>OY970365.1:0-2863572 GCA_963718595.1 uncultured Thermoleophilia bacterium
TAACGAGAGTTAGCTCGCTCACCTCAGTATGTTCTACTTGTCCACCTGTGTCGGTTATCGGTACGGGCACGCGAATCCTGCCTAGAGGCTTTTCTTGGAGGCATGGGATTGGGGACTTGCCGGCGGTCAAGCCAGCTGGCATCGCACCTCGCGTAAACATCACTGCGGATTTTCCTACAGCGACTGGCTACGTGCTTGCCCCAGGACTACCATCGCCTGGGATCCCTTACCCTTCCCCGTCCCCCCATCGGTCATAACGGAAACGACGTGGTACAGGAATATCAACCTGTTGGCCATCGGCTACGCCTTTCGGCCTCGCCTTAGGTCCCGACTAACCCTGAGCAGACGAACTTTACTCAGGAAACCTTGGACAATCGGTGGTGGGGAGTCTCACCCCACTTTCGTTACTCATGCCGGCATTCTCACTTCTAATCGCTCCACGGAGCCTTACGACGCCGCTTCACGCAATTAGAACGCTCTCCTACCGCGTACAGAGCCCGCAGGCCTGCACACCCATAGCTTCGGAGGCTAGCTTGAGCCCCGTTGAATTATCCGCGCCCGAACACTTGACCAGTGAGCTGTTACGCACTCTTTCAAGGGTGGCTGCTTCTAAGCCAACCTCTTGGTTGTCTCTGCATTCGGACATCGTTTGCCACTTAGCTAGCACTTAGGGTCCTTAGCTGATGGTCTGGGTTGTTTCCCTCTCGCGTACGAAGTTTATCCCCCGCACACTGACTGCCGAGTTAACCGTAACGGTCTTCGGAGTTTGCCTGAAGTCGGTAACCTGGTAGGGCCCCTAGTCCAAACAGTGCTCTACGGCCGCAACGCAATTGCTCGACGCTATACCTAAATATATTTCGGAGAGAACCAGATATCTCTGAGCTTGATTAGCCTTTCACTCCGATCCACAGGTCATCCGCCCAGTTTTCAACCTAGGTCGGTTCGGCCCTCCACGAGGTCTTACCCCCGCTTCAGCCTGCCCATGGATAGCTCGCTCAGTTTCGGGTCTACCGCCAGTGACTGTGTCGCCCTATTCAGACTCGCTTTCGCTACGGCTCCGCTCATCGCTTAACCTTGCCACTGACGAGTAACTCGCCGGCTCGTGATGCAAAAAGCACGCCGTCACATCTCAAGGATGCTCCGACCACTTGTAAGTCTACGGTTTCAGGTACTATTTCACTCCCCTTCAGGGGTGCTTTTCACCTTTCCCTCACGGTACTAGTTCACTATCGGTCACCAGGTAGTACTTAGCCTTGGAGGGTGGTCCCCCCAGATTCAGACCACGTTTCACGGGTGTGGTCTTACTCAGGAACTCCAATCGACAGATCAGTATGTTTTCACCTACGGGACGATTGCCCTCTATGGTGCGAGGTTCCACTCGCTTCGGTTAACACCTGATTTGGTAACTGCCGCCGAGCCAGGCACGGCTCGGGCATGAAGTCCTACAACCCCTGACAGACAACGCGTGCCCGCTTACATCTGTCAGGTTTGGGCTGATCCCCTTTCGCTCGCCACTACTAAGGGAGTCTCGGTTGATTTCTTTTCCTCGGGCTACTTAGATGTTTCAGTTCGCCCGGTTCCCTTCCGACCGCTATGTATTCACAGCCGGATGACGCCGCATTACCGGCGCCGGGTTTTCCCATTCGGAGATCCGCGGGTCAAAGGCTGTTCAGCGCCTAACCGCGGCTTATCGCAGCCGTCCACGTCCTTCATCGACTCCTGGTGCCAAGGCATCCACCGTAAACTCTTACTATCTTGACGGTGAGCGAACCACTCACTTACGTGCGTGGTTCGTTAATTAAATACCCATCGGAATCCGCAAGCGGATTCCGAATATTGGCCTTGTGCAGTTTTCAAGGTCCACCGAGGCGCACCCACGGGGATTCCATGGGTGGTCTCTCAAAACTGAGCAGCGTACGTGCCGACTACAAGAGTCGACACGGAGCCCGGTCGACGTTCTAGAGAAATCTCCCTAGAAAGGAGGTGATCCAGCCGCAGCTTCCGCTACGGCTACCTTGTTACGACTTCACCCCAATCACGGGTCCCACCTTCGACGGCTCCCTCCTTGCGGTTAGGCCACCGGCTTCGGGTGTTACTCGCTTTCGTGGTGTGACGGGCGGTGTGTACAAGGCCCGGGAACGTATTCACCGCGGCATTGCTGATCCGCGATTACTAGCAACTCCACCTTCATGGAGGCGAGTTTCAGCCTCCAATCCGAACCGAGGCGCACTTTATGGGATTTGCTCCACCTCGCGGTATTGCTGCCCTTTGTATGCGCCAATGTAGCACGTGTGTAGCCCTGGACATAAGGGGCATGATGACTTGACGTCATCCCCACCTTCCTCCGGTTTGTCACCGGCAGTCTCCCATGAGTCCCCAACTTAATGCTGGCAACATGGAACGGGGGTTGCGCTCGTTGCGGGACTTAACCCAACATCTCACGACACGAGCTGACGACAGCCATGCACCACCTGTGACAGTGTCCCGAAGGAAAACCGTGTTTCCACGGCGGTCACTGACATGTCAAGCCCAGGTAAGGTTCTTCGCGTTGCGTCGAATTAAACCACATGCTCCGCTGCTTGTGCGGGCCCCCGTCAATTCCTTTGAGTTTTAGCCTTGCGGCCGTACTCCCCAGGCGGGGTACTTAGTGCGTTAGCGACGGCACGGGAGGAGTCGACACCTCCCACACCTAGTACCCATCGTTTACGGCGTGGACTACCAGGGTATCTAATCCTGTTCGCTCCCCACGCTTTCGCGCCTCAGTGTCAGTAACGTCCCAGCGAGCTGCCTTCGCTATTGGTGTTCCTCCTGATATCTGCGCATTCCACCGCTACACCAGGAATTCCACTCGCCTCTTCCGTACTCTAGCTCTACAGTATCCATCGGCTTTCAAAGGTTGAGCCTTTGACTTTCACAACGGACTTATACAGCCACCTACGCGCTCTTTACGCCCAATGATTCCGGACAACGCTTGCTCCCTACGTATTACCGCGGCTGCTGGCACGTAGTTAGCCGGAGCTTCTTGTGGAGGTACCGTCAATCCACACGGCTATTCACCGGTGAACCTTCGTCCCTCCTGAAAGGGGTTTACAACCCGAAGGCCGTCTTCCCCCACGCGGCGTTGCTGCGTCACGCTTTCGCGCATTGCGCAAGATTCCCCACTGCTGCCTCCCGTAGGAGTCTGGGCCGTGTCTCAGTCCCAGTGTGGCTGATCGTCCTCTCAGACCAGCTACCCATCGTTGCCTTGGTGAGCCGTTACCTCACCAACAAGCTAATGGGCCGCGGGCTCCTCCCAATGCGGAGGCCGAAGCTTCCTTTAGTACACAGACTTAAATCCGTGCACCACATCCGGTATTAGCCCGAGTTTCCTCGGGTTGTCCCGGTCATCGGGGCAGATTACCCACGTGTTACTCACCCGTTCGCGGCTTTGCCCCAGGGCAAGCCCTGGTTCGTCGCACCACTTGCATGTGTTAAGCACGCCGCCAGCGTTCGTCCTGAGCCAGGATCAAACTCTCCGTGAAGATACTTCTACAGAGAGCCTGTCAAACCTATATGGCCGCCGAGTACACAAGTACGACGGCCGGCATGACGAGGTAAATCAAATGCAACCCAGCGCGCTGGCGCGCCGGGTTTTCGGGCTCAAACATTCCGCAGACCTGTTGATGGGTCCGCGGAGTGCACGCTGCTCAGTTTTCAAAGACCGTTGCGCCTTGTCGACGGGACTCGTCGCTCCTCAACGCATGGGACCGCACGGGGCAGCCCCAAGAGGACGCGGGAGTATAGCGCTCCGGCCGACGTTTGCCTAGTCCCCCTCGCGGAGGGCTACGCAGGGCCGTCTACCAGCTGTAGAAAGCGCCGCTTCCCGACCTGCAGGACCTTACCGGCCAGGTCGGCGCGTGGCAACTCCAGCGTCTCGGCAGGGATCTGCTCGCCGTCGAGCCGCACCGCGCCCTGCTTGATCAGGCGGCGCGCCTCGCTGGAGCTGAGCTCGAAGCCGGCGCCGATCAGCTGCGGCAGCAGGATCACGCCCGGCTCGGTGCCCCGATAGGGGCCGATCTCCCAGTCCTCGATGTCGTCGGGAACGCCGCGGTCGACGAAGACCTGGTTGAACAGGGCCTCGGCGTCGGCGCCGGCTCCCTCGCCGTGGAAACGGTCGACCAGGCGCCGCGCCAGCTCCCGCTTTGCTTCGTTCGGCGGCCCGGCCGGCGTCTCGGAGTCCAACAGCAGCCGGAAGTACTCGTCCATCGCCGGGTCGGGGATCGACATCAGCTTGCCGAACATCTGCTCCGGCGGGTCGGTGACGCCGACGTAGTTGCCCAGCGACTTGCTCATCTTCTGGACTCCGTCGGTGCCGACCAGGATCGGCATCGTCAGGATCGACTGCGGAGCCTGTCCGTAGGCACTCTGGACGTCGCGGCCGAACAGGAGGTTGAATTTCTGGTCGGTCCCCCCCAGCTCGACGTCGGCCTCGACCGCGACCGAGTCGTAGCCCTGCAGCAGTGGGTAGAGCAGCTCCAGGGCCGCGATCGGCTGCTTGGCGCCGAGTCGCTTCTGGAAGTCATCGCGCTCGAGCAGGCGCGCGACCGTGGTCTGGGCCAGCAGACCGAGCAGGGCCTCCGGCTCCATCCGCAGCCACTCGCTGTTGTGGCGGACCTCGGTCAGCTCGCGGTCGAGCAGCTTGAACGCCTGCTCCTGGTAGGTAGCCGCGTTGGCCTCGATCTCCTCCGCCGTCGGCATCGGCCGGGTGGCCGAGCGACCGCTCGGGTCGCCGACCCGGGCCGTGAAGTCGCCGATGATGAGGACGACCGTGTGGCCCTGACGCTGGAAGGCGGCCAGCTTCTCGAGCACCACCGTGTGCCCGAGGTGGATGTCGGCGGTGGTCGGATCGATCCCGAGCTTGACCCGCAGCGGTCGCCCGCCGGCCAGCTGCTCGGCCAGCCTGCCCTCGGGCAGAACCTCGACCGCGTTTCGCGTCAGATCCGCCGTCACGACTGTTCGTGCCTCTCTCGCTTCGCGAAGGACCGGATATGCACGCTCGCTCGTTCGGCACTCACGGGCGCAATGCTAGACTGCCGCTCTCGCTCGGCGGACCGATCCGGTCGTCGGGCGTTCGTGTTTCACCCCCTCGATGGCCTTCTTTCGCAGAAAGCGCCGGCAGGATGACGGCGGCGACAGCCCGCCCGCGTCTCCGGCTCCTCCCCCAAAGCCCAAGCGTCCACGGCTGAAGAAGCTGCGGATCCTCTTCGTGCTGCTCGGGCTGGCGATCCTGGCGATGGTCTCGACCGTGTTCGGGATGATGGCGGCGGTCTCCCAGGACCTGCCGGCGATTTACAACTTCGCCCAGTACAAGTCGTCGAAAAACAGCGTCATCGTCGACGCCAACGGGGAAACGCTGGGGACGCTGACCAGCGACCAGAACAAAATTCTCCTCAACAGCGCCCAGATCTCCCCCAACATCAAGAATGCGGTGGTGGCGATCGAGGACGCCCGCTTCTACGAGCACGACGGCGTCGACTTCCAGGGCATCGGCCGCGCCCTGGTCAAAGACATCCTCAGCCAGAGCGCTGCCCAGGGCGGCTCGACGATCACCGAGCAGTTCGTCAAGAACGCGCTCGAAGCCGAAAGCACCAGGACCCTTTTCGTCAAGTTCAAGGAGGCGGCGCTCGCCTACCGGCTGGAGCGCCACTGGAGCAAGGACAAGATCCTCACCGAGTACCTGAACACGATCTACTTCGGCGAGGGCGCCTACGGGATAGAGGCGGCGGCGCGGACCTTCTTCGGCGCCGCCCATCCCGGTTGCGGCACCACCGAGGAGCCCTGCGCCTCGGTGCTGGAGCCCTGGGAGGCCGCGACCCTGGCCTCCTCGATTGCCTCGCCCTCGGCCTACGATCCCAAGGTTTACCCCGAAAACTCGCTGGGGCGGCGCAACGTGGTGCTGGAAAAGATGTACGAGCAGGGCTACATCTCCGATGAACAGCTGAGCGAAGGCCAAAAGCAGGCGCTTCCTGCGGCCAACGACATCGAGCCGCCGAGCCTGGACTCCAAGGCTCCCTACTTCACCGCCTACCTGCGCCAGCAGCTGGTCGAACGCTACGGGCCCTCGAAGGCATTCTTCGGCGGCCTGCGAGTCAAGTCCACGCTCGATCTGCAACTGCAGGAAAAGGCCGAAGAAGCCGTCCGCTCCTACATGGGCTATACGCCGGCGACCGCCTCGCTGGTCGTCATCGACAACCACAACGCCACCATCAAGGCGATGGTCGGCGGCCCCGACTTCGAAACCGCGCCCTTCAACCTCGCCACCCAGGGCCACCGCCAGCCCGGCTCCTCGATCAAGCCGTTCACCCTGATCACCGCGCTGGAACAGGGGATCTCGCCCTCGACCGTGTACGAATCCTCAGAGCAGGAATTCGCCTTCGGCAAAAAGGGCAAGGAAACGTACAGCGTCACCAACGACGAGGATGCCTACCTCGGCTCCTGCTCGATCGAATGCGCGACGACCTACTCGGACAACTCGATCTATGCCCAGCTCGCGCTTGAAGGCCTGAAGGGCAAGACGGTCCAGGACCGCACTCGCTCGATCGCCGCCACCGCCCACAAGATGGGCTATGCGGATCCGATCTCGACCAACCCGGGGATGGTGCTGGGTGGGCTCGAGGAAGGCGTGACGCCGCTCGGCTGGACCTACGCCTACTCGACCCTCGGCAACAACGGCGACCGCATCAGCGGCACCCTGGCGCCCCGCCCCGGCGACAGCCCCGTCTCCTTCACCGAGGTCACGGACAAGGACGGCGACATCATCAAAGGCGGCGAGAACGACTCCACCCACGATCAGGTCCTGAACGAAGACGTCGCCCTGGAAGCAAAGCGGATCCTCGAAACCGTGGTCTCCTCCGGCACCGGTGAGAACGCCCAGATCGGCGCCGAAGGCCAGTGGGGAAAGACGGGGACGACCGAGAACAACGGCGATGCCTGGTTCTGCGGCGGCATCAGCGACGAGGCGACCGCCTGCGTCTGGGTCGGCTACGCCGACACGACGACGCCGATGACGACGCTTTACCAGGGCGGGCCCGTCCAGGGCGGCACCTTCCCGGCCCTGATCTGGGCCTCGGTGATGTCGGCCTGGGAGGACATCCAGGCCGAACACGCCGCCGAAAAGGCGGCCGAGAAGAAAGCCAGGGAAGACGGCGAGGACTCCGACGACGAAGAATCGACCGAAGGCGAAACGGAATACGTGCCGGTCGAACCCGAAGAAGTCGAAGAATCGTTCGAAGGGGAAGAAGGCGGTGGCGAAGTCGCGCCTGAAGCCGAGGAAACGCCGGAAGCGACTCCTGAAGCGACGCCGGAAGCCGCTCCTGAAGCGACGCCGGAAGGGGGTGGCGGGGTTACTGCGGGCTGAGTGGGCCCGGCCGGGGGCGGACTTGCTTCGGGGGGTTTGGTGAGAGGGGTTGGGGGTCTCTCGTGCTCGCTGGATTTTTCGCCCGGACTCTCGGATAGCTCTCGAGAACTGACAAGCGAAAAATTAACGCCGCTGTGCGCGAGAGACCCCCAACCCCTCCCCTCAGAGCACCTCGAAGATTCCGCTAGCTCCCAGGGTTCGATCGTTTGCAGTTTGGATCGCTCCCAGGGTTCGATCGTTTGCTCTTGGGATGGGGTCCAGGGTTCGCTCGTCTGCCGGGAGAGATCGAGCCCGCTCCCAGCTGGTGAGTTGCCGGTTAGTTCCGCATAGCGGTAACAACCGGCAACTCGTGGAGGAGGTTTTTGGATGAACCTTGGGCGGATTGGGCCCTTGGCCTTCTCTTGAGAGAGATTGCGTCCCTTGGTCGTCTATCTAGAGAGGTTCCGAACCTTGGCCGTCTCTCTCTAGAGATCATGGACCCTGGTCGTCTCTCTCTAGGGATCACGGACCCTGAGTCGTCAGCTTCAAGATGGTCCCGGTTCGCGAGGGACGGTGGGGGTGTCCTCCGTACGAGCGGCGTTAATTTTTCGCTTGTCCGTCCTTGAGAGCTTCTTGTTGTTCGGGGCGAAAAATCCAGCGAGGGAGGAGGGCACCCCCACCGTCCCTCCCGGCCCGAGGTCGGTGAGTCAGCGGCCAGAGGTCCGGGGAGGAGCGCGGCGGCTCGAGGTTGGGGGGGAGCGGCAGCCGAGCCTCAGACAGCCGGCCGCGGCCTCGAGACATGGGGATTGCCGACCGCGCAGAAGCGCCAGGGGCGGTCGGTGGCTTTGGTGATGCCGATCCTTGGGCCGACGATGACGGCGGGTGGATCGCCGGGGGGCGGGGTCAGCAGGAAGGGGTCGCGGGTGAGGTCGGTGTCGTTCTGGGCGAGGCCGACGCCGAGCGCCTCGGTCAGCTTGCCGGGGCCAGAGCAGAGGTCGGTGTCGGCGAGGTGGGCGCCGCGGCGGGCGCGCATCCTCTCCAGGCCCACGGTCGGTTCCAGGGCCCGGATCAAGACCGCGGCAGCGTCCCCCTCGGGCTCGGCGACCGCGTTGAGCAGATTGTGGATGCCGTAGGAGAGGTAGACGTAGGCGCGGCCCGGCGGGCCGAAGAGGACCCGGGTACGCTCGGTCAGACCGACGTAGGCGTGGCAGGCCGGGTCGTCGCGCTCGTAGCTCTCGGTCTCGACGATGGTGCCGCCGACGCCATCGAAGAAGAGCTGGCAGCCGATCAGCTCGCGGGCAACCTCGTGGACGGACCGATCGAAGAAGTCAGTCGTCAGCCGTGCCCTCGGCACGGCTGACTCCACCCGGGTTTGGGCATGGCCTTACTCCCGCTCTTCGCGGACCCGGGCCTGGACGGCTGTGAGCGTCTCGCGCGCGGCCTCGATCTGCACCGCCAGCGGCGCCGAGCCGGTGCCGCCGGCGATCCGCTTCGACTCCAGCCAGCTGCCGCGCTGCAGGACCTCGTAGTAGCTCTCGTCGAGCAGCTCCGAGCGCTGCTCGAGCTCGACCGGCGTCAGCTCCGAGAGCGACTTGCCGCGCCCGACCGCGTCGCGGACGAGGTCGCCGACGATCCCGTGCGCCTCGCGGAAGGGGACGCCGCGGCGGACCAGCAGGTCGGCCACCTCGGTCGCCGCCAGCATCTCGTCGCCGGAGGCCTCCTCCATCCGCTCGCGGTCGAAGGCGATGCCCTCGAGCATGCCCGCGGTCACCTCGAGGCATGCCTCGATCGTGTCAATCGCGTCGAACAGCGGCTCCTTGTCCTCCTGCATGTCCTTTCCGTAGGTCAGCGGCAGCGCGTGCATGACGCCGAGCAGGGTCGCGTAGGAGGCGGCCACACGCGGGCTCTTGGCCCGCAGCAGCTCGGCCGAGTCCGGGTTCTTCTTCTGCGGCATGATCGAGGAGCCCGAGGAGAAGGTCTCGTCGAGCTCGCAGAAGCCGAACTCGGTGGAGCTCCAGATGACGATTTCCGAGCCCAGCCGCGAGAGGTGCATCGAGCAGGCCGAGGCGGCGGAGAGGTAGTCGAGGACGAAATCGCGATTGGAGGCGCCGTCGATCGAGTTGTGGCTGACATGGTCGAAACCGAGGTCGGCAGCGACCGCGTCGCGGTCGATCTCCCAGTTGACGCCGGCGAGGGCGCCGGAGCCGAGCGGCATCACGCTGGCGCTGTCGAGCGCGAACTGGAAACGAAGCACGTCGCGGGCGAGCATCCAGTAATAGGCGAGCAGATGGTGCCCGAGGTAGACGGGCTGGGCCCGCTGGAGGTGGGTGTAGCCGGGCATCGGCCAGTCGGAGTGCGACTCGGCCAGCGCCAGCAGGCGCTCCATCGCGGCGCCGCAGAGCTCGATCGCGTTGATCGCGTGGACCTGAACCACCATCGCCACGTCGGTGGCGACCTGGTCGTTGCGCGAGCGGCCGGTATGGAGCTTGCCGGCAACCGCGCCAGCCTCCTCACCCAGCAGGCGCTCGATCGCCATGTGGATGTCCTCGTCGGCGTCCTCGAAGGCGAAGCCAGGCTCGCCCATCCGCGTCCGCACCCGCTCCAGGCCGGATTCGATCTGGTCCAGCTCGGCATCGTCGAGGACGCCGATCCCGCGCAGCCCGCGGGCATGGGCGCGCGACTGATCGATGTCGTAGATCGCCAGCTGCCAGTCGAACGGCAGCGAGCGGTTGAGGCGCCAGAAGCGCGGATCGGGGTCCTTGCGGAAGCGTGCTTTGCGGGCCATCAAGCACACCAGTCGCGACGAACTCGCGGCGCAGAGAACCAGATATGGATGCTTGCGAGCCCGTCGCTCCGACGATTCATGGGCGGGATCGTATTGCGGTCGCCAGCTCCTGGCAGACGCGTGCCACCTGGCCCTCGCTCATCGCCGGGAAGAAGGGCAGGGCCAGCGAGTGCGCCGAGGCCGCTTCGGCGACCGGAAACTGACCCTCGCGGTAGCCCAGCTCCCGCAGATGCGGAAACAGATGGATGCAGGGCAGGTAGGCCTTGCTGGCGACGCCGCGCTCGGCCAGGCGGGCGATCGTCGCGTCGCGGTCGACCTCGTCGGCGAGGCGGACGACGTAGACGAACCAGCTGCGCTTCTCCTGACCGCGGCCGGCGATCGGCGCGGCGACGCCCTCGACCCCGGCCAGCCCCTGCTCGTAGAGCGCGGCGACAGCGGCGCGGCGCTCCAGCATTGAGTCGAGCTTCTCGACCTGGGCGATCCCGATCGCGGCGGCGACGTCGGAGAGGCGGTAGTTGAAGCCGAGCCGGTCGTGGTCGAGCCAACCCATGTCGAGCGCACGGCCCTGGTTGCGCTCGGAGCGCAGGCGCGCCGCGACGTCGGCGTCGGTGGGCACGATCGTGCCCCCCTCCCCCGTCGTCACCTGCTTGTTCGCGTAGTAGGCGAAGGTGGCGAGGTTGCCGCGGGTGCCGACCCCGCGCCCCTCGGAGTCGACCGCACCGATCGCCTCGCAGGCGTCCTCGAGGATGCCGAGTCCGCGCGCGGCAGCGAGCACCTCGAGCTCGGGCATCGCTGCCGGGTAGCCGAAGATGTGGATCGGCAGGATCCCCTTGGTGTGCTCACCCGCAGCGTCCGCGGCGGCGGCCGGGTCGAGATTGAGCGTGAGCGGGTCGACGTCGCAGAAGACCGGCCGCGCGCCCTCGTAGAGCAGGCAGTTGGCCGAGGCGACGAAGCTGAAGGGGCTGGTCAGGACCTCGTCGCCCTCGCCCCAGCCGAGCATCCGCACCCCGAGGTGCAGGGCGGTGGTGCCGCTGGAGACCGCGACCGCGTCCTCCACCCCGAGCCAGGCGGCGAGCTCGCTCTCGAAGCGCCGCCCCGTCGGCCCCAGCGAGAGCTGGCCGGAGCGCAGCACCTCCAGCACCAACTCCTCCTCGCGAGGGCCGATCTCGGGCTGGGCGAGCGGGATCTGCGGCTTCTCGTCGGTCACCCGCGGCAGCCTATTGCGCGGGCCGTGGCTGGAAGGCGTACTCCAGCGAGTCGACCAGCGCCTGCCAGGAGGCCTCGATGATGTTCTCCGAGACGCCCGTCGTCCCCCACTCGCGGCTGCCGTCGGCGGAGTCGAGCAGAACCCGGGTGACGGCACCGGTGCCGTGGTCTTCGTCGAGGATGCGGACCTTGTAGTTGGTCAGCTCGATCTCGGCCAGGTGCGGATAGCGATCGGCGATCGCGTCGCGCAGGGCGCGGTCGAGGGCGTTGACCGGGCCGTTGCCCTCGGCCACCCGCATGTAGCGCTCGCCGTCGACCTCGACCTTGATCGTCGCCTCGGTCTCGACCCTGCCGCCGGCCCGGCGCTCGGTCACGACCCGGTAGCTCTCGAGCTTGAAAAGCGGCTTGTAGACGCCCGCCTCGTGGCGCAGCAGCAGCTCGAAGGAGGCCGGCGCCGCCTCGTAGTGGTAGCCGGCGTGCTCGCGCTCCTTCAGCTTCTCGATTGCCCGTGCCGCCGCCGCGTCGTCGATCTCGATCCCGGCCTGCTCGGCCTGGGCACGGATCGTCGCTTTGCCCGACAGCTCCGAAGGAAGGACCGCCCGCTGGTTGCCGACCACGGCCGGGTCGATGTGCTCGAAGGTCCGCGCGTCGGCCTCGATCCCGGCCACGTGCATGCCCCCCTTGTGGGCGAAGGCGTTGCGGCCGACGTAGGGCGCGTCGGGGTTCTGGGTGACGTTGCAGAGCTCGTCGACGAAATGGACGGTCTCGGCCAGCGAGGCGAGGTGCTCGGCATCGACCACGTCGAAGCCCAACTTCAGCTGCAGCGCCGGCAGGATCGAGGTCAGGTTGGCGTTGCCGCAGCGCTCGCCGTAGCCGTTGATCGTGCCCTGCACCATCCGCGCTCCCTCACGCACCGCCGCCAGCGAGTTGGCGACGCCGCAGCCGGCGTCGTCGTGAACGTGAATTCCGACTTCGGCCCCCTCCCCCACGCGCGCCACCGCGGCCGCGGTCGCGGCGCCGATCTGGTCGGGCAGACTGGAGCCGTTAGTATCGCAGAGGGTGACGTTCTCGGCCCCGGCAGCGACCGCGGCGTCGAGGCAGGCGAGCGCATAGCCGGGGTCGTCGCGGTAGGCGTCGAAGAAGTGCTCGGCGTCGTAGACGACCCGCTTGCCCTGCGACAGGCAGAAGCCGACCGAGTCGGAGATCATCGCCAGATTCTCCTCGCGCGAGACCTTGGTCACCTTCTCCAGGTGCAGGCCCCAGGTCTTGCCGACCATGGTGATCACCGGCGCGAAGGAGCCGACCAGGATCGCCAAGGCGGGGTCGTCCTCGGCGGCGGTGTCGCGGCGGCGGGTCATCCCGAAGGCGCAGATCGTCGCCTGCTCGAGCGCCAGCTCGGAGAGCTGTTCGAACAGCTCCGCCTCCTTCGGGTTCGAGCTCGGGAAGCCGGCCTCGATCATCTGCACGCCGAGCTTGTCGAGCGCTTCGACCACGCGCGCCTTCTCGGCCGCCGAGAGCGACATTCCCTCGCCCTGCATGCCGTCACGCAAGGTGGTGTCGTAGAGCTTCACCTGTTCCATCTGATTACTGCCTTTCGAGTCTGAAGATCGGGGAGGGCCACGGCGGCCCGAGCGCACGGCAGAGCCGCGCCAGCCGCTAGGCGGCTGCGGTAATTCGCCCGATCGACTCGCGGAGCGGATACATCAGGAACCGACCTTATCGGCCGCGTCAACCTCGGCGGGCTGCTCGACGAAGTCGAGCCACTCCAGGTACTCCTCGGCGCGTCCGTAGAGCGCGTCCATGAACTTGGCCTGGACGTGGCGGGTGATCTCGCCGGGCTCGCCCAGCGGGTGGTCGTCGATCTCGCGCACCGGCACCAGCTCGGCCGCGGTACCGGTCAGGAAGACCTCCTCGGCCAGGTAGAGCTCGGCCCGGGCGATATCCCGCTCAACCACGGTGTAGCCGAGGTCGCGGGCGATCTGGATCACCGATTTGCGGTTGATGCCGTCGAGGATCGAGGCGACGTGCGGCGGAGTGACGATCTCGCCGTCGCGGACCACGAAGATGTTCTCGCCCGAGCCCTCGCAGACGAAACCGCGTTCGTCGAGCAGGATCGCCTCGTCGTAGCCGGAGTTGTGCGACTCGGTCTTGGCCAGGATCGAGTTGAGGTACGAGCCGGAGGCCTTGGCGTGCGGGATCGAGCCGCCGGGGCTGATCCGGCGCCAGCTCGAGACCTTGGCGCGGATGCCGCGGCCGGCGCTCTCGTCGCCGAGGTAGGCGCCCCAGGGGAAGGCGGCGACGACGACGTCGACCGGCGCGTCCTTGGCGAAGAGGCCGAGGCTGCCGTAGCCGCGGAAGGCGATCGGCCGGATGTAGGCGGAGGTCAGCTCGCAACGGCGCAGAAGCTCGTGCGTGGCCTGGCGGATCTGCTCGGCCGTGAACGGCAGCTCCAGGTAGTAGAGGCCGGCCGACTGCTCGAGCCGCCTGAGGTGGTCGGCGTGGCGGAAGACGGCGGGGCCACGCTCGGTCTCATAGCAGCGAATCCCCTCGAAAACGCCGGTTCCGTAGTGCAATCCGTGCGTCAGAACGTGCACCTGGGCGTCCTCCCAGGCGACGAACTCTCCGTTCTTCCAGATCAACTCCTGCGGCTCCATAGCGAGGAAGTATGCCCGATCAAACGACGCGGGCCAACCTGACCGCGCTGACGACGCGGGTCGGCTCCCTCGTCCTTTGTGTTGGCTTGCCGAAGCCGCTCAAGATACGGTGGGCAATCCGACCTCGACGGCCCGCAAACTGGGTCCCGGAGTGGTCGTCTTGCAGCGTGACGGCCGCGGACTCGGCGATGCGGCGTTGGCGGTGCAGGGCAGCATGAGACGTGAGGCGAGCGGATCGGTCCAGTCTCGGGCGCCGATCGACTGCCTCTCGTTCCCGCTCAACGGCCCGGCCTGCGGAAAAACCCACGCGGTCAACTCAGACCTCAGCCTCAGCTGGGCAAAGGGCAAGCTGGCGCTGGCGGAGTCGAGCAGGGCGGGCAAAGCGAAGAACCCAGCGCTGGCCTGCGGGATGACCCCGGTCTGGAACTTCGACGAACTCGGCACCAGCTTTCCTTCCCTGTACGACCAGAAGGGCGCCCTCTCGATCGGCCAGATCTTCGGCTCGAAAGGCAGCCTCAACATCAAGCTCAAGGCCAACTTCCTCGCGCCCGCGGACCCATCCCAGGGCTACACCAGCTTCAACGAAGACCTGCGCGGTTTCACGACGGTGACGCTGAAGCGCCTCTGACCCGCCCCGAATCGGGTCGCGTCCTCGCTTGTTAGGGGCAATAGCCCCCCGATGTTGCCTGCCCTGCGCCGGATCAGACGCAGGGCTTCGGGGCTGCGGGCTCGAATGGTTGTCAAAACCCGAAGCGAAGGAGCGAAAACCCATGAGAAAGAGACTTCGACCGAAGCTGAACTACGCGAACGTGATCGCCACGATCGCGCTGTTCGCCGCGCTCAGCGGCGTTGCGGTTGCGGCCGGCCTGCCAAAGAACAGCGTTGGGCCCAACCAAATCAAGCGTGGCGCCGTCAACACCTCGAAACTGAAGAACGGCGCCGTGACCAGCGCCAAGCTCGGCAACAAGGCCGTCACCACCGGCAAGCTCGGCGCCAACGCCGTCACCCCCGGCAACATCGGCAACGGCGCGGTCACCAGCGCCAAGCTCGGCGCCGGCGCAGTGATCGCCAACTCGATCAAGAACGGCGTGGTCACCACCAACAAGCTGCAGAACGAAGGCGTGACCGCGGCGAAACTGGGCAAAGGCTCGGTGACGCTGTCGAAACTGGCCGACGACGTGGCCCCGCTGCTGGGGTCGCTGCGGAGCGGGCAGACGCTGCGCGGCGTGTTCGCGATCGGCGGCACCGCGACCGGCGCAGGCGATCCGCTCGCCTTCGACTCGGTCAGCTACCAGTTCCCGCTGGCCGGCAATCCACCCGCGGTCAGCATCCTGAAAAAAGGCGCGACGAACGCCAACTGCGCCGGGATCGGCAGCGGATCCGCCCCAACGGCGACCGCCGGCAACCTCTGCATCTACCTGACCGAGGAAGTCAACCTCGAGGAAGCGACTCCCCTCGAAGCGGTCAACAACCAGCGGCTCGGCTTCGGCCTGGCCGCCAAAGCGAAAGCGGCCGGCACGTTCAGCGCCTACGGCCAGTGGGCCGTCACCGCTCCGTAGTTCGGTAGGCGCCGCGCTAAGCGGCGAGAGCGTCGAGCACCGCGGAGGTCATCTCCGCGGTGCCGACCTCGACCTCGGCGGGGAGGTCGGACATCGGCGGCTGCGCCATCGTCCCGGCCGCGAGGTCAGCGGTCCGCAGGCCGCCCTCCAGCACCGCGTCGACGGCAGCCTCGATGCGGGCCGCGTCGTCGGGCCGGTCGAGGCCGTGGCGCAGCATCATCGCCACCGAGAGGAAGGTCGCGAGCGGGTTGGCGAGGCCTTTGCCGGCGATGTCGGGGGCCGAGCCGTGAACCGGCTCGAAGAGGCCTGGGTCGCCCTCGGCGCCGAGGCTGGCGGAGGGCAGCATCCCCAGCGAGCCGGTCAGCATCGCCGCCTCGTCGCTGAGGATGTCGCCGAAGAGGTTCTCGGCGACGACGACGTCGAAGTCGGCGGGCCGCGAGACCAGCTGCATCGCCGCGTTGTCGACAAGCAGGTGGTCGAGGGCGACGTCGTCGTACTCGGGGGCGACCCGGGTCACGACCTCGCGCCAGAGTCGCGAGCTCTCCATCACGTTGGCCTTGTCGACAGAGGTGACCTTCGGCTTGCGGCCGGAGCTCTCGGCGCGGCGGCGGGCGGCCTCGAAGGCGCTACGAGCGATCCGCTCGATTTCGAAGGCCTCGTACTCGCAGGTGTCGAAGGCGCGGTCGCCCTCGCGGCCGGAGGCGCCGAAATAGATGCCGCCGGTGAGCTCGCGGACGACCAGCAGGTCGGTGCCGGCAATCCGCTCTTCGCGCAGCGGACTGGAGCCGACCAGGGCCGGGCTCGGGCGCACCGGGCGCAGGTTGGCGTAGAGGCCCATGCCCTTGCGCAGACCGAGCAGCCCCTGCTCGGGGCGGGGCGCGTCGGGGTCGGTCGTATCCCATTTGGGGCCGCCGACGGCGCCGAGCAGAACCGCGTCGGCGGCCCTGCAGACGTCGAGAACCTCATCGGTGAGGGCGATGCCGTTGGCGTCGATCGAGCAGCCGCCCATCAGGCGCTCGTCGAACTCGAAGTCCCCCAACGACTCCAGCAGCTGAATTGCCGCGGCGACTATCTCGGGACCGATCCCGTCACCGGGCAGGACGACTATGCGGGGGGCATCACTCACGGGCCGGCACTCTACGGCCTACGCCGCCGCGGCGGCCTCGATGTTGAGGCGCACGTAGTCGAGCACCAGCGGTTCTCCCGCCTCGGCGAGGACGTCGGCGACGAAGCGATCGTGCAGCTCGGGCGGCAGCCGGTCGATGTGGCCGGAGAGCATGATCGTGCGGGTGAACGGCTCGGGCTCGGGCGGGACCACCTGCCACGGCTCCAGCCAGCAGCGGACGCCCTCGAATCCGGCCGCGCGCAGCCGCTCCTCGGTCTCCTCGGCACCGGCGTAGTGCCAGAGGTCGCCGAAGTCCTCGAAATGGGGCGCGTAGGGCTCGCGCTCTGAGACCGCAAGCCCGGCCTGGCGGAAGGCGTCGATGTTGCCCTTGCCGCCGCACTGGGCGGCGAGGCGCCCGCCGGGGCGTAGACAGGCGCGCAGGCGGCGGAAGAGCAGGTCGTGGTCGTGGATCCAGTGGAAGACGGCGCTGGAGACGACGGCGGCGACCGGTTCCGCCAGCTCCAGCTCGGTCAGGTCGGCGGCGAAGGCCTCGTCGACCGGGCGCAGCACGTCGCGGACCTCGGCGATCATCGCCTCCGAGCCGTCGACCGCGATCACCCGCCCGTCGGGCAGGCTCTCGACCAGCATCCGGGTGACGCGGCCGGTGCCGCAGCCGGCGTCGAGGACGGTCTCGTCCCCCTCCAGCGGCAGCCGCTCCAGGACCGCCCGCGCCCACTCCTCGTGCGGAACCGAGATCCGCCGGTAGGTGGCGGCATCCCACTCGCGGACCCCGGCCATCAGAGCGCCGTCGTCACCGGGCCGTGCTCGCCCGCCGGAGTCGCCTCGAAGCCGTCGATCGCGCCGCCGTTGGCAAGCGTGATCCCGATGTCGTCGAGTCCGTTCAGGAGGCGGTGTTTGACGTCTGGCTCGACCGCGAACTGGAAGACGCCGGCGGCGCAGTTGATCGTCTCGTCGTCGAGGTCGATCCGCGCCTCGCCGGCCGCGGCGATCGCGCGGCAGTGCACCTCGTCGACGATCGCCGGCAGCAGCCCGACCTTGGTGCAGTTGGAGTAGAAGATGTCGGCGAAGGAGGGCGCGACGATCGCCTGGAAGCCGAAGTCCTCCAGCGCCCAGGGGGCGTGCTCGCGCGAGGACCCGCAGCCGAAGTTGGGGCCGGTAACGAGGATCGGGTTCGGCTCCAGCTCGATCTCGCCGTCGCGGATCCAGTCGTAGAAGAGGAACTCGCCGAAGCCGGTCCGCTCGACCCGCTTGAGGAACTGCTTGGGGATGATCTGGTCGGTGTCGACGTCGGCTCGGTCGAGGACCGAGACCTTGCCCTCGATGATGTCCAGTGGCCTCATGGCTAGCTCCAATCCCTGATGTCGACGAAATGTCCCTCGACGGCCGCGGCGGCGGCCATCCTCGGGCTGACCAGGTGGGTGCGCCCGCCCTTGCCCTGGCGGCCCTCGAAGTTGCGGTTCGAGGTCGAGGCGCAGCGCTCCCCTTCGGAGAGCGTGTCCGGGTTCATCCCCAGGCACATCGAGCAGCCCGCCTCACGCCATTCGAAACCGGCGCCGCGGAAGACGTCGTGCAGGCCCTCGGCTTCGGCCGCCGCTTTGACCTGCCGCGAGCCGGGGACGACCATCGCGTGGATGCCGGCGGCGACGCGGCGGCCGTCGACGATCTCGGCCGCCTCGCGCAGGTCCTCGATCCGCGAGTTGGTGCAGGAGCCGATGAAGACCCGTTCGGGGGCGACCTCGGTCATCGGCGTGCCCGCCTCCAGACCCATGTAGGCGAGCGCGCGCTCGGCCGCTTCGCGGTCGGCAGGCGAGTCCATCTGGGCCGGGTCTGGCACCGTGTCGGTGACCTCGACGACCATGCCCGGATTGGTCCCCCAGGTGACCATCGGCGAGATCGCACCGGCGTCGACGTCGAACTCGGTGTCGAAGCTGGCACCCTCGTCGCTCGGCAGCTCCCGCCAGCGGGCGACCGCGGCGTCGAAGTCCCGCGGGGCGGCCGGGCGGCCGCGCACCCACTCGAAGGTGGTCTCGTCGGGGGCGATCATGCCGGCACGGCCGCCGCCCTCGATCGTCATGTTGCAGATCGTCATCCGGCCCGGCATGTCCAGCGCCTCGATCGCGGGACCCGCGTACTCGACCGCGTAGCCGGTCATGCCGCCGGTGCCGAGGCGGCCGATCGTGGCGAGGATCAGGTCCTTGGGGGTGACGCCGGAGCCGAGCGCGCCGCTGTAGTTGATCCGCATCGTCTTCGGCCGCTTCTGGACCAGGCACTGGGTCGCCAGCACGTGCTCGACCTCGGAGGTGCCGATGCCGAAGGCCAGTGCCCCGAAGGCGCCGTGGGTCGAGGTGTGGCTGTCGCCGCAGACGATCGTCATCCCGGGCTGGGTGACGCCGAGCTCGGGCCCGATCACGTGCACGATGCCCTGGCGGTCGGAGCCCAGCGAGTAGATCGGAATTCCGAACTCCTCGCAGTTGCGCTCCAGGGTTTCGACCTGGACGCGGGAGAGCTGGTCGGCGATCAGGTTCGCCGCCATGGTGCCGTCGGTGGGCGTGTTGTGGTCGGCCGTGGCCAGGGTCTTGTCGGGGCGGCGGACCGGGCGCTCGGCCAGGCGCAGGCCGTCGAACGCCTGCGGCGAGGTGACCTCGTGGACCAGATGCAGGTCGATGTAGATCAACCCGTCGGACACCTCGTGGGTCTCCCAGATCTTCTCGAACAGATTCTTCGGCATCGTCTCTCCTCTAGCCGCGCCTGAGGCCGGCGGCGATCACGGCGAAGAACCTGGTCGGCTCCTCGCCATCGTTCTCGAAATGGTGGGGCAGATCGGCGTCGAAGGTGACGCTGTCCCCCTCTTGCAGGTCGTAGCGGCTGCCGTCGACGACCAGAGCCAGGGTGCCGGCGAGGACGACCGCGGTCTCGCGGCTGCCCGGCTCATGCATCGGCGGGTCGGTGCGGCCGCCGGTGGTGGCGCCCGGCTCCAGCACGTGCAGGGAGACGTCGGCGCGCTGACCCGGCATCGGCGGCGTCATCTCGTCGATCCGGTGGCCGCCGCGCTCGTAGTGGCGGCGCTCGCTGGCGCGGCTGACGGCGACGTGCTGGCCCTCGTCGAGGCGCAGAAGCTGCGAGAGGGTCAGCTCCAGCCCGGAGGCGATCTTCGCCGCCGACGCCAGGGTCGGGCTGGTCTCCCCGCGCTCGACCTGCGAGAGCATCGGCGCGCTGACACCCGAGCGCTCGGCCAGATCTCGCAACGAGAGCCCCATCGCGTCGCGCAGGGCGCGGATGCGAGGGCCGACGGCGGCGGGCGGTCCGGCGATGACTTGGGCGACAGCATGGCTCACGGTTTGTACGTTATCACGAACGTTTGTATTACGACTGTCTCCCCCCCGCCCCACCCCTTGTCGCAACGACACGGGCAGGTAGTTGCGGCAAGGGGTGGGGCTCAGGTGGGCGGGAGTGCGAGGAGGCGGCGGAGGTCACTGGCGAGCTCCGTGGGTTCTTGCTTGAGCTGGAGGTCGGTAATGCGGGTCGTGGCGTAGCCCGCGAGGAGGAGGCGGCGGTCGCGGGATTTGTCGGTCTGGAAGGCCGAGCGGGTGCCGTGGGCCTGCCAGGAGTCGAGCTCGGCGATCTGGCGCTGAGAGCGCCACAGGCAGTCGACTTTGTAGCGGTGGCCCTCCGCGGTAAGCCAGGCGTTGAGCTCTGGTCGGGGCAGGCGACGGGCGTCGAGAAAGGCGAGGAAGCGCTCCTCGAGACCTTCGTTGACCTCGCCGGGGGTCTCTTCCAGGCGGGCCAGGGCAAAGCGGGCAGCGCGATTGCCTCGGTGGCGTGGGTATCTCTCCATCAGATCCCAGAGGGAGAGAGGGTCATAGAGCCGCAGGTATTCGCACTGACGCAGGGCGCTCTCGACGACATGGGCGTCGGAGACGGCGGCGAGGTCGAAGTTGGTGCGCGGGACGGTGGTGACGGGGATGTCGTCGTGAGTCGTGACTTCGTCGGGACGCAGCAGGGCGCGGTGACGACAGATCGGGCCGCAGGACCGGGTCTTGCTGGGGGAGGTGACGTGGATCGATCCGCCGCTGTGTCCACGGAAGCCCCAGTGGGCCGCTGCCGACCAGTGACTCAGTACGGCGTCGGGACCGCAAGCGAGCACCGCGGCCATCCAGCGGGAGCGCCGCGTGAGGACCTCGTGCCCGACCGCGTACACGCCGGCATGGATTCGATGCAGCCGCCCGGCGCTGATCCTCTGTCCAATCGCGGTCGCCCCAAGCCCGATCTCAAGCAGTTGGACGCGCGAAATCACCCCGTGCTGAGCGCTCGCAAGCCGGGCGATCGCCCGATCTGATCCACGAGTCCGCATTTCTGCCGCCATAGACGGCATAAGTGCGGACTCGTGGTGGGGTCTCCCCCCTCGGGCTGACTAGGGGCCGGGAGTGCGCTCGGTGGCGGCGTCGGCGGTGGCGGCCTCGGCCTCGCGGGTGGCGGCGCCCTCGAGGGCATTGGACAGCGCCCGCAGGTAGGCGCGGGCGGAGGCCTCGATGATGTCGGTGGCCACCCCCACTCCGGTCGCCAGGCGGCCGTCGGTGCGCAGGACCACGGTCACCTCGCCGAGCGCGTCGTCTCCACCGGTCACCGAGTCGACCGTGTACTGGCTCAGCTCGCTTTCGGTTCCGGTTGCCTGCTGGATCGCGCGGAAGATCGCGTCGATCGGGCCGTCGCCACCGGACTCACCGACGGCGATCTTGCCGGAGGGCATCGTCACCTTGACCTGGGCGGCCGGCTCGCGCTCGGAGCCGGCGCTGACCTCGAAGGAGGCCAGCTCGTGGGCGTCGGAGCGCTCGCGCATCTCGTCGGACACGATCGCCTCCAGGTCGAGCGCGGTCACCTGCTTCTTGCGGTCGGCGACCTCCTTGAAGGCCTTGAAGGCCGAGTTCAGGGCGTTGCCCTCGACCACGAAGCCCAGCTGCTCGAGGGCGTCCTGCAGGGCGTGGCGGCCGGAGTGCTTGCCCAGCACGATCGAGTTCGACTCCAGGCCGACCTCGGTCGCGTCCATGATCTCGTAGGTGCTGCGCTCCTTCAGAACACCGTCCTGGTGGATCCCGGACTCGTGGGCGAAGGCGTTGCGGCCGACGATCGCCTTGTTCGGCTGCACCGGGTAGCCGGTCAGGCGCGAGACCATGCGGCTGCTACGGGCGATCTCGCGGGTGTTGATGCCGGTCGTGAAGCCGTGCGCGTCCTCGCGCACCTTGATCAGCATCGCGATCTCCTCCAGCGAGCAGTTGCCGGCGCGCTCGCCGATTCCGTTGACCGCGCACTCGACCTGGCGGGCGCCGGCGCGGACGCCGGCGTAGGAGTTGGCGACGGCCAGGCCCAGATCGTCGTGGCAGTGGACCGACAGCTCGACCGCCTCCAGCCCGGGGACCAGCTCGTACAGCCGCGCCAGGTAGGCCGCGTACTCCTCCGGGGTCGTGTAGCCGACGGTGTCGGGGATGTTGACGACGGTGGCGCCCTCCTCGACCGCGATCGCGACCACCTCGGCGGTGAACTCGACGTCGGCGCGGGTCGCGTCCATCGGTGAGAACTCGACGTCCTCGCAGTAGGCGCGGGCCGTGGTGACGGCGGCGCGGGCCTGCCCCTTCACGTCCTCGCGATCGGTCTTCAGCTGGTGCTCGATGTGGATGTCGGAGGTCGAGATGAAGGTGTGGATGCGCGGCCGCGCAGCGTCCTTGACCGCCCCCCAGGCAGCGTCGATGTCCGCCTTGTGGGTGCGGGCCAGACCGCAGATCACCGGGCCCTCGACGGTCTGGGCGATCTTCTGGACCGCCTCGAAGTCGCCGGGCGAGGTGATCGGGAAGCCGGCCTCGATCACGTCTACCCCCAGGCGGGCGAGCTGCTGGGCGATCTCGACCTTCTCGGCCGTGTTCAGCGAGATGCCGGGCGACTGCTCGCCGTCTCGCAGCGTGGTGTCGAAGATGTGGACGCGGTTCACGTCGGTTTCACTGGGTCCCATTGGACCGTCTCCTTCTCTAAGTGAATCGAATGGCCTCTATGTCTCTCGCGGCTATCGCGCCGCCCAGCGCTATTCCCCCCGAGGGGGGAGGAGAAGGAGAAGCGCGAGGTTGTGCGACCGCAAAGCCATTCGTCTTGAGGGTAGCGCAAGCGGGGGATTCCGTTCGACCCTTGCCTTACCCTGCCGCCATCGAAGCCTCCGCACAACGCACCAACTGGCTCGCCCTCTTCGCCATGGGGATGGCGGTGGTGGTGATCGCCAACGACTTCTCCGCGATCAACGTCGCCCTTCCCACCATGGAGAAGGACTTCGACACCAACGTCAACACGATCCAGTGGGTTGTCAACGCCTACGCGCTGACCTTCGGGGTGATGATCGTCACCGGCGGGCGCCTCGCCGACATGTTCGGGCGCCGCAACGCCTTCTTTCTCGGCACCGCGATCTTCGCCTCGATGTCGGCGCTCGGCGGCGCCGCCCAGAGCGAGGCCTGGCTGATCGCGGCGCGGGTGGTGATGGGGATCGGCGGGGCGCTGATGTGGCCGGCGATCCTCGGCATGACCTTCGAGATCCTGCCCAAAGAGAAGGCCGGCCTCGCCGGCGGGATCATCCTCGGCGCCGCCGGGCTCGGCAACGCGATCGGGCCGTTGATCGGCGGCGTCCTCACCGACCTCCTCAGCTGGCGCTGGATCTTCTTCCTCAACGTCCCGATCGCGGTCTTCGCGGTTGCCGTCACCTACTTCCTGGTCCACGTCAAGGAGCCCGAGAGCGAGGATCGCAGGATCGACTACCCCGGGATCGCGGCAATTTCTGCTGGCCTGGTTGCGCTGCTGATCGCCCTCGACCAGGTCGATGACTGGGGCTGGAGTGATCCGAAAACACTCGCCCTGCTGGCGGTCGCGGCGATCGGCGTGCTCGCCTTCGTGCCGATCGAGCGCCGCGCCGGCGCCCACGCCCTGATCCCGCGCGAGGTGATGGCCAACGAGAGCTTCCGTGCCTCCTGCTTCGCGATCCTCTTCATGTCGGCGACCTTCTTCGCGGCGCTGCTCTACCTACCGCAGTTCATGGAGAAGCAGCTCGGCTACTCGCCGCTGCAGGCGGGGGTCGGGCTGCTGCCCTTCCTCGGCACCTTCGCCCTCGTCTCGTTCATCGCCGGACCGCTGTACGAGCGGGTCGGCGCCAAGAAGCTGGTGGTGCTGGGGGCCGCCTGCATCACCGTGGCGCCGTTCCTGTTCTCGACGGTCGACTCGGGCTCGGGGTACGAGTCGCTGATCCTCGGCATGATCGTGCTGGGGATCGGGGTCGGCAGCTTCTATCCGACCGCGACCACCGCCGGGGTCACCTCCGTCGACGACTCCCAGACCAGCCTCGCCGGCGGCATCGTCTACATGTTCCAGATCGCCGGCGGCTCGATCGGGCTGGGGCTGACCACGACCGTCTTCTCCGCTGCCGTGCCGCCCTTCGTCGACGGCGTCCAAGCGGCGTTCAGACTCGACGCGGCGCTCTCCCTGGTCGGCCTGGTGATCGCGCTGCTGTTCGTCGGCGGACGGGTGATCTCGCGGCCGCGAAGCCGGGCGGCCTCGGGCTCCTAAGGAGTCCCGGGCGACGTTCCCGGAGGGTATGGCGCGACGGTGGTCTGGCCGGTACCGCCGACCAACGTGTTGATCCCGGAGCCGCCGTTGAGCCAGTCGTCGTCGGGCCCGCCCAGCAGGCGGTCGTCGCCACCCTGCCCGAAGAGCCAGTCTTCGCCACTGCCGCCGGCCAGCAGATCGTCGCCGTTGGAGCCGTAGAGGGCGTCGTCGCCGGCGCCGCCGATCAGCTTGTCGCCGCTGCTGCCGCCGCGCAGGCGGTCGCTCCCGGGACCGCCGCGCAGGGTCGTCGGGAGCGTGATCTTCGGCGAGATGATCACCGAGTCGTCGCCGGCGCCGGAGTTGACTTCGAAGCTGGCGATCGCCACCGCTTCGCAGCTGAGCGAGTTTTCGCGCCCTTCGACGTGGGTGCAGAGGTCGCCCCCGACCTCCAACGGCACCACCGAGTTGACGATGTAGAAGCGGCCGTCGAGGCTCAACCTGATGTCCAGCACGTTGTCTTCCGGCCCGCCGGTGAAGAGCATGTTGATCCGTTCGGCGGCAGGGGCAGGCGAAGCGGCAACCGCCCCCAGAACGATGATCGCGATAAGCAGGGCTCTCTTCATTGCGAGTGTGATTCGGCCCGGAGCGCCCGGACCCTCGCTATGGCAACAACACGACCTTGCCGACGTTGCGGCGCTGGGCGATGAAATCGTGCGCTTCACCGGCCCGATCGAAGGAGAAGGAGGCACCGACCACGGGCTCCAGGCGGTCTGCTTCGAGGTCGCCCATGAGCGGCTCGGTGAGCCGGTCGAGACTACCCTCGCGGTCCCACCAGGTCAGCATGTTGAGGCCGAACACGCCTTTGTTCTCGTTCATCATCGAGAGGCTCTTCCACCACGGCAGCGTCGCCAGCGGCATCTTCGCCAAGCTCTTGAGGGTGGCGGGAAGGTCGCGGGCGCCGGCCTTGGAGGTCTCGGAAAGACCGAACATGACCAGCCGGCCGCCCTGCCGGAGCAGGCGGTAGTCCTTGCGGAAGGAGGTCGGGCCGAGCGGGTCGATGATCAGGTCGACGCCCTCGCCGCCGGTCAGTCGCAGCACCTCGTCCTCGAAGTCCTGGGTGCGGTAGTCGATCGCGTGGGCGACGCCGTGGCCGCGGATCGCCTCGTGCTTGGAGGCCGAGGCAGTGCCGAAGACCTCAGCGCCGGCGTTGCGGGCGAGCTGGGTGGCGGAGATGCCGACGCCGCCACCGGCCGAGTGGATCAGCACGCGGTCGCCGGCACGCATCCCGCCCATGATCGTCAGCGCCGCGTAGGCGGTGCCGTAGTTGACCGGGAAGGCGGCGCCCTGCTCGAAGCTGAGATGGTCGGGCAACGCCAGCGCGTTGCGCTCGGCGACGCAGACGAGCTCGGCCTGACCGCCGAAGCGGGTTCCGGCAACGACGCGGTCGCCGACCGCGTGGCTGCTCACCCCCTCCCCCAGGCTCTCGACCACGCCGGAGATCTCGTAACCGAGCACGCAGGGCGTCTTCGGCGCGTCGGGGTAGAGGCCGACCCGGGCCAGCAGCTCGGCGAAGTTGATACCGGCGGCGCGGACCGCGATCCGCATCTCTCCCGGCCCCGGCACAGGATCGGGCCGCTCCTCCACCTGCAGGACCTCGGGACCCCCCGTCTTCGTCAGAACAACCGCCCGCATGGCCGTGCACACTAAACCCCTCCACCTTCTCTGACCAAGCAGAGCAAGGACGCAGGAAGCGCCGTGTGCTCCGCACACAAGCGACCGAGGACGCCGCTATGCGCCGGTCAGGGAAGGTCGACGGAGCGGCCGACGGCGAAGCCGTCAAGCGCCAAAATTCGGTCGAGAGCCTCGCCGCGCACCGGCGCGTCGGTGGTGACCGCCATCACCGCGTGCTCGGTGCCGGCCTGGGCGCCGACGGCGGCGGAGACGATGTTGACGCCCTCTTCGCCGAACATCGTGCCCACGCGGCCGATCATGCCCGGCTGGTCGGCGTAGCGGAAGACGGTGATGTGCTCGGCGAAGGGCAGGTAGAAGCTCTCTTTCCAGGCCGAGACGAGGTAGGGCTCGTTGCGCGGACCGACGCTCGTGCCCGCGACCTCGACCTCGTTCTCGCCCGAGTGCACCCGGACGGTGACCAGCTCGGTGAAATCCTCGGTGCTGGCGTCCTTGGTCTCGGTCAGCTCGATCCCGCGCTCCTCGGCCATCTGCGGCGCATTGACGAGGTTGACCGGCTCCTCCGTGTTGCCCGAGAGGATGCCGGCCATCACCGCGATCCCGAGCAGGCGGGTGTCGTGGGTGGCGATGCGGCCGCGGAACTCGGCGGTGACGCGGTCGACCGAGCCATCGCCCAATCCCTGTGCAAGCCGACCCAATTTTTCACAGAGCGGCACGAACGGCGCCAGCGCTTCCATCGCCTCCGGCCGCACCGCGGCGATGTTGACCGCGTTGGTGACGACGCCGCCGGTCAGCGCCTCGGTCACCTGCTCGGCGGTGACGATGCCGGCGCGGTCCTGGGCCTCCGCCGTGGAGGCGCCGAGGTGCGGGGTGACGACCACGTCGGGGCGGGCGAAGATCGGGTGCTCGGTGAACGGCTCCGAGGGGAAGACGTCGAGCGCGGCGCCGGCCAGCTTGCCCGACTCCAGGCCGGCCAGCAGGTCGTCGAGGTCGACCAGCTCGCCGCGGGCGCAGTTGACGACGCGGGCCCCGTCTTTCATGCCGGCGATTGCGTCGGCGTCGATCAGCCCGATCGTCTCCGGCGTCTTCGGAACGTGCAGGGTGACGAGGTCGGCCTTGGCGAGCAGGTCCTCGATGCTCTCGACCCCCTCGACCCCGAGCTCGCGGAAGCGCTCGGCGGAGACGAACTTGTCGAAGGCGACGACATCCATTTCGAAGCTCTGGGCGCGCTTGGCGACGAGCTGGCCGATGCGGCCGAAGCCGACCACCCCGAGCGTCTTGCCGTAGAGCTCGGCCCCCTTGAACTTGGCCCGGTCCCAACGCCCGGCGACGAGCGATTCGTGGGCCTGCGGGACGTTGCGGAAGAGGGCGAGAGCCAACGCCAGGGTGTGCTCGGCGGCGGCGACCGAGTTCGACTCGGGCGCGTTGGCGACGATGATTCCGCGGCGGGTCGCGGCCGGGATGTCGACGTTGTCGACGCCGGTGCCGGCGCGGCCGATCACCTTCAGGCTGGTGGCGAGCTCGATCAGCTCCGGCGTCATCTTCGTCGCCGAGCGGATCAGGATCGCGTCGAACTCGCCGATCCGCTCGCGCAGCTCCTCGTCGGACATCTCCAGCCCGAGCTCGACCTCGAACTGCGAGCGCAGCAGGTCGACGCCGGTGTCGGCGATGTTCTCCTTGACCAGGACCCGCATCAGGCGCGAACCCCTGGCACGTTCTCGATCGTCCAGTCGACGCAGGCGGTCAGCGCCGCGACGTCGTCGGGCTCGACCGCTGGGAACATGCCGATCCGCAGCTGGTTGCGGCCAAGCTTGCGGTAGGGCTCGGTGTCGACGACGCCGTTGGCGCGAAGAGTGGCGGCGATCGCGGCGGCGTCGATCGAGTCGTCGAAGTCGATCGTCCCCACCAACAGCGAGCGCTTGGCCGGGTCGGCGACGAACGGCGTCGCGAACTCGCTGCGCTCGGCCCAACCGTAGAGATGGTCGGAGGAGGCGCGGGTGCGGCCGACACACCAGTCGAGGCCGCCGTTGGCGTTCATCCACTCGACCTGGTCGGCAAGCATGATCAGGGTCGCCAGGGCCGGCGTGTTGTAGGTCTGCTGCTTGCGCGAGTTCTCGAGCGCAGTCTGCAGCGAGAGGAAGGCCGGCTGCCAGCGGTCGGCGGCGCCGTCCAGCTCGCCGATGCGGG
Organism: uncultured Thermoleophilia bacterium; assembly: GCA_963718595.1. Taxonomy (GTDB): domain Bacteria; phylum Actinomycetota; class Thermoleophilia; order Solirubrobacterales; family 70-9; genus VAYN01. Next base: position 28,151 of record OY970365.1, read on the forward strand.
CGATCGCGGCCGGGCTCAGCAGCGCCAGCCAGAGGCCGCCGTCGGCGCCGAAGGCCTTCTGCGGGGCGAAGTAGTAAGCGTCGGCCTGGCTGACGTCGACAGGCAGCCCGCCGGCGCCCGAGGTGGCGTCGATCAGGACCAGCGAGTCGCCGGCGCCCTCGGGGCGAGTGACGTCGAGCATCACCCCGGTGGAGGTCTCGTTGTGGGCCCAGCCGATCACGTCGGCGGCGGGGTCGGCAACCGGCGCCGGCGCGTCGCCGGGCTCGGCCGCGACCACGATCGGATCGGCGAGGAAGGGCGCGGCCGCGGTCGCCTTGGCGAACTTCTGCGAGAACTCGCCAAAGGTGAGGGCGAGGGCGCGCTCGCGCACCAACCAGGCACAGGCGCTCTCCCAGAAGGCGGTGGTGCCACCGTTGCCGAGCGCCACCTCGTAGCCATCGGGAAGCGAGAAGAGCTCGCCGAGCCCCTCGCGGATGCCCTGGACGACGTCGCGCACCGGGGCCTGCCGGTGCGAGGTCCCCATCAGCGCCGCCTGCTCGGCCAACCTCGCGAGCGCCTCAGGGCGCACCTTCGAGGGGCCACAGCCAAATCTGCCGTCGGCGGGCTTGAGGTCGGTCGGGATCGGGGTGTCGGTCTGGACGCTCATGCGGGCTCGACACCGTATCGACAGGCGCGGGTGGACTGGCGCCGGGGGCAGGGTTAGGCTGGCCGCGCAGGCGTTTTTTCCCAGTCCTACAGGAGGTAGACCCCGTGTATCCGATCACCTATGAAGCGGATTTCAATCCGACCCCGAACCGCTGGACGACCTTCTTCCGGCTGCTGCTGGCGATCCCGTGGTTCATCGTCGCCATGTTCTGGGGAATTCTCTTCATCTTCACCCACCTCTTCGCCTGGGTGGCCGTGGTGATCCTGGGGCGCTATCCGCAGTGGCTCTACGACTTCAACTCCGGCGTCATCCGCTTCAGCACCCGGATCTCCGCCTGGATCTTCCTGCAGACCGACGTCTGGCCGCCATTTGGCCTCAAGGACGATCCGAGCTACCCGATCCGGGTCAACTTCCCGCCGCCGGCCGCGAGCCAGAGTCGCCTGAAGGCACTCTTTCGCGCCATCCTCGTCTTCCCGGTGATCCTGATCGTCGCCTACGGAACCTCCTACATCATCCAGCTGGTCGCCCTGGTCGCCTGGCTGACGATCGTCTTCCGCGGCTACATGCCGGAGTGGCTCTTCACCACCCTCACCCACCTGCACAGCTTCCAGACGCGCGTCTACGGCTACGCCGCGATCCTGACCGACGACTACCCGCCGATCGGGCTGGAGAAATCGAAGCCGGTCAGCGCCGCCCCGGCGACCACCGCGTTTCCGGAGCCGCCCGCGGCCCCGACCGTCTAGGAGGAGAGAAATGGCAGAGGAGAACGACAAGGTGACCAGGGGCGACGGCTATGCCGTCGCCAACCTCGACGACCTCGGCGAGGGCTGGGGATTCCGCAAGATCCGCAAGGACCTCGGGATCACCGCCTTCGGCGCCAACGCGATCGTGCAGCCGCCCGGCTACGCAGCCGGGTTCCACTACCACGACGAGCAGGAGGAGCTGTACTTCGTACACAGCGGCCGGATCGAGATCAGCCTCGGCGACGGCAGCTCCTATGAGCTCGGCCCCGGCGGCATCGCCTGGGTCGACGCCCCGACCCACCGCAAGGTGAGGAACGTGAGTGATTCAGAGGATGCGGTCTACGTGATCGTGGGGGCGAAGGACGGCTACGTGGGCAGGGATGGCAAAGAGCCTGAGGGTGAGACGGCGAGGCCCGAAGGGCTCGGCTAGAGGGGCTGGTCAGGGAGGGGGTCAGGTGGGTCTCTGGGGGAATTGAGTCGCGTCCCCTAAAGGGGACTGCTCCACCATGAGGAGCCCGCCTATGGCGGGCAGATTTAAGGAAAGGGCCTTCGGCACATTCCCCCAGAGACCCACCTGACCCCCTCCCCCACACGTCCCTCAGGACAAGCCATCAGGGTTCGGCCGATCTCCAGAGGCGAAAGATCCCGGACCCTTTTCGTCTGAGCTAAACGACCGAACCCTGGTAGCTAAAAGAAGATTCGGGACGGCTACGAGACGGGGTGCCGGTCGGCTCTCCCGGGAATGTCGCCGAAGGCGCTTTCCTTAAATCTGCTCGCCATAGGCGAGCTCCCTATTGCGGAGCCAGCCCCTTTAGGGGATGCGACTCAATTCCCGGGAGAGCCGACCGGCACCCCGTCCCTAATCCGTCCCGAGGTCTTAGAACTCCTGGTCGATCCAAGGCATCATCGTCCGCAACTCGCCGCCGACCTCCTCGATCTGCTTGCCCTCGGCCTCTTTGCGCATGCGGTCGAAGTTCTCGTTGCCGGCTTTGGTCTCGGCGATGAACTCGCGGGCGAAGTCGCCGGACTGGATCTCGCTGAGGATCTGCTTCATCGCCGCTCGCGACTCCTCGCCGATGACGCGCTTGCCGCGGGTCATGTCGCCGTACTCGGCGGTGTTGGAGATCGAGTAGCGCATGCCCTGAATGCCCTTCTCGTACATCAGGTCGGCAATCAGCTTCAGCTCGTGCAGGCACTCGAAGTAGGCGAGGCGGGGGTCGTAGCCGGCCTCGACCAGGGTCTCGTAGCCAGCCTGGACCAGCTCCGAGGCGCCTCCACAGAGGACCGCCTGCTCGCCGAAGAGGTCGGTCTCGCACTCGTCTTTGAAGCTCGTCTCGATCACCGCGGCGCGGCCGCCGCCGATCCCGGAGGCGTAGGCGAGGACGAGGTCATGGGCGTTGCCGGTGGCGTCCTGGTGGATCGCCATCAGACAGGGAACGCCATTGCCTTCCTCGTACTGGCGACGGACCAGGTGTCCCGGGCCCTTCGGCGCGACCATGCCGACGTCGATCCCGGCCGGGGGATCGATCTCACCGAAGTGGACCGCGAAGCCGTGGGCGAAGAGCAGCAGGTTGCCGGGGGCGATCCCGTCGGCGATCTCCTCGCGCCAGATCTCGCCCTGTTTCTCGTCCGGGAGCAGGATCATCACGAGGTCGCCGCGGCTCGCCGCTTCGGCGATGTCGAGCACCTCGACGCCGGCCGCTTCGGCCTTGGCGCGGCTGGAGGAATCGGGCCGCAAGCCGACGACGACGTCGACGCCCGAGTCCTTCAGATTGAGGGCATGCGCATGCCCCTGGGAGCCGTAGCCGAGGATCGCGACGGTCTTGCCGTCGAGTTTTCCGAGATCGGCGTCCTTGTCGTAGAAGATGTCGTCAGTTTTCATGGCCGGCAGGCTACCTGAGCGCCCTTCTCATCAGCTTGCCCGAGGGCGTGCGCGGGAGCGCCGCCGCCAGCTCGACCCGCTTCGGCACCTTGAACCCGGCCAGCGACTCGGCGCAGTGGCGGCGCAGGTCGTCCGGGGTCAGCGCTGAGCCGGCTTCGAGCACGACCACGGCCGTCACCGCCTGCTGCCACTCCGGGTCCTCGCGGCCGACCACGGCCGCGTCGACGACCTCGGAGTGGGCCAACAGCACCGCCTCGACCTCGGCCGGGACCACGTTCTCGCCACCGCTGACGATCAGGTCGTCGAGCCGGTCGCGGACGTAGAGAAACCCTTCATCGTCGATGTCACCGAGATCGCCGCTGTGCAGCCAGCCGTCGGCGTCGGCACTGCCGGGGGCGACGGTCGGGCCCTGGATCAGGATCTCGCCGTCGGCGGCGATCCGCAGGTGGGTGGTCAGCAGCGGCCGGCCGGCGGAGCCGAGCTTGCGGCGCGAGTCGGCCGGAGCCAGGGTCGTCACCTGCGAGCAGGTCTCGGTCAGGCCGTAGGTCTGGACCACGGTGGCGCCGCGGGCGCTCGCCTCCTCCAGAGTCTCGGCCGGCACCGGGCCGCCGCCGACCAGGATCGCCCGCGGTCCGGAGAGGTCGGCGCCGGCCTCGAGCAGCCGCGCCAGCATCGTCGTCACCAAGGAGACGATCGTGATCCCGTCGCTCTCCAGCGAGGCGGCGACGCGGTCGACCTCGAAGCCGTCGTGGAGCACGGCGGCGGTGCCGTAGATGGTCGAGCGCACGACGATGCTGAGGCCGGCGATGTGGCTGAGCGGGACGCAGCAGAGCCAGCGGTCGGCCGGGTCGACGCCGATGTTGAAGCCGGAGCCGACCGCGTTCCAGAGGAAGTTGCCGTAGGTGAGGCCGACCGGCCGCGGGATGCCGGAGCTGCCGCTGGTCAGGACCCGGGCGCAGACGTCGTCCATGTCGTGCTCGCCGAGCAGTGGCAGGTCGGCCTCGGTCTGGGTCAGCAGGCCGGGGTCGTCGAGGTCGACGATCGGCTCCTCGGCGGCGACGATCCCCGTGCGCTCGGCGTCGGTCAGGCGCGGGCTCAGCGGCAACAGGGTGGCGCCGAGCTTCATCAGCGCGTGGGCCAGCACGACCTGCTCGCGGCGCCCGTGCATCGTCAGCGCCGCGGTCGAGCCACGGCGCACCCCGTGGGCGGCGAGCCGGCGCGCGACCCAGGTTGCTTCCGCCTCCAGCTGCGCGTAGGTCATCTCGTCGCCTTCGGCGATCAGCGCCGTGCGGTCGGGGCAACTCTGGGATCTCTGGGCGAGCCAGTCGTCGAGCTTCATCAGCCGGATATCGTGCCCATCATGCCCAAACGCCACAAGGACGCTCCGCCCGAAGCCGACCTCTACGCCCCGATCGCCTGGCAGGCGGCCGGCGAGTACACCGATATCCGCTACGAGAAAGCGGACGGGATCGCGAAGATCACGATCAACCGGCCCGAGGTTCTCAACGCCTTCCGGCCGCAGACCCTGATCGAGGTCTCGGCCGCGATGGAGGCCGCCCGCGAGGATCCCGAGGTGGGAGTGATCATCTTCACCGGCGAGGGCACGAAGGCGTTCTGCTCGGGCGGCGACCAGAACGTCCGCGGCGACACCGGCTACGTCGCCGAGGGCGCCGCGGTCGGCCGTTTCCACGTCACCGACCTGCAGGTGCAGATGCGGCGACTGCCGAAGCCGGTAGTGGCGATGGTGGCCGGCTACGCGATCGGCGGCGGCCACATCCTCCACCTCTGCTGCGACCTGACGCTGGCCGCCGACAACGCCGTCTTCGGCCAGACCGGGCCGCGGGTCGGCTCCTGGGACGGCGGCTACGGCGCCTCGTTGCTGCGCGACCTGGTCGGGACCAAGAAGGCGAAGGAGTTCTGGCTGCTCTGCCGCCAGTACGACGCCGAGGAGGCGCTGGAGATGGGACTCGTCAACACCGTCGTCCCGGTCGACAAGCTCGAAGCCGAGACCGTCGCCTGGTGCCGCGACATGCTCGTCCTCTCCCCCTTCGCGCTGCGCCTGACCAAGGCCAGCTTCAACGCCCACGAGGACGGCTACGCCGGGATCCAGCAGCTCGCCCACGACGCCAACCTCCTCTTCTACGGCAGCGAGGAGGCGGCGGAGGGACGCGAGTCCTTCAAGGAGCGCCGCCAGCCCGACTTCTCGAAGTTCCCTCGCCGCGCATGAGGATCTGGCTGCAGGCGGCGAGACCGCGGACGCTGCCGGCGGCGATTGCACCGGTGCTGATCGGCACCGCGGCGGCGGTCCAGTGGGCCGGTGAGCTGCCGCGGGTCGGCGCCTTCATCGCCGCCCTGGTCGGCTCGATCTTCATCCAGATCGGGACCAACCTCGCCAACGACTACTCCGACGCGCGCCGGGGCGCCGATACCGCCGACCGGCTCGGCCCGGTCCGGGTCACCTCGGCCGGACTGGTGACCCCGCAACGGGTGCTGACCGCGACCTACATCGCCTTCGCGGTGGCGGTCGTCTGCGGGATCTACCTGGCGGTCGTCGCCGGGATCGTGATCCTGCTGGTCGGCGCCTTCTCGATCGCCGCCGGCGTCCTCTACACGGGCGGCCCGCGCCCCTACGGCTACGCCGGCCTCGGCGAGGTCTTCGTCTTCCTCTTCTTCGGCCTAGTCGCCGTCAACGGCTCCTACTACGTGCAGCTGGAGGAGCTCGACGCGCTGCCCCTCGGGCTCTCGATCTCGATCGGATTCCTCGCCACCGCGATCATCGTCGTCAACAACGTGCGCGACGTCGAAACCGACCGCCGCGCCGGCAAGAACACGCTGGCGGTGCGGATGGGCCGCGCCAACGCGGTCATGCTCTACCGGCTGCTCGTACTCGGCTCCTTCGCGGTGCTGCCGATCGCGCTCTGGGCCGGCGACTCCAGCATGCTGCCGCTGATCGGGCTGCTGGCGCTGCCCCTGGCGCTGCCGCCGCTGCGGACGATGGCCAACCGCACCGACGGTCCGGCGCTGAACGGAGCGCTGGCGCAGACGGGAGCGCTGCTCGGCGTCTTCAGCCTGCTGGTGGCGATCGGCCTGCTGGTCTCTGCCTGATGCAACTCGCTGCGATCGAGGTCGTCCCCTACGCGCTGCGCTTCCGCCGGCCCTACGTGACCGCGCGGGGGGAGCTGGCGCGGCGCGAGATGGTGCTGCTGCGGCTGCGCGACGCCGACGGACTGGTCGGGCACGGCGAAGCGGTGCCGCTGTCCCTGCGCGGCGGGACGACGATTGCCGAGGTCGTGCGCGAGCTGGAATCGCTGCGGGAGGGCGGATTCGACGCAGACGCGGTCGCCGCCAACGCGGCGGCGCTCTCGGCCCCGGCCCGCTGCGCTGTCGTCACCGCCCTCGACGATCTCATGCGCCTGGCGGCGGGTGGCCCCTCCGCCAGCGAGAAGCCGCGCTACGCGCGCTGCAACGCCACCCTCGTCTCCGGCGACCCGCCCGCGGTGGCCGCCGACGCCGAACGCTGGGCCGCCGCCGGCTTCTCCACCTTCAAGCTCAAGCTCGGCGCCGGCGACGACGTCGGTCAGGTGCGGGCCGTGCGCGAGGCGATCGACCCGATGGCACGGATCCGGGTCGACGCCAACGGCAGCTGGAGCGTCGAGGAGGCGCAGCGGATACTGGCGGCGATCGAGCCCTACGACGTCGAGCTGGTCGAGCAGCCGGTCGCGACCCTGGAGGAGATGGCGCAGCTGAACGCGGAGACGCCGATCCCGCTCGCGGCCGACGAGAGCGTCACCTCGCGGGCAGAGGCCGAGCGGGCGCGCGAGCTCGGCGCCTGCACGATCGTCGGCGTCAAGCTCTCCAAGGTCGGCGGCTGGCGCGAGGCCGAGGCGATCGCCGAGGTAATGCCCACCTACCTCTCCAGCGCGCTCGACGGGCCGGTCGGGATCGCCGCCGCGGTCGAGCTCGCCTCCCAGGGTGAAGTCCACAAGCCCTTCGACGAACCGCTCGCGCACGGGCTCGCGACCCAGCGCCTGTTCTGCGAGACGATCGCCGCGGTCGAGTGCCAGCTCTTCGACGACATGCTGCAGATGCCCCGCGGTCCCGGCCTCGGCGTCAAGATCGACGAGGACGCGCTGCAAGCCCACCGCCTCTGAGGCGTCCGTGGCGCTTTTGTCAACGACTGGTTGACAAACTCGACAACGGTGGACCCGACCAACGCCAACACTGCCCTCGCCTCGGCCTTCGTCGAGGAGCTCGAACGCGGCGGATTGCGCCACGCGATGGTCTCCCCCGGCTCGCGCTCGACCCCGCTCGCGGTGGCGCTCTGGCGGGCGCCGAAGATCGAGGTTACGGTGATCCTCGACGAGCGCTCGGCTGGCTTCTTCGCGCTCGGCGCGGCGCAGGCCAGCGGCGAGCCGGTGGCGCTGCTGTGCACCTCTGGCACCGCTGCCGCCAACTACCACCCCGCCGTCGTCGAGGCAGACGAATCGGCCCTGCCGCTGCTGGTGCTGAGCGCCGACCGGCCGCCGGAGCTGCGCGGGATCGGCGCCGGCCAGACGATCGACCAGGTCAAGCTGTTCGGCGAATCGGTGCGCTGGTTCTGCGAAGTCGGCACCCACGAGGCCGACGACGACGGCCTGCTCCACTACCGCTCGGTCGCCTGCCGGGCTCTGGCGACGGCCCGCGGCGAGACCCGCCCCGGGCCGGTCCACCTCAATCTCCCCTGGCGCGAGCCGCTGGCGCCGGTCGCGGTAGAGGGCGCCGTGAGCGCGACCGATCCGCTGGCGCTGGCGGGTCGCGACGGCCGCCCGCTGACCGCGGTGACCCGGATCGACCTCGAGCCCTCGGTCTTCGTCCTCGACGAGGTCGCCGGACACATCGGCGACGCGATCGCCGGCGTGATCATCGCCGGGCGCCAGCTCGACCCGGAGCTGCGCGAGCCGCTCGCCCACCTCGCCCGCGCCGCCGGCTTCCCGATCCTCGCCGAGCCGACCTCGCAGCTGCGCTGCGGGCCGCACGACCGCTCCCACGTCGTCAGCACCTACGACCAACTGCTGCGCGACGAGCGCTTCGCGCGCTCGGTCGTCCCCGACCTGGTCCTGCGCTTCGGGGAGATGCCGACCAGCAAGCCGCTGCGGACCTGGCTGGCCGCCTCCGGAGCCGATCAGATCGTGGTCGACCCCTCCGGCGGCTGGAACGAGCCGAGCCGGCGCGCGGCGGCGCTGCTGCGGGCCGACCCAACGGAGCTGGCGTCGGGCTGGGCGACCCGCCTGGAGAAGGAGGAGCGCAGCGCGCCGGCAGCGTGGCTGGAGGCCGAGCGGGCGGCGCGCGGCGCCCTCGACGCCGAGCTCAGCGCCGGAGGAGAGATCACCGAGCCCGCCCTGCACCTGGCGCTCGGGGGCGCCCACAGCGACGGCGACCTCGTCTACACCGCCTCGAGCATGCCGATCCGCGACCAGGAGGTATTCCTCGCGGCATCCCCGGCCGATGTCCACTTCCTCAGCAACCGCGGCGCCAACGGCATCGACGGCCTGATCTCGTCGGGGATCGGCGCCGCCCACGCCAGTGGTCGCCCGACCACGATCGTCAGCGGCGACCTCGGCCTGCTCCACGACATCGGCGGCCTCGCCGCCCTGCGCGAGGTCTCGACCCCGGTCCGGATCGTCGTCATCGACAACGACGGCGGCGGCATCTTCCACTTCCTGCCCCAGGAGGAGGCAATGCCCGCAGAGGAGTTCGAAGCGATCCTCGGCACCCCGCGCGGCGTCGACGTCGCCAAGGCCGCGGCGCTCTTCGACCTCCCTCACCGCCGCCTCAGCTCGCTCGCCGAGCTGCCCGATGCGCTCGCCGCCGGCACCGGCCTGATCGAGGTCCGCACCGACCGCCGCACCAACGTCGCCGCCCACCGGCGCCTCAGCGCCGCGGTCGCGGCCGCGATCAGCAGCTGACTCGGGCGGCCAGGGGATACGGTCCGCTCGATGCGGATCGCCACCTGGAACGTCAACTCGGTCAAACAGCGGCTGCCGCGGTTGCTCCCCTGGCTCGACAAGCGCGAGCCGGACGTGGTCTGCCTGCAGGAGACCAAGCTCGCCGACGGCGAGCTCTTCGAGCTGCTCGGGGACGAGCTGGCCAAGCGCGGATACGAGCTCGCCGCACACGGCGAGGCGAGCTGGAACGGCGTCGCCATCTTCTCCCGGGTCGGCTTGGAAGACGTGGCGCCGGGCCTCGACGGAGCCCCCGGCTTCCCGCACCAGGAGGCCCGGGCGCTGGCGGCCACCTGCGGCGGAGTCCGTGTGCACTGCGTCTACGTGCCGAACGGGCGCGAGCCGGGCTCCGAGCACTATGAGTACAAGCTCGCCTGGCTGGCGGCGCTGCGCGACGCGGTGGCCGTCGGACCCGAGGCGACCGTCGTCTGCGGTGACCTCAACGTCGCCGCGACCGACGAGGACGTCTTCGACCCCGATGCTTTCGCGGGACAGACGCACGTGACCGCGCCCGAGCGCGCCGCGCTGGCCGAGCTTCAGGCGCTGGGCCTGAGCGACGTCGTCCGCGACCGCTGGCCACGCGAGCGGGTCTTCAGCTTCTGGGACTACCGGGCCGGGATGTTCCACCGCGACCTGGGAATGCGGATCGACCTGATCCTCGCCACCGCGCCGGTTGCCGCTCGGGTTCGCGCGGCCTGGGTCGACCGGCTGGCGCGCAAAGGAAAGGGACCGAGCGACCACGCCCCGGTGATCGTCGACCTCGACGAGGCTCCCGACGGCGACATCGGACCCGTGGTGCCGCCGCCGTCAGCGCCGGTCACGGTGCGGGGCTCGGCGAAGCTGCCCCAGTCCCCGGACTGATCCCGCGATCAGCAGCTGATCGGGCCGGCCTCGCGGCCGAGACCGGGCTGCCAGACCGGCGCGTAGAGGCCCGGCCCGGTGAGGCTGGGCCCGTATCGGCTTTCCTTCCGCAAACGACCGAGCAGGAGCTGCGGACATCCGCCGCCGGCATTGATCTCCATGACGACGTTGGTGAGTCCGACCGCGTACCTGGCGGTCGATCGGATGAAGGCGATTCGCTTCCCGGACGGGTCCCAGCTCGGCTCCGACTCCTGCCACCCGAGGCTGCGGGTGAGTCGCTTCGGGTGCGAACCGTCGGCCCGCACCACGTATAGCTCGGCGACGGATACCCGGTCCTCACCCTCTCCGACGACGATCCGATCGCGGTAGTCGGCGAGCGCGATCCGCCTGCCGTCAGGGGAGAAGCTGGGGTTTTCAGCCCCGCCGCGGATCAGACTCAACCGCCCGGTATCGAGGTGGTAGGCAACTGCTTCGGGCCCGTTACCGCGACTGCGGTCGAGGGCAAGCACGGAGCCGTCGGGCGAAAACGACGATGGCTCGGCAAAGTGGCCGTTCTTCCACGGGGTCAGCTGCCGTGGCTGGTCGCTGCCGAGGTCGACGATCCAGGCCGTGGTGCTCTGGTACAGGTGGAAGCTCAGCGGGTCCTTTGGATCGAAGTCGAATTCTTCCTTGTAGCGAGAGAAGGCGATCGCGGCCCCGTCCGGGCTGAAAACGGGATCACTGCCGTTGCGGGTTCCCGGGACCCGCAACGGCTGGCCCCCACCAGCGTCAATCAGGTAGATCCAGGACTGCTCCGGCCCCGCCTCCGCAGCCCCGCCCCCCGCACGTGGCCTTGGCGCCTGACCCTCGAACGCGATCTGGGTTCCAGCCGGCGACCAGGAGATCCCGCCGATCCCGAGCAACAGTCGTCCGCCGAACAGCTTGCGTCGCTGGGTCCCATCCGCCCCGATCGTCTGCAAGGAGTTGGCGACCGGCTTCTCGTCGGGGTCCCACTTGACGAAGGCGATCCGCGGTCCTGCCGGCACCGGGGCGGCCGCCGATGGCGCCGCCGCGACGAGCGCGGCGGCGAGAGCTAGCGTCGCGCCGACCCTCAGCAAGCGATCGCTCCGGCCTCACGGCCGGCGCCGAGCTGCCAGACCGGGGCGCCGAGGAGCACCCGACCGGAGTCGAGCAGCTCGGTCGTACAGGTCCCGTCGGCGTTGACGGCTCGGATTCTGGAACTTGCGCTCAGCACCTCCGCTGCCGAATGGATCGGCCTGTTCACCGCGTAGGCGAGTCGCTGACCCGAGGGGTCCCAGTCCGGCAGGGACTCGTTCAGCGTGGGAGTCGTGGTCAGGCGCCGCTGCTCGGCCCCGCCGAGAAGAGCCGTGTAGAGGTCGTTGCGCAGGACCTTCAGGCGGGCCGCACTGCGGCCGCCACGTAGGTTGCGCGGGTGCGTGGGGCCCGCGTGGGTGAGATTGCGCAGGAAGGCGATCCGGGTGCCGTCGGGGGAGAAGACGGGCGCGCTGGCGGTGCCGGGGACCAGCACCGAGGCAGCCGAGCCGTCGAGGTGGACCCCGACTGCTTGGGGCGGCCGCTCGGCAATGGTCCGGGTGGAGGCCAGCACCGAGCCGTCGGGCGAGAACGAGGACGGTTCCTGCCTCAGGTGGTTGCGCCAGGGAGTGAGCTGACGGGTCTTGCCGGTGCCGAGGTCGACCAGCCAGATCGCAGTGCTTTCATAGGTCCGTAGCTTCTCCCCGCTGAAGTCGAAGACGAACTTGTCTTTTGCGAAGGCGATCGTGTGGCCGTCGGGAGCGAACACCGGGTTTGATCCACCCGCGGTCCCCTTCACCGGCCGCAGCTTGCCGCCGCCGGCCGAGAACAGGAAGAGTAGTTGGGGGATGCCGTTCTGGGTCGGCTGCAGAGAGGTCAGACCCGCTACCGCGAGCCTCGACCCATCCGGCGACCAGGCCGCCCTGCCGGCGATGATGGGCCACTGCTTCCCGCTTCTGCTCACCAGGATCTGCCGATCGGTCCCGCTCGGCCCGACGGTGAAGAGCTTGGTGGCGAAGCCGGGTCCCAGCTGGGAGACCAAGAGGCGTGGCCCAGGAGGCAGCTCAGCGGCCCTGGCCGCGACGGCGGAGCCCGAGGCGAGCGCGGCTAGCGCCAGGAGGATCGAGAGACGCCTTGCGATCACATGGGGGATCTTGCCCCATTCGGGGGCTCTTGCGCGGCGCCGTCCCGGGCCGGCCCGGCTAGCAACCGATCGGACCGGCCTCGCGGCCAGTGCCCGGCTGCCAGACGGCGGCGACGAACTGGGAGGACGGCTCCGAGATGATCGGGGTCGAGCAGGTCCCGTCGGCGTTGATCATCCGCACGCCCTTGCCGAACCCGAAGCCGGTCGCTGCCGCCCGAGCGGGCGATTCGGGGCCGGCGCCGAATGGGAGCCACTCGGTGTAGGCGAGACGCTGGCCCGAGGGGTCCCAGCGCGGCGCCTCCTCGACCGCGGAGTCGGTGTCGGTCAGGCGCCGCAGCGCACCATCGAACGAGTTGCGGATGAAGATATCGGTCATGCGGGCGCTGACCAGCAGCCTCGCGCCGCGCCGGAAGTGGCGCTCGACCTGTTTCACCGAGCCGCGCAGGAAGGCGATCGACTGCCCGTCGGGCGAGTAGACCGGTTCGTAGGCGTTTGTCGCCAGGGTCCGGATCGGATCGCCGTCGAGCTCGATCTCCAGCGCGGTCGGGCTCTCGCCGGCGACAAATCTGCTGATCGCCAGCCGCGAGCCATCGGGCGAGAACGACGCGGGGTACTCGAAGTGATCATCGCGCCAGGGAGTAAGTTGGACCGACCTGCCGGTCGCTGGGAAGGCGAGCCAGGTCGAGGTGCTTTCGAACGGCTCCCTGGAATCTCCCCGGCGATTCCGCTGCAGGTCCACTTTCTCCCTGGCAAATGCAATTGACTGACCGTCGGGGGAGTACACCGGTTCGACGCCGTCCGTCGTTCCGGCGATCGGCCGCACGGCACCGCCGTCGGCGGAGATACGGGCCAAGCGCGTCCTCAGGCCGTAGCGGAACCGGCGCGTCTCTTCGGCCCCGATCGCGAAGGCGATCTCGCTCCCGTCCGGCGACCAGGCGGGAGCCGAGAACGGGTACACAGCCTGCGTCGCTTGCCAGGCGCTGATCGAGAGCAGGGTCTGCTTACCGCCGCCGAGCGGGTCGACGGTCGAGAGCAGGGTCCGTTCTGGTTCCTTCAGCTCGACCAGGGCCAGGCGCGGGCCGGGCGGCGAGGCCTGAGCCGTCGCCGAGCCAGCGCAAAGGGCGAGTAGTAGAGCGAGAGCGACACCGAGCCAGACGCGACGGACATCTAGCAGCATCCGCAGGCCGATCAACAGCTGATCGGTCCGGCCTCACGGCCCGGGCCGGGCTGCCAGGAGGGCCCGTAAAGCAGCGAGTTCGCGAAGTGCAGCAGTTCGGTTCCGCAGGTCCCGTCGGCGTTGATCGCGCGCAAGCGGCGACCGAGGTCCGACGCGCCCGACTCCGCTCGGAACGGATCGACCTCCAGGTAGGCCAGGCGCTGGCCCGACGGGTCCCAGCTCGGTTCGGTCTCGATCAGCTTCGGCGTCTCGGTCAGGCGGCGAAGCTCGCCGCCGCCATAGCGAACGGAGTAGAGGTCCCCGAGCCTGACGATCCAGCGGGTCGTTTCGCTGCCTCCCCGATGCTCGCGATGGCGGACCACCTCGCGGATCGGCCCGCGGACGAAGGCGATTCGCGAGCCGTCGGGCGAGAACATCGGTTCGATGGCGCTGCCGCGGACCAGCACCGAGGCCGTCGAACCATCGAAGCTGATCCCGATCGCTTCCGGCGGCCTGTCGGCGACGTGGCGGGTGAGCGCTAACACCGACCCATCCGGGGAGAACGAGGACGGAACCTGCGACAGGCGGTTGCGCCAGGGGGTGATCTGGCGGGTGTTGCCACTCGGCAGATCCAATAACCAGATCGAGGTGCTCTGGTACGCGATTTCGTTTCGCTCGTTGAGGCGCAGGACAACTCTTTCCCTGGCGAATGCCAGGGTCCGACCGTCCGGCGAGAACACGGGGCTCGCCCCCTCTCTGGTCCCGGGCAGAGGTTCCGGCTCCCCACCATCGGCCGAGACGAGGAAGAGCTGCGACGGATAACCGCTCTTCCCCGGCTGACTCAAGGTCAACCCGGAGATCGCGAGCCGGGATCCGTCGGGAGACCACGCGGCCTTCCCCCAGGGAAGCGGCCGCTTCCGCCCTTTCTCTGGGAGCAGGCTCCGCCGTTGGCCCCCCTCCGGCCCAGCCGTGTACAACTCACCGCCGCTTCCCGGTCCCAGTCTCGAGAACGCCAGGCGGGGCCCGTCAGGCGCCAGGGCGGCGACACTCTGGGCCAGCGACCCGAACGCGAGACAGGTGACCAAGAGGACGAGCAAGCGGCGGGACACGGCGCAAGCTTGATCGATTCGCGTCCGCATGTCGAGCCGGCGGCCCTACTCGGCGACCAGCGGCAGCAACGCGCCGAGCTTGACCTCGGTCTCGGCCAGCTCGGCCGCCGGGTCGGAGCCGGCGACGACGCCGACGCCGGCAAAGAGGTGGGCCTCGCGGTCGCGCAGCAGGGCGCTGCGCAGGGCAACGCAGAACTCGCCGTCCTCGGTCGCGTCCATCCAGCCGACGGGGGCGGCGTACCAACCGCGGTCCATACCCTCGAGCTCGGCGATCAGCCCGGCCGCGGCGGGCCAGGGCTCGCCCCCGACCGCCGGGGTCGGGTGCAGCAGGTCGGCCAGCTCCAGCGCCGAGCGCGGCTCGGTCAACTGCGCGATCACCGGGCTCGCCAGGTGCTGGATGTTCGCGACCTTGACGATCTCCGGCTCGCCTGCCGCCTCGACCCAGACCGCGTGCGGGCGCAGGGCGCGGACGATGCGCTCGACCACGATCCGCTGCTCGCGGCGGTCCTTGTCGCTGCGCAGCAGCTGCTCGCCGAGGTGGTCGTCGACGGCGGGGTCGGAGCTGCGGCGGGTCGAGCCGGCGAGGGCAACGGTGGAGACGCTGGCGCCGGAGCGCCGGATCAGGAGCTCGGGGCTGGCGCCTATGAAGGCCGCCTCGGGAGTCCCGCAGCAGAAGCAGAAGCAGGCCGGGAACTGCAGGCGCATGGCGCCGAACAGCGGCGCCGGATCGTGGGCGGCGGCGGCTTCGACGATCACCTCACGGGCGAGCACCACCTTGCTGACGCCGCCGTCCGCGATCCGGGCCGTGGCGGCGGCGACCGCGGCTTCGAACTCGGCCGGGGGGCGGGCGCTGCGGATCGAGGCGCGGGCGGTCGGGTGCGGGTCGAGCAGCGGGAGAGTCGTTTCGCCCTGCAGCCCGGCCAGGCGGGCCTGCAGGGCTGCCGTGACCCGATCTGCGTCGTCGCCGGGAGCGACCACCGCGTTGAGGGTGAGGAAGGTGAGCCGGCCGCTGCGACAGAGCGAGAGCTGCGGCAGGACCAGGCTCGCCGGCGCCAGCGAGGACCAAGTCGAGCTGGAGCCGCCGTCGGGGTCGAAGGCGAAGCCGCCGAGCCAGACCGGGCCGGCGCCCGCGGGCAGCCCCGGCGGCTCGTCGATGATCGCGTCTCGACCCGTCCGCCCACACTCGCCGGCGACGTCGGCGAACCGCGCCGCCCCACGCGAGGTCGCCTCGGCGGCGACACCGAGCCCGGCCAGCGCGAACTCCCGATCGGGCTGCTCCCAGCAGAACCAGCGATCCGAGGCCAGCCGCGAAGCGAACACCGCCGCGCAGGGGTCGGTGACCTCGACCTCCCTGGTTACGGAGACGAGAGTTCGTCTCCTGCGCCCAGCTGCTTTACGCAGTCCGGCTGACAATGACGAGGTCAGGAGGTTGCCAGACAAGGACACAGGGAGCCCTAATAGCAGCGCTATTTGGGCGACCGAGGACGCCGTATGGCGACGTCCTGGGCCGTCATTTTCAGTCGGCGCCTCGGGCGATTGCGATCTCGCCAGTCCGGACCATTTCGACCAGGCCGTGCGGGCGGACCATCCGCTCGAAGGCCTCGATCTTGTCGGCGGAGCCGGTCACCTCGATCGTCATCGTGCGGCGGGCGACGTCGACGATCTTGCCGCGAAAGATCTCCGCGAACTGGATGATCTCGGCCCGGTTCTCGACCGCCGAGGAGACCTTGAACAGCGCCATCTCGCGCGCCACCGTCTCCTCCGGCTCCATGTCGCGGATCTTCAGCACGTTGACGAGCTTGTGCAGCTGCTTGGTCACCTGGTCGATCGGGTGCACGGCCCCGTCGAGGGTGAGGGTGATCCGCGAGACGCTGGGGTCGTCGGTCGGCCCGACCGCGAGCGTGTCGATGTTGAAGCCGCGGCGGGAGAAGAGACCGGCGACGCGGGCCAGCACGCCCGGCTTGTTCTCGACCTGGATCGAGAGCACGTGCTTGCGACCGCTGAGCTGTCCGGGCAGGTGCAGGTCCTCGAGCTTGACCGCCTGTGGGGTCCCGGCCTCCATCAGCCCTTCACCAGCCCCGGGGCCTCGACCAGGTCGCGGGCGGCATTGCCCGGCGGGATCATCGGGTAGCAGTTCTCCTCGGCGGCGACGCGGACGTCGACCAGGACCGGCCCCTCGGTCTCCAGCGCTTTCGCCATCGTCGCCTCGAGATCGTCGGCTTTGTCGCAGAAGAGTCCGGTGGCGCCGAAGGCCTCGGCCAGCTTCACCCAGTCGGGGCTCGCCCCCATCACGACGGAGCTGTAGCGGCGGTCCCAGAACAGCTCCTGCCACTGGCGGACCATGCCCATGTAACCGTTGTTCATGAGGAAGACCTTCACCGCGATGTTCTCGCTGACGCAGGTCGCGAGCTCCTGGATGTTCATGATCAGGCTGCCGTCGCCGGCGACGCAGACGACGGTCTCGTCGGGGCAGGCGACCTTGGCGCCGATCGCCGCCGGCAGCCCGAAGCCCATCGTCCCGAGGCCGCCGGAGTTGATCCAGCGCCGCGGCTTCTCGAAGCCGTAGTACTGCGCGGTCCACATCTGGTGCTGGCCGACGTCGGAGGTGACGATCGCGTCGCCGCCGGTGGCGCGGTGCAGCGCCTCGATCATGAACTGCGGTTTGATCTCGCCGTCCACGCCGGGCTCGTAGAAGAGCGGATGCGCCCCCTGCCAGCCGCGCAGCGTGTCCCACCAGGCATCGAGCCGGGAGGGGTCGGTCTGCAGCGCCCGGTACTCGCGGGTCAGTTTCGGCAGCACCAGCTTCACGTCCCCGACGATCGGAATGTGCGCTCCCACGTTCTTCGAGATCTCCGCCGGGTCGATGTCGACGTGAATGATCTTCGCGTGCGGGGCGAACTCGTCGAGCTTGCCGGTGATGCGGTCGTCGAAGCGGGCGCCGATCGCGACGATCAGGTCGGCCTTGTCCATCGCGTGGTTGGCGGTGTAGGTGCCGTGCATGCCAAGCATCCCGAGCCAGCTCTCGCTGGACGCCGGGAAGGCACCGAGGCCCATCAGGGTCGAGGTGACCGGGAAGTTGTCGGAGCCGGCCAGCTCGCGCAGCTCCTCGGAGGCATTGGCGTTGATGACGCCGCCGCCGGTGTAGAAGATCGGCCGGCGCGCGTTCGCCAGCGCTTTGGCGGCGATCCGGATCTGTTTGATGTTGCCCTCGGTCGAGGGCTTGTAGCCGGGCATGTCGACCGGCTCGGTGCGCGGCTCGTAGTCGATGTCAGCGCGCGAGAGGTCGGTCGGGATGTCGAGCAGAACCGGCCCCGGGCGCCCGGTCGAGGCGACGTGGAAGGCCTCGTGCACGTACTCGGGGATCTGCCGGGCGTCGGTCACCTGGAAGGAGTGCTTCACGAACGGCAGCGTGGCGCCGAGGATGTCGGCCTCCTGGAAGCCGTCGGTGCCGATCAAGTCGGTGCGGACCTGACCCGTGATGAAGACGGTTGGGCGGCTGTCCAGCATCGCGTCGGCGATCGCCGTGATCAGGTTGGTGGCGCCGGGCCCGGAGGTGGCGAAGGCGACCCCGACCTTGCCCGAAGCCGCGGCGTAGCCCTCAGCCGCGTGGCCGCCCCCCTGCTCGTGGCGGACCTGGACGTGGCGGAAGTCGGCGTCGACGACCGCGTCGTAGATCGGCAGGTTGGCCCCGCCGGGGATCCCGAAGACGTCTTTGACGCCCTCGGCCTTCAGCGATTCCATCAAGGTGTCGGCAGCTCTCATCGGACTGGCGATGGTACCAGTGGGACTGCGCCGCCCGACCCGCGGGCTTGGGCTGATCTACGCCTGTCCTGCAGGCGATTTCGCCGGGTTCCAGCGGGTGTGGGGATCGATCGAGCCCTCGATCGCGTTGCCCTTGTAGCGCTCGATCGTGTGCAGCAGCGACTCGACCAGCTCGTCGCCGAGCAGGGTCGGCTCCAGGCCGAGGTCGAGCAGCTTGGTGTGGATCGCGTTGTAGTAGTGCTCTTCCTTCTCGACCCGTGGGTTCTCGAGGTGGTTGATCTCCACCGTGTAGCCCAGGTGCTCCGCCGCGGCCTTGACCTTCTCGGCCAGCTCGAGGACCGAGAACTGCTCAGTGAACTGGTTGAAGACGCGGAAGTCGCCGCGCTCGGCCGGGTTGGCGACGGCGAGCTCGACGCAGGCGAGGGTGTCGCGGATGTTGAGGAAGCCGCGGGTCTGGTGGCCGGCGCCGTAGACGGTCAGCGGATGGCCAATCACCGCCTGCAGGCAAAAGCGGTTGAGCACGGTGCCGAACAGCTCGTCGTAGTCGAAGCGGGTGATCAGGCGCTCGTCGCCGGCGGTCTCCGCGGTCTCGATCCCGTAGACGACGCCCTGGTTGAGGTCGGTCGCGCGCAGGCCCCAGGTGCGGCAGGCGAAGTGGATGTTGGTCGAGTCGTGGACCTTCGAGCAGTGGTAGAGCGAGCCGGGGAGCTTCGGGAACGGCAACAGGTCCTTGCGGCCCTTGTGCTCGATCTCGATGTAGCCCTCCTCGATGTCGATGTTGGGCTGGCCGTACTCGCCCATCGTCCCGAGCTTGACCAGGTGCGCGTCGGGGACGTGGTCGCGCATCGCGAAGAGCAGGTTGAGGTTGCCGACGACGTTGGCCTGCTGGGTCTCGACCGCGGTCTCGCGGGAGATCATCGAGTAGGGCGCCGAAGGCTGCTGGCCGTAGTGGACGACCGCCTCGGGTTTGGTCTCGGCAATCACCGAGTCGAGGAAGTCGCCGTCCTCGACGCCGCCGACGAAGCTGCGGATGCGGTCGCCGGAAGTCTCCTCCCAGGCGGAAATGCGGGCATCGAGATCGGCGATCGGGGTCAGTGAGTCCGAGCCGGCGCCACCGACCCAGCGGCGGCGGGCAAAGTTGTCGACGACGGAAACCTCATGGCCGCGGGCGGAGAAGCGGAGCGCCGTCGGCCACCCCAGATAGCCGTCGCCCCCGAGGATCAGAACTCGCATAAGCGCGGCAGCTTAGTTGAATCACGTGGATGGCAAACGGACTGGCGGCGCGCAACGGGGGTCGGCTGGGCCTGACGCTGCTGGTGGCGATCCTGTTGCTCGGGCTCGGCCTGCGGGTCGACTACGCCTGGGACGGGCGCCAGCCAGTCTTCGACGCTCAGGCCTACGCCGCGATCGCGGCGAACCTGGAGGGCGGCGAGGGGTTCACCGTGGGAGCGGGCGCGACGCAGCCGTCGAGCAATTACTCGCCCGGGCTGCCGCTGCTGGTGGCGGGGGTCTACGAGGCGGCGGGCGGGGCCGACGAACGCCTGGCGCGGGTGCTGCTGGCGGTGCTCGCTTCGCTGGCGGTGCTGTTCACGTATTTGATCGGGCGGAGACTGGGTGGACCACCGGCGGGTTTGATCGCAGCTGCGGCCGTGGCGATCTATCCGGCGTTCCTGGAGTACGGGGGGATGCTGATGAGCGAGCCGCTGGCGGCGACGCTGCTCTCGGGCGCGGTCCTGGGACTGCTCTGGGCGCGGGATCGCGGCGAGACTTGGCCCTGGCTTGTGCCGGGGCTGGCGCTCGGCGCCCTCGCCCTGGTCCGTCCCGAGTACCTGGCCGTCGGCGTCCTCCTGGCGATCGGGGTGCTCATGACTTTTGTAACCCAGAGGGTGACAAAGGTCATGAGCGCTTCGGGGTGGCGGCGGGGGTTGGGCGCGGCGGCGCTCGTTTTGGCGGGGATGGCGGTTGTGGTGGTGCCTTGGACGGTGCGGAACGTGGTGGCGCTGGATCGGGCGGTGCCGATCTCCACTGGGGGCGGGCAGGTGCTCTACGCGGGGACGTACCTGCCTTCGGACGGGGACCCGGAGCAGGTCGGGGCGGAGGTGGTCGCCGAGAACCCGGCGGTCTTCGCCGCGGGGGACGCGGGGCGGTTGCGGCTCGAGCAGATCCTGGCGCGGCTGGCCGCGGCCAACTATCCGGGGATGGAAAGCGACAGGGCGCTCTCGCGGATGGGCCGCGAACAGCTCTGGGACGACGTCAGCAAGGAGCCGGTGGAGTACGCGGGCTTCGTCGCCACCAAGGTCGGGCGAATCTGGTCGCACGGCCCGAGGGATGTGATGCGGGAGCCGCCCTGGGCGGCCTTGCACTGGGCGCTGCTGGGCCTCGGGCTGCTGGGGCTCGGCGTGCTCGCCTGGAAGCGGCGCTGGGAGGCGCTGGTGATCGCGACCGTGTTCCTCTCGATAACCGCCGTCAGCGCCCTGCTGGTCGCCTCCCCGCGGCGGGTGCTGGTGATGGTGCCCCTGCTCGCCGCCTGCGCCGGCTATGGCGCCGTCTGGCTCTGGAGTCAGATCCGCAGAGTCGGGCCGCGGTTGGTCCAGAAGAGATCGGTGTAGATCCCGGCTTCGAAGACCCAGCTGAACGATCCGTGGAAGCGCCCGAGGTCGAAGACGGCGGTGCCCGATTTGCCGAGGTTCTTGCCCTTCGTGCCGGGGACTTCGTAACCGGATTCGTCGACCAGGAACATCTTGATCTTCGCCTTGCCGGCGCCCTTTGCGGAAACCTGGACCTTGCCGCCGCCCAGCTTCTTGACCGTCACCTGAAGTTCGCGAGCGACTTCCGCCTCGGCGGTGGCGCCGGCGGCTTCGAAGGCGATGCTGTCTTTGGTCTCGGTCTTGGCCGCATAGGAGAACTTGCCAGCGCCGTCGGCGGCGACGGTCAGCGTCTTGTATTTCTCGATCGAGTAGGAGTCGCCGTCCTGCGGGACCCATTTGCTCAGCGTCACCGTGACCGGGCCGGCGACCGGCTTGTTGGTGTCGTCGCGCACCACGCCCTCGATCGTCCGCGCCTTGCCGGGCTGAGCGGCGCAACTGATCGAGGATGGGCTGGACTGAGAGCGAGGTCCCTTGCCGCCGCACTTGAGGCTGATCGTGGAGGCGCCGGCGCTGGCGGCGAAGGCGAGCGAGGCGAGGACGACTGCAAGGACGACGAGACGGCGAGCGATCACTTCGGGTCCTTTCTGCGGGCGGGCGGGGCCGCATCATATTTCGGCGCCGGCGGGGGCCTGGGAGGCCATGGGTCGGTTCCACCCATCGCCGCCGCCAGCCGCGCGGATAGCCTGACTCGGCCTTGACCGCCGTCACCGACTGGTTCCGAGCGCTTCCCGCGCGCCATGGGCGCCGGACGCTGATCGCGCTCGGGGCGATCGCCCTGGTCGGGCTGGTGGCGCGCGCCTACGTGGTGGTCAACCCGGTCGAGCACCCGGCCGACGACTCGCGGGCCTACTTCGCGCTCTCCAAGGCGCTCTACGAGGAAGGCAGCTACGGCGGCCCCGAATTCCGCGACTCCAGCGACTGGTCGCCCGGCGCGCCGCTGCTCTATGCAGCCGCCTTCTACGCAACCGGGGGCGCCCGCGAAGGCGTGGCGCGGATCGTCGAGGCTCTCTGCGGCCTCGCCGCGATCTTCGTCGTCTACTTCCTCGGTCGCCGTCTCGCAACGGCCGCCCGCCGCGGCGGCACCCGGGGCTCGCCGGAGCGGGACGGCCCGTCCGCTTGGGGTCCGCCTGATGCCGCCTTCGTCGGCCTCTTCGCCGCCGCCGCGGTGGCGATCTACCCACCCTTCATCCACTCGACCGGCGAGCTGATGAGCGAGCCGCCGGCGATCCTCACCCTGCCCGCGGCGGTACTCGCCCTGCTCTGGGCGGCCGAACGGGAGCGACTGCGCGCCTGGATCGTCCCCGGGCTCCTATTCGGGGCGACGGCGATGTTCCGGCCCGAATACCTGGCGGTCGGCGTCGTGCTCGCGATCGTGGCGATTCTGCGCCCGGCCTCCCGCAGCGACGAGGGCGAGGCCGGCCTCAGCTGGGACCAGCGAGCCAGCGCGATGCTGATCGTGCTGGCCGCGATGGCGGTGGTGATCGCTCCCTGGACGATCCGCAACCAGATCGAGCTCGACCGCACGGTGCCGATCTCGACCGGCGGCGGCAAGGCACTCTACGTCGGCACCTACCTGCCCGCCGACGGCGAATACCAGCGGGTCAAGGCGATCCTGGTCGAGCGCTACGAAGGCCGCGACCTCGACCCGAACTCGCAGGCGCTCGACGCGGTCGACCCGCAGCCGCTCTTCGACCGGGTCGCCAGAGAACGCTACCCCGACCTCCCGCGCGACGAGGCACTCGGCAAGATCGGCAAAGAGAACTTCTCCGACTACCTCTCCGACGACCCGGTCCAGTACGCGGCGATGACCATGCGCAAGGTCGGCCGTATGTGGTCGAGCGGGGTCGGCGAAGCGATGAGCAGCAGCGTCGGCCGGGTGCTCCAGATCGCCCTGGTCGCGCTCGGCCTCGCCGGCCTGCTGCTGCTGGGGATGCGCCGGCGGTGGTGGGAGCTGGCGGTGCTCGGCGCCCCGATCGCGCTGGTGACGCTGGTCGGCGCGGCCTCGCTGGCGGCCCCACGGCGCAACGAGGTGCTGATGACGCTTGTCTTTCCGCTCGCCGGCCTCGCCCTCTCCTGGGCGCTCGCGGCCATATCCTCCGGTCGCGAATGGTCTCCAGAGCAGGCATCTTCCCCGCTGAACTGACGGCGCTCCGCAGTGCCGGAGTGCTGATCGCGATCGCGATCATCGCCTACGCGATCGTGCGCCGGCGCTCGCTGCGCAACGTCGACGTGCTGATCCTGCTCGCTGCCGGAGTGGGACTCGCGCTGGTCACCGGAACCGAAATCGTCGATGGGCTGCTCTCCGCGTTCTCCTTCGAGAAAGGCAACGGCGGCCGCATCCTCGGCCTCGCCGTCTTCGCCATCTTCATCCTCTTCCTGATGGTCCTGCGGGCGCTCTCGGTGGCGTCGCGCAACTCGCGCCAGCTCTCGGCGGCGCTCGAGGGCCTGGCCTGGGAGGAGTTCCGCCAGGCCGGGCTGCCGGAGCGCTTCCGCGGCAAGGTCGCGATCCTGGTCCCCGCCTACAACGAGGCCGAGAACATCGGCGTCGTGCTCGACCAGATGCCGGCCGCGGTCTGTGGCGTCGGCACCGAGGTCCTGGTCGTCGACGACGGCTCCCGCGACGGCACCGGCGACGTCGCCGCCGAGCACGGCGCCAGCGTCGCCCGCCACGTCACCAACCGCGGCGGCGGCGCGGCCCTGCGCACCGGCTACCGGCTGATGGTCGAATCCGGGGCCGAGGTCGTGGTCACCCTCGACGCCGACGGCCAGCACCTGCCGAGCGAGATGGAGCGGCTGGTCAAGCCCGTGCTCGACGGCGAAGTCGACGTCGCCCACGGCTCCCGCGTGCTCGGACAGGCCGACCGCAACCACTTCGCCCGCGAGCTCGGCATCGTCTTCTTCAACCGCCTCGTCTCCTTCATCACCCGCACCCACGTCACCGACTGCTCCAACGGCTACCGCGCCGTCCGCACCAAGGTGCTGCCGCAGCTGGTCCTGCGCCAGGAGCAGTTCCACACCTCCGAGTTCATGATCGAGGCGATCAAGCGCGGCATCCCCGCCAAGGAGATCCCGATCACGGTCGAACAGCGGCTGCACGGCCACTCGAAGAAGCCAGCGGTGTTCCGCTACGGCGTCGGCTTCGCCAACGCGATCGTGCGGACCTGGCTGCGCTAGCCGATTTTGGCCTTCAGAGGGCCACAAAGCACCAAGCGCTACTTGACTCCCGGGTGCCGCACAGCCGCCGGGTCCGGCAAATAGAGGTCGGTCCCGCAGCGGGGGCAGACCTGGACGTAGAGCTTCAGCGCCTTGCCGCAGTTGGGGCACTGGCGTTCTGGTTCGTCCTTCTCGACCCGGTAGAGGATCGCCGCGATCAGGCCCAGCAGCGGCAGCACCATGCCGACCAGGAGCCAGATCCAGAACGAGCTGCCCTTGGCCTTGCCGATGATGGCGGCCGCGAGGCCGAAGAAGAAGGCGATGACGAGGTACTCCACTACCCCATTCTTGCGCGTCCGCATGGGTCTTATGTCCACCCCCGCGGCCAACCTTCAAGGAGGGCACGGCGCGACCGAGAACAGTTAGACGCCCGGACGGGGCAATTGCGCGATGGCGATTCCACAGGCGACTCCCAGCAAGGACTCCAAGCAGCGGCACCGCCGCAAGCACAGGCACGTCTGGAAGGACAAGCACTGGCGCTGGGTCGAAGACGGACAGGGTGGCTGGCGCAAGCAGGGCTACATCGTCCGCCACAAGCACAAACCGAAGCGCAATCACCGGCGCGGGCCGGGCAGGCGGCCACCGAACCGAATCCCCGCACCGCCCCCCGTCCACGATCCGCGGCCGCCGGGCGCCTACCAGGGGGCCTTTGGGCGCGAGCAGGCTGTGCGGTTGCTGAACCGAGCCGGGTTCGGGCCGATGCCGGGGCAAGCCGAGCAGCTCGCCTCAGTCGGCCTGCTGAACGCGGTCTACTCTCTGACCCGCCCCAGCGGTGCCGCCGTGCTGAGCGGGCCGGCGCCGGTCGACGACGACGGTTACCCGATCGCCCCCGCCGACGGCTGGGGCCACGACCACCTCTGGTGGCTGGACCGCATGGTGCGCAGCAACCAGTCGGGGGTCGAGCGGATCGCGCTGGTCTTCCACGACTGGTTCGCGACCTCTCTCGACGGGGTCTCCAAGCAGCAGCAGATGCTCGACCAGTCCAACCTCTTCCGCAGCCGCGGCTTCGGCTCCTTCTTCGACCTCTTCAAAGCGGTGACGATCGACCCGGCGATGCTGCAGTGGCTGAACGGCAGTGGCAGCCACAAGTCGGCGCCGAACGAGAACTACGCCCGCGAGATGATGGAGCTGTTCTCACTCGGGGCCGGTTCCGGCGCCTACACCGAGACCGACATTCGCGAACAGGCGCGCTCGCTGACCGGCTGGCGCAACGACTGGTCGAGCGAGCTCGGTTCCCACAACTTCCGCTTCGATCCCAAACGCTGGGACGCCGGCAACAAGACCGTGTTCGGCAAGACCGGCGCCTGGGGCTGGGAAGACGCCTGCCGGCTCTGTGTCGAACACCCCCTCCACCCCGCCTTCTTCGCCCGCAAGCTCTGGAGCTACTTCGTCGCCGACCCGCCCTCGGCGGCGACCGAGGCGGCGCTGATCTCCACCTACAGCAGCAGCGGCTGGCAGATCCGGCCGGTCCTCGAGCAGATCCTCACCAGCCCCGAGTTCTACGAAGGCCCGCCGATGGTGAAGCCGCCGGTGGTCCACCTGGCCGGGATGCTGCGGGCACTGGGGCGCCACATCGACACCGACGCTTGGCGCTGGCTCTGCGAACCGGCCGGGCAAGTCCTCTTCTTGCCGCCCAACGTCTCCGGCTGGGACGACTCGCGCTGGCTGGACACCTCGAGCATGCGGGCGCGCTGGAACATCGTCGACTACGCCTTGGCCGGGATCTCGGTCGACGCCTGGGGCGATCCGTACAGCACCACCGAGACCCCCGAGGAAGCGGTGGCTCGCGCGGTCGCCTCCTGGTCGGGGCCGGCACTGCGCTCCGAGCACCGCGCCGAGCTGCTCGATTTCGCCAGCCGCGCCGAGAAACTCGCCGTCGCCAACTGGCAGAAGGGCCCCTACCGGGCGATGCGCCAGAACGCGCTGCTGCACCTGATCGGCGTCAGCCCAGACCTGATCTTGCAATGAGCCCGATCGAGCCCGCAAGCCACAACTGCTGCAACAACTACACGCGCTCGCAGCTGCTGCAGAGCGCCGCCGCGCAGGCAGGCAGCGGCCTGCCGACGATCGAGCCGGGGATGCCGGAGCCGGCCGGAACGGGGCTCTCGCGGCGCAAGTTCCTGATCCGCAGCGCCGGTCTGGCGCTGGCGGTCTACGGAGCCTCGAAGATCCCGCTCTCGGCCTTCGAGTCGGGGATCGCGCAGGCCGCGCAGGGCGACAAGCTGATCGTCTCCGTCTTCTTCGACGGCGGCGTCGACTCGCTCAGCGTGCTGGCCCCGGTCGGCGACGCGAAATACAAGAGCCTGCGGCCGAACCTGGCGCTGAAAGAAAGCGAAGGAACGGCGTTCGCCGAGGACCCGAGCCTGCGCTGGCACCCGGCTGCCGCCGCGTTGGCAACGCTGCACGGCGAGGGGAAGGTCAGCACCTTCCCGGGGATCGGCTACGACCACCCCGACCAATCGCATTTCACCTCGCGCCACTACTACGAGGTCGGCGAGCTGGCGATCGGCTACCGGACCGGCTGGCTCGGCCGCTACATCGACTCGGTCGGCGACAACGAGAACCCGCTGCAGGGACTGTCGATGGACGGCTCGCTATCGCCGATGATCGCGACCGCCGATAAGCCGGTGGCGGCGATCGACAGCGTCGACGGCTACGACCTCTGGTCGGCGGTCTCCGACCCTGTACAAACGGAGATGTACAAGAGCTTCGCCAGGTTCGGGGCGCTGCCGTCCGACTCCAAAGGGATGGCGCAGGTGCGCCGCGCCACCGCGCAGACCGACAAGCTGCGCCAGGACCTCGGCGGCGTCGGCAAATTCACCAGCCCGGTCACCTACCCCGACACCCGCTTCTCCCACAAGCTCGCCGGGCTCTCCGCCTACATCGCGGCGGGGTTGCCGATGCGGGCGGTGACGATCCGCGCCTCCGGCGGCTACGACACCCATGCCGGCCAGGCGGCCGACCTGGAGCGCAACCTGCGCGAGACCTGCGAGGGGGTGCTCGCCTTCCAGCGCGACCTCGAATCGCGCGGGCTCGCCGATCGGGTGTTGATCGAGATGTGGAGCGAGTTCGGTCGCCGGCCGGAGGAGAACGGCTCGCTCGGGACCGACCACGGCGCCGCCGGCTGCGCCTTCGTGATCGGATCCAAAGCCAAAGGCCAGATGGTCGGCGAGTTCCCCGGCCTCTCCAAACTCGACACCGACGGCAACCTGCGGGTGACCAGCGACTTCCGGGCGATGTACTGCGCGCTGCTGGAGCAGTGGCTCGGCCACGACGCCGGCCCGATCATCCCCGGCGCCTCCGGCTTCACCCAACCGACCCTGGTCAAGGCATGAGCCGGGCGGCGATAGCCGCCCTCTGCCTGGCGCTGCTCGCGGCGCTGGCAGGCGCGGCCCAGGTCACCGCCGACGGCTCCGCCGGTGGTCGCCATCCGTTCCGGATAGCGGAACCGATGGCGACCACCCAGCCGTGCGTGGCCTGGAAGAAGCACCACAAGCGGGTCGTCAAACGGGTGCGGCGCGGTGGCGAGTGGAAGCGGGTGGTGCGGGTGAAGCGCTGGCGGACCTGCGCGCGGCGAGCGCTGCCGACGGTGGCGCCTCAGGTGGCGCCCGCGCCCCCGGCGATCTTGCCGCCTGAACCCGAAGATCCGGCGATCCCACGCCTGGGGGTGAAAGCCGATGAGTGGTCCTACACGCTCTCTCGCCCCGAGCTGAAGGCAGGCGAGGCGGTGATCGAGCTCAACAACCAGGGCGAGGATCCGCACAACCTCAACCTCCAGCTCGCCGACGAATCCGGGCCGGAGCTGTCGCTGGCGACGATCGGCCCCGGTGGCCAGTCGAAGGGGAAATTCAACGTCCCGGCCGGCGAATATCGGCTCTGGTGCAGCCTCGACGAACACGAGACCAGGGGGATGAGCGCGACGCTGCTGGTGGCGCCCTAGATCAGGCGCTTCGGGTGGCCGATCGAGCCGACCTCGGAGATATCGCGCTTGAAGGGCAGACTGGCGGTCCAGTCGAGCACCGCCCGGGCCTTGCGGGCGTTGCCCGGGATCTGGGACATGTGGTAGCTGCGGGCCAGCCACCAGGCCGGAAAGCCGCGGAAGGTGCGCTCTCCGATCCGGCCCACCGCCTTGTAGCGGCCGAGGTTGACGAAGGAGGCCTCGCTGACGTACTCGAACGGCCGCGGCGAGCCGATCCCGAGCTCGGCGGCGATATTGCGGGCGGCCACCGGCCCCTGGCGCACCGCGTGCTGGGCGGTCGGCGGGCAGGTGCCGCCGCGGGGGTCGGGCGCGGCGGCGCAGTCGCCGATCGCCCAGACCGAGTCGAGCCCCTCGACGCGGAGGAAGCGATCGACCGGGACGCGGCCGCGCTCGTCCAGCGGCAGGCTCAGCTCGCGCAGGACCGGCTGCGGCGCGACCCCGGCGGTCCAGACGACGGTTCGGGTCGGCAGCGTCTCGCCGCCGGAGAGGCGGGCGAAGTCGGCGCCGACCTCGTCCAGGGTCGTGCCCAGGCGGATGTCGATACCGCGCCCGCGCAACTCGCGCAGCGCGTACTCGGCCAGCTGCAGGTCGATCTCCGGCAGGACCCGATCGGCGGCCTCGACCAGGACCCAGCGCATCCCGTGCAGGCGGGCGCGCGGGTAGCGATCCATCGCGTCGGCGGCGAAGTCCTGCAGCTCGGCCAGCGCCTCGAGGCCGGCGTAGCCGCCGCCGACGAAGACGTAGGTGAGCAGTTCTTCGCGCCGGGCCGGGTCGTCGGTGGCGTTGGCTTCCTCCAGCGTCTCGACCACGTGGTTGCGCAGGTAGATCGCGTCTGCAAGCGACTTGAAGCCGACCGCGTGCTCGTCGAGGCCGGGAATCGGCAGCACCCGCGAGACCGAGCCGAGGCTGAGCAGCAGCTGGTCGTAGGGCAGGGTCTCGGTCTGGCCGTACTTGGCCTGCAGCTCGACCGTCTTCGCCGCCGGGTCGTGGCCGACGATCCGGCCGATCCGCAGATAGGTGCGCTTGAGGATGTCCCGCAGCGGCGTCACCACGTGCCGCGGCTCCAGCGTCCCGGCCGCGGCCTCCGGCAAGAACGGCGTGTAGAGCGCGAAGTTGGTCTCGTTCGCCATCAGCAGCCGCGCCGACTGCTTCGGCAGCACCCGCTCCAGCTCCCGCGCCGCAGCCGCCCCTCCAAATCCACCACCGGCGATGACTACGTTCCAGGCCATGGGCCCAAGGTAGCACTTTGTAACAACGTGTTACAAAGTCACAAATGCCGCAAGGCAGAAGGCCTAGAGACCCAGTTGCTGCTTGATCAGGCGGTTGACCTCGCCGCCGTCGGCGCGGCCCTTGGTCTCGCGCATGACGGCGCCGACGAGGGCGCCGATCGCTTTCTCGTTGCCGTCGCGGACGCGGTCGGCGGCGGCGGGGTCGGACTCGATCGCCTTGGCGACGATCGCCTCCAAGGCGCCGTCGTCGGCGGCCATCTGGGCGAGCCCCTCGCGCTCGACGATCGCGGCCGGATCCCCGCCCTCGGCGACCAGGGCCGCCAACACGGTCTTGCCGGAGCCGTGGGAGATCTTCTTGTCCTGGACCAGGGCGACCAGGGCGGCGAGCGACTCGGGCGTCACCTTGGAGGTGGTGGCGCTGGACTCCGGGTCGTCAGCGCGCAGGGCGGCGGCGAGCTCGCCGGTGACCCAGTTCGCCGTCACTTTTGCCTCCACCCCGCTCGCTGCCGCGGCCGCTTGCTCGAAGTAGCCGGCGGTCTCGGGGTCGGTCGCCAGCACGGTTGCGACGTCCTTGCTCAGACCCTCGCCTTCGTAGCGCCCGATCCGCGCCGCCGGCAGCTCCGGCAGCGCTTCGCGGGCGCTGCGCAGCATCTCCTCGGTGGGCACGATCGGGACCAGGTCGGGCTCGGGGAAGTAGCGGTAGTCGTGGGCTTCCTCCTTCGAGCGCAGTGAGGTCAGCTCGCCGCTGCGGGGATCGAAGTGCAGGGTCTCCTGTTCGACCGTCCCCCCCGCCTCGACCAGGGCTTTCTGGCGCTCGAGCTCGGCTTCGACTCCGCGCTGGAGGAAGCGGAAGCTGTTCATGTTCTTCAGCTCGGTCTTCGTCCCCAGCTCCTCCGACCCGACCGGGCGCACGGAGACGTTGGCGTCGACCCGCAGGCTGCCCTCCTCCATGTTCACGTCGGAGACGCCGAGCTGGCGCACCGTCTCGCGCAGCAGCCGCGCCCACTGAGCCGCTTCGGCGGCGCCGCGCAGATCGGGCTCGGTGACGATCTCGACCAGCGGCGTGCCACCGCGGTTGAAGTCGACCAGGGAGGCGCCGGAGCCGTGGATCCGACCCGACTCGCCGACGTGGATCATCTTCGCCGCGTCCTCCTCCAGGTGGGCGCGGTGGATGCGGACGTCGCCGAGCCGGCCGGGCCCGCAGATCGGGATGTCGTACTGGCTGATCTGGTAGGCCTTGGGGCTGTCGGGATAGAAGTAGTTCTTGCGGTGGAAGATCGAGCGCGGGGCGATCTCGCACTCCAGCGCCGCCCCGATCTGCAGCGCGTAGAGAACCGCCTGCTCGTTGACGACCGGCAGCACGCCCGGGTGGGCGAGGCAGATCGGGCAGGTATGGGTGTTCGCCTCGTCGCCGAAGGAGAGTTCGCAGCCGCAGAACATCTTCGTCCTGGTCGCCAGCTGGACGTGGATCTCCAACCCGATCACAGCCTCCAGGTCAGCCACCGTCGGCCTCCTGATTCCAGGGCCGGCGCGCCGCTACCGCGGCCTCGAACCCGATCCCCCGCTCGAGCGCGTAGGCGGCCTCCAGCAGCTTCTGCTCGCCGAAGGACGGGGCCGCGATCTGGAAGCCCACCGGCAGCTCGGGGCCGCCGCCCTCGGGCTCGGCGAGGCCGGAGGGGATCGAGATCGCCGGGATCCCGGCCAGGCTCATCGGCACCGTGAAGAAGTCGTTGAGGTACATCTCTAACGGGTCGGCGGTCTTCTCGCCGAGGCCGAAGGCGACCGAGGGCGAGGTCGGGGTGACGACGAAGTCGACGCCGGCGAAAGCGGCGGCGAAGTCTTCGGCGATCCGCGTCCGCACCTTCTGCGCCTGTCCGTAATAGGCGTCGTAGTAGCCGGAGGAGAGCGCGTAGGTGCCGAGCATGATCCGCCGCTTCACCTCGGCACCGAAGCCGTCGGCGCGGGTCGCCTCGTACATCTCGATCAGGTCCCCGTCGCCGCCCGAGCGCAGTCCGTAGCGGACGCCGTCGTAGCGGGCCAGGTTCGACGAGGCCTCGGCCGGGGCGATCACGTAATAGGCGGAGATCCCGTGCTCGGCGCTGGGCAGCGCGACCTCGGCGATCTCGCCGCCGAGCTCCTCAATCCGCGCCAGCGTCGCCTCGAAGTTCTCCCGAACGCCGGACTCGAAAGCATCGCGGGCGAGCTCGGCCGGGACTCCGAAGCGCAGCCCTTTCAGGTCCTCGCGGCTGGGCGGGACGATCCCGCCCTCGATCCCGACCGAGGTCGAGTCGCAGGGGTCGCGGCCCTGCAGCGCCGCCAGCATCAGCGCCGCGTCGGTGACGTCGCGGGTGAGCGGGCCGCACTGGTCCAGCGAGGAGGCGAAGGCGATCATCCCGTAGCGGGAGATCGAGCCGTAGGTCGGCTTCAGGCCGACGATCCCGCAGAGCGAGGCGGGCTGGCGGATCGAGCCGCCGGTGTCGGTGCCGATCGCGCAGGGCGCGAGGCCGCCGGCGACGGCGGCGGCGGAGCCGCCCGAGGAGCCGCCGGGGACACGACCGCGGTCCCACGGGTTCAGCACCGGCCCGTAGGCGGAGGTCTCGTTCGAGGAGCCCATCGCGAATTCGTCCATGTTGGTCTTGCCGAGCACGCGGGCGCCGGCGGCGTCGAGGCGCTCGACCGCGTGCGCGGTGTACTGCGGGCGGTAGCCGGCGAGGATCTTCGAGCCGGCGGTGGTCGGCGAGCCCTTGGTGGCGAAGATGTCCTTGACCGCGACCGGAATCCCGCCCAGGGGCCCGTCGACGACCTGGTAGTCATCGACGTTCTCGACCGACCACAGGTAGGCGTTCAGCTCGTCGCCGGCCGCCGCCTGCAACCAGGCCGCGAAATACTCGTCGGCCGAGACCTCGCCGGCGGCGATCTTCGCCGCCGCCTCGGCGACGGAGAGCTGCAGCAGCTCGCCCATCAGGCGTCGGCCTGATCGGCCTGGGGCGAGGGAACGCGGAAGGCGCCGTCGACCGGTTCGGGCGCCGGCGCCAGCGCCACCTCGGGCGGCAGGCTCGGGCGCGGCACGTCGGGCCGCAGCACGTTCTCCAGCGCGACCACGTGCGAGGTCGGCTCGACCCCCTCCAGATCCATCTGCGAGATCCGGTCGACGTGCGCCAGGATCCCCGAGAGCTCCTCGGTCATCCGCTCGACTTCCTCGTCGGAGAGCTTGAGGCGGGCGAGCTTGGCGACGTGGAGCACCTGGGCGCGGTCGATCACCCGCGGCATTCTAGGTGGATGTCCACGATCGCCAGCGGACTGGCTGCCCGGCCAGTATTGTGCCCGGCGGATGCAGGGACCAGCCGCCGAGAGATTTGTCGTGCTCAGTCTGCGGGCGCTCGCGGCGACCTTCGCCGTGGTCGGCCTGCTGTTCATCGCCGTGCCCAACGGAACCCTCGACGTCCTCTCCGACTTCGGCGAATGGCTTGGGAACGACACCCGTGCCCCGCACGGCGACGAGCAGCTCTGGCTCTCGCTCGGCTTCGCCTACATGGTCGTGATCACCGGCATCTGCCTGCTGGCGGCAACCGACGTCGTCCGCTACCGAGCGCTGCTGCTGGTCCTGGCCGCCGGCAAGACCGCCTCCTCGCTGGCCACCCTTGGTTTCTTCGTCTTCGACGAACAGGTCTTCGCCTACCTGCTCAACTTCCTCCTCGATGGCTCGCTGGTCTTCATCGCGCTCGGTCTCTGGGCCCTGATCGGCCGCATCGGGCGGCCGGTCGACCCCGGTTGAAGGCGCCCGCCGGGGCTCTCAGCCGCTGAGCAACGCACCCTGAGCGCGATCTGCGCGGCGATGGCGCCGGGAATCGACGGCCTGCCCGCGGCCGAGCGCGAGGTCGAGGTCTCCGGACCGGTCGCCCGCTTCCTCGCCACCACCTCCCCCCGCGTCCTGGTCCGGCTGCGCCTCGGCCTGCGTGCCTTCGAGTGGCTGCCCTTCCCCTGGCGCTTCAGCCGCCTCGACCCGGCTGCCCAGGAGGACTTCCTGCACCGGCTCGAGCGCTCGCGGCTGCCGCTCCACCACGACCTGCTGCTGATGGCAAAGCTGTTCTCGACCCTTGGCTACGCGGTGGCGCCCCAGGTGCAGGAGCGGATCGGCTTCGAGATCGGCTGCGCCCGCGCCGACGGCACGCTGCCCGAGCCGGCGGGCTCGCTGGGCGACACCGAGCCGCGCGGCGAGGGCGAGGAATGCGACGTCCTCATCGTCGGCTCCGGCGCCGGCGGCGCCGTCGCCGCCGACATTCTCGCCGCGGCCGGGCTCGACGTGCTCGTGCTCGAGACCGGCGGCCACTACAACCGCGACAACTACCCGAGCGACCACCTCGAGGCGATCTCGACCCTCTACCGCGACGCCGGCCTGACGATCGCCGAAGGGCGGCCGCCGATCCCCGTCCCGGTGGCGAAGGTGGTCGGCGGCACCACCGTGATCAACTCCGGCACCTGCTTCCGGGCGCCCGATTCGATCCTCGATGACTGGCGCCAGCGCTTCGGGATCGAGTGGGCGCACGACCTCGACGCCGACTACGCCGAGGCCGAGGAAACACTCCACGTGACCCAGCTCGACCCCGAGCGGATGGGTCGCAACGGGCAGTTGGCGATGGAGGGGGCGGCGGCGATCGGCGCCAGCGCCGCGCCGATCTTCCGCAACGCCGGCGACTGCGTGCAGTGCAGCTCCTGCCCCTTCGGCTGCGAGATCGACGCCAAGCGCGGCATGCACGTCAGCTACCTGCCGCGCGCGGTCGCGGCCGGCGCTCGGGTGCGGGCCGGGGTCGAAGCGACCCGGATCCTGGTCGAGGACGGCCGCGCGGTCGGGGTCGAATCCGCACTAACGCCGTCTATGGCGGCAAAATCGCGGACTCGTGGGGGCAAATACACGGTGCGGGCCCGCAGGGCCGTGATCGTCGCCGGCGGGGCGCTGGGGACGCCGGAGCTGCTGCTGCGCTCCGGGCTCGGCGGCCGCCAGGTCGGCCGCAACTTCCACATGCATCCGGCCTGCTGGGTCGGCGCCCGCTACGAGGAGGAGGTGCGCGGCTGGGACGGGGTGATGCAGAGCTTCTACGTCGACGAGTGGGAGCACGAGCGGCTCCTGCTCGAGGCGACCTTCACCCCGCTCGCTTTCGGCGGCGCCTGGCTGCTCGGGGCCGGCGTCGAGCACCAGCGGCGGATGCTCGACTTCGGCCACGTCGGCTCGATCGGGGTCCACCTCTGCGACCACTCCTCCGGCCGGGTCGGCCTCGGCTCCGAAGGCTCGCTGCGCGCCAGCTACAAGCTGATCGACGACGACGCCCGCCGGCTCGCCTTCGGGATCGCCCGCGCGGCCGAAATTCACTTCGCCGCCGGTGCCACCGAGGTCTATCCCAACATCGCCCGGGTCGGCGTGCTCAAGCCGGGTGATCTGGCCCAGTTCGAGGCGACCACTTTCAAGCCGGCGGAGCTGCGACTGGAGGCCTTCCACCCGATGGGGACGGCGCGGATGGCTGCCGACCCGTCAGACGGCGTCTGCGGCATCGACGGCGCCGTGCACGGGACCAGGGGCCTCTACGTCGCCGACGGCTCCCTCTTCCCCACCTCCGTCGGCGTCAACCCGATGATGACCATCATCGCCTTCTCAAAGCATGTGGCGCGCGGGGTGGCAGAGGAAATGGCGGTCTCCTCGGTCGGCCGCCCTGCTCACGCACGTTAGTGCGCTCGCTTCGTCGTCCTCCCTGCGTCCTTGCCCTCTCCCCTGCGACCCTCGCGTTGGCGAGAGTTGCCTTTGAGTGAGTCGGCGACGCCGGCGAAGCTGGTGCCTTCCGCGTACATCGCCCGGTAGCCGCCGACGGCGATCCCGATCGCGGCGGCGAGGCCGATGAAGGCCGGCAGGCCGGGGGTCACGTCGAAGGAGAGGTCCTCGAGACCGAGGCTCGGCGGCACCAGGACGCGGAAAAGGATCACCAGCGAGGCAAGGCCGCCGAGCACCGCGACCGTCGCGCCGGGAGAGATCGCCGGCCTCCACGTGGAGCCAAGCAGTCGCAGCGCCACGACTCCGAGCGCGGCGAAGATCGCGACCGCCACAAACAACGAGATTCCCCCAAGTGCCTGCCAACCGCTGCGACCGACGTCAACGGCCAAGAGGTTAAGGAGGTTGCTCGTGTACTCCAGGTCGTACCAGGGCAGGAACATCACCACCAGCAGGACCAGCGCGCAGGCGCCGGCGATCGCCTCACCGGCGCGCAGCCGCGGCCCCGACCTTCTGCGCAGGCCCTTCACGCCGCGCTCAGGTGGGCGGCGGTGGCGGCGGAGCGCCGGTCGAGGCGGCGCCTTCTTCCTGAATCGACAGATACCCGCCGACCGCCACCGCGATCGAGGCGAGCAGGCCGACCCAGACGCCGAATTCGGGATCGAGGTCGATGTCGCCGACCCCTGGCGGGGCGATGATGTGAATCAGGATCACCAGCGCGGAGACTGCCCCCAGGGCGAGCGTGACGGTGCTCAGTGGCGCCGCGTCGGCGCGCGAGACCTCGCTGCCGAACAGGGCCAGAGCCATGCCCGCGAAGGCGGTGAAGACGAGGACGATGTTGACCCAGTCGTCGAGCGTGTCGAAGGCGTCGCC
The DNA here is from genome assembly GCA_963718595.1 of uncultured Thermoleophilia bacterium. Classification (GTDB taxonomy): domain Bacteria; phylum Actinomycetota; class Thermoleophilia; order Solirubrobacterales; family 70-9; genus VAYN01. The sequence continues at coordinate 64,167 of OY970365.1, forward strand.
GGTGAAACCCTGGAGGCCGAACCAGGCGAAGATGAACATGCTCAGAATCAGGACCAGCCCTGCGATGCCGGCGACCATCTCGCCGGTTCCCGGACGTTCACTCATTGCGCCTCCTCGATACGTAGCGAAACCCAGTACGGCGGACCCTACATCCGCCCTCGGGCGGCTTGCAGGGTGTTGATGAGCAACATCGCGATCGTCATCGGGCCGACCCCACCGGGCACCGGCGTGATCGCGGAGGCGATCTCGCTGACCGGCTCGAAGTCGACGTCGCCGGCAAGCCCGTCCTCGAGCCGGTTCATGCCGACGTCGATCACCACCGCGCCCGGCTTCACCGCGGCGGCGCCGAGCAGGCGCGGGACCCCGACGGCGGCGACGAGGACGTCGGCGCGGGCACAGATAGCGTCGAGGTCGCGGCTGCGCGAGTGGCAGACCGTGACCGTCGCGTTGGCGCTCAGCAGCAGCCGCGCGACCGGCACTCCGACCAGCTTCGAGCGCCCGACCACGACCGCCTCGACACCCTCCAGGTCGACCCCCTCGTGAGCCAGCAGCTCCATCACCCCGGCGGGCGTGCAGGGCACCAGTCCCGGCGTCCCGTGTGCGAGCAGGCCGGCGTTGGCGGGAGTGAGTCCGTCGACGTCCTTGCGGGGGTCGATCGCGGCGACGACAGCGTCGGGGTCGATGTGCGCCGGCACCGGCAGCTGCACGAGGATGCCGTCGACGTCGTCGTCGGCCCCCAGCGCGGCGACCCGCTCCAGCAGCTCGGCCTCGCTGGTTGCCGCCTCGAGCCCGTGGTGGACCGAGTTCATCCCGACCTCCCCACAGGCCTTGTGCTTGTTGGCGACGTAGATCTCCGAGGCGGGGTCGTCGCCGACGATCACGGTCGCCAGGGTCGGCGTGCGCCCAGCCTCCTCGACGTAGGCGGCGACATCGACCTTGACCCGCTCGCGGACCGCGGCGGCGACCGCCTTGCCGTCGATGATCCGGGCCGCCACCGCTAGCGCTTTCGGATCGGTGCGTAGTCGGCCATCAGCTTGCGCTCGGAGCCGTCGTCGCGGAAGCGGACGACGACTACCCCCCCGGGCTCGACCGCGGTGACGACGCCGTCCCCGAAGCTGGCGTGGACGACGTCGTCGCCGAGCTGCATCTCGAGAGCCGGGCCGGGGTCGACGGGCTGATTGGCCCCAGGAACGCTCGCCGGCGCGTCCCAGGTCATCCCGCCCGAAGCGAGGGTCGCGTGACGTTCGGTCAGCTCGACCGGCAGCTCGTCGATGAAGCGTGAGGGCATGTTGCGCTCGGCCCGGCCGAACAACCGCCGCTCACGCGCCCAAGTCATGTAGAGGCGCTGGCGGGCGCGGGTGATGGCGACGTAACAGAGCCGCCGCTCCTCTTCTTCGCCACCCTCTTCCAGGGCCCGCATGTGCGGGAAGGAGCCGTCCTCGCAGCCGACCACGAAGACCGTGTCGTACTCCAGGCCCTTGGCGTTGTGGACGGTCATCAGCGTCACCAGCTCCTGCTTGTCCTCGATCGAGTCCTGGTCGGAGAGCAGCGAGATCTGCTGTAGGAACTCCTCCAGCGCCGGCGTCTCGCTGTCACCCTCGACCTCGCGGTTGCGATCGAACTCGGCCGCCGCCTCGCTGAAGGCTTCGAGGTTCTCTATCCGCCCCTCAGCCTCGACCGTGCGCTCGGCTTCCAGCGCTTCCAGGTAGCCGCTCTCGCTGAGCAGCGCCTGCAGGACCTCGGCGACCGGCTGGCCGGCGTCGACGCGACCGCGCAGCAGGTCCATCGTCTCGTAGAAGCGCCCGACCGACTTGATCGCGGCCGCGCTCAGCCCCGGCACATCCTCAACTCTTTCCATCACCTCCCAGATCGTGATCCCGGCGGTGTTCGCGTAGGAGGCGAGACGACCCTGGCTGGTGTCGCCGATCCCCCGCCGCGGCGAGTTGACGATGCGCGCGAAGGAGACCTGGTCGGAGGGGTTGAGCAGCAGGTTGAGGTAGGCGACCGCGTCCTTGACCTCGGCTCGGTCGTAGAACTTGGTGCCGCCGATCACCTGGTAGGGCAGCTCGAAGCGGACCAGCGTGTCCTCCAGCACCCGGCTCATCGCGTTGGTCCGGTAGAAGACGGCGACGTCGGAGCGGGCGACCCCGTGCTCGGACCCCAGCCGCTCGATCTCCGCCGCCACCCAGCGCGCCTCCTCGTGGTCGTCGCCGAGCTCGGAGAGCTTGACCGGATCGCCACCCTCGATGTCGGTCCAGAGCCGCTTCGGCCGCCGCTCGCGGTTGCGCTCGACGACCGCGTTGGCGGCCGAGAGGATCGTCTGCGTCGAGCGATAGTTCTGCTCGAGCTTGACCACGGCGGCCTCCGGGAAGTCGTGCTCGAAGTCGAGGATGTTGCGAATGTCGGCGTGACGGAACCCGTAGATCGACTGATCCTCGTCGCCTACCACCATCAGATTCCCGTGCTCGGCCGAGAGCAGCTGCAGCAGCTTGTACTGGGCGTGGTTGGTGTCCTGGTACTCGTCGACGAGGACGTGGCGGAAGGTGCGCCGCCAGCGCTCGCGGACCTCCGGGAACAGCTCCAGCGCGTTGACCGTGCGCACCAGCAGGTCGTCGAAGTCCATCGCGTTGGCTTCGAGCATCCGTTTCTCGTAAAGCGGGAAGGCTTCGGCAACCACCTCTTCGAAGACGCTGCCAACCGTTTCCCGGTACGTGTCAGCGTCGATCAGCTGATTCTTGGCGCCGGAGATCTGCGAGTGGACGGCGCGCGGCGGGAAGCGTTTTGGATCCACCCCGAGCTCGCGCATCGCCCGTTTCAGCATCCGCTGCGAGTCGGACTGGTCGTAGATCGTGAAGCTGCGCGAGTAGCCGAGCTTCTCGGCGTCGGCGCGCAGCATCCGCGCGCAGGAGGAGTGAAAGGTCGTCACCCACATCGCCCGCACCGAGCGGCCGACCAGCTCGCCGACTCGCTCGCGCATCTCCGCCGCCGCCTTGTTGGTGAAGGTGATCGCCAGGATCTCCCCCGGCCGGGCACCGCCGGTGGCGAGCAGGTAAGCGATCCGGTGCGTCAGCACCCGGGTCTTGCCCGATCCCGCCCCGGCCAGCACCAGCAGCGCCCCTTCGGTGTGTTCGACCGCCTCCCGCTGCGGCGGGTTGAGGCCTGCCAGCAGCCGCTCGATGCGGTCGGCGCCGGGCTCCGTCGGAGCTCCGGCGCCCTGCGAATCCCCTTCCTCCGGCATCTCGAACTCGGACTGAAGCATCACTCCGAGAATAGAGAGGGCCGCGGCTGCGCTAGACGCAGCTTTCGGCCAGTTCTTCGATCGGGGTCGAGTCGCCGCTGAGGATGAACTCTTCGATTTCCTCCTGCGGGGCTTCTTCGAGCCCTTCGATGATGCAGGAGGTCACTTCCGGTTCCAGTTCTCCGCCTTTTTCGAGCTGTTCCTGAAACTGTCCGACGAAGGCCGCCTGGTCGAACTCGGCGAATTCGGCGATTTCGTCGAGCTTCCACTGATCGTCCTCTTCGACCAGGGCGATCACGAGGGCCTGGCCGTCGAAGCTGCCGCCGGAGATCGTCACCTGCGCCGTCGCCTTGGCGCCCTCGATTTCGACTTCGGTCACTTCGACGGAGTCGGCCTTGCTGTCGGGGTCGGCGGTTTCCTCTTCGCAGCTCTTCAGCGCCGCCTTGCCGGATTCGCTGGTCGTCTGTTCGACGAAGTTGATCGTCTCCAGCTCGGTGCAGTCGGCGGGGTCGTCGCCCGTTGCCGAGGTCTCGATCGCGTCTTCGATTTCCGCTTCGGGATTGCTGTCGCTGCCTCCGCAGGCGACGAGGAGCAGAGCACTGGCAATCAACAGACAGGGGAGCAGCAGGTGACGCTTTCTCAACGGAGCCTTTCGATCGAGGTACAGCGGACGCGAGCGCAGCCTCAAACTACTTCAGCCACCGGCGGGCGAACGACCGGTACGCGGGCTGATCTCGGCTTGCTGCTCCCCCGCGGGGCCGTTGCCGTCGATCTCGGCGAGGCGCCGCTCGATCTCGGCGAGGCGGCCGGAGAGGCCCTTGATCGCCTCGGCGATCGGGTCGGGCAGGTGGATCCAGTCGGCGTCCGGGCCCTCGACCCGCTTGCCTTCGACCCGCACCGGGTGGCCGGGATTGCCGACCACCGTGGCGCCCGGGGGAACGTCCTCGACGACGACGGTGTTGGCGCCGATCTTGGCGTTGTCACCGACCACGATCGGCCCCAGCAGCTTGGCGCCGGAGCCGACGGTGACGTTGTCCCCGAGCGTCGGGTGGCGCTTGCCGCGCTGGAAGCCGGTGCCGCCCAGCGTCACCCCCTGATACAGAGTGACCCGGTTGCCGATCACGGCGGTCTCGCCGACCACCACGCCGGCCCCGTGGTCGATGAAGAACTCGCGGGCGATCTGCGCGGCCGGGTGGATCTCGACCCCGGTCACCGCGCGGGTCATGTAGGCGATGATCCGCGGCAGCACCGGAACACCCGCTTCCAGCAGCGCGTGGGCGGCGCGGTGAGCCAGCAGCGCCTGCACCCCGGCCCAGCTGCTGAGGATCTCGAAGGTGGAGACGCCCTGGGCGGCGGGGTCGCGGTCGCGAGCGGCGGCGACGTCGGCGCGGACCTCGCCGACCACTCTCCTCCAGCGGCTCATGGCGAGAAGAACGGTAGGGACATGTAGCGCTCGCCCGAGTCGCAGACGACGGTGACGATCCGTTTGCCGGCCAGCTCCGGCCGCGCCGCCAGCTCCAGCGCCGCCCAGATGTTGGCCCCGGCCGAGATCCCGGCCAGCACACCCTCCTCGCGAGCGAGACGGCGCGCCGTCTCCAGCGCGTCCTCGTCGCCGACCTGGAGCACCTCGTCGAGCACCGAGCGGTCGAGCACCTCCGGCACGAAGCCGGCCCCGATCCCCTGGATCTTGTGCGGGCCCGGCATGCCGCCGGAGAGGACCGGCGAGCTGGCCGGCTCGACCGCGACCACCAGCGCCTCCGGCGCCCGTTCCTTCAGCATCTGGCCGACCCCGGTGATCGTGCCGCCGGTGCCGACGCCGGCGACGAAGGCGCCGATCTGGCCGTCGCAGTCGCTCCAGATCTCCTCCGCCGTGGTGCGGCGGTGAATTTCGGCGTTGGCCGGGTTGGAGAACTGCATCGGCATGAAGGCGCGGCGCTGCTCGCGAATCTCCTCGGCCAGCGCCACCGCCTCGTTCATCCCGCCCAGCGACGGCGTCTCCCGCACCTCCGCCCCGTAGGCCCGCAGCAGCTTCGCCCGCTCCCGGCTCATCCCCTCGGGCAGGGTCAGGATCAGCTCGTAGCCGCGAGCCGCGCAGACCATCGCCAGGGCGATCCCGGTGTTGCCGCTGGTCGGCTCGACCACGACCGAGCGCCCGGGCTTGACCAGCCCCTGCTCTTCGGCCGCGTCGATCATCGCCACCCCGATCCGGTCCTTGACCGAGCCGCCGGGGTTGAAGTACTCGAGCTTGGCGCAGACCTGCCCGCCGAGCCCGTCGGCCATCCGGTCCAGAAGGACCATCGGCGTGCCGCCGACCACAGCTGATGCCTCCGCGCCAATCCTCATGCGCGCAAGTCTAAGCTCGCCGCCTCCGGGTACACCTCAACCCGAACCCGCGACGGAGGAGGCACCATGAGCGACAACGTCTACGCGATCAGCGAAATCGCCGGATCGTCGACCGAGGGAATCGAGCAGGCGATCGAGAACGCCCTGGGGAGAGCCCGGAAGACGCTGCGAAACCTTGACTGGTTCGAGACGACCGAGATCCGCGGTCACCTCGGCGACGACGGTACCGTCGCGCACTACCAAGTCGCTCTCAAGGTCGGCTTCAAGATGGAGGACTGACCAGTGAAGAAGACGTCCTGCTGCCGAGACGCGCTGCCTACGCCTCGACCAGGATCACCAGCGTCTCTTTGACGACGCCGTCGCGCTCCTCGGCCTCGGCCGCCTCCGGCGTCTCCAGGGCGGCAGCGAGCTTGTCCATGTCGGGAACGTCCATCAGGACCCCAACCCGGGCGGGGTTGGTCGGGTCGACGAACTCCCTGATGTTCGTGACGCCGAGCGGGGTGAAGAACTCCTCGCGGGTGGTCGCGGCCAGCCAGTGGTCTTTGTCCTTCACATCATGAGAAACGAACACGGTCGGCATCTTGTCTCCTTGGTCGATTGACGATGACTGCCCTAGATGAAGTACATCCCGCTGCCCGCCTCCTCCGCCTCGCGGCGGGCGACTTCGGCGATCGTGGTCTGGGCGAAGACCTTGCGCAGCGAGGCGACGCCCTCGGCCCAGATGCCGCCGGCCTCGTCGGCCTCCTGACCGACCTTGCCGTCGAGCGCCTGGACGACTTCCAGCACGGTGATCTCTTCGGCCGGCCGTGAGAGCGTGTAGCCGCCGCGTGAGCCGCGGTGGCTGGTCAGCAGGCCGGCCCGCCGCAGGGTGGAGAAAAGCTGCTCGAGAAACTGCTCGGGGATGTCGCGGCGCTCGGCCAGCTCCTTGATCGGAACCGGGCGCTCACCCGAGCGGGCGAGCTCGGCGAGGGCAACCACCGCGTAGCGCGACTTTGAGGTGATCGAGATCACAGGGCCTTTCTACCGCAACCATCGCGGCTGGGCTAGGATCGGAATCAGTGGGGCGCAGGGACGCAACCGGTGCCCGGACCGCCTTCGAACGATCGGATCCCACCCTGAGCGAGCGCCCGAACTGCCTGGTGATCGATCACCACCCGCTTGTCCGGCTCGGAGTTCGGGGGGTACTCGCGGACCGCTTCGAGCTGTTTGAGGCCGACAGCCGCGAAGAGGCGCTCGACCTCGTCCGCGACATCGGCGACTTCGACGTCGCGATCATCGACATGCGCCACCACAGCAACGGCGCCGGCCCGACGATCGGCGCCCACGAGGCGATCCGGGTCATGCACCGCTCCTCGCCCTCGCTGGGGATCGTCGCCCACGGCGAAAGGCCCCACCGCCACAGCGCCAGCGCCGCGATCCAAGCCGGCGCCAGCGCCTACGTATCGCGGACCGCAGGCCCTGAGGGTCTGCTGCGTGCGGTTGACGCCGCAGTCGCCCAGGAGACCTATGTCGACCCCGACGTGCCCGCGAAGGGCAGCCGTGGCAAGCTGACCGGACGTCAGCGCCAGATCCTGCAGCTGCTCGCCAACGGCGAATCGACCACCGTTGCCGCCCGCGAACTGGACCTCTCCGAAGAGACGGTCAAGACGCACATGAAGAACATCCTCGCGCGGCTAGGAGCGCGGAACCGAACCCACGCCGTCGCGATTGCTCTGCGCGAGTCGCTGATCGACTGAGTCGCGGTGCTCGGGCCCGTGTCCCGACCAGGCCGGCCGGCGAACCTTCAGCAGTGAGCGGCGCCGCCACTCGCTCTGCAGCGACTGGCCCTGCGGCTGACTAGATCCAGCCACGGTCTCTGGCGGTGAGGACGGCCTGGGCGCGATCGACGGCGCCGATCTTGCCGTAGACGTTGTGCAGATGGGTGCGGATCGTCGAGACCGAAAGGTGCATCTCGCCGGCGATCTGCTTGTAGACCATGCCCTCGGAGAGGTGGCGGAGGACGTCGAGCTCGCGGGCGGAGAGCGGGCAGGGCTCGGTGATCCGGGAGGATTCCTGGCGTGCCATCGGCAGCTCGTAGAGCAGGTCGCGTAGAGCCTCGGGGCTGAGTCCGCAGCGCTCGGCGCTGGCCCGCAGTCGCTCCGGAGCGATCGACTCGCCCTGCGAGTAGTGGGCGACCATGTCGGCGGTCGCGACCAGGGCAGCGAGGCCCTCGGAGTCGTCGGCGTGGTGGCGCTCGATCGCGACGGCGATCCGCGACGGCAGATTCCAGCGACGGGCGAGCACACCGCCGACCAGCGCGTGGTCGATGCCGAGCTGCTCGCGTTCGTCGCGCAGGCGCTGCTCGGGGCTGCGCGAGGCGGCATCGAAGTAGACCTTGTAGCCGGGATGCAGGCGGGAGATGACGAGCCTGCCGACATCGTGCAGGAGCGCCGCCACAGCGAGCTCGTCGCGTTCGGTCCAGCCGACGAGGCGGCCGATCTGATCGGCCGCGCGTTGGGTCGAGAGGGCGTGGACGCGGAAGCGCTCGGGCTTCAGCTCCCAGCCGCCGTTGGACTCGAAGAAGTCGAAGCTGGGCGCGGTGCCGGCGATCGCCAGCACGCCGGAGGGTTTGAGCAGCTCGACCGCGACGGGGATGCTGCCGACCCCGCCGGCCGACATGCCGCTGCGGTTGGCGATCCGAAGCACGGAGATCGAGAGGGCGACGTCGGCCTCGACGGCTTCGATCACCTCGCCGACCCGGGCGGTGTCCGCTGTGGCGGCCGAGATCACGCGCTCGCGGGACTCGATCAGCACCGGGAAGCGCTCGACCGCCTCGAAGGCCTCGGCCAAGCGGCTGCCGGGAGCCGGAGCGGGCGTTCCCCGCGAACCGTTGCCGTTGCCGTTCTCGGCGACGGCTTTGCCGTCAGCGAGATCGGCGTCGACTTTTCCTGCCTTGGGAATGGTGGTTGCTGCCATGGCCCCAACATCGGCAGATGAAGACGTTTGGTTTAGCCAAACGTTCCCCCGGCATATGGCTCTGGCTAGTACAAACGTCCAGCCAGGCCCTTATTTGGCTTCACTCAGGGGCTCTTACGCGCTTTTCTGAAGGCGATCGGCGGCCGCTGCGATTCGATGCAGGGACTGCTCGCGACCCAGAACTGCCAGCGACTCGAAGATGCCGGGAGAGACCGAGCTGCCGGTGATCGCAACCCGGATCGGCTGGTAGAGCTTGCCCGCTTTGACGTCGAAGCGCTCCAGCAGGGGCGCCAGCGCCGTCTCGATCGCCTCGGGCTCGAACGGCTCGACCGGCTCCAGCGCCGAGGCGACGGCGGCCAGCATCTCCCCGGACCCCTCCTTCATCACCTTCGCCCAGGCCTTGGGGTCGTCGACCGGCGGCTCGAAGAGGAAGCGGATCAGCGGCCAGACCTGATCCAGCGTCTGCGCTTTCTCCTGGGCGATCTCGCAACCGGCCCGAAGCAGCGCGTCGGGCTCGCGCTCGACATGGCGGGCGACCGCGGCCGTGTACTCGTCGAGCGGCAGCTCACGCATGAAGCGACCGTTGAGCCAGCGCAGCTTCTTCTCGTCGAAGATCGCCGCCGCCTTGCCGACGTCGGCGACCTCGAAGCGGCGCACCAGCTCTGCGGTTGACATCAGGGTCGTGTCGTCGTCGGTGCCCCAGCCGAGGAGTGCCAGGTAGTTGCGGACCGCGGCCGGCAGGTAGCCAGCGTCGCGCAGCTCCTGGACCGAGGCAGCGCCGTGGCGCTTGGAGAGCTTCTTGCCGTCGGGGCCGTGCAACAGGGGCAGATGGGCGTAGCGGGGGGGCTCGTGGCCGAGCGCGTCCAGCACCAGCAGCTGCTTCGGCGTGTTCGAGAGGTGGTCGTCGCCGCGCACGACCTCGGTGATCCCCATCTCGGCGTCGTCGACGGCGACCGCGAAGTTGTAGAGGACGCTGCCGTCGCCGCGGGCGATCACGAAATCGTCGTAACTGCGGTTGGGGAAGGCGACCGGGCCGCGCAGGAGGTCGTCGACCACGGTCTCGCCGTCGTCGGGGACGCGCAGCCGGATCGCCGCCCCGTCCGCCTCGGTCGGGGTGCCCCGGTAGCCAGAGCCGGCGCCGTGCTCGGCCTTCCAGGCCTCGACGTCCTTGGCGGTGGCGGAGTCGCGGTAGGCGTGGCCGGACTCCAGCAGCCGCGCCAGCGCCGCCGTGTGCGCGGGCGCCCGCTCGACCTGCGAGAGCGGGCCCTCGTCCCAGTCGAGCCCGAGCCAGCTGAGCGCGTCGAGGATCTGCTCGACGTTCTCGGGCGTCGAGCGCTCGCGGTCGGTGTCCTCGATCCGCAGCACGAGCTGGCCGTCTCCATGCCTGGCCGCGAGCCAGTTGTAGAGCGCGGTCCTGGCGCCGCCGATGTGCAGCGCGCCGGTCGGCGAGGGGGCGAACCTAAGACGGAGGCCTGAAGCGGTCATCGGGTCGGCGCAGTCTCCCATCTCAGCCTGCGAGAGTCCGCTCCGCTCGCCCCGTCCGGCCCATCCATCAGGAGGTAGAAGTTGAAGCGAGTAGCAAGCAAGCTGACCTACGCGAACGTGATGGTCACGATCCTCGCCTTCGTCGTCCTCGCCGGCGGCACCGCCTTCGCGGCCGGCCAGCTCGGCAAGAACACCGTCGGCTCCAAGCAGTTGAAGAAGAACGCGGTGACCGCTGCGAAGATCAAGAACAGCGCCGTCACCGCCGCCAAGATCGCGAACGGTGCGGTTTCGGGCGCGAAGATCAACCTCGCCAGCCTCGGCACGGTGCCCAGCGCGACGACGGCGGCCAGCGCCGGCAACGCGAACACCGTCAACGGGCGGACGATCACCAAGGTCTTCGCGAAAATCCCGATCGGCACGACGGGGACCGTCGCCAGCTTCGGGCCGTTCACGCTCAGGGCCAAATGCGAAGCCGGCAGCGGCGACGTCGAAGACCTCGAACTCCTCTCCTTCGGTCCGCTCGCCGACATGGTCGGGGGCAGCATCGGAAACGAAGGCCAGTCCTTCGACCAGGAAAGCGGGACCGAAAACACCCTGGAACTCGACGAGGGAGAGGGCGTCGACAACCCCCGCGGCGTCGCCAGCTTCACCGCGGCCCTGGCCGATGGCACGACGATCAGCGGGGTCGTCGGCTTCGACGACACGAAAACGTTCAGCACCGAGGAATCCTGCGCCTTCTACGGGCACGTGACCTCCTAACCGAGCGGCCGCGGCTCGGTGCTCAATAGAGTGCCGAGCCGTGCTGATCGGCGCCCACGTATCGACTGCCGGCGGGCTCGCCAACGCGGTCGAGCGCGGCTCCGAGCGCGGCTGCGAATCAATCCAGATCTTCCACCAGAGCCCCCGCATGTGGCGGCCGACCAACTACGGCGAGGAAGATTTCGCCGCCTTCAACGAGGCGATGGCCGCCTCGAAGTCGGTCGACGCGGTGATCATCCACGCCGTCTACCTGATCAACTGCGCGACCAAAGACAAAGAGCTGCGCAAGAAGTCGCTGGCCTCGCTCACGCACGCGCTGCGGATCGGCGACGGGATCGGCGCCAAGGGCGTAGTCCTCCACCCCGGCTCGCAGAAAACCGACCCACTGGTCCCCTCGCTGAAACGGGCCGCCAAGGTGATCGCCGCGGCGCTCGATGACAGCGAGTCCTGTCCGCTGCTGATCGAGCAGACCGCCGGCCACAAAGGGCTGCTGGCCCGGGATTTCGACCAGACCGCGGACCTGATCGAGCTCGCCGGCAGCGGCGAGCGCCTCGGCCTCTGCCTCGACTCCTGCCACCTCTTCGTCCAGGGCTATGACATCACCGACGAGGAGCATCTCGGCGCTGTGCTCGACGAAGCCGACGGGAAGGTCGGCATCGAGCGCCTGGGCGCCGTCCACGTCAACGACGCCGCCGCCCCGCTCGGCTCCTGCCGCGACCGCCACGCCAACATCGGCAAAGGCGAGATGGGAAAGCGCGGCCTGATGGCCTTCCTCTCCGAGCCCAGCTTCGAGGGCCTACCGGCGACCCTGGAGACGCCGGGACCGGAAAAGAAAGGCTCGGACAAAAAGGAAGTGACGGCGGCGAAGCGACTGAGGCGCGAAGGGCTGAAGCGCCGCGGGAAGTAGCGGATGGCGGGCGCGGCTAACCCGCGCCCCGACTTGGGCAGGTAGGGGTGCGGGTCAGCCGCTTGGGTCCAGGCGGGAAGCCGTTTCGGTGAGGATGCGCAGGACGTAGTCACGCTCGTACTTGACCTGCCAGTGGGTGAAGCGCAGGCGGGCGTAGCCGGCCGCGGTGTGGGCCTGATCGCGGCGGGCGTCCTTAGCTTGGGCCAAAGGGGTGCGGTGGTAGCGCAGGCCGTCGGTCTCGACCACGAGTTTGAGATCTGGCCAGTAGAAGTCGACCTCGAACCCGTTGACCATCTGTTTCGTCATCGGGAGGGAGAGTCCAGCCTCTCTGGCCAGCGGGAGGAAAAGGCGTTCCAGCTCCTCCTCGGTGAGGACGAAAGTGTCGCGGTCGAGCAAGGCGACCAGCCGCCTCACTCCCGGTTGACCTGAGCGGAGATCAAGTTCAGACCGCAGAGCCTCAGCGTCGATCACGTCCAGCTTGTCGGCCTCATTGACCGACCGTGCGAGGTCTTTTGACGGCAGCTCGGTGGCCAGATCGATCATCGTGCAAGAAGGCGAGGTGACCGGGATGCGGTGCAGGATGCCCACGTCCCCACTGGCCAAGGAGGGGCGGCGTCTGACGCGGATCTCCGCCGGGCCAACGGGATGCGCCACCCGGACGCCCACTTCGATCCTGCCGGGCCGCTCTTCGCAGATCCCGAAGAGAGCGCCGGCGCTGCGGTGGGAAAGACAGGCGCCGTTGCCGCAAGCGAGGACCGCCGCCATCCACCTTCCCTCCCGCGAGAGGTCCGGGTGGCCCACCGCGTAGACGCCCCGCCAAATCCGGTGCAGGCGCCCAGTACGGACTCGATGCCGAATCGCCTTCTCGCTGAACCCGAGGGCGCTCAATTGCCTGAGCGCCAGCACCCCATGCTGCTTCCGCGACAGCCGCCAAGCCACCGCGCTTCGCCCTCGATGTATTTCCGCCCCCACAGGGGCGGTAAGTCATCGAGGGCGCAGGGTCTTCCCCTGTGCGCTCAGGGGCCTACCGGGCTCTCGCCCTTCGACCCTCCTAGGTAGGCGACAAGGACCGGCCCCCCAGCCGGCCCTCGCTCTCCCGCCGTAAGTCTTATTTGACGTGGACGCCCGAGATCGCGCGGGAGATGACCAGGCGCTGGATCTCGGAGGTGCCCTCGAAGATCGTGTAGATCTTCGAGTCGCGGTGCATTCGCTCGACCGGGAACTCGCGGGTGTAGCCGTTGCCGCCGAGGATCTGAATCGCCCGCTCGGTGGCCCAGACGGCGACCTCGCCGGCCTTCAGCTTCGACATCGAGCCCTCGGCGTTTTCGAATTTCTGGCCGGTGCGGCCCATCCAGGCGGCGCGCCAGACGAGCAGGCGGGCCGCGTCGATCTCCAACTTCATGTCAGCCAGGGTGAAGGCGATCGACTGGTTCTCGATGATCGCCTTGCCGAACTGCCGGCGCTCTTTGGCGTAGTCGAGCGCGTACTCGTAGGCGGCACGGGCGATGCCGAGCGCCTGCGCGCCGACCGTGGGTCGGCTCGCCTCGAAGGTCTGCATCGCCGCCTGCGACTTCGCTTTTTTGCCCTCGCGGACGCGGGCGAGTCGTTCGTCGAGCTTGTCTTTGCCACCGAGCAGACAAGAGCCCGGGACGCGGCAGTCATCGAGGTGGACGTCAGAGGTGTGGGAGGCGCGCAGGCCGTGCTTCTTGACCTTGGCGCCCTGCGTGCAGCCCGGCGTGCCGGGCGGGATCACGAAGGCCGCGTGCCCGCGTGAGCCGAGCTCCCGGTCCACCGACGCGATCACGACGTGAACGTTGGCGATGCCGCCGTTGGTCGCCCAGGCCTTCTGGCCGTTGATCACCCATTCGTCCTTGGCCTCGTCGTATTTGGCGGTCGTGCGGATCGCCGAGACGTCCGAACCGGCGTCCGGCTCGGAGGCGCAGAACGCTCCCAGCTTGACGTCGTCCGGCGTGCCAAAGCACTGGGGGATCCACTCCCCCATCTGCTCCGGGGTTCCCTGCCCGAAGATTGCGGCCACCGCAAGCGAGGTGCCCATGATTGCCATGCCGATGCCGGCGTCGCCCCAGAACAGCTCCTCGTTGGCGATCGGCAGCGTCAGGCCGGTCTCGTCGGCCCAGAACTGACCCATCGCTTCAAAGCTGTAGAGCCCGATCTCGGCCGCCTCTTGGATCACCGGCCAGGGGGTCTCCTCGCGCTCGTCCCATTCCTCGGCGGCGGGCCTGACGACGCCTGCAGCGAAGCCGTGCACCCACTCGCGGATGTCCTTTTGATCCTGGTTGAGCTCGAGCGTGAACTTGGGACCGGTCTGCTCGGAGCTGGCGCCATTGCCGGCCATCCCCGTCAGCACGTCCTCAGAGTTCACGTCGGCGATAGCGGCCTCTGGCATCGGGCCATTCTACACGAAACCGTGTCGTCTTTTCAAAAGCGTGACGTCGTTCAAACGTCGCGGAGGTCGAAGGCACGCAGACCCTCGGAGCCGCCGTCGCTGCAATCGAAGAAGCGGCGGTTGACGCAGCCGTAGGACTCGCCCGAGCCCTCGTAGGCCTGCTCGACTGAAAACGGACAGTGGGGCAGGGGGTCGCCGGTCATCTTGACGCCGCCGAACCCGCCCGGCTCCAGCACCGCCCGCAGGTCGATCTCGGCCGCGAACACCTCCTGCATGCAGCCCACGTACTGCTGGCCGCTGATCCGGTCCATGTAGCTATAGAGAAAGCGGCAGCCGAGTTCGACACAGCCGCGTGGCTCGACCATCTTGTCGCAGAAGGAACGGCACTGGCGGCACTCACCGAGTTCCGTGCGCGTAGCGGTCATGGATGAAGTTTAGGGATGCGTGATCGCGGAACCAAGCGGTTTGCGGCGATCAAGCGGCAAGCGCATCGGGGCCGAGCAGCTGGCCGATCTCGTAGCGCAGCCCGGTCGAGGGCTCGACCCTGTAGTCCTCGCCGATCCGCAGCTTCTTCGGGCCTTCGCTGGTCTGCACGACAAGGCGTACGTCGGACTCGCCTTTGTGATCCTCGAGCAAGGACTTCAGCTCGTCCATCAGGCCGGGCACGCCAAGCTTTTCGACGTCGATCGAGAGCTCGAAGGGCCCGCTCGGCAGCGTCCTCACTTTGCTGGCGGCGCTGGCGATCTCCTCGCTGCCGGGTTCGAAGCGCTGCGCCTCCTGCACGACCAGCTTGGTCTCGCCACGGTCCTTGTGGTCGAGCCGGCCGCGGACGAGGACGATTGCGTCGGGCACGATCACCGCGGCGCTCTCGGCCTGGTCGGCCTTGAAGACCAGCATCTCGACCTGACCCTCGACATCGTCGAGGGTCGCGAACATCATCTGGCTGCCGCTCTTGGTGCGGATCTTCTTACAGTCGACGACGATGCCGCCGACCGTGACCCAGGCGCCGTCGGGCTTGCCGGCCAGCTGCGCCAGGCCGCAGTCGACCTTGGCCCGCAGGGCCGGCCCGACTTCGGCCAGCGGGTGCGAGGAGAGGTAGGTGCCGAGCGTCTCCTTCTCCATCGCCAGCATTTCGGCTCGCTCGAACTCGACCGCCGAGATCGGCGGCCGGTGGTGGGCCTGGGACTGCGCCTGCCCTCCCCCGCCCTCGTCGCCGAAATCGAAGATCGAGCCTTGGCCCATCTGCGCATCCTCCTGCGCCTTCTGGCCGGCCGACTGCGCCGCCGGCAGCGCTTCCAGCATCCCTTTGCGGGTGGCCTCGGTGGAGTCGAGGGCGCCGCACTTGATCAGGCATTCGATCGCGCGTTTGTTGACGGCGCGGGAGTCGACCCGCTCGCAGAAGTCCCAGATCGAGGCGATCTCGGAGTCCTCGCGGCCACGCAGAATCGCCTCCACCGCCGAGTGGCCGACGTTCTTGACCGCGTCGAGGCCAAAGCGGATCTTGTTCTCGAAGACGACGAAGCTGTGGTCGGAGGTGTTGACGTCCGGCGGCAGCACGTCGATCCCCATCTCCGCGCAGCGGTTGACGAAGAACGGGACCTTGTCTTTGGTGCTCATCACCGAAGAGATCACCGCCGCCATGTACTCGGCCGGGTAGTTGGCCTTGAGGTAGGCGGTGCGGTAGGAGATCAACCCGTAACAGGCGGCGTGGGACTTGTTGAAGGAGTAGTCGGCGGCCGCTTCGTTCAGCTTCCAGAGGTCCTTGGCGACGTTGGGCGCGGTGTTCGATTCCGCCAGCCCCTGCATGAATTTGTCCTTCATCGTCGCCATCAGCTCGCGCTTCTTCTTGCCGATCGCCTTGCGCAGATCGTCCGCCTCGGCGCCGGTGAAGCCGGCCATCGAGCGCGAGATCTCCATCAACTGCTCCTGGTAGATGACGCAGCCGTGAGTCTCCTCGGTGATCGAGCGCAGGCGCGGGTCCGGGTAGCGCACCGTCGAGGGGTCTTTCTTTCCCTTGGCATAGGCGGGGATGTAGGCCATCGCGCCGGGTCGGTAGAGAGCGCCGAGGGCGACCAGGTCCGCGAACTCGGTCGGGCCGACCTTGCGCAGGGCCTCGCGCATGCCCTCGGACTCGAACTGGAAGACGCCGGTCGAGTCGCCGGCGGCCAGCATCGCGTAGGTCTTGGCGTCGTCGATCGGGAGCGACTCCATGTCGACCCGTTCGCCGCGCGAGCGCTCGATGATGTCGATCGCGTCCTCGATCACGTCGAGGTTGCGGAGGCCGAGGAAATCCATCTTCAGCAGCCCG
The DNA here is from genome assembly GCA_963718595.1 of uncultured Thermoleophilia bacterium. Taxonomy (GTDB): domain Bacteria; phylum Actinomycetota; class Thermoleophilia; order Solirubrobacterales; family 70-9; genus VAYN01. The sequence goes on from OY970365.1 coordinate 80,569, forward strand.
ATCTCCTCGATCGGGCCCATCGAGTACTGGGTCACGATCTTGTACTGGCGCTCGGCTTTGCCGGTCCCGTTGCCGCTGCCGTTGGTGGCCGCCGGAGCGGTCTTGTCCTCGGCCAGCTGCAGCGGCACGATCTCCTGCAGCGGCCGGTCGGCGATCACGACCGCGGCCGCGTGGATCGAGTTGTTGCGGATGATCCCCTCGAGACCCTGCGCGACGTCGATCACTTTTTTCGCGTCCGGCTCGGCGTCGTAGGTCCGTTTCAGCTCCTGCCCGTTCTTCAGGCATTCGGCGAAGGAGGGGCTGCGGCCCATGATCGGCTCCGGGATCTGCTTTGCGAGGCGGTCGCCGGTCGCGTAGTCGTAGCCGAGCACGCGGGCGGCGTCGCGGGTTGCCGCGCGCGGTGCCATCTTGCCGAAGGTGATGATCTGGGCGACCGATTCGCGGCCATACTTCTCGGCCACGTAGCGGATCATCCGCTCGCGCCCGCGGACCGAGAAGTCGATGTCGATATCCGGCATCGATTTACGCCCGGGATTGAGGAAGCGCTCGAAGATCAGGCCCTCGGCGAGCGGGTCGAGGTCGGTGATCCTGAGGATGTAGGAGACGATCGAGCCGGCCGCCGAGCCGCGGCCCGGGCCGACCGCGACGCCGTTTTCCTTCGCGTAGCGGACGAAGTCCCAGACGATCAGGAAGTAGGAGGAGAAACCCATCTCCTCGATCACCCCGAGCTCGAATTCCATCCGCTCGACCGCCTCGGCCGGCGGCGGGTCGCCATAGCGGGCGCGCAGCCCCTCGCCCGCGATCCGGCGCAGCATCGCCTCCGGCGACTCCTCGGTTTCGGTCGGGTACTGCGGCAGCAGCAGGCTGCCGAGCTCGATCTCGAGCGCGCAGCGCTCGGCGATCTCCAGCGAGGTCGGCACCGCGTCCGGCCACTCGGCGAACGCCTCGTGCATTTCGTCGCTGCTTTTTATGTAGAACTCGTTGGTGTCGAAGCTCATCTTCGGCGCTTCCAGGGTCGACTTCGTCTGCACGCAGAGCAGCGCCGCGTGGTTGTCGAAGTCCTCACGCCGCAGGTAGTGGACGTCGGCGGTGGCGACCAGCGGACGTCCGAGCTCGCGGGCGTAGCGGACGATCCCCTCGTTGGCCCGGTCCTGGTCGTCGATCCCGTTCTTCTGCACCTCGAAGTAGACCTGGTCGGCGCCGAACGCCTGGATCAGATCGTCGAGGTGGGCGCGGGCGTCGTCATGGCGCTCTTCAATCAGGCGGCGGCAGAAACGCGACTGCAGGCATCCGGTGAGCACGATCACGCCCTCGGCGTGCTCGGCCAACAGCTCCATGTCGACGTTGGCCTTGCCGCGCGAGAAGCCCTCGAGGAAACCGGCCGAGGTCAATTTGACGAGGTTGGCAAAGCCCTTGTCGCTCGAGGCCAGCAGGGTCAGGTGATTGCGCTCGTATCGAGTCTGTTCTTTGATCGTGCGGCGATCGTCGACCAGGTAGGCCTCGAGCCCGACGATCGGTTTGATCCCGTGCTTCCTGCAGGCCTTGTAGAGGTCGACCGCCCCGTTCATCACCCCGTGGTCGGTCAGTCCCAGTGCCGGCTGATCCAGCTCTGCCGCCCTGGCCGCCATCGCGTCGATCTTGCAGGCACCATCCAAAAGCGAATACTCGCTGTGGGCATGCAGATGGACGGCGACAGGAGAGCTCACGAGGTGAGCACGACTATGCCAAGCGGGGCGGATGTAGCCGATTCTCATTTGCGCTAAATCCGGGGTCAATCGGCGTGGATATGTGACGGGGTTGGGACGGGAGTCGGGGAAGGGGTTCCGCTTAACTTTTTTGTGGATCGAGCCCCGTCCATCCGAGTTTGCGGGAAGCAAAAAAGTGCAAGACGCTTCACCCCTTCCCCGACTCCCGCCTCGAAGCCGTCCCATTCCACGAGGATCGGGCTGTTTAGCTCAAGAGAAAGGGGATGCACCCGCCCCCACAAGGCATGGAGGCGCCGAAGCCTCGCGTGCTCTCCCCCGACGGAAGCAGCATGCCCGACCTCGTCTCGAGAGATATTCCGCGGCTTCGAAGCGCGGCCGGGTAATCCCGGTAGGGGTGAAGCGTCTTGCACTTTTTTGCTTCAGCGCGTCGGGGCGTCAGCCGCAAGACGATCCCCACAAAAAGTTAAGCGGAACCCCTACCGGGATTACCCGGCCCCCTCCAGAGCCAAATCGGAATTTCTTTTCAGAACCTGTCGATTTCAGCTCCCCCCGTTCGACGTAGTGTTGAAGGCGGCCTTCGGAGCCGCCACGACAGAGGAGGCATTCCATGCATTACATGCTGCTGCTGATGGGTGAGGAAGTCGATTGGGAGGCGATTACGCCGGAGGAGGCGCAGGCGACGATCGACGAGATGGGGAAGTTCAACCAGGAGCTCGAAGACGCTGGGGCGATGGTCACCGCCGGTGGACTCGAGAGCCGGGCGACGGCGAGCGTGGTTCGCTTCGACGAGAGCCGTGAGACGACCATCACCGACGGGCCGTTCATCGAGACCAAGGAGCAGCTGATGGGCTTCTGGATCATCGAAGCCGGCAACCTCGACGAGGCGCTCGCCTGGGCGAAGAAGGCGCCGCTGGAGGACGCCTCCGTGGAAGTGCGGCCGCTGATCGGCACCGGCGGCGAAGACATCGACGGCGAGGAGCTGATCAAGCGCGGCTCCGGCGGACAGGTCTCCTGACCGCAGCGCGAGTGGCCCCGATCGAACGCGACAGCGTCGTCGACCGCACCTTCCGGCAGGAGTCCGGGCGGGCGGTGGCGACGCTGATCCGCGTCCTGCGCGACTTCGACGCGGCCGAAGAGGCGGTACAGGAGGCCTTCGTGGCCGCGCTCGAGCGCTGGCCGCGCGACGGCGTGCCGGACAACCCCGGCGCCTGGATCACCCAGGTCGCCCGCAACAAGGCGATCGATCGGGTGCGCCGCGAGCGCAGCCTGCGCGACAAGGCGGCGATCCTCGAGCGCCTGGAGCTGTTGCGGCCCCAGTCCCTGCAGCCGGCCGAGGTGGTGGCGGCACGGGGCGAGATCGAGGACGACCGGCTGCGGCTGATCTTCACCTGCTGCCACCCGGCGCTGGCGATCGAGGCGCGGGTGGCGCTGACCCTGCGCACGCTGGGCGGGCTGATGACGCCGGAGATCGCCCGCGCCTTCCTCATCAGCGAGAGCACGATGGCGCAGCGACTGGTGCGGGCGAAAGCGAAGATCGCCAAGGCCGGCATCCCCTACGCCGTTCCCGACGCCGAGCAGATGCCGGAGCGCCTGCACGGGGTCCTGGCGGCCCTCTACCTCGTTTTCAACGAGGGCTACCTCGCCTCCAGCGCCGATGGCCTCGTCCGCGCCGACCTCTGCGCCGAGGCGATCCGGCTGACCCGGCTGGTGGTCGCGATGCTGCCGGGCGAGGACGAAGCGCGCGGGCTGCTGGCGCTGATGATCCTCAACGACGCCCGCCGCGGCGCCCGCGTCGACGAGCACGGCGGCGCCGTCCCGCTCGAAGCGCAGGACCGCTCGCTCTGGGACGCCGAACGGATCGCCGAGGGCCTGGCGCTCTCCGATCAGGCCGCCGCGCGTGGGCCGACCGGGCCTTACGTCGTGCAGGCGCGGATCGCCGCCGCCCACGCGGTCGCGCAAAGGCCGGAGGACACCGACTGGGAGCGCATCGTGCGCCTATACGCCTGGCTGCAAGCGCTCGCCCCGAGCCCGGTGGTGGCGCTCAACCGGGCGGCTGCGGTGGCAATGAGCGAGGGACCGGAGCGGGGCATCGAGCTGATCGCCGAGATCGAAGGCCTCGACGACTACCAGTCCTTGCACGCCGCCCGTGCCGACCTCCTCCGCCGCCTCGGTCGCGACACGGAAGCCATCACCGCCTACGAACGCGCACTCGATCTCAGCGACAACCCCGCCGAGCGCCGCTACATCGAGCGCCGGATCAGCGCCCTGCGGCGCTGATCCCTAGGCGCAGACCCAGGCGCCGCCACCGGAATCCGCCCATATTTCGGCGGCGATCCGGTCCTGTTCGGCCTTGGGGGCGTTCTGGGGCTCTCCCTCACCGCCGTAGAGCTCCCAGGTCGAGGGGATGATCTGGTAGGCGCCGCCGGCGCCGCTGGAGGGGTTGAGGGCGCCGTAGTCGCCGCCCGACTCGCACATCACGATGTAGGTCGGGATCGAGTAGGGGCCGCCGAGCCAGCGGCCGACCTCGGCTTCGGCTTCGGCTTCGCTCGCCTCCGCTGCGGCGACCTCTTCGACCCAGCCGTCGATCCGCTGGCGCAGGTTCGAGAGCGAGGCTTCGCGCTCGGCGCCGATCGTCTGCTGTTCGGCCGCCGCCACCTGCGCCGATTCGCGGACGGCACCGATTTCCACCCGCGCCGCGGCCAGTTCCTCTTCGTGTTCGACCGCTTCGGCCTGCAGGTCGACGACCTCGCCGACCTGCCGCTGGACACCGTCGCGAACTTCGGCGACGCGGTCGGCGAGCTCGCTGTCGGAGTCGGAGATCAGGCTGAGATAGAGCGTGCGGGTGGCGATTTCGTCGTAGCTGCCGGCGCCGAGGATGACGCTGGCAGTGTCCGGGGTGCCGCTCTCGTAGATCGCCACCAGTCGCGCCGCGAGGGCGGTGCGGGCGCGGTGCAGACGGGCCTTCTCGGCGCCAAGACGGGCGCGGGTGCTGGCGACCCGCTGCTCCAGCTCCGCGGTCCGCTCCTGACCGGCGGCAAGCAGACCCGAGAGCTCGTCCTCGCGGGCTCTGGCGTCCGCCGCTTCGGCTTCGGCCGCCGCCAGGGCGGCGCGGCTCTGCTGCAGCCCCGAGGCGAGCGCGCCGGCTTCCTCGCGGGCATCGGCGAGCTTGCCTTCCAGCGCCTCGGCCTCGGCGGCGCCGGCCGGCGAGGCGAGCGTCAGAACCCCGACCAGCAGCGCCAGCAGGAGCGCGGCCGCAGCCGCGATCGCGAGAAAACCGCTTCTGAGCTGAGCCGGAGCCACGACGGCGCCCGAGGCTAGCGGAGTTTGTTAGCGCTTCCTAACAAGTTGACGATAAGCCGCAAGGGAACTTGCGGCGCTCGCCGGCCCGCGCTCAGCCCTCGCGGACGTTGCGACTGGCGAGGAAAGCGGCGACCGCGACCGCCGCCGCGGTGACGCCGAGGCCGATTCGGATCTCACGCTTGTAGCGAAAGCGCAGGTACCGATAGGCGAACTTGACCGCGGTCTTGCCGACCTTGTCGTACATCACGATGCTCCGTCCTCCCCGCTCTGTCTTTCCCGAATCTGGTGCGCCATCCGCGACTGCAACGACCAGAGCTCGATGAATCCCGGGGAAGCCGTCTGCGAGAACAACCCGCCCGACTCCGAGAAGCCGGCAAGGTCGGCGTCGTAGACGGCATTGGGCGAGGAGCGGGTGACGACGCGAACGCCGCCTTTGTAGAGGCGCAGCCCGATCTCACCCGTCACCTGCGCGTTGACGGCTTCCATATAGGCGTCGAGGTCGCTGCGCAGCGGCTCCCACCAGAGCCCGGCGTAGACGAGGTAGCCCCACTTCTGGTCGAGCCCCGGCTTGAACTGGTTCTGGTGGATCGTCCCGACCAGGCGCTCCAGCTCCTCGTGGGCGGTGAGGATCAGCGCTGCCGCCGGCGCCTCGTAGATGTCGCGGACCTTGAGGCCGACGATGCGGTCCTCGATGTGGTCGAGGATGCCGACCCCGTGGCGGCAGCCGATCTCGGCCGCCCTTTCGAGCAGGTCGACCAGGCCGAGGCGCTCGCCGTTGAGGGAGACCGGTAGGCCTCGCTCGAAGCCGACCGTGACGACCTCGGCCTCGTCGGGAGCCAGCTCCGGGCGCGTGACCAGTTGAAAGACGTCGTCCTCGGGCGCGTGGCCGAGGTCCTCGATCCAGCGGCCCTCCGACGAGCGGCCCCAGAGATTGTCGTCGATTGAATAGGGCGCCGCCTCGGTCCCGCCCTTGACCGGGATCCCGTGCTCGCGCGCGTAGGCGATCTCCTCGTCGCGGCCCATCTGCCAGGAGCGGACCGGCGCGATCGTGCGCAGCTCCGGCGCCAGCGTCGCCACCGTGGCCTCGATCCGGACCTGGTCGTTGCCCTTGCCGGTGCAGCCGTGGGCGATCGTGTCGCAATTGGTCTGGCGGGCGTACTCGACCGCCAACTGGGCGATCAGCGGGCGCCCGAGGGCAGTGAAGAGCGGATAGCCGTTGCCGTAGACGGCGTTGGCGCGGATCGCCGGCGCCAGAAAGTCGTTGGCGAAGCGCTCGCGCGCATCGACCACGTGGCACTCGGCGGCGCCCAGGTCGATTGCCTTTTTCTCGATCACCCCGTAGTCCTCGCCGGGCTGACCGAGGTTCACCGTGAGGCAGACGACTTCAGCCCCGTAGGAGTCCTGGATCCACTTCAGCATGACGCTGGTGTCGAGGCCGCCCGAGTAGAGCAGCAGCACGCGATCGACCTGCGCGGGGTCCGCCTCGTAGCTGGCGGTCGGCTGTGAATGTTGGGGCTGGTCGCTCAAGGGAGCGCAAGCCTACTCAGCGATCCGCTCAGGGAGCTTCGATGCCGCCGCCCCCGGCTTCTTCTTCCGGCGAGACGCCGCCTTCACCGCCTTCTTCTTCGGGGGCCGGCTGCTCTTCTTCGACTTCTTCTTCCGGCTCTTTTTCTTCTTCGGCGGTGGTGTCTTCGGTCGTCGAGGTGGTGTCGGTGGTCGGCGTCGTCTCGGTCGTTTCGGTCGAGATCGGTTCGGAGCTGGAGGCGCTCGTGCTGTCGCCGCTGTCGTTGCCGGCGATCACGACGACGGCGATCACGAGGCCGACGATGACCGCGATCAGGCAGGCGATCAGCAGTCGCACATTGCCGTGCGGGCGGTGGTCTCCGGGATCGTCGCCGGGCGTTCTCATCATGCGGGTCGGGTCCTCGTGCACCTGCTCACTCCTCCGGTCCTAGGATCGCGTCGAGGATCGCGCTCGTGTCCTCGATCTCGAATCCGCTGCGCAGTTTTGCGTCGATCTCCTCCCGGCTGCTGCCGGAGACCGCCATCTGGGTCGCCAGCAGGCGGGCGCCGGCGGCGCTGCCGAGGGTCGGGTCGGGACGCTGGGACGCGCCGGGCTCGACCAGCGCCGGAGCGGGCTCCGCCGGCTGCGGCTCGTCGAGCTGAACCGCGCTCAGGTGATTGCCGCGACCGGGCGGCGCGGGCGGCGACGAATCGACGCCGAGCTCGCGCGCGAGGCGATCGACCAGATCGAGCAGCTCGCGGCGGATCCGAGCCGAATCGGCCTCAGCGTCGCTCAGCATCTGCCGCGCCTGCTTTTCGGCGTCGTCGATCACCTGTTCGGCGGCGCGCTCGGCGGCGGCGACGATCGTCGCCAGCCGCTCGGCGGCATCGTCGACTAGCGCACTCCTGGCCGGGGGCTTCTCGTTCTGGCGATCCTTGGGACGCTTCACTGCTGCCACACCTTAGACAGCATCGTCGAGAGTCGCGCCAATCAAGCCCAGCGCCCGCTGGACCGCGGCGGGCTCGACCAGGAGCGGTGGCAGCAGCCGCAGGGTCGACGGTGCCGGCACGTTGACGACGAGGCCGCGCCGCAGGAGGTCGGCGCCGAGCGCGGCGGCGTCGATTCCCTCCTCCAGCTCGGCTCCGATCATTAGCCCGCGGCCGCGGGTTCCGCGGACGCCGGCAAGCGCCTCCAGGCCCGCACGCAGTTCGGTGCCGCGCTCGCGCACCCCGCGCAGCACGGCCGGGTCGTCGACGACGTCGAGCACGGCCAGCGCCGCCGCGGTCGCAACCGGACCGGCGGCGAAGGTCGAGCCGTGGTCGCCGGGCTCGAGCACGTCGGCGGCGACGGGGCCGGTGATGCAGGCGCCGATCGGCATGCCGCCGCCAAGCGCCTTCGCGGAGGTGATCACGTCCGGGCGGATCGGCGACTGCTGGTAGGCCCAGAGCGAGCCGGTCCGGCCCACCCCGGTCTGGATCTCGTCGAGGATCAGCAGCGCGCCGGTCTCGTCGCAGACCTCGCGAGCGGCCAGCAGGGCCTCCTCGCTGGTCGGGTAGACGCCGGCCTCGCCCTGGATCGGCTCGATCAGAACCGCGGCGGTGTTCGCGCCGACGGCGGCGCGCAGAGCATCGGCATCGTTGCGCGGAACGGAGCGGAAGCCGGGCAACATCGGCCCCAGCGCCTCGTTCCTGGCCAGGCCCGGAGTAGCGGCGAGCGATCCGTAGCTGCGGCCGTGGAACTCGCCCTCGAAGCTGATGATCTCCGGGGCTGAGACGCCGCGACCGTGGGCGTGCTTGCGGGCGATCTTGATCGCGCACTCGTTGGCCTCGGTGCCGGAGTTGGCGAAGAAGACGCGGCCGCCGAGGCTGGACTCCGAGAGCCGCTGGGCAAGCTGTGCCATCGGCTCCGTGTAGAAGAGGTTGGAGACGTGCATCAGCCGCGCCGACTGCTCGGTGACCGCGGCGACCACGGCCGGATGGCAGTGCCCGAGCGAGCAGACCGAGATCCCGGTCAGGAAGTCGAGGTACTCGTTGCCCGCGGCGTCCCAGAGCAGCGCCCCTTCGCCGCGCACGAAGTCGACGGCGCCGCGTTTGTAGGTGCGCATCAGGTAGCGCTCCTCAAGCTCCCGCGTCTGCTCCAGGCCCAGAGTCACAACAGAATCCTCACGGGGTCACCATCGTGCCGATCCCTGCATCCGTGAAGAGCTCCAGTAAGAGGCTGTGGGGCTTGCGGCCGTCGATGATGTGAGCCGACTGGGCGCCGCCGCGGATCGCGTCGACGCAGGCCTGCAGCTTCGGCCGCATGCCACCGTCGATCCCCTCGAGCGCATCCTCGACCTCGCGCGTGGTCGCCCGAGAGATCAGCGAGGCCTCGTCGTCGGCGTCGGCGCGCCAGCCCTCGACGTCGGTGAGGAAGATCGCCTTGTGGGCGCCGAGAGCGGCCGCGACCTTGCCGGCCGCCTCGTCGGCGTTGACGTTGTAGGACTGGCCCTCGCGATCACTCGCGGAGGAGGCGATGACCGGGATGTAGTCGGCGGCAATGTGGTTGAGGACGTCGACGTCGACCCGTTGCACGGTGCCGACGAAGCCGACCTGATCGGCGTTGGCGACCGGCGCCACCTCGAACAGCGAGCCGTCCTCGCCGGCGAGCCCGACCGCGGGCTGGCCGCGGCGGTTCAGCCGCTGCACGATTTCCGAGTTGAGCTTGCCGACCAGGACCATCTTCGCCACCTCGACGGTCTCCGCGTCGGAGACCCGCAGGCCCTCGTGGAACTTGATCTCCAGTCCCATCCGGTCCATGTAGCGGCTGATCTCAGGACCGCCGCCGTGGACGATCACGGGGTTGAGCCCGACGTACTTGAGGAGGACGACGTCGGTGGCGAATTCATCGCGCAGCTGCTGGTCGATCATCGCCGCGCCGCCGTACTTGATCACGACCGTGCGACCGTGGAACTCGCGAATGTAGGGCAGCGCCTCGAGCAGCGTCTCGACGCTGGCCCCGGCGGCGCGGGACTGCGGTGCCTGCTCGGTCATCTCTCGCTCCTCATCAGGTCGTGTACTCGGCGTTGATCCGCACGTACTCGTAGCCGAGGTCGGAGAACCAGACGGCGGCGGCGTGCTCGCCGCGGCCGAGCCGCAGCCCGATCTCCGCCTCCGCGGTCTCCGCCCCGAGCTCGGCGGCGTCGATCGAGTCGACGCCGATCTCCTCCAGATCCTCGCCGGCGAGCGCGGCGCCGGCGGCCTGGGCGATCCGGCCCCAGTTGGGGTCGCGCCCGAACAGGGCGGTCTTCACCAGCGGCGAGTTGGCGATCGCCCGGGCGACCCGCTCGGCCTCGGCGGGCGTGGCGGCCTCGCAGACCGTGATCCGGGCTACCCGGACCGCGCCCTCGCCGTCGCGGACGATCTCGATCGCGAGCTGGGTCAGCACCGCCTCCAGCAGGCCGGCGGGCAGCGGCTTGCCGCTGGCCCCGGTCGCCTGCAGGAGGACACAGTCGTTGGTGCTCATCTGGCCGTCGACGGTGATCCGGTTGAAGGAGGCGTCGGTGGCGGCCGTGAGCTCCGCGGCGGGATCGGTGACGACGGCGTCGGTCTGGACGAAGCAGAGCATCGTCGCCATCTTCGGCTCGATCATGCCCGCCCCCTTTGCCTGGGCGGAGACGGTCACCCCGTCCAGCGTCAGGGTGCAGGACTTGGGCCAGCGATCGGTCGTGCAGATCGCGTTCGAGAAGACATCGCCACCGTCGGCCGAGAGGCCGGCCGCCGCCTCCTCGATCCCCAGCAGGACGGCGCTGATCGGCAGCGGCACGCCGATCGTGCCGGTCTCGGCGACGGCGACCTGGGTGCTCTCGAGGCCGAGTGCGTCGGCGGCGCGGGCGCACATGTCGAGCGCGTCCCGGTAGCCCTTCTCGCCGGTCTCGGCGTTGGCGTTGCCGGAGTTGACGACAGCGGCGCGGACGTGGCCGAGGTCGGTGGCCTTGCGGCAGACGCGGATCGGCGCCGCCGCGGAGGCGTTGCGGGTCAGGACCATCGCCGAGCAGACGCTCTCCTCGTCGCAGACAAGCAGGCCGACGTCGGTGCCGCCGCCTTTCTTGAGCCCGCAGTGGGCGCCACCGGCGCGGAAGCCGGGTGCGAGCTGGGCGGGGTCGAGCTCCTCGACGCCGGCGGGGGCGTCGACCCACCGCGACCGGAAGAACGAATCACCAGGAATGCTGCGCTTCGCGTCCGCTTCCTGGGTCACAGGAGACCGTCCGTCTCATCTAGTCCCAGCATCAGGTTGAGGTTCTGCACGCCCTGACTGGAGGCGCCCTTCCAGATGTTGTCGATCGCCGAGAAGGCCATCACCTTGCCGTGCTCCTCGACGGTGACGTAGACGTGGCACTCGTTGGTCTCGCGTAGCGCCCGCAGGTTCGGCGGGCCGTCGAGCAGGTGGACGAAGGGCTCGTCGGCGTAGCGCTCACGGTAGAGCGCCTCGACCGCCTGCTTGGAAGTGGGCTCGGCGAGGGTCGCGAAGCAGGTGGCCAGCTCACCCTGGTCGAGCGGCAGCAGGTGCGGGACGAAGGCGACCGTCGCCGGGCTACCGAGCGCCGCCAGCTCCTGCTCGATCTCCGGCCGATGGCGGTGGCCCTCGGTCTTGTAGGGGAAGGCGTTCTCGGTCATCGCGCTGAAGTGGACGAGGTCGTCGCTGCTGCGCCCGTAGCCGGAAGTGCCCTGCATGGCGGCGATGCTGACGTCGGTGATCAACCCCTTTTCGGCCAGCGGTGCCAGCCCCAACACGCTCGCGGTCGGGTAGCAGCCGGGAGTCGCGACCAGGCTTGCTCCGCGCAGCTCTTCCCGGTACATCTCGGTCAGGCCGTAGACGCCGGTCCCGAACAGGGCCGGGGCGCCGTGCTCGCCGTACCAGCGCTCGTAGGTGGCGAGGTCGCGCAGGCGGAAGTCGGCCGAGAGGTCGACGACGAGGACGCCGGCGGCCCGCAGCGCCGCCACCGTCGGCGCCGCCGCCCCGTGCGGGTAGGCGACGATCGCGGCGTCGAAGCCATCGAGCTGGTCGAGATCGAGCTCGGTCAGCGTCACCGGCACCCGGTAGCGCGGGTAGATCGACTCGATCGTCTTGCCGGCGTCGCTGCGCGAGGTCGCCGCTGCCAGTTGAAGCCGCGGGTGCTCCCAGACGATCTTCGCCGCCAGAGCACCGGTGAAGCCGTTGGCGCCGGCGACGAGCACGCGCGCTGCCGGGTCGCCGGCGAGGGGCTGTGCGCCGAGCTCATTCACGCAGCGACCCCCCGATCTGCTCAAGGCCCTGCTTGATCGCCGCGCGGACCTCGTTGACCTCGGCGTCGGTGAGGGTGCGGTCGGGGGCGCGGAACTCGAGCGTGAGCGTGAGGCTGACCCTGTCGGCGCCGATCTGTTCGCCCTCGAAGGAGTCGATCAAGCGGTTCGAGCGCAACAGCTCACCGCCGGCCGCGACGACTGCGGCGCTGAGGTCGGCGTAGGCGACGTCCTTGGGCACCACGACCGAGATGTCCTGCAGCACCGGCGGGAACTCGGCGATGTCCTCGAAGGTCTCCTCGCCTGCGCTCGCCGCCGCCAGCAGCGGCGCCGCGTCGATTTCGAAAGCGACGGCGCCGTCGAGGTCCCACTCACGGCAGACCAACGGATGCACCTCGCCGAGCCAGCCGGCGGGCACGCCCGCGACCGAAACCGCGGCGCTGCGGCCGGGGTGCAGGAACGGCTGCTCGCCGGGAGCGAGCTCGAGCGCGGCGCCGAGCTGCCGCGCCAGCGACTCGAGCACGCCCTTGAGCGCGAAGAAGTCCGCCGGCTCCCCCCCACCCCGCCACGAGCGCGGAACGAGCGCCTCGACCGCCAGCGCCGCGTACCGGTGCGGCTCCGTAAACGGCGCCGCCCGGTCGCCGCCGAACTCCCCAGCCAAGGGGCCGATGGGCCGATTTCGGGCCTCTACGTCCCGTTTTAGGCCCGTCGGCGGGTGGTTGAGGTAGACGCTGGCGGCCTCGAACAGGGCGAGGCGGTCGGCACCGCGGGCGGCGTTGCGGGCGGCGACGTCGAGCAGCGAGCCGAGCACGGTGGTGCGCATCACCGACTGGTCCTCGGAGAGTGGGTTGGAGAGCAGCACCGGGTTGGCGCGGGGGTCATCGGCGGGGATCCGCAGGCGCCCGGCCTCTCCCGGGTCGGTGAAGCTCCAGCCGACCACCTGGTCGAAGCCGAGGTCGCGCAGACCGTCCTCGGCGCGGCGGCGCAGACGCTGCTCGCGACTGAGGCCGCCGATCCGCCCGGCGACCGCCGGCAGCGTCGTCGGCAGGTGCTCGTCGATCCCGTGCACGCGAGCTACCTCCTCGATCAGGTCGACCTCGCGGGTGACGTCGTAGTGGCGGTCGGGCGGGACTGTGACCGTGAGGTCCGCGCCGTCAGGCTCGACTCCAAAGCCGAGCCGCTGCAGGTAGGCCGTCTGCTCGGCCTGCGTGATCGCCATCCCCAGCAGGCCCTCGACGCGGGCGGCGCGCAGGGTCAGCTGCCGCGGCGGCGGGACCTCGGCCGCGACGTCGATCGTTCCCGGCACCAGCTTGGCGCCGCAGAGGTCGACCAGCAGCTGCGAGGCGAGCGCCTGGGCGCGCAGACAGAGGTCCGGGTGCAGTTGCTTCTCGAAGCGCGACGAGGCCTCCGAGCGCAGGCCCAGCAGGCGGGAGGTGCGGAGGATGTTGGTCCCGTTCCAGTTCGCGACCTCGAGCAGGACCCTGGTCGTCGCCTCGGAGACCTCGGAGACCTGGCCGCCCATGATCCCGGCGATCCCGGAGGGTCCGCCGCTGTCGCAGACGAGCACGGTCTCGCTGTCGAGATGGCGCTCGACCCCGTCGAGGGTGGTCATCCGCTCGCCGTCGGCGGCGGTGCGGACAGTGAGAGCGCCGCCGGCGACGCGGTTGAGGTCGAAGGCGTGCAGCGGCTGCGCCGTCACCAGCATCACGTAGTTGGTGATGTCGACGACGTTGTTGATCGGCCGCTGACCGGCGGCTGAGAGCCGCGCCGCCAGCCACAGCGGCGAGGGGCCGACCGTGACGCCGGTGAAGACGCGGGCGGTGAAGCGTGGGCAGAGCTCGGGGACGTCGACCGCGACCGAGGCGTAGTCCTCGACCGTGCCCTCCCCCTCGGCCGCCACCTCGATCGCCCAGGGGTCCGGACCGAGCGGAGCGCCGCTGATCGCGTGCACCTCGCGGGCGACGCCGTGGACTCCGAAGCAGTCGACCCGGTTCGGGGTCACCTCGATCTCCAGCACCGGCTCGGCCAGCGGCAGCACATCGGCTAGCGGGGTGCCTGCGGCGAGCGCCTCGTCGAGGACGAGAATGCCGTCGTGGTCGTCGCCGAACTCGAGCTCGTCGGCGGCGAGGATCATCCCTTCGGAGGCGACGCCGCGCAGCTTCGCCTTGCGCAGCTTCTCGCCGCCCGGCATCCGCGCCCCCGGCAGGGCGACGGCGACGGTCTGCCCGGCGGCGACGTTGGGGGCGCCGCAGACGATCGTGCGCTGCTCGCCGGAGCCGTCGTCGACCTGGCAGACCCGCAGGCGGTCCGCGTCGGGGTGCTGCTCGGCGCTCAGCACCTTGCCGACGATGAAGTTGTCGGGCTGCGGCGGGCCGGTGACCTCGATCCGCTCGACCTCGGTCCCGGTCATCACCAGCCGCTCGGCCAGCTCCTCGGGCGCGACATCGGGGTCGCAGTACTCGCGCAGCCAGCTGAACGGCACCCTCATGAGAACTGCTCCAGCATCCGCACGTCGTTGTCGAAGAAGCGGCGCAGGTCGGGGACGCCGTGGCGCAGCATCGCCACCCGCTCGACCCCGAGCCCGAAGGCGAAGCCCTGGACCCGCTCTGGGTCGTAGCCGTGGTCGGCGGCGAACCCGAGCACGTTGGGGTCGACCATGCCGGCACCGAGGATCTCGATCCAGCCCTGGCCCTTGCAGAGGTTGCAGCGCTCGCCGGAGTCCAGGGTGCCGCTGCCGCCGCACTGGAAGCAGGAGACGTCGACCTCGACGCTGGGCTCGGTGAAGGGGAAGAAGTGCGGGCGCAGCCGCAGCTCGCGGTCGGGGCCGAAGATCGCCCGGCAGAGCTCCAGCAGCGTGCCCTGCAGGTCGGCGAGGGTAATGCCCTCGCCGATCGCCAGCCCCTCGATCTGGTGGAACATCGGGCTGTGGGTGGCATCGGAGTCGCGCCGGTAGACCTTGCCGGGGACGATCACGAAGATCGGCGGCGGCTGCGTCTCCATCGCCCGGATCTGCATCGGCGAGGTGTGGGTGCGCAGCAGCACCTCCGGGTGCGACTGCACGTAGAAGGTGTCCTGGAGCATCCGCGCCGGATGTCCCTCGGGGTGGTTGAGCGCCGTGAAGTTGTAGTAGTCGTGCTCGATCTCCGGGCCTTCGGCGACCGTGTAGCCGAGCCCGACCATGATGTCCTCGATCTGGCGCGTGGTGCGGGCGATCAGGTGGGCGTGGCCGACCGGCCGCGGCGGCGCCCCCGGCAGGGTGACGTCAACCCGGTCGACAAGCAGCTTGGTGTCGAGCTCGGAGGCGTCGAGCCGGGACGCGCTCGCCTCCAGCAGCGCCTCCAGCTGCTTGCGCGCCTTGTTGGCGGCGCCGCCGACCTCGCCGCGCTGTTCGGGCGGCAACTCGGCGATCCCGCGCAGGATCGTCGTCAGCTCGGCTTTGCGGCCGAGGTGGCGGATGCGCAGCTCCTCCAGCTCGGTGCTGGAGCCGGCCGCCTCGATCGCGGCAGCGGCCTCGGCCCTGATCTCCTCGATCCGCTCGAGCATCGGAACCATTAGAGCCGTTCCTCCCGCATGGCGGGCGACGATATCCGCTGTGCGGCGATCGCCGCCGCGGCGGCGACGTTGAGCGACTCGGCGGCGCCGCTGCGCAGCGGGATCGTCACCTGCGAGGAGCAGGCGCCGAGGACCTCGTCCGGCAGTCCCTCGCGCTCCGCCCCCAGGCAGATCGTCGCCGCGCCCTGCAGCGCCTCCAGGCCCTCGCCGCCGTGGGCGACCAGCGCCGCCCGCGGCTCCCGGGTCGCCTCGACCCCCGCCCGCGTCGGCGGCTGCGCGAAGACCGAGCCCATGCTGGCCCGCACCGCCTTCGGCGAGTATGGGTCGGCGCAATCGGGCCCGAGCACGACCGAGGTGCCGATCAGGGCGTCGGCGCTGCGGATGATCGTGCCGACGTTGCCGGGGTCGCCCACCCCGTGCAGGTAGAGACAGGGGGCGGCTGGCTGCTCGACCCAGCCGAGCGGCCAGACGGCGATCGCACGGGTGCCCGAGCCGAGCGTCGAGACCGCATCCAGCAGCTCCGGCTCGACCTCCTCGCCGCCCCACTCGCTCGACAGCTCCGCGCCCGCCGCGACCAGCACGAAGCGCGGCTCGGCGCCGGCCGCGAGCCCGGCCTCGAGCAGATCCTCGCCCTCGCTCGCGAACAGCCCCTCGCGCTCGCGGTACTTGCGCTCGCGCAGCTTGCGGACCAGCTTCAGCTTCTCGTTTTGGGGACTGGAGATCATCGGGTCGGGGCGAAATTCGCGGCGCTGGTTCTCTTTCTGGCTCTCTTGTTTCTCTCCTGGAACACAAAACGGGCCGCAATCTTGCGGCCCGCCCGGGAAGTGGAGTGTCGGTGTGCCGCTAAGCGGCCGCACCCTCCCGGGCTAGCTCCACAAATCGGCGGAAGGCATCGCGATCGTGCACGGCGATGTCGGCCAGCATCTTGCGGTTGACGGTGACCTCGGCCTTGTTGAGGCCGTGGATCAGTTCGGAGTAGCTCATGCCCTCCATCCGCGCCGCGGCATTGATGCGGGTGATCCAGAGCCGGCGGAAGGTCCGCTTCTTGTTGCGGCGATCGCGGTAGGCGTACATGCCCGAGCGCTGCACCTGCTCTTTGGCGAAACGGTACGAAGAGTGCTTGCGGCCGAAGTAGCCCTTCGCTTCCTTGAGGACCTTGCGGCGCTTCTTGCGCGCGTGGACGGAGCGCTTGACGCGGGCCATCTACTTGCCCCCCAGCAGCTTCCGCACCTTCGGCGCGTCGTGGGGTGAGATCTCGACCGGTTTGGCCATGTTCCGCTTCCGCTTCGGCGACTTTTTCTCCAGAATGTGGCTGGAGTAGGCGCGACGGCCGCGGAGCTTGCCCGTGGCGGTCTTGCGGAAGCGCTTCTTGGCGCCGGAATGCGTTTTCATCTTCGGCATCGGGTCCGCTATTGAAGCAGACGTGGTCACTCCGGCGTCTTCTTGGTAAATCCCCGCAAGTGCGCGGGAGCGATGGCGGCCTGTCGCGAGGGTACGCTGCGCCGCGATGCGCATTGTCTACGTGGTCGGAACGCGGCCGAACTTCGTCAAGACGGCGCCCGTGATCGGCGCCATGCGCGATCGCGTGCCCTCCGGCCGCCACGCGATCGTGCACACCGGCCAGCACTACGACCGGCTGATGTCCGACGTCTTCCTCGAGGAGCTCGGGGTGCCGGCGCCCGACCACATGCTCGAGGTCGGCTCCGGCAGCCACGCGGTGCAGACGGCACGGACGATGGAGCGGCTGGAGCCGGTGCTGCTGGAGGAGCGGCCCGACCTGGTGGTCGTCCCCGGCGACGTCAACTCGACCCTGGCCGCGACCCTGACCGCGGTGAAGCTGGGAATCCCGGTCGCCCACGTCGAGTCGGGCCTGCGCAGCTTCGACATGGCGATGCCCGAGGAGGCCAACCGGATCGTCGCCGACCGCTTCTCCGAGTACCTCTTCCTGCACAGCGAGGAGGCGATCGGCAACCTGCGCGCCGAAGGGATCCCCGGCGAGCGCATGCACTTCGTCGGCAACACGATGATCGACACGCTGGTCGCGCTCGAAGGCCGCTTCCGGGCGGCGGGGACGGCCGCCGGCCTCGGCCTCACCCCCGGCGGGTACGCGCTGGTCACCCTGCACCGGCCGGCCCTGGTCGACGGCCCGCTGCTGGGCGAGACGGTGGCGCAGCTGGGCTCGCTGGCGCGGACGATGCCGGTCGTCTTCCCGGTCCACCCGCGGACGCGGAAGATGATGGAGGCGGCCGGCGCCGCCGAGAGCCCCGGCCTGACCCTGATCGAGCCGCTCGGCTACCTCGACTTCCTCTCGCTGCTGGCCGATGCCGGGGCGGTTCTAACCGACTCCGGCGGCATCCAGGAGGAGACGACCTATCTCGGCATCCCCTGTTTCACGCTGCGCGACAACACCGAGCGCCCGGTCACGATCAGCGACGGCACCAACACCCTGCTCGGCCTCGACCCGGCGGCGATCGCCGGCATCCCGGCGGCTTTGGCCCAACGTCCCAAAGCTCCCGGCGAGCCTCCCCCTCTCTGGGATGGCAAAGCCTCCGAGCGCATCGTCGACGTGCTGGTCAGCTAGCTGTCAGCGGGTGCGTCGGCGGCCGACTCATCGGCAGCGGGTGCGTCATCAGCCGGAGCATCCTCAGCGGGAGCATCGGCGACCGGCGCATTCTCAGCAGGTGCGTCCGCTGCGGGAGCCTCCGCGACCGGAGCATCGGCGGCGGCAGGCGCATCGGCCGCCGGAGTGGCGGTGCTCGCCTCACCATTGGCATCGGCGTTGCCGTCGATCTTGTCGACCTCTTTGCTCGGGGCCAGCAGCATGCTCATGTTGCGGCCTTCCTGCAGCGGAGCCGACTCGATCACGGCGAGACCGCCGAGGTCCTCGAAGAGTTTCTGCAGCAGCGCCCGACCGCGCTCGGGGTGAGCCTGCTCGCGACCGCGGAACATGATCGTGATCTTGACCTTGTCGTGATGCTTGAGGAAGCGCTCGACGTGGCCCTTCTTGGTTTCGTAGTCGTGCGCCGCGATCTTCGGCCGCAGCTTGATTTCGCGAATGTTGACCTGCTGCTGGTGCTTGCGCGCCTGCTTCTGCTTCTGCTCCTGCTCGTACTTGTACTTCGAGTAATCGAGCAGGCGAGTCACCGGCGGCTTGTTGCCCGGGGCGACCTCGACCAGGTCGAGGTCAGCATCCTGGGCGCGTTTGAGCGCCTCGTTGATCTCGACGATCCCGAGCTGCTCGCCGTCGGCGCCGATCAGGCGTACCTGGGGGACGCGGATCCGCTCGTTGATCCTGGTCGTGTCGCGCTCTGGTGGGCGCCGATCGAACCTACGCGGGACCGGCACTAGCTGGAGTAGCGCTGAAGCTTCAAGAGGACGAGAGAATCGAAAACAGGCACGGGGCGCTCAGCGGCGGCGGTTGATTTGCGTGCCTGCAGTCAAGTTGGGCGAGTATAGAGGGCGGCGCCAGCTTGGCAAGCGCAGGGTCAGGCGGCACCGGTCTCGGCGGCTACGCGGGAGGCGAACTCGGGCAACGACATCTCCCCCAGTTCGCCCTCCTCGTGCGAGCGCACGGAGACCGCACCGGCCTCCTGCTCGCGGTCGCCGACGACCAGCATGTAGGGGTAGCGACCGATCGCCGCATCGCGGATCTTGCGGCCGACCGACTCCGAGCGATCGTCGAGCGCGACCCGCATGCCGGCTTCGCGCAGCTCTTCCAGCGCTCTGGTGCCGTACTCGTTGTGGCGGTCGGAGATCGGCAGGACGATTGCCTGCACCGGCGCCAGCCAGACCGGGAAGCGGCCGGCGTAGTGCTCGATCAGGATCCCGGCGAAGCGCTCCATCGAGCCGAGCAGAGCGCGGTGGATCATCACCGGGCGCTGCTGGCGGTCCTCGTTGTCGGTGAAGTGGAGCTCGAAGCGCTCGGGCATCTGGAAGTCGAGCTGGCAGGTGCCGCACTGCCACGAGCGACCGAGCGCGTCGGTGATGTGGAAGTCGATCTTGGGACCGTAGAAGGCGCCGTCGCCGGGGTTGAGCTCGTACTCGCGGCCCTGGCTCTCGAGCGCCGCCGCCAACGCCGCCTCGGCTTTCAGCCACTGCTCCTCGCTGCCCATCGACTTCTCCGGCCGGGTCGAGAGCTCGACTTTGACGTCGGTGAAGCCGAAGCGGCCGTAGAGCTCGTCGATCGCCTCGCAGATGCTCGCCACCTCGTCGGTGATCTGGTCCTCGGTGCAGTAGACGTGGGCGTCGTCCTGGGTGAAGGCGCGGACCCGCAGGAGACCGTGCAGCACTCCCTCGCGCTCGTTGCGGGAGACGCGGCCGAACTCGGCCAGGCGCAGCGGCAGCTCGCGGTAGGAGTGACGGTCGGCGGCGTAGACCAGGCAAGCGCCCGGGCAGTTCATCGGCCGCAGCGCGTAGCGGCGGTCGCCGTCCTCCATGAAGTACATGTCGTCCTTGTAGTTCTCCCAGTGCCCGGAGCGGTGCCAGAGCCCCTCGTCGAGGACCTGCGGGGTGGCGATCTCCTTGTAGTCGCGCTTGCGCAGCTGCTCGCGCACCTCGCGTTCGATCAGGCGCAGCAGGGTCGTCCCGTTGGGCAGCCAGAAGGGCATCCCCGGCGCCTCGTCGCGCAGCATGAAGATGCCGAGCTGGGGGCCGAGGCGGCGGTGGTCGCGGGCTTTCGCCTCCTCGATCAGCTCCAGGTGCGCCGCCAGTTCCTTGGCCGAGAAGAAGGCGGTGCCGTAGATCCGGGTCAGGCTCTCGCGATTCTCGTCACCGCGCCAGTAGGCGCCGGCGACCGAGTTCAACTTGATCGCCTTGATGGCGCCGGTCGAGGGCGCGTGCGGGCCGCGGCAGAGGTCCTCGAAGGGGCCGTTGCGGTAGAGCGAGACGGTCTCCACGCCTTCGTTCTCGACCAGGTCCTCGATCAGCTCGACCTTGAAGTCCTGATCTTGTGAGCGGAAGAGCTCGAGCGCCTCGGCGACAGGGATGTCGCGGCGGCCGAAGCTCTCGTCGGCCTCGATGTGGGCGAGCATCGCCTGCTCGATCTTCGGCAGATCATCCTCGGTGATCCTTGTATCGGGCGGGAACTCGAAGTCGTAGTAGAAGCCGTTGTCGATCGGGGGCCCGATCGTCACCTTGGTGCCGGGGTAGAGCTCCATCACCGCCTCCGCCATCACGTGGGCGGCGTCGTGGCGGATCAGCTCCAGCGCCTCCGGGTCGCGGTCGGTGAGGATGCCGATCTCGGCCCCTCCCTCGGGCAGCGGCGCCGAGAGGTCCCGCAGCTCGCCGTCGACGCGGATCGCCAGCGCCGCCTTGGCCAGCCCGGGACCGATCGCCGCCGCGGCGTCGGCGCCGGTGGCCCCGGCCGGGAGCTCCAGCGGTTTGCCGTCAGGCAGGGTGACGGTCAACTTGTCGGTAGCGGCCTCCATGGCTGGCCATGGTAGACGCGCACGCCTCACCCTCGCTTCCCTCGCCGAGTTGCCGTTTTCTCTCGTCAGGCGACAACAACCGGCAACTCGCGGAAGTGAAGCTCAGCGCGCCGGACCTTGGCGGGCCTGGCGGACGGCGATCAGCGGGCAGGGGCTCTCGCCGTTGACCGGTCCCGTCGCTTCCCAGAGGACGTAGGGCGGGGCGACGCGGCGCACGCGCAGACCCGGGAACGGCGCCTCAGCTGGATTGCCTTCGGCGACGACGAAGCGAACGCCGGGCGGCGGCGCCCCGCCGGCTTCGGCCGCGGTCTCGATGCAAACGCGACCGCCACGCAGCTCCCAGGCGACGTACGGCGTGCCCTGTTCGTCGGCGAGCAGCTGCCTGGAGGCGACGTAGACGGTCGAGTCCGCGGCGACCAGCGGCCGAAGCCCGGTCAGCGCTGGCGAGTAGGAGGTTGGGCCGACCGGCGCGTTGGCAAGCGCCAGCAGCGAGCAGACCCCGGCCGCGGCAATGAACAGGACCGCGGCCACGGGCTCCCACGCAAGCCTCCCCCCCAATCGCGTGGTTCCTTTTCGGCCTATTTGACCGCTTTCGAACCACGAGTTGGCGGTCAGGGGCAGGAGGATGACCAGGGCGCAGATCGGGGCGGCGATCTCGATCGCCTTGGCGGTTGCGTAGGCGGTGCCGCCGGTGCGGCCGGCGAGGTAGACGAGGGCGACGGCGGCGAGGCCGGCGAGGATCGCGACCTCGCGGCGCTGCCAGCAGCGCCAGGCGCCGTGGGCGAGGAGGACGAGGGCGAAGGCGACGGCGAGGTAGTAGCCGATCGCCGGCACGGCGCCGTCGCCCGGGGAGAGGCGGAAGTCGCCCGAGGGCCAGATCCCCAGTGCCTCGAAGGGCGAGACCTGGCCGAAGAGGTTGCCGAGGCCGGGACCGTTGGGGTCGAAGGTCTCGAAGTTGTGGAAGTCGATCATCCGCCCGACCTCGGGCGCAACCAGAACCGCGAACGGCGCTGCCGCCAGCAGCAACGGTCGCCAGGGCGGCAGCTTGCGGCTGACCGCCGCTTCGGCCGTCAGCCAAAGGACGAAGGCGCCGCCGAGCCAGATCAGACCCGGGAAGCTGTAGGCGTAGACGGCGCCGACAGCGATCAGGGCCGCCGGCACGAAGCGCAGCGAGAGCCCCTCCCACTCCCGCCCGGCCGCCCGCAGCGCCAGCACGAAGCCGAGCAGGAACAGCGCCTCCATCGTCTCCTTGAAGGCTCCCTGGGCGAAGTAGGAGGCGACGACGTAGGCGAGGCAGACGACCAGCGCCGCCGCCGTCCGCGGCAGGGTCCGCAGTCGCTCGAAGGCGGCCAGCGCCGTCAGCGGCGCCAGCACCGCGACCGCGACCGTGAGGCCAGTGAAACCCTGGACGAGGCCGATCCCCAGGCCCCTCTCGAGGGCGACGACCGCCGAGTGCGGGCCGAGTGGGTAGCCCTGGCGCAGCAGCTGCGAGGTTTGGCCGTCGGCAAGCCGATCGGCGGTGAGCAGGTGCTGCGACATGTCGGGGTTGAAGCCGGTGCCGAGGATCCCGAAGTGGCCTTCGGCTACGAAGGGCAGCGAGGCCGCTACGAGCGCGCCGAGCGCCACCGGCCAGCCGGCGCGCAGCGCATCGCCGCCACCCTCGACCCGCCCCCACAGGTAGACGATCGCCGCGACCACCAGCAGCGGCACGGCCACAGCCGCGACCACACCGTCGCCCGGCAGCCGCACCGCCGCCCAGCAGATCGCCAGCAGCAGCGCCAGGCCGACCGCGGGCGCCAGCCAGGACCAGCGGCGTCCGCCGCAGATCCCGATCGCCGCCTGTCCGAGCGCCAGCGAAGCGCCGCCGACCGCCAACACCGCTGCATAGGTCCCGATCACGTGGCCGCGAGCCTAGACTGCACGGATGGCGTTTGTCCCCCCAGCCCGCCATCTGCTCCGCGCCAGGGACCTCGCCGACGCCCGCTTCGCGGAGCCGCTCGACGTCGGCGACCTCGCCCGCGCGGCCGGCCTCTCGCGCGCTCACTTCAGCCGCGAGTTCCGCACCGCCTTCGGCACCTCTCCCCACGCCTACCTGCTGACCCGCCGGCTCGAGCGGGCGGCGGCGATGTTGCGGACCACCGACAACTCGGTGGCCGAGATCTGTCTCGCGGTCGGGCTGACCAGCGTCGGCTCTTTCACGACCAGCTTCAAACGCGCCTTCGGCAAGACCCCGACCGCCTACCGAGCCTGCTTCCCGCCGGCCACCGCCCACGCGATCGTGCCCGGCTGCATCGTCCGCACCTACGGCCGCCCGCAACACCGCACGTTTCGAGAAGACAAGGCGCCGGCCCGGACCTAGCATCGACGCACACTCGAATCGAACCAGGAGGACAGGATGAGAATCGCGAACGCGCAGGTCTGGGTGCACGACCAGGACGAGGCACTTGCCTTCTACACCGAGAAGCTGGGCATGGAGGTGCGGGCCGACGTGACGATGCCGGAGATGGGCGACTTCCGCTGGCTCACCGTCGGCCCTCCCGGCCAAGAGGACGTCTCGATCGTGCTGATGGCGATCCCGGGCGCGCCGGTCTTCGAGGACGAGACGGTTGCCCAGATCGAAGCGCTGATGGCCAAGGGCGTCAGCGGTGGCGTCTTCCTCACCACCGACGACTGCCAGGCCTCCTACGAGGAGCTCGCCGCCCGCGGGGTCGAGTTCACCGAAACGCCGCAGGAGCGCCCCTACGGGATCGATTGCGGCTTCCGCGATCCCTCCGGAAACAGCCTGCGGCTGACCCAGGTTGTGCTGCCCGTCAGCGCCTGAGCTGCAAGAAATCGCCCGCCGCCACCCCCGGCGGCGGGCGGCCGACAAACCCGATCTGCTTCTCTGTTGAGACGAAGTAACCCGGAATCGACTGGCCTGCAGCGCGGCGAATCAGCCGTCTCTGCTCCCGGTAAGTAGCTAGCGACCCAGTCGTCGCGGGTGGCTTCACGGCCCTGAACGGGCCTGCCTCGTAAACAAGGAAAGGATCGGCATCAGCCGCGCCACGTACCCCATAATTGGGGCCCTGGTCGCGCTCGGCATTTTCGCGAGCTCGGCGACGGCCCTCACAGCGAATACGAGCATCGACCAGTGTCGAGGCTCGGGCATCACCAGCACCGAGCAGTTCCGCCACTTCAGCGCCAAGGTCTGGCGGCTCCAGGCCTGGGAGCGCGGCAGGCCCAGCGCGGAGGCAGTTCGCGCCGAGCGGTTCGCCCGCGCCTGCGGAGAGGCCGAGGCGATCGAGAAGATCTGGAACACGGATCGCGACCGCTACTTCGAGCACCGTCGACAGATGCTCTTCCGCCGCCAGGTCACCCCCCACTACGGCTGCACGACCCTGGGCGGCTGCAAGTTCTGGGCCCTGCCCGCCTACATCGTCGACTGCGAGAGCGGCGGCGACTACACGCCGGGCCACGGCCTCACCTTCGGGGGCGCCTACGGGCTGCTGACCTCGACCTGGCAGCAGTTCGGCGGCTCGCGCTGGGCCGCGCAGGCGAACCTGGCCCCCGCCCGCGCTCAGGACATCGTCGCCTCCCGGGTCTGGCACGCGGTTGGTTCCGGCGCCTGGTCCTGCGCCTGACCGGGAAACATGGGCGTTACTGGGCTCGAACCAGTGACCTCTACCTTGTCGAGGTAGCGCTCTCCCAACTGAGCTAAACGCCCCGGGCCGCTGAATCTAGCAGCGGCCCGGCGGCGGGTGGCGACTGCCCGGCGAGCGCTAAAGGTCGTGCGCGCAACTGCCGATCGCATAAGTGCAACTTTTCTGTCCCATCAGTGTTTATAGGGACGTCGCGCGCACTGCGGCAGCTAGAACTTCAAAGCTCGAGGACCGACGAGCCAGCGACTTCAAACTCTCTGGTGGTACGTCCTTCGGAAACAAGGGGCCCCTTAACCGGGGCCCTTTTCCGTTCTCAGACGTGGTCTGAGGGCAGGTGCCAGCGGCGCGGGGCGATCAGGGCATCGGACTCGGTCGGTCCCCAGGAGCCGGGCTCGTAGACGATCGCCGGCGGCGGATCGTCGAGGACCGGGGTCGAGATCTCCCAGAGGCGCTCGATCGCCTCGGAGCTAGTGAAGAGCAGCCGGTCGCCCATCATCACATCGTGGATCAGGCGCTCGTAGGGATCGAGCGACTCCCCGCTGCCGCCGAAGTTGTCGGCGTAGCTGAACTGCATGTGGGCCTCGCCGAGCTCGATCCGCGGCCCTGGAACCTTGGCCAGGAAGGAGACGGAGATGCTGCCGGGATCACCGAGCTCGATGCTGAGGTGGTCACGCCCGAAGGACTCGGCGATCTGGTCGCAGTCGAGCGGGAACATCCGCCGCGGCGGCTGCTTGAAGGCAACCGTGAGCAGATGCTTGTTCTCCGCCATCCGCTTACCGCTGCGCAGATAGAACGGGACTCCCTCCCAGCGCCAGTTGTCGACCGCCGCCTTGACCGCGATGAAGGTCTCGGTGTCGGAGCCTTCGGCGACTCCCTCCTCCTCGCGGTAACCGTCGTACTGGCCGCGGACGACGTCGCTGGGCCGCAGCGGCGTCATCGAGTCGAAGACCTTCTCGCGCTCGATTCCGAGTCCCTTCGCCTCCAGCGAGACCGGCGGCTCCATCGCGACGAAGCCGAGCACCTGGAACAGGTGGGTGACAGCCATGTCGCGGAAGGCGCCCGTCTGCTCGTAGAAGCTGCCACGCATCTCGATCGAGAGCGTCTCCGGGATGTCGATCTGGACGTGATCGATGTGGTTGCGGTTCCAGACCGGCTCGAACATCCCGTTTGCAAAGCGCAGCGCCAGCAGGTTCTGCACCGCCTCGCGGCCGAGGTAATGGTCGATCCGGTAGATGCAGTTCTCGTCGAAGACCGAGTGCAGGAGCGCGTTCAGGTTGCGGGCCGAGTCGAGGTCGGTGCCGAACGGCTTCTCGGTGATCACGCTGGCGCCGCGCCCGAGGCCGGTCGCGCCGATCTGCTCCACCGTCCCGGTGGCCGCGCTCGGGGGCAGCGAGAGGTAGAAGAGCAGGCCCGCATCGCCGTCCAGCTCCTCGCGGGCGCTGCCGACCTCCTCGCACAACTGATCGAACCCATCGCCGACGCCGGCGAAGCGCAGCGACTCGGCGAAGCGGGACCAAGCCTCGCCGTCGAGCGAGCGCCGGCTCGAGGACTCGACCGCCTCGCGCGCCAGCTCACGGAACTCCTCGACGTCGATCGCCCTGCGAGCGGTGCCGACGATGCGGAAGCGCTCCGGCATCAGCCCGACCTGCGCGAGGTGGAAGATCCCCGGCAGCAGCTTGCGCTTGGCCAGGTCGCCGGTCGCCCCGAACAACACGATCACCTGGTCCGGAGGGACCTCGGCGGCCGGACTCGCGGCCACGGAACTGGCGGTGGCGACACTCACGCCGACCAGGCTGACAGATACGTCGATGGCCGGGCCCGGCGGGCCTATGCTGGATGGCAGATGGCGCTGCGCACCACCGCCCGTGGTTTCGAGTACGACTCGTCCGAGCTGGACCGGGTCGAGCAGCGCTTCTGGCGCGAGGTCTGGGAATCGGTTCCGGGCGAGGTGGCCCGCGAGCACGGGGTCGAGCTGCGCCGGTTCGGCCCGGTGCAGGCTACGACGGTGACCGACCTCCCCGGGGCGGGGATGATGAACCTCGTACTCGGCGCGACGGCCCCGAGAGCGCTGGAGGGTGGCTACCTCGATGCCGCCTGCGAGTGGGCGCGCTCCCGCAAGGTCGACCCCTACGTCCCCGTATCCCCCGACCTGGCCGAGAGCGAGCCGGCCGAAGCGTGGTTGCGGGCAAACGGATTTGCGTCCGGCTACGCCTGGATGAAGTTCGTTCGCGACCCCCACCCGCCCCGCTTTCGAGCCCCCGCGGTTGAGGTCGCCGAGCTCTCCTCTGGTGACCAGGAGCCATTCGGGATGATCGCCGCGACCGGGTTCGGGCTGCCCGCCTGGAGCGCCGCCTTCTTCGCCGAGCTGCCCGGACGCGAGGGCTGGCGCTGTTACGTCGCCCGCGTCGACGGCGTCGCCCAGGCCTGCGCGGCGATGCTGATCGACGACGGCGTCGCCGAGTTCGGGGTCGCGGCGACGCTGGAGCCCGCGCGCGGGCAGGGCTGCCAGCTGGCGCTGCTGCACCGCCGCATCGCCGACGCGGTCGAGGCCGATTGCCGGCGGCTGTTCGTCGAGACCGGCGAGCCAGTCGAGAATCGCCCTGCCGGCAGCTATCGCAACATCCTCCGGGCCGGGTTCGAAGAGGCCTACCGGCGACCGAACTGGCAGCGCCCGGCAGCCGGCTAACGCAGGCTCGGAATCCGCGTGACGCCGGCGAGCCGTCGCTCGGAGACACTGCGCGGGCCGCGCCCGCGCCAGTGGGTGATCAGCGCCGGGTTGACGAAGACCTTGCTGCCGGAGCGATGGTGGGTGAGCGGGATCGGCCGGCCATCGCGGTCGTCGAAGGCGGCCTCGACATCGGCCTCGCTCTCGCGAACCATCAGCTGGTCCCGACCGACGAAATGGATGATGGTCGCCATCGTCGGGACACTACGGTTTCCTACTGCCTGGGTGTCAACCCCCCGAACAGGGGATTCGCAGGTAGGTTTCCGCAAATGAATGACATTCGCGACACGCGCCCCTGGTTCTGGATCCTCTTTGCGATCGTCTTCGCGATCGCCGTGGTCGGAGTCGTGTTGGCGATCTCGGCGCGGAGTGAGAGCGTCGACGAGAACAAGGTGGCCAAGCAGGCGACGGCCGAAGTCAAAGAAGAACTCGACGGCCTCAACGGCGCGATCGAAGCGGCGAACGAATTTCAGGAAGAAAGCGACCAGCAGAACGCCGAAGACCGCGCTGAAATCAAGCGCGAGGTCAACAAGGCCGTGAACAAGGCGACGCGGCGGGTCCGTGGCCTGCAGGGCCGCATCGGCGCCCTCGAAAACGAAACCAAAGAACTCGCGGGCGAGGACTCCAACCTCTCGAACAAAATCGCCGACCTCGCCGAGGGGCAGGAAGCGCTGGAACTGGAAGTCACGCGGATCAGCAAAGTGGTCCGCAACCTCAACGACAACGGCTAGCCGGCGTCAGGCATCCGTTCCAACCTGAACTCGCGCCCCCCGTTTCGACAGCGCACTTCCCTGCTCCGCTTCCAGTTCGAGTAGGCGCGGCAGATCCAAGTTTGCTTCCCGGTGCCGACGGTCTGCGGCCGGCTTTCGAACCCCGTCGACAGGAGGAGGGAAATGGCCACAGCTTCCTCGCACTGAAGGCCGCTGTTTCGAAGCTCGATGTGAGTCCCGGGCATCGGGAACGAACATCCCGACTCGCCTTCGGTCACGATCGCGTCGAACGGATTGCGGTCCTGCGACTCAGCCCCGCAACCCAAACCGAGCATTGCGCCGACCAGCACCATCAAGATCAGCGCACCCCTTTCCACGGGCCGAGCCTACCGGCCCGTGGCCGCTCTGTTCTCTAGTTGAGGACGGCGATCGAGGTCCGGCGCTCCTGTTCCTCCTCGTCGCGCCGGGCGATCCGCTCCAGCACCTCGCCAAGCACGTCGCCGACCCCTGCGGTCTCCGGCAGCTTCGCCGCGCCGGCGTGAGCCCGGATTCGGACCACCGCGCGCCGCGCTTCCAGGCGCGAACCGAACGTCTCCGCCGAGGTCGCCACGACCTCTCCGTCAGCTCGCATGCGCCACCGCCACTCGCCGTCTACCTCCGAGAACAGCTCGTATTTCCACATCTCATGCCCTCCTGGCCGATTTCTTCGCTGATACGAACAGATGTTCGCCTCTCCGTCGGACGTCAAAACGGAAATGGGGCGTCGCGGTTCATCGGTCAACGGACGCCTGACTGGCGGGTGTGGCCGTCGTCAGCTACCCGCGAAGGCGCGAGGGAGTCCCCGCCGACGAGCGCGCCCCAGCGGGTGCGCCGACCCTCCCCCGTCGGCAGGTTGCCGAGGTCGCGCACGCTGAAGCAGCCGTCCCAGTCGAGGTGGCGGGTCGAAGGAGCCTGCATGCGCCCATGATCCTCCACGGCCTTTCACTTTTCCCAATCCGACCTCGCAGCGGTTTCGCGCCGCGCCGTGGACCTGTGATCGTTCGGCCTGACTGATGGGGTTCGTGAAGACAGCGGAGGAGATCGCGCGGATCGAGGCGGTGATCGCCAATCCCAGCTTCAGCGGAGGCGAATCCCTCTCGGTCGAGTTCCTGGTCGATCCGGGCTTCATCGAGGCGGTCCTACCGCCGCCGCTCGAACCCATCGAGGAACCGCGGATGCGGGCGATGGTCGGTCGCTGGCAGTCCAACTGCGCCGGAGACTTCGCCGGCGGCGCCCTCTACATCAGCGTGCGCCACTTGGGCGTGGCGGGCGATTACAACTTCTTCCAGTACATGGACACCGACGCCTCCGTGATCTATGGCCGCGACGTTTTCGGCGAGCCGAAGAAGATCGCCCGCAGCTCGCTGCGCAGGCGGGGAGATCGACTCCGAGGGTCGCTCGAGCGCGGCGGAGTCCCGATCATCGAGCTCGAAGGCGAGATGGAGCGCGACCTCGGGCCCGGGCTCCACCACCGCTCCAGCTTCAACTTCAAGTCCCGGCCCGCCGCCGACGGGCGGGGCCTGGAAGAGGATGCGATCCTCACCCGAGCCGATTTCGAGTCCGAGGCGAGGGTCGCCCTGGAGGGCAGCGGCAGCCTCCGACTGCGCGGCACCGCCCACGACCCGCTCGACGAGATCCCGGTGACATCGGTGCTCAGAGCCACCTATACCGAGGCCGATATGCGCGCAAAGTGCAACGCGATTGCCCGGGTGCCGCGCGAGGCCTTCCTCCCCCACCACCACACGCGCAACGACTTCTGGCCCGCGCACTCCACCGAGGGCTGACCCGCCCGGCGAAGCAGGCGCGCACGTCCGCCGTCGACGCCGGCGACCCGTTTCTGAGACCCTCCAGGCGGTCCGGAGTCGTCACAAAGGAGACAGCGTGAGCAGGTTCTTTCGACTATCGACCGCCGCCGTCGCCGCGGTTGCGTCGCTGAGCCTTTGCGCGAGCGCGCCAGCGGCTGTAGTCACCGTCGGCAGCCCGCTGACGCAGACCTTCATGCCCGCCGCTTTCAGCGAGGTCACTACCTCGATCAACTCGATCGTTCCCGAGCTCGGCGCGCATGCGACGTCGCCGGTAGACGGAGTGATCGTGCGGTGGAGGATCCTCGAGGCAGCCGGGGGGCCATTCAAACTCCGCGTGCTGAGGCCCGCCGGAGGCGCGTCCTTCCTCGGAGCGGGCAGGAGCAAACCCGAGACTCCGACCGGACCAGGTCTGCAGACTTTTGCCACAAACCTCCCGATCAAGGCGGGAGACACGATCGGCATCGACAATGCCGATAAAACCGGCGACGTACTCGGGCTCTTCTTCCTTCCCACACCCGGCGGACCGGTTTACAGCTATTTCGAACCGCAGATTCCCGAAGGCATCGCGACGGCTCCGAAAGGAAGCGTTGCCGGCTTTGAGCTCGCTTTCAACGCCGACGTGCAGCCCGCGCCGACGATCACCGCGATCGCGCCCGCCTCGGGCCTGACCACCGGCGGGACCGCGGTCACGATCAGCGGCACCGACTTCGGAGGGGCCTCGGCTGTCAGCTTCGGCCCGACTCCCGCCCTGAGCGTCACGGTCAACTCCGAATCCAGCATCACGGCCGTCGCGCCTCCAGCCGCGGGACCAGTGAGCCTCCCGGTTTCCGTGACGACGATTGCCGGCACCGCATTCTCTGCCCAGCCGTTCACCTACAACACGGGGTGCGTGGTCCCCAAGCTCGTTGGCAAGAAGCTCAAGGCGTCGAAGAAAAAGTTGAGGCGGGCCGCCTGCAAGATCGGCACGGTGACCAAGAAGGCAGGGGCCACGGGGAAAACCGGCAAGGTCACGAGCCAGAGCCCAAAGCCGGGACGAATCCTGGCGCCGGGGAGTGCCGTGAAAGTGACGCTGAAGCCCTGAACGAATCAGGCCAGGCACTGCCTGTCGCCGCACCTGGCGGCGATCGGCGCCGGACCCGAGGGGCACTCGGTGCCGACGACCCCCTGCCGCCTTCGAGGACGCGAGCGCGGCATTTCCGCCGGACGCACCTACTGATTGGGCCTGCGCGAGGCGGATCGCGCCGGCTGACAGCCCGGATCAGGACGACCGCTTGCTCACGAGTGCGATTCCGCGACCGAGATCGCGCCGGTGAGGTGATCCAGCGCGACGTTGGCGTGCATACGCACCCCGGTCTCCAGTACTGAGTCGTCGGCATAGAAATGGGGGTTGTGGTTCATCGCGATACCGCGGCCACCGGGTTCCGGCGCCATCGTGCCGTCGGCGCGCAGTTCGACGTCCTGGGCGCCGAGCTGGAGGTAGGCGCCGCCGTACTTGTTGACGAAGTACGAAACGTCGTCGTAGCCGAGGCCGGGCGGCGCTTCGACCAGATGGTCGTGGCCGACGACGTGCTCGAGGGTCGGCAGCACGGCATCGATCCACGGTTTCGTGTTGTGAACGGCGGGGACGGGCTGGAGGAACTCGACCTCGGCCGTCGCGCCGTAGGCCTCGGCAACGTTCTCGGCGGTGCGTTTGACACGGTCGCGGGCAATGTCCATGTCGGGTTCGACCGTGCTGCGGATCGTGCCGAGCAGCTGCACCGACTCGCCGACGACGTTGAAGCGACCCACGTCCTCCACGTGGCCGATCGTGATCGCCAACGGGTCATAGCCGGGCAGCTGGCGGTAGACCTGGCCCATCGCGGTGATGATCTCCGCGGCCGGCGGCAGCGGGTCGATCCCCGCCCAGGGGGTTGAACCATGGACGCCTTTGCCGTGGACGGTGATCCTGATCAGCACCGAGGCCCCGTACTGGTTGCCGGCGAGGTAGGCGACGACGCCCTTGGGGTAGGGCGTCACGTGCATGCCGAAGACCATCGTCGGTTCGGGGTCCGAGAGCGCGCCCTCGGCCTCCATCTCGCGGGCGCCGCCGTCCTCGTCGATCGGGGGTCCCTCCTCCGCGGGCTGGAAGACGAACAGCACGGTTCCGGGCAACTCCTCGTGGGCCTCCGCGAGGAGGCTGGCAGCGCCCATCAGCATCGCCGTGTGGCAGTCGTGGCCGCAGGCGTGCGCGACCGGGTAGGGGCCGCCGGGGTAGTCGTCGTCGACGACGGTCGAGGAGAACTTCTCTCCCGATTCCTCTTTGATCGGCAAAGCGTCGATATCGGCCCGCAGGGCGACCACGCGGTCGCCATCTCGCCCACCGCGCAGCACCCCGACGACCCCATGTCCAGCGATGTCAGTCCGCACCTCGTCAAGCCCGAGGGACCGCAGGTGGTCGGCGATCATCTGCGCGGTCTTGGTCTCTCGGTTGGACAGCTCCGGGTGGCTGTGGAGTTGGTGGCGCCAGCCGATCACCTGGTCGCCGATCTTCGCGGCGGCCTGGTCGAAGCGCTGGTGGAGGTCATGGGGCGGGACGGCATCGGCGGTTCGATGATGCCGGGCGAACCGCTCTTTGCCCGTCAGGGCGACACAGGCCATGGGGCCTCCTCAAGCTGAATATTGTTCCGAGTTAACTAATAAAAACCCTAGCACTATAACCAAATGGCATCTAAGCTGCTCGGCTCATGCGGCTTGTGCACCCATGGACACGCTGATCGAAACCTCTGATCTCCTGACGAACACGGTCGTCGTCCTCGGCACCGTGGCGTGGGCGGTGTCCGGCGCGATGGCAGCCGCCCGCCACCGGTTGGACTGGTTCGGCGTGGTCGTCCTGGGTGTGATCGTCGCTGTCGGCGGCGGCACCGTCCGGGACCTGCTGCTCGGCCTGGAGGTCGCGTGGATCGAGAAGCCCTGGCCCGTCTTCCTTGCCGCTGGCGTTGCCCTGCTCACGATTCCCCCGGCGAAGCGGTGGGCCACCGCGGTCGACCAGTGGCAGATCGTCCTGGCCGCCGATGCGCTCGGACTCGGGCTGTTCACGGTTCTCGGCTGCGATACGGCGCTGCACGCGGGCACGAGTTCGGTGGTCGCGGTGATCCTCGGAGTGATGGGAGGGATCTCCGGCGGCGTCATTCGTGACCTCTTGTTGACCAGAACGCCCGTCGTCCTCACTGGTGAGATCTACGCCCTGGCCGCCGTGGCCGGGGCGGTCGCCTACGTGCTCTTGCTGCGGACCTCGATCAGCCCGGTCGCGGCGTTGTGGATTCCAGTTCTGCTGACGTTCGGGCTACGAGCAATCGCCCTGGGCCGCGCCTGGTCGATACCGGCAGCCCGAATCGACCGCGACGGCGATGCAGATATCTGACTTGGAGGGTGGCTGGATCTGGAGATCGAGCTGAAGCGGTGGAGCGAAGCGCCTCTAAGACCCGGCCCGGACCAAACAAACGTTCCGAATGTTTGCCTCGCGGCCTGAATGACTGATCCGACGGAGGACTTGCCCGCTCGGCCCGCCCCCGGAGCTGGGCCGGCGCCGGGGCAACGAACTGACCTCGGGACTGCAGCTCCCAATCTCGATTCCGGCCACCGTCGCCACCACCAGCCACGCTCTCTACTTTCATCGCCTCCAGCAATCAACAAGACGTAGCTCCGACCCCAATCGCACCCATAGCCAGCTTTACCGGCCCGCCCCCCTTCGCTCCTCTCATCAGTTTCATCTCCGTCCATCCATCCGCCCCCGTCCACCCTCGCCCCGCTCTCTCCTGCCTCGGAATCCCCCTAAGCCCTTTGGACAAGCGGGGCGAGGGTGGATGGCCAATCCACAGTTCTGTCCACGGCGGCGTCCACCCCATTGCCGGACCTCTTCGGTCCAGTTGCCCGGCTGGCTGAGCTAGAGACGGGGGTCGACGGGCTCGCTCTCCATGGCGAGAACGCCAAACACGCACTCGTGGATTCGGTAGAGCGGCTCGCGGCGAGTGAATCGATCGAGAGCCTCGACCCCCAGCCCGAACTCGCGGATCGCGAGCGAGCGCTTGCGGCCGAGGTTGCGGGAGCGAAGCCGATCGATCTGAGTCGGGTCCGCATACTCCGGTCCGTAGATGATCCTCAGGTACTCCCGTCCCCGGCACTTGATCCCGGGCTGGACGAGGCCCTTGGCGCCGCGTGCGACGAAGCTCATCGGCTTGACGACCATGCCCTCGCCACCAGCCGCGGTCAGCTCCTCCCACCAAGTGGTCGCGGACGCCTGGCTCTCGGTGTCGGCCAGGTCGACGACCCGTCTCTCGGTTCGCTTGAACCACTCAGGATCCGCTGCGACCAGGCGATCGCAGTGATCGAGGTGCCAGTCATGCCCGCGCTCAACGAAGACGCCGCTCTCGGCAGCCAGCACATGGAACGGAGCAAGGCGCAGGTCAGCGATACCGGCGACCGGCCACGCGTAGCGGCGATAGGCATCCGTGTAGTGGTCAACGTGGTCGAGGCGGAGCTTGCTGGACTCGATCGACTCGGCCAAGTCGAGGCCCCTCGCCGCGCCGGTTTCGAGTGTCTCAATCGTGGCCGTTAGTCCAGCTCGCGCAGCGGCACCAACCGCCGCATATTGGTCCTTGATCAACTCCAGCGCCTTCGCCGACCAGGGCATGAGCTCACAATCGAGGACCAGCCAGCCGGTCTCAAGCTCCTCCCACATGCCGGCCGAGTCAGCCGCCTCGCGGATCCTGCCAAGAGCGGCCTCGGTCTCAACTGGATCGTCGAGGAATGGGCGGCCGGTGCGGGTGTAGATCGCGCCGGTCTCGCCGGCATCGATGCCGAAGCGCTCGCCGGCGACTCCAGCGTCGCGGCAGACGACAACGATTGCCCTTGACCCCATGTGCTTCTCCTCGCAGATGACCTGCGGGATCCCGGTGGATCGGTACTCGGCGAACGCCTCGTCAGGATGCTCAAGCAGATCAGGTCGCTGTGAGGTCGCGGTCGGCGCCATCGTCGGAGGCAGATAGACCAGCCAGCGGGGATCGGTGGCAAACCGGCTCATGACCTCCATCGCCGCTGCCGCGTTCTCCTCGCGCACCGTGACCGTGCGGGCAAGCCGGGTCTCGACGATGCGCTTCCCAGCGACGTCCTCGACGTCAAGCAGGAATGCTGGCCGATCCTGCTGACCATCGGGCTCGACGGTTGTCGGCAGTGGCTTCGTCGGCTCGTAGTAAGTCTCGGCCGCAGCCACTGACACCAACTCTCGCTCGGGCCACCGCAGGCCCGTCAAGCGCCCGCCGAAGACGCATCCGGTGTCGATGTCGATCGTGTTGTTGACCCACCCGGGCTCAGCGACTGGAGTGTGCCCGTAGACCACTGCCGCGTCGCCTCGATAGTCAGCCGCCCACTCGACCCTGGTGCGAAGCCCGAATTCGTCGGTCTCACCAGTGGTTTCTCCGAATAGCGCGAAATCACGCACCCGAGCCGAGGACCGGCCCTGGTAGGACTGCTTCAAGCCGGCATGGGCGACGACAAGCTTGCCGTCATCGAGGACAACGTGGCTGACGAGCTTGTCGAGGAAATCGCGCGCCGACTCACGGAACTCCTCAGGCTCCTCCTCCAGTTGCGCCAACGACTGTTCCAACCCATGCGCGATCTTCACGTCCCGCCCCTTTAGCTTGCGCGCGAGCTTGACGTCGTGGTTGCCAGGCAGGCAGATCGCGGTGCCGGCCTCCGCCATCGACATCACCAGTCGCAGGACCTTGGGTGTGTCCGGACCCCGATCGCAGTAGTCCCCGACGAAGACCGCGCGCCGGCCCACCGGCGGCGTCACCGTTTGTCCGTCTTCGCCGACCTCGTAGCCGAGCTGACCAAGCAGCGCGACGAGCTCCGCGTAACAGCCGTGAACGTCACCGATGACGTCGAATGGACCGTGCTCGGAGCGGTGATCGGTCCATAGCGGTTTGCGTTTGACCTCTGCGTTATCGACGCCCTCCACCCCATCGAGCACCCAGACTCGGTGAAAGCCCTCGCGCCGCAGTCCCTTCAGGGACTTGCGCAGCTGCGAGCTCTGTTGGCGCACAACGTGCTTGCCGAAACCACGGTCCGGCCTAGAGCTGTTGCGCTCCTGGCAAACCGCCTCGGGAACATCGAGAACGATCGCCACGGCGAACAGATCGTGCTCCCTGGCCAGCTGGATCAGCGACTTGCGCGCCGAGCGCTGGACATTGGTCGCGTCGACCACCGCGATCCGCGGCTGTGCGAGGCGGCGAGCAGCAATGAAGTGGAGCACGGCGAAGGCGTCCGCGGTGGAGCTCTGGTCGTTTTCGTCGTCGGCGACGAGGCCGCGGCAGAAGTCCGAGGCGATGACCTCGGTGGGAGCGAAGTGCGTCGCTGCGAAGGAGCTCTTACCCGATCCGGACGCGCCGATCAGCACCACCAGACTCGGATCCGGAAGGTCGACCCTCACCGGCGGAACACCGCCATCTGGGTCGGGGGCCCGACCTCGGAGTCGTCCTCTCCGATCGGGGCATGGCGGACCGTGTAACCGTGACGCTCGGCGACTGCTGCGGACCACGTTGCAAACTCCGCGCGCGTCCACTCGAAGCGGTGATCGGAGTGGCGGAAACGATCCTCGGGCAGCTGCTCCCAGCGAACGTTGTACTCGGAGTTCGGCGTCGTAACGATCACGGTCGCCGGTCGAGCCGAGCCGAAGACGTTCTGCTCGACCGCCGCCAAACGAGGGGGGTCGAGGTGCTCGACGACCTCCACGAGAGCTGCCGCGTCAAACCCAGTCAGGCGTTTATCGCGATAGGTCAGCGGACTGTGCAGCAGGGTGACTCGCCGGCGTTGGTCGTCGTGCATTTCGTCGAGCTTCAATCTCCTCGCCGCCTGTTCGAGCGCTCGAACAGAGACGTCGACGCCGACGATCTCCTCATAGTCGTCAGGAAGAAGACGCTGAAGCAGCGCACCGGCACCGCAGCCAAGGTCGAGCACCCTCTGTGCCCCGGCCTCTTTCAAAACCGCCTGGACGGCAGTGAGCCGTTGGTCTCGCAGGGAGACACGCTGCTCGTCCGCCCCGGCCTGCTCTGTCTCAGCCGGGTCAGCAGGGGGTGCATCCTCGTCGAGCCGCGCGAGCGCCGGGAAAAAGAGGCTCGCCTGGTTCTTGAGATAGCGACGGGTGATCAGGTCGCGCTCGGGGTGTCCGCCCAGCCAGCCCTCGCCGCGACGCATGAGCTTGTCGATCTCCGCCTCGTCGACCCAGTAGTGCTTCTCGTCATCGAGCACAGGAAGGAGCACGTACAAGTGACTGAGCAGCTCGGCGAGCCTGAACACTCCACCCAGCCTCAGACCGAGGTGTCGGTCCCCGCCCCACTCTGGAAACTCCGGGTCGAGAGCAATCGAGCTGACCTGCAACTCGTAGCCAAGCGGCTCGAAAAGCCGGCGCACTAGCGACTCGCCGCCGCGAGCAGGAACGGCTGGCAGCCAAGCCTCGAGCGGAATTGGCGAGGCGGCAAGCTCTTCGTGCTCCTTGCATGTCCCGGCCATCGCGCTCTTGAACACGTTCACGAGTGCGACTGACATAAACGAGGACGCGACGTAGGGTCGATCGTTGACGTACTCGGCCAGCGCAAAGCCGCTGGCGCCGCGACCGCGTCTCACCAAGCCAACCGGATCGACATTGAGCAGCAGCGCCGCCGTACACCGATCGTCAGTCGCCTCGGGGTAGAAGACCTGCGCCTCCCCGAAGGGCAGCGAAAACTCCTGCACCCGCTCCGGGTGCTTGTGCAACAGAAAGCCGAGATCCGTAGCGGGCGAGTGAGTGGTCGAGAGAGTGAGCAGCACTCACGCTGAGGCTATAGGTCAGCGAGAAGAGGTTAGGCGGGCGCGGACTCGCCGGCCGGCACGTAGTGCTCCAGCTTGGCCTCACCGTCGAGGGCGAACGGGATGCCCTCCTCAGCCAGCTTCTGGACCTCGGCGTAGCTGTCTCCGGCCGCTGACCAGCCGTCGACGTCGGGCGACTCGGCCCACCAGCCGTCGCCTTCGTGGTGGTAGATGACGCGCACGGTCTCCATCAGATCCTCTCGGTCAGAGTAGCTTCCGAGCCGCATCCTCGGCAAGGCCGACGTCGCGGACAAGGATCTTGCGGACGAGCCCGGCTGGAATCGTCGCCTTGTCGTGAAAGGCGAAGGTCAGCGGCGGATGGCTTGGCGCCTCCATCCGCCGATGGGAACCAGACTGTCGCGTAACCCGGTAGCCCAGCGGCTTCCTTTCGAGGACCGCCAACAGCCGCTTCGCCTTCATCGAGGGAAAGGGATTCAAGGCGGGCGAGCCTAATCAGCCACCCGGATCGTCGCCGTCATGGGCCACAGGTGGGCCAGTCATGCCACAAAATAACCGGTGACAGCCGGAATCAACCGGATTCGAGGGGCCATTTGCCAGACCCCTCAAACCGCTCCAGCAAGCCACATATCGCTTGTCAGAGGCAAAGGCGCCTACCAGAATCGAACTGGTGTAAACGGCTTTGCAGGCCGCTGCGTAGCCACTCCGCCAAGGCGCCGGAAGCCGCTCAAGACTAGCGGCGCAAAGGCGGCGTTGAATGCTGACGGCGGGATAGGGTCGGGTGGACCAGATCGACCGGCTTTGTCCAGCCCGAGGGGAGGGGAAGTCCGCTTACAACGAGCTGCAGCTGAGCAGCTTCATCGACCAGGCCTTCGAACGGCTGCGGGCGATCGAGGCGCAGTTGGCGGTGCTGTCGGAGAAGGACGGGCTCCCGTATGACGCGCCGGGCCAGGACGTGCCGCAGGAGGTTGTCGATCTGGTCCTGGGCGGAGACCGGATGGGGGCGCTGCGGCAAGTACCGGGAGTTGACCGGCGCCGGGGTCGAGGAGGCGCAGGAGGCGATCGCGAAGCTGTAGGACGCCCGCTAGCCCTCGTACTCGGTGACGTTGCCGTAGTCCTCGACGGTGCCGCCATCGCGGACGCTGGCCTCGTCGGGGTTCTCACCGTATTGGCGCAGGGCGCGACGCTGGCGCAGGTAGTCCCAGGCCTTGTCGAGCTGGACTTTCAGCTCCTCCATGCGGGCGTGGTCTTCGGAGCTGAGGCCGTCGCCCTCGTGGGCGTGGAGTAGACGCTCCTCCTCCTGGACCAGCTCATCGATGCGGCTGAGTACCTCTTTGTCGTCCATGCAAGAAGCCTAGCCCCCGTCACCCGTCAGGCGTCGAGCGTGACCTTGATCTTGGTGCCCGGCGCGAGGATCTTGCCCGGCGGCGGGTTCTGCTTGACGACCTCGCCCGTTTTCGCGGTGGCGTCGCCGAGCTTCTTCACTTTGCCGATCTTGCAGTCGGCCTTCTTCGCCTGTTTCTTCACGGCTTTCAGCTTCTTGTCCTTCAGCTTCGGGACCTTGCAGCCCTCGTAGGCGAAGGTCGTGGGAGCTCCGGCGAGGCCGGCGATCGTGGTCACGCTAATCGCCGCTTTGACCAATTTGCCGCTCTTCGGAGCGACCGCCGTGATCTGGCCTTCGGAGTCGACCGCGAAGCTGGTGGCCGGGGTCGCCCCGAAGTTGACCGCCGAGACGCCGGCGAAGTTTGCGCCGGCGATCACGACTTTGGCACCCCCCGTGACCGAGCCCTCGGCAGGGGTGATCGACGTGATCACGGGCGGCGGCAGCAGGGTGGCGGAGACGTTGAGGCGGGCTCCCGATTCAGGACTTTCCGGGCTGAGGACGATGGTCGAGCCGGGCGCGGCATTGCCATCGCCGAAAGCGATCGAATCGGCTGCCCGTTTGGTATCGAAGACGCAATTGGTTTTGCCGGCGGTCGGCAGATAGAGGCCGATGACGTCTCCCGTCAGCACCGGGATACCGACCGGGAACGTGTTCAGCGATCCTGAGACCAGCTGCCGCACTTGATCCTGGCCGACAACCATGTAGCTGCCGGCGACGGGACGGAAGATCTTGAGGCCGAAGGCCTGGCCGGGGGTGGGGCCAATATTGGTGCTCCAAGAGGTGAGGACCCCGGCGGTCGGGATCGTGTAGCTGGGGCCCGCTGCCACCGAAACCTGGAGTTCGTCATAGGGCCCGGCGTAGTTGCAGGTGTCGCTCGTATCCCCGGGAGGAGCGGTCTGGCCGATCACGACTTGGGCCGCAGCGGAGGACACCGGCGCGAGCGCAGCGAGGACGAACAAGGTCACGAACGCGACACGAACTCGGCTGAACATCCTCATACCCCCTGGTCGATTGGCAGATGACGCACTCTATCCTTGACGAGTGGTCATCAGGATCGAGGACATGCCCGCCGGCACGATCGGATTCCGCGCCTCCGGCAAGCTGACCCCTGAGGACTACCGCGAGGTCCTCGTGCCCGGCCTGCGCGAGGCGGTCGACTCGGGCGAGGTGCGGATGCTGTTCGTCCTCACCGACTTCGAGGAGCTGGAGCCGAAGGCCGTGCTGGAGGACGTCAAGACCGGGTTCGAGCTCGGCTTCCTCAAGCACTCGAGCTGGAAGCGATCGGCGATCGTCTCCGACGCCGACTGGGTCAAGAAGGCGTTCCGGATGTTCGCCTGGATGACCCCGGGCGAGGTGAAGGTCTACGACGTCGGGCCGGAGGCCGAGGCGGAAGCCAGGGCCTGGGTCGCCGGCTGAGCCGGCGCCGGCGCGCCCTTGCGGCGGAACTGCATCGAGCCGTCGAGCAGCGAGCCGCGCCGCATCATCCGCAGGTCGTAGGGATAGCTCTGGCGCAGCTTCCACGGTTCCTTCGAGCCCTGTTTGGGCAGGCCGTCGAGCGCCCGCAGCACGTAGCCGGAGTTGAAGTCGAGCAGCGGCTCCTCGGTCACCGAGGGGTCGGTGATCTCGGGCACGCAGACGTCGTGGCCGCCGGCGTCCATGTGCGCGAGCAGGCGGCAGACGTATTCGCTGACCAGGTCCGCCTTCAGCGTCCAGGAGGCATTCGTGTAGCCGAGCGCGAAGGCGAAGTTGGGGAAGCCGTTCAGCATCATCCCCTTGTAGGTCATCGTCTCCGGCATCGCCGGTTCGACCCCGTCGATCGTCACCTCCATACCGCCGAGGAACAGCACATTGAGCCCGGTGGCGGTGACGACGATG
Organism: uncultured Thermoleophilia bacterium; assembly: GCA_963718595.1. Classification (GTDB taxonomy): domain Bacteria; phylum Actinomycetota; class Thermoleophilia; order Solirubrobacterales; family 70-9; genus VAYN01. The sequence continues at coordinate 121,333 of OY970365.1, forward strand.
TCGGCGTCGAGGCGCTGCCCGGACTCGAGCTCGATCCCGCCGGCATCGAAGCCGGCGATGCGGTCGGTGACGATCTCGGCGCTGCCGTCGCCGAGGACACGGAAGAGGTCGGCGTCGGGGACCAGGCAGACGCGCTGGTCCCAGGGGTTGTACTTCGGGCTGAAGTGGGTGTCGACGTCATAGCCGGCGGGCAGCGCTTTGATCGTGCCTTTGCGCAGCAGCTTTTTGACGAATCCCGGGCGGCTCTTGGAGAGCTTGTAGAAGGCGCCCTGGGTGATCACGTTTTTCCAGCGCACGATCGAGTAGGCGAGGCGCGCTGGCAGGTGGCGGCGGAGGAAGTTGGCGATCGCGTCTTCACCGGGCATCGAGATCACGTAGGTGGGCGAGCGCTGCAGCATCGTCACCTTGGCCGCGTCCTCGGCCATCGCCGGGACCAGGGTCATCGCGGTGGCGCCGCTGCCGATCACCACAACCCGTTTGCCGGCGTAGTCGAGGTCCTCGGGCCAGTGCTGGGGGTGGACGACCTCGCCGCCGAAGCTCTCGATCCCCGCGAACTCGGGGGTGTAGCCCTGGTCGTAGCGGTAGTAGCCGCTGCACATGTAGAGGAAGCCGCAGGTGAGGGTGACGGTCTCCCCCGTGTCGCCGCGCTGCGCACTGACCGTCCAGCGAGCCTCCTCGCTCGACCACTCGGCGCTGAGAACCTGGTGCTGGAGGCGGATCTTGGCGTCGATCCCAGCCTCGCTGGCGGTGTCGCGGACGTAACTGAGGATCGAGTCGCCGTCGGCGATCGACTTCGGGTTGGTCCAGGGCCGGAAGTTGTACCCAAGCGTGTGCATGTCCGAGTCCGAGCGGATGCCCGGGTAGCGGAAGAGGTCCCAGGTGCCACCGGTGCGCTCGCGCGCCTCGAGGATCGCGTAGGTCTTGCTCGGGCAGCGCTGCTGCAGGTGGTGGGCGGCACCGATTCCGGAGAGGCCGGCGCCGACGATCAGGACATCGAGGTGCTCGGGATTGCTCACGCCGCGGAGGCTATCAACAGAGTGTCGAGTTCGTCAACCTCTTGTCGAGCTTCTCGACGCTCTGTATGGTAACCCGATGGCGATCAGCTCTCCCGCCACCCCCAAAAGCCCCGCAAGGGGTCGCCGCAGCGCTCGCGCCAGCGGCGACGAGCGCGAACGGGCGATTCTCGAGACGGCCGAACAGCTGCTCGAGGAGCGGCCGCTGAGCGAGATCTCGGTCGCCGACCTGGCCGCCGGCGCCGGCATCTCCCGCCCCAGCTTCTACTTCTACTTCCCCTCTCGCGATGCGGTCCTGATGACTCTGGTCGATCGCATGGTCGCCGAGTCGGCCGAGAGCCGCGCCGCCGCGGTCGCCTCGATCAGCGAGGAGCCGCGGGCGGGATTGCGAGCCGGGCTACAGGCCTCCTTCGACTCCTTCCGCTCGCGCCGCGGCGTCATCCTCGCCGCCGCCGAGCTGCGCACCGCCAGCAACGAGGACGCGCGCGAGCTCTGGTCGCAGGTGATGGAGGGCTGGGTCTCCCAGGTCAGCGCTGTGATCGAGGCCGAGCGCGCCCGCGGCGCCGCCCCTCCCGGTCCCTCCGCCCGCGCGATCGCGATCGCCCTGGTGCAGATGAACGAGCGTGCCCAGCACGCGACCCTCGCCGGGGAGTCCCCCTCACTGGCCGAGGAGGAGACCGTGGACGTGCTGGTCGAGATCTGGATGCGGGCGATCTACGGCGCCGAAGCCTGAAGCTTTTTACGGCCCTGACGCCCACAACCCTTCAAGGAAGCAGCTAAGCCGAGAGAACCCGGAACTCGATCCCGGCCCGCTGCAGGCGCTCGGTCAGCGCGTCACCCATCGCGGTCGCCGTGGTCACCTGGCCGGCGGTGGCAGGCAGCTCGTCGAAAGCCAGGCAGAGGCCCGACTCGGCCAGCATCTTCGCCGTCTCCGTGTAGCCGGGGTCGCCGCCGGAGACCTCGGTGACGACGCGCTCGCCGCCCCCCTCTCCGACGAAGGTGACCTTGAACCAGCTGCGCTCACGGCGCTCTTCGCTCGGCCCCTCGCCCGGGGATTTGAGCTTCAGCAGCAGCTTGCGGGTCGGCGGCAGCGGCGCCAGCACGGCCATGGCGCCGACGCCTCCGGTCAGCGCCCCGAGTGTCGCCAGGTGCTTGCTGACCAGGTGGTGGCCGTAGGTGAAGTCGGGGCCGTAGCGCTCGAGCGCGGCGGCGGAGCGGCGGACGACGGCGCCGTCGATCGTCGGCAGCGGCGCCACCCAGCCGCCGAGCTCGGCGTCGCGGCGGACCGCGAACCCGGCCGAGTGGATCTGGCGGCCGGCCGGGCGCTGCTCGGCGCGCTTGCGCTCCTTGGCCGCCGCAATCGTCTGGCGGCCGCGCGCGAAGGCGTTGATCGCCGAGTGGTAGGTGCCGCCGGAGAACTCGGCGTTGGAGCGGACGTGGCCGTCGACCCGGAGCGGCACCCCCTCGGGCAGCCGCTTGACCGTGAAGTAGGCGCCGAGGTCGTGCGGGATCGAGTCGAAGCCACAGCAGTGGACGAGGCGGGCGCCGCTGCGCTCGGCCTCGGCGTGGTGGTCGGTCCACATGCGATCGACGAACTCGGGCTCGCCGGTGAGGTCGACGTAGTCGGTGCCGGCGGCGGCGCAGGCGGCGACCAGCGGCGCGCCGTAGAGCATGTAGGGGCCGACGGTGGTGACGACCACCTTGGTCGAGGCGGCGACCTCGGCCAGCGCCGAGGCGTCGGCGGCGTCGGCGACGACCAGCTCGGGCACGGACGCGTTGGGCCGGGCGGCGGCGAGGCGGGCGGCCACTCCCTCCAGCTTCGCCCGGTTGCGCCCGACCAGCGCCCAGCGCAGCGTCGTCGGAGCGTTGGCGGCCAGGTAGTCGGCGGTCAGCCCGCCGGTGAAGCCGGTGGCGCCGAACAGCACGAGGTCATAGGTGCGGTCAGTGTCCGGCACACGACCAGTCTGTCAGGGATTGGGTGCAGAGCCCGGCCGCTGCGTCACTAGCGCAGCTTCAGCGTGCGGATCAGTTTCTTCGGCTTCTTGATGCCGGGGACGGCGACCTTGGCTTCGAGCGCGAGCGGCGCGCCGGCGGCGAGGATCGCCTGCGCCTTGGCGGCCGGGATCCGCATCCGGACCGAGCCGGGACCGGCTTCCTTCGCCGTCCAGACCTTCTTGACCAGGCGCAGCTTGCCTTTGCCGCTCGGCTTCGGGCCTTTGAGCGCCAGCACAAAGCGGGAGCCGGCGATCGGCGAGGTCAGGTTGACCGCGATGCCGCGACCCGAGGCGAGCGTCGCCGCCACTTTCTTCGCCACTTTCACCTGTGGCTGCCCGTTCGGCACGACGGCGAGCGTGGCCGCAGCGGTCACGACGCCGCCCTGTTTGGCGGTGGCGGTGAAGAGGACTTCGTAGCTGCCGAGCTTGGCGGTGGCCGGGACTTCGACGATCGCCTGCCGCGTCGTCGCCGGGGCGCGGTTGGTGGCGGGATCGGAGGCGCCGCGGCCGAAGCTGTTGCTGGAGACGCTGACCTTGGCGCCGGCCAGCTTCGAGCTGGCCGCGAGCTTGAAGGTCGGGGGCGCGGCTGCCGAGGTGGCGAAGTCGAGGACGAAGGGCAGTTTGGCCTTGGCGCCGGGCACGGCGGTCGGCTTCACCGGCGGCTTGATCTTCAGGTCGGAGACGCCGAGGGTCGGTTCGTTGCCGGTTTCAGCAGCGGTCGTGCAGAAGGCGATCCCGGGCGGCAGTTCTTTTTCTTCTTCGACTTCTTTCACCTTGAAGCAGGAGACAGGCCGCGACGCCGGCTGCGAACCGCTCACTTCCCGCCATCCGCCCAGCACCGCAGTTTTGAACGGCAGTCCGTAGGAGCCGCCGCCAGCGCCGAGCGGCAGGGCGAGGCCGGCGCTGAGCGCCCATTCGTCGGTTCGGGTCGGCGCTTCCGTGACTTCGCCCGAGATGTAACCCGCGAGTTCGAAGCCCGGAGGCGGCAGCGGTTTTTCGGGACTCGCCGCGGCGGCGAAGGCCACCGCCACCTGCTGGTTGCGGGTGAAGCTGGTGGGCGTGGCGCCGGGGCTCGGGGTGGTGACGATCGACGGCGGCGCCGTCGTCCCGACCGGGATCACCAGCACGAGCAGGTGCTGGGCCTGCGCCGGTTCGGTCCCCCCGGGCGGCCCGCAGGTGGTGGCTTCGCCTTCCGGCAGGATGGTGCAGAAGGTCGCGTTCAGCTGCACCGGGCCGATCCCCGCCGGCTGGCTCAGCGAGACGGAGCCGGGTTTGATCCCGGAGCAGCCGGCGAGCACGATCGCGAGCGCGGTTACGGCCACGATCAGGACCGGCAGTCGGCGAACTCGGCTCACGATGACGTGACTCTACTTCGGGCTAGGGTGGCGCGCATGACCTCGGCCGCCTCCACTCCAGGTTTCGAGCTCGACCCCGCCCTGCTGCGGTCCTCGTTCGGGGTCGGCGTCGCCGGCAACTTCGCCGGCCATCTCGAGCAGGCGGGCGAGGCGGGCGACTTCGGCGGCGTCGAGGCCGCCGCTGACGCGCCGAAGGGGATCTTTCCCTTCTACGCCCCCGGCCTCGACTCCCGCCTCTCGACCTACCCGCTTTCCCACGGCGAGATCGCGATTCCTGCCGCCGGCAGCCCGGCGGGCGACCTCCAGATCGAGCCGGAGGTGGCGCTTGCCTGCCGCGTCGAGTACGCCGGCGACGGTGCGGTCGCGGCGCTCGTGCCGCTGGCTTTCGGTGCCTTCAACGACTGCTCGGTCCGTCGCCCCGACGCTGCCAAGCTGAGCGAAAAGAAGAACTGGGGCGCCTGCTCGAAGGGCATCGCGCCGACCTTTATCCCGCTGGGCGACGTCACGCTGGAGCAGGCGAGCGCCGGCTACCGCCTGGCCAGCTTCCTGCGCCGCGATGGCGACCTCCACGCCTATGGCGTCGACAGTCCCCTGAGCGGCTATTCGTACTACGGCGAGCGCCTGCTCGATTGGGTCGTCGAGCGGCTCGCAAACCAGGTCGGCAGCCCCGAGAGCCCGCTCGAGCCCGTCGGTGAGTACCTGGGCGAGTGCGGGCGCCCCTCGCAGATGCTGCTCGCGATCGGCGCCACCCGCTACACCGACTTCGGCGAGTCCGCCTACCTGCAGCCCGGCGACGAGGCGATCGTCGTCGTCTACGACGGAGCGCACACCTCCCCGGCAGAGGTCGAAGCGGCCCTGCGCGAAAACCAGCCGGCGGCACTCGCGGGAGCGTTCTCGCTGCTGGTCCAGCGCGTCAGCGGCGCCTAGCCCCCGCAGCCAGATCCTTTTCTGCCTGGAGACGCGGGACCGGCCGCCCTCCGACCGCGGGCGACTATATGTTGCGCGCCCTTGTACGACGCCCCTCAGCACCTGATCGGCGGCGGGGCGCGGGCCGGATCGCTTCCGGACTGGCCCAATGCCCGACCCCTCCGCTCGTGGCAGCAGGAGGCGACCGAGGCCGTGCGGGCGCACTCGGCCGCCAGCTTCCTCGCCTCGGCGACGCCGGCGGCCGGCAAGACCACCTTCGGCCTGCACATCGCGCACCGGATGCTGAGCGCCGGGTTTGTCTCGCGCGTGGTCGTCGCCGGCCCGACCACCCACATCTGCCGCCAGTGGGCCGCCGACGCGGGCCGCTACGGCATCGACCTCGAGCCGAACCGGCCGAACTCGGACGGGCCGGAGTCGGCCGACTTCCACGGCGTCGCCGTCACCTACCAGACGATCGCGGCCGGGCCGGAGATGCACCGGCTGGCCGCCGCCCGCCGGCCGACCCTGCTGATCGCCGACGAGCCGCACCACATGGGCGACCTGGCCGCGTGGGGCGTGCAAACCCGCAAGGCCTTCGACGGCGCCCGCTTCCGGCTGCTGCTCTCGGGCACGCCCTTCCGCTCCGACAACTCGGCGATCCCCTGGGTCAGCTACGACGAGGACGGCCTCAGCCGGGCCGACTACGCCTACGGCTACCCGCAGGCGCTGCGCGACCGCGTATGCCGCCCGATCACCTTCCTGCCCTATGACGGCGAGATGGAGTGGCTCTCCGACGGTCGGCTGCGCAGCGCCGACTTCGACCTCGTCCTGCCGGCGGCGGAGTCGGCCCGGCGCCTGCGCACCGCGCTGAGCCCGGAGGGCGAGTGGATGGGCGAGGTGCTGCGCGACGGCGACGCCAGACTGAGCGAGGTGCGCGCCGACGGGCACCCCGACGCGGGCGGCCTGGTCATCGCCTCCGATCAGGAGCACGCGCGGGCGATCGCGGCGCGGCTCGGGTCGGTCTCGGGGGAGCAACCCGAGCTGGTGATGAGCGACGAGCCCGGCGCCAGCCAGCGCATCGCCGACTTCGCCTCCTCCGATCGACGCTGGCTGGTCTCGGTCCTGATGGTCTCCGAGGGCGTCGACATCCCCCGACTGCGGGTCGGCGTCTACGCGACCGCGGCCCGGACCGAGCTCTTCTTCCGCCAGGTGGTCGGCCGCTTCATCCGCACCACCCCGAAACCGCGCCGCCAGATGAGCTACCTGCTGATGCCGGCCGACCCGCGGTTGAAGGCACTCGCTCGCGAAATCGAGCTCGAGCGCCGCCACGCGCTCGACCTCCTGCCCGACGCCGAGGAGGAAGAGGAGACGGACGATGCCAGGCCGGAGCGGGGCGAGCCGGGTGAACGCTTTGCCGCCCTCAGCTCAGGCGATGCCGAGCTGGACGAGGCGATCATGAGCGAAACCGCGCTTCAGCTCTTCCCCACTGACGACCCCAAGCCGGCGGTGAAGAAGACTGCCGCGCCGGTCAGGCCCAAAGCCACGCCGGAGGATCGCGAACCCGAGCGGGAGTCGGCCTACGCGACCCGAGAGCGTCTGCGCAGCGAGCGCAGCCGTCTGGTCGGCGACGTCGCCCGCCGCACCGGCAAGTCACACCGAGAGGTCCAGGCCCGCATCAACCGGGCCACCCAGACGCGCTCAGTCACCAGCGCCACCATCGAGCAGCTCGAGCGCGGCAACGCGATGCTGCGGCGGGAGCTCTGGCGGTGAAAAGGAACCGGCGCCAAAGGCGCGTTTCCCTCTCGGGACTGGTGCTACTTGCCCCCGTGCTCCCCTAATTCCCTAGGCACGGATCGGGGCACCCGGCAGACCCGCTGTCGATGTGCCCCGATCGCGCGCCCTACCGGCAGCTATTGAGCGACGGTCGGAACCGACTCCGGCCGATCGCCGTTGCCGGTACGCACGCCGTCCAGCTCCGACCGTCGCCTTCCGCGTGGCTCCTCGCCGGCGGTCCGGCCCTGTTCTGAGCGCCAGCTTGCGAGGACAAAAAGGACGAGACTCACGAAGGCGCAAGCGCACAAGACGATGGAGTAGCTGCTTCCTGGCGCCGGGTCGAAAGCTGGCGCATAGACGGCAAGGGAGATCAGGGCGTTGACACTCACGAAGCCCACGGCAACCCGAGGAAAGCTCGCACGGAGTCCAATTACCAGGCCACAAAGTGCCAGCGCCGGCACGGCGTAACTTCCGATGTGGTTGATCGCAACCGCGTCAGGGCTGCCGAACAAGAGAAGCCCCCACGCCAAGCATCCGGCGAGAGTCAGGGCGAGGCAGATCGCAGCGAAACGCCATTCCTCCGGCCGAGCCTTTCTCCGAATCCGGGAATAGGCCATTGCCATTGGCGCAATGAGTAGAAGCCCCAAGGATGGAAGAAGGAAAAAGAACGAGACGACCCGGATCGACCGCACAAACGCTTCCACCCCACCGTCAAACCCCCACCTGAGTTCTTCGATCGCCTGATGGTTCGAGAACAGGCGGCCGGTCATGGTTTCGAAATTTTCAAGCTTGTAGTCGAGCGCGCCTTGGAGACCGATCTCGCCATAGCCGTCGATAATCGAGTCCGTCAAGGTGTCGTCGCTTTCACTTAGGTCGCCGGCCAGCATCCACTTGGTAACACGGTCGCCAGGCGGATCGCCGTACTCCTGATAGGCGGACCAAGGAATCAGGAACGCGAGCCCGACAATTCCAGCGACGGCCAGCCATCTCCAGTCTCGGAACCCGCGGACCAACATGAGACAGGCCAACGGGATCGCCATGAAGGCGCTCCCTCCGTGTCCGAGCAACGCCAAGGCGAGAAGCGACCCGACCAGGAACGCTCCCCAGGCACCCCCTCTGACCTCCCTCCATTGGGGCGTTGCGACCAGAGCCGCCGCCGCAAGCAGCATCGCCGCTGGCAGCAGCTTTGGCCAGACGAAGAACCCATTGACGAGCACCAGGCCGCTGGTCAGCAACGTAAGCATGACCAGGACGCGCGTCGTTCGCCCAACTCTCCCGGCGATTAACAACGCCCAGGCACCAATGATCCAAAGTTGCTGGAGCAGTACGCCCAGAGTTTGGTAATGCAGCTCGACATTTCCCCAATTGCCTGGCCTTTGGGCTAGGGCGTACCCGACCTGCAAAGGCGGTCGATCGCTCGAAAGCCACCCTCCGGGGAATATGGGCGGGCTGCCGCTGTGTCCATGTCCATAGAACCAGTTCGAGTAGAAGAATGGGACGGCGCTGTCGGTCGGCAGGGGATGGGAGAATCGAGCGAGCGAGGTCGCAATCGGGGTGGATATTCCGCCGTGGCCAAAACCGAGGAAGAGAACGAACGCGGACCCGAGCCCCCAGAGCGCAAGCGGAACGCCGAGCTGGCGCAACAGGGTCGCATCAAGACGATCACCGTGGCGAAGGCATGTCCCAACAACGAGAACCGACCCGATGAAGGTGAGGACGGTGAACCCTTTGCCGAGTAGAGGCTCAGCCAGGTAGAGCCAGAAGGTAGCCATCGCGACGGTTCCAGTGCCGACCAGACCGACCGAAAGGAGCACTGGCACCGACCTCACCCCTCGACGCGCAACCAGGAGGGTCGCGGCGACCCCAGGCAGAGCCGTCAGCGCGAGATGGAGGAGGAATATCGGGAGAAGCTCGGTGAGCATCGCTACTGATCGGCAGACACCTTAATGCCTATCCAGATCCACTGATGTTCCGAATAAGAGCGGACTGCGGGTCCGCATTGGCGCTGGGCCCGCAGTCCCCCTTTCATCCTTCGACTAGGAGGCCCAATCGATGGATGGACTCGTTTTCGACTGCATTCCCTGCCCGGTATTTTCCGACCCTGCGGTCCCCCAAAGGAACAACTGGCCGGTATTGGACTGGAAGGAAATTTCCCAGCCGTTTGATTCGAGCCCGGTGATGCTGGGACTCGTCCCAGGGGCCATGCCTTGGCCCGTGTTGTTGTTTCCAGCAGTGCCCCATCGGACCAACTGCCCGGTGTTGGCCTGGAAAGCAGCCTCGTATCCCCCGCCCGACAAGCCCGTGATGCTGGGACTCGTCCCTGGGGCCATGCCTTGGCCCGTGTTGTTGTTGATGGCGGTACCCCACAGGACGAGCTGGCCGCTATTGGCCTGGAAAGCGATCTCGTATCCCCCGCCGGTCAGACGATCGATACTCGGGCTGGTCCCTGCGGCCATGCCTTGACCGGTCGATCCGCCAGCAGCCGTGCCATAGAGATAGAGCTGACCAGAGTTTGCATGAAACGCGATCTGATACCCACCACCCGACAGACCGGTGATGCTCGGGCTGGTCCCTGCGGCCATGCCCTGGCCAGTGTTCGTCACGGTGCCGCCAGAAGTGACCGTCATGAGCAGGCCGGTTGGGGCCTGATATGCGGCAATCCAGCCGCTGCCCAGCTTCGTGATGCTGGGGCTCGTACCCTGGCGGATATCCAATTCCCAGTTCGTGCTGCCGTCGTTGCCAACCGTCCACAAGTCTCCGGTATTCGACTTGAAGGCGGTCTGATACCCGGAGTAGGTCCGAGTGATGCTCGGGCTGCTGTCGGCTTCGAGGCCGAGCGGCCAAATCAAAGAGCCAGTTGCACCCCAGTTTCGAAGATCACCTGCGTTGGATTGAAACGCTACTCCGCCTCTGGCCGGCGGTGGTGGCGGGGTCGGCGGCGGATCGTTGTAATAGAGAACCGCGTAGACGGTCGTTTTCCCTTTGCTGCCCGCCGCAGGGTAAACGGTCCCGAAGTTCAAATATTCGTTGGGGGTGAGACTGAGATAGGTGCCCTGGTTGGGCCCGCTAGCACAGCTTTTTTGGCCGCCCCCCGCCTGGACGCAGACTTTGTTCTCGACGCCATGCACATAGATGCCGGTGACGTACTTACGGATTGCTTGTTCATTGATTCCTGAACAAGGGACCGCTGGTTCGACCGTTTTCCCCCAGCAGAACTGCAGTTCGTGGCTTGCTGCGTTCGCATTCGGTGCTGAGAAAAGCATCAGCACCGACACGCTCATCAGAATCGTTGCGATCCATAGCCGGCCGTGCGGCAGGCGCCTGATGTCCATTGTTGTCCTCCGTGTCCGTTTTTGCATTCACCAACGCATGCCGCTCGGCAGGTTGGTCGCCAGCTCCACGCCGGACTACGGGTCCATCGGGCAACACCCCTGTCGGCCCTAACGGCTCCCGCGTTGCTCACGGTATGCACGCTCTTGCAGCTCGCGCAACCAACGGCGTACCCAATAAATGAACCAGAAGTTTCGCCGTTTCGGGGGTTACCGAGACGGGGAACTACAGGCCTTTCCCTGTCCACCACCATTTCAACGCCTTACAGGCCGGTTTGTATTTGGTCTACCCCGCGAACCGCGCCCCCCGCTTACTCCATCCTTCTTGCGGCTACCCCCCGGGATGGTCGACCATCCCGGGGGGTAGCTCAGGCCGCGCGCGCACCAGAGAAGTGCGCCCGGCGGGGCCTACGACCACACAGCGCCATCCACCCCCATACGACCTCGAGATCACCGCGTCCCGCCACCGGTTGGCGACCCCGTCGCCATGCACACCGTGTCGCCCCAGGACAGAATGCGGCGCCGGCAAAGAGTCCATAGACCAACTGCAAGAAGGGAGACACGATGACGCCCTCAGATCCGTTAAGTCGTTTGCTTCACGCTCTTAATCATCCGATGCGGAGAAGGATTCTTGTCGAGCTAGCCGCTCGTCGGGGGTCCGCAAACTCGCTCTCGCGAGAGCTTGGAGTGGGTCTGAGCATGGTCACTTACCATCTCAGGCATGTGCTCCACAACCAGTGCGGGGTCGTCGAGGTCGTTGACGGACGCAAACGCGGCGGATCGTGCGTGGACGTATACACAGTGCGAGCTGAGTCCTTTTCCGGTCTTCTTCCATGGGATGAGCTACCGAGGCCGATTCGGGAGTTCCTACGCGAGTATTCGGCTATCGAATTTCTTCAACTTGCCTCTGCCTCCCTAATGGCCGATTCCGAAACTCGCATGGGGAATACTCGGCTCGGGTGGAGTCCCATCGAAGTGGATTGGCATGGATGGCTGGAAATCTCGTCCGCGGCCACTCAGTTCGAGCGTGAGATTGACACGGCCGTGATTCGCAGCCAAAAAAGAGCCCGCAGAAGGCCGGTCCGCGACCTTATGACGGTAATCGTGGGAATCGCCACATTCAAATCTGCCGCACGGCCCAGCTCAGGAGGGTCCGGGCGGCACAGCGGAGAGCCCACCGTCCCTGACGCCAAGCACTCGACGCCGTGACCCCCTCGCCGTCGATCGCCGGGGCTGGAATCGACATTTCAATGCAGTATGCAAGCAGGCCCGCTGCGCCCCATCTGACGCAGCGAGCTTCCGCTCATCAAACCAGGCTGCAAGGGAAGTGCGCGCATTGCGTGTGCAGCCCACCAAGCCTTTTCGCTCCCGACTATTCGTCGCGTCCCCTGCGTCGATGATCCCATCCACCCAGGCCGGCCAGCTTTCTACGCTCCGGTAGTAGTGCTTGTCGCGCCCCGGACCTGCTTGGTGCGAACCAATCTAAGACCGTCGCACTCCGCAAGAACACGGATCTGGTATGCGATATGAGCTACCGGCAGCTCGAACTCGTCCGAGAGCCCGCTCCGACCTCCATACAACCGACCGGGAGGGCGTATGAGCCTCCCCGACAACGTTGATTACTGGCGACTGGACCTGGCATGTCCCGGCGCCGCCTCAGCGCGAGTGGACCCCTCCGGCGCATACCGGACACCCCGACCAGATGGAGCTACCCGGGGCCGCGAAACCGTCGAGGCTTACCACGTCGTCGCCGACCTCGTCTGCTATGGGACCGAGCGCTGGGAGCATGACGACTGCTATCGAGACTCCTACGTACCGTCGAAGCGGGCCGGAGAGCAGCTACTTGTGTCCTACGGCTGGCGCTTTCTGGCCGTCGAGTCCAAGACCCGAAACTAGCCGCCGAAGCCGGCCGGTCGCTGATGGGGGGGCTCTCCGACCTTCGAATTCCAATCGCCCGGCAAGCTGGGGCATGAGAACCCGGAACGACCCACCCGCGTCGGGACACGCGGAAACGATCTTCGCTTCGCGATCTGAGTCATTACAGCTCGCCGAGCATCGAGCTCGGCGACGGGCGCGGCGGCTGCTGGGGGTGGCCGTTGCCTTTCTCTCCAGCTCGCCATTGCGATGTGACATGCGAGGCGCATCTACAAATTGTCTTCGTCGACCGAGGCCCGAACGCCTACGCATTCCTGAGCGAGCTTTCCGCGCTAAGTGATTGGCCGTAGGCCAAGCGCAAAGCGCCGGCCGAAATCCCAACCCACAGCAGCCGATACAACGATCCAAAGATGACTCGGCGTCTACGCGAAGGTCATCGCCTCGAAGACGGACTTTGGCTCTGCGCTGAACGAACTGGTTTCGCGTGCGCTGACTTAGTAGTCGGGATCGTCGTCATCTTCTTCGAGTCCCTCGCCCGGATTGCGGACATCGAGGAACCAAGCGCGCAGATCGTTCAGGACGCGGGCCGACTCCTGCGCGCCCTCGGGTTTGATCGTCAATCCTTCATGAACGATTGCGTTCCGCCGTTTGCAATGCGCCACATACCTTGGCCACCAAGGCGCATCTTGAATGCGCTCTCCGGTAAGCAACTGGAGCAACGCCTTCGACTGCTTGTCGCTGAGGGTCGCGGGCCGGCGAATCAAAGAGGCCTGCTCTACGCCGGGGTGCTTAGCCTGAAGAAGCGCTGCCAGGGTTTCGGCAACGAACAACTCGCATGCCGTCTGCGCCCTAATCACGGCCAGCTCATAGCGACCTTGCCTTAAAAGCTCATGCGCCTCCTTCGCGATCCGGCGCGAAACAGGTCGGTTCCACCAGGGCGAGAGATATCCCAAGACCAACGGCTGCTCTGCCGGCAGATCGGCCGCCCGCCGGATCTTCTTCAAGATCCAAGAAGCATCGCCAATTGCCTCATCTGCGGATTCGGCCTCGACGCGGACTGAAAACACCGAATCGACCTCCCCCTGGCCGTCGAGTTCAGTGTGAATCTCGAAGTTCTCAGCGGGAACAATCTGCGGTGCGGTCGCCTTGACGAGGTCCTTCTCGTTCAAGTCCAGCGCGAGATGAACCTGCCAACGCCCCGGATCGCTCGATTCGTTTGGTGGGTCGTATTTCTGTTCCAGCCAGTCGCTCATCGTCGCGTCAGACCGTAGCGAGCAAGCCGGCCAGGCCCCGTCGGAAGGGCGACAGGCCTGTTGATTGGGCAGCGATTGGGGAACGGACCGGATTTCGGCACTACGAGCTAACGCCGCGATCCCGCCCTGAAAGCGCGAAAGCCCGCTCGGAGAGCGGGCTTTCGCGGAAGCGGCTGATCGGATTCGAACCGACGACCTTCTGCATGGCAAGCAGACGCTCTAGCCAGCTGAGCTACAGCCGCATCAGTGGCGGATCTTAGCTTCTGAACTCCTCGCGGGTCCGCGCGACGATCTCGGCGGCGCTTTCCACCCGCTCGACGGCGGAGACGGAGTGGCCGGCGCTGAGGATGTCGGTCCAGCGGCGCGGGCCCGAGCCCTCGGCGCGGACGCCGTAGAGGGCGGCGGCGCCGTCGGGGGTGATCGACTCGTCGAGGTCGGCGGGGTCGAGGCCGTGGGCGCGGATCGAGGGGGCGAGGATGCTGGCCGGCAGGCCGGTGAAGGCGGCGGTGAGGACGACGTCGTCGAGGCTGCTCTCGACCAGGGTGCGCTTGTAGGCGTCGGTGGCCATGGACTCGGCGCTGGCGATGAAGCGGGTGCCCATGTAGCCGAGGTCGGCGCCGAGGCTGATCGCCGCGCGCAGGGCGTGGCCGTCGCCGACGCCGCCGGCAAGGGCGATCGGACCGTCGTAGAAGCCGCGCACGGCGCGGACGAAGGCGAACGGGTTCATCCAGCCGGTCTGGCCCCCCGCTCCCGCGACCAGGAGGACGAGGCCGTCGACGCCGGCGGCGACCGCCTTCTCGGCGTGGGCCAGGGTGGCGACGTCGGCGAAGACCAGGGTGCCGGCTTCGTGCAGCGGCCCGATCACCGGCGCCGGTGAGCCGACGCTGGCGATCACCATCTCCACCGGGTGGGCGCAGACGACGTCGAGCTGCTCGGGCAGGCGCGGGTCGCGGACGATCAGGTTCGGGCAGTGCGGCGCCGCCTCGCCATCGAGCGCGATCTCGATCTCGGTCAGCCAGCGGTCGAGCTCCTCCCCACCCCCTGCGTTGGCGACGGGAAAGGCCCCGATCACGCCGGCCCGGCAGGCGGCGGTGACCAGCTCGATGCCGGAGACGCGCAGCATCGGCGCCGCCACCACCGGCAGCCGCAGGCGCGAGACGATCCGCTCCGGCAACGCGCCCACGATCAGACCGCCGCTACCACTGGTCCCAGTGGATGACCTCGTCGGGATCGGGCCGCAGCGCCGGCTTGAACTCGGTGCCTTCCGTGTAGGCGACGGGTGAGATGGCGCCGATCGTGACCGCCTCGGGGTCGATCCCGAAGGCCGCCGCGGTCGCCTCTTCCTCGAACAGCCCGACCGTGGTCCAGCAGGTGCCGAGCCCGCGCAACCGGGCGGCGAGCATGAACGACCACATCCCGGGCATGACGCTGCCGAGCATCGTCGTCTTGCGGATCGCCGGCCCCTCCTCGGCGCGACCCGGAGAGCAAGCGGCGACGATCGCGGGTGCTTTGCCGAAGTGCTCGGCCAGGTGGTCGGCGGAGCCGGCGGTGCGCTGCTGCTGGGCGTCGCGCTCGGGATCGCCCTTGTCGATGCTGCCGATGTAGACGCCGTCGAGGCCGCGATAGGTCTCATAGCCGGCGCGGTAGGCGTCGCCGATCGCCCGCCGCCGCTCAGGGTCGGTGACGATCACGAACTGCAGCGCCCAGCGGTTGGAGCCCGAGGGCGCCTGCAGGGCGGTGGCGACGCAGGCGCGCAGCACCTCGCGCTCGACCGGGCGCGAGAAGTCGAGGCGCTTGCGCACCCCCCTGGTGGTCGTCAGCAGCTCCTCGGCGCTGAGCGGGAGCAGGGATTCGGGGGCTGCCGACATCTGTGACCTCTCCTTCGGGGCTTGGACCGACCTCCCAAACCTAGTCGCGTCGGGCCAGCACCACGGGCGGCGCCCTGTGCCTTCTCCAAGCGCGTGGCGAACTTCTGATCCCCGTAGGGGCAGGTCGCCACGACGGCCTCAACCCGGGAGCGCTTCCTCCGCGAGCCGGGCCTCGAGCCGCCGCTGCGCGAAGATCGCGGCGAGGCTGAAGAGGAGGACGCCGGCGCCGTAGACGATCGCGGTCGGGCGCAGGCCGGCGGCGCTACTGGCCAGGCCGGCGGCCAGCGCGGGCAGGCTGAAGGCGAGGTAGGAGACGACGTAGAAGACGGCGAAGAGACCGCCGCGCTCCTCCGGCCGCGCGATCTTCGCCACGGTCCCGAAGGTGCCGCGGGCGGAGGCGCCGAAGCCGACGCCGGCGATGACCGTGCCGAACCCGGCGACGGCGGCGCTCTCGAGCAGCAGGCCGGCCAGGGTGACCGCGAGGCCGGCGGCGAGGAAGATCGCGGCGAATGCCAGCGCCCGCCCCAGCTCCCAGGTCCGTAGGCGGTAGATAGTCAGCCCGCCGGTGCCGCAGAGCAGTGCTACCACGAGCCCGCCGATCACATGGTTGGTGAGGTCGAAGATCTGCGCCGCGACCGAGGGACCGAGGGAGAGGTAGAGCCCGCCGAGCGCCCAGCTCGCGAGCAGGATCGGGACCAGGGCCAGCATCTCCGCCCGCAGGCGCTCGGGGACGCCGATCCGCGGCCGCAGCGAGGCCAGGGCGCCGGGCCGCCGGACACCGGTCTCCGGCATCAGCGCCGCGACCACGGCGGCGCCGAAGAGCCCGGCGAGGATGAGGACGTAGACGAGGTGGGTCGCCCAGGGCCCGTACTCGACCAGGGCACCGGCCGCGAGCGCTCCGATCGCCAGCCCGCCGATCGGGGCGAGGCCGCTGACGACCCCGGCCAGCCCCGGCCGGTCGGGCGGGTCGAGGTCGACCAGGGCCGCTCCCATCGAGGTCATCGCCATCCCCGTCGCAACTCCCTGGACGACCCGCGCAAGCGCCAGCGTGCCGACCCCGCCCGCGACCACGAACAGGCCCATCGCGACCATCTCCAGGGCGATCGCGGCGACGATCACCGGCCGCCGCCCGACGTGATCGGAGAGCCGGCCGAGCACCAGCAGGGCCGCCAACAACCCGAAGACGTAGACGGCGAAGATCAGCGTCAGGGTGGTGGCCGAAAAAACCCACTCGTCCTGGTATACGACGTAGAGCGGGGTCGGCGCCGCCGATGCCGCGAGGTAGAGCGCGATCACCGCGGCGATCGCCCAGAACGTGACTGGTCGCGAGAGCCTGGCCAAGGCGCAGACGATACGGAGGCGGCGACACGGCCTCCGCGCTAGCCTGACCCAGGCACTCCCGGCGTGCCGTCCCCGCTCATGCTCTTTCGCCAGATCATCCACGAGGACCTCGGTTGTGCCTCCTACTTCGTCTCCGATCGAGAATCGGGGGTCGCGGTGGTGATCGATCCGCAGTGGGACATCGACCCCTACCGGCGCCTGGCGCGCCTGCACGGGGTGCGGATCGAGCACGTGCTCGAGACCCACAACCACGCCGATCACGTCTCCGGACATGGGCGCCTGGCACGGGCGACCGGGGCAACGATCCACATCAACGAGCTGGCCGCGGCCGAGTACGAGCACTCGCCCTTCGGCGACGGCTGGCGCCTGCAGCTGGGCGACCTCTCGATCGAGGCGATCCACACCCCCGGGCACCGGCCCGAGCACACCGCCTTCCTGCTGCGCGACGCCAGTCGCGGCGACACCCCCTGGGCGCTGCTCGGCGGCGACTCCCTCTTCATCGGCGACGTCGCCCGCCCCGACCTCGCGATCGAGCCGCGCGAGGGCGCGGCCGAGATCTTCCGCTCCCTGCACGGGCGGCTGCTGGTCCTCGACGACGAAGTCGAGGTCTGGCCCGGGCACTTGGGCGGCTCGCTCTGCGGCGGCTCCGGCCTCGACCTCAAGAACTCCTCGACGATCGGCTTCGAGCGCGCGCACAACCGCGCTCTCGGAATCGCGGACGAGGCGGAGTTCGTCGAGGACGCGGTCGGCTCGCTCGGGGACAAACCGCCGAACGTGGCGGACATCGTCGCGCTCAACCGCGGTCCCCTGGTCGACGAGTTCGGCACGCCGACGGCGATGAGCCCGCACGAGGTCGAGCAGTGCGTCACCAACGGAGCCGTGGTGATCGACGGCCGCACCAACGAGGAGTTCGACGAGGCCCACATCACCGGCGCCCTCAGCACCTCCGCCTACGACACCGGCTTCGCGACCAAGGTCTCGCGGGTGGCGCCACCGGGAGTGGACGTAATCGTCGTCGCCGCCTCCGACGGTGACGAGCGCAGCGCCGCCGAGCTCCTGGCGGCGGTCGGCATCCGCGTCCGCGGCTTCCTCGAGGGCGGGATGACCGCCTGGCGCACGGACGGGCGGCCGGTGCAGAAGATCGAGCTGATCGACCCCGACGAGCTGGCGCGGCGGGCCGAGGGACCGCAGGCGCCGGTGGTGCTGGACGTCCGCAACGCCGCCGAGTACGCCGGGGAGCACATCCCCGGCTCGCTGCACATCCCCTACGGCGACCTCGCCGAGCGCTTCGACGAGATCCCCCGCGACCGGCCGCTTGCGACGATCTGCCGCGGTGGCAAGCGCAGCGGCCTCGCCGCCTCGATCCTCCAGCGCGAGGGCTTCGCCGAGGTCGTCCACGTCGGCAAGGGCGTCGGCACCTGGCGCGAGGGCGGCCACCCGGTCGAGAGCGGCGCCGCGGCGGCGCCTGTCAGCTAGCGCTCGATGGGTTAGGGCCCCTATAGCGGCCCTAAAACATCGAGGGCTCGCTCAGAGGTTGGCGACCGCGTCGGCGATCGCTTCGCGGCCGCTGACGAGATCGAACTCGCGGTCGATCGAGTGGCGGGCGCGCAACACCGCGAAGAGGACGGCGGCGACGTCGGCGCGCGGGATCTCACCGCTTTCGAGGCGCTCGCCGACCTTGACCGAGCCGCGCGGCGGCTCATCGGTCAGCATCCCCGGCCGCACGATCGTGTACTCGAGGCCGCTCTGGCGCAGTGCCTCGTCGGCTGCCGCCTTCGCCCGCAGATACTCGGCGAAGACGTCGTCGCCCTCAGCCGGCGGGTCGGCGGCCCCCATCGCGCTGACCATCACGAAGCGGCGCACGCCCTCCTTGCGGCAGGCCTCGATCAGCTTCAGCGCCCCGCCGAGGTCCATCGTCCGCTTGCGCTCGGCACCGCTGCCGGCACCCGCCCCCGCCGCGTAGACGATCGCATCCATCCCGCGCACGGCGCCGGCCACATCGCCATCGCTCTCGAGATCGCAGAGAACCGGCTCGACCCCGATTTCGTGCAGGTCGTCTTCCTGGTCGGGGTTGCGGATCAGGCCGAAAGCGAGGTCGCTTTCGCCAACCAGCAGCCGCCCGAGCAGCATCGCGATCTTGCCGTGACCTCCAGCTATCGCTACCTCCATCGCGGTACCGCCCTTCGATTCGAAACTTGACAAGGCATCATCATTATTAGGTAAGCTAGGTCCCGAGTTCGTGGCTGGACAAGGGGGTCCATGCAGACAGTCGGCCGGGAGGAGCTCGATGAACCGCAGCATCTTCGCAGCCGCAGCCCTGGCGCTCGCCGCCGCCGACGCCGGGAGCGTCAACCCCTCCGCTCCCGGCTGCGGCGGCCCTACTCGACTTCGAGCTCGCCGATCAAGCCGTCGAGGTCGAGCGCGCGCACGAACATCTCGACCTTCTGACCGGGCTGCGGTGCCGGCCACTGGTCTTTGGGACGGTCCCAGTAGAGCTCGACGCCGTTGCCGTCGGGGTCGTCGAGGTAGAGCGCCTCGCTGACCCCGTGGTCGGAGGCGCCGGTGAGCGGGATTCCGGCGTCGATCAGCCGTCGCAGAGCATCGGCGAGGGCGCGGCGAGTCGGATAGCGGATCGCCGTGTGGTAGAGCCCGGTGGTCCCGCGCGGGGGCGCAGAGCCGCCTTTCGATTCCCAGGAGTTGAGGCCGATGTGGTGGTGATAGCCGCCGGCGGAGATGAAGGCGGCATCGGCGCCGTAGCGCTGCATCAGCTCGAAGCCGAGCACGCCGCAGTAGAAGTCCAGGGCGCGATCGACGTCGGCAACCTTGAGGTGGACGTGGCCGATGTCGACGCCGGGATCGATCGGCTCGGCCATCAGCCGTCGTCCAGCGCCGCGTTGACGAGGCGGTCGGCGTCGGCGTTGCTCTCGCGGCGAACGTGGCGGATCGACCAGCGATCGAATCCAGCCAACTCGCGCTTGGCCTCCGCGTGCAGCTCGCGCATCGTCGCATCCTTGACTTTGTAGCGGCCTTCGATCTGACGCACGACCAGCTCCGAGTCGCCGACCAGCTCCAGCTCGGTGGCGCCGTGGGCGGCGGCCAGCTCGATCCCGCGCAGCAGCGCCCGGTACTCAGCGACGTTATTGGTGGCGCGGCCGATCTTCTCCCCCAGCTCCTCGAGCACGGCGCCGTCGGCATCGCGGACGACGACCCCGATCGCCGCCGGGCCTGGGTTGCCGCGGGCGCCGCCGTCGACGTTGACCGTGACCGCGCTCATGCGAGGACGATACGGCCGCCGGCGACCGTGGTCGCGTTCCACTGACGCGCCGCCGCGTCGAGCTCGGCGACGTCGACGCCGCTGGCGATCTGTCGCACCGGCCGCTCGGAGCCGACCGCGACCGCCCACTGGTACCAGGTCAATTCCCAGGCAACGGTCACGCGCATCTCCTCGGCGCTGCCGGCGCAGGCGCCAACGGAGACCCGCGGCTCGCCCAGCGTCCGCATCAGCCCGGTCACGGTCCGCCCCGCTTCGCTCGCGTTGAAGCGGGCAGTAGCGCGCTCCAGCGGTGTCAGATCCTCGAGGTCGAGAACTCGCTCCCGCCTCTGTGGGAGACGAAGGCGCATGGCTCAGGCCTGCTGAAGTTGAGACTTGAGCCGCATCACGGCCTTGGTGTGGAGCTGGGAGACCCGCGACTCGGTGACGCCGAGGACCTCGCCGATCTCGCGCAGGGTCAAGTTCTCGTAGTAGTAGAGGGCGACGACGAGCTGCTCGCGCTCGGGCAGCGAGCTGATCGCCTCGGTCAGCCGATCCTTGACCTCGCTGCTCGCCAGCGCCTCCTGCGGATCGGCGGCGCCGTCGTCGGCGATCGTGTCCAGCAGCGAGACCTGGTCGCCGGAGGAGTCGGAGACGGTCCAGAGCTCGTCGAGCGCATAGACGGAGGAGTTGGCGATCTCCAGCAGCGCGCCCTGCAGTTCCTCTTCGGTCATGTTCAGTTTCGCCGCCAGCTCGGCCTCGCTCGGGGCCCTCTGCAGCTCGTGCTCGAGCTTGGCCTGGGCGGCCTCGATCTCGCGCGCCCGCGAGCGCACCGAGCGCGGCACCCAGTCCAGCGAACGCAGTTCGTCGATGATCGAGCCGCGGATGCGGGTCATCGCAAAGGTCTCGAATTTGATCCCGCGCTCGGGCTCGAAGCGCTCGATCGCGCCGATCAACCCGACCAGCCCGTAGGAGATCAGGTCGGCGTCCTCGACGTGGGAGGGCAGTCCGGCGCCAAGCCTGCCGGCGACGAATTTAACCATCGGCGAGTAGGCGACGACGAGGCGCTCGCGAGCGGTTTCGTCGCCCTGGTCCTTGTAGCGGCGCCAGAGATCGCGCAGCTCTACCTCTTTTACGCCCGTCTCCATCAGAGACGGGCGATTCTATGGATGATTGGCGGGTTCGAGGTCATGCGCGGGGGTGGCTTGCAGCGTAGGTGTCACGCAGACGGGCGGCGTCCACGCGGGTGTAAACCTGCGTGGTCGAGATCGATGCGTGGCCCAGCAACTCTTGAATCGTACGCAGGTCGGCACCGCCCTCCAAGAGATGCGTTGCAAAGGAATGTCGAAGTGAATGCGGCGAAACTCCCGCCGCGAGCGCTGCTTCGCGGGTCCAGAGCCCGAGCCGGCGGGTGATGTCGGAGTTGGAGAGGCGGCGGCCGCTCTTGGAGAGAAACAGCGCCGACTCCCGCGGCTCGACCGCCAGCGCCCGCCTGCCCTTCTGCAGATAGCGCTCCAAGGCCCGCTGCGCCGGCTCGCCGATCGGCAGGATTCGCTCCTTGGATCCCTTGCCGAGCACGCGCAGCTGCTCGCTCTCGAAGTCGACCGAATCGGTGTCGAGGTTGACGATCTCCTCGCAGCGCAGCCCGCACGAGTAG
The DNA here is from genome assembly GCA_963718595.1 of uncultured Thermoleophilia bacterium. Taxonomy (GTDB): domain Bacteria; phylum Actinomycetota; class Thermoleophilia; order Solirubrobacterales; family 70-9; genus VAYN01. The sequence continues at coordinate 142,947 of OY970365.1, forward strand.
GCCAGCTCGAGCATCGCCCGGTCGCGCAGCTCCAGCGGCGTCGAGGCCGGGATCCGCTCCAACAGGCCGCGCATCTGCTCGGTCGAGAGCACCTTCGGAAGCTTTTGCGCCCGCTTCGGACTGGAAACCAGCTCGGCCGGGTTCTGGCCCGCCCGCTCGGTGCGGACCAGGAAGCCGTAGAGGCCCCGAATCGAGGCCAGCTTGCGGGCGACCGTGGCCGGCGCGGCGCCGGCGCTCGAGAGCCCGGCCGCGTAGCGGCGCACATCGCGGTGGCGGACGTTGCCGGGGCCAAGGCCCTGCGGCGCCACCCACTCGACGAACCCTCCCAGGTCCACCCCATACGCCCGCCGCGTCCGCTCCGCCGCCCCCCGCGCCCGCAGGTCACGGTCGTACTCGGCAAGGGCGCTTTCCCAGTTCACGAATGGGAGTTCGCCGTCTCTTCTCTCCCACCTTCGAGCGGCGCGGGGACCAAGCAGTTCAAGGACGCAGGAACGAGCGTGCTCTGCACGTGAGCGACGAGGACGCCGAAATGCGCCGGTCCCCGCGCCGCTCGCTAGCCGATATAGATCGGGGTTCCTACTTCTACTAGGTCGTAGAGCTCTTCGACATCCGCGATCGCCATGCGGACGCAGCCATGGGAGGCGGCGCTGCCAAGCGATTCGGTCTCTTCGGTGCCGTGGATGCCGGCGCCTTCGTAGATCGCCATCCAGCGGGCCTTGATCGGGTTGGACGGTCCCGGGGGGACGGTCGTACCGGCCAGCGAGCCGGCCCAGTCGGAGTCCGGCACGTGCCAGGTCGGGTTTTCTTCCTTGGCCTCGATCGCGTAGAGGCCTTCAGGCGTTTCCAACCCTTCCTGGCCGACCGCGACGGTGTAGGTCTTGGTGTTCTTCAGGTTCTGCCAGAGCCGCAGCGTGAAGGAGCCGCGGTCGAGCGTCAGGTAGGAGGGGTACTTGCCGGCGACGTCCTTGGTCGTCACTTCCGGCTTGGTCGCGTGGATGTGGGCGACCACCGTGTCCGCGGCGCCGGCGTTCAGCACCGCTGCTTCGAGATCTTCGGTGAGGCGGTTGTCGCGCAGCTTGCGCCCGTTCTTGCCGGAGACGACGTTGAGCGAGTCGGAGCTGGGTTCGACGCTGGCGTCGACCGGGTCGCGGTTGACTTCCTCGGCGACGTGGCGGACGAAGCGGTTGATCGCGGGCTTGGAGTAGTCGAGTTCTGCCTTGACCGGCTTGTCGAGCTCGCCGCCGCTGACGTAGCGGACCAGGCGGGTCGGCAAGCCGCCGTCCTGGCTCTCGGCGACGGCCTCTTCGACCGCTTCCACGATGTTGGCGCGGACCTTCAGCTTCTCGCCCGGCAGGGTCCAGCTCTCGTCTCCGAGGCTGACTTTGAGCTCGTGCTTGAGCGGCGCCAACAGCTCGCGGCGCACGGCGGCTGTCGCTTCGTCGGCGTCCATGCCGCCGACCTCGACGCCGGCGACGGTCACGCCCTCGGCGATCTTGTCCTTCTGGGAGCTGTCGTAGGCGTAGGCGCCGGCCGCTGCGAAAACGATCAGCAGCACCAGTACTCCCAGCGTGATTTGCGTCTTACGTCCCAATTCGGTCAGTCCCAAGTTTCGGTATCGGAAAGTCTAGGCAAACAGATCATTCGGTCAAACAGTCGCTCTTCCCTGCAATTTTGCACCTGCGTCGGTCTTATCGGCAGACGGGACGGATATCTTTCGCCCGTGCGCTCAAAGGATGAGGTCCGCAAAGAGGTCTGGAAGGCGATGGAGCGTGAGGGTGTCTCCCGCTTCCCGGGGGCCGAGGGTCGTATCCCCAACTTCGCCGGCGCCAAGCTGGCGGCCGAGAAGCTGGCCAACCACCGGCTCTGGAAGCGGGCGCAGGTGATCAAGGCCAACCCCGACTCGCCGCAGACCCACGCGCGCCGGATCGCGCTGGAAGAAGGCAAGACCGTGATCATGGCGGTGCCGCGCCTGCGCGACCCCCACCCCTTCCGCGTCCTCGACCCGAAGCAGATGTCGAAAGCGGCGGTGAAGGAGGCGGCGACGATCAAGGGGGCGCTCAAGCACGGCCGCGTGATCGCCCTCGACGACCTGCCGGAGATCGACTTCGTCCTCTGCGGCTCGGTCGCGGTCAACCTCAGCGGCGCCCGCGTCGGCAAAGGCGGCGGCTATCACGACCTCGAGTACGGAATCCTCACGCACGCCGGCAAGATCGACGCCCACACCACGGTCGCCACCACCGTGCACCCGATCCAGATCCTGCGCCAGCACCTGATGGTCACCGCCCACGACCTCCCCTGCGACCTGATCGCCACCCCCCGCGCCGTGATCGACGTCGAGCGCCAGTACGAGCGCCCCCGCGGAATCCTCTGGGACCACCTGCAGCCGCCGCAGATCCGAGAGATCCCGGTGCTGGAACGGATGGGCTACGCCTAGGCCGTGATGAACCTGCCGCCGGGCGGGTACGTACCACCGGGTCCAACCAACTCGAAAGGGAGGCACCCGATGGCCAACACGAAGCGTTTCCCATCCCTGCTCGCCACCTGCGCGATCGTCGCCGCGATGATCGCGGGTGTCCTCGCGACGACGGCCCAGGCGGCCGTGCGGCATATCGACGGGACCGTGATCTCGAAGAACTCGACCAAGAAGACGTTCAAGATCTCCACTCAGAGCGGCACGGTGCAGATCAAGGTCAACGCCAACACCGAGTTCGAGCGCATCGGCGGCGGCTTTGGTGGCCTCAAGCAAGGGCTGGCGATCGAGGTCGACGCCCGCACCAGCGCCAACGGCCTAATCGCGATCCAGGTCGAGCCGCAGGGCGGCAACGGCGGAGGCGGCTCCGACGACGGCGGTGGCGACGACCACGGCGGTCACGGCGGCGGCTCCGACGACGGCCCCAACCACACCTAGACGCCCGCCGACGGGCCGATTTGTCGCCTATGGGTTGACAAATCGGCCCGTCGGCGGCGGGGTTACCCTCTGTCCATGGGTAGGCGACGGGATCGGAGCAACGCATTGCTGCTTCTCGCCCTGGTCGGGCTCTTGGTGGCGCTCGGGTCGCCGTCCCCCGCGGCGGCGGTCAACGCTCGCGAGGCCGATGCCTTCGTCGACTCGATCGGCGTCAACGCCCACACCTACTTCAGCGACACGCCCTACGTCGCCCGGTTCGAGGAGGTCAAGGCGCGGCTCGGAGAGCTTGGGGTCCGACACCTGCGAGACGGCCTCGCCCCCGACCGGCCCGACCAGTACGAGCGGCTAGACGAGCTCGCCGCGGCGGGGATCGGGCTGACGCTGATCCTCGGCTCGCCCGCCGAAGGCGGCCCCTCCGGCCTGGAAGCGCTGCTGGAAACGGCGGGGTCGGAGCTGGAGGGGATCGAGGCCCTGGAGGGGCCGAACGAGTACAGCACCTCCCTCCCCCACGACCCGGAATGGGAACAGAACCTGATCGCCTACCAGCAGGCGCTCTACGAAATGGCGAAGGCGGACCCGACCCTGTCGGCGCTGCCGGTGATCGGGCCCTCGATCGTCCACGGCGACCAGGACGAGCTGGGCAACATCGAAACCACGCTCGACTTCGGCAACATCCACTCCTACCCCCAGGGCAGCCCTCCCGACAAACTCGGGAGCGCAATCGATCGTGCCCGGCTCAACTCCGGACCGAAGCCGATCATGGCGACCGAGACCGGCTACCACACGGCGCTGGGCTGGAGCGGCGAACACCCGCCGGTCTCCGAGGCCGCGCAGGCGGTCTACACGCCGCGGCTCTTCTTCGAGTACTTCCGCTGGGGGATCGCCAGGACCTTCTCCTACGAGCTCGTCGACTCCTTCGCCGACCCACCGCCGGTTGATGCCGAGGCCCACTTCGGGCTACTGCGCAACGACCTCTCACGCAAGCCGGCCTTCGATGCCCTGCGCAACACGATCGCGATCCTCGAGGACCCGGGGCCGCGCTTTCTTCCCGGTGCCCTGGACTACGCGCTGAGCGAAGGCGGCACCGCGATCGGGGTCGAAAGCCCGGGCCTGCACAAGGTGCTGCTGCAACAGCGGGACGGCGCGTTCTACCTGGCGCTGTGGCGAACCTCGAGCGTCTGGGACGCGGCCACCGGAGAGCCGCTCGACCCGGGCTCGGCGCCGGTCGAAGTGACGGTCTCCCCGGGGCTCGCCACGGCGGCGGTGTTCGAGCCAACCCAGTCGGCCGGGCCGGTCTGGTCGGCGGCAGATCCGGGCGGGACGCTGAGCGTCGACGTCGGCCCGGCGGTGACGATCCTGCGGCTAGAGCCGTCGACCTTGGTCCCCGAGGGGCCGCAACCGCAGCCGGCGACCACGCAGGCCCTCGCTCCGCCGTTACCGTCGGGGCCCCCGGTGCTGTGCGTCGTCCCGAACCTGAAAGGCCGGAGCGTCGCCAGCAGCCGGGCGCGGCTGCGCCGGGCACACTGCCGGCTGACCGCGATCGCCGGCAGGCGGACACCCGCGAGCAGGGTGGCCAGCCAGCGCCCCGCCGCCGGCCGCGTCCTCCCCGCCGGCGCCTCCGTCCGCGTCAGACTTCGAAGCGATGACTAAGCCGAAGACTCTCGATCCACGGATCGCCGCCGGCACCGACTACGGCAATCCGGACCCGGCGCCGGAGTGGATGCGAGTCGACTGGTCCCAGCACCAGCGCAGCGTCGAGCTGCCGGGGGCGCGGGTCAACTACGTCGAGATCGGCGAGGGCGAGCCGATCCTCTTCATCCACGGGATCTCCGGGGGCTGGCAGAACTGGCTCGAGAACCTTCCGTACTTCGGCGCCAACCACCGCGCGATCGCGCTCGATCTGCCCGGCTTCAACACCAGCCCGATGCCGACCTGGGAGATCGGGATGGCCGCCTACGGGCGGATGATCCACGACTTCTGCGAGAAGCTCGGCCTGGAGGGGACGACCCTGGTCGGCAACTCGATGGGCGGCTTCATCGCGGTCCAGGCCGCGACGGCGGAGCCGCAGCGCTTCAGCCGTCTCGTCCTGGTCTCGGCCGCGGGGATCATCAACACCTGGAACCCGGAGGTGCGGGCGACCGTGACCGCATACGCCTGGAGCAAGCTCGGCGGTACCGTCGCCGACCGCGGCCGCTGGCTCGTCTCGCACCCGCGCAGCCGTCAACTCGCCCTGGCGCCGTTCGTCCGCTACCCGGGCCAGCTGCGGCCGGAGCTGCTGATCGAGCAGATGGCCGGCGGGCGCTGTCCCGGCTTCGGCGACGCGCTGCAGGATCTGATCGGCCACGACATCCGCGAGCGCCTGCCGATGATCGAGCTGCCGTCCCTGATCGTCTGGGGCCTCTCGGACCGGGTGATCCCGGTTGCCGCGGCGATCAGCTACCACCGCCGCATCCCCCACTCGCGCCTGGAGATCTTCGAGCGCACCGGTCACGTGCCGCAACTCGAGCGGCCGGCGCGATTCAACGCCCTGCTGGACGAATTTCTCACGAGCTAGGCGGCCAAGCAGTTCAAGGACGCAGGGAGCGAAGCGTGCTCTGCACGTGAGCGACCGAGGACGCTGAAATGCGCCGCGCCGCCTAGCTCGTGACGGCGCCGCGGGAGGCGGTTGAGACCGTGTCCGCGTACTTCGACATCACGCCGCGACCGAACGGCGACTCGGGCGCCTCGTACTTCTCGATCCGGCGGGCGATTTCCTCGTCGCTGAGGTCAACATCCATGCGCCGCTCGTCGATGTCGAGGGTGATCATGTCGCCGTCCTGCAGCGCCGCGATCGGACCGCCCTTGACGGCCTCGGGGGTGACGTGGCCGAACATCAGGCCGCGGGTGGCGCCGGAGAAGCGCCCGTCGGTGAGCAGCGCGACGTGCTCGCCGAGTCCCTCGCCGACGATCGCCGCCGTCACCTGCAGCATCTCCCGCATCCCGGGGCCGCCGACCGGCCCCTCGTTGCGGATGACGATGATGTCGCCCTCGTTGATCCGCTGATCCTTGACCGCGCGGTAGCAGTCCTCTTCGGACTCGAAGACGCGGGCGGGGCCGCTCTGGCGGCGGCGCTCGGTGCCGGCGACCTTGATCACGGCGCCGTCGGGGGCGATGTTCCCGTACATGATCGCCAGCCCCCCTTCGGCCTTGACCGGATCGTCGAGCGGGCGCACCGCTTCCTGACCAGGCTTCTCGGTCGCAGCCGCGGCGACCTCGCCGATCGTCTGGCCGGTGACCGTGATCTGGTCTTCGTGCAGTACGCCTTTTTCAGCCAGCCGCTTGATGATCACCGGCACGCCGCCGGCCGCGTAGAGGTCGGTGGCGATGAAGCGCCCGCCGGGCTTTAGATCGGCATAGAGCGGGGTTGCCCTGGAGATCCGCTCGAAGTCGTCGATCGTGAGGTCGATCCCGACCTCGTGCGCAAGTGCAATCAGATGCAGCACTCCGTTGGTCGAGCCGCCGGAGGCGCAGACGCAGGCGATCGCGTTTTCCAGCGCCTCGCGGGTGATGATCTTGCTCGGACGCAGATCCTCGACCAGCACGTTCAAGACCAGCTCACCGATTTTCTCGGCGACGGTCGGCTTGTCGTCGTCTTCGGCCGGGACCATCGCCGAGCCGCCGGCGCTGATTCCCAGCGCCTCGAAGGCACAGGCCATCGTGTTGGCAGTGAACTGACCGCCGCAGGCGCCGGCGCCAGGACTGGCGACGCCCTCCAGCTCGTTCAGTTCCTCGTCGGTCATATCGCCCGCGTTGTGGGCGCCGATCGCCTCGAAGATGTCGAGGATGGTTACGTCGCGGCCGTGCCAGTGGCCGGGGGCGATCGAACCGCCGTAGAGCAGCACCGAGGGCACGTCGAGGCGGGCGAGGCCCATCGCGCAACCGGGAATCGTCTTGTCGCAGGCGCAGAGGGCGACGATCGCGTCGAACTGATAGCCGCGGGCCATCAACTCGATCGAGTCGGCAACGACCTCGCGGCTGACCAGCGAGGCCTTCATCCCCTGCGTACCCATCGTTACCCCGTCGGAGACGGCGACGGTGTTGAACTCCATCGGCGTGCCACCGGCCGCGAGCACCCCCTTCTTCACGTGCTCGGCAAGTGCCCGCAAGCCGAAGTTGCAGGGCATCGCCTCGGTCCAGGTGTTGGCGATCCCGATCGTCGGCCGGCTCAGGGCCTCGTCGTCGAAGCCGATGCCCTTCATGTAGGCGCGTGAATGCGCGCGGTCAGGCCCGTCGAAGACCTTCGCCGAGCGGGGGCGCGGAAGCTTGGTGGCGGTGCTGGCGTTCGTGCTCATAGGACAAATGTATTCACTGGGGCAAGTCTTCTTCCTCGTTGCCGCGCCTGGTCAGCTCGAAAACGTCGACCGGACCCGGTCCGTTTCCGATCTCCCGCAGACCCGCTCCGACCGCGATCGCGGCGACCTGGCGGGCGGCGACGGCGGCCTGGACCGGCTCGGCGCCGCGAGCCAGAAACGCCGCCAGGGCCGAGGAGTGGGTGCAGCCGGAGCCGTGGGCGGCCCCGTCGGGATGGCGCTCGCCGGGGATCTCGACCAGCTGCTCGCCGTCGTAGAAGAGGTCGACCAGGTCCGCGCTGTGGCCGCCGGTGACGACCACCGCCCGCGGCCCGAGCGCGAACACCTGGCGCGCCAGTTCCTCCTGGCTCGCTCCCTCTCCCAATCCGGTCAACTCGCGCGCCTCGGGGATGTTCGGGGTCGCGACCGAGGTCAGCGGCAGCAGCCGGCCGAGCAGCGCCGTGCGCGCCTCGGGATCGAGCAACACCGAGCCGCTCTCGGAGACCATCACCGGATCGATCACAACCGGCGCCTCCCCCGTCAAGCCCAGCGCTTCGATCACCGCATCGACGGTCGCCGCGGTGCCCAGCATCCCGATCTTGACCGCGTCGACGCCGATGTCCTCGGCCACGGCCCGCACCTGGGCGACGATGATCTCCGGCGCGATCGCCTCCACCGCCTCGACCCCGACCGTGTTCTGGGCGGTGATCGCGGTAATCGCCGTCATCCCGTGAACCCCGCAGCGCGCGAAGGCCTTCAAGTCAGCCTGAATCCCGGCGCCGCCGCCGGAATCGGAGCCGGCGATCGACAGTACGGCGGGAATGTTTCGGTCGCTCACGGCGCGGAGCCTAAAGGGCGGCGCGATTCCGCCTTTGCCTGAGCATGTGGCGGCCGAGGGCAGACTCATGGTCATCGAATCCCCAACAGCGTTCTCGAGTACACGCCCATCAGCGAGCAGGTGAGATAGCCGAGGACCTCGAGGCGGGCCAGGGCGGCGGCCGTTTCAGGAGCCGGAACCCCGAGGCTGGCGGCAACGCCGTCGCAGGTTCCCTGGCCGGCCTCGACCGCGGCGAGGACGGTGGCAAGGGCTGGGTCGAGCGGCGGGCCAACACGGCCAGTCCGGATGGCGCCGGGACCGAGCATGGCGTCGAGGACGTCCTGGGCGTTGCGAACGAGACAGGCGCCGCCGGCGAGGAGGTTGTTGGGACCGGCTGAAGCTCGGGAGGTAACCGGGCCGGGGACGGCACCGATGTCGCGGCCGAGGTCGGCGGCCAGGTCGGTGGTGATCAACGAGCCGGAGCGGACGGCGGCCTCGACGACGACGGTCATCCCGGCAAGGGCAGCCATGATCCGGTTGCGGGCGGGGAAGGTCCAGCGCCATGGAGTAGAGCCGGGCGGGAACTCGGAGATCACCAGGCCCTGCTCGCAGATCCGCCGCCAGAGCGAGCGATGGGCGGCGGGGTAGGCCGTGTCGGGGCCGCAACCGAGCACGGCGATCGTGCGACCGCCGCCGTCGAGGGCACCGCGGTGAGAGCAGGCGTCGATCCCGAAGGCGAGGCCGCTGACCACCACCATCCCGGCGCCGGCGAGGTCGCGGCCGAGCTCACGGGCGATCTCGCGGCCGTAGGAGGTGGCGCGGCGGGCGCCGACGACCGTCACCGCGCCGAACGACTCCAACCCGTCGACCAGCCCGGGATCGCCGCGGCCGATCAGCGCCCAGGGAGCGTCGGGGGCGTCCCGCAACTGCGCCGGGTAGAGGTCGCCGTGCCGGCAACAGGCCCAACACTGCGCCGCCCGCAGCTCGTCCGCGAGTTGACGCTCGGGCAGCGCCTCGACCCGGGCCAGCATCTGCTCGGCAACCTTCGGCGCCACCGCATCGGCCAGCTCCTCGCTGGAGAGCCGCAGCAGTTCCGGCGAGCGCGAGCCGACCTCTCCCGTGGCCGTCTTTTCTATGTAGGAGCCCAGCAGCGAGAGCAGCCAGGAGCGGCGCAGGCACTCGGGACAGGCAACCGGCTCAGCCACGGTCCCGCCTTCTCAGTTGCAGCGCCTGTGCCATCTGCTCGGGGCCAATCGCCGCGGCCCCGTCGAGATCGGCGATCGTCTGGGCCAGCCGCAGTGCCCGGTCATGCGCACGGCCGCTGAGCCGCTGGCGCGCGTAGAGCTCCGCCAGCAACACCCCGGCCTGCGGCTCCAGCGCGCACTCGCGGGCCTCGCCCGGCGTCATCTCGGCGTTGCAGCGTCCAGGGCCCAGGCGCTGCTCCTGGCGCTCGCGCGCCGTCGCCACCCGCGCCCGCACCGCCGCCGAAGTCTCGCCCGCCGCGCCGCCGATGTCGGCTGCACTCGGTTGGCGGACGGCGGCGAGAATGTCGATGCGATCGGCAAGGGCACCGCTGAGGCGGCCCTGGTAGCGCTGCACCGCCACCGGCGCGCAGCTGCAGTCGGGATCGACTTCGCCGCGCCCGCATGGGCACGGGTTCGCGGCGGCAACGAGCATGAACCGACAGGGCAGGGTGCTGCGACCGCCGGCGCGGGCGATGGAGACTTCGCCCGACTCCAGCGGCGCCCGCAGCGCCTCCAGGGCATCGCGGCGGAACTCGCAGAGCTCGTCGAGGAAGAGGACGCCGCGGTGGGCGAGCGTCAGCTCTCCCGGTCGCGGCGGGGTGCCGCCGCCGACCAGGCCGGCGGGGCTGATCGTGTGGTGCGGCGAGCGGAACGGGCGGCCGCCGCCGCGGGCACTGGCGAGACGCCCGCAAGCGCTGGCGATCCGCGCCACCTCCAACGCCTCGACGGCGGCCAGCGGCGGCAGGATCGAGGGCAGACGACTGGCGGCGAGCGACTTGCCGGCGCCCGGCGGGCCGATCATCAGCAGGCTGTGGCCACCGGCGGCGGCGACCTCCAGCGCATGGCGCAGGTGCGGCTGCCCGCGCAGATCAGCCAGATCTGGACCTCCCATCCGCTCGACGGACTCGAGCGCGAGCGGGGCCGGGCGCGGCGGCTCCCAGACGCCGGCGGCAAGCGCCGGCAGCCGCCCGAGACTGTCGAGCGGGATCACCTCGATCCCGCTCGCCAGCGCCGCCTCGGGTCCGTTCTCCTCGGGCAGGAGAATCGCCTCGGCCCCGCCTTCGCGGGCTGCCTCGGCGATCGCCAGAGCGCCGATGACCGGCCGCGTCGTCCCGTCCAGCGCCAGCTCACCCGCCAGCGCCACCCGCGCAAGCCCCTCCCACTCCAGCTGCCCCGACGCGCTCAGCAGCGCCGCGGCGATCGCCAGGTCCATGCCCGGCCCGGCCTTGCGCAGGCTGGCCGGGGCGAGGTTGACGACGATCCGCCGCAGGGGGAACTCGAAGCCGCAGTTGACCAGCGCTGCTCGCACCCGCTCGCGCGCCTCGCGCACGGCGGTGTCGGGGAGGCCGACGATCGCGAAGCCGGGAAGTCCACGGTGGACGTCGACCTCGACCCGCACCGGGCGGGCGGCGATGCCGTCGAGCGTGAAGGTTCGGGCCGTGGCGAGCACGGTTGCGACGCTACGGAGCGAGTCTTCACGCGTGGCCGGCAGTTCGGAACTTCTCTGTGCCCGGGGCGGGGAGAATTCTCCACGCTGCGGGCTTGAGCCCGGATGACCGCCGCCCGCCAGCGCACCGGAGCCCGCGCCGAGGAGCTGGTCGCGCGCCGGCTCGCCAGCGTCGGGTGGGAGATCGTCGAGCGCAACGCCCGCACTCGCTACGGCGAGCTCGACATCGTCGCCCTCGATGGCCGCGCGCTCGTCTTCATCGAGGTCAAGGCCGGCCGCGAGGGCAATCAGTTCGGCCCCGAGCGCCCGGTCCTCGCCGTCGACCGACGCAAGCAGCAACGGGTGCGCCGCCTCGCCACCGCCTGGATGGCCGAGCGGCGCGGACGCATCCCGCGCTTCGAGGAGATCCGCTTCGACGCCGTCGGGGTCACCTTCGACCGCGCCGGCCGCCTCCTAGGCGTCGAGCACATCCCAAACGCGTTTTGACTCGGGCTCGCCTGAGCAAGCAGTTCAAGGACGCAGGGAGCGAAGCGTGCTCTGCACGTGAGCGACTGAGGACGCCGGAATGCGCAGCTCAGGCGAGCCCGAGCTGCGTGTACGCAACTGATTGGAAGCTGCGCCGGTGCAACGGCGAGATTCCGAGCTTGTCGATCGCGGCGCGGTGCTCGGGGGTCGAGTAGCCGACGTGCTCCTCGAAGCCCCAGCCCGGATGCTCGAGGGCGGCTTCGTGCATGTAGCGGTCGCGGGTGACCTTGGCGATCACCGAGGCGGCGGCGATCGCGGCGCTGGTGGCGTCGCCGCCGACCACGCGGCGGTGCGGAACCGCGCAGCGTGGCAGCGCGAAGCCGTCGACGAGGCTGATCGCGTTGCCCGGCGCCAGCCGCTCCAGCGCCACCGAGAGCGCTTCGATGTTGGTCACGTGCAATCCGCGGCGGTCGATCCCCGCCGCCGAGCGGACCACGACGCTGACCCGCTCGGCCGCCCGCAGCACGCAGGGAAACATCTCCAGCCGCCGCTCCTCGGTCATCTGCTTGGAGTCGTGCAGACCGCCGAGCAGCCGGCGGTCGGAGTGCGAGAGGCGCTCGTAGTCGATCAGCACGGCGGCGGCGACCAAGGGCCCGGCCAGGCAGCCGCGCCCCGCCTCGTCGGTGCCGGCGACGAAGCGGCTCTGCAGGCCGCGATCGAAGGCGAACAAGCGGCGGCTGCGGGCGAGCCGGCGCCGGTGCTGCTTCGGCTTAGAAGATCCCGATGCGGTCAGGGGGCCAGTAGGTGGCAAAGGTCTTGCCGATGAGCCAGTCGCGCGGGACGGGTCCCCAGAAACGGCTGTCGTCGCTGGCTCCACGGTTGTCGCCCATCATGAAGTAATGGTCGGGCGGGATAGTGATCTCTTTCGGCAAATTGCAGCCACTGCCGCCGCCACAGGGCAGCGTGTAGGACTCATCTCTCTTCCAGACGCCGTTGACGACCGGGTGCCCTTCTTTGACCGAGAGCGTGTCTCCCGGTCCGGCGACTATGCGCTTGATGAAGTTCTGGCTCGACTCCGCCGCAGTTGGTTTCGGGCACGGTTCGTCTTCGGGGTGCGGGACGCCGCACTGGGTGCCCCGGTCGGCGCCGGCCGGCGGGTGGAAGACGACGATGTCGCCGATCGAGGGGTCGGTGAAGTTGTAGAGAAAGCGGTTGACCAGGACCCGCTGGCCGACGTCGAGCGTCGGCTCCATCGATTCGGAAGGGATCTGGTACGGCTTGACGACCCATGCCTGGATCGCCAGCGCCAGCCCCAAGGCCAGCGCAACGATAACGACCAACTCAACCAGCCCGCCGCCCTTTCCCTTCGGCTTCGGGATGCTGAGTTTCAGGCTGCCGAGCCCTCGTCGGAGTCGCCGGTCTCGGCCGGCTTCTCGTCCTCGGCATCGCCTGACGCTGCTTTGTCCTCAGTCTCCCCCACCTCGGGCGCCGTCGCCTCCGCGTCTGCCGCCTCCGCAACCTCCTCCGCCGCAGCCTCCGGCTCGGCGGGTGCTGCCTCGGTCTCTGCCCCGGTGCTCTCCTCGGTCGCCGCAGCCTCCTCGGTGGCCTCGGGCTCCGGGGTCTCCTCAACGGTCTCGGTCGCCTCGGCCTCGGCAGCGTCCTGCGGCTCCTCGACCGGGACGACCTCCTCCTGGCTGACGCCGTCGGCGTCTACCGGTGCCGCCGCGGCCGGCGCGGAAACCATGTCCTCGTCGATGCCCCAGCGCCGCTCGGCGACGCGGGCGGCCTTGCCGACGCGGCCCCGCAGGTAGTAGAGCTTGGCCCGGCGCACGGCTCCGCGCGCCGCCACCTCGAGTTTCTCGATCTTCGGCGAGTGCAACGGGAACGTACGCTCGACCCCGACGCCGAAGGACTGCTTGCGGACCGTGAAGGTCTCCCGCGCGCCCGAGCCCTGGCGCTTCAGCACGACGCCCTCGAACACCTGAGTCCTTTTGCGCGTTCCCTCGACCACCTGGAAGTGGACGCGAACGCGATCGCCCGGGGCGAACGACGGAAGGCCCGGCCGTAGCTGGGCACGCTCGATGCTGTCGATTACGGAGCTCATTTGGCGAGAAAAAACCGCCGGACCCGGAAGCGGGAACCGTGCGGTCGCGGAATGGTAGCTATTCCGCCCCCTCTTCGGACTCGCGGGCACGCATCCGGCTCTGCTCCAGGCGCCACTCGCGGACCCTGCCGTGGTCGCCGGAGAGCAGGACGTCGGGCACCTCCCAGCCGCGGTAGGACGGCGGCCGCGTGAAGTGGGGGTACTCGGGCATCCCCTCCAGCACCTCGCTGAAGGACTCCTCGACGGCCGAATCCTCGTGGCCGAGGGCGCCGGGGAGCTTGCGCATGAGGACATCGGCGACGACCATCGCCGGCAGCTCACCGCCGGCGAGGACGTAGCGGCCGATTGAGAGCTCGTCGTCGGCGAGGTGCTGGTGGACGCGGTCGTCGAAACCCTCGTAGCGACCGCAGAGCAGTGCCACGTGGGGCTCGCCGACGAGCTCGTCGGCGATCGGGTCGTCGAGCAGCGGACCGGTCGGCGAGAGCAGCACGATCCGCGGTCGCTCCTCGCCGTAGGTCGCCTCCAGCGCAGCGTCGACGACGTCGACCCGCAGCACCATCCCGGCCCCGCCCCCGTACGGCGAGTCATCCACTTTGCCGGCGTTGATCGGAGTCGTGTCGCGGTAGTTGACCAACCGCAACTCGTTCCCCTGCTCGATCGCGTTGGTGACCGACCGCTGGGTCTTGAACCAATCGAACGCCTCGGGGAACAGCGTGAAGATGTCGAGCTTCATCGGCTCGGCAACGTCGTCAGTCGAGGATGTCGACGATGACGCGGCGGTCGATCCGCACGGCGGCCGCCTTGGCAATGGTGCGGATCGCGTTGGCGACGCGGCCGCCCTTGCCGATCACGCGGCCGAGGTCGCCCTCGGCGACGGAGATCTCGTAGACGAGGTCGCCTTCCTCTTCGAGCTCCTCGACCACCACGGCCTCGGGCTCCTCCACCAGCGACTTGACGAGGAACTCGAGCAGCTCCGTCATCGACAGACCTGCCTAGGAACCGGAGGCCTTGATGCCCTTGATGCGCAGCAGCCCGGCAACGGTCTCCGAGGGCTGAGCGCCATGCTCGAGCCAGTGGCGAGCGCGCTCCTCGTCGAGCACGATCGTCGAGGGGTCCGTCTGCGGGTTGTACTGACCGATCGTCTCGATCGACCGACCGTCACGCGGGGAGCGTTTGTCGGCGACGACGATGCGCCAGATCGGGTTCTTCTTGGAACCCACTCGTCTAAGTCTGATTCGGACGGCCATGAGCGGCGAGAGGTTAGCGGACCCGCCGCCCTAGCGGCGGCGCACCTTCGGGCGCGGGGTGCCGCCGCCCGCCATCTGAGCGATCTGGTGCTCGCTCGGCATCTTCCCATTGGCCATCGAACGCATCAGAACCCGCATCTGGTCGAACTGTTTGATCAGCTGCTTGACGTGCTGCACGCGGGTCCCAGAGCCGTTTGCGATCCGTTTGCGGCGGGAGCCGTTGATCAGGGTCGGATCGGCGCGCTCGGCCGGGGTCATCGAGAGCACGATCGCTTCGGTGCGATCGAGCTCACGCTCGTCGATGTTGGCGTTCTTCAGCTGTTTCATCGCCCCCATGCCCGGCAACATCCCCAACAGTCCGCTCAGCGGGCCCATTTTCCGCACCTGTTTCATCTGCGTGAGAAAATCCTCCAGCGTGAACTGGTCCTTTTTGAGTTTGTCCTGCAGATCCTGAGCCGACTTCTCGTCGACCTGCTGCTCGGCTCTCTCGATCAGGCTGAGGACGTCCCCCATGCCGAGGATGCGCTGGGCCATGCGGTCGGGGTGGAACTTGTCGAAGTCCTCGATTTTCTCGCCGGTCGAGGCGAAGAGGATCGGCTTGCCGGTCACCGCTTTGACCGAGAGCGCGGCGCCGCCGCGGGCGTCGCCGTCGAGCTTGGTCATCACGACGCCGTCGAACTCGGCCGCCTCGGCGAACGATTCGGCGACGCCGACCGCGTCCTGGCCGGTCATCGCGTCGACCACGAGGAGAACGTCGTGGGGATTCGTCTTCTTGCGGATCCGCGAGAGCTCGCCCATCAGGTCCTGGTCGATGTGCAGACGCCCGGCGGTGTCGACGATCAGCACGTCGCGGCGCTCCTCGCGGGCGCGGTCGAGCGCCCAGGCAGCGATGTCGACCGGATCGGCGTCGGTCCCCTGCTGGTAGACGTGAGCGCCGGCGCGCTCTCCCATCGTCACCAGCTGCTCCACCGCGGCCGGGCGGTAGACGTCACAGGCGGCGAGGGCGACGTCCTTGTTCTGCTTGCGGAAGAACTGCGCGAGCTTGGCGCAGGCAGTCGTCTTGCCGGAGCCCTGCAGGCCCGCCATCAGGATCACGGTCGGGCCGCTGGAGGCCATCGCCAGCTCGCTGCCGGTACCGCCCATCAGCCCCGCCAGCTCCTCGTTGACGATCTTCACGACCTGCTGGCCGGGGTCGAGGCTGTTGAGCACGTCGGCGCCGAGGCAGCGCTCCTTCAGCGTCTTCGTGAAGGTTTTGACGACCTTGAAGTTGACGTCGGCCTCGAGCAGGGCGAGGCGGATCTCCCGCATCGCCGCATCGACGTCGGACTCGCTCAGCTTTCCCCGCGAGCGGACATCCGAGAGCGTCGACTGCAGGCGGTCTGAAAGTTGGTCGAACACCGCTTCCAGGCTACTCGCCGAGCAGGGCGGCGGCGTATTCGGTGGGGTCGAACGGGCGCAGATCCTCGAGCGTCTCGCCGACCCCGATCAGCTTGACCGGGATGCCGAGATCGCCGGCGATCGCCAGCGCGATGCCGCCCTTGGCGGTGCCGTCGAGCTTGGTCAGCACTACCCCGTCGATCTCGACCGCTTCGGAGAAGACCTTGGCCTGGCGCAACCCGTTCTGGCCGGTGGTGGCGTCGATCGAGATCAGCGTCTCGTGCGGGGCCTCGGGGATCTGCTTGGCGATCACCCGGCGCACCTTTGCCAGCTCCTCCATCAGGTTGTCCTGGGTGTGGAGGCGGCCGGCGGTATCGACGATGACGACGTCGGCGCCGCGGGCCCGGGCGGCGTTGATCGCGTCGTAGGCGACGGCGCCGGGGTCGGCGCCAGATTCACCGCGGACCAGTTCGGCGCCGGCGCGGTCGGCCCACTCGGCCAGCTGCTCGGCGGCGGCGGCGCGGTAGGTGTCACCGGCGGCGAGGACCACGGAGAGGCCCATCTCCTTGCTCAGGTGCCAGGCGATCTTGCCGATCGTCGTCGTCTTGCCGGTGCCGTTGACGCCGACCATCATCAGCACCGCCGGCTCGGCGCTGAGGTCGATCGGGGCGCGGCCGCCGGAGGCGACCTCGGCGAGGATCTCGATCAGGCGATCGCGGACGGCGACGCCGTCGGCGGGCACGGTCCCGGCCTCGACCTCGTGCTCGAGTCGTTCGACCACCGCGGCGGTGGTCGGGGCACCGGCATCGGCGAGGATGAGGGCCTCCTCCAGCGCCTCCCACGTCTCGTCGTCGATCCGATCGAAAAGGCTGGCGCCGATCTCCTCCTGCAGCGCCTGGCGGCTTTTCGAGAGGCTCTCGCGCAGGCGCTTGAAGACGCCGCGGCGCTGCTCGGGCTCGGCCTCAGCCGTCGCCGAGGCGTTCTCGGTCGCGCGCGAACCGAGGTTGATCATCTCCTGCCAGGTCGTTGCCATCGGCCGGAGAGGCTACTCGGGCGGGGACGAGGAGCTCGGCAAGGGACTCGTCGAGGTGGCCGACGATTCGCTCGGCGTCCGGCAGCGAGGCGGGGTCGGCGAGCAGGCCAAAGCCGACCCGGCCGTTGTAGCTGAGGATCGCGATCGCCAGGGCGTGGTTGCGGGCGAGGAAGCCGACCGGGTAGATCGCGGTGAGCTCGCGGCCGAGTACGTAGAAGGGGACCTGCGGGCCGGGGAAGTTCGTCACCAGCAGGTTGAAGAGCCGGGTCGAGAAGTTGATCGCGGCGGTCGGGGTCAGCAGGACCGGTGGCGCGAAGTCGCGGAACCAGTCGTTGAGGCCCCAGATCGCTTCGGCGCCGAGCGGCTGTTTCGACGCCTTCAGCGCGTCCATCGCGGCCGTGATCACGCGCAGGCGCTCGACCGGGTCGGCGATCCCGACCGGCAGCGGCCCCCGCATCGCCGTCAGTTTGTTGCCGAGCTCGCCGTGCTCGTCTTCGGTTCGAATCGAGACCGGGACCAGCGCTTTCAGCTCGACCCCGTCGAGGGGCACGTCGCGCTCAGCCAGCCAGCGCCGCAGGGCGCCGGCGACGACCGCCAGCGAGACGTCGTTGACGGTGCCGCCGAAAGCGTTCTTGACCTGCTTCAGGTCGGCCAGCTCGAAATCGGCCCAGGCGAAGCTGCGGTCGGCGCCGATCGCGGTGTTGATCGGGACCTTCGGGGCCGGGCGGGCGAGGTTCAAGGTCACCTCCCAGAGCCCGGCGAGGCCGTCGGATGCGCGGCGGCGGGCTCGAACCGGGTCGTGGAAGGCGCGGCGCAGCCAGCGCCCGAGCCGGCGCATGGTGGCGGCGATGCCGGCGCCCGCGTGGCCGACGAGGGCAGCGTTTGAGGGCGGACGGGCCGGCGTCCACGGCTGTTCCTCGCCGGCCGGCTCCCGCTTGGGCTCGACGTCGAACAGCAGCATCCCGATGTCGACCGCGGAGATCCCATCGGCCATCGCGTGGTGGGTCTTGTAGACGATCGCGAAGCGGTCGCTGTCGAAGCCCTCGACCAGGATCAGTTCCCAGAGCGGCTTGCGGCGGTCCAGCGGCGGCGCCAGCAGGGTGCCGATCAGATCGCGGCACTGCGCGTCGGAGCCGGGCGAGGGCAGGGTCGCCCGGCGCACGTGGGCGTGGATGTCGAACTCGGCGTGGTCGACCCAGAACGGGGTGCCGAGGCCGAGCGGCGGATAGTGCAGGCGCTGGCGCAGGCGCGGCAGCTGGTGCACGCGGCTGCGGATGTGGGCGAGGAAGTCGGCCTGGCCGGGCGCTTCGCCGTCGCAGACCAGCACGGCGCCGATCGCCATGTGCCCGTTCGCCTTCTCGTTCGCCAAGAACGAAGTGTCGAACGAGGTCAACCTGTCCATGTGGCGCTGCATCTACGGTCCCCTCCCTTCCCCTGGCTAAGAGTACTGCTCTGTACGGCCCGTTGGGGCACCCCCGGACGGCCCGCTAGGCGACGGCGGAGAGGGTGCTGCCGTTGTCGTCCTCGCCCTCGCCGCCCTCCTCGTCTTCCTCGGATACTTCACGCGGGAGCTTGCGGGAGACGACCTTGGTGACGCCGTCGCCGCCCATGCTGACGCCGTAGAGCACGTCGGCGGCGTCCATCGTCCGTTTCTGGTGGGTGACGATGACGAACTGGGCGCGATCGGAGAAGCGCCGGACCAGCTGCAGGAAGCGGTCGATGTTGGCGTCGTCGAGGGCGGCCTCGACCTCGTCGAGGATGTAGAAGGGGCACGGCCGGGCGAGGAATACGGCGAAGACGAAGGCAAGCGCGACCAGCGACTTCTCACCACCGGAGAGCAGGGACAGTTTCCGCGTCGACTTGCCGGCCGGGGTGACCTCGATCTCGACCCCGAGCTCGTCACGTTCCTCGCGCTCGGACTCCTCGGCCTCAGCCTCGGCGCCGGCCTCCGGATCGACCGCCTCCGGATCGACCGCCTCGCCCTCGCGCAGCGGCTGCAGGCTGACCCGGCGCAGGCGCCCGCGGCCGCCCGGGAACAGGTGCTCGACCATCTCCTCGAAGTTCTGCGCGGTCGCCTCGAAGGTCTGCTCGAAGGCGCGCTCGATCTCATCGTCGATCTCGTGGATCAGCGACTCCAGCTCGCGCATCGCCCGCTCGGTGTCCTCGCGCTGAGCCTGCAACGCCTCGACGTGCTCGCGGGCCTCGTCGTATTCGCGCTCGGCCAGCGGGTTGACCGGGCCGATCTGGCCGCGGCGCCGCTCCAGCCGCTCCAGCCCGCGATCGATCTCCCCCCGCTCCTCGTCGCTCAGCGCGGCCTCGGCCGGCGGGATCTCCTCGCCCAGGCGCTCGGCGATGCTGGCCAGCTCGCGCTCCGCCTCCGCCCGGCGGTCGCCGAGGTGCGCGGCCTCGACCTCCGCCTTGGTCAGCTCGTCGGCGACCGTGCGCATCTGCGCCTGCAACTCGAACTCCTGCTGGGAGCAGGCGCGCAGCTCCTCGGCGATCTCGTCGCCGTCGTCCTCGCCGCCGACCACCAGGATCTCGGTGCGGCCGACCCGGGCCCGGATCGCGGCGCCGGCGGCCTCGACCGCGGCGAGGGCAGCGCGAACGTCATCGAGCAGTTCCTCGCCGCCGGCGACGCGCTGGCGCAGCGCCTCGCGATGATGCTCGCCGAGCAGGCCCTCGGCCCGCAGCGCGTGGCGGGCGGCGCGCTCGGCGCCGCCGCGGAGCTCGCCGAGCGCGACCTCGCGGGCGGACTCCGACTCGGCGTCGGAGCGGGCGATCGCGAACTTCTCGGCGGCGGTGCGCAGACCGGCGTCGACCTCGCCCAGCTCCTGCTCGAGCTGGCGGGCGCGGGCGGCGGGGGCGCCGCTGCCGCCGACGTCCAGGGTCAGCGGCCCGAGCTCGCCGCGCAGCCGCTCCAGGCCCGCCTCGAGCTCCGCCTCGCGACTGGAGAGGCCGGCGACGCGAACCGCGACCCGCTCCTGGTCGCCGCGCAGCTTCGTCAGCAGGCCCCAGGCCTGGGTGCGCTCGCGGTCGCGGGCCGCGAAGCGCTCCTCGGCCTCACCGCGGCGTTTGCTGACCGCGGCCAGCTGCTCCTCCAGCTTCGTGCGGGTTGCTCGCGCCTGCCCGGCGGTTTTCGCCGCCGCGGCGGCGCGGTCGGCGCCGAAGCGCAGCTCCTCGGAGACCAGACGCCCGCGCAGGCCAAGTTCCTGGCGCTCGATTCGCGCCCCCAGCTCCGCTGCTTCGGCCTGGCGCTTCAGCGGTCGCAGCCGTCCGCGTGCCTCGCGCTCGACGTCGAGCGCGCGATCGAGGTTGTCGCGGGTCCCGCGCAGCTTCAGCTCAGCCCGGCGGCGGCGCTTGCGGTGCTTACCGAGACCAGCCGCCTCCTCGACCAAGAGCCGGCGCTCGCGCGGCTTCGAGTGGATGATCGTCTCCACCCGGCCCTGGCTGATCACCGAGTGCATCTCCTTGCCGAGGTTGGTGTCGGAGAGAACGTCGGAGACGTCGGCGAGCCGGCAGCGGGCGCCGTTGAGGCGGTAGACGCCGTCGCCGGAGCGGTCGAGCTTGCGTTCGATCGCGATCTCGGAGAACTCGGTCGCGGCGCGGCCGTCGGAGTTGTCGATGACGACCTCGACTTCGGCGGCGCGGCGCTGGCCGATGCCCTTGCCGCCGGCGGAGATCACGTCCTGCATCGAGGCGCCGCGGATCGCGCCCGGGCTCTGCTCGCCTAGCGCCCAGAGCACGGCATCGGTGATGTTGCTCTTGCCGGAGCCGTTGGGGCCGACGATCACGCTGACGCCGGGCGAGAACTCGAGGTTCACCCGCTCGGGGAACGACTTGAACCCCTTCATCGATATCGATTTCAGATACATGCGCTCGCGTCCTCGAACTACCTAGGGAACCCTGCCGCAGAGGTTCGCGCCTGGCTCGGACGCCCCTGGGCGGCCTTTAACCGCCAAATTGCGCCAAAGCCTGCTCGGCGGCAACCTGCTCCGCGGCCTTCTTGCTGCGTCCCTCCCCCAACCCGACCTGCTCGGAATCGACGATCGCGGCGACCTCGAAGGTGCGCCGATGCGGTGGGCCCGTGGCGGCGATCACCTCGTAGCTGACGCGCGCCCCGCGCTGCGCCAAGAGCTCCTGCAGAGCGGACTTGAAGTCGATCCTGGTCTCGGAGGCGTGCTCGATCCGGGGCGCGAAAGCGGCGGCCACCGCGGGGGCCGTGCGCTCGAAGCCGAAGGCGAGATAGCAGGCGCCGATCAGGGCCTCGGTGGCCTCGGGGAGCGGCCGCTCGCCGTCCAGCAGGACCTCTGCCGGAATCGCCGCGGTGACGTCGTCGGGCTCGTTCTCCTGCAGCATCTCCGGCACTCCGAGGTGGCGGCCAACCTCGGCGCAGGAGACGCCGCTGACCGCCTGGTTGTGGATCTTGGTCAGGCCGCCGGAGTCGATCGCGCTGAAGCGAATGGATATCTGGCTGGCGACCGAGAGGCCGAGCACGCTGTCGCCGAGAAAGGCGAGGCGCTCGAAAGAGTCGACCCGGCGCTCGGTCCAGGAGGAGTGCGTTAGCGCCTGCTTGCGCAGCTCAGCTGGCAGCTCCGCGATCAGCCCCGAGAGCGCCGCGACCGCGGAGTCAGGATCCGTCGTCAAGGTCAGGCGGGGGCGTGCTCGACCACGAAGCCGACCGCATCGCCGACCGTGAGGATGCGGGTGGCCTGCTGCTCGGAGACGCTGACCCCGTAGTTGTCCTCGAGCTCCATCACCAACTCGTAGAGGTCGAGCGAGTCGGCGTCGAGATCCTCCTTGAACCGGGTCGACTCAGCGATCTTCCCGACATCGACTTCGAGCTCCTCGGCGAGGTGCTCACGGACGAGGGTGAGGACTTGGTCGCGGTTCATGCCCGAGTTCCTATCACGCGCTCTCGGCCGCCGCCAAGGCGGCGCGGCCGGCGCCGCCCTCGCGCAGGAGCGCCGCGGTGCGGCCGACCGCGTCGACCTCGGCGCAGCGAGCGGCGAGGCGGATTGCGTTGGCGACGCCCTCGGGACCGGCGCTGCCGTGGCCGACGACCGCGATCCCGCGCAGCCCGAGCAGGATCGCGCCCCCGGTGCTGTCGGGGTGCAGTTCGCGGCGCAGGCCGCCGAGGGCCGGCTTCAGCAGCAGGCCGCCGATCGCGGCGATCGGGTTGGAGCGGGCGGCGTCGCCGACCGCGGCGGCAACCGTCTTCGCGGTGCCCTCCATCAGCTTCAGCGAGACGTTGCCGGTGAAGCCGTCGGTGACGATGACGTCGACTGTGGCCGCGGGCAGGTCCCGACCCTCGACGTTGCCGGCGAACTCGATATTGGGGGCGGCACTGAGCAGCCGATGCGCCTCGACCACCTCCTCCCGGCCCTTGCCGGACTCCTCGCCGACCGTCAGCAGGCCGACGCTGGGATTGCCGACGCCGAGCACGGCGGCGCTGAAGGCGGCACCGAGGAAGGCGAACTGGACCAGGTGCTGGGCGCGGACCTCGATGTTGGCACCGACGTCGAGAAAGAGCACGACTTTGCCGGGGACCGGCAGCTGCACCGCCAGCGCCGGCCGCTGCACGCCCTTGATCCGGCGCAGCCCGAAGGTCGCGGCGGCCATCGTCGCCCCGGTCGAGCCGGAACTGACCAGGGCCGCGGCGTTGCCGGCGGCGACGTCGGCCGCGGCGCGCACGACCGAGGCCTCTTTCTTGGCCCGGACCGCGGCCACCGGGTCCTCGTCGTTGCCGATCCAATCCGCGGTCTGAACCACCTCGATGCCGTCAACGCCGGTGAGGCCGAGTACCCGCTCGGGCCCGAAAACGCGCACGCCGATCGCCGGGTCGGCGGCAGCGAGCCTGGCACCCTCTGCGAGCACGGCGAAGCCCTGCTCGGCCCCGTAGCCGTCGAGAGCGACGGTGACGCGGCGCTCGGGCGCCACGACTTACTCGGAGTCGGTTGCGGAAGTCACCGTTGGATCGGCGACTTTTTGCGAGACGACCTCACGACCGGCGTAGGTCCCACAGGTGGGGCAGACGCGGTGAGGCAGACGCGGGCTGTGGCAGCGCGGGCAGTTGTTCAGCCTCGCCTTGCCGGCCTTGTGGTTGGCACGCCGCTTGTCGCGGCGGGCGCTGGAGGTTCTCTTCTTCGGGACGGCCATCGGTCGCGGGATGGTAGCGGCTACGTGCATTCACGCGTAGGGACGCGCGGCGGATGTCAATAAACCGCGCGGACCACGGCGAGGTCGTCGGCACGCCAGACGACCTCTCCCCCACACCACTCGGCCAGGTCCTCCGGGGTCTCCAGGAAGTCCTCGGCGGGATCGACCGGAGCAATCTGAGGGTCGGCCTTGACGACGTCGCCGATCACCAGCGCCCGCGACTCCTCACGCACGCGACGAAACAGATTCTGCTTCTGCTCGCTGGTCAGATGGTGGATCGAGAGCACGCCGATCACAAGGTCCCAGGGCCCGTCGGGCAGCGGGTCCTCGATCCGCGCCAGCTGCACGTCGTCGTAGGCCTCACGAGCGCGGAAGACCATGTCCGGGCTGGCGTCGAGACCGACCACCCAGGAGTCGGGATAGGCGTCGATCAGCCGCCTGGTCGTCTCACCCGTCCCCATTCCGAGCTCCAGCACCCGCTCGGGCGCGAATGGAATCGCAGCCACGGCGGCTTCTTGCAGCTCGTCGTAGCGCGGCACCGCCGCGCGGACGAACTCCAGGTAGTTCTCTGGTTTCCAGTCGGATTCGCTCATCTCGTAATCTCGTTCGAGGGTGTCTCCTCGTCAGGGTGCCCCATCGTAAGTCCCTCGGCAGCGGAGGAACGGCAGTGCCCCTCACACCAACCACCATCGTCGACCTCTCCCGCCTCAACCTCTCGCACGGGGAAGGCAAGCGGATCGAGCTGCCGGTTCGGCTCGAGCCCTTCGAGCTGGGCGGCCAGACCTACCTCGCCAACCCGGTCTCGGTCCAGGCCCGGCTGGAGATCTCCCGCCCGAGCGGCGGCTTCGCCTTCCGCATCCAGTTCCCTGTCCACCTCGAAGGCCCCTGCATGCGCTGCCTCGAGCGGGCCCAGCTCGACCTCGAGGTCGAGGCGCGCGAGGTCAACGCATCGATGACCGACGACGAAGACCTGCGCAGCCCCTACGTCGAAGACGACCAGCTCGACATCGGCCGCTGGGCTCACGACGCCACCATCCTCGCCCTGCCCACCCGCATCCTTTGCCGCCCCGACTGCCTCGGCCTCTGCCCCGTCTGCGGCGTCCCCCTCAACGACGCCAACCCCGCCGACCATCAACACGAGTCCGCCAAGGACCCGCGCTGGTCAGCCCTGGACGACCTCAAGCTGGAGTAGCCCACTTCGTGGTGCCATTTCGTCGCTATCCGACGCAAAGGAACCACGGAGGGGTCGGTCCCTCGTCATCTACGCCGCAAGCGCGAGCAGCCGTAGCGTCCCTGTGGAGGGGTCCGGTGGTCCCTCCGAACGTTTTGCGCTTCTCGCCCACAGCGAATCTCGGACGGCCGCAACCGCCCCAGCGAGCAAGCGAGTGAGGAGGGACCACCGGACCCCTCCCCGCCAAACCTAAGGCTGCTCGAGCTCCGCGGCCGGCTCTTCGTCGCGACCGGCCAGGCGGTCGCGACCGCGCTGCACGGCGGCGAGAAACTTCTGAAGGTTGACTTCGAGCGTGTTGAGGATCTCGTCGGCGTAGTCCTCGGCGCCGAGGCGGATTTCGCGCTCGCGGTTGCGGGCGTCCTCGACGATCTCGTCGGCGGCCCGCTCGGCCTGCTTGGTGACCTCCTCGTCGGAGATCAGGCGGGCCTGCTGCTCGCGAGCCTCGCGGACGATCCGCTCAGCCTCGCGCTTGGCCTCGGCCAGCATCTCCTGGCGCTCCTTGACGATCCAGCGCGCCTGCTTGATCTCCTCGGGGATCGTGGCACGCATCTGATCGAGGAGGTCATAGATCTCCTCGCGATCCACGCGCACCTGATCCGTCAGAGGGACGGGTCGGGCGTTGTGGACGACGTCGTCCAGCTTGTCTATGAGGACCAGTACATCCATTGGAAGATCGTAAGCCTACGTGTACGCGGGGATTTTGGGGAAGGTGGATATATCCAGGGCCTTTTTTGCAAGCGGACGCCCACGCGCCCCAGACTGAGAGAACAAGCCTACCGCCCGCCCAGGCGTTCAGAAAGCGCGGCCGCAACGGGACCCGGAACGAGGTCGGAGACGTCGCCGCCGAAGGTCGCCATCTCCTTCACCCCGGTCGAGGAGAGGAAGCTGTAGTGCGGCGAGGCGATCACATACATGCTCTCGATGCCCGGGTCGAGCTTGCGGTTGAGCTGCGCCATCTCGAACTCGTACTCGAAGTCGGAGATCGCCCGCAGGCCCTTGACGATCGCCCTCGCGTCGTTGTCTCGGGCGAACTCGACCAGCAGGGTCGCGAAGATCTGAACCTCGACGTTGCCGAGGTCGGCGGTCGCCTCGCGGATCAGCTCGCAGCGCTCCTGCGCCGTGAACAGGGTCTTTTCCTTGCGCACGGGGTTGTTGACGACGCCGACGACGACGCGCTCGAAGACGTTGGAGGTGCGGGTGATGATGTCGACATGGCCGTTGGTGACCGGGTCGTAACTGCCTGGGCAGACGACGGTGCCGTTGCGCGGACTCACGACGCAGCCCCATAGATGGCGACGTCGGCGGCGCCGTAGCGGCGCTGGCGCAAGCGCTTCAGCGAGGCGATTCGAAGCGGTGCGCGAGCACCGCTCTCGACGATCGCCCGGCCCTCGGGGGCAAGCAGTTGGGGCAGGTGGTTGTCGAGTGGATCGCTCACGCGGTCGGCGAGTCTATAGGGGGCATCGACGAAGACGAGGTCGAAACTGCCCGCCTCGGCGCCGGTCGAAACCTGGGCCAGCCAGCGCTCCGCGTCGGCGCGGACCAGCTCCGCCCGCTCGCCCAGGCCGAGCCGTTCGACGTTGCCGAGGGCCGGCCTGGTGTCACGGTCGACCAGGATCGCCCGCTCGGCCCCGCGCGAGAGCGCCTCGATCGCCAGCGCGCCGGTGCCGCAGAAAAGATCGAGCACGCGGGCGCCGACGACGCGGTCGCCGAGCGCCGAGAAGGTTGCCTCGCGGACGCGGTCGGAGGTCGGCCGCACCTTCCAGCCGCGCGGGGCGACCAGGGTCTGGCCGCGGAGCTCTCCGGCAATTACGCGCATCGCACCATTAGAGGGGAATCGGGTCGGCGGCGCCGGTGCCGAAGCGGCGTCGGGCGGCTTCCAGCAGCGGCCCCAGTGCCGAGTCCTCGAGCGAGCCGTGCTCGCGCAGTAGCGCCAGCACCTCGTCGCGGGCTTCGACCAGCTTCGGCCCATCCTCGGGGAGGCTGGCGACGGCGAAGCGCGGCAGCCCCGACTGGCGGGTGCCCAGGATCTCCCCTTCGCCGCGCAGTTCGAGGTCGACCTCGGCCAGCTTGAAGCCATCGTTCTCGGCCGCGACCGCGGTCAGCCGCCGCCGCGCCAGCGCTCCGGCTTCTTCGGGGAAGAGCAGGCAGACCGAGGCGTGGTCGCCGCGGCCGACGCGGCCGCGCAGCTGGTGCAGCTGGGAGACGCCGAAACGCTCAGCTCCCTCGATCACGATCACGGTCGCGTTGGCGACGTCGATCCCGACCTCGATCACCGTCGTCGCCACCAGCACGTCGGTCTCACCGGCGGCGAAGGCGCGCATCGCCTCGGCCTTGTCGTTGGAGTGCATCTGCCCGTGCAGGACGCCGAGCTGGAAGCCGCGCAGCTCGCCCGCGGCCAGCCGCTCCGCCTCGACCTCGGCCGCCTTGCCGGGCTGTTTCTCGGACTCGGAGACGAGCGGGCAGACGACGAAGGCCTGGCGCCCCTCGCGCAGCCGGGCGCGGATGAACTCGTAGGCGCCCTCACGCTCGTCCTCGGCGACCAGCCGCGTCGCCACCGGCTGGCGCCCGGCCGGGAGCTGGTGCAGGGCGGTCGTGTCGAGGTCGCCGTAGGCGGTCAGCGAGAGCGTGCGCGGGATCGGGGTCGCGGTCATGTGGAGGACGTGGGGCGCCATCCCCTCCACCCCCTTGGAGTCGAGCGCGCGGCGCTGCTCGACCCCGAAGCGGTGCTGCTCGTCGACGACGACGAGGCCGAGGCGGGCGAAGCACACGGTCGGCTCGATCAGCGCGTGCGTCCCCACCGCCAGCCCGAGCTCGCCGCTGGCGAGCTGGTTCAGCGCCCGTTTGCGGGTGGCCGCCGGGGTTGCCCCGGTCAGCAGGGTGAAGGGAATCGCCTCTGCTCCGAGCAGACGGTCGAGGGTGAGCGCGTGCTGCTCGGCGAGGGTCTCGGTCGGCGCCATCAGCACCGCCTGGTGGCCGGCTTCGAGCGCCCGCAGCATTCCGTAGACCGCAACCACCGTCTTACCGGACCCGACCTCGCCCATCAGCAGCCGCTGCATCGGCTCGCCGCGGTCGAGGTCGGCGTCGACGTCGGCGAGCGCCAGGCGCTGGTCGCCGGTCGGCTCGAAGGGCAGCGATTCGAGCCAGCGGTTGACCAGCTCGCCCGGCTTGCCGAAGCGCGGTGCGGGCCGCGCCGCCCGGTGGGCGCGCTTACGGCTGGCGAGGATCGCCTGGTGGAGGAAGAGCTCTTCGAAGGCGAGCCGCTCGCGCGCCTGCTCGAGCTCACCGGGAGACGCCGGGAAGTGGGCGGCGCGGATCGCCTCCGCCACCCCGGCCAGCCGCCGCCGCACGCGCAGCTGCGCCGGCAGCCCCTCGATCGCGTTCGGCGCCAGCGCGCAGGCCTGCTCGACCCAGCTCCTGATCCGCGCCGGAGGAAGCTGCTCGGTTGCGGGATGAACTGGGACGAAGGAAGCGCCCGGCGGGTCCTGTCCCGGGGCGGGAGGCCTGCGGGCGAGGTCCTCGCTCTCGGCCTCCCCTGCCGGGGCGCCCGCGGCAGCGACGAGCTCCCATTCGCCCACCACGAAGCCGCGGTCGGTGCACTTGCCGGTGAGCAGGAGTCGTGCCCCGGGCACCAGTTTGCCTGCCGCCCAGGGTTGGTTGAACCAGGTCGCGCGGATGTGGCCGGATTCGTCACCGACTTTGACGCCGACGATGGTCAGGCGCCGTTTGCGGAAGGGACGGGGCTGGGAGCCGAGGACCTCGACCAGGATCGTGCCCTGCTGGCCCGTCTCGAGCTCGGCGATCTGCGTCAGCTGCCGATTGCGGTGACGGTGAGGGAAGCGCAGCAGCAGGTCGCCGATCGTCTCGATCCCGGCGTCCGCGGCCGCTTCGGCGAGTTTTGGGCCGACCCCGTCGAGCGCCTGGATCGAGGCGTCGAGAACGCCGGGGCGGGGCCAGTGGACGGGGGCGTCGCGGAGGTCGGCGACGCTGAGCTCGCCGGCGCCGGCGAAGGAGCGCACCGCTACTGCGCCGCCAGCAGCCACCACCAGCTCGGCTGTCCCCCTCGTGGGTCTCGATCTCGACCCCGTCGGGGACGTGCGTGTCGATTTCCTCGAGCGCGATCGGGGCGCCCTCGCCGGCGATCACGGTAACGATCTCGGCCCCCTCGGCGAGGTGCTGGATCGTCTCGGTGAGGGTCGAGCCGGCGCCGCCCCAGGCGATGATCTCGCCGTCGGCGAAGCCGACCGCGTCGCCCTGCTTGAAGCGGCCC
Organism: uncultured Thermoleophilia bacterium; assembly: GCA_963718595.1. GTDB lineage: Bacteria > Actinomycetota > Thermoleophilia > Solirubrobacterales > 70-9 > VAYN01. Next base: position 171,571 of record OY970365.1, read on the forward strand.
TGGGCGTCGTCGCGGGCGGCGGGGGCGATACCCCCGGTGGCGACGGCCTGCAGCGCCCCTTCCAGCCGGGTCGCGTTCTCGTCCGCAGAGGAGGTCGAGTCGAGCTCGACCAGCGCCAGCAGGCTGGCCTGCTGGGAAAGCGCCGGCACCACCCGCGCCGGCTTCTCGGAGAGCTCGCAGGCGCGCTCGGCCGCCATCACCACGTTCGAGGACGAGGGCAGAACCAGGACCTCGGCGGCGTCGACTCCGTGGATCCCGGCCAGCAGCTCGTAAGTCGAAGGGTTGAGCGTCTCGCCGCCGGGGACGACATTGGCTCCGAGCTCGACGAAGAGGCGCTCGATCCCCTCCCCCGCCGCGACCGCGACGACGCCGGTGCGCCCGGGGGCACCGGCGAGCCTGGCGCGGCGCTCGGCCATCTGCTCGCGCATGTCGGCGACGTCGAGGTTGGTGACCTCGCCGCTGCCGTCGAACAGCGCCACCGCCCGCTCGGGCTCGTCGGTATGGACATGGACCTTGAGCGTGGCGGCGTCGCCGACGACCAGGACCGAGTCTCCGAGGCCCTCCAGGCGTGAGAGGAACTCGCGGCTGTCGAGGGCGCTGCCGGCGACGATGAAGTTGGTGCAGTAGCGGTAGCGACTGTCCTCGTGGTGGGGCAGGCTCAGCTGCGGCGCCTCGTAGTGCTGAACCTCGGGCAGCTCGCCATCCTCGCCGCGCAGGCCGGCGACGACGCCGGCCAGGATCAGCACCAAGCCGTGGCCGCCGGCGTCGACGACGCCGGATTCGCGCAGGATCTCGAGCTGCTCGGGGGTCCGCGCCACCGCCCGCTCGCCGTCCTCGATCGCCCGTTGCAGCACCTCGGCCAGAACCGCGTCCTGCTGCTCTTCGCCGACGTCACGACCGAGCCGCTGTTTGTCGGCTTCGAGGTGGGCGAGCTGGCGGGTCAGCGAGTGGGCCATCTCGCGGAAGACGGTCAGCATCGTGCCCTCGGCCGGCTCGCGGACGGAGTCGTAGGCGGCGTCGGCGGCGCTGGCAAAGGCGGCCGCGACCAGCACCGGGTCAACCAGCTCGCCGGGGCGGCTGGCCAGCTCCTCGGCGGCACCGCGGACGATCTGACTGAGGATCACGCCGGAGTTTCCGCGGGCGCCCATCAGCGCCGCCCGGGCCAGCGCCTGGACCAGCTCGGTGCGGCCGATCTCGTCGACCTCCTGGCCGTCGAGGCGGTCGAGCTCCTCCATCACCGCGCGCAAGGTCATCGCCATGTTGTCGCCGGTGTCGCCGTCGGCGACCGGGAACACGTTGAGGTCGTTCACCTCTTGGCGCCTCGCCTCCAAAGAGGCGTACGCAGAGCTGATGACCCGACGAAAGCGGGCAATCGATGGATCCGGCATCGAAAGGAATCTAACCGGCCTATGTGACGCTTGGACGCAGCGGGTCGGGTGCCGTTGCTAGCGTGCCGCCGAATGCGCCGCTTCGCCACCTGGATCACCGGTCACCGAAAGACGGTGATCATCGGCTGGATCGTCGCCCTGATCGGGATCGGCATGCTCGCGAGCTCGGCCGGCTCGGACTTCAGCGAAGAATTCAAGCTGCCGTCCTCCGACTCCCAGGAAGCCTTCGAGCTGCTGGAAACGAAATTCCCGGCTCAGTCCGGCGACACGGCGCAGATCGTCTACCAGGCGCCGGGCGGAGTCGAGTCGGCGGCGGTCAAGCGGCAGATGAAATCCGTCTTCGCCGAAGCCGAAGACCTGCCCCACGTCAGCGAAGTCGCCAGCCCTTATGTAAAGGGCGGCGCCGGCGCGGTCAGCGACGACGGCAAGATCGCCTACGCGACCGTCCAGTTCGACGTCACCAGCGACAAGCTTGCCGACAAAGAAGGCAAACGACTGATCGACATGTCCGAGCGCGCTTCCGAGGGCGACCTCCAGGTCGACGTCGGCGGCCAGCCGATCGAGGAAGCGCGGGCCGAAGAAGAACAGGACTCCTCGTTCGCGATCGGACTGCTGGCGGCGATCGTGATCCTGCTGATCACCTTCGGCTCGGTCGTCGCGATGGGGTTGCCGCTGATCACCGCGCTGTTCGCGCTCGGGGTCGGCCTCAGCGTCGTCACCCTCGGCACCCACGTCTTCGACACGGCAGAGTTCGCGCCGCAGCTGGCGCTGATGATCGGGCTCGGGGTCGGGATCGACTACGCGCTGTTCATCGTCACCCGCTTCCGCAACGCGCTGGGCGCCGGCCTGGAGCCGCGGCAGGCGGCGATCCTCGCCACCGACACCGCTGGCCGGGCCGTCCTCTTCGCCGGCATCACCGTGATCATCGCCCTGATGGGGATGTTCCTGCTCGGCCTCAGCTTCCTCTACGGGGTGGCGATGGCGGCGGCGATCGCGGTGCTGTTCACGATGATCTCGGCGCTGACCCTGCTGCCGGCACTGCTCTCGCTGGTCGGCCACCGGATCGACAAACTGCGGATCCCCGGCTACGGGCGCAAGGCCGGGGTCGACGACCACACCTGGTGGCTGCGCTGGAGCGAAACGATCCAGCGCAAGCCGGCGCTCTGGGCCGCCCTCTCCGGGGTCGTGCTGATCGCCCTTTGCATCCCGACGCTGTCGCTGCGATTGGGCTCCAACGACGCCGGCACCGACCCCGCCGGAACGACCACGAAGGAAGCCTACGACCTGCTCGCCAAGGGCTTCGGACCGGGCTTCAACGGTCCCTTCGCGATCGTCGCCGAACTGCCGTCCAAGGGCGACGACGCGGCCCTGGTCGAGCTGAGCAAGACGCTCGAAAAGGACAACGGCGTCGCCTCGATCACCGACGTGACGATGAACGACGCCGGCAACACCGCCGTCGTCCAGCTCTACCCGAGGACCTCGCCGCAGAGCGAGGAGACGACCGAGCTGCTCAACCACATCCGCGACGAGGTGATCCCACCGCTGGAGCAGTCGACCGGCGCCACCGTCCACGTCGGCGGCATCACCGCGATCTTCGAGGACTTCGGCGACGCGATCGCCGAGAAGCTGCCGCTCTTCATCGGCGTCGTCGTCCTGCTCTCGGCGCTGCTGCTGATGATCGTCTTCCGCTCGGTCTGGGTGCCGCTGAAGGCCGTGCTGATGAACCTGCTCTCGATCGGCGCCGCCTTCGGACTGATCGTCGCCGTCTTCCAGTGGGGCTGGGGGGCGAGCCTGATCGGAGTCGAGGGCACCGGCCCGATCATCTCCTTCTTCCCGATCTTCCTCTTCGCGATCGTCTTCGGGCTCTCGATGGACTACGAGGTCTTCCTGATGTCGCGGATCCACGAGGAGTGGGAGCACACGCACGACGCGACCGAGGCGGTCACCCGCGGCCTCGCCCTGACCGGCCGCGTGATCACCGCGGCGGCGGCGATCATGATCACCGTCTTCGCCTCCTTCATGCTCGGCGAAGACCGGATCATCAAACTCTTCGGCCTCGGCCTCGCCTCGGCCGTCTTCATCGACGCCGTGATCATCCGCTCGATCCTGGTCCCGGCGATCATGCAGCTGCTCGGCCGGCGCGCCTGGTGGTTCCCGAAGTGGCTCGACTGGCTCCCCAAGTTGCACGTCGAGCCGGCGGAGCCGCCGGTGACTGGCGAGCACACGGTCGCTGCGCCGGACTCCTCCTCTAAGTAGGGCGGAGTCTGGGATGGCGTTGGGGACGGGAGGCAATCCCCTCCCCGTGAATTGAGTCGCATCCCCTAAAGGGGATGGCTCCCCCAGATTGAGCTCGCCTATGGCGAGCAGGAATCAGTAAAGGGCCCTTACGGGCGACATTCCCGGGGAGGGGATTGCCTCCCGTCCTACAAGCCGCCCCAGCTCTCGCTGAGCCGAGGGACCCGGCGCTTCCCGGAGGAGATGAACAGCCTGTCCTTCGGCAGGTATTCAGATGGACAGCCCGTCCCTCGGTAGCTATCTCGAAGGACGCTGAGGTCCCGTGGGAGGGGTCCGGGGCTGCCCTGGGCGAATGTTGCCCGAAGGGCGCGATATGCAATCTGATTCCTGCCCGCCATAGGCGGGCTCCAACACAGTGAGCCAGCGCCCTTTAGGGCGCGCGAATCAATTCGCCCAGGGCAGCCCCGGACCCCTCCTGCGAAGACCTAAGCGGCCTTGGTGACCTTGTTGGCCTTGAGGCAGCGCGTACAAACGTAAGTACGCAGCGGGCGGCCGTTCTCGGTGATCCGGACCTTCTGGAGGTTGGGATCGAAGCGTCGCTTGGTGGCGACCATCGAGTGGCTCCGGGACTGGCCGAAGGCCGGTCCCTTGCCGCAGCTATGACATACCTTGGCCATGAGGACGCTGGATGGTACAGGGTGCCCCAGGTGCGGGGCTTTCAGGTGAGTTGGCGCTTCAGCAGGGCCATGCGGGCGACCGTGAGGGCGCCGTTTCGGCCCTGGTCGCGTTTGTCGCCGCCGGCCCGGGCCAGGGCCTGGTCCATGTTGTCGCAGGTGATGACGCCGAAGGCGCAGGGCACGCCGGTCTCCAGCTGCACGTCCTGGATCCCGCGCGCCGACTCGGCGCAGACGAAGTCGAAATGGTCGGTCTCACCGCGGATGACGACGCCGAGGCAGACGACGCCGGCGTAGTTGCCGGTCTCGGCGAAGAGCTTGGCCGCGTAGGGCAGCTCGTAGGCGCCGGGAATCGAGGCGTCGTCGACGCCCTCGTCGGGGACGCCGGCCAGCTCGAAGCCGTGGCGGGCACCGGCGACCAGGCGCTGCGCCAGGTCCTCGTAGTAGCGGGCGACCACGACCGCGAAGCGCAGCCGCGCCAGCTCGCCCCGCTCCTCGGCGTCGAACTGCTCGAGAAAAGCGCCGTCGCCGTCAGCCATTGCCGGTTTCCGCGTCGTGTTCCTGCTCGTCGTGGATCATCTCCTCGTCGAGCGCCAGGCCCTGGTGGTGCAGCGAGTGGCCCATCTTGTCGCGCTTGGCCCGCAGGTAGGCCTCGTTGTGGAGGTTTGGCGCCGACTCGATCGGCACCTGCTCGCTGACCGAGAGGCCGTAGCCCTCGAGGCCGACGATCTTTTTCGGGTTGTTGGTGAGGATGCGGATGCTGGTCAGCCCGAGGTCGCCGAGGATCTGGGCTCCGATCCCGTAATCGCGCAGGTCGGCCGGCAGGCCGAGCTTGAGGTTGGCCTCGACCGTGTCGGCCCCCTCCTCCTGCAGCTTGTAGGCGCGCAGCTTGTTGAGCAGCCCGATCCCGCGGCCCTCCTGGGAGAGGTAGAGGAGCACGCCGCGGCCCTCCTCCTCGATCATCGCCAACGCCGCTTCCAGCTGTTCGCCGCAGTCGCAGCGCATGCTGTGGAATACGTCGCCGGTCAGGCACTCGCTGTGGACCCGGACGAGCACGTCCGCGACTCCGTCGACGTCGCCTTTGACCATCGCCACGTGGTGTTTGTCGTCGACCAGTGAGCGGTAGCCGACCGCGGTGAAGTCGCCGAAGGTGGTCGGCAGCGCGGTGGCGACGACACGTTCGACCAGTTTCTCGGTCTGGCGCCGGTAGGCGATCAGGTCGGCGACCGTGACCATCTTCAGGCCGTGCTTCTGGCAATAGGGGATCAGGTCCGGGACGCGGGCCATGGTGCCGTCGTCGTTCATCACCTCGCAGATCACCCCGGCGGGGGTGAGGCCGGCGAGGCGGGCGAGGTCGACGCTGGCCTCGGTGTGGCCGGTCCGCTCCAGCACGCCACCCTCTTTGGCCCGCAGCGGGAACATGTGGCCGGGGACGACGATGTCGCGGGGACCGGAGCTGGGGTCGATCGCGACCTGGACCGTGTGCGCGCGGTCGTGGGCGGAGATGCCGGTGCTGACGCCGGTGGCGGCCTCGATCGTGACCGTGAAGGCGGTCTGCAGCGGCGCCTCGTTCTTCGCCGCCATCACCTTCAGGCCGAGCTGCTCGCAGCGCTCGGCGGTCAGCGCCAGGCAGATCAGCCCGCGCGCCTCCTTGGCCATGAAGTTGATGCCCTCGGGCGTGGCGAACTGCGCCGCCATCACCAGGTCGCCCTCGTTCTCGCGGTCTTCTCCGTCGCAGACGACGATCATGCGGCCGCGGCGGATCTCCTCGATCCCTTCCTCGATCGTCGAGAACGGACTCCCGGCGCCCCTGCCGCGCTGCTGCTCGCTGTCGGTCATCTGGCTCACGTTCAATCCTTTCCGGCGAATGGTGCCACCAAACGCTCCACGTACTTGGCAACCATGTCGCACTCGACGTTGAGCCTGCTTCCAGGCTCCAGCTCTCCTAGGGTCGTCCGCTCCAAGGTCTCCGGGATCAGCGAGACCTCGAGCCAGTCGGGGCCGAGCTCGGCGATCGTCAGACTGACGCCGGCGAGGGCGATCGAGCCCTTGTCGATCGCGTAGCGCAGGAGCTCCGGCGAGAGGTTGACACGGAGGCGCCGCGCGAAGCCGTCCTCGCGGCACTCGAGCACGATGCCGACGCCGTCGACGTGGCCCTGCACGATGTGGCCTCCGAGCCGGTCGGAGGCGCGCATCGCCAGCTCCAGGTTGACCCGGCCGCCGGCCTCGACGGCGCCCAGCGCGGTCACCTCCAGGGTCTGGTTCATCGCCTCGGTCTCGAAGCCGTGCTCGTCGGCGGCGGTCGCGGTCAGGCAGACCCCGTTGACGGCGATCGAGTCACCGAGGTCGATCTCGGGGCCGAGCGAGGTGGCGATCCGCAGGCGGGCACCGCCGGCGTCGGAATCGATCCGCTCGACCACGCCCACGTCCTCAACCAGGCCCGTGAACACCTCACCACTCCCTGAAACGGGCCGTGACCAGGGTGTCGGGGCCGACCGACTCGGCCCGCGACTCGAGTGCCTCGCGGCGGACGCCGCCGGCCGCGGCGGAGCGTAGCGGCCCGCCGAGCAGGGTCGGGGCGACGAAGGTTCGCGCCTCGTCGACCTGGTCGGCGGCGATGAACGCGGTGGCGAGGGTGCGGCCGCCCTCGAGGAAGACGCTGGTGATGCCGCGCCGACCGAGGTCGGCGAGAGCGGCGCTGACGCGCTCGGCGGGGCTGTCTCCGGCGGCGACGACGACCTCGGCGCCGCTCTCGCGTAGCGCACCGAGCCGCGCCGGGTCGGCGCCCGGGGCGACGACCACGTAGAGCGGCGAGCGCTCGAGGGTCGCCAGCAGCTGCGAGCCGCCGGGCAGGCGCGCCTCGCTGTCGAAGACGACCCGGGCAGGCTGGCGGGCGCCGGGCAGGCGCGCGGTCAGCAGCGGGTCGTCGGCGAGCACGGTGCCGATCCCGACCGCGATCGCGTCGGCTTCCGAGCGCCAGCGGTGGACCAGCGGCCGGCTGCTCTCGCCAGAGATCCAGGGGTCCTGCTCGGGCCCGGTCGTGGTCTGGCCGTCGAGCGACATCGCCATCTTCAGGGTCACCAGCGGCAGGCCGGTGCGGGCGTGCTTGCGGAAAGACTGGTTCAGCAGCCGCGCCGCGGCAGCCTCGGCACCGGCGGCGAAGACGACCTCGACGCCGCCGTCGCGCAGCATCCCCGGCCCGCGCCCGTTCGCCTTCTCGGAGGGATCCTCGGAGGCGATCACGATGCGGGCAATGCCCGCCTCCAGCACCGCGTCGACGCAGGGCGGCTGGCGGCCCTGGTGGGCGCAGGGCTCCAGGCTCACGTACATCGTCGCGTCGGCCGGGTCCTCGCCGCGGGCGCGGCACTCGGCCAGCGCCGCCCGCTCGGCGTGCAGTCCGCCCAGATCGGCGTGGTATCCCTCACCGATGATCTCGCCGTCGCGGACCAGCAGCGCCCCGACCAGCGGGTTCGGGCTAACCCGCCCCCGACCGCGCTCGGCCAGTTCAAGCGTGTGCCTGAGGTGATCTAGATCCGATGCATTGAGCAAGTTCGCCATGGGTGCCTTGATTGACGAGTCAATCAGTGGATTCTACGACTCCTCGCGCGGGTGGCCCGGGGGGAGGGGCCGAGAACGGACGTATCGCCCGCCCGCAGGCCCCTCCCCCCGGGACAGGACCCGCGCGCCGGAGACGCGGATACCCTGATCGCCCTGACCATGAAGCTCATTATCCAAATCCCCTGTCTCGACGAGGAGGCAACGCTGCCGGCAACGATCGCCGACCTGCCACGCGCGGTCGACGGCTTCGACGCGGTCGAGCTGCTGGTGATCGACGACGGCTCCAGCGACCGCACCGTCGAGGTGGCGCGCGAGTGCGGGGTCGAGCACATCGTTCGCCTGACCAACAACAAGGGGTTGGCGGCAGGGTTCCAGGCGGGCCTCGACGCATGCCTCAAGCTCGGCGCCGACGTCGTCGTCAACACCGACGCCGACAACCAGTACAGCGGCGGCGACGTGACCAAACTGGTGGCGCCGATCCTCGCCGGCGAGGCCGACATGGTCGTCGGCGACCGCCAGACCTCCTCGATCGACCACTTCTCCGGCTCGAAAAAAGGGCTGCAGCGGCTCGGCAGCTGGGTCGTGCGGCGGCTCTCGGGGACCGAGATCACCGACGCCACCTCCGGCTTCCGCGCCTACAACCGCGAGGCGGCGCTGCAGCTGCTGGTCGTCGACAACTTCACCTACACGCTGGAGAGCCTGATCCAGGCCGGCAAGATGCTGGTCGCGGTCGACGAGGTCAAGGTCGGGACCAACCCGCAGACCCGCGAGTCGCGGCTGTTCGGATCGACCGGCGCCTACGTGCGCCGCAACGGCCCGGCGATCCTCCGCATCTACGCTCGCTACGAGCCGCTGCGCGCCTTTGCCAGCGCCGGCGCCGCGGTCCTGGTGCTGGCGCTGGCAGCCTGGATGCCGTTCCTGATCGACTGGATCTTCAACGGTGACTCCAACGGCCACGTGCAGTCGCTGATCCTCGGCGCCGTCCTCTTCATCGCCGCGATCCAGCTCTTCGCGTTGGGGGTGATCGGCGACCTGCTCTCGAGCCAGCGAGTGATGACGCAGCGGGTCTTCGAGCGGGTGCGCCGGGTCGAGCTGGCGCTCGGCGTCCCCCCGTCGCACTACGAGCGCGGCGACCAGCAGGAGCGATGAAGAACCCGTTGCGGCGCGACGGCGCCGGGGGCGAGACCTCGAGCTCGGCCGAGTACGGCCGCACCGCCAGCTTCCTGGCGATCGGCGTCGGCCTCACCGGGCTGATCACCTACGCCTACTTCCTGATCGCCTCGCACACCCTCTCCAAGCTCGACTACGGGCAGATCACGATCCTCTGGTCGGCTGTCTTCATCACCATCTCGACCCTCTACCGCCCGGTCGAACAGCTGCTCTCGCGCCACATCTCCGAGCGCCTGGTCAACGGCGAATCGATTAGCCAGCCGATGCGGGTCGCCTCGACGATCCAGGTCGGGTTGGCGCTCTTCTTCGCGGTCGCGGCATTGGCCCTGCGCGGTCCGATCGAAGACGACCTGCTGGACGGCAACGAGCCGCTCTACTGGGTCTTCTTCGGCGCCGTCCTCTTCTACGCCGCCTCCTACTTCGCCCGCGGCTACCTGGCCGGCCAGCGTCGGTTCGGCCCGTTCACGGCACTGATCCTCTCCGAGTCGATCTTCCGCACCTCCTTTGCGGTACTGGTCGCGGTCGGGATCCTCAGCGGCCAGGACATGGTCGCGGTCGGGATCGTCGCCGCGCCGAGCTTGAGCCTGATCGTGGTCCCCGCGGCCTTCGCCTGGAGAGCTCGAAAGGCCAAGGACTTACGCGATATGCCCGGACGCGAAGCGGAGGACATATCGCAGGAGAAGTCCTCCTCCGGCGACGATCGCAATCTGACTCCTTCGGAGGCGGAGGAGGACTTCTCCCTCAAAGAGGGCTCGGGGTTCGCCGCCGCGGTGCTGGTGATCATGTTCAGCGAACAGGCCTTCCTCAATGCCGGGCCACTGATCGCCAGCGGGCTCAAGGGGCCCGAGGCGGCGGGCTTCATCTTCAACGTGCTGATGATCGCGCGGGCGCCGCTGCAGCTCTTCCAGTCGGTCTCGACCAGCATCCTGCCCCACCTGACCAGCCTCCACACCTCCACCGAGCCCGACTCCGACCACGAATTCCACCGCTCCGTCCGCGGCGTCCTGATCGGGATCGCCGCCTTCGCCAGCTTCACCGCGCTCGCCGTCCTGATCGCCGGCCCGAAGTTGATGGAGATCGCCTTCAGCGGCAAGTACACCTATGACCGCCCCGGGCTGCTGCTGGTGACGCTGGGCATGGGGCTCTACCTGGCCGCGGTCACGCTCAACCAGGCCTGCCTCGCCCAGGGCCAGGTGCGCCGCGCCGCCGCCCGCTGGATCGGCTGCGCCGCCTTCTTCATCGCCTGGAACTTCGTGCCGCTGATCTCCGACGAGTTTCGCCGCATCGAGGTCGGCTTCGCGCTCACCGCCGGAATCCTCTTCGCCCTGCTTTACCTCGTCTATCGCCACCCGCACGGACGGCCCGAGGACGTGCCCGAGGCGGGCTCGCCAGAGGAGCTGGAGGCACGGCTGGCGGCGATCGACGAGAACGTGTGAGCGCCAGTCAGCAGCACCAGCGTTTTATTAGGGTCCCTTAATGGGTGCACACGATGCCGAGCTGATCCTCATAGCCGGTGTCCTCCTGGCCGCAGGGATCGCGGGGGTGCTCTTCGCCGACAAGGTGCGCGTCCCCAGCCTGCTCCTCTTCCTCGGACTCGGCATGCTGGCCGGCTCGGAGGGGATCGGCGGCATCGACTTCGGCAACGCGGAGCTGGCGCGGACGCTGGGAACCATCGCCCTGGTCCTGATCCTCTTCGAGGGGGGCCTCACCGCCGGCTGGGGGGAGATCCGGCCGGTGCTCGGCACCGCCGCCTCGCTGGCCACGGTCGGGACCCTGGTCACCGCCGCGATCGCCGGCTTCGCCGCCAAGTTCATCTTCGACCTCTCGACCCTGGAAGGACTCCTGGTCGGCGCCGCGATCGCCGCCACCGACTCGGCCGCGATCTTCGCGGTCCTACGCAACTCGACCGTCGAGAAGCGGCTGGCGCGCTCGCTCGAGGGCGAGTCGGGAATGAACGACCCCGTCGCCCTGCTGCTGGTGATCGGCTTCATCGAATGGATCCAGCAGCCGGGCTACGGGCTCGCCGACATGGCCGAGCTGCTGGCGGTGAAACTGGTGGTCGGGATCGCGATCGGGATGATCATCGGCAAGCTGGCGACGCTTGCCATGGAGCGGGTGAAACTGCCCTCCGACGGCCTCTATCCGGTGGCGACGATGGCGGTGGCGGGGCTCTCCTACGGGATCGCCGAGCTCGCCCACGGCTCCGGCTTCCTCGCCATCTACCTGACCGCGCTGGCGCTCGGCTCGGCCCGCCTGCCGGCCCGCCGCACCCTGATCGCCTTCCACGAAGGGCTCGGCTGGATCGCCCAGATCTCGCTCTTCATCCTGCTCGGCCTGCTGATCTTCCCCAGCAACCTCGACGACGTCGCGCTGGAGGGGTTGGCGCTCTCGGCGGCGCTGATCTTCCTGGCGCGGCCGGTGGCGACCTTCGCGGCGACGGCGCTGGCGCCATTCAACGCGCGCGAGCGGCTGATGCTGGGCTGGGCCGGGCTGCGCGGGGCGACGCCGATCTGGCTCGCCACCTTCCCTGTCGTCGCCGGGGTCGGCGGCGGCCAGGAACTGTTCTCGATCGTCTTCTTCGTCGTCGTCAGCTCGACCCTGGTCCAGGGCGCGACCTTCGAGCCGCTGGCGAGCAGGCTCGGCCTGACGACGAGCGAGCCGGCGCTGCCGCGGCGAATGCTGGCGACGGGGCGAATCCGGGAGATGGGCGGCGAGGTGATCTCCTTCAAGCTGCCGCCGGGAGCGGCCGCGGTCGGGCACCCGGTGCGCGACCTGGCGCTGCCGCGCGAGGCGCTGGTCAACGTAATCGTCCGCGAAGGCAACGCGATCCCTCCGCGCGGCTCGACCGAGCTGCGCGAGGGCGACGAGCTGCACGTGCTGGCCCGTAGCGAGCTGCGCGACGAGGTCGAGGCGCTGACCGAGGTCTGGAGCGACGGTCCGGTCGGCAAACCGCAGGCGCCGAAGTTGCCGCGGCGCGGCGCTTCTCAGGTCTTCACCGTGCGCCCGGCACGGGTGACCGAGGACCCGCTGACGGACCACCATGTCGACGGGGTGGCCGTGATCTCGGTGCTGCGAACCCGGGGCGACTCGGCCGGGGCGATGATGGCCTTGGCCGACGGCCGCTACGCGGTGACCGGCGGTGGGGTCGTGGCGGTGGGCGGCCGCCGGGCGCTGGCCGACTGGTGCGAGCGGAGGGCCGCCCGGACCGACGTCGAGTCATCGGAGCAAGCCTGGTGGCAGGAGGTCACCGGAGCCCTGATCGCCCGCGGCTAGTCGCGGCCTGCGGCGCCGGCGGCGCTGGCGATATCCGCGTATGCCTGCGCCGGGTCCGAAGCTCCAAAGACCGCGGAGCCGGCGACGAAGAGCGAGGCGCCGGCGGCGGCGAGGCGGCCGGCGGTCTTGGCGTCGACGCCGCCGTCGAGCTCGATCTTCGCCTCGCCTACGAGCGGGACGAGGCGTTCGACCTTCGCCGGTGAGGTCTCGATGAACGACTGCCCGCCCCAGCCGGGGTTGACGCTCATGCAGAGGGCGATGTCGGCGAGACCGCGCAGCTCGGCGATTGCCTCCGGCGGGGTGCCGGGGTTGATCGCGATCCCGGCCAGGCAGCCGAGCTCACGGATCGCGTGCAGGGTGCGGTGAGCGTGCGGGGTCGCCTCCTCGTGAAAGGTGATCGAGTCGGCCCCGGCCCTGGCGAAATCCTCGATCTGGCGCTCGGGCGTCTCGATCATCAGGTGCACGTCGACGGCCCCGCCGGCGCCGTGGACCTGGTCGGCGATGCCGCTGAGGACCAGCGGCCCGATCGTGATCGGCGGCACGAAATGACCGTCCATGACGTCGAAATGGATGACCCGGGCGCCGGCGTCCATCACCTCGCCCACCTGTGCTCCAAGCTTGCCGAAATCGGCAGAGAGGATCGACGGGGCGACCCGCGGCGACTGAATCAGCTCCCACATCCGCTCGCTCATGGGGTGAGCCTACTGTCCCGATCCGGACGGGTCTGGCAAGGACGCAGGGAGCGAAGCGTGCTCCGCACGTGAGCGACCGAGGACGCCGCCAGCCGCGTCCGGATCAGCCCTCGCGGAGCATCGAGGCTCCGCAGGACTGACACTGGAGGTCCTCGGTCTGGCTCATGCGCGCAATCGTGCCGTGTTCGCCGCAGTTGGGGCACTGCGAGACGAGTTCGAAGCGGCTGAGGCAGTTGACGCAGCGCAGCCGGCCCGGCAGCTGGGTCGGGCGCAGCCAGGGCTCGCCGCAGTTCGGGCACGGGGCCCGGTTGAGGACGCTGCTGCCGCCGATTTCTCCTTCGCTCATCGACTAATCATTGCGCTTCAGGCGGGCGACGAAGAAGCCGGTGGTCTTGTCGCGGTCCGGACGCAGCTGCAGGCAGCGCGGGTCGTGGCTGGAAGCGAGCGCTGGGGCGCGGGCGCCGAGGTCCTCCAGCTCGAGCTCCGGGACGCCTTCGGCGCCAGCCGCGGCCAACAGCGCCGCGACCCGGTCCTCGTTCTCGGCGCGGGAGATCGTGCAGGTCGAGTAGACGAGGGCACCGCCGGGGCGCAGCGTCCGGGCAGCGGCGCGCAGCGCCGCCTCCTGGACGGCGACGAGGCGCTCGATCCCCTTCGGCGATTTGCGCCAGCGGGCATCGGGGCGGGAGGCGAGGGCGCCGAGGTCCGAGCAGGGGGCGTCGAGGAGGACACGGTCGAATTCGGCCGGAAGCTCGATCGCGGTGGCGTCGGTCTCGAAGATCGTCGTGCTGCGCAGCCGCAGGCGGGTCGCCTGGGCGGCGACTTCGGCGGCTCGCTTGGCGTCGAGCTCGACCGAGATCACGAGGCCGTTGTCGCCGCGGCGCTGGGCGATCTGGCCGGTCTTGATCCCGGGGCCGGCGCAGAGGTCGAGCACCTGGTCCTCGGGCTCGGGATCGAGCACCTCGACGACGGCCGCGGAGCCCCGGCTCTGCGGGGTCAGCTCGCCGGCGGCGACCATCTCCGGGACGGTGGCGCCGGTGCGCCCCGTGATCACGATGACCTCGGCGCTCTGCAGTGGCCAGCCGCCGGCCGCGGGCTCGGCCTCCACCCCGGCCTCGCGCAGATGCGCCAGCGCCGCCGCCGGGTCGGTCGCCCGCATCGCCACCTCGGCCGGCTGGTTGCAGGCGGCGAGCAGGGAACGGGCGCTCTCGGCGCCGAGCTCGTTCCACCACATCCGCGCCAGCCACTCCGGCGCCGAGTGGGCGATGGCCGCCTTCTCCGGCGTCGAGTCGTTGCCCAGCAGCGACTCGGTCAGTTGCGCGCGCTCGCGGGCGGCGCGGCGCAGGACGGCGTTGACGAGGCCGGAGGCGTGGGCGGCGCCGGCGCCCTTGACCAGCTCGACCGCCTGGTCGACGGCGGCGTGATCGGGGGTGCCGTCGGCGAACAGCAGCTCGTAGAGCCCAAGCCGCAGGGCCGCCAGCACCGGCGGGTCGAGCAGGCTGGTGGAGCGGCCGGCGAGCCGCTCGATCGCGGCGTCGGCGGTGCCGCGGCGCTGCACGGCGCCGTAGGCGAGCCGCTGAGCCTGGGCGCGCTCGCGGCCGTCGAGATCGAGCGCCTCGGCAGAGGCGCGGAAGGCGCGCTCGGTGTGGGCGCCGTCCTCGAAAGTCTCGCGCAGCGTTTGAAAGGCGAGCTTGCGGGCCGGCGCTACGGTCGAGCCGCTCACGAGGCGAGCTTCGGCAGCTGGTGCCCACGCAGGTAGGCGTCGACCGGCATCGGCTTGCCACCGGGCGGTTGGACGACGTCGAGGCGCAATGCGCCGCGGCAGCAGCCGACCAGCATCGCCCCCCATTCGGCCTTGACCGCGCCGGCCTTGACGCTGACGTCGACCGCCCGCGCCCGTTTGACCCCGAGCCGCTCGCCGTCTGTCAGCTCCAGGTAGGCGCCGACGTGCGGAGTGAGAGCGCGGACCTTGGCCTCCAGCTCGGAGGCGGGCCGGTGCGGATCGAGACGGCGCTCGGCCGAGTCGATCTTCTCGGCGTAGGTGACGGTCTCCTCTTCCTGCTCGGTGAACTCGAGCTCGCCCGAGGCCTGGAGATCGAGAGCGCGCACCAGCAGGTCGCCGCCGAGCTCGGCGAGCTTCGCCGAGAGCGCCTCGAAGTCTTCATCGCTGCCGATCGGGACCTGTTCGCGCAGAGCGACCGGGCCGGAGTCGAGGCCCTCGGTCAGGCGCATGATGCAGACGCCGGTCTCGCGGTCGCCGGTCATGATCGCGCGCTCGATCGGTGCCGCCCCGCGCCAGCGCGGCAGCAACGACGGGTGCACATTGAGGATCGGGTGGGCGGAGAGCAGCGGCTCGCGGATCAGCTGGCCGAAAGCGCAAACGACGACCGCCTCCGGTGCGGCGGCGCGGATCCGCTCCAGCGCCCCCTCGTCGTTGACGTTGGCGCTCTGCAGCAACGGCAGCTCCAGCTCCTGCGCGACCTCGGCGGCGGGTGGCGGCAGCTCGCGCCGGCCGCGGCCGCGGCGGCTGTCGGGCGGGGTAACAACGAGAGTCGGCTTGTGGATCGAGCCCGCCAGGCGCCGCAGCACCGTGGCGGCGAACTCGGAGGTCCCCAGATAGGCCGTTCTCACGCGTCGTGTGAGTGCGTTGACCGGCGCGGTGATCGCCGGTTGCTCGGGTCCGCGCAGGTCAACGTGCTCACGCTGTGCTCTTCGGCTCGCGCAACTCGTCCTCGCCCTCGTCGTCATCGCTCGGCGGGTGGTAGCTGCCGCCGTCGCGAAGCGCCCGCAGCGCGCCCTTGCGCTGAGCGCGGGTGGTGCGGTCGAGGATCAAGACTCCGTCGAGGTGGTCGATCTCGTGCTGAAGCACCCGCGCCTCGAGCCCGGCGGCCTCGATCTCGATCGGCTCGCCTTCGGCGTCGCGACCGCTGACCCGCGCGAAGAGCGGGCGCTCGACGTCCATCGAGACCCGCGGCAGGCTCAGGCAACCCTCCTCGGCGACCACGACCTCGTCGGAGAGCCACTCGATCTCCGGGTTGACGAGGGCGGTCGGCTCGGCGTCGGGCCCGGCCTGGAAGACCAGTAGCCGCCGCAGCACGCCGAGCTGGGTGGCGGCGAGGCCGACCCCCATGCCATCGCGCATGATCGCGATCATCCGCTCGATCTCTGCCCGCAGCTCGGGCCCGAAGCTCTGCACCGGCGAGGCCCTGCTCTTCAGCACCGGGTCGCCGAACTTGACCACGTGCGCGAGCGCCGCGTCACGGCGCTCCAGCAGCTCGGCTTCGAGCTCCTTGCGCTCCTGCTCCTCCGCCCCGGTTGCCTGCTCATCGCTCACTTGCTCGATTGTATGCCGACTACTGGGGATCGACGTCGACGCCGATCGCGACCTCGCGCAGGGAGCGGTCGGCGACCCGGCGGTCGACCACGGCGCCGACCGCGGCGACGGTGCGCTCGCGGTCGGCGGTCTTGATCAGGATGCGGCGGCGGTGGCGGTTGCGGACGCGGAACATCGGCGCCGGGCCGAGCAGATCGGAGTCGCCGGGGAGCGCCTTGCGGAGCTCACCGGCGATCGCCACCGCGGCGCTTTCCAGCTTGTGCTCGTGCTCGGCCGAGAAGTTGATCCGCAGTAGGTGCGAGAAGGGCGGATAGCGCAGCAGCCGCCGCCGCTCCAGCTCGCCGGCGAGGAAGCCCTCGGAGTCGTGGCGGGAGGCGTGCTCGATGCTGGCGGCGCTCGGGGCCAGGGTCTGGACCATCACCTCTCCCCCGGCCTCGCCGCGTCCGGAGCGGCCGGCGAGCTGGGCGACCATCGCGAAGGTCCGCTCCTCGGCGCGGAAGTCGGGGAAGCGCAGGGTCGCGTCGGCGTCGAGGATCGCGCTCAGCGTCACCTCGGGGAAGTCGTGGCCCTTGGCGACCATCTGGGTGCCGACGAGGACGCCGCTCTCGGCCTCGCCGAAACGGGCGAGGATGCCGGCATGGGCGCCGCGGGCGGCGGCGGTGTCGGAGTCGAGCCGGAACACCGGCATCGGGTCCAGGCGCTCGGCCAGCAGCTGCTCGACCCGTTCGGTCCCCGCCCCCGCCTGCGAGATCGTCGTCGAGGAGCACTGCGGGCAGGCGCGCGGCGCGGCCTCGGTGTGGGCGCAGTGGTGGCAGACGAGGCGGCCGCTGTGGCGGTGGACGATCAGCGAGACGTCGCAGTTGGGGCAGCCCCAGTGATGGCCGCAGGAACGGCAGGTGAGCCAGGGCGCGAAGCCACGCCGGTTGATCATCACGATCGCCTTGGCGCCCGCCGCGCGCACCTCCTCCAGCGCCGCCCAGGTATGCGGGTGCAGCGGCCCCGAGCGCGGGTCGGCCTCGCGCATGTCGACCAGGTTGACCGGCGGCATCCGCAGCCCGTCGACGCGGTTGGGCAGCTGCAGCCGCGGCAGCTCCAGCCACGACTCCGGGCGCGGGGTGGCGGTGCCGGCGACGAGCACGGCGCTGCAGTCGGAGGCGCGTTTGCGAGCGACCGCGCGGGCATCGTAGGTGGGATCGCCCTCCTGCTTGTAGGAGGCGTCGTGCTCCTCGTCGATCACGATCAGGCCGAGGTCGCGGACCGGGGCGAAGACGGCAGAGCGCGGGCCGACGCAGACGCTCGCCTCGCCGCTGCGCAGGCGCCGCCACTCGTCGTAGCGCTCGCCGGCGGAGAGGGCCGAGTGGAGGACGGCGAAGCGGTCGCCGAGCCGGGCCCGGAAGCGCGCCACCGCCTGCGGCGCCAGCCCGATCTCCGGCACCAGCACGATCGCTCCCCGCCCCCGCTCCAACGCCGCCTCCACCGCCGCCAGGTAGACCTCCGTCTTGCCCGAGCCGGTGACCCCGTGCAGCAAGAACGACGGGGCCGATGGGCCGATTTCGGGAGATATGGGCCCGTTTTCGGCCCGTCGGCCGTCGAGGGCCTGCGTGATGGCGGCGACGGCGTCCCTTTGTTCGGGCAGCAGGGTCGGGCGCTCGGCGGGGGCGCGGAGACCGGAGGGGCTGGGGGCGCGGCGCAGGTTCGAGCTGCGGGTGGCGATCAGGCCGCGGACCTCGAGCCGGCGCAGGGCAGCGCGGTCGGCGCCGACCGCGGTGGCCAGCTCCGGTCCCGACATCTCGCCGGCGCTGAGCGCCTCCAGTACCGCCCGCTGCTTGACCCCGAGCCGCTCACCGCCGCTCAATGCAGCTTCTCCGGCCGGCAGGATCTCGGCCCTCAGCTCCCGCTTGGAGCGAACCGTGCGCCCGCCAGCGCCGGTCCCGGTCCCCGGTGGCAACACCAGCTGCAAGCCCCGCGAGGGCGTCGAGCAGTACTCGCGGGCGACCCAGAGGCCGAGCTCGACCAGCTCCGGCGGCGCGCCCGCCTCCAGCGCCTCGATCGGCTCGGCAAGCCGCTCCGGCGCCAGCTCCGAGGTCTCGGCCAGCTCGACGACGACACCGAGCAGGCGCCGTGGCCCAAAGGGGACGCGGACGACGCTTCCTACCTCCAGCTCCTCCATCGCCGCCGGGTGGCGGTAGTCGAACGGACCCCGCAGCGCGCGGGCGGTGGTCAGCGGCTCGACCCGGAGGATGGACATCGCAGCGAGGGTATGGGCGCAGGGGGACGCCGTGTCCAGTGCCCCTGGCGGGCGCCCGGCCGAACACCTATGCTGGCGCTCGTGAGCTTGAATCTAAGCCCCGGGGAGCAGGTCATCTTCGAGGGCCACCCCTCCTGGCGGGCGATCCTCGGCTTCTACTTGAAGGGGATCGTCGTCGCCGCGATCCTCGGCGTGATCGCGAAGCTGGTCGGCGACAACGGCAGTGCCTTCATAGTCGTGCTGGTCGTGATCGCCCTGACCGTGCTGATCGGCTTCATCAAGCGAGTCGCGACGACTTACACGATCACCAACCGCCGTCTCAACATCAAGCGCGGGATCATCTCGCGCGAGATCCAGGAGACGCGCCTGGAGCGAGTCCAGAACGTCAACTACCAGCAGTCGGTCTACCAGCGGATCATGCAGATCGGCGACGTCGACTTCGATACCGCCGCCACCGACGACAACAGCTTCATCTTCGCCGGCGTCGCCAACCCGGAGGACGTCGTTCACCGCGTCGACCAGGCGACCGGCGTCCACGCCGCCGGCGAACACGGCCTCGGCGAGGCGCAGCCGCCAGGCAGCCCTACAACGTAGTCAGCCGCGCGGCGGTTTGGGCGAGAATCCGCAGGACGTAGCCGGATTCGTACTTGATCTGGTGGTGAGAAAAGCGCAGGCGGGTGAATCCGGCGGCCGTGTGAGCCTGATCGCGCCGCGCATCCCGGGCCTGAGCGAACGGAGTGCGGTGATAGCGGAGCCCGTCGGTCTCGACCACGAATTTGAGATCGGGCCAGTAGAAGTCGACCTCGAACCCATTGACCATCTGTTTCGTCATTGGGAGGGAGAGTCCAGCCTCTCTGGCCAGCGGGAGGAAAAGGCGTTCCAACTCCTCGTCCGAGAGCACGAAGGTGTCGCGATCAAGGAGAGTCCGCAGCGGGCGAACGCCTGGTTGACCGACATAGCCGTCGAGCTCATTACGCAGGTCCTCGGCGCAGATCACGTCCCGCTTGTCCGCCTCGTTGATCGTGCGCAGCAGCGTTTGAGGGCCCTGCTCGGTAGCCAGGTCGATCATGGTGCGAACGGGTGAGGTGATCGGGATCCGATTCACGGTGCCGACGTCCTCGCTGGGTAAGGACGGGCGGCGATGGACCTTGATGCCGGGGCGATTGATCTTGCCGGGGCGAGGCACGCTCACTTCGATAACGCTGTTTCGCTCCTCGCAGATGCCATAGAGAGCCCCAGCGCTTCTGTGACTGAGACAGGCGTCGTCGCCACAGGCCAGGATCGCCGCCCTCCAACGTCCCTTGCGGTCGAGGTCGCGGTGACCGACGCCGTAAACGCCCACCCACAGCGGAAAGAGGCGACCCACCGCGACGCGGTGACGGATCGCCTTGGCGCTGAATCCAAGCGCAAGCAGCTGCGCCCGAGACACCACCCCATGCTGCACGCGCGCCAACTCCCAGGCTTGGGCGCTGCGCCCGCGGTGCATCTTGGCCCCCATAGGGGCTCAAATGCACCGAACGCAGTGACCTCTCCCCCGAGCCCGGACTTACCAGCCGGTATTTCGGAGGCGCTAAGCGGTGGCGCCGATGCCGGCGGCCTCGCGGAGGGCGTCGGCGCGGTCGGTCTGCTCCCAGGTGAAGTCGTCGTCTTTGCGGCCGAAATGGCCGTAGGCGGCGGTCTTCTGGAAGATCGGCCGGTGCAGGTCGAGGTACTCGCGGAAGGCGCCGGGGCGCATGTCGAACTCGGCCTCGACGAGCTGGGAGATGCGCGAGTCCGGCAGCACGCCGGTCCCAAACGTTTCGACCATCAGGCTGACCGGGTGGGCGACGCCGATCGCGTAGGCGACCTGGACCTCGCAGCGCTCGGCGAGACCGGCGGCGACGACGTTCTTGGCCACGTAGCGGGCGGCGTAGGCGGCCGAGCGATCGACCTTGGAGGGGTCCTTGCCCGAGAAGGCGCCGCCACCGTGACGGGCCATGCCACCGTAGGTGTCGACGATGATCTTGCGGCCGGTGAGGCCGGCGTCACCGACCGGGCCGCCGATCACGAACTTGCCGGTCGGGTTGACGAGGAAGCCGTCGAGGAGTTCGGCCTCGTCGTAGCGGCCGGGGATCTCCGCCGCCAGCACCGGCAGCACCACGTTCTCCCAGAGGTCAGGCTTGATCTGGGTCGCCGAGTCGACGCCCTCGTCGTGCTGGGTGGAGATCAGGAGTTTGTCGACCGAGACCGGGCGGCCGTCCGCGTAGCGGATGCTGACCTGGGTCTTGCCGTCGGGGCCGAGATAGCCAAGGGTGCCGTCCTTGCGCACCGCCGCCAGCCGCTCGGCGAGCCGGTGGGCGATGTGGATCGGCATCGGCATCAACGCCTCGGTCTCGTCGCTGGCGTAGCCGAACATCATGCCCTGGTCGCCGGCGCCGGCGATATCGAGCTCGTCGTCGTCGGCGGGGTCGGTGCGCGCCTCGAAGGCGACGTCGACGCCCTGGGCGATGTCGGGCGACTGCTTGTCGAGCGAGACGAGGACCGAGATGTGATCGCAGTCGTAGCCGTACTTGTCCGTATAACCGATCTCCCGCACCGTCTCGCGGACGATCTCGGGGATGTCGAGGTGCACACCGGTGGTGATCTCACCGGAGACGACCGCCATGCCGGTGTTGACGAGCGTCTCGCAGGCAACGCGGCCACCCGGGTCCTCGGCCATGATCGCGTCGAGGACGCCGTCGGAGATCTGGTCGGCAACCTTGTCGGGATGGCCCTCGGTTACTGACTCGGACGTGAAGAGGTGCTCGTTCTCGGCGAGCGGCTTGGTCGTAGGCATCGGGGAAGCCTAGAGAATCAAGCGCGAGGCCGGCGTCAGTCCTCGCGGCCGCGATAGCCGGTGCGGGGAACGAAATCGATCACCAGCGGCACGCCCTCGAGCTCGTAGTTCTCGCGCATGCGGTTCTCCAGGTGGTATGCCCAATCGCGGTTGATCAGCTTGCGATCGTTGACCTGGATCGCGACCCGGATCGGCCGCTCCCCCACCTGGGCCGCGTAGAGCGTCTTCAGGCGCCGCCCACGGCGCGCCGGCGGCGGCGTTTTCGCCATCACGGCGCCGACGAAGCGGTTCAGGTCCGGAGTCGGAATCCGCTTGCCGGCGCGGTCGGCGAGCTGCAGCGCCCGCGGCAGCAACGCCGGCACGTTGCGCCCGCGCGTGGCCGAGCAGGTGATCACGGCCGGGCGCAGCCGCAGCTTGCGGGCGACGCGAGCGCGGGCGTCGTCGATGTCGGTCTCGGTCAGGTCCCACTTGTTCATCACCAGCAACGTCGCGCAGCCGCCTTTCATCGCCATCTCGGCCACCCGCAGATCCTCGGAGGTGACGCCCTCGCCGGCGTCGCAAACGACCAGCGCGACGTCGGCGCGGTCGACGGCGCGTTCAGAGCGCAGCTGCGCGTAGTAGTCGATGGAGCCGGCGACCTTGGAGCGGCGCCGCAGACCCGCGGTGTCGACCAGGATCACCCGCCGCCCCTCGACCTCGAGCTCGGTGTCGATCGTGTCGCGGGTGGTGCCGGCGATATCGGAGACGATCACCCGGTCGGAGCCGAGGAAAGCGTTGACGAGCGAGGACTTGCCGACGTTGGGCCGGCCGATCACGGCGATGCGGACGGAGTCGGGGTCGACCGGGCGCGGCTCCCGGTCGCCGATCGCGATGACGATCGCGTCGAGCAGGTCGCCGGTGCCGAGCCCGTGGGTGGCGGAGACGGCCAGCGGCTCACCGAGCCCGAGCGAGTGGAACTCGGCGGTGGCGGCGTAGTCGTTGGGGCGGTCGGCTTTGTTGACGACGACGAGGACCGGGACGCCGCTGCCGCGCAGGGTCCTGGCCAGCTCGGCGTCGCCGACCCGCAGGCCGGCGCGGCCGTCGACCACCATCAGCACCGCATCGGCCTCGGCGATCGCCAGGCGCGCCTGCGCCTGCACGTCCCGGGCCAGCTCCGCCTCGTCCTCGAAGTCGATGCCGCCGGTGTCGATCAGCTCGAAGCCAACGCCGTTCCACTCGGTCTCCAGCCGCTTGCGGTCGCGGGTGACTCCCGGCTCGGCCGCCGTCACGGCCTCCGTGCCTCCGACCAGGCGGTTGACCAGGGTGCTCTTGCCGACGTTGGGAAAGCCGACCACCGCGACCAGCGGCAGGCGGTTCACGCCAGCCCCCTGTCCTTGGCCATCGCCACGACCCGGCCGACTACCTCTTCGAGGCCAAGCGCCGTGGTGTCGAGCTCGACCGCGTCCTCGGCTGCGCGCAGGGCGCCATGCTCGCGCTCGGTGTCGCGAGCGTCGCGGCGGCGCTGGGCGTCGAGCACGAAGGCGAAGTCGTCGCCGGTCTCCGCCGCGCGGCGGCGCGCGCGCTCCTCCTCGGAGGCGGTGAGGAAGACCTTCAGCGGCGAGGCGGGGCTGACCACGGTGCCGATGTCGCGGCCCTCGGCGACGTAGTCGGCGGCGGCGATCAGCTGCTGCTGGCGGGCGACCATCGCCGCGCGCACGCCGGGGTGGACCGAGACCCGGGAGGCGGCGGCGCTGACCCGCGGCTCGCGGATCGCGGCGCTGACGTCGCGCTCGCCGAGCAGCACCCGGCGCCCGTCGAGCTCGATCTCGAGCCCGGCGGCGAGCGCGGTCAGCGCCTCACCGTCGTCGAGGTCGGCGCCCGCCTCGACCGCTGCCAGCGCCAGGCAGCGATACATCGCCCCGGAGTCGAGGTAGGTGATGCCGAGCTCGGCCGCGACGGCGCGGGCGACCGTGGACTTGCCGGCCCCGGCGGGACCGTCGATTGCGATGACCATGCCGTCAGTCTCGCGCTTAGCGATCGTGGAGCGCCGCGAGGTCTTGCTCGAAACCGGGATAGCTGACCGCGGCAGCCTCCATCCCGGCGACCTCGACCCCCTCGCGGGAGGCGAGGCCGGCGACCGCGCCGAGCATCGCGATCCGGTGGTCGCCATGCGAGGAAACCGTGCCGCCGCGCAGGCCGCCTCTGCCGGTCACGACCATCCCGTCGGCGGTCGCCTCGATCTCGGCTCCGAGCGCGGCGAGGGCCGCACAGACGGTCTCGACCCGGTCAGACTCCTTGCGGCGCAGCTCGGCGGCGTCGCGGATCGTCGTCGTCCCCTCGGCGAAGCAGGCGGCCAGCGCGACCAGCGGCAGCTCGTCGATCGCCAGCGGCACCTCGGCGCCGCCGACCTCGGTCCCGCGCAACGCGGCCGGACGAACCCGCAACCGCGCGGTCGGCTCACCGCCGCGTTCGTCCGTCGGCTCGACCTCGATCGCCGCCCCCATCCGCTCGAGGATCGCCAGCAGTCCGGTCCGGGTCGGGTTGATCCCGACCTCCTCCAAGACCACCTCGCTGCCGGCCACGAGCAGGCCGGCGACGATGAAGAAGGCGGCGGAGGAGATGTCGGCGGGGACGGCGATTTCACCGGGTTCCAAGCGCGAGGCCGGCTTGATCGTCACCCTGCCCCCCTCGCTGGCGACCTCGGCCCCGGCCGCGGCAAGCATCCGCTCGGTGTGATCTCGGCTCGGGTGGGTCTCGATCACCGCGGTTTCTCCCGCGGCCAAAAGCCCTGCAAACAGAAGGCATGACTTGACCTGGGCGCTGGCGATCGGCATCTCGTAGGTGATCCCGCGCAGGGGTGCGGCCTCGATCCGCAGTGGCGGCAGCCGCTCCTCGCGAGCGCTGAGGCTGGCTCCCATCAGGCTCAGCGGCGCCGCGATCCGGTCGACCGGGCGCTTGCGGATCGAGTCATCGCCATCGAGCGTCCACTGGCCGATCTCCTGTCCCGCCAGCCAGCCCGGCAGCAGCCGCAGGAGGGTGCCGGCATTGCCGACGTCGATCGCCGCCGGGCGCGGGCCGCGCAGCCCGACACCTTCGATCCGCAGCTCCGGGCGCAGCCCGTCGGCGCCCTCGACGCCGGCGCCGAGCGCCTCGACCGCGGCCAGGGTCGAGTGCGTATCGGCGGCGTCGAGGTAGCCGTCGACCGTCGTCGTCCCCTCCCCCATCGCCGCGATCAGCGCCGCCCGGTGGGAGATCGACTTGTCCGAGGGCGGGCGCAGGGAGCCGCGCAGCGGTCCCGATGGCTCAAAGCGAACGGCCGTCACGGCGCGGTTCTACTCGGCACCGATGACGGTGACCGAGTGCCCGAGGCCGCGGACCAGCTGCTCCGCCTTGCCCGCCTGCTCGGCGCCGGCGACCCAGAGGGTGACCGCGCCCGAGGTCATGTCCGGGGCCGGGTAGAGCGCCATGTCCTCGATGTTGACGCCGGCCTCGCCCAGCGCCAAGGCCAGCTCCGCGATCGTGCCGGGACGATTGGAGACGACGATCCGCAGCTCGCGCAGCGGCCCCGCGGCGAGCTCGGACTCGAGCAGACGGCGGCGGTTCTCGCCGGCGGCGGCGTGCCAGGCGGCGACCGCGGCGCGGTCGCCGGAGCGGATCAGCGCCGCCGCCTCGCCGAGGCGACGTGCGACCGACTCGACCGAGTCGGCGACGGCCTCGTGGTTGCTGGTGAAGATGTCGGCCCAGATCTCCGGGTTGGAGCCG
Source organism: uncultured Thermoleophilia bacterium (assembly GCA_963718595.1). Lineage (GTDB taxonomy): Bacteria > Actinomycetota > Thermoleophilia > Solirubrobacterales > 70-9 > VAYN01. Next base: position 196,696 of record OY970365.1, read on the forward strand.
GCGACGCGGGTGCCGTCGCGGAAGCTGGGGCCGATGTCGGGCAGCCGCTCGGAGTCGCGGGTCAGCGACTCGGCCGCCTCGGCAGCGAGGGCGTTGGCGACCACATGCGGAAGGTGGCTGACCGTCGCCATCATCCGGTCGTGGGCGTGCGGGTCGATCGCCAGCGGCCTGGCACCAAGCCCCGTCAGCGTCCGCTGCAGCCGGTCGTAGAGCAGGCCGCTCGAACGCGCTGTCGGAGTCAGGTACCAGCGGGCGCCCTCGAAGAGATCGGCGCGGGCATTCTCGACCCCGGCCGTCTCCGCCCCAGCCAGCGGGTGGCCGCCGATGAAGCGCTCATCGCCGCCGCGGGCGTCGACCAGCTCGCCCTTGGTCGAGCCGACGTCGGTGATCGCGGTGTCCGGCCCGGAGGCCGCCAGCGCCGCCGCCACCTGCTCCGCCAGCAGCCCGACCGGGCCGGCGCAGAAGACCAGCTCGACACCCTCACAGGCCTCGGCGACCGAGCTGGCTCCCCGGTCGATCGCGCCCAGCTCGAGTGCCCGCGCGACCGTCTCCGGGCTGCGACTGGCGCCGACGACTTCGGCCCCGAGGAGCTGCCGCGCCGCGAGCCCGATCGAGCCCCCGATCAGGCCCACCCCGAGAACGGCAAGCTTCGGGCCCTCGCTCAACTGCGACGAGCCTCGACCGCCAAAGCGAACCGCTCCAGCACCGCGACCGTGTCCTCCCAGTCGATGCAGGCGTCGGTCACAGACTGACCGTAGACCAGGCCGCTGCCGTCGCCGATGTCCTGGCGCCCCGCTTTCAGGAACGACTCCAGCATCACCCCGACGACCGCCTTGTTCCCGTCGGCGATCTGGTCGGCGATTTCGCCGGCCGCGAAGACCTGCTTTTCGGGATCCTTGCCGCTGTTGTCGTGGGAGGCATCGATCACCAGGCGCTCCGGCAGCCCGGCGACGCCGAGCGTGACCAGGGCGTCCTCGACGTCGGGCACGTAGTAATTCGGCTGGCCGGCGCCGCCGCGAAGGATGATGTGGCAGTCGGCATTGCCGGTCGTGTGCAGGATCGCCGGCTGGCCGGCGTCGTCGATGCCGGCGAAGGCGTGTGACGCCGCGGCCGCGCGGACCGCATCCACGGCGACCTGAATGTTGCCGTCGGTGCGGTTCTTGAAGCCGACCGGCATCGAGAGGCCGGAGCCGAGCTGGCGGTGGGTCTGGCTCTCGGTCGTGCGAGCACCGATTGCGCCCCAGGCGACGGTGTCCGAGATGTACTGGGGGATGATCGGGTCGAGGAACTCGCAGCCGACCGGCAGCCCCATCCCGACCACCTTCAGCTGCAGCTCGCGGGCGATCCTGAGGCCGGCGTTGACATCACCGGAGCCGTCGAGGTGCGGATCGTTGATCAGCCCCTTCCACCCGGTCGTCGTCCGTGGCTTCTCGAAGTAGACCCGCATCACGACCAGCAGCTCGTTCTCGAGCTGTTTGGAGAGCGCGGCCAGCCGCGTCGCGTACTCCATCGCCGCTTTCGGGTCGTGCACGCTGCACGGCCCGACCACGACCATCAGCCGCGGATCTCTGCCGTGCAGGACCTCGACGACCTCTTCCCGGCCTTTGACGACGGCCTGCGCTCGCTCGGAGCCGAGCGGCAGTTCGTCCAGCAACCTCTCCGGCGGGGCGAGCTCGACAACTTTGGCGATCCGCTGGTCCCTGACCCGGTCTCGTTTGGCGCCCTCCATCCCGATGTGCATTCTGCCTGAGCCTTTCTCCATGAAGCTGAAATCGTACTTTCTGGTTGCCGGCCGTCAGCGCGCAGCGACGGCCAAGAAAACGGGGATCGGCGCCCGGGCCGAAGAAGGTTTCATCGCGACGCGGAACGCCGCCAGGCCGGACGCCTAGCTAAATCGCCAATAGGTGAGATACGCAGGGGCGACGGCGGCGCTGGTGGCGCCGGTGCCGTTCGCGGATGTGCGCTTCGTCTTCACCTTGCGACTGGTTGTACCACGCCGGTTGCGATTAGTCGAGCAGTTCCGACAGGCCGGCGAGAAAGCGATCGTTCTCGTCAGGGGTGCCGTAGCTGACGCGGATGTGACCGGGATCGCCGAGCGGGGTGCCGGGTCGAACCGCGATCAGACGCTCGCCGAGCCCAGCGACGACGTCGGCCTCCTCGGCAGCGCCGAGGTCGACCCAGGAGAAGTTGGCCTGTGACTCGGAGGTCTCGAGGCCGAGATCGGCGAGACCCTCCTCGACCCGCAAGCGCTCGGCGACGGTGCCCTCGACCCGGGCGAGGACGTCGTCCTGGTGGCGAATCGCCTCCGCCCCGGCCGCCTGCGCGAGCGCGTTGACGCTGAACGGCTGGCGCACGGCGTCGACGGCGACGCGGAAGCCGGCGGAGCCGATCGCGTAGCCGACCCGCAGGCCGGCGAGGCCGTAGCACTTGCTGAAGGTGCGGAGCAGGACGAGGTTCGGGAAGTCGTCGAGCAGGTCGAGGGTGGCGTCGGGGTCATCGTTGACCTGAAACTCGATGTAGGCCTCGTCGAGGATCACCGTCACGTGCGGCGGGATTCGCTCGCAGAACTCGGCGATCTCGGCCGCGGGAATGTGGGTCGCGGTCGGGTTGTTGGGGTTGCAGACGATCAGCAGCTGGGTCGCGGCGGTCACCTCGTTGGCCATCGCCTCGAGGTCGTGGACGTAGCCGGGGGCCAGCGGCACGCGGATCTCACGGGCGCCGGTCAGCGCCGGCAGGTACGGGTACATCGAGAACGAGGGCCAGGCGTAGACGATCTCGGCTCCCGGCTCGCAGAGCGCCTCGGCGGCCGCGAGGAGGATCTCGCAAGAGCCGTTGGCGACGGCGATCCGTCCCGGCTCGGTCTCGTAGCGCTCGGAGAGGCGCTGGCGCAGCAGGGTCGCGTCGGGGTCCGGGTAGCGGTTCATCGCCGCCGCGGTGCGCTGGATCGCCTCGACCACCGCCGGGTGGGGCGGGAACGGCGACTCGTTGGAGGCGAGCTGCGCAATCCCGCCGGAGGCGACCTCCTCGGACGACTGCCCGGTCGGGACACCGGCCTTGTAGCCGGGCATCCGGGCGAGCTTCTCGGCGAAGGTGACGGTCATCGTCGGCTGATTCTGACGGACCTGGGCCGCGGTCGCTACTGAGCTGCTTCGAGGTCGGCGCGCAGCTTCTGCGCCTCGCCGATGTACGCATGCGCGGGGCTGTGGCCGACCGGCGCGTAGAAGTAGAGCATCACCCGGATCACCCGCGGCATCGAACCGGGGACGGGGATCTCGCGGCAACAGAGCAACGGCACCTGGTCGAGGCCGAGCTGGCGGGCGGCGACGGCCGGGAACTCGGCGTCGAGGTCCTCTGTGGTCGTGAACAGGCAGCTGACCATGTCCTCCGGCTCGAGCCGGTTGCGGTCGATCAGCGCCCGCAGCAACTCCTCGGTCGCCTCGATGATCGCCCCGCCTTCGTTGACCTCGGCCTGCGCGGCACCGCGCACGGCGAACAGCCGCCGTTCGGGCCCCTCGTACCTGCCTCGCTCCATCTCCATGCCGCCATCTTCCCAAAGCCGGGGGATCGAGCCAATCCAGCGCGCCTACCGGGGGCGAACCCACCTCCATGGTGCCTTTTGTCTGTGTGGCGAACAAAAAGCACCATGGAGTTGGATCGAGCCTCGCCGACCTTGCCCGCCGCCAGCACGGCGTGGTGTCTCGGAGACAACTCCGCCACCTCGGGTTCAGCGACGGCCAGGTAACGCGAGCCGCCTGCGCCGGTCGCCTACTTCCGATCCTCCATGGCGTCTACGCGGTGGGACACGCGCGAATCGGCGCGCGCGGGCGGATGATGACGGCGGTGCTTGCGTGCGGTAGAGGGACGGTGGTCTCGCACGGGAGCGCCGCCGCGCTGCTGGGCCTCAGCGACCGGCCGCCGGTCGTCGTCGACGTGATCGCGCCCGGCAACCGCGGGCGCAAGATCGATGGGATCCGCATCCACCGGGTGCTGCGACCCACGGCCGGAGAGGTCGGCCAAGTCGACGACATCCCCTGCACCAGCCCGGCGCGCACGCTGGTGGATCAGGCCGGATTGGTCGGCGAGCGGACGCTGCGGGAAGGATTCGAGCGGCTGGTGACCGATCGGCGTCTCGACCTCACCGCAATCGAAACGGCAGCGCGGCGCAGTCCCCGCCCCGGAACGCCTCTCGTGCTCTCCATCTGCGCCGAGTGGCGGGCGGCGACCGCGATGGCGCCGGGAGCCAAGCTCCGCAGCCCTTTCGAGGCGCGCGTTCTGCCCCTCCTGGCGCTGACCGACTTACCGCCACCCCTGGTCAACACCCCGGTCGACACTCCCGGCGGCCGCCTCGAGGTCGACCTCCTCTGGCCCGACCACCACCTCGCGGTCGAGACCGACAGCCGCCGCCATCACGGCACCGAGATCGCCTTCGAGCGCGACCGCTGGCGCGACCGCGAACTCCTCCGCACCGGTTACGCCACCTTCCGCCCCACCTGGCTCCAAATCGAACACGAACCCGCGGCAATCGTCGACACCATCACCCACCCACCTCACCCCGCCCCGATGACGGGTGCCCCATGCCCCCACCCGTTGGCCCGGGATCAGGGCACCCTCCTACCTGGCCAGATCAGGAGTGTGGCTTGACCCCGGGTCATTGACCGGCGGTGGGGGGCGAAGGCTTCGTCCGCTGATCCTTGACCACCTTCGCCGTCGCCGCCCGCAGCGCCTCGATCTCCTTCGCCGACAGCCGCCGCGCCCCCCCTTTGGCCAAGCGCCCCAGCCGCAGTGGCCCGAATCCAGTCCGTTGCAGCGACACCACGCGGTTGCCAACCGCTTCGACCATCCGCCGCACCTGGCGGTTGCGGCCTTCGCGCAGGGTGATCTCGATTTCCTGGCGGCTGACCCGGGTCACTTCGGTCGGTGCCGTCGGGCCATCCTCGAGCTGCAGCCCGTTGCGGAGGCGGCTGAGGTCGCGATCGGTCGGCGGCTTGCCGAGCCGGGCCAGGTAGGTCTTGGCGACCCCGTAGCGGGGATGGGTCAGGCGGTTGGCGAGCTCGCCGTCATTGGTCAGCAGCAGCAAGCCCGTGGAGTCGGCGTCGAGGCGCCCGACCGGATAGAGCCGGGCCGGCGAGTCGACCAGCGCCACCACCGCCGGCCGGTCGCCGGGCTCCTTCGCGGTCGAGACCACGCCGACCGGCTTGTTCACGGCCCAGATCTCGTGTTTCTGCGGGCCGACTTCGCTGCCGTTGACGCGAACGTCGTCCTCATGGCCGACGTCGCGGGCGGGATCGGTGACGACCTTGCCGTCGACGGTGACGACGCCCTTGGCGATGATCTCCTCGGCTTTGCGCCGCGAGGCGACGCCACCGTGGGCGAGGTATTTGGCGAGGCGCACCGGGTGACTATTACTCGGCGCGCTGTTCGCCGGCCTTGAGGAGGCGCTCGCGCAGGTCGCGCTCGTCCTCGGGGCTGGGGTCGAAGCGGGCCGGGTCGGGGAGCTGGTCGAGGCCGGAGAGCCCGAAGAGACGCTCGAACAGCTCCGAGGTCTTGAAGATCGCGGCGCCGAAGCGCGAGCGCCCGGACTCTTCGATCAGGCCGCGCTCGGCCAGCGTCTGCACCGCCGACTCGCCGCTGACGCCGCGGATGCGGGCGATCTCCGGCCGTGAGACCGGCTGCAGGTAGGCGACGATCGCCAGGGTCTCCGCCTGGGCCTGGGTCAGCGGCGGCGTTCGAGGCTGGGCCAGCAGGCGCCGCGCCGCTTCCTCGGAGGCCGGGTCGCTGGCGAGCGTGAAGCCGCCGGAGACCTCGCGCAGCACCACCCCGCGCCTGCCCTCGGCGAGGTCCTCGCGCAGGAGGTCGATCGCCTCCTCGACCTGGCCCTCGGTGGACTCGGTCGCCAGCGCCAGGTCGGCGGCGCTGACCGGCGTCGCGGAGAGGAACAGCAGTGCCTCGATCGTGCGGGTGAGGTCGCTCACGCGGCCGGGCTCGCCTTCTTGACCGTGATCGGGCCGAAGCACTCCGACTGCTCCCAGGTTACCTCGCCTTTGCGGTACAGCTCGAGCAGGGCGAAGACGGTGACCGCCTGGGTCAGCCGGTCCTCGCCGCCGAACTCGTCGTCGAAGTCGAAGTTGGTGCGGCGGCCGAGGGCGTCGCGCAGCGCCCGCAGGCGCCGCTCCAGGGAGACGGTCGGGCGGATGTGGCTGAGGTTGATCTCCTCCGGCTCGGTCAGGAGGTCGCCAAGCGCGGTGCCGAGCAGGTCAGGGTCGTAGACGGCGACCGCGGCCTCGATCTCCACCCGCCGCAGCTCCGGCGGCAGCGGCGCCGAGCGGTAGAGATAGCCGCGCTGGGACTCGAAGCGGTCGGCCAGCACCTTCGAGGCATCGCTGTAGCGGCGGTACTCGAGCATGCGCGCGATCAGCTCCTCGATCGCCTCTTCCGGACTGAGGTCCTCCAGACCCTCCTCGGGGCCGGGCAGCATCAGCCGCGACTTCAACTCCAGCAGCGCCGCGATCAGGACCAGGAACTCGGTCGCGACCTCGAGCTCCAACTCACCCTCGCGCTCGAGGTGCTCGACGTAGGCGACGACGACCTCGCCCAGCTGCAAATCGAGCAGGCTCACCTCCTCGCGCAATACGACCGCCATCAGCAGGTCGAACGGCCCCGCGAAGATGTCGAGGTCGAGGTCGAGATCGAGTTCGGAGACGGCCATCACCGGCAGCCTAGAGCGGCGGCGGGACGGCGCCCGACCCGTTTTCGCCCTATTTGGGGCGTTCGGGGAGGACGCTAAGCGCGAGCCGGGCCGAAGCCCATGCGCTCGCGCACTTCGGCCACGGTCGGGGCGGCGATCGCGCGCGCCTTCTCGGCTCCGGCGGCGAGCACGGCCTCCAGTGCCGCCTCGTCGGGGCGCAGCTCGGCGTAGCGCTCGCGGACCGGATCCAGCAGCTCGACGATGCCCTCGGCGACCGCCTTCTTGAAATCGCCATAGCCGGCGCTCTCGAACTCGCGCTCGATCTCGGCCTGATCGACGCCGCGGGCGACCGCGAGCACGTCGATCAGGTTGGTGATCCCGGCCTTGTCCGCACCGCGGACAACCTCGCGGCCGGAGTCGGTGACGGCGCTGCCCAGCTTCTTGCGGATCGCGGCGGGCTCGTCGAGCACGTATACGGTGCCGGCCTCGCTGGCGTTGGAGGTCGACATCTTCCGCTCCGGCTCCTGCAGGTCCATGATCCGGGCGCCGACCTCGGGGATCACCAGCTCCGGCACCACCAATAGGTCGCCGAAACGCTCGTTGAAGCGTCGGGCGATCTCCCGCATCAGCTCGACGTGCTGGCGCTGGTCGTCGCCGACCGGGACCTCGGTGGCGCGGTAGGCGAGCACGTCGGCGGCCATCAGCACCGGGTAGTAGAACAACGCCGCCGAGACCAGCTCGCGCTGGCGGGCCGACTTGTCCTTGAACTGGTGCATGCGGTTGAGGTCGCCGTGCGAGGTGACGGCGGAGAGCAGCCAGGTCAGCTCGGTGTGCTCGCGCACGTCGGACTGGCGAAAGAGGACGCAGCGCTCGGGATCGAGGCCGGCGGCGAGCAGGATCGCGGTCGTCTCGTAGACGCGCTCGCGCAGCTCGGCCGGGTCGTAGGCGATCGAGATCGCGTGCAGGTCGACGATGCAGAAGATCGCCGGGTCGCCGCGATCCTGACCCTCGACGTACTGGCGGATCGCGCCGATGTAGTTGCCGAGGTGCTTGCGGCCGGTCGGCTGGATCCCGGAGAAGATGATCGGGGCGCTCATGCCTGCAGCCTATTGAGGCGGCGCAAGATGGCTCTCGCGGGAGCCGGCCGGCAGGAAGCGCCATGGGTTGGCTGGAACAATCCGGGTAGGTGATGCGCTGATGGCGAGATCCATATGGAGTGGTTCGATCAGCTTCGGGCTCCTGAACGTGCCCGTGAAGCTCTACAGCGCGGTCGCGCGGCGCAACATCGCCCTGCGTGAGATCCGCGAGTCCGACAGCTCCCGAATCAAACACCGCCGGGTCGCCGAGGGAACCGAGGAAGAGGTCCCCTACGACAAGATCATCAAGGCCTACGAGATCACCCCGGGCCAGTACGTTCCGATCGGCAAGGACGAGATGGCGGCGCTGGCACCGGAGAAATCGCGCGCGATCGACGTCCAGGACTTCGTCGACATCGAGGAAATCGACCCCAAGTACTTCGACAGCCCCTACTACCTGGGCCCCGCCGACGGCGCCGAGAAGGCCTACTCGCTGCTGGCCAGCGCGATGGAGTCCTCCGGCAAGGCCGCGATCGCCCGCTTCGTCTTTCGCAACAAGGAGCACCTGGCGGCGATCCGCGCCGGCGAGGGCGTGCTGACGCTGACCACGATGCGCTTCGCCGACGAGGTGGTGCCCGCGGACGAGCTCGACGACGTCTTCCCCGAGGGCGCCCAGAAAGTGGCGAAGAAGGAGCAGCAAATGGCGGAAGCGCTGATCGATTCGCTGACGACCAAGTTCGACCCCTCCAGCTACCGCGACGAGTACCGAGAGGAACTGCTGGCGCTGATCGAACGCAAGGCCGAAGGCAAGGAGATCGTCGCCTCCGACAGCGAGCCGGCGAAGGCGACCAAATCGCCGGACCTGATGGCCGCGCTGGAGGAGAGCATCGCCGCGGTCAAGGACCGCAAGGGGACCGCGAAGAAAGCTCCGGCCAAGAAAACGACTTCGAAATCGACTTCGAAGGCCAAGGCGAAACCAAAAGCCAAAGCCAAAAAAGCGAAATCGACGAAGTCGACCCCGTCCAAAAAAGCCAAGACCTCCAAATAGGCCGTGGCCAAGAGCCAGACGGTCGAGGTCGACGGGCGTGAGCTGAAGCTCACCAACCTCGACAAGGTCCTCTACCCAGCGTCCGGGTTCAGCAAGGGCGAGATGGTCGACTACTACGCCAAGGTCGCCGACGCGATGGTGCCGCACCTGAAAGGGCGCGCGGTCACCCTGCGCCGCTTCCCCGAAGGGGTCGAGGACCTCGACTCCGCCTTCTTCGAGAAGCGCTGCCCCAAACACCGGCCGAAATGGGTGAAGACGACGAACGTACGCGCCGGGCCCAACGCCGGCAACATCGACTTCTGCGTCTGCGACGGACGGCCGACGCTGGTCTGGATGGCGCAGCTGGCGGCGATCGAGCTGCATCCCTCGCTCTCACTCGGACGGGCGCCGACGCGGCCGACCGTGCTCGCCTTCGACCTCGACCCGGGCCCGCCGGCCGACATCGTCGACTGCTGCCGGGTGGCGCTGCGCCTGCGCGAGCTGTTCGGCCACTTCGGGGTCGAGAGCTTCCCCAAGACCTCCGGCTCGAAGGGGATGCAGGTCTACGTCCCGCTCAACCGCAAGGAGATGTCCTACGACCTGACCAAACCGTTCGCCAAAGCGATCGCCCAGCTGCTCGAAAAGCAGACCCCCGACCTCGTCGTCTCGAAAATGAAAAAGGACGAACGCGGCGGCAAGATCTTCGTCGACTGGTCCCAGAACCACCGCAGCAAAACGACGATCGCGGTCTACTCGCTGCGGGCCCGCGAGCGCCCGACCGCCTCCACCCCACTGACCTGGGGCGAGGTCGAGACGGCGGCCGACTCGGGCGACGGCTCACCCTTGGTCTTCGATGCGGGCGACGTCCTGGAGCGAATCGAGCAGCACGGCGACCTCTTTGCGCCGGTGCTGGAGCTGCAGCAGGAACTACCGGAGCTCTAGAGCGGCTCGCGCACGACTGGGTGGCGGGTCGCCTTGACCTCGTCGAGACGACGGACCGGGGTCGTGTAGGGCGCCCGTTTGGCGATCTCGGGATGGCCCTCGGCCTCCTCGAGGATCAGCTCGACCGCGTCGGCGAAGGCGTCGAGGCTCTCTTTGGTCTCGGTCTCGGTCGGCTCGACCATCAGCGCCTCCTCGACCAGCAGCGGGAAGTAGACGGTCGGCGGATGGAAGCCGAAGTCGAGCAGGCGCTTGGCGAGATCGAGCGTCTGCAGGCCGAGCTCTTTTTTCATCGGCTTGCCGGAGAGGACGAACTCGTGCATGCAGTGGCGCTCGAAGGCGATCGGCAGGCGCTCGCCGGCGCGACCCCCGGCCAGGCGCGCCTTCAGGTAGTTGGCGTTCAGCACCGCGGTCTCCGAGGCCTCGGCGAGGCCGTCGGCACCGAGGCTGAGGATGTAGGCGTAGGAGCGGACGAAGACGCCGAAGTTGCCCTGGAAGCCACGCAGCCGGCCGATCGACTTCGGGCGCTCGTGGTCGAGGTCGAAGCTCGGCCCGTGGCCGTTGTCGGCCTCGCGGCGGACCACCTGTGGCCGCGGCAGGAAGGGCTCGATGCGGTCGGAGACGGCGATCGGGCCGGCGCCGGGGCCGCCGCCGCCGTGCGGCTGGCTGAACGACTTGTGGAGGTTGACGTGGACGATGTCGAAGCCCATGTCGCCGGGCCGCGACTGGCCCATCACCGCGTTGAGGTTGGCGCCGTCGTAGTAGAGCGTCCCTCCTGCCTCGTGGATCAGACTGGCGATCTCGGCGATGTTCTCGTCGAAGAGCCCGAGCGTGTTCGGGTTGGTGAGCATCAGGCAGGCGACCTGATCGGGGTCGGCGTCGATCTTCGCCCGCAGGTCGTCCATCTCTACCCCGCCGCGCTCGTTGGTCGCGACTTTGACGACCTCGTAACCGGCCATCGTCACCGAGGCCGGGTTGGTCCCGTGGGAGGTGTCGGGGGCGAGGACCTTGGTCCGCTCTTCGCCGCGGTCGGCGTGATAGGCGCGGGTCAGCAGCAGGCCGGCGAGCTCGCCGTGGGAGCCGGCCGAGGGCTGCAGGCTGACGTGGGGCAGGCCGCAGATCTCCGCCAAGGACTCCTGCAGCAGGTACATCAGCTCCAGCGCGCCCTGGGCGCGACGGGGGTCCTGGGCCGGGTGCAGGCGGGCGTGGCCGGGCAGCGCCGCGACCCGCTCGTTGAGCCGTGGGTTATGCTTCATCGTGCAGGAGCCAAGTGGGTAGAAGCCGCTGTCGAGGTCGAAGTTGCGGCGCGAGAGCTTGTTGTAGTGGCGGACGATCTCCGGCTCGGCGATCTCCGGCAGGTTCGGCGCCTCCTCGCGCAGCAGGTGCGCCGGGATCAGCTCCGCCAGCGGCATCTCCGGGACGCCCGCCGCGGGCAGAACGGCGGCGCGGCGGCCGGGCTTCGACTTCTCGTAGATCGTCGTCGCCCGTTCGCGCTGCATCGGCGTCTCGGTCAGCGCCATCAGGCAATTCCCCCGACTCGTGATTCCTTTTCGGTCTCCTGAACCGGTAAGGAACCACGCGATAAGGAGGCTCGCTCGGCGGCGACGGCGGCGCCGAGGGCCTCGGCGAGCTGGTCGATCTGGGCCGGGGTGCGGCGCTCGGTGATTGCGACCAGCAGCCCGTTCTCGTACTCGGGGTACTCGCGGCCGAGCGGGTAGCCGGCGGCAACGCCGCGCTCGGCGCAGCGCTCCAAGATGGCGTGAACGGGGGCGTCGAGCTTGACTGCGAACTCGCGCGCGACCGGCGCCTCGTGCAAGAGCTCGACCCCGTCGACAGCGGCCAGGCGCCGATGGGCGTAGGCGGTGCGGCGGACCAGCAGCTCGCCGAGCTCACGGAAGCCGTGGCGGCCGAGCCAGGCGAGGTGGACCATCGCCCCGAGTGCGTTCAGCGCCTGCGCGGTGCAGATGTTGTTGGTCGCTTTCTCGCGGCGGATGTGCTGCTCGCGGGTCTGCAGCGCGAGGACGAAGCCGCGACGGCCGTCGAGGTCCTCGGTTTCGCCGGCGATCCGGCCCGGCATGCGGCGGATCTGCGCCTCGGTGGCGCAGAAGAAGCCGAACGAGGGACCGCCGAAGTCGAGCCGATTCCCGAGCGGCTGCCCCTCGCCGAGCGCGATGTCGGCGCCGCAGGCGCCTGGGGGCTTGAGGATCCCCAGCGTCATCGGGTCGCAGGCGACGACCAAGAGGGCGCCATGCTCCTTGGCGGCGGCGCCGAGCGCCTCGACGTCCTCGACCGCGCCGAGGAAGTTGGGGCTCTGCAGGATCACGGCGGCGGTCTCGCCGTCAACCGCGCCGGCCAGCGCGGCGGCGTCGGTCAGCCCGTCCTCGAGCCCGACCTCGACCACCTCGGCGGCGTAGCCCTCGGAGTAGGTCGCGAGGGTCTCGCGGCTGTGCGGGTGGACGCCGCGGGAGACGACGAAGCGGCGGCGCTTGGTCGCGGCCATCGCCAGGTAGCCGGCGGAGGCGACCGAGGAGGGCCCCTCGTAGAGGCCGGCATTGGAGACCGGCAGCCCGGTCAGCTCCGACATCGCCGTCTGGAACTCGAACATCACCTGCAACCCGCCCTGCGAGATCTCCGGTTGGTAGGGCGTGTACGGGGTCAGGAACTCCGAGCGCGAGGTGATCGCGTCGACGATCGCCGGCACGTAGTGGTCGTACATCCCGGCGCCGACGAAGCAGACCTCCGACTCGGCGTCGGCGTTGGCGGCGGCGAGCCCGGCCAGACGCTCGTAGACCTCGGCCTCGCTGAGGCCGTCGGGCAGCGCCAGCGGGCGGCCGAGCCGCAGCGGCTCCGGGATCTGCTCGAAGAGGTCGGCCGTGGAGGAGACGCCGATCGCGGCCAGCATCTCGTCGCGGTCCTCGGGAGTGGCGGAGGTGTATCGACTCACTCGGCTTAAGGCTACGGAAGCGGGAGGGCGGGCAACCGGCCTAGGAATCCAGCAACTTGCGGTACTCCTCGGCCGAGAGCAGCGACCCGGCCTCCTCCGGCGAGGTCAGCTTGACCTTGATCATCCAGCCCTCGCCGTAGGGGTCCTCGTTGATCTTCTCCGGCGTGTCGCCGAGGCTCTCGTTGATCTCGACGATCTCGCCAGACATCGGCGCGATCACGTCGGAGACCGCCTTGACCGACTCGACCTCGGCGTAGGAGGAGTCTTTTTGGACCGTCGCCCCGAGTTCGGGCGCCTCGTAGAAGACGACCTCGCCGAGCGAGTCCTGGGCGTACCAGGTGACCCCGAAGACGGCGTGCTCGTCGCCATCTAGCCGGACCCAGTCGTGCTGGTCGTGGTAGCGCAGATCGTCTGGGTAGTTTGCCTCGGCCAACTCAGCTCCTTCTGTAGAGGGGCTTGGAAGCTATCCGGGCCGGGCGATGCTTGCCGCGGACGTCGATCTCGACCTCGGTCCCCGGCTCGGCGAGGTCGCTGCGGACGTAGGCCATGCCGGCGCCGACCTCCAGCGAAGGCGAGAAGGTGCCACTGCTGACGGCGCCGACGCTCTCGCCGCCGACCAGGACCGGGTTGCCGTCGCGGGGAATGCCGGCGCCCTCGATCAGGAACGGCGCCAGCTTCTCGGTGGTGCCGTTGGCGCGCGCCTCGGCAACCGCGTCGGAGCCGATGAACCCGGTTGCCTCCGCGCAGCACCAACCGAGTCCGGCTTCGATCGGGTTGCGCTCGGTCGAGAGGTCGTTGCCGTGCAGCGGGAGGCAGACCTCGAGGCGCAGGGTGTCGCGGGCGCCGAGCCCGCAGGGGATGACGCCGGCGTCGAGCAGCTCGGCCCAGATCGGCGCCGCCACCTCGGGGTCGATCAGGATCTCGACCCCGTCCTCGCCGGTATAGCCGGTGCCGCAGACCAGCGCCGGGCGGCGACCGATCTTGACCGGGGAGACGTGGAAGCGCGCGGGCAGCTCGATCCGCAGGGCCGCGCTGAGGACCGCGCGGGCGTGCGGCCCCTGGACGGCGAGCATCGCGTAGCGGTCGGCGACGTCGCGGACGCTGACGTCGAACTCGTGGCTGTGGCGGCCGAGCCAGGCAAGATCGGCCTCGTGATTGGCCGCGTTGGTGACGATCAGGTAGCGGTCGCCGCCGAGCCGGTAGGCGAAAAGATCATCGATCACGCCTCCTTCCTCGTTGCAGAGACAGGAGTACTGGGCGCCGCCGATCCCGACCTTGGCGATGTCGTTGGAGAGCAGCCGCTGCAGGAAGACCAGCGCTCCGGGGCCCTCGACCTCGACCTCGCCCATGTGCGAGACGTCGAACATCCCCACATGCGTCCGCACCGCCGAGTGCTCCTCGCGGATCCCCTCATAGGTCACGGGCATCTCCCACCCCGCGAAGGGAACGATTTTCGCCCCAAGGTCAACGTGCTGCTCGTACAGAGGCGTGCGTCGGTTCGCGGAGTCACTCACACGTCCCAGCCTATTTCAGCGAGAGCAGCGGCAGGCGTGCCGTGGGACCGGGCCTGGGTCCCTCCTGACGAACTCCTGCGAAGCAGCGGCAGGAGGGACCCAGGCCCGGTCCCTCCGCCCACCTGACGAAGCTATTCCTTGAGGAAGCCAGGCACGTCGATGTCGTCATCCGAAACCCGAAGTTTCCGAATGTCGGTGTCCTCGGCCGAGACCCGCGGGCGGGACTCGTAGCGGCGGCGCACCCGCTGCGGTGAGCGGGCGAGCAGCTCGAAGCCCTCGAAGCCGGTGGCGATCACGGTGACGCGGACCTCGTCGCGCATCGACTGGTCGACGACCGAGCCGAAGATGATGTTGGCGTTGTCGTCGGCCTCGGCCTGGACCAGCTGCGCCGCCTCGTTGACCTCGAACAGGCCGAGATCCTCGGGGCCGGTGATGTTCAGCAGCATCCCGGTCGCGCCTTTGATCGACTCCTCGATCAGCGGGGAGGTGATCGCCGCCTTGGCGGCGTCGAGCGCGCGGGCCTCGCCGGAGGCGGAGCCGACACCCATCAGGGCCGAGCCGGCGTCGCGCATGATCGTGCGCACGTCGGCGAAGTCGAGGTTGATCAGGCCGGGGATCGTGATCAGGTCGGTGATGCCCTGGACGCCCTGGCGAAGGATGTCGTCGGCTTGGCGGAACGCCTCCAGCACGGAGGTGCGCCGCTCGACCGCCTGCAGCAGCTTCTCGTTCGGGACGATGATCAGGGTGTCGACGTTGTTGCGCAGTTTCTCGATGCCCTCGAGCGCCTGCTGCATGCGCCGTTTGCCCTCGAACTCGAACGGCTTGGTGACCGCGCCGACGGTGAGGGCGCCGATCTCTTCCTTGGCGATCTCGGCGATCACGGGCGCCGAGCCGGTGCCGGTGCCGCCACCCTCGCCCGCGGTGACGAAGACCATGTCGGCGCCCTTCAGCGCCTCCTTGATCTCGTCACGGCTCTCCGCCGCCGCACCCGCTCCGACCTCGGGATTACCCCCGGCGCCGAGGCCGCGGGTGAGCTCCTGCCCGATCGAGAGCTTGATGTCGGCGTCGCAGGCCTGCAGGGCCTGGGCGTCCGTGTTGACGGCGACGAACTCGACGCCGCGAATGCCGGCATCGATCATGCGGCTGACCGCATTGGTGCCACCGCCGCCGGCGCCGACGACCTTAATGACCGCGAGGTAAGTGGATTCCATCTCCCGATTTCTCCAGCTGCGCGACTCTCGGGGAGAGAGCGGCGCTATAGCCAAGTCTTGGTTTTGAGTTGAGCCCTTGTTCTGTCCGAGGCTGTAGCGACGCTCAAGGGTTCAAGCCTTCGCTTCAACTACGGAAATTGCGCTCAACGTAGGGCATTCCGGCCCCTCTGTCAAACGGTCGAACGGCATCCTGCAACTCCAAGTCTCGATCACGAGTTGAGGGTTTGCCTACCCTCACTCTAAGGTCGAACCTTTGTTCTCAGAGCTGTATACGACCTCTGGAGCCGGGCTCCTGCAAGCGGCGGGCGGCTACGGAACGGCCGGCAGGAGGTGCCCTTCGCCGAAAGTGGACGGCCGGGTCGGCGAGTGCAGGTCTACATAATCGAGCGCTTCCGTCTCCGGATCGGCGAGGATCGCGGCGGCCGCCTTCCACTTCAGCGACGCCTGCGTGGCATCGCCGAAGCCCAGCTCGATCCCGGAATCGAGTTCCACGACCACCCCACTCTCCTCGTAACGGCTGCGGGCCAGATAGGGCCGCAACGCCGGCGGCGCCGTCCCCAGCACCCGCACCTGTTCGAGGACGGGGCCCTTGACGCGCTTGCCCTTAGGAGGCTGGTCGAGCGGCAGCTCGGGCAGATGCAGATCATCGGGCAGAGCGAGCCAGGTGAGAACCTCTCCATTGGCGCTGACAGGCACCGCCTGCTCGCCGCTGCCGATCGTCGCCGCCAGTTCGAGGCCCTGAACGCGGGCGGTGACGACGGTGTCGCGGACGAAGACGTAGTAGACCGCGAAGACCGCGACCAGGACCAGGGCTAGGACTGCGAGCGTGCGTTTCACAGCTCCCAGCCGACCGGCCAGCGCACCTCCCCCAGCACCTGGACCTCCGGTTCCAGCTCGACCCCGGTGCTCTCATGCACCCGGCGCCTGCCCGCGGCCATCAGCTCGAGCACGTCGGCCGTGGTGGCGTGATCGAAGTTCTCGACGAAGTTGGCGTGCTTCTCGGAGAAGCGGGCGCCGCCGTGGGCGAGGCCGCGGCAGCCCGCGGCGTCGAGCAGCTGACCGGCGCTGCGACCCTCGGCGCGCTCGTCGGTCGGGTTCTTGAAGGTCGAGCCGAAGGTCTTGATCCCGGAGGGCTGGTCCTCGCGGCGGCGCGCGCGCATCGATGCCAGGGTGGCGCGGATCTCGGCCGGGTCCTGCGAGCGCAGGCGGAAGCAGGCGCGGCTGACCACCTCCCCCTCCCCCAGGTTCGAGCTGCGGTAGGCGAAGTCGAGCTGATCGGGGCCGCGGCGCTCGCTGCCGGCGCCGGTGCTCACCTCGACCCACTCCAGCACCCGGGCCAGCTGGCCGCCGTAGGCATTGGCGTTCATCCGCACCGAGCCGCCGACGGTGCCGGGGATGTTGACTCCGAACTCGAGCCCGGACAACCCCCAGCCGGCCGCCTTGGCGGCGACCGAGGGCAGCCGAGCGGCGGCGCCGGCAAGCACGCGCTCGCCCTCGCGCTCGAAGGCGGCGAGCTCACCGTCCAGCTTGATCGCGAGTCCGTGGAATCCATCGTCGGCCACCAGCAGGTTCGAGCCGGAGCCGACCAGTCCTACGGCGATCCCCTCCTCCTCGGCCCAACGCAAGGCGGCGACCAGCGCCTGCTGGTCGCCGGGGGCGACGAACCAGTCGGCGGCGCCACCGGTGCGGATTTTCGTCAGCGGCGCCAGCGGAACTTCGCGGCGCACGCCGGCGGGCGGGGCGCTCACGAGCCACCCCCGCCGATCAGGGCCTCGCCGAGGCGGAAGACGTCGCCGGCGCCGATCGTGACCAGGACCTGGTCGCCTTCGCCCCGTCCCGGCTCGCGGTCGAGCCGCCGGGCCAGGTAGGCCTCGGCGCTGGCGGCGCTCGGCAGCCAGGCGACCGGCCCGCCGCCGTTGCGCTCGGCCGCGGCCTGGGCGACCCGCAGGCCGCTGACCCCGGCCAGCTCGCCGACCGGCTCCTCGCGGGCCGGGTAGACGTCGAGAACGACGACCTCGTCCGCCAGCGCCAGGGCGGCGCCGAACTCCTCGCCGAACGCCTTGGTCCGCGAGTAGAGGTGGGGCTGGAAGACGGCGATCAGGCGCTCGGGCTCGAGCTCGCGGAGGGCGGAGAGCGCGGCGCGGACCTCGGTCGGGTGATGGGCGTAGTCGTCATATATGCGGGTGCCGGCGCGTGAGCCCTTCAGCTCCAGCCGCCGCCGCACCCCTGGGAAGTCGGCGAGCGCCGCCGCGGCGGCGGCGCGGTCGAAGCCGGCAGCGCCGATGGCGGCGATCGCGGCGCGGGCGTTGGCGCGGTTGTGGCGACCGGGCACGGCGAGGCCGAGCTCGGCGGGGCCGGGCACATCGGCGTCGAAGCCGACGATCTCGCCCTCGCCGGCGAGCCGGTCGAGGCTGCCGTCGGCCGGCAGCACCGCCGTCGCCGCCGGGCCGGCGAACTCGGCGAAGGCGCGGTGCAGCTCGGCCAGCGAGCCCCAGCGCGCGTGGTGGTCCATCTCGACGTTGGTGACGACGGCGATCTCCGGCGCCAGCCGTAGGAAGCTGGCGTCGCTCTCGTCGGCCTCGGCGACCACCCACCCCCCGTCGCCCCAGCCGGCGTTGACGGCCTCGCCCTCGGGGCCGAGCGCGGGTACCTCGCCGCCGACGAAGAAGGCGGGATCGGCGCCGAGCGCCCGCAGTGCCCAGACCGCCATCGCCGTCGTCGTCGTCTTGCCGTGGGTGCCGGCGATCGCGATCAGCCGCTTCTCGGCGCAGAGCTCGGCCAGTAGGGCGCCGCGGTGGATCGGCTCCACCCCACGCTCGCGGGCCAACGCCAGCTCCGGGTTCTCGGCGGCGATCGCGGTCGAGATGACGACCTCGGCCCCTTCCGGCAGGTTCGCGGCATCGTGGCCGACCACCGGCTCGAGCCCCGCCGCGCGCAGCCGCTCCATATAGGAGGAGTCGGCGCGGTCGCTGCCGCTGACCTCGGCGCCGAGGCGGGCGCAGACCAGCGCCAGGCCGCTCATCCCGGCACCGCCGATGCCGATGAAGTGCAGCCGGCGCCCGCTCCACTCGCTAGCCATCGGCGGCCTCCAGGACCTGGTCGGCGATCCGGCGGGCGGCATCGGGTTTGGCGATCCGGCTTGCGGCCTCCGCCATTCCCCGCAGCCGATCCGGGTCGCCGAGCAGGTCCTCGACCTCGGCGCTCAGGCGCTCGGCGCTCAGCTCGGCGTCGGCGATCACCGTCGCCGCCCCCTGCCCGCGCATCCACTCGGCGTTGGCCGCCTGGTGGTCGGCGGTCGCGTGCGGGTAGGGCACGAGGATCGCCGGGCGCCCGGCCGCGGTCAGTTCGAAGATCGAGCCGCCGGAGCGGCCGAGGACGAGGTCGGCGGCGGCGAGCACCTCGCCGAAGTTGGGCTCATAGGCGCTCAGCGTGTAGCGCTCCCTATGGGGAGCAGTTGCGAGCCGCGCGGCCAGCTCCTCGTGGTCGCGCTTGCCGCTGAGATGGATCACGTCGAACCTGCGGTTGGGGTTCTCGGCGAAGGCCTCGATCGCGGCGAAGTTGATCGAGCGGGCGCCCTGGCTGCCGCCGAAGACCATCAGGCACCGGGCCTCCGCCGCGATCCCGAACCGCTCCCGCGCCGCCGCGCGATCGGCGCCGACGACGCCGGCGGGGACGGGACGGCCGGTCAGCTCGTAGCGCTCGCCCTCGCGGCCCTCGATCGGGAAGGCGAGGCAGACGCGCCGCGCCCGCGAGGCCAGCAACCGGTTGGCGAGGCCCATGTGGCTGTCGGCCTCGGTCAGGACCAGGGGCGTCCCGGTCAGCGCCGCCGCCAGCCCGGCCGGCCCGGCGACGAAGCCGCCGCCGCCCATCACCACGTCGGCGCCGCGCCGGCGCAGAACCTTGCGCGCCGCCGTGACCGCGGCCAGTGCCTCCAGCCCGGCTCCCGCCGCCCGCAGGGGGTTACGGCGGTCGATGCCGCGGACCTTGACGAAATCGATCTCATAGCCGGCCGCGGGGACCAGCTCCGCCTCGATCCGCTCGCGGGTGCCGAGGAAGCTGACCTCGGCGCCGCTAGCCCGAAGTTCGTCGGCGACCGCCATGGCGGGAACTACGTGGCCGGCGGTTCCCCCCGCTGCTACCACCACTCTTGGCTTTCCTGGCACCGCTCGATCGACTCCTTTCACGGGCGGGCGCTCGGCCGCCTTCGACGCTGCGCAGTCTGCCAGCGCGGCCCCCCGGAGAGGTCGGCGACGCCGGCGCGGTGCCGCCGCGGGCGACGTTGAGGATCAGCCCGACAGCGAACAGCGAGGCCATCAGGCTGCTGTTGCCGTAGGAGACGAAGGGCAGCGGCACGCCGGTCAGCGGCGCCAGCCCCATCACCGCGTAGAGGTTGATGATCGCCTGTACGAGGACCAGCGAGGTCAGCCCCGCAACCAGCAGCTTGCCGTAGTTGTCGCGCGCTTTCTGGGCAATTTTGAGGCCGGCGTAGCCGAACATCCCGAACAGGCCGACGACGCCGATGATCCCGATCAGCCCCAGCTCCTCGCCGATCACGGCGGAGATCATGTCGGTGTGGGCCTCGGGCAGGTAGAAGGCCTTCTGGACCCCGTTGCCGATCCCGACCCCGGAGAGGCCGCCGGAGCCGAGCGCGATCTTCGCCTGGGCGGCCTGGAAGCCGGCGCCGTGGACGTCGCTGCCGGGATTGAGGAAACCGGTCAGGCGGGCCATCCGGTAGGGCTCCACCACGGTCAGCATCAGCGCCAGGAACCCGATCCCCAGCGCCAGCAGGCCGAGGTCGCGGGGGCGAGCACCGGCGGATATCAGCATCGCGCCGACGGAGAAGGCGATCACCATCGTCGTCCCCATGTCCGGCTGCAGCATGATCAGCAGGCAGCTGGCCCCGACCACGAGCAGGAACGGCATCATCCCCTCGATCGTCCGCACCCGTTTCGGTTTGCGGGAGAGCAGATCGGCCCCGTAGAGGATCAGCGCCACCTTGGCGACCTCCGAGGGCTGGATCTGCAGGAAGCCGGAGCCGATCCAGCGACTGGCGCCGTTGACGCTGTTGCCGGCGCCGAGCACGACCAGCAGCAGGAAGATCGAGCCGGCCAGCATCGCCGGCGTGAGCCGCCGCACAGCGGTCAGGTTGACGCGGGCGGTGAAGTGCATGATCACCAGGGCGACGGCCCCGAACAGCAGGGTCCGCTTCAGGTAGAAGGCGCTGTCGGAGAGGCCGCCGTTCTGGAGGATGCGGGTAGTCGAGCTGGCCGAGAAGACCATCACCGCGCCCAGCGCCAGCAGACAGAGGGTCGCGGTCAGCAGCAGGCTGTACTCGGTCGAGACGGCGGCGGCACGGCTCTTGGCCTTCCTGCCCTTGGATCTGGTCGAGCCGCCGAAGCGGCGCAGGGCGAGAGTGCTCACGCGAGCCCCTCGACGATCTCGCGGAAGCGCTCGCCGCGGGCTTCGTAGTCGACGAAGGCGTCGAAGCTGGCACAGGCGGGCGAGAGCAGCACGACCTCGCCGGGCGCGGCCGCGGCGGCGGCGTGGCGGACCGCGTCCCCGAGGTCGGTGCAGCGGTGCAGCGCGACGCCCGCCTCGCGCGCGGGCTCCAGTTCGAGCGCCAGGCGCTCCGCCGTGTCGCCGATCAGGTAGCAGGCGGCACAACGCTCGCGGACCGGGTCGAGTAGGGGCGCGAAGGCTTCGCTCTTCTCGCTGCCGCCGAGGATCGCGTGGACGCCGCCGGCGAAGGCGCGCAGGCCAACCGCGGCGGCGGCAACATTGGTCGCCTTGGAGTCGTTGACGTAGCGGACGCCGGCGATCTCGGCCACCGGCTCGAGCCGGTGCGGGACGCCGGCGAAGCTGCGCAGGCCGGTGCGGACCGCCTCGCGGTCGATGCCCATCGCCAGCGCCGCCGCCGCGGCGGCCATCGCGTTGGAGACGTTGTGCTCGCCGATCAGGCCGAGCTCGCCGACCGCAATCAGCGGCTCGCCGTCGTAGAAGATCGTTCCCTCGGCGAGCGCGACCTCGCGGTCGGGGTCGGGCCCGGCGCCGAAGGCGATGCGGCGGGCGCAGCCACCGAGGTCAACCCCGACCAGGGCCGGCTCGTCGGCGTTGTAGATGGCGACGTCGTCGTTGCCCTGGTTGGCGAAGATCCTCAGCTTCGCGTCGAAATAGGACTCGATCTCGCCGTGGCGGTCGAGGTGGTCGGGGGCGAGGTTGAGGAAGACGGCGCACTCGGGCGCGAACAGGCTCGCGTCCTCGAGCTGGAAGCTGGAGCACTCGCAGACGACGGTGGCGTCGGCCGCGAGCTCCCCGGCCAGGGCAGAGAGCGGCGCGCCGACGTTGCCGGCGACCGCGACCGGCTCGCCGGCGCAGCGGTAGAGGTGGCCGAGCAGCTCGACGGTGGTCGTCTTGCCGTTGGTGCCCGTCACCGCGAGGAACCGGTTCGGTAGCGCCCGCCAGGCCAGCTCGAGCTCGCCGACGACCTCGATCCCCCGCTCCAGAGCGGTAGCGATCGCGGCCGCCTCCCGGGGTACCCCCGGGCTCTTGACGACCGTTCGCGTCCGCTCGAGCTGTGCCAGACCATCCGTATCCAGGACGACTTCGACGCCCAGCTCCGAAAGCCTTTCCGCCCCCTCGGGATGTCCCGAATCGACCGCCCGCACGGTCTCGCCGCGCCCGGCGAGTAACCGCGCCGCCGCCTGGCCGGAGCGCGCAAGGCCGACGACCAGGAACGGGCCCTTGGGCAACGGCGGGCGGATCTCCTTCGGCGGCGGGGCGTTCACATAACGTTGCTTCGCGCCGCGGGGCGCGGACCCTGTGCGAACTCACGGATCAAGCTCGCAAACTCGGCCGGCTGGTCGAGGGCGATCAGCGTGTAGCAATCGGGCAGCTCGACGTAGCTCGCGTCGGGGAACGAGTCGGCCAGGCGCCGGCCCTCGGCGTTGGGCATCATCTTCCCCTCCGCGTCCCAGACGACGAGGACGGGCTTCTCGAAGCACGCCAGCGAGGCGTCGGCGGCGATCAGGTCCTTTTTGCCGTTCATCGCGTCACCGGCGTAGCGCCGCAGATCGCGCCGGATCTCCGCCCGCGAAAGCGGCTCCATCCAGTGGCGCACCAGCTCGTCCGGGACCCCCCGCTTGCTCATCTGGCCGAAGATGAACGGGAGCTGGCGCAGTCGCCGGTTGAGCAGGACCTGCCGGGTCATCGACAGGCCACCCGGCAGCTTCGCCGAGATCCAGGCGGTCCAGCCAGCGAGCCCGGGCGGGTAGTTGCCGGAGGTCTCACAGGAGGCGAGCACGAGCTTGCCGACCCGCTCGGTGCCGCCGTCGGCGATCATCACCTGGGCGCCGCTCCAGTCGTTGAAGCAGAGGACGACGTCGCTCAGGTCGAGGCGCTCGATGAACTCGGTCAGCAGGCGCCCCATCCCGACCATCGAGAGGTCGGCGTCGACGCGCATCGGCTGCCGGTGGGCCCCCATCGGCAGGGTCACCGAGATGCAGCGGAAATCGTCGCGCAGCTCGGGCACCACCCGCTCCCACTGGCGGTGATCCATGATCAGGCCGGGCACCAGGACCAGCACCGGCCCCTCCCCGCCCGTGTCCTCATACTCGATCGTCCCCGCCGAAAGCTCGACTTCGGCCATCCCAACCCCCTCTCGTTGTCAGCGACTCAGCGGCCGATCGACTGCTGGTAGAGCGTGAACCCGATCCCGGAGCAGACGGCGGCGATGATCCAGAAGCGCAGCATGATCTTCGTCTCCGACCAGGCCATCATCTCGAAGTGGTGGTGCAGCGGGGCCATGAGGAAGACGCGGCGGCGGAAGGTCTTGAAGGAGAAGACCTGGATCGCCACTGAGAGCGCCTCGATCACGAAGATGCCGCCGATGATCAGCAGCAGCACCTCCGTCTGGGTCATCACCGCGAGCGCACCGATCGCGCCGCCTAAGCCGAGCGAGCCGGTATCGCCCATGAATATGGAGGCCGGGAAGGCGTTGAACCAGAGGAAGCCGATGCAGGCGCCGACCAGGGTCGCCGAGAGCAGCGCCAGGTCCTGCTGCTCGTTGGCGACGAACGAGATCGCCGTGTAGGCGAGGAAGACGATCGCGCAGCAGCCGGCGGCGAGGCCGTCGAGGCCGTCGCTGAGGTTGACGCCGTTGGAGAAGCCGGAGAGAACGAGGAAGACCAGCACGAAGTAGAGGACCGGGCCGAGGTCGATGCTGGCGTCGCCGATGCGGAAGTAGAGGATCGGCTCGAGCCCGACCTCGTGGCGGGCGACCCACCAGAGGACCAGCGCCAGCAGCACCTGGAAGAGGATCTTGTAGCGGGCCGAGAGGCCGAGCGAACGACGCTTGACGATCTTGATGAAGTCGTCGGCGAAGCCGAGCGCAGCGCAGCCGATGGCGACGCCGAAGACGGTCAGGCTCTGCGGGTCGCGGTCGGAGAGGACGAGGTAGGGGACGCAGATCGAGACGAAGATGATCAGCCCGCCCATCGTCGGCGTCCCCGCCTTGGCGTGATGCTCCTGGGGGCCGTCCTCGCGGATGTGCTGCCCGAACTCGCGCACCCGCAGGTATTCGATGAATTTGGGCCCGAGGAAGATGCAGATCAGCATCGCCGCCATGCCCGCGATCAGGACTTCCCCCATCAGCCTTCCTCACGCAGTTCGGGGAGCAGCTCGGCAACGGTCTCCAGACCGGCCGAGCGCGATCCCTTTATAAGGACCGCGTCTCCCGGTTGGAGCTGGGCGGCGAGCCATTCGGCCGCCTCTCCGGGGTCGGCGACGAGCTCGTCGGGGTCGTAGTCGCGGGCCGGCTCACCGACGCCGACGACGACGTCGACGCCGTGGGCGCGGGCGTGCTCGCCGACTTCGCGGTGGTAGACCGGCGTGCCGGCCCCGAGCTCGCCCATCTCGCCGAGCACGGCGAGCGTGCGCGTCGCCCCAAGGGTCGCGAGATGGTCGAGCGCCGCGCGCATCGACACCGGGTTGGCGTTGTAGCAGTCGTTCACGAGGACGATCCCGTCGCTGAGCTCCAACCGCTCTCCGCGGAACCGGGAGAAGCCTATGCTGGCAGCGCCGTCGGCCATCTCCGCCGGCTCGATCCCGAGCGCGACGCCGGCGGCGATCGCGGCCAACGCGTTGGTCAGGTTGTGGGCCTCGGTGAAGGGGAAATGGAAGATCTGCTCGCCAAGCGGGGTCACGACCAAGGCCACCGTCAGGCCCTTCTCGACGCGGGCTTCGCGAGCCTCGACATCGCCGCCGGGACCGAAACGGAGCAGGCGCTCGATCCCGCCGAGGTGCGGCTCCAGGGGGCCGGCCTCGACCGGTGCGACCGCGGTGCCGCCGGGCCGCAGGGTCGCCAGGACCTCCGCCTTCGCCGCCGCGATCGCCTCGACCGAACCGAGCAGCTCGACGTGGACGGGGCCAACGTTGGTGATCACGGCGACGTCGGGCTCGGCGATCTCCCCCAGTTCGGCGATCTGACCGGCCCCCCGCATCGCCATCTCGAGGACCAGCGTTTCGGTCTCGTCGGGCGCTTCCAGCAGCGTCAGCGGCAGCCCGATCTCGGTGTTGAGGTTCTGGCGGTTGGCGTGGACGCTGCCGGGCAGGATCGAGCGGGCGATGTCCTTGACCGAGGTCTTGCCGACCGAGCCGGTGACACCGACCACGCGCGCACCGAGCGCCCGCCGCCAGACCCGCGCCAGCCCCTGCATCGCCGCCAGCGGCTCCTCGACCGCGAACACCCAAGCGCCGAGTTGCCGGTTCTTCTCCCTATCCGCGAATAACTGGCAACTCGCGCTGGGGCCGACGACGACGCCCCAGGCCCCGGCCTCGATCGCCGCAGGCGCGAACTCGCCGCCGTCGCGGTTGGCGCCGGGGAGGCCGAAGAAGAGATCGCCGGGGCCCGAGGCGGAGGAGTCGATCGTCGCCCGCCGCGGCGGGCCGGGGCCGCCCTCGGCCAGCACCTCGGCAACGAGCGCGGCGGCGATCTCCTGCGGCGAGAGGTTCATGCCGGCTCTCCGGCGCTCGCCCCGCCCAGCCGGCGCAGCTCCGCGCGGGCGACCTCGCGGTCGTCGAAGGGGACCTTGCGGCCGTTCTCGAATTCCTGGCCCTGCTCATGGCCCTTGCCGGCGATGACGACGGTGTCGCCCGCCTCTGCCCGCGCCAGGGCCAGGGCGATCGCGGCACGGCGATCGACCTCGACCTCCAGGGCGGCCGCCTGCCCCTCCGCCCCGGCCGCGACTTCGGCGACGATCGCCGCCGGGTCCTCAGAGCGCGGGTTGTCGGAGGTGACGACGGCGAGGTCGGAGAGCTCTCCCCCTGCCCGGCCCATCTTCGGCCGCTTGTCGCGATCGCGGTCGCCGCCGGCGCCGAAGACCGAGATCAGGCGCCCCGCGGTCAGCCGGCGCGCCGCCCGCAGCACGTTCTCGATCGAGTCAGGCGTGTGCGCGTAGTCGACCAGCACGGCGAACTCCTGGCCCTCGTCGATCGGCTCGAAGCGCCCGGGCACCCGCGCCGCCTGCGCCAGACCGGCGGCGGCCCTTTCTGCGTCGACCCCGAGCGCCCGCGCCGCCGCGAAAGCGCCCAGCGCGTTGGCGACGTTGAAGTGCCCCGGCAGACCCGTGCGCAACTCCTGTTCGCCGTTGACGGTGAAGCCCGCGCCACCGGCATCGAACTCGACGGCGCTGGCCGTGTAGTCGGCCTCAGTCCCCTCGGCGGAGAAGGTGACGCACTCGAATTCCTCGGCCAGGCGGCGCCCGTAGGGGTCGTCGACGTTGGTGATCCGGGTCCCCTCGGCGGCAGCGAACAGCATCCGCTTGGCCTGGAAGTAGTCCTCCATGTCGGCGTGGAAGTCGAGGTGGTCCTGGGTCAGGTTGGTGAAGAGGGCGACCTCGAAGTGGATCGCGTCGGCGCGGTGCAGGACCATCGCGTGCGAGGAGACCTCCATCGCGCAGGCGCCGTCGCCGCCGTCGAGCATGCGGCGGAAGGTCGACTGCAGCTCGATCGCCTCCGGCGTCGTCCGCACCACCTCCTCCTCGACCCCGGCAACCACCTGCTTGACGGTGCCGAGCAGCCCACAGCGGACCCGGGCCGCTTCGAGGATCTCGCGGACGAGGAAGGCGGTGGTCGTCTTGCCGTTGGTTCCGGTCACGCCGACCACCCGCAGCCGCGCGGTCGGGTCGTCCCAGAAGCGCGCCGCCAGCGGCGCCATCGCCGCCCGCGCGTCGGCGACGACCACCTGCGGGATGTCGACCTCGAGCTCGTGCTCGACCACCAGCGCCGCCGCCCCCGCCGCCGCCGCGGCCGGACCGAACTCGTGCCCGTCGACCTGCTCCCCCGGCACGCAGAAGAACAGGGTCCCGGGGCCGACATCGCGGCTGTCGTAGGCGAGCGCGGTGACCTCGACGCCGGCGTCCCCCCGGATCCGGGACCCGGTCTCGCGGGCGACAAGCTCGTCCAGCCTCATCGCCGCGATTCTAGGCCGGGCCTCGGGGCCCTATTCGGGCGCGACACCGAGATAGGGCAGCGCGTAGGCAGCGATCTGGCCGAAGGCGGGCGCCGCGACCGAGCCGCCGTAGATTTCGCCCTGCGGCTGGTCGACGATCACGGCCGCCAGCAGCTTCGGGTTCTGAGCCGGCGCGAAGCCGATGAAGGAGGCGACGAAATTGGTCTCCGAGTAGGTCCCGTCTTCGGCCTTTTGTGCGGTTCCGGTCTTGCCGGCGAGGGTGTAGCCGGGGACGCTGATTTCAGAGGCGGTACCACCCGGGGCCAGCACGCCCTCGAGCATTTCGCGCAGCTCGGCGGCGACGTCGGCGTCGATCACCCGCTTGCCCTTCGGCTCGTGCACCGTGTCTTCGCCGATCCGCTCGATCAGCTGCGGAGGCTTGAGGATGCCGCCGTTGGCAATCGCCCCGTAGCCGGCGATCATCTGCATCGGCGTCACCGAAAGGCCCTGGCCGATCGGCAGGTTGCCCATCGTCGAGCCCGAGTACTCGTCGAGCTTGGGCACCAGGCCCTGTTCCTCGCCCGGGAACTGCACCCCGGTCGGCTCGCCGAAGCCGAAGCGGTTGATCCAGCGGCTGAATTTCTCACTCCCGACTTTGAGCCCGATCGTGACCGCGCCGACGTTCGAGGAGTGGGCGAGGATTTCGCCGACGCTGAGGGTTTCGGTGCCGCGTTCGTGCGACTCCTCGATCGTGCGGTCGGCGACCTGGATCGTCGGTTCCAGCGTAAAGGTGCTGGTCGGCGTCACCAGTTTTTCCTCCAGGGCCGCGGCCACGGTGAACGCCTTGAAGGTCGAGCCCGGCTCGTAGTTGAACCCCGTGGCCCGGTTCATCAGGTCTTCGCTGCTGGCATCGGCGAGGTCATCGGGGTCGACCGGCGGCCAGTTGGCCATCGCCAGGATCTGACCGCTCTGCGGTTCGACGACGATCGCGGTCGCGCCCTTCGGCGTGTACGTTTCGCCGACTTCGGCCAACGCCCGTTCGGTTTTCTCCTGGATCAGCGGATCGAGGGTCAGCTGGATGTCTTCGCCGTCCTCGCTCGCCTTCGCGGTTTCCAGCTTGATCGGGTCGCCGAGCGCGTCGGTGACGATGCGGCGTTCGCCGTCGGTGCCGGTGAGGGCCGATTCCTCGCCCATCTCCAACCCGTTCAGGCCCTGGTTTTCGGTACCGACCGAGCCGATCACCTGGCCGGCCATCTCCCCCTGCGGGTAGGTACGGCGGCTATCCGGCAGCTCGCCGATCCCTTCCAGCTCGAGGCGCTTGATCCGCGCCGCCTGTTCGAGCGGGATTTTTTGGGCGATGTAGGAGAAGCCGTTTTCCTCGGTCAGGTCGGCGAGCACGTCGGCCGGGTCGAGATCGAGGATCCTGGCCAGTTTCTTCGCCGCGGCCGGCGGGTTTTCCACCTGGTAGGGCGTGGCGAAGATCGTCGCCGCGTCCTCGGAGGCGGCGAGCTCGTTGCCGCGGCGGTCGAGCAGGCTGCCACGCAGGCCGGGCACGGTGATCGTTTCGCTCTGCTGGGACATCGCCTGCGAAGCCAGCGAGGATCCCTGAACTCCCTGCAGCCAGAAGGCGCGCCCGACGACGAGGAGGAAGCAGAGCATAAAGGCGGCGAAGAGGAGGCCGATCCTGCGCTCGATCAGACGCATCCGGGGCGGTTCCTAGGGCGAAGGCGAGGCGGCGGCCAGCCGGGCGGCAGCCGTCGCGATCGTCTCGCGGTTGAATTCGACGAAGCGGATGCTCTCGCTGGACGGCATCGCGAGGCCGAACTCGGAACCCGCCGCCCGGACCCTGCCGATGCCACCGCGAGTGGCGGCGCGGTTGCCGAGCAGCCCGTTCTCCTCTTCAAGGGTGGTGATCTGGGCGTCGATCCTGCCGGAAGAGGCGGCGAAGCTGAGCGTGACCACGTTGAGTGCGACGATTCCGGCCAGGAGCAGGCCGAGAACGCCGATCCAGGCGCGGCCGCGGGTCATCCGCACCATCAGGCCGGAGTCGGGCAGGTGGCGGACCGCGACCGCGGTGCGGCCGGCGAGAGGGATGACGCGGGCGCCGGGCTTGCGCCGGGTTTTCGGCCGGGCGCGCTGCGGGGCGCGGGCGGGTGGTCGGCGGGCGGGAGCGGTGCGAGCGGGCGCGGCGACGGCACCCGCGCGCGGTGAGGCCGCTTTGCGGCGGCGGGTCGGCGCGGGCGCCGCGGCTTTCTTGCGGCGCGCTGGCGCCGCTGGCGCCGCCGCAGCGGCTTTGCGCTGTGGAGCTTTGCGTTTCGGCGGCGTGGTCCGAGCCGGCGGCGGCGCCGGCGCGGTGCGTCGCTTGGGAGCGGCAACGGCCATCAGCCGGCCACCTCCCCGTTCTCCAGCGCGACCTTCTGAGCGACGCGCAGGTGGGCGGAGCGTGAGCGCGGGTTAGCTTCGACCTCGTCGGGGCCGGGTGAGACGGCGCGTCGGGTCAGCAGCTCGGCCTCGGGCTCGTGGCCGCAGACGCAGACCGGCAGCTCCGGCGGGCAGACGCAGCCCCGCGCCTTGCCGGCCAGGAACTGCTTGACCGGCCGATCCTCGAGCGAGTGGAAGGAGATCGCCCCGAGGCGACCGCCGATCGGCAGCATCTCCCAGGCCAGCGGCAGCGCCTCGCCCAGCGCGTCGAGCTCGCCGTTGACGGCGATCCGGATCGCCTGGAAGCTGCGCTTGGCGGGGTGGCCGGCGCCGAAGCGGGCCGAGGCCGGCATCCCGGCTTTGATCGCGGCGACCAGCTCGGAGGTGGTGCGAAGCGGGCGGCGGCGGACGATCTCGCGGGCGATGCCGCCGGCGTAGCGCTCCTCACCGAAGCGGCGCAGCACCTGCGCGATCCGCGCCTCCGGCCACTCGTTGACGAGGTCGGCGGCGTCGAACTGCTGGCGCGTGTCCATGCGCATGTCGAGCGGGGCGTCGTAGGCGTAGGAGAAGCCGCGCTCCCAGGCATCGACCTGCATCGAGGACATTCCGAGGTCCATGTAGATCATGTCTGGATGCACCCCTTCGCCACGGAGGGCCTCCAGCCCTTCTGCGAAGTTTGCAGGGATAAAGAGGGTCCGGCAGGGTGCCTCGGCGGCGAAGGCGGCAAAACGGGTCGCGGCGGCGGGGTCGCGGTCGATCCCGATCAGCGTCCCCGAGGAGCCGAGCTGAGCGGCAACACGGCGCGCGTGGCCGCCGCCGCCGAAGGTGCAGTCGACCGCCGTCTGCCCCGGCTCCGGCGCCAGCAGCGAGACCAGCTCTTCCAACAGGACGGGCGCGTGCTCGGTCACGAACGCCTCCAGGCCGATGGGCCTATTTGTTGACGAGGGGTCGACATATCGGCCCGTCGGCAGCGGCTGGGTGTGGTGGAGTTGGCGGGCGGCATTGAGTCTCATGATCACGCGGTCCCGGCGCTGGCGAGGCCCTCGGCGATCTCGGGCGCCGCGGCGTCGAGCTCGAGCTCCTGCTTGGCCCAGGCGTCGGCGTCCCAGATCTCCAGGTACTCCCCGGCCCCGATCACGACGCAGTTGCTGTCGAGCCCGGCGTGTTCGAGCAGGGTCTTGGGGATGCGGATGCGGCCGGCGGAGTCGAGTTTCTCGTCAAAGGAGCCGCCGTGGAAGCGGCGGCGCAGCTGACGCGCGTCGCGGCCGAAGGGGCTGTGGGGCGAGAGGAAGCGGTCGGAGAGCTGCTCAAACTCCGCGGTCGTGTGCACCCAGACGCAGGGGTCGAAGCCCTTGGAGAGAACCACTCCATCGGCGAGCGACGCGCGGAACCTCGAGGGAACCGTGAGTCGATCCTTCGAATCGAGACTGTGCTCGTAGAGACCCCGAAAAGCCACCTCGGTGAGTCCTTTCTGAGCGGAGGGCCGGAAAAAAGAGAGTTGGGACCGGAGTGATGAGGTGGGAGGAACCTCACCACCCCGGTCCTGGGCTTCAACTCGATCGCCACAATAACCCACACTCCCCCACTTTGCAACACAGCCTCCCTCTGCAACCCCATTTGCATCCGGCGCGGTAGGTTCCTCGGCGTGAGCACCCCCGAGGACGCCAGCCCGCCCGCGCCGCCGCCGCCGGAGCAGGCGGTCGACGACGCCAACGACCTCCGCGGCCACCACTTCAAGCTGCTGATCGGCCGGCCGCTGACCTGGTTTCTGATCGGCGGCTTCGCGCTCGCCGGGGCGATCGGCGGCGCGATCTTCCTCAGCGCCCCGCTCGGCGGCGCGATCGCCGCCGGCTTCGTCATCGCCGGCATCCTCATCGTCTTCGCGATCGCCGACTCTCGCGCTGCCGATGCCTTCTTCGGCGCCTACGCGAAGGAACGCGGCTACGAACTGGGCGGCAAGTCACCGCTGCCGCAGGTGACGCCGCTGCTGCGCAAGGGCGACCGTCGCTACGCCGACCGCACCCTCTCCGGCCCGATCGGCGAGGGCCTCGAAGGGATCATCGCCCTCTACACCTACGAGGTCGAGTCGACCGACAGCAAGGGCAACAGGCAGACCAACTACTACCGCTACACGGTCGGCCTCGTCAACGTGCCCGAGTGCGCCGACCCCATCCCCGAGCTCTACTGCCAGCGCAAGTTCGGCTTCCGCGCCCTGGAGAAGTTCGAGGATGCCTTCCGCGGCTCCAAAGAGCGGGTCAGCCTCGAGAGCGAGGTCCTGCACGAGAAGTACGAGATCTTCGCCGGCAAGGAACAGGACGCGGTCTGGCTGCGCCGCCTCTTCTCACCCACCTTCATCGTCTGGCTGACCGACTCGGCGCCGGAGAAGTTCGCCTTCGAGCTGGTCGGCGGCAACCTCTGCTGCTACGTCAGCGGCCACAAGGAGAAGGCCGCCGACCTCGACACGATCGCCGCCGCCAGCGCCGCGGTGGCGAAACGGCTGCGCGAAGAGGCAAGCGAGTAGCGCTTCAGAACCCGGTCAGCAGGGAGCCTGCGTTGGCGATCAGCCCGGCGGCGATCATCAACAGCACCGAGGGAACGAGGACGAGAGCGACGACGAGCTGGATCTTCGGGGCGGCGCGGGCGGCGCGCTCCTCGACGGCGCGGCGGCTGTCGCGGCGCAGGGCGCTGGCCTGGCGCCGCAGTTGCTCGGCCAGGGGCGAACCGAAGCGGCGCGAGCGCTCGACCGAGGCGACCAGGGTGGCGAGCTCGCTGCCGGGAACGCGGGCGCGCAGGGCCTGCAAGGCGGCGCCCAGCGGACGCCCGCAAGAGAGCTCGGCGACGGCGATCCGCAGCTCCTCGGCCAGCGGCCCCTCCCCCGCCCGCGCCAGCTGCTCGAGACCGGCGGCGGGACCGCGGCCGGAGGCGGCGCTGACCGCGAGCAGGTCGAGGGCGTCGGGCAGGGCGGCGACGAGACGGCGCTGGCGGCGGCGCGCCTCGCGCTCGAGCAGCGCGTCGGGAACGAAGAAGCCCGCAACCGGCATCGCCACCGCAACCACCAGCGCCGTCCTGCCCGGCGCCGCCGGGATCGCCAACAGCGCGACCAAACCGCCGGCGGCGGCGCCGGCGAGCTTGCCGACGAGCACCGTGGCGAGCGGCAGGCGCGCCTGCAGACCGGAGCGCCGCAGTCGCTCGGGCAGGCCGAGCCGCAACGCTGCCCCGGCGGAGCGGTGACTGAGGCCGAACGGGAGCGGCGGCAGGCTGGCGCCGCCGCGGGCCGCCAGGTACTCGCGGGCGGCGGCAAAGGCGCAGAGCACCGCAAGCGAAGCCAGCAGGGCCGCCACTCAGTCGACCACCCGCGAGAAGCGGCGGATCGCGACGAAGCCGAGCAACTGCAGCGAGGCGGCCAGCGCGAGCAGAACAGCCGAGATCGGCGAGCCGAGCAGCCCGGAGATGAAGCCGGGCGCCAGCAGCTCGGCAAAGAGGGCGCCGCCGGTCGGCATCGCCACCACCAGCAGACCCGTGAAGCGCGCCTGGGCGGTCGCCGAGCGAGCGTCTTCGGCAACCCGGTCGCGCTCGGCCGCACCGTCCGCGAAGCGACGCAGCAGGCCGGCCAGGTCGCCGCCGGCCAAGCGCTGGCTGAGCAGCGCCGCGGCGAAGGCGTCGACCCGCTCGGAGCGCATCCGCCCTCGCCAGGCTTCGATCGTCGCCGCCGTCGCGGCGCCGAGATCGAGCTCGACACCAAGGCGCGCGATCTCCGCCGCCGGTGGCCCGTCGAGGTAGCCGGCCGCCGCCGGCAGCGAAGCCCGCAGGGAGCGCCCGGCGCTGAGCGAATCGGCGATCGCAGTCGCCACTTCCGGCAGCGAACGCTCGACCGCGGCGCGGTAGCGGCGGCGGCGGCTGGAGATCGCCCAGCCGGCGGCAGCCGGGCCGGCGACCGAAAGCGGCAGGGCCAGGAGCGGTCCCGCCAACAGCCAGCCGCCGAGCACGGTGGCGAGCGTCGCCACCGCCGCCAGCCGGCGGCGCTCGACGGTGGTCGGCATGTAGCCCTCGCTGCCGGCCCGTCGCAGCGGCTCCAGGGCCAGCCGCAGCCAGGCGGCCAGGGCCGGGCTCGCGGCCAGCGCCTCGCGAACGGCCAGCGCCGACAGGCCGCCGGCCAGGGCGGCGATCAGGACCGCGAGCACTCGGCGAGCTCGCTGACCCGGCGCGAGCCGTCGGCCTCACGGCGCAGGTGGACAACGAGGTCGATCCCGCGCCGCACCTGTTCGGCGATCGCCTCGTGAGGCAGCCCGACCCCGGCCATCAGCGCCAGCGTCTGCAGCCGGTTGAGCGCGTCGGCGGGAGAGTTGGCATGGACGGTCGAGAGGGCGCCGTCGTGACCCGTGTTGAGCGCGGTCAGCAGGTCAAGCGCCTCTGGCCCCCTGACCTCGCCGATCACGATCCGGTCGGGGCGCATCCGCAGGGCGTTGCGGAGAAGGTCGCGGATCGTCACCTCGCCGCGGCCCTCGACCCCCGCCGGCCGGCTCTCGAGCCGCACCACGTGCGGCTGCTGCAGGCGCAGCTCGGCGGCGTCCTCGATCGTCACCACCCGCTCGGTCGGATCGACGAAGCCGGAGAGGGCGTTGAGCAGGGTGGTCTTGCCGGAGCCGGTGCCGCCGCTGACGAGGATGCTGCGACGGCCCTCGACCGCCTCGCGCAGGGCCCCGAGCTGCGCCTGGCTCAGGGTGCCGAGCCCGACCAGCTCCGCGGGTCCGGGGCGGCGGGCGCCGAAGCGACGGATCGAGACCGCCGGCCCGTCGAGGGCCAGCGGCGGGATCACCACGTTGACGCGGGAGCCGTCGGCGAGGCGAGCGTCGACCATCGGGCTGAGCTCGTCGACCCGTCGGCCGAGCGGCGCCAGGATCCGCTCGATCGCGTTGCGCAGCTCCTCTTCGTCGGCGAAGGCGACGTCGGTGGCTTCGATCCGCCCGCCGCGCTCCACATATACGCACCCGTGCCCGTTGACCATCACCTCCTCCACCGCCGGGTCGGCGAGCAGCACCTCCAGCGGCCCGAGCCCGACGCTGTCGCGGACGACCCGCGCGATCACCTCCTCGCGATCGTCGGCTCCCAGCAGCGCCGCCTCCTCCGCGACCAGGCGCCGCACCGCGTCGGGCAGCTCTCCGCTCGGTGGCAGGCCGGCGGCGGCTTCCAGGCGCCGGCGCTCGACCAGCCGCTCGCGCAGCTGAGCGGCCAGGGCGGCGACGTTCCGCTCCCGCGCCTCCACCGTCACTCGGCCGGCAGGATGGTCACCCGGCGGGCGAAGCTCTGGGCGGCGATCAGCCGCAACGCCTGCCCCTTGCTGAGGCCGAGGGTCGCCGCCGCCGTGCCGGCGCCTTCTTCGCCGGGACCCAGGGCCAGCAGCGGCACCGCGCTGGCGGCGACGTAGGTGCGCCCCTGGCCAGAGCCGCTCGGTTCGGTGGTGACGACGACGTCGACGGCGGCACCGACCGGCTGATTGCCGGCGACCAGCAGCGCATCGGCGCCGCTGACGGCGATCTCCACCGGCCGCCGCCCGTGCCCGAGCGCTGCCCCCGGCCCGGCGGCCGATCCAGGCGGCCGCAACTGCGATGCGAGGAGGTAGGAGCCGGCCGGTACCGATGCCGCCGCCTCCATCCCGATCGCTTCATGCGGCGCCGCCAGCGCCCCCGGCGGGGCGAAGCGCACAGGCACCCTCCGCAGCTCCAGCTCCTCCGGGTCGATGGCCCGGTGGGCCGGAAGGTCGCGGATCGCGATCAGCACCGGTCGCAGCTCACCGTAACCGCGGGCGACGCTCTCGCCATACCCGTCAGCGATCGCGGCAGCCGCGGCGGCGGCCAGACCAGCCGCGACCGCAAAGGCGAGCGAGCGGCGACGGGGCCGGTTCACGCGGTCCCTGCCAGCAGTGGAAGCTCCAGCACGGCCTCGGTTCCCGCCGCCGAGCGCCGCAGGTCGAAGCGACCGCCGTGGGCGGCGGCGGTGCGACGGACGACCCGCAGCCCGTGGCCGTGGCGGCCGCGGGCGCGTAGGCGCGTTCCCAGACGTGCCGCTTCGAGACGGCGGCGAGGAGAGGGCGTCGGGCCAGAGTCGACGACGGCGACCCGCACACCGCCGCCGCCGCTGGTCGCCTCGACGACGATCCGCGAGCCGCCGTGTTCGATCGCGTTGAGGACGAGGTTGTCGAGCGCCTGCAGCATGCCGCAGCGGTCGCCGTGCACGACCGGGTCGCCGGCCCGCCAGCGCAGCTCCAGCGAGCCGCCGGCGAGGTCGGCGCGCCGGCTCCAGCCCATCACCGCCGACTCCAGCAGCGGCCGCACCCGCAGCGGTGCCCGTGCGTCCGCGGGCGCGCCGCCGTTGATCTCGCGGTCCAAGCGCTCCAGCGCCGCGGCCGCCAACTGGACCGAGAGCTCGACCTCAGCACCGCCCTCAGGCGCCAAGGCCAAAGCCTGCAGCGGCCGCCGTAGCTCGTGCATCGCCTCATTCAGGACCGCCCGCCGCCTTCTCCTCATGGGCGGCTAAGGACCGCGACCGCAGATCTCTCCCCCGCCGACGCTCCAAACTGCGGACCCGCCGCCCCAATGCGGTCTCGGCCAGGCGCCCGGGACGACGGGTTCGCCTGGATAAGACCCCTCTGGCGGGCATCCTGTTCCGGAGCCTGCCGTGGCGCGATGGTGGTCTTTTGCCGTGCTTTGTCCTTTTCACTATGAAAAGGACAACTCGACCGGGTGAGCGGTTGCGCATTTTGGAATACTTGACTGCGAAAGCAAATAGATGCCGGGCTCGCAGGCACTCCCCCAGCCTTCCGGTTAGCCCCCCAAAAGACACCGAACGGAGGCCATTTCCTTGGCTCAGCAGACGCGCACCTCCCCCGAGGGAATTACCCAGCAACTCGCGAAGGCCCTAGCCCACCCCTTGCGGGTGCGCATCCTCACCTCCCTGCACAAAGGCATCTCCAGCCCGAACCAGCTCTCACAGGAGCTCGGCGAGCCGCTCGGCAACGTCAGCTACCACGTGAAGACGCTGCTGGAGTACGACTGCGTCGAGCTGGTCAAAACGGAGCCCCGCCGCGGTGCCGTCGAGCACTTCTACCGCGCCACCGAGCGCGCCTTCTTCAGCGACTCAGACTGGGCGAAGATGCCGGCCTCCGCTCGCAAGGGCATCTCCGGCGTGATCCTCGAGGCGATCGGCGGCGACTCGACCAAGGCGCTGGTCGCGGGCTCGATCGACGCCCGCACCGACTCCCACCTCAGCCGCACCCCGCTGATCGTCGACAAGCAGGGCTGGGACGAGCTGACGACGATGCTGACGGAGACGCTCAACCGGGCGATCGGAATCCAGGAGCAGGCCGCCGGTCGACTCGCTGAAGACGGCGCCGAGCCGATCTCGACGATGCTCGGGATCCTGCATTTCGAGGTGCCGGAGTCGACCGACTCCAAGTAGCGCCGCGCCGGCCCCCGCCGGCTTGCACTTCCGACGCCCCCGGCCGCGAGCGATCGCCCGGGGGCGTCGTCGTTCAGGCGTCGAGCAACCGGTAGCCGATGCCCCAGCAGTTGACCACGTAGCGGCCGTGCTCGGGGTCGAGTTTGCGGCGCAGGCGACTGGCGTGGGAGTCGAGGGTGCGAGTCTTGCCGGGGCTCTGGTAGCCCCAGACGTCCCGCAGCAGCTCGTCCTTGGTGAAGACCCTGGTCGGGTCGGTGGCGAGGACGCGGAGCAGGGTGAACTCCTTCTTTGCCAGTGCCACCGGGCGCTCGCCGATCGTGACCCGGCGGCGGACTGGGTCGACGACGAGGTCGCCGACCCGGCTCGGGCCCTCGCGCAGACTGGAGCGACGGCGCAGGACGGCGCCGATCCGGGCGCGCAGCTCCGGCATCAGGAAGGGCTTGGTGACGTAGTCGTCTGCCCCCGCATCGAGACCGCGGACGCGGTCGACGTCGGCGCCGCGACCGGTGAGGATGATCACCGGCAGGCGCGGGTCGAAGCGCGACTCGACACCGTCGGCCTCGCGGATCTCGCGCAGGACGTCGAGCCCGGAGGCGTCGGGCAGGGAGAGGTCGAGGAGCAGGAGGTCGGGGTGGTTGTAGCGGCAGAGGCGAAGTGCGTCGGAGGCGCTCGGCGCCGGCATCACTCCGAAGCGATCGGCGGCGAGGTGATCGCAGAGCAAGTCGAGGGTGACGGCGTCGTCCTCGCAGACGACGACGCTGGCGATCTCTTCTCGGTGGGGAAGCATGGGCGTCCTAAGTCGCGGGCGCGGTGGACTCTCCCCCCTCCGCCGCCGGGATCTCGAGCACCGCGACTGCGCCCCGGCAGCAGACGAGCCGCCGCGGTGGAACCCGGCGGTGCAGCTGCAACGGGGCACCGCGGCGATCGAGGAAGACGAGGTCGAGCGGGAAGCGCATCCCGAAGGTGTGGACGCTGGCGCAGCGGGGGATCAGCAGCCCGGCCCCGGCCTCGCCGCGGTCGATCCCGGCGAGTCCAAGCAGGCGGGCGCGGAAGCCGCGGGCGACCCGAACCTCGTGCCCGAGGACGCGCAGCCGCGGCAGATCTCGCAGTCGTGAGCGCACCTCCGCCCAAGGGCGCAGACCCCGGGCGCCCTCCCCCTCGCTCGCCCCCCAAAACCCGGTAGCGGGTGCAACCCGGCGTTCAGGTACCCCCTCGAGCGGGCACCGGACTACGATGATCGGCAAGATCATGCACCTGCCGATGCGGGCCACCGCGAAGGCAGATGGGCTTCAACTTATGGACAAGAAAACGACCCGCAGAGGGAACTACGAGTCTGGCTCCGATTACGTCCTCGAGTACGGGGAGCTTCGGTTCGCCTTCAACGAGGGGGACTTCGGCCAGCGGGTCGAGCAGGCGGCGGTCAAGCTGGCCTTCGTCGAACAGGGACTGAGCCAGGAGGAGCTCGACGACCTGCTCGACCTCGCGGTCAGCGGCGAGATCGCCGAGCCCAGCTCGCACCTCGGCGAGCACATCAACGAGAACTGGGAGGACCTGGTCGGCCCCTCCAATCGCAGCCTCGTCCACTGGATCCGCCGCCTCGTCTTCCGCGGCGCCTGGCTCGACCAGCGGGTCAAGGAGGGCGAGCTCGACGTCGTCTTCGACGAGCGCACGCAGACCTTCGGCTATATCCAGCCAGACCGCTCCGACGAGCTCATCGAGCTGTCGAAGGAGCCGAGCTGGCGCCGCATCGCCTACCGGCGATAGGTCTGGAGGGCCCCGGGGCAGGGCCTTCGCTTAACTTTTTCGAGATCGGATGCGGGTATCCGAGATTCGCCATCGCGAAAAAGTGCAAGGCGCTTCGGCCCTACCCGGGCCCTCCCCACGAATCGCGGAAGAGGTACGGGTCAGAGCCGTTGCTTTGCGCGCGAGAGCCTGCGGCGCGCGGGTGTTTCCTAGCTTGAAGGTCGCTCTATTGCTGCGACGACGGTGAGGGAGCCGCCGCCGGCTGAACCTTGGGCGCGGCCGGCGTCGAAGAATTGCTTCGCGGTGTCGGTGTCGCCGAAGTCGTCGCCGGCCAGGCGGGTCAGGGAATCGACCAGGAGGATCACGTCTTCGCCACCGCTGGCACGGGAGGCGGCCTGGGCGAGGGCATCGTCGGCGTGGCGGGCCTGGCCGGCGGCGACGATCTCCGCCTGTGGGGCCTCGCGCTTCCAGTCGGCCAGCTCCTCGGGACTGGGGTCGATCAGCAGCACGACGGGGTCCGGGCCCTTGGAGTCGGCGGCGAGGTCGGCGGCGACGCTGCGCAGCAGGGTCGTGCAGCCCTCGCGGGTCTCCGCGGCGAGGATCGCCTGGCGGCCGGCCTCGGCCGGCAGCAGCAGGTCCTGGATCGTCACGCCCTCCTTGCGGCGGCCGAAGCGGCGGCGCCGGCGGCGGCGTTTGGGGCGGTTGGGCTCCGCGGACTGCGACGCGGCCGGTGCGGGAGCGCGCTCAGCCGGCGGGGCCGGGGTCGGCTTGGGGCTCTGCATCGGCGTCGGCTTCTCGGCTACCGGCTCGGGGGGAGCGGCGCCGACGGCCTCGTCGCCGAGCGGGTCGCCGCTGCCGGAGCGCCGGCGGCGCCGGCGCGGGGGCCGGTCGCGCTCGGACGAGGGCCGGGACTGGCGCTCACCGCCCCCTCCGTTGCCGCCGCTCTCGCCGTCGCTCAGTTTCGCGATCAGCTCGCTACGGGTCAGCATCCGGAAGCGCTCGACCCCCGCCTTGGCGGCGAGGGCGTGCAGGTCGGACAGGTGCTTGGATTCCAGCTCGGCCTTGGTCATCGGCGCAGGTTATTCAACCGCCATCGCCTAAGCGTGGGCGGGGTCGATCCCCTCCGCCGCGGCGGCCTCGAGCCAGGCCTCGGCCTCGCGCCCGACCCGGGCCTCGTCCCAACCGAGCTCGGCCCCGAGCAGCGCCGCCACCGGCCGCACGTCGTCGGCGCGGCGCAGCCCCGGCGCCGCCAGGATCCCCAGCCGGGTGCGGCGCAAGAGCACGTCGGCGACGCTGCGGGCCTGCTCGTGGCGGGCGGCGAGCACGACCTCGGCCAGCAGGTCGGGGCGGTCGGCGACGATCGGCGCCGCCAGTTGC
Organism: uncultured Thermoleophilia bacterium; assembly: GCA_963718595.1. Lineage (GTDB taxonomy): Bacteria > Actinomycetota > Thermoleophilia > Solirubrobacterales > 70-9 > VAYN01. The sequence goes on from OY970365.1 coordinate 236,534, forward strand.
GGATCCTCACGGGCGAGGTCGAGGACGCGGCGGGCAGCGTGCCCGTAGCGGAAGGCGAGCTGCTCGACCGCCTCCTCCCCCACCCCGGCGGGCGCCTCCAGGTCACCGGGCCTGGCCGGCATCCCGAGCGGGATCTCGGCCGTGTGGCAGGGCGCGCTCCGACCCTCGCGCAGGACCAGCCTGTCGACGGTCTGCTTCGCCATCCGCCGCCAGGTCGTCAGCTTGCCGCCGGTGATCGTCAGCATCCCCGAGGAGGTCTCGTACAACTCCGCCTTGCGGGAGATGTCGACCGACTTGCGCGGGTCGCCGCTGGAGATCAGCGGCCGTACGCCGGCGTAGGCGCCGACCAGGTCCGACCGGCCGAGACTGGCGCCGAAGAACTCGTTGACCGCGTTCAGCAGGTACTCGACGTCGTCCTCCCCCGGCCGCGGATGGGCGATGTCGCCGTCGAAGTCGTTGTCGGTGGTACCGATCAGGGTGCGCCCGTACCAGGGCAGCGAGAAGATCATCCGCCCTTCCCCGGCCGGGACGATGCAGGCGGCGCTGACCATCGGCAGGTCGGCCTGGTCGAGGATGACGTGGGTGCCGCGGCTGGGCGCGATCCGCGGCACGTCCTCCTCCTCCAGCACCTCGGGCCGGATCTGGTCGGCCCAGACACCGGTCGCGTTGACGACGTGGTCGGCGCCGACCTCGAGTCGCTGGCCTGAGTCCTCCTCGACGAAGGCGACGCCGCTGGCGCGGCCGTCCTTGGTCAGCACCTCGACCACGTCGGCCCCGTTGAGGGAGAGGGCGCCGAAGCGTTCGGCCTCGCCGAGCACGGTCAGGACCAGGCGCACGTCGTCGGTCTGGCAGTCGTAGAAGAGGTAGGCGTCCTTGGGGTCGCGGGCGGCCAGGGCCGGGACCAGCTCCAGCACCTCCTCGCGATCGATCGTGCGGTGGCGGTCCGGTGACCAGGAGAACTGCGCATCCTCGTCCTTGGAGCTGCGCAGCTCGCGGCTGGAGCGACCGACCCGGCTGGTCGCCATCACGTCGTACATGTTCAGCCCGAGGCCGAGCTTGCGGTCGCGACGCTCCTCGCCGAGGGCGGCGACCAGGAAGGGGGTCGGGTAGACGAGGTGGGGCGCCAGCTGCACCATCAGCTGGCGCTCCAGCAGCGCCTCGCGGACCAGGCCGAGATCGAAGTTCTGCAGGTAGCGGAGGCCGCCGTGGACCATCTTCGAGGAGCGGCTGGAGGTGCCGACGGCGTAGTCGCCGCGCTCCAGCAACGCCACCGAGTAGCCGCGCGAGGCGGCGTCGAGGGCGACGCCGGCGCCGGTGATGCCGCCGCCGATCACCACCACCTCGAAGTGCTGGCCGGCGATCTCCTCGGCTGCGTTGGGTCGCGAGAGCATCAGTGCCTCAATCGAGGAAGACGACGGTTGGCTCGGGCTGCGGGCGCTGCGGCACCGGCCGCTCCTGGCGCGGGTGGCCGAGGTGGAGCAGGCCGACGATCCGCTCCTCGGCCGGGACGGCGACGGCGGCCCGCCCCTCCTCCCCGCGCAGCAGCCCCGGCGTGCGCCAGTAGCCGGCGAGGCCGCGGGCGTGGGCGGCGAGCAGGACGATGTAGGAGGCGACCGCGGTCGCGTGCAGGTCCTCCTCGGCTTGCACCGGGTCCTCGGGGTCGAGCCGGCTGCTGACGACGACCAGGGTCGGGCAGCGGTCGAGCTTGGCGGCGCCCTCGGGGCCAGCCGCCTGCTTCAGCCGCTGCAGCGAATCCGGGCCGACGACGCGGAAGCGCCAGGGCACGGTCAGGTGGTGGTTGGGCGCCCAGCTGGCGAGCTCGAAAAGCTCGGACAGGGTCTCGGGCTCCAACCGGTCCGGACCGAAGGCCTTGTGGGTGCGGCGGGTGCGGATCGCCGTCTCGACGTCCATCGGGCTGGTCATCTACAGACCGTAGCGCCAGTGCATCCAGCCCTTGCGTCCGAGCAGACCAGCGCCGAAGAGCAGGCAGCCGGCCAGGAGACCGAGGGCAATCGCCCCGGCAGTGCTGCTTTCGTCGTTGGAGTCCCCGGCATCGCCGCTCGATTCTCCCGTCGCGGTCGCTTCCCCGTCCGCTTCCTCGGGCGGCACCGGGATGGTCGATCGGCCGCCATCGGTCGCCGGGAAGTCGCCAGCCGAAGCCCCCGGTGCACCCGAGCCCGACGGCGCGGCGCCTTTGGGCGCAGCGCCGACGCCGCCGATCCCGGGCGCGCTCGTGGAGCCGGGAGTCGGTTCGGGTTCCAACTGCGGCGAGATCGGGGCGGAGCCGCCCAGGGACGGAGTTGCGCCGCCGGTCCCGGAGCTGGTCGAGCCGGCTTGCGAGGGCTGCTTCTCACGCGCCGGGACGGCGATCGGGTAGTAGGCCGTGGCGACGGCGACGAGCGCCTGGCCGGTGACCCAGACCGGCGTCTGGTCGCTCGACTTCGAGTAACGGTAGTGGCCGTTGCTGCCCTGGTTGGCGGCGATGTAGTCGAGCGCGGTCGCGCCACCGCGCTTGAAAGAACCGAGGTCGCCGCCGGCGCCGAGGATGCCCTGGATCGCCCAGGCGGTCGCCTGCGTGTTGATCGGGCCGTTGCCACCGACCCGGTAGCCGCCGTTGCTCTGCTGAACGTCGCGCAGGTAGTCGAGCCCCTGCTTGGAGGGCTTCGACCCCGGCGTCAGCGCCTGCAGGACCGAGCCGGTCGCCTCGGCGTTGCTGCGCTGCCCCGGCTCGTCGCCCCAGCCGCCGTCCTCGTTCTGAACCTTGCGCAGCCATTCCAGCGACTTGTCGGTACCACCCGGAGCGTCGGCGGCGCGCAGCGCGATCGCGGCGAAGGCGGTCGAGTTCGGCCAGTTCTTGTACGAGCCGTTGTCGAGGCGGAGGTTGCGCAGGCTGGCAACCAGGTTGTGGCCGCCGAATTCACGCGGGTTGGCGCCGGCGCCGAGCAGCGCCAGCGTGGTCCGGGCCAGATCGCCGGGGCTCTCGAGCTCGTCGACGTGCCCGCGCAGGAAGGTAATCGGCGAGTGCTCGCCGCGGGTCAGGTCGTAGGGGTTGCGCCCGGCGGCCTCGAGTCCGAGCATCGCCCAGGCCGTCATTTCCGGGCCCGAATCGTCGTCGGGCGAGGCGCCCCAGCCGCCGTCGTCGTTCTGGACCGAGCGCAGCCACTGGACGGCGCTGTCAGCCCCGGCGGCCTCGGCGCGACCCGGCATCAGCAGCGCAAGCAGCACCGAGGCGACGATCAGCGCTGCGATCGCACCGCCCTTCAGGGCCGGGCGCGGGCGGCGTGGCTGCCGGCGATCCGGCGGCCCGGACGGCTGCGAAGGCACGCCCTCTCCCCCGCCCCGCCGCCACTCGAAGCGTTGGCGGAAGCGGGCGAGCATGCGCACGATCGCCGGTCCGGCGACCAGCGCCAGGACCACATTGCCGATCACGTGGGCAGCGTCGAACGGAATCGCCCGCGCCGAAAGTACGCCGAAGCGCTCCAGCGACAACTCGCCTCCGTAAGTTGCCATCAGCGAGAAGTTCAGCAGAGCGCCGTAAAGAATGCCGGCCAGGCCGCAGGTCGCGGCGAGGCCGAGGCGTCCGACGTTGCGACCGCCAAGCGCCAGGGCGGCGCCGAGCAGGCCGCAGAGCCCCCAGCCGGCCATCTGCCACGGCGTCCACGGACCCTGCCCGAACCAGAAGTTGGAGACCAGCGCCGCCAGGGCGCCGACCGCGAATCCAGGCGCCCCACCGAGCGCATAGCCGGCGAAGATGACGATGTCGGTGGTCGGCTTGACGTTGGGGAAGGCTGCGAAGGCGATGCGGCCAGCGATCGCCAGCGCCGCCAGCGCCGCGACCAGGGCCACGACCTGAGCCGGCGGGCGCGAGCGCTCATACCAGGCGAAGCCGCCGAGCAGGACGGCGCCGAGGATGAGGAAGCTGACCAACTCCCAGCTCATCGCGGTTCCTGCCCGGCGGCTCGGAGGATCGCCGCCCCCTGCTCCGGCGTGACGATGCCGGGCAGGTCGAGCACGCGGGCGACCTCGGTCGCGAAGTACCAGCCGCCGGAGAGGACGTCGGCGGCGGCGCCGTCGGCGATCACCACCCCGTCGCCGAGCAGGACCACACGCTCGGCGAAAGCGGCGGCGAACTCGACATCGTGGGTGGCGACGACGATGCCGGCACCGCGCTCGGCCAGCCCGGCGACGAGGTCGACGAGGTCGTCCTTGCGGGCGCGGTCCATGCCGCGGGTGGGCTCGTCGAGGGCGACCAGGCCGGGCAGCCGGGCGCCGTCCATGCGGCCGGCGAGCGCAATCGCCAGGGCCAGCCGCTGGCGCTCGCCGCCGGAGAGGTCGCGCGGGTCGGCGTCGACGGCGTGCTCGAGGCCGACGACCCGGAGCGCGGCGGCCCCGGCCTCTCCCGGCAGCTCGTCCCCGACCCGCTCGCGGACCAGGTAGTCGCCCGGGCTCTGGGTCAGCAGGGCCATCCCCTCGGGGGCTGCGAGCTTGCCGGCGACCGGGTCGATCAGGCCGGCAGCGGTCTTCAGCAGCGTGCTCTTGCCGGCGCCGTTGCGGCCCATCAGGGCGACCCGTTCGCCGCGGCGCAGCTCGAGGTCGATGCCCTTGATCACGTCATGCGGTTGCTCGGCCTGCTCGAGCTCGACCCACAGCGCTCGTGCCGAGAAAACGGGCGCGGCCGGGGGGCGAACCTCCGCCCCCCCAACCTTCCCCGGGTGGGGGAAAGCGGCGGCGAGGCCCGGCTGGACCGCACGGGCTTCGAGGGACTTGCGGGCGGCACGAACGCCGACCGGGAGGGGCTCGATTCCGGACAGTGAGAAGAGGCGGGCCGCCGGGGTCTCGAGGGCGGGGTCGGCGAGCTGGGACCAGGCGAGAAAGTCGGCTGGAGGGCCGTCGAAGGCGACCTCGGCCGACGCCATCGCAACAACGCGGTCGGCGGCGGCCAGGCAGCGCTCCAGCCGGTGTTCGGCGAGCAGCACCGCCACCCCCCACTCCTCGTTGAGCCGGCGCAGCAGCCAGATCAGCTCGTCACCGGCGACCGGGTCGAGCTGGGAGGTTGGCTCGTCGAGCAGCACCAGGGACGGGCGGGTGACCAGAGCGGCGGCGAGGGCAACCCGCTGCAGCTCGCCGCCGGAGAGGGTGTCGACGGTACGCCCGAGCAGGTGCGGGATCGCCAGAGCAAGGGCAACCTCCTCGAGCGCGCGGGCGCGGTCGGCGGGCTGGTCGCCGCGTAGCTCCAGCGGCAGCTCGATCTCAGCTGCGACGGTGGTCGAGACGACCTGGGTCTCGGGGTCTTGGGAGACGTAGCCGACAGCCGAGGCGAGCTCACCGGGGCCAGCCTCGATCGCGTCCATCCCGACCACCGCGACCGCCCCTTCGATCTCACCGCCGTGGAAGTGCGGAACCAGGCCGCAGGCGGCTTTGAGCAGGGTCGACTTGCCGGAGGCCGAGCGGCCCGCGAGGAGGACGAACTCGCCGGGAGCGACGTCGAGGGAGACCGCGTCGAGCGCCGGCCGGGGGGCGCCGGGGTAGGAGTAGGTCAGGCCCTCGACCGCGAGGGCGGGAGCGGCGCTGCGGCGGATCGCCAGCTCAGACACGACTCGCCTCCAGGGCGGAGGCGCGGCGCGGCGCCGATCGCCGGCGCTTGCGGCGCATCGGCGCGAACCCGCTCACGACCAGCAACGCCGAGAGCGCGATCGGGGCAGGTCCCAGGGCCAACTCGATCCGCGGGTAGGTGTGGAAATCGTCGGCGCCGAGCACCTTGCCGGCGATCGCCGCGGCGAGAACCAGCGCGCCCGCCAGATAGAAGCGACCGTCATACCGCGAGCGAGGCGAGCCCGGGCGCCCTCGATGCCTTGAGGACGCTATGGCGGCCCCAACCCATCGAGGGCGAGCCGAGGGGGCGTGGGCCCCATCGAGGCTGTAACCGCGCAGCTCCAGGGTCGCGGCGACGTCGACGGCGCGGTCGAGCGAGCCGGCGAGCAGGCGCCGCGCCAGCGCCGCCTTGCCGACCTCCGCGGCGCCGGGGCCGCGGAGGCGGCCGGCGTCGCGCAGGCGGCCGGCGTCGGCGGCGGCGACCGGGACCAGGCGCGAGACCAGGGTCGCGGTCAGGGCCGAGCGGCCGGCGATCGGGCGCAGCGCCCGCAGCACCCGATCGGGATCCACGCAGGCGGAGTAGACGGCGAAGGCCACCATCGCCACCGCCGCCCGCAGACCGATCGCGAGGCCGGCGACGATCGCCTCCAGGGTGACGTCGACCTGGCCGAACCAGGGCCAATCGCCGAGCCGGGCCAGGACCGTCTCCCCGCGGCTGACCACGAGCGCGTTGACGACGACGATCAGCAGCGCCAGGCCGAGGCCCATCCGCAGCGCCGCGCGAACGGCGGTGCGAGCGCCGGCCAGGAGCCCCGCGATCGTCACGGCGGCACCGGCGGCGAGCAGGACCAGCGGGCTCGAGTAGAGGAAGGCGACGACGACGAGGGCGCCGAGGTAGGCGACCGCGGCTGCCGGCGAGGCAGCCTGGAGCGGACCCGGCCTCGGCGTGTAGGCAAAGGGCGATCTCATCGAACCGGTACCGGCAGCGGCGTCTCCTTCCCGTCCGCGCTTGCCACCGCGTAATGGTCGCGCAGGTGTGCTGCGTCGAGCAGCCACGCCGCGGCCTGCACGGCTGCTGGCGTCCCCCCCGTGACTACCCAGACCGGCGGCGCTTCGTAGCGGCGGGTGGCAGCGACCAGGCCGGCGTCGGGGCCGAGGTCGCGGGCGGGATCGCCGTCGCGGCCGAGGCCGACCAGGCGAAAGCCGCCGCCGACCCCCTGACCGCCGGCGCCCTGCTCGAAGTCGGCGTAGACGCCGCTTTCTTCCGGGCCGTCCTCGATCAGCGCCGCCGCGGGGTCCTCGCGCAGCTGCGCCCAGACCCCGACCAGGACGCGGATCGCGCCGTCGGGAGCGCCGTTCGCGACCTCCACCCCTTCGGCCTCCAGCGCGGCGCGCACGGTGGCGCAGGCCTCGGCCCGCCCCTCGCACTCGATCGCGACCGGGTGCGCCTTGCCTTCGTAGCCGTCGGTGAAGGGAGCGGGCCAGGAGCCGACCACGGCCGGGACCCGGTTGGTCGCGCTCCAGTCGCGGTAGTCCCACCAGATCCGCTCGCTCCCGCGCAGGTCGTAGTCGGCGGCGCCGATCGGCGACTCGACGCCGTCGACGAAGAAGAACCAGTCGTAGGGGCGGCCCTCGCGGCGCGTTTCCTCGCTGCCCTCGATCGCCTTCACGAAGCCACCGCCGTAGCGGGTCTCGACCTCGGCCTCGCCTTCGAGCACCCGCATCACCGTGTCCGACTCGGTCGCTTCGACCGAGGAGGAGAGCACCGGCTCGGAGCCGAATTCGTGCGTCACCGTCAGCTCGACCGAGCCGACGTCGGCGCCGGGGCCGAGGCCGCAGCCGGCGGCCGCGAGCGCTGCCAGAAGCAGCGCCGTCGCGACCGCCGTGCCACGGGCCCGGCTCATCGGCTAGCTACCGGCGGGGCACTTGCCGCCGACGCAGACCGCTGCGCGGTCGGGGATCAGGTCCCCGCTGGTCGCCAGCAGCAGGCGCGGCTTGGCCAGCGTGACCGTGGTCTTGCCGTCAGCCGCGGTCGGGCCGCTGGCGCCACTGACGGTGACGCCGGCAGCCGGCTTGCGCTTGCCTTTGTCGTCATAGGTGTAGGCGCGGACCGTGAACGCCCTCCCCGCCGTGGCGGTTTTCGGCGCGCTCAGCCAGAGCTCGTCGGGGTAGGCGAACGTCTTCGGGTCCGATTCGGCGAGGGCAAACAGGACCTCGTCGCCGCCCTTGATCTTGGCCGCGTCGGCACCGACCGAGAGCGCCTTGTGGTTCACCTTCACGTACCAGGAGGTGCTGCCCTTGGCCACGCTCGAGCCGACGCCGCAGAGGGCGAGGCCGAAGTCGAAGCTGTCGCTGATCAGCAACGGCTTCAACGCGGCGGTCGAGCGCGAGGCCTTGGCCAGCAGGCCCAGCGCGGTATCGCCCTTGATCGATACGGACTCGCCGCTGCCGCCGGTTCCCTTGCCGAAGCAGGTCGCCTGCGGGCTCGTCTTCACCGACGTGGTTGCGCCGGCCAGCGTCTTTTCGCTGAGTATCTGGCCGCCGGAGCCGACCACGCGCAGATCCGCGGAGCCCTTTGCAATGGCACCGGCGGCGATCGACAGGGACAGAACCAGCGCCAGCGCGCACGCGAGGGCCAGTCGTACAGAGATGTTTCTTGGCATTTACGCCACCCTTTCCTCGAGGGTTGTATTGGCAGGCCGGGGACAGGTCTCCTGGCTTCCGGGGTTTGGGTGGCCGCACCTTCCCGGGGACTCTGTGTCGTCCCCAGTGGCTGGCGCGCAGGGCGCCCGCGACTTCCTTTGACCCGGTCACAGTGGCGGGACCACGCCGGATTCACACCGGACTTCCCTTGACCACCGACCGTATGTACGCGGGAGAGTCTATTCGCCGCGGCCGGGGTAAGCTGAGACCGTTTGGGGGAAAGATGCTCAAGGTAATGCGCCAAAATCGAGTGGTGCTGCCGATCGCCTGCGCGGCGCTGTTCGTCGCGCTCGGGGGCAGCGTGTACGCGGGGACGAAGATCGACGGGCACACGATCCGCACCGGTTCGCTGCCCGGAAACCGGCTGCAGCCTGCCTCGGTCCCGGGCAACCGGCTGCGCCCCGGGACGATCCCGGTCGACCGTTTGGCGCCCGGGTCGATCACCGGCGCTCAGGTCGACGCGGCGACCCTGGGCCAGGTCCCCAGCGCTGCCCACGCCGAGCGCGCCGACTCGGCCCAGCGGGCGGGAAGGGCCCTGCGCGCGGACAGCGCCGCCGAAGCCGAGCGCCTGAACGGCCACAGCGCCGGCTGCAGCGCCGGGACCCGGCCGTTCGCCGGCGCCTGCTGGCAGGCTCAGAGCAGCACCGCGGCGCTGGCGGCGGCGGATGCGGCGGCGACCTGCGCGGAGCTCGGCGGTGAGCTGCCGGGGGCGCTGGAGCTGGCGGCATTCGCGCAGGAGCCGGGGGTGGTGCTGGCGGTCGGCGACGAGTGGTCGGGGGAGATTTCCAACTTCTCTGGTCTGGACAAATTCGGCGTGCTGACCGTTTCTTCGGGCGGGAACATTGATCTCGCTATCTCCACCGCAACCAAAAAATTCCGCTGCGTGATCCCGCTCGTCAGTTGACCTCCTCCCCCTCCGCTGTGCCTTTGTCCGCCCAGCGAACAGAAAGCACTGAGGAGCGACTCCCCACACCTGTCCAGGCGATCCGCGGCCGCTCTCTATTCTCAATGCCGATGCGCACGGTGGCCAATCGCCCGGCTGGGGCCCGCGCAGCGCTGGTGAGCCTGGCGCTGGTCGCCGCCGGCCTGCTCGCCCTCCCACTCGCGGCCAGCGCCAGCGATGCCCAGGCCAAGCGGGTGCTCGACTACTGGACCCCGCAGCGGATGCGTGAAGCGCGCCCGCTCGACCTCGTCGTCGACGGCGCCGGTGCGGCCCGGGTCCGGGTCGGCGCCCCCGCCCCCTCACCCGCCCCCGCCGCCGCAAGCTTCGTCCGCGTCGCCACCCCCGAGGTCGCCCCCTACTCGGTCAACGGCCGCATCTTCATCCGCCGCGGCAACCTCGCGGGCTTCTGCTCGGGGACCGCGATCAACTCGCCGACCCGCCAGCTCGTGCTCACCGCCGGCCACTGCGTCAACAGCGGCCACGAAGGGGGCCGACGCACGGTCTGGTCGAACTTCCTCGCCTTCGTCCCCGCCTACACCGGCGGCGTCGCCCCCTTCGGCACCTTCGTCGGCCAGGGGCGCAGCAAGACCTTCGCCCCGAAGCAGTGGACCAAGCACGGCAACCCCGACTTCGACCTCGGCGCCTTCCTCGTCAAGCCCAACGCCGAAGGCGTCAACCTCGCCGACGCGGTCGGCGGCGGCGCCACCATCGTCACCGGGCTGCCGCGGGCCCAGAAGTTCCTCACCTTCGGCTATCCAGGCGAGACCAAATGGATGCAGGGCTGCCGGTCCAAGTACCTCGGCGACGACCGCCTCAGCTTCCCATTCTCCGGCCCGCCGACGATGGCGATCGGGTGCCGCTGGGCGCCGGGGGCGAGCGGCGGCGGCTGGCTGATCGGCGACGGCACCCAGATCAACGGGGTCAACTCCTACCTGCACCTCGACAGCAAGAAGCGCACCTACGGGCCCTACTTCGCCGAGGAGACCGTCGGCAAGCTGGTCCGCGGCCTCTGAGCGCAGGCGCTCAGGCGTCGAGCAGGCGGCGGTAGTAGCGGTAGTCGCGACGGTCGGGCCGCAGGTTCGCGGCCAGCGCCAGGTGGTGGCGGGCGCGGGCGGTCTGGCCGGTGTGCGAGAGCGCGCGGCCGAGGCAGAAGTGGGCGAAATCGTTGACGTGGTGGGTCTCGACCACCGCCTCGAACTCGACCGCGGCCTTGGCGAAGCGGCCGCTGCGGTAGTAGGCCCGGCCGAGCGCCTCGCGCACCGAGGTCTTCTCGGGTGCACGCCGGGCGGCCTCCGCCAGCGGCTCCGTCGCGTGCGCGAAATCGCCGTCTTCGAGCAGCTCGATCCCACGCCTGTAGAGCGTGTAGGTGGGGATGGTGGCTGACTCCGAAGCCATGCCATAAATTGTAGGAGGCCCGCAAAAGTGGGCTTTTAGCAGGCCAAATACGCCGGGCTGCTACTCTGGGTAAGTCGGGTTTGGCTCAACGCCACCCGAGAGGTTCCGTTTCCTCTGTGCGCAAGACGCGTTTGGGGCTGCTGGATCTCCCTCATTCGTTGCACATAAAAGGAGCACAGAATTTCTACGTCATTTGCCGATCTCGGCATTTCTGAATCAGTTGTGTCCGCACTCGCGGCGCGCAATATCAACGCACCCTTCCCGGTCCAGGAGATGGTCGTCGCCGACGCCCTCGAGGGCCACGACCTGCTGGTCCAGTCGCCGACCGGCTCCGGCAAGACGCTCGCCTTCGGGATCCCGATGGTCGACCTGATCGAGCCCGGCAACGGCGTCGCCGGCCTCGTCCTCGCCCCGACTCGCGAGCTTGCCAGCCAGATCGTCGACGAGCTGACCTCGATCTGCCGCGCCCGCAAGGTCAACATCGCCGCCGTCTACGGCGGCGTCGGCTTCGGCCCGCAGATCAGTGCCAGCCGCCGCGCCGACATCATCGTCGCCACCCCGGGCCGGCTCGAGGACCTGATCGCCCGCAACGTGATCAAGCTCGACCAGGTCGAGATTCTCGTCCTCGACGAGGCCGACCGCATGCTCGACATGGGCTTCAAGCCCGCGGTCAGCCGCATCGTCGGCCTGACTCCGGACGACCGGCAGACCCTGTTCTTCTCGGCCACCCTGGAGGGCGCGACCGGCGAGCTCGCCGCCGCCTACACCCACCAGCCCCGTCGCCACACCCAGACGCCGAAGGTCGACGAGAAGGCCGACATCGAGCACAGCTTCGTCCACCTCGACTCGCCGGCGGAGAAGATGGATCGCCTGATCGGGCAGCTGCGCGACTCCGAGCGTGGGCGCACCCTCGTCTTCGTCCGCACCAAGCGCGGCGCCGACCGCCTCGTCAAACGACTGCGCAAACAGTCGCTGGAGTCGGTCGCCATGCACGGCGACAAGAGCCAGAGTCAGCGTGAAAAGGCGCTTGCCCGCTTCGAGCGCGGAGACGTCGACACGCTGATAGCGACCGATGTCGCCGCCCGCGGCATCGACGTCGCCGGGGTCACCCACGTGATCAACTTCGATGCTCCCGGCGACCAGGATGCCTACGTGCACCGGATCGGCCGCACCGGCCGCGCCGGCAGCCGCGGCAACGGGATCAGCTTCGTGCTCGAGGACCAGACCGTGGAGATGCGCCGCATCGCCCGCGACCTCGGTCTCAGCCGTGAGTTCGACCAGGATCGTGGTGGCAGCGCCACCGCGGCGTCGACCGCCGCCAACGCCAAGATGGACGCCAGGAGCGACCAGAACTCGAACCCAGCATCGGCCCAGAAACGCCGGCGCCGGAACCGCAACCGCAACCGAACGAAGGCACCCGCATGAGCACTACTGCAACTCACACCACCGCGAAGAAGTGGACCTGCAACCAGTGTGGTGTCTCGATCAGCCAGATGAACGGCGATAAGGTCGAGCTGCCCGAGACCTGGGACGCCAACCCCGAAGGCACCTACTGCCTGATCTGTCGCCGTGACCGCGCCGCCCAGGCCGCGCTCGACTCGGCGCCGGAGGACTGCACGATCGACACCCGGGCCAAACTGCGCCGGGCAGCGTTGATCGAGTTCGAGGTCAGCCGTCGCCCCGACCACGGCGACGGCATCATCGCCAAGGCCTGCCGCTCCTCGGTCTCGGCCGTGGCCGCGGCTCGCCGCCGGCTCGACCTGCCGGCACCCTCGCACCAGCGCTAGCGCTCAGCGCGCGGCGGTCTGCTCGGCGAGCGTGCCGAGCAGACCCTCGATGCCGCCTTCGCGATGGCGCCGGCGTTGCGCGTCGGCCCCGTTGCCCTCGCGCAGGATGCGCTCGATCTCGGCCAGCGAGGCGTCGCCGCCACGTGCGTAGGGCGCCACCTGCTCGAGCACGGCGCGGCCGAGATCCCGAGCCGGCGCCGTCGTCGCGCCATCGACCAGCAGCCGCGCCTCGAGCCCGTGGCGACCGGCCTGGAAGCAGGACTCCTCCAACGCCTCCCGGGCCAGCCCGCCTGGGCTCGGCTGCTCGATCTCCCGCGCCGCCAGGGCCTGGATCAGTGCCGCCACCGCGACGTTGCTGGCGACCGCCGGCTGCACGTCCATACCGCGCACCTCGACGGTGCCGAGGCGCGGGTGCAGCCGCACGTCCCACCAAAGGTAGGTGTAGTCCTCGACCCCGGCCGCCAGCACCAGCTGGTCGGCGACGCCGACGAACTCGCCGAAGTCGGCGAACTCGCGCGGCATTTCGAAGCGTGGGTAGGCGCGCACGACGGCGGCGCGGGCGCTGGCCATGCCGGTGTCGCGGCCGGCTCGGAAGGGTGAGTTGGCGCTGAGCGCCTGCAGTAGCGGCAGATGCTGGCGCAGCCCGTTGGCGACGGCGACCGCGGTTTCGGGATCGGGCATGCCGACGTGCACGTGCAGGCCACAGGGCGGCGTGTCGAGCAACCCGGCGAGGTCTTCCTGGACGACCTCGTAGCGGGGCTTGTCGACCAGCTCGGCGTCGCCGGCATGGGCCGGGTGCAGGCCGGAGCCGAGCAGCCGAGCGCCGGCCCCCCGGGTCGCCTGCCGCGAGGCCTCCAGCTCGGCGGCCGCCTCCACGGCATCGGCGCAGATGCCGGTCTTGAGCTCGATCTGGTTGGCGAAGAGCTCGGTCGAGACGCTCGCCCGATCCGGCACCGACAGCCGCGCGATCGTCTCCTCGGCGGCGGCGATCAGGTTCAGGTTCTCGTCGACGAGCAGCAGCTCTTCCTCGACTCCGAGCGAGAGTGGCGCCGAGGCGCCAAAGCGATGTTCGTCGGCAAGCGCTGACATGGCGGGGGAGATACCCGAGCCGATTCCCAACTAATCCGCGGACCACCCTCCAATATGCGCGCCAACGATGACCGGCGGCGACGCGAGCCCGTCGTCGAGAACCGCCGCGAACGCCTACCCCCGAATTAGCGCCAGCTGCGGAGCCTCGTGGTCGAGCAGCGCCTGCTTGCGGTCGAGCCCGCCGCGGTAGCCGGTCAGCGAGCCGTCGGCGGCGACGACGCGGTGGCAGGGGACGACGATCGGCACCGGCGTCAGCCCGACCGCGGCGCCGACGTCGCGGGCCGCTTCGGGCTGGTCGAGCCCGATCCGCTTGGCCAGCTCGCCGTAGGAGACGGTGGCGCCGAAGGGAATCGCCAGGAGCTGCTCCCAGACCGCGCGCTGGAAGTCCGAGCCGACGAGGTCGAGCGGCAGCTCGAAGGAGGTTCGCCGGCCGCTGAAATACTGTTCGAGTTGGCGCCGGGGGTCGGCCAGCCGCTCGTCGTCGCGCAGCTCCGCGCTCAACCGCGGCGGCTCGTCCGGGAAGCAGATTTGCCGCAGGTGGCCGTCTTCGGCGACCAGGGTCAGCGGCCCGATCGGACTCTCATATATGGACCAGGCGGTCGCCATCGGACTCACACGAATACAACGGCGCCGGGACGGCAAACGTGAGAACCGCCTCGCGGCCGGATGCTTGATCCCCGTTTGGGGGGTCGATATGTTTCGGCCTTGGCTGATCACCGTCGCCCGCGTCGCCTCACCCGCAGCATTGCCGCCGCCCTGACCGCGGCCGTCGCCCTGCTTGCCGCTCCCGTCTCGGGCGCTGCCGCCGAGGACGTGCTGACCCCGGTGGTCGCCGATGTGATCGCCACCCCGGAACCGGTGTTGGGCAGCGACGGGCGCCAGCACCTCGCCTACGAGCTGCAGCTGGTCAACCGCGGCTCCGCTGAGATAGAGGTCAGGTCGATCTCAGCCCTGGCCGGCGGCAAGGTGATCCGCTCACTCACCGGCAAGAGCGTGGAAGCGGTGATGGTTCCCTACGGCGAGCCCAAGCTCTCGACCAAGCTCGGCCCCGGCCAGGCCGCCTACGTGATGATGGACGTCAGCCTCGCGGGCAAGGCGAAGCTGCCGCAGCGGCTCGTCCACCGGCTGGTTCTCAGCGAAAAGCCGCGCAGCCCCGCCAACGCGCTCAACTACCTGACGGCGCCGACCCGGGTGCGCCAGCGTCCCGCCGTGGTCGTGGCACCGCCGCTCCGCGGCCCTGGCTGGGTCGTCGGCAACGGCTGCTGCGCAGCGCTCACCGCCCATCGCGGCGCCGTGCTGCCGGTCAACGGCGCCCTCCACGTCGCCGAGCGCTTCGCGATCGACTTCGTCCAACTCAACCCGGCGAACCGCCTGGTCGACGGCCCCGCCGACATGCTCTCCAGCTACGGCTTCTTCGGCGACGAGGTCTACTCGGCCGCCAAGGGCAAGGTCGTCGGCGTCCTCGACGGCATCCCGGAGACGCCGGCCGGCAGCTTCCCGAAAGGGATCACCGCGGCGCAGGCGGGCGGCAACCACGTCGTCGTCGACATCGGCCACGGCCGCTTCGCCTTCTACGCGCACCTGCAGCCGGGGAGCATCCGGGTAGCGGGCGGCGACCGCGTCGCCGTCGGCCAGGTGCTCGGACTGCTCGGCAACAGCGGCAACTCCGACGCCCCCCACCTGCACTTCCACATCATGGACAGTCCTTCGCCACTCGCCGCCAACGGCATCCCCTTCCGCTTCACCCGCTTCACCACCAGCGGCACCGTGACCAACCTGGAACCGCTGACCAAGGGCGCCGCCGCCGTGCTCGCCCCGAAGCCGGTCGGCCCCCACGCCAAGCAGCTCCCGCTCGACCTGCAGGTCGTCAACTTCGAATAAGCGCCGCCGGCGTTAGAGGTCCCAGCCGAAGTAGACCTCGGTCTTCGCGATCTTCGCGCCGGCGAAGGTCTGGATCTCGGTGTTGCGAAAGCGGCGGCCGTCGGTTTTGGTGCTCTCGTAGGTGACGACCACCTCATCGCCGCTCTCGACCAGGCGCACGAACTCGAACGATGCGATCGTCTCGTGCAGCGGCCAGCAGCGCTCGAAGTAGAGCTCGCGGCCGATGCCGGGGTCGGGCGGGCTGAAGAATTCGTAGTCGTCGCCGAGCAGGCGCTCGACCACCTCACGCTCGCCGTTCTCATAGGCGGCGTAGATCTCGCGCACACTCCGCAACCGCTGCGAATCGGACATCGAATCCTCCTTCGGGTCAGAACAGGTAGTCGAGAGCGGTGACGCAACCGGAGAGGTGCTTGCGGCTGCCCTCCCCCGGACCGCCTACCCGGGTCGCGCTCCAGCAACCGAGGCGCTTGACCCTGACGCGATAGGAGCGCGGCCGCGCCGCCGCGACGCCCAGGATGAGCGGCAGCCCGCTACGACGCTCGGACCACCCGCCGGTCGTCGGGGCCGGGGCGCAGGATCAGCACCTCGGCGGGGGCGCTGCGCAACAGCCAGACCAGGTCGTCGCCGCTGAGTCCCTCGGCGCCGTTGACGCCGGCGGGGACGACGACACGGTCGAAGCTCTCGCCGGCCAGCAGGCGCTCGAGTGCGTGGCGGTAGGAGCGGCCGCGCTCGACCCTGACGTCGACGGCAACGCCCTGGGCGCTGGCCCGCTGCTCGATCGCCTCCAGCATCGGCATCGCCCGGCTCGCCTCGCCCGGGATCGGGCACTCCAGCGGCAGGCTCTTCGGCACCTGCGCCAGGTAGGCGGGCATCAGGGTCGCGCCCTCGGCCCGGGCCAGCCGCAGGGCGGCGTCGAGCGCCCGGCGCGAGACCTCGGCGCCGGTGAAGGGCAGGAGGATCTGGTGGATCGTTTCGGGCCGGTCGGAGCGACGGCCGCGCAGGCGCGAGCGGGCGATCAGGTAGCCGCCGCCGAGCCCGAGGACCAGGGCGGCGACGGCGAGGACATGGTCGATCATCGCCCCTCCCCTGCTCCCGTGAGGCCGCGGTGGGCGACGATGCGGACGTCGACGCCGGGCGGCGTCGCCCGCAGCAACCGCTGCGGCAGCGGCTCGCGCAGGCGCGCCAGTCCCCGGGCCGGCCCGGACTCGCCGACCATGATGTAGGTGCTGCCGCGCTCGCGGACGACGCGGGCGACGGCGGCGACTAGGTCGTCGTGCTCCTCGATCAGCAGCGTCGCCCCCAGCACCGAGGCGAGCTGGCGCAGGGCCGTCACCTGGCGCTCGGTCTCGCCCTCGATCGGCTTGCCGGGAACCTTCACCCAGAGCAGGTCGAGGTCGGTCCCGAGCCGCTGGGCCGAGCGCCAGGCGCGCCGCACCAGTCGCTGCGAGCTCGGCTGCGGACGGACCAGAGCCAGCAGCCGCTCCCCGACCGCCTTCGGCACCGGCTCGCGGATCAGCCGCTTGGACTCGACCTCCTCGGCCACCTGGCGCAGGCTGACCTCGCGCAGGGCGGCAAGGTTCTCGACCCGGAAGAAGTTGTCGAGGGCGGCCTGGACGTTCTCACCCGGGTAGACCTTGCCCGCCCGCAAGCGGCCGATCAAGGCCTCCGGCGTGAGATCGATGAGGACGACCTCGTCGGCGCGGCCAAGCACCGAGTCCGGCACCGTCTCCCGCACCCGCACTCCGGTCAACTCGGCGACCTGGTCGTTCAGCGACTCCAGGTGCTGGACGTTGACCGTGGAGAAGACGTCGATCCCGGCGGCAACCGCGTCGGCGATGTCCTCGTAGCGCTTGCCGTGCTCGAGGCCGGGCGGGTTGGTGTGGGCAAGCTCGTCGATCAGCGCCAGCTCCGGCGCCCGCGCCAGCAGCGCCGGCAGGTCCATCTCCTCGAGCTCCACCCCACGCACCTTCAACGGCCGCCGCGGCACCGCCTCCAGACCCCGCGCCTGGGCGCTGGTCTCCTCGCGCCGGTGCGGCTCCAGGTAGGCGATCACCACGTCGCGCCCCGCCGCCGCCTCCGCCTGCCCCTCCTGCAGCATCCGGTAGGTCTTGCCGACCCCGGCCGCCATGCCGAGGAAGATCTTGTAGCGGCCGCGACTCACGGCATCCCTCAGACCCCCAACAGGTTGTGGACGACGAGGTCGATCGCCTTGATCCCTATAAACGGGACGATCAGGCCGCCGAGGCCGTAGATGAGCATGTTGCGGCGCAGGAGACCACTGGCGCCGATCGGCCGGTAGCGGACACCGCGCAGCGAGAGCGGGATCAGCAGCGGGATGATCAGGGCGTTGAAGATCACCGCGCTGAGGATCGCCGATTCCGGCGTGCCCAGGTTCATCACGTTGAGCGCGTCGAGCGGCCCGCTGCCTTCGCCCGCCAGCGCGTAGGTGGCGGCGAACATCGCCGGCAGGATCGCGAAGTACTTGGCGACATCGTTGGCAATCGAGAAGGTGGTCAGGGCGCCGCGGGTGATCAGCAGCTGCTTGCCGACCTCGACGATCTCGATCAGCTTCGTCGGATTGGAGTCGAGGTCGACCATGTTGCCGGCCTCGCGGGCGGCCTGGGTGCCGGTGTTCATGGCCACCCCGACATCGGCCTGCGCCAGTGCGGGAGCGTCGTTGGTGCCGTCGCCGGTCATCGCGATCAGGCGACCGTCGGCCTGCTGCTCCTTGATCAGCTCCAGCTTGCGCTCCGGGGTCGCTTCGGCGAGGAAGTCGTCGACCCCGGCCTCCGCGGCTATCTTCGCCGCCGTCAGCTTGTTGTCGCCGGTGACCATGATCGTGCGGATGCCCATCGACCGCAGCTGGTCGAAGCGGACCTTCATCCCCTCCTTGACGACGTCCTTGAGGTAGACCACCCCGAGCACGCGCTCGTTGCGGGCAACCGCCAGCGGCGTGCCCCCCTCGCGGCCGACGCGGTCCAGTGCCGCCCTCAGCTGCCGCGGGGCGCGGCCGCCTTCGGTGGCGATCCAGGCCTCGATCGCGTCGCCGGCGCCCTTGCGCAGACGGGTCCCGTCGAAGTCGACGCCGCTCATCCGCGTCTCCGCCGTAAACGGAACAAAACGCGGCTCGTGGCCGGCGAAGTCGTGCTCGCGGCTGCCGAACCCCTTGGCGAGGATGACGATCGAGCGGCCCTCCGGGGTCTCGTCGGCGAGCGAGGCCATCTGCGCCGCCTCGGCCAGCTCGGCCGCGGTGACCCCGGGCATCGGGATGAACTCGGTCGCCTCGCGGTTGCCGAGGGTGATCGTGCCGGTCTTGTCGAGCAGCAGCACGTCGCAGTCGCCGGAGGCCTCGACCGCGCGGCCGGAGAGGGCCAGCACGTTGCGGCGCACGAGCCGATCCATGCCGGCAATCCCGATCGCCGAGAGCAGCGCCCCGATCGTGGTCGGGATCAGCGCCACCAGCAGCGCGATCAGGGTCGTCTCCGAGAGCTCGGTGCCGGCGAAGAGCGCGAACGGGCGCAGGCTGACGACGACGACGACGAAGACGAGGCTGAGCGCCGCCAACAGGATCCCGAGCGCGATCTCGTTCGGCGTCTTGCGCCGTTCGGCCCCCTCGACCAAACCGATCATGCGGTCGAGGAAGGACTTGCCGGGCTCCTGGGTGATCTCGACGACGATGCGATCGGAGAGCACGCGGGTGCCGCCGGTGACGGCGGAGCGGTCGCCGCCGGCCTCGCGGATGACGGGTGCCGACTCGCCGGTGATCGCCGACTCGTCGACCGAGGCGATGCCCTCGATCACGGTGCCGTCGCCGGGAATCGTCTCGCCCGCCTCGACCACGACGACGTCGCCGCGGGTCAGCTCCGAGGCGGCACGCTCGCTGCCGTCGCGCAGCCGCGCCGTGGTCTCCGTCCGCATCGCCCGCAGGCTCGCCGCCTGGGCGCGGCCGCGGCCCTCGGCCAAGGCCTCGGCAAGGTTGGCGAAGACGACCGTGAGCCAAAGCCAAACGGCGATCGCGAAGCTGAACCAGGCCGGCTCGCCGCCGCCACCCAGCGGGCCGCCGCCGCAGACCCGGATCAACCAGGCGATGGTGGTAATCACGGCGCCGATCTCGACCACGAACATGACCGGGTTGCGGAACTGCACCCGTGGGTCGAGCTTGCGCATCGACTCCCCCAGCGCCGGGCGCAGGATCTGGGGGTCGAGGAGGGAGCGTGCCTGGGTTTCAGTGGTCATCTGATCGGTGCTTCCTGGTCGAGGGCGATGTTGAGCTCGAGCACGTTGACGCCGGGCTCACCGAGCAGGCCGAGGAAGCGGCCGTCGGTGTGGTCGGCGATCAGGGCTTCGACCTGGCCCAGCGACAGCTCGCGGACGGCGGCGACCCGGTGTGCCTGGATGCGGGCGTTGGCCGCGGAGATGTGCGGGTCGACGCCTGAGGCCGACAGCGTCACCGCATCCACGGGAACCGCCTGCAGATGGGCCGATTTGGCGCCTGCATGACCACTTTTCACCCCGTCGACTCGCAGTTCGGGGTCGTAAGGGCGCTCGCGGCGGAGGTAGGCGCGTAGATTGGCGCGCACGGTTTCCCGCGCTTCGATGCTGTTGGGACCCTGGTTGGCGAAGAAGGTGACGTTGCCCGAGTATTCGGTCGCCGAGGGGCGCGAGTGGAAGTAGCGTTCGCCCTTGAATTCCTGGCCGATCAGGCTCGAGCCGACCACGCGGCCATTGACGCTCAGCTTCGAGCCGTTGGCCTGGCCCGGGAAGACGACCTGGGAGACGCCGGTGATTGCAAGCGGATAGACGAGGCCGAGGACGACGGTGATGACGACGATCGCCAGCAGCGAGGTGGTCAGGTCCTTGCGCATCACAACAACCTCGTGGTCAGGCTCTGGACCACCGGTCCGAGCAGGAGGGCGGGGAAGAAGGTGAGGGCGCCGACGAGGATCACGATCCCGACCAGGAGGACGACGAAGGTCGGGTTGTCGGTGCGCATCGTCCCCAGGCCGGCCGGGGAGACTCGTTTACCGGCCAGGGTCCCCGCCAGGGCGAGGACGAAGACGATCGGCAGAAAGCGACCGCCGATCAGGACGAGGCCGCCGAGCAGGTCGGCGAAGGTGACCCCGGAGGCACCGGCGTTGCCGGGGGCGTTGGGCTGGATGAAGCCGGTGTAGCCGGCCCAGGCGGAGCCGTTGTTGTTGGCCTGGGAGAGGTAGGCGTAGAGCGTCTCCGAGAAGCCCTGCGGGTTGAAGCCGGCATAGAGCGAGCGGGTGCCGGCACTGGTCGCCGAAGCGAGCCCGGCCGAGAGCAGCGCCATCAGCGGCGTCACCAGCACCCCGAGCGAGACCAGCTTGATCTCGCGGGCGCCGATCTTCTTGCCCAGGTACTCGGGGGTGCGGCCGACCATCAAGCCGCCGATGAAGACGGCGAGGATGACGTAGAAGAGCATCGAGTACATGCCGGCGCCGACGCCGCCGAAGATCACCTCGCTGAAGGCGAGGTTGGCGAACGGGACCGCGCCCCCGAGCCCGGTCAGCGACTCGAAGGCGGCGTTGACGGCGCCGCAGGAGGTGACCGTGGTGACCGCCGCGAACAGCGACGAGTTGGCGATCCCGAAACGCTGCTCCTTGCCCTCGAGGTTGCCGCCGGTGGAGCCGTCGAAGGCGTGGGTATGCAGGCCGGCGAGGTGCTGGGCGGGAGTGCCGTTCTGCTCGGCCACGTAGACGACCGCGACCCCGGCGACGAAGAGGACGAGCATCGCCGAGAAGATCGCCCAGCCCTGGCGCTGGCTGCCGACCATGCGCCCGTAGGTGTAGGTGAGGCTGGCCGGGATCAGCAGGATCATCAGCATCTCGATGAAGTTGGTCAGCCCGCTCGGGTTCTCGAACGGGAAGGCGGAGTTGACGTTGAAGAAGCCGCCGCCGTTGGTGCCGAGCAGCTTGATCGCCTCCTGCGACGCGACCGGGCCCTGGGCGAGTTCCTGGGCGCCGCCGCCGAGGGCGTGGATCGCGATCGTGCCGTCAAGGCTCTGGATCACTCCTTGGGAGACGAGGAGGAGGGCGCCGACGAAGGAGAGCGGGACGAGGATGTAGAGCAGGACCCGAATCAGGTCGCGCCAGAAGTTGCCGATGGCGCTGCCGCTGCGGGCGACGATGCCGCGGATCAGGGCGACGAGGACGGCGATCCCGACCGCGGCGGAGACGAAGTTCTGCACCGCCAGACCGGCCATCTGGGAGAAGTAGCTGAGCGTTGTTTCGCCGCCGTAGTACTGCCAGTTGGTGTTGGTGATGAACGAGGACGTCGTGTTGAAGCTGAGGTCCCAGGGGCCTGAGCCGAAGCCCTCGGGGTTGAACGGATGGAGGCTCTGGGTGCGGAGGATCAGGAAGAGCGCGACCCAGAACAGCAGCGAGAAGACGACCAGGCTGCGGGCGTAGCGCTTCCAGTCCTGGTCCTCGTCGGGCCGCACACGCAACGCCCGGTAGGCGAGGCGCTCGATTGGCCCGACGAGCGGACTGAGGAAGACGCGCTCGTCGGCGAAGACGCGTGCCATGTAGACGCCGACCGGCTTGACCAGGGCAACCAGGACGACGAGGAAGACGGCGATCTGCAGCCACCCCTGGGCCATCAAAGGGTCTCCCCGCGCAGCAGCGCGTAGACGAGATAGACGCAGACGAGCGCCGCGGCGACGAGGCCGAAGATGTCGGCGCCGGAGACGGCCGCGAGCACCGGCGTCATATCCGGTCGATCAGGTCGATCGCCCAGTAGAGCCCGGCGAAGAGCGCTAGGGCGATGCAGATGGCGAGGAGGTCGAGCACAGGTCGATCATGCGCCCGCCCCCGTCAAGGCCGCATGAAGTTCCGGCGCCCCCGTATACAGATCCTGTGAAGACCCGACGAGGCTCCGGCGTGGCCAGGCAAGGACGCAGGGAGCGACGTGTGCCGCGGCACACGAGCGACCGAGGACGCCGCATGGCCGCGCCGGAGGCCGTCAGGCCGCGAACCTGTAGCCCACTCCCGGGTCCGTGACGATGTATCTCGGGCCGTCGGCGGGCTCGATCTTGCGGCGCAGGTTGGCGACATGGGCGCGCAGGACCTGGAAGTCGTCTTCGTACTCGACCCCCCAGACCTCGACCAGCAGCGCCCGGTGGGTCATCAGCCGGCCGCGGTTGCGAGCGAGGACCCGCAGCAGCTCGAACTCGGTCGGGGTCAGGTGAACCGGCTCGCCGTCGCGGCGCACCGTGCGCCCGGCCAGGTCGATCTCCAACCCCTCGGCCGCGATCACCGGCTCCGCCCCCTCGGGCACCGCCCGCCGCAGCAGCGCCTGCAGCCGCGCAACCAGCTCACGCGGGCCGAACGGCTTGGTCACGTAATCGTCGGCGCCGGCCGTGAGCGCCTCGACCTTGCGGTCCTCCTCGCCCACCGCCGAGAGCACGAGGATCGGCATCGTGCTCCACTCGCGCAGGCGCCGGGTCAGCTCGACCCCGTCGATGTCCGGCAGCATCAGGTCGAGGATCGCGGCCTCGGGCGGTTTGACGGCGGCGAGGTCGAGCGCCTCCTCCCCCGTGCTCGCCGGCACGGCCTCGAAGCCGGCGTCGCGCAGGATCACCCGCAGTGCCCGCAGGATCTGCGGCTCGTCGTCGCAGACGAGGATCCGGGGCAGCTCGTTCACGCCGCGCTCACCCCCTCCGGAAAGGTGACGACGAAGGTGCTGCCCTGCCCCGGCACCGACTCGACCGCGATCTCGCCGCCGTTGGCCTCGACGAACCCCCTGGCGATCGCCAGTCCGAGTCCGAAGCCGCGGCCCTGACCCTCGTCGCGCCGGTAGAAGGGCTCGAAGACCCGCGCCCGCTCCGGCTCGGGGATGCCCGGACCCTGGTCGACGACCCGCACCACGAGCCTGCCGCCGCTGGTCCGCGAGCGGACCAGGACCGGGCTGCCGCCGCCGTGGCGGACCGCGTTCTCCAGCAGGTTGGCGAAGGCGCGCTCGAGCTGGGCGGCGTCGCCGTCGAGCGCCGGCAGCTCCGCGTCGAGCGCCAACCGCACCTCCTCCGGCCCGGCCCCGACCGAGGCCCGCGCCGCCTCCAGAACCCCGGCCAGGTCGACCGGCTCACGCCGCGGCTCGGCGTTGCCGGACTGCAGCCGCGAGACGTCGAGCAGATTCTCAACCAGCCGCGAGAGCCGTTGTCCTTCCTCGACCACGGCCTCGCTCAGCTCGTGGCGCTCCTGCGCGGTCACGCTCGGGGAGTCGAGCGCGGCGCCGGCGGCGATGATCGAGGTCAGCGGCGTCCGCAGGTCATGGGAGACCGAGCGCAGCAGCGCCGTCTTCAGCTCGTCGCTTCGGCGCAGCGCCCCCGCCTCGATCGCCTCCGCCTGCATGCGGTCGCGCTCGGCAGCGGTCGCCCGCAGCTCGGCAAGCAGCCGGTCGGCCTGCTGGCGTCGCTGCTCCGCCTCGGCGGCGCGCGCCCGCGCGAGCTCGGCCAGGGCGCTGCTGGCAACGGCGGCGATCGCGAACACGACCAGCGCCACCCCGTCGCGATCGGCAGCGATTTCCAGCCGCCCCGTCGGTGGGATGTGGAAGTAGTTGAAGGCGACTGCGCTCAACACCGCGCCCAGCAGCCCCAGCCGCCACCCCCACACGGTCGAGACCAACAGCACCCCGGGCAGGTAGACGACGCCGAGCGAGACCACCGGCGCCACTTCCGCGAGCGGATAGACGACCAAGGTGCCGAGAGCGACGATCCCCACCGTTGCCAGGACGCCCCAGCCGAACGACGGCGGCTCGGTGCGCAGTCCCAGGGACGGGCTCAGGCGTTGCATCGGCTCAGCGTATTCCTCAGTCATTCGCCGCTACCCTGCCGCGATGCCGGCTGACATCGCCCTCGGGGCCCTGATCGCGTTCTGCATCGCCGTCCTCACCACCCCGGTCGGCGTATCCGGTGCCGTCTTCCTGGTCCCGGTCCAGATCAGCGTCCTGCACACGCCCAGCCCGGCGGTGACGCCGACCAACCTCCTCTACAACCTGATCGCGATCCCCGGCGCCCTGTTCCGCTTCCACCGGGAGCAACGCTTGCGCGGGCCGCTGCTACGGCTACTGATCCTCGGCACCCTGCCGGGTGTGGTCGCCGGGGCTCTGATCCGGGTCAAGCTGCTCGACCAGGGCGACGCCTTCCTGCTCGTCGTCGCCGCGGTGCTGATCCCGCTCGGCGCCTGGCTCGCGTTCGCGCGGCCGGTCGCGCCGGCGGGCTCGCCCGACCTGCGGCGGCGGCGCCAGATCCTCGTCCTCGCGCTCGCGGTGGGCACGGTCGGCGGCATCTACGGGATCGGCGGCGGCTCGATTCTCGGGCCGATCCTGGTCGGCTTCGGCTTCTCGGTCTTCGAGGTTGCCCCGGCGGCGCTGGCGGCGACCTTCCTCACCTCCATCGCCGGCGTGATCACCTACGCCCTGCTCAGCATCGGCGGCGAGGGCGACATTGCCCCCGACTGGGCGCTCGGCGTCGGCATGGGCCTCGGCGGCCTGGCGGGTGCCTACCTCGGCGCCCGCCTGCAGACGCGCCTGCCGGAGGTGCTGCTGCGGCGCGGCCTCGGCCTGCTCGCCCTCGCCCTCGGCCTGCGCTACGCGGCGCTGGTGCTGCTCTAGCGACGTCGTGTCCGCTAGAGCCAGCCGGAGCGTTTGAAGCGCAAATAGAGCAGCGAGCAGATGACCAAGATCAGCGCGATCACCATCGGGTAGCCATAGCGCCAGTGCAGCTCCGGGATGTTGTCGAAGTTCATCCCGTAAATGCCGGCGATCGAGGTCGGCACGGCGAGGATCGCGACCCAGGCGGAGATCTTCCGCATGTCTTCGTTCTGGCGCACCGAGACCTGGGTCAGGTTGGCGTGGAGGGCGCTGCCGAGCAGGTCGCGGAAGCCGGAGATCCGCCCTTCGACCCGGCGCAGGTGGTCGTGGACGTCGCGGTAGTACTCCTGCAGCCCCTCCGGGACGACCTCGAAATGGCCGCGGGCGATCTCGTCGACGGCCCCCGACAGCGGCGCCACCGCGGTATGGAAATCGAGCACCTCGCGCTCCAGCTTGTAGATGCGCTCGGCCGGGTTCTGGCCGTCGCCGGCGAAGACCTGGCGCTCGACTTCCTGGATGTCGAGGTCGACGCCCTGAGCGGCGACCTCGTAGCCGTCGACGATCTGGTCGAGGATCGCGTAGAGCACCATCCCGACCCCATGCCGCAGCAGATCGGGCCGCTGATCGATTCGGGCCCGGACCGCGCTCAGCTCGCCGGCGCCATGGCGAACGGTGATGATGAAGGCCGGGTTGACGAAGAGCAGCAGCTCGCCGACCTCGATCACCTCCTCGGTATCGACGTAGCGAGCGCTCTTGACGACGACCAGGAGGGTGTCGTCGAAGAGCTCGACCTTCGGCCGCTGATGGGCCTTGACGGCGTCCTCGACGGCGAGCTCGTGCAGGCCGAACTCCTCGGCGATCGCCTGGAACTCCTCGGCCGAAGGTTCGACGACGCCAAGCCAGACGAAGGAGTCGGCCGCGCGAGCCGCCCTGCCGGCCTGGTCGAGGGCCAGCTCGCCCTCGCGTCGCTGTCCTCCCTCGTAGACGGCGCAGTTGACGATCACCCGGGCAGTATCGCCTCAGCGTCCGATGCTCAGGGGCACGCCGGCGCCGATCCGGCTCGCCAGCCAGGCGATCGCATGGCCGCTGAGCCGCACGCAGCCGTGCGAGACGGCGCTGCCGAGAGCGCCGGGGATATTGCGGGTCCCGTGCAGGGCGATCTGACCGGGGCCGCCCTCGAATTCCTGCAGAACGTTGGAGCGAGCGCTGGTCGCCAGCGCGTAGGGAGCACCCGGTTCGTTGCCGGCGAGCGCCAGCGCCTCCTCGACGAAGAAGCTGCCGCGCGGGGTCGGGGTCGAGGGCGCGCCGATCACGGCCCGAAAGCTGCGCAGGCGCCGGCCGTCGTGGAAGACGCTGACCCGGCGCTGGGCGCGCGAGACCCGGATCCGCCAGCCGGTCGAGTCGGCGCGGGTGCCCTTGGCCGCGATCCAGCCGGTGTGGCCGTTCGGGCGACCGGGCAGCCGCACCCGCACCCAGGCGTCGTCACGGCCACCGCTGGCGAGCTGCGGCAGCACGGTCCGCACCCGGGTCAGCGGCCGTCGCGCCTGGACCACGTCGATCCGGCGCGCCTCGGCGCTGGGCCGGGCGCGGACGACGTGGTCGCGGAGCACGACGACGAGCGCCTGCGCTCGCGGCACCGCCCCGGCCGGAGTCGGGGCGGCAACCTCGGAGGCGAGGCATATCCCCGCCGCCAGCAAGGCCAGCGGCAGGGCGATGCGTCGGCTCATCCGGTGAACTGCGAGGGGCCGTTGCGGGGCGCCAGAATCGGGAAGGGCACCCGGAAGCGAAACGACATTTCCTTCGCTTTGGTGTTGTCGCCGAAGGTGACTTTGGCGGTGACCACGTGGGCACCGGGGCCGGCCTCCACACGCACCTGGTGAGCGGAGCTGCCGCTGACCCGTTTGCCGTCGACGGTGAAGGTGACGCTTTTGATCCTGCTGCCGCGCACGGTCGCGCGGACGCCGGTGGGGCCGACCTTGCCGCGGCCGAGGCTGGCGGTTCCGTTGCTGTTGTCCTTGGGAGCCCGCGCTTTGCCCTTCGTGGCGCCGCCGCCGCTTCCACCGCTGCCGCCGTTGCCGGTCGGGGTCGTGGTCGTCGGGGTCGACCCGGTCGGGGTCTCCTCTGAGCCGGTCGCGCAGTTGGGACGGTTGAGGGTGTCGTTGATCAGGCTGATCTGGCCGTTGCGGGCAAGCACCCGCCCGGTTACGGTGACCGCGTCGTTGAGGGTGATATCGGTCAGGGCCATCACGTTGCCGATGAAGCTCGTGCCGCTGTCGAGCGTGGCGGAGCTGCCGATCTGCCAGTAGACGTTGCAGGGCGAGGCGCCGTTGGTGAGGATCACCGAGCTGGCCGAGGCGGTGGTCAGGGTCGAGCCGATCTGGAAGATGAATTCCGCGTTCGGATCGCCCTGCGCGTCGAGGGTGAGCTGCCCGGTGAGCTGGGCCGAGGAGGAGAAGTGGTAGACGCCCGCGAGCAGGGTTTTGCTGCCGAGATCGATCCCGGTCATTTCTTTGCCAGGAGGCGAAGGTTCACCGGCGGCGACGTCGTAGGCCGTGGTCAGGTCGAGCTGGGCCTGCTGGGCGACGCCGTCGTTGTTGTGGGTGGCGCCGTTGACGACGGCTGGCAGCCCGAACCCTTCGAGTTCGGTGCCGGGCGCGAGGCCGAGGTCGCCGTTGAGGACGGAGGGCCCGGTGTTGGTCACCGTGGTACCGCCGAGAACCACGAACGGCTGGACGGTGGCGAGGTTGACGGCCGCCTGGGCGGCGACCGGGACGGCGGCGAAGGAGAACATCGCCACCACGGTGAGAGCGGCGAGACGGCCGCGCTTGAACTTGAATCGGTTGGACATTGATGTCCTCCCTTATGTATGAGCGGGCCTGCCGACACTCGTCTTCGGGCGGTCGCGGCGAACTCCGATGGAGTTCCGTGACCCTGCGGACCCGCCTCGCGACGAGGGTGCTTGAGTCGGAAAGCCTGCTCCGGTGTCCGCCTTGTATCGCCCGCCCGCGCCCTTTACTTGAGCCGCCGCGCTCCAGCGGACGAACGATGTGGCTCAGGCGCGCGTCACCAATGCCTCGTCGAGATTGCGCACGAGCGCGTCGACGATGCGGGGGTCGAACTGGGTGCCGCGGCCGGCTTCGATCAACCCGACCGCGGTGTCGAGCTCCATCGCCGGCCGGTAGCAACGGTCGCTGAGCAGGGCGTCGAAGACGTCGACGACGGCCGTGATCCGGCCCTCCAGCGGAATCTCCTCGCCGTGGGTGCGGTGCGGGTACCCGCTGCCGTCGAAGCGCTCGTGGTGGGTCAGCGCGATCGTCGCCGCGACCTGCAACAGCCGGCTCTCGGACCCGGAGAGGATTTCGTGCCCGATCAGGGTGTGGCGCTCCATCACCGTGCGCTCCCGGGGACTCAGCGGACCGGGCTTGCGAAGGATCTCGTCGGCGACCCCGATCTTGCCGACGTCGTGCATCGGCGCCGCCACCCGCAGCAGCTCGACCTCCTCGGTATCGAGCTCCAGCTGCTGCGCCAAAAAGGCCGCGATGACGCCGATCCGGTTGACGTGTTCCCCGGTCGAGGCGTCGTGCAGATCGATCGCCCGGGCCAGCCGGTCGACGGTCTCCTCGCGCGAGAGCCGCAGCTCGTTGATCGCGCGGCGCTGCGAGGCGGCCAGCTGGTCGCGCAGGTGGACCTCCTCCTTCTCGGCGGTGATATCGATCGAGATCCCGCCCAGGGCCGAGATCTCGGCCTTCTCGTCGACCAGCGGGAACTTGATCGTCTTGAAGGTCTTCTCGACGCCGTCGATGACGATCCGTTCCTCGGCGTCGTAGGAGTCACCGCCGGCGAAGATGCGTCTGTCGACGACCTCCGCCGCCTCGGCCGAGGCCCGGTCCATGAAGGAGCTGTCGGTCTCGCCGATCGCGCTGCCCGGCCGCAGTCCCGCCAGCTCGTCGGCTTTGGAGTTGGAGACGACGTACTGATGCGATGAGTCCTTGGCGTAGATCGGGAACGGCGCGTTGTCGATGATCGTCTGGAAGGAGTCGCGCAGGTTGCGGTTGTGCGCCGACTTCGCGATCTCCAGCCGCCGCCAGCGCAGCGCGTTGACGACGGTGATCAGCAGCTGACCGGGCCAGAACGGCTCGACCAGGTAGCCGTGGACGCCGAGCTCGAAGGCGCGGTCGGCGATGGTCGGGCTGTCCTCGTCGGTGGCGAGGATCACGGCGGTGCCGGGGTAGGCGGCGAGGACCTCCTCGGCCAGGGCGAGCGCGAGCTCGCCGGCCGCGTGGACGTCGCAGAGGGCAAGTTGGAACGGCCGCTCCGCGAGCCGCTCGCGCGCCTCCTCGACGCTGCCGGCGAACACGCACTCGTACTCCTCGCCCAGCGCCAGGTTCATCGTCCGCAGCATCTCCGGCCGGTCGTCGGTGACGAGGATCCGGGCTGGCGCGCCGTGCCGATCCCCACCGTTGGAGGTAAGAATCGATGCCGGGATCTGATTGTTCACGGCCATGTTGGTCGGTCCCCGCGCGTACCGACTCCTTCTACCCCGGCCGGCACGCTGCCAGGCGATGCTGGGAGGGCGATACCAGGGTCTTTGCAGTGTGTGTGAGGCTAGCAGCAGCGTCCTCAAAGCTCTTGTGCAATCAACAAAGCTGGGCCTGCGGACCAGGGCCGCGGTCTCGTGGGCCTCGAGCTCGGGTTCGAGGGTGTCGGCGGTTAGGCTGCGGCGATGTCGGACGAGAAGGCGCTGGAGGGGCTGCGGCGGACCGAGGAAACGCTGCGCGCCTACGGCGAGGAGCACGGGTTGGTACTGCGCAGCGAGCAGCCCTGGCCGGGGATGCTGCCGGCCGCCCAGCAGGCAGGTCCGATCCGCCACGCCGTCTGGTCGCTGGTCGGCAAGCTTCCGGGCGGCGCCGTCGGCCGCCTCCGCCACCAGGCCGTGTTCGGCGAGATGATGGGGATGAATCTCGCCCAGCAGCACACGATCCTGGTCGCGCGCCTGCCCGAGACCTTCGGCTACGTGCCGATGCTCTGCGCACGCCCGGACGAGTTCATGTCCGGTCTCTACTACTGGGGCGGCGACGGTCGCGAGCGCCAGGAGCAGCAGTTCGAGTCGATCGAGCTCGACCGTCGCTACGTGGTCGAGATCGCCGAGGGCCAGGAGCAGGTCTGGCTCTACCGCCTCTTCTCGCCGACCCTGATCGATTGGCTCGCCCACGAGACCCCGCGGGACTTCGGCTTCAAGCTCTCCAGCGGCGTCTTCACCTGCGAGACGCCGCAGTGGCGCGGTCAGGGCCGGCTCGACGGCGAGGCCGACCCGGAGCTGCTCGACCTGCTCGCCAGCACCGGCGGCCGGGTCGCCGGCCGCATCCGCGACGAGGTGCTGGAGCAGGTCGGCCTCGGCAACGTGCCGGTCGCCCGCTCCGCCGAGGCGGCCGAGGACTGGGCCGGCGACCCCGGACACGGCAAGATCCTCGGCGCCGTCTTCCGGGTCCTGAAGATGGTCGGCGCCGACCCCGAAGTGGACGACGAGGACCTCGTCGAGTACGCCCGCGAACGCGACCTCGAGAGCGTCTCCCGCGCCCAGTTCCACGCCGCCCACATCGAGCTGCCGCTGCCGGGCGTGGCCACCAACGTGCTGCGCGACGGCGAGCGCTCGCACCTGCTCTGGGTCGAGTACTCCAGTCAGGTCGACAAGCAGACCACCTACCTGGTCGAGGTGGTCGAGACCGCGGCGGCACAGGCGCCCACCTGGCTCGATCCCGAGGAGGTCGCCGCGATCGGCGACGCCGATGGCCTGCCGACCGAGCTGGTCCGGGCCGCCGCCGAGGCCGGCTTCGGCGTCTGCGCCGGCGGTCACGCGGTCGCCCTATACACCTCCTGGCGAATCTGGGAGCCGGCCGCCTCGGCCGCCCAGGTCGACGCATTCCGCGCCCGGGCCGGCGAGCTGCTGGCTCCGCTCGCCTGAATCCCGCCGTTGGATCAGCTTCGTTATCCAACGGATCGAGTGGGTACTGGGCGATGGTGAGGTGCTCCGGGCCCGCCGTCTGACTGGGGCGGCGGGCCCCGGAGTTCCTTGCGCCGGCCCCCACATGGCCTCGCGATTACGATGGGCCGATGCGAACCCGTCCAACCCTCCTCGCCGCCGCGATCGCGACCCTGGCCCTCTCCGGGGTCCCCGCCTCGAACGCCGCCGCAGCATCGACCGCGGCCGACGTCCAGCGCGGCCTCGAGCAACTGGTCGCCTACCCCGGCGGCCCCCCGGGCGCGATCGCGACGATCTATCGCGACGGCAGGTTGACCGTGCTCCGTGCCGGCCGCGCCGACGTCAGGAAACAGGCCGCGCCGCGGGCGAGCGACCACATGCGGATCGCCAGTATCGCCAAGGCTTTCAGCGGCGCCGTTGCCCTCAACCTCGTTCGCGCCGGCCAGCTCGGGCTCGACGAGACGATCGCCCAGCGACTGCCTTCGATGCCGGCGGCCTGGGGTGCCGTGACCGTGCGGCAGCTGCTCAACCACACCAGCGGCCTGCCCGACTACACGCGCTCCAAGCCGTTCGCCGAACAAGCGGAAAAGGACCCGCGCGGCTACGTCTCCCCCCAGAAGGTCGTCGACTGGGTCCGCAAGGATCCGCTCCAGTTCGCCCCTGGATCCAAGTGCGAGTACTCGAACACGGACAACATCGTCGTCGGTCTGATCGTCGAGGCAATCACCGGCGCGCCATACGGCACGGCGCTGCAGAGGATCGTCTTCGACCCGGCCAAGCTCAGCCAGACCACGTTCCCAAGCAAGATTGCGCTGCCGAAGCCGTTCATCCACGGCTACATCGTCGAGCCGGGCGAGCAGCCAGCCGACGTCTCCACCTTCCTCAGCCCCAGCGGCGCCTGGGCCTCCGGCGCGATCGTCTCCACCCCAAGGGACCTCAACGCCTTCATCCGCGCCGACCTCGGCCTCCAGTTCTTCGATCGCGCCCAGCAGCGTCAGCAGATGCGCTGGGTGCCGGGGGGCGAATCGAGCCCGCCGGGGCCGGGCAAGAACTCGGCCGGCCTGGCGCTCTTTCGCTACCAGACCAGGTGCGGCACGGTCTACGGCCATACCGGCAACTTCCCCGGCTACGTCCAGTGGGCAGCCGCCAGCGCCGACGGTAAGCGCGCCGTGACCACCTCGCTAAACATCCCGGCCCCCGAGGGCAAGCTGCTGGCGCGGCTGCGCGGCGTACAGGCGACCGCGGTCTGCGCCCTGCTCGGCAAGTAGCGCCTAGCCCTCCCGGGCCAGGGCGCGGGCGCCGTCTAGATCGCGCCCGTGTGACCCGGTTTCGGCTTCAGCACCGCGCCGATCATCCACAGCACCGGGAAGATGATCCCGACCCAGAAGAGGACGAAGTGACCTTTACGCCAGGTCAGCGTCCCGAAGACGACGAGCAGCACCAGGTACAGGGCTCCGAGCATGAAATACATCAGCCGTCTCCTTTGGTTTGCGAGCGAAGGATCTGCGTCTTGGCGGCGGCGAACTCCTCAGGGCTGAGGTCGCCGCTGCGGCGCAGGGCGCTGAGGCGTTCGAGCTGGTCGACCTCGGAGTCGGCGGCACTGCTGCCGCCACCGCCGGAGCGCCTTCCCGCCCACCAGGCCCGCAGCCGCCCGCCGAGCTCGCCGCTGGGGGTGTCGGGGAATTCGCGCAGGATCTGACGGCGCAACAGCTCGGCCCCGGCGGCGAAGAGGAACGCGAAGATCAGGATGCCGAGCGGTTTGCCGAAGGCCGCGATCGGCGCCCAGGCGATCAGCGCCAGCCAGACCAGCAGCGCCACCGCGGCGGCGCCGGCGGGCTGGTCGCGCACGTAGGGCGCGGCGGCGCGGCGGATCCCGGTCGCCAGCCGGGTCGGCCCGGCCAGCCAGGCGCCAAGGAAGACGAGGATGCCGAAGGCGAGCGCCGAGGCAGCAACGGTGGAGAGCAGCGAGGTGCCGATCCCCCAGACCGCTTCCACCGCCGGCTTCGCGGATTCGTTGGCGACCAGCGAGTCGACGAGGACGTTGCCGGCGACCCCGCGCAGGACGAGGACCAGCGCTCCGGCGACGATGAAGCCAAGGCCGGCCGAGCGCAGCGCCTGGCGCCGGCGCGGACCGGCGAGGTAGATCGCCAGCCCGTAGAGAATCAGGACCAGGAGGGTGAGCACGATCGGCAGACCGCGGACGATCTGGGCGCCATCCTGGGCGGCCCCGAGCTGATCGGAGCGCAGGATCGTCAGCTTGCCGGCGTCCTCCGGGACTTTTTCGGCGATCGCGTCGCCGACCCCGAGCTGGGTGCCGATCTGGGCCAGCAGCGCATTGAGGTCGAGGGTGACGGCTCCGCCTTCGGTCGAGAGCGCCTCGCCGCCGCCGTCGAGCAGCCGCAGCAGCGCTTCGTGGGCGGCGCGGTTGGCCTGCGACCACAGCGCCTGGACCTGGGTGGTGTCGAGCGCCCTTTCGGTGATCTGCGGTGCCAGCTGACTGAGGCCGCTGCTCGCCGGGCCGGCCAGTTTCTGCAGGCCGGGGGGCAGTTTCTGCTCGAGTTCGGATTCGACGTCGACGTTGGCGAACAGTTCGGCGGCGACGTAGTCGGAGAGCCGCGCCTGCACCTCGTCGTTCTGGAGGATGCGGTCGCTGGTCGAGACCCAGTTGTCGGTGTTGAGCGCCTGGCGGTTGGCCCAGATCGAGAAGATCGCGAGCACGGCGAACAGCGTCGCCAGCACGATCAGCGCAGTGGCGATCTTCGGGTGGCCCATGCTGGACGCCCGCTCGGCGCCGCCGCTGTCGGTCTTTCTGGTCAAGCCGTGGATGAACCTATGCGATGGCGCGGCGGCGCGCATCACCCGGCCCGGCGATTTGTCCGGGACGGCCGCCTTATAGTGGCCGGCGTGTCGCAGCCGAAGCCGAAGGCGATGATCGGGCTGTTGCTGCTGGCAGCCGCCGTCGGCATCGGCGTCTCCCTCGCATCCTGGGCCTTCCTCGAGCTGATTCACCAGCTCCAGGTCCTGCTCTTCACCGACCTCCCCCAGGACCTCGGCTACGACTCCGGCCCGCCGGCCTGGTTCGTGATCCTCGTCCTCGGCCTAGCCGGGCTGATAGTCGCCTTCGCGGTGGCGCGACTGCCGGGTGATGGTGGACACATCCCCGCCGAGGGTCTCAAGGTAGGGGGCGACCCGGTCGCGCCGCTGGAGCTGCCGGGCATCCTCCTCGCGGCCGTGGCGACGATCGCGGGAGGGCTCGTGCTCGGGCCCGAGGCGCCGCTGATCGCGCTCGGCGCCGGCCTCGGCATCTTCGCGATCCGCCGCCTGCGCCAGGAGACGCCGGCCGAGGTGCAGGCGGTGATGGCCGCCGCGGGAAGCATCGCGGCGATGTCCCTGCTCTTCGACTCGCCGATCATCGCCGCCGTGATCCTGATCGAGGCGCTCGGCCTCGATCGCGAAAAGCTGCCGCTGGTCCTGCTCCCCGGCCTGCTCGCCGCCGGGATCGGATCGCTGATCTCGATCGGGATGGGCTCGCTGACCGGCCTCAGCACCAGCGCTTATGCCCTCGGCATCCTCGCGGTACCGCAGCTCAGCGCGCCGACGCTCGCCGACTTCGCCTGGACGATCCCGTTGGCCGTCGCTATCGCGGTCGTCTGCTTCGTCGTGATCCGGCTCGGCCTCTTCACCAACGTCTTCGCCCGCCGCTCCCCGTTCCTCGTCCTGCCCGCCGCCGCGGTCGCCGTCGCCCTGCTCGCGATCGCCTTCCAGGGGACTACTGACAAGGGCCTCGAGGAAGTCCTCTTCTCCGGCCAGGACGCCCTGCCCGGCCTCGTCACCGAAGCCGGCACCTGGTCGATCGGCGCCCTCTTCCTGCTGCTCCTGTTCAAGGGCGTCGCCTGGGGCATCTCGCTCGGCAGCTTCCGCGGCGGCCCGACCTTCCCGGCGCTGTTCATCGGCGCCGCCGCCGGCGTCCTCGCCTCGCACTTGCCCGGCTTCGACCTCACCGGCGCCGTCGGCGTCGGCATGGGCGCCGGCGCCGTCTCGGTCCTGCGACTCCCGCTCTCCTCCGTCGTCCTCGCCTCGCTGTTGGTCAGCAAAGGGGGCGCCGGCGCCAGCCCCCTGATCATCGTCGGCGTCGTCGTCGCCTATCTGGTGACGACGACGCTCGGGAAGCGCTTCGAGGCGCCGGGGCGCGAGCCGAGCCAGCTAGCCTCTACTCCGTGAACAAGATCGACCGCGAGCTAGCCCAGGCCGAAGCCGTGTCGGCCGAACGCGCCGAGGCGGCCGAGGCCGCCCAGCCCGCCCGCAAGAAGACAGGGTTCCGCGCGACCGTAAAGCGCGTCGCGAAGGACGCGGCCCTGCGCCGGGTCAGCAGCAAGCAGTAGTCACGCGCTCAGGGCTTTTCGCACTGCGGCACGACCATGCGGGGGTTGACGACCGGGAACATCGGGTCGTTCCGATCGCTCGAGTGGTGATGGCCGAGCCAGTGCCCGTACTCGTGGACGACGACGAGGCAGCGCATGCGGTGACTCAGCCCACGGGAGATCTTCATCACGCAGGGCCCGCTCGCGGCAGGATCGGGGATCGTCGCTTCGCCGAGCACCCGGCGCGGCATTTTCCCCGCCGAGACCGACTCGGTCGAGCAGTGGGTCGGCCCCGCCCCCCAGAAGGCGGCCGCGGCGTCGAAGTCGCCATGCAGCGTGGCCGGCGCGGAGGCGGCTCCTCCGAAGGCGACGGCGACGCTTGCGAGGGCGGTGGCGAGGATCATCCGAGCCCGATTTCTGCGGAAGCCATGCAACAGATGGGACCACAGATGTACGAGAACTTCTCTCGTTGATCCGTCTGTTTGGCGACGGACGGGCTAAAGGTCGCTCCCATCGCCCACGCAGAGCCGAATCACGCAGGCTGACTAGACCTTTATACGGGGGCCGCTTTCGTGAAGGATCGCTGCCAGCGCGGCCTCGACGTGAGGCACCGCGTGGTTCCCGGGCCCGGAAACGAAAAAGCCCCGCTGCGCGGGGCTTCTCGTAGTACCGCTACGGGGATTCGAACCCCGGTTTCTGGCATGAGAAGCCAGCGTCCTAGTCCCCTAGACGATAGCGGCAGGGGATCGCCATTCTAGCGAGAGAGCGGATCGGCTTGCTTTGAGAGGGGGAAGTCGGTTGAGAGAGGCGCAACCGGTAAATTGCCTCGTCCCGCGGCTGTGGCGGAACTGGTAGACGCGCACGGTTCAGGTCCGTGTGGGCGAGAGCCCGTGAAGGTTCGACTCCTTTCAGCCGCATTCGCTGCCCTCCGGGGCGGGCGAGGGAACTAGGCGGCTTGCCGGACGCGCCCGCTGGCGCGGGCCGCGTTGGCGGCGATCTCGTCGCTGATCTCCGGCCAGAGCGCCGGCGGCAGGTCGTGGCCCATGCCGTCGAAGATGCGCAGGCGGGCGCCGGGGACCGCACGGGCGGTGGCGCGGCCGCCGGCCGGCCGCACGAGAACGTCGGAGCCGCCGTGGATGACGACGGTCGGAACGTCGATCTGGCGCAGGCCTGAGGTGCGGTCGCCAGAGGCGAAGATCGCATGCAGCTGGCGGGCGACGCCGGCGGCGGAGTGGCCGCGATCGTAGGAGGCGGCGGCGATCTCGCGGATCCGCTCCTCTTCGAAGGGGTAGTCGGGCGAGCCGATCACCTTGAAGGTCTTGACGGCGCGCTCGATCACCTGGTCACGGCCCTTCGGTGGGCCGCCGAAGAGGACGCCGAAGGCCTTCATGCTGGGGAGCCCGGCCCAGCGACTGCCGGTGGTCGACATGATCGAGACCATCGAGCTGACCCGGTCGGGGTTGTCGATTGCCATCTGCTGGGCGATCATCCCGCCCATCGAGGCGCCGGCAAGGTGGGCGCGGTCGATTTCCAGGTGATCCATCACCGCGAAGGTGTCGCGGGCCATATCGGCGAGCAGGTAGGGCGCGGTGGCGCGGCGCCCGGTCAGCATGTCGACGCGGCTGGGCACACCCGCCGACTCGATCTTGGTCGAGCGGCCGATGTCGCGGTTGTCGAAGCGGATGACGCGAAAGCCACGGTCGGCCAGCAGCGAGCAGAACTCCGGGTTCCAGGCGATCATCTGCGTCGCCAAACCCATCACGAGGAGCAGCGGCTCGCCGTCGCCGTCGCCCATCTCCTGAAAGCAGAGGTCGATCCCGTTGGCGGCTGCGACCTGCTCTGCGCCGAAAGCGTGCATCGGCGGATCTTAGCCAAACTGGCTGCGCAGCCAGTCAAGTTACGGTTCCTTTCAGCCCTTGGAGGTCCGAAAGGAACCTCGTCCTGTAGAACCCTGGGATGCGGACCGCGGTGATCTCCGATCTGCACCTGGGGCTGACCAGCGGCGGCGACGTCCTCCGCGACGCCGGCGTGCGCAGGATCCTGTTCGAGGAGATCGGCGACGCCGACCGCGTCGTCCTGCTCGGCGACGTGGTCGAGCTGCGCGAGCAGTCGGTCGGCCGCTCCCTGGCCGCCGCCCGCCCTTTCTTCGAAGAGCTCGGCGACGCCCTCGCCAACCGCGAGGTGACGATCGTCCCTGGCAACCACGACCACCGTTTCGCCGAGCCGCTGCTCGACGAGCTGGCGATCGCCGGCAGCCCGATCGGGCTCGAGCACCACGCCGACCCCTCCCCCGGCCCGACCGCGGCGATCGCCGCCATGCTCGGCCCCGCCCGTCTGCGCCTCGCCTACCCGGGGATCTGGCTGCGCGAGGACGTCTACGCCACCCACGGCCATTACATGGACCCGCACCTGACCCTGCCGCGCGGCGAGTGCGTCGCCAGCGCCGTCATCGCCCGGCTCAGCGGCGCCCTACCCGAGCACGCCTCGCCGGCCGACTACGAGCGGGTGCTGAGGCCGATCTACGGCCTTGCCTACGCCGCCGCCCAGCACCGCCGCCCGCGCGTCGGCGCCGGCCACCAACAGCACGCGGCCGAGACCGCCTGGAGGACGCTGGCCGGGGTCGCCGAACAGCGCGGCCGCCGCCAGCAACTGACCGCCGCCACCGCACGGGCGCTGTTTCCGCGCGGCATCCGCGCGCTCAACCGCCTGCTCGACTCCGAGTTCGAGCCCGACGTCTCCGGCGCGGCGATCTTCGGCGCCGGGGTCGAGGCCGCCGCCGAGCTCGCCGCCCGCCTGCGCGTCGACGACGCCCACGTGATCACCGGCCACTCGCACCGCGCCGGCCCGACCGAGGCCGAAGCGCGCTGGCTGTTGGCCGGCGGCGGCAGCCTCCACAACACCGGCAGCTGGGTCTTCTCCTCCGTCTTCCACCACCCCGGCCAGCCGCCGAACGCCTACTGGCCGGGCACCGTCACCTGGCTCGAGGACGACGAGCCGCCGCGCCGCGCACAGCTGCTGCTCGACCGCTCCCACGCCGACCTGATCGAGCTCGTCGACCGCGCCAGCCTGATCGCCTCGCCGGCCCCCTGACCCCTCCCCGCTAGCCGAGCCACTCGGCGATCACGCGGCCGATCTCCTCGCCGGCGTCCTCCTGGAGGAAGTGCGAGGCGTCGGCGATCGGCCGGGGCGGCGGGAAGTTGAGCTCCCTGGAGACGCGCTCGCCGACGCTGAAGGGCAGGATCGGGTCCGAGTCGGCCCAGAGGACCAAGGCCGGGCGCTCGTCCGTGCGCAGCGCGTCGGCGACGGCTTTGCCCGCGGCCGCGCCCGGCATCTCGGGCGTCGTCGGCAGGATCAGCGGGAAGGCGCGGGCGCCGGCCTTCGAGGGCCCGTCTATATAAGGAGCGTCGTAGGCGGCGATCACCTCGTCGCCGGGGTCGTGCTTGCAGCCGCCGCGAACGAGGAAGCCGACCGGCACGTCCTCGTTGTCGCGGACGAACTCGCGGAAGGCCATCCAGGCCTCGCTCATCCGCTGGTGGCCGGTGAACGGACCGGTCTCCATGATCACGATCCGCGATATCCGCTCGGGGTGCTCGACCGCCAGCCGCAGACCGATCGGCCCGCCCCAGTCGTGGACGACCGCGGTCGCGTCGCGCAGGTCGAGTTCCTCCAGTAGCGCCGCGATCAGCTCGACATGGCGGTCGTACGTGTACCAGGCGAGGTCGGTGGGCTTGTCGGAGCGGCCGAAGCCGGCGTAGTCGGGGGCGATGCAGCGGTAGCCGGCGTCGCGCACCGGCGGGATCAGCTTGCGCCACAGGTAAGACCAGGTCGGCTCGCCGTGGAAGAAGACGACCGGCCGGCCCTCGCCCTCGTCGAGATGCGCCAAGCGCAGGCCGTCGACCTCGCGGTAGACCGACTCGAACGGATAGCCCGGCAGGCCCTCCAGCAGCTCTTCCGGCGTGCGTACGAAGTCAACACTCATCCCGCTCCCTCCCATCGATATCCGCGCCCAGACGGCCCCTAACCGCTCTGCGCTGCGGAG
Source organism: uncultured Thermoleophilia bacterium (assembly GCA_963718595.1). Lineage (GTDB taxonomy): Bacteria > Actinomycetota > Thermoleophilia > Solirubrobacterales > 70-9 > VAYN01. The sequence continues at coordinate 275,916 of OY970365.1, forward strand.
TCTAGTTCGCCTATATCCCGATAGGGATTCCCTACTTTGCCGATCGACTTTGTGCTAGCCTGCCGAATCTCCATTCAGGAGTAAGTTAGTCGACATAGGAAGGAATCTAGATGCGGAACGCTCGCAATACCCGGCGGCGCAGCGTGAAGGCAGGCCTTTCGGCCGCCCTCTTCACGTTGCTGATCGCGCTGTTCGTCGCCGGATGCGGTGGAGGCGATGACAGCACTTCCAGCACGAGCGGGGGCTCGGACACCGGCGGCGCTGCCTCAGCAGGAGGCAAGCTCGACGTGGTCGGTTACTCGACCCCCGAATACGTCTACACCGAATTCATGGAGCCGGCGTTCGAGGCAACCGACGCGGGGGCTGAGGTTTCGTTCAGCAACTCGTTCGGCGCCTCCGGCGACCAGAGTCGCGCGGTCGTCGCGGGTCAGCCCGCCTCGGTCGTCCACTTCGCCCAGGGCGGTGACATGGAACGGCTGGTCGAGGAAGGCGGACTGGTCTCCAAAGACTGGGCTAACAACAAATACAAAGGGATCGCCCAGAACTCGGTCGTTGTGATCAGCGTCCGCAACGGCAACCCGGAGGGGATCAAATCCCTCGACGACGTGCTGACCAAAGACGTCGAGGTGGTCACCCCGAACCCGTTCAGCTCCGGCGCCGCGCGCTGGAACATCATGGCGGTCTACGGGACCCTGATCAACGAGGGCAAATCCCCCGCTGAGGCTCTGGCCGGGGTCAAAACCCTGCTGGAGAAGACGGTCGCGCAGCCGGGCAGCGCCCGCGACGCGCTGGCCACGTTCACGCAGGGCGAGGGCGACGTGCTCCTCGGCTACGAGAACGAGGCGATCAAAGCGATCGAAGAGGGAGAGGACATCGAATACGTCGTCCCCCCCTCGACGATCCAGATCGAAACCCCGATCGCCGTCACCACCAAAGCCCCGGAGCCCGCAGCGCAGGACTTCCTCGACTTCATCTGGTCAGATGAGGGTCAGGAAATCTGGGCTGAGAACGGCTACCGCCCGGTCAACCCGAAACTGGTCGACGAGAAACAGTTCCCGACCCCGGCCGACCTGTTCACGATCGACCAGTTCGGCGGCTGGGGCAAAGTCAACGACGAGTTCTTCGACGACGAAACCGGTTCCGTCGCGAAAATCGAGACCGAACTCGGCGTATCCACCAGCGGCTGATCCATGGAGGCTAACCCGGCAGCCCTCCCCAACTCAGCAGCTCCCCGGGCAGGCATCCGCCTGCCCGGGGTCGGTCTCGGCCTCGGTCGCGGCTATGTCGTTCTCTACCTCAGCCTGATCGTCCTGATTCCGCTGGCGGCGCTGGTCGACGAATCGCTCAGCTCCGGCCTCGGGCACTTCTGGGAGCAGGTCAGCTCTCCGCAGGCGGTCCGCTCGCTCAAACTGACCCTTATCTGCTCGCTGATCGTGGTCGCGATCAACGCCGTTTTCGGCACGATCATCGCCTGGATCCTCGTCCGCGACGAGTTCCCCGGCAAGGCCGCGGTCAACGCAATCATCGATCTTCCGTTCGCGCTGCCGACGATCGTCGCCAGCCTCACCCTGCTCGCCCTCTATGGCAACGAGAGTCCGTTCGGGATCGACATCGCCTTCAGTCGCGCCGCGGTCGTCGTCGCCCTGCTCTTCGTCACCCTGCCCTTCGTCGTCCGCGCGGTGCAGCCGCTGCTGATCGAGATGGACCGCGAGATGGAGGAGGCAGCCGCTTCGCTCGGCGCCAACGGCTTCACGATCTTCCGCAAGATCATCTTTCCCAACCTCCTCCCCGGCCTTGCCGCCGGCGTCGCGCTGGCCTTTGCCCGCGCGCTCGGCGAGTTCGGCTCGGTCCTGATCTTCGCCGGCGGCCTGCCCGACACCCAGGTCTCCTCTGTCTTCATCAGGACCCAGGTCGAGTCCGGCAACCTGCCCGGAGCCTCGGCGGTCTCGATGGTGCTGCTTTTCGCCTCGCTGCTCTGCCTGCTGGCGATCTCGTTGATTCAGCGCTGGGGCAGCAAACACGAACGCTCGACCGGAGGCACCCTTGTGATGCCGATGGCCGGCGAGATGCCCGACGACGCCGACGAGAAGGGCGGCGACGATGAGCTCCGCTAGCGCCCGCAGTCATGTCGGCAGCGGCATCGTCAGCCGCTGGGGCCTGCGTGTCCTCGGCCTCGGCTTCCTCGCCCTGCTGCTGGTCGCGCCGCTGGTGGTCATCTTCACCGAAGCGTTCAAAGACGGGATCTCGCCGCCGATCGACGCGATCACTTCGCCCAACGGCATGCACGCGTTGAAACTGAGCCTGATCATGGTCGCAATCGCGGTCCCACTCAACACCGTCTTCGGGATCGTCTGCGCGCTGCTCCTGGTCCGCCACAAGTGGAAGGGCAACGCGGTGATCGACGCCGTGATCAACCTCCCGTTCGCGCTCTCGCCGATCGTCATCGGCCTCTCCCTCTACCTGCTCTACAGCTCCACCAGCGGCTGGTTCGGGCCGACCCTGGCCGAAGCCGGGTTCGAAGTCCTGTTCTCGGTGCCGGGGATGGTCCTGGCCAGCATCTTCGTCTCCCTGCCCTTCGTGGTGCGGGAGACGGTGCCGGTGCTGCAGGAGATCGGCACCGAGCAGGAGCAGGCGGCGTCGACGCTCGGCGCCAACGCCTGGCAGACCTTCCGCCGCGTCACCTTGCCGGCGATCCGCTGGGGTGTCGCCTACGGCGTCGTCCTCACCACCGCCCGCGTGCTCGGCGAGTTCGGTGCGGTGACGATCGTCTCCGGCTCGATCTCCGGCGAGACCGAAACCCTGCCGATCTTCGTGCAGAAGCAGTTCGACGCCTTCAACGAGCCCGGTGCCTACGGCGCTTCCCTGCTGCTGGCCCTGCTCGCGCTGATGACCCTTCTCGCAATGAACCTGCTCAAACGAAAGGAGGACGCCTGATGGGTATCTCAGTCGAGGGAGCCAACAAGAGCTTCGGGGACTTTCAGGCGCTTGACGACGTATCGATCGAGGTTCCGGACGGGTCCCTCACGGCCCTGCTCGGGCCCAGCGGCAGCGGCAAGTCGACGCTGCTGCGGGCGATCGCCGGGCTCGAGGACCTCGATTCCGGCCACGTCCTGATCGACGGCGAAGACGTCTCCAAGAAGCCGACCCAGAAGCGCGAAGTCGGCTTCGTCTTCCAGCACTACGCCGCCTTCAAGCACATGACCGTGTTCGAGAACGTCGGCTTCGGCTTGAAGATCCGCAAGTGGAAGAAGGACAAGATCGCCGACCGCGTCCACGAGCTGCTCAACCTGGTGCAGCTGCCGGGCCTCGCCGACCGCTACCCGTCCCAGCTCTCCGGTGGCCAGCGCCAGCGGATGGCGCTGGCGCGGGCGCTGGCGGTGGAGCCGCAGGTGCTGCTGCTCGACGAGCCCTTCGGGGCGCTCGACGCGAAGGTGCGCAAGGACCTGCGGACCTGGCTGCGCCGCCTCCACGACGAGATGCACGTGACCACGATCTTCGTCACCCACGACCAGGAGGAGGCGATGGACGTCGCCGGCCAGCTGGTGGTGATGAACGAAGGCAGGGTCGAGCAGTCGGGAACCGCCGACGAGCTCTACGAGCAGCCCGCCAACGAGTTCGTGATGAGCTTCGTCGGCGAGGTCAACAAGCTTGGCGACGACTTCGTGCGACCGCACGACATGGACGTCGTCCTCGATCCCGACGAGCGCACCCAGGAGGGCATGGTTCAGCGGATCGTCGCCCTCGGGTTCGAGATCCGGGTCGAGTTCGTGCTTGCCGACGGGACCGAGGTCTGGGCGCAGCTGACCCGCGCCGAGCTGCAGCGTCTCGAGTTGCGGGAGGGGCAGATCGCCTACCTGCGCCCGCGGCAGGCAAAAAGCTTCAACGGTTCGCCGCCGTCCGATTCTCAGGGGGCCTCGACTCCCCCTGGATCAGAGGACGACGGCGAGGCAGAGGTTTCTGCAGCCGTCTGAAGGGACGAGGGGCGGGGCGCGCTTTTTGCCGGGTGGCGCCCCGCCCATCTCGCCACAGCATCTTCGCAGTGCACTCCCGGCTCGGACAAACGTCCAAGGGAACCAACGGCGTCTGCTATTGTTGAGTTAGGTACTCAACAAACTCTGGAAAGGACGACGAGATGAGCAAGAGGGTTTCCCAAACCACCTTCGTCTCCCGTGGACGCCTCGCCGGCCTGGTCAGGGACGAGATTCCGGCCGGCAACGGACAGAACCGGACCAGTCGCCTCGCCAATCGCGACGCCGGCACCACCGCCGCCGACGAGGCGCTCTTCTACCGGGCGCGCCTCGTACTCGGCGACGCCCTCCCCCGCCCCCAGCGCTAGAAAGCCGGCGTTCGCACCAATTGCCCGGTGAGGGCAAGGGTGCGAACGCCGGTTGGGGGAAACGCTATTTGCTGCCTTTGGAGCCGGTGTCGGTCTCCAGCGGTTCCTCGGGCTGCGGATACGCCGCTACCGCCAGGTCCCAGCTTTTCAGCGTGAACGTGACGTCTTTGGCACCCGCGTACTGGAGCGCGACCGTGTGACCGCCTTTGGTCAAGACCGAGGTCTTGAGGATCGTGCTCACAACCGCCGCCGGCGCCGGCGAGGCCGCCGTCGAGGGCAACAGGTTGACTTTGCCGGTTTTCTGGCCGTCGATCAGGATTTCCACCGGGCAGGCCAAGCTGGCGGCCGGTTTCGCCGCGGTGCAGGTCCCGGTTCCCGAGAACGTGATCGCGACGTTGCTGACCGATGCCTTGGTCGCGAACGAGGCGAAGGCGCTGGGGATGTAGCCGGCGGTCGTCGCCGCGATCGGCCCGAACTGAGCCGTGCCGGCGGCAACCGCACCGACCGGCGGCAACGGGGCCGTCGCTTTCGGCACGTAGAGGTTGGCCGCCGCTTTTTTCTTCAGGAAGAGCGACTGCGCCTTCTTGTTGCTGACGTAGACCTTTGCTGCCTTCTGGTTCGTAAGGAACGACTGCGCCACCGATGGCACCACCGTCACCGACACGGCGACGGCCGCCGCCAGAACGACGACGGTGGCCGCTCGAGGGGTTGAAAGCCTTCTCTTCAACAAACTGATTCCTCCATTTCCGGGCCCCCCACATCGGCTCGAGCGCTCCTGCCGGTGGCCTTTTTGACTAAGTGAGTCAATAAACTACAGAAACTGGTAGCTTTACCCAACCAAGTTGGTCAAGAAACTCGAATAACCCGGCAAGAGAGGAATCACAGCAGATGAGAAACAAGACCCTCGCCATCGCGGCGCTGGCCCTAGCGGGGCTCGCTGCGCCGGCGTCGGCAGGGGCCGTGACCTACATCGGGTCGGGCTCCGTAGCCGCGCAGCCTGTGCTGCAAGCGCTGTTCAAGACCTACGAAACGAAGGTCAACAAAAAAGTGAAGTTCGTCTACACCGCCAACGGAGGCAACGCCGGCGTCAAAGACGTGCAGAACGGGACCAGCCAATTCGCTGGAAACGCCAGGACCCCGCTCCCCAGTGACGCGGGAACGACCTACATCAAGATGTTCATGGACGGGCTCTGCCTCGACGTCAACGCCAAGAACCCGCTCAAAAACATCTCCATCCAGCAGGCCCACGACATCTACCGCGGGTTGCTGACCAACTGGAACCAGATCCCTGGCTCCTACCCGGATGCGACGATCTCCCCGGTCGGTCGTGACACCAATGGAGGTACGTACAACTTCTTCCTCCAGGCGGTGCTCAACAACGAACCGCCGTCGTCCAACGTCAACGCGCTGACCGCCGACGGCCTCGTCGTCAACGCGGTCAAGCAGGACGACAACGCGATCGGTTACGCCGGTCTCGCCTGGCAGGGCAGCAAAAAGCTCAAACCCCTGAAGGTGAACGGCGTTCCGTGCCAGGCAAACAAGATCAGCGTCGAGCCGCTCAAGTACCCGCTCTCGCGCTACCTGTTCCTGGTCCTCCCCGGCGACGGCAGCACCAGCCCGAAGGGCCTGCTGAAATTCGTCGACTGGATGCGCCAGAGCAAGCTCGCCGGTGAAACCATCACCAAGGCCGGCGGCGTGCCCGCGTTCAACAAGAAGTAACTGGGGCTCGTGGACGAAGAGTTCACTCCCGAGTACGGCCCGAAATGGTCGGACAGGCGCGTCGAGCGGATGCTCGGCGCGCTTGTCTGCGGCCTCGTCGGGCTGCTGCTGGCGATGATCGTCACGGTCTTCATCGAGGGCTGGCCGTCGTTCGCCCACAACGGCCTCGCCTGGTTCGGTCCCGGCGGCAACGTCGATGACCAGCTCAACGAAATCTTCCTCTCCGGCCAGGCCGGAGCCGACTACATCTACACCTTCCACGCCTGGCCGCTGATCTGGAGCACGATCCTGATCACCGGCGGCGCCGTCCTCGTCTCCCTCTTCTCGGCGCTCTTCGTCGCCGTCTTCATCGTCGAGTTCGCACCCGAGTGGATGAGCAACATCCTGCAGCCGGTCGTCCGCTTCCTGGCCAGCGTGCCCTCGGTCATCTACGGCCTGCTCGGCGTCGTCATCCTCGTCCCCTTCATCGGCAACAACCTCGTCAGCGAGGAGCAGAAGGCCTCCGTGGCGGGAGTCATCTCGCTGACCGGCTACAGCCTGCTGGCGGCGGTGATCGTGCTGACGATGATGATCGCGCCGCTGATGGTCTCGATTTTCTCCGACGGCCTGCGCTCGGTAAAACCGGGCTGGCTCGAGGGCTCGCTGGCGCTCGGGGTGAACCGTTGGCGCACGACCTGGAAGATCGGCGTCCGCAGCGCCCGCCCGGCGATCGTCGCCGGCACGGTGCTGGCAACCGCGCGGGCGATCGGCGAGGCGGTGATGCTGGCGATGCTCTCCGGCTCGGTCGGCTTCGCCCCCAACCCTGCCGACGGCCTGATCTTCATCTACGAGCCCTCGCGGCCGCTGGCGCCGACGATCGTCAAGAACATCGACCAGCTGAGCTCACCGGCTGGCGGCGCGACCCTCTTCTCGATCGCCACGGTGCTGCTCTTCTCGGCCGCCTTCTTCTCCTTCGCCGGCTACATCGCGCGGCGCTCGATGCAGAAATACGGGAGCGCCTGATGGAGAGCTCGATAACGGTCCCGCCGGTCCCGCCGTCCAACCAGCCACCCCTGCCCGGCGCCAACGGCAACGGCAAGGGTGCGGTCGAGGGCAGCGGCACCTGGGCGCTCAGCGACCGCATCGGGCTGGCGATCTGCTGGGGCCTCGGCTTGCTCTTCTGCGCCCTGGCGGTGGCGATCGTCGTCTACCTGTTCATCCAAGGGGTCAAGTTCCTGCGTCCGGAGATGATCTGGACGCCTGCCGCCGCCGGCTTCGAGCAGACCGAAACCGGCGGCTTCTCCGACGCCTTCATCGGCACCCTGATCGTCGCCGTGATGGGAATCTCGATCGCGCTTCCGGTCGGCGTCGCCACCGCGGTCTGGCTGGTCGAGTACGGCCGACCGGCGGCGCTGGCGCGGATCACCGAGTCGACGATCGAGGCGATCGCCGGCATCCCCTCGATCGTGCTGGCGCTGTTCGGCACCGTGATCTTCTCCAGCACCGCGCTTGCCTTCCTCAGCCGCAGCACCGAAGGGGTCGTCTTCGGGCGCTCCTTCTTCGCCGCCTCGGCGATGCTCTCGCTGGTGGCGCTGCCGCTGATCGTTGCCAGCACCCGCGAGGGGCTGAATGCGATCCCGCGCCACGTCCGTGAGGCCTCTTACGCGGTCGGCAAGACCAAAGCGGCGACGACGCGACGGATCCTGCTGCCGACCGCGAAGCCGCAGATCGCCACCGGCGCGATGCTCGGTCTCGGCCGCATCATCGGCGACACCGCGATCATTCTCGTGCTGCTTGGCGCCACCCAGAACTTCTCCCCGGTCGAAGACGCCCCCTTCCCGCTCAACTTCCTGCGCGGGGCCGGCACCACCCTGACCAACTTCGTCTACGAGGCCTCCCCGACCGGGAACCTCAATCAGCCCGAGAAAGCCTACGCGGCGGCTTTCGTCCTGCTGTTGATGGTCCTGGTCCTGAACGGGGCCGTCGACGTCGTCCATCGCCGCGCACGAAAGGTTGGAACGTGGAGTTCCTGAACTCTCCCCCGCCGCCGATCCGGCGGCTGCCCATCGAGGACACGGAGGCGGCGACGCAGGTCGCACCGCCGCTTCCCGCCACCAACGGCAACAGCAACGGCGGCGCTCCGGGCGGCGGTGGCTTCACCGCGGCCAAGCGCTCGATCAGCGCCCCCCAGTTCTCGATCCGGCGCATGGAGATCGACAAGGTCTCGGTCTTCTACGGCGCCAAGGAGGCGGTCAAATCGGTTTCGCTGCCGGTCCGTCAAGGCGAGGTTCTGTCGCTGATCGGGCCCTCGGGCTGCGGCAAGACGACCCTGCTGCGCTCGCTCAACCGACTCACCGAGCTGACCTCCAGCGCCACCCTGCGCGGTCGCATCCTGCTCGACGACGTCGACATCAAGGTGATCGAGCCGACCCTGCTGCGGCGACGGGTGACGATGGTCTTCCAGCAGCCGAACCCGTTCCCGATGAGCGTTTTCGACAACATCGCCTACGTGATTCGCGAGCAAGGCTCGCGGCGGATGCGCAAAAAGACGCTGGAACCCGCGGTCCACAGCGCCCTCGATCGCGCCGGCCTCTTCGAGGAGGTCAAGGACAACCTCGACCACCCGGCGCTGAAGCTCTCCGGCGGCCAGCAGCAGCGACTCTGCATCGCCCGCGCGCTCGCCGCCGAGCCCGAGGTGCTGCTGCTCGACGAGCCGTGCTCGGCGCTGGATCCAAAATCCACCCAGGTGATCGAGGACCTGATCGTGAAGCTGCGCGACGACGTTGCCGTCGTAATCGTCACCCACAACCTGCAACAGGCCTACCGGATCGCCGACCACGTCGCCTTCATGTACCTGGGCGACCTGGTCGAGTACAACAGCGCCAGCTCGCTGTTCAACACGCCGCGCGAGCAACGGACCAGGGAGTACGTGAGCGGTGCCTTCGGTTAGCCGACTGCTGCCTCGCCTCGCCGTCGCCGCCTGCGCCGGCTCGCTCCTGGTCGGGGCGGCCGCGGGCTGCTCGACGACGCAGGAGAAGGCCGCCAAGCACCAGGCCGAATCCAAACGCATCCTCGACGCCCGCGCCGAGCGCCAGGCGCAGAAAAAGAAGGACAAGAACAAGGGCGGCAAGGAACAAAAGCCGCAGAAGAACGGGGGAAGCAAGCAGTGACCGAGAACAATCCCAGACCGCCGGCCGGCTACGAGCCCTGCGAGGAGTGCGGGGCCTCGATGGACCCACAGCAGCGCTACTGCGTCAACTGCGCCGCCCGCCGCGGCAACGGCGCCAACCCCTCTTCCCGTTACTTCGCGGCGATGAGCGCGAAGGCGCGCAAACCGCTGGTAGGCGCGAAAAAAGAGAAAGCACCGGCGAGCAGCCGGGCAGCCGCAGTCGGCTTCTTCGCGCTGCTCCCGATCGCCGTCGCACTCGGGGTGATCGTCGGTCGCGGCGGCTCCGACGGCGGCGGCGACAGCGACGCCCTGCTGCAGGCGCTGCGGGCACAGGAAGCGAACGCCGCCGTCGTCGATACCGGCTCCGGAGCCACCGCGACGACCACCGGCGTCAAAGGCAAAGAGAAGAACCAGAGCAAGGCCGAGGAAAAGAAGGGCGAAGGCAAGGTCACCAAAACCGACAACGGCGACGTCCACGAAGTGACCAACTTCAAGGCCTCGAAGGAGAAGGAAGCCGAGGACACCAAGCTGGTCGAAGAAAACCCCGAACAGGTCGGCGACGACTACATCAAGGCGCAGCAGAATCTGCCGGACGTGATCGTGGTCGGCGGCGACGGCGGCTCGGCACCGACCGGCGGAGGGGACTGACGATGAGCCGCCTGACAGAGATCGTGCGCCGACCGGCGAAGAAGCAGCGTCACCAGGGCCCGCCCCCGAGCCCGGCGGCAAAACCGTCCGCCACCTCCCCGGTGCCCGAGAAGCCCAACCACAAGGAGCTGGTCGCCGCCCGGGACCGCCTGCTGGAGAAGTTCACGGTGATGCAGGCCGACATCGGCGGCGCCTTCTATGAGATGGCGATCCGCGACCACCTGCGGATCGACGTGCTGACCCGCAAGGCGGCCGAACTGCAACGGGTCGATGCGGAGCTGACGGCGGCGGAGCGGGTGCTCGACATCGAGCGCTCCGACGCGGCCGGGCACTGCCCCAACTGCGGCTCGCCGTTCATGCACGGGGTCCGCTTCTGCGCCCAGTGCGGTGGCTCGCTCTCGGCCTCGATCGAGGCGGCGCCCGTGGCGGCGGCAACCGTGCCGCCGGCGCCGGCTCCCCCGCCCCCACCCGCCGAGGCCCCGACCCAGGAGGTCCCGGCGACGCCGCACACGGAGGCGCCCTCGTGACCGCACTCTCCGCCCTGCTCGCAAAGGCGATTGCCGCAACCGCTGCCCTGACCGGGAAACAGTTCGCGCTGATGGTCGCCTCCTCCGTTGTCGCGACCAGCGGAATCCTCGCCGCCGGCCTGACCACCAGCTCCAGCGATCTCGGGCCGCTGGCGGCCCTGCTCGGGCGCGACCTCGCTTCCAGCGAGGCACCGCTGGCCGAAGTGGCGGAAGAACCGGAAGAAGAAGAACTTGAAACGGCTAGCGGGTCCCCCCCTCCCGCCTCCGGCGGGGAAGCGAGTTCCCCCAGCTCGCTTCCCGCGCCGGCGCCGACCGGAGAAGAAGATGAACCGGCGCCCGAACCGGAAGAAGAAACGACGCCGGAAGCGCCCGTGGCCGAACCGGGCCCGATCCAGCACGTGTTCGTGGTCAACCTTGCCAGCTCGGGTTACGAAGCCGCCTTCGGCGCCACCCCGGCGATGCCCTACCTGGCCACGACCCTGCGCCCGCAGGGAAGCCTGCTCAGCAACTACTCGCTGCTCGACCCCGCCGCCAGCGCCAACACGATCGCGCAGATCAGCGGCCAGAAGCCGAACGCGGCAACGAAAGCGGACTGCCCGACCAACGACAACTTCCCGCCGACCGCCAGCGCCGACAAGGGCGGGTTCATGTCTGGCGACGGTTGCATCTACCCCGTGGCAACGCTCACCCTCGGCGACCAGATGACGAGCGAGACGATCAAATGGAGGGCCTACATGGAGGGCATGGTCGACCCGACCACCGGGGCCCCGGCCAACTGCGTCTACCCGGAACCGGGAACCGCGGAAGTGCCGGTGGCCGGCGGCTACGCGGTGCGACTCAACCCCTACACCCGCTTCCACTCCCTGCTCGACCTCGGCGACTGCCAGGCCAACGACGTGCCGCTGACCGAGCTCGAGAAAGACCTGAGGAAGACGGAGTCGACGCCGAACTTCTCCTACATCTCCCCCAACCTCTGCAACGCCGGGGTCGCCGGCCAGTGCCCGGTGGGCACACCGCAGGGGGCCGCCGCGGCCGACGCCTTCCTCGCCGCCCTGGTTCCGAAGATCATCAAGTCGCCCGCCTACAAGAAGGATGGACTGCTGATCGTCACCTTCGACCAGGTCAGCCCGCCCGACCCGGCGCTGCCGGCAGCGGCGCCCAACCCCGAACCGCTGAAGACGGGGACCCTGCTGGTCTCCCGCTTCGCCAGTCCCGGCGGGATCGACGCCGTCGCCTACGACCCGTACTCGATGCTGCGCTCGATCGAGGAGATCTTCCAGCTCGACTACCTCGCCGGCGCCGGCGCCAAGGCCACCAAGTCCTTCGCCCCAGCCCTGCTCGGGACCAACGGCGGCGACTGAGCAGCGCCGGGGCGTTTCTGAGAGGGTGACCCCCGTGAGCGCGAACGAGCAGAGCGGCGAGCCGATCACCGCCCAGGGGATCGAGGAGCTGAAGGCCGAGCTGGCCGACCTCGAAGGCCCGCAGCGGCTGGTGATGGCGGCGCGGATCAAAAGCGCCCGCGACGAAGGTGACCTCAAGGAGAACGCCGAGTACCACATCGCCAAAGAGGACCAGGCACACATGGAGACGCGGATCAAGCGCCTGCAGGAGCGCCTCCACAACGCCGTCGTCGTCGAGGCCGACACCGCCCCGGCCGACACCTTCGCTTTCGGCCGCAGCGCCGAAGTGCTCGACGAATCCAAAGGCGAGGCGAGCACCTGGAAGCTGGTCGGCTCGACCGAGGCCAATCTGGCTGAAGGGCGCCTCTCGGCCGAGTCGCCGATCGGCAAAGCGCTGATGAACTCGCAGGTCGGCACCGTCGTCAACGTCGAGACCCCGCGCGGCACACGCTCCTTCAAGGTCCTGAAGCTGATTCCCTGAGCGATGCTGCAGCTGCGCTCGTCCGTCGCTGCGCACCGGACTGACGAGTTCCGAGCCCTTCTCTGCGGACTCGAGGGCGTCCGCCGCATCGTCATCGACCCCGATGCCGATGCCTCCGGGGCGACCGTGTTCGTCGCCGACGTCGAGCCCGCCGCCGCCGACCCGCTGGTCGACGCGATCTCCGAACTGGGGATCCCGGTCGACGACTACCTGCTCTCGCGGGTCGAGGTGGTGGCGCCGCTGCACCACCACCGCAGCGGTATCCGCGGCATCGACGGCTTCGCCTGGGTCGAGGTGGTCGGCCAGGCCCGCGCCAACTCGCGCCCCTTGGCCCGCTACCTGGCGCTGATCACCGTCGCCGCGATCATCGCCGCGATCGGCGTGATCACCGGCAGCTCGATCCTGATCGTCGGCGCGATGGCGGTCAGCCCCGACCTGCTGCCGATCTGCGCCACCAGCGTCGGCCTCGTCGGCCGCCGCTTTGCGCTCGCCAGCCGCGCCTTCGTCACCCTCTGGCTGGGCCTGATCCTGGTCGTGATCACGGCCGCCGTTCTGAGCGCGGCCCTGAAGGGGGCCGGCCTGCTGCCGGACGGCTTCCAGGTCGAGGACTCGAGCCTCGCCACCCTCGCCCACACCGACTACTCGACGGTGCTGGTCGCGCTCGCGGCCGGAGTCGCGGCGATGCTCTCCTTCGAGACCCGGGCCAGCTCCGCGGTCGGGGTGGCGATCTCGGTGACGACGATGCCCGCCTCGGCCTATCTCGGCGTCGCGATCGGCGCCGGCGGCCTCGGCCAGGCCTGGGGCGCGGGCCTGGTCCTGATCATCAACGTGGCGCTGCTGATCCTCTCGGGGACGCTAACGCTGCTCTTGCAGCGCTGGCTCCCCAACCGCTCCGGTGCCCCCGTCTAACTCCTCGGTGACCGCTGGGGCCCCCCGCGACCACGGCGCCGGGTCGGGCCGGCGCTCGTCGTAGAGGACGCCGACACCGGAGAAGCGGTCTTCCCAGCCGTGCCGGTTCTGGCGGAAGACGACGCCGAGGAATCCGATCCCGAAGGTGACGACCGAGAGGTAGAGGCCGAGCAGGCGTTTGAAGCCCCGCCGCAGCGGCAGGTCCCCGCCGCTGAGCCGGATGCCGAGGAAGCGCATCCCCGGCGTCTGCCCGGCCAGCGCCCAGAAGAGCACCAGATAGAGCGAGCCCATCAGCACCCAGGTGGTCGAGCCGATCGCGATCGCGAAGCTGGAAGCGCCGCCGGAGCCGCCGCCGAAGGCGTTGTCGACGAGGGTGACGATGGCGACCAGCGCGGTGAAGCCGAGGTTGACGAAGACGCCGTCGACCACGAAGGCGAGGGCGCGGCTGACGAAACCGGCGTTGGCGGTCGGCACAAGCCGCGGCTTGCGAAAGAAGATGCGGCGGACGATCCGCTCGAAGGTGTTGTCGAGGTCGCGGGCGATCTTGCCGATCTGGCGGCCGATGTCCTCGATCAAGCCGGCGCCCTGGGCGCTGATCGCGGCCCGCAGCTCCGGCGCGCCGGCGATCCGCTCGACCAGCTGCTGAGCCTCCTCGCTGGCCAGCAGCTTGCGCCAGACCTCGTCGACGAGCTCGCTGTCCATCGCCTCGATCAGGGCCCGCTTGACGGCCTCGCTTTCGAGCGCGCCCTCGACCGCCTCTTCGACCGCGGGTCCGTTGAGGACGCGGGCGATCGCGCGCTCGACCGCGTCGCTTTCGATCGCGCCGACGATCGCCTCCTCGGCGGCGACCTCGACCGCGCGGTCCATCCCGGTGGCCTTGCCGACGCTGCGGGCGCCGCGGACGCCGACTCCAAGCAGCCGGGCGGACAGCGGCAGGTGTCCGTTTTCCACCGGAGTGGAGCCGTTCAAGCCAGGAGTGGAGCCGTTTTCCATCCCGCGGCGAGTATAGGTCGGCTCAGCGGCTCGCGCTCAAATGCTCCAAGAGGCGGTCGATGAACTGCGCCTGCGCCGGCAGGATCTTCGCCCGCGCCTGGCTCTCGACGAACCAGCCCGCCTGGTCGACCTCGGGGAACTCGCTCTCGCGGCCGCTGCGCGGCGGCCATTCCATCGCGAAGGCGATCGAGTCGAGCGCCTCGGGATCGAATTCGCCCTCCGCTCCCCAGGCCTCGACGACCTTGCTGGACTTCTGGCGCACCTGCCCGAGCTCGATCATCTGCCCGGGGACGAGCTCGGCCGCCGGGCCGAGCTCCTCGCGCATCTCTCGCAGCGCGCAGGCCCGGGTCTCCTCTCCGGGCTCGATTTCGCCCTTCGGGATCGACCACGACCCCTGATCGCGCTTGGCCCAGTAGGGACCGCCGGGATGCACGAGCAGGAACTCGGGCTCTGCGCCCACCCGACGGTAGAGCAGGATGCCAGCGCTGCGTTTGGCCGCCATCGCTCTCAGTTCGATCCAGGGGCGTCGACCGGCGGGGCCAGCGTCGCCGGCACCTCGGCGCAGGATGCCACGGACAGGTCTCCGCTTGATGACATCTGCCGTCGACCGTACCACCCCCGAGCAGGGGCGGCAGCACTAGGCGCCACCTCCGGCCCCGGCGGCGAGCCCGGGACACAAAAAGGGGGAGGGGCGCACATCCCCTCCCCCCGTGCGCGGCCCCCATACCCCGATCTGCCCCTGACTATTCGCCTCCCCCGAGCCTGAAGGCAACGAGCTGCGGCCGCTGTCCTTCGGCCAGCGGCAGACCCGCCGCGGCGAGGAGGGTGTCGCCGCTGACCGCCACCCCGGAGTTGGTCCCGGCCGGCAACGAGCCCTGCCAGACTTCGCCGCCGGTTTGCCCATCGAGGCCGTGGATCTGGCCGTCGAAGCTGGTTGCGAAGACGAGATCGTTGACCACGACCGGCGCCCCATAGGCCGGGGTTTCGAATTCGGCGTTCCACTCGATCTTGCCGCTGGCAACATCGATCGCCACCAGTTCGCCGCTCGAGCCGAGACCCGATTCGCCGATCTCGGACCCGTTCGTGACGTTGATCGGAGCGTTAACGACGGGGACGAAGACGGTCGTCTTGCTCGCCGCCATCGGCGCGATCACGCCGCCCAGGTACCCCGGCGCCACCACCCCGTCCTCGAGCTTCGAGTATTCGCCTCGCATCGCCAACAGACCGTCGTCGTCGCGGCCGTTGTGCCTGCCGACCGGGCGCTCCCAGACCGGTTTGCCGGTCCGGGCGTCGACGGCGGTCACGATTCCCGACTTGCCGGCGCCGATCGCCAGCTCGCGACCCTGCGCGTCGACCAGGATCGGCGGATCCTGGAAGTCCCAGTCGTAGAGATCGTGCGGAGTCTGCTGGTAGTACCACTCCATCTTGCCGGTCTTCGCGTTCATCTTGATCATCGAGTTGGTGTAGAGGTTGGGGCCCGGTCGGCTCCGGCCCCAGGGGTCGGCCGCGGTGCCGGGGAACGGCGCCGCGTTGCCGGTGCCGAAGTACATGAAGCCCTTGGCGTCGAACGAGGGCGGGTACCAGAGCCCGCCGCCGCCGTTGACTTTCTCGTTCCCCCAGAGGCTCGGCGGCACCGTGTTGAAGTGCCAGACCTTTTTCCCGGTCCTGCCGTCGAGCGCCCAGAGCACACCGACGCCACCGCCGGGGTACTGCGCGTCGATCGTGGCCGGCACGGTCGACACGTAGACGAGGCCGTGCCGATAGCCGGGCGCGATCGTGATCGATTCCTTGCTCGGGCTCTTCAGCAGCGGCACCGACCACAGCTCCCTGCCGGTTTCCTGGTCGAGCGCGAAGGCAGCGCTGGAGGTGGCGCCGAAGACGCTGCCGTCGGCGACGACCACGCCGTTGGGACCGAGGCTGGGCTCGGCATAGCGCTTGCTCCAGAGCACTTCGCCGCTGTCGAGAGCGATTGCCTGCACATCGGACTCGAGGTCCTGGGAGTAGATCACGCCCTTGGCGATCGCCGGCGTCGAGGCGTAGGCGCCGAAGCTGCTCTGCGCCGTCAGCGGCAGTTTCCATGCGATTGCGAGCGAGCTCACGTTGTCGCGTTTGATCGGGCTGCCGGCGACGTTGCGGGTGTTGGCGATGTCGACCCCTGGATAGGCGGTGCCGGTGAGGTCGTGCTCGCCTGCGGAAGAGTCCCCGTCATCGGCGGACGAGCCGCCGCAACCGGCGAGGACGCCCAGGGCGAGCGCGACCAGCAACGAAACGAGCACGGCACGGGGCCTCCTGTTTGCATGCGATTCCGACATTCCCCTGCTCCTCCCTAATCGATTAGCACTGACTTACGCCGTTCGGCCCCGGCCTCCAGCGCCGGGCCGACGAGCGGCGCGAGGACGCGGTTGGACAGCAGGCCGAGGCTGCCGAGGTTGGCGAACCCCGGCCCCTGACTGAGGCCGCCGAGACCCGGGATATGCAGTCGTGGCTCCATCCCGACCAGCTCCAGGGCTCGGCCGATCGGGACCTCCGTCCGCGGCGGCCGGTCCCAGAGCGGACCGGCGAGGCGCTCGACCTCGGCCCGCAGCTGCTCGTCGAAGAGGCCGCGAACCTGTGCCAGCAGGTCGAACCCGGTGCAGTTGACGACGAAGTCGCAGGACTCGGCGACGACGCCGTCGGCGCCCTCGTATTCGAGGGCGGCGCCGCCGCCCTCGACGGCCCCGACGTGGACGGCGCGGCCGGTCAGGAACGCGCACTGGCCGTCGCCGGCGATCGAGGCGAGCGCACCGATGTCGAAGACGCCACGGTCGCAGTGCCTGACGAAGTCGCGCCGGGTCCGCAGGTCGAGCCGCTCCCAGCCGACGTCGTCGGGGTCGGCGAAGACGCGGTTCTCGAGGAAGCTCTCGCCGCGGCTGAGCGGCAGGGTCGGCGTGTAGACCGTGATCCGCGCCCGCGGCCGGAAGGCGCGCAGGAAGACGAGCGCGCTGAGGGCGCTCTCGCCGCCGCCGACGATCGCGATCTCGATGTCGAGATCCGCCGGGATGCGGGCGAACTCCTGGCGGCGGCTGTCGCAGTGGAAGACGCGGTCGGCGATCGCGGGATCGTGGGCGAGCTCGCGGTGGACCCCCGGCCCGGTGAGGATCAAGGAGCCGCCGCGGAGGCGAACCGGGTCGGCTGCCCCGGCGCGCTGGCTCACCTCGATCTCCCAGCCGTCGCGATCGGGATTGAGGCCGACGGCGCTGACCCGACCGTGGAAGTGGTCGATGCCCTCGCTCGCGCGCTCCATCACCCAGCCGAGGTAGCGGCCGTAGTGGCGGTGGCGCACCGGCGGCGATTCGCGGTTGACCCAGGCCGCGTAGATGCCCTCTTCGATCGCGTAGCGCTGCCAGCCGAACGGCAGCAGGCCGGCGTCGATCGTGTCGCCGATCGCGCCGAACTGGCGGCTGCTGCGGTAGGGGAAGCCGACGTCCTTGATCGGTGGGATGGCCAGCGGCTCCTCGCCCGAGGTCATCCCGTTGCGACCGAGCCAGGAGGCTGCGGGCTCGGTCTTCTCGACGATCGTCGCCGAGAACGGTCCGAAGCCGAGCTCGTTGATGACGTGGATCTTGGCCGAGATCGCCGCCGCCTTGGCCCCGGCGCCGACGATCAGCAGGTCGGACTCGGTGTGGGCCGCGGGCGTACGCATCGACGAGCTCAGGCGGCGCTGACGGTCGGGGTGTCGTCGGGGGTGCGCGCGGTACGCCGTTCGGCGATCACGAGGCCGCTCTGCTCGGGACTGAAGGAGATCGCGCTGCGCCGCGAGCGCTCCGGGTCGGCGGCGGCGGAGCGCAGATCCAGGCTGCTGAGGACCGTGTGCAGGACCCGCTTCATCTCCATCTCCGCGTAGCTGGCGGCGAGGCAGCGGCGGACGCCGCCGCCGAACGGGATCCACGTGTACGTACCTGGTTGCTCCCCGAGGAAGCGCTCGGGCCGGAACAGGAGCGGCCGCTCATACCAGCGCTCGCTGCGGTGGATCAGGTGGATGCAGGGGGCGACCGTGGTCCCGGCCGGCAGCTCGTGGCCGCCTAGCCGCATCGGCTCCAGCAGCCGCCGCACGACGACCGGCACCGGCGGGCGCAGCCGCAGCGTCTCCTTGACCACGGCGTCGAGGTAGGAGCCGTCGCCGCCGAGCGCGTCGGCGCGGGCGCGCGAGAGCGCCTCGGGGTTTCGCAGCAGCCGCTCGAGGGCCCAGGAGAGCGAGGTCGAGGTCGGCCCGTCGCTGAGCAGGGTGACCAGTTCGTCGCGCAGATCGCGGTCGCTGATCGGGGCGCCGTCCTCGTAGCGCCCCTGAATCAGCATCGAGACGATGTCCTCGCGCTCGGGTTCGGAGCGCCGTCGCCGCACCTCGACCATCGCCGCCGCCTCGACCGGCTCCATCGCCGCCCGGTAGCCGCGGCCGCGGGCGATGAAGTCGGGGCCGAGCAGCGAGAGCATCGCCAGGTTGCGCGGCTCGTTGAGCCAGTTGGTCAGCGTCCGCAGCCGCTCCCGCAAGGTCCGCAGGCGCGAATCCTGGCCGGGGCCGAAAACGGCCCGCATGACCGCGTCGAGAGTGATGTCCTGCATCCGCGGCCAGAGCGCGAAAGGTTCGTCCAGCGGCCAACCGTCGACCGCGCGCTGGGCGAGCGCGGTGATCGCCTCGGCCTCGGCGGCGACGCTGCGACCGTGGAAGCAGGGCAGCAGCAGCTTGCGCCTGGTCATGTGCTCGGGCTCTTCGAGCAGCATCACCGAGCGCTGACCCAGCAGCGGCCCCAGCAGCGGGTTGGCGATGTCGACGCCGACCGCGTCGCCGGCGGTGAAGACCTTTTTGACGTCGGCGGGGTCGGCCAGGATCACCCAGTCGCCCCAGTGCCGGATTCGCAAGGTGAAGGTGTCGCCGTAGCGACGCTGACAGCGCGCCAGGAACGGCAGCGACCGCTGCGTCCAGCCGATCGCCTGCAGGGCCCGGGGCATCCGCGGCCCGGGCGGCAGCGAGCTCACGCCTTACCCCTTCCCTGCGCCATCGCCAGCCGCTCCATCAGCTCGTCCTCGGCCTTGCAGGTTGCCGCGATCAGGAGGTCGAAGAGGCCGGCCGTGAAGTCCGCCGGCAGATCGACCTCGGCGCCGCGGGCGAGGTAGCGCTGGCGGACGACCTCGATCCGGTCAGGCTGCATCATCGGGATCTGGTGCTCGCTCTTGTAGACGGCGACCGCGCGACAGACGTCGAAGCGCTCGCCGAGCAGGAGGGCGATCTGGTCGTCGATCGCGTCGAGGCGCTGGCGCAACGGCTCCAGACCGCTCATCGCAGCTCACTTCCAAGCAGACCGGTGGCGAAGGCGTGGCTGCAGGCCGCCAGCGCCGGCAGCGAGTAGCCGCCCTCCTGGACCACGCAGACCGGCAGCCCGCGGGCGGCCAGCATCGAGCCGACCTCGGCGAAGATCTGCGGCGAGAAGCGCCAGCTGCCGTGCGGGTCGCCGCTGACCGTGTCGTAGCCGAGCGAGACCACCAGCGCCCCGGACTCGGCCGCGAGCGTCTCGATCGAGGCGGCAGCCTCGGCGAGGTAGTCCTCCGCGGCCGGGCTCTCGCTGAAGGCGACGGCGCGTTCGCCGGCGAACTGCGGCAGCAGCGTGCCGGGGGCGACGTTGGTGACCGGCGAAGCGTGCAGCGAGTGCAGCGTCGTCTCCCCGATCCGCTCGACCAGCGCCGCGGTCCCGTTCGGGTAGTGGAGGTCGAGGTCGAGGATGCCGAGCGGTGCCAGGCCACCCGCGCGCAGGGTCTCGGCGGCGGCGACGGCGTTGTTGAGGTAGCAGTAGCCGCCGAGGAAGTCGGGGCCGGCGTGGTGGCCGGGCGGTCGGCAGACGGCGTAGGTGTAGTGGGCGCCCGCGAGCAGGCGCTCGGCTGCGGTGATCGCGGTGCGCACCCCCTCGCGGGCCGCGGCGACGAGGGCAGCGGCAACCGGGGTGTCAGGCTCCAGACCCGGCGGCGTGAACTCCGGCAGCAGCACCTGCGCGCCGTCGACCGCCGCCAGCGCCTCCAGGTAGCGGCGCTCGTGCAGGGTGCCCAGCGTGCGCTCGAGCGCGGCATCGTCAGCGTCGGCGGCAACGACGCGGACGCCGGCGTGGCGGCTCAGGCCCTCGCCGAGCGCGTCGAGGCGCTGGTTGCCGTCGTGGCCGGGCAGGCGCTGGCCGCCTTCGCGGATCCAGGGGGCGGCGTCGCCGCTACCACGGCGCTGCTCGATCGCCAGCAGCTCGCTCATTCCAAGACCCGCCGCATCCTCGGCCCGAGGCGCTCGAACCCGTTGGCGCCGTAGAAGGCCTCGGTCCTGGCGATCGCGGCAAAGCTCTCACGCGGCAGCCCGACCTCCAGGCGCGCCGCCCCCTGCTCGCTGGCAGCGGCGACGAGCCCATCCATCAGCCCTGCCCCAACCCCGGCGCCGCGCCACTCAGGGTCGACCCAGAGGTCCTCGACCACCAGGTAGCGACCCGGCACGTGGATCGCCCGGATCCAGCTCGCCGCCAGCACGCCGACGATGCCGCCATCGCCGTCGGCGACGAGGACGCTGCCCTGACTCGGGTCCTCGATCAGGGCCCGCGCCTCGCCTTCCAGCGCTGATCGAGACGGCCTCGACCCGCCGAGCTCGCTCAGCAGCGCCGCGACCGCCACCGCCACCGCAGCGACGTCGCCTGGCTCCGCCGCGCGCACCTGCCAGCCCCCCGCATCCGCCGCCGCCCCAACGTGTGGTTCCTTTCGGTCCCCTGAGGCGTAAAAGGAACCACGCGATTTCATGCGGCCACCCCGCGACGCCGTGCCGGCTCCAGCTCGATGCTCCAGGCCTCGCCTTGCTGACCGCGACCGGTCACCGCTTCGGCGATCGCCGTCATCGGCGCCCGCGCCTTCAGCAGGATCTCGTCGAACTCCTCCTCGGGGTCGGACTGCATCACGATCGCACCGCCGGCCCCGATCGTCGTCCGCCCTGGCCGCATCACGATCGTGCGGATGACGATGCTGAGGTCGGTCGTGCCGTCGAGCCCGAAGTAGCCGATCGCGCCGGAGTAGACGCCGCGCGCCTCGGCCTCGAGGTCGTCGATGATCTCCATCGTCCGCTCCTTCGGCGCCCCGGTCATCGAGCCGCCCGGAAAGCAGCG
Organism: uncultured Thermoleophilia bacterium; assembly: GCA_963718595.1. Lineage (GTDB taxonomy): Bacteria > Actinomycetota > Thermoleophilia > Solirubrobacterales > 70-9 > VAYN01. The sequence goes on from OY970365.1 coordinate 297,234, forward strand.
GCGCACGCACTCGGCGGCGCTGCGATGGGCTTCCAGGCTGCCGACGATCGTCGAGACGACCTGATGGACGGTCGCGTAGGGCTCGACCACCATCAGCTCGGGGACGCTGACGCTGCCGACCTCGCAGACCTGGCCGATGTCGTTGCGAAGCAGGTCGACGATCATCAGATGCTCGGCCTTGGTCTTCTCGTCATCGCCGAGGAACTCGCGGCGGGCGGCGTCCTCGTCGGGATCCTGGTGGCGGGAGATCGTTCCCTTGATCGGCCGCGCCTGCACCTGGCGCTCGCGGTCGACCGCGAGGAAACGCTCGGGCGAGGAGCTGGCGATCGCGTTCTCGCCGAAGCGCAGGAAGGCCGCGAACGGGGCAGGGTTGGTGCGGCGCAGCCGTCGGTAGAGCGCGTAGGGGTCGGGACTGGCGTCGGTCGAGATCTGATCGGTGAGGCAGATCTCGTAGGACTCGCCGGCGGCCAGCTCGCCCTGCGAGCGAAGGATGTCGGCGAGGTAGCGCTCGCGACCGCGACCGCAGCGGAAGCTGACGTGGCCGTCGGGATCCTCGGGCGCGGCCAGGGGCGCGAGCGGCGGCGGCTCGGCGATCGCCGCGGCGACGACCGGCTCGACTTCCTCGAGCCAGCGCTCGGCCTCGCCGTTGCCGGCCGGCCCGAGCGCGAACAGGTAGCTACGACCCTTTGCGTGGTCGACCGCGAGCAGGCGGTTGGCAAGCATGAAAGCTGCGTCGGGCAGGTCGGAGCTGTGCAGGTTGCGGGTGCCGATGTCGGCCTTGCACTCGTACCCGAGGTAACCGACGTAGCCGCCGACCAGGCCGCGGCCGACCACCGCTGGCGGCTCGATCCCGTTCAGCGCCAGCTCACGATCGAGGAAGTCGAAGATCGACCTGTGCGCGAGCGTCCGCACCCCATCGCGCTCGACCGCGACCTCGCCGGAGTCGACGTCGTACTCGAGCAGGCAGTTGCCGCGGCCGGCGCTGGTGCCCAGGTAGGAACATTGGGCGAGCCAGGTCGGCGCGTCGGCGCTGTCGAGCCAGAACGAGTTCTCGGCGTCGCCGAAGAGCCGTTCGTAGAGCTGCTCCGTCGGCGCCTCCCCCTCGAACTCCCGCCAGCGAATATCCAACCGCGGCTCCGCCTCGATCCCCGCCGACGGGCCGATTTCGGGCCTTATAGGCCCGTTTTCGGCCCGTCGGCGGGGCGGTTTGCTCGTGGGGTGGCGCTCGGCCATTACGTAGAAGTTCTTGGCGATCTGGAGGCCGTGCTCAGTGGCGACCGACTCGGGGTGGAACTGGACCCCCCACATCGGTCGCCTGCCGTGCTCGATCCCCATCACGATGCCGTCGTCGGCCCAGGCCGTCTCCTGGCCCTCGGAGCCCATCGAGCCGGTGATCGCGAGTGAGTGGTAGCGGACTACCGAGAAGCCCTGGGGAACGTCCTCGAAGAGGCCGGTGCCCCTGTGCCTGACGCGACTTAGGCGGCCGTGCATCGGTTCCGGAGCGACGTTGACGCCGCCCTCCAGCAGATTGCCGAGGCCCTGGTGGCCGAGGCAGATCCCGAACACCGGCACTTCGCTGTAGGTGAGGATGTCGCGGCAGACGCCGAAATCGTGCCAGCGTTCCGGTCGTCCCGGGCCCGGCGAGAGCACGTAGGCGTCGAATTCGGAGCCCTGCAGGACCCGCCAGGAGACGGCGTCGTTGTCGACCACGATCGGCTCCTCACCGGAGGCCGCAGCCAGCAGGTGGAAGACGTTGTAGGTGTAGGAGTCGTGGTTGTCGACCAACAGCGTGCGCATCAGCTGCCCCCCAGCCCGAGCCCGTCGACACCACGACCGATCACCGTCTGTGCCACCCGCTCGACCTCGGACGGGCGCTCGGCTTCGCAGTACCAACGCGAGAAGTGCGAGAGGTAGCGCGCCAGCTGGATCGGGTCGAAGCTCTCGATCGCGCAGCGCAGGTGGCGCCGGTACATCTCCGCCTGCACGACCGCGAAGCGGTAGTCGGGGTCGGCGGCGGGACGGTCGCCGGCGAGTGCGACGCCGTCGCCACGGTGTGCCTGAGCACGGGCCAGGTCCCAGCCGAGGCTAGCCTGGTCCTCCCGCAACAGCTTCTCCGGCGCAAACTCGACCTGCTTGGTCGTCGGTTGCAAGAGGAAGTAGCCGAGCGCGACCTGAGCGGGGATCCGGTCCGGCGCCGGATGCTTGGCGCGGACCTCGGGGCCGCCGGGGTGGTTGCCGACCTCCTGCTCGACCCGCTCGACCAGCTCGTCGATCAAAAGCGCCCCCTTCCTGCTGGAGCTGACCGACTGGCGGTCGCGGGCAACCATGCCGTGGAAGACGTCGTGGGTCGGTGGGCCGCCGCCCTTATTGCTGTCGGTGCCGAGCGCGTCGATCAGCTGGCGCCGGCAGGTGACGTGGGCGACCCACTCGTTGCCGCAAACCTGAAGGGAGACGCAGTCGTCGAGCTCGGGGGCCGCGGACCAGTAGGCGAGTGCCCGCATGTGCTGGGTCGGGAGACCGTCGGAGCGGACCAGCGGCATCTCCTCCAGCTCCTCGCGCCGGGTCTCGTAGATGACCATGTCGTCGCCGTAGCGTCGGGTCAGCGTCCCCTCGTCGAGCCCGAGGTTCGTCAGCTCGGTGACCTCGGGCAGGAAGTCGGACTCGAAGATCACCTTGTCGAAGGCGACGCCGAGCCGGGCCAGGGTCTTGCGCTGCCCGGAGATCACCCAGGAGCGCGTTTTCGACCACAGCTCGATCGCCTGCTGGTCGCCGTCGAGCACGCGCATCATCAGCTCGTCGGCGCGGTCGTTGTAGATCGAGGACTCGCGCGCGACCGAGTCCTCGGCGCCGTCGTCGCCTTCGCCGGCGCCGTTGCGGCCAGCCTTGACGTAGTCGGCGTAGGCGCCGCCGACGAAGTGGTCCGACTTCTCGTAGCCCTCGGGCGAGGACCGCTCTACGCCGCCCCTGGCGACGACGCCGGCCATCGCCTCGCCCATGCTGCGGCCGACGTCGCAGATCAGGCTGCGGTGCTCGACCAGGCCGCCGCCCTGCGCCAGCGCGGCGCCGATCGCGTTGCCGACCGCGAGGTTGCGCAGGTGGCCGACGTGCAGCGCCTTGGTCGTGTTGGCGCCCCAGAAGTACACCGCGAAGTTCCCGCCCGAGGCGAGGTCGCAATTGGCCAGCGCCCCCGGCCCCGCCTCGAGCTCGGCTCCCACCGACTCCACCCAGCGGTCGTCGAGTCGCAGCCTCACCGCGTCGCCGGCCTGACCGACCGAGTCGACCCACGGCGCCGCTTCGATCCGCTCCAGGGCCTGGCGCGGCGCCTCGTGGTCCCACCAGTCGGGGACCCGCGGTACCAGCATCAGGTCGAAGCCGGGCTCGGGCCGGTACGGCGCCCGCGCCGCCCAGTGGGCCTCGCCATGCAGGCCGACCGCAATCCCGTCAAAGCTCTCGAAGAGGTTCTCCCCCATCGCCCATCTCCCCGGTCTCCCGTTTACGAAATGCACCAACCGGGGCTCGAACCCGGATCTCCGGCTTACAAATCCGGCCCTTTAACCGATTAAGGCATTGGTGCGGGGCTTATGGGCGTCCCAAATAAGATCTCTGATTGGTCGGCCGGCGGCGACCATAACCCATCCGACTCGACGCGTCAAATTCAATTGAGTAAACGAGCAGATTTGCGGCGTCGAAGCCGCGCGCGACCGCGAGGGCTAGGCGAGACGGCGTTCGAAGACGGTGTCGAGGCGGCGCTCGTGCTCGTCCCCGGGCACCGTTTTGTCGAGCTTCATCTGCGCCTGGCGGCCGTCGATCCTGATCGTCGCGACCTGGTTGTCGAAGAATGGGCCGTCGGTGAGGCGCCAGCGGATGCCGGGGTCATCGGCATCGGCGGCGCCGGCGAGCGCCTTCATCAAGGCTGTGAAGGGGCGCGAGAAGCCGGCTTTGATCACCGACCGCTCCTTGCCGTCGAGCGGGTTGCGATAAGGCGAGCAGACCGCCTGGTAGGCGGCGCTCTCGACCTTGGAACCAGGCTTGAAGCCGATCTCGGCCAGGTAGGCGTGGTGAACATCGCCGGAGAGGACGACGATCGAGGCCGGAGGCTTGCCGTGCATCCCCGAGCCGACGTTCTCGATCAGGCCGCGAAGGCGCGCGAAGGTCTCGCCGAAGGAGGCCCAGTGGTCGAAGTCGACGCCGCGGCGCAGCTTCTCGGCTGCTCGCGCCGCCTGCGGCCCCCAGGCGCCGTCGCAGACCCGCTCGCTCCAGGCCTCGAGGTGGTGGAAGCCGGGCGAGAGCAGGAACGGGATCGTGGTCGCGATCAACAGATGGTCGAAGTCGCCGCTGGCGTGCTCGACGACCCAGTCCCACTCCTCGTCGTCGACCATCGCCCTGCGATCGGGCTCCAGCACCCGCCCGGCCCGCGAGTCGAGGAAGATCGCCCGCGTGTCGCCGAGGTCGCGGCAGAAGCTCCAGCGGGTCCCGGAGCCGTCCAGGTGGGCGTGCTCGGCGAAATCGCGCAGCGGCGCGGTCGCGTCCCGATTCCCCCGCACTTCCCGGTAGAGGTCGTTTTCGTCGAGGTGGCGTGGCGAGAGGTTGCCGAGGTGCTGGTAGACCCAGTAGGTCATCGCGCCCGCGGTGGCGCGCCGGTGCCACCAGGAGCGTTCGCGCATCTCCATCAGCCAGGAGCGGGAGATGTTCCAGTCGTCGCTGACGTCGTGGTCGTCCCAGATCATCGAGACCGAGACGGTCGAGAACAGCCAGCGGATCAATGGGTCGCTCCACGACTCTTCGTAGAGCCACGCATACTCGGTGTAGTCGGTCACCTCCTCCCCGGGCGGCGTCGCGGTCCCGCGCCGTTCGCGGATCTTTTCCCGCGCCCGCGGCGAGCCCTCGTCGACGTAGACCTGGTCGCCGAGCAGGAACAGCAGCTCCGGCCACTCGCTGTGCTCGCCGCGCAGCATCTCGCTCGCCAGCACCCGCAGGGCGTCGTACTCGCGGCCGTCTTCGTGGCGGTCCTTGCTGTGGACGTAGGGCTCGGTGTGCGGCAGCGCCACCCGGCAGGAGCCGAAGCAGATGTCCAGCGGGGCGTCGCGGCCGAGAGTTCGGATCGCACTCGGCGGCAGCTCGGAGTCAGGCTCCGGCCAGCGCCGCTCGCCGTCGAGCGCGACCTCGTACTCGTTGAAGCTGCCTGGCTCCAGATCCTCGATCCGGACCAGAGCGTAGTGGTGCTCCTCGACGCTGAAGGTCGGCTCGCGGCGACCGAGGATCTCGACCTCGCAGGGAGCGTCGGCCTCGACCCAGACGGTCGCCTCGGTTTCGCTCACGTAGCGCAGCAGCGGTCCCAGTACGAGCTCGGCCATCACCCCAACCCTACCCCGGCCGCGACCCGTCGACTTTCAGATCCGGCCGGCCTCCAGCAGGCGACTGAGGAAGCGGCGGGTCTCCGGGCGCTCGGGTTCGCCCAGCACCTTCTCCGGCGGCCCGGACTCCACCAGCTTGCCCTCGTGCAGGAAGGCGACCTCGTCGGCGACCTCGCGGGCGAAGCTCATCTCGTGGGTGGCGATCACCATCGTCATGCCCTCCCCCTTGAGGTCGCGCACGGCTCCCAGCACCTCGCCGACCAGCTCCGGATCGAGGGCGCTGGTGACCTCGTCGAGCAGCAGCGCCCGCGGCTTGCCGGAGAAGGCGCGGGCGATCGCGACCCGCTGCTGCTGGCCGCCGGAGAGGTTGTCGGGCTTGTCGTCCTCGCGGCCGGCGAGGCCGAAGCGGGCGAGCAGAGCGCGGCCGCGCTCCTCGGCCTCGGCGCGGGGAATGCCGTGGGCCCGGGTCTCCCCCAGCACCACGTTCTCCAGGGCGGTCAGGTGCGGGAAGAGGTTGTAGGCCTGGAAGACGAGACCGAGGCGCCGCCGCACGGCGACCGCGTCGACGGAGGGGTCAGTGATCACCTCGCCGTCGAGGAAGATGTCGCCGTCGTCGATCTCGACCAGCAGGTCGATGCAGCGCAGCAGCGTCGACTTGCCGGAGCCGGAGGCGCCGATCAGCGCGATCGCCTCGTGCTCGGTGACCGTGAGGTCGATCCCGCGCAAGACCTGGCGCTCGCCGAAGGCCTGGGTGACGCCGCGCAGCTCCAGCACCGGCGCCGCCACCTCTATTTCACCTCCCCGTGGGCGCCGCCCATGCGGTCGACGACCCGGGCCAGCGGCACCGTCACCGCCAGGTAGAGCAGCGCCGCCGCGATCAGCGGCGTGTAGTTGAACTCCTGGCCCTGGAAGATCTGGGCGATCCGGAAGGCCTCGAGCGGGCCGAGGATCGAGACCAGGGCGACGTCCTTCTGCAGCGAGACGAAGTCGTTGAGCAGCGGCGGCGGCAGCAGCCGCAGTGCCTGCGGCAGGATCACGTGGCGCATCGTCTGCGCCTCGGTCAGGCCGATCGCCAGCGCCGCGTCGCGCTGGCCGCGGTGGACTGAGTTGATGCCGGCGCGGTAGACCTCGGCGACGTAGGCGCTGTAGGAGAGGCCGAGGGCGATGCCGCCGAGCACCACCGGGTTGATCTCGTTGGTCTTGAAGCCGAGGAGCTCCAGCTGGAGCGCCGGCACCCCGAAGCCGACCAGGTAGACGAGCAGGATCGTCGGGACGCCGCGGAAGACGTCGACCCAGACCGCGGCGAGCAGCCGCAGCGGGAACAGCGCCGCGCCGCGACTGGTTCGCAGCAGCGCGATCCCCAGCCCGACGATCAGCACCGCGATCTCGACGATCACGAACAGCTTCACGTCGAGCCAGAAGCCTTCGAGGACTTCCGGGAACGCTTCCTCGAAGACCCCCCAGTTGAAGAACAGCTCGCGGACTTCCGGCCAGCCGGGGCTGGTCAGGATCCAAGTCGCGAGCCCGCCGAGGACGATGACCGTGGAGACCGCCGCGATCGCCTGCGAGCGCCGCTCCTGTCGACGCTTCGCGGCCTCACGCTGCAAGCGGCGATCGCTGATGACGGCGGAGTCGGACAAGCTGGGCGCGATTCTGACCACGCCCGGGGACGGCTTCAGGTGCCAGCGGTAAGCGGGGGCCGGTAGGCCTCTGGGCGAATTTGTCGTGTCCCCTAAAGGACTACTCCCTCATGTCGAGCCCGCCTATGGCGGGCAAGAATCAGTAAAGGGCCCTTCGGGCGACATTCGCCCAGAGGCCTACCGGCCCCCGCTCATCACCCGCCCCCTGGGACGTCCGGAGATCAGCGAGGGTCCGAGGTGCGGTAGCTAAAAGCAAACGGGAGGTCCCTCGGATCTTCAGATCAACGAGGGACGGTTCGTGGGAGGGGCGGTGGTTGCCTCTTTGGGAATGTGCCCGAAGGGCCCTTTCCTTAAATCTGCTCGCCATAGGCGAGCTCAGCTCGGTGGAGCAGTCCCCTTTAGGGGACGCGACTCAATTCCCAAAGAGGCAACCACCGCCCCTCTGACCAACCCGCCCCTCGGCTGAGCGTTATTCGAGCAGGGGGGCGCCCGCGGCGGCGCTCATCCATTTGGTGTTCAGCGCTTCGAGCTCGCCCGAGGCTTCGAGATCTTCGACCGCGGAGGAAACGCAGGCGGTGAGCGGGGAGTCCTTGGCCAAAAGCGCGCCCCACTCGTCGCCTTCGGGGTCGGCGAACTGGCCGATCACGGTCGCCTCGGGGACTTCAACGGCGGTCAGGTAGAGCGCGGTCGGCAGATCGACGACTATCGCTTCGATCTGGCCGTTTTTGAGGGCGGTGACGACGTCGGTGGAGTTGTTGAAGACTTCCGGTTTGGAGCCGGGATCGATCACTTCTTCGGTCGCCGAGAGGCTGGTGGTGCCGATCTGGACGCCGAACTTGACGTCCTGCAGCTCTTCGATCGTGGTCGCCTTGGCCGCGTCGGAGTCCTTCAGCGCCAGCACCGCCTGGTTGGCGGTGTAGTAGGACGCCGAGAAGTCGACGACCTTCTCGCGGGCCGGGGTGATCGAGATCTGGTTGACGTCGAAGTCGAAGTCCTTGGGGCCGGGCGCGTATGAGGAGTTGAACGGCTCGACCGTCCACTTCACCTTCGCCGCCGGGTAGCCGAGCTGCTTGGCGATCGCGTAGGCGACGGCGCTCTCGAAGCCTTCGCCGTTGGTCGGGTCATCGTCTTCGAAGTACGGCGGGTAGGCCGGTTTGTCGGTGGCGACGGTCAGCATCCCCGCGGTCTCGGTCGGCAGGTTGCCGGGCTCGCAGGAGTCGGCGCTGGCGCTCGTCCCGGAGCTGGTCGAGTCGTCGTCCGAGCTGCCGCAGCCGGCAGCCAGGAGGCCGAGGGCAAGTGCGAGGACGAGGGTGGCGTAGAGCTTCTTCATGAAGGTCCCGCGCGGGTTCCGCGAAGGAAGCGGGCATCCTAGATCAAATCTGTCCTCATGTGGGACGGACTGACGCGCACGCTGCTGATCCTCACCTTCGTCACCGGCATCCTCGACGCGGTCAGCTTCATCGCCCTCGGCCAGGTCTTCGTGGCGATGCAGACCGGCAACGTGATCTTCCTCGGGATCGGGATCGGCGGCGCGGCCGGCGCTCCGGTGACGGCGCCGCTGATCAGCCTGCTCGCCTTCCTTGCCGGCGCCGGCGCCGCGGCGCTCTTCATCCGCCCACCACGTCCCGGCCACCCCGGCGCCCTCGCCGGTCCGATCGAGATCGGCCTGATTGGCTTCGCGACCCTGCTGGCGGCGCTGGCGGCGATCGAGCCGGGGCATTTCACCGCCTACCTGCTGATCGCGATCCTCGCCGCCACGATGGGACTGCGGAACACGGTCGCGCGCCGGGTCGGCGACCCGAACCTGGCGACGACCGTGCTCAACCTGACCTTGACCTCGTTCGCCTCGCACGCGCCGCTGGCGCTGGCCTCGCCGGGCGAGGTGGAGACGCGGAGCGCGGCGCTGGCGGCGATCCTCGCCGGCGCCCTCTGCGGGGCGCTGCTGGTCAAGGCGAGCCTGACCCTGGCGCTGGGCACCGCCGCGGCGCTGGTCGTCCTCGCCGCCATCACCCACGCCCGCGCCCTCGCCCCAGCCACCTAGCCGCCGACGGGCCGATTTCGGGAGCTATAGGCCCGTTTTAGGCCCGTCGACAGGCGGTTAGCGGAGGTCGGCGAGGAAGTACTCGAGGGTTTTGTTCAGGAGGTGGGCGCGCTCCCACTGCAGGAAGTGGCCGGCGCCGGTGACGACGAAGGGGCCGATCAGCTCACTGAAGGCGACTTCGCACATCGCGGGGAACTGGCGCCAGATCACGTGGTCGTCGGGGCCGTAGAGGGCGAGCGTGGGCACGGCGCTGCGCTCGGCCAGGCGCGGGCGCTCGGAGCGCGGGCGCACGCCGAGGGCACTGCCGTAGTTGCCCCAACCGGCGTAGAGGCGGTCGGGGTCGACGAAGGGCGCGGCCATGAACTCGGCCTCGGCCCGCGAGAAGGCGCCCGGCGTCGCCCAGAAGCGGTGGCCGTAGAACTCGGCGACATAGCGCAGGCGCTTCTCCGCGGTGTCGAGCTCGGCCGCAAGCTCGTCGGGTTCGCGGGCCTGGCGGCGAAAGTAGTCGGCCGCCATCCGCATCGGCGCCGAAGGGCTGGACTCGATCCCGGCCGCCTCGTACTCGGCTGGTAGCACCGGCAACACGCAGTTGAAGAGGACCTGGCGCTCGACGAAGCCCTCGAACCGCAGCGAGAGGTCCTGGATGATGCCGCCGCCAAGGTCGCCGCCGACCGCGGCGCAGCGCTCGTGGCCGAGCTCCCCGGTAACCAGCTCCTGCAGGTCGCGCGAGTGGGCTGCGAGGTCGTAGAAGCCCTCCGGATCGAGGCCCGAGTTGCCGAAGCCGCGCAAGTCGGGAACGATCACCTCGAAGCCGGCGGCGGCAAGCGGCTCGATGTTGCGCCACCAGATCCGCATCGTCTCCGGCCAGCCGTGGACGAGCAGCAGCGGGTAGCCGCCGGTGCCGGCGCGCACGTAGGCGATCTCGACCCCCCGCACTTTGGCCCGCTCGACAACGAACGCGTCGGGATCTGGCGGCTCGCTCACCGACCCAGCCTACGATGGCCCGAGCGATGTTCATCGACTATCTCGACCGCGGTTTCGGGATTGATCCAAGCGCCACCTGCGCGGTGCGCGCCGACGGCAGCCTCGAGCTCAGCCACCACGAGTTCTCGGAGCTGACCCACCGCGTCGCCGTCGGCCTGCGCGAGCGCGGGCTCGGCGACGGCGGCAAGGTCGCGATCTTCGCCCCCAACGGCCCGCTCGGCTACGCCGCCGTGATCGGGGTGCTGCGGGCGGGCGCCGCCTGGGTGGCGCTGAACCCGAAATCCGAGCAGGCGGAGCTGACCCAACTGCTGGAGCTGCTCGAGTGCGACTACCTGATCTACAGCGCCGCCTACGGCGAGCGGGCCGAGACGCTGCTGGCAGGTACGCCGGGGATCAAAGGCTCGGTCAGCTTCGGCGACGACGCGCCCGGCGCCGAGTTCGAGGACTGGCTCGGGGCGGCGGGCGAGCTCGCCCCCAACCTCCCCCACGACCCCGAGCGCAAGCTGATGTTCCTCGGCAGCGGTGGCACCACCGGGCTGCCGAAGGCGATCACGATCTGCGACCGCCAGTTCATGACGATGAGCCTCGGCTTCAACGCGCACATGAAGGAGGATGCACGGCCGGTCTACCTGATGGCGACGCCGATGACCCACGCGGCCGGCACCGTCGGCTTCCCCAGCCTCGGCGAAGGGGGCACGATCGTGATCCACGACGGGGTCGCGCCGGCGACCGTGCTCGACTCGATCGAGCGCGACCGGGTCAGCCGCCTCTTCCTCCCTCCCACCGCGATCTACGCCCTGCTCGCCGACCCCACCGTGCGTGAGCGCGACTACTCCTCGCTGCGCCACTTCCTCTACGCGGCGGCGCCGATGTCGGCCGACAAGCTGGTCGAGGCGATGGACGTGTTCGGGCCGGTGATGGCGCAGTGCTTCGGCCAGTCCGAGGCGCCGATGCTGGCCACCTACATGAGCCCGGCCGAGCACGTAGAGGCGCTCGCCGACCCAGAGAAGCGCGGGCGGTTGGCTAGCTGCGGGCGCGCCTCGATGATCGCCGCGGTCGGGATCATGGACGACGACGGGAAGCTGCTCGGCGACGACGAGCGCGGCGAGATCGTCCTGCGCGGCGACCTGGTGATGGGCGAATACCACGAGAACCCGGAGGCGAGCGCCGAGGTCAGCCGCCCCGGCGGCTGGCACGGGACCGGCGACATCGGCTTCCGCGACCCCGACGGCTTCCACTACATCGTCGACCGCAAGCGCGATCTGATCATCAGCGGCGGCTTCAACGTCTTCCCGAGCGAGGTCGAGCGGGTGATCTGGGCCCACGAGGCGGTCCTCGACTGCGCCGTGATCGGCGTCCCCGACGAGAAGTGGGGCGAGGCGGTGACCGCGATCGTCGAGCTCAAGCCCGGCGCCGAGGCAGCGGCCGAGGAGCTGATCGCGCTCTGCAAAGGCCAGCTCGGCAGCGTCAAGGCGCCGAAGGGCGTGCACTTCCGCGAGCTGCCGCGCAGCACCCAGGGCAAGGTCCTCAAGCGCACCCTGCGCGATGAGTTCTGGGCCGGGCGCGAGCGCCAGGTCTGAGCCCGGGGGGCTTGGCGCCCGGGCGATCCGGGCATATCCTGGTCCGATGGCGGACGACGACGCCCCCCGCAAGCTCTCCAAGAAGCAGTACGAGAAGGAGCTCGAGAGCCTGCAGACCGAGCTGGTGAAGCTGCAGGAATGGGTGCTGCAGGAGGGGCTGAAAGTAGTCGTCGTCTTCGAGGGTCGCGACACCGCCGGCAAGGGCGGCGTGATCAAGCGGATCAGCGAGAAGACGAACCCGCGGGTGGTCCGCACGGTCGCCCTCGGCACCCCGACCGAGCGCGAGAAGACCCAGTGGTACTTCCAGCGCTACGTCGCCCATCTCCCGGCCGGCGGGGAGATCGTCCTCTTCGACCGCAGCTGGTACAACCGCGCCGGGGTCGAGCACGTGATGGGGTTCTGCACCGAGGCCGAGTACGAGGAGTTCATGCGCTCGGCGCCGCGCTTCGAGCGGATGCTGATGCGATCGGGGATCGTCCTCGTCAAGTACTGGCTCTCGGTCTCCGACGAGGAGCAGGAGCGGCGCTTCAAAGCGCGGATCGACAACCCCGACAAGCAGTGGAAGCTGAGCGGCATGGATCTCGAGGCGCGGGCCCGCTGGGTCGACTACGCCGAGGCCAAGGACGAGATGTTCGCCTATACCGACACCAAGGAGTCGCCCTGGTGGGTGGTCGAGGCCGATGACAAGCGCACCGCCCGGCTCAACCTGATCAGCCACCTGCTCGAACAGGTCCCCTACGGACAGGTCGCGAAGGAGAAGATCGAGCTGCCGCCGCGCCAGCAACGCGCCTACGAGCGACCGCCGGCCGATTCCCAGAACTTCGTTCCGACCCGCTTCGAGGTCGGCTAGCTACCAGGCGCTGAGCGGGCTGAAAGCACCGGCGGTGGTAAAGCCGCTGCGGCCTTTGCCGGGGAGGCGCTGGACGGTGACGTCGAAGCTGCCTTTGACCGTGCAGACGTCGTCGCGGAAGGTCGAGGTCGTCGCCTTGACGCCCTGGGCGCAGGGGCCGGAGACCTTGACCTTGCGGGAGATTTTCTTGCCCAGCCGCAGCGACTTGAAGGGGTCGACGCCGACGCCCAGCGGCAGCACGATCGCGTCGAAGTCGGACTGCAGGGCGCCGATCGTCGCGCCAGTCGGCTTCGGTGCGATCACGAAGCCGCCCTGGCAGCTCGGATCCTGTTCGCCGCCGCCCTTGCGGCCGAGGCCGATCACGATCTTGCCCTTGCTGCCGCTGATGTCGGCGATGCCGGCGCCGGTGTGGCTGGAGCACTCCGGTTTGTCGCCCTCCTCGAACGGGATCGGTTCGTCGGGCGGGCAGAGGTTGGTCTCGTGGTAGCCGCTCATCACGTTCTTGTTCCTGGCGCCGCCGGGAGTCTTGGCCTCGGTGCCCTGGACGATCCCCCCCTGCTGGATCCATTCGAGCTGGATCTTGCTGCTGACGTTTACGTCGGCCTTGGCCTCGATCGTCCAGCCCTGGTTGCGTTCGCAGGGGCCGGTGAAGTCGTGCACCGTGGTGATCGTGAGGCTGCCGGCGACGCTCAGCTTGGCCGGGTAGACGCCGCTGCCGGCCGCGCCGGCGCCGGGGCTGGCGCTCAACGCCGCGAGAGCAACGAGGACGAGAACGGCGGCGATGCGCAGTGACCGGAACAAGATCTCGATTCAATCACGCCGGCCGCCCCCGCACCGGTCTGGACCCGGTACTCAGACGAGAGTTCGAGGATCGCCAGTATGTGTGGCATGGATAGAGAAGAGCTGCGATCGATTCAGGCTCCCTTGAAGGAGCGCTACCAATCCGCGCCGGAGGCGGCGCTGGTGACGCTTTCGGCGACCGGCACCCTCGGCGAGGGGGTCTCCTGCTCGGTCGACACCGGGCGCGCGATCGCCGCCGCGGGGCTACACCCCGCCTCCGGCGGCGACGGCTCGCTGCTCTGCTCGGGCGACATGCTGCTGGAGGCGCTGGCGGCCTGTGCCGGCGTGACCCTGAGCGCGGTCGCGACCTCGCTGGGGATCGCGGTCGAGTCCGGCAGCGTCCACGCGGACGGCGACCTCGACTTCCGCGGCACTCTCGCGGTCGACCGCGAGGCTCCGGTCGGCTTCGGCGCGATCCGCCTACGCTTCGAGCTCGAGACCGACGCCGACGAAGAGGAACTGGCGACGCTGCTGAAGCTGACCGAGCGTTACTGCGTCGTCCTGCAGACGATCTCGACCCCGCCGGAACTGACGGCGACGATCGCCTAGGGCCGCTCCGATCGTTCCCTCAGCCGCCGCACCGGGATTCCACTTCGGCGACCTCTACGCGGTCGGGCTGCTGGCGGCCGGCGCGGCGCTGCTGATCGCGGTGGTCGCGCTCTCGCGTGATCGCGACCGCGCCTTCTCGCCGGCGATCGTCTACCTGCTGATGGGTGCCGGCTTCTCGATCGCGCTGAACGCGCTCGGGGTCGACCTGATCGAGCCCCTGCAGGACTCCGAGCTGATCGAACGGGCCTCGGAGATCAGCGTTGTGATCGCCCTCTTCTCGGTCGGCATCCGCATCGACCGCCGCTTCAGCTGGCGCGGCTGGTCCTCGACCGCGCGCCTGATCGGGATCGCGATGCCGCTGACGATCGCCGCCGTCGCCTGCTTCGGGCACCTGGTCATGGGCCTCGGCTGGGGCGCCGCGATCGTGCTCGGCGCGATCCTGGCCCCGACCGACCCGGTCCTGGCCGGCGAGATCCAGGTCGGCCCGCCCGGCGAGGGCGGCGAGGAGGAGCCGCGCTTCGCCCTCACCTCGGAGGCCGGCCTCAACGACGGCCTCGCCTTCCCCTTCCTATTCCTCGGCCTGCTGATCGCCGGCGAGGACGGCGGCTTCGCCAATTGGCTGGCCGCCGACGTCCTCTACGCGATCGTCGTCGGCCTCCTGGTCGGCGCGCTCGCCGGCTGGGCGCTGGGGGCAGCGACCTCGGCCCTGCGCGAGCGCGAGTGGCTGCTGGCCGAGTACGACGGCTGGCTGGCGATCGCCGGCGTGCTGGCGATCTACGGCGCGACCGAGATCATCGGCGCCTACGGCTTCCTCGCCGCCTTCGCCGGCGGCCTCGCCTTCCGCCGTCGCGAGCGCGAGCACGAGTACCACGGGCCGGTCCACGAGGGCGCGACCGTGGTCGAGAACGTGTCCGAGCTCGCGCTCGTGCTCCTGCTCGGGAGCACCGTCACCCTCGCCGGCCTCGGCGAGCCGGGGCTGAGCGGCTGGCTGCTGGCGCCGGCCCTGCTGCTGGCGATCCGGCCCGGGTCGGTGCTCGTCGCCTTCGCCGGCAGTCGCATGCCCAGGCTCGAGCAGCTCTTCGTCGGCTGGTTCGGCGTGCGCGGGATCGGCTCCTTCTACTACGTCGCGGTGGCGATCGGCGCCGGCGTGCTCACCGCCACCGAGGCGACGACGATCTACTGGACCGCGATCGTCTGCGTCGGCGCCTCGATCATCGTCCACGGCCTGACCGCGACGCCGGCCAGCCGCAAGCTCGGCTTCGACCCACCCTGAGCCGGCAGCCGCGAGGGCGGAGCGGCCTCAGGCGGCGCTGACCGGCCCCGGCCGCAGCGCATCCGGGTCGTGGCCGGGAACGACGGTGGCACCGGCTTCGCGCAGATCGCGTAGGCGGTCGGCCGAGCGGCCCTGGGCGGCGAGGTCGTCGCCGAAGGCGGGAAAGCGGCGGTCGTCGAGGCCGCCGGCGAAATAGGCGACGTCGGCAGCGAGCACGAGGTCGCCGCCGATCCGCACCGACTGGTGGCCGGGAGTATGCCCCGGGGTCGCCAGGAGCTCGATCGAGCCGTCGCCGAGCAGGTCGTGGTCGCCGTCGACCAGGATCACCTCGCGCTCGCCGCCGGCGTAGTCGCGCGGGTAGAAGAAGTTGCGGGCGATCGCGTCTTCGTCGTGGCCGGCCTCCCACTCGCGGCGCTGGACGACGACGGGGATGCTCGGCGGCAGCAGCGAGAGGCCGCCGGCATGGTCGTAGTGGAGGTGGGTGAGGACGATCCTGGTGATCGTCGCCGACTCGACCTGCTCGCTGATCGGCTCGTCCTGCTCGAAGGAGAACAGGCCCATCGCCTCCGGGCGTCCGTAGTGGGCGATCGGGTCAGCGCAGGCGCCCGGGTGCAGGCCGGTGTCAACGAGGATCCGCTCGCTCTCGGTCTCAATCAGGTAGGCGGGTACCGGCAGCGTCAGCTTGCGCTCCGGGTCCTCGCCCTGGCGCCAGATCGCCGCCGAGGCGGTCATCCGGCCGACATCGAGCATCTCTACCTTCACAGCCGCCAGCCTAACCGGCTGCGACCCGGCCGACGCTCCGCCGCTCGACAGGCGAGGATGGACAGATGCCGCAGCCCCGCCGTTCGAAAAAAAGCTCCGAGCCCGCGCCCGACTACGGCTGGGTGATCTCGTTCGGCTGCAAAACGGCCGGCGAGCTGCGCCGGCTCAAAGTCGACACCGACCCCTCGACCGACACCAGCCCGATCGAAGTCCCCTGCGCCTGCGGGGAGACCCATCGCGTGATCGTCTCCCCGTATCGCCGCCGCCGCGCCGCCGACGAGGCGTTTGACCTCGAGGTCAAATCGCTCGACGAGCTGCGCTGAGCGCCGTCAGGTCCAGAGCGGAGCATCGCCCTGGGTGAAGTCGGCCAACTGGGAGGCGCGCCTGCTTTGCCCTGTCGACGTTGAGCCGGCCATAACCGGCCTAATGTCGGTAGGGAGGCTGTGCCCGTCCTTGGACGGAGGAAGCTCAAGCCGGCTCGCGGTCGCCTCCATTTCCAAACCTGCTCAGACTTTGTAGCCGCCGTCGACGCTGATCACCTGGCCGGTGATCCCGGCGCCGTCGGGACTGGCGAGCAGGGTTGCCATCGGCGCCAGCTCGGCCGGCGCCAGGACCCGGCCCTGGACGGTCTGGGCTTCGGTCTTGACGGTGGCGCTGGCGAGGCCGTCGCGGGCGCCGCCCCAGTCGAGCAGGGCGGTGTCGGTCCAGCCGGGGCAGAGACAGTTGACGGTGATCTCGGCCGGCACCTGGTAGGCGAGGGCGCGGGTGAAGCCGACGAGACCGTGCTTGGCGGCGCTGTAGGAGATCATCCCGCCGCCGTGCTTGGCATACCCAGAGCCGATGCTGACGACGCGGCCGTAGCCGCCGTCGACCATGTGCGGCAGGGCCGCGCGGGTGGCGTAGTAGGCGCTGGTCAGGTTGAGGAAGATGTTCTGCTCGAAGAGCTCGTCGTCGTGCTCGAGGGCAACGAGCTTCTCCGCCTCGCCGACCAGGCCGCCGACGTTGTTGAAGAGGATGTCGAGGCGGCCGAGCCGCTCATGGGCCTCCCCCACCGCCCGTTTCAGCGCCTGGCCGTCCATGCAGTCGACGACCAGCGCCAAGCCGCCGCCGTCGAGCTGCTCGGCCTCGGCGACAACGGCGTTCAGCTCGCCCTCGCTGCGCGAGATCACGACCACGGTCGCCCCCTCGGCGGCGAGGCCGAGGGCGATCGCGCGGCCGATCCCGCGGCCACCGCCGGTGACGATCGCGACCCGGTCGCGCAGGCGGCCATCCTCGGGGCGGGCGAAGCTGGAGGCTGGAGCCTCGGCCGCCATCAGCGTTCGAACCAGGCCCGCCGCTGGTCCAGCGGCTGCGAGAGGTAGTCGCTCAGCGCCGGCGCCGCTTCCGGTGACTGCTTTGCCCGGTAGGAGCTGTCGACCTCGAACTCGAGCGCGACCGAGAGCGGCACGCCCTCGCTCTGGTAGACGATCTTCTTCGCCATCGCGACCGCCGTCCGCGGCAGCGTCGCCATCCGCTCGGCGATCCCGACCGCGCTCGCCAGCGCGTCGTCCTCGATCAGCTCCACGAGGCCGGCCTCGTAGGCCTGCTCCGGCGTCAGCGCCACAGCCCCGGCACCGAGCAGCATCGCTTTGCCGGGCCCGATCATCCGCGCCATCCGGGTCAGGCCGGTGCCGCCGGGGACGATCCCGAGCCGGGTCTCGATCAGGCCGTAGCGGTAGTCGCCGCGCTCACCGACCCGGATGTCGGTGGAGAGCGCCAGCTCGAACCCGATCCCCATCGCGTCGCCGTTCATCGCGGCGACGATCGGCATCGGCGCCCTGTTCATGTTCTGGCTGATCACGTGGATGCGGCGGGTCCTCACCGGCGACTCGATCGGCCCCTCCGGGCGCACCTGCTTGACGAGGATGCCGTCGACTTCGAAGTGGGTGATGAACTTGCCCGGTCGGCCGCCCGCGAGGACCACTGCCGGGACCTGGCGCGCGGTCCATTCCGCGACAAGCTCCTCGAGCTGATCGATGTCCTCGTCGGTGTAGTAGTTCATCGGCGGCCGGTCGAACCGGGCGACGACGACGCCGCTCTCCGCCTCGTCGATCTTCCACATGGAGACGAGGCTAGTGCGAAAACGGTGGCCCACCGCCGGCGCCCAAGCCGGCGCTTGGGGGATCTCTAGCCTGGGTTCGTCGCCGCGACCAGCCAGACCGAGGCGCGGCCGACGATCGAGCCGTCCGGCTGCTGCCAGGCCGCGTAGTGCTCGGCCAGCGCCGCCGCGATCTCCGCTCGGAGGCTCTCCCCATGCGCGCCGTTGAGGCGGACCAGCTCGGCGCCGGGGCCGATCGCGAGCAGGGCGTCGACCGCCTCCTCCATGTCCTTGCCCATGAAGTAATCGATGTCGCGCGCGGTCAGCTCGGTCTCCGCGAAGCCGGCCGCCTCGAGGATGCCCGTGAGGGTTTCCGGGTTGCCAAGCGAGAACGGGCCTGGACCGCAGGTGTCGGCCTCGTACTCCTCCGGGCGCGAGAGGAAGCGCTGCACGACCTGCTCGGTCTCCGCCCAGAACGGGCTCTCGTCCTTGCGGCGCCAGCAGATCTTGCGCAGGCCGCCACCCGGCTTCAGCGACGCCCGGATCGCCCGCATCGCGACCACCGGCGCGGCGAAGAACTGCGTCCCCATGCGCGAGAACGCGTAATCGTGGACCGGGTCCCAGGCGGCCGTCTGCGCGTCGGCGGCTTCGAAGCCGACGTTGGCGATCCCGGCCTCCCGCGCCTCCAGCTCTGCCTCCGCGACGAAGCGCGGCGAGGAGTCGGTGCCAAGTGCGAAGCCCTCGGGCCCGACCAGCGCGGCGAGTCGCCGGGTGGTGTCGCCGAACCCGCAGCCGACGTCGATGCAACGGCCCCCCAGCGGTGGCGGGTAGCGCTCGAAGAGCTCCTCGGTGACCCCGTCGAGGGCGCCGACGAAAACCTGGCGGTTCTGCTTCCAACGCTCGAAGAGGACCGTGTCCCAAGCTCGCACCGCCTCGTCGTTGCCGATCGCGACGGCACCGGGAGTTCCCGAATCAGCCATGGCAAAACCTTACTCCCGGGGATCGGAGCAACGCCTCAAGCAGTGATGACGTCCGCGTCCCCCTCGAGCCCGTCGTGGACATTGGCGTCGAGCTTCTCGACCAGCTCGCCGTCGGAGCGGTCGAAGCAGAGGCGGGCGAAGATCTGCGGCGCTTCGGAGAACTGCCAGTAGCTGCAGGCGACGTCTTCGGAGTGCGGCGGGAAGAGGACCAGAACGTAGCTCTCGGTCAGGCGTTCGGGCCGGCCGCTCTTGCCGAGGTCCCCGAGCACGTCGGCCTGGTCTTCGCCTTCGTTGATCGCGTCGTACTCGGCGGCGGTCATCGTCTCTCCATAGGGGACGGTGAACGGCTCGCGCTGCTCGTCTCCACCCAGGGCCGCGGCTAGGACCATGAGTGCGATCGCCGCCGCACCTCCCCACGCGATCAGGGCGCGGCGCCGTTGCTGGCGCCGGTAGCGGTCGGGGTCGGCGGGCGGGATGGCCATCGTGGTTGGCGCTCCCAACCTAGGCCGCGAGGGCGCCGTAGCGCTCGCCGGCGGCGCCGCGCGCCGCGGGGTGAAGCCGGACGGCGGCGGGCCAGAGGCGGGCGCCGAAGCGCAGCTGCAGGAGGGCCGAGCGCAGCAGAGCCTCGCGAGCGGGATCCCAGGAGAACCCGAGCATGCGTCGGATCTCCGTCGGCAGCAGGCCGGTGGAGGTCAGCCTGATCGCCTCGGTGACGGGAGTGACCGCCGCGCGCTGCCAGCCGGAGTAGGGCGGCTCGAGGATCATCGCCACCGCCTGGTCGCGGCGCTCATCGGAGATCCAGAGGCTACCGTCGCGGAGGCGACCGTCGACGTAGCGCTTCAACCCCTCATACGTGGCGGGCATCGAGCCCGGCGGCAGGCCGAAGAGCTCGCCGACCTGGCGATATTCGCCCCAATAGCGTTCGCGCTCCGCACCGCTGAGGTCGCCGAAGACGCGCTGGTAATAGACCAGCGCGGAGTCGGCAAGGCTCGCGAGGACCCAGAGCCCGAGCTTGGGGTCGGAGGCGTCGTAGGGAGTCCCCTTGGCGATCGGCCCGTACCTGGCCGGGGTCTTGCCCCGCACCCGGCGGTGCATCGCGCGGACGACGCGGCCGGTCTCCTCGGCCTCCTCGGTGGTCCCGAAGTAGATCCTCGACATCCGCTCGTCGGTCCTCAGCAGGCGAGTCTGCGGGTCGTCGAAGATGATCGAGTGGCGCTGGAAGCCGACGACCGCGAGCGGGTCGCAGGCTTGCATCAGCAGGGCTCGCACCCCGGAGAACAGCACCAGGCGCTCGCGATGCAGCCGGCGCACCATCGAGTCGGGCCCGAAGAACCCCTCCACCTCCTCGGCCTGGGGCGGCCGCCCCGGTGCCAAGCCGGGGATCAGCGAGAGCATGTCGGCGGGGCGGAACACACCGCCAACGGTAGCTGCCGCCATCGGTGGGCCACTGGATCGAGACCCTCCCACCCATGCTTGTCTGGAGTCAATCCAGAAATAGGGCATACTGGGACCCGTGCCGACGACCGTCGAATCAGAGCGCCTGCTGCGCGGAACCGACCTTCGGGTCACCCGCCCACGATTGGCGGTTCTCAACGCGGTCTACGCGAGTCCGCACGCCGACACGCACTCGATCGTGGAAGCCACCCGCAAAGACCTCGGCGAGGTGTCTCTGCAGGCCGTCTACGACGTGCTGCGCGCGCTTACCGACGCCGGCCTGGTGCGGCGGATCCAGCCGCCCGGCTCGGTGGCCCGTTACGAGTCGCGGGTCGGCGACAACCACCACCACATCGTCTGCCGCTCCTGCGGCGCTATCGCCGACGTCGACTGCACAGCGGGCGAGGCCCCCTGCCTGACCGCATCCGAGGACCACGGATACGCGATCGACGAGGCCGAGGTCGTCTACTGGGGCCGGTGCCCCGACTGCCTGGCCGCCCAAGCAACTGAAAATAACCCTGAACCTGGAAGGAACGCCCGTGTCCGATAAGCCCGATTCGGTTGACGCCGTAGTTGGAGAGATGAACCTGCCGGAAGAGGAGAGCGGGGGCGGCGGCTGCCCGGTCGCGCACGAGCGCGCGCCGTATCCGACCGAGGGAGGCGGCAACCGTGGCTGGTGGCCCGAGCACCTCAACCTCAAGGTTCTCGCCAAGAACCCAGTGGAGGCCAACCCGCTCGGTGGCGAGTTCGACTATGCGGCCGAGTTCGAATCGCTCGACCTCGCCGCGGTGAAGGCCGACATCGAGGAGGTGCTGACCAGCTCGCAGGACTGGTGGCCCGCCGACTACGGCAACTACGGCCCGCTGATGATCCGCATGGCCTGGCACAGCGCCGGCACCTACCGGATCAGCGACGGCCGCGGTGGCGCCGGCGCCGGCCAGCAGCGCTTTGCCCCGCTCAACAGCTGGCCCGACAACGCCAACCTCGACAAGGCCCGGCGGCTGCTCTGGCCGGTCAAGAGCAAGTACGGCCGCAAGCTCTCCTGGGCCGACCTGCTGGTCCTGACCGGCAACGTCGCCCTCGAGTCGATGGGCTTCAAGACCTTCGGCTTCGCCGGCGGCCGCGAGGACGTCTGGGAGCCCGACGAGGACGTTTACTGGGGCCCTGAGACGACCTGGCTCGGCGACGAGCGCTACAGCGGCGACCGCGAACTCGAAGAGCCGCTGGCCGCGGTCCAGATGGGTCTGATCTACGTCAACCCCGAGGGCCCGAACGGCAATCCGGATCCGCTCGCCTCGGCCCGCGATATCCGCGAGACCTTCGGCCGGATGGCGATGAACGACGAGGAGACGGTGGCGCTGATCGTCGGCGGCCACACCTTCGGCAAGACCCACGGCGCCGCCGACCCCGAAGAGTACGTCGGCCCCGAGCCCGAGGGAGCGCCGCTGGCCGAGCAGGGACTCGGCTGGGAGAACAGCTACCAGAGCGGCAACGGCACGGCGACGATCACCAGCGGCCTCGAGGGCGCCTGGACCCACACCCCGGTGCGCTGGGACAACAGCTTCCTCGAAATCCTCTTCGGCAACGAGTGGGAGCTGGACAAGAGCCCGGCCGGCGCCAACCAGTGGAAGCCGGTGGACGGCCCGGCCAACGTCCCGGACGCTCAGGACCCGGCGATCAAGCACACGGCGACGATGCTGACCACCGACCTGGCGCTGCGGATCGACCCGGTCTACGAGCAGATCTCGCGCCGCTTCCTCGAAAACCCCGAGCAGCTCGAAGACGCCTTCGCCCGCGCCTGGTTCAAGCTGACCCACCGCGACATGGGACCCCTCCCCCGCTACCTCGGCCCGGAGGTCCCGAGCGAGGAGCTGATCTGGCAGGACCCGGTCCCCGCCGTCGACCATGAGCTGATCGGCGCCGCGGAGATCGCCTCGCTGAAGGAGCAGATTCTCGCTGCTGAGCTCTCGATCTCCGAGCTGGTCTCGGCGGCCTGGGCTTCGGCTTCGACCTTCCGCGGCGGCGACAAGCGCGGCGGCGCCAACGGCGCGCGGGTGCGGCTGGAGCCGCAGCGCGGCTGGGAGGTCAACGACCCCGAGCAGCTGGCGCGGGTGCTGGGCGCGCTGGAGCAGATCCAGGCGTCGTTCAACGGCGGCAACGGCGGTGCCAAGAAGGTCTCGCTCGCCGACCTGATCGTGCTCGGCGGCTGCGCGGCGGTCGAGCAAGCCGCCAGGAGCGGCGGGCACGAGGTCGAGGTCCCGTTCACCCCGGGCCGCACCGACGCCACGGCGGAGCAGACCGATGCGGAGTCCTTCGAGCCGCTGGAGCCGACCGCTGACGGGTTCCGCAACTACCTCCGCGACGGCCACCGACTGCCGGCTGAGTACCTGCTGGTCGACCGGGCCAATCTGCTCACCCTCAGCGCCCCCGAGATGACCGTCCTGGTCGGCGGCCTGCGGGTGCTCGGAGCCAACGCGCGGGGGTCAGCGGACGGCGTCCTCACCGAGCGGCCGGGATCGTTGACGAACGACTTCTTCGTCAACCTGCTCGACTTCGGCACGGCCTGGAAGTCGACCTCCGAGGACGAATCGTCGTTCGAGGGCCGCGACCTCGCCAGCGGTGCGGTCAAGTGGAGCGGCAGCCGCGCCGACCTCGTCTTCGGCTCGAATTCGGAGCTGCGAGCGCTAGCCGAGGTCTACGCCAGCGCCGACGCCGGCGAGAAGTTCGTCGCCGATTTCGTCGCCGCCTGGGACAAGGTCATGAACCTGGACCGCTTCGACCTGAGCTGAGATCGATCACGTAGTTCCCGGACAGAGAAGTGAATGGGAGAGCCGGTGCCGGGTAGTTCGCGCCCCGCACCGGCTCCTCCCCCGGAGGGGCTCGCCCGGGCGCGCCGACGCCGGCTAACCCCGAACCGCCAGCGCCTCGTCGAGGTGAGCGAGGAGAGCGTCGACGATCTCGGGGTCGAACTGGCTCCCGCTTCCCGCCTTCATCACATCCACAGCCTCGTCAACCGACATCGCACCTCTGTAGCTACGGTCGGAGAGAACGGCGTCGAAGACGTCTGCGACCGCCGTAATCCGCCCCTCGAGGGGGATCTCCTCTCCCGCCAAACCCCTGGGGTAGCCGCTGCCGTCGAAACGCTCGTGGTGGGTCAGCGCGATCGAGGCGGCGGTGCGAGACAGGTCGCTTTCGAACTGGGCGAAGATCTCGTGGCCGACCACGGTGTGGCGCTCCATCTCAGCGCGCTCCTCGGCGCTCAGCGACCCGGGCTTGCGGAGCAGCTCGGCCGAGATGCCGATCTTGCCGACGTCGTGCATGGGCGCGGCGGCGCGCAGCAAGAGGACGCGGTCGGGGTCGAGGCCGAGGCGGGTCCCGAGCAGCGATGCGACCGCCGCCATGCGGCCGACGTGCTTGCCGGTCGACGAGTCGTGCAGGTTGATCGCCTTCGCGAGCCCCTCGATCGTCTCCTGCCGAGACAGGCGTAGCGTTTCGATCGCATCCTGCTGGGTCGCGGTCAGCTCGTCGCGGAGGCGCAGGGCCTCGCGCTCGGCGGTGATGTCCACCGAAATGCCTCCCACCGCGTCGAGTTCCCCGTCCTCGCCGAGGAGCGGGAATCGAATCGTCTTGAAGGTTCTCGTATCACCAGCGATTTCGACCGTGTCGACCCTCTCGTGGGGAACACCCTCTTCGAGCACGCGACCAAAGCTGGACTTCCCCACGTCCAGCTCATCTCCTGAGAGGAACGCCTCATCGGTCTTGCCGAGCAGCCCTCCCGACTCCATGCCCGCCATCAGGTCCGCCGTGTCGTTGGAGACGACGTAATGGCCGGAGATGTCTTTGGCGTAGATGCCGATCGGCGCCATGTCGATGATCGTCTGGCGGCGGTCCTCGAGGTTCTGGCTGTGGGCCTGCGCGGCGATCTCGAGATCGCGCCTGCGCAGAGCGCTCATCACGCTGATCAACAGCTGACCCGGCCAGAAGGGCTCCACCAGGTAGCCATAGACGCCGTGGGCGAAGGCGCGCCTTGCCGCCTCGGGGTCGTCCTCGCCGGTCATCAACACGATCGTCGCCGTCTGCGGGTAGTCGCGGACAATCTCGCCGGCGAGGCCAAGGCCCGAGCTGCCCTTGGCTTCGAGGTTGCAGATCGCGAGCTGGAAGGTGCCGGTGTCGAGGCGCCGGCGGGCTCCCTCCACCGTGCTCGCAAACTCGCACTCGTAGGCTTCGCCGAGGGCTCGGTCCATCAGGTCGAGCATCGCGGGCTGATCGTCGGTAACCAGGATCCGGGCCAGAGGAGAGCTCTGTCCAGAGGCTGGGGACGCGGGTGCGGAGGGATCGATTCCCATCGATACGCCTACATAAAGCCTGCGCTCAGGAAACGCGGGACCCCGCCCACACATTTGTAACACTTCACACAAAGAGCGTAACGTATATGTACGCAGCTGTCCCGATCCGGGAATTCCGAGCGGCAGAGCCCTGACTCCTGAACCATCGAAAAATTCCGCGAACGAGCTGGATCGCCGCCAGGTGGATCACGCCTCAGAGGGAGTTTCGCGCCGCTACGGAGACACGCTTCGCGCCGCCGACGGCGCCGCAGCCGAGCGAGTCGCATTCGAGTCCCTGCAGGAGGGGATGGGGATGGAGACCCTCTACGGGCGGGTGATAGCGCCGGCGATGAGGCGGATCGGCTGCCTCTGGGAAGAAGGTGCGATCACCGTCGCCGACGAGCATCTGGCGACCGCCATAACGCACCGAGTGATGGCGAGCGCATACGGAATGAGCTTCGGCCGTGCCGCCTCGAGACCGGGGAGAATCCTGCTGGCCGCGGTCGAGGGCCAGCGGCACGGAATGGGCTTGAGGATGGCCGCCGACATCCTCGAGCTCGGTGGCTACGAGGTCAACTACGTCGGCGAGGACGTGCCGCTCGACGCGCTGGTGGGGGCGATCGAGATGCGCAATCCGGACCTGATCGGCCTCTCCAGCACCCTTGACTTCGAGACCTCTTCATTGGGCGTCGCGGTCGCGCAGCTGACCGAGCGCTTTCCCGAGACGCCGATCCTGCTCGGAGGGCAGGGGGTCTCGGCCGAGATCCTGAGCGCGGACCGCGTTGTGCTGGCACCGGGCGTGGAAGGCCTGGGAGCGCAGGTCGAAGGCCTGCTCGGCGCGATGAAGGGCGTCTCGACGCCTGCGAGCTCGCAGTCCGCGGGCCCAGTTTTTCGGGCCGCCGACGACTCGCCCGAGGGGCTGCTCCTGGGAGCCGCGACCGACGCCGCCGACCTCGCCCGGACCCACGCCCGCATGGCTCATGTCTACCGGCGGCTGGCCTACGAGGATCCGATCACCAAGGGTCCGAACCGTCGCGCCTTCGATGATCGCCTGGTCGCTCTCGAAGGCTCCCCCGAGGCGGTCCCGGTCACGATCCTGATGCTCGACCTCGATCGCTTCAAGCAGGTCAACGACACCTTCGGGCACGCGGCCGGGGACGAGGTTCTCCGTCGGGTCTTCATCGCGATCGAGTCCTGCCTTCGCGAGGGTGACTTCGCCGCGCGGCTGGGGGGCGATGAGTTCGCGCTGATCCTGCCGCACACCGAGACCGGCGCGGGCGGGACGATCGCCGGACGCCTTCTCGAAGCGATCCGATTGGCCAGCAGCGAGGAGGCCCTGACGGCGACGATCGGTGTCGCGCCTTTCGAGAAGGGGCCACGCCGGGCGATGCTCGAGGCCGATCTCGCGCTCTACAGAGCGAAGGCCGAAGGCGGAAACTCGATCGGGGTCGCCGAGCCCGATTGACGTAGGCAGGGGGTTCCCCGGTCGGCGCGCGCGAGCGACGCCCTTCTCAGGACCCCGCTATCGGACCTCGCAGCGGCGGAGGATCGTCCCGGAGATCGACTTGCCACCCTCGAAGCTGAAGGAGGTCCGCGCCAGCGGGAATGACACGGCCCCGACCCCCTTCGGAGTCGGGCAACCGGCGCTCAGGTAGCTGTGGCGCTCGCCCTTATACGTGTAGCGGCGCGAGAGTTCCAGTTCGATCCCGGTCAGCTTCCCCCAGCTGGCCAGCTCCGGGGGCAGCTTCGCCTTCAACTTGGTGCCGAACTGACCTTTTCGGAGCTGCTCGATCTTGAAGACGAGGACGAACGAGTTGGGGAACGGTCGGGGCGCGTAGATGTGGGCGAAGATCACGGACTTGCCGTTTTCGCGCCCGTTGAAGGCGAGCATCCGCCCTTTCACCTGCGAGACTTCCTGCCCCGGCAGGGCGATTTCGGCTTCGAAGGATCCGATGCCGATCAACGCCGGCCGGCAACCGCTGAGAGCGCGGGTGGACGACGCGGGTTGGATCGAGGAGTAGGCGCAGATCGGGAGCCCGGTGGAGTCGATGCGCCCGTTGCGGTTGAGGTCGACCGCCAGCTCGAGCAATCGCGGCGGCGGGCTTTTGTCCGGGGTGGAGATGCGGCCGCCGACGGTGACGGAAATCGGCGCCGCGTGGTCGCGCGGCAGCTTGATCGGCGCCAGATCCCCGTCGACGGTCAGGCGCAGGCCGCCTTGCTGGAAGGTCTCGGCAAGCGCGACCGAGGCGCAGGCTGCCAGCAGGCAGGCGGAGACCGCCAAGGCGATGCGAAACCGGAAGCCGCTCACCGGTTGCGACTCCGCGCTGCCCTCTGCTTGGCCGCGGCGTGGCGCTTATGGCGGGCGTGGGCACGCTGCTTGCGGCGCGCCTGCCGGCGCTTGGCCGTGGCCTCGCTGGGGCTGCTCGCAGCCGGGCTCGCGGTGCCGAGGGTGGCGGAGGCCGGGGCGCTCGCGGCCAACGGCACCAGCGCCGACGGCGGAGAGAGCGCGGGCGGCGGGGTCACCACCGGCGGCCCAGGAGGCCAGGGCTCCTCGTCGCCCGGGGGCCGCGGACCGCCGAGTGGGACCGCGGCTTCGCCCTCGGAGTCCGGCGGGAAGGCGTAGACCGCCGCCAGTTCGGAGTAGCCGGTGGTGACGTAAACCCGGCCCTGGCTCTCGGTGCCAGTGTTGTCGATCGCGAGGCCGGCGGGGAGCCCGTTTTCGATGCTGTACTTGAGCCGTCCTTTGTAGGAGCCGCTGGTGCCAAAGACGTAGACGACGCCTTCGTGGCCCTCTTTATAGTTCGGGGTGAGGTCGTCGACGACGTACACCTCGCCGCTCTGGTCGTCGATCGCGATCGCCGCGTTGCGCAGGGAGACGAATCCCCCGCCGGGCACTTCGTTGCCGTCGATCGTCTGCACCGGCGTTTCCGCGCCCGCCGGGTTGAAGACCTTGACCGTGTCGGTTGCCGCATCCGGCACGTAGACGAAACCTTTGGTCGCCGGGTAGTTGGAGACCGCGATGCCGTAGCCGTCTTCGATCGCGCCGGCGCCGACCGTGTCCGTCCGCACTCCGGCGGCGTCGAAGACGCCCACCTGGGTGCGCTCGTCGACGTAGACGAGCCCGCTCACGCGGTCGACCGCGACGCCGGTCGGGTGGGTCAGGTCGGTCCCGACCCCGGCGATCACAGTCGGCGGACCGGTCGCCGGGACCGCGTCGAAGCGGACGACATTGCGGTGGAAGTTGTTGACGTAGACCCCACCGGACGCGTCGATCGCCAGGCCGCAGGGGCCGTCGAGCGGATCGACGGCGTCGATCTGCGCGAGATATCCGCCGCCTTTGGAGTACTGGTCCACCTGGTGGTGGTAGTAATCGGCGACGTAGAAACGCCCGCTGGGGTCGACTGCCAGGCCGCACGGCCCTTCAAAGCTGCCGGTGGGCGGCGGCTCTACGGGCACGCCGGGTTCTTTTGGCGGGTGCGGGCGGAGTACCAGGATCGGATCGCCGGCGGCCGCCAGCGCGGAGGGCGCCGTCACCGCCAGAGCGGCCACGGTGACTCCGAGCAGAACCAGCATGCGCCTCATCAGCGGCCTCCCTTTGCTTTCGCGTTGTCCCCGCACTGGCCGCGCAGGGTGGTGGTGAACGCACTACCCAAGTTGTTCTGCCCGAGTGCCCGGACGATCGCCCGCGGCGGCGAGGTGCAGATGTTGGCCGAGTTGACCAGCAGCCCGCGCTCGCCCCCGTAGAGGGTCATCACAAAGCGGTTGATGGGCGCGTCCGGCAGATCGGTGAACAGGGCCCGGATGCCGCCGCCTTTGGCCGAGCCGATCCGTCCCTCGACGGCGATCCGGATCGCTCCCGAGCGCAGGTTCGCAACCAGGTCCGGAAGCGCGCGGTCCGGGGAGGAGCGCAGGTAGACCTTGCCGCGCAGCGGCTCGTCGAAGAGCGGCGTGTAGGCGACCGCGCGCCCGTACTCGGACTCCGCCGGGCAGGTTTCGGCCTGGAACTTCGGCCGCGTGCAGATCTGGCGGATGTGCTCGTTGGCGAGGAACTCGGAGTGCGGCATCGCCACCTCGATCCGCTTCAGGTTCGAGTCCTGCGGCCCGCGGCTGGCGAAGGTGACCCGCAGCTGCGGGTAGTCGCCGCGCTCGGCGCCGCCGCGCAGCCGGATCCCGAGCTTCGGCTGGAAGCCGAGGGTGAGGCAGTTGAGCAGCTGGAAGTGGCTGCCGACCGTCGCGGTCGAGTCGTCGGCGGGGTCGCCAAAGCGCGCGCCAGACCCGGTCAGCGAGGAGACCAGCGCCGAGGGTTCACAGCTCGACGGGTTGTGGGTGAACTCCGGCCGGTCCATGTAGATGCGGATGTCGCGCAAATGCAGCGGCACCCCCTCGAGGATGTGCGGGATCGGGTCGGAGGCGCGGGAGTCGATCCGCAGCTGGGCCGTGGTCTGGTCGACCTGGAAGGCCGAGCGGATCACGATCACACCGAGGTCGAACGGACCCACCGTCGCCGCGTTGATGGTCACCAGCGAGAGCGGCGCGCCTTTATATGGACCACCGAGGTAGATCCGGCCCGGCGCGTAGGTGAGTGCCGCGCCGACGCCGTAGCCGGTGACGGTCCTCCCCACCTGACTGGTCGCCGGGCAGGATGGCGAGGCGGTCTCGGCGGCGCCGCGCCGGGTCCGGGCGGCGGCGATCGCCGCGTCGGGGCAGAACGGGATCCCGGCCAGCTTGCCGGTGATCCCCTTCGGCAGGACCAGCGAGTAGGAGGTGATCTCCTGTTCGGGATCGCGTCGGGTGAGGTGGACGAAGTACGGCGTGTAGGCGCCGACGTTGGAGTTAACGGCGCCCGCGGTCGAGCCGGGGTTGAAGGGCGGCACGCCGCTCGGGCACGGCGCTCCTTCGGACCCAGCGTCGATCACGGAGCCGTCGCTGACGGTGGTCGAGGGGACGCCCTGTGCCCAGGGCGTCATCTCGATCCGGCTGATCGCCTGCCCGCAGGCAGCCGGGGTGACGAGCAGCGAGCGCTGGCCGGTGCGGAAGGTCACCCGCAGGTCCGTGTAGGGGATCTGCGGCAGCGAGTCGAAGATGGCGACGAGGTCGCCGGAGGCCGGGTTCGGTTCGAGCTTTCCGGCCAGCTTCACCTGGACCCCGCGCTCGGGCAGCTTCGCGATCAGGTAGATCGCGAGCAGCGAGTCGAACGGATTCTCGGCGCCGGGCGTCGGGGTGCCGGGGTCGTTGGGAGTCGCCAGGTAGACGGTCCCGGAGAACAGCTCGCCGACTTCGAAGAGCGGCGAGCGGACCGAGAAGTCCCCCAGGCGCGAGGCGTTGGGGCAACCGGCGCCGGCCGCGCTCAGCGGCGTCTCCGCCGCGTACTGGGCGGGAGCGCAGGTGACGAGCCCCTCGCCGACGGAGGGGTTGACCGTGACCCCGTTCGGCAGGCTGATCCGCGCCCGCTGGATCGAGGGGGTGACGAGGAACTGGGGATCGGTCACCCTCAGGGTGTTGCTGGTCAGGCTGAAGCCGTAGCCGGTCGGCGAGGAAGCCTTGCGGTCGCTCAGCACCCCGGTCGCGGAGACGTCGGTCTGGAGGCTGCCACAGCCGCTGACCGGCGCCGGCTCGCCGCCGTCGCGGTTGACGGCCTCTGCGCTCGCCTCGCCCGACTGCTGCCAGGAGCTGACGCGGAGGCCGAAGGCGAGGTTGGGTGAGCAGGTGGTCGGCAGGCTCAGATAGGCCTTACGGTCAAAGTTTTTCGGCGGCCCGACCGAGCATTTGGCCCAGGGGAAGTCGGGCTCTGTCTCTTTTAGGCAGTCGCCGCGTTCGCCGTCGTGCGAGGTCCCCCAGGGGGTGCCCCAGAGCGAGAGCGAGAGGTCGCGCAGGTCCAGCGCCTGCGGCATGTTGCGCGCCCGCAGCACCATCACGTAGGAGCCGTCGGGGCGCTCCTGGATCGCGACCCCGAGGACGACCGGGGAGCCGTAGGGGGCGAACCCGATCTGGGCCGCCACGCCGGGCGGCGGGGCCAGGTTGAAGACGCCGAAGCGGCGCGGTTCGCCGCCGTCGCCGGCGGTGCCGACTTCCACCGTGCCGACCTGGCTGGCGATCGGGCAGTCCTCGCCGGAGCGGCTCGCTTCGAAGGGAGAGGTGCGGGCGGTGGCAAAGTCCGCGGCGCCGCAGCGGTTGAGGACGCTGCCGTTGATCAGGAAGCCGGGCGGCATGGAGATCGTCATCTCGCGGACGTCGCCGTCGGGGAACTCGAAACCGGGCTGGTCCTCGAACTCGCCGCCCGAACGGAAGCCGACGTGGAGGTTGACCTGGTAAGGGTGCAGGCCCGCCTGTTGAGCGACCCCGCCGCCTTCGGAGATCGCCTCGGCACTGAAGCCTTCCCCACCAGGGAGCAGGCCGAAGCCGGCGCTGGTGGTGAATTCGCCCTCCGCGCTCGCAGGGCCCGATTCATTGGTCGCGACCAAGCGGACCCGGTAAGCGGTCGAGGGGCTGAGTCCGGCGACGGTGGCGCGGGCCTGGACTGGCGCCGTGCCGGAGCCCGCCGAGCTGAGCGGCGTTTTCGCCGCGCTGGCGAAGCCTTCGCTCGCGAAGCGAGCGGAATCGACGTATTCGAACTGGTATTCGGTCGCCAGGCCTTCCGGGTCGACGCTGCCCTCGAGCAGCGCGGACACGCCCTGCAGGTTGGTGGCGCCAACGCCGCCGAGGCCGGGGACGGCGGCGGCCGCGTTACTGGCGGAGCCCAGGGCCAGCAGGGTGCCGGCGGTGACGAGGAGCAGCAGGCGCCTCATCGGCGGCCCCCTTTCGCGTTCGTGGATCGACCCTTCTTGTTTTTGCACTTCGAGCCCTTGCCGTTCTGGTTCTTGCCGCAACGCGATTTTTTCGCTTTATCGCGTTTGCTGAGGTTCCCGTATTTGCGGTAGCGGACTTTCGGGTTGCCGGGGCCGGGGACCAGGGTCGAGAGGGTCGGTTCGGTCGACTCGGCGGCGATCACCTGGCAGGCGTCGCCGAGGCAGGCGATCGGCGGCGACGGGGTCGGGAAGCCTCCCCCGACCCGCGCGTCGTAGAGGTCGATGCCGCCGCCATCGTTCGCGGCGAGCGATCCGTCGGTGACGAAGAAGGCGTCGTCACCGCTCGCCGACGCATCGACGAAGCTGGCTCCGCCTTCGGAGCGGCCGCTGGAGATCAGATCGGTACAGCCGGCCGGTTTGACGCAGCTGCCTTTCCCGAGGGCCTCCCACTGGTAGGCATCCGGCTCTTTGTTGGTGTCGGGGATGACCACGCCATCGCCGGAGTCGAAGAAGAGGCGTCGCCCGTCGGCCGCGAGGGCGCGCGGCTTGTAGGCGGCGGACGCCGATGGGGAGAAACCGTTGCGGCGGGCGCCGGGCAGCGAAGAGGGCCCGATCGGACGCAGCCCGGAGAGTCGGCAGGAGACGCAGCGCAGCAGTTCTTCCCCGCTGTCGTAGAGGAAGACCTGGGAGTCCGGTTCGCCGCTCACCTGGTCGAGGTTGTTGTAGCCCGTCAGGCGCGCCGAGGAGACAAAGGCGAGGTTGTTGCCGCTGGCGTCGACGTGGGCGGTGCCGGTCGCCGCCGGGTAGTTGGAAGGCGCGGCGGTCGGGGAGGGATCGCCGGACGGCGCCGCGGCGATCAACTGCGGTGCGGCGCCCCGCCAAACGTAGAGGCCGGTGGCGGTGGCGAAATAGGCGACCGAGCCATCACTAGCGGTGCCGAGCAGGCCGAGGACTTCACCGCCGGGGGTGAGATCGGTGGCGGCGTCGGTGGCGGCGTCGTAGCGGTAGAGGTGACCGGCCTTGGTGAAGAAGGCGACCGCGCCGTCGCCGGTCGCGGCCTGGAAGACGCCTGCTCCCGCCGCGTCGGCGTCGACCTGCTTGGTCAGGGCTCCGTCGCGCAGGTAGAGGTTGCGCTGGCCCAGCGACGGTTCGGCGGTGAAGTAGATCCGCGTGCCGTCGCTGGATACGGCCCCGGCCGGGGAGGCGAGGCGGCCCGCCGGATCCGGGTTGACCAGCTCGAGACCGCCGGCGGCCGTCCAGTCATAGAGGTTGGTGGCGGCCGGGTCACAGCCTTCGCCGAGCGCCGCTTCGGTGGCGTCGGCGGTGAGCGCCGCGCAGGTCTCCAGCAGCGCATGGCTCAGATCGGCCGAGGCGCCGGCGAAGCGGACCCGGAAGTGGGCCGCGTCGAGATCGCTGTATGCAAGGTCCTCACTGCCGATCAGCGCCGTGAAGCCACCGCCCTGTCGCAGGTAGTAGTTCTGGTAACCCTCCGGCGCGCCGGTGCCGGGAAGCGGCGGGTTTGCCACCGGGCAGGCGGCTTCGTCGCTGCGGCACGGCATCCCGTTGAGCATCAGCCCGCGGCCGAGATCGGAGGAGAAGAGCTGGTAGGGAACGCCGTCGGGGTCGGCTCCGTAGGAGCCGGAGACGACGGGCACGTCGAGGTTGGCGGTTGACCAGCCGCCGGCGACCCGGCTCGACAGGTACTGACTGCCGGGAGGGGCACTGACCACATCGGGCCCGAAGGCGGTCGCGGAGCTGTAGGTGATCGACCTGCCGTCGGCGGCCGCCTGCATGACGCCGCCGCCGGCGACCGTGCCCGGCACGGAGACTCCGGCGCCGTTTTTGTCGAACGGCGAGACGAGCTCCCAGGCGCGACCGTCTGGAAGCGCCTGCGCCATCGCCGGGATCAGACCGACCAATACGCAGCTTGCCGCCAGCCCGGCGCCCAGGCGCCGTTTGAACGAACCCCGCATCAGCGTCAGCGCCCCTTTCGCTTCTTGGAAGCGGTACCGCAGTCAGCCCGCAGGGGCGCCGCGAATTCGTTGATCTTCGAGTTGTGTGCCTGCATCAGGACCGTCGCCCTGCCGGCTCCGTCGCGGCAGAGGTCGACGCTGTTTTCGAGCAAACCTTTTTTGCCGCCGAAGAGCTTGAGGACGAATTTCGTCACCGGAGCATCGGGCACCGTCGCGAATCGGGTCCGCACCCGCGAGCTTTCCTTGCCCGCTTTGATCGAGTCGATGAAGCCGACCAGGGTGACGTCGATCTGGCCCTTCAGGTCGGCGACCATGTCGGGCAGATTCCGTTCGCCGCCGTTGGAGCGGAAGTAGACGGGGCCTTCGAGCGGCTCGTCGAGCAACGGCGTAAAGGCGCGGGCGTAACCGAGGATCGATTTTGCTGGGCAGGCGTCGGCGTTGTACTGGACCCGAGTGCAGGGGTTGTTGATGTGGGCGTTGTCGATGAACTGGGTCTTCGGCAGCACCACGGTGGTTTCGGAGATGTTCGCCTGGCCCGGCGGTGCCTTCAGCACCGCGGTCAGGGCCGGATTCCCGGTTCGGTTCGTGTCGCCCTTCAGCTGGAGGGCAAGTTTCGGCCCGAACTTGAGCCGGCCGCACTCGGCCGCCTGGAAGCGGTTGAAGAGCGGCGCAGGCTCGCCCAGCAGCGTCGCAGCGGCGCCGCTAATCGCCAGCGGGTCGCAGCTGGTCGGGTTCTTGGTGAACTCCGGGCGGTCGAGGCGAAGCTCGATCGAGCGGAGGTCGAGCGGGATCCCCTGGAGGATGCTCGGGAAGGGGTCTGAGACCGCGTGCACCTGGGCCGTGATCGGGTCGATGTAGAGGGCGTTGCGGACGACGACCGTGCCGAGGTCAAAGGGTCCGGCGACCGCCGGGGTGACCACCGCGAGCGAGAGCGGCGCCCCCTTGTAGGGACCGGCCAAGTAGGCCGTCCCGGGCGCGAAGAAGGGTCGCGGCCCGGCGCCGGCGCCGACCGTGACGCCGCCGACCCGTGACGCCGCCGGGCAGCTGGCGCTCGCCTGCTCGGCTTTGCCGGACTTCGCGGCCGCCGCGGCCAGCTGGGCCTCGGAGCAGTAGGGGACCCCGGCAAGCTTGGCCAGCAGGCCGCGCGGCAGGGTGGTGTCGATTCCGCTCAGCTCCTTGCTGCCGTCCGGACGCGAGAGCTTGAGCACGAAGGGCGCGTAGGAACCGGCGGTGACGGAGGTCGTCCCCGCTTCGAAGCGTGGCGTGTTCGGCAGCTGCGCCTTCGAGCTCGGGCAGCCGGCCGCTGGGCTCTGAATCAGCGCGTAATCGTCGCGGTCGGACGCGATGGGCACGTCTGGGGTCGCCCAGGAAGTCATCACCGAGTCGGTGCTGTAGTTGCCGCAGGTCTGCGGGGTCCGCATGATGCCGAAGGGTCCGCCGTCGAGCTTCAGATAGAAATGCTCGAAAGGCAGCTGCGGGTTTTCGTCGAAGATCGAGGTCAGGCGGCCCGTCACCGGATCGGCGACGACCTTGCCCGGGAGCGCGATCTTCAGTCCCCGGCCTTCGGCGACGGCGTAGATCCCGAGCAGCGATCCGAAGGGGTTGTCGTATGGGGTCATCACGTAGACCCCGCCCCGCAACGGGTCGGAGAAGACCGGCGTGTCAATTTCCACCGACCCGATCCGCGAGTTGTCCGGGCAGGTCTCTGGCGTCCGGCTGAAGTGCGGCGCGGCACCGACCGGCGTGGTCAGCCCGACTTCTTTCGGCCCGCAGGATCCGAGGCCGTTGGACGCTGCGGGGTTCAGCGTCAACCCTTCGGGGAAGGTGACGTGGGTCGTCTTCAGCTGCGCCGTCCCCAGCCCCTCGGGATCGAAGTTCTGCGGCAGGTGCAGGTCGACGTCGAGCCCGCTGGGAGCGTCGGCGACGTTGGTCGTCGGGCGCGCGTCGAGGGTCGGCGCGAACTCGAGCTGGTCGCAGCCGGTCAGCGGCGGCAGCGTTTCTTCGGCGCGGATCCAGTTCGGGTCGGAGAGGTCGATCGTCCCGTCGGGGAGGCGGCGGCCGCGAACCTGCCAGGAATCGGCGTAGATTTTCGTCGTAATCGGCTGATCGCAGCGAGCGGGCGCGGTGAGGAACGGCTCCACCGGGATGTTTGCTTTTTGGAAGCCGTTGTCGAGCGAATCTGCAACGCGCAGGGGATCGTTGGTTTCGGAGGCGGGTACGCCCCAGAGGGTGAATTCGGCCCCGTAGGTCGTGAGGCCCTGGTTGATGTTGCGGAGGTTCGCCTGCAGCCCGTAGTCGCCGTCGGTGCGAGAGGAGATGACGAAGCGCAGCAGCGACCCGAATGCTTCGACGGCAAGAACCGCGGTCTGGTCGTCGGTCGCGGCCATGTTGTAGATGGGAAGTTCGAAGACGATGAAGCGGAAGACTCCGACCTGCGCCGCAGGGTTGCAGAGCCCGTTGTGTTCGGTCAGGAACTGGATCGAGCAGAAGGGCAGCGCTTCCGGGTTGCCGTAGAAGCCGGCCGGAAGGTCGACCTGGACGTCGTGCACGTCCTCGAGTTCGGTGAGGTCGAGTTTGAATTCCGTCACCGAGTCCGCGTGGATGCCAGCCTGGTTCGTCAGGTTCTTGCGGCCGTTTTCGAAGGGCTGGGGGGGCGTCGGA
Organism: uncultured Thermoleophilia bacterium; assembly: GCA_963718595.1. Classification (GTDB taxonomy): domain Bacteria; phylum Actinomycetota; class Thermoleophilia; order Solirubrobacterales; family 70-9; genus VAYN01. The sequence continues at coordinate 333,342 of OY970365.1, forward strand.
TCGAAGGGGTCGTAGTAGGGGGCTTTGAAGAAGCTGAAGTCGAAGGTCCTCGCCGCCGCCGTCCCCGCCCCGAGGCTGGCCAGCAGCATCGCGCAGACGAACCCCGCGAGGGTGAGCTTGCCGACCGCCTTCATCGTCCCGCCCTCCCCTTCTGGTTGGCGTCTCGCTTCTGAGCGGCCTTCTTCTGGGCAGCCTTCTTCTTGGCGCCGTTCTTATGTTTGCGGTGGGTGTTGCGCAGGACGCACTTGCCATTGCGGCGGAACTTGCCTTTGCCGCAGCGGACCGGCGGGTCGCCGGCGCCTTCGAAGGCGGCGCTGGCGGCGCCCGATCCCGAGGGCGGCGTCGACGCAGCGCCACGGCAGGACTCGCCTTCGCAGGCGGCGGGGGGCGGCGGCGGTTCCGTAAACCCGCCATCGACCCGGACCGCGTATACGTCGACTTCGCGCGCGTCTTCGTCAGCCCGTACGAACGGCGTGGGCGAGGCAATCATCACGGTGCGGCCGTCGGCGCTGTTGTCGCCCAAGTAAACAGCGCGGACACCGGCGCCCTCGCTCAGCAGCGAGGTTTTGCCGTCGCGCCAGAGGTACACGTCGTAGGCCGAGTTTTCGTCGGTGGCGACGAGCCGGTCGGTCGACTGGAAGAAGACCGCCCCGTCATTGGTGAGGTTGCGCGTCTGGGTGACGTTGATGATGATCGGAGCGTCGGGCACCGTGTACATCGCCGCGTCGCCCGCCGAATTCGAGCCGTCGGGGCGGCAGGAGACGCAGTCGAGCTCTTTCTCGACCGCGTCATACCGGTAGATCGCGATACGGCCGTTGACCGGCGCCCCATCAATCGAGGCGCGCGAGGTGATCAGCACGTATCGACCGTCGGGCGTAAGCCGTTCGAGCTTGCCCTCTTCGCCGAAGGTGCCGACGAGCTCGAGTGAGGAGCCTTCGTACAAATAGACGTTGGATTTCCCGGCGACCGCGTCGGGGGTCAGTTTGGTCGGAGAGGAAAAGTAGAGGCGCGAATCGTCTTCGGAGAGCATCGCCGAGCGCACGCCGAGCCCTTTCTGGATGCCGAATTCTTCCGGGTTCCCATTGAAGGGGGTGATCTGCGTCAGTCGTTCGCCGACCGGGGCGTTGAGGTCGAAGCGGTAGATGCCACCGCCGAGGGTGGCCTCGTCGGTGAGCCGGTCGGTGCTGATGAAGTAGGCGACGCTGCCATCGGAGGTCGTGCTGATGAAGCCGTAGCCATTAATCGTGGGATCCCCGCCGTCGCCAGTCCGCTCGGAGGCCGAGGCGATGACGGTCCGCGGCGGGTTCGTGGTCTCATCGCGGACGTAGATGATGTTGTTTCCGAAGGGCCCGCCGGTAAAGAAATAGACCCGACGCGTGTCGGCGGAGGTTCCCCGGGCGCCCCTGACGGGCGGGGCCCCGCCTTGGAATTCCCCAAACGGATCCCCGTAGTAGCCGTTCTGCGACAGGAAGATGACCGGAATTGCGCCGGTCGGTTCCCCATTTGGCAGGATCGAGATCAGGGAGAGCCCATTGGCGTCACGGGCGTAGAGCGGGTATTCAAAAGACCCGCCGGGCGGAACTGGTTCCTCGGGAATCAGGTCAATGCTCTTCTGGAAGATCACTCGCGAGAGATCGGGGGTCGTTTCGACGAGCCGCCCGTCACCGCCGTACTCGCCGTTGCGGCCAACCGTCAACCAATCCGCCTGTCCTCCGGTGCCCACTTTGGCCCGGTAGTAGTCCCACCCGCCTTTGTCCCCGGGATTGACGTTGACATAGGTCCCCATCAACGCCGAGCGCGCGTCGGTCGAATAGCGGGTCATGTAGGCGTTGGCCGCTCCGCCCGCGTCGTACCCCGGCACGGTCTGGAGGTTCGTGTCCTCGCTGACCCACCCGTTCGCGGTCCGGTGCGCCACCATGTAGGAACCGGTCATCGAAGCCGACGCCTCCTCACCGGCCACCATCGAGGCGAAGGCACTGAAATTGTTCGGGTCCCCGGTGGCCGGCATCCGCATCATGTCGCCGTAGAGGATGCTGGGCGGATTGACCAGCTCGTAGGCGCGGCATTCGGGCAGCCGGGTCGCTTTCTGGATCACGCGGATCGCGGCGTTGGGGCAGGTTTCCGCTGGGTTCGAGCCGGGTTCGTTGGTGAGGAAGAAACGCACCGGGCCGGCGGTCCCGCCGACCGGGCTGCGCCCGTTGGTGGCGACGACTCGGAACTGATAGCGGGTGCTCGGCTGCAGTCCGCTGATCGCGGCGCTCGCCGGGCGGGGCTGGTTGTCGGCGAACGGCATCGCCGTCTCCGCCGTTTTCGCCGCGCCAGCGAAGCTGCCGCCCGCGGCTTCATAGTCGGCCAGGGTCAGGTACTCGAAGTGGTAGGTGGTGGATGCGCCGCCGGCCCTGAGATCGGCGCGGAGGGTCGCGGTCGTCGAGGTGACGTCGGCGACCGAGGTGGTGACGATCGTCGGCTCCGCGGTTTCGGTTTCGAAGTTCGGCCCGACGTCGACGCTTTCGCCACCCTGGTTGGAGGCCCGCAGCCGCACGTGGTAGATCGTGTGCGGTTCGAGTTTCGGGTCGGCGTGGACGGCGATCGGACCCGGGGTCGTACCGGACACCACGCCGGGCACGCATTCAATCGACTGCGTCGAGGTGAACCCGTCGAGCTGGAACTGCGCGTCGCTGACGTAGTCGAAAGTGCAGTTGGAGTCGAAGGCGGGGTCCGCGTTGCCGGGGGTGACGGTGCCGTTGAGGCGAGCGGTGTTGCCGGCGATCGGGCCGGCCGCGGTGGCGTCGACGACGGGCGCGGTGACGAGCAGGGTTTTGAAGCTGCCTTCGGAAGTCAGGATCTCTTTGTTCGCGTAGGCGACCCGAAAGCGGAATTTGTACTCGGTGTTGTTGGTCAGGAAGCCGACTTCGCCACCGACGGCGATCGCCGCCGAGGATTTGGCTTCTTCGCCTTCGAAGGTCCCGCCGAGGTAGGTGTTCCACCCGGCGTTGACCGGGTCGGTGCTGATCTGCAGTTCCCAGGAGACCGGCAGGGTGCCGACGTTCGGGTCGACGTTGCCGCCTTCTGGATCGACCGTGCCGGTGAGGACCGCGGTCGTGTAGCCGACCGACGAGGGCGGATTGCGGACCACGGTCGGGGCGGTGGCGCCGGTGGTGGTGAAGTTCGGGGCGAGGGCGGATTCGGTCCCGTCCGCGTTTTCGGCGACCAGGCGGAGGTGGTATTCGGTGGACGGCGTCAGACCTTCGAGCGTCGCTTCGACCGGGGTCTCCGGATCGGCTGCGGCGATGAAGCCGAACCCCGCGGAGCCGGCCCCTTCGAAGCCCGGGGCGCTGTTCGACACGTTCAGGTCGAACTGCGCGTCGCTGATGTAGTCGAAGCGCCAGGAGGTGTCTATTCCTCCGGGATTGACCTTGCCTTTCGCTTTCGCCGTGACGATCCCAAGGGAGAACGCGGGGTCAACCGAAACCGTTGGGGCGGCCGCGGACGCAGGTGAGGCGACGATCGCCAGCAGTGCCAGCAGCGCGACGGCGATCGCGATTCGACCGGTGGCGCGATTTGAGCTACGACGCATGCCGAAATCGTTCGCCGAAGACGCGTTGTCCCATTCCATCCGATGCCTTCCCTGTGTTGAGTCATTCCCGGGGCCATCCCTACGGCCCCCGACTCTGTTTTCCCTGTTTGCCCTCTTACGCTTCGGTCTCTCTTTCGAGTCCCTGACTGAAGCTGTGCCAGCAGAATAAACAGCTACACCGAATTTTGTCAAGGACGCGACAATGATTCCTGTAGAGGTCTCCCATTGCCGCCAGTGCCCCCGGGGCCGCGAAACCGATTTCGAGACCGGACTCGACGGCAGCCCGCCCGTGGCGCGAAGTACGCAGCCGTCCTCGACAACGACCGCCGTTTCACCCGGCGCTAAAAGTCGATCCAGCTGCGACGGGAAGCGGACAGCTTGAACCGGGCGAAGGCGGCGAAGTCACGCCTCGCCGGTGACCACCAGCGCGGACTGCCAACCGTCTCCACAATCTGGAGTCCCGCTCCAGAGTTGGTGACCAGGCGCAGCAGGGCCTAGAAGATTCCGCCCAGCACCGCGTCTGACTGGAACCAGACCGTTTGTTTGGCGACCTTTGCCTTCTTGGTCAACACCTTGGAGTAGGCGCGGGCGCAGGCTTTGGGGGTGCGTGGGATCGAGAAGGAGACGGAGAAGGACTTGGCGGAGCGGATTTTGTCGGCGTCCTCCTCGGGGAGGGAGACCGGGAGCTTGAAGATGCCTTCGTCTTTGAAGGTCTTCTTGAGAGAGCCGAGCTTCAGCGTCCTGCCGTTGGCGAGCTTGGCCTTGTAGCTGGTGGTGACCTTGGCCGGGGCGCGGGTCTTGTATTTGACGACGAGGCGGGCCTTGGGCTTGGACTTGTAGACGAAGACGCGGGAGCGGGCCACCCGCAGGGTGCAGGTGTCTGGGATCGAGGGGTCCTCGTCGCAGGCATCGACGATGCCGTCCTGATCGGCGTCTTTCAAGGGAGGTGCGCATTCGTCGGGCAACAGGACCGGAGGGACCGGGCCCGGCGCCGCCGCAAGACGCTGGAGCTCGGTCGCCGTCAGCGCCCGGCTGTAGACCCGGACCTCGTCGATCAACCCGGGGAAGTCGGAGGCGCCAAGGCATGCCGCCTGGGGCGGGTAGCCGTCGACGTAGAAGGAGGAATCGGTGATCGGGGATCCGTAACCGATCCCTGACGCCGGCTTTGGCGAACCCACCTCGACGCCGTCGACGTAGAGGTGGATGTTGGCGCCGTCGAAGGTACCGGCGACGAGGTGCCAGTTGCCGTCGAAAACCGCGGAGTCCGGCGGCGAGTCAGAGAGCACCGCGGTCGCAGCCGCGTCCGGCTGGCGAACGTAGAAGTGGAGCCCGGCAACCGCGCTGTAGCCGGTGTACAGCGCGTAGGAGGAGCCGCTGCAGGTGGGACCGTCGTTACCGCGACCGGCGATGTAGCGCAGCAGACCCGGGTAACCGCTCTGTTTTATCCAGGCCAGCAGGGTCACCTGCGGAGGGGCGAGCAGCGGCGAGGTGACCTGCATCGTGGTCGCACTGCTTGCGCCCAGATAGCCGCCGAACTTGCCGCCGTCGGTCCCGAAATGCATCGTGCCGGCCGCGCTCGAGAGCGACAGTCCGTTGCCGGAAGAGTCGGCCGTGGCTTCGGTGGCGCCGGAAGGAGCAGCGGATTCGAGCGGCCAATCGCCGATCAACGGCGACGGTGCCACCGCCTGGGCTGCGGCGGCGAAGACTCCGCAGAGGCAGAGCGCTACGACTGCGAGCGAGACCGAGATGGACGAGCGACGCATGACCGGGCGATCGTAGACGCCCGCGGGATTCAGCGCAACGTGGTCGGAGCCGTTGGATTTTTTGTCGAGTGCGCCGCTTCCCAGGCGAGCTGTCGAATATCGGGGAGACAGGATAAGTCTGGCTCTTGCAGACGATCAAAGCGGGGCAGACATCACACTCGTATCACGAAATTGGGGGCGCCAGTTTGAGAGCCGGCGCTATCGCATCCACGCGATTACAGTCGTCGACGCCCTACGCGGACATAGCGCTCGAGATTCCTCCGGGGCAGCCCGATTTCGGACACAACCGGCGCTGTTCCTTTTAGGAGCTAGTCGGCGCGAGCCTAAGATGCGGCCGAAGCTGATCAGCCACCCGTTGAGCCTCAGCAAGCGATCCCTCGGGCACCGGGCCCCGGCGAGTGCCGCCCTCATCCAGGGTGCCCGCCACGTGGATGTGCACGTGGCCAATTGCCTGATCCGCCGGACGTCCGTTGTTCTGCCAGACGGAGATTCCTGGCCGACAATATGCGACGTTGATCGCCCGCGCTGCTTCACGGGTTGCGATCATCAGCTCTGCGGACTCCGAGTCAGTCAAGTCAAGGATCGTTTCGCAGTGGCGCAATGGGACGACAAGAAGGTGCGGCTTTCCACGGACCTCCTGCGTCACAAGGACCGCAACTGCAGAACTCCGAGAAATGATCGCGTAATCGCGCTCGCCAGCCAGGTATGCGCAAAAAGGGCAACCACTAGGATCAACTGCAGGGACGTCGATGCAGGTCTGTGCGGTCACGACATCTCAAGCGAGTCGAGGAATGCCTGCAGCTCAAGCCGATTGAGCTTCTCGTAGTCGCTCGGTCTTACAACAATCCGCAGTTCGTCACAGACCCTCTCTCGACGTGAGGCGAGCATGAAAGAGAACGCTATGAAACGGATCGAGTCCTGTGCGGGAAGGATCTGTGAGATGCGCGCCTGCCCACCGCCAAGCACAGGGATCGCAACAGGCTCGCCATTGCAGTAAAGCGAGACGGCTTCCCAGAGAGAGAGCATGCTCCTCCAGATCCCGTCAGAAGTGCCGCGGGCCTCGTTGCGGTCGTTCATCTCCGTGTACGCCAAAAACAGAATCCGTCGTGGGCCGTGTGGCACGGCCGCTACCGTCCCAATGGCATAGCGCTCAGTCTTCCCCTCCTTCTGTGTACTTCCGACCGGCGTCTCGCCCTTGAGGGCTGCGTTAAGGTCCTGGTCGAACCGAGCCAGGTCGCCCCCGTAGAGGCGCTGCAGAGCTTGGCCCTGGACGCTCTGTGGGCTGATCACGTTCGGCATCTGCGAGTCGAACGTGTCACACGCGCCGACGACGATGTGTCCGGGCTCGTCGAACAAGTCTCCGCGTACGATCCGGATGGCGGTGTTGGGCTTCGCGTACGCGCGTTCGATCGGGCGGGGCCACGACCGCTGAAGCCCGAATACGATCGACACAACCACAACGGCAATCACCCAAAAAACGCCGTGATCCTTGAGTGCGTCTGGGAACAATGCGGCCACGAGGCCTGCGACTGCAGCGAACGCGCCGAATGCGACCAGTGATTCCTTTACGAAACGGGTGACGAAGCGGCGGGTGTGTAGATCCCTGATCGTTGCCGACGCCATTAGAGGCCCAGCTGCGTGTAGACGTGCTCCTTGTAGTAGCGCGGGCCGCTCTTCCGAGTGCCCGCGGGCTCCGCTCTGTTGGCATTGAAGGCTGGGACGTAATTGTCTAAGGCGTGCTTGATGATCGCTGGCTGAAACGAAACCGAGATCGTGTAGTAGTCGATGTCGAGAAACGGCTTCGGGATGAAGCCCCTGTCGATCGTCCGATCACCATCATGGTTTGCGATGACAACCGGCAAGGCGAGCTCGATCGCGAGGGCGACCTCATGGGCGAGAAAGGACCTCTCGTCTCCGCCCTTCTTCTTCGCGTACGTCGTCCCGATAAGAACCACCTGCTTCGCGTTCTTCAAACGTTCGCGGAGGTTCCGCCTGATGGTTTCGGACAGGCTGGTATCGCGCGACACATAAAGATCGTGCGCGTCGAAGAAGCTGAAGTCGATCTTTTTGTTGTCGCGCCACGCCTCCATCATGCGATAAAGGTGGATGTCCTCGCTTGCAAAGGCGACGTAGGTCTTGTTCCGGTAGCTCATAGTGGACTGGTCACTAGCGTGCCAGGTTGGCCGGACGAAGCGATCAATGCGAGTGCCGTAAGTTGCGAATCCGATGTCTCACTGCTGAAAAAGCGAAGAACGACCGCATCAACGGAACCACTCTTCCTTCGCACCCAGAGGCGGGACGAAACGCCGCACAGTCGGAAGCACGGCGAGAGCGGGCAAGGACCCTTCGCCGTGTAACGGATTGACCTACGGCCCGCGAGTCTTGGGGACGGAGCACTCAAGTGAAGCAAGCTGCGGTCCAGGCCATCGTCTCCCACCTAGTGCGTGGCTACCCTAGGTGTGTGTCGCAGCCCGATGCAAGAGCCTTTGTTGAATCTCCCGTCGTCAAGCAGCTGATTGCGATCGGGAAAGGCGATGCGTCCTTTCCGAAGTCAGACGCGAGGAATCATCACTACATTCCTCAACTGCTCCTCCGTCGCTTTACTGGGGACGACAAGCTTCTGCGTCGGCTTGACAAGAGCACCGGCGAGGTTGACAAGGTCGGAGTTCCCGCCGCGGCTTCCCAAGAGGGCTTCTACACCTTCGACGACGCAGACGGGCTCCCGACTAACGACGTCGAGGCCTACTTCGGGATCATCGAGAACCACGCCGCGCGGGCGCTGGGCAGGATGGAGCGCAGCGACGAACTTAGCCACGCCGATCGGGCGACTGTCTCGATCTTCTTGGCCATGCTTTGGGTCCGAACTCCCTCTACAAGGGAACAAGGCGAGGCGCTGAGTCAGGAAGTCTTCAAGTTGTCCGCCGCTTCCTTTTACGCGGACCCCAGCGAGTTCCGTCGGTCTTATCGCAAGCGCGAAGCAGAGGGTGAGGCCGAGCCCAAGAGCGATGAGGAAGTTGAGGAATTCCGCCTTGAGGTGATGGACGCGGTCCAGACGGGGAGCGTGAAGATCCACGATCCCGGCGGCAGCAACGTCATGTCGATTCTGCTCGAAAGCGCGCTCGAATCCGCCGAACGCCTCTACCTCCACTCTTCCTGGGGACTGATGCGGGCGGGAGAGGGTGAGTTCGTCATGCCTGACCGCGCTCAGGCCGTCTTTGACCCCGACCGCCCCTTTCCTTGGGTCATGGACGCCCCCTTCAGTTCACTCAAATCGCAGACGACGACGCCGATTAGCTCAGAGTCGTGCCTGATCGTTGTCCCAGCGCCCGATCGGGCTCACTTCGAGGTCAAGACGATCACCGGCAAGGAAGTCGATGAGGTCAACTTGCGCAGCTTCGGATGGGCCGGTCACTCAATCTACGGCTCGTCCGCGACGCCCCTAAGCAGGATCTCCAAAATGGCAAGGGAGAAGCCGGACCGCGTCAAAGAGCCACGGCCCTTTCGCAACGCGATTCTGATCGAGCGTGACTTCGACGACGAACGCCTCGCCGATGCCCATCGAGAGCGCGGCTGGCCACCCTTTATGACTGACTGGAGCCAGGGCTTCCCCCGGCGAATGGACTATATGGTCGTCGGCCCCGACGGGAATTCCGCTGAGGTTGGCGCGACCACCTCCGAACTTGCTAAGTGTCGAGCGCTGAAGGCAGCTGGCCTTCCCCCAGACTCCGATGTCGAGGGGGCTTTCGGAACCCAACACGTCCACCCGTTGGATTTAAGTCCCTGATTGGCTAAAGCCTGGCCACCCGACGCCCGCCTCAAGCAAATGCCTGAAATCACCGCGCCCTGCTTGCGTGAATCACGCCAGCACATCACCTGCTTTACATGACCCTTCGGGGCCCTCGAAACCGCGGGGCTGTGCGGGCCGATGCGGAGCTATGCGAGTTTTGGAATCGGGGAGACAGGATTTGAACCTGCGACCGCTCGGCCCCCAGCCGAGTGCGCTACCAGACTGCGCCACTCCCCGAGGAGTGCAGATGCATTCTGCCGGATGACGGCCTTGGCTGTATTCCATCTCGCATAATCGAACGTCTGTTCGATCGGCTACCTTCGCTCGATGCGCCGCTGTGGGCGATGCGAGAGGGAGAAGCCGCTGGATGATTTCGCCTGGCGGCGGAAGGAGCGCGGGCAGCGGGACAACTACTGCCGACCCTGTCGTGCTGCGTATAAGCAGGAGCATTATCTCGCGAATCGGCAGCGCTATATCGACCAAGCGCGTGCGCGAAAGCGGGTATTGGTGGCGGAGCGGATCGAGTTTCTCGTCGCCTTCCTGCGCGAGCACCCCTGCGTCGACTGCGGCGAGACCGACCCGGTCGTGCTCGAGTTCGACCATCTGCGGGACAAGACGTTTGGCGTCGCAGCGGGATTGCGGGACCGCGCGTGGCCGAGCGTGCTCGACGAGATGGCAAAGTGCGACGTGGTTTGTGCAAACTGTCACCGACGTCGCACCGCTCGTCGGGGCGGCTTCGCACACGCGCGGTGGTAGCTCAACGGTAGAGCCTCGCCCTTCCAAGGCGATGATGCGGGTTCGATTCCCGTCCGCCGCTCTCAGTCGACCGGCGTCAGCAGCGGCTCTCCCGCAGCGGCCGCGAGGGCGTTGCGGGCGGCGAGTTCGGCCATCGCGGTGCGGGTTTCGACGGTGGCCGAGCCGAGGTGTGGGACCAGGACGACGTTCTCCAGCTCCAGCAAGCCGGGATGCACCGCCGGCTCCTGCTCGAAGACGTCGAGGCCGGCGGCGGCGATCTCGCCCTCGCGCAGCGCCGCGACCAGGGCCGCCTCGTCGACGACGGGGCCGCGGGCGGTGTTGATCAGCGTCGCGGTCGGCTTCATCGCCCCCAGCTCGGGGGCGCCGATCAGGTGGTGGGTCGCGGGCGTCAGCGGGCAGTGCAGGGTGAGGACGTCGGCGCTGGCCAGCAGCTCGCCCAGCTCCAGCCGCTCCGCCCCCAGCGGCGCGGTTACCACGACCGGGGCCTCGCGGCGGTTGTTGTAGGCGATCGTCATCCCGAAGGCGCGGGCGCGCTCGGCGACACGGGCGCCGATCGCGCCCAGCCCGACGACGCCGAGTCGCTTGCCGCGCAGGCCGCGACCGAGCATGAAGTCCATTCCCCAGGCCCACGGCTTGCCGGAGCGGATCAGCCTCTCCCCCTCCCCCAGCCGCCGGGTCGCGGCGAGGATCAGGCCGAGGGCGAGGTCGGCGGTTGCGTCGTCGAGGACGCCGGGCGTGTTGGCGACGGCGATGCCGCGCGCGGCGGCGGCCTCGAGGTCGATGTTGTCGACGCCGACGGCGACGTTGGCGACGCAGCGCAGCTGCCGCCCGGCCGCGTCGAGCAGCTCGCCGTCGACGCGGTCGCCGAGCTGGGTGAGGACCACGTCGGCGCCGGCGACGTGCGCCAGCAGCTCCTCCCGCCCCAGCTTGCCCACCTCGGCGGCCCGCAGCTCGCCGGCCGCGGCCAACAGGTCGAGGGCCGAGCGCGGCAGGCGGGTGGTGACAGCGAAGGTCGGCATCGGCATGCTTCTAGCACGATGCCAGCCCGCCGACCGACGATCCTGGTCGCCCCCGACTCCTTCAAGGGCACGCTGAGCGCGGTCGCGGTCGCGGCGGCTCTGGCCGAGGGCATCGAAGCCGGCGGTGCCGCCGTCGACCTCTGCCCGCTGGCCGACGGCGGCGAAGGAACGATGGACGCCTTCCTCGCCGCCCGCGGCGGCGGCACCTTCCAGATCGAGGCCCACGACCCGCTCGGCCGCCCGGTCGGCGCCCGCTTCGCGCTGCTGGAGGGCGGGGTCGAAGCCGTCGTCGACACCGCCGCCGCCTCCGGCTTGGCGTTGCTGGCGCCGCATGAGCGCGACCCGCTGCGGGCGACCACGGCCGGCACCGGCGAGCTGATCGCCGCTGCGATCGAGGCGGGCGCCCACCGGGTTCTCCTCGCCGCCGGCGGCAGCGCCACCGTAGACGGCGGCCGCGGCGCGATCGACGTCCTGCGCGAGGTGGATACGGGCGGGGTCGAGCTGGTGGTGCTCTGCGACGTGCAGACGCTCTACGAGGACGCCGCGCGGGTCTTCGGGCCGCAGAAGGGCGCGGACGCGGCGGCGGTGCGGACTCTGTCCGCGCGGCTCGACTCCTACGCGGCGACGCTGCCCAGCGACCCGCGCGGGATGCCGATGGGCGGTGCCGCGGGCGGGCTCAGCGGCGGGCTCTGGGCGGCCTTCGGTGCCGAGCTGGCGCCCGGCGCCGAGCGCGTCTTCGAACTGGTCGAACTCGACCGCCGGCTCGCCGCCGCCGACCTCGTCGTCACCGGCGAGGGGCGGCTGGACGAGCAGAGCCTCGAAGGCAAGGTCGTCGGCGAACTGCTGCGGCGCTGCGCCGATCACGGCCGCGAGCTGGCGATCGTGGTCGGCGAGGACGCGCTGGAGCGGCGGCAACTTTCGGCGCCGCCGCTGCACTCGGTCGTCGAGGCGGGCGATCCCGCAGCGCTGGCCGCGGCGGGCCGGCGGCTCGGCGCGCAATTGTCCTAGCGATCTCGAAGGGTCGCGGCTGGAGATCTGGCCGTTTCCCTCGCTCCGCACGGGGTAGCGGCGAGCCACCTCAACCGGCAGGAGCTGCAAGTGGATCGTCCATCCCAGCGAGAGCGCGCGTCCGAACAGGAGCAGTCGGGGCTGCGCCGCGTCGTCTCCAAACCGCTGCTCGTCTTCTTCATCCTCGGCGACATCCTCGGCGGCGGCATCTATGCGCTGGTGGGCGAGGTCGGTGGCGAGGTCGGTGGCGCGATCTGGCTGGCCTTCCTGGTCGCGCTGCTGCTCGCCTCGCTGACCGCCGCCTCCTACGCCGAGCTCGTCAGCAAGTACCCGCGTGCCGGCGGCGCCTCGCTCTACACGAAGAAGGCCTTCGACAGCCAGCTCGCCTCCTTCCTCGTCGCCTTCACCGTGATGGCCTCCGGGGTCGCCTCGGCGAGCACGCTGGCGCGCGGCTTCGGCGGCGACTACCTGAACGAATTCGTCTCGATCGAGGTGGTGCTGGCGGCGCTCGTCTTCATCTTCGTCGTCGCCGTCGTCAACTACATCGGGATCGACTTCTCGGTCCGGATCAACCTGGTGATGACGCTGGTCGAGGTGGGCGGCCTGATCCTGGTCGTGATCATCGGCCTCGGCGCGCTCGGCGACGGGATCGGCGAGCCCTCGCGCGCCTTCGAGTTCAAGGACGGCAGCGGTCCGCTGCTGGCGGTCCTGGCCGGTGCCGCGGTCGCCTTCTACGCGCTGATCGGATTCGAGGACTCGGTCAACATCGCCGAGGAGACCCAGGAGCCGCGCAAGGTCTACCCCTTCGCCCTGTTCTTTGGCCTCTTCGCCGCCGGCCTGATCTACCTGGCGGTGACGATGGTCGCCTCGATGGCGGTCCCGACCGAGACCCTCGTCGACTCCGAAGGCGCGCTGCTGGAGGTGGTCCAGGTCGGGCCGCTGGCGATCTCGACCAAGGTCTTCTCGGCGATCGGGCTGCTGGCGCTCGCCAACGGCGCCCTGATCAACATGATCATGGCCTCGCGGCTGCTCTACGGGATGGCCAACGAGGACGTCCTGCCAGCGCCCTTCGCCCGGCTCAGCAAGCGCAAGACCCCGTGGGTGGCGATCATCTTCACCACCCTGCTCTCGGCAGCGCTGATCGTCTCCGGCGACCTCGGGTCGCTGGCCGACACCACCGTGCTGCTGCTGCTCTTCGTCTTCATCGTGGTCAACATCACGGTCTTGGTCCTGCGCCGCGACCCGATCGAGGAGGACCACTTCGAAGTGCCGAAGTTCATCCCGGTGCTCGGCATCGCCGGCTGCGTGATCGCGATGACCCAGGTGGAAGGCGAGACCTGGCTGCGCGCCGGGGCGTTGCTGGTGCTCGGGCTGGTTCTCTGGGGGCTGGAGCGGCTGGCCACGTCACGCACCGCCGGCGCCCAGGCCTAGTCGGCCCCGCGGCGAGGTCGTAGGGTCGGGCCGGTGCTGTACTTCAGCCACCCCTCCAGCCTCGAACACGACCCCTGCGAGCAGATGCCGGGGCACCCCGACACGCCGGAGCGGATGGTCGCGATCGAAGCGGCGCTGGCCGAGCGCGAGTGGCTCGGCTGGGAGCGGCGCCAGGCGCCGGCGGCGAGCGAGCGCGAGCTGGAGCTGGTCCACACGCCCCGCCTGATCGCCTCGATCCGCGAGCTCAGCGAGGCCGGCGGCGGCCGCGTCGACGCCGACACCGCGGTCAACGGAGCCTCCTATCGGGCGGCGTTGCATGCGGCCGGCGGCGCCTGTGAGCTGACCCGGGCGCTGCTGCGCGGAGAGGCCAAGGTCGGCTACTCCTGCGCCCGCCCCTCCGGCCACCACGCCGAAGCCGAGCGGGCGATGGGCTTCTGCCTCTTCGACAACGTCGCCGTCGCCGCCGCGATGGCGATCGCCGATCTCGGCCTGGAGCGGGTGATGGTCTTCGACTGGGACGTCCACCACGGCAACGGAACGGCCGAGATCTTCCGCGAGCGCGACGACGTCTACTTCTTCAGCATCCACCAGTCGCCGCTCTACCCGGGCACCGGGCGCGCCGACGACCGCGGCTCGGGCGCCGGCGAGGGCTACACGGTCAACCTGCCGGTACCGCCGGGCGCCGGCGAGGCGGTCTGGCTGGAGCTCGTCGACGGCATCGTGATCCCGCGCGGCGAGGCCTACCGACCGCAGCTGATCCTGACCTCCGCCGGCTACGACGCCCACCGCGCCGACCCCCTGGCCGGCTGCACGCTGGAGTCGTCTTCCTTCGCGCTGATGGCGCGGCGGGTCCGCGAGCTCGCAGACCGCCTCGGCGTCCCGCTCGGCGTCGTCCAGGAGGGCGGCTACCACGTCCCCTCCCTGGTCGAGTCGCTGCTGGCGACGATGACGGCGCTCGCAGGGAACGACACGGCCGGCGCTTCCAATCCCGTGGTTCCTTAAGGCCCTCACAGGCGTAAAAGGAACCACGCGATGCCGAGCAGCCACCGCGCACCCCGCACCCCCGGCCGCCACATCCAATGGCACCTCTGGCGTCGCCGGCAGGCGCTGCTGCGCGGCGGCGGCCTGGCGGCGCTGTTGGCGGTGGTCGGGCCTGGCCTGCTGGCCGGGCTCTCCGACGACGACCCGGCCGGGATCACCACCTACTCGATTCTAGGCGCCGAATACGGCTACCAGCTGATCTGGGTCCTGGTCATCTCGACCGCGGCGTTGATCGTCTTCCACGAGCTCGGGGTGCGGCTCGGCATCGTCACCGGCAAAGGGCTGCTGACCCTGGTCCGCGAGCGCTACGGCCCGCGCGCGGCCGGGCTGGTGCTGACGATGCTGGTCATCGCCAACACCGGCACCCTCTGCGCCGAGTTCGCCGGAGTCGCCGCGGCGATGGAACTGCTGGGCGGGATGAGCCGCTACCTGAGCGTGCCGCTGGCCGCGATCGGCGTCTCCGCCCTGGTCCTGCGCGGGAGCTTCCGCCACGTCGAGCACGTCCTGCTGGCCCTCAGCTCGGTCTTCGTCGCCTACATCGTCTCCGGCTTCCTCGCCCACCCCGACTGGGGCGAGGCCGCCCGCGGCGCCGTCGTCCCGGGCATCCCGCTCAACCGCGACGCGCTGCTGGTCGCGGTGGCCACGGTCGGCACCACGCTGGCGCCCTGGGGGCTGGCCTTCATCCAGTCCTACGCGGTCGACAAGCGGTTGACCGTCAAGGATCTGCGCTTCGAGCGCGTCGACGTCGTCACCGGCGCCATGCTGACCGGGGTTATCGGGTTCTTCGTCGTCATCGCCTGCGCCGCGACCCTGCACGCGCAGGGGATCGTGATCGACGATGCCCGCGACGCCGCAACCGCGCTGGAGCCGCTGGCCGGGGACGGCGCCGCGACCCTGTTCGGCCTCGGCTTCCTCGGCGCGGCGCTGCTGGCGGCGGCGATCGTGCCGCTTTCCACCGCCTACTCGATCTCCGAGACCTTCGGCCGCAAAGCCGACCTCGACGACAGCTTCGCGGAGGCGCGCGCCTTCTACCTCAGCTTCGGCGCCGTGGTCGCGGTCGCAGTCGTCGTCGTCCTGATCCCGGGCGCGCCGCTGATCGAGCTGCTCTTCCTCACCCAGGCGCTGAACGCGGTCCTGCTGCTGGCGATCCTGCCCTTCCTGCGCGCGCTCGGCAGGGACACCGAGCTGATGGGCGAGCACGCGCTCGGCCGACGCGGGCAGATCGCCACGGGGGTCGCCCTGGCCGTGGTCGTGGTCTCGGTTCTGGCGCTGGGCGTGCTCGCCGTGGCGTGATTGTCGACTTACGGTCGCTATGCGGGAGAAAGTCGCCAACCACGTCAGACTCCGAGCGCAACACTCAGCGCCAGCATCAGCGCGGCGCCGCCGAGGATCCCGGTGCTCGGCTGCAGGCGGGCGGCGGCGCCGTAGGCCTGGGGCAGCATCTCGACCACGATCAGCGCCAGCATCGCGCCGGCGGCGAAGGCGAAGGAGAGCGGCAGCAGGCCCTGCACCTGCTCGACTGCGAGATAGGCCAGCAGAGCGCCAACCGGCTGCGGGACACTGGTCGCGACCGCGGCCCAGAACTGGCGCCGGCGGCCGAACCCGGCCGCGGCCATCGGAATCGCGACGCTGGTTCCCTCGGGGATGTTCTGGATCGCGATCGCGAGGATCACGAAGAGGCTGAGGCCGGCCCGGTCGGAGGCGAAGGCGCTGCCGATCGCCAGGCCCTCCGGCAGGCTGTGGACGAAGAGGACGAGGAAGACCAGGGCCGAGGTGTGGGCGCTGGCGCCGCTGCGGCCCATGAAGCCGGTCTCGGGTTTGAGCCGGCGCTCGGCGACGATGAGGAAGGCGACGCCGACCGCGAGGCCGGCGACGACCTCGACCCCCGACCCTTCTTCCCCCGCCGGGATCAGCAGCCCGGCGACCGCGGCGACGCCCATCACCCCGGCCGCGAAGCCGAGCAGGAACGGCGCCATTCGCTCAGCCCGGGCACCGAGCAGGAAGACGGGGACCGCGCCGAGCCCGGTCGCGAGCGTGGTCGCGCAGGCAGCGAGGAGGAGGACGACGAGGTCGGGCATCGGTCGATTCTCCCTGCCCCGCGGGGCAGCCGTGCGTGCCTCGCTCGCCCGGGCGCCCGGGAGCCGCTCAGGGCAGGCAGGGAGCTATCACGCGAAGCGGAAGCACGAGGGCCGGGCCGGCGGTCTCGGGCCCGTAGGTTGGCAACTTGCGGAGGCCGCCTATATGGTCGCGTGATGAAAAACGCCCTCCGAATTGTCGCCATCGTGTTCTGCCTTCTCGCCTGGCCCGCTGCCTCGTCTGCGGACCAGTTGGTGCTTCCAGGCGGCCCCACCTTCCTGAGCACCGGCGACGAAACGATCGTCTTCAACGGACACGTCTACTTCGCCGCCGATGACGGCGTCGCGGGTAACGAGTTGTGGCGCACGGACGGCACCCCCGGGGGCACCACCCTGGTGTCGGACCTGAACGCCGGCAACGCCACGAGCGACTCGAATCCGGGCAATTTCACCTTGGCCGGCAACCGCCTCTTCTTTCGCGTCGGGACGACCGGCGTCGCCGGACAGTCGGGCGTGATCAACTACATCGACCCGGGCGGCTCGCCTCAGGTCGCGAAATTGGCCGGCGGGGTCGCCGGCAACGCCACCGCGGCAGGTCTTTTCGGGTCGGTCAACGGCAAGGCACTGATCAATTTCGTCGAGTCGGCGCCAGCGTCCAACCGCGCGGTCTACGCGCTCGGAGACACGGGCAACACGTTCACCAAGATCAGCAGTGGCTCGGCGAACGTCGGGTCCTTCCCGGAGTCCGCGACGATGGGCGGCTACGCCTACTTCCCCCTCTGTCCGACCAGTTGCTCGGCGTACGAGCTGTACAGGACGGATGGCTCGACGGTGTCGCTTGTCAAGGACATCGACGGCGTCGCATCCGGAAGCGGGCCCAATAACTTGGTCGCCACCGGCAACCGCGTCTACTTCGAGGCCGACGACGGCACCAACGGGCGTAAGCTGTGGGTCACGGACGGCTCGGACCCGGGCACGAAAATGGTCAAGGACCACAACCCGAGTGGGTCGACCGGCATCGGCCCGACGTCCGTCGCCAACGGCAACACGCTCTTTTACATACCGAGCGACCCCGCCACCGGCGCCGAGCCCTGGCGCACTGACGGCACCCCGGGCGGGACCTCGCTCGTCAAGGACATCACGCCCGGGGCAACCGGCGGCTTCGGGTCGGCGGAACTTTTCGCGCTCGGGAGCGGGTTCGGGATGGTCCGCAACGGAGATGTGTATACCTCCGACGGAACCGAAGCCGGCACGATTCAGGTGGCCGACGTGGACAGCGACGGACTCGGGGCCTCGTTGTTGGGGGTAGCGAACTCGCGCGGCTACTTCCGTGGCGGGTTCTCCCCATTCGGCGGCGCGGTCTGGCGCACGGACGGCACCGTGGCGGGAACGGGCGCGCTGACCGCAGGCGAGTTCAACCTCGCGACGCCCGGTTCCAAGATTCCGTTCGCAGGGTTGCTGACCGCACTGGGGAACAAAGTCATCTTCTTCGCCCGCTACCCCCAGGCGGCCGGTGATCCCGCCCCTGCGGATGCGCGCCGGATGTATGCCTTGGACACGGCCCAGCCGGACCAGGTGCGTCAGGCGACGGCGGCACCATCGATCTCCGGGACGCCCGCAGTCGGGCAGCCGCTCACGGGCAACCAGGGCACTTGGACGCTCGAGCCGCATAACGAGTACGCCTTCCAGTGGCTGCGCAATGGGGCGCCCATCCCCGGCTCAAACGCAAGGAACTTGAACTACAAACCGATTGCCGCCGACGACGGCACCCAGCTCAGCCTCCGCGTCACCACGACCGGGATCGGCTTGCCTAACGAGGTGAGCGCCATGAGCTCCTCGGTCACCGTCGGCGCCGTTTCTACGCCCGCGGGTACGCCCGCTGGCTCGCCCACCGGCCCCATCAAACCGCTCGCGCTGAAAGTGAGCAAGAAGCCCAAGCTGACGGGCGAGGCACGCGTCGGCGAGCGTCTCAAGGTCAAACTTCCGGCGTTCGCGCAGTCAGGTGTCAACCTCACGTTCCAATGGTTCGCGAACGGTCAGCGCATCAAAAAACAGACTGGGCCGTCGCTCAAGCTAAAGAAAGCCCATGAGGGCAAGCGCATCACCCTCAAGGTCATCGCAACCAAGGCCGGCTACACGACGCTCGAGCTCAAGGCCGGCCCAACCCAGAAGGTCAAGGACTAGCGGAAACAGAGAGCCCCGCGCACTTGCGGGGCTCTTAAGTAGCGGGGGCGAGATGCGAACCTCTGCGACCTTCGAGTCGTGAGCCCGAGCCTGGGTCCCGCCCGACTGCGTGGGGCACCGTCTTAAGCCGCCTAGAGTGAGGATTGCCTTCCGGACCGCCCCTCTCGGGGAATGTCTGGGGGAATGAAGGGGCGGAAAGAGCCTTTATTGACTTTCCGCTGACCTCCGTTGACCTTCCGGCTGTCTCGCGGGCGGCAGGCCGCAAAACCCGCCTGCAAAGCGGAAATGCGGCCCACACAGCCAAGCGAATCGGACGGGGCAGCCAGGACTCGAACCTGGAATCGCCGGTTTTGGACCCCTCCGACTCCGCGATCGATTATTGCCGAACCCCAGCAGAGAGCTAAATCTGAGCCCCTAACTCCGGTGAAGGGAATGGCCGGGGGAATGAAGAGTCGGTCAGGGGAATGAAAGGGTGCGCGCTTTCAGCGCAGGACGTCGACCTCGCAGAGCACGCCAACCGCCTTGGCGAGTCGTTGGTCTGCGGTGAGCAGAACCGCGTCGAGAGCCTTAGCGAGCGCAACATAGGAGGCATCGTAGGAACTGAGGTTGTCGCGAAGTTGCCACACGCGATCGAGCAGCGGGAGGTGCGGGACACGCTGCATTGGCAGTGCGGCGAGGTCGTCGAGGGCCAGCCCGGACCGACGCTCGTCGAGGCGCTTGGCCCGGGCGGCGCGGCGAAGGATTGAAACGACCTCGAGGTCGATCAACTCGGGCGCGGCCAACTGCTCTCCCTGGATTCGGTCACGGGCCCGGTCGCCGTCCTCGCCGTCGTCGGCTAGGGCCGGAGCGAGCACGGAGGCATCGACGACGATCACCGGTTGCGGCGATCCTCGCGCTGGCCCTCGGCGGCGAACTCGAAGCCCACGGCTCCGCCCGCCCGGCCTCCGGCGCGGCTGAGAAGCTCTTCCAGCGTCGGCGTCTCCGCCTCGCGGATCAGTCGGGCGAGCAGGTATTCCTGCAGGGACTGACCCTCGGCGGCAGCCCGCTCGCGCAGGACGCGGCGGACGTTGTCGGGGACGTTCTTTATTTGGACACTTGCCACAGTGAAATCCTCGTCCTCAATCTAGCGCCACTTTGGCGCCAACGGTTAATTTCTGGCGCTGAACCACCGATGGAAGCCCGCCTGTGCGGGTTCCGATCTCCTTGGCGACCGACTGGACCTGGCTGCGTCGAGCAAGGTTCATCGCAGATCGTCCGAACTCTGCCAGTCCCGCCCGGAGCCGCGCGGCTAAGCTCGGCCGATGCCGATCGAATCCTCGTTCCAGCTCGACTGCCCGGTGGACGGTTGCGACTTCACGGCCCACTTCCCGGTCGGGCCACTCGGCGACCCGACCGGCGCGGCCCGCGAGGAGTGCCTAGCCGCACTGCACCTCGAGCACCCGAACCACCCGCTCAGGAAGGCGCTGCGCGACCCGCTGGAGGCGAACGCCGACGACTCGGTGACCGCCGACGTCAAGCTCAACGGGGGACAACGCGAGGCGCTCCGCCGCTACATCGCCCAGCGCGAGCAGCAGGGCCTCTCCGGCGTCGTCGGGCTCGCCGACCTCGGCGAGGGATACGTCAAGATCCTCTTCTACGACGTCGACGGCAACGTCGCCGACACGCAGCTGCTCTTCTCTCTGTACGGCGACGCGGTGATGCCGCAAGACCCGACCGCCTGAGCCGACGGCAGCCCCGCCGCCGCTTAGATCAGAAGAACTCGCAGCGCCTCCGACCCTCGGTGGGGATCTGGTTTGATGATCGGCAGCGAAGCGCACTATGCGGCCACCGGTGCGCACCCAGAACCTAACCTCTGATCAGGTAGTAGCGCTGCCCAGCATCGCCCAGCAGCTCGACGATCTCGGGCTCCTCGAAGCCCATATCGCGCAGCAAGCAGGCGCGCAGCAGGAACCAGACCCGGTGCTGCAGCACGATCAGCGCCTTCCCGTCGGGCACCCGCGCCGGGCGATTGCTGGAGAAATGGGTGAAGTAGTTGCGCGTGTCGCGCACAGTCTTGGCGAACTCATCACGATCCTCGGGGATGCCGCAGAAGCGCAGCACTTCACCGCCGAAGCTGTCGAGGATCCGCAGCACCTGATCGAGCAAGCTGGCCCGGTTGGAGTTGAGAAGGATGCGTTCTATCCACTCCCCCTCACGCTCGCGCGTCTCCGGCGTCATGTCCCCAATAATTTCCGCGACCAACTGGCGGTGATCGTCGGGCTGCCGCATCACGCTCTCGAAGCGCGGGCTGCAACTGAAATACAGCTCTAGACAGCGGGCGACGAGGACGAACTGATCCGCGTTGATTCGGTGACCGCGGCGAAGCTGATACTCGATCAGCTGCCACATCAGTTCGGGCGCGTCCCGCTGGATTCGTCCCCAGGTGTCCGCCACCTGAGCGAAGCGGTCACCAACTTTGTCGAGCGTCATCAGTGGCGCCGGCCGTGACGGCGCGGCGTTCTCGCGCCAGCGGACGTGGAGGTCGACGACCTGGCTGCCGTCGATCGTGTGGATGCGTTCGGGCGAGAGCGGTTCGTCGAGGCATAAGGAGACCAGGCAGAGCGAGGGCATCACGAATTCCATCCACTCGGTCAGCGTCTTCGGCGACCCCGTAAGAACGATCTCCATCCACCAGCGCACGGTGACTTCGGCCTCGTCGGCGGAGTTGTCCTGGGTGCCGATCTCCAGGAGCTGCATGTGGTGGTCGCCGAACGGCACCGACGCCCGCTCCTCGCGCACGGCACCGTCGGTCACCACGCCGAGCGTCGAGCTCGCCTCGCGATCGAGCAGCCGAACGCCTCGGTGGGTCGAGATCGAGATCGTGGGATAGGTCTTCTCGGCGTTGTCAGAGCCGACCACCGCCGAGTTGATCGCGATCTCAACGGGATAGGGCGTGATCTCGGGGATGCCGAACCTGACCGTCCGGACGTAGCAGTTCGGAAGGCAGGCAGGCGCGGAGTCGTGGCCCTCGAGCAGATCGAGCGTGACCCGATCGAGCCTGTCGTCGCCGAAATGGACCCCTCCGGGCTCCACCAGTCGAAGTAAGCCCGGGCCGGCGTCACCCGGCAGTTGCAGAAACCCACGAACCGGCTCGCCGTCGCCGATGGTCGCCATGCAGTCGATGGCCTCGCCAGGCTTGCGCAGGTCGGGAATCGCCATCGGCGTCGCGCTCCTAGTTTAGAGCGGCGGTCTTGGCCGGAGAGTTCAGCTCCAGGCCACCACCCGCCTGCTCGATACGGCGCATGAGCTGCTTGCCGGCGTATTGATCCAGCCGCGGCGAGGGGCCGAAGCCCCGGTCGGCGACGCGGTAGATCTCGTGTAGCTCGCGAACTGCGCCGGCGAGCAGCATCAAGCCCTCGATCGCGTGCGGCTCGCAGAACTGGCGCGGATCTACGCCATGCGCAGAAAGGTGGCGATTGAAACCCGCGTCTGGAACTCGATACTTGGATTGGATGATCGCCATGAGAATCGCCTGCTGAACGGTCGCGCGGCGCACAGACCAAAGACCTGCGGCGGTTGGCAGCTCGCGTTTGAACGCTCGCCGAGCATCACCGAAATCATCGAACCCATAGTGGCCCTCGATGACTTCGCCGAGCACCGATGCGGTGTGGCTCTGTGCGGGTCCGCCGAAGCCTGCTCGCTGGGCGGCCAGAGCCGCCCGAGCCCCGGCGACCGTCACCTCCAGCTGAGGGTGGGTCGCTTCGCTCAAGGTGAGTTCCACGGCATCGAGAATCTCCTCTGCATTCGCGAGCAGGATCTTGTCTCGATCTTCCTTGTTCTTTGCGCAGACGATTGCCTCGACCACCTCAGCCGGAGGAACCCACACCAGGCAGATCCCGGTTTCGGCCATCATTCGCTGGGCCTGCCCCTGCATGCCGATAGTCAAAGGCCACCAGTTGCGCGGGACAAAGCCCTCGACGAAGGAGCGAAAGACATCGGCGGGGGCACCGGCCTCTTCGGCGGACCCCAGCTCCTCCTCCAGCCAAAGAGCAATCCGGGCGGCACCCTCGGGATCGCGCTCGATCCAGTCGCCTAGGTGCTGCCTGAACTGGCCGGTCAGTCTTTGAAGTGAAGGTGCGAGCGGCATCGGCCGAAGGTACCAATCGGGTACGAGGCTTTCCCTCACCCCAACCGACTGCAGCTGAAAGGGGGCCCGAAATGCGCTCGTCGTCGGCCACGGCGAACGAGGGTTGGCGTCAAGCCGATCACGCGGTGCGTGAGCGACTGCCATTTGTAGCCGCTATGGGCTGGAACCAATAGGACCTGCGGACCCGGCGAATACATCGTGCCTCGGCATCGAGGCGGTGCTGGATTCTTCTGCCGCGCGTTCGTCAGCTTTCACCCAAGACCTGGCGTGCCGCACGTGCTCGTCGTTGCCGGTCTGGAGGAAGTCGATCATCCAGCCGATCTGCCGGTTGCGGTGCGCCATATATTGAGTCAGCTCGTTGAGCATTCCCAGGGTCAAAGGCGCGCTCAGAGCGCTGTCGTGGTAGCGCCTTGGTTTGCGCGCCCAGGTCAACGACCACCGCTCATCAAAGACTTTCGTGCTCTCGATCAGCGTGGCGATCTCGGACTCGAAGGCCGCGTAGCCCTGCGCCAGGTCGAAGGCCGCCTTGTGGTTGTTGATCGGCATCAAGACCGCGGCCTCGGCGATGAACTCACGGCCGGTCGCCTCGGCCCGCACAAGGGCGGTCAGGACCATCCCCGGGGATCCCGGGAGACCCTGGGCGATGGCGATGCGAGCAGCGGGGGTCACGACGATGCCGGGCTGGCGGCGGCCGGCCCAGGCGACAATCAGCGGGGCGGTCAGCACGACCCACACGCCGAAGGCGACGACAGTGACCCACTGCCCCGCACGGATCAGATCGGCACCGTGGGCGTAGATCAGCCCGACGATGGCGGCGCCAACGGTGACCAGGCTGACGAGAGTGGCGATAGCACCCGCGCGCGAAAGTGACCTGGAGTCGAGGAGCCGAACGAGCGCGCCCCTCATGCGCTTGCCGCCAATACGCGACCGCCGCTGCCGATCTGATCCTCGAGCAGCTCGACAAGCTCGCCCGGCGATCGACAGATCCGAGCCCCGGGAGGCACCCGGCTCTCGGCGCGGCGCAGGTCGTTCGAGGTCGCCTTCTCGGCCAGCAGGAAATCGGCGTAACCGGCCGCACAGGCGAGGAAGTACATGTCGCTGAGGTCGTTAACCCGCCAGCGATGCTGCGGATTGCAGAGACGCCGATGGGTGCTCTGCTGAACCCTGGCGATCGAGGGCATGAAGGCGAAGTTGACCTCGGAATCCGCCAGCCACGCTTCCCATTCGCCCTGTTCGAGGCCGACCGTCGACGCCACTGCAGCCAGTTCGTCGGTTAGGTCGGCGAGCAGGGCCATCCGCGCGGTTGCCCACTTCTCCTCGGCCGAGGCATTTGCCTCGGCCATCCGGGCCGCGATCCCCGAATGGACGGCCGCCCAGTGCTGGGCCTTGGTGCGAGCATTCTCGTCGTCCTCGCGCTCGTCTTCGATCACAGCATCGGCGAGCGCGGGTGGCCAGGTCAGACGGGCGTGCAGATCGGCCTCGAAGGACTCCTTGGTTTCGTAGTCGCTGCTGGTGAACAGGGCATCGGGGTCGAGGGTGAAGACCGGGCGCTGGTCGATCGCCTCGGAGCCCGGATGCAGCCGGGAAATGTTGCAGAGCAACTCTTCCCTGCGGACCTTCAGCGGAGCTCGCATCTGCCAACCGCGCGAGAGCTGAAGCATCGTCGTGCCGAGTTGCCGCCGCTGCCGGCCATCCTTGCGGGCGGTCTCGAAGCAGTGTGCGGCCGAGAGGGGAAGGACGACCGCTCGTTCCCGAGCCAGGGTCAAGAGGCGCGCGTAGCCGTCCCGGTGAGGCGCAGGGACTTTCTCGGGCGACCACTGCTGGCGAGCGAGTTCGACCCAATGGTTCTGGTCGAGGTAGGCGACAGGGGCCTGTGGGCACTCGACAGGACCGATCTCGAAGGTAGCTGTGTCCCCCCAGGGGAATGTGACGGTTTGCTCGCCATCAGCGAGGTCGTAGTCGGTCCGGGTGACGTCACCGGCGTGCGCGGCGCTCTGCGACAGCGGAGTCGCCAAGATGAGGCCGCTGGCCAGTTCGACCTCAGCCGTTTTGCTCCCATAGTCGACCGCGAAGCGGGTTGGAGTGCGGTCAGCGCCGTTACTCATGCAGTCCAAGATAGGACCCTACTCCGACGGCCCGGCGCCAGAAAGACGCCTATTGCTAGCTGTCTCAGGGGAATGTCCAGCGGAATGAAAGGGGTCGAGAACAGCCTTTTTCTGACTTCCGCTGACCGGCGTTGACCTTCGGCGACCAGGAGACGGAGAGTGCCGCAATCCCGCATCAGAGGCGGGCATGCGGCTCACAGAGCCAGAATCGAGATACGGGGCAGCCAGGACTCGAACCTGGAATCGCCGGTTTTGGAGACCGGTGCCTTAGCCAGTTGGGCCACTGCCCCCGAGGGCGGATCGTAACGAGCGGAGGGGGCTCGCGATTTCAGTGCGGGCGGAGGGACTCGAACCCCCACGGGCCGAAGCCCACCAGGACCTAAACCTGGCGCGTATTCCAATTCCGCCACGCCCGCGTGGCACCACCCCGAAGGGCCTTAACGTGCGGCCAACGCCGCAGCGTCGCTTGGGGATTCTATGATCGACGCATGGCAGTGGGAGAGGTCAGGCCGGGTTATGAACTTTGGCGCCCGAATCGGCAGAAAGCCGGCTCGGTCACGACGAAGTTCGTGATCGTGCTCTTATTGGTCGCGACGGCCGCCCTGGCGGGGCTGATCACGATCACCGGCTGGCCGCTGCTGAAGGGCGGCAGCGGCATGGGTCTGGTCTGCGCGATCTACGCGATCCTCTACGCCTTCTTCGCCTTTCTGGTCGCCCGCTGGAGCCGCGGCATCCTGCCGCTGACGGCGGCGCTCTCGATGATCCTCGCGATCTTCTGCGCGGTCGGCGCCAGCAGCTGGTTCGAACGCGACAAGGCGGGCTTCGACGAGGCCCTGCTGCCCTCTTCGCTGCTCGGGTTGCTGGTGGTGATCCTCGGCCTGCTGCAGATCGTCCTGATCGTCGCTGCCTTCTACGGCTTCAGCCAGGAGTGGCACGTCGAGGAGGAGCGGCCGATCGGCTCCGGCGAGAACTACGGCGCTGGCGCCGCACCCGGCAGCGGCTCCCCGCAGCCCGCCTGAGCCCGCCGCGCCCGTGCGGCGCTCCCGAGTTCGAGGCCATTAAACGGCCACAAACTCGGAAACGCGGCGATGCCGGAGGAGGGACTCGAACCCTCAAGCCCGCAAGGGCAATCGATTTTGAGTCGATCGCGTATGCCAATTCCGCCACTCCGGCGCAGGCCGGGAGGATAGAGCGAGAACGCCAACCCGGCGCGGGAGCGCTACTCGGTGGAGACCGCGACGCCGCCGCGAGCGCCGGCTCGGGGCGCCCGCTCGGGCGGGCGCGAGAGGCGCAGCGCCGCCAGCGCCGCGAAACCCCAGCCGGCGGCGACCAGGAAGCCGCCGACCACGTCGCTGGCGAAGTGCCACTGCAAGACCACCAGCGAGACGCCGACGAGGAGCGCGAACGCCGAGCCGACGAGGGCCGCGAGCGGGCGCAGCCGCGGCGGCGCCGCGAACATCAGGGCAACCGCGATCGAGGCCGCCGCGGTCGCGTGGCCGCTGGGGAAGGCGTCCGACCAGGGCTGGTCGTATCCGGCATACGGCTGGAAGCGGGGATGGGCAAGCAGCATCTTCAGCACCTGCGTGGTGAGGTTGGCGCCGGCGACGACCGCGACCGCGGCCAGCGCCTCCCGCTTACCACCCCAGCTCAGCGCCAGCAAGCAGGCGACGACGAGCATGACCAGCAGCGGACCTGGATCGGCCAGACGGGCGAAGCCTTCCGCGGTTTCGAAGCCGCTCGCGTAGGGCTGGGCGCCGAGATGGACCAGTAGTGAGGCGTCGAGCCGCTCGAACGGCCCGAAGCCGTAGGCGAGCACGACCAGCACGACGAGCGCGCCCGCGCAGGCGAGACAGGCTGCAATCGGGGCTCTGACGCGGTCGGCCACTCAGTCACGGTAGCGACGCAGCCTTAAGAAAACCTCAGAAAAGGCGTGGGCATAGACTGCGCGGCCGTGCCTGCGGAACCGATCCCGATCATCGGCGGCACCGGCGCCCTCGGCGCCGGCTTGGCGACGCGCTGGGCCAAGGCCGGCATCCCGATCGTCCTCGGATCCCGCTCGGCTGAGCGCGCCGAGGAAGCGGCGGCGAAGATCCGTGCCGCCGTCCCCGGCGCCGACGTCAGCGGCCTCGAGAACGGCGAGGCCGCGGGCAAGGGCGAGGTCGTCTTCCTCACCGTCCCCTTCCGCGCCCAGTCCGAGAACCTCAACAACCTGCGCGAGGCGCTGTCCCCGGGCCAGATCCTGGTCGACTGCACGGTCCCCCTGGCAGCCGCGATCAGCGGCAAAGCGACCCGCTCGATCGGCGTCTGGCAGGGCTCCGCGGCCCAGCAGGCGCAGGAGATGGTGCCCGAGGGCGTCGTCGTCGTCTCCGCCCTGCACACGGTCGGCGCCCCGACCCTCGCCGACCTCGACGCCGAGCTCGGCGAGGACGTGCTCGTCTGCGCCGACAAGAAGGTCCACAAGGCACGGGTGGCACGGCTGATCGAGCTGATCCCCGGCCTGCGCGCGATCAACGCCGGCCCGCTGGAGATGGCCCGCATCGTCGAGCAGCTGACCCCGATGCTGATCTCGGTCAACAGCCGCTACAAGGTCCACGCAGGCATCCGCCTCACCGGCCTGCCCGCCGACGACCACTGGGCCTAGCCCGATGGGCGTCGCCCTGCTCGCAGGCGGCACCGGCGGCGCCAAGCTCGGCGCCGGGATGCAGGAGGAGATCGGCGCCGAGCTGGCGGTGATCGCGAATACCGGCGACGACGTCGAGACGCTCGGCGTCCACGTCTCCCCCGACCCCGACCTCGTCACCTACTGGCTCAGCGGTGAGATCGACGAGGAGCGCGGCTGGGGGATCAAGGACGACGCCTTCACGGTCTTCGAGCGCCTGCAGCGGCTCGGCGCCCCGAGCTGGTTCGGGCTCTCCGACCGCGACCTCGCCGCCTGCCTGTACCGGCGCCAGTTCCTCGAGGAGGGCGGCAGCCTCACCAACGCCCAGGCGCAGATCGCCCGCGGGCTCGGGGTCGAGGCGCGGGTGCTGCCGATGAGCGACGCGCCGGTGCGGACCAAGGTGATCACCGCGGACGGCCGACGCGACCTGCAGGAGTACCTGATCCTCGACCAGGGAAAGCCGGCGGTCCTCGGGGTCGAGCTGGAGGGAATCGCCGAGGCCGAGCCGACGCGCGAGGTGCTGGACGCGCTGCGCAAGGCCGACACGATCGTGATCGGCCCCTCCAACCCGGTCATCAGCATCGGCCCGATCCTCGCCGTGCCCGGCATCCGCGAGGCGATCGCCGCCTCCCCCGCCCCGGTCGTCGCGGTAAGTCCCTACGTCGCCGGCGCCGTCGTCAAGGGCCCGACCGACCGCTTCATGGAAGCGATCGGCCGCCCCACCACCGCCGCCGGCGTCGCCTCGCTCTACGCCGGCCTGATCGACGGCATGGTCGTCGACGAGGGCGACCCCGACCCGCCGCCGAGCGAGGTCCCGACCCTGACCACCGCGACCCTGATGGAGGGCGGCGGGGGTCGCGCCCGCCTGGCCCGGATCGTGCTCGACTACGCGGAGACGCTGGCCGGCTGATGGCGACCGCGATCGTTCCCGTCAAGCGCTTCGACGACGCCAAGCAGCGCCTCACCGCCGGCTTTGAGCCCGAGCGTCGGCGGGAGCTGGTCGGGGCGATGGTCGCCGACGTGCTGGAGGCGATCGGCCAGGCGCGCAGCATCGATCGCACGATCGTCGTCAGCGGCGACCCGATCGCCCAGGAGATCGCCGCCGAGGCCGGCGCCGAGGTGATCCCCGACCCCGGCGACCTCGGCCACGTAGAGGCCACCCTGGCCGGGATCGCCCGCGCCGAGGTCGACGGCTCCGACTGCGTGGTCCTGCTCCCCGGCGACTGCCCGCTGCTCGACCCGCGCGAGCTCGACAAGCTGCTGACCGGCATTCCCGAGCGCTACGTCGCGATCGTCCCCGACCGCCACGGCACCGGCACCAACGCGCTGGCCCTGCGGCCGCCGAGCGCGATCGTCCCCGCCTTCGGCGAGGGCAGCTGCGAGCGCCACGTCGCCGCCGCCCGCGCGGCCGGCGTTCCTTTCGGAATCGAGGAGCTCCCCTCGCTCGGGCTCGACCTCGACACCCCCGCCGATGTCGTCGCCCTGACCACGGCGCTGCTCGGCAACCCCGGCCGCGCCAAGCGCACCGCCAAGGCCCTTGGCATCTGACCTTCCCATCGCGCGGTTCCTTAGCGGTCAGAGAGACCGGAAAGGAACCACGGGATGAGGGAGCTCCACGTGCGCGGCGTCGAAGCCCTGCCCGAGTTCCTGCCCGGCATGAGCCCTGGCACCGAGATCGCCGCCCGCACCGAGCTGGCCGACGGCGACCTGGTCGTGGTCTCGCAGAAGATCGTCTCCAAGGCCGAGGGGCGACTGCGCAAGCTCTCCTCGATCATCCCCGGCAGCGAGGCGCGACGGATCGCTGCCGCGATCGGGCGCGAGCCGGCGCTGGTCGAGCTGGTCCTGGAGGAGAGCGCCGCGGTCCTGAGAGCTGACGAGCGCGGCGTTTTGATCGTGGAAACCAAGCACGGACTGGTCTGTGCCAACGCCGGCATCGACGCCTCCAACCTCGCCGACGACGACACCGTCTGCCTGTTGCCCGAGGACCCCGACGCCTCCGCGCGGGCGATCCGCGCCGAACTCGCCGCCGCCAGCGCCGTGCAGACCGCCGTCGTCATCGCCGACAGCTTCGGCCGCGCCTGGCGGCTTGGGCAGGTCGAGGTCGCGATCGGCTGCGCCGGGCTGGCCCCGCTCGACGACTGGCGCGGGCGCCTCGACGGCAGCGGCCGAGAGCTGGCGGCGACGCTGATCGCGATCGCCGACGAGGCCGCCTCCGCCGCGGACCTGGTCCGCGACAAGACGAGCCGGACGCCGGCGGCGGTCGTGCGCGGCCTCGGCCGATACGTCGGGGCCGAGGACGGACCCGGGGCCGCCGCCCTGCGCCGCCCGCGCGAAGAGGACCTCTTCCGCTAGCAAGCGCTCCGGAACACCTGCACTTGTCGCCCAGAGGGCGACAAGTGCCGACCGGGTCAGTCTTTGCGCAGCACGTCCTTGACCTTGTCGGTCAGCTTCTCGATGCCGTCCTTGGCCGCTCCGCCGGCGCGATCGACCTTGCCCTCGTTCTTGAGGCTCTGATCGCCCGTGAGGCTGCCCGCAGCCTCCTTGACGCGCCCTTTGGCGTCCTCCTTGTTACGTACCTCGTCGCTCATACTGCTCCTTCCGGTGGCGATTCCTTACGGGATACGCCTACCCGACCGGGAGCAGACTCAAGCGGCGACGGCGCCCGCGGGATACCGCTCCAAGACCTCGTAGAGCGTCGTCCGCTGCGCCGGCTCGCGCCCGGCCGCCCGCGCCGCCTCGATCAGCTGCTCGGGCTCCAGTCGCACCCCGTGCTGGGAGCCGGCCATGCGGGAGATGTTCTCCTCCATCAGGGTGCCGCCGAGGTCGTTGACGCCCCAGCGCAGCGCCTCGGTCGCGCCCTCCAGGCCCATCTTCACCCAGCTCGCCTGCAGGTTGGTGACGCTCCTGCCCAGCGCCAGCCGGAAGGCAGCGGTGTGCTTGAGGTTCTCCGCCATCGAGATCTCCTCGATCCCGTGGGTGCGGCCGAGCATCGTGTTGAAGGGGATGAAGCTGAGCGGCACGAACTCGGTGATGCCGCCGGTTCGCTCCTGCACGCCGCGGATGACGGCCATGTGGCGGGCCAGCTCGCGCGGCTCCTCGATGTGGCCGAACATCACCGTCGAGGTCGAGCGCAAACCGGCGCGGTGGGAGGCTTCGATGATCTCGACCCAGCGGGCGGCGGGCAGCTTGTTCGGGGAGATCCGCTGGCGCACGCCATCGTCGAGCACCTCGGCCGCGGTGCCGGGAGTCGAGCCCAGACCGCACTCGAGCAGGTACTCGAAGACGTCCCGCGGGGGGGCGCCGGACTTCTCGCACATGTAGTCGATCTCCATCGGCGAGTAGGCGTGCAGGTGAAGCTGCGGTGCGGTCTGCTTCGCCAGCCGCAGCCACTTGCCGTACTCCTCCAGGGTCAGGTCGGGATGGATGCCGCCCTGCATGCAGAGCTCGGTGGCGCCGAAGGCGACCGCTTCCTCGATCCGGGCGGCGAAGTCGGCCTCCGAGACCTCGTAGGCGTCGGGCGAGCGCTTGCCCTGCCCGAACCCGCAGAAGGCGCAGCCGACGATGCAGATGTTGGTGAAGTTGATGTTGCGGTTGATCACGAAGGTGGCGGTCTCCCCGGCCAGCTCGGCCCGCAGCTCGTCGGCCGCGACCCGCATCTCCTCAATCACCTGCGGGCGCGTCTCCGAAAACAGTGCCGTCAGCTCGTCCTCGCTGAGCGCCGTACCCTCGCGCCCCTTGGCGATCGCCCGCTCCGCGACCCCCGCCTCGAAGCTCTCTTCGCTGGTGCGGCCGGACCCGCGCCGGGGGATGAAGCTCCAGTACTTCAGCTTGATCACGTCGAGCACCCCCTGCTCCATCCACTCGGAGTCCATGTACTGGGGGTAGACGCAGAGCCGCTCGGTCAGCGCGTACCCCTTCGGCGTCAGCTCCTTGCGCACCTGGTGCGGCGACGGGAACGGCTCCTCGGGACTGATGTGATCCCCGTTTGCGCTCAGTCCCCCAAGGTCCGTCGCTCCCGCCTCGACCAGTTCGGGCCACCAATCGCTCAGATTCGGCGGCACCTGCACCCCAACGTCCGGCATCAACCGCTTGCACTCCTGGATGAGGCGCTTGATCTCGCTGACGCCGACGGGGTTGGCCCACTCCGGAATCGTCGGCGTCGTGCCGGGCGACGGGGATTCCCCCGAGGGAGACTCTGGGAGCGCACCGGCTTCGAGCTCGGGCTGTGTGCGGGCCGGACGGTCTCCAGCGGGGGAATCCCCGTCGCCCGCCCACCTCGCCCTCGAAGCCTCGTCAGCGATGTCGGCGACCTCGGCGCCGTAGTAGCGAGGGTGCGGAACGAAGTTTTGGAGGATCACCTCCTGGATGTGGCCGTGGCGGGAGTGGCTGGCCGCCAGTGCTTCCAAAGATTCGACGCGGGACTCCTCGCTCTCGCCGATGCCGACCAGGATGCCGCTCGTGAACGGGATCTTCAGCTCCCCCGCCATTTCGATCGTCTCCAGGCGCGCCGCCGGGTGCTTGGTCGGGCTCCCCGCGTGGACGGTCCCCATCAGGCGCTCGTCGACCGACTCCAGCATCAGCCCCTGGGAGGCCGTTACTTCGCGCAGGCGCCCCAGATCCTCGCGGCTGAGCACCCCGAGGTTCGTGTGCGGGAGCATGCCGCGCTCCAGCGCTCGCTCGCAGGCCCAGACGACGTAACTGGTGAAGTCCTCATGACCCCAGGCCGCCAGCCGCTCGGCCACGACCGGGTTGACCTCGGGCTTCTCGCCGGTGAGGATCAGCAGCTCCTTGGCGTTGCGGCGAACCGCGGTCTCGAGGATTTCTTCGACCTCGGCCGGCGCGTGGACGTGCGCCTGGTGCGTCGCGAAGGCGCAGTACTTGCAGTAGCACTGGCAGGTGCGCGACAGCGAGAGCGTGAAATTCCGCGAGAAGGTGACCCGGCGCACTCGCCGGAAGCTACCGCACGCGCCGTTCGGGCCGGCGCGTGCGGGGACCGCGTTGCGGGAGGGGCCGAAGCCCCTCCCGACCCGCTAAGAGGCTTTGGCGGCGCTACCCCGACCGGGGGTAGCTTCGCCTTTGACCCGCTGCGGCGGCTCGCTCGGAGCGCGGCCCGGGGCCTCGATGATGAAGCGCCAGACGACGACCGCCAGCAGGGCACCGACGACCGGGCCGACCAAGAAGGGCCAGACGCCGCCCCACTCGCCGCTGACCAGCGCCGCGCCGAACCAACGGGCGGGGTTGAAGCAGGCCCCGGTCAGCGGACCGCCGACCATGACCATGAAGACGAAGGTGGTGCCGATCGCCAGCGGGCCCCAGTCCTTGATGCTCTTTTTCGAGAAAACGACGGCGAGGATGACGAGGACCAGCGCGAAGACGCCGATGCCCTCGACGATCGTGCCCGCGAAGTTGCCGCTGAGCAGAGCGCTGACTTCACCGGCGCCGTAGTTGGTGGCGCGCCCCTCGTCCTCGAGCAGCCCCTTGGTCAGCATGGCGCCGAGAACGGCACCGATGAGCTGGGCGAAGATGTAGATCACCGCGTCGAGCGGACTGATGCGACGGATCGTCGCCGCGGCCAGGGTGACGGCCGGGTTGAAGTGGCCGCCGCTGACGGCGCCGAACATCACGATCACACCAAAGAGCGTGAGGCCCTGGACGAAGCCGACGACTGCCATGTCGGTCCCGAACTGAGCTTGGCTGCCCGTCGATACGTACAGCGTTACCACGCTGGTGATGAAGAAGACCAGCAAAAACGTGCCGATCACCTCAGCCAGGTATGCGGACAGCCCTCTCTCCTGCACGTTGCCTCCTCCTCGCAGATCAGTAAAACCGCGGGCAGTCTACCCATATTTGCTCAATGAATTAGGTTCGATGCCGAATGAGACGTGCTGTCGCGCTGCTGGCGGCCGCCCTCGCGCTCGCCGGCGTGGCCGGCTGCGGCGGGGACGGCGCGGAACCGGGCGTGCCGAAAGGCGCGAGCGTTGTGCTCGATTTCACGCCCAACGCGGTCCACAGCGGTATCTACGTCGCCGTCGCCCAAGGTCTTTACGACGACGCCGGCGTCGACCTGCGGATCCAGCAGCCAGGCGAAACCAGCGACGCCCCGAAGCTGCTCGCCGGCGGCCGCACCGAGTTCGCGATCCTCGACATCCACGACCTCGGGATCGCCCGCGAGCGCGGCCTCGACCTGGTCGGGGTGATGCCGATCGTCGGCGCCCCGCTGGCCTCCGTCATCGCCCGCGCCGACGGCCCGGTCCAGCGCCCCCGCGATCTCGCCGGCCATAGCGTCGGCGTCACCGGCCTGCCCTCAGACGAAGCGGTGGTCGACTCCGAGGTCAGCGCCGACGGCGGCGACCCGACCGCGGTCGAGAAGATCACGATCGGCTTCAACGCCGTCTCCTCGCTCGCCGCCGCCAAGGTCGACGCCGCGACCGGGTTCTGGAACGCGGAGGGCGTGGCCCTGCGCCAGCTCGGAGTGCCGGTGCGGATCTTCAAGGTCGACCAGTACGGAGCGCCGCGCTACCCGGAGCTGATTCTCACCACCTCGCGCCGGACCCTGGACGAGGACCCGGAACTGGTCGACTCGGTGGTCGCGGCGACCCGGCGCGGCTACGGGCTCGCGGTCGCCAACCCCTCCCGTGCCCTCACCGACCTGCTCACTGCCAACCCCACTCTCGACCGCGCCGACCAAGCCGCCCAACTGCGCGCCCTCGGCCCCGACCTGCGCCCCCACCCCTTCGACCCCGCCATCCTCCGCGCCTGGGCCGCCTGGGATCTAAAACACGGCCTGCTCTCGCGCCCTCTGGATGTCGACGCCGCGTTCCGCCTGCCCTGACCTGAACGCCGCCACCTTCGACCTGCCCTGACCGCGGTCCCGTGGGCCGGCGCGGGGCCCTCCGGCGGAAACTTTGGGAGCGCACCGGCTACGAGCTCGGGCTACGTGCGGGCCGGACGGTTTTCGACGGAGGGCCCCGCGCCGGCCCCCAAGCACCCCGGTCAGGAGCTGAGCAGCTTCGCGACCAGCGCCGGCAGTTCCCGCGCCATCCGCGAGCGTGGCACCGCCAGGTCGAGCCCGGCGGCGTCGGCCGCCTTCTTCGTATCGGCGTCGACGTGCGAGTAGTAGCCGAGCACCGGCACCCCGAGCCCGGCCAGCGACTCCGGCTCGGCCACCTCGAGGTCGGCGACCACCAGGTCGGCACCGTCGAGTGAGGCGTCAGCCAGGGAGCGGGCGAGGATCACGTGATGACCGGCGCCGGTCAGCATCACGTCGACGCGGCTGGCCAGCATCAGGTCCTCGGCGATGCTGACGACCTGGGCCACGACTACCGGACCGCCACTAGATAGAGCGGCGCTGGCGGAACTCTTCGCGCACGCTTTCGGGCCGGCCCCACATCTGCACGACCTCCGAGCGTCCCTCGCGTACCTCAGCTACCGAGAGCTCACCGCTGACGCCGTCGCCGTCGAGCTTGGCGAGCACTCCTGTCACCGTCTCCGCCGCGGCCGCGTGGCCGAAGCTGTGGGCGACCAACAGGCGCCAGTGCCACTCGGAGCGGTCGTAGACCTGGGCATTGACCTGGCTCAGGGCAACGGCCGAGTCGATGTACTGGCGCTCGTCGTCGATCCGCAGGTCGACCTCGAGGTCGGTCCAGTCGGGCGGCAGCGCCGCCATGATCTGCTCGAAGTCAGTCGCCAGGCCCATCGGGTGCGAAGCCTACTCGCCCGGCGCGGCGGCGGGCGGGTCTGCGAAGCGGCGGCGCAGGCGCGCGTGGCGGTGGCGGAAGAAGGCGCCGATCAGCGGCGCCAGCAGCGCCCCCGGCAGCGGCGGCCGCGGCTCCCAGGCGACGCGGTCGCTGACCAGACATTCGGCCTTCCCGAGCGGCTCCAGCGTGCGCTCGTGTTCCCAGAGCCGCTGGCTCAACATCGTCGAGCGCTCGAGGAAGCCGCGGCCGGGCTCGATCCGCTCCAGCAGCAGATCGTCGTAGTCGAAGGGGATCAGGCCGAAGAGCAGGATCCAGCTGCGCCCGACCGGCTCGCCGGGGACGACGCTCTCGATCCCGAGCTCCCCCAGCCCCCGCGGCAGCGTCATCCGCAGCAGCGGCCGCATCTCGTCGTTGATCCCGGCCGGGGTGATGACCCGTGCCCAGACGGCGGCGGCCGGCGCCGAGAGCCGTGAGCGCACCGTGATCTGCGCCCGCCTGTTCATCCGACCCGCCTCATCCGAAGCCCATTCACCCAACAAACAACTGCTCGATCAGGAAGACGTTGAGGGCGATGATCATCGCCGCCAGCAGGCCGGCGAAGGAGCTGAGCCAGCGCGGGTTGACCAGCTCCCCCATCACCTCGCGCTTGCTGGCGATGATCAGCAGCGGCACCAGCGCGAAGGGGATCCCGAAGGAGAGGACGACCTGGCTGCCGACCAGGGCGTCGGTCGGGTTGATGCCGATCGCCAGCACCGCCAGCGCCGGCGCCAGGGTGATCGCGCGGCGGAAGAAGAGTGGGATGCGGCGGCGGATGAAACCCTGCATCACAACCTGTCCGGCCATCGTCCCGACTGAGGAGGAGGCGAAGCCGGAGGCCAGCAGGGCGACACCGAAGATCGCCGCGGCGCGGTCGGAGACGAGCTGCTGGAAGCCTTCGTAGGCCCCTTCGATCGAGTCGACCCCGGTCAGCCCGCTCTGGTTGAAGAGGGCAGCGGCGACGATCATCATCGAGAGGTTGACCAGCCCGGCCAGCGAGAGTGCGATCACGACGTCGACTTTCTCGAAGCGGAGGATCTTCTTCTTCTCCGCCACATTGCGGCCGACGATCCGCCGCTGGGTCAGCGCCGAGTGCAGGTAGACGACGTGCGGCATCACCGTCGCGCCGATGATCCCCGTTGCCAGCAGGATGCTTTCGGTGCCTTCGAAGCCGGGCACGAACATGTGCTTGGCGACTTCGCCGCCGTCGGGGCTGGAGTCGATCAGCTCGTAGACGAAGGAGGCGACGACGACACCGACCAGGACCGTGATCCCGGCCTCGAGGCGGCGGTAGCCCTGCTGCTGCAGGGCGAGGATCGCGAAGGCGCCGGCGCCGGCGATCAGCCCGGCCGGGAACAGCGGGATCCCGAACAGCAGGTGCAGGCCGAGGGCGGCGCCGACGACCTCGGCGATGTCGGTTGCCATCGCCACCACCTCGGCCTGCAACCAGAGGCCGATCGAGGTGCGGCGGCTGAAGCGCTCGCGGCAGAGCTCGGCGAGGTTCTTGCCGGTGGCGATCCCCAGCTTCGCCGACTGGGTCTGGACCAGCATCGCGATCAGGTTGGCCGAGAGCACCACCCAGAGCAGCAGGTAGCCGAACTTGGCGCCGCCGGCGATGTTGGTGGCGAAGTTGCCGGGGTCGATGTAGGCGACCGCGGCGATGAAGGCCGGGCCGAGGAAGGGCCAGATGCGGCCGATCCCCGTGCTGTGGCCGTCGAGCGAGCGGCGGGCCGCCGCGGCGACGGCGGCCTCACCGGGGAGGACGCCTTCGACCGCGTCCTCGTCGCTGCGCCGAAACAGAGGCTTCAGTTCGATCTCCGCTTGGCGGCCGGCGGCAGCAGGTCCGGGCCGGGTATCGGAGAGCCGTGCGGGTCGTGGCTCGGTTCGCCGAGCTTGGCCGCCATCAGCGCCTCCATCTCCTCGGAGATGTAGTGCTCGAGCACCTCGGCCTCGTCGTGGATGCGGTCTGGGTCCATCCCCAGCGCCTCGGAGAGGTAGGCCTCGATCAGCCGGTGGTGGCGGATCACCTCCAGCGCCACCCGCTCACCGGCCGGGGTCAGCGTGACCCCCTTGTAAGGCAGGTAGTCGACCAGGCCGAGGTCGGAGAGCCGTTTTAGCATCGAGGTCGCGGTCGCGGGGGTGACGCCCAGGCGCTGCGCCACCTCGCCGTTGAGGACCAGCCCCTCGCGCTCGTGGGAGATCGAGTAGATCGCCTTCGCGTAGTCCTCGATTGCCTCGGTGCTGGGGTCGCGGCGCGGACGGCCGGGCTCGGTGGCCATCAGACCGAGACCAGCAGGCTGGTGAAGTAGAGGGCGGCGATGCCGGCCAGCATCCCGGCGACCGTGGACGGATACAGCAGGCGGCCGGAGCGGTCGCGCATCGCCGGGGCGATTTGGACGATCACGCGGACGATCGCGCCGACGCCGACCCCGAACAGCAGCGCCGCCAGGCTCGGGTTGAAGGCGGAGGCGCCGATCCAGGCGCCGAGGATCGCCGGCGCGCCGGCGATCAGGCCGAGGCCGAGCAGGCGCCCGAGGCCGAGGCGCGAATCGGCGCCGTCGTCGCGGCCGCGCAGCGGCGCCACGATCGCGAGGCCCTCGGTGGTGTTGTGGATCGCGAAGCCCACGACCAGGAATGCTCCCAGGGCGAGTGCCCCGGTCGCGTAGGCGGAGCCGATCGCCAGCCCCTCGCCGAGGTTGTGCAGCCCGATCCCGATCGCCACCAGCAGCGCCATGTAGGCGCCACTGGTCCCAGCGCTCCTGTCTTTTGTATTCCCCTGGGTTACTAAAGGCAGGAGCGCTCCCGATTCGGCGCGTTCGGCGCGGCCGTGGAGATAGCCGTCGATGCCGGCGAGGACCAGGTAGGCGACCAGCGCTCCGGCGAAGACGAGGCTGGCGCCGCCGAAGGCGGCCGGGGCCGCGGCGGCGATCTCCAGGCCCTCGAGGCCGGCGTCGATCGCGAGGAAGGCGAGCAGGCCGACGGTGAAGGCGAGCAGCGCCGCCATCCACTGCGAGCCGAGCCGGCGCAGGAAGGGCAGCCAGAGCATCCCGAGGCTGACCGGGATCACGCCGACGTAGATCCCCAGCAGCGCCATCAGCCCGTAGAAGCTGGCGTCGGCCTCGGGGGTTTCGGCGGCGACCGGGATCGAGGCTTCGATCGTGCCGCCGACCGAGGTGAGGACGAAGATCTCGTAGGCCTCGCCCTCGATCCAGGGATAGGCGACGTCGAGGGTGGTGGCGCCGAGGCGGCCGATCTCCCGCGTGCCGGTCGTGAACGGCGCGTAGGCGTCGTTGACGGCGACCTGGGCGACTTCGACGGGGTCGGGGCCGTCGTTGCGCAGGGTCAGCTCGATCCGGCCCGGGTGCAGCTCGGTCTTCTCGACGCTGACTTCCTCGACCGGCGGGCCGGTGCGGTCGCCGAGGCCGGGGCCGCCGAGCAGCGCGAAGGAGCCGATCGCGACCGCGATCAGGAGCAACGGGATCACACCCAGCGCCCAGGCGGGCAAGCCGCCGCCGATTGGCCGCTCGGCCCGAGATCCGGCCTCCATCAGGCTTTCGCCCCTCCGCCCCACGGCAGCTCGCAGTACATCGAGGCGGCGGCGGCCGCGGTCATCCGCGCGGGGTCGCCGACGCGGAAGAAGCCGGACCAGCCGAGCTCGGCGAACTCGCTGACGTGGGCGTGGAACATGTAGTCGCCGTCGTAGGGGAACTCCATCTCCAGCACCGCCCGCTGCGCCTGACCCTGGATGATCGTGTCGGTCAGTTCGGTCGGGGTCAGCGAGGTCCCGGTCGGGAAGTGCTGGAAGAAGTTGCCGTGGACGTGGAAGGAGTTGACCGGGTCGTACTCGAGCACGTTGACGACGTAGATCCGGACCAGCTCGTTGCGCGGGACCAGGATCGGCTCGTTGACGTAGTGGAAGCCGACGGTGTTGACCGCGTAGACCTCGTTCAGGAGGTCGAAATTCGTGTCGAAGCCGTTCATCACCATCACCATCTCGTCGGCTTCGGGGCGGCCCTGCTTGGGGTCGATGATGAAGGCGCCGTAGAGGCCGCGGGAGATGTGGGCGGCCAGCGGCGCCACATGGCAGTGGTAGAGGTGGACGCCGAAGGGGGTGGCGTCGAACTCGTAGGTGAACGATTCCCCCGGTTCGATCTGGCCGCCGCCGCGGGCCTCGCCGATCCCCGGCATCCCGTCCATAAGTGCCGAGTGGATGCCGTGAAAGTGCATCGTGTGCGGGTGCTCGGAGCCGTTGACGAAGCGGATCCGCAGCAGCTCCCCCTCGCGCGCCCGCAGGGTCGGTCCGGGGACGCGGCCGTTGTAGGTCCAGGCCTCGTACTTGACCCCGGGGGCGACTTCGATCTCGCGATCGGCGGCGACGATCTCCCATTCGCGCACGACCCGGCCGCTGGGCAGTCGCCGCGTCTTGCCGTAGTCGAAGTCGCGCAGCAGCGCGGTCGGGTGGAAGCCGTTGGCCTTGTGGTCGACGGTGCGACCGCCGGCGAAGGTCGCGTGGTGGAAGCCGCCGTGGCCGGAGTGTCCCGGTATCGCCCCGGCGGCAGCCGGGCCCTCGGCGGCAACTGCCGCGCCAGAGCCCGAGAGCAGCTGGTTGAGCCCGATCGCCGCCGGCACGCCGACCGCCGCCGCCCCCCCGAGCAGACGCCTGCGGCTGATCCCGTTGTCGCTGAGGCGAGCCATCGGGGGAGATTTTGACACATCTAAACCGGAATTTCGATCCATCTAAATTTCAGCCCTTCCGGCGAGTTGCCACTTGTTCTCGCTATGCGGCATCAACCGGCAACTCGCGAGGGCGGAAGGGCCGGGTTCGTAGACTTGGGAACGTGGCGACGGAGACGGAGATCGAGCTGGATGCGCAGTACCGGCAGCTGCGGGAGGAGTGCGGGCTGCTGGAGCGGACCGAGCTGGCCCAGATCGCCGTCACCGGCGCCGACGCGGCCGAATACCTGCAGGGGCAGCTGACCAACGACACCGAGGCCCTGGAGCCGGGCGATGGCCTCTACGCGGCGCTGCTCGACCGCAAGGGGCACATGCAGTCCGACATGCGCGTGCTGCGGCCCGGCGAGGGACCTGACCTCTGGCTCGACCTCGAGGCAAGCGCCCTGCCCGCGGTCCTCAAGCACCTGACGATGTACTCGATCGGCCGCGATGTCGTCGTCGCCGACGCCAGCGCCGAGCGCACCGTCTTTTCCCTGATCGGCCCTCGCAGCGTCGAGCTGGCGAGAACCGCGGCGCTGCCGGAGAACACCTGTGAGGAGACCAGCGTTGTCGGGGTCGCGTGCGTCGCCGCCGGTACTCCCGGCGGCATCGACCTGATCGCCGGGGTCGCCGAGGCCGAGCGCCTGCGCGCCGCGCTGGTCGAAGCCGGCGCCGTCCCGGTCAACGCCGAGGCGGCAGAGATCCTGCGGATCGAGGTCGGAGTGCCGCGCTACGGAGCCGAGATGGGCGCCGAGACGATGCCCGCCGAGGCCGGCATCGTCGAGCGCGCGGTCAGCTTCACCAAGGGCTGTTACATCGGCCAGGAGACGGTCGCCCGCCTCCACTACAAGGGGCGCCCCAACCGCCACCTGCGGGGGCTGCGGCTGAGCGCC
This sequence comes from uncultured Thermoleophilia bacterium, assembly GCA_963718595.1. Lineage (GTDB taxonomy): Bacteria > Actinomycetota > Thermoleophilia > Solirubrobacterales > 70-9 > VAYN01. Next base: position 374,212 of record OY970365.1, read on the forward strand.
CCGGCGCGGCCCGGAGCGGCACTGGTGCTGGGCGAGAAGGAGGTCGGCAAGCTCGGCAGCGCCGCCGTCTCCCCCGCCCTCGGCCCGATCGGGCTGGCGATCCTGCGGCGCGAGGCTGAGCCGGGTGCGGAGCTGGTCGTAGGTGAAGATGGCGTTACGGCTGAAGTAACCGCCCTGCCCTTCAGTTAGATTCAGGCCCGATGGGTCGCGGGAGAGCCAGAGCTGGAGTTGCCGGCATCATCGGCGCGTTGGCGCTTGCCGCGCTTGCTGGCTGTGGCGCCGAGAGCCACCCCAACGACCAGCGCCCGCAGGTCGCGACGCGGATCAGCGTCACGATCAGCGAAGGCGCGGTCACCGTCCTGCCGGGCGGGGTCGGCATGGGGCCGGCCCGCAACCAGCAGATCCCCCAGAACCAGAACCACCCGCAGCCGCCGATCAAGACCGGCGCCCCGCTCGACGTCGTCTTCGTCGCCGCCAACCAGACCGGGACCGACTCGAAGCTGGAGGTGATCGGCCCGACCGACGCCACCTCCGGCCCCCTGCTCGCGGGCAGCCCCGGCAGCTTCCAGACCAGCCTGCCGACCGGGACCTACGTGATCGCCGCCTCGGACATCCCCTCCGCCCGCCCCGGCAAGCTCGTCGTCGGCCCTTACCGGGCCTCGAGCGAGAACGACGTACTGCTGCCCTGAGAGCGGTCTGACGGAACCCCGCTGCATGCGGCATTGCAGGGGGCTCGATCCGTCCGGGGGGCGCGCAACCATCGGTGGCGATGACCATCGTCCTCGCAATCGCCGTCGTTCTGCTCGCCGCGGGTCTCATCTACGCGCTCGTCTCGCAGCGCGAGGAACCGCCCGTGCAGGAAGAGCTCGACCTCGGGCCGGCGATCCAGGCCGCCGCCGCCCAGGTCAGCGCCCAGGTCCGCGACGAGCTGATCCAGCTCAATGACGAGTCCCGCAAAGTCGACGCCCAGACCGCCGAGGCGACGCTCGACAAGCGCCAGGCGGAGATCAAAGCGCTGGCCGAGCGGATCGCCAAGGGCCAGGAGAAGATCGAGGCCGAGGTGCGCCGCCGCGGTGAGACCGACATCCAAACCCGCACCCTGATCGAGCAGCTGGGCACGACCGTGGGCAACCTCAACTCCGAGACCGCCGGCCTGAAGAAGGCGCTGCGCCAGCCGCAGACCCGCGGCCAGTGGGGCGAGCTGCAGCTGCGCCGCTGCATCGAGATCGCCGGGATGACCGAGCACGTCGACTTCGAGCTGCAGGAAACGCTGCGGACCGAAGACGGCAGCCTGCGCCCCGACGCCCGCTTCCTGTTGCCCGAGGGCCGCAGCTTCGTCGCCGACTCGAAGGTCCCGCTCGACGCCTTCCTCGACGCCCAGGAGTCCGAGGCCGAATCCGAGCGCCAGGTTCACATGCAGCGCCACGCCCGGCAGGCGCGCGAGCACGTGCGCGCGCTCAGCTCCAAGGACTACCAGGGCCAGTTCAAGGCCGGCGAGACTCCCGACCTGGTGATCTGCTTCATCCCCAACGAGCCCGCCCTGCACGCCGCCTTCGCGGCCGACCCCGACCTCTTCGACTACGCGCTGGAGCGCAACGTGCTCCTGGTCAGCCCGACCTCGCTGATCGGGCTGCTGCGGACGATGGAGCTGGGCTGGCGTCAGGAGCGGATGGTCGTCGAGGCGGCCGAGATCGCCGACGCCGCCGGCACCATGCACGCGCGCTTCTCCAAGTTCCTCAGCGACTTCGACAAGATCGGCCGCGGCCTGACCAGCGCCTCCTCGGCCTATGACACCGCGGTCGGCTCGATGGAGAAGCGGCTGCTGCCGCAACTGCGCAAGGTCGAGAGCCTCGGGATCGCCTCCGGCAAGGAGATCGAGCCGCCCGAGCCGACCCACATCACCGTCCGCGCAATCTCCGCCCCGGAGCTCCGCGAGGTGGCACCTGGGGAGTCTGACGCCGACGCTGCGTAGGGGTTTGGCGGGAGGGGTTGGGGGTCTCTCGTGCTCGCTGGATTTTTCGCCCGGGAAGAATTTGCAACTCTCGCGGACGGGGCAAGCGAAAAATTAACGCCGCTGTGCGCGAGAGACCCCCAACCCCTCCCATCGAATCGCCTCCTTGCTTCCGAGCAGATCCCCCTTTGGGAACACCGAGATAGATGTCCGAGGGACGAGCGTTTGGCTGAGGGGCACCTGGTCCGGGCCTGAACTAGGATCTGCCCCGAAAAGTGGGAGAGCGACCAGAGGTGGAGGAAACGTTGGCTGTAGACATCAACCAAGTGGCGAAACTCGACGTCGAGCCGGGCACGCTGCCCGAGACGATGGCGGCATGGGTGATCAGGCAGGAGCGCGAGGGGGAACCGAAGGACGCGTTCCAGCTCGAGCAGATCGAGGTTCCCGAGCCAGGTGCCTTCGAGGTGATCGTGCGGGTGATGGCCGCGGGGGTCAACTTCAACAACGTCTGGGCGGCGCTCGGCAAGCCGGTCTCGGTCTTCGGCTACGGCGACCACCCGGAGTTCGGCCACCACATCGGCGGCTCCGACGCCTCCGGCGTGGTCTGGAAAGTCGGCGAGGGCGTGACCCGCTGGCAGCCCGGCGACGAGGTCGTGATCCACTGCAACCAGGCCTCCTACGAGGACGTAGAGGTCCACGGTCTCGACCCGCTGGCCGCTCCGAGTCAAAGGATCTGGGGCTACGAGACCACCTGGGGCTCGTTCGCGCAGTTCACCAAGGTGCAGGCTCAGCAGCTACTGCCAAAGCCGAAGAACCTCTCCTGGGTCGACTCCTCCGCCTACGGGCTCACCTACTTCACCGCCTACCGGATGCTGATGGACCAGTGCAAGCTCCAGGCCGGCCACAACGTGTTGATCTGGGGCGCCGCGGGCGGCCTCGGCGTCTTCGCCGTGCAGCTCTGCAAAGCGGCCGGCGCCAATGCGGTCGGCGTCGTCTCCTCCGACGAGAAGGGCGAGCTGGTCAAGCAGCTCGGTGCCGTCGGCTACATCAACCGCAACGAGTTCAGCGAGATGATGCGGACCAAGGACAACCTCACCGACCCGGCCGCCGACAAGGCCCGCTTCAAGGCCTCGCGCGCGTTCGGCAAGCGGGCTTCGGAGATCCTCGGGGACGCCCCCGACATCGTCTTCGAGCACGTCGGGCAGGCGACCTTCCCGACCTCCGTGCTGGTCGTCAAGCCGTTCGGCAAAGTCGTGATCTGCGGCGCCACCTCGGGCTTCCAGCTCGACTTCGACGTCCGCTACCTGTGGATGCGCCAGAAGCAGATCATCGGCTCGCACTTCGCCAACGCCTACGAGTGCATGCGCGCCAACCAGCTGATGGCCGAGGGCAAGGTCCGCCCCGTCCTCTCGGAAACGATGGGCTTCGAGGGCGTTCCCACCGCGCACCAGCTGATGCACGAAAACAAGCACCTCGGCAAGATCTCGATCCTGGTCGGCGCCGAGTCCGAGGACGAAGGCAAGCACGAGGACGGCCCCGGCGCGATCCGCGCCGAGGTCGGGGCATGACCCGCGAGCTCACAACCCCCGGAAAGGAACTCTGAATGGCTGAGGTCAACAGGCTCGATTGGCATATCCCTCCCTTCCGGGCCGATCGCTGGCTCGACCTCTGGGAACCAGCGGCGGCGAAGATGCCCGCCTACGGTGCCAGCAGCTGGTCTCTGACCCGCGCTGTAGACGACCCGCTCGCCTTCCAGCAGACCTCGATCTGGGAGCGCCGCTCGGACTTCGAACGCTACTGGTACTCGGACGAGATCGCCGCCGTCCGCGAGTCGATCATCGACCTCTACGACAAGCCGTTGCTGCCGACCTGGCACACGCTCGTCCTCGCCGAGTAGCGACGGCTGCGTAACTCAGCCGCGGGCGCGCTTGGCCCGCGGTTTCGGCTTCGGCTCGACCCGCCAGCGGACGACGGCGGGCTCGGCCTCGGCGCTGCCGTCGGCGGCGATCGCCAGCACGCGCAGGACGTGCCGGCCGGGCGCCAGGTTGCGGTAAACCTGCGGTGAGCGACAGCCCCGGTACGGCTTGCGGTCGAGCTTGCAGCGGAAGCGGGCCCCGGCCTGATCGGCGGCGAAGGTGAAACGCGCGATCGCGCTCTGCGTCCGTGCCGGCGGCTTCTTACGCAGGATCGTCCGCGGCGCCACCCGCGGTGGCGGCTCCTCGATCGGCGGCCTCGGATCCCGGTAGCTGGCGACGTAGGTCTCGTCTTGGTCCGCGACGATCGTCTGCACCCGGGCGCCCCCGTTGGACCAGCTGCGGAAGGCCTCGACGGCTCCGTCCACCACCGCCGTCGTCGGCGCCGTCAGGGTCACCTTCGAACCCTCGATCACCCGCAGGTCGTAGGGGGTGGCTCTGGATTCGACCCCGGCCCCGACCGAGACCCCGTCCGGGTCGGACCCGATTCGCAGGTCGACCGCGCGGGGGAAGATGGCGAACTCCTCGCTGCTGGTGAGGCCGCGCGAGTCGGTCACGGTGAGGATCACTTTGAGATAGGCGGGATAGTCGTGGTCGGGCGCCGAGAAGCTGCCCCCGCCCACCCCGGGAAAGACCCGCAGCGGATGCGCGTGACAGGCGTCGGGGCAGTGGTAGAGCTGGGTGCTCCAGAAGAGGCCGGCCTCGCCGATCCCGCTGCCGGGATCGCCTCCCTCGTCGTCCTCGGCGTCGATCGCGTAGCCGGAGAAGGAGACTTTGCTGCCCACGGCCCAGCTTTTGGTCGGCGATTCGATCACCGGCTGCGGCGGGGTGTTGCCCGGGTAGAGGGTGACCCGCGCCACGTCGGACCTGTTGGTCGCGTCTTTGACCCGCACCGCGACGACCACGTTTTCGTCGCCGGGGAAGTCGAGTCCGCTCCGCACCGCCATCCCATTTTTCTCGAAGCTGCCGTTGCCGTCGAGGTCCCAGGCGTAGGTCAGCGGTTCCCCGTTTGGATCCGATGAGCCGGCGGCATCGAGGGTCACGTCCTCGAGCGGTGCCCCGGCGATCTCGCTGGCAGTGAGGCGGGCAACCGGGGAGTCAGGGTCGTAGGAGATCCGGCGCAGCGAGCCCTCGTCTTCCTCACCGTAGAACTTCAGGTAGAAGAGGTTGCCTTCTGGTCCGACCAGGAAATCGGCGCCGGGGTAGAGGCCGCCTTCGGTCAGGAAGGGAGCGATGTTGGCGGGATCGGGACGGCCGTCCTCGCCGGCGGCGATCGTCCAGATGCAGCCGCGGACGGTGTCGGCGAAGAAGAGGGCACCGTCGTACGCGGCGGGGAAGGTCCCGCCGGGGTAGACGATCAGCCCCGCCGCGGCGGAGCCAGGCTGGGGCGAGCAGCCGTCCCCGGGTAGCAGATTGGTGCCGTGTTTGTAGAAGAGAAACGGCTCCAGCGTGGCCCCCGGCTCGGCGTAGAGGTCGGCGCAGATGCTCAGGCCGAGGTCCTGGTAGCTGGGATTGGGTCCCGGCCCCTCGAAGCAGGGCCAGCCCGAGTTCACCGCCTGGCTCGGCAGCGCCGGCAGGCGGTCGATCTCCTCGTAGCTGCCCCAGCCGACGTTGGCGGCGTAGAGGTCGCCATGGGTGGGGTCGAGCGCGATCCGGAAGGGGTTGCGGAACCCGTAGGCGACGATCCGGCGGGCGTTCGCGTCGAGGCTGCCGAAGAGCGGGTTCCCGGGGACGCCTGCGCCAGTGTCCGGATCGATGCGGAGGATGGCGCCGTTGAGCCCGGTCGGGTCCGCCGAGGTGCGCAGGTCCTGGGCCCGCAGTGCCCCGCCCTCCGCGGTCGGCGGCGCCAGCAGGTCGCCGAGTCCTCCCGGCGGATCGACGCAGCGGTTCTCGGCCCCGGGGAAGCCGAGCTGGCCGTAGTCGGGCACGTTGTAGCTGGCGCCGTCGCCGCCGCTGACGTAGAGGTTGCCGTCGGGGTCGAACTGGAGGTCGCCGACCGAGTGCGAGGAGAACTGCTGGCACCAGTCTTCGCCGATCAGCTCGTGCTCGTCGACCTCGCCGCCGGATTCGACGACGCCGTCGCCGTCGCCCCCGCCCTCGACCGTGAGCCGGACGAGGCGGCCGCTGACCGGGCAGACGTCGGCGGTCGATCCTTCCGGGACGGCGCAGGGATCACCGAGATAGTCGGGCCCCTCGCCCCAGTGTGGAAACTCGCCCGGCGCGTCTTCGCCGATCACGTGGTCGAAGGTGTAGAGCGCGTAGATGTAAGGGCGACTCGGGAACTCCGGGTCCAACGCCATCGAGAGCAGGCCGCGGTCGCCGGTGTCGTAGACCTGTTTGCGGAGGTCGGCGACGACGGTCTTCTCCTCGTCGTCGAGGTCGTCGTAGACGACGATCGTGCCGGACTTCTCAGCGGCGAAGATGCGGCCGTCGGGAGTGAAGGCGACCGAGGTCGGTTCCTTCAGGTCGGCGAGGAAGCGGTCTTCGCGAAAGCCGCTGGGAAGGTTGGCGGCACCGGCGTCGACGGCGCCGAGGGCGGCCAGGAGCGTGGCCGCCTGCGCGACAAGCAGCAGCGAGCGCGGGAAGCGGCGACTGAGCACCGCCCTCACCCGCCCTTCCGCGGAGGCTCGATCGCGAGCACCAGCTTGCGGGAGCTGGCGGCGCCATAGGTGGCATCGGCGGCGATCTTGGCCCGGAAGGTCGCGCGGCCGGAGACCCGCGGGTGAAAGCGCGCCGCGCAGCGCCGGTTGAGCTTGTGAGCGCCGAGCTTGCGCTTGCCGCGGAAGAGCTCGACCCGCGCCCCCGAGCGGCCCGCGCAGGGCGAGACCCAAACCTTGATCATCGCCCTCGTTCCGCGCGGGACCTTGCGCCGGAGCGCCTTGATCCGCACCCGCGAGCCGACCCGGCCGGCCCCGGCTTCGCAGCTGGAGGTGCCGCTGCCGACCAGCCGCGAGACGGGGCCGCTGCGGGCGACGACGTAGATGCGCCCGCAGGAGTCGCGGCCGAACGAGGTGACTTCGCCGACGCTGAGGCCCTCGGAGCGATCGCTGGCGGCGGGGTTGGCGAGGGAGAAGGAGCGGATCGCGGCAGTGCAGAAGTCGGCGTAGATGTAGCGGCCGCCAAGTTCGGGGACGCCGACGTCACGGACGACGTAGCCGCCGATGATCGCGCAGCCCCAGGCGCCGCTCGTCTGGCTGTGCCCGTATTCGAAGACAGGCTCGACGAAGGGCCCGGCGCCTGCGCACTCGGGGTCGGTGGCGGGCCCAGGCAAGCGCCCCTCGCGGCAGTTCCAGCCGAAGTTGACGCCGGCGGAGGCGGCGGCGAGGACGTCGACCTCCTCGCTCACCTCTTCGCCGACGTCGGCGATCACCACCTGGCCGCTGAGCGGGTCGAAGGAGAAGCGCCAGGGGTTGCGCAGCCCGTAGCTCCAGATCGCGCCGCTGGCGGTTCCCGGGAAGGGGTTGCCCGCGGGCACGGTGTAGGACAGCGCCCCGCTCGGCAGCGGGTCGATCCGCAGCATCTTGCCGAGCTGGGATTTGAGGTTCTGGGCGTTGTGGTACTCGTCGCCCGGCCCATCGCCGCCGTTGCCGCCGTCACCGACGGCGATCCAGAGGTAGCCGTCGGGACCGAAGTCGATCTGGCCTCCGTAGTGGTTGGCGTTCGTTTCGAAAGGGATGGTGAGGACGGTGCGCAGGCTCGAGATCGGGGCGCTGGTGCCGGCCCCGCGCAGTTCGGCGATCACGATGTCGCCGGCGCGGTCCGTGTAGTCGACGTAGATGCGGCCACTGGTCGCGAAGTCGGGTGCGACGGCGATCGACTGCAGGCCACGGTCGTTCGGGCAGCAGTCGACGACGGAGCGGAGGTCGGCGAAGGTGGAGGTGCTTCCCCCCCGGACTTCGATCACGCGGCCGTCGCGCTCGGCGACGAAGAGCCGGTCGGGATCGGTCGGGGACGAAGACACGTACATCGGCTCATCGAAGCTGCCGATCGGCCGCAGCGAGGCCGCCTGCGCGGTCGCGGCAGCGAGCAGCAGGACGACGAGCGTCGCGAAAAGCAGCCTGGCCATGCCCCCCCTAACCACGCGGGGGGCGGCCCGATGCGGATTCGAGCTCACGAGCGCTCGAGGGGGGCCATCGTCAGGCCGGCGCCGTCGAGCTGCTCCCAGTAGTGCTCGGCCAGCTCGCGCGGGCCCGACCAGACGATCGCCTGACCGCCGTTGTGGATGGCGTCGGCAATCCGGTGCCCCTGGTCGAAGGAGACGCCGGGGAGCACCCGCGCCAGCGTCTGGGCGACGTGCTCGAAGGTGTTGTGGTTGTCGTTGCGAACGATCACGCGCCAGTCCCCGCCGAGCCCTGAATCAGGTCCTGCACTGCGTGGCCGCTCGACCGTGGAAGCGGACATCGCCCGCCATTATGCATCTCATCAGCCGGCCCGCTGACAGCCGCTTCCCATACCTGCCTGGAATCGACGCTCTCCGGGCTCTCGCGGTGCTGGCCGTTTTCCTCTACCACGCGGGCGTCGACTGGGTCCCCGGCGGCTTTCTCGGCGTCGACCTCTTCTTCGTGATCAGCGGCTACCTGATCACCTCGCTGCTGCTGCGCGAGTTCCGCCGCGGCGGCCACGTCAGGCTCGGGCGCTTCTGGCTGCGGCGGGCGCGGCGGCTGCTGCCGGCGGTCGGGGTGATGATCGCGGTGACGATGGTGGTCGGGGCGATCGTCGAGCCCGACCGGGTCGACCAGATGCGCGGCGACGCGATCGCCTCGCTCGCCTACTTCGCCAACTGGCACTTCGTCTACGCCGACGTCTCCTACTTCGACCAGTTCCAGCGGCCCTCGCTCTTCACCCACCTCTGGTCGCTCTCGGTCGAGGAGCAGTTCTACCTCTTCTGGCCGCTCGTCTTCGCCGCCGGGATGAAGCTGTTCGGGCGCGGCAGGCTGGTGCTCGGCGTGCTGGCCGGGGCCGCCGCCTCGGTCGTTCTCGCCTGGATCCTCTTCGATCCCGGCGCCGACGCCTCCCGCGTCTACTACGGCACCGACACCCACGCGGTCGGCCTGCTCGCCGGCATCGCCCTGGCCCTCGTCTGGAGCCCGATCGAGCTACGGCGCCGCCGCACCGGCCCCCTGGTCGGTCCGATCCTCGACGTGGTCGGCGTGCTCGCGCTCGCCTTCATCGTCCTCAGCTTCCTCCGCGTCCACGATTATGACGTCGCGCTCTGGCGCGGCGGCTACGCCTGGCTGGCGCTCGCCTGCACCCTGCTGCTGGCGGTGCTCGCCCATCCCGCCGCCCGGCTCGGAGGCATCCTCGGACGGGCTCCGATTCTATGGCTGGGCCTGCGCAGCTACAGCTTCTACCTCTGGCACTGGCCGGTGCTCGTCCTCACCCGGCCCGGCATCGACGTCGATCTGCCGACCGAGGTCCTGATCCCGCTGCAGCTGGCGCTGGTACTGCTGCTCTCCGACCTCTCCTACCGCTACGTCGAGCTTCCCTTCCGCGGCCAGGGCAAGCCGGCGACAGCGGGATGGCTGCGGGTGGCGCGGCCGGCCCTGATCGCGGCTGTGCTGGCGGTGGTCGTCTTCGTCGGCTGGAGCGGGCTCTTCTCCTCCAACGACGAGCGGATCGACGCCGCCATCGCCGCCTCGCCGACCAAGGCGGTGGTCACCGCCGAACCCGCACGCCGCCAACCCGCCCGGCGCGAGGCCTCGCTCCCGCCCGTCTACGAAGAAGCCGTCCCGAGCCTCCCGCGGGCGCCCGGGCCGACCACGACCGCGACCCGGCCGGCCCCGGCCAAGCACCCGCCGCGGATCTACGCCTTCGGCGACTCGGTGATGATCGGCGCCCGCGACAACCTCGCCGCCCGGCTCGGCCCAGGATTTTCGATGAACGCCGAAGTTGGTCGCCAGGCAGACGATTTCGTCGCTTTGGTGCGGCAGTTGCGGCGCGAAGGCAGGACGCCTAACGCGGTGATCATCCAGATGGGAAACAACGGCCCCCTCTATGGCGAAGACATGGAAGCGATCCAGAAGGCCACCGCCAACGTCGGCCAGCTCTTCCTGATCAACGACCACGCCCCGGTCAGCTGGATCGACGAGTCCAATGACGCGATCGCCGAAGCTGGAGCGGACTGGCCGCAGACGACCGTGATCGACTGGGCCGCGGTCGCCGTCGCCCACGAAGACCTGCTCTGGGACGGCATCCACCTGAAGCCGTCGGCGGCGGCGCTCTACGCGCAGCTGATCGACAAGGCAGTGCGCGAGAAGGTCGCCTTCCCGCCACCGCAGACGCCGCCCCCGCCCGCGCAGCCGAAGAAAGCCACGCCGCACCAGGGGAAACGGCCGTCGCAGCCGTGAGCGCGGACGGCGTCCCGCCACGCGAGTGCGACGTGGCGGTGGTCGGCGGCGGCATCCTCGGTCTCGCGGTCGCCCGCGAGCTGCTGGCGCGCCGCCCCGGCGCCCTGCTGGCCGTGCTCGAGGGCGAGCAGCGGCTGGGCCGCCACCAGACCGGCCGCTCCAGCGGCATCATCCACGCCGGTATCTACTACGAGCCAGGCTCGCTGAAGGCGCGCCTGTGCGTAGCCGGGGCGCGGGCGCTGTTCGACTACTGCGATCAGCGCGGGATCTCCTACCGGCGCTCCGGCAAGCTCGTGCTCGCGGTCGAGGACTCCGAGCTCGCCGGTCTCGACGAGCTCGAACGCCGCGGGTTGGCCAACGAAGTGCCGGGCCTGCGCCGCCTCGGCGCCGGCGAGATTGGCGAGGTCGAGCCCAACGCCGGCGGCATCGCCGCCCTCCACTCCCCCACCACCGGCGTCGTCGACTTCGTCGCGGTCGCCGACTCCTACGCGGCCGACGTCGCCGCCGCGGGCGGCAGCGTCCACCTCGGAGCCGCCGTCACCGGGGTGCAGGCGCGGCCGGGCAAGATCGCGGTCCGCCACGCGCAGGGCGAGACGATCGCCACCAGCGCCGTCTTCTGCGCCGGCCTCTGGTCCGACCGCCTCGCGGTCGCCTGCGGCGCCCCGGCCGACCCCCGAATCGTCCCCTTCCGCGGCGGCTACCTGCGGCTGCCCGCGGCGGCGGCGGGCCTGATCCGCGCCAACGTATACCCCGTGCCCGACCCCGCTCTGCCCTTTCTCGGCGCCCACCTCACCCGCAATATCGCCGGCGAAGTGCTGATCGGCCCCAGCGCCTTGATCGCCCCCGCCCGCGACGCCTACGACCTGCGCCGGGTGCGCGCCCGCGACCTTGGCGAGACGCTCGCCTGGCCCGGTACCTGGCGGCTCGCGACCCGGCACTGGCGCGCCGCGGTCAAGGAGACCCGGCACGCTGCCAGCAAGCGCGCCTTCGTCGCCGAGGCGGCGAGGTTGGTCCCGGCACTGCGCGGGGTCAGGACCGAGGCCGCACCGGCGGGCATCCGCGCCCAGGCGCTCGGCCGCGACGGCCGCCTGATCGACGACTTCGTGGTCCACCGGACCGAGCGCGCCGTCCACCTGCGCAACGCTCCCTCGCCGGCTGCGACCTCATCGCTGGCGCTGGCCGCGATGATCGCCGACGAGCTGGACCGGGTGGGCTAGACGGGACCTATCAGTAGGGGCTGGGGACGCGGACGACCAGGTCGTCGACGCTGGCGATGACGCCGTTGCCGTTCTTGGCAGCGCCGACGATGACGGTCGAGTTCTCGCCGGGGACCTCGCTCGGGAGCGCGTCGATGCCTTCGACGATGCGCTCGCGACCGAGGAATCCGACCAGCTGAACGCGGCCGCGATCGGGGCCGTCGGTGCGGATCTTCAGCGCCTGCAGCCGTACCGCGTTGGCTTTGTTGACGCCCATCACGCCGGCTATGTCCTTGGCGACCTGGAAGTACTCGGGCCCGTCGGCGGTGACCTTGATCAGCTGCGCCTTTTTCTGCAGCGGGTAAACGAGCAGTTGGTACTTGGCGCCGCCGCCGGCCCGCAGCTCGACGCCGATGAAGGCCTTGCGCTGCTGCGCCGCCGGGGTGCCGCTGAGCAGCCGCATCGTCGCCGCGATCTCGAGATCGGTTCCCAGCACCGGCGTCCGCAGCGAACAGGCCTCGGTCCGCTTGCCGACCGTGACCCGCAGCGCTTCGTCGGTGCCGGAGCGCACACAGCTGCGCCCGGTGACCTTGATCATCTGGCTGCGTTGGGTCAGCGAGTCGAGGCTGTTGCGGTAGATCCCCACCATCGCCCCGCTCGCCAACGAGGCGACCGCCAGCGACGCGAGGAGCCCACAGAGGGCGCAGATGGCAACGATCTTTCTCATCGGACGCTTCGCAGCCTAAACACCGCCTCCACCGAAAGATGCGGGCGGGGAGGTGCTGAACGGCGGATTTCGGCGCGTTGCAAATATCATCACTCGCATGAGCAACCACCGACTTCCCGAGCGCGACCGCCCCTGGGTGATGCGCACCTACGCTGGCCACTCCGACGCGAAGCGCTCGAACGAGCTCTACCGCGGCAACCTCGCAAAGGGGCAGACCGGGCTCTCGGTCGCTTTCGACCTGCCGACGCAGACCGGCTACGACCCCGATCACGTGCTCGCCCGCGGCGAGGTCGGCAAGGTCGGCGTCTCGGTCGCCCACAAGGGCGACATGCACCAGCTCTTCGACCAGATCCCGCTCGGAGAGATGAACACCTCGATGACGATCAACGCGACCGCGGCCTGGCTGCTCGGGCTCTACGTCACCGTCGCCGAGGAGAACGGCGTCGGCCGCGAGGCGCTGACCGGGACGACGCAGAACGACATCATCAAGGAGTACCTCTCGCGCGGCACCTACGCCTTTCCGCCCGAGCCCTCGATGCGGCTGATCGCCGACATGGTCGCCTTCAGCGTCAACGAGGTGCCGCAGTGGAACCCGACCAACATCTGCAGCTACCACCTGCAGGAGGCCGGGGCGACGCCGGTTCAGGAGATCGCCTACGCGCTCTCGACCGGGATCGCCGTGCTCGACGAGGTCAAAGCCCGCGGTCAGGTCGCCGAGGCGGACTTCCCAAAGGTCTTCGGTCGCATCTCGTTCTTCGTCAACGCCGGGATCAGGCTGATCGAGGAGATCGCCAAGCTGCGCACGATGGGCGCGCTGTGGAACCAGATCGGCCGCGAGCGCTACGGCGTCACCGACGAGAAGATGCTGCGCTTCCGCTACGGAGTCCAGGTCAACAGCCTCGGCCTGACCGAGGCCCAGCCGGAGAACAACATCCAGCGAATCGTGCTGGAGGCGTTGGCCGTGACCCTCAGCCGCGATGCTCGCGCCCGCGCCCTGCAGCTGCCCGCCTGGAACGAGGCGATGGGCCTGCCGCGCCCCTGGGACCAGCAGTGGAGCCTGCGGATCCAGCAGGTGCTGGCGAACGAGACCGACCTGCTCGAGTACCCCGACATCTTCGAGGGCTCGGTGGTGATGGAGGGCCTGGTCGAGGAGCTGACCGCCGGCGCCCGGGCCGAGATGGCCGTCGTCGAAGAGCACGGCGGCGCCGTCCAGGCCGTCCCCTACATGAAGGCGCGCCTGGTCGAGTCCCACCGCGAGCGGGTCGGCCGGATCGAGCGCGGCGAGCAGAAGGTGATCGGCCAGAACAGCTACAAGGAGACCGAGGACTCACCGCTCACCGCGGGTGCCGACGGCGGCATCCTCACCCCCGACCCCGAGGTCGAGCGCGAACGGATCGCGGCGCTGGAGGAGTGGAAGGCCGAGCGCGACGAGAGCGCCGTCGAGGCCGCCCTGGAGGAGCTGGGCCGGGTCGCCGCGGACGAGAGCGAGAACATCATGCCGGCGACGATCGAGGCCGCGAAAGCGGGCGCGACCACCGGCGAGTGGGCGGCGGTCCTGCGCGAGGCGTTCGGCGCCTACCGCGCCCCCACCGGCGTCGACGGCGCCGCGCCTTCCAGTGACCCCGACCAGCTCGCGGAGATCCGCCAAGCGGTCGACGAGACCTCGGAGCAGATCGGCCACCGGATCAAGATCCTGGTCGGCAAGCCGGGCCTCGACGGTCACTCCAACGGCGCCGAGCAGGTCGCCCTGCGGGCCCGCGATGTCGGCATGGAGGTCATCTACCAGGGCATCCGCCTGACCCCCGAGGAGATCGCCGAGTCGGCCCTGCAGGAGGACGTCGACGTGGTCGGCCTCTCGATCCTCTCCGGGTCCCACCTGGAGCTGATTCCCGAGGTCGTGCGGCTGCTGCGGGCCGAGGACGTCGACGTTCCGGTCGTCGTCGGCGGGATCATCCCCGTGGCCGACGCCGAGCGTCTGCGCGAAGCCGGCGTCGCCGGCGTCTACACGCCGAAGGACTTCGACGTGAACAAGATCATGGCCGAGATCGTCACCCTGGTCGGCGAGCGCGCCGGCGCCGGGTCCGCGGTTTAGCGCGCCCCACTCGCCGCTAAGCAGTCCGAAGCAGGACGCGACGACGCCGTGAGGCCCACCGCGCGACAATGTCGACATGAGCGAGCTGAACGGAGACCGCGCGGCCTGGCTGCGCTGCTATCGCTGTTGGTCGCAAAACCTCGAGATCCAGATCCACTACGACGCGATTCGCCGTGTCGATCCGGAGAGCGGCGTCCTTGCCGAAGGCGTCGACGAGGTTCAGGAATCTGTCGTCCAGTGCCTCGACTGCATGCACGACCAGCCCCATCTGACCTTCCAGGACGACCGCGTGGTGCCGATCGAGGACCGCTGGGAGCGGATGGTGGCCGGTACCCCCTGGGTCGCCTCCTGCACCGTCACCGTCGGCCAGGAGCGGGTCGAGACCTGCTCGGGCCCGGAGGCGATCGAGTTCCTCACCTACGGCGCCTTCGGCGACGCCGGCGTGCGCGAGTTCTTCACCCACGTCCGCTTCCACAAGCACGACGACGAGCAGATCGTCGTCCATCTGCTGGTCGAGCTCTACGCGCGCTCAGCCCAGGAGGCGACCGAGGTGCTCGAAGGGGCCGCGCAGGGGCAGCTCGAGATCACGTCACTGGCGGAGGAGTCGCGGCCTCCCGCGCATGCCTCAGACCAGGCTCACTGACCGCTGGGGACCGATTCCGGCTCGGATATCCGTCTACCAGGCCCTGCTCGGCAGCCCGTGCAAGTTCAATTGCCGATGAACAGCACAGCACGATCGGTGCCGACGTGTTGAGGGCAATGGAGAAATCGACCGGAGAAGACTATGTTCTGTTGGAATCAAGAGAGAGCCTTGCCCTCAATACGGGCTGCATTTCCCCAAATCGCGCCCGAGTGCTCTCAGCAAGTGTCCGTATTGACCGAGGCCCCGTACAGGGATAACTAGTGGAGTCTTCGACCGTAGATCAGTCAGAACGTCAGGCCCAGAGCCAGACGTCGAAACGCACCGCGCACGGCCCAGAGGCAGAGCGTCACGCGCCTCGCCGGCGCGGCATCGTGCTCGGGCGCATGCTCTTCGTCGGCGATATCTTCGCGGCGATGTTCGCCAGCGGCGTGGCGGTGGCGCTCTTCGGCGGCACCCTCTCCGGAACCGTGCTGTATCTCTGCGCGGTCGCCCTCGCCTGGCCGCTGGCCGCCTTCAGCATCGGCCTCTACCGCAGCGAACAGCTCACCTCCTGGGCCTCGGCCGTCTCCGAGGTCCCCCGCGGCTTCGTCGGCATGCTGGTGATCACCTGGCCGACCTTCGCGCTTGCCTCTCTGGCCGGCCTCGAGCCGGCCAGCAGCGTCGCCTTCGTGACGATCGGGTTGATCGCGATCTTCGGAGCCCTTGCCCGCACGGTGGTCCGTGCCAGCCTTCATCGTGATCCCAGCCTGCGCCAGCGCACGCTCATTCTCGGCTCGGGCCTGGTCGCCGGGCAGGTCGTCGAGAAGATCCGCAACAACCCGCAGTTCGGCCTGATCCCGGTCGGGCTCGTCGACGACGACGTGCACGACATCGGCACCCCGGACCTGCCCTGGCTGGGCTCCTTCGCCGACCTCGACCAGATCATCGAGGCTCAGAACATCGACCGCGTCATCATCGCCTTCTCCAGGGTCGACCACGAGGACCTGCTGGGGGCGATCCGCGCATCCCGCGACGCCGGCGTCGCCGTCGACGTCGTCCCCCGCCTCTTCGAGTTCCTCGACGGCGTCCGCTCGCTCGACCAGATCGGCGGCCTGCCGCTGCTCTCGATCGGCGTTCCGATCCTCGCTTCCTCCTCGATGGCGGCCAAGCGGGTGCTCGACATCGTCGGCTCGCTCGGGCTCCTGACGCTGTTCTCACCGCTGATGATCGTCACCGCGATCGCGATCAAGGTCGAGTCGCGCGGCCCCGTCTTCTTCCTGCAGCCGCGCGCCGGGCGCGGCAACTCCAGCTTCCGGCTGATCAAGTTCCGTTCCATGTACGTCGACGCCGAGCAGCGCAAGAAAGACCTGGACGGGCTCAACGAGGCGGGCGACGGGGTCATGTTCAAGATCCGCGAGGACCCCCGCGTGACCCGCGTCGGCCGCTTCATCCGCCGCTTCTCGATCGACGAGCTGCCGCAGCTGATCAACGTCCTCAAGGGCGAGATGAGCCTGGTCGGCCCGCGGCCGCTGATCTTCCCGGAGACGGCGGCGCTGGAAAAGCACTGGCACCTGCGCCGGCTCGAGCTGCGCCCGGGCATCACCGGCCCGTGGCAGGTCTACGGCCGTTCGCAGAGCCCCTTCCAGGAGATGGTCCGCTTCGACTACCAGTACGTCGCCGGCTGGTCGCTGGCCCGCGACATCGAGCTCCTGCTGGCAACGCTGCCCGCCGTGATGTCGGGCCGCGGCGCCTACTGAGGGGCGTCGCCAGGCGGTGAGGGCGAGCGCAACAGCTCGGTCTCCGGCGGTCGTCCGTAGCCGTAGCCCTCATAGGTGCGGCCGGTGCTGGTCGCGAAGTTGGCGATCAGGCCGAGCGTCGGGGCTTCCATCCGTTCCAGCTGCTCGGCGAGTTCGTTGGCGGAGGAGCGCGTGCTGACCCCGAGGCCGCTGACCGCGAGCACGCCGCTGACCGCGGAGACGAGGGGGATCGCGTCGGCGACGAGCAGGATCGGCGCCGTGTCGATGACGATGAAGTCGTATTCGCCCTCGGCCTTGGCCAGCAGGTCGCGCATCCGTTTCGACTCGACCAGTTCGGTCGGATTGGGCGGGATCGGACCCGAGGGCAGGACGTCGAGCTGCGCGTCACCGGCGATCGCGGCGATCTCGCGGGCGTTGACCTTGGCGATCGCCTGGGGCAGCTCGATGCTCGGGTCCGAGAGCAGGCGGCTGAGGCCGGCGGCCGCGCCCGTGCGCAGGGTGTCGCCGAGCGAGGGATCGCGCATGTCGGCCTCGATCAGCAGTGCGCGCTCGCCGCTCATCGCGGCGCCGAGGGCGAGGCCGAGCGCGATCGTCGTCTTCCCCTCCCCCGGTCCCGCCGAGGTGACCAGAACCGAGCGAATGTCCTTGCGCACGTTGAAGTAGCGCAGGTTCGCCCGCAGCATCAGGAAGATCTCCGCCTCGGCCGGCGAGAGCGAGCCTTCGCCAAGATGCTGAGCCTCGAAGGCTTTGCGTTTCGGCACGGTGGCCAGTAGCGGCAGCCCGGTCACCTCCGGCAGGTCATCCTGGCGCTTGACGCGGCGGTCGAGCTGCTCCAGCAGCAGCGCCAGCCCGATTCCCAGCGCCAGCCCGATCAGGCCGCCGAAGATGACGTTGCGGGCGGGACTGGGCGAGACCGGGGTGCCTTCCACTTTGCCGCGCTCGACCAGCTGCACTTTGCTGGTCAGTTCGCCGTCGCCGTCGGACGCGTCTTCGCGGAAGAGGATGAACTGTTCGGCGAAGGTGTTGGCGATCTCTGCCGCCCGGTCCGGGTCGTTGCTCGTCGCCTTGACCTGGATGATGTCCGATTCGCCCTGCTGGCTGGCTTCGATCGAGGCTTCGACTTCTTCCCCCGACATCCCGGGGATTTCCTCCGCGGTCGCGTTGGCCAGCGCCGGCAGGCCGGTCAGCTGCAGGTTCGTTTCGACCACACGCTGCGGTTCGACCGCCGCCGAGGGCCGCAGGAGTAGCGCCGAGGTCGAGGAATACTGCTTCTCCGCCCGTAGGGTGAAGATGACGGAACCGATGACGGCGATCGCGAGACAGAGCAGAACGACCCAAATCCTCCGCCGGATCGTCTGCGCGATCAGCGAAAGGTCAGACTCCTCAGTGTTACGTTCGGGGGGCAAGTTGGGCACGGTGCTATCGACGATCGGGCGATCGGCGGCGCCGACCTTACCAACTGGCCCCGTCGGCCCCGCCGCATCGACGGATGGTTGAGATTTGCGCCTCTCGGTCCTGATACCCACTTGGAAGCGGCCGGAATCGCTGTCCCGCGGCCTCGCCGCCCTGCGCGCCCAGGAGCGCCTCCCGGACGAGCTCGTGCTCGTGGTCCGCGAGGACGACGAGCAGACCAGGGCGCTGATCGACGACCTCGAGCTGCCCTTCGCACTGGTCGTCGTGGCCCCGCCGGCCAGCGGCGTCGTCGCCGCCCTCAACGCCGGCTTCGACCGCGCTTGCGGCGAGGTGATCGCGATCACCGACGACGACACCGAGCCGCTGCCGGGCTGGCTCGCCCAGATCGAGCGCCACTTCCTCGCCGATCCCGGGCTCGGCGCCCTCGGTGGGCGCGACCGGGTCGTCGGCTCCGGCTCCGAGGGCCCGGGCGACCCGGCCCTGCCGGTCGGTCAGGTGCTGTGGTTCGGCCGCGTCACCGGCAACCACCACCTCGGTGCCGGACCCCCACGACGGGTCGACATCGTCAAGGGAGCCGACATGGCCGTCCGCGCCGCCGCCCTCGGCGACCGCCGCCTCGACGCCGAGCTGCTCGGCACCGGCGCCGAGCACCACTGGGAGATCGACCTCAGCCTCGGGCTCGAGGCCGCCGGCTGGACCCTGCTCTACGACCCGGCGGTCGAGGTCATCCACCACGAGGCCGAGCGCTTCGGCGGCCAGCGCGAGGAGTCGATGAGCGAAGCCGAGCGCTTCAACGCCGTCCACAACCAGACCCTGGCGCTGCTGCGCCATCTGCGCGGCGGCCGCCGCCTCGTCGCCTTCGCCTACGGCTTCCTGCTCGGGACCCGCGCCGACCCCGGTCCCGGACTGGCCCTCGAGCAGCTGCTGCGCCGTCAGCCGGCGGGGGCGACGCTGGCGCGGCTGCGCACGGCGACGCTGGCGCGGCTGGCCGCGATCAGGACGTTGCGGCGCTCGTCCGCAGACCGTTGATCGGGTGGGCCTTGCCCGGTTCGCGCACGGTCTCGCCGGCGACCGCCGCAACCGAGAGGCCGCAGAGGTACCAGAAGATCGCTCCGGGGAAGCCGAAGAGAACGTCCGCGGAGGCCTGGGCGACGAGCAGCATGACCAGGATCCCGAGCACCGCGGCGTGGTGGAAGCGGGCGGGGGGCGAGGCCCGGCCGAGAGCGCGGATCGCGGCGCCGACGCAGCCGAACATCGCCCAGACCACCATCAGGAACCCAAGCGGGCCCACCTGGTAGATCAGGGCCACATAGCCGTTGTCGACGTCGACGACACCGGATTCTTTGGACTCGCTGAGGTTGGAGGCGAGCCCGGCCTGGCCGATGCCCGCACCAAGGGGCTGCTTGACCGATTCCGGCAGCAACCGGTTGGTCGTCTCCAGGCGCTCTTTGGCCGAGAGGTCGTTGGGATCGCCGAGCGAGGTGAGGCGGTCGGTGAAGGCTTTCGTGGTCGGGTTGCTGCTGCCGAGGACGACCACCGCGACGAGCCCGACCAGGATCATCGCGACGGTTTTGCCCGCCGCGCGGCCGCGGCCCGCGGCGGCGTAGACGATCAGGCCGATGATCAGCGAGAGCCAGGCGCTGCGGACGAAGGTCAGCGCCAGGGCGAGGATCAGCGGCACCAGGTAGAGCAGCGCCGGCCCGAGCCGTTTTCGCATCGAGACGCCGAAGACGATCCCGATCGCCAACACGATCGCGAAGGTGAACGGCGAGTTGAGGGTCGAGAAGATCCGGATGTGTCCCTCCTGCGGGGCCTTGATGCTGCCGAGGTCGGTCGAGGTCACCCAGTTGTCGTCCCAGGCGGTGAGCGGCACGAAGTACTGGGCGATTCCGTAGATGGCGAGCGGGACCAGGGCGTACAGCAGGGTCCGCTCCAGCGTCGACCCGGTCCCGGGTCGGACCTCGTCGCCCCAGCCGATCACGAAGGCGGAGAGACAGGCCAGATAGGCGGTGGCGGCAAAGGTCGTGGCGGCGGGGTCGACCGTGAGCCCGACCGGGACGCCGATCAGGAAGCCACCGGCGGCGACGGCGAGGATCGTGCGACCGCGGCGGCTGAGGCGGTTTTCGCGCAGCTCCATGACCGCCAGCAGGCCGGTGCAGACGAACGGCAGCAGCGAGAGCGGATCGGCCGCTGGGGCCGAGGAGACGAGATCGACGACCCGGCGCAGCACCGGAATCAGCAGCCAGTAGAGCCAGAGCGTCGTCAGGCCAGCCGTGCGCGACTCCGTGCGGATCGCGAACAAGAGCAGCAGCATCGTGCCGGCAACCGCGAGCTGGGTCTGTTTTACCGCCATCGCGCCGGCGATCAGCGCCAGGAACGCGATCAGTGGCGCACTCGCGAAATTCGAGCGGGAGATCGTTCGCGCCATCGCGCTGGCGACTATAGAGACGGGAGAAGCGGGCGCGGCTCCCTATTTATGGGGAGGGCGTTCCTAACCGAACGTCCAGGCGCTGTGCACGACCCGTCCACTCGGCGCGACCTTTCTACCGACGCCGGCCCGGCGGCCGACAGATCTGCATGCCCAGAAACGTCCGTATCGCTCGCCCCGCCCTCGCCCTTGCCGCCATCTCTGCCCTGTTGATGCTCGCTCCCGGCACCGCCGGCGCCGCCACGCAGGCCCGCGAGGCCGACTCGGTGGTCGAGTCGATCGGAGTCAACACCCACCTCGGCTACACCGACACGCCGTACAACAACTTCTCGACGGTCCGCCAGCGGCTGCAGGAACTTGGCATCCGCTACATCCGCGACGGCGTCTCGCTCAACCGCTCCGACGTCTACTCGCGGCTGCGCACCCTGGCCGGCGACGGCATCCACCTCAACGTGATTGCCGGCGATCCGCTGATGCGCTGGAACTACGGGACGATCGACCAGCAGCTGGACATGATCCAGAAAGAGCTGGGCAGCTCGGTGATCTCGATCGAGGGGCCGAACGAGTACGACCTGCAGGGCGACCCCAACTGGGCCTCGGTCCTGCGCAACTACACCCAGAAGCTCTGGGAAGGCGTCAAGGCGCGGCCGAAGCTGGCCGGCCTGCCGGTGATCGGGCCCTCGATCGTGCGCCAGGAGAACACCGGCAAGGTCGGCGACCTGACCGCCTGGACGGACTACGGCAACACCCACACGTACCTCTCGGGCGACATCCCCGAGCGCGACTCGATCTGGAATGGCGAACTCAACGCCGCCGCCAAGAACTCCGGCACCGAGCCGGTCCAGACGACCGAGACCGGGTACCACAACGGGGTCAAGGGCGACGTCGGTCACCAGCCCGCCTCCGAAAAGGCGACCGGCATCTACATGCCCCGCCTGTTCCTCGAAAACTTCCGCCGCGGAATCGCCCGCAGCTTTTCCTACGAGTTCATGGACCAGCGCAACGACGGCTCGAAGACCGACATCGAGGCGGCCTTTGGCCTCCTCCGCAACGACTTCTCCAAGAAGCCGGCCGCGGTGGCGATCGAGCGGCTGACCGGGCTGCTCTCCGACAAGGGCTCGCAGTTCACCCCGGCGGCCCTCTCCTACAGCGTCGCCGGCGCCCCCTCGAGCGCCCAGCAGATCCTGCTGCAAAAGCGCGATGGCAGCTTCTACCTGGTGATGTGGAACCGGGTCAGCGTCTGGAACGTCTCCAACCGCACCGACGTCGACCCCGCCGACGTGCCGGTCACGGTCAATCTCGGTCAGCCGATCGCCAGCGCCGAGGTCTTCGAACCGAACGTCTCCGCCAGCGCCGTCTCCAGCGCCAGCAACCCCTCGAGCCTGAAGCTGAACCTCTCCGAGCGCGTGATGGTGGTGAAGCTGGTCCCGGCCACGACCACGGCCTCACCCGAGCCGACGCCAACGCCTACCCCTGAGCCGGCCCCCACCCCGGCGCCGACTCCGAGCCCCGACCCGACTCCTGCCCCCACCCCGGCTCCGAGCCCGGTCCCGGCCGAAGAACAGCCGAGCAGCGAGCCCGCGCCGACCCCGACCAAGCCGAGCAAAGGCCGCAAGCCGAGCCGCCACCAGAGCAAGCGCAGCTCTCGCTACGACTCCGCCCAGTGCTCGACCTACAAACGCGGGAAGCTCTGTCGTATCGAGCTGACCCGCGGCCGCACCGCCCCCGCCGAGCTCGGTTCCTAACCCGCGCCGGGGGGAGAGCTCGATACGAGTCTGCACTTGACCCCGTTATGCGGGGCAAAGCGCAGACTCACGGCCTGGACGCACGGATCGCCGCGCTCGCGGGACGGCAGCACGGGGTCGTCGGCCGACGGCAGCTCCTGGATCTGGGAGCGGGGCCTGGATCGATCGACCGCAGGGTGAGCGCCGGCCGACTGCACCGGATTCACCGAGGCGTCTACGCGGCCGGGCACACGGTGCTCTCGCGAGAGGGTCGATGGGCGGCAGCGGTCCTGGCCTGCGGGCCGGGCGCTGTGCTCAGCCACCGCTCGGCGGCGGCGCTGTGGGGGATGCTCGGCGACGACGGCGGCGCGATCGACGTCACCGCCCCGCGCAAATGCCGCTCCAAGGGAGCAATCCGGCGCCACCGCGCGGTGCTCGTCGCCGACGAATGGCAGGTAGAGGACGCCATTGCGGTCACGACCGCTCCCCGTACGATCTTCGACCTCGCCGCCACCGCTCCGGCCGCGGTGGTGGAGAGCGCGCTGCGGCGCTCCGAATTTCTCCGCCTCTACGACCGCCTCTCGCTCCGCGATCTGCTCGCCCGCCACCCCGACCATCGCGGCGCTCGAGCGATTCGAGCAGCGCTGGCGCGGTTCAGTGAGAGCAGCGGAGACAGCCGCAGCTGGTTGGAGCAGCGCTTCCTGCCGTTCCTCGACGGCCACCATCTGCCGCGTCCCCAGCTCAACGTCTGGCTGCACCTCAGGGGCCACGAGATCCAGGTCGATTGCCTCTGGCCCGGCCCGAGGCGGATCGTCGAACTCGACGGCTGGCAAGGACATGGAACCCACGCCGCCTTCCGCAGCGACCGCGCCCGCGATCGCGCCCTGGAGGCGGCGGGCTACCGGGTCACCCGGATCGCCTGGGAGCACCTGAACAACGAACCGACGACGGTCGCCGCGGACCTGCGGCTACTGCTCGCTCAGCCGCCTGTCAACGAGCGGTAGGCGGCAAGCACCTGGGCGGCGTGGACGGGGACGCTGAAGTCCCGGGCCCGCTCGCGACCGGCGGCGCCCATCCGCGCTCTCGTCTCGGCGCTGTCGACCAGCGGCCCGAGGGCGCGAGCCCACTCCTCGGGCCGGCGCGGAGGCGCGAGCAAGCCGTCGACGCCGGGCCGGACGATCTCGGCCGGGCCGCCGCGGTCGGTCGCGACGACGGGCACGCCCATCGCCATCGCCTCGATCGCGATCCGGCCGAAGGCCTCCTGCCAGGAAGGCAGGAGGAGGACGTCGGTGGCGGCGAGCACACTGGGCACGTCGCCGCGCTCGCCGAGGAAGCGAACCTGCTCGGTGACTCCGAGCTCGGCCGCGAGCCCGTGCAGGCCCTCGGCGTAGGCGGCGTTGTCGAACTGGGTGCCGGCGCCGGAGAACTTGGCTGAGCCGGCCAGCAGCAGGGTCACCTCGCGCCCTTCCCCGCGCAGCGCCGCGACCGCGCGGATTGCGTCGTCCTGTCCCTTCCAGGGGGTCAGCTGGGCGACCACGGCGAGCGTCACCTCGTCCTCGCCGAGCCCGAGCTCGCGGCGGGCGGCGACGCGGTCCACGAGCGCGGGATCGAAGCGCTCGAGGTCGACTGGGTTGTGGACCACCTCGACCGGCCGCCGCATCGACAAGCCGTCGAAGCGGCGGGCGATGTAGGCGGAGTTGACGACGACGAGGTCGGCGCGGCGGGCGACGACGCCGAGCACGAAGTCCGAGAAGCGGCCCTCCGGTGCCCAGTCGCGAATGTGGGCGACTACCGGTGGCCGCGGGCGCCGCGCCAGCAAGGCCAGCAGCGCCGCGCGGGTCGTGTTGGCGTGGATCAGGTCCGGCTCGAGGCGGCCGGCGAGGCCACGCAACTGCACGGCCGAACGGCCGATTTCGGCGACACCGCGAGCGGTATGGACGGGGTGCAGGCGAAAGCTGGCCTCGGTGCCGAGGATCGACTCAGTCGCGATCCCGGCCTCGTGGGCGAGCCCGGTCAGCTTCCCGGGCGGGCAGGCGAGCGTCGGCTCGACCTCGCCCGCGAGCCCCGCGATCAGCGCCAGCAACGAGTGCTCGGCGCCGCTGACGTCGGCGGTCTGGTTGACGTAGAGAACGCGCACAGCCAGCCCTCAACCAGCCGCGACCCGGCGCAGCAGCTCCTCGACGCGGGCGGCGATCAGCGGCCAGGCGTGCTGCTCGGCGTAGGCACGGCCGGCCGCGCCCATCGACCGCGCCCGCTCGGGGTCGGCCAGCAGCGCCGTCGCCGCGCCGGCCAGCGCCAGGTGGTCGGTGGGGTCGATCAGCAGGCCGGTCTCGCCGTTGACGACGGCGTCGCGGGCGCCGGCGACGTCGCCGCCGATCGTCGGGATCCCGTGCGCGGCCGCCTCCATGTAGACGATCCCGAAGCCCTCGCCGCCGAGCCCGGCCGCAGGCACTCGGCTGGCCATGCAGAAGACGCTGGCGCGGTCGAGCCATTCGTCGCGCTCGAGGTCGGAGACGCGGCCGCGCAGCTCGACCGCGTCCTCGACGCCGTAAGCGCGGATCGCGTTCTCCAGAGCCGGCCGGAAGGGGCCGTCGCCGACCACGACCCAGCGCACGTCGGGCACCTTGGCGCGGATCAGCGGCAGCGCCCGCACGGTCACGTCGTGACCCTTGTAGCGGAACAGCAGGGTGGCCACCGTGAGCAGGGTAGGACGCTCGCCGCGCTCGGCGGTCGGCGCCGCCGGCAGGTCGATGCCGGGATGGATCACCTCGACCCGGGCCGGGTCGGCACCGGCGTCGAGGCACATCTGCCGGGTATAGCTGGAGACGGCGATGGTCGCGTCGGCGGCCTTGACGGCGAGCGCGCAGAGCTTGGCGCGGACGCGGAACTCGTCGGCGTGGACGTACTGGACCAGCGGCACCCGCAGCAGCCGCCGCAGCGCGATCGCGCCGAGGCTGGCGACGACGTGGCCGCTGAGGACGAGGTCGGGGCGGAAGGCGCGGGCCTCCGAGAGCGAGCGCGCGTTCAGCGCCAGCGCCGCCAGCCGGCGGTCACCGCCGGCGCCGGCGACCCGCCGCACCTCGGCGGCGAACTCGCGGTCGTAGCCCTCGGCCCCATCCTGACCGAGGGTCAGGACCCGGAACTCGACCGCCGGCATGCATTCGACCAGGCGGCTGAGCAGCAGCTGGATGCCGCCCTCCGAGGGCGGGAAGTCGGGCGTGACCAGCAGCACCCGGAGGCGCTCAGACGACGCCATCGCGCCCTCGCAAACGATCGAGCCAGAGGCCGAAGGAGAGGATCGGCCACAGCGCCGCGCTGTTGTCGGCGCCAGCCTGGTGCCGGTCGAGCGCGCGGGTCGCGGCGGCGCGGTCGATCCAGCCCTCCTCGCAGGCGTGGCCGGCCCGCACCTGGTCGGCCAAGATCGGCGCCAGCGGCCCCCGCAACCAGTCGGCGGCGGGGACGCGGAAGGCGGTCTTCGGACGCTTCATCGCGCTCTCCGGCAGCAGCTCCGCCAGCAGCGCCCGCAGCAGGACCTTGCCGCGCCCGCCGTTGTGCAGCTCGGGGGGGATCGTCGCCGCGAACTCGGCCAGCTCGGGGCTCAGGTAGGGCGTGCGGACCTCGAGCGAGACCTGCATGCTGGCGCGGTCGGCCTTGGTCAGCACGTCCCCGGGCAGCCAGTGCAGCTGGTCGAGCAGCATGAAGCGGCCGGCGACCGAGAGTCCGTCGGCGTCGACCAGGTGGTCGAGGCCGGCGGCGAGGTCGCCGAGCTCGGCGCTGCCGCGCAGGCGTGGGCCGTAGAGGGAATCGCGCATCCCCAGCCTCTCCCCCGCGACCCAGTCGAGGTGGCGCTCCATCGCCGGCCGCGGCCGGGCGACGTCTGCGAGGCGGCCGAGGCGGCCGGCCGGCAGGCCCGCCTCCAGCAGCCGCGCCGCCGGACCGGCGAGCGCCGCCGGGACGGCGTCGTGCAAGGCCTCGGCCCGGGCCAGCCAGCGATAGCGCGGGTAGCCGCCGAAGAGCTCGTCGGCGCCCTCGCCGCCGACGGCGACGGTGACGCTCTCGCGGGCAAATCCGGCGATCGCCTGGAAAGCGGGCAGCGACTGATCGGAGAGCGGCTGATCCATCGCCCGCAGGACGCCGGGGACGCGGGCGGCGATCTCGTCGACCGCGAGCACCAGCTGGTGGTGCTCGGAGCCGATCTCACGCGCGGTCGTGCGGGCGGCCTCCGACTCGTCGACGTCGCCGACGTCGTAGCCGACCGTGAAGGTCTTCAGCGGCGCGCCCGACTCGCGGGCGGCGATCGCGGCGATCAGAGTCGAGTCGACGCCGCCGCTGAGGAAGACGCCGAGCGGCACGTCGGCGATCAGCCGCGAGCGGACCGAGTCCGAGAGCAGGCGCCCGAGCTCGGAGACCAGGTCGGGGACCGACTCGGCGCTGGTCACCGCCGGCACCGGCGGGCTCCAGTAGCGGCGCTCGACGAGGGCGGCGCCCGGTTCCCAGGTGAAGAGATGGCCGGGCGGCAGCTGCCGCACCCCGGCGAGAATCGAGCGCTCCCCGGGCACGTAGCCGAAGACGAAGTACTCGTGGACCGCGACCGGGTCGAGCTCGGAGCCGAGCTCGGCTCCGGCGGCCAGCGCGGTCAGCTCCGAGGCGAAAGCGACGCCCTCGCCGGCGGGAGCGTAGAAGAGCGGCTTCTCGCCGAAGCGGTCGCGGGCGACCAGCAGCCGCCGGCGGCGGCTGTCCCAGATCGCGAAGGCGAACATCCCCTCGAGCGCGTGCACGAGCTCGTCCCCGTACTCCTCGTAGAGGTGGACCAGGACCTCGGTATCGCTGCCGCTGCGCAGCGTGTGGCCGCGCTCGCGCAGCAGCGCCTGCAGACGGGGGTGGTTGTAGATCTCGCCGTTGAGGGCTGCCCAGACGGTGCCATCCTCGTTGCCGAGCGGCTGGTGGCCACCCTCGACGTCGATCACGCTGAGCCGGCGGGCGCCGAGGCTGACGCCGCTCTCGGCGTCGGTGCGATGGCCTTCGTCGTCGGGGCCGCGGTGGACCATCGCCTGGTTCATCGCCCGCACCGCGGCCGCCTGCGGATCGGCCGTGTGGCCGCAGATGCCGCACATCAGACTGCCCCGGCGGCGGCCTCGACGTGCGCGACGAGCCGCTCGCGGAAGCGCGGGCTATCCCACTGCAGGGCGTGCTCGCGAATCCGGGCCGGCTCGTACGCGGCCGGGTCGAAGCCTCGCAGCGCCGCCTCGATCGAGTCCGTGGTCTGCTCGGGAAAGAGCTCGCCGGTGAGGCCTGGCTTGGAGGTGTAGAGCGAGCCGCCGTCGGCGTAGGCGAGGACCGGCCGGCCGCAGGCCATCACCTCGACCGGGATCAGGCCGAAGTCGTCGCGGCTGGGAAAGACGAGCGCTTGGCAGCGTTGCATCAGGGGCACCAGCACGTCATCGGCAACGTGGCCGAGAAACTCGACGTTCGGTGGCGCGCTTGCCGCCAGCCGCTCGAAGTCGGGGCCACCGCCGGCGACGAGCAGCCGCTGGCCGGTGCGCCGGAAGGCCTCGATCGCGATCCCGACCCGCTTGTAGGGCTCGATCAGGCGCCCGCAGAAGAGGAAGTAATCGTCGGGCCCGGACTCGCTCGGGTGAAAGAGCTCGCAGTCGATCGGCGCCCCGATCACCTCGACCGGGCGCTCGTAGAAGCGCTCGATCTGCTCGGCGGTGAACGGCGACTGGGTCAGGTACTCGCGGATCGACTGGGCGCTGCGCTTGTCGGAGCGGCGCATCGTCGCCGCCAGCGCCTCGAAGGCGGTCCGGGTCAGAGGGTTCCCGGCCCGTTCCTCCTTGTAGCTGTCGGTCATCGACCAGGCGAAGCGCAGGGCGCTGTGGCAGTAACAGACCCGCGGAGCGTCGTTGCGCGAGCGCAACCGGTGGGCGAAGGCGTAGCTGGAGCTGAGCACGACGTCGGTCTCCTGCAGGCGCACGCGGTCGCTGTAGGCGCCCAGGACCGGCGTCAGGTAGCGATAGTGCTCCAGCAGGGCCGGCCGCGGCGCCAGCAGGCTGCGGAAGCGGTCGGCGACGCCCATCCGGGCGGCAACCTCCTCGCGGCCGAGGATCGCCACCACCGGCGCCTCGGGGAAGGCCAGGGCCATCTCCGCGGTGACCCGCTCGGCACCGCCATAGGTCTCCATGAAATCGTGCGTGATGACCACTCTGGGTCGACTGTCGGGCATGGTGATTAACCTACGCGACCGGTCTCCGAATCCCTGTGCCAGCCTCGCAAAACCCCCTGCTGATCGTTAACGCCGATGACTTCGGGTGGAACCGTGGGGCGACGGACCTGACCCTGGAGTGCTTCGCGGCCGGCCAGATCACCAGCACCACGGCGCTGATGTACATGGAGGACAGCGACCGCGCCGCCGGGCTCGCGGTCGAGCGCGAGCTGGCGGTCGGCCTGCACCTGAACCTGACCGACCCATATACCGCCGACGCGGTCCCCGACCCAGTCCGCGAGCGCCAGGCCGCGGCCTGCGAGATCTTCGGCGACGGTGGCCTGCGGCTGCGCTCCTGGACCTATGACCCGCGGATCCAGGGCCTGGTCGAAGCCACGATCCGCGACCAGCTCGAGCGCTTCCGCACGCTCTACGGAGGCGAGCCGACCCACGTGGACGGCCACAACCACGTCCATGTCTGCCCCAACCCGGTACGCGCCAAGGCGTTGAGCGGGTTCAAGCTGCGCGACGCGCTCTGGTCTTGGCCCTCGACGCGCTCGGCGATGGGTCTGGCGCGGGCGGCGCGACGGGAGCTGACCGCGCGGCGCCACCTCGGCACCCGCTACTTCCTCGACATCGCCGAGCTGCACCGGCTCGACGGCGGCGGCCTCGGCGAGCGGGTCGGCCTGGCGCGCAACAGCTCGGTCGAGGTGATGGCCCACCCCGGTTTCGACCACGAGCTGGAAGCGCTGCGCTCGCCGGCCTGGGCGGCGGCGATCGCCGAGCTGCCGCTCGGCTCCTACCGGGACCTGGTCTAGGCGCCGATGCGGATCCTGCTCTCGATCCACCACGAGCTCGACGCCGACTCCGGCGCCCCCGGCGCGACGATGGCACTCGGCACCGGTCTGACCGCGCTCGGCCACGAGGTCTCCTACCTCTCCTTCGACGACATGCCGGGGCCGCCGCCGTTCATGGCGGCGAGCATCGCCTATCCCTACTTCGCCGCCGCCAAGCTGGCCGCGGCCGCCAAGCGCTTCGACGTCGTCGACGCCTCAACCGGAGATGCCTGGGTCTGGGGGCGGCTCGACCGGCGGGCCGCGCGGCCGCTGCTGGCCACCCGCTCGCACGGGCTCGAGCACCACTTCCAGGAACGCGAGGTCGAACGGGCCGAGCGCGAGGGTCGCAAGCTGAGCTGGCGCTACCCGCTCTACTGGGGCGGCTGGCGCCTGCGCGAGGTGGCCGCCTCGCTGCGCGCCTCCGACCTCGTCTTC
The DNA here is from genome assembly GCA_963718595.1 of uncultured Thermoleophilia bacterium. Classification (GTDB taxonomy): domain Bacteria; phylum Actinomycetota; class Thermoleophilia; order Solirubrobacterales; family 70-9; genus VAYN01. Next base: position 403,915 of record OY970365.1, read on the forward strand.
GCCCTCAGCGAGGCCGAGCGCGACTACATGGTCGAGCGCCTCGGGATCGAGGCCGAGCGGGTGCGGGTGACCGCCAACGGGGTTCCCGACTCGTTCCTGGAGCGGGTCGCCGCAGCCGGCCCGAACCCCGGCGGACCCGCGATCGCGATGCTCGGGGCCCACCGCGCGGCCAAGGGGATCGACTACGGCGCCGAGGCGCTGGCCACGGCGCTACAGGCCGATCCGCAGCTCCAGGTCTCATTCTTCGGCACCGGTGTGCCGAAAGAGACCACGATGGCGCGTTTTCCCACTGATCTCCAGCCGCGGGTGCGGGTGCTCGAGAGCTACCGCCGCGATGACCTGCCGCAGCTGCTGGCGGGCCACTCGCTCGCCCTCTTCCCGTCCTTCAGCGAGGGCTTCTCGCTGGCCCTGGTCGAGGCGATGGCCTGCGGCGTGGCGCCGGTCGCAGCCGACATCCCCGCCAACCACGCGGCGGTCTCCGCGGGCGTCAACGGGGTCTTCTTCCCGGTCGGCGACGCCGCCGCCGCGAGCGCCGCGATCCTGCGCCTGCGCGGCGATGAGGATCTGACCTCGCGCCTGCGCGCCGAGGCGTCGCGGAGCGGCACCGACCATTCCTGGGAGCGGATCGCGACGCGCACGGCGGCGGCCTACGAAGAGGCGATCGAGCGCCGCCCGAGCGGCGTGGCACGGTGAGCCCCGAGGACGAGCGCCCGCAGGACCCCGAGCGCCCGCAGCGACCGGGACCGGAGGAGCCGCCGCCGCAGTTCGAGACCGACGCCGAAGGGCTGGGAGAAGGGCGGATCGTCGAACGCCTCGTCGGCGTCTTCCGCCGCCCGAGCGTGCGCCAGCGGGTGCTGGCGCCGATGGGCTTCGACGCGGCGATCCTGATCACCAACCTGGCGACCGGGATCATCGTCGCCCGCGCCCTCGGCCCGACCGGTCGCGGTGAGCTCGCCGCGACCCTCCTGGTCGCCCAGATCGCCGCCTGGATCTTCTCCATGGGCAGCTCCGAGGCGATCTCCTACCACCAGGCGCGCCGGCCCGAGGACGGCGCCCGCCTGCTCTCCAGCTGGCTGCTGCTGACGGTGCCGCTGTCGCTGATCGGGATCGCTGCCGCCGAGCTGCTGCTGCCGGTCATCTTCGCCGCGCAGACCGAGTCCGCGATCGACCTCGCCCGCATCTACCTGATCGTGATTCCGATCATCGCCTACCAGCAGATCTTCAGCGGGATGTTGCTGGGTGACCATGACTTCCTCTACTACAACGTCACCCGTGCGCTCTATCCGGTCCTGGCGGCACTGATCTACGCCGCCTGCCTGATCTTCGACGCCTTCACGGTCGAGGCAGCACTGATCGCCAACGGGGCCGCGATGGCCCTGGCGCTGGCGCTCAGCATCCACCGCAGCCTGCGTCGCCACGGCTGGGCCCGGCCCGACCGCGAGCTCACCCGCGGCACGCTCAGCTACGGCCTGCGTGCGCACGCAGGCTCCACCGCCGGCCTCGTCAACGCCCGCCTCGACTTGGTGATCATCCCCGCCTTCCTCTCGGCCGCCAGCGTCGGCCTCTACTCGATCGCGACCAACGTCACCTCGATCATCACCACCCTGACCGGCACCGTGGCGCTGATGGCGCTGCCGATCGCCGCCCGCCAGGGCGGCTCGCCGCGACCGGTCCTGCTCACCCTGCAGGCGGCGCTCGGGATCTCGCTGGTGCTGGCGGTGCCGCTGCTGGTGCTGGCGCCGTGGCTGCTGGGGGTCGTCTACGGGTCCGAGTTCGAGGCCGCCGCCGAGGCGACCAGGCTGCTGTTGCCGGCGGCAGTGCTCGGCGCCGGCGTCAACGTCCTCGTCGCCGGCCTGCTGGCCTCCAACCGGCCGCTGCTGGTCAGCGCCGCCGCGGGCACGGCCGCGGTGCTGACGGTCGGCGGCTTGATCGTCTTCCTCCCGATCGGCGGTATCGTCGCGGCAGCAATCGTCACCAGCGTCGTCTACGTCGTCGAGTTCGCGGTGATGGCAGAGCTCTACAGGCGAACGGTTCAGATCTCATGGCGCGACTACTTCCGACCTCCCTCGACGTGAGCAGGACGGCGGGCTACCGCGACTCGTTCGAGATCTCGGTCGAGTCCGACATCGACGGCCTGCGCGAGCTCTGGGGACCGCTCACCGACGCCTGCGGCAACCCCTTCACCTCCTGGGAGTGGGCAAGCACCTGGTGGAAGCACTTCGGCGCCGGGCGCCAGCAACGGATCCTCGTCTTCCGCGACCCCGGCGGTGAGCCGGCCGCGATCGCGCCGCTCTTCTTCGACTCGAAGCGGCCGCTGCGGGTCCTGCGCTTCGTCGGCAACTTCCCGGCCGACGAACTGGGGCCGGTCTGCGCCCCCGACCGCGCCCTCGAAGTCGCCCACGGCCTCGGGCGCCACCTCGACGAGAGCTCCGACTGGGACCTGATGCTGGCCGAGCGGGTCCCGGAGATCGCCGGCCTGCGGGAACCGGTCGGGGGCCACCAGCTGCGCTCGGAGACGATGCCGGAGCTGCGCATCGAAACCGACGATTGGGATGAGTTCCTGAGCTCGAAAAGCTCCAACTTCCGCGGCCAGGTGCGCAACTACGAGCGCCGTCTGGAGCGCGACCACGACCTTCGAATCCGCCTCTGTGAGGACCCCGACCGCCTCGACGCGGACATGGAGACGCTGTTTGACCTGCATCGTCGCGGCTGGCGTGCGAAGGGACTCGACGGCGCCTTCCCCGAGGCGCTGGCCGCCTTCCACCGCGACTTCGCGCGGCTGAGCCTCGAACGCGGCTGGCTGCGCCTCTGGATCGCCGAGCTCGACGGACGCCCGGCCGCCGCCTGGTACGGGTTTCGGCTCACAGGGACCGACTCCTACTACCAGGGCGGCCGCGACCCAGAGCGCGAGCGCGACTCGGTCGGCTTCGTGCTGATGGCCCACACCGTCCGCGATGCCGTCCGCAGCGGCGTCGGCCGCTACAAGCTGCTGCTCGGCGCCGAGGAGTACAAGAAGCGCTTCTCCAACCAGGTCCCGAGCGTCGAGACCTTCGCCGCAACCCGGACCGTGCGCGGCAAGCTGGCGCTGAGCGCGGCCATCGCCCAGGGGAACCTGCGCGAGCGGGTCGCCCGCCGGCGCGCGAGCTGAGCGCCGCTCAGGCGCTGCGCCGGAGCACGGCCGTGGTCTCGATCCGCTCGACCAGGGCCCAACCGGGCGCCCGGTCGAGGATCCAGGGCACGATCTCGTCGCCGACCGCGAACTCGTCCTCGGCGCCGACTGCCTCGGAGACGACATCGGCGCGAACGGCAACGTGACCGCCGGCCGGGACGAAGCGGCTCCAGTCCTGCCAGTCCCGCTGCACCCCCTCCAGTGTGTGGATGCCGTCGACGCGGAGGAAGTCGATCGGATCCCGCCATCCCTGGGCCGCCCGGTCGGACTCCAGCCGCACCCAGCGCACCGGGACGCTGACCTTTTCGCCGACCGTTCGGGCCGCCACCGTGTGCGCCATGTTGCGGCCGAACAGGCGCCCCGCGGGGTAGGGGTCGATCAGGACCAGCTCGCGTGTCGCGATCGTCCCGAGCGCCGCCGCGGTGGCGCCCTCGAAGACCCCGATCTCGGCGATCCGGGGGGCCCCCTGCGCGTGGCGCAGGATCAGCTCCGCCTCGGCATCTGTGATGTCGGAGAGGGGCGGCCGCAGGCCGAGCGCGCCGAAGATCGAACGCCGCCGCCAGCCGACCCCCTCCCATTTCCCCTGCCCGTGCGAATGGGTCCTGTAGATGGGCCCTGACTGCATCTTCGGGCCAGGCACCCCTCTCCTACTCGCTCGGCTCGCCGTGCTCGCGTCTTGGCACCAGCACCAGGCGCTTGAACTCAGCCACGAGGACCCCGTCCTGGTTGAGGACGCGGGTGTGGACCTTGACGACGCCGCGGTCGAGCTTCGACTTCGACGGCTTCACCTCCAGCACCTCGGTCTCGCAGAAAAGGGTGTCGCCGTGGAACACGGGAGCGGGGTGGCTCAGTTCCTCGGTCGCGAGGTTGGCGATCGCCTTGCCGGAGACGTCGGAAACCGACATCCCGAGCGCCAGCGAGTAGACCAGCGGCCCGACGACGACGTTGCGGCCCTGCTGGGACTTGCCCGCGTAGACGTCGTTGATGTGCAGCGGGTGGTGGTTCATCGTGATCAGGCAGAAGAGGTGATCGTCGGCCTCGGTCACGGTCTTGGCGGGCCAGTGCTTGTAGATCGCGCCGACCTCGAACTCCTCCATATAGCGACCGTAGCTGTGGGCGCCGGAAGCCTCGCGCTCGGCCTGATCGGTGGTGAACTGCGTCTCGTTCTCGCTCATGTGATGTTTGGCTCTCCCGTCTGTTTGGCGGCGCGGGATGCTATCTGGGAGCCGGGGCCTGGGGTACCCTGCGCCTCGCTCACCTTGTCCATCCCCTTTTCCCTGCGACGCCGCCATGAACCTAGACCTCAGCAATGACGCGATCGCGTCCTGGGAAGCGCTCGCCCTCGAGGCGGGGACGCTGCCGACCCAGGACGCGCCCTGGACCCTGGCCAGCCTCGAGAGCTTCAGCGGCAGTCCGAGCATCCTCAGCAGCGCCGATCCCGCCGGCCCGGAGGCGATCGCGCCGTTGATCCGCCGCGGCCCGATGCTGGAGCTGGCCGGTGGCCGCGACCTCGGCGAGCCAGCCGACCTGCTCTACCGCTCGCCGCAGGCCCTGGAGGAGCTGGCGCGGCTGATCGTGGACCAGGGCCGGGCGCTGACCATGGAGCGGATCCCCGCCTCCTCACCGACGATCGCGGCTCTGCGCGAGGCGCTCGGCGGCCGCGGCCAGGTCCGGGTCGAGGAGGCCGCCGGCCACCCGACGATCGAGCTCGACGAGCGCTGGCAGGAGCCCGGCGGCGGCCTCAGCTCGAGCCGCCGCTCCTCGCTGCGCCGGGCCCGGCGCAAGGCGGAGAAAAACGGTGAGATCGAGATCGAACTGCTGAGCCCGGAGGGAGCCGAGCTGGAGGCCCTGCTCGACGAGGCCTGGTCGATCGAGTCGCGCTCCTGGAAGGGCGAGGCCGGGACGGCAATCGTCTTCGCCCCGAAGATGGATGCATTCTTCCGCCGCTACGCGGCCGCGCAGGCCGCCCGCGGGAACCTGCGGATCGAGCTCCTGCGGATCGACGGCCGCGCGGTGGCGATGCAGTTCGGAATCCGCTGGAACAACCGCCACTGGCTGTTCAAGATCGGCTACGACGAAGCCTTCGCCAGCGCCTCCCCCGGCCAGATCCTGCTCTCCGAGAGCGTCGCCGCGGCGGCCCGCGAGGGCCTCGTCGGCTACGAGCTGCTGGGCTCGCGCGACGCCTGGACCGACGTCTGGACCAAGCAGGTGAACGAGAGCGTGCGGCTGGCGGCGCTGCCGCGCACCGTGCGCGGGGCGCTCGGCGCCGGCGCCGTCCACCGCCGCGCCGCCGAGGAGCGGCTCGGCGCCCTGACCAAACGCGCCAAGCGGGCGGCCCGCACCACCGCGACCAGCCGCTACATCGCCGGCCCCGAGCTTGGCGACGCCCTGCGCGAGGAGGGGATCTACGCCGGCGCCGGCTACGCGACCACGGTCGGCTTCTGGAACGGCGCCGCGGACACCGTGCCGAAGGTCCAGGCCGAGGCGCTGGCCAGCGCCGAATCGCTGCCGGCGGGCAGCGAGGTGGCGATCAAGATCGTCGGCATCGGCGGCGACGGCCCGCACCTCGACGAGCTGCTCGGCGTCTGCGTGGAGCGCGGCCTCACCCTCCACCTCGACGCCCTCGGCCCCGACTCGGCCGAGCTCGCGCAGGAGACCGCCAAACGGCTTGGCGAGATCGCCCCCGGCGCGGTCGGCTGCACCCTGCCCGGGCGCTGGCCCCGCAGCGCCGGCGACGCCGCCGCGCTCGCCGACAGCGGCCTGCGGGTCCGGGTGATCAAGGGCGAGCTCGAGGACACGAGCGTCGAGGAGCTCGACCTGCGCGAGGGCTTCATGGCGATCGCCACGGCGCTGGCGGGCAGCAGCTGCCACGTCGAGGTGGCAACCCAGGACGCGGCGCTCGCCGAGCGGGCACTGGAGCGCCTGCTCGCCGCCGGCACCTCCTGCGAGCTCCAGGTGCTACACGGGATGCGCAACGCGGCGAGCGTCCGCGTCGCCCGCGAGCGCAAGGTCCCGGTGCGGGTCTACGTCCCCTACGGCAGCGGACGCCTTCCATACACGCGCGAGGACCTACAGCAGCGCCCGCGGCTCCTGGGCAGCCTCGCCCGCGACCTGCTGCCGGTGCCGCCCAGGCGCCCGCCAGGCGCCTAGACTGCGCCGATGCGGATCGGAATCGTCGGGATCGGCTACGTCGGGCTGCCGCTCGCCGTCGCCTTCGCCGAACAGGGCGCCGACGTCGTCTGCGTCGACTCCGACCAGACCAAGCTGGAGGCGCTGGCCGCCGGCCGCAGCTACATCGAGGACATCCCGGCCACGACCCTGGCGCCGCTGCGCGAGCGCCTGCACCCGAGCTCCGACCACGCGGCGCTGAGCGAGTGCGAGGCGGTGATCGTCTGCGTGCCGACCCCGCTGACCAACTCGCGCGAACCGGACCTCTCCTACCTGCTCGGCGCCGCCGAGGCGATCGCCGCGGTGCTGGTGCCCGGCCAGCTTGTCGTGCTGGAGTCGACCACCTACCCCGGCACCACCCGCGAGCGCCTGGTTCCGATCCTCGAGGGCTCGGGGATGAAGGCGGGCGCCGACTTCCACGTCGCCTTCTCGCCGGAGCGGATCGACCCCGGCCGCACCGACTTCACCGTCCGCACCACGCCGAAGATCGTCGGCGGCGTCGACCCCGCCTCCAGCGAGCGCGCCGCCGAGCTCTACCGGCAGATCTGCGACGAGGTCGTGGTCGTCTCGACTCCGGAGGCGGCGGAGCTGGCGAAGCTGCTGGAGAACATCTTCCGCTCGGTCAACATCGCCCTCGTCAACGAGCTCTCGCAGCTCTGCGACCGGCTCGGGATCGACGTCTGGGAGGTGATCGACGCCGCCGCCACCAAGCCGTTCGGGTTCATGCGCTTCGAGCCGGGCCCGGGGATGGGCGGCCACTGCCTCCCGGTCGACCCCTTCTACCTCGCCTTCAAGGCCCGCGAGGCCGACTTCTACCCGGAGTTCGTCGAGCTCGCCGGCAAGGTCAACCAGACCCAGCCGGTCTTCTGCGTGGAGCGGATCGAGCGGGCGCTGAACGACGTCGCCAAGCCTGTGCGCGGCTCGAAGATCCTTCTGCTCGGCGCCAGCTACAAGGGCGGGATCGGCGACATCCGCGAGTCGCCGGCGCTGAAGATCGCGCGGCTGCTGCGCGAGCGCGGCGGCGACGTCTCTTACCACGACCCCCACGTCGCCGAGCTGCCCGACCTGGAGCTGAGCTCGGTCGAGTTCGGGCCGGCGGTCGCCGCCGCCGACCTGGTCGCGATCGTCACCGCCCACCCGGAGGTCGACTACCCGGCCCTGGTCGGGGCGGCGGCGCTGGTGGTCGACTTCCGCGGCGTCACCCGCGGCCTCGACGCCGACAACCTGATCCGGCTGTAGAGCCGCGGCCGACGGGCCTATTTCGGGAGATATAGGCCCGAAATCGGCCCATCGACGGGGTTGAGCGCCCGCATCGGAGCCCAGCCCTTCAGCATTGCCTCCTCGAGCTCGGCCTCGGGGTCGGAGCCGATCACGATCGCGCCCCCGACTCCGATCTCGGCGCCGCCGGCACCGTCGAGCACGATCGCCCGGATCGCGACGCTGAGGTCGCACTCGCCGCCGAGCCCGAGGTACCCGATCGCGCCCGAGTAGACGCCGCGCGCCTCGCCCTCGAGCTCGTCGATGATCTCCATCGTCCGCTCCTTCGGGGCGCCGGTCATCGAACCTGGCGGGAAGCAGGCGCGCACGCACTCGAGCGGGCCGACTCCCTCGCGCAGGCGGCCGCGGATCGTCGAGACCAGCTGGTGCACGGTCGCGAAGCTCTCGACCTCCATCAGCCGCGGCACCTCGACGCTGCCGACCGCGCAGACGCGCCCGAGGTCGTTGCGCAGGAGGTCGACGATCATCAGGTTCTCGGCCCGGTTCTTGGGGTCGGTCCGCAGCTCAGCCGCCAGGCCCGCGTCGGCCCCGGGGTTCTCGTCGCGGCGGCTGGTCCCCTTGATCGGCTTCGCCTCGACGCCGCCGTCGGCGCCGATCCGCAGAAAGCGCTCGGGCGAGGAGCTGAGCACGGCCAGCTCGGGACCGAAGCGCAGCAGGGCGGCGTAGGGGGCCGGATTGACCCGGCGCAGGGCCCGGTAGAGCGCCAGCGGTGGCGGCGCCCCCTCGGCCCGGATCTTGTTGGTCAGGCAGATCTCGTAGGACTCGCCCTCGTAGAGAGCTCGCTTACAGGCAGCGATGTCATCGAGGTACTGGTCGCCGCTGCGCGCGAGCGCGAACGCCACCGGCTCGCCCTCCGTCGCGACCGGGTCCGGCTCGCCACCGCTGGCGGGCAGGGCGTCGAGCAGGTCGGCGGTCTCGTCCAGCCAGCGCTCCGCCTCTCCCTCTCCCCCGGCCTCGGCCAGGCAGAGCAGGTAGGTGCGCCCGTCCTCGTGGTCGCAGGCGACGAGGCGGTCGACGAGGAGGAAGGCGGCATCGGGGCCGCTGGCGGCGTGGGCGGCGCGACCGCCGCACTCGGCCTTGAGCTCGTAGCCGAAGTAGCCGACGAACCCGCAGTCGAAGCCAAAGGGGAGGTCGTTGGCTGGCAGCCGCAAGCGCTCCAGCTCGGCCGCGAGGTAGGCGAAGATCGATTCCTCGCGGGTCTCGACCTCCTCCCCGCGCCGCACCCGCACCGCGCCGGCGGCGAGCTCGTAGGTGACACTTGCCCCGAGCGGCCCGGGAGCGCCGATGAAGGAGAACCGGGCGCCCTCGCCGACGCGGCTGCTGTCGAGCCAGAACGCCTGCTCACAGGCGCCGTAGAGGCGCTCGAAGGCGAGCTCGGGGTCGCGATCTCCGTCGAGCCGCCGGACCCTCAGTTCCACCGCGCGCACCCCGTCGTCAGGTCGCGGAAGTTGGCGAGCAGGCGGCGGCCGTGCTCGGAGGCGACCGACTCGGGGTGGAACTGGACCCCCCAGTGCGGCAGCCGCCGGTGGGCGATCGCCATCAGCACCCCGTCCTCGGCCCAGGCGATCGGCTCCAGCGCCGCCGGCAGCGGCTCGGCCAGGCAGAGCGAGTGATAGCGGACCGCGTGGAACTCGGCCGGGATCCCGGCGAACAGCGAGGCGCCGCGATGGCGGACGCCGACGACTTCCCCGTGGACCGGAACGGGCGCGTGGACGACCGCGGCGCCGCCGACCCAGCCGAGTCCCTGGTGCCCGAGGCAGACGCCGAGCAGCGGCACCTCGGCGCGGCGGATCGCCTCGGCGCAGACGCCGAAGTCCTCGCCGCGCTCGGGCCGGCCAGGCCCCGGCGAGAGCACGACGTTGTCGCAGCCCAACCCCGCCAGCTCCCCCCACTCAGCCTCGTCGTTGCGGACGACGACGGGCTCGGTGCCGTTGACCTCCGCCAATAGATGGAAGAGGTTGTAGGTGAAGGAGTCGTGGTTGTCGATCAGCAGCGTCTTCATCGCCGGAGACGGATACTTACGCGGTGAGCCCACCGGCGCCACCAGACCCCAGCCGGGGCCTCTTCGAGACGCTCTTGATCGCCGGCGGCCGCCCGGTCGAGCTGGTCGCCCACCTCGGTCGTCTCACCACCAGCGCCCGCGAGCTGTTCGGCGCCGAGCTGCCCGAGCAGCTACCCGGCGAGCTCGTCCGCGCCTGCGCCGGGATCGACCTCGGCCGGGTCCGGGTGGACGTCGTGCCCGACGGCGAGGGCGGCCTGCGGTCGACGATCAAGGCGGCCGCGATCGAGCCCGCCAGCTTCTTCCCCGACTGGGAGCGCGGCGAGCGCCTGCGCAGCGTCGACGCCGAGGGATGGTCGGGCGCCCACAAGTGGTCGGACCGGCGCTGGCTCGAGAACGCCGTGCAGGAGCTGGACGAGGAGCTGCCGCTGCTCGTCGACGCCGACGGCTATGCGCTCGAGGCCGGCCGCGCCAACCTCTTCGTCGTCGTCGACGCTGCGCTGGCGACGCCCCCAGTCGACGGTCGCATCCTCCCCGGCACCGCCCGGGCCGCGACCCTGGAGATCGCGGCCGACCTGGGGATCGAGGCGGGCGAGCGCCCGCTGGCGCTGGCGGAGCTGTCCGCAGCCGACGAGGTCTTCCTCACCTCCTCGGTCAAGGGCCTGCGCCCGGTGCGCTGGCTCGACGGGACCGAGCTGGAGCGCCGCAGCACCCTGGTCGAGCGCCTCGCCGCCGAGCTGCGCGAGCGCTGGCTCAGCCGCCGCCCGCTGCCCTAGTGCACTTTTTTCAGTTTCGAGCGTTCCTCGTGGCGTTCGACGACCTGGACGATCAGCTTGACCACGTTGGAGTCGCCGGCGGCCTTGATGTGGCCGGTCTCGGCGGCGCGACGGTAGCTCTTGACCGTCCCCTTCTCGGCAAGCTCGTTGAACTGGGGCCGGTCGATTTCCACCAGTACCCGCTCGTCCTGGGCGAGGTCCTTGGTGATCTTCGGCCCCGGCAGCTCGACCCGGTAGAGCTGGACGTCGTGCTTGGCTTTGAGCTCGAGCCCGAAGACCAGCTTCAGGTTCGCCAGAGCGGGGACTTCGGCCACGAACCGCTCGACACCGGTGCGGATCAGGTCTGCGGTCGAGGCCATCTGTCCCTCTCTTAGATCTTGTGCCGTTGTAGGAGCTTCTTGCCGATCACCATACGCTGGATCTCCGAGGTTCCCTCGCCGATCAAAAGCAGCGGCGCGTCGCGGTAGAGGCGCTCGATCTCGTACTCCTTCGAGTAGCCGTAGCCGCCGTGGATGCGGAAGCTTTCTTCGACGCAGAACTTGCCGGTCTCCGAAGCCAGGAGCTTGGCCATCCCGGCCTCCAGATCGGAGCGGATGCCGGCGTCCTTCATCTGCGCCGCTTTGCGGGTGACGAGACGGGCCGCCTCCAGCTGCGTCGCCATGTCGGCGAGCTTGAACTGGATCGCCTGGTGCTCGGAGATCGTCTTGCCGAAGGTCTTCCGTTCCTGGCTGTAGCGAAGCGCCAGCTCCAGCGCCCGCTGACCGATCCCGACGCCGCGGGCGGCGACGTTGACCCGGCCGACCTCGAGCGCGTCCATCATCTGCTTGAAGCCCTCGCCGACGCCGGCCTCCTCGCCGCCGAGCACGCGCTCGGGCGGGCACTTGTAGCCGTCGTAGACGAGCTCGGTCGACTCGACGCCCTTGTAGCCCATCTTCTTGATTTTGGGCGGCACGTTGAGGCCCTTGAAGTCACCCTCGTTGACTTCCTTCCAGGGCTCCTTCTCGGTGATGAAGCAGGTCATGCCCTTGTAGGGAGGATCGGCTTTGGGGTCGTTCTTCATCAGCACGAAAACGACGGCGGAGCCGAGCCCGTTGGTGACCCACATCTTCTGGCCGTTGAGCTCCCAATTGCCGTCCTCGTCCTTCTTGGCACCGCCCTTGATGCCCTGCACGTCGGAGCCGACCTCGGGCTCGGAGAGCGAGAAGGCGGCGCGGATCTCACCGGTCGCCATCTTCGGCAGGAAGTACTCCTTCTGCTCGTCGGTGCCGAACTTCATCAGCAGGTAGGAGCCGATGAAGTGGGTGTTGACGACGCCGGAGATCGAGATCCAGCCGCGCGAGAGCTCCTCGACGATCATCGCGTAGGTCGTCAGGTCCAGGCCCATGCCGCCGTACTCCTCGGGGATCGTCACCCCGAACAGCCCCAGCTCTTTCATTTCCTCGACGATCGACTCCGGGAAGGCGTCCTCGTGGTCGAAGTGCTCGGCGTTGGGAATGATCTTCTCGTCGGCGAACTGACGGACCATCTCCGTGATGTCGCGCTGGAGGTCGGTCTTTTCGCTGTATGAGGCGGTGTCTACGGCCATTGCTCCCTACCTGGTCAGGTCTATTTACGAGGTCTTCCTAGGTTATCTGCCCGTCCCCGATCGCATCGCGGCGCGTGCGCGGGAGCTGAACGACGAAGGGCCGCGCCGGGATCGAATCCCGGCGCGGCCCGTTCGCCGCTGCTTCCTTCCCTGGCTACGGTTTGACGTCGACTCGGAAGAACATCGACGCGCTGGTGGGGCTGCCGGCCTCGGTCGCGACAACCGAGATCGCATCCCCCGCGGCGTATTCGACCGTGTGTGTGTTGTCGACACATTCCTCGCTGCCGCCGGTGATCGAACAGGTGATCGTCGTCGTGCTCGGTGCCGTAGCGCCGGCCGGGTCCTTGCGGACCGCGAACGTGTAGCTGTCTCCGGTTCCGGGCCCGCTGGTCAGGTAGACGCGGAAGTTGCTGACTTTGCCAGCGCTCAGCATCGTTTCCTGGATCGCCGTCTCCGACGAGCTGGTGATGTCGATCATCGGGCCGAGGTAGCGGGTGCCCATGTTGTTGGCCAGGCCCGAGCTGTTGCCGCCGCCGCGGAGCTCGCGGGCAACGGCGCTACCAGTCGGCCCTTGCGCGCCGGTGTCGCCTTTGGGACCCTGCGAACCGGTCAGACCGGTGTCGCCTTTCGGACCCTGCGGGCCGGTCAGGCCGGTGTCGCCTTTCGGACCCTGCGGGCCGGTCAGGCCGGTATCGCCTTTCGGGCCCTGAGCACCGGCTTTGCCGTCAGCGCCAGGAGCGCCATCTTCGCCGTCGATGCCGTCTTTACCGTCGGCACCAGGAGCGCCGTCTTCGCCGTCCTGACCGGGGATGCCCTGCGGACCCTCGGGGCCGACCAGCGAGGTGCCGGCGTCCCAGTCGCCACCCTGGTTGGCGTAGATCTTGTAGACGGCGGTGTCGATGTAGAAGTCGCCGTCCAGACCGAGGCCGGGAGTCGGGTCGCCGAGGCCGCTGAGGACCGTGCGGCCGTCTTCACCGTCCTGGCCGTCGACGCCGTCGGTCCCGTCAGCGCCCGGGGCGCCGTCTTCACCGTCTACTCCGTCGATGCCGTCAACTCCATCGGTCCCGTTATCGCCGTCGACACCGTCGACGCCGTTGGTGCCGTCTGCACCGGCCGGACCGATCAGCGAGACGCCCTCGACGGGCCACTCGTCATCGGCCTTGGGGCCGTAGAGCTCGATCGCGACCGTGTCGAGGTAGAAGTCCCCGTTCTGGCCGACTCCGTTGTCGGGAGCGTTCTCACCGCTGATGATCGTGCGGCCGTCGACGCCGTTTTCGCCGTCCTGGCCGTTTTCGCCGTTGACGCCGTCGACACCGTCGGTGCCGTCAACGCCGTCGGTGCCGTTTTCACCGTCTTGGCCTTTTTCGCCGTCAGCACCGTTGGTGCCGTTCTCGCCGTCGATGCCGTCAATGCCATCGACGCCGTCGGTCCCGTCTTCTCCAGCGGGGCCGATCAGCGAGACGCCCTCAGCGGGCCACTCGTCATCGGCCTTGGGGCCGTAGAGCTCACTGGCGAGGACGTTGAGGTAGAAGTCGCCGTTGTCGCCAACGCTGTTGTCGGGAGCGCCGGCACCGTTGAGGATCGAGCGGCCGTCTTTACCGTCCAGGCCGTCAACCCCGTCAACACCGTCGCTGCCATCGCTGCCGTCCTGCCCCGGGTCACCCTGATCACCTTTGGGACCCGCGTCACCGGTGTCGCCCTTGGGGCCGGCATCGCCCGTGTCGCCTTTGTCTCCCTTGGGCCCGGTGTCACCGGCATCCCCCTTGGGGCCGTTCGGGCCGGTCAGGCCGGTATCGCCCTTGGGGCCGGCGGGACCGGTCAGACCCGTGTCGCCTTTGTCCCCTTTGGGACCGGTTAGACCCGTGTCGCCTTTGGCGCCCGGCACACCGTTGGTGCCATTGGTGCCATTGGTGCCGGCAGCTCCGGCCGCGCCCGGGGCACCGGCTTCGCCGCTGCCTTCGGAAACGCCGAGCACGCCCTGACCGCTACCGGCCACGACCTGGATCAGCTGCTCGCCCTTCTTGCACTTGGCCTTACCGGCGAAGTGGACGACGCCCTTTTCGGGGCCGCTCTTCACAACGCAGAGGTTGAGGGTCTCCAGGGTCTTCTTCTTGGCCGCCTCGGCCGGAGCAGCGAAGGCCATCACAGCCAGCGCGACACATGCCGCGAGCGCCAGCGCCAGCCACGCGGGCCGGTTGAGGCGAGACGAGATCGGTGCAGTCATTTCGGGGAATCTCCTTCGGTTTCTTGAGCCACGGAAAGCGGGGGGCGCCGCTTCCTGGCGGCCTCCGACCGGCGCGAAGTTAGGACAGGCGATCGAGCGCCGCGATCGAACATGCGGCTAACGGGAGTTGCACCGCTGTGGATTCGAAGGGCCAAGAGCCGCGCGCCGGATAGGCCCAAATATGGCTCTGTAGCGGGGAATCTGAAAGATCGAAGCAGCCTGTCCAAGGGGGTTTCCCAAGGGCGCTCCTACGTACGTCCAATCAGGGGCTGCAGGTGCGGGTGAATGGCAGCGCCCGGCGATACAGAGTCCATGGCTCGCCGTCTCGCCCTCAGCTTTCTCGCCGCCCTCGTTCTCCTCGGCGTGCTCGCCGGAGGCGCCTCCGCAGCCGGCGGCCTGGTCGCCCCGCTCAACGCCTGCCCCGGCCAGACCAAGCTCGACGCGCCGGTCGCCTCCCAGGAGCGGGTGATGCTCTGCATGGCCAACTTCGCCCGCGCCCGGATCGGCGAGTCCGCGCTGGAAGCGACCCCCTCGTTGGAGGAATCGGCGCGCGAGAAGGCCGGAGACATCCTTCGCTGCGACAGCTTCAGCCACTACGCCTGCGGCCGTGAATTCACCTACTGGATCCGGGCCAACGGCTACCTCTCCTCCGATTGCTGGCGGGCGGGCGAGAACCTCGCCTTCGGCAACGGAACCCTCGGCAGCGTCCGCTCGATCTTCCGCGCCTGGCTGCGCTCCCCCGAGCACCGCGAGAACCTGCTCGGCGCCTTCACCCAGACCGGCATCGACCTGACCAGCGGCACCCTCGAAGGCTTCACCGGCACCCGGGTCTGGACCCAGCACTTCGGCACCCACTGCGAAGCCCCGCCGGCCTAAGGGGGAGACCCCAACCGCCCTTCCGACTTTGGTGCCCCTATGGGGACACCAAACTCGGGAGAGCGAAGCGCCATGGCCTGGAGGTTGGCGCGAGAGCAGCATGGAGTGATCGCACGACGGCAGCTGCTGGCCCTCGGCTTCAGCCCGAAAGCTGTCAGACACCGGGTCAGGTCGGGCCGCCTGCATCTCGTAACCCGTGGCGTCTATGCCGTCGGGCGCAGGGAGCTCTCCGCCAAGGGAAGGTGGATGGCTGCGGTCCTGGCCTGCGGCGAGGGCGCCTGCCTCTCGCACCGAAGCGCCGGCGCCTCTACGGCATCTGCGAGGAGCGAAATGGGGTGATCGAAGTGAGCGTGCAGGGCACGTCCGAACCGCGCCGCGAGGGCTTGAGGGTCAGAGCCAGGCCCGCCCTATCCAGTCAGGGGGTGGGAACCCTGTTCGGGATCCCGATCACCTCGCCGGTTCAGACCATGATCGACCTGGCGACCGAGCTGCCGCGGCCCGCCTCGAGCGCGCCGTCAACGAGGCCGACAAGCGCGAGGTGATCGACGCGGAGGTCCTGCGGGAGGCGCTGGACGAGCGCGCAGGTGAACAAGGGGTCCGCCCACTCCGCATCCTGCTCGACCGCGAGACCTTCGTGCTCTCCGACGAGGAGCTCGAACGTCGCTTTCTTCCGATCGCTCGCTCGGCTGGCCTCCCCATCCCGAAGACCAAAGAGATCGTCAACGGCTACGAGGTCGACTTCCTCTGGCCCGAGCTTGGCTTCGTGGTCGAGACCGACGGCCGTCGCTACCACCGCACCCCGCTCGCCCAGGCCCGCGACATCGAACGCGATCAGACCCACACCGCCGCTGGGCTCACGCCCTTGCGCTTCACCCACCACCAGGTCAAGTTCGAGCCCGAGCGTGTCCGTCGCCTTCTCGCCGAGACGGCGTCCCGCTTGTCCTCTCGTCCCCACACGGCGCCCCCAGGCCCCGGCCGCCCTACGGAACCGGCGCCATCGCCCGCAGCCGAGCGGCGACGCGGTCGGCGCGCTCGGTGAAGTGCCGCAGGCTGTCGAACGCGGGCTCCGGGGCGGGCTCCACCTCGATCGCCAGCTTCGCCTCGATCCCGTTGCCACCCGTGGGCGAGCTCCCGGCCCCCTCGGCGCCAGCCGCAGGCGCCCCGACCGCCGCCCCCGCGCTCGCCCGTTCGGCCAGCTCCGCCGCCCGTCGTGCCTGCTCGGCCGCCTCGAGCGCCGCGGCGCCGATCTCCAGCGCCGCCGCTTCCGAGGAACGGGCCACCGCCAGTGCGTGGTCGATCCGCTGCTCGAGCTGTGCAAGCGTTGCCGGCCGCGCCTCCGCGGGCAAAACCCAATCGCCGGTGCTGTCGCGCTCGCCGTCAGCCATGACGGTCCAATCTAGGGCCGTTGCAGGCGGGAAATCCCGCAATGGCCGCAAATCCCGACAGCGAGGGCTTCCACCGGTTTTTGACTAGATTTCTCCCCTGTCCCAGGAAACGACCCGAGGAGCAGCTTGAGACACCCCAGAGACTTCTTCCTGCCGCAGGCGATCGGCGCCCCGACGCCGCTGACCGAGATCCCGGTCAAGCCGTCGCGGATGATCCACTTCCTCGATTTCTCGAACGAGAAGATGGTCGCCAAGGCCGGCGCCATCGCCCAGCAGACCGACATCCTGCTCGGCAACCTCGAGGACGCCGTGCCCGTCGACCGCAAGGAGGCGGCCCGCGCCGGCCTGATCAAGGCCGCCAAGGAGACCGACCTCGGCGGCACCGCGCTGTGGACCCGGGTCAACTCGCTCGAGAGCCCCTGGGTTCTCGACGACCTGACCCAGATCGTCGGTGAGGTAGGCGACAAGCTGGAGACCGTGATGGTCCCCAAGGTCGAGGGCGCCTGGGACATCCACTACGTAGACCGCCTGCTCGCCCAGCTCGAGGCCAAGGCCGGGCTCGACCGCCCGATCCTGATCCACGCGATCCTGGAGACCCCGCAGGGCGTCGTCAACCTCGAGGAGATCGCCAACGCCAGCCCGCGCATGCAGGGGATGAGCTTCGGCCCCGCCGACCTCGCCGCGGCGCGGCGGATGAAGACGACCCGCGTCGGCGGCGGCCACCCCGGCTACCGGGTGATGGAGGACCCGACCGACCCGGAGAACCCCGAGGCCGATCGCGTCAGCGCCCAGCAGGACCTCTGGCACTACTCGATCGCCCGCATGGTCGACGCCTGCACCTCCGCCGGCATCCTCCCCTTCTACGGGCCCTTCGGCGACATCAAGGACACCGCTGGGTGTGAGACCCAGTTCCGCGCCGCCTTCCTGATGGGCTGCGTCGGCGCCTGGTCGCTGCACCCGGTCCAGATCGGGATCGCGAAGCAGGTCTTCAGCCCACCGCCGGAGGAGGTCAAGTTCGCCAAGAAAGTGATCGCGGCGATCCCCGACGGGCGGGGCGTCCACATGATCGACGGCAAGATGCAGGACGACGCCACCTGGAAGCAGTGCAAGGTGATGGTCGAGCTGGCCGAGATGCTGGCCGAGAAGGACCCGGAGCTGGCCGCGGCCTACGCAGACTGACGCGGCTGCGCTGCAAGTAGTCCTGCGCCCGTACTTTTCCATCAAATGCAGGGGAAAGTGCGGGCGCAGCAGGCCTGGTGGCTGTCAAGCCCGGCATCGAACAAACGTCCAGAGACGCTTTGAATAGTCCCGGAGGAGAGCGGGTGGACCGAGTGGTCTTCCATGGTCACCACCGCCCGCAGGGTCCTCCTCGCCGCCGTCGCTACGGCCGTCCTGGCGCTGCCCACCAGCGCCGGCGCCGCCACCGTCGCCCGCCCCGCCGACGCCTTCGTCGACTCGATCGGGGTCAACACCCATCTTTACTACAGCGACACGGCCTACACGCAGTCCTTCTCGACGGTCGAGCAGCGCCTGCGGGAACTCGGTGTCCGCCACATTCGCGAGAACCTGGTCCCGAACCGGCCCGACCAGTACGAGCGCCTCAATCAGCTCGCCGGCCAGGGCATCCGCTCGACCCTGATCCTCGGTGACCCCGACGACGGCAGCGCCGGTCTCGCGAAGCTGACGTCGATCCTCGGCAGCGATCTGCGCGGCTCGGTCGACGCGGTCGAGGGACCAAACGAGTGGGACCTCAACGGCCCCTCCGACTGGATGTCGGGACTCGCCCCCTACCAGGGCCAGCTCTACTCGGCGATCAAGAGCTCCTCGCTCGCCGGCATCCCGGTCATCGGCCCCTCGCTCGGCAACACCAACAGCGCCGGCAGCGACGTCTCCGGCTCGCTCGACTACGGCAACATCCACTCCTACCCCAACGGCGAGCCGCCCGAGTGGAACCTCTCCGACCGCCTCGGCGAGGCGAAGGCGATGTCCGGCTCCAAGCCGGTGATGGCAACCGAGACCGGCTACCACACCGCCGTCAACTTCACCGGCGACCACCGTCCCACCTCCGAAGCGGCCGAGGCCACCTACCTGCCGCGCCTCTTCCTCGAGTACTACGGCCAGGGCGTCGCCCGCACCTTCTCCTACGAGCTGCTCGACGAGTTCTCCGACCCCGGCCACGAGGAAGCCGAGTCGAACTTCGGCCTGCTGCGCCAGGACCTCTCCCCGAAGCCGGCCTTCGTCGCCCTGCGCAACCTGATCTCGATCCTCGCCGACCCGGGCGCCTCCTTCAAGCCCGGCAAGCTCGACTACGCGATCTCCGGCGACCAGGACGAGCTCCATCAGCTGCTGCTGCAGAAGAGCGATGGCAGCTACTACCTCGCCCTCTGGCGGGCCGAGAGCGTCTGGGACAACGATCGCCTCGCCGCCGAGACCGCCTCCTCCGGGACGGTCAAGGTCGCCTTCGGTGCCGGGGTCGCCAGCGCCGAGGAATATGCGCCCAACGCTTCCAGCCAGCCGCTGCGCACGCTCGGCGCAAGCGGCGGCGAGGTCTCCGTCAACGTCGGCGCCCAGGTGACGATCCTCCGCGTCGGCTCCGACGGCGGCGGCCTCAGCCGGATCAAGGCCTGGCTCTCCAAGCGCGCGGTCGAGTCCGGCGAACCGGTCGCGGTCCAGGGCAAGCTGCTCGGCGGCGGCGGCACCCCGCAGCGGGTGACGATCCAGCGCTGGAGCGGCAGCTGGAAGACGATCGCGACCAGCAAGACCGAGGCCAGCGGCAAGTTCAAGAAGGTCCTGCGCCTGACCAGCGGCCCCGGCTCCTCCCGCATCCGCGTCATCTCCAGTCGAGCCAAGCCCTCGCACCCGGTCAAGGTCCGTGTGATCGCCCGCGAGGGCCGCCCGGCGCCCGGCTCGATCGCCGACGCCGCCGCGCTCTAGGCGCACCGACCCGGCGCTCGCCGCTCGCTAGCTTGCGCTCGGTGACCCCGCTCGCCTTTCCCACTCGAGGCCTGCTGGCCCTGCTCGCGGTGCTGGCCCTGCTCTGCGGCTGTGGCACCAGCGACTCGGCCGGCAGCGCCGCCGGCGCCGGCGACGAGAGCGGGGCCAGCGCCCGCCAGGCGCAGTCCTTCGTGCAGTCGATCGGCGTCAACACCCACACCTACTACAGCGACACCGTCTACCGCCGTCGCTTCGGGATGGTCGAGCGTCGCCTGCGCCAGCTCGGCGTCCGCCACATCCGCGAGAACCTCGTGCCGCACCGTCCCGACCAGTACCGGCAGCTGCGCCGCCTCGGTGCGGCCGGCATCCGCTCACAGCTGATCCTCGGCGACCCCGATAACGGGCGCGCCGGGCTGCGGCGCCTGGTCGAGATCCTCGCCACCCGCCTGGGGGCGGCCGCCGACGCGGCCGAGGGACCAAACGAGTACGACCTCAGTGGCGACCCCCGCTGGCGGCCACGACTGGCCCGCTACCAGGCGGCCCTCTACGCCGAGGTCCGCGATACCCGGGCGCTCTCATCGATGCCGGTGGTCGGTCCCTCGTTGGGCCGCCTCGGCGACGAGCGCTCGGCCCCCGACCTCGCCGCCGACCTCGATTACGGCAACGTCCACCCCTACCCGAACGGCGAACCGCCCGAGGCCGAGATCGACGACTGGCTGCGCGGAGCGGCGACGATGTCCGGCTCCAAGCCGGTGATGGCGACCGAGACCGGCTACCACACCGCCCTGCGCGCCCGCAGCGGCCAGCGGCCGGTCTCCGAGGCGGCAATGGCGACCTACGTCCCGCGCCTGTATCTGGCGAACTTCGCCCGCGGCGTCGTCAGGACCTTTCCCTACGAGCTGGTCGATGAGTTCCCCGACCCGGGCCGCGCCGAACCGGAGTGGAACTTCGGGCTGCTCCGCAACGACCTCTCGCCGAAGCCCGCCTTCAGCGCCGTCCGCCACCTGCTCGGCATCCTCGCCGATCCCGGCCCCAGCTTCGCCCCCGGGCGCCTCGACTACTCGCTCTCAGGAGACACCGACGGGCTCGGGCAGCTGCTGCAAAAGCGCGACGGGCGCTTCTTCCTCGCCCTCTGGCGAACCAGCCGGGTCTGGGATCCCGACCGACGGGTTGCCCTGACCCCGGGCGTCGCTCCCGTCGGGGTCGGCTTCGCCACCGCCCCCGACCGCGTCCGGCTCTTCCTCCCCAACCGCTCCGACCAGCGCCAGGGCGAGCTCGCGCTCAGCGCGGGCGCGACCTCACTCGAGGTCGGCCCGCGCGTGGCGATCCTCGAAGTCGATCCCGGCGGTTAGGGGGCTTGGCGGAAACCCGCGCCCGTCCGGCGGCGGCGGACACCGCGCGGTACTGCGTCCTCGGGAGGCCAAATAGCGCTGCTATTTGGCCTCCCTGCGTCCTTGCCCCGCTTGGTCCGGCGCTCGCCGGATCGCAGACGCGGGTTTAGCCAATCCCCCTAGGCCAGGCGCTGCTCGAGGGCGTCGAGCTGAGCGGGGATCTCCGCCGGTAGCTTGTCGCCGAACTTCGCCAGGTGCTCACGCAGCTGCGGCAGCTGCTGCCTGACGAGGCTGGTGTCGACCGAGAGCAGCTCCTCCATCGCCTCGCGGGAGATCTCCAGGCCGCTGGTGTCGATCGCGTCGACCGGCGGCAGCAGGCCGATCGCGGTCTCGACCGCCTCGGCCTTGCCCTCACAACGCCGGAAGACCCACTCGAGCACGCGGCTGTTCTCACCGAAGCCGGGCCAGAGGAACTTGCCGTCGGCGTCTTTGCGGAACCAGTTCACGTAGAAAACCCGCGGCAGGTCAGCACCGTCGACCTGGCCCATCTTCAGCCAGTGGGCGAAGTAGTCGCCCATGTTGTAGCCGCAGAAGGGCAGCATCGCCATCGGGTCGAAGCGCAGCTGACCGACGGCGCCGGCGGCGGCGGCGGTCGTCTCCGAGGACATGGTCGCCCCCATGAATACGGCGTGCTCCCAGTCGAAGGCTTCCTGGACCAGCGGCACCACGGTCGCGCGGCGACCGCCGAAGAGGAAGGCGTCGATCGGCACCCCGGCCGGGTCCTCCCACTCGGGCGCGATCGACGGGCACTGCCCCGCCGGCGTCGTGAAGCGGGCGTTCGGATGGGCGGCGGGACTGTCGGACTCGGGGGTCCAGTCGTTGCCATGCCAGTCGGTGACGTGGTCCGGCGGCGCCCCGGTCATTCCCTCCCACCAGATGTCGCCGTCGTCGGTCTTGGCGCAGTTGGTGAAGATCGAGTTGCTCTCGATCGTGTCCATCGCGTTCGGGTTGGTCTTGTGGCTGGTGTTCGGCGCGACGCCGAAGAAGCCGTACTCGGGGTTGACGGCGTAGAGCTTGCCGTCCTCACCGAACTTCATCCAGGCGATGTCGTCGCCGACCGTCTCGACCTTCCAGTCGGGCAGGGTCGGGACCAGCATCGCCAGGTTGGTCTTGCCACAGGCCGAGGGGAAGGCGCCGCCGATGAACTTCGAGGCGCCCTCGGGGGAGGTCAGTTTGAGGATCAGCATGTGCTCGGCCATCCAGCCCTCGTCGCGGGCCATCGCCGAGGCGATCCGCAACGCGAAGCACTTCTTGCCCAGCAGCGCGTTGCCGCCGTAGCCGGAGCCGTAGGACCAGATCTCGCGCGTCTCCGGGTAGTGGACGATGTACTTGTTGTCGCCGTTGCAGGGCCAGGAGACGTCCTCGACTCCCGCGGTCAGCGGCATCCCGACCGAGTGCACACAGGGGACGAACTCGCCGTCGGCACCGAGCACGTCGAGCGCGGCCTTGCCCATCCGGGTCATGATCCGCATCGAGACCGCGACGTAGGCGGAGTCGGTCAGCTGGATCCCGATTTCGGAGATCTCGGAGCCGAGCGGGCCCATCGAGAACGGCACCACGTACATCGTGCGCCCCACCATGCTGCCCTTGAAGTAGCCGTTCAGCTCCTCTCGCATCTCGGCCGGGGCGCGCCAGTTGTTCGTCGGGCCCGCGTCATCCTCGCGCTCGGAGCAGATGAAGGTGCGATCTTCGACCCGGGCCACGTCGGCGGGGTCGGAAAGGGCGAGATAGGAGTTCGGCCGCTTCGCGTCGGAGAGCTTCTCGAAGGTGCCGGCGTCGATCAGGGTCTGGGCGAGGCGGTCGTACTCCTCGGCCGAGCCGTCGCACCAGTAGACGGAGTCGGGCTGCGTCAGGGCGGCAATCTCACCCACCCACTGCTGAAGTTTCGTGTGGGTCGTCAACGCGGGGGCGGTGGTCAGGTCGCTCATTCGCCTCTCTCTATTCGTTTTTCTCGAGGCCGACGATGGAGAGGTCGGCGTCGCTGTTTCTGATCTTCAAAGTCACTTCTTCGCGGTCACCACTGGGGAAGACGACCACGCAGTCGAAGGTTGCTCCGGCTTCGACCTTCTGATCGGCGGGACAGTCGACGGCCTTGATAGCGCCGCCAAGTGATTTTTCGAGACTCGCCTGGATGGTGTCCTCGGCCTTGCTGCTGTCGATCACGGTGTCGCCACAGCCGACGGCAGCAAACGCTAGCGCAATCGCCAGCAGGAGAGCGCAGCACCTGGCCGAATTTCGCCGCGCAATCAACGGTCGAACAGCGGCGAGAGCGGGTTCAGCGATTTCGCCTCACGGTAGGCGGCAAGGGCGGCGTCGACGTTCCCGCGCTCGGCTTCCAGGCGCGAGAGGACCAGCCAGGGGCGCCAGTTCGTCGACTCGCGCTCGGCTGCCCCCTGGGCTGCCGAAGCGGCGGCCGCGAGGTTGCCCTGCAGCTCCAGCACCAGCGCCTGCTGCAGGCGCGGCGTCGCCGCCCCGGGCTCGACGTTCTCGGCGCTGCGGGCATCGGCCAAGGCCGCTTCGAGGTCGCCTTCGCGGACCTTTGCCTCGCTGCTGCGGACGAGGCTGGTCGAGGCCAGCGGCACGGCGATCGCGAAGACCGCAACCAGCGCCCCCAGCGCCAGCGGGATCCGCAGCGACCAGCGGCGGCTCAACTCGCGACTGCGCGGCCACTCACCGCCGCCCATCACCAGCACCGCCACCAGCATCAGCGCCGCCACCGGCACCACCGGCATCTGCCAGCTCCAGTCGACGGCGGCGGTGAGGAAGCAGGCGATCACGCCGGCCAGCGCCGCCGCCAGCTGTGAGCGCTCGCCCGGTCCCGCCCGCAGCGCCAGGTAAGCGCCGCCCCCGATTGCCGCGACCAGAAAGGCGAGCAGAAGCAGCAGGCCGACGATCCCCACCTCGCCGAGGGTCTGCAGGAACAGCGAGTGGGCGTCCTGGACCGCCTCGGTGCCGGCGGCGTCGCGATCCCACCAGTAGACGAACGTCCCCGAGCCGGTCCCGATCAGCGGCGCCGTCGCGTTCTCGTCGAGCGCCGATTGCCAGAGGACGTAGCGGCTCTCGCCGGCAAAGCTGTTGAGGCGGCCGGTGCCGGTGCCGGCGTTGCCGCCGCCCTTGAATTCGTCGACCGCGTTGGAGATCCGGTCGGGCCCATTGGCGGCGACCGCGCCGATCAGGACGACGACCCCGATCGCGGCCACGGTGGCGATCGAGAAATTGCGGCTGGGCTCGGTCCAGGACGGCCGCCGGCCGTCGATCATGAGCTTGGATATGCCGCCGTGGATCAAGGCGACCGCGACGCAGACGACGATCGTGATCAGCAGCAGATCGTTGCCCTGGTCGTGGGCGACCGGGGTGTCGAGGCCGTGGCGGAGCGCGTCGTGCCCGGCCGCGACCCCGATCAGGATGCCGGCGCCGACGCCGGCGAGGCCGAGCGTGAGGAGCTTCGGCGCGCGGTCGTCGCTGACCACGATGAAAATGGCGACCGCCAGTACCGCGGCGGCGATGCTGGCGCGAGAGAGCGTGAAGAAGATCGCCAGGGCCATCGCCGGGATCGCCGCCGCGGCGAGCGCGCGCACCACCGCCGTTTTCGCCGCGGCCGAGATCTGCAGCATCAACGGAAAGCCGATCGCGATCAGCGCCCCCAGCGCGTTCCAGTAGTTGAGCGGGTAGGAGAGCCGTTCGCGGCTGTCGTCGAGGAAGCGGGCGGTCTGGTCGGCGGACGGGAACCAGGCGGGATGCAGGCGCGAGAGCAGGGCGAGGATCGCGATCAGTGCGATCGCCGCGCCGACCGCCGCGACCAACCGCTGCGATTCGCGCGGCGCCCGCAGGAAGAGGACGAGCGAGAAGATCCCGAGGTAGACGAGGACGCGGGCCAGATCGGCATTGGTGCGCTCGGCGCTCTCGGTCCAGATCAGGCTCAGCGCGGTCCAGACCACGAAGGCGGCGAAGAGCCCAAGCGCGATCAGCGCCAGGCGGCTGGGCCCGACCACCGGCAGCGCCCCGACGAGGACGCCGACGAGGACGATCCACCAGGCGCCGATCCCGACCTGGTCGTGGACGAGGGCGTCGAAACCGCCGCCTTCGATCCCGAGGAAGGCGACGAGCCCGAAGCAGAGCACCCAGGTGACAACCGCGCTCCACTCGATCCGACCGGCGAATTTCGCCGTTCGCGTTTCCGCCCGCATCGATGACGCCTCCATCCGGTTCTATGCTACGAGCCTGAGTCGGACGGCCGCCCGGCGGCCCGGCCGCAGCGGCAGGGCTCTCTCTGTCCCCCGCGATATGAAAAATCCCCTCAACTTCTTCGCGATCCTCGTCACCTCGGTGGTGCTGCTGGCCCTGCCCGCCGCTGCCAGCGCCGAATACCTGATCCCCGACGGCAACTCCGCCGTCAACCAGTACACGGAAGGGATCCCCACCGGCGGCGGGGAAAAGGAGACCGACGGCGCCGGCGACAAGAAGGTGAAGCCGGCGCAGACGATCGGCGCCGAGACCACCCGCAAGCTCGAGGACAAGGGCCGCGAAGGCCAGGAAGTGGCCGAAGTGGCCGCCGAAACCGCTCCGCCCGCAGCCAGCGTCGAAACCGGGGGCGAACCGAGCGGCGGTGAGGGCGGCAACGGCGCCAAGCCGCACAAGGGCGACGCCGAGAAGAACTCCGGCAAGAAGGACGACGGCGGCAGCGACCCGCGAGAAGAAGCGCCGGGTCAGACCGCCACCGCTGCCACCACCGGCGGCGATGGACCGAGCGGCTCCGGCGGCTTCGGTGAGATCGTCGCCGCCGCCACCGGCGGCTCCGACGGCGGCATCGGCCTGCTGCTGCCACTGACCATCTTCGGCGCCCTGGTCTGGGGCATCATCCTCGCCTGGCGCCGGCACGACGACGAGCCGACAGCGGCACCTCGGGCGTGACCCCGGCCTCAGCCACCCTCACCCGCTCGCGCCGGGTGCGAGCCACGCTGGCCCTGGCGCTCAGCCTGCTGGCACTCGCCACGGCCATGCTGACCAGCGACCGGGCCGAGGCGCACCCGCTGGTCACCGGCATCACCAATCTCGGGACCAACAACCCGCTCGCCTTCGATCGCACCCGCAACGCCGGTGCCGGCATGGTCCGGATCCAGCTCTACTGGGGCGGCGCCGCCCCGACCGCGCGGCCGGCAAGCTGGAACCCTGCCAACCCGAACGATCCCGAGTACCACTGGGATGCCAGCGACGAGGCGGTCCAGCGTGCCGTTGCCGCCGGGTTGACTCCCGTGATCCAGGTGGATGGCGCGCCCTCCTGGGCCCAGCGCTGCCAGACCCCGGCCTCCCTCGGCGCGATCTGCGACCCCAGCCCGGCTGACCTGCGGGCCTTCGCCCAGGCGGTCGGGACCCGGTACAGCGGCCGCACTCCGGGCATCCCGGCGGTCAAGTATTTCCAGGGCTTGAACGAGCCGAACCTCAGCCTCTTCTTCCTGCCCCAGTACGAAACCAGCGGCAAGGCGGTCTCGCCCTACCTCTACCGCGACCTCATCAACGCCTTCTACGACGGCATCAAAACCGCCGAACCGAACGCGCTGGTCGTGGCCGCCGGACTCGGCCCGGTGGCGGTGCCGAAGTACACGGTCGGGCCGATCCAGTTCACCAAGCTGATGCTCTGCATGACCGGCTCGAACAAGAAGCCGAGGCCGGCCGCGGGCGACTGCGGCGGTCCGGCCAGGTTCGACATCTTCGCGATGCAGCCCTACTCGACCGGCGGCCCGACCCACGAAGGCGGCCCCAACGACGTTCAGATCGGCGACCTGCCGAAGCTGCAGCGGCTGATCAAGGCGGCCAACAAGGCGGGCCGGATCCAGAGCGTGTTCAAGAAGATCCCACTCTGGGTGACCGAGTTCTCCTGGGACTCGAAACCGCCGGATCCCGGCGGCCTGCCGATGAAGATCGAGGTTCGCTGGGTCCCCGAGGCGATGCACTCCGCCTGGAGCGCCGGCGTCAGCAACTTCTTCTGGTTCAGCCTCCGCGACGATCCTCACGACCCGAGCAAGAAGTACAGCGAAACGCTCGAGTCGGGCCTCTACTTCCGCGGCGCGACGCTCGAGCAGGATCGGCCGAAGGCGTTCCTGGCGGCCTTCCGCTTCCCCTTCGTCGCCTACCCGGGCAAGCGGCTCGACTACTGGGGCCGGACCCCGACCAGCAGCGGCGGCAGGGTCCAGATCCAGCTGCTCGATCGCAAGCGATGGAAGACGGTGAAGACGGTCACCGCCAACAAGATCGGGATCTTCCGCGGCAACTTCCCCAGCGCCTACGGCCGCGACAAGAATGGCGCCGCCCGCGCCCGCTTCGGCAGGGAGATCGCGCCCAGCTTCTCGATGAAGCCGGTGCGCGACTACCACCACCCGCCATTCGGCTAGCCGAGCATTCGGGTAGATTCCCGCGCCGCTGATGAGGTTCTACGAGTTCGAGGCAAGGCAGATCGTTGAGCTGGCGGGGATTCCCGTCACCAAGTACGGCTTCTGCAAAACGGCAGATGAGGCCCGCCAGGCTGCCGAGGAGATCGGCGGTCCGGTCGTGATCAAGTCGCAGGTACTGAGCGGTGGCCGCATGAAGGCGGGCGGAGTCAAGTTCGCCGACACGCCCGAGGAGGCCGCAGCCCACGCCGAGGACATCCTCGAGCTCGAGATCAACGGCCACATGCCGCGTGGCGTCCTCGTCGACCCCAAAGCCGAGGTCAAGCAGGAGTACTACGCGAGCGTGGTCTGGGACGGCACCGCGAAGAAACCGCTGATGCTGTTCAGCGACATGGGCGGGATCGACATCGAGGAGGTCGCCGAGACCCACCCCGACCACGTCGGTAGAGGCCACGTCTCCAACCTCTTCCCGATCCCCGACTTCGAGGCCAAGCAGGTCGTCGCCGCCACCGGCGTCACCGGCTCGCAGCTGAACCGGGCGACCCCGATCCTCGCCAAGCTGGCACGCCTCTTCCGCGACTATGACATGACCCTGGCCGAGATCAACCCGCTGGCCGAGCTCACCGACGGCAGCTTCGTCGCCCTCGACGCCCACATGGAGATGGAGGCCGAGGCGGTCGGGCGCCAAAAGGGCCTGCTCCGCAAGAAGCTGGAGATCGCCGAGGACGACACCCGGGACACCTACGAACCTTCCGAATTCGAGCGCAACGTCGCCGCGATCGACGCCGCCGACCATCGTGGCGTGATCCAGGGCAAGGATCACGGCTTCACCGGCAACCTCGGCCTCGTGATCGGCGCCGGCGGCGGCTCGCTGACCCTCACCGACGCGGTCCGCAGCCAGGACGGCAAGCCCGCCAACTACTCCGAGATCGGCGGCAACCCGTCGGTCGCCAAGGCCTGCGGCCTGGCCAAGGAGGTGCTGGAAAAGGACGGCGTCGAGAAGATCGCGGTGATGATGTCGATCGTCTCCAACACCCGCGTCGACATCGTCGCCCGTGGCGTCATCAAGGCCTGCCTCGAGCTCGGCAAGGACCCCGGCGAGACGATCGCGATCTTCCGCATCCCCGGCGCCTGGGAGGAGGAGGGCTTCAAGATCCTCGAGCGCTACGGGGTCGAGTCCTGCGACCGCTCCGTCTCCCTCTGGGAAGCGGCCGGGCGCGCCGTGGCCAAGGTCCAGGGAGCCTCCGCATGAGCATCCTGCTGAATCGCGAGACGACCTTCATCGTGCAGGGGATCACCGGCCGCGAGGCGGTCAACCTGACCCGCGAGTGCCTCGACTACGGGTCCAAGGTCGTCGGCGGCGTCACCCCCGGCCGCAAGGGCCGTGAGGTCCACGGCGTGCCGGTCTTCGACACCGTCGCCCAGGCGGTCGAGCACCACGGCGCCCCGATCGACGGATCCGTCGTCACCGTCCCCCCCGCCTTCACCAAGGATGCCGTCTTCGAGGCGATCCTCAACGGGATCAAGCTGATCGTGATCGTCACCGAGCGGATCCCGCGACGCGACGTCGCCCAGATGGTCGAGCTGGCCAACCTCGAGGGCGCCCGCATCATCGGCCCCAACTGCCTCGGCCTGATCGTCCCCGACGTCTGCAAGATGGGCGGCATCGGCGGCCCCGCTCGCGACGCCGCCAAGGCCTACGCCCCCGGCCCGGTCGGCGTGATGAGCCGCTCCGGCGGGATGACGACGGAGATCTCCTCCTCGCTGACCCAGGCCGGGCTCGGCGTCTCCACCGCCGTCTCGATCGGCGGCGATGCGATCATCGGCTCCGCCTACGCCGAGCTGATGCCCTATTTCGAGGCCGACGAGGAGACCAAGGCGATCGTCATCTACACCGAGCCCGGCGGCCGCATGGAGGCCCAGCTCGCCCAGTGGGTGGCCGACAACGACAGCCGTCTCCCGATCGTCGCCTTCATGGCCGGCAAATTCATGGACGACGACGAGATGAAAGGCATGTCCTTCGGCCACGCAGGAACTATCGTCGAGGGCGTAGAGGACACGGCGACCGAGAAGATCGTCCGCCTCGAAGCCGCCGGCATCCGCGTCGTCGAGCGGATCGACGAGATTCCGACCGTCGTCAAGGAGAAGCTGGCAGCCTGATGGCCGAGAAGCTGAACAAGGTCTTCATCGACGTCAAGGTCGACGAGCCAACCGCCTCAGACCCCGTCCTGGGGGCCAAGCTGGAGGAAGTCTGCCCCGTCAACATCTTCAAGGGCACCGATTCAGGTGTCGAGGTGGTCGACGAGAACTGCGACGAGTGCGTCCTCTGCAAGCTTTGCCTCGAAGCGGCGCCGGCGGGGTCTGTTCACGTGCACAAGCTGTACGACGGCACCAAGCTCTCCTAGCCCCAGCGGGGGCCGGCTCGGGCGTCGGTGAGAGTGTGGCTGGACTCAGGCGGAGGCGCTTGCCTCGGCGGCGGCCAAAAGGAGGGCGCCGGACTCGACCATCATCTGAGCTTCGGAGCGCATGCGGTCGGGGATGACGACGTGGGAGCGGAGGGCGTCGAGGAGGGCCGGGGCGCCGTCGACCTCGACGGCGGGCACGCCGGCCGCGCCGACGACGACCGCGGCCAGGACCTCGACCGGAGTGCCGGTGAGGGTCAGCTCGGCGGCGGCGGCGCCGCGGGAAGCGGTGATCCAGCCATCGGCGACCCTCAGCTCGAAGCTCTGGCCGAGGCTGCGCAGGGCGACCGTCAGCTCCAGCTCGGCGGGCGGGCGCAGGATCGTCCGCAGCGCGTTCGGCAGTGAGGAGGGCGCGAGGCCGACCACGTCGGCAACCGTCTGCAGCTCCATGCCCCAACGCGCCAGCTCGATCATCGGCCGCTCCAGGCCGCGACCGAGCTCGGTCAGCTCGTAGGCGACGCCCGCGGCGGGCGGATCGAGCTCGCGGCGGGCAACGATCCCGTCCTCTTCGAGAGCGCGCAGGCGCTTGGTGAGGACGTCGGTGGGTGCCCCGCCGACGTCGCGGGCGAGGTCGGAGAAGCGCAACGGCCCGAGCGAGAGCTCGCGCACGATCAGCAGCGACCAGCGCTCGCCGACCCGGTCGAGCGCTGCCGCGAGGCTGCACTCTTGGCGATATTCGCGGCGCGGCATCGGCCGATTCTAGCATTGAACTTTGAAAATCAAAGTACTTGCTTTGGATTCTGGTACAGTCCCCGCCGCCGTGACTCGAATCGCCGACCTCACCTGGAAGCGACCGAAGCTCGTCCTCGCCCTGGTCGGCCTCTTCACGCTGGTCGCGATCATCGTCGGCCGCGACGTCGAGCAGCACCTGAAGGCGGCGGGATTCACCGACAGCGCCTCCGAGAGCGAGCGCGCCGGTGGGCTCCTGAGGGGAGCGCTGGGCTACGACCCCAACCCGGGACTCGTGGTCGTCGTCCGCGCCGCCGACGGCGGTCGCCTCGACACCTCCGACCCCTCCGTGCGCGCCGAGGTCGCCCGCATCGGCCGCCGGATGACGGGGGTCGAGTACGTCGGCCGCGTCGTCAACCCGCTGCGCGACCGCGCCGCGCAGGCTTCGCTGATTGCCCAGGACGGCGAGTCGCTGGCGATCGTCGGCTACCTGTCGACCGACGACGCCGAGGATGCTGGCGGGATCGCCGCCGAAGGCGTGGCACCGATCCTCGCGTCGAGCCCGCTCGATGTCGCCCTCGGCGGCTTCGCGGCCGGCTTCGACGAGACCAACGACCAGACCCGCAAGGACCTGACCAAGGCGGAGCTGATCGCCTTCCCGATCCTGGCGCTGCTGCTGCTGTTCGTCTTCCGCGGCGTCGTCGCCGCCGCGATCCCGCTGCTGATGGGCGTGGTCTCGATCATCGGCACGCTGCTGGTGCTTCGGGTGATGTCGGGATTCACCGATACCTCGCTCTTCGCGCTCAACATCGCCACCGGGCTCAGCCTCGGGTTGGCGGTCGACTACGCGCTCCTGCTCGTCTCCAGATACCGGGAGGAGATCGCCCACAGCGGCGACGAGCGCGCGGCGCACCGGCGCACGGTCGAAACCGCCGGCCGCACCGCCATCTTCTCCGGGCTCACCGTGGCGGCAGCGATGGCGGCGCTGATCGTGATGCCGCAACGCTTCCTCTACTCGATGGCGGTCGCCGGGGCCTCGGTCGCGGTGCTCTCGGCGCTGATGGCGATCCTCGTCGTCCCTTCCCTGCTGGCCCTGCTCGGCCCCCGCATCGACGCCCTCTCGATCCGCCGCGGCCCCGCCGTCTCCGACGCCTCCGACGGCTGGTACCGACTCGCCCGCGGGGTGATGCGGCGCCCGGTCGCGGTCGCCCTCGCCAGCTCGGCGCTGATGCTGGTCGCCGCGGCGCCGTTGCTGTGGACGACGCTGACCGGGCCCAGCGCCGAAGCGGTGCCGCCGGGCCAGCCCTCCTACGACGCCTACCGCTACCTCGACGCCCACTACCCGCGCGACGTCACCGAGGCGGTCACCGTGACCGTCGACGGATCAACCCCGCCCGCAGCACTGGCCGCCCTGCGCGAGCGCGTCGAAGCGGTCGACGGGGTCGCCCGCGGCGCCCCCTTCGC
Organism: uncultured Thermoleophilia bacterium; assembly: GCA_963718595.1. Lineage (GTDB taxonomy): Bacteria > Actinomycetota > Thermoleophilia > Solirubrobacterales > 70-9 > VAYN01. The sequence continues at coordinate 435,681 of OY970365.1, forward strand.
GCCCGCCTCGAGCGAGCTCGCCTACGCCAACTTCGCTCTCGCCGGCCCGGCTCTGAGCGGCGCCTCCCAGGACTCGGTGCAGGCGATCCGCGCCCTCGACCCGCCCGGGGCGACGACGATCCTGGTCTCCGGCAACACCGCCGGATTCGTCGACCAGAAGCAGAGCCTGATCGATCACGCGCCGCTGGTCGTCGCGATCGTCTGCTTCACCACCCTGCTGCTGCTCTTCCTCCTCACCGGCTCGGTGCTGCTGCCGATCAAGACGCTGCTGATGAACGCCCTTACCCTCGGCGCCACCCTCGGCATCCTCGTGCTCGGATTCCAGGCCGGCTGGCTCGACGCCCCGCTCGACTACACCGGCCCCGCCGCGATCGAGGTCACCAGCCTGGTCTTCCTCTTCGCCGTGCTCTTCGGCCTCGCCACCGACTACGCGGTGCTGGTGATGGCGCGGATCAAGGAGCGCCACGACGCCGGCGACAGCAATGAAGAGGCGGTGGCCACCGGCATCGCCCGCACCGGCCGCGTGATCACCGCCGCCGCGGTCGCGATCGCCGTCGTCTTCCTCGCCTTCGCGGTCAGCTCCGTCTTCTTCGTCAAGCAGATCGCGATCGGGATGGCCTTCGGCGTGATGATCGACGCCACGATTGTCCGCGCCCTGCTCGTCCCCTCGCTGATGCGCCTGCTCGGCGAGTGGAACTGGTGGGCGCCGGGACCGCTGCGCCGCTTCCAGGCCCGCTACGGCTTCACCGACGCCTAGCCGAGCGCTTGCTGCCTACTTGCATATAAATTTATAGCTGGGTAACGTATGCACCGATGAATGCATCGGTTGTACGGACAAGGCTCTCGCGGGACGACCGCATGGAGCAGACGCTGACGGCGGCGCACGGGCTGTTCGCCGAGCGCGGCTATGCCGACGTGAAGATGGACGAGATCGCGGCGGCGATAGGTGTCACCAAGCCGCTGCTCTACAACTACTTCGGCAACAAGGAGCGGCTCTACATCGCCTGTATGGAGCGGGCGGGCGACGCACTGACGACCAGCGTCACCGAGGCGGTCGCTGCCGCGGCCAGCCCCGGTGGAGCGCTCGCCGCCGGCCTCCACGCCTTCTTCGCCTTCCTCGACGCCGATCGCGCCGCCTGGGCCGTCCTCTTCGACGAGACCCTGCCCCACCGCGGCGAAGTCGCCGAGCGGGTCGCCCGGTACCGCGGCCGCATCCTCGACTTCGTCTCCGCCTCGATGCTGGCGCAACTGCCGGCTCGGAAACGGGCCAGCGCCGAGGTCGAAATCGAGGCCCTATCCACCGCCCTGCTCGGCTCCGCCGAGGCGCTGGCGCGCTGGTGGCTGCGCACCGAGGCCCTCAGCGCCCACGAGGTGGCCGAGCTGCTGATCGCCACGATCGAGCCCGGCCTGCGCTCGCGCTCGCAGCTCCCCTCTCCCCCGTCCCCACGAAAAGGAAAAAAGTCCGCATGAACTCGAAAACCCGCCGCGTCGCGATCGTCGGTGGCAACCGCATCCCCTTCGCGCGCTCCGACAGCCACTACGCCCACGCCTCCAATCACGACATGTTGACGGCGGCACTCGACGGGCTGATCGACCGCTTCGGCCTCGAGGGCGAGACGCTCGGCGAGGTCGCCGGCGGCGCAGTCCTCAAGCACTCCCACGATCGCGACCTCGCCCGCGAGAGCGTGCTGAGCACGCGGCTGGCGCCGGAGACCCCCGCCTACGATGTCCAGCAGGCCTGCGGCACCGGTCTGGAGACGACGATCCTGGTCGCCAACAAGATCGCTCTCGGCCAGATCGACGCCGGCATCGCCTGCGGCGCCGACACCACCTCCGACGCCCCGATCGCGCTCAACGAGCAGCTGCGCTCGACCCTGCTGGAGGCCAACCGCCAGCGCTCGACCACCGGCAAGCTGAAGGCGCTGACCGGGTTCCGGCCCCAGCACGTGATCCCCAACATTCCCCGCAACGAGGAGCCCCGTACCGGCCTCTCGATGGGTGAGCACTGCGCGATCATGGCCAGCGAGTGGGAGATCGGCCGGGCCGAGCAGGACGAGCTCGCCGCCGCCAGCCACCACAACCTCGCCGCCGCTTACGAGCGCGGCTTCTTCGACGACCTCGTCACGCCCTACCTCGGGCTCGAGCGCGACCAGAACCTGCGCCCCGACTCCAGCACCGAGAAGCTGGCCAAGCTGAAGCCGGTCTTCGGCGGGCCCGAGGGGACGATGACGGCGGCCAACTCGACGCCGCTCTCCGACGGCGCCTCCGCCGTCCTGCTCGCCTCCGAGGAGTGGGCGAAAGCCCGCGACCTGCCGGTCCTCGCCTACCTGACCGAGGCCCAGACCGCCGCCGTCGACCACGTGCACAAGCGCGAAGGGCTGCTGATGGCACCCGCCTACGCGATGCCGACGATGCTCGACCGGGCGAAAATCACGCTGCAGGACTTCGATTACTACGAGATCCACGAGGCCTTCGCCGCCCAGGTGCTCTGCACCCTGACGGCCTGGGAGGACGCGGCCTTCTGCAAGGACAAGCTCGGGCGCAAAAAACCGCTCGGCTCGATCGACCGCACTAAGCTCAACGTCAACGGCGGCTCGCTGGCGGCCGCGCACCCGTTCGCCGCGACCGGCGGCCGGATCGTCGCCAGCCTCGCCAAGCAGCTGCACGAAGACGGCAAGGGCCGCGGTGCGATCAGCATCTGCGCCGCCGGCGGCCAGGGCGTCGTCGCCATCCTCGAGGGACCCGAGGGGGGGAAATCATGAGCGACCGCTACTCGCAGCTCGTCAACGCCCCGGTCGTCTCCACCCTCGCCAAGCAGCTGGGGCTGCCGCAGCCGGTCGAGCTCGACCGCTACCGCGCCGGCGCCCCGGTCGTCGCCGGCCCGGTGCTCAGCGGCGCCGCCCCCGGCGGTCGCCTCGGCAAGGCGGTCGCCGGCCTGCTCGACGAGATCAAGGCCGAACGGGCCGGCGCCGAGGGCCCGGCCAAGGCGCTGGTCTTCGACGCCACCGGGATCGCCGACTCGACCGAGCTGGTCGAGCTGCAGCGCTTCTTCTATCCGGCGGTGTCGAGGCTGCGGCGCAGCGGCCGCGTCGTCGTACTCGGCACCCCACCGGCCGCGGCCGGGTCGCCCCGTGCCCACACCGCGCAGCGGGCCCTCGAGGGCTTCGTCCGCTCGCTCGGCAAGGAGATCGGCGCCAAGGGCTCGACCGCGCAGCTGGTTCTGGTCGACCCCGGCGCCGAGGATCAGCTCGGCTCGACCCTGCGCTTCCTGCTCTCGCCGCGCTCGGCCTACGTCTCCGGCCAGGTCGTTCACGTCAGCGCCGGAGTCGCTCCGACCCCACAGCTCGACTGGGGGCTACCGCTCGACGGCAAGGTCGCACTGGTGACCGGCGCCTCCCGCGGGATCGGTGCCGCGATCGCCCGCACCCTCGCCCGCGACGGCGCCAGGGTCGTCGGCCTCGACATCCCGCCGCTGGCCGACGAGCTGTGCAACGTCACCGACGAGATCGGCGGCGAGGCGCTCGGTCTCGACATCACCGCTGCGGATGCGCCGGAGCGGATCGCCGACCACTTCGATGCGGGCGGCGTCGACGTCGTCGTCCACAACGCCGGCGTGACCAAGGACCGCACGATCGCGAAGATGCCGGAGGAGCGCTGGACCCAGCTGATGGAGATCAACCTCTCCAGCGAGGAGCGGATCGACGACGCCCTGCTCGACGCCGGCCGACTCAACGCCAACGGCCGCATCGTCTGCGTCTCCTCGATGTCGGGGATCGCCGGCAACTCCGGCCAGACCAACTACGCCGCCTCGAAGGCGGGCGTGATCGGGATGGTCGAAGCGCTTGCCCCCGAGCTGGCCCAGCGAGGCGCCACGATCAACGCCGTCGCCCCCGGCTTCATCGAGACGAAGATGACGGCGGCGATGCCGATCGGCCCGCGCGAAGCCGGCCGCCGGCTCAGCAGCCTCTCCCAGGGCGGGCTGCCGGTCGACGTCGCCGAGACGATCGCCTGGCTTGCCAGCCCCGCCTCGACCGGGGTCAACGGAAACGTCGTCCGCGTCTGCGGACAGAACCTGCTGGGGGCCTGATCGTGGGCGCCCTCCTGCTCGACCGCGCCCCCAGCATTCCCCTGCTCTACGCGCGCGCCGCGGCGCCGCTGATCCCCGGCGCCTCGCTGCTGCCGTTCATCCCCGGAGGGGGTGGTGAGATCCCGGAGCTGGAGCTGGAACTCGCCGGGGTCGGCGCTGACGCCGCCGACGTCGCCGCCTACGCCAGGGTCTGCGGCTTCGCCCTCCGCGACCAGCTGCCGCCGACCTACCCGCATGTGCTCGCCTTCCCGCTGCAGATGGCGGTGATGGCGAATGGGAGCTTCCCGTTCGGCGCCGTCGGCCTGGTCCACCTGGAGAACCGGATCGTCCAGCGGCGGCCGCTTGGGATCGGCGAGGAGCTGACCCTGCGCGTGCGCCCGACCAAGCTTCTGCCCCACCCCAAGGGGCGTACCTTCACGCTGGTGACCGAGGTCCGCACCGGCGGCGAGCTCGCCTGGGAAAGCGTCAGCACGATGTTGCGACGCGGCGGCGAGGGCAAACCGAGCCATTCGCGCCCGGCGGACGACGGCTTCGCGACCGTCCCCTCCGACACCCCGGCCAGCGCCGAGTGGCGCCTCGATGGCGGCCTTGGGCGCCGCTACGCGAGCGTCTCCGGCGACCGCAACCCGATCCACATGCACGCCCTCGCGGCGAAGCCGCTCGGCTTCCCGGCCGCGATCGCGCACGGGATGTGGACCAAGGCGCGCTGCCTGGCGGCCCTGGAGAGCAGGCTGCCGGACGCCTTCGCAGTCGACGTCCGCTTCCGCAAGCCGGTGCTGCTGCCGGCGCGGGTGCAGTTCGCCAGCGAGGTGGTCGGCGACAGCCGATCCAGCGAGAGCCCAGCAAACGACGAAATCGCCTTCACCGTGCGCGACAGCAAGCGCAAGACCACGCACCTCGACGGGAGGATCAGATGACCACCACCACCGAGACCGACAAGGGCATGGCCGAGCGCGGCATGGGCTTCGGCCTACGGGCGCTGAACCGCCTCGCCGGCTCCGACCTGCTCGACCGCATCCGCCTGCGCAAGCAGGTCGAGAAGGCGCTCTTCCAGGGCACCAAGGGCGGCTTCCGCTCGGCCACCGCCGCCGGCCGCACTTTCAAGGCCGCCCAGCAGCTGGGCAAACCGGCGCGTCAAAAGCGCAGCAAGTCCAAGGGCCTCTTCGACCTCGCCCCCGACGACGAGCAGCAGATGTTCCAGGAGGCCGGCCGCGCCTTTGCCGCGGCCGAGCTGCGCCCGGCCGCGCTCGACGCCGACGCCGCCCGCAAGACCCCGCCGGAGCTGCTCGAGCAGGCGGCCGAGCTCGGGATCAACATGCTCGGCGTCCCCGAGGAGCTCGGCGGCGTCATGCACGAGCAGTCGGCCGTGACCAGCGTCCTGATCGGCGAGGCGCTCGCCCACGGCGACATGGGAATCGCCTACGCCGCCCTCTCCCCCGGCGCCGTCGCCACCGCGATCGGGCTCTGGGGCAGCGCCGAGCAGGAGGCCACCTACCTGCCCGCCTTCACCGGCGAGAACGTTCCCGCCGCCGCGCTGGCGATCCTCGAGCCGCGACCCCTGTTCGATCCGCTGAAGCTGGAGACGAAGGCGCGCAGGGACGGCGAGGAGTGGGTGCTCGACGGCGCCAAGTCGCTGCTGGCCCGGGCCCAGGAGTGCGAGCTGTTCGTGATCGCCGCCGACGCCGAGGGCATCGGCCCGACGCTGTTCGTCGCCGAGTCCGGGCTCAAGGGCCTCACGGTCGAAGACGAGCCGGCGATGGGGCTGCGCCCCGCCGCCACCGGCCGCCTGCTGATCGAGGGAGTGCGGCTGCCGGCCGGCGCCCTGCTCGGCGACGGCAAGCCCGAGGACTACGTCGAGTGCGTCAACCGGTCGCGGGTCGCCTGGTGCGGGCTCGCGGTCGGGACCGCGCAGGCGGTGCTCGACTACGTGATCCCCTACGTCAACGACCGCCAGGCCTTCGGCGAACCGATCTCCAACCGCCAGGGCGTCGCCTTCGCGGTCTCCGACATCGGCATCGAGAGCGACGGCATGCGCCTGGTGACCTACCGCGCCGCCTCCCGCGCCGACCGCGGCGACGCGTTCGGCCGCGAGGCCGCGATCGCCCGCCGCCTCTGCGCCGTCAAGGGCATGCAGATCGGCTCCGACGGCGTGCAGCTGCTCGGCGGCCACGGCTTCGTCAAGGAGCACCCGGTCGAGCGCTGGTACCGAGACCTCCGAGCGGCGGGCGTCATGGAGGGCGCCCTGCTCGTCTAGCGGCCGGCCGCGACCGAAGCGAAAGCCCCCGAGCAAGGACAGGATCATGATCAATCTCGAGATTCCCAAGAAGTTCAAACCGCTGGCGAGCCAGGCCAACCAGGTCGCGACGGAGGTCTTCCGGCCGATCTCGCGCAAGTACGACGAGGCCGAGCACGCCTACCCGAAAGAGCTCGACATGCTCGCCTCGCTGATCGACGGCATGAACGAGGGCTCCGACATGGGCGGCGCCGGGGCCGCCGGTGTGCGCCGCGAGGAGAGCGCCGGCGACGGCGAGAACCGCAACGGCTCCAACCTCTCGACGGTGCTCGGGATCATCGAGCTCTGCTGGGGCGATGTCGGCCTGCTGCTCTCGATGCCGCGCCAGGGGCTCGGCAACTCGGCGATCGCCTCGGTGGCGACCCCCGAGCAGCTCGACTACTACGGCGGCCAGTGGGCGGCGATGGCGATCACCGAGCCCGAAGCGGGCTCCGACTCGGCCGCGATCCGCACCACCGCCGAGCTCGACGGCGACGAGTACGTGCTCAACGGAGAGAAGATCTTCGTCACCTCCGGCGACCGCGCCGACCTGATCGTCGTCTGGGCGACCCTCGACCGCTCCAAGGGCCGGGCGGCGATCAAGTCGTTCATCGTCGAGCGCGACAACCCCGGCCTGAAGCTGGACCGGCTCGAGCACAAGCTCGGGATCCGCGCCTCCGACACCGCCAACTTCACCCTGCAGGATTGCCGGGTGCCGAAAGAGGCGCTGCTCGGCAGTGCCGACGTCAACGTCGAGAAGGGCTTCGCGGGAGCGATGCAGACCTTCGACAACACGCGGCCGCTGGTCGCGGCGATGGCGGTCGGCGTCGCCCGGGCGGCGCTGGAAGAGACCCGCACCCGCCTCGAGGAGGCCGGGGTCGAGGTCGACTACGACGTCCCCGCCCTCTCCCAGCACGCCGCCGCGGCGCGCTTCTTGGAGATGGAGGCCGACTACGAGGCGTCCTGGCTCCTCACCCTGCAGGCCGCCTGGATGGCCGACAACAGCAAGCCGAACTCGCTGCAGGCCTCGATGGCGAAGGCGAAGGCGGGGCGCACCTGCGTCGACGTCACCCTCGGCTGCGTCGAGCTCTGCGGCGCCGTCGGCTACGGCGAGAACGAGCTGCTCGAGAAGTGGGCGCGCGACGCGAAGATCCTCGACATCTTCGAGGGAACGCAGCAGATCCAGCTGCTGATCGTCGCCCGCCAGCTGCTCGGCAAGTCCTCCAGCGAACTCCGCTAGCCACGCTGCCGACGGGCCGAAAACGGGCCTATGTGTCCCGTTTTCGGCCCGTCGGCCAGTAGTTTGCGGGACTTGAACCTGATCGAGGACCTACTCGAACGATCGCCCGCCTCACGGCTCGGGATCGTTGCCGTCGATGCTGAGGGGAACCGCCGCGACTGGCACTTCGGCGAACTGATCGCCTGCTCGGCCGGGCTCTCCGGGGCCTTCGCGGCGCGCGGGGTCAAACGCGGGGACGTCGTCATGACCCTGGTCGGCAACCGGATCGAGTGGGTACTGACGCTGCTCGCCTGCTGGCGGATGGGCGCGGTGGCGCTGCCCTGCAACACGATGCTGCGCCTGCACGACGTCGAGGAGCGGGTCGCCGACGCCTCGCCCGTCCTCTGCGTCGTTGAGGAAGCGCTGCTGGAGAGCCTGCCCGCCGGGATCCCGGCGATGACGATGGCCGACGTCGCCCGTGTGCTCGACGAGGACCTGCCGCAGGAGACCCCGGCCGCGGTCGAGGCGATGGACCCGGAGGACCCGGCCCTGATCGTCTTCACCTCCGGCACCACCGGCGCCCCGCGCGGGGTCGTCCACGCCTACCGCTACCTACTCGGCCAGCAGCTCCAGGCCGAGCACTGGTTCGGCTCGCGCAAGGGCGAGCTGGCCTGGTGCACGACCGCCCCGGGCTGGTCGAAGTCGGCCCGCAACGTCTTCCTCGCCCCCTGGCTGACCGGCGCCGCCGCGGTCATCCACGACGGCCGCTTCGACCCGGCCGAGCGGCTCGACATCGCCGAGGCGCTCGGCGTCAACGTGCTCTGCCAGGCGCCGACCGAGTACCGGATGCTGGCCCGCCGCACCAAGCTGCGCCCGCTGCCTGCCCTGCGCCGGATGGTTTCCGCCGGCGAGCCCCTGGACCCGGAGACGATCGCTTCCTGCGCGGCGACGATGGGCCTGGAGCCGGCCGACGGCTACGGCCAGACCGAGACCGGCCATATCAGCGCCAACTTGGCCGGCGAGCCGATCCGCCAGGGCTCGATGGGCAAACCGCTGCCGCAGATCGAGACCCGGATCGTCGGGGGCGAGCTGCAGCTGCGGGTCGCCTCCTCCCCCACCTTCTTCTCCCGCTACCTCGACGGGGAGCGCTTCGAGGACGATTGGTGGCCGACCGGCGACCTCGTGCGCGAAGACGACGACGGCTACCTCTTCTTCGAAGGGCGCGGCGACGACATCATCCTCTCCGCCGGCTACCGGATCGGCCCGACCGAGGTCGAGGCCGCCCTCCTCTCCCACCCGGCCGTCGCCGACGCCGCCGCCGTCGCCGCCCCCGACCCCGAGCGCGGCTCCGTAGTCCGCGCGATCGTCGTCCTCCGCGAGGGAGAGCCGGGCGCGGCGATGACCACCGAGCTGCAGGACCATTGCAAGCAGGTGACGGCCCCCTACAAGTTCCCCCGCATCGTCGATTTCGCCGAGGAGCTGCCGCGGACGAGCAGCGGCAAGATCAAGCGGGCGGAGCTTCGAGGGGGTTTGGCGTGAGGGGTTGGGGGTCTCTCGTGCTCGCTGGATTTTTCGCCCGGACTCTCGGACAGCTCTAAGACACGGACAAGCGAAAAATTAACGCCGCTGTGCGCGAGAGACCCCCAACCCCTCCCCTCAGAGCACCTCGAAGATTTCGCTAGCTCCCAGGGTTCGATCGTTTGCTCTTGAGATCGGTTCCAGGGTTCGCTCGTCTGTCGGGAGAGATCGAGCCCGCTCCCAGCTGGTGAGTTGCCGGTTAGTTCCGCATAGCGGTAACAATCGGCAACTCGTGGAGGAGGTTTTTGGATGAACCTTGGGCGGATTGGTCCCTCGGCCTTCTCTTGAGAGGAGATTGCGTCCCTTGGCGTCTCTCTCTAGAGATCATGGACCCTGGTCGTCTCTCTAGAGAGATCCGAACCCTGGTCGTCCCTCTCTAGAGATCCGGACCCTGGTCGTCAGCTTCGAATTGGTCCCGGTTCGCGAGGGACGGTGGGGGTGTCCTCCGTACGAGCGGCGTTAATTTTTCGCTTGTCCGTTCTTGAGAGCTTTACTGTTGTTCGGGGCGAAAAATCCAGCGAGGGAGGAGGACACCCCCACCGTCCCTCCCAACCCGAGGGCCGGGGAGAGCGGCAGCGGCTCGAGGTTGGGGGAAATGCGGCGGCCCGAGGTCAGCGAGTAAGCGGCCCTAGGTCCCAGCAACTGACCCCCAAGACTCAGCTCTTGCTCCACCCCTTGGCCGCATCCACCGGCCTACCGAGGTGGAAACCCTGGGCCATGTCGACGCCGTATTCGCGCAGCAGCCGCGTCGTGTCGTCGTCCTGGACGAAGGCGGCAATGGTGCGCTTGCCGAGGCCGCGGGCGATCTGGACGATCGCCTTGACGGTCAGCTGGTCGGCATCGTTGCGCGGCATGTCGCGGACGAAGGCGCCATCGATCTTGATCACGTCGAAGGGCATCTGTTTGAGGTAGCTGAAGGGCCCGAAGCCGGCGCCGTAGTCGTCGATCGCGACTTCGCAGCCGAACTCGGTGAGGCGATCGGCGAAGCCGGCGGCGGTCTCGTAGTCGTCGATCCGCGCCGTCTGGGTGATCTCGAAGGTGCAGCGGCCGGGGTCGGCCTCGCCCTCGTCGAGCCGGCGTTCGATGTACTCGAGCACCGAGATGTCGGTCATCGAGACCCCCGAGAGGTTGACGTGGAGGGAGACCGGCTGGCCCGCTTTCTCACGCTCGGCCAGCATCTCCAGCGCCTGGCCGACGACCCAGCGGTCGAGCTCCTGGATCATCCCCGAGCGCTCGGCAGCCTGAATGAAGGAGGCGGCCGGCAGGAGCTCGCCGCCTTCGCCGGTCATCCGCAGCAACAGCTCGTAGCGCTCGACCCCGCCGGAAGCGAGGCTGCGGATCGGCTGCGTCGCCAAGCTGAGCCGGTCCTGGGTGAGGGCGTCGCGGATCCGTGCCGTCGTCGACTGCGCCCGCCGCACCACCGGCGTTTCCTCTTCCTCCTCAGTGCCGGAGAGGGCGATCCGGTTGCGCCCCGCGCCCTTGGCCCGGTACATCGCCCGATCGGCGTCGACCAGGACCGCCTCGGCGCTGGCGCCCGGCTTGCCGCCGAACATCTTGATGCCGACGCTGATCGTCGCCGCGCCGAACTCCGAGTCGGTCGGGAAGCCTTCGGCGACCTCGGCTCGAAGATCCTCCCCAAGCTGCATTGCGCCGGCAGTGTCGGTCTGCGGCATCAGCACCGCGAACTCATCGCCGGAGAGGCGGGCGACGATGTCGGTCGTCCGCACGCGCTCGCGGAGAATGTCGGCGATGCGCCGGATCAGGTTGTCACCGAGCTGGTGCCCGAGCCGGTCGTTGACCTCCTTGAGTCCGTCGATGTCGATGATCATCACCGCTCCCCGGCCGCCGTAGCGAGCGGTGAAGGAGACGTGCTGGTCGAGTTCGGCGCGGAAGCGACGGCGGTTCTGCAACGCCGTCAGCGGGTCGTGATCGGCCAGGTGGCGCAGCTCCGCCTCGGTCTTCTCGGCCCGGTCGAGAGCGCCCTGGACGACCTCGCGGTCCGCGGGCTCCAACTTCTCCAGCGCCCGAGCCAGCGCCGGATCGCGTTTGTCGGCAGAGGCTGAAGGGATCACTGACGTTGAAGTTAGTGACTCGACCGCACAAAGTGGTTGACGGCAAGCCGGATTCCGCTACTGGACTCGAATTTCGGCTATCCCGCCGAAGCCAATAGTTGGCTTCCCGGATGCCTGGGTAGGGTGAGCTCGATGCCCAATCGGCTCGCCCAGGAGACCAGTCCCTACCTGCTCCAGCACCGCGCCAATCCGGTCGACTGGTACCCCTGGGGCGCCGAGGCGTTGAACCGCGCCCGCACCGAGGACCGGCCGATCCTGCTCTCGGTCGGCTACAGCGCCTGCCACTGGTGTCACGTGATGGAGCGCGAGTCCTTCGAGGACGCCGAGACCGCCGCCTACATGAACGAGCACTTCGTCAACGTCAAGGTCGACCGCGAGGAGCGGCCCGACGTCGACGCCATATACATGGAGGCGGTGCAGTCGATGACCGGCCACGGTGGCTGGCCGATGACCGTCTTCCTCGACCCCGACGGAGTCCCCTTCTACGGCGGCACCTACTTCCCGCCCGACGAGAGCCGCGGCATGCCGAGCTTCCGGATGGTGATGGAAGCGATCGTCGACGCCTACACCCGCAAGCGCGACGAGATCCGCGAGCGGGCGCCCGGGACCCGGGCCCGGCTCGGCGCGGTCGGCCAGATCGAGCCCAGCCCCGAGCTGCCCAGCGCCGCCGACCTCGATGCTGCCGTCGCCCAGCTGCTCGCCAGCGCCGACCGCGAGCACGGCGGCTTCCGCGGCGCCCCCAAGTTCCCCCCCGCCTCAGCCCTGGAGCTGCTGCTGAGCCGCGGTGAGACGAAGGTCGTCGAAGAGACGCTCGACGCGATGCTCGCCGGCGGCATCTACGACCAGATCGGCGGCGGCTTCGCCCGCTACTCGGTCGACGCCGTCTGGCTCGTCCCCCACTTCGAGAAGATGCTCTACGACAACGCGCTGCTCGCCCGCGCCTACCTGCACGGCTGGCAGAACCTCGGCCATCAGCGCTATCGCCGCGTCTGCGAACAAACGCTCGACTGGATGCTGAGGGAGATGCGCGGCCCCGAGGGCGGTTTCTACTCGGCCCTGGACGCCGACTCCGAGGGGGTCGAGGGTCGCTTCTACGTCTGGACCCCGGCTCAGATCCAAGCAATCCTCGGCGAGGCGGCAGCCGAGCCGGTGATGGAGTTTTACGGAGTCAGTGAGAACGGCAACTTCGAGGGAGCGAACATCCTCCACCTCGCCCACGGCGCCGAGGCGGCGGCGCCGGCGGGCCTGGATGCGGCCCGGCAGGCCCTCTACGAGGCGCGCGCCAAACGCGTTTGGCCCGGCCTCGACGACAAGCGCCTGACCGCCTGGAACGCACTCGCGATCGCCGCCCTGGCCGAGGCCGGCGCCGTGCTCGACCGCCCCGACTACGTGGTCGCGGCGGCCGGCTGCGCCGATTTCGTGCTCGAGCACCTGCGCGATCCCGACGGCCGCCTGCTGCGCACCTTCAAGGACGGCGACGCCCGCCTCAACGGCTACCTGGAGGACCACGCCTTCCTGCTGGAGGCGCTGCTGGCGCTGTACGAGTCGACCTTCGCGCCGCGCTGGTTCGAGCTGGCCGAAGCGCTGGTCGAATCGATGATCGAGCGTTTCGGCGACGGCGACCGCGGCGGCTTCTACTCGACCTCCTCCGACCACGAGCAACTGATCGCCCGCCGCAAGGAGATCGGCGACCACCCGATCCCCTCCGGCAACAGTGCCGCCGCCCTCGGCCTGTTGCGCCTGGCGGCACTCAGCGGCGAGGCCCGCTACGAAGAGCAGGGCGTCGGGGTCCTGCGCCTGTTCGCCAAATCGGCGACCGAGCACCCGGAGGCCTTCGCCCACCTGCTGCGGGCGCTCGACTTCCGGCTCGCCCCCACCCGAGAGGTGGCCCTGGCCGGCGACGACCTCGCCGAGCTGACGGCGACCATCCGCTCCGCCTTCCGCCCCCACATCGTCCTCGCCGGCGGCCCCGAGGGCAGCACCCAGCCGCCGCTCCTGCGCGGCCGCACCGAGGTCGACGGCAAGCCGGCCGCCTACGTCTGCGAAAACTTCGCCTGCCAGCTTCCCGTCACCACATCTGACGCCCTGACCGCCCTGCTGTAGCCAAAGACCGCACGTTTGAAGAGACAAGCGACGGGCGGGTCTGAAAGGATGCGGCCCGTGCGTGGCTCGCTCTTCACCTTCCCGGCCGGCCGCAGGTCGAAGTGGATCGTCTTCGGGGCCTGGATCCTAATCTTCTTCGGCGTCAGCGCCGCCAACCTGCCGGGCAAGTTCGAAGACGCCGAAAACAACGAGGCGACCTCCTACCTGCCCGGGTCAGCCGAATCAACCGAGGCTCTGAGCGCCACCGAGGATCTGCAGGACGGCGAACTCGCGACCGCGGTGATCGTCTACCGCCGGGCCAGCGGTCTCACCCCGGCCGACTTCGAGCAGATCGAAGCGGACGTCGGCAAGATGACCTCAAAGAAGTTCGAAGGCGTCCTCGCCGATGGCGAAACCGCCGCCTCCGGAGGCAAATCCAAAGGCGGGCCCGGCGCCGAAGCCGGCTTCCCGCCTGGCTGCGGTGGCGCGACCACGACGATCCCCGGCCAGCCCGCCGATTACGCCCCCTTCGTCGGGCCGCGTTGCGCCGAGGACGGCAACGCCGCGATCGTCACCGCCTACATCAACGCCGAAGGCGAGGGCGAGCGGATCGTCGACCCGGTCAAGTTCTGGCGCGACCAGATCGAAAACCCGCCCGACGGCCTCGAGGTGAAGATCACCGGCGGTGCCGGCTTCTCCGCCGACGCGATCGAAGTCTTCGAAGGGATCAACGGGACCCTGCTGCTGGCCGCGGTCAGCCTCGTGATCTTCCTGCTGATCATCATCTACCGCTCCCCGATCTTCCTCTTCATCCCACTGATCGCGGTGATCTTCGCGGAGATCCTTTCGCGCTCGATCGGCTATGGAGTCTCCGAGCTCGGGGTGACGATCAACGGCCAGTCGAGCTCGATCATGTCGGTGCTGGTGCTCGGTGCCGGGACCGACTACGCCCTCTTGCTCGTCGCCCGCTACCGCGAGGAGCTCCACCACACGGCCGACAAGTACCAGGCGATGCGCACCGCTCTCGAATCTGCCGGCCCGGCGATCTTCGCCTCGGCGCTGACCGTCATCGCCGCCCTTCTCTGTCTCTTGCTCGCCAAGGTCAACGGCACCTCCGGCCTCGGCCCGATTGCCGCCATCGGCATCGCCTGCGCGGCGCTCTCGATGCTGACCCTGCTGCCGGCGCTGCTGACGATCTGCGGGCGCCGCGCCTTCTGGCCCTTCGTCCCCCACACGCCCGATACCGCGCCCCGCGCCGAAGCCGTCTCCGAGGGCGCCCGCCGTCGAATCGTCGACGGCTCGGGATTCGCCGCCCTCCTGCAGGTCGTCCTCGCCTGCATCCTGGTCGTGGTCCTCCTGCCCCTGGTCCTACTCAACTTCCTGCTCCGGGTGATCACCCTCAAGCGCTTCCCCTCGCTGATCGTCGGGCCACTCGACCGCGCCATCTTTACCCCCTACGAGATGCGTCGCTACCGGCTCGAGCACGCCGCCGACGCCACTCACGGCGCCTGGTCGCGGCTGGGCCAACGGATCGCGGTCTCTCCGCGCCGGGTCATGTTCGGCGCGATCGGGGTGCTGCTGATCTGCTGCGTCGGCTTCGCCAGCTTCTCGACCGACCTGACCAGCGAAGACACCTACCGCGAGGAAGTCGAATCGGTCGAAGGCCAGGACCTGCTCAACCTCAGCTTCCCCTCCGGCACGACCGCGCCGACCGACGTCATCGTGGCCAATCCCGACAAGGTGGCGGCGGTAACCCAGGCGGTCGAAGGCGTCGGTGGCGTCGAGGCCGTCTCACCGCCGGTCGCCGCCGGGGCGCCCGGCGTCCTTGTCCAGGCGACGCTCGAACCCAATCCGTACTCGACCGATGCCTTCGACCTGATCGACCCGATCCGCGACGCCGCCCACGGAGCCGAACCCGAAGCGCTCGTCGGCGGCCCGACCGCGGTCGAATTCGACGTCCGCGATGCCGCCGGCTGGGACTCGATCGTGATCCCGCCGATCATCCTCCTCGTCGTCTTCCTGATCCTCATGGGCCTGCTGCGGGCGGTGATCGCGCCGCTGGTGCTGATCGGGACCGTGATCCTCAGCTTCCTCGCCGCCCTCGGCGTCGGCTACTTCTTCTTCGACTTCGTCTTCGGCTTCCCCGGCTCCGATCCCTCGTTACCCCTGTTCGCCTTCGTCTTCCTGGTCGCGCTCGGCGTCGACTACAACATCTTCCTGATCGCCCGCGCCCGCGAGGAGACCGAAAAGCACGGCTCCGAACAGGGCATCCTGCGCGCGCTCGCGGTTACCGGCGGCGTCATCACCAGCGCCGGCATCGTCCTCGCCGGCACCTTCTCGGTGCTCGCCGTGCTGCCGCTCACCTTCCTCACCGAGCTCGGCTTCGTCGTCGCCTTCGGCGTCCTCCTGGACACCTTCCTCGTCCGCAGCATCCTGGTGCCGGCGATCGCGCTGACGCTCGGCGACAAGTTCTGGTGGCCGTCGGCGCTCTCGCGCCCCGGCGCTCAGAGCGAGTAGTCGCGGACCTCGTCGAGCACGACCAGGCCGCCGACCTCGGCGGTGCCGTCACCGAGTGAGCCGGCGAACAGCAGCGAACCGCGCCCCTGGCGGATCGTCAGGTCGCGCTCCAGGTCGGCGGCCAGCATGATCGCCGCCGATCCGGTCGCCTCGTCTTCGCCGATGTCCTCCATCGAGAAGCAGCGGGCGCGCACGGTGCCGGCCTCCTCGTCTTCCCAAGCCCAGTAGAAGGGCAGCAGCCGCCCCGGAGGCGGCTCCTCGACGGCCTCGACTTCGATCGGCACGTGGAGCTGCTCGAGTTCCCAGGGTGGCGACCACTCGGCGCGGGCGGCGACGAACGTCAGCTCGCCCTCGTGCCTGACCTCGACCTCGCCCGCCGGCGGCCGCAGCACCGCCACCGGCGCGCCCTCGTGGGCCAGCAGCCAGGCGGTGCCGACCGTCGGGTGGCCGGCGAAGCCGAGCTCCATCCCGGGAGTGAAGATCCTGATCTTGCCGGCGTCCGGGTCGTCGACGAAGACGGTCTCCGAGAAGCCGAGGTCGGTGGCGACGTCCTGGCGCTGTTCCGGGGGAATCTCGCCGCCCTCGAGGAAGACCCCGAGCTCGTTTCCGAAGTCGCCGTCCTCGCCGGTGAAAACACGGAGGATGTGCAGCGTGGCCATCGGCTCAGAGGATCGGCAGGAAGTTTTCGATCTCGAACGGCGTGACCTGGACCCGGTAGTCGTCCCATTCCTGGCGCTTGATCTCGACGAAGCGGCGGAAGGTGTGCTCGCCCAGCGTGCGCAGGACCAGCTCCGAGTCGGCGGCGACCTCGATCGCCTCGCCCAGGGTCGACGGCAGCTGCTCGATGCCCTGGTGGGCCAGCTCCTCCTGGGAGAGGTGGTAGAGGTTCTGCTCCATCGGCTCCGGCAGCTCGTAGCCCTTCTCGATCCCTTCCAGGCCCGCCTGCAGCATGCCGGCGAAGCACAGATAGGGGTTGGCGGCGGGGTCGGGACAGCGCAGCTCGGCGCGGGTCGCGGACTCCTTGCCGGGGTGGTACAGCGGCACCCGGATCAGCGCCGAGCGGTTGCGGCGCGACCAGGCCAGGTAGACCGGCGCCTCGTAGCCGGGGACCAGTCGCTTGTAGGAGTTGACCCACTGGGCGAACAGCGGCGAGATCTCGCGCGCGTGCTTGAGCTGGCCGGCGATGAACGACTTCGCCACCGGCGAGAGGTAGTAGGGATCGTCCTCGTCGTAGAAGGCATTTTTGCCGTCTTTGGAGAGCGACTGGTGGACATGCATCCCGGATCCGTTCTCGCCGAACAGCGGCTTCGGCATGAAGGTCGCGTGGTAGCCGTATTTCATCGCGTACTCCTTGACGACGATCCGGTAGGTCATGCAGTCGTCGGCCATCTCGAGCGCGTTCTTGTAGCGCATGTCGACCTCGTGCTGGGAGGGGCCGACCTCGTGGTGGGTGTACTCGACGTGGATGCCCATCTTCTCCAGCGCCAGGACCGTCTCCCGGCGCAGGTCCGAGCCGGCGTCGAGGGTGGTCAGGTCGAAGTAGCCGCCCTCGTCGAGGGGCTCGGGGATTCCGTTCGCCGGTTTGGCCGAGCGGAAGTAGAAGAACTCGAGCTCGGGGCCGATGTTGTAGGCCTCGAAGCCCATCTCCTCGGCCCGTTTCAGCGCCCGCTGCATGATCCAGCGCGGGTCGCCCTCGTAGGGACCGCCTCCGGGCACGCGGATGTCGCAGAACATGCGGGCGACGAGGTCCTCGTCGCCCGGGCGCCAGGGAATCAGCGCGAAGGTCGTCGGATCCGGCACCGCCAGCATGTCCGACTCCTCGATCGGGTTGAAGCCGGTGATCGAGGAACCGTCGAAGCCCATGCCGCCGTCGAAGGCGTCCTGCAGCTCGGAGGAGTTGACCGAGAAGCTCTTCAGCTGGCCGAGCACGTCGGTGAACCAGAGGCGAATGAAACGGACGTCGTTTTCGCGGACCAGCTCGATGACGTCAGCGGCGCTGCGGGGTTGGTCTGCCATTCACTGCCTCCTTGGCTCCAGGGCGCGAGAAGGTGGCAACGATAGGCGAATGAACCGCGCGGGTGCATATCGACGTATTACGGGTAAGGAAAAGCATTCCTGGGCGGCTTGCACGCGCCGCCGAAAGCAGGTATAACTTACTCCTGGTAAGTAAGAGGCTCAAAGTAAAGTAAAGGCCACTTAAAGGCTCTGTAAAGCGAAAAACAGCTTCAGCGGAGCAGAAGCGAGAAGCAACGTGACGGTAAAAACCGCAGTCAGCAGATTCCAGATCCACGATGAGCTCACCGCGCCCGACGAGAGCGCGCCGCTGATCAAAACCATCCAGGCGACCGGCGGTGCGGTCACCAAGTTCGTCGGCGTCCTCGCCGGCTCCCCCGCGGTTCTGCGTGCCTACACCCGGATGCGCTCCGAGCTTCGCGGCGGCGTTCTGCCGCAGGCGACCCGCGAGCGCATCGCCCTCGCGGTGGCCGAGCACCGTGAAGACAACTACAGCATCGCCCAGCACGCGAAGTCGGCGCGACGTGCGGGTCTGGGCCTCGACGAGGTCTCCCGCGCCCGCAGCTTCACCTCCTCCGACGAGAAGGAGGCAGCGCTGCTGCTCTTCCTCAAGGAGGCGCTGGACGCCGATGGGCCACCCCCGATCCACCTCCACGAGGAGGCGCGCGAAGCCGGCTGGACCGACGAGGAGATCCTCGAGGCGGTCGGCCACTTGGCGCTGAACGAGTTCCAGAGCCTGATCGCCAGCGCCGCGGCGCTGCCCAAAGACCAGGCAACCCCGCGCGTCCTGCCGTCAGCGGCGTAGGCGCGCGGGGCCTGTCCCCGGGAGGGACTACTGCGGGCGGGCAGGTGTGTCCGGTCCTCGCAGTCCCTCCCGGGGCCACCCGCGCGAGACGCCGCCGACGACAGGACGAGCAAGAGCCCCGGAGCTGAAAAGCACCGGGGCTCTTCTCTTGAAGCAGTATTAGTCCTGGACGAGGGTCGCCGTGTAGAGCAGGCGGGCCGTCGTGTACTTGCAGCCGTAGGTGGCACGTTTGCCGACCTTGAGCTGCGGTTCGCCCTGACGGATGTCGGTCGAGTTGGTGCAGGTGCCGGGGGCGCGGCTGGCGCGCCAGACGTTGCTCTCGGGTAGGTCCTGCGCGAAGGCCGGCGCCCAGGTCGGCACGGTGATGCCGACGATGTCGCCCGCTTCCACCGTCAGGTTGGAGCCGAACTTGACGGTCTGGCCGAGATAAGGGCTGAGCACCTTGATCGCACCCTGGCGGATCAGGTTGTAGCGGGGCGGGTTGGTGGTCGGCACCCGGCGCAGAATCGCCAGACGGGCCTCTGGCGGCGTGCCGAAGAAGCCGTTGAAGAAGGAGCGCTGGCTGTTGGTCGGCTGCGCCAGGGTCAGCGTCCAGGACTTGATCGTGCCGTCTTTGGGCACGAGGAAGGGGTTGACGGTCTGGCCGTTGTTGACCTGGAAGCCGGTGACGCTGCCGATCGCCTGACAGGGCAGCCCCGGGCAGGAGGGATCGGGCGTGGTCGCGGTCAGTCCCAGGGTCACCGTGGTCTTCTCGACCCCGGCGGCGCCGGTGCTGGCGAAGGCGCCGAGCATGACAAGGGAGCAGGCCGCTACCGCTGCCGCCATCCAGCGGCCGCGCCGCGGCGTGACGCCGGTGGTTGAACCTCGGTGGGACCTCGACATGCTGACTGCTCCTCTCGTTATTTGGGCCCTGCCTAAACACCGCAGGTTAGCCATCGGAGCGGCCGTTTTCCCTTGTTTGCAGGGAGAGAGGTCGAGGCGGGCGGGTACTTACCTGCTGCGGGCGTAGCTGCTCGCCACCGCGTACTGGACCCGCCCGACCCCGACGTCCTCGAAATCGAGCGCTTCCGCAGCGGCCTCGGTCAGGTCCCAGGCGCGCCCGGTGATGAAGGGCCCGCGGTCGATCACCCGGGCGATCACCACGTGGCCGCGATGTTTGAACTTGACCGGGGTGCCGCAGGGGAGCGTCTTGTGGGCGACGCCGATCGTCGCGGGCCGCAGCGTGCCGCCGCAGGCGACGCCGTTGCCGTAGAGACCCGGGCCGTACCAACTGGCGCCGGCGCTGCGCCAGGCGCTGAAGGCGACATCGGTGCCGACCGAGGTGCTTGCGGCGCTGGGCGCAGTTGCGAAGCTGGAGGCTCCCCCGGTCCCCGCCTGCGCGGCGGCAGGTCCACAGGCGGCCACGGCGATGGCGGCAAGGGCAACAGCCCAGCGCAAGTTTGAGTATCTGCTTTGTCTCATTCTCTTTCCAAGCGCTTACGGGGTTAGCTGTCGGGCTCGCGCTGAAAGAGCTGCGCTACGCCGGACCAGGCCGGCGACTCGCCCCGAACTAATTGGGTCCCCCGCTCCCCGCGATATGTGGCGGGGATTCAGCGGAAGTGTTGGCGCCAGATTAGCAAAAGCTAAGACGGAAACCTTGCATTCCGTGAGCAGCCACTAACAAAATGCAGGAAATTGGCTTTGGAATGGGAAAGGCCCCCATCGCTGGGGGCCTTTCCGTTAGCGGGCCTGTAAGCCGGATCCTGTCTTGAGCGGCCATCTATCTATGCGGCCTACCTGGACCTCGCCGAGCCGGGTCGACGGTCCTGCTTGGCCTTGCACCGGGCGGGGTTTGCCTGGCCGCCGCGTCACCGCGACGCCGGTGCGCTCTTACCGCACCTTTTCACCTTTGCCTGTACGCGACTCACGTGTGGCCGCGCCATCGGCCGTGTATTTCTGTGGCACTTTCCCGCGGGTTTCCCCGGGTGGGCGTTACCCACCGCCCTGCCCTTTGGTGTCCGGACTTTCCTCGAGGGGTTTTCTCTCCCCCCGCGGTCCGCTCGGCCCGCCCAGCGATGGTAGAGTGACGCCGGCCCGGGGGCAAACCGGGGGCGGTTATGGTGGCCGGGATGCGTAACGCCGTCGTCACCGGAGCGGGCACCGGCCTCGGTCGCGCGATCGCGTTGGAGCTGGCCGGGCGCGGCTACCGCGTCCACGCCACCGACCTCGACCCCGAGGCGGCGGCCCGCACCGCGGAGGAGCTCGGCGGCGGCACCAGCTCGGTGGCGCTCGACGTCCGCGACGAGGCGGCCTGCCGCGTCCTTGCCGATGCGGTCGCCGCCGACGGCGGCCTCGACCTCTGGGTCAACAACGCCGGCGTCTTCTTCAGCGGCCCCGCCTGGGAGCAGGGCAGCGAGCTGCGGCAGACGATGCTCGACGTCAACGTCACCGGCCTGATCAACGGCTCGCTGGCGGCGCTGGCGCCGATGATGAGCGCCGGTCGCGGCCACGTCGTCAACGTCGTTTCCCTCGCCGGGATCGTCGCCGCCCCCGGCGAGGTCGTCTACTCGGCCAGCAAGCACGCGGCGATGGCGTTCACGCTCGGCACCCTCTTCGACCTGCGCCGCAACGGCTACCGTGACGTCCGCCTCTCGGCCGTCTGCCCAGACGGGATCTGGACCTCGATGCTGGAAGACAAGCTCGACGACCCCGAGGCGGCCGGCTCCTTCTCCGGCCACCTGCTGACCCCGGAGCAAGTTGCCCTGGAGGTCGGCAAGCTGACCGAGCGCCCGCGCCCGGTCCTGATCATCCCCCGCTGGCGCGGTCCGCAGCTGCGCTTCTTCGACGCCTTCCCCCGCCTCGGCCTGCGACTGGTGCCACTGGTGATGTGGGACGCGCGCCGGCGCCAGCGGCGCTACAAAAAGCTGATTCAGTCAAACAAGTGGCCCGCCCGATGACGAGGGCCAGAGGGCGCTAGGCAAGGACGCAGGGAGCGAAGCGTGCTCTGCACGTGAGCGACCGAGGACGCCGCATAGCGCCCTCTGGGTCCGTCATCAGACCTTCCTGAAGACCCCGACCACTTTTCCGAGCACACGGGCCTCGGTGGTGAGGATCGGCTCCATTTCCTCGTTCTCCGGCTGCAGCCGGATGTGGTCTTTCTCGCGGAAGTAGCGCTTCACGGTCGCCTCCTCGCCGATCAGGGCGACGATGATTTCACCGTCGACCGCGTCGTCGGCAGGGCGCACGATCACGTAGTCGGCTTCGATGATGCCGGCATCCTTCATGCTTTCGCCGCGCACCTGGAGGATGTAGTCGCCGTCCTCGCCGCCGATCACGTCGGGCACTTCGAGGTATTCCTCGATGTTCTCCTCGGCCAGGATCGGCTCGCCGGCGGCGACCTGTCCGACCAGCGGCAGCCCGCTCGAGGGCCGGATCGCGTCCTTGGCCTTGTTCGCGGTCCCGATCAGCATCTCGATCGCCCGCGGCTTCGACGGGTCGCGTTTGAGCAGCCCGATCTTCTCCAGGTTGGCCAAGTGCGCGTGCACGGTCGAAGACGAGTGCAGCCCCACGGCTTTCCCGATCTCCCTCACCGTCGGCGGATACCCGGTCTTGGCCGCGTACTTGCCGATGAAGTCGAAGATCTCCTTCTGCCTTTTGGTCAGATCAAGGTCAACCATGGATCGACTCGTTTCCCTCCGCTCGCCGGGTGCATTCACGTTCGAACACCTGTTCGTAACCTACCGCCTCCCCCGGATACTCTCAACCCAGCGGCTCGCTTGAGCGCCAAACCCCTAGAATCCGCCCTCCCCGCGGCTGTGGCGGAACTGGTAGACGCGCAAGGTTGAGGGCCTTGTGGGTGGAAACACCCGTGATGGTTCGACTCCATTCAGCCGCATAGGAGAGCCCCCGCCTGTCGGGGGTTTTCTTGTTCTCGACACGAATCGACTCAGCGCGGGCGCCGGCGCTAACCACCTCGAAGCGGTCGGGCGCGACCGACCTCCCGGTCACGCCAGGCCGTAGTGCTTGGCCGTGTCGGTGAAGAGCGTCTTCAGGATCAGCTTGTTGCCGGCGCTCAGCAGCCGCGCCGCGGGTTTCGGCTCGGCGGCGATCGTCCAGACGAAGCGGCAGGAGCCCTCGCCGGTCGGCTCGACCAGGTAGTCCTCGGCGAAGCGGCGGAACATCGGGCTGGTCGATTCGAGCACGGTGAACGACTTCCGGCGCCCCTCCTCCCAGCGGAAGAACTCCTCTTTGAGGACGTTGGTACCTCCGAGGGCGCGGGCCTCGCGGGTGGTGCCGACGCCGAACGGGCGCGGCGAGGTCCAGGTGACGGCCTGGAGGATGCGACACCAGCTCAGCGTGTTGTCCTCGGTCAGCTCGGCCCAGACCTCGGCGGCCGGGCGGGGGATGTCGAACTTTCCGCGCAGGCGCATCGGTGCGTTCTCGAAGAAGCTTGCGTCGACCGACTCGGCTTTGAACCATGGTCCTGCCATCGGGCGAGTCTACGTCGGGCGGCAGCACGACATTGGCCGAGTGTTCTTGTCCGGTCCCCGGCTCCGAGTTAGGGTCGGATGACCGCCGCCGGCCCGAGGCCGGCAGCCCAACGGAGAGGTGTTGCGATGAACCAGCGAGACCAGAGTCCGAACCAGCGAATGCGATGGGAGGACGGCGTCGTCTATGGGCTACTCCTGGCCGGCATCTACTTCCTCGTCGGCGTCCTCTTCTTCTACGGCGGCAAGGAGAAGATCCTCGACGGGATCGGCGCGCCCGCCGGGATCGAAAAACAGTTCGCCGGCACCTTCCTCGACACGATCCCCGGCATCGACGCCGCCTGGACGATCCTCGGCATCCTCGAGCTGGCGATCTTCGTGCTGATGGTCGTCAGCTTGGCGACGCGGGAGTTCATGCCGAAGCGCAAGAAGCCGTTCCTGCTCAGCGGCCTGGCCCTTTCCGTCTTCACCTTCTCGATCCTCGCGATCGGCGAGAACGTGACCGGCGAACACGAAGGCGTGGAAGGCCTGTTCCTCTACGCGGGCGCGACCGGAGTGCTCCTCGCTCTGGTGCTGCTGATGCCGCCCTACCGCGGCGCCAACTGGATCTCGGGAAGGGGGAGATAGGGTGGGCGCATGGCCATAAAACTCCACGTCTGCAACGCCACCTTCCTCAAGATCGGCGCCCACCCCTGCTGGGTCGTGCGCAAGGCGCTCGACGACGCCAACGTCGACTACGAGCTCGAGAAGGAATCGCTGTTCAACCGCTCCGGCGTGAGGGAGCTCTCCGGGCAGCCGAAATATCCCGTGATCGAGTTCGAGGACGGGCGCATCTACCGCGAGGAATCGAAGGACATGGCGGCGAAAATCGCCGCCGGCGAGCTGTTCGACGTGCCGGCTGCCTAGGGCCGCCGGCTCAGGCGCCGCCGAGCGCCTTGTCGATGAACGGGCCGAGCAGCTCGGCGACCGAGGAGGCGATCGTCTCTGGGGCCTCGCTGGGCGCGGTGATGTAGCTGATCGCGAGCCGGACCAGGGCTTCGGAGAGCAGCAGGACATCGGCTTTGGGCGCTTGCGGCCAGCCGGCCTCGATCGTCGTCGCCAGGCGCGCGGTCGCCCACTGGACGACCGGCATCCCCTGGGTGGTGACGAAGGGCAGCATGCCGCCGGTCCCGTCATCGGAGAGCAGCAGCTTGATCAGCGGGTCCTCGCCGGCGGTGGTGAGGAAGAGCTCGAGCGCGGCGGCAACCGCGGCGCGGGGATCGGCGACGTTGGCGATCACCGCTTGGTCGACTTCGTCGAGGAAGCGCTCGCCGACGTTGATCACGAAGGCGAACCCGAACTCGTTGCGGTTGCCGAACTCCTTGTAGAGGGTCTGGCGACTGACCCCGGCCGCGCTGGCGATGTCGGCCATCGTCACCTCCGACCAGGGGCGCTGCTGGAGTTCGTCGCGGGCGGCGTCGAACAGGGTCTGGCGCAGCAGCTCGCGCGCGGCCTCCGCGTATGGGGTGCGCGCCCTCGGCATCGCCCCCATCGTCGCAGTGGTAGCGGTCAAACGTCGTCCTCGACCGACTCGAAGTCGACCTTGTCGCGGACGCCGCAGTCCGGACAGGCCCACTCGTCGGGCACCGCGCTCCACGGCGTTCCCGGTGGGAAGCCCTCGCGGGGGTGCCCGGCGGCCTCGTCGTAGACGTAGCCGCAACTGGGACAGCGGTAGGCGCTCACGCCGCCCCCGCTCCCGCCCCGTAGCGCGCTTCCAGCTTGCGACGCTTGCCGGGCTGAATGTTGGCGCGGCTGAGGTCGCCTTCGAAATGATCGAGCAGGCGCGGATCCATCACCCGCCGCCACAGCGGCGGGAACCAGGCCAGCACGATCATCCCCGCGTATCCGGTCGGCAGCTGCGGCGCCTCGTCGACGTGGCGCAGAGCCTGGTAGCGACGAGTCGGGTTGGCGTGGTGATCGGAATGGCGCTGCAGGTGGTAGAGCAGCACGTTGGAGGCGACGTTGTTGCTGTTCCAGCTGTGCTCGGGACGGCAGCGCTCGTAGCGGCCGTCCTCGCGCTTGCCGCGCAGCAGGCCGTAGTGCTCCAGGTAGTTGACGACCTCCAGCAGCGAGAACCCGAGCACCGCCTGCAGCAGCAGGTAAGGGAGGACGACCGGGCCGAAAGCGATCGTCAGCACGGCGAAGAGGCCGACGGTCATCGCCCAGGCGCCGACGATGTCGTTGTGAAGGGACCAGTGCGACTTGCCGAGGCGGTCTAGCCGGGCGGCCTCGATCCCCCAGGCCGAGGTCAGGCTGCCGGCGACGGTGCGCGGCAGGAAGGCCCAGAAGCTCTCCCCCAGCCGCGAGCTGGCCGGGTCCTCGGGAGTGGCGACGCGGACGTGGTGGCCGCGGTTGTGCTCGATGAAGAAGTGCCCGTAGCCGGTCTGCGCGAGGGCGACGCGGCTCAGCCACTTCTCCGAGCTGGCCCGCTTGTGGCCGAGCTCGTGGGCGGTGTTGATCGCGATCCCGCCGACCACGCCCATCGTCAACGCCAGACCGAGGTTTTCGACGAAGTTGAGATCGCCGCTCGACCAGAGGAAGCAGGCGAGGACGAGGCCGCCGTACTGGACCGGGATGAAGACGTAGGTGCACCAGCGGTAGTAGCGGTCCTGCTCGAGGAACTTCAGCACGCTGTCGGGCGGGTTCGTATTGTCGAGACCGATCGCCATGTCGAGCAGCGGGAAGGCGATGAAGACGAGAATCGGGCCGAAGTACCAGACCGCGCCGATCCCGGTCAGGGCGTAGATGCCGCAGGCGATGAACGGGGCCAGCGGAACGATGATCCCCAACAGCCACGCGTAGCGCTTGGCGTCGGTCCAGGCCGCCGGGTTTACCTCGACGTCGTCGTGATGGTGGTGGTGATGCTCGTGTGCGTCTGCAGTGGTGGCCTCCATTGGGGGCCTCCTCCCTGTCAGAAGTTGACTGAACGTCTTTAACGTAGACACGAATCTCTAATTTGTCAACCACGCAAACAAAGCAGCTCAAATTGACGCCGGAACAGAGGCACGCGGCCGTGGCCCTGGGGGGACCTCGAGCCGAGTGCTGACGAGGCCTGCGCTAGATCTTCAGCAGCAGGAACGTGTTCAGCACGAAGATGATCGCGAAGAAGATCGTGGCGCGATCGAGGTTGCGCTCGACCATCGAGCCGCCGCCGATCGAGCTGCCGCCGCCGCCGATGCCGAAGGCACCGGAGAGGCCCGCGTCTTTACCCGAGTGCAGGAGCACGAGGAAGATCAAGACGACGGAGATGATCACCTGGGTGACGCTGAAGAAGGTGTACACGGGGAAAAGTCTAGATGGTTGCCGCTTGGAATGACTTGAGTGGCTGCTATTTGAGCTGGGCGGGTTTCTCGGCTGCTCCGTGGCCGTTCGCAGCCTCGCTCGCAGCCCCGTTGGCGGCCTGCTTCGCCTCGACGCTGTCGAGGATCTCGACCGCTTCGCGGCGCAGCTCGGCGTCGACCGCGGCGAAGTCCGCGTCGGAGAGCTTGCCGACGGCGTGGTCGAGCTCGGCGTCGCGGATCTCGCGGTACTTGGCTTCCTTGCGGGCGTCGGCCTCGGTCTGAACCACGGCGCCGCGGCGGCGGCCGCGGGTCGGCCAGAGGGCGATCAGGGCGCCGGCGAGGGCGATCAGACCGCCGATCCACATCCAGGTGACCAGCGGGTCGACGATCACGCGGAAGGTCGCTGGAGCGTCGGCTTTGAGGTAGGAGTCGGCGATCCGGGTCGCGGTCAGCTCCTGCAGTTTGGTGATCTGCGCCAGCGCCGCTGGGCGCAGCTGCGGATTGGCGCCGGCGCCGAGCATCAGCCCGCGCAGGGCGTCGCACTCGGGCGGCGCCGCGGGACCGCCGCGCACGCAGGTGGCGAAGGCCGCGTCGGCTTTGTTGACGCGGCGCTGGACGTCGGTCAGGTTCGGGGCCACCGAGGTCCAGAAGTCGTTGCGCAGACCCGCCTGCAGCCCGACCTCGCTGGTCGCCTCACCCGCGAAGAAGCTGGCGATCGTACCGCCCTCCTGTCCGGTCGGACGGAAGTAGTCGCGGCTCGGGCGCAGGTACGAGACCGAGCCGCCCTCGGATTCGACCCGCAGCACGGCCCCGAAGCTGAGCTTCTCCGGGTCGGTGGCCACGGTCGGCTTCAGGTAGGTGACCGTGCGCCCGTCGACGACGGCGCTCTCCCCCGGCCGCAGGGTGAGGTCGCGTTTGGTCTGGAAGCTCGAGGAGGCGGCGATCCCGATCAGCAGGGTGATCACCCCGATGTGGACGATGTAGCCGCCGTAGCGACGCCGGTTGCGGGTGACGATGCCGACCAGGGCGGCCGGGAAGGAATCGCCGGAGGCGCGCTTGCGCGCCATCGCCCCATTGAAGAACTCCTGCCCGATCCCGGTGACCGCGAAGGCGGCGAAGACGAACAGGCCGAAGGCCCAGGGCGAGTTGGTGGCGTCGGTGAAGACGGCGAGCCCGAGCGCGGCCACCGCGGCCACCGCCAGCGGCACCCGGAACAGCCGCCTGGCCGAGGCCCAGCTGACCCGGCGCCAGGCCAGCAGCGGCCCGACCCCGGTGAAGAGGACGAGCCCGATCGCCAGCGGCGTCGTGTACTCGTCGAACCACGGCGCCGCCAGCGAGGCCTTCTCTCCCGTGAACAGCTCCGAGATCAGCGGGAAGAAGGTGCCCCAGAAGACGACCAGGGTGATCGCCACCAGCAGCAGGTTGTTGACGAGGAAGATCGACTCCCGCGAGAGCAGCGAGTCGATCCGCTTCTCCGACTTGAGGTCGTCGAGGCGGGAGACGATCAGCAGGGTCGAGCCGATCACGACGGTCCCGATCAGGCCGAGGATGTAGGGACCCACGGTGCTGTCGCCGAAGGCGTGGATCGACTGCAGGACGCCGGAGCGGACGAGGAAGGTGCCGAGCAGCGCCATCGAGAAGGTGGCGACGATCAGGCTCGCGTTCCAGACCTTCAGCATCCCGCGCTTCTCCTGGACCATGATCGAGTGCAGGAAGGCGGTGCCGAGCAGCCACGGCATCAGCGCCGCGTTCTCGACCGGGTCCCAGGCCCAGTAGCCGCCCCAACCGAGCTCGGTGTACGACCAGCGGGCGCCGAGCAGCAGGCCGAAGCCGAGGAAGGTCCAGGCGATCAGCGAGAAGCGGCGGGTGGCGCGGATCCACTCGGCGTCGACCCGGCGGGTGACCAGGGCGCCGATCGCGAAGGCGAAGGGCACGGTGAAGGCGACGTACCCCGAGTAGAGCATCGGCGGGTGGATCATCATGCTCGGGTGCTGCAGCAGCGGGTTGAGGCCGACCCCGTCGGCCGGGACCGGGTTGGTGGTGGCAAAGGGGTCGACGCCGGGCGCGAACAGCATCAGCCCGGTGAAGAAGGCGGCGATACCCATCATCACCGCGGTCGCCCACGGCACCAGCTCGCGCAGGCGGTGGCGGGTTGAGTAGAGGGCCGCAGCGGCGGCGATCGAGAGCACCCAGGCCCAGAGCAGCAGCGAGCCCTCCTGGCTCGACCACATCGCCGCCAGCTTGTAGAACTCGGGCGTCTCGATCGAGGAGTGCTCGGCAACCAGGCTGAAGCTGAAGCTGTCGCTGGCGAAGGCGATCTCGATGATCACCACGCAGGTCGTGATCAGCGCCAGCAGCAGGTATACGAGCCGGCGTGAGAGGTCGATCCAGCGGCGATCGCCGTTGCGACCAAGGAGGGCGATTACCGCGGCGGAGACGGTGGTGAGAAAGGCGAGCGCAAGCAGCGCGCTGCCGACGCTAGGCATCGCTTTTGGTCGTGAACTTCGACGGGCACTTCGTGATCAGGGTGTCCGGCTCGCCGACAAACGTGCCCGACTGCTGGACGCTGCCGGTGAGGATGATCTCGCGGCCACCGCGGAACGGGTCGGGGACGGTGCCGGTGTAGCGGACCGGCAAGGCCTTGCCCTCGCCGTCGCGGTCGCGCACCCTGAAGGCGATCCCGTCGCCCTCCTGGCGGATCGAGCCCTGGACGACCTTGCCGGTCATCTCGTAGCTGGTGCCGGGGGTGGCGCTGAGCAGCTGCGAGGGCTCCTTCGCCTCGGTCGAGGCGGAGAACGAGGTGTAGATCAACGCCACGGCCAGCAGAACTGCGATGCCGAGAGAGGCGACGAGGCGGATCGTCCGCTTGCGCTGGGGGTCCACGAGCTCCGATTATCGCAAGTGAGAGACTTTGGGCATGGCCGACCCCGTGATCCTGATTACCGGTGCCAGCAGCGGCATCGGCGCCGCCACCGCCCGCGCCGCCGCCAAGACCCACCGCGTGGTGCTCGCGGCGCGGCGCCTGGAGGAGCTGGAGGCGCTCGCCGAGGAGCTCGGCGGGCCCGAGCGGGCGCTGGCCGTGAGCTGCGACGTGACCGAGTGGGACCAGGTCGAGGCGATGGCCGCGACGGCGCTCGACCACTTCGGCCGCCTCGACGTCGTCTTCGCCAACGCCGGCTTCGGCGCCAGCCGCGGCTTCCTCGAGGAGTCGGTCGAGCACTGGAAGGCGATGGTCCTGACCAACGTCTACGGGGCGGCGCTGACGATCCGCGCCACCCTCCCCCATCTGCTGGAGCGCGGCGACGGCCACTTCGTCATCACCAGCTCGGTTGCCGGCCGGCGGGCGCTGCCGGGCTCGCTCTACTCGGCGACCAA
Source organism: uncultured Thermoleophilia bacterium (assembly GCA_963718595.1). Taxonomy (GTDB): domain Bacteria; phylum Actinomycetota; class Thermoleophilia; order Solirubrobacterales; family 70-9; genus VAYN01. The sequence continues at coordinate 465,487 of OY970365.1, forward strand.
GTGGGCGGCGACGGCGATCGGCGAGTCGCTGCGCGGCGAGCTGCGCGAGATGCACGGCAACAACGGAATCAAGGTGACGCTGATCGAGCCCGGCATGGTCGACACCCCCTTCTTCGACAACAGTCCCGGCGAGGCCGCCCTGCAGGACGAGGACATCGCTCGCGCAGTGATCTTCGCGCTCGAGCAGCCGGGCAACGTCGACATCAACGAGATCCTGATTCGCCCCACCACCCAGCCGACCTAGGCGGCGGCGCCTACTCCCCCACCTCGGGCCGCTGCGCTCCTCCCCGGTCCTCGGGCCGCTTACTCCCCGTCCCTCGCGAACCGGGACCATCTCGAAGCTGACGAACGAGGTTCGGCATCTCTAGACAGGGACGACCAAGGTTCGGATCTCTAGAGATAGACGACCAAGGGGTCCAGGATCCCTAGAGAGAGATGACCAAGGGTCCGGCATCCCTGCAAAGAGATGACAAGGGACGGATCACGCCCAAGGGACGCAATCTCCTCTCAAGAGAAGGCCGAGGGTCCAATCCGCCCAAGGTTCATCCAAAACCTCCTTCACGAGTTGCCGGTTGTTACCGCTATGCGGAACTAACCGGCAACTCACCAGCTGGGAGCGGGCTCGATCTCTCCCGGCAGACGAGCGAACCCTGGACCGATCTCAAGAGCAAACGATCGAACCCTGGGAGCGATCCAAACTGCAAACGATCGAACCCTGGGAGCTAGCGGAATCTTCGAGGTGCTCTGAGGGGAGGGGTTGGGGGTCTCTCGCGCACAGCGGCGTTAATTTTTCGCTTGTCCGTTCTTGAGAGTTGCCCTTACTCCTGGGCGAAAAATCCAGCGAGCACGAGAGACCCCCAACCCCTCACGCCAAACCCCCTCGAACAAAATCCGCCATTTAGGAGCGCGCGCCAAGCAGGGCGCGGACCGCGCCGAGGTAGCCGCGCAGAAGCATCCGCACCGGCCAGGAGCGGGCCGGGCCGGCGATGAAGGGGGATTCGAGGTCGGCGCTGAGCCAGGAGGCGAACTCGGCGCTGCTGACGACTCGGCGGCGCTGGATCTGGCGCCGCTCGAGCAGCAGCCGCGGCAGCCAGCGCAGCGCTTCGCCGTTGGCGGCCAGCTTCTGGACGCCCCAGCCGCCGGTGGAGGCGACGACGAGCAGGGCCAGCTCGGTGGCGATCAGGGCCGGCGCCAGCAGGATCAGCAGCGGCAGCGGATAGACGCGGACGAGAAAGGCGAGGCGGTTGCGCTCCAGCCAGCGCCACTTGTGCTCGCGGGCGCCGAACTCGTAGTCGTGGGCGACCACGGCGGCGGGCTCGATCCCGAGCGTGCCGCCGGCCAGGCGCAGGCGCAGCGAGAGGTCGACGTCCTCGTGGTAGAGGAAGAACCCGGGCGGGAAGCCGCCGACCCGCTCCCAGGTCTCGCGCGGGATCGCCAGGCAGGCACCGGAGAGGACGGCCACCTCGGCCGCCGCCGGCGGCGCCGCGGCGATCGGCTCGCCGTGCTGCCCGGCCCAGACGATGCCGGTGAAGTGCAATGGGTTCCCGGCAGAGTTGATCGTCGTCCCCCCCGCCTCGGCGACCAGCGCCTGCCAGGCCGCCCAGCCGCGGCCCTCGAGCCAGGGGCGGCGGATCGCCGCGCCCCATCCGGGCAACGGCGCCGCGTCGGGGTTGAGGATGACCAGCAGCTCGCCGCGGGCTTCGCCGGCGCCGGCGTTGACCCCGGCGGCGAAGCCGACGTTGCGTCCCATCCGCACCACCCGCGCACTCGGCGCCAGGGCCGCGACCAACCCGGCGGTGTCGTCGGTGGAGTCGTTGTCGACGACGATCAGCTCGTCTCCCTCGTCCAGCTCCGGCAGCAGCGCGGGCAGCGTCCGCTCTAGCTCCACACGGCTGTTCCAGGCGACGATGACGATCGAGAGCGACGGGCGCACCGGCGCGGAGGCTAGTTGGCCGTCCGCGCCGGTGCGAGTTACATCGCGCGCCCCGTTACTTCTTCTTCTTGCCGCAGGAGGCGATGTTGAGCTTGAACTTGTTGCTCTTGGCGACCTTGCCGTTCTGACCCTTGATGTTGAGCACCGCGAGCTGGCTCTCCTGACAGGTGTCTTCCGAGTTGACGAGCAGGCTCTTCTTGCCGCCCTTCATGTTGAGGATGAACTTCTTCACCGGCACGTCGGGCAGGCCGTTGAAGACGGTCTTGAGACCGCCTCGCTTGGAGCTGATGACGCCGCGGAGCTGGACGTTCACCTGACCGCGCAGATCCGCGAGCAGATCAGGCAGTTTGTGGTCGGGGTTGGAGACCAGGTAGACGTTGCCCTTGATCTTCCGGTCGAGCAGCGGCGTCAGCGCTTCCGCCTGGCCGTAGATCGACGCCTTCGGACAGGTCTGCGAGGCCAGCTGCGGCCGGGTGCAGACGGTGCCGATGTGATCCTGATCGAGGAACAGCGAGTGCGGCAGAGTCAATGCCGTCCGGGCGATGTTGGCGTTGCCGCTCTTCGCTTCCAGAATCGCCCGCAACTTCGGGTTCCCGTTTCGCTTGGTCGGACCCGTGAGCTTGGTGAAGAACTTCGGCTTGAAGCCGAGGCTCTTGCAATCACTGGCCTGGTAGGGAGCGCTCACGGGATAGGAGCTGAACAGAGCTGGGTTGGCGGGGTTGCCACCGCCACCGTTGATCGTGCCGCTGGTCGCCTGCGCCGAGCAGTTCGTCGGATTGATCATGAACTGCGGGCGATTGACGTCGACGTCGATCGAGCGGATGTCCAGCTTGACCCCGCCGAACACGTCCGGGATCAGATCGGAGACGGCGTTGATCTGGGCCGTTTCCGGATTGACGTTGAGCGCCACCCGGACGACCACGGTGCCGAGATCGAACGGGCCGGAGACAGCCGGCGTGATCACCGCCATCGACAGCGGCGCCCCCTTGTAGGGACCGGCGAGGTAGGCGTTGCCGGTCAGCTTGAGCGGACTGGCACCGGTGCCCGACTCGGTGGTCGCGGTGCCGATGCTGCTGGCGCCGGAGCAGCTCGGCGTCGCCAGCTCGGCTTTGCCGGCCGACCCCTCAGCCGCGGTCAGCGCGGCCTCCGAGCAGTAGGGGATGCCGGCGAGCTTGCCGGTCAGCCCCTTCGGCAGGGTGACGTTGACGACCTTCAGCTCCTGCTGTCCGTCGGGTCGACCGATGCGAACCTTGAACGGGCTATAGGCGCCGGCCTTGGTACTGGCGGAGCCAGCGGTGTAGGGCGGCGCGAACTTGCGCTCAGCCAGCGTCGTCGGACAGGAACCGCCGCCCGGGACGCTGGAGAGGGTGAATTTGGCATTGACCGGAACCGTGGTTCCGGGTCGGGCCCACGGTTCCATCTGGCCGTTGGTGTCGGCGACGGCACAGGTGGGCGGGCTGGTCAGCACCTCTTTCGCGGCGTCGAAGCTGACTTTCACCGACTCGAACGGAACCTGCGGCAGCCCGTCCGGCAGTTTGCCGGCGAACTCGCCCGTGATCTGATCGGTAAAGACCCCGGTCAGCTGGCCGGTCGTTTTGTCGGCTTTGACGTTGCCGACGAGGCGGACCGCAATCCCCTCCGTTTCACTCTTGGCTTCGACCAGGATCCGGAACTGTTCGCCGGAGGTCGGGTCCATGCTCTTCTGTTCGCCGACGTAGACGTCACCCTCGAGGGCCTCTTTCAGCGGCGGAGAGGTGATCTCGGCATGGCCGATTTTCGAGGCGGCCGGACATTCGTTTGCGTAGGTGCGGACGCCCTTCTTGAACTGAGCATCGCTGCAGGCGACCAGGTTCTTGGAGCCGGTCGGGTTCAGGCCCATACCCAGGGGCAGCGTCACTTCGGCTTTGCGCAGGTGCGACTGGGAAAGCCCGGTACCGCCTTCGGTGGCGGGGTCGAAGGGCAGTTTGACGTCGACCGTGCCGCCAGTCGGCGAGTCGACATCGGCGGTCGTCACCGAAGAGTCGATCGACGGCTCGAAGGGCACAGCGGCGCAACCTTCCTGCTGGACGTATTTCCCACCTTCTTTGGGCAGCGGACCCTCAACCGCGGTCGAGCCGACCGGGAAGGTCGGGTTGGGTTCGCCGTAGGACTCGGCCCGGAACCAGGTCGAGTAGAGATCGTCGAACGCCGCTTCGTTCGGGTCGAAGCAGGTGGTGGGATTGGTCAGGTAGGTCCCGTTACCGGCCGTCGAGCCGAAGCTCATCAGGCGGCTGACCAGGGTCGAGAGGCCGCGCGCTTCCGCCGCTTCCGGCGTCACCGGCAGTTTGATCCTGAAGCTCTCGTGGAAGTCGCTCTCCCAGGCAACTTCGGTTTCGAGGATGACCGGGACTTTGCCGCTGATCACGAAGCCGAGCCGTGCCGGTTCGCCGGGTTTGCCCGGTGAGCCTTCATTCGGTTCGAGGTTGTAGAGAGGGACTTTGGTTCCCGACGATTCGCTCGGCGGGATCACGAAGCCTTTCGGCGGTTTGAAGCCGGGGGCGATTTCGACTTCGTCTTTGTTGGTGGCCAGCGTGACCCGGTCTTCGCCGACTTTGGTCTCGGCAGCACAGCTAGGCACGTAGTTTTCGCCGACTTTGGTCAGGAAGGAAGCGATTGGACAGCGCGAGAGCGTGGCCTCAGGGTTGACGGTGAGGCCCGGCGGCAGGTCGGTCCGCAACGTTTTGATCGTGCGGCCGGACAGCGGTTCGACGATCACCGCGGTCACGCTCCCGGCCGGGTACGGCGGTGAGCTCAGTGGCGTGTAGGGCGCGTGCTGGATCGTGTACTGCGTAAACCCGAGGGGTGGATGGCCTGCCGCTTTCTTGAAGAAGAGACCTGGCGTTTCCGGGGAGCACTGTTTCACCGGCGGGCCCGCTTCTTCGTTCGCGTTACAGACCCCCGACTGGAACCCCGAATCGAAGGTTTCGTTTTCGGGCTGGATGATGCTCGCGGTGTCCGCCTGTGCAACTGAAGCGGCGAACAGCATCCCCAATGCCGTAACCAATAGTGCGATCGAGCGCCTGGCCATTCGGTCCCTCCTCTTTAAAACGCGTGAGCAAATTTGTCGCCGCCCCTGCGTGGCGCCCCTGGTACCTCTCCCAAAACCGACCCTAGCCGGTGGGTCGGCCAAAAAGCAAGTGCGTTCCCGTACGAGTCTGTGAGAACTACTTGGGGGAGGATTTCTTTCCTTTGCAGGGAGTTCTTACGATCGGGTGCTTATTGGCCTTCCGGCCGTTCTGACCTTTGAGTTGGATCACGGCGCGAACCGGTTTTTTGCAGAGGTTGGTCGAGGCGATCAGGAGTCCGTGCTTGCCGCCGGGGAGCGTCATCACGAATTTGGTCACCGGCACATCGGGGACGCGATCGAAGGTGGTGCGGATGCCGCCCTGGAAGCTGTCGATCCGCCCGACCAGGTCGATGTCGACCTGGCCCTTCAGATGGGCGACGAGGTCGGGCAGGGTGTTGTCGGACGAGCGCAGGTAGACGGGGCCTTCGAGCGGTTTGCCGAGCAGCGGCGTGAACGCCCGCGCCTTGCCGTAGATCGATTTCTTCGGGCAGGCGTCGGCGCGGAACTGGACCCGGGTGCAGATCGTCGCCAGGCTCGCCTGGTCGAGGAAGAGCGCGTGCGGCAGCGCCACCGAGGCGCGCTTGATGTTGGCGTCGCCTGGCCGGGTGCTCAGGGCCGCCCGCAGTTTCGGGTGCTTGTTGCGGAGGGTGGCGCCGAACAGGCGCAGCTTCAGCCGCGGCTTGTAGGCGAGCTTGCGGCAGCCGTTGCCGCGGGCGTCGTCAGAGACCTGGAAACCCGCCCAGGCGGCCGGGTTGAGCGGGTCCGCCCCGCCCCCGAAGAGGGTCCCGGCGGTTGCCGTCTTGCGGCAGTTGGTGCCGGTCAGCGCGAAGTCCTTGCGGTTGACGTTGACGAAGATCGAGCGGACGTCGAGCTTGGCGCCGCCGAAGACATCGGGGATCTCGGCGACCGGGTTGATCCGCGCCGTCTCCGGCTGCAGGTTGAGGGCGACGCGGACGACGACGTTGCCGAGGTCGAATGGCCCGGCGACGGCCGGGGTGATCACGGCAAGCGACAGCGGCGCCCCTTGGTAGGGACCCGCGAGGTAGGCCTTGCCCTCTATCTGCAGCGGTTTGGAGCCGGTGCCGGCGCTGACTTTGGCGATCCCGACCTGGCTGTCTTTGGGGCAGCTGGGCTTTTTATCCTCGGCGACACCGGAGCGCTGCGCGGCGGCGGCGATGTCTCCCGGCATGCAGTAGGGGACCCCCTTCAGCTTCGCGGTCGCTCCGGGGGGCAGGGTGATGTCGACGCCCCGCAGCTCCTGCTGGCCCTGGGGCCGGGTGATCTGGGCGGTGAAGTTGGTGAAGGTCTTGACTTTGTCGGTGCCCGGAGCCGCGTTAAAACCTGGTGCGAACGGGCGCTCGGCCATCGTTTTCGCACAGGGGCCGCCGCCGGGAGCTTTGGTCAACAGCACCGGGCTGGAGGGATGGGCGTCGGCATTGCCCGACCAGGGAGTGATCGAGCCGCCGGTGGGATTCGGCCCGCAGATCGGCGGGCTGGTCAGCGGCGCCTGCTCGCCACCGGCGAAGTTGAGCGTGAATTCTCCGAAGGTGACCTGTGGGGCGTCGTTGACGACGGCGGTCAGCCGGCCGGTCTTGGCGTCGGCGACGACGTTCCCCTGCAGCCGCACGTCAACGCCGTAGCGCTCGGAGACCGCGTTGATGAAGATTCGGTACAGCTGGCCCGATTCCGGGTCGCGGCTCTTCTGCTCGGCGAGGTAGACCTTGCCCGGGAGCGAGTCTTTCGGCAGCACCGGCGTCTGCACCGAGACCGTCCCGAGCTGTGACTTCGCCGGGCAGGCGATGGGCCCGCGCTGGCCGGGCCCATCGGGGAACTCAGCGTCTTTGCAAGCGACCAGCGGCTCCGCTCCAGCCGGGTTCAGCCCCAGCCCGACCGGCAGCGAGACGGCCGCCCGCTTGACCGTCGAGGAGTTGATCTCCATCGCGTTGCCGGGATCGCTCTGCGGAACCTTCAGGGTCGCCGAGACCGCCGCCGGCGAGTCGGTGACCGCCCCGGCCGTGGCTCCGAACGAAGGCGCGAACGGCACTTTCTCGCAGCCGTCGATCGGGACCGGGTTGCCGGGCCCGGCCGGCGTCGTCGCTTCGGCGTCGGTCGCGCCTTCCGCTGATTTCAGGACGAGGTTCGTGGTCGTGTCACCGTTGCAGGGGCTCGGCAGGGTGATGAAGCTGTTGCCTTTCGTCCCCTCGAAGACGAGCCGGTTGCGGACCAGGGGCGGGTTCGGCGGGACCTGGATCGTGAATCCCTCGTGGTAGTTGCCGGACCAGTCGATGTCTGCCTGCAAGTAGACGTCCTCATCGATTCCGAGCAACGCGACGTTTGCGTTGAAGGCGAAGAGCGCCGGATGGCCTTGGTCGGGGACGAGGTTGTAGACGGGGAATTCGAGCGGCAGCGGCAGCAGGCTGCTGATCGAGACGACAACGCTGGTCCCGACCTGGCTCGCGGCGCAGCCGGCGGGACTGGCTTGGAAGGTCGCTTTCGCACACTGCGGCGTCGCCTGCGGGTTGACGTTGAGCCCCTCAGGCAGATCGACCCTGACCTGCGAGAGGGTTCCTTCCGGTGCGCCGAGGACGCCACCCGTGTTCACTTCGAAGTCGGTGGCGCCGCCCACCGGATGACCGGCCGCCTGGTGGTAAAAGTCGGCCTCTGGGGAGGAGTAGGTGCACTGATAGGCAACGCCGATGTCGGCTTTGTTACAGGTCCCGGCCTGCCAGCTTTTGATCCCGAAATCGGCGCTGGCCGGCGTGGCCCCGACCGCGCTCAGGACGAGCAGGGACAAGGACGCGAGCAATCCCAAGGTTCTCCTCATGCCGCCGGCCGTACCCGGTTTCGGGAAAAACATGTCCGTCCCCTAGGGCCGCGAGGCCTTTTTGCCCTTGCAGGCGGGTACCCGCAACGCCAGCTTCTTCTTCTTCAGCTTCTTACCGTTCTGGCCTTCGAAGTTGAGATACGACACGACCTCTTTCCCGCAGAGGTCACGGGTGTTGACGAGCAACCCGCGCTTGCCGCCCTTCATCGTCAGCACGAACTTGCTCACGGGGACGTCGGGGACCGTCGGGAAGACCGTCTTCAGGCGCGCCTTGCTGGCGCTGATCACGCCGCGAAGTCGGATATTGACCTGGCCTCGAAGGTCGGCGAGTAGATCCGGCAGACCGCTGTCGGTGCTGCCCGGAACGAGGTAGACCGGGCCGACCAGTTCGTCGTCGAGCAGCGGCGATTTGGCCCGGGCGTTGCCGTAGATCGACGCCTTCGGGCAGTTGCCAGCGGCGAGCTGCGGACGGGTGCAGATCGTGCGGATGTGGCCCTGTTCGAGGATCAGCGCGTGCGAGAGCGTCACCGCGGCGCGGCGGATGTTGGCGTCGCCCTCACGAGCCACCAGGGTCGCGCGGAATTTCGGATAGCTGTTGCGTTTGGTCGACTTGCGGCCGCCGAACAGCCGCGTGTAGAGCTTCGGGCGGAACTTGAGCGCGCCACAGTCATTGCTCTGGAAGCCGATCGCAACCGGATAGGTGCTGAACGCGGCCGGGTCGGCGGGGTCGGCGCCGCCACCGCGCAGCGCACCGCCGCCGGCCAGACGATCGCAGCTGGTCGGGTTGAGGGTGAACCCCTTGCGGTCGAGGTCGACGTCGACCGAGCGGACGCTGAGCTGGGTGCCGCCATAGACGTCTGGGATCGGATCGGAGACCGCGTGGATCTGAGCCGTCTCCGGTTCGATGAACAGCGCCACCCTCACCACGGCCGTGCCGAGATCGAACGGCCCGGCCGTGGCGGGGGTGATGACTGCCAGGGAAAGGGGGGCGCCGTTATGGGGCCCTGAGAGGAAGGCCTTGCCGCCGATCCGCAGCGGCGCGGAGCCGGTGCCGGCGTTGACCGTGGCGCTGCCGACCAGGCTCTTGGCGGGGCAGCTGGAGGCGGCCTTCTCGGCTTCGCCGGCCTTGGAAGCGGCCGTGGCGAGCGCGGCCTCGGAGCAGTACGGGATGCCGGCCAGCTTGCCGGTCATCCCCGGCGGCAGGGTGACGTCGACGCCCTTGAGCTCCTGCTGGCCGTCGCTGCGGGTCAGGTGCATGGTCAGCGGGCTGAAGGCGCCCGCTTTCTTGCCCTGCGGCGCAAGCGCGAAGGCAGGAGCAAAGGCGCGCTCGGCCATCGTTTTCGCGCAAGCGCCTCCGCCCGGGCTCGCGGCCAGGGAGAATTTGTCGTTGGGAGTAGCGACGGGGATCGGCGCCCAGGGCGTCATCGCCGCATTGGTCTGGTTGGGACCGCAGATCGGCGGGCTGCTGAGGACGGCGCGCGCGCCGCCGTCGAAGTTGAGGTCGAAAGCGCTGAAGGGGACCTGCGGGGTATCGGCGATCGTGGTCGAGAGCTGGCCGGTCACCGGGTTTGCCTTGACCTTTCCGATCAGGCGGACCGAGATCCCATATTTGGCCGAGCCGGCCTCGATGAAGATTCGGTACTCCTCGCCCGAGAGCGGGTCCCGGCTGAGCTGCTGGCCGACGTAGACGTTGCCTTCGAGATCTCCTTCGGGCAGCGGCGGCGATTTGATCGTCGCGGTGCCGACTTTCGAGGCCGGCGGGCAGGCGATCGGGTTTTTCGTCCCCTTGCCAAACTGGGCGTCGGTGCAGGTTGCCAGCCCGTTGGCGGCGGAGGGGTTGATGCCCATTCTCTCCGGCAGCGTCACCGTCGTCGCTTTCGTCGTCGAGCTGTCCTGTTCGTCCTCTTTGGTGAGGAAGTCGGGGATCAGGTGCGGGACGGCAACCGTGACGCTGGCGGCGGCGGGCGAGTTGGTCTCGGCGGTGCCGGGGTCGACCGCGATCGTCGGGTCGTAGGGAATCGTGTCGCATTCTTTCGGCGAGGTTTTAGGCGGAATCGGCGACTCGAGATAGGGCAGCGAGCCGGCGGGGAAAGCCGGGTCGGGGGCTGCGTAGGAATCGGCGGCGAGCAGGGTCGAGTAGAGGCTGCCCGATTCAGTGAACGCTTCGCCGAGGCAGGTGCTGGGCGTGGTGATGAAGGTGCCGTCGCCCGAGCGCCCGTCGAAGGAGAGGCGATTTTTCAGAATCAGGCCTTTGAGCAGGGGTTCGAGGTCGGCGACCTGCGGCACTTTGATCGTGAACCCCTCGTGGTAGTCGCCGGCCCAGGCGACGTCGGCTTCGAGGTAGACGTTGTTGCCGGCGAGGTTGAGGCCGAAGCGGGCGGGCTCGCCCGGGTCGGGAACGATGTTGTAGACGGGTACCTGGGTCAGCGGCGCGGTCGGCGGCGCCGGAACTCCCAGCAGCGAGGTGGTGACCCCGCTTTCGCCGACCTTGGCCGAACCGCCCGGCAGCGCCTCACAGGCCGCGGCGTTCGTTTCGAAGGTCGTTTTGGGACAGCGCGGCGTCGCCCCCGGGTTGACGCTGAGACCGATCGGCAGCTCGACCCGGACGGTTTTGAGTTCCGCCGTCGGGGTTTCCAGCGGGCCGGCGGTGGTGTGGGCGACGATGAACTGGGTGAACCCGATCTGGGGATGCCCGGCCGCCTGTTCGAAGAACTGGGTGGGGGTGTCGACGCTGCAGATCGGCGAGTCGGTCGTGCAGGTGCCCGCCTGCCAGCCAGAGGTGGCGGTCGGGTTGTGCGGATCGCTCGGGGCGATCACGTCGGCGGTGCCGGCCGTCGCCGCGCTTGGCGCCAAAAGTGCCGCCGCGAACACGGCCAGCACCATGGCCCAGCCTCCCTGGCCAAGCGGATTTCGCCTCATCGAATTCATCACCCTCCTTAAAAACGCCCGTGAATGCTTCCCGCCGGGCTCGTACCCGATTTCGATGATCCAAATCAACATTTTTGGGTAATATGGCCTCCATGACGATCTCCAACGCTCACTCAGCCAATGGCAACGGCGGCGCTACCGCCGTTGAAAACGGAAACGGCTCGCTGCCGGTCGATTGGGAGCAGCTCGCCCGCTCCACCGCGCACCCTTTACGAGTGTCGATCCTCGAAATCCTCGGCCTCGACGGGGGGCGCATCCTCTCCCCCAACGAGCTCTCCCAAGAGCTCCAGATCCCCCTCAGCAACACCAACTACCACGTCACCGAGCTGGCAAAATCCGAGCTGATCGAGCTGGTCGCCGAGCGCCAGGTCCGTGGCGCCACAGAGCACTTCTACTGCCTCCCCGGCGTCGTCCTGGGGACGAGCAACGGGAACGGCGCCGGCGCGGTGCGCCACCTGCAGGCGGTGAGCTGAGCCAAAGCGCCGCTACGGTTCCGGTATGGAGAGCCGGCTAATCAAGGCGCTGGAATGGGTTCGCGAGCGAGCGGAAGACGTCTACGTCGTCCTTCGCCCAGACGGCAGCAGCTGGAAGCCACCGCGCAAAGACCGGCGCAACGGCCTGTAGAGAAGCGGACGACGGGGGTCGAACCCGCGACCTCAAGCTTGGGAAGCTTGCGCTCTACCAACTGAGCTACGTCCGCGCTCGCCTAAGTCTATGGGCGCCGCGGGGATGTCGGAGGCCCGCGGGATCTAACCTTGGCGGCTCGTGCGCGCCCGTCCCGTGATCGCTGTAGTCGCCGTGCTGGCCGTGATCGGCCTGCTCGTCTTCGGCCTGCTCAGCAAGGGCTCTTCCGGGATCGCCATCGGCGATCCGGCACCGCGGACGGCGCTGCCGCAGCTCGACGGCCCGGGCAGCGGGTCGATCGCGGATCAGCGCGGCAAGTGGGTCCTGGTGAACTTCTGGGCCTCCTGGTGCGAACCCTGTCGCGACGAGGCTCCGGCCCTGGAGGAGTTCCAGCGCAAGCACGGCGGCGAGGGCTTCACGGTGCTGGGGATCGACACCCGCGACCTCAGCGGCGACGGGCGCGACTTCGTCAGCGAATTCGGGCTCAGCTACCCGCAGCTGCGCGACGGCGACGGCGGCATGGGCGACGACTTCGGCACCACCGGGGTCCCCGAGACCTACCTGATCGACCCCCAGGGCAAGGTACGCCTGGTGGCCAAAGGCCCGGTCAGCGCTGAGTACCTGCGCGACGAAGTGGAACCGCTGCTGGCGGGCGGGCAGGCATGAGAATGCGACTCGTGGGCGGTTTGCTGCTGGCGGCTGCGCTGCTGGCTCTGGCGCCCGTGGCGGCGGGTGCGGCACCACGTACGTCGGTGAGCGAGGTTGAATCGGAAGTGATGTGTCCCGTCTGCGGAACCCTGCTCGAACTCGCCGAATCGCCGCAGGCCCAGCGGGAGAAAGCCTTCATCAAGCAACTGGTTGGCAGCGGCGCCACCAAGGAGCAGATCAAGGATGCGCTGGTCGCCGAGTACGGCCGCGAGGTGCTGGCGCTGCCCGAGGGCAGCGGCTTCAGCCTCTCGGCCTACCTGGTCCCGGTCATCGCCTTCGTCCTCGCCGCGATCGCGCTCGCCTTCGGGGTCTGGAGATGGCGACGGGCCAGCGGCTCCGGTGATGGGCCGGAGACGCCCGCCGCGGCCGGCCCCAGCGCCGCCGAGAACGAGCGGCTCGAGGCCGACCTCGGCCGCTACGACCTCTGACCTTGGCGACTTTTGCTCCTTATAGGGGTCAAAAGCCGCCAACCTCTACTCGCCGGCGCCGACGACGACGCTGCCAAGCGCCGGCACCGGCAGGCCGGCGACCACCTCGCCCACCTGGCGAGCGGCGCGTCGAGATGCCTGCTGAGGGGTGATCGCGACCAAGAGGGCGTCGGCGCGGGCGGCGATCGCGGCCAGGCCGGACCCGCCCTCGGCCAGCGCCGGGCCGAGGAGGACGACGAGGTCGTAGGCGGCGCTCAGCTTCGCGCACATGTGGCGGAAGCTCTGCAGGCCGAGCAGGGTCGTCGGGTCCGGGGCCTGGCGCCCGGCGGCGACGAAGACGAGCGGCTCGCTGGCGTCGCCGGCGGCAGGCCCCGCCAGGACCAGCGGCTGCAGGACCTGCTCCGGCGTCGCCTCCCAGCGCAGGTACTCGTGCAGCCCAGGCGTCGCTTCCAACCCGAGGTCGAGCGCCAGCCGGGGCCGCGCGATGTCGCACTCGACGAGGACGGTGCGTCGCCCGGCGGCGCCGGCGGCGCCGGCCAGGGCGATCGCCAGCGGCCCGCCGAGCTCAGTGCCGCCGGTGACGAGGACGGTGCGGCGATCCCCCAGGCGCGTGACGACCCCGGCCAGCCGCTCGAAATCGTTCCGCCGCAGCGACCAGACCTGCTCGGCTCCGGGGGCAAAGGCCGAGACCTCGGCGAGGACGGGCAGCTTGGCGCGCCCGCCGCGCATCACATCCGCTCGGGGGCGGAAATCCCCAGCAGCGTCAGCGAGGCGGCGATCGTCCGCTTCGCCGCCAGACAGAGCGCTAGGCGGGAGCGCTCCACCCCCTCCCCCTCGGCTCCGACCACCTGGCAGTCGCGATAGAAGGCGTGGAAGTCGGCCGCGACCGCGGTCGCGTAGGCGCAGATCCGGTGCGGTGCCCGCCGGCCCGCCGACTCGCGGACCTCGTCGGGGAACTCGAGCAGGCGCTTGATCAGCGCTTTCTCACTCGGCTCCAGGGCGGCGCTCGCCGCGGGGTCGGGGCCGTCGGCGGCGGCCTCGGCGGCGCTGCCGGCTTTGCGCAGGATGCTGGCGATGCGGGCGTGCGCGTACTGCACGTAGTAGACGGGGTTGTCGCTGGACTGGCTGCGGGCGAGAGCGAGATCGAGGTCGACCGCGGTCTCGTGGCCCCGCCAGAGCATGAACCAGCGGGTCGCGTCGACGCCGATGTCGTCGAGCAGGTCGTCGAGCGAGACGAAGTCGCCGCTGCGCTTGGACATCTGCACCCGCTCGCCGCCTTCGACCACGTGGACCAGGTTCATGATCTGCGCCTCGAAGGCATCGGGGTCGCCGCCGAGCGCCGCGATCGCGGCCCGCACCCGGGCGACGTAACCGTGGTGGTCGGCGCCGAGGACGTCGACCAGGCGGCCGAAGCCGCGCTGCAGCTTGTCCCAGTGGTAGGCGACGTCGGCCGCCAGGTAGGTCGGCTCCCCGTCGGACTTGATCAGCACCCGGTCCTTGTCGTCGCCAAAGGTCGTGGTGCGCAGCCAGAGCGCATCTTCACTGCGGTAGGTGTGGCCGCCCTGCTCGAGCTTGGCTAGCGCCGACTCGACCTCGCCGCTGGCGTAGATCGCGCGCTCGGAGGTCCAGGTGTCGATGTGGACGCCGAAGCGCTCCAGGGTCTCCCCCACCTCGGCCAGCATCAGCTCGATCCCGCGCAGCCCCAGCGCCTCGCGGTCGCCCTGGTCGATCGGCTCGGCGGCGATCGCCTTCGCCAGCTCGTCGACGTACTCACCGCCGTAGCCGTCCTCGGGGACTGGCTCGGCGGCGACGCGGGCGGCGATCGAGTCGGCGAAGCGGCCGATCTGGGCGCCGGCGTCGTTGACGTAGTACTCGCGCTCGACCTCGTGCCCGCAGGCTTCGAGCAGGCGCGCGACCGAGTCGCCGTAGGCGGCGAGCCGCCCGCCGCCGACGTGCAGCGGTCCGGTCGGGTTGGCCGACGGGCCCTCGATCAGGATCCGCTCCGGGCTCGCCGCCGGCGCCGGGCCGAGATCGTCGCCGCTGGCGACGAGGGCAGCGAGGGCGCGCAAGTACCAGGCATCGGCGAGGAAGAGGTTGACGAAGCCGGGGCCGGCAACCTCGATCCGCTCGATGTCGCCGGAGGCGCCAAGCCCCTGCCGCAGCTCGGCGCTGAGGCGCTCGGCCACCGATCGCGGGTTGTCGCCCAGTGGCCCGGCCAGCAGCATCGCCGCGTTGGAGCTGTAGTCGCCCAGCTCCGGCTTCGGTGGGCGGTCCAGCGAGGGGGCCGGCTGGGTCGGCTCGCCGTCGCGCAGGGCGCGGGCGGCGCCTTCGACGGCAGCCCTCAGCTCGGCGATCGAATCGGTCGGGCTCATCGGCCAATCGTATGGACCGGAGCTGCGCCCGGGTACGCTGGCCGCTTGCGCGCAGCCGTTCTCAGCGACGTTCACTCCAATCTGCCTGCCCTCGAAGCCGTCCTGGCCGCGGTGGACGAGGCCGCCCCGGACGAGATCTGGTGCCTCGGCGACGTGGTCGGCTACGGCGCCGATCCCGACGCCTGCACGACCCTGATCCGCGACCGCTGCACGGTCTGCCTGGTCGGCAACCACGACCTCGCGGTCCTCGATGCACTCGACGTCACCGTCTTCTCGGACGCCGCGAGAGCCGCGGTCGAGTGGACCCGGGAGCGCGCCGACGCCGCGACCTTGGAGTACCTGGGGGGTTTGGAGCCAGCGATGGTGCACGCGGGCATCGCCCTCTACCACGCCTCCCCGCGGGACCCGATCTGGGAGTACGTGCTCTCGATCGAACAGGCCGAAGCGGGGTTCGACGCGCAGGAGCAGCGGATCGGGCTGATCGGCCACTCGCATGTCGCGCTCTTCTTCAACCGCCCCGACGGCGCTCGCCGCGGCTACTCGCACGGCGCCCAGGCCAGCGACGGCGCCATCGTCGACCTCGACGGCGGCTCCTGGCTGCTCAACCCCGGCAGCGTCGGCCAGCCGCGCGACGGCGATCCCCGCGCCGCCTGGCTCGAGCTCGACACCGAGGAGCTGACCGGGCGCTACCACCGCACCCCCTATGACATCGAAGCGGCAGCGGCTGCAATCCGCGCGGCTGGCTTGCCAGAGCCGCTCGCTGACCGCCTCATGAGCGGTCGCTAATGCTCAATTGCAGGGAAAATCCAGCCTCGCCGACGTTGTCTAGACTCGCCCTATGGGTCGCTTGAGAGCCGTTTCGATCGCCCTCGTCCTCGTCGTCGCCGCGGCGACGACGCTCTCTGCCTGCGGCAGCAGCGACAAGGCCGACCTACTGCCGGGTGAAACCGCCAGCGAGATCAACGCCAACCTCGACCTGGTCGAAACGCTGGTCGACGAAGGGGACTGCGTCGGCGCCGCCAACGCCGCCGCCGCCGTCGGCGAACAGGTGGAAGCGCTGACCGGGGTCAACCAGGAGCTGAAGGAAGCGTTGACCGAAGGTGCCAACCGCCTCAACGAAGTCATCGTCGAATGCACCGAGGCAACGGAAGCAGAAGATACGACCGAAACGGTCGAACCCGACGAAGAAGAACGCGAAGCGGAAGCAGAACGGGAACAGGAAAAGACCGACAAGGAAGCTGAAAAGGAAGCCAAGAAGGAACAGAAGGCCGAAGAAAAGAGCGAAAAGGAAACGCCGCCGACCGAAGAAAAAGGCGAAGAAAAACAGGAAGAAAAAGAAGTGCCGCCGGTCGAACCCGAAGACGGCGGCACCCCTTCCGGGGGCGTCTCGCCAAGTGCTCCGGCAGGAGCTGGGTGATGGAGGCGGGAACGCTCTCAGGGCGCTATGAAACCGGTGACAAGCTCGGCTCGGGCGGGATGTCGAACGTCTACAAGGCGACCGACCGCATCCTCGAGCGGACCGTCGCGGTGAAGATCCTCGCCGAGCACCTCTCCGACGACGAGCGCTTCGTGGCCCGCTTCCGCCGCGAGGCGCTGGCGGTGGCGAAGCTGATCCACCCCAACATCGTCCAGGTCTACGACACCGGCGTCGACGACGGCCGCCACTACATCGTCATGGAGTACGTCGAGGGCCGCTCGGGCGCGCAGATCCTCCAGCGCCAGGGGCCGGTCGAACCGGAAGTCGCGGCCGAGATCGGGATCCAGGCCTGCGCCGGGCTCGACTACGCGCACCGGCGCGGGATCATCCACCGCGACGTCAAGCCGGGCAACTTCATGATCGTCGGTGGGCCCGTCGGCGGCGGCGAGATGACCGTAAAGCTGACCGACTTCGGGATCGCGCGGGCGATCGAGCAGACGCGGATCACCCAGGTCGGCTCGGTGGTCGGCACCGCCGCCTACCTGGCGCCCGAGCAGGTGCGCGGCGAGGAGGCGACGCCGGCGACCGACGTCTACGCGCTCGGCGTCGTCCTCTACCAGTTCCTGACCGGGCGCCTGCCCTACGAGGGCTCGACCCTGGCGGAGCTGGCGGTGCGCCAGCAAAACGAGAAGCCGCTGCCGCCCAGCACCTACAACGTTGACGTGCCGGAGCCGCTCGGCGCCTCGGTCCTGCGGGCCCTCGAGGGCGACCCCAATCGCCGCTACGCGAGCGCCGACGAGCTCTCCAGCGGGCTGCGGCTGGGGCTCGAAGGCGAGGACGTGACCCTGCCCGACGCCGAGGGCACGACCGCGACCCGGGTGATCGGCGGCGACACCGCCGCGACCCGCCACCTCGAGCGCGACACGGCGCCGACCGAGTACCGGCCGGCCGACTCGCCGACCCGGCGCCCGCAGCCGCGGGTCGCGCCCCCGGCTCCGGTCCAGCCGGCGCGGCCGGCGCAGCGACCCAAGAAGCGCTCCGGCTTCTCCCGCTTCGTCCGCTTCGTGCTGGCGTTGGTGGCGCTGGTCCTGGTCGCCGCCGCGGTCGCGGCCGGCGTCATCGCCCTCACCGACAAGGCCGCCAGCGTCCACGTCCGCGAAGTCGCCGGCGACACGATCGACAAGGTGACCGAAGAATTCAAGGACTTGGTCAGCAAGAACACGGAATAGGGCGGGGCGTTTGCGGGGAGGGCCGGGTACCCCTCTTCGCTTAACTTTTTTGGGAATCGTGCGGCGGCTGACGCCATGGGGCGCTGAAGCAAAAAAGTGCAAGACGCTTCGAGGGGTACCCGGCCCTCCGCACGGGCGGCGCCGACGATTCCGTGAGCTATGCGTCCCAGGGAGCAGTGCCGTTGAGGACGGCGGTGCGGTAGGCGTCGAAGCGGCCGGCTTCGATCGCGGTGCGGGCGTGTTGGGTCAGCTCGCGCATGTAGACGAGGTTGTGGACCACGATGAGGCGGACGGCGGTCAGCTCCTCGGCGCGGGAGAGGTAGGAGATGTAGTCGCGGTCGTGGCGCTGGCAGGCGGGGCAGGGACAGCCGACCACGAGCGGGTCGCGGTCGCCGACCCAGCGGCCCTTGCGCATGTCCAGGCGCCAGCGGGTCTCGGGGCTGGGCGCGAGGGCGACGCCGTGGCGGGCGAGCCGGGTCGGAACGGCGCAATCGAATACGTCGAGGCCGAGGGCGATACCTCCGAGCAGGTCGTCGACCTCGCCGATCCCGAGCAGGTGCTTAGGCGCCGCCTCCGGCAGCAGCGGCGCGGTCATCGCCAGGACCGCGGCCATCTCCTCCTTGTCGCGGCCGAGCGTGCCGCCGATCGCGATCCCGTCGACCGCGGCCGCGGAGACCGCCTGCGCGGACTCGCGCCGCAGATCCTCGTAGACGCCGCCCTGGACGATCCCGAAGACCGCCTGGCGGGCCGGCCCGTTTTCCCCGTGCCAGGCGAGGCAGCGGTCGAGCCAGCGGTGGGTGCGCTCGGTCGAGCGGGCGGTGTAGTCGCGCTCGGCGTGGAAGGGCGTGCACTCGTCGAAGACCAGGGCGATGTCGGAGCCGAGCGCTGCCTGCACGCTCATCGAGACCTCGGGAGAGATGAACAGCTCGGCGCCGTCTCGGTAGGACTGGAAGCGAGCGCCCTCCTCGGTGATCTCGACCTTGGAGCCGGCGCCGCCACCGGAGCGGCCGCTGCCCTTGACCTCGTTGGCGACGCCGCCATGGGCGAGCGAGAAGACCTGGAAGCCGCCGGAGTCGGTGATCAGCGCCCGCTCCCAGCCCATGAACCCGTGCAGACCACCGGCGGCGGCGATCCGCTCCGGTCCCGGAGAGACGAACAGGTGGTAGGTGTTGCCGAGGATCAGCTCGTAGCCGAGCCCGGCGACCTCGGCCGACTCCAGCCCCCGCACCGTCCCCTTCGTCGCCAAGGGGATGAAGGCGGGCGTCTCGATCGGCCCGTGCGCGGTGTGAATCGTGCCGCAGCGCGCCGCTCCGTCGCGGGCGTCGATCTCGAACCGCAGTCGCTGCTGATCGCTCCTCACGCGATCAGCGAGCGGCCCGTCATCGCCTCCGGCTGGGCGATCCCGAGCAGCTGCAGGGCGGTCGGGGCGACGTCGGCGAGGATGCCGCCGTCGCGCAGCTCTAGGCCGTCGGCGGTGACGATCAGCGGCACCGGGTTAAGCGAGTGGGCGGTATTGGGCGAGCCGTCGGGCTCGAGCATGTGATCGCAGTTGCCGTGATCGGCGGTGACGATGCAGGCGCCGCCCTTGGCCAGCACTGCCTCGACCACGTCGCCGAGCTGAGTGTCGACCGTCTCCACCGCCTTCACCGCGGCCGGGATCACACCGGTATGCCCGACCATGTCGGGATTGGCGAAGTTGATGATCCCGAAGCGGTAGGTGTTCTCGCGCCAGTGCTCGACGAAGGCGCCGGCGGCGGCCGCGGCGGCCATCTCGGGCTTGTGGTCGTAGGTGGGGACGTCGCGCGGGGATTCGACCAGGCAGTGCTCCTCACCGGCCAGCTCCTGCTCGCGGCCGCCGTTGAAGAAGTAGGTGACGTGTGCGTACTTCTCGGTCTCGGCGACGTGCAGCTGCAGGCCGCCGGCCGCGGAGATCGTCGCGGCCAGGGTCGTCTGCGGCCGCTGCTCCGGGAAGGCAACGGGGTAGGGCCAGCCCTTGCGGTAGGAGGTCATCGTCGTCAGGTCGAGGCTGGGGCCGCCGGTGCGCGAGAACTCGTCGAAGCCGGGCTCGGCCAGAGCGCGGGTCATCTGCCGGGCGCGGTCGGGGCGGAAGTTGATGAACAGCGCGACGTCGCCGGCGGCGGCGCCGTCGTAGTCGCCGATCACCGTCGGCAGGACGAACTCGTCGGTGGTCTCGGTCTCATACGCGGTCGCGATCGCCTCGGCGGCGCTGGCTGCATGGAGGCCGCGGGCGTGGACGATCGCGTCGTAGGCGAGCTTGGTCCGCTCCCAGCGGGTGTCGCGGTCCATCGCGTAATAGCGGCCGCTGACGGTGGCGATGCGGCCCGCCGAGCGCAGCCAGCGCTCCAGCTCCCCGAGGTAGCCCTTGCCCCCGTGGGGCAGGGTGTCGCGACCGTCGGTGATCGCGTGGAAGACGAGGTCGGGAACGCCCTCCTGCGAGGCCAGCTCGATGCACGCCTCGAGGTGCTCCCAGCCGGAGTGGACGCCGCCGTCGGAGACCAGTCCGATCAGGTGCAGGCGCCCGCGCGGGCTGTTGCGGGCGCGCTCGCAGGCGGCCAGCAGGACCTCGTTGTCGAAGAAGCTGCCGTCGGCGACGGCGTCGTCGATCCGGGCCAGGTCCTGCTTGACGATCGCGCCGGCGCCGAGGTTGAGGTGGCCGACCTCGGAGTTGCCCATCTGCCCGGCCGGAAGGCCGACGTCGGGGCCCTGGGCCGAGAGCTGGGTGTGCGAGTAGCGCTCCCAGAGGCCGTCGAAGACCGGCGTCCGCGCCAGCGAGATCGCGTTGCCGGGGCCGGGCTCGGCCAGGCCCCAGCCGTCGAGGATGATCAGCGCCAGCGAGGGGACTAACGGGGACATTTCACCCAGAAGCTTCGACGATGGCGGCGAAGTCCTCGGGGTCGAGCGCGGCGCCGCCGACGAGGGCGCCGTCGACATCGGGCTGGGAGAGCAGCTCGGCCGCGTTGGCGGGCTTGACCGAGCCGCCGTAGAGGATCCGCAGGTCGTCGGCGGCGCCGCCGCGCATGCGGACCACGTCGCGGATGAAGGCGCAGGTCTCCTGCGCCTGCTCCGCCGTCGCGGTGCGGCCGGTGCCGATCGCCCAGACCGGCTCGTAGGCGATCACGACGCGGCCGAGGTCAGCCCCTTCGACGCCGCCGAGGTCGGTCTGCAGCTGGCGCTCCAGCACTTCCTCGGTCTCGCCGCCGTCGCGGGCGGCCTCGCTCTCGCCGACGCAGAGGATCGGCTCGAGGTCGGCGGCCAGTGCCGCCGGCACCTTGCGGGCCAGCGCCTCGTCGGTCTCGCCGAAGAACTGGCGCCGCTCGGAGTGGCCGAGCACGACCGCCTCGACGTCGAGCTCGACCAGCATCGGCGCCGAGATCTCGCCGGTAAAGGCGCCCGAGCCCTCCTCGTGCATGTTCTGGGCGGCGACCTTGACCGCGGTCCCGTAGCGCCGCTCGACGACCGCGGTGAGGGCGGTGAAGGGCGGGCAGACGACGACGTCGCACTGGGTGGCGGCGATCCGCGGCAGCAGCGTGTCGATGAACTCGGCCGCCTCAGCGACCGTCTTGTTCATCTTCCAGTTGGCGGCGATGTATGGGATCCTAGGCATCTACGAGAGCCTCCACTCCGGGTAGCTTCTTTCCCTCCAGCAGCTCCAAGGATGCTCCTCCTCCAGTCGAAAGCCAATCGACCTCGTCCTCGAGGCCGAACTTGCGGATCGCGGCAACCGAGTCGCCGCCTCCGATCACCGTGGTTCCCGGTGCCTTTGCGACCGCCTCGGCGACGGCGCGAGTGCCGCCGGCGAAGGGCTCCATCTCAAACGCCCCCATCGGCCCGTTCCAGAGCACGGTGCCGGCGTCGGCGATCGCGGCCGCGTAGAGGTCGCCGGTGCGGGGGCCGATGTCGAGCCCCATCCAGCCGTCCGGGACTTCGACGCCACCGCTCTCACGGCGCTCGGTCGCGGCGTCGAACTCGCGCCCGAGCACGAGGTCGACCGGCAGCACCAGCTCGCACTCGGAGTCGCGCGCCTTCTCCAGTGCCTCGGCGGCGAGCTCGACGCCCTCGACCAGCGAGTTGCCGACCGGCACGTCCTGAGCGCGGAAGAAGCCGAAGGCCATGGCGCCGCCGATCAGGATCTTGTCGGCGACCTCGAGGAAGCGATCGATCACGGCGACCTTGTCGGACACCTTGGCGCCGCCGAGGACGACGACCAGCGGCCGCTTCGGGTCCTCGACCACGCGGGTCAGCTCGGTGACCTCGCGCTCCAGCAGCAGACCCGCATAGCCGGGCAGGAACTGGGCCACGCCCTCGGTGCTGGCGTGGGCGCGGTGGGCGGCGCCGAAAGCGTCGTTGACGTAGACGTCGGCGAGCCCGGCGAGTGCCTCGGCCAGGCCGGTGTCGTTCTCGGTCTCGCCCGGCTCGAAGCGGGTGTTCTCCAACAGCATCACGTCGCCGGGGCCGAGCCCGTGCGCGAGCGTCTCGACCTCGGCGCCGACCACGGCCGGCGCCTGCGTGACCTCCGAGCCCAGCAGCTCGGACAGCTTCTGCCCGACCGGCCGCAACGAGAGCTCGGGGTCGACCTTGCCGCCGGGGCGGCCGAGGTGAGAGGCGAGGACGAGGGCGGCGCCGCGTTCGCGCAGCAGTTCGATCGTCGGCAGTGCCGCCCGAATCCGCATGTCGTCCGCGACCGCGCCCTCTGCCAGCGGCACGTTGAAGTCGACGCGGACGAGGACGCGCCGGCCGGCGACGTCGGCGTCGCGGACGCTTGCCTTCGAAAAGCTCACGGGCCCGAGCTCGCGGCGCTCAGGCGAGGACCTTGCCGGCCAGCTCCACGCAGCGGTTCGAGTAGCCCCACTCGTTGTCGTACCAGGCGATCACCTTGACCAGGCGACCGTCGCCGATGGTCATCGTCGACTTGCCGTCGACGATCGAGGAGTGCGGGTCGCCGACGATGTCGGTGGAGACGATCGGATCCTCGGTGTAGTCGAGGATGCCCTTCAGCGGGCCCTCGGCCGCCGCCTTCAGCGCCGCGTTGATCTGGTCGACCTCGAGCGGGTTCGGGGTCGTGAAGACGAGGTCGACGGCGGACCCGGTCGGGACCGGGGCGCGCATCGAGAAGCCGTTCAGCTTCCCGTTCAGCTCCGGCAGCACCAGGCCGACGGCCTTGGCGGCACCGGTCGTGGTCGGGATCAGGTTGAGCGCCGCGGCGCGAGAGCGGCGCGGATCTGAGTGAGGCATGTCCTGCAGCCGCTGGTCGGCGGTGTAGGCGTGGATCGTCGTCATCAGCCCCTGCTCGATCCCGAAGGCCTCGTGCAGCACCTTCGCCAGCGGGGCGAGGCAGTTGGTCGTGCAGGAGGCGTTGGAGATCACGTGGTGGTTCTCCGGGTCGTAGGCCTCGTCGAAGTTGACGCCGAGGGCCACCGTCACGTCCGGCTCCTTGGCGGGGGCGGAGATGATGACCTTCTTGGCGCCGCCGTCGAGGTGCTTGGCGGCGTCGGCGCGGGCGGTGAAGAAGCCGGTCGACTCGATCACGACGTCGACCCCGAGGTCACCCCAGGGGAGGTCGGCCGGATCGCGCTCGGAGAGGACCTTCAACTCCTTGCCGGCAACCGTGATCGCGCCATCGCCCGCCACGACCTCGCCGGGGAAGCGGCCGAGGATCGAGTCGTACTTGAGCAGGTTGGCGAGCGTGCCGGTGTCCGTGAGGTCGTTGACCGCGACGAACTCGATGTCCGCGTTTGCCGCCTGCGCCGCCCGGAACACGTTGCGCCCGATACGACCGAAACCGTTGATGCCGACCTTCACAGCCATGGAGCCATTGCCTCCTGATTCGTTGGGGAAGCCGATCCTAGGGAGTCGGCTACTAGTCGGACCCGATCGTGATCTCGATCTCGTATCCGTCCGGGTCCTTGAGGAAGGCGGAGTACGAGCCAGAGCCATGCGAGCGGCGCTGCCCAGGGTCGCTGACGCTGGTGCCGCCCGCCCCCACGCCGCGCTCCCAGGCGGCCTTGACGGCGACGATCCCCAACGCGGAGAAGCTGAGCAGGCCAAAGCCCGGCTTGGGCTCGTGATGCGCCGCGGCGAAGAACACCGGCTTCGCGATCCCCCAACCGATCGTCTGGTCCTCCTCGAAATGCCGGCGCCAGCCCAGCGGGGACAGCATCGAGTCATAGAAGGCGGCACTGCGATCGAGGTCGGAGACCTCCAGGAGGACATGGTGCAGCATCGGGTTAAGAAAGCTATACGGCCGAACCGACGAACGCTCGGCCGGTCACCCGGATCGGGGGGTCCAGCGGAAGAAACGGATCGCCAGCAGCAGGCCGGCGACGCCCCAGATCGCGACCACCAGCAGCTCGTGCCAGGCGATCGCGGGGCCGGTCCCGGGCACGTAGGCCTGGAAGAAGGCCTCGAAGAAGGGCCGTACCGGGAAGTGGTTGGCGAAGCTGATGACCCCGTTCGGGAGCTCGTCTTCGGGGATGAAGACGCCGGAGAGGAAATAGAGCGGCAGCAGCAGCGCGTTGACGATCGCGGCGGCGGCGTCCTGCGAGGGAATCGCCGCGGTGAGGGCGATGCCGAGGCAGCAGAAGCTGGCAGCGCCGATCACCAGCGTCACCAGCATCTCCGGCAGCCGCTCCCACGGGAACGGGACCGAGTAGAGAACGCCGCCGATCGTCGCCAGCACCGCCAGCATCAGCACCGTGACCACGATCGAGTTGCCGATCCGCCCGGCGATGAAGACCCAGGCCGGCATCGGCGTGCCGCGGCCGCGCTTGAGGCGGCCGTCTTCGCGGGCGATCACCAGGGTCATCGCCAGCGTCTGCATCGTCGAGGAGATCACCGCCAGCGACATGATCGCCGGCACGTAGTAGGTGGTCGCCTCGATCCCGCCGCGGACCTCGACCGTGGTGCCGTCGAAGACGATCGCGAGGATCAGGAAGACGACGACCGGGAACATCACCGTGAAGAACACGGCCGCCGGGTTGCGCCAGAACGCCTTCTGGTCGTACCGCAGCTGATGCGCGACCAGCGCCACCGTGCTCACTCCGAAACCTCCGGCCGATGGGCCGATTTCGGGCCTATATCTCCCGAAATCGGCCCGTCGGCGGGCGGTTCGGTCAGCTCCAGGTAGACGTCCTCGAGGGTCGGGCGGGTCACTTCCAGGCCCTCCAGCTCCTCGCCCCGGGCGAGGGCCTCACCGGTCAGCTCGTGCAGGGTCTGGGCCAGGGTCGTCGTCTCCAGCGAGACCTCCTCGCCGCCGGCGCGGTAGCGGATCGTCGCCGCCTGCGCCTTGCGTTCGCCGAGGTCCTCGGGGGTGCCGCGGGCGACGATCTCCCCGTCGGCGATGATCGTCACCCGGTCGGCCAGGCGCTGGGCCTCGTCCATGTAGTGGGTGGTGAGGAAGACGGTCTTGCCGAGGTCGCGCAAACCGGCGATCACGTCCCAGGCCTGGCGCCGGGCGGAGGGGTCGAAGCCGGTCGTCGGCTCGTCGAGGAAGAGCAGCTCGGGGTCGCCGATCAGCGCCATGCCGACGTCGAGCCGGCGCTGTTGGCCGCCGGAGAGCTTGCTGGCGCGCGTATCGGCCTTCTGCTCGAGGCCGACCAGCGCGATCACCTCGTCGACCGCCCGCGGCGCCTTGTAGTAGCCGGCGTAGAGCCCCAGCGACTCGCGCACGGTCAGGTAGGGATCGAGGCGACCGCTCTGCAGCACGATCCCGATCCGCTCGCGCCAGGCGCGGCCGGCCCGCTGCGGGTCCTCGCCAAGCACGCTGACCTCGCCGCCGCTGCGCTTGCGGTAGCCCTCGAGGATCTCGACCGTGGTCGTCTTGCCGGCCCCGTTGGGGCCGAGAAAGGCAAAGACCTCGCCGGGCATGACCTCGAGGTCGATGCCGCGAACTGCCTCGACCTCGCCGTAGCTCATGCGCAGGCCGGAGATGGAAATGACGGGGGTGGGCAAAGCCGAGTCAGTCTAGGAATGACGCGGCTCAGACGTCGCCAGGCAAGGACGCAGGTCGGCCCAATCGCAGCGCTATTCGGACAACGGAGGACGCCGCATGGCGATGTCTGAGTCCGTCACGTCGCGGTGCTTGACCTTGACGATGACGCCGTCGAGGCCGGCGAGGTCGCGGCGGATGCGATCGGCGACGGTGACCGAGCGGTGGCGGCCGCCGGTGCAGCCGACCGCGATCGTCAGGTGGCTCTTGCCCTCGGCGACGTAGGCGGGGACGAGGAACTGCAGCAACGGCAGCAGGCGGCCGTAGAACTCGCCGGCCTGGGTTCCGGACTCCACGTAGGCACGCACCTCCGCGTCCATCCCTGTCAGCGGCCGCAGCAGCTCGTCGTAGTGGGGGTTGGGCAGGAAGCGGACGTCGAGGGTGAGGTCGGCGTCGCGCGGCGGCCCGTTCTTGAAGCCGAAGGTGAGCAGGGTCAGCGCCAGCTTGCCCCCCTGCTCCCCGTCGAGCATCTCCTCGGCGATCCGCCGCCGCAGCTCGGCCCCGGTCAGGTCGCTGGTGTCCATGACCATGTCGGCGCGCTCGCGCAGCGGCGCCAGCAGCGCCCGCTCGGCCCGGATCCCCTCGACGATCCGGCCCTCCGGCGCCAGCGGGTGGCGGCGGCGGGTCTCCTTGTAGCGGTCGAGCAGAGTCTCCTCGTCGGCCTCGAGGAAGAGGACCGTCGGCTTGAGGCCGTCCGCACCGAGGTCGTCCATCACCGCCAACAGGTCGTCGAAATATTCGCCGCCGCGCACGTCGGAGACGACGGCGGCCCGCTCGACGCCGCTGCCCTCGTGGCGGAAGAGCTCGCCGAGGCTCTCGATCATCCGCGGCGGCAGGTTGTCGACGCAGAAGTAGCCGCCGTCCTCGAAGGCGGCGATCGCCTCCGACTTGCCGGCGCCGGAGTGGCCGGTGATGACGACCAGCGCGACGTTCGCTGCCTCTACTTCTGCCATGGGTTCTCTCAGCCGATTCTGTTGAGCTGCTCGTGGATCTCGCGCCCTACTTTGCCAGGCAGGCCGGGCACCGCCTCGAGCTCCTCACGGGTGGCGGCGAGGAACCGCTCCGGGGAGCCGAAATGCTGGAGCAGGGCGCGCTTGCGAGCAGGGCCGATCCCCTTCAGCTCGTCGAGCACCGAGACCGTCATCGCGCGGTCGCGGCGGCCGCGGTGGTGGTCGATCGCGAACCGGTGCGCCTCGTCGCGGACCCGCTGCAGGAGCTTCGAAGCTTCGCTGTCGGCGGCGAGGTCGAGTGGCTCGGAGCGGCCGGGGACGAACACCTCCTCGACCCGCTTGGCGAGGCTGATCACGGCGACGCCACGCTCGCGGAACGGCGCCAGCGCCCGCATTCCCGCCGCCAGCTGGCCCTTGCCGCCGTCGATCAGGACCAGCGAGGGCAGCGAGGAGAAGCTGGCGTCGCGTTTGCCGTCGTGGGGCGAGAGGTCGGCCTGTTCGAGGTAGCGGGCCATACGCCGCGCGAGCACCTCCTCCATCGAGGCGAAGTCGTCGGGGCCGCCGTTGCCGCCGCCGTCGCGCAGGTCGCCGCGAACTTTGAAGCGCCGGTAGTCGGCCTTCTTGGTCGCGCCGCCCTCGAAGACGACCATCGAGGCGACCGTGTGCTCGCCGCCGATCGTGGAGATGTCGAAGCCCTCGATCCGCACCGGCAACTCCTCCATCCCCAGTGCCTCCTGCAGCGAGGAGAGCGACTCGACCCGGCGGGCGCGGCGGTGCTCGCGCCGCAGCCGGTCCTGGTCGAGGGCGAGCTGGGCGTTGCGCTCAGCCAGCTCGCGCAGCTTGCGTTTGTCGCCGCGCTCGGCTGCCCGCACCTCGACCGGCGAGCCGCGGCGTTCGCTCAGCGCCTGCGAGAGCACTTCGGTGCGCTCGCGCAGGTAGGGCCCGACGATGATCGTCCGCGGCATCGACGGCGAAGCCGAGTAGTACTGGCCGATGAACTCCTCGGCGACCTCGGCCGCCCCGCGCTCAGCCTGATTCTCGAGGTAGAAGCTCTGGCGCTCGGCGAGGATGCCGTCGCGAACCTGGAAGACCTGGGCGTTGGCGTCGGGACCCTCGACCGCGACCCCGATCAGGTCGGCGGTGCCAACCGAGCCGCCCGCCACGCGCTGGCGCTCGAACAGCGAGCGGATCGCTTTCAGGCGGTCGCGGTGCAGGGCGGCGCGCTCGAACTCGTGGGCCGCGGCGGCGGCCTCCATCTTCGTCACCTCCTCGTCCTCGACCTGGCGGTAGCGGCCGGAGAGGAAGTCGACGATCGCCTCGACGTTGCGCCGGTACTCCTCCTGGCTGACGTGGCCCACGCAGGGCGCCCCGCAGCGCTTGATGTAGTAGTCGAGGCAAGGGCTGCCGGAGCGGCGGCCGGGCTCGGCTCCCTCGCAGGTGCGGAACTGGAACAGCTTGCCGAGCAGGTCGAGCGTCTCCCGCACCCGCTTGGCGCTCGAGAAGGGGCCGAAGTAGGCGCGGTGGGCGCGGTGCTTCTCACGCGTGAAATAGACCCGCGGGTAGTCCTCGTCGAGGCTGACGGCGACGTAGGGATAGGACTTGTCGTCGCGCAGGCGGATGTTGAAGCGCGGCCGGTGGCGCTTGATGAAGCTCTGCTCGGCCAGCAGCGCCTCCGCCTCGTTGGCGGTGACCATCGTCTCGAAGCGCTCCACCCGCGAGGTGAGGCGGGTGTCACCGCCGGAGAAGTGCGAGTTGACGCGTTTGCGGATCGAGCGCGCCTTGCCGACGTAGAGCAGCTCGTCGGCACCGTCGTAGAAGAGGTAGACGCCCGGGGAATCGGGCAGCTCGCGGCGCCGCTGGGCGATCCGCTCCGAGCGCGAGAGGGGCTTGTCCGCATCGACTTCGGCCATCAGGCAAAGGGTAGGCTGCCCGTCACTCCGCCAAATTTTGGGGCGATGACCAACGCAGAGGGAGAGAGCAGCAAGACGATGAAGGCACCGGAACTGAACACGATGAAGATCGAGATCGACGGTGAGATCGGCACCCTGACCCTCGACCGCCCGGATGCGTTCAACGCGATGAGCCCGGAGATGATCGGCGAGATGCTGGTCGCCTTCGCCTGGCTCGCCGACCAGGCGCCGCTGCGAGCGCTGATCATCACCGGCTCCGGCAAGGCCTTCTGCGCCGGCGGCGACGTCACCTGGTTCCGCAAAGGCGTCGAGGACGAGGGGATGGACCTGCCCGCGGACGTGCGCCGCGGGGCCGAGGCGCTGCACTCGGCGATCGTCGACCTGCGCCGGATCCCTTACCCGGTGATCGGCGCCATCAACGGCCCCGCCGCCGGCGCCGGCTTCTCGCTGGCGCTCGCCTGCGACATCCGGATCGCCTCCGAGAGCGCCTTTTTCGCCTGCGCCTACGGACGCATCGGCGCCTCCCCGGACGGCGGCATGACCTACTTCCTGCCGCGCGTGGTCGGCCCCTCGCGGGCACTCGAACTGCTGCTCGACGATCCCAACATGAGCGCCCAGGACGCGCTGGCCGAGAAACTGGTCAGCGAGGTGGTAGCGCCCGACCAACTGGGGGCGCGTGCCCGTGAGAGGGCCGAGAAGCTGGCGGCGATGGCGCCCCACTACGTGCGGATGGCGAAGACGCTGGTCGGCGGCAGCATCGAGCACACCCTGACCGAGCACCTGCAGCTGGAGCGCCACGGCATCGCCGACAGCATGGGGACCGAGGATCTGCGCCAGGGCGTGACCGCCTTCTTCGGCGGTGAGAAGCCGGTCTTCGCAGGTAAGTGAACCCGACCGGCGCCACCCACGTATCAACCAGGTAGTACGTCCACCGCTTCCGAAAGGACCAGTCATGAAGAAGGCCCTTCCCGTCGCCCTCGCGCTGGTGATCGCGTCGCTCGCGCTCGCAGCCTGCGGCGGCTCCGACGACAGCTCCAGCAGCGCCGACACCCAGTCCCAGACCGGAACCGTCGAAGGCGGCGGTGATTCGACCGGCGCCGAAGCAGAAGGCGGCAGCGCCGGTAGCGCCTCAGCGGTCGACATCGACGCGGTCGAAGGCAGCGACCTCGCCTACGAACAGAAAAGCGTCGACGCGACGGCCGGCAAGGTCACCGTCAACTTCACCAACCCGCAGGCGATCCCCCACGACGTCGACATCGAAGACGCCTCCGGCGAGGACGTCGGCGAGACCGACCTGGTCTCCGAAGACTCGGCCTCGGTCGCGGTCGATCTCAAACCCGGCACCTACACCTTCTTCTGTTCGGTCCCCGGCCACCGGGAAGCCGGCATGGAAGGCACGATCAACGTCAAATAGTTCCGGCGGTTCGCTCGCGCTTCCGACTTTGAGGCCCCTATAGCGGCACCAAAGTCGGAAGCGCGCTTTAGAATCCCGCCGATGAGCAAACGCGTCGCCTTCATCCAGTCCTGCTGGCACAAAGACCTGGTCGACCAGGCCCGCAAGTCGTTCCTCGCCGAGGGCGAGCAGCTCGGCATCCCGTCCTCGCAGGTCGACTGCTTCGAGGTGACCGGGGCCTTCGAGATCCCGCTGCACGCCCAGCGCCTCGCCGCCAGCGGGACCTACGACGCGATCGTCGCCGCCGGCCTCGTCGTCGACGGCGGCATCTACCGCCACGAGTTCGTCGCCTCAGCCGTGATCGACGGGCTGATGCGGGTCCAGCTCGACACCGGCGTGCCGGTGATCTCCGCCGTCCTCACCCCGCATCACTTCCATGAGCACGAGACGCACCGCGCCTTCTTCTTCGAGCACCTGGAGACGAAGGGCGTCGAGGCCGCACGTGCCTGTGCGCACACGATCGACGCGCTCGATCGGCTTCCCAGCAGCACCTGAGGACGGCGCGCGCTCAGTCCTGCGGCGCCATCACGCGCACTACCGAGTCGCCGACGAAGCAGGGCTTCTCGGAGCCCTCGACCTCGAGGGTGAAGCGGGTGACGAACTCCCACCAGCCGGCGCCGCGCTCGTCCATCGAGACGACCTCGGCCTTGGCGCGGATCTTCGAGTCCACCGGGACCGGGGCGGGGAAACGGATCTTGTTCCAGCCGTAGTTGACGGCGAGGGCGAAGCCGGTGGGGGCGATCAGCTGACCTCGAAAGCCATCGACCATCGAGAGCGTGAGGTTGCCGTGGGCGATCGTGGTGCCGAAGGGACTCTCGGTCTGGGCCCGCTCGACGTCAACGTGGATCCACTGATGATCGCCGGAGAGCTCGGCGAAGGCATCGATGTCCTCCTGGGTAACCGTGCGCCAGTCGCTGGGACCGACCTCCTGGCCGACCAGCTGCTGCATTCCCTCGACGCCCTCGACCTCAACGGCAGACATTGACCGCATCCTATGCGAAGCCGCGCGCCCGTCTACTCTTTGGCAATGAGCAGCGAGATCGAGCGTAAGTTCCTGCTCGGTGAGCTTCCCTCCTGGCTCGCCGGTCGCAGCGGCGAGCCGATCTGCCAGGGCTACCTGACCAACGGCGAGGGGACCGAGGTCAGGCTGCGACGGGCCGGAGAGCGGACGCTGCTGACGGTCAAGACCGGCGCCGGCGAAGTCCGCGAGGAGCTCGAGGTCGAGCTGGACGCAAGCCTGTTCGACTCGCTATGGCCCCTGACCGAGGGGCGACGCCTCGAGAAGACGCGCCTGCTGGCGCCCCTGAGCGACGGCCTCGAAGCGGAGGTGGACGTCTACGACAACGAGCTGGCGGGCCTGATCGTGGCCGAGGTCGAGTTCGACTCGGTCGGGCGCTGCCGCGAGTTCACGCCGCCGCCATGGATGGGCGTCGAGGTCAGCGGCGACCCCAGATACGCGAACCGGTCCCTGGCATCGGCCGGAGCCCCCCCGGCGACTGAGCCCGCCCCGGCTCCCTCCACCGCCTTTCGCCTCAAGCGCAAGGAGGAGGTCGCCGAGGGCCTGCGCCGCATCGTCCGCACTCGCGCCGGGATCGCCGCCGAGACGCTCGAAGAGGACAGCGAGAACGCCGCGGCCGCGATCCACTCCGCCCGCAAAGACCTGAAGAAGATCCGCTCGACCCTGCGCCTGGTCCGGACCGAGCTCGGCGAGAAGACCTACAAGGCCGAAAACAAGCGTTATCGGGAAGCGGGACGCGCGCTCTCCGGCAGCCGCGACGGTGAGGTCAAGGTGCAGACGCTCGAGGCTCTCGAGCGACATTTCGGCCGCGCGTTCCCCAGCGCCGCGGCGGCCGAGTGGCGCGGCCAGCTGGAAGCCGAGCGCGACGAGGCAGCGGCCGCCGGCAACGATGCGGAGGCGATCCGGGAAGCGATCGGCGCGATCGCGGCGGCCCAGGCCGCGGTCGACACCTGGCAGCTGACCGGCGACTCCTGGCGCCTGCTCGGTTCCGGCCTGCGCGAGTCCTACGAGCGCGGGCGCAAGGCGATGGCGCAGGTCGCCACCGACCCCGATCCCGAGCTCGTGCACGAGTGGCGCAAGCGGGCCAAGGACCTCTGGTACCAGCTGCGGCTGGTCCGGCGCGCCTGGCCGGGGCCGCTGGAGGCGAGCGTCGACAGCGTCCACCAGCTCACCGATCTGCTCGGCGACCACCACGACCTCACCGTGCTCGGCGAAGACCTGGCCAGGCGTGAGGATGCCGCCGGCCTGCCGCGGATCCCGGAGCTGATCGAGCGCCGCCAGGCGCAACTGATCGAGTCCGCCCTCGACCTCGGCGCCCGCCTCTACGCCGAGAAGCCGAAGCCATTCGGCCGCCGCATCCGCGCCTACTGGATCGTCTGGCGCGAAGCCTGAGCCACGCCTTCTCAGTCGCTCCACCAGCCGGGGATGATCTCGCCGTCGCCGTCGTGACGGGCGCCGACCGCGAGCACCTCGAGCCCACCCGGACCGGCCTCGAAGGCACGGGTGACGCCGGGCGCGACCCGGATCGCATCGAGCGGTTCGACCTCGACCACCTCGTCGTCGAGCTTGACCCGGCCGCTGCCGCCGAGGACGACGAAGACCTCCTCGGCCTCCTCGTGCCGGTGTCCGAACGGCTGCCGCTTGCTCGGCTTCAGCCGATGGTGACTGACCCCGGTGCGTTCGGCATCGAGATCGTCCTTGGCAAAGCGGACCTCCATGTCGTCGCCGACCCCGAACTCCTGGGCCGAGTCCTTGACGTCGGTCAACCTCATCACGGTGAAGGGCGTGGGCATCGGGTCTCCTCCCGGTCGGCGCGTTCGATCGAACCCCTACCCAGCCCCGCGGTCGCCAAGCAGGCTTGGACGACTGGGTAGCCTTGAGGGGGTGACCGCTCCAACGTCTCGGGTGCTCTCCAGCTCGCAGTTCGAAACCCTCGCCGAGCACGGTGAGGAGCTGACCGCCGCGCCCGGCGACGTCCTCTTCGAGGTCGGCGACGCGACCTACCCGTTCGTCGCGATCATCGAGGGCGAGGTGGCGATCCAAGACGCCGCCGGCCGCGAGATCGTCCGCCACGGCGCCTCCGGCTTCCTCGGTGAGATGAACCTGCTCTCCGGACAGACGGTCTTCCTCACCGCGGTGGTGACCGAGCCGATGCGCTACCTCGCCGTCGACCGCGAAGACCTGCGGCGACTGCTCTTCGACGACGGCTCGCTCGCCGACCTGCTGCTGCCCGCCTTCGTCGAGCGGCGAGAAGCGCTGCAGCAGGTCCAGGGCGTCGGGGTGGAGATCGTCGGCCCGCCGCACCTGCCGGAAACCCGGCGCCTGGTCGACTTCGCGAAACGCTTCCGCCTCCCCCACACCCCGCGCGACCCCGCCAACGACACAGAGGCCGCCGCGCTGATCGGGCAGCTCGCCGAGGATCAGATCCCGCTGGTGCGGCTGCCCGGCGGCGCCGATCTGGTGCGGCCGACCAACGGCGAGCTCTCGCGGGCGTTGGGGATCGGGCTCGAGCTCGCGCCGCGCGAGGAGGTCGACCTGCTGGTGATCGGCGGCGGCCCAGCCGGACTCGGCGCCGCCGTCTACGGGGCCTCGGAGGGACTCGACACGCTGGTGATCGAGAGTACCTCGCTCGGCGGGCAGGCCGGCACCTCGCGGCGGATCGAGAACTACCTCGGCTTCCCGGCCGGGATCAGCGGCACCGAGCTGATCAGCCGCGCGATCACGCAGGCGCGCAAGTTCGCGGCCCGCACCGCGACCCCCTATCGGGCGCTCTCACTGGAGCCGGGCGAGGACCGCCATACGGTCAAGCTCGAGGGCGACGTCGAGGTGGCGGCGAAGGCGGTGCTGCTCGCGACCGGCGCCGAATACCGGAAACTGCCGGTCGGAAACCTCGACGAGTTCGAGGGCTTCAGCGTCTTCTACGCGGCCGGGCCGCCGGAGGCGCAGCTCTGCGGCGCGCAGCGAGTCGGTGTCGTCGGCGGCGGCAACTCGGCCGCGCAGGCGGCGATCTGGCTCGCCCGCGGTGGTGCCCTCGTGACCCTCCTCCACCGCCGCGCCGATCTGCGCGAGACGATGTCCACCTATCTGATCGAGGACCTCGATCGCTACGGAGTCGAGGTCCGCGACCGCAGCGAAATCACCGCCCTGCACGGCGACGACGGCATGCTCGAGCGCGTCTCCCTCTCCGACGGGACCGAGATGGCGCTCTCCTACCTCTTCCTCTTCCTCGGCGCCTCGCCCTGCACCGAGTGGCTCGGCGAGTGCATCGCCCGCGACGAGAAGGGCTTCGTCGTGACCGGCGAGGAAGCCGGGGCCGACGGACTGCTGGAGACCAGCGTGCCCGGCGTCTACGCCGCTGGCGACGTCCGCTCCGGCTCGATCAAGCGCTGCGCCACCGCGGTCGGCGAGGGCGCGACCGTCGTCCGCTTCGTGCACGAGCACCTCTCCGCGGCAGCCGACGGGACGTAGCGGACTACGCGACCAGCCTGACTTCGAAGCTCGGCACCAGCAACGCGCCGGCGCCGCCGAGCAGGGCGAGGATGCGGGTTACGTAGGCCTGGGTCTCGGGATAGGGCGGGATGCAGTCGCACGGTTCGACCGCCCCGGGCCCGGCGTTGTAGGCGGCGAGGGCGAGTTCGGGCGAGCCGAACTGGCGTAGGAGGTCAGACATCAGGTGCGCCTGGGCGTCGATCGCCGCGACCGGGTCGAAGGGATCGGTGAGGCCGTAAGAGGCGGCCGTCGAGGGCATGAACTGAGCGATGCCCTGCGCGCCGGCGGGTGAGCCGGCATTGGGGTCGAAGCCGGACTCGGCCATCAGCTGCGCGGCGAGCAGCGCTGGCGAGACGTTCCAGCGCGAGCCCGAGCGCAGGAGCGGCGCCCGATACTGGGCAGGGACGAACGCGGGCAGCGAGGTTGCCGCAGCCCCCACCCCTCCCCCGCTCTGGCCGCCGGATTCGCCCGCGGTCGAGCAGGGCGCGGGCCCGGCCTCGAAACCGTAGTGCCAGGCCTCCCACGAGTAGCGCTGGACGAACCCGAAGCGGGTGGCATTGGTGGCCAGCCAGGCGTAAGCGGATTCCAGGCCGAGGTCGAGCTCGGTCGCGCAGCGGTGCAACGAATGGCCGGGCGGCGCAACCCACTTCGGATCCGGATGTGCGGCGAAGAGAGCGGCCTGTTCGGCGTCGGAGCGGAAGCCCGAGACGACCATCAGTGCGATCCCGTCGCCCGCGGCGTCCGCCTTCATGCGGTCGTAGGCGGCGGCGACGTCCGGTCTCATTCCCTTGCCGTCGCGATACTCGAGCGGTCCGCCGTAGCCGCCCCCGCTCGCCATCGCCATCCCACCCGCTGCGCCACTCGGCGCCGCCGCTTCAGCGATGGCGGACGCTTCGATCGATGGGCTGTCCTCGGTCCCCTCCAAGCGCGCGATCACGGTCGCCTTCGCCTGAACCGGGGCGAAGGAGTCGGAGTCGGGGAAGTCCACTCGTAGCCGCTTCGGATCGACACCGTTCGCGCGGCCGGCGTCGAGCGCCGCCCGTCTCGCTCGCGCCAGGTAGGCCGGCTTGCCGATGTGCGCGGGGTTCGGCCGCCCGTCGGCCAGCGTCGCGGGCGCGAGCAGCTTCGGGAGGTCGTCGCGCAGCGAGCGCGCAGCCGAGATAGCCGACAGGTCAGCCGCCCTCTGCGTTCGACCCTTGCCGGTGATCGCTCCGGCAAGAGCAACCAACGCCAAGCCTCCGGCGATCACCACGAGCGCTCCGCCCAGAGCGAGGATCAGGGCCTGGCCTGACTCGTCCCGGAGCAGGCAGCGACTGCGTTTCCTCGCCCTTGCGGCTCGCCTCGATCCCATTCCTGGAACCTGACCGCCGAGGGCGCACCTGTGGCGCGCTCAAGGTGGCGTCTTCGTCGCGGCTAAGACAATTAAGCGATGTGGACGATCTCAATCAGATCGTCGAGGCCGCGCAGGTCAGCCCGGAGA
Organism: uncultured Thermoleophilia bacterium; assembly: GCA_963718595.1. GTDB lineage: Bacteria > Actinomycetota > Thermoleophilia > Solirubrobacterales > 70-9 > VAYN01. Next base: position 501,361 of record OY970365.1, read on the forward strand.
TCGCGAGTTCGGCGGGAAGCTGGCTCGGATCGACGGTCTCCAGCACGACTGCTACGAGCGGCGCGGCCGAACCACCGCAGCTCGCCGACGGGGCGAGCGTTGTTGGTGACGATGAACTCCTCACCGCGATCCAACGCGCGCATAACCTCGCCACTCTGATTGCGCAGCACTCTCTGGGTCAGTTTGCGTGCCATCCGGATCGACGTAGCACTGGTGCGACAGGAGACGGCGCTGCAGTCGGGGCGGCAGCCCGGGCCGCTCCGAGCGCAGGATCCCGAACAGCGCCCGGCGCTCGTCAACCCAACTGAGGCGGCGCTTCAGTACCCCGACATCGATCCCCGCGGCGACCAGATCACGCACCACGAGAGACAACAAAGGTCGCTCCCCGCCGACGTCGGCGCGAAGCAGAACGCCGGACGGCCGCGGCCCGGGCTCGGCCGCGAGGAGGGCCTGCAATGCACTGGCCGGCACGTGGATGACCGCGAGCATCCCCCTCGCGACCGTCACCGCCGCCGCCGCGGCGGCGAACCCGTCTTCGTCAGCAGGTGCGGCCAGATGGCAGACCTGGCCGCGGGCCGCAACGCGCAACCCAGGCAGATGCACGGCGAGGCGCTCCTCCAAGGTCCGGGCCGGCGTCGTGGCGATCAGCGTCGGCCGTGGAGCCCTGCCACCGAGGTCGACGAGCAGCGCGGCGCGGTCGATATCGGCGCCGGCGCAGGCGAGAGCCGCGGCCGCGCCCCGCGCCCCCTCGGCCTCTCCCACCGCAGTGACCAGGACAGTCGGCGCGTCAGCGGCGATCTCGTAGTTCACCGCGCCGGCCTCGCGCTGGCAGTGCTGGTCACTGCCAGCCGCTCGGCGACCGCGCGGAACGGCGACGGCGGCCGCAACCGCACCGTCACCCTGCCGCCCTCGACTGCGACCTCGACGTCGTCCTCGGCCCACCCGGGCAGCGCCGCCCGCGCGGCCTCGCGCGCGGAGCCGCCTCCGGCCAGCGCCAGCGCCCCGGCCTCGGCGGCGCCGTCCGCGAGGGTCAACGCGTACCCCGCGGCGAGCAACTGCAGCGCAACCAGGGCGGCGAGCACGACCACCGGCAGCGCCGCCACCAGCTCGATCGTGGCCTGACCCGAGGAGTCAGCCATCGCCGGGCTCCAAAGCGGAGCTCGCCTGCACCCGCAGGGCCGGCACCGACCCGAGCAGGCCCGGAACCCGCACTCGCACCGAGATCCCTTCAGTGTCGTTGACCTCTGCCCCAGCCCGCAGCGGCGACGGCAGGGCCCTCTTCGCCACCGCCTCCGGGTCGCCGCCCACCAGGGCCGCTCTCGCCCCGGCGCGAGCGGCGACGCTCGCCGACCAGAGCGCGTGGCCGGCGAGCGCCCCCTGCGCCGCCACCGCGACCGCGAACAGCAGGAACGGGATCACGGCGATCAGCTCGACCGACGCCGTCCCATCCTCCCCGTGGCTTCTGCTGCTGGCGATCCTCTGCGGCACCCGCCAACCGTCCCAGCGATCTCCCCACGCGTGGCGCGCAGAAAGCTATTTCTCGATGTCATCCCTGAGACGGAAGGCTGTCTCGGGAGAGGCCGTGCCGATGGCTGGCGAGCGCCGGGCCCAGCAGGGCAAGGACGCAGTCAACCTGAATAGCAGCGCTATTCAGGTTGACGAGGACGCCGCCATGTGCAGGCCCGCCGCCGCCAGGCACGGCACGGTCCGACCGAGCCAGCCTTCCGTCTCAATAGGTGTTCGCCTCGGTCCAGACGCGGTAAATCGCCAACACCGCGGCGACCAGCATCATGATCCAGAGCACGGTCCCGCCGCCCGTGGAGAAGAGCCTGTCCGCCCAGGCGACCAGCAGCGCCAGCAGCCCGAAGGCGCCGTAGAAGATCGCCCGGCGACCCTCGCTGAGGGTCGCCAGCGTCAGCTGGTTTTCGCGGCTGAGCACGTAGAGCATCCAGGTGATCCCGGCCAGGAAGCCCATCGTCAGGGCCGTCAGCACCGCTTCGGCGAAGTTCTCTCCAGAGGGCGCGAAAGCCACCCCCAGAGCGAGGATCAGGATGATCGCGAGGTTGCGGGCGGTGCGCACAGCCTCAGTCTACGCCGCTACTTGCCGGTCATCACGACGATGCCGAAGACCAGCGCCGCAGCGACCACGGCGAGCCCCAGGGCACCCACGGCGAGCGCCCCACCAGCAGCCAGCGGCCGCTCCTCGCGGTTGAGGTCGGCAAATCGGCCGACTCCCCAAATCGCCACCGAGAAGGCAAAGGTGACGCCGATCCCGGCGACCACCGAGGCGATCACGGTCTCCAGCAGCTCCTTGCCCTCGACCAGGCTGGCGAAGATCATGCGCCCGAGGCCGGGACCGGTGCCCCGCGCTGCGCCCGCCGGACGAACAGCGCCGCCACCAGCGCCAGCGACATCACGCTGACGATCAGCGGCCCCAGCGCGCCGGTGCCGAAGATCCGAGTAAAGCCGAAGACGAGCGCGCCCATCGCCGCCGCCGCCGGCAGCGTCAACAACCAGGCGGTGACGATGTTGCCGGCGACTCCCCAACGCACCGCCGAGACCCGCTTGGCGGCGCCGGCACCCATCACGCCGCCGTTGATCACGTGCGTGGTCGAAAGCGGGAAGCCGAAGTGGGTCGAGGCGAGGATCACGGCGGCGCCGGCGCCCTGCGACGAGAAGCCCTGGGCGGCGTCCATCTTGATGATCCGGGTGCCGGTCGTTTTGATGATCCGCCAGCCGCCGCTGTAGGTGCCGAGCGCGATCGCGAGGGCGGAGCTGGCGATCACCCAGAACGGCGGGTCGGCGTCGGCGCCGAGACTGCCGTTGGCGATCAGGGCGAGGGTGATGATGCCCATCGTCTTCTGGGCGTCGTTGGTGCCGTGGGCCAGCGCCAGCAGGCCGCCGGAGACGACCTGCCCGTGTTTGAAGCCACGGCTGACGATGCCCGGCCGCTGCTTGCCGACCACCCGGTAGACGATCCCGATCGAGAGACCGGCGACGATGAAGGCGAGGATCGGCGCCACCACCGCCGGCACCAGGACCTTGCCGACCAGGCCTTCGGCGAGGACCGCGTCGAACCCGGCCGCGGCCACCGCCGAGCCGACGACGCCGCCGATCAGCGCGTGCGAGGAGCTCGACGGCAATCCCAGCCACCAGGTGATGAGGTTCCAGGTGATCGCCCCGATCAGCCCCGCGAAGACGATCGTCGGCGTGATCACCGCGGCGTTGACGACGTCGTTGGCGACGGTCGCCGCGACCGTGATCGAGATGAAGGCGCCGACGAAGTTCAACAGCGCCGCCATCCCGATCGCTACCTGCGGCCGAGCCGCCCCGGTCGAGATCGAGGTGGCGACGACGTTGGCGGTGTCGTGGAACCCGTTGGTGAAATCAAAGGCAAGCGCCGTGCAGATGACGATCACCAGGATTACATCGGAGCTCACAGGCTGATACCCCGCCCCGTGACGAGACTCAGACGTCGCCAGGCAAGGACGCAGGGAGCGAGACGAGGGGAGCGCACTCCAGTGCGTGACCCGAAGGCGAGCGACCGAGGACACCGCCTGGCGACGTCTGAGCCCGTCATGAGTTCTTGATGACTATTCCCTCGATGATCTGGGCAGCCGTCTCGGTCGCGTCGATCGCCTCCTCGAGCACCGCGAACATGTCCTTCCAGCGGATCACGACCATCGGGTCGATCCCGTTGGAGAAGAGTGAGGCGACGGCATCGCGGGAGATCCGGTCGCCCTCGTTCTCGAGCCGGTGGATCTCGATCCAGTACTTGTCGAGATCCTTGAACTCGGGCAGATGCTCGAGCGCGGCGGCGAGCTGCTCGCAGGAGGCGACGAGGACTTTGGTCAGCGCCGTCGCCTGCTCCATCGGCGCCTCGATCTTGTAGAGACCGAGGAAATCGGCCGCCTCCTCGGCGAAGTCGACGATGTCGTCCATCTGGGTCGCGAGGCCGTAGATGTCCTCGCGATCGATCGGCGTCACGAAGGTCGAGTTGAGCCGTTTGACGATCGCGTGGGTGATCCGGTCGCCCTCCGTCTCGGCGGCGACGATCTCACTCAACAGACCGGCGTCCTCGGGCCAGCTGTTCATCATCTTGTCGAGCAGGCGCGATGCGTGGACGTTGTTCTGCCCCGCTTCGATGAAGAGGTCGAAGAACGTTCGATCGCGGGGAAGAAGCGAAAAGCGCGCCACTGAGCGCCATCCTAGTGGCGGCGGAGGCGCCTCGGGTCTCAGCCCGTGGAGGCGGCCAGCTGCTCGGCGGCGCGGGCGGCATGGCGCTCGCGCAACTCGGCCTGGACGCTGCGCCGCTGCGTCTCGGGAGCGACGTCGCGGGTCCAGCGGCCGTCCTCGCCGAGCTCCCAGGCATTGCTGTCGTCGGCGAAGCAACGCTCGAGCACGTCGAGCATCTCCGCCTTCAGCTCCTCGTCCTCGACCGGCGCCACCAGCTCGACGCGGCTGTCGAGGTTGCGCGGCATCAGGTCCGCGGAACCCATCATCACCCGCGTCTCCTCGCCGCGCTGGAAGGCGTAGACCCGCGAGTGCTCGAGGAAGCGGCCGACGATCGAGACCACGCGGATGTTCTCGGAGACCCCGGGCACCCCCGGGCGCAGGCAGCAGATCCCGCGCACGTTGAGGTCGACGGTCACCCCCGCGGTCGAGGCCGCGTAGAGCGCGCGAATGCAGCCGGCGTCGACCAACGAGTTCATCTTCAGCGCGATTCGCGCCTGCTCCCCCGCTTCGTGGGCGGCAACGGTGCGCTCGATCTCCTCGATGATGCGATCGCGCATCGTCGTCGGCGAAACCAGCACCTTGCGGTAGGCCGCCGGGCGGCCGTAGCCGGTGAGGAAGTTGAACATCTCGGCGACGTCGGCGCCGACGTCGGGGTCGGCGGTGAAGAGACCGAAGTCGGTGTAGAGCCGGGCCGTCTTCGGGTGGTAGTTGCCGGTGCCGATGTGGACGTACTCGCGCACCCGCTCGCCCTCGCGGCGGGCGACCAGGATCGCCTTCACGTGGGTCTTCAGGCCGGGAATGCCGTAGACGACGTGGACGCCCGCCTCCTCCAGCGACTTCGCCCAGTGGATGTTGGCCTCCTCGTCGAAGCGCGCTTTCAGCTCGACCATGCAGACCGCCTGCTTGCCGCGTTCGGAGGCGCGGATCAGCGACGGCACCAGGGGCGAGTCGTCGCTGGTGCGGTAGACGGTGTGCTTGATCGCCAGCACGTCGGGGTCTTCGACCGCCTGCTCGACGAAGCGTGAGACCGAGGTCGCGAAGGAGTCGTAGGGGTGGTGGACGAGCAGGTCGCCCTGGCGGATCTGGGCGAACATGTCGACCGCCTCGTCGTCCTCCCCCTGCAGGCGCGGCTGCGTGACCGGCGACCAGGGCGAGTAGCGGAGCTCGGCGTGGCCGGGGATGTCGGCGATACGGCCGATGTCCCCGAGATCGATCAGGCCGTCGATGTCGTAGACCTCACGGTCTTCGAGTCGCAGCGCCCCGATCAGCTGCTGGCGCAGCTTCGGGTTCATGCCGGCCGCGACCTCGAGTCGCACGACCTCGCCGAAGCGGCGGCGGCGGATCTCGTCCTGGACGGCTTGGAGGAGATCGTCGGCCTCGTCGGAAACGGTGAAGTCGGCATCGCGGGTGACGCGGAAATAGCCGTGGTCGACAACTTCGGCGCCGGGGAAGAGGGCGTCGAGATTGGCGGCGATGACCTCCTCCAACGGCACGAACGCCATCCCGTCGTCGCCGACCGGCAGAAAGCGGCCGAGCAGCTCCTTCGGGACCTTGACCCGGGCGATGATCTCGACTCCACTCTCGGGGTCGCGCAGGAGCACGCCGAGGCTGAGCGAGAGGTTGGAGATGTAGGGGAAGGGTCGGCCGAGCCCGATCACCAGCGGCGTCAGCGCCGGGAAGACCTGCTCGTGGAAGCGGGCGTCGATGTCGCGCCGCTCGGACTCGGTGGCGGTCTCGAGCGAGACGATCCTGATCCCCTGCTCGTCGAGCGCGGGGCGCAGAATGCCATCGAAACAGGCGTGCAGGCGCTCGTCGAGCTCCAGCACCCGCGCTTGGATGCGGTCGATCTGCTCGCTGGGAGCGATCCCGTCGGGCCCGCGGGCGTCGATGCCGGCGTCGAGCTGGTCGAAGAGACCGGCGACCCGGACCATGAAGAACTCGTCGAGGTTGGAGGCGTAGATGCCGCAGAAGCGCAGCCGCTCGAGCAGCGGCACCTCGGGATCCTCGGCCAGCTCGAGGACACGTTGGTTGAACTCGAGCCAGGAGAGCTCGCGATTGAAGTAAAGAGCGGAGTCTTCGATCGACGCATCGTACTGCGCAGGAACCTCCATCCCGCCCGCCTCAAGCGGCCTGGACGAACGGCTGCTCGGCGACCGCCGAGCCGGCCCCCAGCAGGTGCCCGTAGCCGCTGCCGAGCTGGGCCAGCGAGCGCTCCCAGGAGCGGGCGCGAGCGGCGACGGCGCCGCTGGCGCCGAGCTGGCGGCGCAGCGTTGGTGAGGAGGCGAGTTGCAGCAGCGCCCCGGCGAGGTGATCGGGGTCGGGGCGACAGAGCAGGCCGGTGTGGCGGTTCTCGACCAGGGCCGCCGGCCCCCCTTCGGCGACGGCGATCACCGGCAGGCCGCTGGCCGCCGCCTCGAGGATCACCTGGCCGTAGGTGTCGGTGCTGCTGGCGAAGAGGAAGACGTCGGCGCTGGCGTAGGCGCGGGCCAGCTCCTCGCCGCCGAGCCAGCCGAGAAAGGTGGCGGTCCCGCCGAGCCGTTGGCGCAGCTCGCCCTCCTCGGGACCGCCGCCGGCCAGCAGCAGGTGCAGGCGTGGGTCCGCCCGCTGGGCCCGCAGGAAGCTCTCGGCCAGCAGGTCGACGCCCTTCTCGCGGGTGAGGCGGCCGCTGTAGAGGACCTTGATCTCGCCCGGGTACTCATCCGCACGGCTCTTGGCCGGATCGAAGCGGTCGAGGTCGACGCCGCGCTCCCAGCGCCGGATCCGGACCGGCTCGACACCGAGGCCGATCAGCGAGGCATCGGCGGCGGGACTCGGCGAGAGCACCACGCCGGGAACGCCGTAGAAGGCGCCGAGAGCACCTCGGGCGATCGTCTCGATGCCGCCGTCGCCGCTGCGCATTCCCGCGTAGGCAGCCAGCTCGGTGTGGTAGCTGGCCAGCAGCGGCATCCCGGTGACGCGGCTGAGCAGGGTGGCGGCGATCCCGGCCGGGCCGGGAGCGGTGACGTGGACGAGGTCGTAGCCGCCTTCGGCCAGGGTCTCGACCAGGTCGGGCAGCCCGGGGACGCCCAGCGCCAAGCCCTCGTATAAGGGGATCTCGAGCTCGGTCGCGGCAGGCAGGCGACGGTCGACGCCGGGATCGGTGCCGACCACCTCGACCTCGAAGCCGGGCACGCCGCGCTCGCGGATCTGTTCGATCGTGTGCGTGACCCCGTGCATCGAGCCGATCCCGTCGACGATCACGGCGACCCGTCGCGGCTCGCCCTCGCGGTTGCGCAGGCGGCTGACCTCGGCACCGAGGAAGGCGGTGGCGGGCGCGTAGGGAAGCGCCGGCACCAGCGCCTCGAAGACGCCGTTCATGGCGCTGGGAAAGTCGCCATCGGCAACCGCGGCGGCACCCTCGGCAACCGCCTTGCGCAGACGCCGGTCGTGGGCGCGACGGGCGCGGCGGTAGAGGCCGGCGTGCGAGAAGTCGTCGGCTTGGAGGTGGGCGATCAGGTCGTCGCCGCGGAGGTCGAGGCCGACGCTGCCGAGCCAGGACTCGAGCAGGCAGCGGGCGTCGTCGGGGCCGACATCGGTCGCCACCTTGCCATCCCGGGCAGCGCCCTCGCGGATGATCCTCTCGGCCATCTTCATCACCGCCCCGGGGTCGGGCGTGCGGTCACCGGGCAGCCGCTCCGACTCGTCCCCGAGGGCGCGGGTGGCCAGCGCCATCGCCGCGTGCGCCCACTTGGCGGCGCTGCCCTGCCCCCCGCCCGCCGCGGCGTCACCGGCGCGGATGCGGGCGAGAAACTCTTCCGGCGTAGCGGCAGCGGGCACCTCCGTGAAGGTGCGGCCGATGTCGACGCCGGCATGGTCGTCAGAGCCGCCGATGCCGGTGCCGTCGTTGGTGTCGACGTAGACGACGGCGGGCATGTTCAACTCGGCGGCCCGAGACCCGTTGCGGACCTCCCAGATCGGGAAGAGCTCCGCCAGACGACGCCGGTGGCGCCGGCCCAGCGGCGCGGCGACGTCGAAGAAGGGGTGCGCGAGCGCGCAGGTGATCTCGTTCTCGCGCAGATACGTGGCACAGGCTTCGACATCGGCGGCGTGCGCCTGCAGCCACTCGTGGTCCCCGGGGGTGATCCCGTAACAGAGGACGTGAACCGCCTGGGGCTCGCCGGCAAAGCGGGCGGTCAGCTCCTCGGAGACGAAGCAGTCGGGTCGATCGGCGAGCTCGAGAGCACCGCTGATCGTGTCGTGATCGGTGATCGTCACGAAGTCCATCCCGCGCCGCTTGGCCAGCTCGTACACCTCCTGCGGCGGCGTCGCGCACTCGGGCAACCCGAGCGAGCGCTGAACCCCCAGCCTGGAGAGCTGCGAAGCGGTGGAATGGCAATGCAAATCAACTCGGGAAGTCATCGGTGCGTCCCTCTCTCCTGATCGTTTGTACTGCTACAGAATTCGCGATTTGCAGGAGAAACTTGTGAAGGACCAGCCAACGGCGTGTGAACTTCCGGTGATCTGTCGAGAGACACGGCCCGGGCCTCGCAAAGCACCCGATCTCAACTGCTTGCTCGTGAGTTGCCAGTTCCTATCTCTAGGCGTAGATAAGTGGCAACTCGCTAGAGCCGAGCGCTAGGGAGGCTGTTCGGCTCCCTCACCTGCCGACCGACGCTTTAAGCCGCGAGGCGCTCGGGCGAGTGGCCGTTGGCGCTGCCGTTGAGCAGGTCCAGGATGATGCCCTCGCGCAGGCCGCCCTTGCCGATCTGGAGGGGCTGGCCGAGGAGGTCGGAGATCTTCTCCAGGAGCAGGACGCCGGTCGTGAGGATGCGGACGCGGACCGGGTCGAGCTCGAAGCGGCGGGCAACCTCGGTGGCGGGTTCGCCGCAGAGGACGCGGATGCCGCGCTCCAGGGTCTCGTACTCGAGCACGGTGCCGACCAGGCGCCGCAGCGAGGTGGCGCTGCCGCCGACGGCGACGGCCTGGGCCGGACGCTCGAACTCGACTCCCTCGAAGATGTCGTCGATGCGATCGCGGACCTTGCGTATCTCGGCCGCCGAAGGCGGATCGGAGCTGATCAGCTCCTCGGCGAGGGCGCCGGAGCCGACCGACCAGGAACGCACCTTCTCGACCCCGCCGGAGACGGTGCCGATGATCACCTCGCTGGAGCCGCCGCCGACGTCGACGACGCCGATCTTGCCCTCGACCGGGTGGCCGAGGCCCTTGGTGGCGCCGATGAAGGCGAGCCGCCCCTCCTCCTCCTCGCTGAGGATGTCGACGGGGATCCCAGCCACCTCCTCGATCGCGCGGGCGACCTCCTCGCCGTTCCTGGCGTCGCGGACCGCCGCCGTCGCAACCGCCCGGATCCGCTCCGCCCCGAGCTCACGGGCGAGCCGGACCTGGGTCGCGACCAGCTCGGAGACCTCGTCGACCTTGGCCGGCAGCACCTCGCCTTTCTTGCCCAAGGCGCTGTTGATGCGCGTGTAGGCGCGCTGCTCCATCATCTTCTTCAACTGCCCGTCCACCGGCTCGGCGACGAGCACGCGGGTCGTGTTGGAGCCGATATCTATTGCGGCGCAGAGCATCAGGGCGTCCGCTCCATGTTCCCAGACGCCCCGGATCTCACACGCCTGGCGACGAGTGATCCGGGGAGGGGTACCGAGAACGAACACCTCGCCCGCAGGTGCCCCTCCCCGGATCCCCCGCATCAGGCGGGGTGCGAGGCGTCCTCGAACTCGCGGAACAGCCCGGTGACCACGAAGGCGACCTGCTCGCCGATGTCGACGGCGTTGTCGGCGATCCGCTCGATCGCCCGCGCGGTCAGCAACATCGTCATCGCCCACTCGCGGCGATCGGCGTCGTCGCCGATCTGCAGCGCGTGGTGGAAGCATTCGCGGTTGAGGTTGTCGACGACGTCGTCCTGGCGGACCAGGTCGCGCGCCTGCTCGACGTCGCGTTCGAGAAAAGCCCGCTTCGCCTGCACGAGCAGCGTCCGGGTCTGGCGGCCCATCGTCAGGATCATCTTCACCATCTCCGCGTCGGCCGGCGGCTCGTTGCCGGAGAGCGGGATGACCTTGCAGATGTTCACGCACTGGTCGCCCATCCGCTCGATGTTCTTCAGCACGTGCAACAGCGAGGCGATCAGGCGCAGGTCGGTCGCCACCGGCGACTGCGTCGCCAGCAGCGCGATCAGGCTCTGGTGCACCTCCAGGTAGCGGCCGTCGATGCGGTCGTCGTCGGCGACGACCAGCTGCGCCAGCTCGATGTCCTGGTGCTCGATCGCCTCCAGGGTCCGGGTCAGCGCGTCGCCGACCAGGTCGAGTCCGCCCAGGGCGCTGTTCTCCAGCGTCGTCAGTTCCTCTTGGTATTCCGCGCGTGCTTCCGGCATGTCGTCCGCCCTGTCCCCCGCCTCAGCCGAAGCGGCCGGAGACGTAGTCCTCGGTCGCTTTCTGGGTCGGGTTGGTGAATATCGTCTCGGTCTCGCCGACCTCGATCAGGCGGCCGGGCTTGCCCGACTCTTCCAGGTTGAAGAAGGCGGTGAAGTCGCTGGCCCGCGCGGCCTGCTGCATGTTGTGGGTGACGATCGCGATCGTGTAGCGGCTTTTCAGCTCGGCGATCAGGTCCTCGATCGCCAGCGTCGCGACCGGGTCCAGGGCCGAGCAGGGCTCGTCCATCAGCAGCACCTCGGGCTCGACCGCGATCGCGCGGGCGATGCAGAGCCGCTGCTGCTGGCCGCCCGAGAGCCCCAGCCCGGGCTTGTCGAGCCGGTCCTTGACCTCGTCCCAGAGGTTGGCCCCGCGCAGGCTGCGCTCGACGACCGCGTCCTTCTGGGCCTTCTTGATCCGCGCGGAGTTGAGGTTGAGGCCGGAGGCGACGTTGTCGTAGATCGACATCGTCGGAAACGGGTTCGGGGCCTGGAAGACCATCCCGACCAGGCGGCGCACCTGCACCGGATCGACCCCGGGGCCGTACATGTCCTCGCCGTCGAGCGTGATCTCCCCCTCTACGGTTGCCCCGGGGGTGAGCTCGTGCATACGGTTGAGCGAACGCAGGAAGGTGGTCTTGCCGCAGCCCGAGGAGCCGATCAGCGCCGTCACCTTGTTCGGCTGGATCGCCAGGGTGACGTTCTCGACCGCCTGGAAGGCGCCGTAGTAGAGGTTGACGTTACGCGCCTCGATCGTCTTCGCCTTGGCGGCGCTGGGCGGCTGCGCGGTCGCCGCCACGGGTGCCGCGGCAGCCTCGGTGACACTTTCGGAGCCGCGCCCCGGCGCCTCCCGCTCCTTCTTCTTGTCTGCGGCTCCCAGCATGCGTCTGAACTTCCTTCCTTCCACGGTCAGCGGATCTCGGCTTTGTAGCGTCGGTAAATTATGCGGGCGACGATGTTGAGGATCATCACGATCCCGATCAGCAGCAACGCCGCCGCCCAGGCCCGCTCGTAGGAGGCGGCTTTGTCGACGCCAGGCGAGCGGTACTCGCTGTAGGCGTAGACGGCGAGGTTCTGCATGCGTCCGTTGAAGGGATCGGAGTTGATCGAGTCGATCACCCCGGTGGTGACCAGCAGCGGCGCCGTCTCGCCGATGATCCGGGCGACCGCGATCATCACCCCGGTGACGAGGCCGGCGAAAGCAGTTGGCAGGACGACCTTGGTGATCGTCTTCCACTTCGGCGTGCCGAGCGCGTAGGCGGCTTCGCGCAGGTGGTTGGGGACGATCTTGAGGATCTCCTCGGCGGAGCGGATCACGATCGGGATCATCAACACCGAGAGCGCCACCGAGCCCATCACCCCGAGCCGGATGCCGGGGCCGAAGAAGAGCTCGAAGAGGGCGTAGGCGAAGAGGCCGGCGACGATCGAGGGGATCCCGGTCATCACGTCGACGAAGAAGGTCAGCGCCTTGCGCAGGCGGCCGGTCCCGTACTCGGTCATGTAGATCGCCGCCATGATCCCGATCGGGACCGAGATCAGGGTGGCGACGCCGGTGATCACCAGCGTCCCGACCAGGGCGTGGGCGGCGCCGCCGCCATTGATCACGCCGCGCGCGTCCTCGGTGAGGAATTCGAGCGAGAGGCCGGGGATGCCGCGCTTGGCGACTTCGAACAGCAGCGAGGCGAGCGGGATCATCGCCAGCGCGAAGGCGGAGGCGATCGCCATCGTCATCACCCGGTCGAGCGCCCGCCGCGGCCCCTCGACCGCCCGCGACCAGCTGTAGATGGCGATGCAGGCGACGATCACGCCGAAGACCAGGGTCAGCCCGATCGAGAACGAGCCGGCGGCGAGCAGGATCGCGGCGGAAAGCGCGGCGGAGCCGAGAAAGACGCCGTAAGGGGCCCAATTGGGCAGCACGCCGCCGCTGACGAGCTGGCCGCCCCCGGGGGGCTGGGAGATCGCCGACATCGCCTATTCCCCCCTGTTCTGGCGGGCGATGACCATCCGCGCCGCCATGTTGGTGATCAGCGTGATCGCGAAGAGGACGAGGCCGGTGGCGATCAGCACGTTGATCGCAAGGCCCGAGGACTCGGGGAAGTTGAGGGCGACGTTGGCGGCGATCGTCGACGGGTTGGCCGAGCTGATCAGGTTGAAGGTGACGATGCCGGAGGCCGAGAGGATGATCGTCACCGCCATCGTCTCCCCGAGCGCGCGGCCGAGCCCGAGCATGGCGCCGCTGATCACGGACGATTTGCCGAACGGCAGCACCGTCATCCGGATCATCTCCCAGCGCGTGGCGCCGAGCGCCTGGGCGCCTTCCTGGAGCTTGCGCGGCGTCTGCGAGAAGACCTCGCGGGCGACCGCGGAGACGATCGGCAGGATCATCACGGTGAGGACCAGGCCGACCACGAACATGGTCCGGCCCGTGGCCGAAGCGGGGCCGGCGAAGAGGGGTATGAAGCCGAGCTTTTCTTCCAGCCACAGCATCACCGGCACCGCCGCCGGGCCGAGCACGAAGATGCCCCAGAGGCCGTAGATGATGCTCGGGATCGCCGCCAGCAGGTCGACCAGGTAGCCGAGCGTGAGGGCGATCCGCGGCGGGGCGATGTGGGTGATGAAGAGCGCCACCGCGACCGCCAGCGGCACCGCCAGGATCGAGGCGAAGGCCGCCGCCAGCACGGTCCCGAAGGCGAGCGGGGCGACGTAGTCGATGAAGCTCTTGCCGCCGGGCAGCTCAGAGGCGCTGTGGGTGAGCGCGGGGGCGCCCTCGGCGACGAGGAAGATCGCGACCCCGGCGAGCAGCGCCAGGATCGTCACCGCGGCGATCACCGCGACGTTGCTGAACACGCGGTCGCCGACGCGGCGGCGTCCTCCGGACGCCGCCGCGAGCAGCTGACCCGCGTTGGTCGTAGTGTCGACCGAGGCCACTACCTAGCCCGCTTCGATCGCTTCGATCGCGGGGGTGATCTTGGTGGTCAGTGCCTCGGAGAGGGGAGCGGAGCCGGCGTTGGCGGCGGCCGCTTCCTGACCCTCAGGGCTGATTACGTATTCGAGGTACGCCTTGACGACCGCTGCTTCGTCGGCCGACTTGTACTCGGTGCAGGCGAGCAGGTAGCTGACCAGCACGATCGGGTAGGTCCCCTCTGCTTCGGTCTTGCGGTCGAGCTTGAACGGGAACATGTACTGGCCCGGCGCGTCCGCTTTGTCTTCGGGCGACTCATCGAGGATCGCCGCAGCTGCTTCCGCGGACGGTTCGATGAATTCGCTGCCAACTTTGATCTTGGCGATGCCGAGTTCGCTTGCCTGGCTGGCGTCGGCGTAACCAATCGCGCCCTCGCCGGCGGCCACTGCTTCGACCACGCCGGAGGTGCCCTGCGCTGCCTCGCCGCCCTTGACCGGCCAGTCGCCGCTGACTTCATAGGTCCAGACGGAGGGGACTACCTCGGAGAGGTATTCGGTGAAGTTCTCCGTGGTCCCGGACTCGTCCGAGCGGTTCACCGGGGTGATGCGGGTGTCGGGCAGCTCGACGCCGGGGTTGTCGGCGGCGATCGCCTTGTCGTTCCAGGTGGTGATGTCCTGCGCGAAGATCTTCGCCAGCGTTTCCGGAGAGAGCTGCAGTTCTTCGACTCCCGGGAGGTTGTAGGCGACCGCGATCGGCGACACATAGGCCGGGATCTCGATCAGTTCGCCGGGCTCGCAGCGCGTGATCGCTTTTTTCAGTTCGCCTTCCTCTTCGGTGATCGCCGCGTCAGAACCGGCGAAGCCGACGCCGCCGGCGATGAACTGCTCACGACCGCCGCCGGAGCCGACCGGGTCGTAGGAGACGGTGGCGCCGGAGTTGGCGTTCTCGAATTCGGCGCGCCACGCTTCCTGAGCGGCCTCCTGCGAGCTGGCCCCCGCGCCGGCGACTTCGCCCGACACTTCGGCGCTGGCGCCACCTTCGTCGCTCGATGAACTACCCCCGCTGCTGCTGCTGTCGTCGCTGCCACCGCAGGCGGCTACTCCGAGCGCCAAGATCGTGGCGAAGACGACAACCGCAAGCCATCTAGTCCTAGACATCTGTCTCCCTTTTATTCATAGGTCGTAGGTCGAATTCATCGGCTTCGACCAGGAGTCGAGGCCTCGGCGGCCAGACTCGCAGCGGGTTCCCAGGACCTTGTTACCTGGGTGTGTCGAAGATGTGAAAAAGATGTAAAGCCCGCCGAGGGCGGCTTCGGGCTTCAGCCATCGGGCGAGAACCGGTAGCCGATTCCGTTGTGGGTGTGGATCAGGTGCGCTCCCGGCAGCGCTTCCCCCAACTTCGCCCGCAGGCGGCTGACATAGACGTCGACGGAGCGGTCCTCGCGGCGCGGCCGGCTCGACCAAACCTCGGCGAAGAGCTCTTCGCGGGTCATGATCCGCTGCGGGTGCTCAGCCAGCGTGACCAGCAGTTGCAACTCGCGCACCGTCAGGTTCAGCGGCCTACCGTCGACCAGCGCAGCGTGCTCCTGCGGCCTGATCTCCAGGCGCCCGGCCGCGATCCCTGAAGACTGCCCGGTTCCCATCGCCATGGTCGCTGAGCATGGCGGGGCGAGTGGTGGTGCCGGTTATCCCGGCGTGAAACTGCTGTGAACGACCTGTGAACTCGGCTGCGAGCGCGGCGCCGGCTCGGGCTTCGGGAGGAGCAGGTCCTCCTTGACGATGCCGGCCGGTTCGGGGTCGAAGCGGTAGCCGACGCCGAAGTGAGTGTGGATGTAGTCCCAGTTGGGCGAGCGCTTCTCGAGCTTCTGGCGTAGCTTGCGGATGAAGACGTCGACCGAGCGATCACCGTGGGCCATCGCGTAGCCCCAGACCCGCTGGTAGATCGTCTCGCGCTCGAGCACCTGACCCTTGGCCTCGGCCAGCAGATGCAGGAGCTCGAACTCGCGCCGGGTGAGGTCGAGGCTGGTGCCGCCGACGAAGGCTTGGAACTGATCGCTGCGGATCTCCAGCTCTGCGGTCAGGATCGGGCTGCTCTCTGCCTCGCGGCTTCCGCGCCGGTGCCGGCGGGAGACGGCTTCGATCCGCGCGATCGCCTCCTCGGGGTGGCAGGGCTTGGTGATCCAGTCGTCGACCCCCAGTCGCAACCCGCGGACCCGCTGGGAAACGGTTGAGCGAGCGGTGCAGACGACGACGGCAAGGTCGGGCAGAGCACCGCAGATGCGCTCCAGGTATCCCCAGCCATCCTCGCCCAGCAGCGCTGGGTCGACCAGCAGCGCGTTCAGCTTCATCGCCACCAGTTCGTCGGGTGAGACGGCGCCGCTGGATAGGCGCAGTTGCCAGCCAGCCGCCTCCGCGCGCTTGGAAAGGACGGTGACGAAACCGCTGTCGGAATCGATCACCGCGAGCTTGATCTGCTGTGGGTTCATATTTCGCTGCCGCCGGCGGTGCTGCATGGTGGGACCGGCAGGACCTCTGGATTGTATGCAGACGGCGACGCCGAATTCCCTGCGTTCACAGGATTTTCACAGCCCAGTCACCCCGAAATTGCGGGGGATCTGGCCTCAGCTGATGGTGCCGGCGGCTGCCAGAGCCAAGACGAGGGCTCCGAGGGCGATTCGGTAGACGATGAAGATCCGCAGGCTGTGGGTGCCGAGGTAGCGGATCAGCCAGGCGATGGCCACATAGCCGGTGACGAAGGCAACCAGGGTCGCGATCACCGTCGCCGCCACCCCGGGGCTACCCTCTTCGCCGACCTTGCGCAGCTCGAACAGACCGCTGAGGACGACGGCGGGGATCGAGAGCAGGAACGAGTAGCGCGCCGCGGCGACTCGATCGAAGCCGCGCAGCAGCCCGGCCGAGATCGTCGCCCCCGAGCGTGAGACCCCCGGGATCAGGGCCAGCGCCTGCGCGAAGCCGATGAAGAGCCCGTCGCGTCCGTTCATCCCCTCGAGGAAGCGTTTCCGCGTCCCCACGTGCTCGGCGAACATCATCACGAAGGAGAAGAGGATCAGCGCTGAGCCGATCAGGTAGAGGTCGCGGGCGCCGGACTCGATCTGGCTGCTGAAGGCGATTCCGAAGATCGAGATCGGGATCGTGCCGAGGACGATGAACCAGCCCAGCCGGGCGTCGCTGCTGGCACGGCGGATCGGCGTTCTCAGCTCCCGCAACCAGGCCAGCGCGATCCGCCAGAGGTCGGCGCGGAAGTAGATCAGGACCGCGGCCATCGTCCCCAGCTGGATCACCGCCGTGAACCCTGCCCCGGGGTCTTCCCAGCCGAGGAAGGCGGGGACGATGCGGAGGTGGCCGCTGGAGGAGATCGGCAGGAACTCGGTGAGTCCCTGGACCAGCCCGAGGACGATCGCTTCGACGGCAGACATAGCGGCGCATCCTATGGAGATGCCTTAAGAGCGGACGAGGACCCGACCGTCTGCAGCCTCAGCGCCGGCCCGGTGCGGTAGATTCACGGCCGTGAAGCGCACCGCCTCAGCCCTGCTCTCGATCTGGGCCCTGATGCTCGTCGCCGCCCCCGTGGCGCTGGCCGAGAACGGCGTCGGCCTGGCCGGTCCGACCACCGACAAGACGGTGACCTTCTTCTGCTTCGGCGTGATCATCTTCTTCGCGATCCTCGTGATCGGCATGTCCCTCCTGCAGGGCAAGCTGGAGAAGCGCAAGAACCGCCGCCGCACCGACCTAGAGCGCCTCTCCTAGCCCCCCCTGGCGAAGCAGGAGGGCGCCGGGCGGCGTCCTCGCTCGCTTGTGTGCGGAGCACACGGCGCTTGCCTGACACCCTCCTGCTTCGCCAGGGGAGGGATTTCGTGAGGTCGCACTTGACACCGGTATGCGGCGTGAAACGCGACCTCACGGAAGAGACGAAGCGATCGGCCTCCTTGCGGAGGCTCAACACGGCGTGGTGGCGCGTCGGCAGCTACTCGAGCTCGGGATTCAACCGGGGACGATTGATCGTGCCGTCGCAGCGGGACGCTTGCATCTCCTCTGTCGAGGCGTCTACGCAGTCGGACATCGGGTCCTGTCGCAGCGTGGTCGGTGGATGGCTGCCGTCCTCTCCCGCGGACCCGGCGCGGTCTTGAGCCATCGGTCGGCGGCGGCCCTCTGGGGCATTCGAGACGACTACGGCGGCCCGATCGACGTCACCTCCCCCAGCAGGACGAGGTCGCGGGGGGCGATCCGAGCCCATCACGTCACTCTCCTCGCCGATGAAGTGACGATCGAAGATGGGATCCCGGTGACGACGGTCCCTCGCACCATCTTCGACCTCGCCGCCGACTCGCCGCATGCGGTCGAGCCAGCCCTGCGCCAGTCGGAATACCTACGGCTGCACGACCGGCTCTCCCTCCCCGATCTCCTCGACCGTCACCCAGGCCACCGTGGCAACAAGGCGATCCGCGCCGCCATCGGTCGGCTCGAGGAGTCCACCGGCCGCCCCCGCAGCGAGATGGAGGAGCGCTTCATCCGCTTCGTCGACCACCACGGCCTCCCCCGCCCCAACCTCAACGTCTGGCTCACCATCGGCCCCGACCGCTTCCAGGTCGACTGCCTCTGGCCCGACCACCACCTGATCGCTGAGCTCGACAGCTGGTCCGCCCACGGCACCCGCTCCGCCTTCCGCGCCGACAAGACTCGCGACCGCAAGCTGCTGGCCGCCGGCTACAGAACCACCCGGATCGCCTGGATCCACCTGGATAGCGAACCGGACTCCCTCGCAGATGACCTCCGCGCCCTCCTGAACCCGCAGGCAGCCGGGCCACCACGCAACCACACCTGACCTGGGGTTGTGTGGTGGCCCGGCGTGCTACGAAAGCCGGAACCCGCTGAGCAGCCGTTTCTCCGACTCACCCTCGATCTTCGCCACCACTTCGAGCTTGCCCTCCAGCGGCGTGCCGCGGATCTTCGTCGCCAGCAGGTCGTCGACCTGGAAGATCCCGGCCGAGTTGTTGAGCTCGATCTCGACCCGGACCGGGCGCTCCTCGCCGGCCTCGATCCGGACCTCGTCGATCGCCGCGGCGGAGATCGAGTGGATCCCCTCGTGACCGGCCTCGATCGGGATCCGGGTCCGCCCCTGCGCCATGTCGAGGGCATCGGCGACGCGCACCACCCCGGCCTCCAGCGTGTACGGCTCGCCGCGGCGGCGGTGGCCGATGATCGCGTGCAGGATCTCGGAGGCGACGACGGTCCGGATCGGCTCCGAGTAGGCGTCGGCGAGCAGGCGGTCGAGGGCGCCGCTGGCGAGGAACAGCGAGTACTCCTCGTGGTCGGCGCGATGGATCGACATGCCGATGTCGTGTAGGAGGGCGCCGCCGGCGACCACCACCTCGGAGTCGCGCTCGCGCATCCCGTGGTCGCTCACCATCGCCGGCTCCACCCCGGCCTTGACCAGCAGGCGCAGCAGTCGCAGGGAGATGTTGAGGACGATCTGCATGTGGACCCAGGAGTGGTCCGACATGCCCAGCCGCTCTGCGTGGACCTGGGCCATGTACCACCAGGCCCGCACCTGCTCGTCGGAGTTGACCGCCGTCAGGAAACTCTCGAGCTTGCGGTTGCCGCGGGTCGGGACCCGCACCTGCGCCTCCGCGATCGCCTCCTTCGGCGGCTTGCGGGTCGGCCCGGCGGGATCGGGCGCTGGGACCTTGTCCTCGCTCATGCGCCGGATCGTAGTCGGGGGACCGGGTCCCCCTTTACGCCGCTCAGCCGCAGACGGGCCAGGGACTGGAGCCGGACTGCGAGTAGAGCAGCGCCGCGCGGTAGTCCTGCTCGGCCTCGGAGGCCTCGGCCGGGTCACCGCTGCCACCGACGGTTTCCCAGGTGCTGAACGAGAACTGATATTTGCCGCGGTAGCTGCCGTCAGAGGAGACGATCGTGGGGTCGCCGCCGGACTCGCACTCGGCGATCGACTCCAGCGTCTCGATCGAGACGCCGCCGGGCAGTGCCGCAAATGCTTCCTTCGCCTCCCGCTGGCGCTTTTCGACCCGCTTGCGTTCCGCGGTCCGGATCTGCTGGGCGACGGTCGCGACCAGCCGGTCGAAGCGATCGGCGGACACGTGAAGCGGGGAACTCGTCGCCACCTGGGCGTCCGCCAGGGCAGTCTCGGCGTAACCGTCACCAGGATCGGTGGTCGCGAGGGCGGCCGCCGGAAAGGTCAGGGCGGCGATTGCAAGCAGGGCGATATGTGAGCGCTTTATGAGCAAGCGTTGAACCGTTGCAGGGATATCGCCCTTCAATGTGTGCGCCCCGTCACTCAGGGACTTTCGTCGCAGAACCCGGCATCATTCCCGCAATGAGCGAACAACCGACCTCGCGACTGCTCCTCGCCTGCCCCGACCGGCCGGGCCTGATCGCCACCGTGAGCGGCTTTCTTGCCGACGCGGGGCTCAACATCGTCGATGTCGACCAGCACTCGACCGCCGAGGGGCGCTTCTTCATGCGGATGGTCTTCGACTCGGTCGCGCCGGGGCAGCGGCCCGAGCTGGAGCGGCGTTTCGAGGCGGAGATCGCGGCGCCCTACGAGATGGAGTACGGGTTCGCCGAGTCGGGACGTCGCAAGCGGGTGGCGATCATGGTCTCGCGCGAGGACCACTGCCTCTCCGACCTACTCTGGCGCTGGCGCAACGACGAGCTCGGCGGGGATCTGGTCTCGGTGGTCTCCAATCATCCCGACCACGCTTCCCAGGTGGCGGCGGTCGGCCTCCCCTTCCACCACGTTCCGGTCGATCGCGGCGACAGCGGCGCGGCCGAGCGGCGGGCGCTCGAGCTGATCGGCGGGATCGACCTGCTCGTGCTTGCCCGCTACATGCAGATCCTCTCCCCCGAGTTCCTCACCGCGGTCGGGGCGCCGGCGATCAACATCCACCACAGCTTCCTTCCCGCCTTCGTCGGCGCCGACCCCTACCACCGGGCCCACGAGCGCGGGGTCAAGCTGATCGGCGCCACCGCCCATTACGTCACCGCCGAGCTCGACGCCGGCCCGATCATCGACCAGGACGTAACCAGGGTCAGCCACAGCGATGAGATCGCCGACCTGGTCCGGATCGGCCGCGACATCGAGCGCCTGGTCCTGGCGCGGGCGGTGATGGCCCACCTCGACGACCGGGTCCTGGTCGACGGCGAGCGCACGGTCGTCTTCTAACCTTCGCCCTTCGCGCTTGACTGCGCGGCGACCCGCCTAACCGGCGGCCAGTGCGGCCTGGGCCGTCTCCCATTCCGCGTACAAGGTCGCAATCTTCTTCTTCGCCTCGACGTGGCGCTCGCTCGCGCGCTCGGCCCGGCCGGGACTCGACCAGGCATTGGGATCGGCGAGCTCGTCCTCGATCTCCCGCAGCTCGGCCTCGGCGCGCTCGATCCGCTCCTCCAGCCGCGCCGCCTTCTTCGCTGCCTTCTGTGCCGGCTTGGTCGCGCTGTAGCGGCCGCCGCCGCCCTTGCCGTTGCTCGACTTCGCCGCCGCGGCATCGGCCGAGGCGCGTTCGTCGCGGCGGCGCTGGAACTCGGCCCAGCCGCTGTCGTAGCTGCGCAGCTTGCCTTCCTCACAGACCAGGGTGCGGCTGCCGACCGCCTCCAGCAGAGCCCGGTCATGCGAGATCAGCACGATCGCTCCCTCGAACTCCATCAACGCGTCCTCGAGCGCCTCGCGGCTCTCGATGTCGAGGTGGTTGGTGGGCTCGTCGAGGATCAGGACGTTGGCGCCGGAGGCGACCAGGATCGCCAGCGAGAGCCGCCGCTGCTCGCCGCCGGAGATGTCGGAGAGCTGCTTCTCGGCGTCGCCGCCGGAGAAGAGGAAGCCACCCAGAAGCGCCCGGGCCTTCGGGCCGGCGAGGCCGGTCTCGCGCTGGGCGGCGTCGAGCACGGTGCCGGCGCCGGCGGCGGTGTCGGCGTGCTGGGAGAGATAGCCGAGCTTGACGTTGTGGCCGGTGCGAACGCTGCCGGAGGCGGGCGGCCTGTCCCCCGCCAGGGTCTTGATCAGGGTCGTCTTGCCGCTGCCGTTGGCGCCGACGAGGACGACGTGCTCGCCGCGTTCGACTTCGAGCTCGGCGCCCGCGAGCAGGGTCCGTCCCGGCACCTCGATCGTCCCGTTGACGAGTTTGAGCACGATCCGGCCCGGCCGCTCGGGCGCTTTGAAGGAGAAGCGCAGTTTGCGCGTGTCGCGGCGTTCGCTCTGCGGCCCGGTTTTCTTCTTCTTGTCGATCTGTTTGAGCCGCGACTGCGCCTGTTTGGCCTTCGTCGCCTTGTAGCGGAAGCGCTCGACGAAGCGCTCCATCCGCTCGATCTCCGCCTGTTGGCGGTCGATCGCTTTGCCGAGCGCGATCTGGCGCGCCGCCTGCTCCTGGCGCCAGGCGTGCCAGGGGCCGGCGAAGAAGCGGGCCCGTTGGGCCTCCAGCTCCAGCACCGAGGTGCCCACGGCCTCCAGGAACCAGCGGTCGTGGGCGACGAGGACGACGGCGGCGTCGAGATCGACCAGATAACCCTCCAGCCACTCGAGCGAGGGGATATCCAGATGGTTGGTGGGCTCGTCGAGCAGCAGCAGGTCGGGGCCGCTGGAGAGAGCGCGCGCCAGCGAGGCCCGGGTCAGCTCGCCACCGGAGAAGGTCGAGAGCTGGCGCTCGGTGTGCTCCGGCGTGAAGCCGAGCCCGCGGAGGATTTCCAGCACGCGGTCGCGCCAGCGGTAGCCGCCGCCGGCTTCGAGCCGCTGCTGGGCGGTGGCGTAGGCGGCGAGGGTCTCTTCGCCGGCGTCGCCGCCGGACATCCGCTCCTCCAGCCGCGCCAGCTCAGCCTCGGTCTCGATCAGGTCGGCGCGGCCCGAGTAGACGTACTCGCCGAGGGTCTGGGTCGATTCGCGCGGCGGCCGCTGGTCGTGCAGCGCCAGGCGCGAGCCGCGCTGCAGGGAGACCGTGCCGGATTCCGGCGCCAGCTCGCCGGCGAGGACCCGCAGCAGGGTCGACTTGCCCGCCCCGTTGCGGCCGGAGAGGGTCATCCGGTCGCGCGGCTCGAGCTTGAAGGAGACGTCCTCGAAGAGCAGCTTGCCGCCGACGTGGACGTCGAGCGAGGTTGCGGTGACTATCGCCATCTTCCGAGCGTAGCCTTAAGACGATGGCGGGTCCCTTGCGGCATCTGGGAGAGCTGGCGAAGGCGCGAGCGACGCGCCGCTCCAGCGAGCGTGCGGACATCCAGGCACTGAGCGAGCTGGAGGCGCGCTCGCTGACGCTGCCACCCGGGCTGCAGGTCGAGTGGCTGGGGGTCTCCGGATACCGGCTCAGCTACGAGGGCAAGACACTGTTCATCGACCCCTACCTCTCGCGGGTCCCCTTCCGCGACCTCCTGCTGCGGCGTCCGGCCAGGCCCGACCCGGTCGCGCTCGACCGTTTCCTGCAGGCGCCCGGAGAGACCGTCGGTGTGCTGGTCGGCCACACCCACTTCGATCACGCGGTCGACGCCCCCGCGATCGCCCGCAGCCACGGCTGCAAGGCCTACGGGTCGCGCTCGCTGGTCAACCTGATGGGACTGCACGGGCTGCCCGAGCGGGCGGTCGAGGTCGAGCCGTACAGGACCTACGAGCTCGGGCCGTTCGAGGTCTCCTTCACGCCGAGCGCCCACTCGAAGCTGCTGCTGGGGCTGGCCGTCCCCTACGACGGCGAACTCAGCTGCGAGCACCTCGACGGGCTCTCCCCCGCCGCCTACCGCTGCGGCCAGGTCTGGGGGATCTCGATCGCCGTCGCCGGCGTCCGCTTCTACCACCAGGGCAGTGCCAACCTGATCGACGAGGCGGTGCGCGAGCGCGAGGTCGACTACTTCCTCGCCGGGATCGCAGGGCGCAGCTTCACCGACGACTACTGGCGCCGCGTCCTCACCCGCCTGCAACCGCGGGCGGTGATCCCGACCCACTACGACAACTTCTTCCGCCCGCTGGGCGACCGCCTCGAGTTCGTCACCAACGTCCAGCTGGCGGCGTTGCCGGAGGAGATCGGCGCCGTCAGCCGCGAATTCGAGATCGTGGCGCTGCCGCGCGCCGACTCAGCACCGGCGCCCGCCTAGCCGCAGTACTTGGCGGCGATCTGCTCGACCGTCCCCATCGTCCGCTGGGTCCCGGGCCCGAGCGCCTTCGCGATCGCCTTCTGGTCCAGCTCGGACTCGAGCGTGCCGCCGCTGGGCAGCCAGAACAGCTCGCTCCCCTCGAGCGCCAGCAGGTCCTGGTCGGTGGCGAGTGCCAGCACCGTCTTCCGCGCCGCGGCGGGCGGTTTCTTCCGCAGCATCGTCACCTGCAGCTTCCCCTTGGAGGCGGCGAGCGCCCCGGCGGCGAACGGCTCACGAGCCGCGATCGCAACCACCTCCGCGGCGCTCCGCAGGTAGACCGGCACGTCGTATCCGAGACCGTCGCGCAGGCCCGCTTCGATCCTCGCCGTCAGCTTCGTCCTCGCCTCGCGTCCCTCGACGCCGAAGACGACGTTGCCGCTGGCGCGGAAGGTGGCGACCTCAAGCAGGCCGAGGCTCTCGATCTCGGCCTGCAGCTCCGGGTTCTTGATCCGCCGATTGCCGAGGTTCATCCCCCGCAGGAAAGCTACGTAGCGCTGCACCGGCCCAGCTTAGTTCGGAAAAGGGCCGGCATCATCGGCCAAAACCATGCCGGCCCTTCCCGGCCATCGAGAGAACCAACGGGTTCTCATGGCTGCCGGCGAGTATAGAGGTTAAGCTCAGAAGTTCTCAAGTGAACATGTTCCAGCGCCGCCGCCGATTCGAGCCGGGTTTGACCGCAGGTTCCAGCACAGGCCGAGCCCCCCGTGGGGGGCTGACCTTTGTTCGTCCAGTGGAGGCGCCGAGATTCGAACTCGGATCCGCGGACGCAGCGCGAGGGTGTCTACAGGTTTAGCCGACGCTTTGTTCTCGGCTCCCGGGGTCCGCGTCGGCGGGCACTACGGGAGACAAAGCCCTCTGAAATTTCCCCTTGTGGACGGGGCGATCCGCCTGGGTGAGCCCAATTTCTGAAGCCGGCTCCCCTCCCCTTGGGCGAGGGAGGACCGACTCTCACATCGTCTTAGCTATTGACTAAGCGGCGAGGGCGAACTCATGGTCCGCACGTATTGGTTTGTGTCGGGGTTTAACGAGGCCTCCGACAACCTCGACCTGCAACCTTTCGCACGAATCGACCACGTCGAAGCCTGTCGCCCCCATGCGAACTTCGCTTGGGATTGTACGGTGTCGGGCACGGTGGGTCTGTGAGCCAGCATCGATACGACGTAATCGTGCTTGGTGGCGGCCCCGCGGGCGAGGTCTGCGCCGGCCGCCTCGCCGACGCCGGCCTCTCGGTCGCACTTGTAGAGAAAGAGCTGGTGGGGGGTGAATGCTCCTACTACGCCTGCATGCCCTCGAAGGCGCTGCTGCGCCCCGCCGACGTACTGGGTGAGGCCAGGCGCATCCCCGGGGTCCCCGTCGACGAGGGCAGCAAGCTCGACCCGCGGGCGATCCTCGCTCGCCGCGACGAGGTGATCCACGATCGCGACGACTCCGGTCAGCTGCCGTGGCTGGAAGAACACGGGATCGCCCTGCATCGCGGCGTCGCCCGCTTCCAGGGCCCGCGCGAGGTCAGCGTCGGCGACGAGACGCTGGTCGCCGCCAAAGCCGTGGTGGTGGCCACCGGCTCCGGCGCGGCGATGCCGCCGATCGAGGGGCTCGACTCGGTTTCGGCCTGGAACAACCGCGACGCGACCACCTCGAAGCGGGTCCCGGCCAGCATGGTCGTGCTCGGCGGCGGCCCGGTCGGCAGCGAGCTCTCGCTCGCCTGGTCGTCCCTGGGGACGAAGGTGACTCTGATCGAGGGCGGCGAGCATCTCCTAGGCCGCGATGAGCCCTTCGCCGGTGCCGAAGTCGAACTCTCGCTGCGCGAGCGCTTCGGCGTCGACGTGCGCACCGGCGCCCTCGCCAAGCGGGTCAAGGCGGGTGGAGCCGGTGTCATCGTCGAGCTCGACGACGGCAGCAACGCCGAGGGCGAGGAGATCCTGGTCGCGATCGGTCGCACTCCCCACACCGCGGACCTCGGCCTCGCCGCAGCCGGCGTCGAGCCGGGCGAGCACGGCTTCCTCGAAACCGACGACAGGCTGAAGGTCAAGGGCAGCGACTGGCTCTATGCGATCGGCGACGTCAACGGCCGGGCGCTGTTCACCCATGTCGGCAAGTATCAGGCGTGGATCGCCGCCGAGAACCTGCTGGGTCGCTCGGTCGAGGCGATCGCCGAAGGGCTCGGCTCACCCCGGGTCACCTTCACCGACCCCCAGGTCGCCGCCGTCGGCAAGACCCTGCAGCAGGCACTCGCCGCCGGCATCGACGCCCGCGCTGTCGACGTCCCCACCGACGGCTCCCCGGGCGCAAGCTTCCAGGGCAAGGACACCGGCGGCACCTCGCGGCTGGTGGTGGACCAGGCCAAGGAGACGATCGTCGGCGCCACCTTCACCGGTTTCGAGACGGCCGACTTCCTGCATGCGGCGACGGTGGCGATGATTGGCGAGGTGCCCTTGCCGCGGCTGAGGCATGCGCTGGCTGCTTATCCGACGCGGTCGGAGATCTGGTTGAAGTTGATCGAGAAGTGGGAGAGCGGCGGCGAGTAGGGCGGATTTCGTTCGAGGGGGTTTGGTGAGAGGGGTTGGGGGTCTCTCGTGCTCGCTGGATTTTTCGCCCGGACTCTCGGACAGCTCTCAAGAACTGACAAGCGAAAAATTAACGCCGCTGTGCGCGAGAGACCCCCAACCCCTCCCCTCAGAGCACCTCGAAGATTCCGCTAGCTCCCAGGGTTCGATCGTTTGCAGTTTGGATCGCTCCCAGGGTTCGATCGTCTGCTCTTGGGATCGCTCCAGGGTTCGCTCGTCTGCCGGGGAGAGATCGAGCCCGCTCCCAGCTGGTGAGTTGCCGGTTAGTTCCGCATAGCGGTAACAACCGGCAACTCGTGGAGGAGGTTTTTGGATGAACCTTGGGCGGATTGGGCCCTCGGCCTTCTCTTGAGAGGAGATTGCGTCCCTTGGTCGTCTCTCTTTAGAGATCACGGACCCTGGTCGTCTATCTCTAGGGATCACGGACCCTTGGTCGTCAGCTTCGAGATGGTCTCGGTTCGCGAGGGACGGTGGGGGTGTCCTCCGTACGAGCGGCGTCCTCATTTTTGCGCTGCAGCGGTATCTCGGACGGTGGGAGCACTCCCCAGCAAAAATCCCAGCGAAGGTAGGAGGACACCCCCACCGTCCCTCCCGGCCCGAGGTCCGGGGAGGAGCGCAGCGGCTCGAGGTTGGGGAGTAAGCGGCCCGGGGATCAGACGGTCGCGCGGCTCTTGAGACCGGCGAGCACGTCGGCGGGGAAGCCGTCGACCGCATCGAGGTCGGCGACGGATTTGAAACCGCCCATGCGCTCGCGGTGGGCGAGCAGGCGGGTCGCCTGGGTGACCGAGAGGTCGTTGGCGCGCAGCTGCTCGAAGGTGACCGAGTTGAGGTTGATCTGGGAGCCTGAGGCCGCGGCGGCGGGCGGCGGTGTCGGGGGCACCGGCGCGGGGGGCGGCGACCAGGGCTCGGGTGCCGGTGGCTCGGGAGCGGGCGCAGGAGGAGGCGGCCCTGGAGCGGGCGGCACCGGAGGTGCCGGCTCGGGCGTGGGCGGAACCGGGTCGGGCATCGGGGTCGGCGGCGGGCCGGGATCGGGCGCCGGCGGGGCCGGAGGAGCAGGCGGAGCCGGATCAGGGCCTGGCGGCGGTGGGACCGGAGCCTCGAAGGATGTGGTCGGCACCGGCGGTGCCTGCGGGGCCGGCGGGGGCACGGCGGCGAACGAGCTGGTCGCCGGCGCCTCGCCCTGGACCGAGCGCACGACGGCCTGCTCGGCCTCGACCGCACGGCGCTCCGCCTCGCGGGCGCGCTCTTCGGCTTGGGCGACGGTGCGCTGCATCTCCTCCAGGCGCTGGGCGTTGGCGTCTTCCTCGGCCTTCAGCG
Organism: uncultured Thermoleophilia bacterium; assembly: GCA_963718595.1. Lineage (GTDB taxonomy): Bacteria > Actinomycetota > Thermoleophilia > Solirubrobacterales > 70-9 > VAYN01. The sequence goes on from OY970365.1 coordinate 528,919, forward strand.
ATTCCAAGCGCTGCGCGTCGGCGGCGCGGCGTTCAGCCACCTTGGTCCGCTCGTCGATCTCACGCAGACGCTCCTCGGCGGCGGCCATCTCGCGCTCGCGGGCGGCTCGCGTCGCTTCGATCTGCTGCTCGGCGGTCTGCAGGTCGGCGGCCGGCGCCTGCGGGCCCTCGGCTTGAAGGCGCTCGGCCTCGGCCATGCGTCGGTCGGCCTCGGCCCGAATCCGCTGCTCCTCGAAGCGAACCTGCTCGACCTTCTCACGCACGCGTTGTTCGGCCGCAACCGGGTCGTACTCGGACGGGGCCGGAGGCAGGGCGCTGCCGACGGGCGGTGGCACCGCCGGGATCGGCGCCGTCTCGACGCCGGACGGCGGCACCGGTGGCGGCGCGGCAAGCGTCGGCATCGCCCCGGTCGTGTGCGCGAGCTCGCGCTGCTGCGCGGCACGGGCGGCCGCCAAGCGCTGCTCGGCGATAGCCGCCTCGCGCTTCTGCTTGCCACCCCCGTACTTGATCCCGAAGAAGGACTTCTGCTTGACCGGCGGCGCAGCTGCCGGGTCAGGCGCACCGCCTGCGCTCGCGGCGGCAGCCGTGCCAGCGGCGCCGAGACCGGCGGCAGCGGCCGCACCCTCGGCCGGGGAAGGCTTGTAGCGCTTCTGAGCCCGCTTGCCGGCGCGCTCTTCCTTGCGCCGCTGGACCTCCTGTCGCCGCGCCTCACGCTTCGCGTCGCGTTCGCGACGGCGGCGGTCCTTCGGGGTCTCGGCTCCACCGGGAGTCGGCGCCGCGGCCGGCGTCAGCGTCGGAGGTGCTCCCGGCGGCGGGCCGGGAGGCGGCGGAGCCGGGGTCTGTCCAGGCACGACACCCACGGCAGCGGGCGGAGCGACGACTGGCATCTGGGTGGTCGCAGCGGCCGCGCCCGGAACCGGAGGCGCGGCTGGCGCGGGCGGTGCAGCAGCGGCCGGCGGCGGCGCTGCAGCGGCAGCCGCCGGGGCCGCGCCTTTCTTCGCCTTCTCCTTGTTGCGTCGCTGGCTGATGCTGACTACCAAAAGCAGGAGGAGGATCGCGACCAAGAGGGCCCCGACGAACAGTCCGGTGTGGTCGCTGACGTAGTCGCTCGCCTTTTCAGGAAACGAGTCCGCCTGCGCTTGGGCCGGGGCGACGACGGCCAGTGAGGTGAGCGCGACGAGACAGGTCGTGAAAAGCGTTCGGTTCCTCATTCCGCTGCATCCTTGCATGTAGTGCGGCAGTTTCAAGCGCTCGCGCCGGATCAGCGCATGCGCCCCTTGAAGTCCCGTTCGACCTCCCGCCGCACATCCCTGTCGGCGATCTCGCGGCGCCGGTCGCGCCCCTCCTTGCCCCGCGCCAAGGCCAGCTCGACCTTTGCCCGCGGCCCCTTGAAGTAGATCCGGGTCGGGATCAGGGTCAGGCCTTTCTGCGCCGTTTTACCGATCAGCCGCTCGATCTCGGCCCGGTGCAGGAGCAGTTTGCGCGGACGCTCGGCTTCGTGGGCGTCGACCGCGGAGAACTCATAGGGCGGGATATGCAGCTTGCGAAGCCAAACCTCGCCGCCGTCGACGACCGCGTAGGCGTCGGTCATCTGCGCCTGACCGCTGCGCAGAGCCTTCACCTCGGAACCGCTGAGGACGATCCCGGCCTCCATTTTCTCGACCCACTCGAATTTGTGGCGCGCGCGGCGGTTGGTGACGACGTCACCCGAGGCCGGCTCGCGTTTCTTCTTCTGCTTCTTCGCCATGCTCAGTTCCTCACCAGCTCCAGATCGACCCGGCCGCGGGCCGAGTCGACCCCGGTGACCCGGACAGATATCGGATCCCCAAGGCGAAGAGTAGGACCCGAGCCCTTGGTTTCGAGCTTGACCTCGGCGCGGTCGAGCTCATAGCGATCACCCGGAAGCGTCCGCGCCGGCAGCATGCCCTCGTAGACATCGCCGAGCTCGCCGCTGAAGGAGACGAAGGCGCCGGCCCGGATCACGCCCGAGATCTCGCCCTCGAACTGGGCGTCGAGGCCGCGCTCGCCGAGCTCGCGTTCGAGCAGGTAGGCGGCGCAGACGTCGTCGGCCTCGCGCTCGATCTTCGCCGACTCGCGCTCGCGGGCGGAGCAATCGGCGGCGACGTCGCGCGCCTCGGCCAAGCGCGGCGCCTTCTCCCCCTCCCCCAGCACCGCCAGCAGCGCCCGGTGCACGATCAGATCCGGGTAGCGGCGGATCGGCGAGGTGAAGTGCGTGTAGGCGGCGCTGCCGAGACCGGCGTGGCCGCTGTTGCGCTCGCTGTACTGAGCCTGCTTGAGGGAGCGAAGGACCAAGGACGTATACGCCTGGCGGCCGTGCCCGCGCCGCGCGGCCTCGCGGCGGGTGAGCCTGCTCGCCGCCGCCGCCATCTCCCCGGCCGCCTGGGCCGAGAGCCCGCGCCCGAGTGGCGGCGTCGGCACACCGAGCGCCGCCAGCTGCTCCAGCAGCCGTTCGATCCGGGTCGGGTCGGGCTGGGCGTGGACCCGGTAGATCGCCGGCACCCGCTTGCGCACCAGCAGCTCCGCCACCTGCTCGTTGGTGAGGATCATCAGCCGCTCGATCAAGCGATGGGCCTCGGTCTGGGGGACACCGATCGCGCCGATGACATTTCCGGCGGCGTCGAAGCGGAACTCGGGCTCGACCGATTCGACATCGAGGCTACTGCCCTGGCGCCGCTCGCCCAGGGCCGCGGCGACGTCGCGAGCGGCCCGCAGCGGTTCGGCGACGGACTCGGGGGCGCTGGTGCGTCCGGCGAATATCGCGTCGAGCTGGTCGTAGTCGAGGCGGGCGTCGGAGCGGATGCGGCTGCGGTAGAAGCGGGCCCGCCGCGGCTCCGCACCGGGCCCGAGCTCGATCTCGGCGGTCACCGCCAGCCGCTCGACCCCCGGAGCGAGGCTGCAGGCGTCGCTGCTGAGGGCGTGCGGCAACATCGGCTCAACCATCCCCGGCACGTAGGTGCTGTTGGCGCGGCGGCGCGCCTCGAGGTCCAGCGGCGATCCCGGCCGCACGTGGGCGGCGACATCGGCGATGTGGATCCAGACCCGGGCCCCGTCGCCCTCGCGCTGGGCCGAGACGGCGTCGTCGAAATCACGCGCTGTCGCCGGGTCGACGGTGAAGGTCGCCAGCGCCGTCAGGTCGCGGCGGGCGCCGGGCTCGCGCTCGGCCGCCTCGGCCACGCGCCCGGCCTCGGCCTCGAGCCCGGCGCTGAAGCCGCGGAAGCCGAGCTGCTCGCGCAGCAGCGCATCCACCGCCTCGCGGGCGCTCGGCCGCTGCTCGCGGCGGCGCCCGCGCGGCTGACCGCCGCGCCGTCGCGGGGCGCTGCGCTGGCGGCGGCCGCTCACCCGCCGACCTGAGGTGCGAGCACCCCGAAGGCGCGCCGCAACGCCTCGTCGGCGGGAGTGTGCGGGTCGTTGCTCGCCTTGACGTCGGGATGAATGCCGTTGCTCTCGGCCAGGTTGACCCCGTCGGGGGTGAAGTACTCGCCGACCGTGAGCTTGAGGGCACCGCCGTTGGCGAGGTCGCGCTCCTCCTGGAAGACGCCCTTGCCGTAGGAGCTGGTGCCGACCACCTCGGCGTCGCCGTTGTCGGCCAGGGCCGCGGCGAGAATCTCGGCTGCCGAGGCAGTGCCGCCGTCGATCAGGACGACCATCGGCAGCTGCGGCAGGTTGCCGCCGCTGGTTTTGTGGACGCTGTGACCCTGGCTGCGCGACTCGGTCGAGACCACGACCTCACCCTCGGACAGGAACACGCTGGCGCTCTGCACCGCTTCGTCGAGCAGGCCGCCGGGATTGCCGCGCAGGTCGAGCACGATCCCTTCCGCGCCTTCGCGCTGGACCTTGCGGACCGCGTCGCCGAGCAAGGCGCCGGCGCCGCGGCTGAAGCTGAGCAGCCGCACGTAGCCGAGCTCGTGGTCACCGACTTTCTGGACCCGGCTGCTGACGTTCGGCAGCGAGACCTCGGCCCGCACCATCGTCTCCTGGCGCACCTTCTCGGTCTTGGCGTCGAGCACGCCGACGGTCACCTCGCTCCCCTCTGGGCCCTTGATCTTGGCGGTCGCCTCGGTGCTGCTCTCGCCGGCGATCGACTTCCCTTCGACGGAGACGATCGTGTCGCCGACTTCGAGGCCGGCGCCGGCGGCCGGTGAGCCCGGGAAGACGTTGGCGATCTTCAGGCCCCGTTTGACCGGGATCACGCTCAGCCCGATCCCGGTGAAGCGGCCTTCGATCTGCTCGTTGAAGCTTTCGAGGGCTTCCGGCGAGAAGTATTCGGTGAAGTGGTCGTCGTGGCGCCGGCGCAGCTCGCGGACCATCCCCTGCAGCGAGGCGTTACCGAGCTCCTGCTCGCCGACCGGCCGGTAGTAGCTGTCCTCGATCAGTTCGGCGGCTTCGGTCGTCAGCCCCGCCGGTTCGGAGACGAAGGCGTCGCGGATGAAGCCCGGCAGCTTCGCGGGGTGCCCGCCCAGCCAAAGGCCCAGGCAGAGAACGGCGACCAGCGCCCCGGCGAACGCCACCGCCCCGCGTGCTCTCACGCGGGCCTCAGACCTTGAGGAAGCGACGCAGGGTCAGGCCCGACCCGACCGTCGAGACCAGCACCGCGGCGGCGAACAGGATCGCGACCAGGGCGGGGAAGCTCAGCGTGCTGCTGTTCTGGGCGGCGAGGAAGGAGAAGGTGTCGCTGAGGGGGTCGACGATCGTGATCTTGCCCAGCCACAGCACAAGTATGGCCACGAAGCCTCCCGCGAAGCCGACGACCACGCCCTCGATCATGAACGGCCAGCGGATGAACCAGCGGGTCGCGCCGACCAGCCTCATCACCTCGACCTCGCGGCGGCGGGTGTAGATCGAGAGCCGGATCGTGTTGCCGATCAGCATCAACGAGGCGGCCACCAGCAACAGCGTGATCACGGTGAGGACGATCTTCAGGGCGCCGGTCACCTGCTCGATCTTCGCCGAAGCTTCCTGGCGGTCGAAGGGATCGCCGAGGATCGGCGAGAAGGGGTTGGCCTGGCCCTCGGCCTGGGGCGCGACGGTCGCTTCGATCGCCGGTAGGTCGGCGGCGTCGTCGGCTTTGATTTCGAAGCTGGCCGGCAGCGGGTTGGTGTTCAGCTGTTCGACGATCGTTTTGTCCTTCAGCTGACTTTCGAGGTCTTTCAGCGCCTGCTGCTTGGTGATGTAGGTCGCTGAGGCGACATCCGGGATCGCCTCCAGCTCCGTTTTCAGCTGGGCGATCTCGGCTTTGGTCGCGTCGTCGAAGACTTCGACCTGGAAGTTCAGCTCCGAGCGGACCTCTTCGCTCTTGGCCTGGGTCGTCTGGAAGATCGGGATCAGGACGCCGAGCAGGACCACGGTGACCACGGTGGTCACGATCGCGGCCAGGGTCGGAGCGCCGTTGCGGCGCAGGGCGCGGAACGCCTCCTGGAGGAAGAAGATCAGCTTCGACATCAGAGCAGGGAGTCGTGGCCGTGGCCGTTGGTCTGCTTCTCGCCGCCCTGGCCGACGCCCATCTCGGCCCGCATCCGCAGGCCGAATTCGCTGGTCGATTCCTCGGTGTAGCCGCCGCTGACTTCGTCGCGGACGACGCGGCCCTCATAGAGCTCGACCACGCGGCGGCGCATGTTGTCGACCATCTCGCGGTCATGGGTGACGACGAGGACCGTGGTGCCGGTCTTGTTGATCCGGTAGAGCAGCTGCATGATCCCGATCGAGGTAACCGGGTCGAGGTTGCCCGAGGGCTCGTCGGCCAGCAGCAGCGGCGGGTGGTTGACGAAGGCGCGGGCGACGGAGACGCGCTGCTGCTCGCCGCCGGAGAGCTGATCCGGGTAGCTGTGGAGCTTGGTCGAGAGTCCGACCAGGCGCAGCGTCGAGGGCACCTGCTCGCGGATTTCGGCACGGCTGGCGCCGATCACCTGCAGCGCGTAGGCGACGTTGTCGTAGACCGTCCGGTTGGGGAGCAGCTTGAAGTCCTGGAAGACGGTGCCGATGTTGCGCCGCAGCTGCGGGATCTTCTTCTCCGGCAGGGCGCCGATGTCGCGGCCGGCGATCTTCACCGAGCCGTCGGTGACGCCGAGCTCGCGGATCAGCATCTTGATCAGCGTCGACTTGCCGCAGCCAGTCGGGCCGACGAGGAAGACGAACTCGCCGCGGCCGATCGCCAGCGAGACCCGGTCGAGCGCCATGTGGCCCCCGGGGTAGACCTTGGTGACGTCGTTGAGCTCGATGATCGGCGCCCGCTTGCCGCGGGGCCGCTGGGCCCGCTCGTCGCGCTCTGCTCTCTTTCTCGATCTCGCCATAGGTGATGGGGGTTCTGCACACACAGGGTGACTCCTGCGAGCTCCCGGGCGCGCAATTCTGCGCCCAAGCAGGTTTGCGAGATCTTAGCGAATTGTTAGTGAACGCTCGTAAAGATCTCTGCAGCCGCATGTCGAGTCATCTTGCGCGAGTCGGCGATCACGACTTCGTCGAAGTGGCGGACGTGGAGGGCGTCGCCGACCGCGAGGAAGGGATCGGGATCGCCGACGATCGTCTCCTCGAGCTCGAGGCCGGCGGCGCGAATGCGGGTGGCGGCGCGCTCGGCGCGGCCGCAGGCCTCCGGCCAGCCCGGAACGAGCAGGGTGAAGGTGGTCGGATGCTGGCGGTCGCAGCCGCGCAGGGCGGCGATCAGGCCCGGGTAGTCGGCAGCACTTCCAGCGACGACTAGGGCACTGTGTCTCTCGGGGTCATCAAGCATCTGGGCCTCCTCTGGATGGACTGGAGGTTCCAGCCTGCACCCCGAGGCTAACCGTGCCCTAAGTACGGGCTGACGATTTCCTGAATCCGCGGGCTAGCCGATCGCGACCATGCGCTCGATCGGCGTCCGCGCCCGCTCAGCGACGGCGGCCGGGACGCTGACCTCGAACTTCATCTCGGCCAGCGAGTCGCGCAGCTTCGGCAGCGTGATCATCTTCATGTACTTGCAGAACGCCATCCGGTTGGCCTCGATCAGGTTCGCCTGCGGCGCCGCCTGCTGCAGCGGGTAGAGCATCCCGTTCTCGGTGGCGACGATGAAGCTGCCCTGCGGGTGGGCTTCGACGTGCTGCTGCATGCCCGAGGTCGAGAGCATGTGCACGCCCTCGGGCTCGATGTCGCCGGCGGCGACGTACTCCATCGCCTGCGTCGAGCAGCCGCACTCGGGGTGGATCAGGAACTCGGCCTCGGGGTTTTCGGCGCGGGTGCGGGCGATGTCCTCGGGGCGGATGCCGGCGTGGACGTGGCACTCGCCGTCCCAGATGTGGAAGCGCCCGCGACGCTCTGGGTCCCCGACCAGGCCGGTCTCGCGCTCGACGAAGGCGCCGAGCCACATGTCGGGACCGAAGAGGATCTCGGTCGAGGGCCCGTGCTCGGCCCAGATGTGTTCGACCACCTGGACCGCGTTCGAAGAGGTGCAGCAGTAGTCGGTCTCCGCCTTCACCTCGGCCGAGGTATTGACGTACATGACAACCAACGCCCCTGGGTGCTCAGCCTTCCAAGCGCGCAGTTGGTCGGCGTCGATCGAGTCGGCGAGCGAGCAACCGGCGTCGAGGTCGGGGATCAGGACCTTCTTCTCGGGCGAGAGAATCGAGGCGGTCTCGGCCATGAAGTGGACGCCGCAGAACACGATCGCTTCGGCGTCGGTGGCGGCCGCCTGGCGCGAGAGTCCGAGCGAGTCGCCCATGTGGTCGGCGACGTCCTGGACCTCGGGAAGCATGTAGTTGTGGGCGAGGATGACGGCGTTGCGCTGCTGCGCGAGCGCACGGATCTCCTCGCTGAGCTCAGCGATTTCGTCCGGGGTCAGCGCCGGGGCGAAATTGGCTTGGATCGTCGGGAGCTCCTGCATGAGCCCTTCCTTTCCTGATGTTCGCCGGCAGACCTTCGAGGTCGAAACCGGTCGAATGAACGTTCCCGAAGTCTACTCCGTGGTGGCCCCGGGCAGCCGAAGCGGCAGACTTCTTGAAGATGCCCGAGCTACCCGAGGTCGAGATCGTCGCGCGGCGCCTGGACGAGGCGCTGGCCGGCGCCGTGGTCGAGTCGGCATCGGCGCCGGGGATGAACGTGATGAAGACCTTCGCGCCGCCGCTGGAAGCGCTGGCCGGCCGCGAGCTGACGGCGGTGCGCCGGGTGGCGAAGATGCCGGTGCTCGAGTTCGGCGAGCTGGCGCTGCTGATCCACCTGATGTCGGCTGGACGCCTGCGCGCCTTCGACAAACGCGCCTCGCCCAAAGATCGCGCCTCGCGGGTGCTGATCCGCCTCGAGGACGGGCGCGAGCTGCGCTTGCGTGAGTTCGGGACCAAGCAGCGGGCCTGGGCGAAACTGCTGCCAGTCGACGCGGTCGCCGAGGACGAGATGGTCAAGACCCTCGGACCCGAAGCATGGCCACCCCCCAAGCTCGATCGCTTCGCCGCCGCGATCGACCACCCGCGCCACCTGCACCCGCTGCTGCGCCACCAGCGCGACATCGCCGGGATCGGCCGCTCCTGGGTCGACGAGATCCTCTGGGAGGCGCGGCTGTCGCCGTTCAAGAAAGGCTCCGAACTGAGCGAGGAGGAGGTCGAGCGGCTGCACGCCGCCCTGCACGTGCTCGGCGACGCGATCGACCATTACGAGCGGACGATCGGCCCCGAGGTTCCCGACAAGGTGCCGATGCCGCTGCAGGTCCACAAGCGCGAGGGCACGCCCTGCCCGCGCTGTGGAACCACGATCGAGGCCGTCTTCTTCTCCGAACACCAGATGAACTACTGCCCCCAGGAGCAGACCGGCGGCAAAGTGCTCAAAGATCGCCGCCTCTCCAAACTCCTCAAGTGACCGCCGACGGGCCGATTTGTCGCCTATATCTCCACAAATCGGCCCATCGGCGGGCGGTTAGGCGGGTTCGAGCAGGAGGCTGAAGTCGAGGGTCGGGGCGGAGTGGGTGAGGGCGCCGGTCGAGATGAAGTCGACGCCGGTCTCGGCAATTGACCGCACGCGCTCGATGTCGACCCCGCCCGAAGCCTCCAGAGCCGGGCCACCGCCGGCGGTGGCGTTCTGGTCGCGCAGGACGACGGCCGCCCGCATCGTCTCCAGGTCCATGTTGTCGAGCAGTAACCGCTCGGCACCGGTGCCGAGCGCGTAGGCGGTCTCGTCGAGGTTGCGAACCTCGACCTCGACCGGCAGCTCGGGGTGCGCGCTGCGGGCAGAGTGCACTGCCCTCGCGAGGCTGCCGGCGAGGGCGATGTGGTTCTCCTTGATCAGGAAGGCGTCGTAGAGGCCCATCCTGTGGTTGCGCCCGCCGCCCGCCGCCACCGCTTCCTTCTCCAGCGCCCGCAGGCCAGGCGTCGTCTTGCGGGTGTCGAGGATCTTGGTGCCGGTCCCCTTGACCGCCTCGACGAAGCGTGCGGTCAGGGTGGCGATCCCGGAGAGGTGGCCGAGGAAGTTGAGCGCGGTGCGCTCAGCCGCCAGCAGCTCACGGGCGCCACCGCTGGCAAAAATGACATCGGTGGGGATGTCCTGGCGCCATTGACCCTCGACGACGAGGTTGTCGACGTGCTCGACCCCGCACTGGCCCATCGTCTCCGCGACCGCGGCGAGCCCGAAGGCAACGCCGGGCGCTTTCTGCACGACCCGCGCCCGGGCACGAGCGTCAGCCGGCACCGTCGCTTCGGCGGTGACGTCGCCCGAGCCCAGATCCTCCGCCAGCGCCCGCGCCACAACCTGCTCCAGCGAATCTGCAGCCTCGACCATCGCCGCAGCCTAGATGAACGGGGTGTGGTCGCCATTTTCTCCGGATAGCGGAACGAATGGCGACCACCCACCTCACGCCTTGGCGGGCCGGGGCGTTTAATCCACGTGGTGAGCGAGCTGCCCCCGTTCCAGGTCCTGATCGACGAGCACGCGGCCGAGGTGATGGCGGTGCTGCGCGGCGCGGTCGGTCGCGAGGGAGCCGACGACTGCTTCCAGGAGACCTTCCTGGCGGCGCTGCGTGCGTATCCCGGGCTCGAGGACGACGCCAACCTGCGCGGCTGGCTGGTCACGATCGCCCACCGCAAGGCGATCGACCACCACCGCGCCCGCGGCCGGCGCCCGGTTCCGGTTGCCGAGGTGGCCGAGACCCCGGTCCCCGGACCGGAGCCGAGCGACGACGGGATCTGGCTGGCGGTGGGCGGCCTGCCGCCGAAGCAACGCGCGGCCGTGACCCTGCGCTACGCCTCCGACCTCCCCCACGCCGAGATCGCCGCCGCACTTGGCTGCTCGCCGGAGGCCGCGCGGCGCAGCCTGCACGAGGGGATCAAACGACTGCGAAAGGAGCTGGCATGAAGGCGAGTCTGGAGCGACTGAGCGCTCGCGCCGCGAAGGAAGGTCTGCTCGACGTCGCCTACGCCACGACCGACTCCCCTTACGGGCCGCTGCTGCTGGCGCGGACGCCGAAGGGATTGGTCCGGGTCGGCCTGCCCAACCAGAGCTCCGATGAGCTCCTGATCGAGCTGGCCGAGCGGGTCTCGCCCCGAGTGCTCGAGGCGCCGGCGGCGTTCGACGCGGAGCGTCGCGAGCTCGACCTCTACTTCGAGGGCAAGCTCGACTGCTTCGACCTGCCGCTGGATTGGAGTCTCAGCGACGGCTTCCGACTGCGGGTGCTGCGGCAGATCGCCCGCATCCCCTACGGCGAGACCCGCACCTACACGGAGATGGCCAAGGGCGCCGGCAACGAGCGCGCCGTCCGGGCCGCCGGCACCGCCTGCGGCAGGAATCCGATCCCGCTCGTCGTCCCCTGTCACCGGGTGCTGCGCCGGGGCGGCGCGCTCGGCGGCTACGGCGGCGGCCTGCCGATGAAGCAGGGCCTACTGAGGCTCGAGGGCGTGCTTGACGATGGTCCAATCCCTGAGCTGGGCTAAAGGATCGATCTGCAGAGCCGATTCAGGGGGCATGCATCGTAAGACCCCCAGTTTCGCCGAGCGTGTACCCGCCGCGACCAGAGTCGCCTGGTGGGTCTCGCTTCTGGCGACCATCGGCCTCGCCCTGATGGTCTTCATCGCCAGCCCAGCGCAGGCGATGGATCTGCCCGCCGGCCCCGCCCCGCCCGTCCCCGCCGCCCTTCCCGACGATGAAGGAGAGGTCGGAGAAGACGGCGAGAGCGAAGGAGAAGTGGACTTCGAAGAATGCGAACTCAGCGAAGACGCAGAAGCGGAAGAGGAGCTCTGCGAAGAAGTCGACCCTGAGGAAGAAGCGACGCCGCCCGAGTGCCTGCTCAACAGCACCATCGCGACCGTCGCAGCGATTCCGGCCCGCGACACGGTCCAGATCTCGGTCCGCTACACCTCCCGCACCGCTGCCGCAGTCAAGGTCGAGCTGAAGCTGCGCGGCCGCAAAGGCTCGCTCAAGCTCGGCGGCGACCAGGAGCGCTTCAGGCGGTCCGGCGTCTTCCGCGAGACCGAACGCCTCAGCGATCTACAGATGGCAAAGGTCGTCGCGGCAAAGAGCTTCACGGTCGAGCTGTCGGCCGTCAACACCCCGCGCTACTGCCACCGCTACTTCGACAGCGAGCTGACGGTCAAGCGCGCCAGCGATGGCGGCCTCACCTGGTCGGCGCCGGCGGCGCGCTCAGGCGTCTGATCGCAGCGTCTGCTCCAGCCACCCGGTCGCCTCGGCCAGGTGCGCCGGGTCGATCTGGTGGCCGATATCCGACTCTCGGTAGGTGACCTCCAGCCCACCCTCCTCGAGCAGGTCGCGGGCGCGTTGGGCGAAGCCGACCGCGATGATTGGGTCGTTGCGCCCATGGGCGATGAAGACGCGGGTGCCGGTGCGATCTGGCAGCGAGGGCTCCCAGCCCTCGACGGTCGGGACGAAGCCGCCGAAGGCGAGGATGCCGGCGGGCGCTGGACGGTCGCCGTCGAGCCCCATCGCGTAGCTCATCACCGAGCCCATCGAGAAGCCGGCGAAGACGGTTCGCTCGGCGCCGATGCCTGTTTCCTCCCAGAGCCGGTCGTGGAACTCGGCCAGGGCTGCGCGGGCGGCGAAGAAGGTCTCCGGGTCGGGATGGCCGACCCGCGGCACCAGGTACCAGTGGTAGCCGGGCGATCCCGGCAGGGTCAGCGGCGCCCGCGCCGAGACCACCCGCAGCCGCTGCTCGGGATCGAGGTGGTCGGCCAGGCGCAGCAGGTCGGTCTCGTCGGTGCCGCGCCCGTGGTGGAGCGCCAGGAGGCCGTGGGGGGCAGCCGCGGCCGGCCGTTCGAGCTGGACCAGCGGCGCCACTAGCCGGCCGAGGCGGCGGTCTTGTTCAGGTAATCGCGGACGAACCCGTCGATGTCGCCGTCGAGGACCCGCTGGGCGTCGCCGACCTCGTGCTCGGTGCGGTGGTCCTTGACCATCGTGTAGGGGTGCAGGACGTAGCTGCGGATCTGCGAGCCCCAGGCGACGTCTTTGACCTCGCCGCGAGCCTTGGCCAGAAGTTCGGTCCGTTTGCGCTCCTCCAGCTCGATCAGCTTCGAGCGCAGCAGTTGCATCGCCACCGCCTTGTTCTGGGTCTGCGAGCGCTCGTTCTGACACTGGACCACGGTGTTGGTGGGAATGTGGGTGATCCGCACCGCCGAGTCGGTCTTGTTGACGTGCTGGCCGCCGGCGCCCGACGCTCGGTAGGTGTCGATGCGAAGGTCGCTCTCGTCGATCTCGACCTCGACCCCGGCGTCGACCACGGGACCGACGTCGACCTGGGCGAAGCTGGTGTGGCGGCGCGAGGAGGAGTCGAAGGGGGAGATCCGGACCAGGCGGTGGACGCCGCGCTCGGCGGCGAAGAGGCCGTAGGCGTTCTCGCCGCGGGCGATGAAGGTGGCCGACTTCAGACCCGCCTCCTCCCCCGGCGAGGCCTCGACCATCTCGACCGCGAAACCGCGCCGCTCAGACCAGCGCAGGTACATCCGCAAGAGGATCTCGGCCCAGTCCTGGGAGTCGGTGCCACCGGCGCCGGCGTGGACGGTGACGACGGCGTCGCCGGCGTCGTACTCGCCGCTGAACAGGCGCGCCTCTTCCAGCTCGGCGAGGCGGTTCTCGACCGCGCCCAGCTGATCGTCGAGCTCGGCAGCGATTTCCTCGTCCTCGGCCGCCAGCTCGGCCAGGTCATCGAGGTCGGCGACGTCGGACTCGAGCCCGCGGAACATCTCCAGCCGCTTCTGGGCGCGGGCGTGGGCGGCGGAAGTGCGGGCGGCGGCATCCTGGTCGTCCCAGAATCCCGGCTGCCCCATCTCCGCCTCCAGCCGCTCGGCCTCGGCTCCTAGCGCAGCGGGGTCAAAGGTAGTCCGAGAGCAGGGACAGCTGCTCGCGGACAGCGGCGAGGCGCGGCGCTACGGATTCGCTCTGCGCGGCATCGGCCATCCCCCAAGACTAGTGGGCGAAGCCGCCGGCCCGCAGCGCCTCGTCCCGGTCCTCATAGGGTCGCCAGCTGCGCACCCGCTGGTCGCGCAGCTCGAAGGTCCAGGCCATCTCGTCCTCGCCGGCCAGCTCGCCGCTCTCTTCCCAGTGCCAGCGGCGCACGATCAGCGCCACGGCGCGGCCGCCGGTACCGCCTTCGGTCCCGTCCTCATAGAGCTGCTCCAGCACGATCTCCTGCTGCACGCCGCCCGGCTCGCGCGTCCCCCACTGCCGCGCCGCCTCGATGCCCCTGCGCAGGCCGCGGGCCGAGTGCAGTTCAACCTCCGGGTCGAGCACCGCGACGAAGCCGTCGAGGTCGCGCTCGTTGAAGGCCCGGATGAACTCTCTTATCGGATCTCGCACGGCCGTGAAAAGCAAGCAGGTCGGTGGACGCAGGGAGCGAGGTGAGGGGAGCGCACTTCTAGTGCGTGACCCGATCCGAGTCGACCGAGGACGCCGAGATGCGCCACTTTGCAGCGGCCGCGCTAACGCCCCTCAAGCTCCATGGCACTTCTTGAACTTCTTGCCCGAGCCGCACCAGCAGGGGTCGTTGCGGCCGACATCATCGTGCTCGCCCTTGACCACGGTCTCGACCACGTCGGCGCCGTTGCCGCCGACCGCCTGCGAGGCGGCGACATCGACGGCGGCACCCGCCGTGCCGGTGGCAGCGATCTGCTGCAGCGCCGAGGGCTGGCCCTCGGCGGGCCCGGAGTAGTCGAGCGCGGCCGGAGCGGCGGCGTCGTTGGCGACGGCTGCCCCTTGCGGCGGCTGGACTTCGATTTCAGCCCGGTAGACGAGGCGGCTGAACTCGTCCCAGATCGAGTGCATCAGCTCCTCGAACATCGAGAAGCCCTCGTTTTTGTAGGCGACCAGCGGGTCGATCTGGGCGAAGCCGCGGAGGTGGATCCCTTCGCGCAGGTAGTCCATGTCGAAGAGGTGTTCGCGCCAGCGGTTGTCGATCACCTGCAGCAGGATCGAGCGCTCCAGGTAGCGCATCAGCTCCTCGCCGAGCTGCGTCTCACGGTCGTCGTAGGCGCTCATCGCGTCCTCGTCGAGCTCGTCCTTGAGCTTCTCGCGGTCGACCTGCTCGGGAGCCAGAGAGGCGACGTCGACGCTGATCGGCCAGATCTGGCGCAGCTGCGTCTCCATCTCCTCGAGATCCCATTCGTCGAGTTCGTCCCCCGGCGTGTACTCGTCGACCAGACGCTCGATCACACCCTCGACCTCGTCGCGGGCGGTCTCGGAGATGTCACGGCCCTCGAGGATCTCGCGGCGGTATTTGTAGACGACACGGCGCTGCTCGTTCATCACGTCGTCGTACTCGAGCACGCGTTTGCGGATCAGGAAGTTCTGCTCCTCGACCTTCTTCTGCGCGTTCTCGACCGTTTTCGTCAGCATCTTCGCCTCGAGCGGCATTTCTGTGCCGTCCTCGTCGACGGGCCCGAGGCGGTCGAGGATTTTGAAGATGCGGTCGCCGGCGAAGAGACGAATCACGTCGTCTTCGGCAGAGAGGAAGAAGCGCGACTCGCCGGGGTCGCCCTGGCGGCCGGAGCGGCCGCGCAGCTGGTTGTCGATCCGGCGCGACTCATGGCGCTCGGTACCGCAGATGAAGAGGCCACCGAGCTCGCGGACTTCCTCGGCCTCGGCCTTGCACTGGGGATCCAGCTCGGTCGCCTTCTCCGCCAGCGCCTCGTGGTAGCCCTCGCTGTCGTGGGTGATTCCCTGCTTTTTGAGCTCGTGGATCGCCAGGTGCTCGGGGTCGCCGCCGAGCTTGATGTCGACGCCGCGGCCGGCCATGTTGGTCGCAATCATCACCTCGCCCTTGCGCCCGGCCTGGGCGATCAGCTCGCCCTCTCGTTCGGCGTGCTCCGGTTTGGCGTTCAATACCGCGTGTTTGATCCCGTCGCGTTTGAGCGCCTCGGAGATCATCTCCGAGGTCTCGACCGAGACGGTCCCGACCAGAATCGGCTGGCCCTTTTCGTGGCGGCTGACGATTTCGTCGAGCACCGCCTTCCACTTGCCGTCTTTGGTTTTGAAGATCTGGTCGTTGTGGTCTTCGCGGACCATCGGCTGGTTGGTCGGGACCTCGACCACCGGGACTTTGTAGATCTTCATGAACTCGGTCGCCTCGGTCAGGGCGGTACCGGTCATGCCGGAGAGCTTGCCGTAGAGGCGGAAGTAGTTCTGCAGCGTGATCGTCGCGAGGGTCTGGTTCTCCTCGCGGATTGCCACACCCTCCTTCGCCTCGATCGCCTGGTGCAGACCCTCCGACCAGCGCCGTCCCTCGAGCATCCGCCCGGTGAACTCGTCGATGATCATCACCTCGCCGTCGATCACCCCATAGTCGTCGTCTTTCCTGTAGAGCGACTCGGCCTTCAGTGACTGGACCAGGTGGTTGACGAGGCTGCCGTGCTCGCCGAGGTAGAGGTTGTCGACGCCGAGGAATTCCTCGGCTTTCTTGACGCCGCGCTCGGTCGGCGCGACCGTCTTGTGCTTCTCGTCGTACTCGTAGTCGTAGTCGACTTCGGTCGTGTCCTTCGATTCGCCGAGCGATTTCAGTTTCTGTTTGGCGGGGACGCCGACCAGCTGTTTGACCAGTCGGGCGAACGTGTAATAGGTCTGCGCTGCCTGTTCGGGCTGACCGGAGATGATCAGCGGCGTCCGCGCCTCGTCGATCAGGATGTTGTCGACCTCGTCCACGATCGCGAAGTCGTGGCCGGTCTGGACGCAGTTCTCGAGCGAGCCCGACATGTTGTCGCGCAGGTAGTCGAAGCCGAACTCGGAGTTGGTCCCGTAGGTGACGTCGCAGGCGTATTTGACCTGCCTGGCGGCGTGGTCGTCGGAGTCCTGGAGGGCGGCGACGCTGACCCCGAGCGCCTCGTAGATAGGCGTCATCCATTCGGAGTCGCGGCGGGCGAGGTAGTCGTTGACGGTGACTACGTGAACGCTGCCGCCGGCCAGGGTGTTGAGGAAAACCGGCAGGGTCGCGGTCAGGGTCTTGCCCTCTCCGGTGCGCATCTCGGCGATGGCGCCGTCGTGGAGAACCATGCCGCCGATCAGCTGCACGTCGTAATGGCGCTGGCCGGTGGACCGCCGCGACGCCTCGCGGGTCAGCGCAAACGCCTCCGGCAGCAGGTCGTCGAGCGAGGTGCCGTTGCGCGCGCGCTCGCGCAGGGAGTCGGCCTCTTCGCGCAGCTCCTCATCCGAGAGGGCTTCCATCTCGGGCTCATAACGATTGATCGCCTCCGCGCGCTTCTGGTAGGCCTTGAACTTCCGGCCCTCCCCCGCGCGCAAGGCCTTGGTCACCAGGTCCATTGCGGGCATTGCCCAAGGGTAGCGGTGCAGCCCTTGCTCCGAGCCGCCGGCGGGCGTAGCATCGGAGGAGGAACCCAAAAGGAGGCACTCATGCGGATAGAGATTCGGGGCCGAAACGTCGAGATGACGGACGACCTGCGTGAGATGGTCAGGAAGAGATTCCAACGCCTGGGCCGGCAGGTTTCCGCCTTGGCGACCTTGGAGGTCGTTCTCTCCGAGGAGCGCAACCCGTCGATCGCCGACAGCCAGGTCGCCGAGGCGACCTTCTACCTCAAGGGGGTAACCCTGCACGCCCACGAGGCGTCGCCGGACATGACCCATTCGGTTCGCGAACTCGCCGAGGACGTCCAACGGCAGGTCAAGAAACATCGCGAACTGCGCCGCAAGCGCAGCCGCACGCGGCACCTGGTCGACCAGATGCGGGGTCGGCCGGCCGAGATGCATCCCTGAGCTTCACTGCGGCCCGTGGTTGGCAATCTTGCTGACCTCGAGCCGCTGCGCTCCTCCCTGACCTCGGGCCGGGAGGGACGGTGGGGGTGTCCTCCTACCTTCGCTGGGATTTTTGCTGGGGAGTGCTCCCACCGTCCGAGATACCGCTGCAGCGCAAAAATGAGGACGCCGCTCGTACGGAGGACACCCCCACCGTCCCTCGCGAACCGAGACCATCTCGAAGCTGACGACCAAGGTCCGGCATCTCTAGAGAGGGACGACCAGGGTCCATGATCCCTAGAGAGAGACGACCAAGGGTCCGGATCTCTCTAGATAGACGACCAAGGGACCCAATCTCCTCTCAAGAGGAAGGCCGAGAGTCCAATCCGCCCAAGGTTCATCCAAAACCACCTTCACGAGTTGCCGGTTGTTACCGCTATGCGGAACTAACCGGCAACTCACCAGCTGGGAGCGGGCTCGATCTCTCCTGGCAGCCCACCGAGCCTTGGGCCGATCTCAAGAGCAGACGAGCGAACCCTGGGAGCGATCCAAACTGCAAACGATCGAACCCTGGGAGCTAGCGGAATCTTCGAGGTGCTCTGAGGGGAGGGGTTGGGGGTCTCTCGCGCACAGCGGCGTTAATTTTTCGCTTGTCCGTACTTGAGAGCTTTCCGAGAGTCCGGGCGAAAAATCCAGCGAGCACGAGAGACCCCCAACCCCTCTCACCAAACCCCCTCGAACGAAATCCGCGCCCTCAGAGCCGCCGAGCAAACGTCACCGCCACGACCCGCACCGCCCCCGCCGCTCGCAGCGCCCGAGCGCAGGCGCTCAAGGTCGCGCCGGTCGTCAGCACGTCGTCGACCAGGAGGACGCTGCGGGGAGCGGCGCAGCGGGTTTCGATCCGAGGCGGGCGGCCGATTCGCTCGGCCCGGCGCCGACCCACCTGTCTGCCGCCGCCGCGCCGGGCCAGACAGGGCTCCAGCGGGGCTTCGAGGCGGGCGGCGAGGGCGAGGGCGATCTCGCCGGTCGGGTCGAAGCCGCGACGCCGTAGGCGCAGGGCCGCGGGCGGCACCGGGACGATCGTGCCGCTGAGCACGTGGGCTGGCGCCATCCACTCGATGCGATCGGCGATCAGGCCGGCGACGGGCAGCAGGCGGCGGAACTTCAGAGCCGCGACGAGATCGCGGGCGACGCCTTCGTAGGCGGCCGAGGACCAGGCGCGATCGAGCCCGGGCGGGCCCTTGCCGAGCAGTGGATCGGCGGCAGCCAGGCGCCGGGCACAGCGGGTGCAGACCACCGCCTCGGGCCGGCAGGAGCGCCCACAGGCGGCACAAAGGGGCGGCGCGAGAGCGGCAGCGAGAGTGTCGAGCAGAGGCACGCTCACGATCCTGCGCGGCGACCGCGCACGCGTTGCGCGGAGATCGTAGAAACCTCCCAACGACTTGCTCACGCAAGTCGCAAGCTGCAATCCCGTGGTTCCATTTCTCCCTACGGGCGACTAAGTAACCACGCGCTGCGAAGCGTCAGCCGCGCTGGGCGGCGATCGCGCCGACCAGGACCGAGCCGGCGGCGATCTCGGCCCCCGGCAGCACGATCACCTCGCGCAACCGCGCACCGTCGCCGACCTGGGCGCCGCCGCCGATCACCGAGGGGCCGTCGATGCGGACGTCGTCGCCGATCTCACAGCCGGGACCGAGCAGAACCGGTCCCATCAGGGCGCCCTCGTCGTCGGCTGGAGCGCCGCTGCGATAGCCGTCGCGCAGCTCGCCCGAAAGCTCGACCTCAACCGCTCCGGTGAGCGCGTCGCGGGTGCTGTCGCGGAGCTCCTCGAGGTTGCCGATGTCGTTCCAGTAGGCGCTGACCTCGTGCGAGTAGAAGGGCACGTCGCCGTCGAGCAGACCCGGGAAGACGTCCATCGCCCAGTCCGCGAAGCCGTCGGGATCGCCAGGTCCGGCGGCCTTGCTGCTGCCCGGAGCAGGGAAGAAGTCGAAGATCTCCCGGCGGAACATGTAGATGCCGCAGTTGGCGAGGTCCGAGAGCGCTTCGGAGGGGTCGGGCTTCTCCTGGAAGCCCTGGATGCGACCGTCGCCGGCGGTGATCGCGACACCGAACTGGCTGGTGTCGTCGACCCGCTTGGTCGCCAGGGTCGCGATGCCGTCGTGGGACTCGTGGAACCTGCGCATCGCGCTGAGGTCGATGTCGGTGAGCGCGTCGCCTGAGATCACGAGGAAGGAGTCACCGAGGAAACCGGCGGCGTTGCGGACCCCGCCCGAGGTCCCCAGCAACTGCTCCTCGTAGCTGTAGGAGAGGTCGATTCCGCAGAGCGACCCGTCGCCGAAGTACTCCTTGATCAGCTCCGGGAACCAGTGCAGGTTGGCGATCGTCTCGGTGAAGCCGTGCCGGGCCAGGAGTCGCAGGATGTGCTCCATCACCGGCCGGTTGGCGACCGGAACCATCGGCTTCGGCATCGCGTAGGTGATCGGCCGCAGGCGGGTGCCGAGGCCGGCGGCGAGGATCATCGCCCTCATCGGTCCATCGCCGCCTTGAAGTCCTCGATCGCGGCAACGGGCATGGGGTCGACGCCACGCTGGCTCGCGAGC
This sequence comes from uncultured Thermoleophilia bacterium, assembly GCA_963718595.1. Classification (GTDB taxonomy): domain Bacteria; phylum Actinomycetota; class Thermoleophilia; order Solirubrobacterales; family 70-9; genus VAYN01. The sequence goes on from OY970365.1 coordinate 548,669, forward strand.
TCGAGCGAGACGAGGTCGCCCAGCATCGTCACCCAGAGCAGGCGCGCGATCCGGGTCTCGCCCGCGGTCTCGACCCGCACCGCCTCGGCGCCGGCGGCGCTGACCGCCTCCGCGGTCAGCTCGAAGCGGCGGGCCACACGCGGGTGCTGGTCGCGATCCTCGAGGAAGACGGCGGCGAGCCGATGCTCGCCGGCGGCGGCGTTCCAAGCGCAGAGCTCGTTGTGGTTGGCCTCGGGCAGCTCGCCGAAGAAGGCGGGCAGCTTCGCGTTCTCGTTCACCTGCGTCTTCCAGCGGCGTGCCACCGGCGCGGTCAGGTCGGCACCGTAGATCAACGGAGCGGCGCCATCGAGCAGGCCGGCGATCTCGCCCGCCTGGAACTTCAGCGTCTCCACCTGCTCGGTGAGGAACGCGGCGGCGGCGTCGATCTCGGTGTGGATGCGCGGCGCGACGCCGGCCAGCGCCGCCACCTCGGCGGCGGCCACGACCATGTAGGCGACAGCGGCGCGCGGCTGGAAGATCCCCGGCAGGCCAACCACCGGCACGTCCGCCTCGCGGGCCCGGTCGACCAGCGGCCCGCCGGTGCTGACGACGAGGCGGCGGGCACCCAACACCTCGGCTGCGTCGAAGCAGGCCAGGGTCTCCTCGGTCCCACCCGAGTAGCTGGAGCAGAGCACGGTCCACTCCGGGGTTGCCCAGCTCGGCAGCGCGTAGCCGCGGATCGTCATCATCGGCTTGGTCAGGCGATCGCCGAGCGCGGCAGTGGCAAGATCGGCGCCGATCGCCGAGCCGCCCATCCCACAGATCATCAGCCCGGTCGCCTCGGCCGCCTGCAAGCGTGCGGATTCCACCCGCCAGAGGGCGTCGCGGAGCTGGTCTGGGATGCCGAGGACGTCGTCGATCATGAAATTTGGGCCGGGACTCTGCCGCCCTGACCGACAACTGCGCCGGCCAGCGTGGCCCCTGCCTCAACGTTAACGCCGCGGGCCAGGATCGAGCTGCTGACGCTGGCGCCTGCAGCGATCGTGCAACCGTCGAGCAGGACGGACTCGCGCACGGTGGCACCGGCCTCGACCCGCCCCCCGGGCCCGATCACGACCCGCGGACCGATCGTGGCGTCGGCGGCAACCTCGGCCCCGGCGCCGACATAGAGCCCCGGCGCGGTCGGGCGGACCCGGGTCGCGACCCGACCCTCGAGGATGTCCCACGTCGCCGCCAGGTAGCGCGGCGGGGTGCCGAAATCGGTCCAGTAGCCATCGAGGCGAAGGCCGTGCAGACCAGCCCCGATCAAGCGCGGAAAGGCCTCGCGCTCGATCGAGATCTCGCGGCCGGGCGGAATCAGGTCGAGGACCGAGCGCTCGAGCACGTAGGCGCCGGCGTTGATCTCGCCCGGCACCGCCTCCCCGGTCTTCTCGACAAAATCGGTCACGGCACCGGTCGCGTCGACGCTGACGAGGCCGTATGGGGCCGAGTCCTCAACCGGGTACAGGGCAAGCGAGGCGCGCGCGTCGCGCTCTTGGTGGGCTCGCAGCAGGGCGCTGAGATCGAGGTCGGTGAGGATGTCCCCGTTGAGGGCGAGGAAGCGATCGTCGAGCCGGTCGCCGAGCGAGTCGGCAGCGAAGCGGATCGCGCCGGCGGTACCGCGACGCTCGGGCTCGATCACGTAGCTGAGCCGGACGCCGGCGTGCTCGTCTCCCAGCGCCTCGCGCAGGACGTCGGGCAGGAAGCCACAGGCGAGCACCGCCTCGGTGACGCCATGGGAGGCTAGCCACTCGAGCATGTAGGCGAGGAAGGGGCGGTCGACCAGGGTCAGGGCCGGCTTCGGGACGTGGTCGGTCAGCGGCCGCAGCCGGGTGCCCTCACCCCCGACGAGGACTATCGCCTGCATCTACTCGCTCGCGGCGGGGGCCGGCGCGGCCTGGGCGGTGCCGATGCCCTCGTACGCGAAGCCGGCGGCGCGCAGCGCCTGGGCGTCGAGGAAGTTGCGACCGTCGACGACCAGGGGGCGTGACATCCGCGTCGCCGCCTCGGCCCAGTCGAGCTCGCCGAACTCGCGCCACTCGGTGACCAGGACGGCGGCGTCGGCGCCATCCAGCGCCGCCAGCGCCGAGTCCGCCATCTTCACCGCGCCGAGCAGATCGGCGGCGCGCTCGGCGGCGACCGGGTCGTAGGCGACCACCTCGGCGCCCTCCCCCTGCAGCCGCGCTGCCAGGACCAGGCTCGAAGCCTCACGCATGTCGTCGGTGTCGGGCTTGAAGGCGAGGCCGAGCAGGGCGATGCGCTTGCCCAATAGCGGGCCGAGGTGCTTCTCGAGCTTGCTGACGACGCGCCGCTTCTGCAGCTCGTTGACCTCGATCACGGCGTTCAGCAGCTGGAAGTGGTACCCGGTGTTGCCGGCCAGCATCTTCAGCGCCTTCACGTCCTTGGGGAAGCAGCTGCCTCCGTAGCCAATGCCGGCGCGCAGGAAGGAGGAGCCGATCCTGTTGTCGAGGCCCATGCCGGTGGCGACCTCGGCGACGTCGGCACCGACCTCCTCGCAGACGTTGGCGATCTCGTTGATGAAGGAGATCTTGGTCGCCAGGAAGGCATTGGAGGCGAGCTTGATCATCTCGGCGCTGGCGACGTCGGTCTGCAGGATCTCGCCGCCGAGCGGGGCGTAGAGGTCGGCAACCGCAGCGGCCGCCTCTTGATCGCCGGCGTCGGCGCCGATCACGACCCGGTCGGGGTGCATGAAGTCAGCCACCGCCGAGCCCTCCTTGAGGAACTCGGGACAGGAGACATAGGCGAGCCCCGGCACGTCGCGGCGGATCGTCTGACCGGTCCCGGCCGGGACCGTGCTCTTCATCACCAGCACGTGCTCTCCATCTGCCGGCAGACCCTCGACCACAGTGCGGACCCGCGAGAGATCGGCGTCGCCGGAGTAGGTCGGCGGCGTGTCGACGCAGACGAACAGCAGTCGCGTTCGATCCAGCAGCACGTCCATCTCGGTCGTGAAGGTGATCCGCTCGGCGTTGCGGCGCAGCATCTCCTCCAGTCCCGGCTCGTGGATCGTCGTCTCGCCACGAGCGAGCGACTCCACCTTCTCGGCGAGGATGTCGCGGGCGACGACCTCATGTCCGAGCTCGGCGAAGCAGACGGCGGTCACCAGACCGACCCAGCCCACCCCGATCACGCCAACCGGCTCGCGCTGCGCGCTCATCCCTTGTTCCCGCCTTTCTTCGATTTCTTCTTCGGGATCACGACCGCCGCGGAGCGGGCCATCCCGACCATCTGATCGTTGCTCAAGCTCTCCAACAGGTCATTGGTGATCCAGTAGCTGTTCTCGCCCCGATGCCAGGCGATCAGCTTGATCTGACCCCCGTCGGTGAAGAATTCGAACTCGCGCCCGTCGATCTCCTTGGTTTCAGTCGGGTCGTCGAGGATCGGCGGGTCGGGCCAGCCGCGAATCCCCTGGACGCCGAAGTAGTGGGTTCCGTCGGAAGCTTCCATGACCAGGACCATCCGGTAGGCCTCGTGCCGCGGGTCGTCTTTGCCGAGGCCCTCACGGATCCCGTAGACCCGTGGGTCGGAGATCCTTTCGTAGGGGTTGCTTTCGACGTAGTAGGCCCCGGCGGGCAGGCGGGTCGGGTAGTAGATCGGGAAGTGTCCGTGGACACGGCGGGCGGCGATCTTCGCCTCCATTTCGCCCGCTTCGCGGGCCGGGGCGAGGTCGTCGGACCCGGCTGCCGGCGTCTCCACGACCGGCTTCTCCTTCTTCTTGTCCTTCTTCTTGCCCTTGTCCTTCTTCTTGCCCTTCTTCTTCTCCCGTTCGCTTTCTTCGGCACTCTGGCGGTTCTCGCCGCCGTCGGATGTCGGCTTCACGCCGAGGAATTCGTTGACCGCTTCGTTGATTGCCGATTGCGAGGCGTAGACGTAGCTCGGCCCGAGTTCAGCCGGGAAGTGGACCTCGTTCATCGTCGCGCCGCGCGCCTCGATCAGCAGTTTCATCACGTCGAGCAATTCTTTGCCCTCGCTGATGTCGGAGCTCGTGTATTCGGTGAAGACGTCGACCAGGCTGTCGTCGTCGAAGAGCACGTTCTCCGCCAGTTCGTTGGGCGAGATCTGCTGGCGGGCGAAGCCGAGGAAGTCCTGCTGGCGGGCGGAGCGGACGATGTCGGTGTCGGTGTGGCGGTAGCGCACGTAGTCGAGCGCCTGCTTGCCGCACATCAGCTGGTAGCCGGGCTGAACGTCGATTTCGGCGTACTGTTCGGAGGGCGCCACCCCTTCGTTGGAGTGGTAGTAGCGGCGGTCGACGTCGGTGAACACGCAGCCGATCGCGTAGACGGCCTGGGCGAAGCCGAGGAAGTCGATGTTGATCACGTGGTTGATCGGCAGGCCGGTCAGCTGCTTGACGACTTCAGCGGTCCCTTTGGTGCCGCCGTAGAAATAGGCTTCGTTGAACTTGCCGGTGCCGAGCCCGGGAATTTCGACCTTGAGGTCACGCGGGATCGAGAGCATCGAGATCAAACCCTTCTCGGGATCGATGCGGATCAGGATCGTCGTGTCCGAGCGGCCCTTGTCTTCGACGAATTCGGCGCCGGCACGTTTGTCGGAGCCGACCAGGAGGAAGTTCTGCGGCTCGCCGCCCTTGGCTTCGGCGAGGACCTTCTCCAGCTGCGAACGGACCCTCTTGTTGGCCGGCGCGATCCCGTCGGCGATGCTGTCGAAGAAGTTGAGGATCGAGATCGAGGTCGCCGCGGCTGAGACCGCCATGATGAGCACCGAGGCAAGCAGGAACCGCCACCAGAAGCGCTTCGGCTTGGGCGGCTGCTCAGGATCGCCGCTCACCGGCGGCTTCTTCGGGGCCCAGCCCGGGCCCAGCGGCTCAGTCATCGGCGAGGCGACCCGGAATCGCCAGCAGGAACGATTCCAGCGCCTGCCGGTAGCTGGCCAGTGAGGAGACCGAGACCCACTCCTCGGGCCCGTGATGCCCGGCGCCGATCGGCCCGAACTCGACCGCCGGCACCCCGACCCGCAGGAAGGAGACCGCGTCGGAGGCGCCGTCGCGGCCGACGCTCATCGGCTCGCCGTGATGGTGCTCGGTCGCCGAGGCGCGCAGGGCCAACACGAACGGCGAGTTGCGCTCGACCGTGGCCGGCGGCCGGGTCAGCAGCGGCCGTGCCGCACAGCCGGAGATCGACCGCACTTCCTCGAGGATCGCGGCGGGGTCCTGTTCGGGCAGGTAGCGGATGTCGACGTCGATGACGCATCGGTCAGGCACCTTGTTCAGAGCGTCGCCCCCCCAGATCCGACCCAGGTTTATCGAGGGGCGGTCGAACAACTCAGAACTGTGTCGGGCAAACGGTAGCGACTCGATACTGCGAAAAACGTCGATCGCGTTGAGAACGGCGTTGTCGCCGAGCCAGGGAGTCGCTCCGTGGGCGGCCGTCCCCCCCACCTCCAGGCGCAGCGCCAGCACGCCCTTGGCCTCGATCCCGATGTGCAGGTCGGTCGGCTCGCCGGTGATCGCGAAGTCGCCGACGAAGCCGCTGTCGACGAGGTGGTCGCAGCCGCGCTCGGACTCCTCCTCGGACTCCTCGTCGCCGACGATCCCCAGCCGCACCCGCACGCCCTCCTGGTCGCGCATCGCCGCGGTCACGACCATCATCGCCGCCAGCGCACCCTTCATGTCGTAGGCACCGCGCCCGTAGAGGCGGTCACCGTCGATCCGCGGCAAGAACTGGTCGGGGTGGGCTGGGACGACGTCGAGATGTCCCTCGAGCACCACGGTCGCCATCGCCTCGGCCGGTCCGACTTCCGCCTTCAGCACCGGTAGCCCTGCCACCTCGTCCCGCTGCACCTCGATCCCCCGCGCCTCCAGCCAGCCCTTGACGAACCCGGCTGCCTCCGAGATCGCCTCCGGCTCCGAGGTCTCGTAGCCGATCAACCGCTGCGCGAGTGCCACCAGCTCATCGCTCATCCCGCGACTCCCGCCGTCGCGTGGTTCCTTGAAGCCCCATAGGCGAAAAAGGAACCACAACTTCGCTGGGTGCGCTCAACCGGCGATGGCGAGAAACGCTTCTGCCCGGTCACGATCTTTCTTCGCGCGGGCGTACTCGGCGCTGTCCTCGTCACTGTCGCCGAGCCGCTGCTCGGCGTCGGCGAGCTGCTCTTTCAGCACACCGGCGTCGAGGTCCTCGGGCGGGATCGCCTCCTCGACGAGCAGGCGAGCGCGGTTGCCGAAGACCTGCAGCCAGCCATGGGCCTGCGCGTAGCGCTTGGTCTCGCCGTCGGAGATCAGCCGCAGTTCGGTCGGCTGCAGCGCCGCCAACAGCGGCGTGTGGTTGGCGAGGATGCCGATCTCGCCGACCTCGGTGCGGGTCGAGACCTGCTTGGCTTCGCCGTCGAAGACCTCACCCTCGGGGGTGAGGATCTCGACGTCGATCATGTGCTCGGCGGCCATCAGGTTCCTTACGCGGCCGCGGCGGCCTTGGCGTTCTCGGTGACCTGGTCGATCGAGCCCTGCATGTAGAAGGCACCCTCGGAGAGGTCGTCGTGCTCACCGTCGAGGATCTCGCGGAAGCCGCGAACGGTCTCGGCGACCGGCACGTACTCGCCGGTGCGGCCGGTGAACTGTTCGGCGACGAAGAACGGCTGCGAGAGGAAGCGCTCGATCTTGCGGGCACGGGAGACCGTCTGGCGATCCTCGTCGGAGAGCTCGTCGATGCCGAGGATGGCGATGATGTCCTGGAGCTCCTTGTAGCGCTGGAGCACCTCCTGGACGTCGGTCGCGGTGCGGTAGTGCTCGTCGCCGACGACATCGGGCTTGAGGATCGTCGAGGTCGAGTCGAGCGGGTCGACCGCCGGGTAGATGCCTTTCTCGGAGATCGACCGCGAAAGCGCCGTGGTCGCGTTGAGATGGGCGAACACCGAGGCCGGAGCCGGGTCGGTGTAGTCGTCCGCCGGCACGTAGACGGCCTGGATCGAGGTGACCGAGCCGCGATCGGTGGAGGTGATCCGCTCCTGCAATTCGCCCATCTCCGTCTCCAGCGTCGGCTGGTAGCCGACCGCCGAGGGCATGCGCCCGAGCAGCGCCGAAACCTCGGAACCCGCCTGGACGAAGCGGAAGATGTTGTCGATGAACAGGAGCACGTCCTGACCACCTTGCTCGCGGTAGTACTCCGCCATCGTCAAGCCGGAGAGGGCGACGCGCAGACGTGCTCCCGGAGGCTCGTTCATCTGGCCGAAGACGAGCATGGTCTTGTCGATCACGCCCGACTCTTTCATCTCGAGCCAGAGGTCGTTGCCCTCTCGCGAGCGCTCGCCGACGCCGACGAAGGCGGAGAGGCCGGAGTGCTCCTCGGCGATGTTGCGGATCAGCTCCTGGATCAGCACGGTCTTGCCGACGCCGGCACCACCGAACAGCCCGACCTTGCCGCCTTTGGCGTAGGGAGCGAGCAGGTCGATGACCTTGATCCCCGTCTCCAGGACCTCTTGGGTCGGGGTCAGGTCGGAGGCCTTGGGGGCGGGACGGTGGATCGGCCAACGCTCAACCTCACCGATCTCCTCGCCGTTGTCGATCGGCTCACCGAGCAGGTTGAAGATGCGGCCGAGGGTGACGTCGCCGACCGGGACCGTGATCGGGCCGCCGGTGTCGGTCACCTTGGCGCCGCGCTGGATGCCGTCGGTGGCGTCCATCGCGACCGCGCGGACGCGGTCGTCGCCGAGGTGCTGCTGGACCTCGCAGACGAGCTGGGTCGGTTCGCCGTCGCCGTCGCCGGTGGTCTCGATCGTCACCGCCGAGTAGATCGCCGGCAGCTTGTCGGAGAAGACAGCATCGATCACCACGCCGGTGACCTGCTCGACGCGTCCTACGTTGGTACCGCTTGATCCGTTCTCAGCCATGACTTCCTTTTCTCATTTCCAAAGGTTTCTGTCGCCGCTACCCGAGCGCCTCGGCGCCGGAAACGACCTCCAAGATCTGCTGCGTGATCTCCGACTGGCGGACCCGGTTCATTTCCAGGGTCAGGTCTTCCATGATCGTTTCCGCGTTCTCAGCGGCGTTGCGCATCGCCGTCATCCGCGCCCCCAACTCAGAGGCAGCGGACTCCAGTAGCGCCCGGTACACGGAGATCGTCACGTACTCGGGAATCAGCCGGGCGAGCAGCTCCTCGGGTTCGGGCTCGTAGCTCCACTCCGATTTCGCCTGCAGTTTTTCGGCCTCGGTTTCCTCGCCGGCATCCTGCTCGTCGTCGGCGCCCTCGCCGGCCACCTCCGCCTGCTGCAACGGCAACAGGGTCTGGCGCCAGACATGCTGGGTCAGCGGTGAGACGAACTTGTTGTAGACGAGTTCGACCCGGTCGAGTTCCTCGTCGACGTAGCGGGCGGTCAGCGCCTCGCCGATTTCACGGGCGTTGGCGAAGGCGGGCCGGTCGGTGAAGCCGACATAGGCGCCGGTGACCTCCTGCTTGCGGAAGTTGAGCGCCGAGACGCCGCGTTTGCCGACCGCCGCGAAGGCGGGCGTCGCCCCCTCGGAGCGGACATCGGCGGCCAGCCGCATGCCCTCGCGGATGATGTTGGAGTTGAAGGCGCCGGCCAGGCCGCGGTCGCCGGTGACCAGGAGGATGCCGACCCGCTCGACGTTCTCGCGCTCGGCCATCACCGGCACACGCGGGATCGCGCCGGCATGCGCCGACGCCTGGCGGGTCAGTTTGCGAATGCCCTCGGCGTACGGCCGCAGGTCATCGATCCGCTGTTCGGCGCGACGCAACCGCGCCGCGGCGACCATCTCCATCGCACGCGTGATCTTGTTGATGTTCTTGATCGACGCGATGCGATTTTTGACTTCCTTCTGCGTGGCCATGGTTCAGTGCGCTCGGTCGAACTACGCCGTCGCGGCCTCTTTCGCTTCATCGGAGCTGTCGGAGTCGGCCTCGGATGCGGTGCGGCCTGGAGCCTCGCGCTCCTCCGCGGACTTGATGCGGTCGGACTCGCCAGCCTCGATCGGGTCGCCGTGCTCGTCGAAGTCGGCGCCGAAGTCGTCGACGAAGTCGGCGATCGCCCTGCCAAGCGCGGTTTCGTCGTCCTCCTCGAGCTTCCCGCTGTCTTCGATCCGCTTCAACAGCTCGGCGTTCTCGGAGTGCAGGCGGACGCGCAGGTCAGCAAGGAACTCGCCGACGCGCTCGACTTTGATCCGGTCGAGGTAGCCGCCGGTGCCCGAGTAGATCGAAGCGACCTGGTCGCCGACGCTGAGTGGCTCGCGCTCTTTCTGTTTCAGCAGCTCGACCAGGCGTTCGCCGCGGGTCAGCGCTTTCTGCGTCTCCGCGTCGAGCTCAGAGCCGAACTGTGCGAAGGCCTCGAGGTCGCGGTACTGGGAGAGGTCGAGGCGCAGTTTTCCGGCGACCTTCTTCATCGCCTTGGTCTGGGCGTTACCGCCGACCCGGGAGACCGAGATACCGACGTTGATCGCCGGCCGGACGCCGGAGAAGAAGAGGTCGGACTCGAGGAAGATCTGACCGTCGGTGATCGAGATCACGTTGGTCGGGATGTAGGCGGAGACATCGGAGGCCTGGGTCTCGATGATCGGCAGAGCCGTCAGCGAACCGCCGCCAAGGTCGTCGTTCAGTTTGACCGCACGCTCGAGCAGGCGCGAGTGCAGGTAGAAGACGTCGCCCGGGTAGGCCTCGCGACCCGGCGGACGGCGCAGCAGCAGCGACATCTGCCGGTAGGCGGCAGCGTGTTTGGTGAGGTCGTCGTAGACGCAGAGGGCGGCTTTCCCGTTGTAGAGGAAGTGCTCGCCCATCGCGCAACCGGCGTACGGCGCGATGTACTTGATCGGCGCCGCCTCGTCTGCGGGAGCGGCGACGATGATCGTGTTCTCCATCGCCCCGTTCTCCTCCAGCGTCTCTTTGAGCTGGACGACGGTGGACATGCGCTGCCCGATCGCGACGTAGATGCAGATCAGGTCCTTGTCCTTGTTGTTGATGATCGTGTCGATCGCGATCGCGGTCTTGCCGGTCTGGCGGTCTCCGATGATCAACTCGCGCTGGCCACGGCCGATCGGGATCATTCCGTCGATCGACATCAGCCCGGTCTGGACGGGTTCCTCGACCGGCTGGCGCTCGACCACGCCCGGAGCTTTGAACTCGGCCGGGCGGGTCTCGGTGGTGATGACCTCGCCGCGGTTGTCCAGCGGGCGGCCGAGGGGGTCGACCATGCGACCGAGCAGGGCGTCGCCGACGGGGATCTCGAGCAGGTGGCCGGTCCGCTTGACCGTGTCGCCCTCGACGATCTTGTCCCACTCGCCGAACAGCACGGCGCCGACGTTGTCGCTCTCGAGGTTGAGCGCGAGCCCGGTCACCCCGTGCGGCAGGTCGAGCATCTCCAACGCCATCACGTTGTCGAGGCCGTGGATGCGAGCGATGCCGTCCGCCACCGAGAGGACGGTGCCCACCTCGGTGAGGTCAGCGGAGTCGGTCTCCAACCCCTCGATTCGCTCACGCAGAATGCTTGCGATCTCGTCCGGCTTGATCTCCATCGGGTGCTCAGCTCCTCCTTACGCCGCGGTGGCGACGGTCTTTCTAAGTTTCTCCAGGCGACTGCGGATGCTCGCGTCGAGGACCATGTTTCCGACCTGCAGGACGATGCCGCCGAGGATCTCGCCGTCGACGCGGCTGGACAACTCGACCGCCTCGCCGGTCTGGCGTTCGACCTCGGTGCCAATTTTCTGGACGACTGCTTCGTCGAGCTCGACGGCGCTGACGACGGTGACGTCGAGGCGGCGGTTCTCCTTCTTCCAGAGCACGTCGAACTCACGCCGGATGCGGAATATTTCCGGCATCCGGTGCTTCTCGATCAGCAGCTCGAGGAAGTTCGTCAGCTCCGGCTCGGCGCCGGAGATCGCCCGTCCCAGGCCCTCCTGCTTGTCTGCGGAGGAGAGGTACGGGCTGAACAGGAACACCTGCAGTTCCTGGTTGCGATCGACGGCATCGGTGAACTGGCTGAGCTGCGACTGCAGAGAGTCGAGCTTGCCCTTGTCCTTGCCGGCCTCGAAGAGGGCCTCGGCATATACGTTTGCCGCCTCAGGCATCTAGTTCTTCTCCGCCCCCGAGAGCGAGGAGAAGTCGACCTCGGCCAGGGCCTCCTCGACGAGCCGCTTCTGGTCGTCGGCGGTGAGGCTTTTGCGGGTGACCTTCTCGGTCGCCAGCACGGTCAGGTCAGCGACCTCGGTGCGGATCTGCTCCAGCGAGCGGCGCGTCTCGGCTTCGATGTCGCGCTTTGCCTGCGAGACCAGCTCCTCGCGTTTCTCACGGCCGGCGGTGGTGGCCTCGGCCTCAGCGGTCTCGGCCGCTTTGCGGGCGCGGGCCATGATGTCGTCGGCCTGCTCCCGTGCCTCAGCCAGACGGCCGCGGTACTCGGCCAACAGCTCGTCCGATTCTTTGCGCTGGCGCTCAGCCGCATCGAGCGACTCGGCGATCGTCGCTGCCCGCCGATCCAGTGCCTCCTGGATTTTCGGGAAGGCGAACTTGCTCAGGACCCACATCGTGAACAAGAACAACACGAGGGTCCAGATCATCAGCCCAAGGCCGGGCGAGACGAGGAAGCTGCCACCGCCTTCCTCGCCTGCCGCCTCAGCGGCCAGCGGCACTATGTTGCCGAGCAGCTCCATCGACCTAGAGGAAGAAGGCGATGAGGCCGAAGATGAACGTGTAGAAGGCCACGGCCTCGGTCAGCGCGAAGCCGAGCCAGCGGATGCTCTGCAGCTCGTCTTTCATCTCCGGCTGGCGGGCGACCGACTCGATCTCCTTACCGAAGATGAAGCCGATGCCGATACCGGCGCCGATCGAGCCGAGGCCGGCGCCGACGCCGAGGGCGATCGCCTTGCCGGCAGCTTCCACGCCTTCGTCAGAGACGGCGGCGACGACAGGGGACAGGTCCATGGAAAAGTGCTCCTTTTCTAGTGACTGGCGGAGGTAGCTCCGCCGAGGTAGATGGCAGTGAGAGTGGCAAAGATGAACGCCTGCAGGGTGGCGATGAGGCCGACCTCCAGGATGAAGAAGAAGAAGGCGAGCGGGAAGGTGAGGGCGCCGAGTGCGGCGATCCCGAGCAGCACCGCCAGCCCGCCGCCCATGAAGAGCAGCAGCAGGTGGCCAGCGAGGATATTGGCAAAGAGTCGGACGGAGAGCGAGATCAGCCGGGCGACGTGGGAGATCGCCTCGATCACGAAGATGAAAGCCTTGGCGAACGGGTTCATATCCTCGAGGCCGGGCGGCAGCCAGCTGGCCAGGTACTTGAACAGGCCCTTGGCCCGGATGCCTTCGACGTGGTAGCTGACCCAGACGACCAGGGTCAGGACCAGCGGGATCGAGAGGTTGGCGGTGGCGGCGTAGAGCGCGAAGGAGGGGACGGCGACGCCGAAGATGTCGACCGTGTGCTCGGTGTTGGTCGGCAGCGGCAGGAACCCGATCATGTTCGAGAACCAGATCCAGAAGAAGAGCGCGGCCAGGAAGGGGAACCATTTGCGGGCCATCTTCTGGTCGAGGCTGCCGCCGGCGATCGTGTTCTTGGTCATGTCGTAGGCGACCTCGATCGCGGTCTGCACCCGGTTGGGCTTCTGCTGCATCCGCTTCGCGATCCACAGCATCATCCCGATCGTCAGGCCGCTGGCCAGCAGCAGGTAGACGACCGCCTTGTTGATGCTGAAGTCGATGCCGCCGAGTTCGATCGCGATCCACGGTTCCAGCTTGAACTCGTTCTGGGGCTGGAAGTGTTCGTTTTTGCCGGCGTCGCCGAAGATCAGGAACATCAGGATCGCGATCGCGAAGTAGGCGCCGAGCCCGATCAAGACCTTCGCCTTGGTGCTCAGCCCGCCGGACTTCGCGGCGCCGTCGGGCGCCTTGATCGCTGCCTGCTCGGCGCTCACGCGACTCCCTGCCCCTCGGGCTCGCCGCTGAACAGGTGCGCGAGCCCCTGGGCGGCGAAGGTGATCGTGAAGAGGGCGAGGACGAGGACGGCGGCGGCGAGGCCGGCTTCACGCTCGGCGAGCAGGCCGACGAGGAGGACCGCGGTCGCCATCAGCCAGACGCGGCCGAGCGTGGTCGCGGCGACGATCCCCATCGCTTTCTGGCGGTTGCCGGCAGCGAGCTGGGCGTTGGCGCGCTTGGTCGCGTAGACCTGGACCAGGCGCTGGATGATCCAGGTTCCGGCGCCGACGGCGAATCCGAGCATGGGGAGCCCGCCGACCACGAAAACAGCGAGAGCGGCGGCCAGCAGCAGAGGGTCGAGGTACTTAAGAGGAGACATAGTTACGTCCGTCTCGGGGTTGAGCGGACGCAGCGGCGACTATATCCGAAGGGTGCCCAGAATGGCTTTGTGATGCGGGTTAGTGCCCCTTGCCACTACCTGGGCCCGGCTCGTCGACGGCGCCAAACTCGCCCGTTTCCGGGTCAACTGCAGGGAAGCTTCCGGTCTCGAGCTCGCGCTCGACCGCGCGATCGACATCCTGGGGCCGCGGCTCGGGGACGCCCGCCGCCCGCCTGAGGCTGACGATCTGGCGCAGCCGCACCTGGCGCAGCTTGAAGATCTCGAGCACGGTCACGAGGTAGAAGCTGGCGGCGATCGCGAGCAGTCCGCAGACGCCGATCACGATCGTCCAGAGGACATCGAAGTGGCCGTGGTCGTCGCTGTAGGGAACAAAGCGCAGCGCCAGGGCGAGGGCCGCCATCACCAGGGTCCAGCCGTAGAGGTAGACCAGGGTGCGGCGTTGGGAGAAGCCGATGTCGGCCATCCGGTGGTGGAAGTGCCAGCGATCGGCGCGGTAGATCGGGCGCCGGTATTTGAGTCGCTTGGCGACGACGAAGCCGGTATCGAGGATCGGCACGGCGAGCACGATCAGCGGCAGGAAGAGGGCGACGACGGCGTTCGTCTTCAGGGCGCCCTGGATCGCGATCATCCCCAGCAGGTAGCCGAGCAGGTTGGAGCCGGTGTCGCCGAGGAAGGTGCTGGCGGGTGGGAAGCCGTAGCGCAGGAAGCCGAGCGAGGCGCCGGCGACGAGCGCGGCGAGAACGCCGGCGGCGGTGCGGTCGAGCGAGAGCGCGATCACCGCCAGGGTCAGGGCCGAGATCACACAGACACCGGCGGCTAGCCCGTCGACGCCGTCGATCAGGTTGATCACGTTGATCATCGCGACGACGCCGAGCACGGTCAGCACCTGACCGAGGTCGACCACCCCTCCCCCCGGCAGCGTCAGCAGGTCGACGGTCCCGGGCGAGAGGCGTCCAAAGAAGGGGAAGGTGAAGTTGTCGACCGTGACCCCGACCGCGACGGGGATGATCACCGAAACCGCCTGACCCGCCAGCTTCGGGACCGGGCCGAGCTCGAAGACGTCGTCGACGACGCCGAAGAGGGTGACGAAGACGGCGCCGATCAGGATCGCGTGGCTCTGGGTGTCGTCGGGCAGCCAGATCAGGCCGGCGACGAGGACGCCGACGAGGATCGCGAGACCGCCGAGCTTCGGCGTCGGCAGATCGTGCAGCGAACGCTCGTTGGGGAAGTCGATGGCGCCGACCCGGCGCGCCAGCCGGATCGTCAGCGGCACCAGGAGCATCGTCAGGACGCCCGCCACCAGGAAGGCGAACAGCGCGTCCAGCGTCTCAGGCGTATGGGTCATGGGCGCTCCAGCCGGGCGCCGGCCAGTCTAGGCCGAGCCTCAGGCGGCATAGCGGTCAAACCAGAGACTGAAGGCCATCAGGCCCCAGAGCTGGCGGCTGAGGTCCTCGCGGCCCGCGCAGTGATCGTCGAGGAGGGCCTGGGCGGTGGTCGGGTCGAGGCAGCCCTGGCGCTCGAGATTGGCGCTGGAGAGGACTTCGCGGGCGAACGGCTGCATCGGCCCGCGCAACCAGGCGGCAACCGGGATCGAGAAACCCTGCTTGCGCCCCCCCACCACCTCCTGCGGTAGCAGCGGCGCCAGCGCCTGGCGCAGCAGCCGCTTCTTGGCGAAGCCGCGCACCCGCAGCGCCCGCGGCAGCGAGAAGGCGAACTCGGCGACGTGCTGGTCGAGGAAGGGCACGCGAAGCTCCAGCGAGTTGGCCATGCTGAGGCGGTCGGTCTTGACCAGCAGGTCATCGGCCATGTAGATGCCGAGGTCGACGTCCTGCATCCGCGCCAGCTGCTCGGCGCCGGCGGTTTCGGCGTAGCGCGTCCGGTAGAGGTCGACCGGGTCCCAGGCGGGGTTGCGGGCTCCGAGCAGGGCGGCGCGGGTCGCCGGCGCGAAGATCTCCTTCCAGGCGTGGTGGCGCTCCAGTGGCGGCAGGCCGGCGCCGCGGGAGAAACGCTTGGCTTTGTAATCGAAGCCGACCCGGCGGTCGGAGCTCGGCAGCGCCTCCGCCAGCGGCCGCGCCAGCGCGGCGAGGCGACCGACCCGGGCCGCGAGCAGGTCGGCCACGTAGGTGTAGTAGCCGCCGAAGAGCTCATCGCCGCCCTCGCCGGAGAGCGCCACCTTGACCTCGCCCGCGGCGAGCTCGGAGACGAGGAAGGTCGGCAGCGCCGAGGAGTCGCCGAAGGGCTCGTCGAAGGATTCGACCAGGCGTGGGAACAGCTCGATCGCGTCGGGACGCAGGATCAGCTCATGGTGATCGGTGCCGTAGCGCTCGGCGACCAGGCGGGCACGGTCGAGCTCATCGAAGCCGGCCTCCTCGAAGCCGATCGAGAAGGTCTTCAACGGCTCCCGCGACTGCGCCGCCGCCAGCGCCGTGATGCCGCCGGAGTCGACGCCGCCGGAGAGCAGGACGCCGACGGGGACGTCGGCGACGAGGTGGGCGCGAATCGAGTCGCCCAGCACCTCGCGCAGCTGCTCGGCGAGCTCGGCGGCCGAGCCTTCGCGGAGCTGGTCGGCGGCGGGCGGGCCGGGCCGGGCGTAGCGGACGATCCTGGTCTCACCCCCCTGCCAGCTGAGCAGGTGGCCCTGGGGCAGCTTGCGGGCCTCGGCGAAGATCGTCAGCGGCGCCGGGATCGAGTTGAAGGCGAGGTAGGCGGCGAGCGCCTCCGGGTCGATCGCCCGCGAGAAGCCGGGCTGCTCGAGCATCGCCTTCAGCTCCGAGGCGAAGGAGAGGTCGCCGCCGACCTGACGATAGAAGAGCGGCTTGATCCCGAAACGGTCGCGGGCCAACAACAGCCGCCGCTCGCGGTCGTCCCAGAGCGCCAGCGCGAACATCCCCCGCAGACGCTCGACGAAGCCGTCGCCGTGCTCCTCGTAGAGGTGGGCGAGGACCTCGGTGTCGCAGTCGGTCGTGAATCGGTGGCCGGCGCTCTCGAGCTCGCGCTTGAGCTCGCGGTAGTTGTAGATCTCGCCGTTCTGGACGACGGTCACCGAGCCGTCCTCATTGGAGATCGGCTGGTGGCCGTGGGCGAGGTCGATGATCGAGAGCCGCCGCGCCGCCAGCGCCACCTGGCCGCGGTGGAACAGCCCCTCGTCGTCGGGCCCACGATGAACCATCGTCGCGTTCATCCGCGCCACCGCGTCGAGGTCGGGTGCCCCGTCGCGCTCCACGATTCCGCAAATCCCGCACATGAGCGGGAGAGTGTCGCAGGGAAGACGGCCTGGTTCGGGGCTGGCGCACGCCGGGCCAATCCCACACCCACACGGCAGGTAGGTGTGGGATTGGCCCGGCTGGACGGGCGGATTTGAGCGGACTCACAGCCCTCGGTGGATTAGCGCCCCTATAGCGGCCCTAATCCACCGAGGGCGTAAACGCGGGCCAGCCCCGCACACCTACCTGCCCTGTGGGTGTGCGGGGCTGGCCTGTCCCTAGGAACTCAGCCTTCGTTGTTGCCCGGAGCCGCCGGGCCTTTCCCCAGGACCTTGCCCACGGTCGCGAACAAGACGTTGAAGTAGAGGCCGACCGAGCGGTCGGCGATGAACTCCATGTCGTGGGCGAGCTTGTTGGCCCAGGACTCCTCGCGGGTTACCCGCGTCTGGGCGAAGCCGGTGACACCGGGGCGGACGACCAGGCGCTGCCAGTACTGGGGGATCTCGCGGCAGAGCTCGGCGAAGAAGGCCGGGCGGATCGGGCGCGGGCCGACGATCGCCATGTCGCCGCGCAGCACGTTCCACAGCTGCGGCACCTCGTCGAGATGGGTCGAGCGCAGGGCGCCGCCGATCAGCGTCCGCTCTTCTTCGGTCCGGCGGGTCAGCTCCTCGCCGTAGTAGGGACCGAGCCGGTCCTCGGCGTCGGCCTTCAGGGTGCGGAACTTGTACATCCAGAAGAGGTGGCCGGCGCGGCCGACGCGGGCGCCGCGGTAGAAGACCGGGCGGCCGGAGGTGAGGAAGATCGCCAGCGCGGTCAGGACAAGCAGCGGCGAGAGGACCAGCAGGGTCGAGGCGGAGATGACGACGTCGAGGCCGCGCAGGAGGATGTCGACCGGCCGCGATTCACCCCCCGCAGCATGCGAGACCAGCTCCTCCAGGGTCTCCTCACTGAGCCCGGAGTCGCTTAAGAAGGAGTTACTTGGGGAGCTTCGCCGCGCAATGGTAGGGCTCCGACGGTACCGAGAATCGTCTCGACCAGGGGGGCGGGGTCGCGTTTCGTCGCGGTCGCGGTGGCGCTTCGCTTCTCCAACACCACGGCCCTCTGGTCGGTCAGCGGCCGCAGGCGCCCGCTGCGGATCAGCGCTTCGTCGACGCCCCCCAGCCGGCCGCCATAGGTGGTGTAGACGGGAGTGCCCAGTGCCGCCGCCTCGCGATTCATCGTGCCACCGGCCGAGATCACCAGATCGGCGAGGGCGACCAGGCTCTGGGCCTCGACCGCCCGGCCGGGAACGATCAGCGAGGGCAGCGCCAGTCCGTTGATGAAGGTGCGCTGGGCCTCGGTTCGGGGCAGAACGACGGCATGGACGTTCTCGTCGCGGCCAATCCGCTCCAGCACCTTCGGGAACAGCGGGTTCGACTTGCGGTGGTAGAGCGAGACGTCGGGCGGCGGGCGGACGATGACGACGATGCGCTCGGTCTCGACCCCGAGCCTGATCAGAGCCTCCGGGTCGGGCTCGAAGTCGAAGAGGTAGTACTCCTCCTTCAGGCCCGGATAGGGAAAGAGCTTGGCGGGGCCGGCGCCGAAGCGGCGCAGCCGCGAGGCCGGAACCGTGTCCGGGAACATCACCCGACGAGCGAGGCGGCAACCGATGTGGTGCTGGGTGACCGCGTACTCGTAGTCGTGCATGTTGGCCTCGGGGACGCCGAGCGCGCGGGCCGCGAGGGCGAGATCGTTGGAACCGTGGGCGAGCGCCAGGTCGAAGGAGCGCCCGCGGCCGTAGGCGAGCATCCGCGCGGTCCGCTCTCCGAGCCGGTAGGCCTTGCCGACCCGCGAGGCGCCGCCGTGCCGGCCGATCGGGGTGTGCGGCATCTGGTGCAGCTCGAGCAGCTGCTGGGTCTGGGCGTAGTCGCGCGAGGTCACCTCGACCTCGTGGCCTTCGGCGCGCAGCCGCTCGATGATCGGGCGCAGCACGAGGACGTGCGCCGGAGCGCTCATGTCGACCCAGATCTTCAAGAGCTAGGCGGTCGCCAGCTCGGGGTAGAGCGGGTGGCGATGCATCAGCGCTTCGGTGCGGGCGCTGAGGCCGTCCTTCTCGAAGACGAAGTCGCCGGTCAGCGCGGTGGCGATGACCGCAGCGATTTCGGCCATATCCGCCTCTCCCATCCCGCGCGTGGTCAGCGCCGGGGTGCCAATCCGCAGGCCGGAGGGGTTTAGCGGGGGCCGCGTGTCGAAGGGAATCGCGTTGCGGTTGACCGTGATCCCGACTTCCTCGAGCCGATCCTCGGCGGTCTGGCCGTCGAGGCCGGTCGGGGTCAGGTCGACCAGGACGAGGTGAACGTCGGTGCCGCCGGTGAGGACCGGGACGCCCCCGGCTTCGAGCCCGGCGGCGAGCTCACGGGCGTTGGAGATCGTCTGCCGCTGGCGGCGCTTGAACTGGGCGCTGGAGGCGATGTGGAGCGCCACCGCCTTGGCGGCGATCGTGTGCATCAGCGGCCCGCCCTGCTGACCGGGGAAGATCGCTTTGTCGACCGCCTTCGCATACTCCTCGCGACAGAGGATCATGCCGCTGCGGGGACCGCAGAGCGTCTTGTGGATCGTCGTCGTGACGACGTCGGCGTACTCGACCGGATTCGGGTGCTCGTCGGCGGCGACCAGGCCGGCGAAGTGGGCCATGTCGACCATCAGTTTGGCCCCGACCGAGTCGGCGATCTCACGGAAGGCGGCGAAGTCGAGCTGGCGCGGGTAGGCCGACCAGCCGGCGACGATCAACTTCGGGCGGTGCTCCTCGGCAAGGCTCCTGACCTCCTCCATGTCGACGCGAAAGTCATCGCGGCTGACGTGGTAGGCGACCGGGTTGTAGAGCTTGCCGGAGACGTTCAGTTTCATCCCGTGGCTGAGGTGGCCGCCGTGGTCGAGGGCCAGCCCGAGAATCGTGTCGCCCGGCTCGATCAAGGCCATGTAGGCGGCGTTGTTGGCCTGGGCGCCGGCGTGGGGCTGGACGTTGGCGTGCTCGGCTCCGAACAGCTCCTTGGCGCGGTCGATCGCGAGCTGCTCGGCGACGTCGACCTCCTCGCAGCCACCGTAATAGCGCCGGCCGGGATATCCCTCGGCGTACTTGTTGGTGAGCACCGACCCAACCGCGTCGAGCACCGCCTGCGGCACGAAGTTCTCCGAGGCGATCATCTCCAGCGTCTGCCTCTGGCGCCGCAGCTCGCCCTCGAGCACGGCGGCGATCTCGGGATCGACCTCGACGAGGGGGGCGCTCTGGAAGTTCTCGGGCATCTGGCTCATGTGATCGGTCCTCGCGGGCGGCCGACCATAGCAACGCGCCGGGATATTCTTGGCACCGTGAGAGCCCGATTCGTCGTCTTGGCCGCGGCCCTCCTCCTCGTCGCCTCGCTCCCCGCGGGCGTCCGGGCGGCGCCGGCCGAAAACCCCTGCGAAGGCAAGGAAGCCAAGCTGCTGCTCTGCCCAAATCTGCGCATCGGCCCGGCCAGCGAGCTCTACGTCGAGGATCTGGGAGCGGATCGGGTTCTGCTGCGGGCGACCAGCGACGTGCGCAGCCGCGGCCGCGGGCCGATGGAGCTGATCGGCAAGCGCAACGGCTGGAGGACGATGCGGACCAACCAGCGCATCTACCGGGCCGACGGCGGCCACATCACCGTGCAGAGCGATGCGACCCTGCGCTTCACCGATGTCGGCGCCTACTGGGGCGGCGCCTACTGGAAGGTCCACCAGCTGGCGCAGTTCGACCTGCGCGCGGTCGAAGCCGACGGCAGCCTCGGCGCCGTCGTCCGCACCAGCCCCAAGCTCAACTACTGCCTGCGCGACCTCACCCGCACCCAGGCGAGCGCGGCCTCGCCCCCGGCCCGCCACTACCCCGGCTGCAACCAGAACCCCTACCGCAGCCGGGTCACGCTGGGGACCTCGGTCGGCTGGTCGGACATCTACCCCGCCCCCTACTTGCAGCAGTGGATCAACGTAGCCGGCCTCAGTGGTTGCTACTCCTTCGAAATGACCGTCGACCCGGAGGAAAACCTCTTCGAGTCGAACGAGGACGACAACTCCTCCCAGCGGCGCGTGCTGCTGCCTTTCACCGGCGTCACCAATTGTTGAGCTAGTCGACGCCGAAAGCGGCGAGGGCGCTGGCCAGGTCGCCTTCGGAGACGGCGCCTTCGCGCAAGACCGACCAGGAGCCGTCGCTGTCGAGCGCGGCGAGGTCGACGACCGTCGAGGGCAGGCCGGTGAGCTCGCCGCCGTCGATCGCCAGGTCGGCTCCGGCGACGATCGCCGCGGGGACCTCCGCGAATCGCGCCGGGGCAGGCTCGCCGCTGAGGTTGGCGGAGGTCTGGAAGATCGGGCACATCGCCCCGGCCAGCGGGCCCGCCAGCAGGCGCACCCCAAGCCGGCCGACGTCCTCGCGGCAGGCCAGCGGGTAACGCCGCTCGGGGTTGTCGACCACGAGCGTCAGCGGCCCCGGCAGCAGGGCGCTGACGGCGCCTTTGGTCCGCGGTCCGAGCCCGGCGACGAGCTCGCGCAGCGCCAGCGGCGAGAAGTACATGACCGCCGACGGTTTGCCGTCGTCGCGTCCCTTGAGCCGGTGGATTCGCTCGATCGCAGCGGCGTCGAGCGGGTCACAGGCAAGTCCGTAGAGCCCGTCCGCCGGAAACACGGCGACACCGCCACCGGCAATCGTGCGCTCCAGCGCGCTGCGCGCCGCTGCACCGCCATCCCTCTCGACCGAGACGGGCCGCGTCACAGCTCCCCCATAACCACGCGCTCGATCCCGGCCAGGTCGCACCGCACCTCGATCGCCTCAAATCCCGCCTCCCGCATCAGCTGCCCGACCGCCGCCGCCTGTCCCTCCCCCACCTCGACCGCCAGCACCCGCCCGGTGGTCGCCATTCGTTCCGGATAGCGGAGCAGATGGCGACCACATCCTGGGATGAAGAGGCGGTAGGCGTCGAGGCCGTCGGGGCCGGCGAGCAGGGCCGCGCGGGGCTCCCACCGGGTGACCTCGGGCTCGAGCCCAGCCCAGTCTCGCTCGGGGACGTAGGGGAGGTTGGCAAGGATCAGGTCGAAGCCCGGGTCCGGCCCGACGCCCTCCTCCGGCAGCGTGCCCTCGATGAAGGTGACGCGGTCGACCAGTCCGAGGCCGACCGCGTTGGCGCGGGCCACTTCGAGCGCTCCGGGTGAGGTATCGGTCGCGGTCACGGCGCACCCCGGCAGCTCGTCGGCGACCGCCAGGGCGATCGCCCCAGAGCCGGTGCCGACGTCGAGCAGCTGCGCCGGCCGGCGCTCCAGCGCCACCTCGACCAGCAGCTCGGTCTCCGGTCGGGGCACCAGCACCCGCCGGTCGACCGCCAGCTCGACGTGGCGGAAACCTTTCCGTCCCAAGATGTAGGCGACCGGCTCGCGCCGCAGCCGCCTCCGCACCATCTCGCCGAACAGCCGCGCCGCGGCCGGCTCAACCTCCAGCGCCGGTTCGGCGACGAGCATCGCCCGCTCCACACCCATCGCCTCGGCCAGGAGCAGTTCCGCGTCGAGCCGTGGGTCTTCGACTCCGACGGCGACCAGGGCGTCGATCGCCGAGGTCAGCGCTTCGCGAACCGGCGCCACTACCGCCGGCATCTCATCCGACGGTGGCGGTCTCCAAGCGCTGGCGCTTCTCCTCCGCGGACAGTGCATCGGTGAACTCGGAGAGGTCGCCGGCGAGGACGCCGTCGAGGTTGTGGGAGGTGAGCTTGATCCGGTGGTCGGTGACCCGACCCTGCGGGAAGTTGTAGGTACGGACCTTCTCCGAGCGCTCGCCGCTGCCGACCTGGGCCTTGCGCTCGGAGGCGATCTTCGCCTGCTGCTCTGCGATCTCGCGCTCGAGCAGGCGCGCCCGCAGCACCCGCATCGCCTTGTCCTTGTTCTGGAGTTGAGACTTCTCGTCCTGCATGGAGACGACGATCCCGCTCGGTTTGTGGGTGATCCGCACCGCCGAGTCGGTCGTGTTGACCGACTGGCCGCCAGGGCCCGAGGAGCGGTATACGTCGATCTGCAGATCGCTCTGGTCGACCTGGACGTCAACCTCCTCAGCCTCGGGCAGGACCGCGATCGTCGCCGTCGAGGTGTGGATCCGCCCCTGTGACTCGGTCTCCGGCACGCGCTGGACGCGGTGCGTCCCGCCCTCGTACTTGAAGACCGAGTAGGCGCCATCGCCCTTGACCGCCAGCGTCACATCCTTGAAGCCACCCGCCTCGGAGACCGACTGGGAGATCACCTCGGTGGCGAAGCCGCGCTCTTCGGCGTAGCGGGTCAGCATCTTGTAGAGATCGCCGGCGAACAGGGCCGCCTCGTCGCCGCCGGTGCCGGCGCGGATCTCGACCAGGACGTTCTTGTCGTCGTTGGGGTCGCGTTCGACCATCGCCAGACGGATCCCCTCTTCGAGCTCGGCCAGGCGCGCCGGCGCCTCGTCGACGACCTTGCGCAGTTCCTCGTCCTCGCCTTCGTCGAGCATTTCCCGGGCACCCTCGAGGTCGTCCTTGAGCGTCGCGTACTCGCCCGCCAGCTCGCGCGCCGGCTGCAGTTCGCGGTACTCCCGGCCCACCTCGGCATAGCGCTCACGGTCGCCGATCACGGCGGGGTCGGACATCTGCCCCTCGAGCTCCGCGAAGCGCGCCTGAATCTGCTCGACTAGCTGCTCGATCATCGGTCCAACCCTAGACGGCGAAACCTTAGACGGCGAAAACCAAGCAGGTCGGGGGACGCAGGGAAGCGAGGCGAGGGGAGCGCACTCCAGTGCGTGACCCGAGCCGAGCGACCGAGGACCCCGAGATGCGCCGGTTTGCAGCCGTCTAAGCGACGATCTCGATGTGCTGCGCTTTGGCCGCCTCCTCGGGATTCTCGCGAGCGAGAACGGCGTTGAGCGAAGCGATCGCAACCTCGAGCTGCTGCTCGTCGGGTTCACGGGTGGTCAGGTTCTGGAGCATCAGGCCCGGCCACATCACCGCCCGCACCCAGGCTTTGCGCCGGTTTTTCCCGGCCCACTTGATCACCTCGTAGGAGAGGCCGGCGATCAGCGGGATGCCGAGGATGCGCGAGAGCAGAAGCCAGTACCACTCGGGCAGCCCGATCGGGGCGAAGACGAAGATCGCCAGCACCATCACGATCAGCAGGAAGCTGGTCCCGCAGCGCGGGTGCAGGCGCGAGTAGAGCTTGGCCCGGGCGGGGGTCAGCTCGTCTTCGGCCTCGTAACAAGAGATCGTCTTGTGCTCGGCGCCGTGGTACTCGAAGACGCGCCGCAGGTCCGGCATTTTGCTGATCGCGACGATGTAGGCGATGAAGATCGCCGTGCGGAGGATCCCCTCGACCAGCCAGAAGAGCAGCGCCGAGCCGAGCTGGTCCTTGATCAGGCTGGTCAGCCCGACCGGAATGACGAAGAAGAGGCCGACCGCAAGCAGCAGCGAGAGGAAGATCGTGAAGCCCCAGACGAAGCCGCCGATCTCTTCTTTCTCGCCCTCCTCGTCCTCCTCGAGCTGGGCGTTGGCGGAGATCGCCAGCGCCTTGAAGCCGATCTTCATCGACTCGCCGAGGGCGACGACGCCGCGGATAACCGGCAGGCGCCAGATTCGGTGGCGCTTGGCCCAGGGGACCAGCGTGTCGGACTCGATCTCGATCTGGCCCTCCGGGGTGCGGACGGCGACGGCCCAGACCGAGACGCCGCGCATCATCACGCCCTCGAGCACCGCCTGGCCGCCGACCGGCGCGTCGCGCTTGGCGACGAGGGCGCCGTCCGGCATCCGCACCTCGCGGTCACCGTCATCGCCGCCTCCGTTTCTGGCAGCACCGTTTTGCCCCCCGGTGGAGGCATGGGACGCCCGAGTCAAGCCCGCTGGCGGGCTCAAGGGACTACTTCCCGGCCCTGTGCTTGGCGGCGCGGCGCTGGAAGCGCTCGACGCGGCCACCGGTGTCAACCAGCTTCTGCTTGCCCGTGTAGAACGGGTGACACTCTGAGCAGAGCTCTACGTGGAGGTCGTCCTTGGTCGACCGCGTGTAGAACTGGTTGCCACACGAGCAATGCACGTTGGCAAGCGTGTAATCGGGGTGAATTGAAGCCTTCATTGCGACTAAGTCTAGAGAACCGCGCAAGCGGTGCCGATAGATCAATGTGACCGGTCCAGCAATCACGCGTACGACGACGCCGCAGAGCGCTCTGAAGGCGGCAATCGGCGCGATCCTGTTCGGCGGGACCCTGCTGCTGGTCGCGCACGACTGGCTCGGCCTCGGGGGCTCCAATTTCGATGCGGCGGTCAACGGCCCGCTCTACGACGCGGTGATCATCGCCGCCGGCCTCGCCTGCGTGCTGAAGGGGGTCGCGAGCGATCGCGAGCGCGGCGCCTGGTTCGCGATCGCAGCGGCGATCTTCTCCTGGGCGGCGGGCGAGCTCTACTGGACCGCGGCGATCGAGAACGACCCGACGCCGCCCAACCCCTCGCCCGCCGACATCGGCTACCTCGCCTTCTACCCGCTGGCGATCCTCGGTGTCGTCCAGCTGGTCCGCGCCCGTGCCCGCGAGCTCGACTGGCGGCTCTGGATGGACGGGCTGATCGCCGCCCTCGGCACCGCCGCGCTCGGGGCGTCGCTGGTCTTCGAGTACGTCGCCGACCGCACCAGCGGCAGCGCCCTCGAAATGGCGACGACGCTCGCCTATCCGCTCGCCGACATCTTCACGCTGGCGCTGCTGGTCGGCGTCGTCGCCCTCACCCGCTGGCGTCCCGGCCGGACCTGGACGCTGCTGCTGCTCGGGCTGGCCATGCTCGCGATCGCCGACATCGCGTACACCCTGCAATCCAGCGGCGGACTGCCGGAGGGCAGCTGGGTCGAACCCCTGTACCTGATCGGTGCCCTCTGCATCGGTGCCGAGGCCTGGCAACCGCGGGCCGAGACGATCCAGCCGGTCGCCCGCTTCGACGGCTGGCGCGAGCTGATCATCCCCGGCTTCTTCGCTTTTCTCACCCTGGCCCTGTTCGCGATCCAGTACGCCAGCACCGCCAACGCCCTGACCGGGATCCTGACCGCGGGGACGATGCTGGCGGTGATCGCCCGGCTGGCGATCAGCGTGCGCGAAAACAAGCGGCTGCTGGAACAGGTCCAGACCGACCAGCTGACCGGCCTCGGCAACCAGGGACGGCTCCAGGTCGACCTCGCCGACCGCTGCGCTCGCGCCGCCGAGCAGCCGGTGACGCTGCTGCTGCTCGACCTCAATGGCTTCAAGCGCTACAACGACACCTTCGGTCACCCCGCCGGCGACGCGATGCTGACCACGCTCGGGCGGCAGCTGCGGGAGACGGTCAGGGGCAGCGGCTTCGCCTACCGGGTGGGCGGCGACGAGTTCGCAGTCCTGATCGGTGGCGGGGAGAGCACCCATGACGAGGTCGCCAAGCGCGGGGCCGAGGCGCTCACCGCAAGCGGCAAGGGCTACGAGGTCAGCGCCGCCTGGGGCACCGTGGCGATCCCGCGTGAAGCGACCACCGCGATCGAGGCGATGCAGCTGGCCGACGTGCGCATGTACGCGCAGAAGGAGTCGCGCCGGGCCGCCAACGAGGCGAGGCTGGTCGACGGCGAGATGACGATCCGGCTACGCCGGGTCGATGACAGCAAAGCTCTCTAGAAGCGCCAGCAACACGGCCGTCACCTCTGCTCGGGCGACCGGGTCGTCGTCGCGGGCGATCAGCATCGCCGCCTCGTCGAGGGCGCCGAGCAGAAGGTGTGCCAGCGGCTTCACCGGCAGGGCGCGGATCTCGCCGGCCTCGATCGCGGCGGTGAGGCTCGCCTCGATCAAGCCGAGGCCGTTGGCGGCGGCGATCTCACGCCAGCGATCCCAGCCAAGAACCGCCGGCGCGTCGTGCAGAGCGATCCGCTGCAGCTCGGGCTCCGCGCATTCGTCGAGGAAGGCCTCGATCCCAGCTTTCATCGCCTCCAACGGGCTCTCCAGCTCGGAGCCGAGCACGACCCGGGCGACACGCTCGGTCGACTCCGCCTCGAGTCGCTCGTAGACGGCTTCCAGCAACTCCGCCTTACCGCCGAAGTGGTGGTAGAGGGCGCCGCGGGTGACCCCGGCGGCGCGCACGATCTCCTCGGTGCCGACCGCGTCATAGCCGCGCTCCGTGAACAGCCGCCGGGCTGCGGCGATCAGTGCGGTCCGGGTCGCTGCGGTGCGCTCGGACTGGCTGCGCCGTTTGTTCGCAGCTTGCGGTCTTTCAGGGGGATCAGGTTTCACATTCATACTGTCTGTATGTTACAAGGAGCAAGGACAGGTGGAAAGATCCAGCACCGACTCGAGCGGTGCTAAGACAAAGGGAGACTGACGATGGCTATCGACGAGCGCAAGGAGATCCAACTGCCGGCGGGAACCGTCCGCTACCGGGAGGCTGGTTCGGGACCGCCGCTCGTCTTCGTCCACGGCTACCTCGTCGACGGCCGGCTCTGGGACGGCGTCGTCGATCGCCTTGCCGACCGCTTCCGCTGTTTGGCCCCGGACTGGCCGATCGGTGCGCAGCAGGTGGCGATGAAGCCCGACGCCGACCTCTCCCCTACCGGCGTCGCCGCGATCGTCTCCAGCTTCCTCGCGGCGCTCGAGCTCGAGGACGTGACGATCGTCGGCAACGATTCCGGCGGCGCGATGTCGCAGATCCTCGTCACCCGCCACCCCGAGCGGATCGGCCGCCTGGTCCTAACCAACTGCGACACCCACGAGAACTTCCCGCCCGGGCCGTTCAAGCTGATGCCGCCGCTGGCCAAGCTCCCGGGCGGGATGGATCTGATCGCCGCCCCGTTCCGGATCGGAGCCGTCGCTCGTTACGCCTTCAAGCCGTTCTCCAAGCGGGGCATCCCCGACGATTTGATCCGCTCCTGGATGGCACCGGCAAAGAGGGACCGCGGCATCATGCGGGACCTGAAGAAGGTCACCGTCGACATGCACCGCCGCTACACGCTGGAGGCAGCGGAGAAGCTGCGCGGCTCGCAGCTGCCGATCCTGCTGGCCTGGGCACCAGGCGACAAGTATTTCCCGATCTCCTACGCGGAAAGGCTCGCAGGCGAAGCCGGCAACGCCACGATCGTCCCGATCGCCGACTCCAGCACCTTCGTCTCGCTCGATCAGCCGCAGCGCCTGGCCGACGAGATCGCGCAGTTCGCGGGAACGCCGTAGCGGACGGATTTCCCCAAAATCCCGGCTTTTTCGCAAAGTGCAGATATTTCGTCCGACTGGGGGAGGAATCTTTCGTGACCCCCAATCAGGACGGAGAGCTATGTCCAAGCAAATCTTCGACCAGGATCGGCCGAAGAGCACCATGGCGCAACAACTCGACGAAGCATTCGCGGGTTGCGACGTCTGGACGCTCGCGCCGCCGACTCAGCGCCGGAGCAGCCTCGATCTCAGTCCCAGCTCCCCGAGATCCTCGAGGATCATCGGCAGCGCCGCCGCGGTGCGGACCCAGGAGTCGCGCGCGCTGTAGTAATCGGCATCGTGCAGCAGCAGTACGTCCCCGGCCCGGGCGCCGGCGCTCGCGCGACGCGCGATTGAAGCCGAAGTGGCGCCGCGGTCCCAGTCGCGACCCCAGAGCGACCAGAGGACCGGCCTCCAGCCGCGGCTGCGGACCGCCCGCAGGCCGACGGCGCTGAAGATCCCGTAGGGCGGCCGGTAGTCGAGCACCTCCTGGCCGGCGGCATCCTCGATCGCCGCCTTCGCCCGTTCGGCGTCGGCGAGCAGGGCGCGCGCGCTCAGCCGCAACTGGTTGCGGTGGTGGAAGCAGTGCAGCTCGACGCGGTGCCCGGCGGCGACGATCTCGGCCGCCAGCGCCGGCCGCTTGACGACCTGCTCGCCGGCAAGGAAGAAGGTGGCGAGGGCACCCGCCTCGCGCAGGATCTCCAGCACGGCGGGCGTGCCCTCGGCGTGAGGTCCGTCGTCGAAGGTGATCGCGACACCCTCCTCCCCCTCCTCGCGCAGCATCACCCCGAGCGCGCGGCCAAGCGGCGGGACGACCGGCGCCAGGGCCGGACCGGCGTAGGCGACCGCGGCGGCGCCCAGCCCCAGCCCCGCCGTGGCAGCGCCGATCAAGGAGCGGCGGTCGCCGCGGTGTCCTGCGCTTCGGCGTCGGACGCCTGCGCTTCGGCTTCGGTCTTCTGCGCGGCCGGAGTGCCGGCCGCGTTCGGATCGTTCTCCTTGCCGAAGTGGACCCGGCTGGTGACCGGCTTGGCGACGCTCCAGGGGGTCTCCCGCTTAGCGACCGCGAGCACCAAAAGGATCGCGATCGCGGCGCAGGCGACGGCGACAGCGACACGCTCGGAGCGCAGGCGCCAGACCGGCTGTGGGCGCACCCGCGGGCGCACGCTGAGCGCCCGCGAGGCGATCGAGGGCAGCGAGGCAAAGGAGGAGTCCGGCGACTGGCGCTCACGGGTCGCGTGGCGCAGCATCGACTCCAGCTCGTGCTCGGAGCGGGCTACCTCGGCAAGGCCGAAGCGGTCGTAGGCCTCGTTGTTGGCCCGCAGATGGCCGGCGTTGAAGCCGTAGGAGACGACCGGGCAGCCGCGGATGTGCGCCTCGAGCACGGTCAGGCCAGCGGTCGCGTGGATCATCGCGTCGGAGGCCGCCATCCAGTCGCTCATCTGCTCGGTGAAGCCGAGGACCCGCACCCGCTCGTTCTCGCCGAAGCGCTGTTCGAGGCGCTCGCGGGCGCCCTCGTTGCGGCCGGTGATGCAAACCACGTGGGTGTCGTCGCCCTTCAGGGCCGACTCGATCGCGCCCTCGAGGTCGCCGATGCCCCAGCCGCCGCCGGAGACGAGGACGATGCGGTCATGGGCGGGCAGGCCGAGCGCCTCGCGGGCGTCGCGGCGGGTGCGCGGCATCAGGAAGTCGCGGGAGATCGGCGGCCGCATCCACTCGACGCTGCCGGGGCCGGCCAGCTTTTCGACTTCCTCGATCGACTCCGGGTGGGTGACGTAGTGCATGTCGACGCCGGGATGGACCCAGTAGCGCAGCCCGGCGAGGTCGGTGATCGCCGACTGCACCGGCACCTCCAGGCGCCGGTTCTGCCGCAGCATGCCCAGCACCGCGGTGGTGCCCGGGTAGGTGGAGATGACGACGTCGGGATCGTGCGCCTTGATCATCCTCATCAGGCCGCGAGCGCCGAGCAGGTACATCAGGTGGTGAGCCAGCCAGCGGGTCGGCGCGAACTTGGTGATCAGCCAGTACTGGATGTCGAACATCCAGTGGGCCCAGCGAAAGGTGAAGCGGGAGCCGCCGCGGACGACCATCGAGAGCAGCTTGCCCATCGCCTCGAGGCCGTTGTCGATCTCGACCTCGGCCTCGGGAAGTTCTTCTTCGATGTCGGCTTTGATGATCCGGGCGGGCAGGTCGTGGCCCTCGCCGATGTCGGCGGTTAGGACCAGCACCCGCGGCTCGCGCTCCTCGAAACGGGCGGCGCCGGCCAGCAGTGCCCCGGCGGCGTGTTCGTTGCCGTTCAGCGACGGCTTTTTGCCGGGAACCGGATCCGGTGGGCGGGTCGTTCCCCGCACCCACTCGACGTACTTGCGCACACCCTCTTTGAAGCTGGTCTCGGCTTTCCAGCCGAGCTCGGCGAGGGCGCGCTCGTTGGAGATCGACTTGCCGGGGAAGTCGCCCGGGCGCGGCGGCGTGTGCGTGATCTCGCAGGTCTCGACGTTTTCCTGCACCCGCTCGGCGATTTCAAGGATCGTCACGACCTCGTCGCCAGAGAGGTTGTAGGTGCGACCGGCGGCCTCGGGGGCGAGCGCGGCGACGATCCCGTCGGCGAGGTCCTCGACGTAGATGAAGCTGCGGGTGGTGCTGCCGTCGCCGGCGATCGTCAGCGCTTTGCCTTCGAAGGCGAGGTCGGTGAACTTGGCGACGACGCCGGCCGCCCGGGCACGGGGGCCATAGGGGATGCCGAAGCGCAGCACCGTGCTCTCGAGGTCGTAGAGCT
Source organism: uncultured Thermoleophilia bacterium (assembly GCA_963718595.1). Lineage (GTDB taxonomy): Bacteria > Actinomycetota > Thermoleophilia > Solirubrobacterales > 70-9 > VAYN01. Next base: position 579,159 of record OY970365.1, read on the forward strand.
CGGCGTAGCCGGAGCAGTAGGTCTCGCCGGCGAGCTTGGTCGCGGTGTAGAGGTGGCGCGGCGCCGGGATCGCCGTTTCCTCGTCGACCTCCTGCTCGGGGCAGTCGCTGTAGGCCCAGGTGGTCGAGCCGTAGACGACGCGGCCGACTTTCGCCCGGCAGGCGGCCTCGAGCACGTTGAGCGTGCCGCGCGTGTTGACCTCCTCTGCCAACACCGGATCGGCAAGCACGTGGCCGACGTCGGCGACCGCCGCGAGGTGGATGACGACGTCGCAGTCGCGCATCGCCAAGTCGAGGTTGGCCGGGTCGGTGATGCTGCCGGTGAAGGTCTCCACTTCCAGCGGCGAGTGGTAGGGCGAGGCGCTGAGGTCGAAGATCCGCGGCGTCATCCCCCGGTCGAGCAGGCGGTCGACGACGTGGGAGCCGATGAAGCCCCCTCCTCCGGTTACCAGCACCCTCATTGAGAAACCCCTTTCGTGCTTCGCTCGGTCGCGCTCGTCATCACCGGAAATCTCGCTTCCTCGCTCCGCACTCAGGCCTCCTTGGCCAGGGCAGCCTCGCGGCTCTCCGGACGGTAGTAGAGCGGCACGCACCAGTGGTTCTCGGCCACCCAATCGGTGTTCGGCAGCTCGTCGGACCGGCCCATGATGCGGTGACAGGGCTGGTCGTAGACACGGCCGGTGGACTTCTCGATCTGCTCGAAGACGATGTACTTGTAAAAGCCCGACGTCATGCCCTCGGGCAACTGCAGCCGCGCCGGGTGTGCCGGGTCGAGGTGCTCGCGGGCGTACTGGTTCTTCCAGGCGACGATCTCCTCCATCCGCTCGGCCTGGACCAGCGCCAGCGCCGCGGTGAACTCGCTCATGCGGAAGTTGAGTCCGTCGACCTCGTGCTCGAACTTGCCGTAGTTGCGGAACTTGACAGCGAACTCGATCAGCTCGTCGTTGCCGGAGACGAGCACGCCGCCCTCCCCGGTGGAGACGGTCTTGGTCGCGTACAGCGAGTAGACGCCGGCGTCGCCGAAACCGCCCGGGCGAGCGCCGTTCCAGTCGACGCCGTGGGCGTGGGCGCAATCCTCGAGCAGGAAGATGTCGTGGTCGCGACAGTAGGCGGCGATCCGCTCGGCGTCGAAGGCGATGTGACCGCCGATGTGGACGAGGATCGCGGCCCGCGGCCTGTGCTGCTCGGCCTTGCGCTCGAAGTCCTCGAAGGACATGCAGAGGTCGCTGCGGTTGCAGTCGACGAACTCGACCTCGGCGCCGGCGCCGATCGCGGCCAGCGGGGTCGCCATGAAGGTGTTGGACGGGCAGAGCACGGTCTCGCCCTTGACGCCGGCGAACTCGAGCGCGGCGAGCGCGCCACCGGCCCAGCTGGAGAGGCCGAGGCTGGGCAGGCCGTTCCACTCGGACCAGCGCTGCTCGAAGGCGGCCAGCTTGGCGCCCTCGGACCACTGCTCGGAATCGAGCACCTCGGTCCAGAGCTCGAACAGCCTGCTGCGGTCGCGGTGGTCGAACCCGATCGCGAACTTGGTCGCTTCGGGCCGGGTTGTCTCTGCGGCGCCTACGGTGACTCCTTAGATGAGGATGACTGGGGTGAGCTCGCCGGGTAGTTGATCCAGTTGAGGCCGAGCAGGCGGCACAGTACCAGTGAAACCGGCGTCACAGGGCCAGGATTGGACAGATCAATCCTTGGAATGAGCGCTGTCGATCACGGCGCCGACCGCCTTCGACCCCGCCAGCAGGACGACGCCGACCAGGGCCACGAGCATGAAGAAGACGAGGGCGACACCGTCGAGCGGGGTCGTCGACCACTTCTCCATGAAGATCAGCGGCGCCAGGATCACCGGCACGAGAACCTGGAAGGCGAACATGACCGGCGCCACGTGAGTCGCCGGCCGCCGCTGCAGTGCGCTCATCTCGCTCAACAACGCCAGCGCCTCGGAAACGACCGCGGTCGCCAGCCAGGCGACCCCGACCAGCAGCGCCCCGGCAGCGAGCTCGTCGGTCAGCAGCTTGCTGGCGATCGCCGTCCAGGCGTAGCCGCAGCCGGCGCTGATGACGGCGATCATGCCCGCTGCCGCTGCCCGTCGCCGCAGCAGGTACGGCAGCGCGATCGGGATCGCGACCAGAGCCAGGGCCAGCGCGATCGCCCAGGTGTCGGCGTGCTCGGTGGTGCGCTCGGGCGCCGCCCAGGCGACGCCGGCGACGCCGGCGACGATCGCCGCCACCGAGAGATACTCGCGCCGCCCCGGCACCTCACCCAGCTTTTTGACCCCGAGCCAGAGCAGGACGATCAGCCCGCTCGCAAGGCACGGCTGGACGACGGTCAACGGCGCGAACAACAGCGCCACGATCTCCAGCGGCCAGCCGATCAGACCCAGCGCCGTCGCCCCCAGCCAGCGCTTGTTCTGGACCAGCTTCCCGATCAGCGAGATCCGCAGCGAGTGCTCGTGATGGGCGTCGCGGACCTGCAGCGCCTGGAGCGCGATCGAGGTGTTGTAGAGAACCGAGGCCCCTACGGCGCAGAGGATCCCAAGTGCCAGCACGCCCCCGACCCTAACCAGCTACGGCGACGCCGCTCCTCCAGCTGCGCGACGGCTTCAGGCGGAGGGACACCCGGCCCTCCGCCAGGCCTGCCTCAGGTCTCTTGGTAGAGCGGCCCGTCGCCGCCCTCGGGCAGCGTCAGGCGCCCGCCCTTGGCGGTGATCGCGCCGCACTGCACGCAGTTGGAGGCGGTGACGTGGACGTCGACCTCGGCCGCACCGTTCTCCAGCTGATCGTCGGGGATCTCGTAGACCTGGGCCGGGCACATCGAGACCCAGGTCTGCGCGATCTCGCGCGGGACCCGGGTCTGGATCCGCACGTGGTTGGGCGCGTCGTCGCGGGTCGCGTTGCCCGAGAGGAAGACGGAGTCGAGCTTGTTGAAGGTGATCTCGTTGTCGGCTTTGACGTACTTGTCGCCAGCCTTGCCGAGTTCCATCGCGACCTCTGAGTCGTGCTCCTGCTTCCAGTGGCCGCCGGGGAAGTTTCCTTTGGTCACCGTCATCGCCGAGGCGAAGGCGCCGCCGAGGAAGAAGCCTTTGGAGAAGGGCTGGCGCATATTGCGCGATTCGTAGAGATCCTTCTCGATCATCGAGTTGTGGACCTTCTCGTCGTAGGCCTCGAAGTTGACCGAGTCGATGTCTTTCTTCAGCGAGTCGACGATCGTTTCCGCCGCGAACATGCCGGCGTGCATCGCATAGTGGACGCCCTTCAGGGTCGGCACGTTGACCATGCTGGCGGCGTCGCCGGCGACGACCATTCCCGGCACCGCGAGCCGCTTCGGCATCGCGAAGTAGCCGCCGGAGGGAATCGTCTTGGCGCCCCAGGCGACCCGCTTGCCGCCGTCGATCAGCTTCTTGATGAAGGGGTGGGTCTTCAGCAGCTGCAGGGCGTCGTGGACCGAGAAGGTGGCGTCGGTGTAGTCGAGCCCGGCGACGAGGCCGATGCAGATCTTGTCCTCGCCCATCGGGTAGATGAAGCTGCCGCCGAACTCGTTGTACTTCGGCGATTTGCGCAGCGGCCAGCCCATCGTGTGGATCACGCGATCGAGCGGCTCTTTGACCTCCCAGACCTCTTTGACCCCGAGCTCCCAGCGCATCGGGTCCGCCCCGTGCATGTCGAAGTAGTCGTAGGCGGCGTACGTGAGGTGGCCGACGGTGCCCTCGGCGAGCACGGTCGCCTTCGCGACGACGTCGGAGCCGGGCTCGAAGTTGCCCATCTCCTCGCCCTCCTTGCCGCGGCCGCGGTCGCCCGAGCGCACGCCCTTGACGACCCGGTCCTCGACCAGCAGCTTGGTCGCTGCGGTCTCGGAGAGGATGTAGGCGCCGGCTTCCTCGGCTTTGTCGGAGAGGAAGCGGCCGAGTTTGGCGACCGAGGTGACGTAGTTGCCGTGGTTCTTGAAGTTCGGCGGCATCGGTTTCAGCGGCAGCGCCGCCTTCGACGTCAGCAGGTAGACCGCGTCCTTGGTGACCTCCTGGTAGACCGGCCACTCCTCCTTCGGCAGGTCCGGGAACAGCTCTTCCATCGCCGAGGGCTTCATGTTCGCCCCGGAGAGCAGGTGCGCTCCGGCGACTTTGCCCTTCTCGATCACGGCGACCGGGACTTCACCCAGCTTCTCGGTCAGCTCCGGCTCGCTCTCCAGCAGCTGCAGCACTTTGTTGGCGCAGGCGAGGCCCGCGGGCCCGCCGCCGACGATCGCGACTCCTACCTCGATCCGCTCGTCCGGCGCATCGGTCGGCGGACCGATCACGTCGGCCGAGTCAAACGGCGGCGGGAACTCGCTGGGGGCGACGGCGGGCATCGCTCAGCCGCCCTTCTTCGCCTTGATCGCCTCCGTCAGCTTGGGGACGATTTTGTGCAGATCGCCCACCACACCGAGGTCGGAGAACTCGAAGATCGGCGCGTTCGGGTCCTTGTTGATCGCGAGGATGTTCTCGGAGTTCTGCATCCCGACCTTGTGCTGGATCGCGCCGGAAACGCCGGCGGCCAGGTAGAGCTTCGGCGCGACCGTCTTGCCGGTCTGGCCGATCTGCGCCGCATAGGGGTACCACCCGGCATCGACGACCGCGCGGGTCGCGGCGACCGCACCGCCCATCGACTCGGCCAGTTCCTCGCACATCTTGAAGCCGTCGGCGGCACCGAGGCCGCGACCGCCACCGACGAGGATGTCGGCGTCCTCGATGTTGACGTCGGCGCCACGCTGCTCGCCGCGCTGAACCAAGGTCGCCTTGCTCGACCAGGCCGAGAGCTCGACCTCGATGTCGACGACCTCGGCGGTGCCACCGCTCTCTTTGGCGTCGAACGCGTTGAGGCGGCTGATGATGATCCCGGGCTCACCGACGTAACCGACGTCGGCGATCTCGGAGTCCTGCAGGATCGGCCGCTCGACGACCAACTTGCCGTCCTGGACTTTGACCGCGGTGACCTCCATGGTGACGCCGGCGTTGAGGCGGGCGGTGAGGCCGGCCCCGATCTCGAAGCCGAGCAGGCCACCGCCGAACAGGGCGTAGGAGAGGCCGTTGTCCTGGATCACCTTCGCCATCGCGTCGACGATCGGCTGGGCCAGCCCCTCGGGCACGCTCTTGGCGCGGTAGACCTTGGCGGCGCCGTAGTTACCGAGCGAAGCGCAGGCGTCGTCGGCGATGTCGCCGACCACCAGGGCGGCAGCCTCGCCGCCGACTTCGCCGGCCAGCTTCGCCGCCTCGGAGATCGCCCCGAGTGAGTTTTTGTTGAAGTTGCCCTCGTCGTCGTGGAGGGCGTAAACCAGAATGCCTGCCATCTAGATCAATTTCCTCTCGTCAAGCCACGCGACGATCTTTTCGACCGTCTCGTTGGTGTCCTCGTCCTCGATGATCTCGCCGGCCTCCTTGGCAGGGGGCGGGTTGAGGGCGATAACGGTGGTCTTCGAGCCATCGGCGCCGACCATGCCGGCGTCGATGCCGACGTCGCCGATCGACTTCTCGTCTTTCGGCTTCTTTTTCGCGCCCATGATCGCTTTCAGACTCGGGTAGCGCGGCTCGTTGATCGCGTCACCGACGCTGATCACGGCCGGCAACTCGACGTCGACCGTGTCATAGCCGTACTCGGCCTGGCGCTCGCAGCGGAGCTTGCCCTCGCTGACGTCGATCTTGATCACCTGGGTCAGCGACGGCATCTGCAGGTGGTCGGCGACGACGGCGCCGATCGTGTAGCACTCGCCATCGTCGGACTGCTGACCGAGCAGGACCAGGTCCGGGCTCTCGGACTCCAGGACTTTGGCCAGCGAGTAGCCGGTCGCGCAGACGTCGGAACCCGACAAAGCGGCGTCGGAGAGGTGAACCGAGCGGTCAGCGCCGAGCGAGACCGCCTTGGTCAGAGCGCGGTAGGCCGACTCGGGGCCCATCGTCACAGCGACGATCTCCTCGACCGGGATCACCCCGCCCTCACGGATCTGCATCGCCGCCTCGAGGGCGTGGGTATCGAAGGGATTGAGGTTTTTCTCGCCGCTACGGTCCAGACGCATGGTGCCGGGGTCGATGCGCTTCTGCACCGCGGCATCCGGGACCTCCTTGACGAGGACGCAGATCTTCAAGTTGAAGCCTCCTTGGGAACGATTCTCAGGTCGTGCGGGCTGCGGTTTGCGCCTCGCGGGCCCTTAGCGGGCGGGCATGTTACCGGTTGCCCGCCAGCGGTTGACTGACGAGTCAATCAGGATGATACCCCGATCGGCGGAACCTATGCACCGATCGGTGTACAGGCTGCTCTGCTCACGCCCTATTCGGCGTGTTCGTGGCGCTCGCTGGCACCGGCGCGAATGAAGTCGACGATCTCGTCGGTGCCCGCTCCCGGGGTAAAGACCTCGGAGACGCCGAGCGCCTTCAGCTCCGGGATGTCGTCGGCGGGGATCGTGCCGCCAACGGTGACGAGGACGTCATCGACGCCCTGCTCGCGCAGCAGAGCAACCACTTTCGGGACCAACGTCATGTGGGCGCCGGAGAGGATCGAGAGGCCGACCGCGTCGGCGTCCTCCTGGATCACCGTCTCGGCGATCTGCTCCGGCGTCTGATGCAGGCCCGTGTAGATCACCTCCATCCCAGCGTCGCGCAAGGCCCGGGCGATGATCTTGGCGCCGCGGTCGTGCCCGTCCAATCCTGGCTTGGCGACTACTACGCGGATCTTCCTGGCGGTGGCGGCCTCCATCAGCGCAGCGTATTCGAAAGGCCGATCCCGGTAGGGGTTCCGCTTAACTTTTTTGTGGGGCGTTTAAGTGCCGTCCGAGTTTCAACCCAGCAAAAAAGTGCAAGACGCTTCACCCCTACCGGGATCGGCCTGACGAGCGCGCACGCTGATGGTGGCGGGCACCGGCGATGCCGGCGCTAGTTGCAAGCAGAGTTACGCCAACTGCGATCAGGCGGCGGCCGAGGTGCTCGAAGTGGAGGGTTTGCCAGTTCTCCTGCTTTGCGATCTGAGCAAGGGGCGGGTCGGGGTTGACGGCGACCGGGTTGCCGACGGCGCGCAGCATCGGCAGGTCGGAGAGCGAGTCCGAGTAGGCGTAGGACTCGGCGAGGTCGATGTCGTGCTCGGCCGCGAAGGCCTCCATCGCCTCGACCTTGCCGGGGCCGTAGACGAAGGGACCGTCGAGGCGGCCGCTGAAGTTGCCCTCGGCGTCGACCTCGTAGCGGGTGCCGATGCCGCCCTCCATTCCCAATACCCGCGCCAGCGACTCGACGATGTCGTTGCCGGCGGCGCTGACGATGAAGGCGGGGCGCCCGGCGTCCTGATGGGCGTGAACCTCGGCCAGCATCTGCGGGAAGACCCGCGGCAGGATCTCCGCCATCACCTCCGGCTCCATCCGCGAGATCGTCCGCGCCGGCACACCCTTGATCAGCTCACGGGCGATCTTCAGGACCTCGACGGTGCGCTCGTCGGTGGTGCCGCGCAGCCGGTAGCGCAGATGCTCGGCCCCCCAGCGGACCAACTGGCGGCGATTGACGATCCCCTGGTTGGTGGCGACCCGCGCGAACTGCATCCCCGACGACCCCGCCATCAGGGTCTTGTCGAGATCGAAGAACGCAGCCGCGCGGCTCACCCCCGGATCAGACCTCGATCACGATCGCGTCGCCCTGGCCACCGCCGGAGCAGATCGCGGCGACGCCGATGCCGCCGCCGCGGCGACGCAGCTCGTGCACGAGCGAGCCGACGATGCGCGAGCCGGAGGCGCCGATCGGGTGCCCGAAGGCGATCGCGCCGCCGTTGACGTTGACGTTCTCCTCGTCGATGCCGAGGATCCGCATCGAGCCGATCGCGACCGAGGCGAAGGCCTCGTTGATCTCCCAGAGGTCGACTTCATCGGGGGTCTTGCCGATCTTCTCCAGCGCCGCCAGGGCAGCATTGCCCGGGGTCCGCGCCAGGTAGGCGAAGTCGTCGGCGACCATGCCGTAGGAGAGGACCTTGGCCAGCGGCGTCTTGCCTTCGGCCTGCGCCCACTCCTCGGAGGCGACGACGATCGCGCCGGCGCCGTCGTTGACGCCGGGGGCGTTGCCGGCGGTGTGGGTCGCGCCCTCGCCGCCGACCGCCTTCAGCTTCGCCAGCGTCTCCAGCGTGGTCTCCGGGCGCGGGCCCTCGTCGACCTCGACGGTGGTGTCGCCCTTGCGGCCCTTGACAGTGACGGCGACGATCTCGTCGGCGGTGCGGCCGGCGTCCATCGCCTCGGCGGCGAGCCGCTGCGAGCGCTCGGCGAAGCGGTCCATGTCGACGCGGGTGATCTCCAGCTCGTTGGAGACCTCGCTCGCCTCGTTGATCATCTGCTTGTGGGTGAAGGCGTTGGTGAGGCCGTCGTGGGTCATCGCGTCGAGCGCCTGCACGTCGCCCATCCGGAAACCGAAGCGGGCGTTCGGCAGCAGGTACGGCGCCTTGCTCATCGACTCCATGCCGCCGGTGACGGCGACCTCGGTGTCGCCGGCGCGAATCGCCTGATCGGCAAGACCGAGCGTGCGCATGCCGGAAGCACAGACCTTGTTGATCGTCGCCGAGGGGACCTCCTTGGGGATGCCGGCCTTGATCTGGGCCTGCCGGGAGGGAATCTGGCCCTGCCCGGCCTGCAGCACCTGACCGAAGAGGACCTCCTGGATCTGCTCGGGGGCGACACTCGCGCGCTCCAGCGCCGCGGCGATCGCGGTGCCGCCGAGATCGGGTGCGTCGACCGACGCGAGGCCGCCTCCCATCTTGCCGATTGGGGTGCGCGCGGTTCCGAGGATCACTGAGCTGGCCATTCCCTGCCTTTCCATTCCGAAGTATTGGACCGTCGACAAGCATAAACTCGCGCTCGATGAAGGTCGCCGTGCGTGAAATCGAGCTGGGAGAAGTCGAGGCCGACCTGGTCGCGATCGGGATCTTCGAGGGCGAGTCGACCCCCGAGGAGATCGCGGGAGCGGCCGGTGTCGAGGCGGCCAAGGGCACCTTCAAGCACCTCTCCCCCGCCTTCGCCGGCGGCGGGCGCATCGTCCTGGTCGGGCTCGGCAAGCGCGAGGAGCTCGACGCCGAGCGCCTGCGCGTGGTCGCCGCCCTGGTCGCGAAAGAGGCCGGAAGGCTCGAGGCCGGTTCGCTGGCCTGGGAGCTGCCGCGGGCAGGCGACGCCACTGTAGCCGCCGAGGCGCTGGTCACCGGCACGATCCTCGGCTCTTACCGCTTCGACCGCTTCCGCAGCAAGGAGCCCGAGGAGCCGGCGCCGCGACTGCACTCGGTGCTGCTGATCGGCGACCCGGCGCTCGCCGCCGCGGCCGAGACGGCGCGCGCCTACGCCGAGGCCCAGAACCGGGCCCGCGACCTGCAGAGCACCCCCGCCAACTTCGCCCTGCCCTCGACCCTCGCCGAGCGCGCCGAGGAGATCGACGCCGGCTCCACCGCCGTCAGCACCGAGGTCTTCGGACCCACCCAGCTCGAGGAGATGGGGATGGGCGGCCTGCTCGCGGTCAGCCAGGGCGGCCCGGTCGAGCCGCGGCTGATCGTGCTGCGCTACTCCGGCGGCGGCGACGGCCCGACGCTGGGGTTGGTCGGCAAGGGCGTCACCTTCGACACCGGCGGCATCTCGATCAAGCCCAGCGGCGGCATGCACGAGATGAAGATGGACATGTCCGGGGCCGCCGCCGTGCTGGAGGCGGTCGCCGCGATCGCCGAGCTCGGCCTTGCGATCGACCTCGTCGCGGTGATCCCCTCGACCGAGAACATGCCGTCGGGGTCCGCGATCAAGCCCGGCGATGTCATCACCCAATACAACGGAGTGACGGTCGAGGTCAACAACACCGACGCCGAGGGCAGGCTGATCCTCGCCGACGCGCTTGCCTACGCGGTCGAGCTCGGCGCCGAGCGGATCGTCGACCTCGCCACCCTGACCGGCGCCGTCGTCGTCGCCCTCGGCTCGACCTTCGCCGCCGTGATCGCCAACGACGACGAGCTCGCGGCCGACGTCCTCGCCGCCGGCGAGCGCAGCGGCGAGCTGACCTGGCGGATGCCGCTGCACCCCGAGTTCAAGGAGCTGATGAAGGGCACGGTCGCCGACCTCTCCAACCTCTCCTCGCAGCGCTCGAAGGCGGGGACGATCACCGCCGCCTCCTTCCTCGAGGAGTTCGTCGGCGAGACACCCTGGGCGCACGTCGACATCGCCGGCACCGCCTGGGACGTCGGCCGCGAGTACACCGGCAAGGACGCGAGTGGGTTCGGGGTGCGCCTGCTGGTTGAGCTCGCCCGCGAGCTCGCGGGCCGAAGCTGAAGCTTTTTCTGGGGATAGGCCCATCAATGCTTCAAAGTTCCTAAGAGGCACCGAGGATCATGCATGTCGCGGTTCCGCTGGCCAGCAGTTTGCCGCTGTCGGCCGCGGTCAACGAGGCCTCCGCGGTCGCCTGTTTGCGGCCGCGATAGAGCACCGTCGCCGCGCAGAGGACACGGCCGGTGTCGCGGGTGATCGGGCGCACGAACTTGGCCTCGAGCCCGAGCGAGGTGTAACCGACGCCGGCCGGGAGCGTGGTGTGGACGGCGCAGCCGAGAGCTGAGTCGAGCAGGGTCGAGGCGTAGCCGCCGTGGACGACGCCGATCGGGTTGTAGTGCTCCTCCCCGGGCAACCCCTCGAAGACGACCCGCCCCTCCTCCAGCTCAACCGGGCGCAGGCTCATCGTCACTGCGATCGGGGGCGGCGGCATCCTGCCGGAGACGATTGCCTCCATGTACTCCATCCCGGTCATCGTCGCGCCGGCAGCGGCGGTCGCCACCGGGTCCTGCCAGGTCAGTGTGCGCCGGCGCGTCGTCTCCGGGCTGGAGGCGGCGAAGGCCTCGGCGACGTCGGCGGCGGTCGCGTCGCCGGCCAGCACCACTCCCTCGGCGCTCACCGGTTCCCCACCCGGGGCGCGGCCGTGATCGCCTGCCCCGGTTGCCGCGAGCGGCTCGGGTAGAGCAGGTCCGCGGTGATCTCGTCTTGGCTGATCGCGATCCGCAGCCCCTTGCCGCGGTGATGCCTGTGTCTGTGGACGATTCGCATGGTCGCCTCCGATCGGCGCGCAGTGGGTTTCATCAAGAAACTGAACCTCGGCGCAGCCTAGCGCAAGTGGGTTGCTTGATGCAACCAAGTGTGCGAAAATCACACTGTGCTGCGCCATGACTATCCCGGTCAGTTCTGCTCTGTCGCTAAGTCCCTGGAGGTGATCGGCGAGCGCTGGTCGCTGCTGATCGTGCGCGAGGTGATGCACGGCCGCCGGCGCTTCAGCCAGCTGCAGGGCTCGCTCGGGGTCGCCCGCAACATCCTCTCGGCCCGCCTGGGACGGCTGATCGAGGAGGGCATCCTCGAGCGCCGCGCCTACCAGGAAAGCCCGCCCCGCTACGAATACTTCCTGACCGAGAAGGGTCTCGATCTCTGGCCGGCGCTGATCGCTCTGCAGGGCTGGGGCGATCGCCACTCCGCCGGCCCCGAGGGCCCGCCGATGGTGCTCCTGCACAAGGGCTGCGGCGGCCGGGTCTCAGACCGCGGCATCTGCGACGAGTGCGGCGAGGTCCTGCACGCCCGAGATGCGCGGGCGGTTCCGGGTCCTGGGCTAGAGGCCGCGCTGGCCGACAGCGAGGCCGAATCCGCCTAGAGGCCAGAGGGCTCTCCCGGCATCAGCTTGTCCTTGATCCAGCAGGCGTTAGCGTTCGAGCCAGAGAACTTCAACGGGCGAACTTCGGAGGAACGGGAATGGCGACTGCGGCGGAGCTTCAGGTGCGAGACAAGGTCTTTATCGGCGGCGCGTGGGTCGAGCCGGCGGGAGGCGAGGCGATCGAGGTGATCAACGCCGCCACCGAGGAGGTGATGGGCACGATTCCGGCCTGCGGTGAGGCCGACGCCGACGCGGCGGTCGGCGCTGCCCGCGACGCCTTCGAGTCCTGGTCGCAGACCTCGCGCGAGGAGCGCGCCGGTTACCTCGCCGCGATCGGCGCCGGGCTGGGCGAGCGCAGCGAGGAGATCGCGACGACGATCGCCCAGGAGCTGGGGATGCCGCTGAAGCTGAGCCGGATGATCCAGGCCGGGCTGCCGGCCCTGCACTTCGGCTCGATGCCGAAGCTGATGGAGGAGATCGCCTGGGAGGAGGAGATCGGCAACTCGCGGGTGATCCGCGAGCCGGTCGGCGTGGTCGGCGCAATCACGCCCTGGAACTACCCGCTGAACCAGATCGCGGTCAAGGTCGCCCCCGCCCTCGCCGCCGGCTGCACGGTGGTGCTGAAGCCGAGCGAGGTGACGCCGCTGAACGCCTTCCTGCTGGCCGAGGTGATCGAGGCCGCGGGCCTGCCTGCCGGCGTCTTCAACCTGGTCACCGGCACCGGCCCCGTGGTCGGCGAGGCGATCGCCGGGCACCCCGGCGTCGACATGGTCTCCTTCACCGGCTCGACCCGGGCCGGGCGCCGGGTCAGCGAGCTGGCCTCGGCGACGGTGAAGCCGGTAGCGATGGAGCTCGGAGGCAAGTCGCCGAACGTGATCCTCGACGACGCCGACTTCGCCAAGGCGATCCCCGACGGCGTCGGCAAATGCTTCCTCAACTCGGGCCAAACCTGTAGCGCCCTGACCCGGATGCTGGTCCCGCGCCAGCGCCTGGCCGAGGCCGAGGAGCTCGCGGTCCGGGCGGCCGAGGCCTTCACCCCCGGCGACCCGTTCGCCGACTCGACCCGGCTCGGGCCGCTCGTCTCCGAGGTTCAGCGCCAGCGCGTGCGCGGCTACATCGAGAAGGGCGAGGCGGAGGGCGCGAAGCTGCTGACCGGCGGTGCCGGCGCCCCCGAGGGCCTCGACCGCGGCTACTTCGTCAGCCCCACCGTCTTCTCCGACGTGGCCCCGGAGATGACGATCGCCCGCGAGGAGATCTTCGGCCCGGTGCTGGCGATCCAGCCCTACGAGGGCGAGGACGACGCGGTGCGGATCGCCAACGACACCGACTACGGCCTCGCCGGCGGCGTCTGGGCCGGCGACGAGGAGCGGGCAATCGCGGTCGCGCGGCGGATCCGCAGCGGCCAGATCGAGATCAACGGCGGCGCCTTCAACCCGATGGCGCCGTTCGGCGGCTACGGCCAGTCCGGCCACGGCCGCGAGAACGGCCGCTACGGGCTCGAGGAGCTGCTGCAGGTCAAGAGCCTGCAGCTGTAAATAAGGTGGCTGGCATGAATTTCGAACTCTCCGACGAGCAGGCGCTGCTGCGCGACACCGTCCGCGATTTCGCCCGTCAAGAGGTGGCGCCGGTCGCCGAGGAGCTCGACCGCACCAAGTCGTTCCCCTACGAGATCGTCGCCAAGCTCGGCGGTCTCGGACTGATGGGCATCCCCTTCCCGCAGGAGTACGGGGGCGGCGGTGGCGACACCCTCTCCTACGTGCTGGCGGTCGAAGAGCTGGCCCGGATCGACTCCTCGGTCTGCATCACGATGGCCGCCCACACCTCGCTGGGGACGATGCCGATCTACCTCTGGGGCAGCGACGAGCAGAAGCGGGAGTGGCTGCCTGCCCTCTGCAGCGGCGAGCGCCTCGCCGCTTTTGGGCTGACCGAGCCGGAGGCCGGCTCGGACGCCGGCAACGTCCGCACCAACGCCAAGCTCGACGGCGGCGAGTGGGTGGTCAACGGCGCCAAGCAGTTCATCACCAACTCCGGCACCGAGATCTCCGGCTGCGTCTCGATCACCGCGGTGACCGGCGAGGCCGACGGCCGCAAGGAGATCTCCAACATCATCGTCCCCAGCGGCACGCCGGGCTACGTGGTCGGCACCGCCTACCGCAAGATGGGTTGGAACGCCTCCGATACGCGGCCGCTCTCCTTCGAGGACTGCCGGGTGCCGGAGTCGAGCCTGCTCGGGCGCCGCGGCGAAGGCTTCAAGAACTTCCTCCACATCCTCGACGGCGGCCGGATCGGTGTTGCCGCGATGGGCGTCGGCCTCGCCCAGGGCGCCCTCGACGAGGCGATCGCCTACGCAAAAGAGCGCCGCGCCTTCGGCCAGCCGATCTCCAAATTCCAGTCGATCCAGGCAAAGATCGCCGACCTCTCCGCGCAGATCGAGGCGGCCCGCCTTTTGACCTGGCGGGCGGCGCTGGAGAAGGACGCCGGCCAGTCGTTCACCCTCACCGCCGCCCAGGCAAAGCTGATCACCGGCCGCCTCGCGGTCCGGGCCACCGAGGAGGCGGTCCAGATCCACGGCGGCTACGGCTTCATCGAGGAGTACCCCGTCTGCCGCTTCTACCGCGACGCCAAGATCCTCACGATCGGCGAGGGGACGGACGAGGTGCAGCAGATGGTGATTGCGCGGCAGCTGGGCTGCTGAGGAGGGGTTAGCGGGAGGGGTTCTGACCCTGCCCCGGCGGAATTGCCTCGCGCACCTGCGGTGCGGCTCGTGATGATGCTGCGCGCCTATGGCGCGCAGGAATCGGATTGCATTTCCGCGGCCTTCGGCCACATTCCGGCGGAGCAGGGTCAGAACCCCTCCCACGAAACGCACTCCGCAGACCATCTGGCAACGGAATCTCCATGGCCTTCAAAAGATGGGCATCTCTTGGAGAGCTAGTGGCCATCCGACCTCAGGCGAGCAGGTGCCCGGGTTCGAGGGAGGGTGTTGGGCTCTCGGGCGAATGTGCCGAAGGCCCTTTCCTTATCCCTGCCCGCCATAGGCGGGCTCGACTCGGTGGAGCAGTCCCCTTTAGGGGACGCGACTCAATTCGCCCGAGAGCCCAACACCCTCCCCCTTGCCTAGGCCCCGCGCAGCGTGAAGTGAACCCTGGTCCCAGGCGATCCGTCCTCGAGCCAGATCTTCCCCCCATGCGCTTCGACGATCGCCCGGGAGATCGCCAGGCCGAGGCCGGCGCCGTCCTCGCCGCGGGCCGCGTCGCCGCGGTAGAAGGCATCGAAGACATGGGAGCTGTCCTCCGGCGCGATGCCCTCGCCGTCGTCGGCGACTTCGACCTCCACCCCACCCGCGGCCGGGCGGGCGCGGACGGTGACGCTGCCGTCGGCGGGGGTGTGGCGGATCGCGTTCTGGATCAGGTTGAAGAGGACGCGCTGGACCTTCTCGGCGTTGGCCTCGGCGACGACGCCGCCGGGCGGCAGCTCGGCGGCGATCCGCACCCCGCGCTCCTGCGCCGGCACCCGCATCGCCGCCACGGTGTCGCCGATCAGCTCGCCGAGCTCGATCTGGCGCAGCGTCCAGGAGATCTCGCCGGCCTCGATCCGCGAGAGCTCGAAGAGGTCGTCGACAAGGTCGCTGAGGACGCCGACGTGGGTGCGGATCTCGGCCAGGTAGCGGTCGCGGGTCTCGCCCGTGGCGACGCCGTCGTCGATCGCCTCGACCAGCAGCCGCAACGAGGACAGCGGCGTGCGCAGGTCGTGCGAGGCGGCGGCGATCAGGCGGCGGCGGGCGTCCTCCACCTCGCGCCGCATTCGCTCCTCCATCGCCAAGCGCACGGCGAGGGCAGCAGCCACCGCGACCCCGAGCAGGGCGAGCGCGACGAGGGCGATCTGGGCCGCGCCCATCAGGTTCGGCACCGCGACCGCGGCGGCGCCGGCAAGAAAGGCGGCGAGGGCGATGACGAGCGCGCGCTTCACGCTTTGAACCTGTAGCCGAGGCCCCAGACCGTCTCGATGAAGCGCGGCGTCGAGGGGTCGTCGTCGAGCTTGGCGCGGAGGCGGCGGACGTGGACGGTAACGGTGCTGGTGTCCTCGAAGTTGTTGTAGCCCCAGACCGCTTCCATCAGCTGGTCGCGGGAGAAGACCTGGCCGGGGCTGGAGGCGAGGTAGGCGAGCAGGTCGAACTCGCGCTGGGTCAGCGAGACCTCCTCGCCGTCGAGGACGACGCGGCGGCCGGCCGGCTCGATCCGCAGCCGCCCATGCTCGATCGGCGGCTCCTCACTGGAAGGCGGCGCCACCCGCCGCAGCACGGCGTCGACGCGAGCGACCAGCTCCGCGGGACTGAATGGCTTGACGACGTAGTCGTCGGCGCCGTGGCGGAGGCCGACGAGCCGGTCGGACTCCTCGGCGCGGGCGGTCAGCAGGATCACCGCCGTTCGCGGCCCCGGCCGCTCGTGCAGCTGGCGCATCACCTCGATCCCGTCGATCCCCGGCAGCATCACGTCGAGAACGACGAGGTCGGGGCGGTGCTCGGCGGCCTGGCGCAGCGCCTCGGGACCGTCGGCGGCGGAGTAGGTCTCGTAGCCGGCCCGCTCCATATAGCGGCCGACGATCTCGACGATCGTCGGCTCGTCGTCGACCACCAGCACCTTGCGGACGTCCTCGGTCACTGCCCCAATTGTCCCCTGCGCCGGTCTTGACCCGATCCAACCTGCACTTGTCGCCCTCTGGGCGACAAGTGCATCCGAACTAGCCGAAGGTGAAGGCATAGGCGCTGACGCCGGATTCGGGGAGCAGGGTGAGCACGTGGTCGCCGGCCGCGGGCAGGTCGACGAGGCTGTAGAGGCGCTGGCCGGAGACGGTGACGACGCCGGCCTCCACATCGCTGCCGGCGACATCGGCGGCGATCGGCTCGCCGTCGAGGAGGACGCGGACGTGGCGCTCGCGCCCGGGCGAGCCGAGCACGAGATAGACGCGGCGGGCGCCGAAGTGGAGGTCGAGCCGGGCGTCGGCGGCCGCGGTCGCCGACTCCAGCGCGATCCGCCAGCGCCCGCCGTAGGCGAATTCGTTCAGCGGTGGATCGTCGTCGGCCTCGAAGCTGTGCGGGCCCGGCGCGAGGATCGGGTTGGTGAAGCGCTCGGCCCGGGCGGCGCCGAGGTAGGTCTCCGGCGTGGTCACCTCAGCCGATGCGACGATTCCCCGCCCCCCGGCCATGCCCTTGCCAACCGGGTGCCCCGCTTCGGCCAGCAGGGTGCGGATCACCTCCTCCTTCTTGTCGTAGTCGCCCTCACCGAAGTGGGCGTAGCGGACGTGGCCGCGGGCGTCGATGAAGTACTCGGCCGGCCAGTAGAGGTTGTCGTAGGCGTTCCAGGTCGCCTGCTCGTTGTCCTGGGCGACCGGATAGCGGATCTCGTTCTCGTCGATCGCGGTCTGGACGTTGTCGGCTTCGCGCTCGAAGGCGAACTCGGGCGTGTGCACGCCGACGATCGTCAGCCCGTCCTTGCGGTAGCGCTTGTCCCAGGCCTTCAGGTAGGGGAAGGTGCGGATGCAGTTGATGCAGCTGTAGGTCCAGAAGTCGACCAGGACGACGCGGCCGCGCAGCTGCTCCAGGCTCAGCGCCCGCCCGTCAGCCGTGTTGAACCAGCGCTGGTTGCCGACGAAGTCCGGGGCCGGGCCGAGGTCCGGCAGCTCGAGGCCGCCGTCCGCCGCGGTCGTCGGTTCGGCGGCCGCCTCGGCCCGCGAGCCGAGGCCGTGGCCGGAGCCACCGCGGACGTCGGCAAGGGCGTCCTTCGCTGCCGCCGTGTCCTCCAGCGCTTCGCTGGGGTTGACGAGGAAGGCCGGCAGGTCGCTGGCGATCTTGCTCTGGAAGCGGATGTCGTAGGCGCCCCACATCGCCAGCGCGAAGACGACCATCACCGCGCCCATCGCCATCTGCAGCGCCGGGCCGCGGCGGATCAGCGGCCGCAGCACGCGGCGACCGCCGAGCATCAGGAAGTAGAGGACGAGGGCGGAGCCGATCCCATAGGCGAAGGCGACGGCGAGGCGCCCGGCGGTGAACGACTGCGAGGCGGAGATCGTGATCACCCCGGCCAGGATCGGGCCCGCGCAGGGCGTGTAGAGGATGCCGAGGCTGGCGCCGAGCGCGGTCCCCGACCAGAAGCCGTCGCCCTTCGCCTCGGGCGCCCCGAAGCGGCCGGCGACCCCGCTCATCCAGGCCTCCAGCCGATCGGCCAGCGGCGGCACCAGGAGCACGATCCCGAAGCCGAGCAGGACCGCGATCGCCAGCTTGCGGAGGAAGTCGTTGGGGAGGCCGAGGGCCGAGATCACGTAGACGAAGGCGACGGTCGCCAGGGTGAAGGAGACGGCCAGCCCGGCGACGATCCCGAGCGGGCGCCGGCGCCCGCCGGTGGCGCCGGCCGAGAGCGCGACCGGCAGCACCGGCAGCACGCAGGGCGAGAGCGCCGTGGCGGCGCCGGCGATGAAGCCGAAGATGATCAGCAGGAGCATCGGGACAACCTTCCCAAGTGGGGGTTACGAGGGAATTACGTGGCCGGGCGGGGTTCGGCTCAGCCCCGGCCCTCGCTCAGCCGCCGGGCGGCGTCGCCGTGATCTGCCCTTGCGGGCGGGCGGCGACTTCGGCGGCGCGGCCGACCGCGTCGCCGATCTCGAAGTGAGAGCAGATCGCCAGCTCGTGCTCGCGGCGCAGCGGCCGCGTCGGGTCGACGACCGGAGCGCCGCGCAGCGCCTCACCGCGCTGGGCGACCCAGACGCCGAAGGGAGCGCCGGCGCAGCCGCTCAGCGGCACCGCGACGACGCGGGTGTTGCGGCGCCGGCCGAGCCGGGCGATCAACCACTTCGGGTCGCCGTCGGCGCTGTCGACGTAGAAGCCCTGGACCTGGCCGACCCGGGCGCCGTCGACGGCGGCGACGTCGGCGCCGATCCAGCCCATCGCCTCGCTCAGCGAGGGCAGGTTCGCGGCCTCGGCCTCAGCCATCGGTGTGGCGCTCCAGCAGCTCGGCGGCGGCAGAGGCGGGGTCGAGCTCGCGGCTGACGACGCGGTCGAGCAGCTCGGCCGTTGCCGGGTCCTCGCCGACGGTCTTTTCGAGCTTGCGGCGCATCCGCGCGGTGGCGATGCCGAGCACCTCACTGCGCAGGTTGCGGGCGCGGCGATCCCCGAGCGTGCCCGCCGCCTCGATGAACTCGCGGTGCTCGGCGATCTTCTCAGCCAACTCCTCGACGCCCTCGCCGCGGGCGGCCTCGGTGCGCAGAATCGGCACCTGCCAGCCCTCGGGGTCGTGGGAGAGCGCCAGCACTCCGCGAACCTCGCGCACCATCGTGTCGGTCATCGGGTGGTCGGCCTTGTTGACGACGATCACGTCGGGAATCTCCATCACCCCCGCCTTCAGCGCCTGGATCGAGTCGCCGGAGCCCGGCATCAGCGCCAGCACGATCGTGTCGGCGTGGTCGACGATGTCGATCTCGGCCTGGCCGACGCCGACGGTCTCGATCAGGACGTCATCTTTGCCGGCGGCATCCATCACCAGCGCCACCTGCAGCGCCGCCTCGGAGAGGCCGCCGAGGGCGCCGCGGGAGGCCATCGAGCGGATGAAGACGCCGGAGTCGAGGAAGTGCTCGGTGAGGCGGATGCGGTCGCCGAGCAGAGCGCCGCGGGTGAAGGGGCTGGAGGGGTCGATCGAGAGCACCGCGACCTGGCGGTCGGCCTTGCGCAGCTCCCCGGTGAGGGCGCCGATCAGGGTGCTCTTCCCCACCCCCGGCGGTCCGGTGAAGCCGACGATGCGGGCCTTGCCGGTACGTGGGTAGACCTCGCGCACCAGCTCCCAGCCGGCCGGGTCGTCGGACTCGATCAACGTGATCGCCCGCGCCAGCGCACGCTTGTCGCCGGCAATCAGGCGCTCGGCGAGCGGGGCGGTCTTGGCGGCGTCCGGCACGGCGCGGCCCAGTCTAGAGTTGGCTCGCCGTGCTTCGCTTCCTGGCCCGCAACGGAATGGTCAACCGCCACTACGGGCGGTTGCTCTGGCGCTACTCGTGGCGGCGGCTGCTGACCCGGGCGGGGCGTCGCTGGCAAACCAGCGGCTTCGTCTTCCTCGGCCGCCGGCTCGAACTGCAGATCGGCCGCGGAGGCACGATCCGCTTCGGCCGCTTCGTCTGGATCGGCGACGGCTCGAAGATCCGCTGCCACGAGGGCGAGGTCGAGATCGGCGACAAAACGGTGATGGGGCAGGAGTGCACGATCTCCGCCTACCAGCGGGTGCGGATCGGCGCCGAGTGCGTGATCGCCGACCGGGCGATGTTCATCGACTTCGACCACGGCGTGGTCGAAGTCGAGCGCCCGATCCGCCTTCAGGGCATCTACAAGCGCGACGTCGTCGTCGGCTCCAACGTCTGGATCGGCTACGGCGCCTGCGTTTTGCGCGGGGTCAGCGTCGGCGACAACGCGATCGTCGGGACCAACTCGGTGGTGACCAAGGACGTCCCCGCCAACGCCGTCGTCGCCGGCATCCCGGCGCGGGTGATCCGCATGCGCGAGGCGCCGGCGGAGCTGCGCTGGGCCGACCCGGTCGAACCGGACCCGGCGGCGCCGACGACGCTGCAGCCGCCGGGTTAGCCGCCGCGCGCCGCGGGTATGTCGGCGCCATGCCAGATTCAGAAGAGAAACTCGACAGGAAAGAGGCGGTCAAACGCCTGAACATCGCGCTGGAGCTGCAGTACCGCTCCGCCCTGCAGTACTCGATCGTGGCCGCGAGCCTGACCGGGATCGAGGCGCAGGCGCTGGACTCGAGGTTGACCGAGTTCGGCGACGAGGAGCTCAAAGACGCGCGGCTGCTGATCGAAAAGATCGTCTCCTTCGACGGCGAGCCGACTACGAAGGTGGCCGAGCTGCGCTTCGAGCCCTCGACCAAGAAAGCCCTGCGCTGGTTGATCAAATGCGAGCAGGCGGCAGTGGAAGCGCTGCAGGAATCGATCGAGCCGACCGGCCGCGAGGGCCGCTCGGAGGCGCTCGAGCACCTGCTGGAGCACCTGATCCTGCGCAAGCAGCACCAGGTGGACTACCTCTCGCGCGCGGTCAGCTGAGCGCGCTACGATCGCGGCAATAGGAGCCTTCTGTCTGAGGACGACGGGCTCCACTTCAGGCGCTTCTCCTCTCGGTCTGGTCACGGGTAACGGGTCACCGGTCACTGGTCACAGGCCGCTGGGGTGGCTGCCGTGGAGCCGGGAGGAAGTTGCACAATTGTCCTCAGACAAAAGAATGCATCAGGTGGACGTCGCCGCACGCTTTGGGGAAAACCTCGTCCGCTGCCGCAAACAGGCCGGCTACTCGCAGGAAGAGCTCGGCTTCCGGGCATCGCTGCACCGGACCGAGATCGGCATGCTCGAGCGCGGAATCCGGCTGGCGCGAATCGACACTCTGGTCAAATTGGCCGGGGCGCTGCAGGTATCCCCGGAGGAGCTGCTCGACGGGTTGAGCTGGACGCCGGGGGACCCCCGTCGAGGCCAGTTCGAGCCGCCGCCTAGCTAGGCCGGGCTGGTCTCCCCGACAAGGTCGGCGTAGAGTTCGGCGGTGCTGACGGCGACGTCGGCCCAGTCGAAGCGGCGCACGTGCTCGTGCGCCTCGGCGACCAGGCGGCGGCTGAGCTCGTCGTCGCGAAGGACGCGGACGGCGACCTCACCCAGCGCCTCGGCGTCGTGGGCGGCGAAACGCAGGCCCGCTTCCTCGTGCGGAACGACCTCGCGCAGACCGCCGGTGTCGGCGACGATGCAGGGGCAGCCGGAGGCCATCGCCTCCAACGCGACCAGGCCGAACGGCTCATAGATCGAGGGCACCACGGTGAGGTCGGCGATCCGGTAGAGCGAGTGGAGGACGTCGTCGCCGATCCAGCCGAGGAAGGTGCCGTGCTCCATCAGCCCCAGCTCCTCGGCCTGGCGGTGCAGCTCGGCCTCGTGGGTGCCGGAGCCGGCGACCAGGAAGCGGGTGCCGGGAGCTTCCTCGATCAGCCGCGGCATCGCCTCCAGCGCCAGCTGGAAGCCCTTCTCGTAGACCAGCCGGCCGATCAGCAGAACCAGCTTCTGGTCCGGTGTGGCGAACTCCGAGCGCAACCGCGCCAGCTCGGCCGGGTGCTGGGCCGGCAGGTCCTCGGGGTCGATCCCGTTCGGGATCACGCTGACCCGGTCCGGCTCGACGCCGAAGATGTCGACGATCTGCTCCCGCATGTAGTGCGAGCAGGCGATCGTCCGCTGCGAGCGATTGACGATCCAGCGCTCGACGCCGTGGATGTAGGTCTGCGGGTGCTTGTCGACCCAGCCCTGGTGGCGGCCGTACTCGGTGGCGTGGATCGTCGTCACCAACGGCGCGTCGAAGCGCCTGGCGAGGTGGTCGCAGGCGTTGGCGACCAGCCAGTCGTGGCCGTGGACGACGTCGAAGCTGTAGCGGTCGCCGAGCTCGACGCCGGCGGCGAGCATGTCGGAGTTCATGCGCTCGACCCAGGCGACGAACTCACCGAGATCGGTCGGTCGCTTGGGCTCGCGGATGCGATGGATGACGACGCCGCCCGAGCGCTGCTCGGCCGGCGACTCCTCACCGCCGCGGGTCAGCACGTGGACCTCGACGCCGAGCTCGACCAGCGCCTCCGAGAGCTTGCGCACGTGGCGCGCGAGACCGCCCTCGATCAGCGGCGGGTACTCCCAGGAGAGGATCAGGATTCGGGTCATTCGTGTGAGTCAGGGCTCCAGGAGTGGCGCGAGACTCAAGTCAGGAGCGAGGGAACGCATGCGCGAATCGGTGTCGCAAGGGCAGTCTATGGCCTCCAGCATCGCCCGGGCGTGATCGGTAGCGCGCTGGTAAGCGTAGTCGCCGGCCTGCCCGCGCTGGTCGAGAAAAGCCCAGTCGCTGGACTGGGCCGCCAGCAGCTCGCGGGTGGCACGCAGGGCGGCGGCGTCGCGCAGCCCGCTCCCGAGCGCCCGCAGCAACCGCAGCTCCAGCCGCCGCGCCCCCCAGGCGAGGTCGGCGACCGGCGGCGAGTCCCAGGTGCGCAGGTCCTTGCCCTCGCCCCAGCTCGACGCGTGCAGCGGCCGCTCGACCGGCTCGTGCTCGGCCAGCGCCCGCGGGACGTCGAGCAGGCGCACGCCGGCCTCCTCGGCACCTTCCAGTACCGCGCGCAGCCAGATCGGCCCCTCCGACCACCAGTGCCCGAGCAGCTCGGTGTCGATCGCGAAGACGAGCAGGCCGCGGCGGCCGTGGGCGATCTCGTACTCGCGCAGGCGAGCCGCGGTCGCTTCGAGGAACTCGCCGGCCTGGCGGCGCGCCGCTGCCTCGGCGGCGGCGGGGTCGTAAGCGCCGCCGCCGATCTTCCAGATGCGGATCCCGCGCAGAGATTTGCCCTCGAACTCGGCATGGGCGGGGTCAGAGGGGTAGCCGTCGAGCGACCACAGCCAGCCGATCGCCTCCCAGTCGATCGGCAGGGCAACGGGGCCAGCCGCCGTCCGCACCGGCGCGAGCGCCTGGAGGGGCTGCTCGTGGGCGCTCTGGTCGGTGCAGAACCAGTCGATGCCGTGTTCGGCCAGCCGCCACTCCAGGCCGGGCGCGTAGGCGCACTCCGGCAGCCAAGCACCGCCGTCCCAGCCGAAGCGGCGCCGGTGCGAGCGGATGCCGGCATCGAGCTGCAGTGCCATCCCCGCTCGCGTCGCCAGCAGCGGCAGCACCGCGTGGGTCGCCGCCGAGGTGGCCAGCGCCACCCGCCCCTGCTCGCGGGCGCGCTGGAACGGGCGCAGAAGGTCGCCGCCGTCGGCGTCGAGCAGCTCCAGCGCACGCCGGTAGCGCGCCAGCTCTCCTTCGCAGGCGGGGCGACACTCGGCCGGCACCTCGGCCAGGTCCGCTTCGGCGGCGCCGATCCGAAACTCGACCAGGAAGTCGCGCAGCCGCTGGCTGGCGCCGGCGTCCTCGAGCTGGTCGGCGAGGACCGGGGTCACGGTCATGGTCAGGTTGCGCGCCACCTCCAGCACCGGCAGGTAGGAGCGGATCACCGCGTCGAACAGCCACTCCTCGCCGAACGGATAGGTCCCGAAGCCCTCGACGTAGGGCATGTGGGAGTGAAGTACCAACGCCAGATCGCCGGCGCTCTGGCGCCGGCTCATGCTGGCTTCGACCTCATACGGGCAGACGACAGACCGCGAGGAAGTCGAGTGCCCCGTCGAGATCGCCCTGGCGCAGGCTGAAGTCGGAGGCGGCGATCGCCGGGGTGAAGCGATCGTAGAAGCGCTTGGTCAGGCCGAGGCGTTTGTGGACGCCGTCCCAGCCGAGCTTGATCGCGAGCTCGTGGGCGCGCAGCTTGCGGGCGTGGAAGAGGCCGTAGAGGTCGACCGCGGGGAAGTGGGCCTCGCAGAGCGCCCGGAACTCCTCGGCGCGGTACTCGTGCACGTGCCAGGGGTTGTCGGACTTCTCGGCTCCCGGCGGCGCCAGGGTCAGCAGGTTCGGGGTCGAGACATAGGCGACGCCGCCGGGATCGAGCATCGACTTGAAGTGCTCGAGGATCGCGCCGGCGTCCTGGACGTGCTCGATCGTCTGCAGGAAGACGACGGCATCGCTGGGCTCGGAGAAGCCCTCGACCAGGTCACGCTCGAAGCGCAGGTTGGGGCGGGTGTAGCGCAGGCGTGCGTGCTCGTGCGCCTCGGGGTTTGCGTCGACTCCGACGACCTTGGCGGCGCTGCGCGCCAGCACCTCGGAGCCGTAGCCCTCGCCGCAGGCCATGTCGACCACGCGCTTGCCCCCAACCCGCTCGCCAATCCACTCGTAGACGACCAGATGGCGCCGGTACCAGTAGTTCTCCTCCGGCACGTCCGGGAGGGTCCGCTCGCCGGTCAGGGGCAACGGCGGCACCCCCGGCGGCTGGTTTTCCTGCAGGTACTCGGCTTTGCTCACACCGGCACCGTATTTGAGGCGACGCTAGTCCTGCTTCAGCGTCAGACGCTTGCGCAGCGTCGCAGCGGGGCCGTCGGACGGGGTGTAGGTGAGCTTGACGATCGCTTTCAGCGTGCCCTGCTCCGCCAGCTTCGCCTTCTTCGCGCCCTTCGGCTTGACCAAGACCATTACTTTGCCCGCTGCCTGCTTGGAAACGGCCTTGAAGCCTTTGCCGCCCAAGGTCAGCCGGCCGGGCTCGACCGGGAGCAGGACGGTGAGGAGGACGATGCCTTTCCGCAGATTCGGTTTCGCCTTGCCGGTGGCGAAGATCGCGACGGCGCCACTGGTCGAAGAGGTCGAGCCCGCCACGTTGGAACCGGTCGCGCGACAGCGGTAGTTGCCGACCTGGCCGGCGCGAAGGTCGCCGGCGACCGAGCCGATCGTTGCGCCGTCCTTGGTCCAGGCGAAGGCGACCGAGGTCGGGGCCCTGTACAGGCGCGCCTCGACCAGGTCCGGCTGCCAGGCACCGCCCTCGCAGGTCAACCCCGTTCCGAGCAGCTTCGGCAGCGACGGCGGCTTGCCTTTCGCCTTGCCCTTCGGCTTCGGGACCAGCCGCGGCCACGAGACGATCGTCGGTGGGGCCACCGATCGCGGGTCCTTGTAAATCACCGGAAAGTCGGGGCCGCTTTCTTTCGGCAGGACGATCGGCACCGTCGCCCCGCCGCTGCCGTCCACGCGCAGGCCGGTCAGATCGTTGCCGGCGAAGTTGGCCGTGTAGGCGACCCCGGCTTCAGGGTCGAGGGCGAGCCCATAGGGACCTTTCAATTCCAGGCCGCGCCGGTCGATGTCGGAGGCGTTGCTGCCGTCGAGGTCGGCGACTGAGACGATGCCGGGGTTGTCGTTCGCCCAGTAGAGGCGCTGCTTCGCGGCGTCGATTGCGATACCGAAGGGCGTATCCATGGTGGCGCCAGTGATGCTCAGCGTCTGCCCGCCGCTGCCGTCGAGGTTCGCGTAGGCGATCGAGTCGCCGCCGATGAAACCCCAGTTGGCCCAGTAGACGCGTCCCGAGGCCGGGAACACGGTGGTCCCCGTCGGCGAGGACACCGAGGCGCCGGGGGTGGCGAGTTTCTGGCCGCCACTGCCGTCGAGGTTCGCGTAGGCGATGGAGCCGTTTTCGTTCGCCCAGTAGGCGCGGCGCCCGACCGGATCGACGGAGACGCCGATCGGCCCGCTCACGGTCCCCGCGCCGGTCGGCAGGACGCCGCCGCCACTGCCGTCGAGGGCGGCCCAGTTGATCACCCCGTCGGTCTGATTCGTCCAGTAGTAGCGCCCCTGAACCGGATCGATCGCGCCACCCATCCCGTATCCCATCGGCGAGATCACCGCCCCGGTGGAGTTCAGCTCCTGAACGCCGCCGCTGCCGTCGAGGTTCGACCAGTGGACCTTGCCGTCGTTGTAGCTGGTCCAGTAGATCCTGTCGGCGCCGAGCGCCGAGGCCGCCACGAGAGCGAACGTGAGCACGCAGAGGACCGAAACCAGGACGATCTTTCTGCCTGCACGGACGGGCACATCAAAGACCGTACTACGCGCAAGGTGATTAGAGTGCGGGCCGCATGCCGGCCTCTCCCTCCGCCACCCCGGAGCACATCAAGGACGCGAATACCCGCTACCACGACGCCGCGGCGGAGGAGTACGACGCCAAGTGGGGCATCGACTTCGGCGACATCGGCCAGCGCCAGGTGCGGCTGAAGCTGGTCAAGGCGCTGGGCGGGCTCGACGGCCGCGCCTTCGGCGACGCCCTGGAGATCGGCTCCGGCACCGGCTACTTCTCACTCAACCTGGTCCAACTAGGCGTGATCGAGCGGCTGACCGCTACCGACATCTCGCCGGGAATGTTGAATCGGCTGGCCGCTACGGCGCAGGCCCTCGATCTGAAGGGCGTGAGTACCGTCGCCACCGAGGCCGAGGAGCTGCCGTTCGAGGACGAGAGCTTCGACCTCGTCTTCGGCCACGCGGTGCTCCATCACATCCCCGACCTCGACAAGGCCTTCGCCGAGTTCCGCCGTGTGCTCCGGCCCGGCGGCATGATCGCCTTCGCCGGCGAGCCCTCGCGCTATGGCGATCGCCTGGCCGCTCTGCCCAAGCGGACCGGCATGCTTGTCGCCCCCGCCTGGCGGCGGCTGACCGGTGCCGCGCGCCGCACCGTCGCCGAGACCGACCAGTCCGACGGCCACTCGCTGGAGAGCGAGGTGGATGTCCACGCCTTCGCCCCCGCCGACCTGCGGCGACTACTGCGCGACAGCGGCTTCGAGGCACGCCGGGTCGGCGGCGAGGAGCTGCTCTCCAACGCCTGGGGGTGGGGCCTGCGCACGGTCGAGTCCAGCGCCGAGCCAGAGTCGGTCCCCTTCCGCTGGCGCCGCTTCGCCTTCCGTAGCTACATCGCTCTGCAGAAGGTCGACACCCGCGTGCTCGAGCCCTACCTCCCGGCCGAGCTCTTCTACAACCTGCTCGTGTCCGGCCGCAAGCCGGCTTAGCTCCGGACCTCAGGCCGCCGCATTCCCCCAACGTCGGGCCGCTGCGCTCCTCCCGGCCCTCGGGCCGGGAGGGACGGTGGGGGTGTCCTCCTCCCTCGCTGGATTTTTTCGCCCCGAACAACAAGAAGCTCTCGAGAACGGACAAGCGAAAAATTAACGCCGCTCGTACGGAGGACACCCCCACCGTCCCTCGCGAACCGGGACCATCTCGAAGCTGACGAACGACCAGGGCCCGGAATCTCTTGCAAAAGGTCCCGAGGGACGCATCTCATCTCACGAGTCTGCAGTTGACCCCGCTATACGGGGCTAACTGCAGACTCGCGCTTTCACAGAGACGATCGAACCCTGGGAGCTAGCGGATCTTTTCGGGGGGTCTGAGGGGAGGGGTTGGGGGTCTCTCGCGCACAGCGGCGTTAATTTTTCGCTTGTCCGTACTTGAGAGCTATCCGAGAGTCCGGGCGAAAAATCCAGCGAGCACGAGAGACCCCCAACCCCTCTCGCCAAACCCCCCCGAACGAAATCCGTCAGCCGCCAAGCCGTGCCCGAAACAACTTCGTCCGCGCATCAATCCCCTTCAGCCGCCGCTCGCCGATGTAGGTGTAGGCGAAGCCCTCGCCGGCGGCGTCCCTAGTCACCTGGTCGACGACGACGCTGCCGGGGCGGGCGACGCCGGTGACCCGGCTGGCGAGGTTGACGGGGCGGCCGTAGTAGTCGCCGGACTGCGGCAGGGTCGTGCCGGTGGCGAGGCCGGCGCGCAGGAGCGGGAACTCGTCGCCTTCGGCTTCGGCGGCGGCAATCAGGGTCAGGCTCGCCCGCAGCAGCGCCTTTGCTTCCGAGCAGACGAACATCGCCGCATCGCCGATCGTCTTCACCAGCCGCACCGGCGGCTCGGCGACAGCGGTCGCCATCTCTTCGAGGCGGCCGGCGACCAGGCCCAACTCCTCGGCCGGGACCTCCTCGCCGAGGCGGGTGAACTCGACCAGGTCGGCGAAGCAGACAGTCAGCTCGACGGCGCCGCCGAGCTCGCCTGTCGCCAGGTCCGAGGTGGCGATCACGTCGCGACGGACCTGCTCCAACATGTTGGCTTGGAGGGCGTGGACGAGGGTCGGGCCGACCAGCGGCAGCATGAACTCGGCGGCGTTGACGAAGCGCATCGCCAGGTCGCGCTCGCTGTCGCCCGGCTGGGCCAGGGTACGGATCACCAGCTCGCGGTTGGCCTCGGCGATCCGCGCCGTCCCCATCCCGATCGTGCGCGCCACCTGCAGCATCCCGTCCTCGGGCAGGCCGGCATCGCGAAACGCCTTGATCCGCCGCGCCGCCTCGATGTCGGCCTCGGTAGCGCGGGGCTCGTCGGGATCGGTGTAGGGGACGCCGAGGGCGGCGCTGAAGCGGCGTAGGAGTTCGAGGTCGATTTCGGAGATCTCGGCGACTTCGCGCGCCGTGTAGCGGCGGCCGGGGCCGGCCAGCGCCCGCTCGACCGGCAGCAGCGCAAGCCGGCCTGCCTGGACCGCTTCGCGCAGCTCGTCCAGCGGCACCCCGTCGGCTGCGAGGTGGGCAAGCAGCCCCAGGCGGGCCTCACGGGCCTCCCCCTCCACCCCGTCGAGCAGCCCCTCGGCCGCGAAATCGATCACGCGCTGGCCACGGCGCCGCCGCGTCGAGGGTCGCCCCCGCCGCTGAGTACACCGCTGTCCGGATCCCGCGCCACCGCCTGCACTCCGCCGAAGAATAGGTTGATCGCCGGCCAGCGGGCGACCGGCGTGCCGGCCGCCTCGAGCCGACCGAGCGCGGCCCCGTCGAGACCCGGCTCCGCCTGGACGATGCCCTGCTCGAAGTGCAGTCGCGGCGCCCGCACCGCGGCGTCGACCGCCATCCCCTGCTCGACCACCCGGACCACGGTCTGCAGGATCGCCGAGCGGATCCGGTTGGAGCCGGCGCTGCCGACCCCCAGCACGATCTCACCGTCGCGGAGCACGATCGTCGGCGCCATCATCGAGGAGACCCGGCGGCCCGGCTCGATCTGGTGGAAGCCGTGGGGATTGAGATCCTCCTCGCCGAGCATGTTGTTGAGGATCACCCCCGTCCCCGGCACCAGCACCCCGGAGCCAGAGCCGTTGGAACAGGTGACGCTGGCGCAGGTTCCTCCCGCGTCGAGCACGGAGACGTGGGTGGTCGAGCCGAGCAGGTCGGCGGCGGCGAGGTCGAGGCCGGCGGGGTCGAGGAAGTCGGCCTCCATCCCCTCCTCGTGCAGGGCCTCGGCGAACTCGAGACTGCGGCGGTCGTTGGCGGCGGCGAGGGCGGCGGCCAGCTGCTCCGGTCCGCTGCGCGGCCCCAGCCGCTCCAGCAGCCCGAGGCTGAAGGCCAGCAGGATCCCACCCGAGGACGGCGGCGGGTTGGTGAAGACCTCGGTGCCGCGGAACTCGGTGCCGATCGGACGCCGCTCGATCGCCGTGTATGAAGCGAGGTCGGCGGGCCCGAGCGTGCCGCCGTTGGCGGCGACGAACTCGGCGATGGCAGCGGCGATCGCGCCACCGTAGAAGGGCTCCGCACCTTCGGCCGCAAAGCGTTCCAAGGCCTCGGCCAGGTCGGCGAAGCGAAAGACGTCGCCCTCGCGCAACCGCTCGCCGGCGGGCGCGTAGAGCTCGCGGGTACCGGTCAGGCGCTCGTGGATCGGCGCCAGGATCTCCAGCAGATAGGCCTGCTGGGCGTTGACCGGCGCCCCCTCGCGGGCGAGCGCGATCGCCGGCTCGGCCAGGGCGGGGAGCGGCATCGTCCCGAACCGCTCCAGCGCCTGCACCAGCCCGGCGGCGGCGCCGGGGACACCGCAGGAGGCCGGCCCGACGTAGAACGTCTGCGAGGTCTCGGCATCGAAGTGGACCGGAACCGGCACCAGCTCGGCCCGGCGCTCGATCCCGTCGAGGCCGGGGGCGGCGACGAAGAAATCGATCAAGGTGAGTTCGGGCGCCGCGGCGGAGGAAGCATCGCCATCTGATTCTCTGCGACTGGAGCCGGGGCGCCCGCTTTGAGACACGAGCATGTAGCCGCCGGCGCCGAACCCGGTCAGCGGGCTCTCGACCGCGAACGACGCCAGCACGGCCGCGATCGCGGCGTCGACGGCGTTGCCGCCCTCGCGCAGCACCTGGGCACCGGCCTCGGCGCTGAGCGGATGGCCGGCTGCGACGACGCCCTTCATGGGCTGAGGCTCGCTAGCCCGGAAGGAACTCTGGGACGTCGATGCCGAGGTCGCCGCCGCGCTCGGAGCGACCGGGGCGACGCTCGCCGGGGGCGTCGTTGGTGCGGCGGATCGTCGGCTCGGCGGCGCGCCGCTGCGGAGCCGGGCGCCCGTCGAAGCGGGTGGCGACGACGGTGACCCAGATCTGGTCGGTGAGCTCGTCATCGACGTTGGCGCCGAAGATGATGTTGGCGTCGGGGTGGGCCGCCTCGCCGACCACCTTGGCGGCCTCGGAGACCTCGACCAGCGAGAGGTCGGAGCCACCCGTGATCGACAGCAGGATCGAGCGGGCGCCCTCCATCGAAGTCTCCAGCAGCGGCGAGGAGATCGCTTTTTCGGCGGCCAGCACGGCGCGGTCGTCGCCGTAGGCCATGCCGATCCCGAGCAGCGCCCGGCCGGCGTCGGACATGATCGTCCGCACGTCGGCGAAGTCGAGGTTGATCACGGCCGGCAGGGTGACGAGGTCGGAGATCCCCTGGACGCCCTGGCGCAGGACGTCGTCGGCGACCTGGAAGGCCTCGACCATCGAGGTCTGCTGGTCGAGCACCTGCAGCAAGCGGTCGTTGGGGACGACGATCAGGGTGTCGACCTCGGCCGCCAGCTCTTCGATGCCCTTGTCGGCCTGGATGCCACGGCGGCTGCCCTCGAAGCTGAACGGCTTGGTGACGATGCCGACGGTGAGGGCGCCGACCTCGCGGGCGAGGCGGGCGACGACCGGGGCCGCGCCCGAGCCGGTGCCACCACCGGCGCCGGCAGCGACGAAGACCATGTCCGAGCCCTTCAGCAGGCGCTTGATCTTGTCCTGCTCCTCGAAGGCCGAGCGGTGGCCGACGGCGGGATCGGCGCCGGCGCCGAGGCCGCGCGTCTGCTCCTCGCCGATGTGGACGGTGACGTCGGCGACGCAGAGCTGCAGCGACTGCAGATCAGTGTTGACCGCCATGAACTCGACCCCGGGGATGCTGGCGTCGACCATGCGGTTGACCGCGTTGACGCCGGCGCCGCCGACGCCGACGACCTTGATCACCGGCTGATGGGGCTCGCCGCTTCCAGGCGGCTCGTAGGCCGGCTCCTCGCGCCCGTAGCGCGGGTTTGCGGTGGAGAAGTCCTCGCGCCGCATTGGCTCCTCGGAGAAGACGCGCTTCAGCCTTTCCGGCGCGGACTCGGCGGAGCTCTCGTTGACCGGGTCAGGCTCGGGCTCGGGCTCGGAGTCCTGGTCGAAGAACGGGGCCTCGGCAACCAGCTCGGTCTGAGGCTCGGGCTCAGGGGCGGGCGCCGGCGGCGCCTCCTCGGCTACCGGCTGCTCGGCGGCCGGCGACTCGGCCGGGGGGGCCTCCTCTTCGGCCTTGCGGGCCTCAGCGGGGTCCTCGCGCCCGTAGCGGGGCGCGTCCTCGGAAGTGGAGCGGAAGAGATCGGCGAGGGGACCCTCGCGCATGCTCGCCCGTTTGTTACGCCGAGCCATTCGCCAGGACCTCCTTCGCCAGATCCCGGTAGTAGCTCGCGGCGCTGCTGCCCGAATCGTATTTGAGGACGCTCGCGCCTTTGACGGGCGCCTCGGCAAATTTGATCGCCTTTTTGATGCGGGAGCGGAAAACGAGGTCTCCGAAGTTCTCCTCGAGAATCTCCACCGCCTCCTTGGCGTGGACGGTCCGCGAGTCCAGCATCGTCGGCAGGATGCCCTCGATGCGAACGTCCGGGTTGAGATTCTCCTGAATCATCTTCAGCGTGTTCTGCAGCTGGACCAAGCCCCGCATCGACAGATACTCGCACTGGACGGGGACGATCACCTTGTCGGCAGCCGTCAACGCGTTGATCGTCAGCAAGCCTAAGCTCGGCGGCGTGTCGATGCAAACGAAGTCGTAGTCGCCCTCGACCTCTTTCAGCGCCTTCTCCAGCGAGCGCTCGCGGCCGATCTTGGTGCTCATCGCGATCTCGGCGCCGGCCAGGTCGATCGAGGCGACGGCGATGTCGATCTCGCGCTTGACGATGATCTCGGAGATCGGCATGTCGTTGACGAGCACGTCGTAGAGGCTCTTCTCGACCTTGTCGGGGTCGATCCCCTGGCTCATCGTCAGGTTGCCCTGCGGGTCGAGATCGACGCAGAGGACGCGGTAGCCGGACTCGGCGAAGGCGACGGCGAGGTTGAGCGTGGTCGTCGTCTTGGCGACGCCGCCCTTCTGATTGGCGAAGACAAAGACCTCGGCGGTCTTGACGGGCGCTTCGGCCTCCTGGCGCTGCTCGGCGATGAAGTCGAGCCTGGTCGGGGCGATCAGGTCGACGGCCTTGATCCTGGCGTCGTCGTCCTCCTCGGCCTCGGCGACCTCGATCACGGCCTCGGGCTCAGGGACCGGCGCGGGTGCGGCCGCTGCCACAGCCGCGGCCTCGGGCTCGGGAACGGGCTCCGCCTCGGCCTCGGCGACCGGCTCGGGTACCGGCGCAGGGTCCGCCTCGGCGTACTCCTCAGACTCCTCGAAGTCATCCGCGTAGGCCTCCTCCTCGTATGAGTCGGAGTACTCCGGCGCGAAATCCTCCGCTGAGGGACGCTCCGGTACGGCTTCCTCCATACGCTGGAGCTCCTCGACGATCGGGTGCGGCTCCTCGACGGTGACGGACTGACGCTTGGACTTGCGGCTTAGAAATCCCATTGCGCGGATATTCGTATGGGGATCGGCTTTTCCTGCCGGTCCGCGAAATTGCTAGGAATTGCCCGATACCCGAACTTCTAGACAAGCGATTGGTAATCGTCACCGGCAAGGGTGGCGTCGGCAAGACGACGGTCGCCGTGGCGCTCGGCCTGCGGGCCGCCGCGGAAGGAAAGCGGACGATCGTTTGCGAGGTCTCCTCACAGGAGAACACCTCGCGCATGTTCGACCACACCGCCGTCGGCTTCCACGAGGTCGAGATGGAGGAGAACCTCTGGTCGATCTCGATCGACCCCGACGAGTCGATGCGCGAGTACGTGCTGCTGCAGCTGAAGGTGCGGGCGATGCGGGACATGCTCTTCCGCAGTCGCCTCTTCAACTACCTCGCCGCCGCCACGCCCGGCCTCAAGGAGCTGGTCACGATCGGCAAAATCTGGGAGCTGGCGCAGCTCGACCGCAAGGTCAAGAAGGGACGCAAATACGACCTGGTGATCGTCGATGCCCCCGCCACCGGCCACGGGGTCGGCTTCCTGCAGACGCCGCGCACGTTCGCCTCGATCGCCCGCGTCGGCCCGATCCACTCGCAGGCGCAGACCCTCGACCGCTTCATCACCGACCACGAGCACACCGGCACCGCGATCGTCGCCCTGCCGGAGGAGATGCCGGTAAACGAGTCGGCGGCGCTGGAGAAGGATCTGCGCGACGAGGTCGGGGTCGCGGTCGACCGCGTCTATCTCAACGGGCTCTACCCGGAGCGCTTCTCCAAAGCCGAGGCCGAGAAGCTGACAGCGTTGGCCGAAGGGGAGAACGGCGCCAGCCGCGCCGCCGCCCGGGCGGCGCTCTCCGAGCACGGCCGCGCCCGTTCGCAGCGGGCCCAGCTCTCGCGTCTGCGGCGCCGGGTCGAGGCGCCGGTGAAAACGCTCCCCTTCCTGTTCGAGCCCGATCTCGGGGTCGAGGCGGCGCGGCGGCTCTCGAAGAGGCTCGGCTGATGCCAACTCTGGGTGAAGTCCTCGACGGCAAGGGGGTCTGCATCTGCGCCGGCTCGGGCGGCGTCGGCAAGACCACCACCTCGGCCGCGATCGCGACCGGGATGGCGGCGCAGGGACTGAAGGTCTGCGTGCTGACGATCGACCCGGCGAAGCGCCTGGCCGACTCGCTGGGCCTGAAGGAGCTCGGCAACACGGCGCGCAAGGTCGACCCGGCGCTGTTCGAGAAGCAGGGGGTCGAGATGGAGGGCGAGCTGTGGGCGATGATGCTCGACCCGAAGCAGACCTTCGACGAGCTGATCGCGCGCCAGGCGCCCGACGAGGAGTCGCGCGACCGCGTCCTCGAAAACCGGATCTACCAGCAGATCTCCAGCGCCCTGGCCGGCTCGCAGGAGTACATGGCGATGGAGAAGTTGTTCGAGCTGCACACCGAAGGCGACTTCGACCTGCTCGTGCTCGACACGCCGCCGACCCGCAATGCGCTCGACTTCCTCGACGCGCCGAAACGGCTGACCCAGTTCATCGAAGGCAAATCGCTGCGGATGTTCATGAAGCCGACCGGTCTGGCGGCGAAGGTCGCCGGCCGCGGCACCTCGGTCGTGCTCGGGGTCCTCAAGCGGATCGTCGGCTTCGACCTCCTCGCCGACCTGGCCGAGTTCTTCAACGCCTTCAGCGGCATGGTCGACGGCTTCCAGGCGCGGGCCAAGCGCGTCAACAAGCTGCTCGCCGACCCCAGCACCTGCTTCCTCGTCGTCTGCGGCCCCCAGGGGGAGCCGATCGACGAGGCCGTCTACTTCCACCGCAAACTGGTCGAGGCGAAGCTGCCCTTCGGCGGCGTCATCGTCAACAAGGTCCACTATCCGGCAGACCAGCTGCGCGGCGAGGTCGCGGAGCTGCCCGCAACCCTGGCCGAGAAGCTCGGCGACGAGGACCTGGCCCGCCGCGTCGCCGCCAACTTCTCCGACTACCAGGCGCTTGCTGAGCGCGACGCTCGCAACATCGAGCACCTGGCAAGCGAGCTGCGGACCAAAGGCGTGATCCGCGTTCCCTACCTCG
This sequence comes from uncultured Thermoleophilia bacterium, assembly GCA_963718595.1. Lineage (GTDB taxonomy): Bacteria > Actinomycetota > Thermoleophilia > Solirubrobacterales > 70-9 > VAYN01. Next base: position 614,147 of record OY970365.1, read on the forward strand.
ACGAGGACGTACACGACCTCGCCGGCCTGGCGGAGATCAACCGCTACCTGTTTGCCACCGGCGAGGAGCGGGTGGCAATGGCGGCGGGGCTGGCGTAGCGGGTCCCACCACTCCGCGCGGGGGGGAGAGAGCCGGGGCCTGTCGACTTTGTTCAGACGTGTCGAACAAACTCGACAGGGCGACCCTGGAACTCGCGAGCTTGGCGCAGGGTCAGCACGGGGTCGCGAGCGCTACGCAGCTGGTGGGGCTCGGGGTTTCCCGCGCGACCATCGCGGGATGGACGCGTCGTGGTCGCCTGCATCGCCTCCACCGGGGCGTCTACGCGGTGGGTCACAGGGCGGCAAGCGAAAACCAGCAGTTCATGGCTGCGGTACTCGCCTGCGGGGAGGGAGCGGCGCTGAGTCACCAGAGCGCCGCGTATCTGTGGAGGTTCCTGAAGCCCGAAGGGGGACCCGTTCACGTGACCTCGCCCAGCACGAGTGGGAAGGCCACACGGGCGGGGATCGTGCTGCACAGATCTCCTTCGCTGCGGAGGAAAGGCGACGTGACCCGACGAGAAGGGATCGCGGTAACCGCGCCACGGAAGACGATCGAAGACCTGGACCGGGCACTCAAGCCCTACCTCGTGCGCCGCGCCAAGCGGCAGGCAGAGTTCCTCGGCTACGAGCTCGACCTTCCCACTGATCGCTCGCGCTCTGATTTGGAGACCGACTTTCTCTCCTTCTGCCGGCGCCATCGACTCCCCGCTCCAGAGGTGAATTCAAGAGTTGGCAATTGGACCGTCGACTTCCTCTGGCCGTCGCGGCGAGTAGTGGTCGAAACCGGTTTCTTCGGCTACCACCGAGGCTCGGTCGCATTCGAGGACGACCACCAACGCGAGCTCGGCCTACGGCGTCGCGGCTACACCGTCCGCCGCTTCACCGGAGCCCAGATCCGCAACCACCCAGCCGAAGTTGTGGCGGATCTGGGCGAAGTCCTGGGCGGCGACCCGAAAGGCTAGCGCTGGCGCGAGTACTCGAACTCGGGGTGGGACAGGTCCCAGTCGGCGTCCGGGACCGGGAAGAGATGACGGACGCGCGGGGTGTCGATCTTCTCGCGGTGCTGGAGGTCCCGGTCCGTTTCTGCCGGCGGAGCGGGCCACTCGAGCGAGTCGCCGGGGCGGCCTTCGGAGACCTCGTCAAACCACGGCGTGGCCGTGATCCGGATCTCTTCTTCGGCCGGAATCGGCTCCATGATGCGGGTTTCCTGCATATCGTCCTCCTCGGTTGAGTCGATCTCCGGCGGCGTGTGTTCGATCTGGATCTCGGCCGGACCGGGGACGAAGATGCGGGGCTGCTCGTCCTTGGGCTCGGGCACCTCGATCGGCTCGGGGTCGGGGAAGTCGGTGGTCTCGGAAACGGCGATCTCGGCGTCGCCCTCCGCCAGGCCACTGACGATCAGGCTCTCGTCGGCGGTGCCGATCAGGTCGTTGCCGAGCGCGCCGAGGGCGGCCATGCGCAGCAACCTGCGGGCGCTGTCCTCGGTCCAGCCGGCGATCTCGGAGGCGCCGACCATCATCCGGCCGTTCATCATCTCCCGCTCCAGGAGCAGCACCTCCTCGACCTTCTCGCGGGCCTCGATCCGGTCCATCGACTCATCGGCGATCAGGGCGGCGGCGCGCATCGGCAGCGAGGCGCCGACCGGACCGTGACCCTCGAGCACGGCGCGCAGCGCCAGCAGGTGGTCGCTGAGCCCCTCGAGCGCGCTCTCGCGCTCGCAGCCCATCTCGAAGCGGCCGACCGCCCAGGTGAGGGCACCGTCGGGATCGGGTCGCGCCTCCAGGGCGCGGGCAAACTCTGTGAGCTCCTCCGACTCGCTCTCGCTGAGCCGGTAGCCGCCGGGGCGGGTCGCGGGGGCGCCGGTGGCGACCCGGCGCCAGTTGTCGGCACCGGTCGGAGCGAAGGCATAGGGACCGAGGCCGACGCCGCCGGCCTTGAACATCCGCATCACGCTGATCAGCTCACGCAGCTGGTTGAGGGCATCGTCAGTGCCGCCGTCGGGATCCTGCTCGGCGACGGCGAGGAACTGCGGCTCCCAGGCCGCCCGTCCCATGCCCTCGCTGCGCATCGCGTCGACGGGGGCGTCGATCGAGTCGGCGCGGACGACACGCACGCCGTGGGGTAGCTGCAGCCGGGCCACCGACATCCGCAGGCCGACGATCGGGACGATCAGCACGTCCGCGTCGTCGGCCTCACGGGCCTCGGCGTCGAGCGAGGCGAGTGCCTCCTCGAGCCGCTGGCGGTCCAGCGCAAACCCCGTCGACCCCTCCCAGAGATCGACGAAGAAGACGGTGAGCATGCGCTCGGCGCGCTCACCGGGGTCGGCGGCGACCTGCTCGCCGCGGGCCTCGAGATAGGAAGCGGCGACGGCGGCCTCGACTGCGGCCTCGCGGGCCGGCGCGAAGCTCGGCAGCGAGCGGAGCTCATCGGCGTGCTCCTCCACGTAGCGCCCGGTCATCGGCACGTAGCTGTAGAAGGCCGACTCCTCCCCATCGGAGGCGCCGACGTCGAACGGAATCTCCTCGCCACCAGCGACCAGCGAACTGAATCGGGTCGCAGCCTCGGTGGCGAGGCGTTTCAGGGCTTCGTTGAGCAGGAAATCACGCACGGCTCAGGCTTCCGCCCCGCACCCCGGGCTCCTGCGCCTGCACGGACGCTTGCAACGCCGGTACTTGGACGTCTGTACTAGGCGGCGGCCGCGGACGGCTCGGGCGTCTCGCTGCCCAGAAGCCAGCGGGTTCCGTACTGGCGCATGTCTTCGACCAGCGGCACCAGCGCCTCGCCCTTCACGGTCAGGGCGTACTCGACCCGAGGCGGGACCTCGGGATAGGTGTGGCGCTCGACGATGCCCTCCTCCTCCAGCGCCCGCAGGCGCAGCGAGAGCGTGCGCGGGCTGATCCCCTCCAGAGAGCGCTCCAGCTCGCAAAAACGGCTGTTGCCGGCGGCAAGATCGCGGATCAAGAGCAACGTCCACTTGCCGCAGACGATCTCCGCGGTGCGGCAGACGGGGCAGGTGGAGTTGGTGGCGGCGCTCATCGTTGAATCGCAATCGGGGCCTGAGAAGACCGTGCTTCAACAAGTGTAGCCACATGGCTTCACTATCTGAAGCATTGGGAAATTCCCGATCGCATCACGATTTGGCGGCTTCGCGAGCTAAAGGCATCGGGCGGGCGATCCGATGGGACTTCGGTGAGGCTCTGCCCCGCTCCAAAACACGCTCGCGAAGAGGGGTTCGTGCTGATCGAGATCCTGGTCAGCGCGGTGGTGCTCGTCGTCGCCTCGATGGGCGTGGTGACGCTGCTGCAGACGACGACCAAGTCGCAGGCCGAGCAGCGCCACAACTCCGAGGCCTACTCGCTGGCCCAGGAAGACCAGGCCCGGCTCGCCTCGATGCGACTCTCGACCCTGAACAGGCTCGACCAGACACGCGCGGTCGCCCTGAACAAAACCAACTTCAGCGTGCGCTCGCGCGGGGTCTTCATCAACGACATCACCTCGACCCCGTCCTGCGGCGAGGGCACCTCCTCCGCCGACTACGTCGAAATCACCTCGATCGTCACCTGGCCGGGGATGGACCCGGGCGAAAAGGCAAAGATCGTCAGCATCCTCTCGCCCGCCAACGGGTCGCTCGACCCCAACAACGGGACCCTGGCCTTCTCGGTGAAGACCCCGCCCCAGGTCGGCGTCCCCGGCGTCTACGTCTCCGGCGGCAGCGGCGCCTTCGCGGGCTACACCGACGCCGCCGGCTGCGCCGTGTTCACCGACCTCCCGGCCGGCAACTACACCGCGACCGTGTCCGGCACGGCCGCCGGCGTGGTCAACAAGAACGGCAGCTTCACGCAGAGCGAAGCGGTCTCGGTGGTCGGTGGCGACGCCAAAACCGTCAACTTCGAATTCGACCGACCTGGCACGATCCCGGTCAACTTCAAATACCGCGTCGGCAGCAGCGGTGAATTCAAACCGGCCACCGGTGACTCCGTCGTCGCCTACAACCCGGGGTTGGCCGCAGCGCGGATCTTCGGTACCGCCGGCGGCACCCGCGGCGCGACCGTGAACGCGACCCCGCTCTTCCCGTTCACCTCCACCTACCTCCTCTACGCCGGCTCCTGCGCCTCCAACAACCCTGACCCGGAAGCGAAAAACCCGGCCGGGGCAGCAGCGATGGCAAACGTCCTGGCGCCGGCCGGAGGCACCGCGGCGGCGCCGGTCCTGCAGCTGCCGGCGCTAGAACTGACCGTGAAAAACGGCAGTTCGAAACTGGCTGACGCCCGAGTCACGATCATCGACAAGAACTGCAAAGACGCGGGCAACAACTACGTCAAACGCACCTATACGACGAACCAGGATGGCCAGCCGAGCAACAGCTCGACCGGGATCGCCGAACCTGCTCTGCCCTGGGGTGTCTACGAACTCTGCGCCTCGGCGACCATCTCCAGCTCGACCAGGTACAAGAAAGTCACCACGGCGACGGTCCAGAGCCTGACCGCAGCCAACGTGCAGACGATCGATCTCAGCAGCGGCACCACCAGCGGAGCCTGTCCATGAAGCGACTGCGACAGCTGCGGCGCGATGAGCGCGGAACGACGATGGCCGAGCTCCTGGTCGGCATGGGGGCAGGGCTGACGGTGATGTTTGGGCTGACGACGATCGTGATGGTGACCTTCAGCGCCACCACCAGGGTGAGTGCACGGGTCGATGCCACCCAGCAGGCGCGGATCGCGATGACCCGGACGATCGACCAGCTGCACTCGGCCTGCATCGCGCCGAAAGTGCCGCCGATCCGGAGCGCCAGCACTGGCACCGAACTGCGCTTTGTGCACGCGACCGGCGGCGCGGTCGTGCCGACCCCGACGCTCTCGGTGATCAGCTTCAACGCCGCCGCGCAAACGTTGACCCAGTCCGACTACGCCTGGAAAGAAGGGGCCGCACCCTTCTGGATCTTCAAAACGACCCCGAGCCGGACCTTTCGGATGGCTGAAAACGTCCGCCAGATCGGCACCAAACCGATCTTCTCCTACTACGGATATGCGAGCGGAGCGGTCTCCGCCACCCCACTGGTGACCCCGCTCAGCGAACTCGACGCGAGCCGCGCGATCCAGGTCAGCGCCGCCTTCATGACGGCGCCGCGCCGCGGCAAGAAAACCGAAGAAGCGGCACCTGCCCGGATCCAGGGCAGCGCCACGCTGCGGCTCACCGCCTCCTCCTACAACCCTGCCGCTCCGAGCCTGCCATGCCAGTGAATCTGCGTCGAAGTCGTGAGGACGGGTTCACGATGATCTCGGTCGTCCTCGGGATGTCGCTGATCATCGCCCTCTCGCTGGTCGCGGTCGCCGCGGTCAACGGCGACCTCCACATGAACCGCTCGGACCTCGACAAGAAGCGCGCCTACGAGGCGGCCAAAGCGGGGATCAACGACTACGTCTTCCACCTGCACGAGGAAAGCGACTACTGGACCAAGTGCACGGACGTAAAACCGGCCACCAACGCTGTCAATCAGATCGGCTCGACCCTGAAGCGCCGGCCGGTGCCGGGGAACACCGGCGGCTCCTACGCGATCGAGTTGCTGCCCGCGGCCGGCCAGGCCACGTACAAACAGTGCGACAAAGCAAACCCGGGCTCGAGCATGCTCGAGCCCTCGGGCAACCTCAAGGGCACCTTCCGGATCCGCTCGACCGGGTTCGCCGGCAAATCCCAGGTCAAGATCGTCGCCACCTTCAAGCCTGCGACCTTCCTCGACTACGTCTACTTCACCCAGCGCGAGACGCTCGACCCGGTCAGCTACGGGTACCCCAATCCGTCCTCGCAACTGAACGGGATCAACTCGCAGTGCAGCAAGACCTACCAGGAAGGCCGCATGTCTTCGCAGATCCCCAGCGCCGGCGGCTACTGCGTGGTGATCTCCTTCGTCGAAGACGACAGCATCAACGGGCCGATGCACACCAACGACGCCTTCGTGTTCTGCGGCAAACCGACACTCGGGCGCGGACCCGCCGACCCGATCGAGGTCAGCGCCCCGCCCAAAGGCTGGTTCCAGACCCGAGATGTCCCCAACCAGAGCTCCAGCTGCAGCGGCGGCAACAGCAACGTCAAAGGCACCTACACGGCGAACTCGCCGGTGATCACCCCGCCTCCGTCCAACGCCGCGCTGAAAGGCATCGCCGGGCTCAGGTTCGCCGGCCAGGTGCGGATCTGCCTCAACGGCAAAAACATCACCGTCAGCGGCGGTAAAACCTGCACCGAATCGCCGCTCTACTCGGGCCCGATCCCCTCCAACGGCGTCGTCTACGTCGAAAGCATCTCCTGCACGACGGTCTACTCGCCGTTCAACGCCACCTACCCGAGCACTTCAGGCTGCGGCAACGCCTACATCCACGGCAACTACTCCGGCCAGCTGACCCTGGCGACCGAGAACGACATCATCGTCGACGGCAACCTGATCCACTCCGGCGAAGGCGTGCTCGGGCTCGTCGCCAACAACTTCGTCCGCGTCTACCACCCGTTCGCCGCCCAGACCGAACGCGGCGACTGCAACTCCGGCAGCAACGGCAGCGGCACGGTCAGCGACCTGCAGATCGACGCCGCGATCCTGGCAATCGACCACTCCTTCATCGTCGACCACTACGACTGTGGGAAAACGCTCGGAACGCTGACCGTGAACGGCGCGATCGCGATGCGCTATCGCGGACCGGTCGGGACCACCGGCAACTCCGGCTATGTGAAGAACTACACCTACGACGACCGCCTCCGCTACCTGCAGCCGCCGAGCTTCATCGAACCGGCCGAATCGGACTGGGTGATCGGCCGCGAGACGATCGAATAAAGCCGCCGGTTACTTCCGGTTCAGGACAAAAGTTTTCGGGCCCATCTGTCGATTGAGAAAAGTGGGCCCGCCGAGTCGAGCTCCGGAGCCAGATGAGATTCCAACTCAAGAACCCTGAGATACACCTGAAGCGCAACCGGGAGGACCCCGTGGTCGGCCTCGAGATCGAGGCCGGCAGCATCGGCGCGGTCGAAGTGGACAGCGATGGCGGTGGTCTGGCCACGGTCGCGGTGCAGCCGCTGGCGGCCACCGCCTTCGACGATGGAGAGGTGGTCGACCCAGAGGCCGTGACCACGGCCCTGCGCGCCCTGTTCGAGGAACACAAGCTCTCCAGGCGGGTGCGCCTCGGGATCGCCAACCAGCGCGTCGTCGTCCGTACCGTGCGCCTGCCGGCGATCGAGGACCCGGCCGAGCTCGACTCGGCCGTACGCTTCTCCGCCCAGGAGCAGATCGCGATGCCGCTCGAGCAGGCGGTGATCGACCACCGCGTGGTCGCAGGCGTGCCGGCCAGTGAGGGCGCACCGCCGCAGATCGACGTGATGGTCGTGGCGGCGCGGCGCGACATGATCGCCGCCTCGCTGAAACCGCTGCGCGACGCCGGCCTGGAACCGGCCGGGGTCGACCTCTCCGCCTTCGGGATGATCCGCGCTCTCGGCGCCACCGCCGTACCCGGGGACAACACCGAAGCGAGCGGCGCCCCCGCGTCCTCGGCGGTCCTCTACTGCAACATCGCCGATGTCACCAACCTCGCCGTCGCCAAGGGCCGCTCCTGCCTCTTCACCCGAGTTTCCCCCGCAGGGCTCGACACGATGGCCGAGCCGCTCTGCTCCCAGCTGCGTCTGAGTCCCGAACACGCGCGGATGTGGCTCGAGCACACTGGCCTGGCGCTGCCGCTCGAGCAGATGCAAGGGGATCCCGGAACGCTCGCCGCCGCCCGCGCCGCCCTCGAAAGCGGCGCCGACAGCCTGCTAGACGAGCTCCGCCTCTCCCTTGACTTCTACGGCAACCAGGAAGCGGCGGTGCCGCTCGAGCGCGTGGTTCTGTGCGGGCCCGGCAGCACGATCGCCGGCCTGGCCGAGCGCATGGAGCCAGGGTTGGGGCTGCCGATCGAGGTTGGTCGGCCCAAGGCTCTCGTCGACCTCGACCCCGCCTCAGCTGCACGCCTCACCCTCCCCTACGGCATCGCGCTGGAGAACTGAGCCGTGCGTCCGGTCAACCTGATCCCGCAGGAGGAACGGCTCGGCGCCCCGAAGTCGATGCGCAGCGGGCCGACCGCCTACATCATCGTCGGCGCCCTCGTCGCCGCTCTGCTCGGCGTCACCGCCCTGGTCGTCGCCAACAACCAGGTCGACAGCCTCAAGGGCGAAATCGCCCAGACCGAAGCCGAAATCGCCAGCACCGAAGCGACGGTGAGCGAACTGGCCGCATATACCCAGTTCCACAGCGTCCGCGAGCAGCGGGTCGCAACCGTGACCAGCCTCGCCGACAGCCGCTTCGACTGGGAGCGGGTGATGCGCGAACTGGCGCTGGTCCTCCCTGGCGACGTCTGGCTCACCGACCTCACCGCCTCGGCCAGCCCCGCGGTCGCACCCGGCGGCGGCGCCAGCATCGCCCTGCGCGGCTCGCTCCCGGGCCCGGCTTTGACCCTGGTCGGGTGCGCGACCGGTCAGGAGGCCGTCGCCGGGTTCGTACAGTCCCTGCGAGACATCGACGGGGTCACCCGGGTCGCGGTCCCGAGCTCGGCGGTCGGCGGAGCATCTTCCGCGGAATCGGGCTCCGCCAGCAGCGCAACCTGCCAGACGCGGGACTTCATCGCGTCGTTCCAGATGGTCATCGCCTTCGACGCCGCGCCGGTGGCCAGCACCGCGACCGCCGCCACGCCGGAAGTGGCACCCGCCGCATCCTCGCCGGAAGCGGAAGCGACGGTGACGGAATGAACTCCTCCGGCCGCCTGATCGTGGCGATCCTCGCCGTCGGGGCCGTTGCGATCGGCTTCTGGATGTTGCTGCTCGGGCCCAAGCGGGAGGAATCCAGCAAGTTGAGCGGCGAACTCGACTCGCTCAACCTCACCCTCGCCCAGTCCCAGAACGCGGTCATCGAAGCGGAAACCGCGCGACGCGCCTTCCCCGCCGACTATCGCCAGCTGGTGGTGCTGGGAGCGGCCGTCCCCGAGGGAGACGAAACCTCCTCGCTGCTGGTCGAACTAAATCGGATCGCCGAAGCCTCAAAGGTGCAGTTCGATGTGATCCAGCTGACCAGCAGCGGTGGTGAAGCGGCTGCGGTGGAAGTGCCGGCTGCCGAAGCTCCGGTCGAAGCCGAAACCTCGCCGTCGGGAGCGGTGCCGGCGGCGGCCAGCGTGCCGCCCACGGAGGCGGCAGCCTCGTTGCTGCCGCTGGGGGCAACGATCGGCCCGGCCGGGCTTGGGGTGATGCCTTACAGCCTCACCCTCAAGGGCAACTTCTTCCAGATCGCCGACTTCATCCACGAGATCGACTCCCTGGTCGACCCGGCCGAAGTGAAGGTCGGCGTCGAGGGCCGCCTGATCACGATCGACGGCTTCTCTCTCACCTCGACCAAAGACGAAGAGACCGGGGCCAGCGCCGGCCTCGATGCCAACTTCGTCGTCACCACCTACGTGACGCCGCCCGGACAGGGCGCCACCGCCGGCGCGACGCCGGCCGAACCGTCGGCGGCACCGGTTGCGGCGCCGGAAGGCGGGGAAGCGGGCGCAGCCTCGGAAACGGTGTCGGCACGATGAACTTCCTCAAGAAAGGGCCGGAGCTGAAACTGTCGGAGATCAAGGTCCCCGGCTTCGTCGAGGACGTCTACTACGACCTCAAGGATCGCCACCTGCTGCCGGTGGCGGCGATCCTCCTGGTCGCGATCGTCGCCATTCCCTTGGCTCTCGGCGGCTCGGACTCCTCCGGGGAAGGTGGCTCCGAAGGGGGCGCGGAATCAGGGGCGTCGATAAGCAGTGCCAGCCAGGGCCCCAACCTGGCGGTAGCGAGGTCCGCCCCCGGCCTGCGCGAGTTCGACCGCAGGCTCGACCACCTGCAAGCTAAGAACCCCTTCAAGCAGCAATACACGGACTCCCCCGGGTCCGATGGAGGCGAATCGAGCTCGAGCGCGGGATCCGAAAGCTCCCCCTCCACCCCGTCGCCCGGCGGCACCGAAAGCTCCGAATCGCGGTCGTCATACGCCCCTCCGCCGGAACCAGGCGAAGAGGGCGGCCCGGACGGCGAGCTCACCTACTACTCGTACGCGATCGACGTCCGCGTCTCCGGAGGCGCCAAGGGCGGGAAGGCGACCGTGCGACGCGGGCTGCCGACGCTGACGATGCTGCCGAGCCGCGAGACGCCGGCGATCGTCTACATGGGCGCGACCAAGGACGGCAAGAAGGCGGTGATGACCGTTTCCTCCGACGTGCAGGCGGTCTTCGGCGACGGCAAGTGCGTGCTCGGCTCCCAGACCTGCCAGCTGCTGGTGATGGAGCCGGGTCTGCCCGAGACCTTCGTCTACGGCGGCAACGAAAAGACCTACAAGATCGAAATCCTCAAGATCCACCTGGTCGAATCGGACGAGCTGAACCGGGCGCCGCTCGGCGATCCGAAGAAGAAGGATCAAGGCAAGTCAAAGCGACAGACGCTGGCGGCCGAGGCCGCTCAGCTCAAGTAGAGATCGAGCAGTTGGTCGCCGGCGAGCAGGCCGACGACCCCACCCAGGGCCAGGAACGGGCCGAAGGGGATGGCCATCTTGCGGGCAGCGGAGCCGTGACGGGCGATCAGGGCGAGGCCGACCGCCGAGCCGATCAGCAGCGCCGCGAGGATCGCCGGCGCGACAGCCCGGCCAAGGAAGAGGCCCATCGTCGCCGCCAGCTTGACATCGCCGAGGCCCATGCCGCGCGGGTAGGCGAGCGCGACACAGAAGAAGAGGCCGCCGGCGACCACGGCCGCGATCGCTCGCTCGGACAGGCCACCTGGATCGGTCGGCACGGCAATCGCCAGGCAAAGGACCGCACCGGCGATGAGGATCTTGTTGGGGATGATCCGCCGCTCGAGATCGGTCAGTGTGATCGCCGCCAGCATCGTCAGGAAGACGAGGCCGATCACCGCTTCCGCCGGCTCGTCCCAGTAGACGAGGACGGTGGTGGCGAAGAGGACGCCGAGCCCCAGCTCGGTCAGCGGGTAGCGGGGTGAGATCGGGGTTCCGCAGCAGCGCGCCCGGCCGCGCAGCAGGAGCCAGGAGAGGACCGGGACGTTGTCGTAGGCGGCGATCTGGGTGCCGCAAGCGGTGCACTCGGAGCGCGGGCCGGCGATCGAGAGGCCGCGCGGGACGCGGTGGGCGACGGCGGTCGCGAAGCTCCCGGCAACGAGGCCCCCGAGGAAGGCGATCACGACGATTGCGGCCACCCGCCGGTGTTTCTACTGCCCCGCCGACTCCCCTGCTCAGGGGTGCCGGATCACCTTGAAGCCGCGCTTGGCTCCCTTTGCCTCGGCGTTCCCCGCCGGGTCGACCGCTTTGACCCGGACCAGGTAGCGCCTCGCTTCCAGCTTCTTCAGCCGCAGCGGCGAGCTGCAGGCCCTCCACTTCCCCCTGTCGACCTTGCAGAAGTAAGTGGTGCCCGGCGCGTCGCCGGTGGTGTCCGTGAAGCGGATCACCGCCTTGCGCTTGGCGGTCTTCGCGGCCGGGCCCATCGTGATCCGCGTGTGCGGGCTCAGCGAGTCCTCGACGTAGGTAACCGCGTGCGAGCATTTCGAGGCGGTCGCGCCGGCCAGGGCGACGGCGGAGAAGGTGGCGCTGACGTTGTCGGCGACGCGAACCGGGATGCCGGCGGCCAGCTCGGCGACCGAGCCGCGGGCGACGATCGCGCTGTCGTCGCAGCTCCCGCCCGCGTAGATCCGCACCGCGCTCGCCCCCGTGGCGGTACCGCCGACCAGTGGCGTGTTGTTGTTGGCAGCGGTGCCGGGAATCATCCGCAGCCGCGGAGGTGGCGGCGGCGTAACGACCGTGGCCGGTGTAAATCCTCCGCTCCCGCCGCCGCCGGGCTCACCGGTCCCAGGGTTGGTTTCAGGCGGAGGCGTCGACTCTTTGTAGACGAGCGGCGGGGAGGAGCAGAGGGAGACGAAGCCGCCGAGGGTCGCTTTCGCGGAGAAGGTGTTGTCGGAGTTGTCGGCGACGAGGACCTGTATCCCCACCGAACCGAACTGCATCCCACTGGCGCTGTTGGCGACGCCACCGCTGCAGTCGGGGCTGGCGTAAATGGCGACGACCGCTTCCGGGTCGGCGCTGCCGATCAGACGGGGGAGGTTCTCGTTGGTGCCCGAAGGCGGGTTGGCCCCGGCGAAGACCGGAGCCGCGGGCGCACCCGAGATGTGACGGTAGCTGAGCCCGGGCGAGCACTGCGAAGTTTCGGTGTCGTCGGTGACGGTCGCATAAAAGGTGGTCACCGAGGCCACGCCGACCGTGCCGACGGCGATCCCTTCTCCTTGGAGGTCTTCAAGCGGACCTTCACCCACCGGCGACCCAGCGCAGTTGGCGGTCGTGTACACACGCACCGCGTCGTTCAGATCGACGGCCAACGTGACCGGCCGCAACCCGTCCGATTCACCGAAGGTGACCACTTTGGTCTCGGCTTCTTCGACGTTGCCGATCACCTTTGGGGTGAGCGAGGACCCGGGTGAGAGCGGGTTGGTCGCGGTCAGGGTCGGCGCCGGCACCGCACCCTCGGCGCTGGCGGACCAGAAGCCGGAGAGGGCACCTACCGCTAAGAGAACCATCAAGGGGCGGGCCGCGATGGCCCGCCCCTTGATGTCTGCTGACTTGACCAAGTTGGTCATTTCAGGTCCTCGTGACTAGCGGATCAACCGCCCCATTCGCCTTCGGTGCCGGTGCCTTTGTTCGGACAGCCACCCTTACCTTTGACGGTGCAGGTGAAGCTCAGGGTCCCCGCGTCATTAGAGATTGAGAACGTCTGGCCGCTGGCGCCATCAATGGTGATTTTGTATTTGGTGGCTTCCGGCGTGCCGCTGACAATCGTGCCGGGGACGCTCTTCAGTGAAGGCTCGATCGTCTCGAGCGCCGTGTCGGTCGCACCGACGTAGGTGCCGTTGTCGGTGAAGAACGTCTCCATCGCGACCTGAGCAGAGTGCGCGTACTCCTTGGCCTTGGCGTCGCCGGCCTTGTCCTTCTGATTGAAGAAGGCGGGCAGAGCGATAGCGGCAAGGATGCCGAGGATGAGCATGACGACGAGGAGCTCGATCAGGGTGAACCCTGCCTCCTTGTCGCCGTTGAGCCGGGCTCCAATCTTCGCCCGGATGTTCTGGAGCAACATAGGTACCTCCTAGTGGACCTATCGTTTGCGCCAGATGCCCGGGTGATCGCCTTACGGCTCCGAGGCACTGGCATTGCGTTTGCACGGTCCTCATCGGCTCCGGGGGCGTGACCTTTAGCTTCTGCAGGGTCGTATTCACGAAGAAGGAAAATTCGGCCCGAAATCAGCAAAAGTGAGGTAGCTCGTCCGGAAAAAGTACCGACCCGACGGCAACGCCTAATCAATTCTGGCGCCGGTAACCGTACGAACGTCTAGAGGGCGAAACGCGACTATTTGCTCAGCGAATGTGTTCGTAGATGCTGAACATCGGCAGGTACATCGCGATCACGATGAACCCGACCATGCCGCCGACGAAAACGATCATGATCGGCTCGATCAGCGCCGTCAGGGCCTTCACTTTGGCGTCGACCTCGGTCTCGTAGAAGTCGGCGACCTTCGACATCATCGAATGCAGCTGGCCGGTTTCCTCGCCGACGGCCATCATGTGCCCGACCATCGGCGGGAACACGGCGTTCGCCTCGATCGGCCCGGAGAGGGTGCCGCCGCGCTTGACCGAGGCGTAGACGTCCTCCATCGCCTGCTCGACGACGACGTTGCCCGACGTTTCACCAGTCAGCTTGATCGCCTGCAGCATCGGAACGCCGGCTTCGACCGAGCCGGCGAAGGTGCGCGACCAGCGGGCCAGCGCGACCTTCTGGACGACGTCGCCGATTTTGAAGGGGAAGTGAAGCTTGGCCCGGTCCCATTGTTCGTGGCCGCGCTCGGTTCGCTTCCACTGCAGGAACGCGAGGACGATTGCGGCGATGCCCGGGATCAGGATGAACCAGTAGCCGGTGAGGAGGTCCGAAGCGTCGACGCAGATCTGAGTCGGCAGCGGCAAGCCAACCGCTTCCTCGGGGTTGTCTTCGCCGAGTTCTTCGAAGATTCCGGCGAAGGTCGGGATCACGAAGGCGACGATCGCGACCAGGACGATCACCGCGAAACCGAAGACCAGAGCCGGGTACATCAGGGCCGATTTCACCTGGCGGCGCAGGGCGTCCTGTTTCTCGACCTGGAAGGCGATCCGGTCGAGCACCTCGTCGAGCCGGCCCGACTGCTCGCCGGAGCGGACCATCGCCCGGAAGAGGCGGTCGAAGACCTTCGGATAGCGCTCCATCGCCTGCTCCAGGGAGCTGCCAGCCTCCACGTCGGAGCGGACGCCGGCTATCGCTTCGCGGATCTGCTCGTCCTGGGTCTGGTCTTCGAGCGTCTGCAGCGTCCGCAGCATCGGCATCCCCGAAGCGACCAGGGTCGCGAACTGCCGCGAGAACACCGCCAGCTCGCGCTTGTCGATGCCCTGCCAGCGTTTGAAGAAGTCCTCGATGTTGACCGGGCTCGACTTCTCGCTGACGTCCAGCACGATCAGGCCGCGCTGGCGCAGCTGCTCGCCCACCGCGGCCTTCGATTCAGCCACGAGCTCACCGCTGGAGGTGCTGCCGGCGAGATCCATCGCGCGGAACTCGAAGGTCGTCGCCGCGGACATCTAGGCGCCGCCTCCGGGCTGCGCGTAGACCGGCGGCGGAGCGCCATCGGTCGCGCTCGCGGCGCTCGCGCCGCTGACCGCTTGGCCGCCGAGCAGGCGGTTGAGCTCCTCCGGCACCGAGGCCCGCTGTTCGGCGAGGGTGCGGCTGATCTTGCCGGTGCGCACGAGGCGCGCCAGGTCGGCGTCCATCGTCTGCATCCCGACCCCGCCGGAGGTCTGCAGCGCGCCGTAGATCTGGTGCGTTTTCCCCTCGCGGATCAGGTTGCGGATCGCCGGCGTCGGGATCAGCACCTCGCAGGCGACGACCCGCCCTTTGCCGTCGAGCGTCGGCAGCAGTTGCTGGGTGACGATGCCCTGCAGCGCGATCGAGAGCTGGGTCCGCACCTGGCCCTGCTGCTCGGAAGGGAAGACGTCGATGATCCGGTCGACGGTCTGCGCGGTCGACTGCGTGTGCAGGGTCGCGAACACGAGGTGGCCGGTCTCGGACGCGGTCAGCGCGGTGGAGATCGTCTCCAGGTCGCGCATCTCGCCGACCAGGATCACGTCGGGGTCCTGGCGCAGGGCGGCCCGCAGGCCGAGCGCGAAGTCGGGTGCGTCGGAGCCGACCTCGCGCTGGTTGACGATCGACTTTTTGTGCCGGTGCAGGAACTCGATCGGGTCCTCGATCGTGAGGATGTGGTCCTCGCGTTCGCCGTTGATGACGTCGACCATCGCTGCCAGCGTCGTGCTCTTTCCTGAGCCGGTCGGGCCGGTGACGAGCACGAAACCGCGCGGTTTGCGGGTCAGGTCCCACAGCACCTTGGGCACGCCGAGCGTGTCGAGGCTGGGGATCTCCTGCGGCACCAGGCGGAAAGCGGCGCTGACCGAGCCGCGTTGGAAGAAGCAGTTGACGCGGAAGCGGGCGACGCCGGGGATCGCATAGGCAAAGTCGAGTTGTTTGTTGTTCTCGAAGCGTTTGCGCTGGTCGTCGTTGAGGATCCCGTAGACGATCTCGCGCGTCTGCTGCCCGTTGAGGACCGGGAAACCCTCGATTGGGTGGATCGCCCCCTTCTCGCGCATCGCCGGCGGGAAGCCCGGCGTGATGTGGACATCGGAAGCGCGGGTCTCCACCATCCGGTGGAGCACTTCGGAGAAGTCGAAATCAGGCGGTGACACGGAGTACCTCCTCGAGGCTGGTCTGGCCGCTGCGGACCTTGGTGACGCCGTCCTCGCGCAGGGTCAGCATCCCCTCCTCGCGGGCGACGGTGGCGATTTCGGGCTCGGCCGCGCGGGCGATCGTCATCTCTTTCAGGCGCGGGGTCAGACCCATCACCGAGTAGAGGCCGACACGGCCGCGATAGCCACCCTGGTTGCAATGGCCGCAGCCGGCGGGCTCGTAGGCCTCGACGTCAGCGAAGACCGGCACCCCGGCCTCGGCCAGGGCGGCTTTCGGGATCACCGTGCGGCGCTTGCAGCTCGGGCAGAGCCGCCGCGCCAGCCGCTGGGCGACCACGCAGTCGACCGCCGAGGCGGTAAGGAAGGTCTCGATCCCCATCTCGGTCAGGCGAGCGATCGCCCCCGGTGCGTCATTGGTGTGCAAGGTGGTCAGCATCATGTGGCCGGTCAACGCCGCCTCGATCGCGATCCGGGCGGTCTCCGCGTCGCGGATCTCGCCGACCATCACGATGTCCGGGTCGGCGCGCAGGACCGAACGCAGCCCGGTGGCGAAGTCGAGCCCCGCCTTGCGGTTGACGTTGATCTGGTTGACGCCGTCGATCCGATACTCGACCGGGTCCTCGATCGTGATGATCTTCTTCTCGACGTCGTTCAACGCGCCAAGCGCCGCATAGAGCGTCGTGCTCTTGCCGGAGCCGGTGGGGCCGGTGACGAGGACGGCGCCGTAGGCCTGGCGGAAGGCGCTCTCGAAGCGGTCCCGAGCCGACCCCTCCATCCCGAGGTCGTCAAGCGAGCGCTGCGAATTGCTCTCGTCGAGGATGCGAATCGTCGCCCCCTCCCCGCGCTGGGTCGGCAGCGTGGTCACGCGCAGGTCGATACGGCGCTCATCGACCGAGACGCTCACGCGGCCATCCTGAGGCACGCGCTTCTCGGCGATGTCGAGCTCACTCATGATCTTCAAGCGCGAGATCACGGCGCCGATCATCCGCTTCGGCACGTGGGCTGCCTCGCGTAACACGCCGTCGATGCGGAAGCGAACGCGCAGCTCGCCCTCCGCCGGCTCGAGGTGCACGTCGGAAGCACCCTCCCCCACCGCCTGGGCGAGGACGCTGTAGACGAGCTTGACGACCGGCGCGTCCTCGGCGCTGGCCTGCATGTCGCTGACCGAAGCGAGACCTTCGGCGTCGTCTTCGGCTTCGTCGGCCTCGGTGATCACCGCCTCGGCGGCGGCGTTCTGCAGGGTCCCGAGCCGCGCCAGCAGCGCCTCGACGTCGGCTTTGGCCGCAACCGCGATCCGGCAGTCGAGGCCGGTAGCGATCTGGATGTCGTCGATGGCGAGCACGTTGGCGGGGTCGGCGGCGGCGACCAGCAGCGTGCGTTGGTCGACGTAGCCGACCGGGACCGCCGCGTAGCGGCGTGCCATCGTCACCGGGAACAGCGCCGCGGCAGCGACGTCGACGCTGTAGACGGCGAGGTCGACGTGGTCGAGCCCGTAGCGCTCGGCGGTTGCCCGCGCCAGCTGGCCCTCGTCGATCACCCCCTGCTCCAGCAGCAGCGACTCTGGCGTGCGACCGGCGCTGCGGGCGCTCTCGATCGCCGTCGCGACCAATTCCGCGGACGCGAAGTCGAGTTCGACCAGAACGTCGGTGACGTAGCCGCGCGAGTGGCCGCGGTGAAGGGGCGGGGTCACCCCCGGGGTACCGCTCTCCTCCGGCGTCGGGTAGGCCGGCGCCGCCGAGCTGCCCGAATCGGGGACCGGCTGCAGGTGGCTCGGGTAGCTGGGGTCGAGGGGGCTCATCGGCGCTCAGTCCGGGTGGTAGGTGGCTTCGGGGCCAGCGTAGGACGCGTCGCGAACTGCCTGGACCACGCTCTGGCGCGTCTGGAAGCCGTAGTCGACGGTCGCCTGTGGGACGCCGCCGCTGAGTCGCTTCGGGCGCACGACGACCAGCGCCGGCACCCGGTTGACGGCGAGGCCGAGGGTGACGCCGGCATAGCGCGGCAGCTGCTTGACCGGGACCTGGATCAGGGTGGATCCGGCAACGCCTTCGACCGCGTCGGCGGCCTCGACGGTCAGGCGGTCGTCGATGCCGGCGTCGTTGACGACGAGCAGCACCACGGTGGCGCCGGAATCGTAGGCGGCGGTGAAATCGGGGGGCGGCGGGGGTGTCGGCACCGCGGCCGGCATTTCCGCAGGCGCGCTAGCGGAACCTTCTTCAAGTCCGGAGATCGCCGTTTCGACCGCTTCGCCGGGCGTCGTCCCCGTCGCGGTCGAACCATTCACAGTCGCGACCGTCGGGCTCGCGGCCGGTTCTTCTTCGTCACCCGACGATTTCATGAAGAAGACGATCGCGACCACGACCAGGACGGCGACGAGCCCAACCTGTGCCGCTTGGCTTTCGTTCAGCTTCTGCCTCACGGAGCCGGCTCCGCCTGCAACTGCTCGATTCCGCTCGCGCGCTGGCCGCCGGCCGCCAGCATCAGCTTGAAGTCGTGCGGGCTGGAGGCGTAGTCGAGCGCCGTCGCCTCGCTGATCCGGCCCTCCATCGCGTAGGTCAGCAGCGACTGGTCGAAGGTCCGCATCCCGTAGTACTCGCCTTCGGAGATGACCTCGGTGATCTTGCCGGTTTCCTCGGGGTTGAGGATCAGGTCCTGGACGCGGCCGGTGACAACCATCACCTCCGAGGCGGGAACCCGCCCCTCGCCGGAGATGTCGGGGACAAGGCGCTGGGCGATCGCCCCTTTCAGGGTCGAGGAGAGCATCACCCGTGCCTGCTGTTGCAGGTGCGGTGGGAAGAAGTCGATGATCCGGTTGATCGTCTCGGTCGCGTCGAGGGTGTGCACCGTAGAGAGCACGAGGTGCCCGGTCTCGGCGGCGGAGAGCGCAGTGCGGACGGTCTCCTCGTCGCGCATCTCGCCGATCAGGATCACGTCGGGGTCCTGGCGCAGGACCCGCCGCATCGCGCGGCCGAAGCTCTTCGTGTCGGAGCCGACTTCGCGCTGGTTGACGATCGAGGTTTTGTCGCTGTGCAGGTACTCGATTGGGTCCTCGAGCGTGACGATGTGCCGCGGTCGGGTGCGGTTGATGTGGTCGATCATCGCCGCCAGCGTCGTGCTCTTGCCCGAGCCGGTGGTGCCGGTGACGAGGATGATCCCGCGCTGCTCCTCGGCCAGAACGCGGACGACGTCCGGCAGGCCGAGGTCTTCGATCGAGCGGATTTCGAACGGGATCGCGCGGCAGACGATCGAGATCGAGCCGCGCTGCTTGAAAGTGTTGACGCGGAAGCGGGAGACGCCGGGCAGCGCGTAGGAGAAATCGGCCTCGCCCTCCTCCTCGAATTCGCTCAGCGAGCGGGCCTCGGCGACGTCATGCAGGGCTTTCTCGGTGTCGGCGTCGCCCAGCGGACCGAACCCCTCGAGGGGGATCAGTTCACCGTGCATACGCGCGATCGGCGGCGAGTCGACCTTGATGTGAAGGTCGGATCCCTGCCGCTCAACCAGCGTGCGGAGAGCTGAGTCGATCTCGAACATCCCGACCTGTATCGGCCGGGATGTTCTACGCCTTAAACCCTGGTGCTACGCGACCTCGCGCAGTTTTTGGGCCTCGCCGAGACTCTGCAGCTTTTTGAGGCTCTGGTTCTCGATCTGGCGGATCCGCTCGCGGGTCACGTTGAACGTGCGCCCGACCTCGTCCAGGGTGCGCGGGTGCTCGCCGCCGAGCCCGTAACGGAGCTCGAGCACGCGGCGCTCGCGGTAGGAGAGGTTCTCCAGCGCTTCCTTCAACGCCTCTTTGGTCAGCAGGTCGGCCGCCCGATCGAACGGGGACTCGGCCTTCTCGTCGGCGATGAACTGACCGAACTCGGACTCCTCCTCGTCGCCGACCGGCTTCTCGAGCGAGACCGGGGCCTGGGCGGAGCGCTTGATCGAGTCGACCTCCTCGGGATCGATCCCCGTCACCTCGGCGATCTCCTCCGGCGTCGGCTCACGACCGAGCTCGGTGACGAGCTTGCGCTCGGCACGGCCGATCTTGTTCAGCTTCTCGACGACGTGGACCGGGATCCGGATCGTCCGCGCCTTGTCGGCGAGCGCACGGGCGATCGCCTGGCGGATCCACCAGGTCGCGTAGGTCGAGAACTTGAACCCCTTGCGGTAGTCGAACTTCTCTGCCGCGCGGACCAGGCCCAGCGTTCCCTCCTGGATCAGGTCGAGGAAGGGAAGGCCCTGGTTCCGGTAATTTTTCGCGATCGAGACGACCAGTCGCAGGTTCGACTCGACCATTTTCTGCTTGGCGTCGAGGTCTCCGCGCTCGATCCGCTTCGCGAGTTCGACCTCCTCCGCCGCGGTCAGCAGGCGGACTTTGCCGATGTCCTTGAGGAACAACTGCAAGGAATCGGTGGTCATGTCGGGTTTCAGGTCGAGCGCCTGTTTCTGGCGCCGGCGTCCTTTTTTCCCGGTGTCGGCGGGCATCGCGTCCGCCGCCGCTTTCTGGGCGGGGTCCATGTCCTCGACGAGCTCGATCCCCGACTTCTCGAGGTGCCCGTAAAGGTCCTCGACGTCGGACTCGTCGAGATCGACCTCGGACACAGCCGAAGCGACGTCGCCGAAGGTCAGCACGCCAAGCTGCTGACCACGATTCATGAGGTTTTTAACCTCCTCCAACTCCTGAAGCTCTGCTACCAGCATCCGTGTCTACTCGTTTCCCTAGCGGGTGGTGTTTAGTCCTGGGTGATGAAACGCCGCCGCGAGCCAGAAGTCGCGCCGGACGATGAAAAAGCGGACCTGAGAAACAGTCCGCGAAATAAGGCTTGCCATTCAGTTTGCCCAACAGGGCGGGGCGCCAAACTGCTCAAACGCCTGTTCGCATATTAATCGCTTCAGTTAATGAAGTCAATGCCCAGCCCAACGCGACATCCACGCCCCTGGCTCAAGGCCTTCTGGCAGCGCGCCTACACCGAGAACGTCACCGGATTGTCGGCGATGGTCGCCTACAACCTGATGCTGGCGGTCTTCCCCTTCGCCCTCCTGGTCCTCTTCGTCTTCGGTCAGGTGCTGAAGATCGAGGGCGTCGAGACCAGCGTCCTCAGCGACCTCGAACGGCTCTTCCCCTCGGTCGAGCAGGACACGCTCAGCAACACCCTCGGCCGAATCGAGAACAACTCGACGACGATCGGGATCGCCGCCTTCGTCGGCTCACTCTGGATCGGCGCCTCCTTCTGGGGGGCCATGGACACCGCCTTCTGCCGCATCTACCACGTCGAGTGCCGGGGCTGGGTCGAGCAGAAGCGCTTCTCCTTCGCGATGCTCGGGGTCGTCCTCCTCTTCATCGCCGCCAGCGTCTTCATCCCGGCGATCGAGAGCGGGCTGATCGACAGCACCGACCGGCTGCCGTTCGGCCTCTCCGACATCAAGGCGATCGACACCGTGCTGCTGCTCGCCGCCGCCCTGCTGGTGACCTTCCTGATCTGCGCGGTGATCTTCTGGGCGGTGCCGAAAGGGCACATGCCCTGGCGCGCGGTCTGGCCGGGAGCGCTCTTCGTCACCCTCGCCGTCGGCCTCGCCAACTGGCTCTTCCCGATCTATCTCTCCAACATCTCCAGCCTCTCCCACTTCGGTTCCACGGTCGGCTTCATCCTCATCGCCCTGCTCTGGTTCTACGTGCTCAGCCTGGCGCTGATGGCCGGCGCGGTGATCAACTCGCTGCGCCACGAGGTCCACGCGACCGGCGAACTTCCATACGGGGAGCCGAAGAAGCCCTGTCAAGGGTGCGACTAGCCCCGACACACGGTCGGCGTCCCGGCACAGCTGACGAGCTCGTGCCCAGGAGCACCAAAGGTTTTCTTTATTAAAATGGAAAGCTATTGATGCGCGGCGAGGTTCTTTGCCGCCTCGCGCAGGGCCGGATCGAGCGCGAGCAGGTCGCGCTCGGGAAGCAGATCCATTCCGCTGCGGTCGGTGACGACGGTCTCGGTGGCGAGGCCCTCGATCAGGGGCCGGGCGACGCCGGCGTCGACCGGGGTGACGAGGCCGATCCAAAGTGACGAGAGGGCGGGGGTCAGCACCGGGACGGTGATGCGAACCGGTGGGCGGTTGCCGAGGGCACGGGCAAGTTCGTCGATCATGCCGCCGTAGGTGGTGACGTCGGGACCGCCGATCTGGAGCTCGCGATCGACAGCGAGAGCGAGGTCGCTGGCGTCGGCGAGGTAGGCAACCGCATCGATCACGGCGATCGGCTGCGTACGCGTCGTCACCCAGCGCGGCGTCACCATCACCGGCAGCCGTTTGACCAGGTAGAAGACGGTGCGGAAGGACTCGCTGCCGGCGCCGATCACGGCCGCGGCACGGAGGTAGGCGACGGGAACCGAGCCGGCCCGTAACGCGTTCGCGGTCTCGTGGCGGCTGGCCAGGTGCTCGGACCCCTCCCCCAGTCCCCCGAGATAGACGATCCGCCGCACCCCGGCCGCGTCGGCGGCGGCGGCAAAGTTTTCCGCTCCCTGATGATCGCGACGGGCGAAATCGCCGTCGGACCCCCGACCCATCGAGTGCACCAGGTAGTAGGCGACCTCCGCCCCCTCCAGCGCCGGCTGCAGGCTGGGCGCCTCGAGCACGTCGGCCTGCACCACCTCGCATCCAGCCTCGAGGAGGTCGCCGGCGCGCTCGGGTCGGCGGGCGAGCGCGCGGACATTCTCGCCGCGCGCCAACAGCTCTCGGCAGAGCAGCCCACCTATGTAGCCGGTTGCCCCGGCGACTGCGATCACACCCTTCTAGTAACCGAAGGCGCCGAAAATCAAGCCTGACAAGCGTGGCGTGCTCTGCACGCGAGCGACCGAGGACGCCGTCAGGCGCCGATTTGCATCCGTCTCCTCAGCCGTAGCGCTCGGCGGAGGCTCCCGCAATTGCACGCAGCTTCTCGCGATCGTGTCGAGCCTGGACCCGGCGGACCGTGCCTGAGCGCGAGCGCATCACCAGCGATTCGGTGGTGACGCCGGCACCGCGGTAGCGGACGCCCTGCAGCACATCGCCGTCGGTGACGCCGGTGGCGGAAAAGAAAACGTCCTCGCCGCCGCAGAGATCGTTCGCCGTGAGCACGCGGGTGAGGTCGTAGCCGGCGTCGAGCGCGGCCGTGCGCTCCTCGTCGTTGCGGGGCCAAAGACGGCCGAGCAGCTGCCCCCCCATCGACTTCAGCGCGGCGGCGGAGATCACGCCCTCGGGCGTGCCGCCGATCCCCCAGAGCAGGTCGACCGGTGAGCGATCGGAGACCGCGAGCAGGGCGGCGGAGACGTCGCCGTCGGTGATCAGGCGGATGCGGGCGCCGGCCTCGCGCACTTCGCGGATCGCGTCCTCGTGGCGGGGGCGGTCGAGCATGACGACGATCACGTCGCCGACGCTGCCGCCCTTGCGCTCGGCAATCAGCTTCAAGGTCTCCGGCAGCGGCCGGTCGAGGTCGAGCAGGTCGGCGATCTCTTCCCCGCCCGCCATCTTTTCCATGTAGACGCAGGGTCCGGGGTCGAACATCGAGCCGCGCTCGGCGAGCGCGATCACCGCGATCGCGCTGGGCATGCCGAGCGCGCAGAGGCGGGTTCCCTCGAGCGGGTCGACGGCGATGTCGACGACCGGCGGCGAGCCGTCGCCGATCCGCTCGCCGTTGTAGAGCATCGGCGCTTCGTCCTTCTCGCCCTCGCCGATGACGACGGTGCCGTCCATCGAGACCGAGTCGAGAACGAAGCGCATCGCGTCGACGGCGGCGCCGTCGGCGGCGATCTTGTCGCCGCGCCCGACCCAGCGGGCGGAGGCGAGCGCAGCCGCCTCGGTCACCCGCACCAGCTCCAGTGCGAGGTTGCGGTCGGGCTTGGCTTGCGAACCCTCGGGCATCGGCGCCGCAGGCTATACGGTTGGCGGATGGAGAGTCGCTGGGGCCTGACCTTGCCGCTGCCGGGCGTTTCGCTGGCTGAGCAGCGCGAGTTCGTCGAACAGGCCGAGGCGGCCGGCTACACCGACCTCTGGAGCGGCGAGACCGCCGGTCCCGACGGCTTCACGCCACTGACCCTGAGCGCCGCTTACACCGAGCGGATGCGCCTCGGCACCGGCATCGTCGGCGTCTTCCAGCGCGGCCCGGCGCTGCTGGCACAGGAGGCCGCGGCGCTGGCCGACGCCTCCAACGGGCGCTTCGTGCTCGGGATCGGCTCCTCCTCGGACCGGATCGTCGAAGGCTGGAACGGCATCCCCTTCGAGAAGCCGCTGAGCCGAGTTCGCGAGACCCTCGACTTCATGGATACGGCGCTGGCCGGCGAGCGCACCCCCACCGGGTTCAAGCTCGAAACGAAGCCCGCGCACCGGGTTCCGGTGATGCTGGCGGCGCTGCGGGGAAAGATGCTCCAGCTGGCGGTCGATCGCGCCGCGGGCGCCTTCACCAACTTCCTCCCCCTCTCAGGGCTGCCCAAGGTCGTCGCCCAGCTCGACGGCGCGCCCGAGGACTTCAAGCTGCTCTGCCGCTTCTTCTGCATCCCCGGCGAGCGCGAGCAGGCCGAGCCGCTGGCCCGCTTCATGTTCTCCTCCTACATCACCGTCCCGGTCTACACCGCCTTCTACCGCTGGCTCGGCTTCGGCGAGCAGATCGCCCCGATGGTCGCCGCCTGGGAGGCCGGGGACCGGCAGGCGGCCGCGGCGGCTGCACCCTGGGAGCTGATCGAGGACATGTTCATCTTCGGGACGCCGGAGCAGATGAAGGAGCGGCTGGGCGCCTTCGTCGAGGGCGGCATCACCCTGCCGATCCTGACCATGATCGTGACGCCGGATCGGCTTGGCGAGGCGATCGCGGCGCTGGCGCCTTAGCGGCTGACGGATTTCGTCGAGGGGGTTTGGCGAGAGGGGTTGGGGGTCTCTCGTGCTCGCTGGATTTTTCGCCCGGACTCCCGGATAGCTCTCAAGAGCGGACAAGCGAAAAATTAACGCCGCTGCGCGCGAGAGACCCCCAACCCCTCCCCTCAGAGCTCCTCGAAGATTCCGCTAGCTCCCAGGGTTCGGTCGTTTGCTCTAGAGATCGCTCCAGGGTTCGCTCGTCTGCCGGGAGAGATCGAGCCCGCTCCCAGCTGGTGAGTTGCCGGTTAGTTCCGCATAGCGGTAACAACCGGCAACTCGTGAAGGAGGTTTTGGATGAACCTTGGGGCGGATTGGGCCCTCGGCTTCCTCTTGAGAGGAGATTGCGTCCCTTGGTCGTCTATCTAGAGAGATCCGGACCCTGGGTCGTCTCTCTTTAGAGATCACGGACCCTGGTCGTCCCTCTCTAGAGATGATGGACCCTGGTTGTCCCTCTCTAGAGATCCGGACCCTGGTCGTCAGCTTCGAATTGGTCCCGGTTCGCGAGGGACGGTGGGGGTGTCCTCCGTACGAGCGGCGTTAATTTTTCGCTTGTCCGTCCTCGAGAGCTTCTTGTTGTTCGGGGCGAAAAATCCAGCGAGGGAGGAGGACACCCCCACCGTCCCTCCCGGCCCGAGGACCGGGGAGTAAGCGGCTAACCCCGGATCGGGCGAGCCAGGCTGAGGGCGTAGTCGCCGGCCGAGTCGGTGAACCAGCCGCGCATTTCCAGGCCCGCTTCGGCGTAGACGCACTCCAGCCGCTCGCGGGTGAACTTGGTCGAGATCTCGGTCCGCATCTCCTCGCCGGCGGCGAACTCGACCGTCAGCTCGAGATCGGCGAGGGCGACCGACTGTTCGGCGAGCGAGCGCAGGCGGATGTCCATGCGCTCCTCGCGGGCGTCGTAGCGGGCGACGTGCTCGAAGGCGTCGAGGTCGAAGTCGGCCCCGAGCTCACGGTTGAGGACGGCGAGCACGTTCTTGTTGAACTCGGCGGTGACCCCGGCGGCGTCGTCATAGGCGGCCTCCAGGCGGGCAGCCTCCTTGACCAGGTCGGTGCCGAGCAGGAGGTGGTCGCCGGGGCCGAAGAGGGCGGCGATCCGGGTCAGGAACTCGCGGCGCTCGCCCGGGTAGAGGTTGCCGATCGTGCCCCCGAGGAAGGCGAGCAGGCGGTCGGAGCCGTCGCTGTGGATGCGCTCGAGGTCGTGCTCGAAGTCGCAGACGAGGCCGCGGATGTCGATGCCGGGGTACTCCTCGACCAGGGCGCGAGCGGTCTCTTGGGTGATCTCCTCTGAGATGTCGACCGGGACGTAGGTCTCGAGGCGGCCGGCGTCGCGCATCGCGCTGAGCAGATGGCGGGTCTTCGAGGCCGAGCCGGATCCGAGCTCGACCAGCGTCCCGGGGCCGCCGGCGGCGGCGACGATCTCCGCCGAGCGATCGGCGAGGACCTCGCGCTCGCGACGGGTCGGGTAGTACTCCGGCAGCTCGGTGATCTGCTCGAAGAGCCGCGAGCCGCGCTCGTCGTAGAAGTACTTCGGCGAGAGCTCCTTCGGCGAGGCCGAGAGCCCGACCCGAGCGTCCTCGGCCATCGCCGCGGCGGCGTCGGCGTCGAGATGGACCTCGATCGCGATCATGCGTCCCTCGCGCAGCGCAGGCCGGCGAAGATCTGGCTGCGCTGGGGCAGGTCCCAGTTGCGAAAGCTCGGCCGAGCGACATGCGGGTGAGTCGCCCAGGAGCCGCCTCGCAGGACCTTGTGCTTGTCGCCGAAGAAGACCTCGGAGTACTCGGGATACGGGAAGGCCTCGAAACCGGGATAGGGGCGGAACTCGGAGCTGGTCCACTCCCAGACCTCGCCGACGCCGTCGAGCCGCGGGCTCGCCGCCTCCCACTCGAACTCGGTCGGCAGCCGCTTGCCGGCCCAGCGGGCGAAGGCGTCGGCCTGCTCCCAGGAGACGTGGACGAGCGGACCTGCGGGGTCGACCGCCTCGCGGCCGCCCATTGCCGTGTTAACCCAACCGTCTTCGTCGCGCTCCCAGTAGTCGGGCGCGGCGGCGCCGGTCGCCTGCATGAACTCTGCGAACGCGGCGTTGGTGACCGGGGCTCGATCGATCTCGAAGGCGGCCAGCTCGACGCCGTGGCGCCCGCCCTCGTTGTCGTAGGCAAAGCCCGTGGGCGCGGCACCGATCTCGTAGCTGCCGGCGGCGATCGCGACCGTCTCCGGGCCCTGCGGATCGACCCGCTCCGGCCCGAACTGCCAGGGCGGCTCGTAGTCGTCGACGAGCTGCAGCAGTTGCAGCATGGTCTCGTTGTGCTGGAGCTCGTGGGCGATCAGCATCTCGTAGGCGAAGCCGTCACGCAGCAGTCTGTCCTCAGCGTCAGGGCCGAGCTCGGCCTCATCGAGCACCTCGAGGGCGCGCTCGCGGACGTCGGCCATATAAGCGCGCAGCTCGGCGTCGCGCAGGATCGGCAGCTCGCCGCGGGTCTTGCGCGGGTTCTCGATCGCGTCGTAGAAACGGCCGAGATCGCCATCCATCGGCTCGCGCTTCCCGATCGTCTGCACCAGCCAGAGCTCCTCGAAGTTGGCGATGTGGCCGAGGTCCCAGGCGAGTGGGCTGAGGATCGACGAGTAGACGCGGTTGAGCTGCTCGTCATCGAGCCGATCGACCAGCACCAGCGTCCGCTGACGAGCCCGCTCGAGCAGATCGGCGATCTCTCCCTTGCGAGCTGTGCTGCCTGCTTCCTGGGTGTTTGCCGTCACCTCGGTGGCGATACGAAGACCCTACCCAGGTCGGATTACCGAGTTGTGAAATACGCTGCACGGCAATGAACGTCCACGGAGCAGGAGCACTGGTCGCCGGAGGCGCATCCGGACTTGGTGCAGCCACCGCGCGCGCACTGGCAAAAGCAGGGGCCCAGGTGGTGATCGCAGACCGCGACGACGAGCTCGGAGCGGAGCTGGCGGCCGAGATCGGCGGCAGCTTCGCGGCGGTCGACGTGACCGACGCCGGCGCCGTCGCCGCCGCGGTCGAGCAGGCCGCCACGGCCCCCGAGGGCCTGCGGATCTCGGTCTGCTGCGCCGGCATCGGCTGGGCCGAACGCCTGGCCCGGGCCCGCGGCGCCCACGATCTCGACCACTTCAGCAAAGTCATCAACGTCAACCTGATCGGCACCTTCAACGTGATGCGAATCGCCGCCGCGGTGATGATCGAAAACGAGCCCGATGGCGGCGAAGAGCGCGGCGTTTGCATCAACACCGCCTCGATCGCCGCCTTCGAGGGCCAGATCGGCCAGGTCGCCTACTCCGCCTCGAAGGGAGCGATCGTGGCGATGACCCTGCCCGCCGCCCGCGACCTAGCCTCACGCGGGGTCCGGGTGATGACGATCGCCCCCGGCACCTTCGACACCCGCCTGCTGGAAGGGCTGCCGGAGGCGGCGCGACTCTCGCTTGGGGCCGAAGTCCCCTTCCCCAAGCGCCTCGGCGTGCCCGCCGAGTACGCGCAGCTGGTCGAGCAGATCGTCGCCAACCCGATGCTGAACGGCGAGACGATCCGCCTCGACGGCGCCCTGCGGATGAAGCCGAAGTGAGCGCACTCCTCAGCTAGTTCCTTCGGCCTCCGGGTCGAACCAGACGCGCTTGCGCCACGGGGGCGTGACCGCGAAAGCCGCATCCGATTCGCCGACGATCGACTCAAGGGCGATCAGGTGGACGCGGCGGCCGGGGGTGAAGCGCTCGGTGCGGGCTTCACCGGCCGCGTTGCCGGCGTGACTGCCGCCGGAGACCAGCAGCAGGTGGGTCTCCGGGCCCCAGCCGTTGTGCTCGCGGGCGCCGAGTTCCTCGGCGATGTCCTTGACCACGCCGAGACCGGCATCCGAGCCCCAGTTGGCGATCCCGCGCTCGTAGTTGTAGCCGTTGTGGGAGGAGGCCCGTTGGTCGACCGAGCCGTCGGGGTGCAGCCGGAATTGGACTGACTCCCAGTCGTCGTCGTGGTAGCCCTCGTCCCCCACCACCGGTAGGTCGCGCAGGGTCGCCGAGTTGGCGTAGTAGAACCAGTACTGGAGATAGAGGTTGCCGGCGCGCGAACCCGAGCAGTCCGCTCCGGCCGCCTCTGACCCCTCGCTCTTTCCCACACGGCAGTCGACCACGTGGACGAAGGCGCTGACCGGGAGGCGGTCGTCGCTGCGGTGGACGAGGCCGTCTTCCGGTCCGTCGGCGCACGCCGTGCTGCGACAGCGCCGGAAGTCGACCGGCAGCGCCCGCGAGCCCTGCTCGAAGGCCAGCGTCGGCATGTGCTCACGGATCAGCCCGCCGACTTCGGTCCCGTAGGCGGCGATCAGCTCCGGCTCGTCCCCGCAGCCGTCGGCGAGGGCGGCCGCACAGAGGATTCGCGAGGCGACCGCCCGCGCCAGATCAGTGCCCGGGACCCTCACTCCCGCCGCCATCAGCCCGACCATCAGCAATGAGACGACGCACAGCGTCCCGACCCACTCGACCGTCCCCTGCCCCCGCTCCGAGCCCATGAGGCGACGCTAGGCGGCAAGCAATCACCAGTGGCGCACCTAAGTCACGACTTGGCAGACGAATAGGAAATTCATCGAGGCGCCGGATTCAGTCGGCTGCACCTGGGAGTCTGCGAACCGCAAGTTCAATCGTCCCTAAGGAGAACCCGTGAAAGCAGTCCGCAAGCGGCTCACGTACGCAAACGTGATGTCGTCGATCGCCGTCTTCCTGGTGCTTGGCGGCGCCACCGCCTTCGCCGCCAATCAGCTCGGCAAGAACAGCGTCGGCTCCAAGCAGCTGAAGAAGAACGCGGTGACCGCCGCCAAACTGAAGAAGAATGCCGTCACCGGCGCCAAGATCAAACCCGGCGCGATCAACGGCACCAAGATCGACGAGGCCACCCTCGGCACCGTCCCCAGCGCCGCCACCGCCGGCAGCGCCGGAGTCGCGGCGAGCCTCAGCGGCTACCAGCACAACTCGATCCGGATGACGCCAACCCCGGTCGCCGACTACAACGCGGGCGTCAATAGTGCTCCCGAGACGGTGCTCTTCTCGTCCGGGCCGCTCTCGATCACCGCCAAATGCTTCATCTACGGCGGCTCCCTCAACGCGATGTTCTTCGCCAAAACCAGCGAAGACGGATCGGCCTACTGGGGTGAGTACGACAACACGTCCGGGAACGAATCGAAATACCTCCTGAACACGAGCACTCCCGGCAACGAACGCCAGATCTTCTACGAAAGCACCGGCGGCGACTACGCCTACTACGAAGCCGAACAATCGGAGTTCGCCGCAGCCGCACCGAACGGCACCACGATCCGTGGCGGCCTCCAGATTGGCATCAAGTCCGGCACCCTCAAAGGCGGCAACCAGGGCGTCTTCGGCCCCGGCAACGTCTGCCTCATGGCCGGCAACATGTTCACCCTCTAGCCCCGAACCCTCGCCCGATCTCGGAGAGCCAGGCCACCGCGCCTGAGCTCTCTGAGCTCCGGGCATCCACCCCCGGTAGGGGTGAAGCGTCTTGCACTTTTTCCGCGCAGCGACACTTGGACGCCCGGCGACGATGTCGAAAAAGTTAAGCGGAACCCCTACCGGGGGTGGATGCCCTAAAGGTTCTGAATCTCAGCCGCGATGTCCGCCGCCGCCTTCTTGGCGTCGTCGAACAACATCGAGGTGTTCGGTTCGTAGAAGAGGTCGTTGTCGATGCCGGCGAAACCGGGGCTCATCGAGCGCTTGATCACGATCACCTGCTGGGCCTGGTTGACCTCGATGATCGGCATCCCGGCGATCGGGCTGTCGGGGTCGTTTTTGGCGGCCGGATTGGTGACGTCGTTGGCGCCGACCACCACGGCGACGTCGGTGCGCGCCATTTCCGGGTTGATCTCCTCCATCTCCTTGAGCTGCTCGTAGGGGACGTCGGCCTCAGCCAGGAGAACGTTCATGTGGCCCGGCATGCGGCCGGCAACCGGGTGGATCGCGTAGTTGACGGTGACGCCGCGCTTTTCGAGCTCGTCGCCGACCTCTTTGATCGCGTGCTGGGCCTGGGCGACGGCGAGGCCGTAACCGGGGACGATCACGACGGTATCGGCGTAGGCGAGCTTGATCGCCGCGTCCTGGGCGCCGATCGAGACGTGCGGCCGGGTCTCGGTCGAGCCGGCGGCGCCGCCCGAGGGCGCGCCGCCGAAACCGGCGAAGAGCACGTTGGCGACCGAGCGGTTCATCGCCGTTGCCATCTCCATCGTCAGGATCGTTCCCGAAGAGCCGACCAGGGTGCCGGCGACGATCAGGGCGACGTTGTCGAGGGCGAAACCGGCGGCGGCGGCGGAGAGGCCGGTGAAGGCGTTGAGGAGCGAGATCACGACCGGCATGTCGGCGCCGCCGATCGGCAGCACGACGAGGTTGCCGAGCAGCCCGGCGGCGAGCAGGATGCCGATGAAGATCGCCTGGTTGGGATCGTCGTTGTTGACGGCGATCGAGACGCAGGCGGCGAGGATGCCGATCAGCAGCGCTCCGTTGATCACCTGCTGGCCCGGGACCGAGAGCGGCTTGGTCGGGATCAGGTCCTGGAGCTTGGCGAAGGCGATGTTCGAGCCCCAGAAGGAGACCGAGCCGACAACCGCGGCAAAGAGGATCGGGATCAGCTCGTCGAGCGGCATCTCGACCCCGCTGGCGATCCCGTGGCGGATCTCCGACCAGGCGATAAGCGCCACGGCGCCGCCGCCGACGCCGTTGTAGAGGGCGACCATCTGCGGCATCTCGGTCATCTGCACGCGGACCGAGGCGATCACGCCGACGGCCGTGCCGATGCCGAGGCCCAACCCGATCAGACCCCAGTTGCCCATCCCGTCCAGCAGCAGGGTGGTGACGACGGCGATCGCCATGCCGCCGGCGGCAACCAGGTTGCCGCGCTTTGCGGTGGTCGGGTGCGTGCCCTGTTTGACCCCGATGATGAAGAGGCTGAAGGCGACGATGTAGAGCGCCGTGGCGGCGTCGCCGCCCGGCTCGAACACAGCGAACAGGGACGTCACGAGGGCGGCCCTTTTCCGTCTGCCTCAGGCTTCGGTCGCGGCTTTTTGGAGAACATGCCGAGCATCCGGTCGGTGACCATGAAGCCGCCGACGATGTTGATCGCGCCGAAGGCGACGGCGATCGTGCCGATCACGTACTCGAGCCCGTCGTCGGCGTAGCCGAGGACGATCAGGCCGCCGAGCATGACGATGCCGTGGATCGCGTTGGTCTGCGACATCAGCGGCGTGTGCAGCGTGGTCGGGACCTTGGAGATCACCTCGAAGCCGACGAAGGCGGCGAGGACGAAGATCGTGATCTCGGTCATCAAGCTCATTTCGCGGCCCTCTCGTTCTTGATCTCGCCGCCCTGCGTGATGCAGGCGGCGGCGATGATGTCGTCCTCGAAGTCGACGTCGACGGCGCCCTGCTCGTCGACCATCAGACCGAGCAAGTTCTCCAGGTTTTTCGCGTAGAGCTGGGAGGCCGGGGCCGGCATCTCCGAGGCGAGGTTGCGCGGCCCGAGGACTTTGACGCCGTTCTCGACAACCGTCTCGCCAACCCGGGTCAGCTCGCAGTTGCCGCCGGTCTCGGCGGCGAGATCGACGATCACCGAGCCGGGGGACATCCCGCGGACGGCGTCGGCGGTGATCAGCAGCGGCGCCGGGCGGCCGGGGATCGCGGCCGTGGTGACGATGATGTCCTGTTTGGCGGCATTTTCGGTGAGGGCGTCGCGCACCTGCGCGTTCTCCTCGTCGGTAAGCGGCCGGGCGTAGCCGCCCTCGCCCTCGGCATCGGGGATGAAGTCGAGTTCCAGCGGGCGGCCGCCGAGCGAGGCGATCTGCTCCCAGGCGGCGCGGCGGATGTCGAAACCGGTGACGATCGCCCCCAGCCGCTTGCCGGTGGCGACCGCCTGCAGCCCGGCGACACCGGCGCCGAGGACGAGGACCTTGGCCGGCGGCACGGTGCCGGCGGCGGTGGTCATCATCCCGAAGAAGCGGCCCGACTCGCGGGCGGCGATCAGCATCGCCGCGTAGCCGGCGGCGGCGGCCTGTGAAGAGAGCGCGTCCATCGCCTGGGCGCGGGTCGTGCGCGGGATCGCCTCCATCGCGAAGGCGGTTACGCCGGCACTCGCAAGAGCGTTGTTGGTCTCCGCCGCCACCCAGGGGTTGAGGTGGGAGACGTAGAGCTGGCCGGAGCGCAGCTTGGCGATCTCCTCGGTGCTCGGCACCGCTACCCGCAGGACGACATCGGCGCCCCAGGCGGCCCCGGCGTCGACGATCTCGGCGCCGGCATCGGTGTACTGGGGGTCGGGATGGCCGGCAGCGTCGCCCGCGCCGGACTCGACGAGCACGTCGACGTGCTCGTTTTTCTTCAGCGATTTGACCACGTCAGGGACCAGCGCGACGCGGCGCTCACCAGACACAGACTCTTTCGGAACACCGATCTTCATACCCGTGCGGCGCGGTAGGTTATGCGAAACGCTCAGCCGCGCGCCGTCACCCCGGACAGCGCGGCCAAACGCTCGAGGGTGTGCATTCGCTCGCTCGCCTCCACATGAACCGGAGAGACGATCAGGCGGTCGATCCCGGCCTCGCGGAACCGCTCCAGGCGAGCCGCCACCTCGGCCTCGGTCCCGACCAGCGAAGTCGCCTCGACGATCTCGTCCGGCATCGCCTCGAAGGCACCGGCGCGGTCGCCGTCCTGGAAGCGTTGCTGGACCTCGTCGGCGACCTCGCCGAAGCCGAAGCGGTGGGCGAGGTCGACGTAGAAGTTCGTTTTGCGGCTGCCCATGCCGCCGAAGTAGAGGACCAAGCCGGCCTTGACGACGCTCTTGGCAGCCTCCTGGTCGCCGTCGATCGCAACCTGCAGGGACGGCGAGACTTCGAGGTCGGAGCGCTGGCGCCCGCCCTTGGCGAAGCCGGCCTCCAGGTGCTCGCCCCAGGTCTGCTGGAAGGCGTCGACGCTGAAGAAGATCGGGATCCAGCCGTCGCAGATCTCGGCCGCCAGTTCGACCGATTTGCGGCCGATCGCGCCGACGAAGACGGGGATCTCGTTGCGCTCAGGATGGAAATTGAGCTTCAGCGGCTTGCCCTGCCCACCCTCGAGCGGCAGTTCGTAATGCTCGCCCTTGTGCTCGAGCGGGCCCTCTCGGGCGATGATCGCGCGCACGACTTCGATGTACTCGCGGGTGCGGCCCCAGGGCTTTGCGTAGGGGACGCCGTACCAGCCCTCGGAGACCTGTGGGCCGGAGGGGCCGAAGCCGAAGAGGAAGCGGCCGCCGGAGAGTTTGTCGATCGTCGCCCCGGCCATCGCCGCGGCGGCGGGCGGGCGGGCCGGCACCTGCAGAATCGCGGCGCCGAGGTTGATCTCGGTGGTTTGCGCGGCCAGCCAGGCGAGTACTGAGACCACATCGGAGCCGTAGGACTCAGCCGCCCAGACCGACTCGTAACCGAGTCGCTCGGCCTCGAGGACGAGGTCCGCGGCCTCCTGGCCGGACGGGCCGATTCCCCAATAACCCAAATTGATTCCGAGCTTCAATGCCATCCCGCCGCGCACCCTATTGAATAGCTCTGTGGGAAACGGCCAGACATCGACAGAGCAGGGCCTGTCGGCTGTCGAGGCCGATAAACGCCTGCGCCGACTGGGTCCGCCGGCGGCGACCTCCTCGCGCTCGACCGCGAGCATCATCGCCGGCAACGTCTTCACCCTCTTCAACGCGATCATCGCGGTCTTCTTCGTGCTCGACATCGGGCTCGGGCTCTGGGCCGACGCGCTGTTCGGGGTGATCGCGGTAATCAACTCGACGATCGGGATCCGCCAGGAGCTGAAGGCGAAGGAGACGCTCGACGAGCTCGCGGTCCTGGTCGCGCCGCGGGCCAGCGTCGTCCGCGACGGCGCCGTGGTGGAGCTGCTGGCGAGCGAGATCGTCCCCGGCGACGTGGTCGCGGTCGCTCCCGGCGATCAGCTCGTCGCCGACGGCGAGATGGTCGCCTCGCGCGGGATGACCGTCGACGAGTCGCTGCTGACCGGCGAGGCCGACGGGATCCGCAAGGGCGACGGCGAGCGCGTCCTCTCCGGCTCCTTCTGCATCTCCGGCTCCGGCCGCTACGTCGTCGACGCGGTCCGCGACGACAGCTACGCCGGCAGCCTCGCCGGCGAGGCGCGCGCCTTCCGCCACCCGCCCTCACCGCTGCAGGAAGAGGTCAACCGGGTGATCATCGCCTGCACCTACCTGATGCTGCCGCTGGCGGTGCTCCTGATCGCCAGCCTCTCGATCCGCAGCGTCGACCTGCACGAGGCGGCGCAGACCGCCACCGCCGGCCTCGTCACCCTGATCCCCGAGGGCCTGGTGTTGCTGATGAGCGTGACCTTCGCGGTCGCCGCGGTGCGGCTCGCCAAGCGCGACACCCTGGTCCAGCAGATGAGCGCCTCCGAGAGCCTGGCCGCGGTCGACACGATCTGCGTCGACAAGACCGGCACCCTGACCGCGGGCCAGCTGCGGCTGGCCGGGGTCGAGTTCGCCGAGGGCGTCGACCCGGCGGTCGGCTCGGCGGCGCTGGCACGGTTCGCGGCCAGCGCCGGCGACCGCAACAAGACGCTGGAGACGATCGCCGAGCACTACCCGGCCGACGCGGCGCCGGTTTCCGAGGAGATCCCGTTCTCCTCGGAGTGGAAGTGGAGCGGGCTGGCGCTGAGCGAGGGCGGCGCTGCTTTCGTGCTCGGCGCTCCCGACATCCTCGCCGAGGCGGGGGCGCTGACGCTCCCCGCCGGACTCGCGGCCAAGCTCGAGGAGGAAACCTCGGCCGGGCGCCGGGTCGTCGCCTTCGGCCAGGCCGACGGGCCGCTGCCCGCCGACGCCGCCAGCGCACCGCCGCCGCGGCTGACGGCACTGGCGCTGGTCGTCCTGGAGGAGTCGCTGCGACCCGACGCGGCGGAGACGATCGCCTTCATGCGCGACCAGGAAGTCGACCTGAAGCTGATCTCCGGCGATGCCCGGGCGACGGTGACCGCAGTCGCCTACGGGGTCGGGGTGCCGCGCGATGCCGGTGTGGTCGAGGGACCGGACCTGCCCGACGACCCCGAGGCGCTGACCGAGGTGGTGCTCGCCAACACGATCTTCTGCCGGATCAAGCCGGAGCAGAAGAAATCACTGGTCGCGGCTCTGGTCGAGGCCGGTCGTTACGTGGCGATGATCGGCGATGGGGTCAACGACGTGCCGGCGCTGAAGCAGGCGCGGATGGCGGTGGCGATGGGCTCAGGCGCCCAGGTGACCAAAGGCGTCGCCGACGTGGTTCTGCTCAAAGACGAGTTCTCGCGCTTGCCGGAAGCGATCGGCGAGGGCCGGCGGATCGCCCGCAACATCCACCGCCTCGGCCGCCTCTACCTGACCAAGACTGTCTACGCCGCGACGCTGATCCTGCTGGTCGCGGTGCCGGGGTTCGCCTTCCCGTTCCTCCCCCGCCACCTCACCCTGGCCGCCTTCCTGACGATTGGCATCCCCTCCTTCGTGCTGGCGCTGGCGCCATCGGATGGCCCGCTCTACCGCGGGCGCCTGTTGCGGGCGATGGCCGCCTTCGCGGTCCCGGCCGGGGTGGCGATCGCGATCGCCTCGATCCTCTCCTTCTTCCTCGTCGACATCGTCGCCGGCGCCAGTCTCGAAGCCGGCCGGACCGCGGCGACGACGACGCTGATCGTGCTCGGCCTGGCCTTCATCCTCCTGCTGGAGCGCGGCCCCGGGCGCGAGCACATCGCGATCCAGAGCAACATGCTGGCGATGGTCGCCGGCCTCGGCGCCCTCTACGCCGGCATCCTCGCGATCGCACCGCTGCGCGAGTTCTTCGAGATGGAGCTGGCCAACGCGACCCAGTGGTTCCTCGCCCTGCTCGCCGCCGCCGTCGGCCTGATCATTGCCAGCCTGATCTGGAAAATCCCCGCCGTCGAAGCGTTGGAAGTGGAGGTGCCGGCGGAGGAGGAGGGCTCGCCGATGGAGGAGCACGAGCTGGAGGGGGAGGCGGAGGAGCGCGGGGGTTCCGAGGGGGCGGCTTAGTTCGAGGGGTTTGGTGAGAGGGGTTGGGGGGTCTCTCGTGCTCGCTGGATTTTTCGCCCGGACTCTCGGATAGCTCTCAAGAGCGGACAAGCGAAAAATTAACGCCGCTGTGCGCGAGAGACCCCCAACCCCTCCCCTCAGAGCACCTCGAAGATTCCGCTAGCTCCCAGGGTTCGATCGTTGCTCTTGGATGACGCGGGCTCGGGCGTCTGCCTTGGGATCGCTCCAGGGTTCGCTCGTCTGCCGGGAGAGATCGAGCCCGCTCCCAGCTGGTGAGTTGCCGGTTAGTTCCGCATAGCGGTAACAACCGGCAACTCGTGAAGGAGGTCCGGACCTTGGTCGTCTCTCTCTAGGGATCACGGACCCTGGTCGTCCCTGTCTAGAGATGTCGAACCTTGGTCGTCAGCTTCGAATTGGTCTCGGTTCGCGAGGGACGGTGGGGGTGTCCTCCGTACGAGCGGCGTTAATTTTTCGCTTGTCCGTTCTTGAGAGCTTTGCTGTTGTTCGGGGCGAAAAATCCAGCGAGGGAGGAGGGCACCCCCACCGTCCCTCCCGGCCCGAGGTCGGTGAGAGCGGCAGCGGCCCGAGGTTGGGGGTGCGGCGGCCTGAGGTGCGGCGAGGCCCCCCTTGACCATTGTCCAGCCCCCCGCCCCATTTTTTCGACGTTGGTCCATGTCCCCACAGGGGTAGCTTGCTTAGCGTGCGAGCATGGCGACGACCTTGAACCCGGCCCGCCCCTTCCCCGGCGCCGGCAAGTACCCGCTCGACACGGGTCACTACGACGAGGCGTTCGCCGCGACCGGTGTTCCGCGTCCCCCCTACGCGGAATTACTAGACGCGCTCGCGCGGCAGGACCTGGTGGAGCTGCGCGAGCGCGTCCGGTCCAACATCGCCTCGATCGGGCTCAACTTCGGGCCCGGCCAGGCGATCGCCGTCGACCCGGTGCCGCGGGTGATCGCCTCCACCGAGTGGGTCGACCTGCAGCCGGGGCTGCTGCAGCGGGCGCGGGCACTCAACGCCTTCCTCGCCGACACCTACGGCGGCCAGCGGATCTTCGACGCCGACGTGGTCCCCCGCAGCCTGCTCGAGTCCTCGAGCGGGTACGAGCCGCGCATGCAGGGCCTGCTCGATCCCGCCGTCCCCGCCGCTACCGTCGCCGGACTCGATCTGATCCGCGACGAGGAGGGGAATTTGCTGGTTTTGGAGGACAATCTGCGCATGCCTTCGGGAGCGACCTACGCGATCGCGGTACGCGAAGCCGTCGAGCCGGAGATCGGAGCGAAGGCGGAGCCGCTGCCCCTGGACGGCTACGTGGCAATGCTCGGCGCGGCGATCCGTGCCGCTGCACCGGACGGCGGCGGCGAGCCGAGCGCGGCGATCCTCTCCGACGGGCCGCAAAGCGGCGCCTGGTACGAGCACACCCGGCTCGGTCGCGAGCTCGGAATACCGGTCGTGCAGCCGCGCCAGCTCGAAACCGAGCGCGGCCGCCTCTACGCCCGCTCCTCCCCGCGCCAGCGGACCCAGGTCGACGTCGTCTACCGCCGCACCGACGAGGACCGGCTCAGTACTCCCGAGGGTGGGCTGACCGGGCTCGGGCAGCTGCTGATGCCGGCGCTGGAGTCGGGTCGGCTGCGCTGCGTCAACGCCTTCGGGACCGGCGTCGCCGACGACAAGCTCGCCCACGCCTACGTCGAGAAGATGATCAGCTTTTACCTCGGCGAGAAGCCGCTGCTGTCTTCGGTCCCGAGCTTCGACCTCTCCGACGAGGACGACCGCAAGCGAGCGATCGAGCGCCTCGACGAGCTGGTCCTGAAGCCGCGCGACGGCTTCGGCGGCCAGGGCGTGACGATCATGCCGCGGGCGACGGCGCCGCAGCGCCGGCGCGCGCTAGGACTGGTGCGGCGGCGGCCCGAGCACTTCGTCGCCCAGGAGACGATCCAGCTCTCGAGCCACCCGACGATCTGCGGCGGCCGCCTGCGGCCGCGCCGGATCGACCTGCGGCCGTTCGTCGTCAGCGATGGGACAGGCGCGAAGGCAATGGCCGGCGGCCTCACCCGCTATGCCCGCGGCGCCGGCGAGATGGTCGTCAACAGCTCCCGCGGCGGTGGCTGCAAGGACACCTGGGTAGTCGAGAGCCGGCGCGAAGGTTCGAAGTGAAGCGCCGCTCACTCGCGTCCCGCCACGAGCGGCCGCTGATCGGCGTCACCACGTCCGAGGTGCGTCCCGCCGAGCGGGTGACGCCGCTGCCCGAGGGCGAGCCGCGCGGACGGGAGATGGCGCTGGGGCTCCCCTACCTCCAAGGACTGGAGGCGGCCGGTGGTCTGCCGCTGGTGATGCCGCCGCTGGAGGAGGACGCGATCGAGCCACTGCTCGACCGCCTCGACGGGATCTGCCTCTCCGGCGGCCCCGACCTCGACCCCCGGGCCTACGACCGCGAGCCGCACCCAGAGTTGGGCCCGACCGAGCCCGACCTCGATCGCTTCGAGCTCGCCGTCGCCCGCCGCGCCGACGCCCGCGAAATGCCGATCCTGGCGATCTGCCGAGGCACCCAGGCGCTCAACATCGTCCGCGGGGGCATCCTCCACCAGCACCTCCCGGACATCTCCACCGAGGTTCCCCACCGGCAGAGGACGGGCGGCGACAAGACCAGCCACGCAGTCGCGGTCGATCCGCAGAGCCAGCTGGCGCACGTGCTCGGGGGCAGCGAGATCGACGTCAACTCCTTCCACCACCAGGCGATCGATCGCCTCGGCGATGGGTTGGTGGTCAGCGCCACCGCTCCCGACGGCACGATCGAGGCGGTCGAGGACCCGAGCCGGCGCTTCCTGATCGGCGTCCAGTGGCACGCGGAGACGCTCCTGCACAGGCCCTACGAGGCGAACCTCTTCGAGCGCTTCGTCGACGCCTGCCGCGAGGACAGCGCCGAGTTCAAGCGGCGCAGCGGGCGCGAGGTCGCGTGAGCACGGGCCCGGAGGCTCTGCCTGCCTGGGCGACCTGGGCGGAGCCTCACGAGCTCGGGCCCTACACGGTCGGGATCGAGGAGGAGGTGATGCTCCTCG
The DNA here is from genome assembly GCA_963718595.1 of uncultured Thermoleophilia bacterium. Taxonomy (GTDB): domain Bacteria; phylum Actinomycetota; class Thermoleophilia; order Solirubrobacterales; family 70-9; genus VAYN01. The sequence goes on from OY970365.1 coordinate 653,970, forward strand.
ACCAGCACAGCTGGGCGCTCGCCCATCGCATCGACAGCGTCCTGCCGCGGCTGCCGCACGGCGACACCGACAGCTTCACGGCCGAGACCCACGGCTCGGCGCTGGAGATCCAGACCGGTGTCCACGCCCGCATCGGCGACGCGATCGAGGAGCTGGCGGCGCTGCGGACCGAGCTCGACGAGACCCTGAGGCCGCTCTCGATGCGGGCCGCCAGCGCCGGCACCCACCCGTTCGCGGTCTGGCAGGAGATCGTCGTTTCGGCCGGCGAGCGCTACCAGTTCGTCTACGGCTCGATGCGCGAGCTGGCCCGGCGCGAGCCGACCTTCGGCCTCCACGTCCACGTCGGCGTGCCCGGCGCCGAGGCCGCGATCTTCGCCGCCAACCGCCTGCGCACCCACATTCCGCTGCTGCTGGCGCTCTCGGTCAACTCGCCGTTCTGGCAGGGCCGCGACACCGGCCTCGCCTCCGCCCGCACGCCGCTGTTCCAGGCCTTTCCTCGGGTCGGCATCCCGCGTGACTTTGCCGATTACGCCGAGTACGTCGAGTCGGTCGACGTGCTGATCCGCTGCGACGCGGTCCCGGAGCCGACCTTCCTCTGGTGGGACGTGCGGCCGCAGCCGCGCTTCGGCACCGTCGAGGTGCGGATCATGGACGCGCAGACGAAGCTTGGGGAGTCGGCCGCGATCGCCGCCCTGGTGCAGTCGATCGTCCGCGCCGAGGTCGAGGGCGAAGACCACATGGAGCGCTCGATGCCGCAGGAGGTCCTGGCCGAGAACCGCTTCCTGGCCGCCCGCGACGGGATGGACGCGGAGATGATCGAGCCTGAGCTCGGTAGACGGGTTCCGGCGCGCGAGCTGCTGGCCGACCTGGTCGCGATCTGCCGCCCCCACGCGCGAGCCCTCGGCTGCGCCGACGAGCTCGAGGCGGTGCTGGCCCTCGGCGACCGCACCGGCGCCCAGCGCCAGATCGAACAGGCGCGGGCGCTGGGGTCCCTGCCGCGACTGGTGGGAATCCTCTCAGCCGACTTCCTCGCGCGGAGCTGACCAAGCAGTTCAAGGACGCAGGGAGCGCCGTGTGCTCTGCACACAAGCGACCGAGGACGCCGAAATGCGCCGGTCAGGCCGCGCGAGGCGGAATCACGAACTGGGTGACGATCAGATTGGCTGCAAGCTTGGACTCGCCGTCGCGGTTGCGATCGATCTTGACCTCGATCACGACCGTGTTGCGGCCGACGTGCATCGGCGTCGCCACCGCCAGCAGCTCATCGCCCTCGAGGCCGGAGCCGAACACGTTCAGCTTCAGCTCGATCGTCGTGAAGTAGTGGTTCGGCGGCAGCTGCCTGAAGGTCGCCCAGGCAGCGACGGTGTCGCCGAGCGCGGTCCAGGCGCCGCCGTGGACGTAGCCGCCGGGATGCAGGTGGCGTCGATCGACGACGATCCGGCCGCTGGCGCGGTCGTCGTCGATCTCCACCGGGTCGATCCCAAGGTCACCCGGAAAACTGCCGCCGATAAACGAGCGGATGTCCTCCGGGGTGACCTGCGACATGTCGTTCATCCGGGCGGCCCCTCGTACGTCTAGTTGAGCCTCTCCACAATCATCGCCTCGCCCTGTCCGCCAGCCACGCACATCGTCTCCAAGCCGACCTGGTGGTCGTCGGTCTCCATCACGTTGAGCAGGGTGCCCATGATCCGGGCGCCGGTCATCCCGAACGGGTGACCGAGCGCGATCGCGCCGCCGTGGGTGTTGAGCTTGTCTTCGTCGATCCCACATTCGGCCATGATCGGGATCACCTGAGCCGCGAAGGCCTCGTTGAGCTCGACCGCGCCGACGTCGGAGATCGACATCCCGGCCCGGTCCAGCACCTTCTTGATCGCGCCGATCGGAGCCACGCCCATCAACTCCGGCTCGTTGCCGTGGGTGGCGGCGGTGACGATGCGGGCACGCGGGGTCAGGCCAAGCTCCTTGGCCTTGGTGTCGCTCATGATCAGCGCCGCGGCGGCACCGTCGTTGAGCGGGCAGGAATTGCCCGCGGTGACGCCGCCGCCGCCCTCGAAGGCCTCCGGCAGTTCGGAGAGCTTCTCCAGAGTGGAGGAGGCGCGGGGGCCGTCGTCCTTGGAGACGACGGTGCCGTCGGGCAGGGTGACGGGGATGATCTCGCGGTCGAAGAAGCCGTCCTCCTGCGAGCGCACGGCCAGTTCCTGGGAGCGCTGCGCGAACTTGTCCATGTCGGCGCGGCTGACGTCGTACTTCTTGGCGACGTTGACGGCGGTGATGCCCATGTCGATGTAGGCGTTGGGCTGGCCGTTCTCGCCGATCAGGTTGGGGTTGCGGTCGTCGACGCGGACCGGCTCAGCGGCTTCGTTGAAGCGGCTGACCCACTCGACCCCGGCGGCGATGTAGACGTCGCCCTCGCCGGCCTTGATCGCGTTGCCGGCGTGGCGGATCGAGTCGAGGCTGGAGGCGCAGTAGCGGGAGACGGTGACGCCGTTGACGCTCTGGGGCAGCTTCTCCGAGAGCAGCGAGATGATGCGGGCGATGTTGAAGGCCTCGAGGCCTTGCGGCATACCGACGCCGCAGATGACGTCCTCGACCAGGGCCGGATCGACGCCCGGGTTGCGCTCGAGCAGCTGGTCGACGACGAAGGCGCCCATCTCCTCGGGGCGGAGCTGGGCTAGCGACCCCTTGAAGGCACGGCCGATCGGCGTGCGGAGGGTGTCGACGATGACGGCTTCGGGCATGTGAAGTTCTCCTTGGATGCTGTGTGAGGACCGGTTGCGCGGAGCAGCGTAATCGATTGGCTGGTCAACCAATTGTGCGTTTCCGCACATAACTTCCCGTTTGTGTCCCCGGTCTGCGTTACATTCGGCTCAATCCAGCTCGCTATGCGAGACCACGCCGCTTCGGCGGCTGCGAAAGGAGACCCTTCATGCCCGAGGGCTACTGCGTCAAAGAGCGCAAGAAGGTAGAGATCAAAGACGCCAAGCAGGTGACCATGAAAAACGGTCGCCCGGCGATCCAGGGGGTCTGCCCGGATTGCGGGACGAAAATCTTCAAGATCGGGAAACTCGAAGCCTAGGGCCGGCGAAGAGGTTGCGGCCCGGCGGGCGCCGGGCCGCTGGCGGTCTGAACCTGGGCTCTGACCCCGCCGTATCCCAGGTCCCATGGTCGAGTTGAGCAGCGAGCGGGACGTACGTGCGGCCTACGCCGCGCATTCGGGCGAGCTCTACGGCTTCTCCCTGCGCTCGCTCGGCGATGCCGGGCTGGCAGAAGAAGCGGTGCAGGAGACCTTTGTTCGTGCCTGGCGTGCCGGCGATCGTTTCGATCCCGAGATCGCCTCGCTGCGGACCTGGCTGTTCGCGATCCTGCGCAACGTCGTGATCGACTTCGGGCGTGCCCGCGCGGTGCGGCCGAAGCTGAGCGGCGAGGCCGCGGTCGAGCCGTCCGTCGAGCCACTCGAGCAGGCGCTGCTCTCCTGGCAGGTCGAGGAGGCGATGCGGCGGATCGGCGACGACCACCGCCACGTGCTGGTGGAGACCCACTTTCGCGGGCGGCCCTACGCCGAGGTGGCGGCGGAGCTCGGAGTGCCGGAGGGAACGATCAAGAGCCGCGTCTACTACGGGTTGCGGGCGCTGCGCGTGGTGCTGGAGGAGATGGGCTATGAGGACTGACGAGCACCGGGACTGGCGCCACGCGCTCGGGGCCTACGCGCTCGGTGACCTACCCGCCGGGGAGCGGGCGGCGGTCGAGGGGCACCTCGAGGGCTGCGCCGAGTGCCGGGCCGAGGCCGAGGCATTGGAAGCCACGGCGCGACTGCTGCCGCTGGCAGATCCGGCGCGGTTCAGCCAACCGGCGCCACAGCCGCCGCCGGAGCTGGCCGAGCGGGTGGCGGCGACGATTGGCGCCGAGCGGCGCACCGGCCGCACGCGGCGGCGACGCCGACGCGGCATCGGGTTTGCGCTGGCTGGCGCCGCGGCTGCGGCGGCGGTCGTGTTCGCGATCGTGCTCCTGTCTGGCGGGGGTGGCGAGGGAGGCAGGGAGCCCGTACAGCTGGTCGAGTTCTCCGCACCCGGCGACGGAGTCGAGATCACCGCCGCGCTGGAGCCGCACGCATTCGGGACCGAGATCCACATGTATGTGACCGGGGTTCGCTCCGGCACCCTCTGCAGGGTCTTCCTCCGCGACCGCAGCGGCCGCAACTTCTCGGCCGGCAGCTTCCGCTACCGCTGGGGCGAGGACTCCGAGGCGGTGTTGAGCTCGGCGCTCGACATCTCCCGCACCGCGGCGCTTGGCGTCCGCGCCGGCGGCCGCACCTACATCGCCCCGCTCGGCCAAGGAGGCACGGCGGCGATCGAGAACCTGAAGAAGGAGGACGCCTGATGAACCGCATCGCCATCCCATCGATCCTGCTGGCGCTGGTCGCCGCGCTCGCCATCGCCGGTTGCGGCGGCGGCGACGACGGAACCGGCGGCGGCGCATACGGCAACAAGAGCGGGCAGCCCGACGAGACCACCGAGGCCGCGCCCAATCCCGAAGAAGGCGCGACCTTCGTCTCGGTGGCGGCGGTCCCGGGCCTCGGACGGGTCCTGGTCGATTCTCGTGGCCTCACCCTTTATGACTTCCACAAGGACCAGGGCACGGAATCGTCCTGCTATGGGGGCTGCGCCAAAGTCTGGCCGCCGCTGCTGACCGAAGGAGAGCCGCACGCCAGCAACGGCGCCATCCCCAGCAAGCTGGGGACGACTGAACGCAGCGACGGAACCGTTCAGGTCACCTACGCCGGCCACCCGCTCTACACCTACGCCGAGGACCAGCAGCCCGGCGACGCCAACGGCAACGACATCGACTCCTTCGGCGCCGAGTGGTACGCGCTGACCCCCAGCGGCGCCGAGCCCGGCGCCTCCGCCACTCCCGCGCCCCCGACTAGCTACTGACCCTCCCGGCCCCCAGGGGCGACTTCACATCGCGTGGTTCCTTAGCGGCCTATGAGGCCGAAAAAGAACCACGGGATGGAGAGGGATGGTCGGGATCGACGAATCGGGGAGGTGGCGACCTCGCAAGGCGGAGCAATCTCCGTAGATCAGTTGCGAGAGATTGACGTTTCGACCGACTCCGCGAGGAAGCGGGCGAAGCGCGGGTCGCTACACCGCATCCATCGCGGTATCTACGTACCCGGACACCGGGCGCTGGCCCGGACGGCCTTGTTACGGGCGGCGCTGCTGGCCTGTGGCGAGGGAGCGGTGGTGTCCCACGGGACCGCGGCGGCGCTCTGGGGCATCACCGATCGATGGCCGACGCTGATCGACGTGACCGTGCCGGTCGCGGCGGGGCGCAAGTTGGACGGGGTTCGCTGCCGGCGCTGCCGCTACCCGGATCCGGCCGAGGTCTGCGAACCCCAGGGCGTTACCTGCACGACGCCGGCGCGAACCTTGGTCGACCAGGCGGGATCGGTCGGGCTGAAGACGCTGCGCGAACAGGTCGAGCGGGCGGCGGTGTTGAAGCTGCTCGACCTCGACGAGCTCGACCTTGCGATGGCCCGAGCCAAGGGACGGCGCGGATTGAAGTGGCTGCGCGCGGTCGCCAACGACTGGCGCAGTGAGGACGACTCGGTGCCGGACGTCCGCAGTGTCTTCGAGGCTCGGGCGCTACCGCGCTTGGTCGCCCAGGGACTGCCGCGGCCCCTTTGCAACGAGCCGATCCAGGTCGAGGGCGAGACGCTGATCGTCGATTTCTTCTGGCCCGACCAACGGTTCGTGGTCGAAACCGACGGGCGCGAGACTCATGAGACCCCGGTCGCCTTCCAGCGCGACCGGCGCCGGGACCAGCTCCTGCTCGCCGCCGGCTACCGACCCTCGCGCGTCACCTGGATACAGATGCGTGACGAACTCGAGGAGGTTGTCGCGCGAACCGCCCGCGGCCTACGGGCCTCCCATCCCGTGGTTCCTTAGCGGCCTATACGGCCTAAAAGGAACCACAAGCTGTGGGAAGCGAGCGGGGAGGGCTAGGTGGCGGAGGCCCGGCGGCGCTTGCGGTAGCTGAGCGACGGTGGGGAGATGGCGCGGACTTCGGCGAGCAGGCGGGCCGAGAGCTCGCCGGGGTCCTCGTCGGCGCGGGGCTGGCCGCCTGCGGGGTCGAAGAAGGTGACCTTGAGGCGGGGGCGGCGGGGGAAGCCGGTGAGGTCGGAGGTGCCCTCGATCGCGACCATGCTGACATGCGCCTCCGGCACCTCGAGAGCGAGCCGGCCGATGCCGCTGCGGGCGCGCAGAACCTTGCCGCGCGAACGGGTGCCTTCCGGGAAGACGCCGATGCAGGCGCCCGCGCGCAGAACCTCGATCGCTTTCGCCAGCGCCTGCTTGTCGCCGCTTTCACGCTCGATCGGAACCTGGCCCATCCCATTGAGAACCGGCCCCAGGCCCTTGACGTCCCAGAGTTCGGCTTTGGCGAGGGCGCGGATCTGGCGGTGCTTGACGGCAGCCATGCCGACCATCAGCGGGTCCCAGTGGCTGTCGTGGTTGCCGACGACCAGGAGCGGCCCGCTCTTGGGCAGTGTCTCCACCCCCTCGACTTGGAGCCGTCCCCAGAGGGCGACCGGGCGGCAAAGGGCCATGACGGTGCGGTAGGTGCGGGTGCGCTCGCGCATCGGAAACCGGAGTTCTACGCGTTCTTGCCCCTCGCAGGTCAGGCGGTCGCGTCGGAGGCACGGCGCAGCAGGTCGCGCAGACTGCGCTGATCCTTTTGTGAGAGCGCCTGCAGCCAGCCGGGAGGCTCACTCAACTCGCCCATGACGCGCTCTCGCATCCGCCTCCCCTTCGCGGTCAGCTCGATCGCCTTGACCCGGCGGTCGGATTCCGAGGGCCGGCGGCGGGCGAGGCCGCGAGCTTCGAGCGCATCGGCGATCGCGGTCACGTTGGATGGATCGCAGCGGAGCAGCTCGGCGATCTCCCCCATCGTCCGCGCCTCGTCGAGCCGGGCGAGCGCACCCAGGGTCGCCGGGGTGAGACCGAGGTCGCGGGCGATGTCGAGAAAGCGCGGCGGGTAGACCAGCCCGGCCAACAAGCCCCAAGCCTCCCGCGAAATGTCATTTTGGGTCACGAAGCTAGTGTACCGCAATCTTTGATAGCTTCAACTATTGATGACCACCGGAATCGAAGTTCAAGGACTGGTGCGGGAGTTCAAGAACGGCCCGCGTGCTGTGGACGGCATCGACCTCGAGGTCGCGCCCGGCGAGATCTACGGCTTTCTCGGCCCCAACGGGGCCGGCAAGTCGACGACGGTGCTGATGCTGACCACGTTGCTCCCGCCGACCGCCGGCAGCGCCCGTGTCGCCGGCTTCGACATCGTCAAGGAGGGTCCGCAGGTGCGCTCGGCGATCGGCGCGGCACTGCAGGAGGCGGCGCTCGACCCGCTGCTCAGCGGGCGCGAGCACATGCGCCTGCAGACGGCCCTGCACGGCCTGCCCAAGCCCGAGCGCCAGAGTCGCAGCGACGAACTGCTGAGCCGCGTCGGGCTCTCGCAGGCGGCAGACCGCAAGGTCGGCGGCTACTCGGGCGGGATGAAGCGCCGCCTCGACCTCGCCCTGGCGCTAGCCCACCGCCCGCGCATCCTCTTCCTCGACGAGCCGACCACCGGCCTCGACATCCAGAGCCGCACCGCGCTCTGGGAGGAGGTCGCCCGGCTCGCCGCCGACGACGGGGTCACCGTCTTCCTCACCACCCAGTACCTGGAGGAGGCCGATGCGCTTGCCAACCGGGTCGGGATCATCGACCACGGCCGCATCGTCGCCGAGGGCACTCCAACCGCGCTGAAGGCCGAGATCGGCCGCCCCACGGTCGAGGCGGTGCCGCGCGAGCGCTCCCAGCAGCAGCGCATGGAGGCGGTGCTGAGCCGCTTCGGCGAGCCGGCCGGCTCCAGCCCCAACGGGGTCGCGGTGCGGCTCGAGGGCGGCGAGTCCGTACTGGCCGAGGTCGTGCGGGCGCTCGACGGCGAGGGGATCGCGATCGAGACGCTGCAGCTGCACGCGCCCTCGCTCGACGACGTCTTCCTCAACAAGACCGGCCGCACCCTGGAGGGTGCCGAGGAGGCCGAAGCGGAGTCCGAGGATGCGGTCGCGGAGGCCGATCCGGCGTGAGCCCGGTGCTGCGCGCCCAGGTCAGTCAGCTCGCCCGCCGCTCGGTGCTGCGGACGCTGCGCCAGCCGGCACAGATCGTGCCGGCGCTGATCTTTCCGCTCTTTCTGCTCGCGGTGAACGCAGGCGGGCTCAAAGACGCGACCAACCTGCCCGGGTTCCCTACCGATTCCTACCTGACCTTCGCGCTGGCGATCACCTTCATGCAGGGGGCGCTGTTCTCGGTGATGAACTCCGGCACCGACCTCGCCCGCGACATCGAGACCGGCTTCCTCAACCGCATGGCGCTGACCCCGCTGCGCGGTGCCGCCCTGCTCAGCGGCCTGCTCGCCGGCTCCTTCCTGCTGGGGTTGGTGCAGGCGGTCGCCTACCTGACCGTCGGGCTCGCCGCCGGGGCCGAACTCGAGGCCGGGGCGGGCGGGGCGCTGGTCCTGATCGCGCTCTCGGTCGCGATCACCGTCGCCTTCGGCACGATCGGCCTCTTCGCGGCGCTGCGCACCGGTTCCGGTGAGGCGGTGCAGGGCCTCTTCCCGATCCTCTTCGTCTTCCTCTTCCTCTCCTCGATGGCGCTGCCGCTGGACCTGATCGAAACCGACTGGTTCCACACCGTCGCCACGATCAACCCGGTCACCTACCTGCTGGAGGCGTTCCGCTCGCTGTTGATCGAAGGCTGGGACGCCGGCGCCCTGGCGCTCGGGTTCGGGATCGCCGCGGCGATCTTCGTGATCGGGATGACCGCGGCCGCGGGCGCCCTGCGAACCAGGCTGGTGCGGACGTGAGCCCGGTCTCCCCCTCCCCCGCCGCCGGTCGTGCCGGCTTCGTCGCGATCTCCCGCGCGGTCGCCTGGCGCAGCATCCACAACTTCCTCACCAACCCGGCCTTCCTGATCCCCTCGCTGCTCTTCCCACTGTTCTTCTTCGCCTCCTTCGCGGGCGGGCTCTCGGCCGTCGGCAACGTCCCCGGCTTCGACTTCCCGAGCGGCTACACCGCCTTCCAGTTCGTCTTCGTACTGCTGCAGTCGGCGGCCTTCGGCGGCGTCTTCACCGGCTTCGGGATCGCCCGCGACTTCGAGACCGGGTTCGCCCGCCGCTACCTGCTGGCCGCCTCCAACCGCAGTGGCATCATCGGCGGCTACGCGATGGCGGCGCTCTTCCGCGCCCTCGTCACCTGGACCGTGCTCACCGTCGTCGCACTGGTCGCCGGGATGGAGATCGATGGCAGCGGCGTCGATCTCTTCGGCCTGGCCGTGCTCGCCGTCCTCGTCAACCTGACCGCGACCCTGTGGGCCTCGGGGGTGGCGATGCGGGTGCGCTCGATCCAGGGCGGGCCGTTGATGCAGATGCCGATCTTCCTGATCCTCTTTCTCGCCCCCGTCTATGTCCCGCTCGACCTGCTCAGCGGCTGGATCCACGCGGTCGCCACGGTCAACCCGGTGACGGCGCTGCTGGAGGCCGGCCGCGGCTTCATCTCCGGCGAGCCGGACGTGGTCGCGCTCGCCTTCGGGCTCGCGATCGTGCTGCCGATCCTCTTCGCGGTCTGGTCCTTCACCGGGTTGCGCAGAGCCGAAGCCGCCGGCTGAGCGCCCATTTCGCCAACACGAAGGTTCTCCTTTACGTGACGAAAGTCACCTCCCTGGGTAACCCAGGAGGAGAGGCTGGCCAACTTGCCTGCCCCGGGGGAAAGCCAAATCGCCCCCGTCGGGACGATCTAAAGTGTCGACTGTGTCGCAAAAGCCACTTGAGCTGATACTCGCGCGCAATCTGATGTCAGCGCTATCCACGCCGGCCTTTCTCGTCGACGAGGGTGGGGTGCTCGTGTTCTACAACGAGGCGGCGGGGATCCTGCTCGGCAAGCATTTCGAGGAGATGGGCACGGTCGGGCCGGAGGAGTGGGGACTGCTGTTCGGCCCCTTCGACGAGGGCGGCGCACCGATCCCCTACGACGAGCTGCCCCTGGTCAGCGCGGTCCGCAGCGGCCGCCCCGCCCACGCCGAGCTGACGATTCGCTCGACCGACGGCACCGCGCACGCGGTCGAGGCCTCGGCCTTCCCGATCCTCACCGCCCACGGCTCGCAGGGCGCGATCGCCGTCTTCTGGCCAGTCGAGGCCGGCGGCAACGGGCCGAGGCCGGCGTGAAGGTCAAGCTCTGGGGCACGCGCGGCTCGATCCCCTCGCCGGGACCGGAGACGATCCGCTATGGCGGCAACACCTCCTGCGTCGGCGTCACTCTCGAGGACGGCTCGATGCTGGCGCTCGACGCCGGCACCGGCATCCGCAGCCTCGGCCTCGCGCTCGGCGCCGCCCCCTCGCGGCTGCACATCCTGCTCACCCACCTCCACCTCGATCACATCCAGGGCCTGGTCTTCTTCGCCCCCGCCTTCATGGCGCAGACCGAGCTGACGCTCTGGGGGCCGGCCTCGCCGGAGGCCTCGCTGCGCGACCGCATCTCCCGCTACATCTCCGCCCCACTCTCGCCAATCGAGGTCCGCGAACTGCCCTGCGACTTCTCCTTCCGCCACTGTCCCGACGCCGAGTGGGAGATCGGCTCAGCGCGGATCCGCTGCGCCCCCGTCTCGCATCGCGGCCCGACGCTCGGCTACCGGATCGAGGAGGGCGACTCGTCCCTCGCCTACATCCCCGACCACGAGCCGGCACTGGGCACCGACCTGGAAGCGCTGGAGCAGGACTGGATCTCCGGCTTTGACCTCGCCAAGGACAGCTCGCTGCTGATCCACGACGGCCAGTACACCGACGCCGAGTACCCCGACCACGTCGGTTGGGGTCATTCCGCGGTTGGGCACACGCTCGCCTTCGCCCGCCGCACCGGCGCCGAGCGCACGGTCCTCTTCCACCACGACCCGATGCACTCCGACGAGTTCCTCGACGGGCTCGGCGCGGAAGCGCGGGAGCGTTGGGCCGAGCTTGGCGGTGAGGCCGGCGCGGTCGAGCTCGGGGTCGAGGGGGCGGAGTACGCGCTGCCGGTGAAGGTAGACGCGCCGGCCGCCCTCGCCTAAATCGCGGGCGATACGCTCCGGTCGTGCCCGGGCTACCCCCCTCGCCACAGGTGCGCGCCGCGTTGGCCACGGCCTCCGAGGCCCATGCCGGCCAGATCCGCAACGGCGCCGGCGGCATCCCGTACATCGAGCACCCGCTCGCGGTCGCGCAGCTGCTGGCCGAGCACGGCTGGAGCGACGAGGTGCTGGCGGCGGCGCTGCTGCACGACGTCGTCGAGGACAGCGACACCACCGTGGCCGAGCTGCGCGAGCAGTTCGGCGCTGCGATCGCCGGCCTGGTAGCGGCGCTCAGCGACGACGAATCGATCTCCGACTGGCGCCAGCGCAAGACGGAGCACCGCGGCCGGATAAGCGAAGCCGACCGGGAGGCGCAGGCGATCTACGGCGCCGACAAGCTGACCAACGTGAAAGCGCTACGGGGCGCTTACGCCGCGCAGGGAGAGGCGGTCGCCCAGGAGTTCAAGGTCCCCCTCGACGACAAGGTCGACGCCTGGGAGGCGGATCTGGAGATGTTGCGCGAGCACGCTCCCGAGCTTCCCTTCCTCGACGAGCTGGGGAGCGAGCTCAGTCTCTTTCGGGCGGATCGAGCAGCGGCAGGTGTTCGCCGCGGTACTTGAAGCGCCGCCGCAGCGGGAGCGCAGCCCAGAAGAAGAGGAAGACCATGACCGTGACGGCGGTGGTCACGAGCGTCGTCTTGGTCCCGAAGAGGACGTCGGTGATGAACATGATCGCGCAGCTCATCGCCAGCGCCAGCGTGCAGAGGCCGGCGATCGCCAGGCGGTTGGAGACGAAGACCAGCCGGTGCTTCTGCTGGTAGCGGAAGGTCAGCCGGTGATAGGCGGTGGGAGCGATCAGCAGGGCCGCGGTCAGCGCCGTCAACAGCAGGGTCGCGAAGTAGACGCCCTTCTGGAAGTCGGTGATCTTCGTGAATTCCTGCTGGAACGGGACCGCCAGCAGGAACGCGAAGAGGACTTGGACGCCGGGCAGCGCCACCCGCAGCTCCTGCAGCAGCTCGCCGAGGTTGCGGTCGAGGCGTTCCTCGTCACTCTCGTCCCGCCCCGAGGGCCGCTCGCTCATCCCGTCACCATATGCCCCAGTGGTAACCGCAATCGTCCTTTTCAATCGTGACCTCCGCGTCCACGACAACCCGGCCCTGGCGGCGGCGGCGAACGCGGACCGGACCGTGCCGCTGTTCGTCTTCGACGAGGCGCTGCTGGGGTCGCGCTTCGCGGCGCCGAACCGGATCGCCTTCATGCGCGAGGCGCTGGCCGACCTCGACGAGTCGCTGCGGCGGGCGGGCGGGCGCCTGTTCCTGCGCCGCGGCGACCCCGTGCGCGAGGCGCTGGCGCTGGCACGCGAGTGCGGCGCCTCCGAGCTGCACGTGAGTGCCGACTGGAGCGCCTACGCGCGGGCTCGGGAGGAACGCCTGGCGCAAGCCTGCGCGGAGCAGCGGATCGAGTTCCGCGCCCACCCCGGAGTGACGATCGTCGAGCCGGGAGCGGTGACTCCCACCGGCGGCGACCACTTCAAGGTCTTCACCCCCTACCACCGGGCCTGGAGCGAGGTGCCGCTGCGCGAGGGCCACGGAGCGCCGCGCAAGCTGCGGGTCCCGAGCGGGCTCGCAGGCGGCCGCCTGCCGGCCCTGGCGAAGCTGACGGGTGGGTCGCCTTCGGCCCGGCGCGCGCCCGGCGGCGAGCGCGAGGGACGGCGGCTGATGCGCGCCTTCCTCCGCGACGGGATCGGCGAGTACGACGAGCGCCACGACGACCTCCCCGGTGACGCCACCTCGCGGCTTAGCGCCCACCTGCGCTGGGGCTGCCTCTCACCGCTGGAGCTGCGGCGGGAGGCGAGCGAGCGACGTGGCGGCGGGCCCTACGTGCGGCAGCTCTGCTGGCGCGACTTCCACCACCAGGTGCTGGCCGCGGTGCCGGCGCTGCCGCGTCGCGACTACCGCCCACGCGGAGACCGCTGGTCGCGCTCGAAGCGGGCGCTCGAGGCCTGGCGCGAGGGCCTGACCGGCTATCCGCTGGTCGACGCGGCGATGCGGCAGCTGGCCGAGGAGGGCTTCATGCACAACCGGGCGCGGATGACGGTTGCCTCCTTCCTCACCAAGGACCTCTACATCGATTGGCGGGCGGGGGCCTGGCACTTCTGGGACCTGCTCGCCGACGGCGAGATCGCCAACAACGCGGGCAACTGGCAGTGGGTGGCGGGGACCGGCAACGACTCACGCCCCAACCGCGTGCTCAACCCGCTGCGCCAGGCCGAGCGCTTCGACCCCGATGGGGAGTACGTGCGCCGCTACCTGCCGGAGCTGGCGGCGATCGAGGGCAAGCAGGTGCACAGGCCCTGGCTGCTGCCGGCGAAGGAGCGTCGCGGCTACCCCGATCCGATCGTCGACCACGACGAGGCCACAGCCGCCTTCAAGGCCAACCGCGGCGGCTGACCCCCTGGCCGAGTTGCCGGTTGATGTCGCCTGACGTGACTAACCGGCAACTCGGCGTAGGATTTCGTGATGGGCAGGCTGGCGGTAATCCTCGGCAGCAATGCGTTGGGGCCGGGGGGCGGTGAGATCGCCGCGGCCGCGGCCGAGCACGGGGCGGCGATCGTGCAGCGCCACGACAGCTCCGCCGAGTACGTGCTGCCGCACCAGATCGACCACGCCGCCAACCTGCGGACGCTGGCCGATCAGGGCTGCGACCGGGTGCTGGCGATCGCTTCGGTCGGCTCGCTGAAAACGGAGCTGCCGGTCGGCAGCCTGGTCTGCCCCGACGACTTCATCGCCCTCCACCTCGGGGTCTCGATCTTCGCCGACCAGCGCGCCCACACGGCGCCGGCCTTCGACCCGCGCTGGCGGGCGGAAGTGATCGAGGCCTGGGATGCCAGCGGCAGCGCGCCGCGCGACGGCGGCGTCTACTGGCAGACGATCGGGCCGCGCTTCGAGACCCCGGCCGAGATCCGGCTGATCGCCCCGCACGCCGACGTGGTCGGGATGACGGTCGCCTCCGAGTGCATCGTCGCCGGCGAGCTCGGGCTCGACTACGCGGCGCTCTGCATGGTCGACAACCTCGCCAACGGGCTCGGCGGCGGCGGGCTCGGCGGCGGCGGGCTCGGCATCGCCGAGATGGAAGCCGACCGCTTGATCAACGCGACCGTCCTGCGGGAGGGATTGGCCGCGGTGCTGCCGCGCCTCGGAGCGGTCGGCCGGTGACCGCGGCGCCCCGGATCATCGCGTGGTTCCTTAGCGATCAAATAGACCGGAAAGGAACCACGCGATGGGGTTGACGGTCGTCGGGGCCCGGCTGGACGGCGAGGTGATCGGGGTGCGCTGCGTGGACGGGGTCATCGCGGCGATCGGGGCGGACGTCGCTGCGGCGCCGGGGGACGAGACGATCGAGGCCGGCGGCGCGCACCTGGTGGCGCCGCTCGTCAACGGGCACACGCACGCGGCGATGACCCTGTTCCGCGGCAGCGGCGGCGACCTGCCACTGATGCCGTGGCTGCAAGAGCGGATCTGGCCGGTCGAGGCGAAGCTCACCGACGAGGACGTCTACTGGGGCACGCGACTCGCCTGTGCGGAGATGATCCGCAGCGGCACCACCCGCTTCTGGGACATGTACTGGCACCCGGAAGCGTCCGCCCGCGCGGTCACCGACGCCGGCATCCGCGCCACGATCGGGGCACCGCTGTTCGACGTCGGCCGCGACGCCGAGGAGATGCGACGCTCGGCGCTGACCAGCCTCGATTACCTCTCCGGGCTCGGGCCGGCCGTCTCCCCCGCCCTCGCCCCGCACTCGATCTACATGGTCAGCGAGGAGTCGCTGCGCTGGATCGCCGAGCTCGGAGCCGAGCGCGAGCTGCCGATCCAGATCCACCTCTCCGAGACCGCGCGCGAGGTCGAAGAGTGCGTCGCCGCCCACGGCGAGCGGCCTGCTTTCTACCTCGACCGGCTGGGGATCCTCAACGAGCGCGCCGTGCTCGCCCACGGAGTCTGGCTCGACCCCGAGGAGCTGGCGCTGATCGCCGCGCGCGGCGCCACCGTCGTCACCAACCCGGTCGCCAACATGAAGCTCGCGGTCGGCGGCGTCTTCCCGCACGCTGCCGCCCGCGCGGCGGGTGTCGCGGTCGGACTCGGCACCGACGGCGCCGGCTCCAACGACTCGCTCGACCTGCTCGCCGACCTCAAGACCTTCGCCCTGATCCAGAAGCACGCCGCCGCCGATCCGACCGCGATCGAGGCGGCCGAGGCCTGGGCCGTCGCGACCGGCGCCCGGGCGCCGCTGCTCGGCGCGGGCGAGCCGCTGACGCTCGGCGCCAGCGCCGATTTCCTACTACTGGCCGCGGATGCGCCCGAGCTCGCCATCGGCGACCTCACCGCCGACCTCGTCTACGCCGCGTCCGGCTCGGTTGTCGACACCGTCGTCGTCGACGGCCGCGCGCTGATGCGCGAGGGCCAGCTGCCGGGGCTGGCCGAGGTCGTCGCCCGCGCCACCGAGCGAGCCCGCCGACTCGGCCTGGGAACCGCCGCGTAGGCGAATCCTGCGTAAGCCGGACCATCGCTGGGTATAGGCTCGGCTCCAGTGGCCACCGCCGAGGCAGCTACCGACATAGATCCGCACTCCGGCGCCTCCTCGGTCACCTACGAGGGCGCGACCAAACGGTACGGCGACTCCGCGGTGGCGGCGGTCGACAAGCTCACGCTCGAGGTGCCGGCGGGCGAGATCTGCGTCCTCGTCGGCCCCTCCGGCTGCGGCAAGACTACGGCGATGCGGATGGTCAACCGCACGGTCGAGATGAGCTCCGGCGACATCCTCGTCGGCGGCGAGTCGGTGCGCAGCAAGGACGCGGCGCAGCTGCGGCGGGAGATCGGCTACGTGATCCAGCAGATCGGCCTTTTCCCGCACCGCACGATCAGCGAGAACATCGGCACGGTGCCGCAGTTGCTCGGCCGCAAGAAGGAGTGGATCCGCGAGCGCTCGGCCGAGCTGCTGGCGCTGGTCGGGCTCGATCCCGACCTCGGCGGGCGCTACCCGGCCCAGCTCTCCGGCGGCCAGCAGCAGCGGGTCGGCGTCGCCCGCGCGCTCGCCGCCGACCCGCTGGTGATGCTGATGGACGAGCCTTTCGGCGCGATCGACCCGATCAATCGCGAGCGCCTGCAGAACGAGTTCCTGCGCCTGCAAGCCCAAGTCAAGAAGACGGTCCTCTTCGTCACCCACGACATCGACGAGGCGATCAAGATGGGCGACCGGATCGCGGTCATGCGCGAGGGCGGGCGGGTCGAGCAGTACGCGACCCCGGCCGAGCTGCTGATGGCCCCCGCCAACGAGTTCGTCGAGGACTTCGTCGGCGCCGACCGGGCCTTGAAGCGGCTGGCGCTGATGCGGGTCGCCGACATCGACCTCTGGGAGGCGCCCTGGGCGACCGCCGGCCAGCCGACTGCCGAGGTGCGGGCGAAACTCGACGCGGCCGACGTCGAGGTCCCCTACCCGCTGCTGGTCGACGCCGAGCGGCGGCCGCTGGGCTGGCTCTCCGAGCGCGACCTCGCCGGCGACACCGTCCCGGAGCACCCCGACTCGCCGCTGGGCCCGCTGCTCGACCTCGACGCCGTGATGCGCGACGCGCTCGCCGACATGCTTCAGGGCGGCGCCCAGTACGCCGCCGTGACCGACGCCGGCGGCGCCGTCGTCGGCGTGCTCTCGGTCGAGATCATCTCCGAGTTCCTGGTCTCGCCGGCGGCCAAGATCGACGAGCACCCGGCGGCGGAGCGGCCGCTCAGCGGCGAGGGTCCCGATGATTAGCCCGACCGTCTTCGCGGCGGTCGGCGAAGTCGGCGAGGGCTTCGTCAAAAAACGCAACTCCGGCGAACTGCCGTGCCAGTCGACCGAGGCGCTCTTCTGCTGGGACTGGGCCCGGGACAACTTCGACCGCTACACGACTCCCTTGGTCCAGCACGTCGAATTGGTGCTGATCTCGGTCGCGATCGGCTTCGTGCTTGCCTTCGCTCTGGCTCTGCTGGCCCACCGCTACCGCTGGTTGCGACCGCCCTTCCTGCTCGGCACGGGGGTCCTCTACACGATCCCCAGTATCGCCTTCTTCTTCCTGCTGTTGCCGCTGACCGGGCGCGGCCGCGACACCGCGATCATCGCCCTCAGCGCCTACACGCTGCAGATCATCTACCGCAACACGGTGATCGGCGTCGACAACGTCTCCCCGGCGGCGATCGAGGCGGCCCGCGGGGTCGGCATGACCGACCGCCAGATCCTCTGGAAGGTCGAGATCCCGCTGGCTCGGCCGGAGATCTTCGCCGGCCTGCAGCTCGCCACCGTCAGCACCGTGGCGATCGCCACCCTCGCCACCTTCGCCCACGGCGGCGGGCTCGGCGAACCGATCTTCGGCAGCGAACTCGGCCTCGACTTCAAGACGAACATCATCATCGCCGGCGGTCTCGCGGTACTGCTTGCCGCCGCCTTTGGCCTGCTGCTGCTCTGGCTGCAGCGAGTGGTCACCCCCTGGCGGCGGGTGGAGTCGGGATGAACGCACTGTTCTCACAGCTACCGCTCGGATCGATCGAGGGCGCGATCGAATTCATCTTCGAGCCCCAGTACTCGAACGTCACCGGCGGCAACAAGGTAGGCGGCTTCGACAAGGTGGTCGAACTGACGATCAACCAGATCGAGGTGACGATCTACGCCCTCGCGATCGCGATGATCGTCGCCTTCCCGATCGCCCTCTACCTCGGCCACAAGCACAGGTTCGAAACGGTGGCGATCGTCTTCGGCAATGCCGGCCGCGGCATCCCCGAGCTGGCGCTGATCGCCTTCATGGCGGCGGCGATCGGGGTCGGTCTGATCAACGTCGCGATCGCCCTCGCGGTGCTGGGCATCCCGCCGATCCTCACTAACACCTTCGTCGGCATCCACCAGGTCGACCGCTCCGCCGTCGACGCCGCTCGCGGGATGGGGATGAGCGAGTTCGAGATCCTGCGCAAGGTCGAGCTGCCGCTGGCGATCCCGACCGTGATGGCCGGCATCCGCGGCGCCGCGGTCGTGATCGTCGCCACCGCCACGATCGCGCCATTGGCGGGCTATGAGACGCTCGGTGACTTCATCATCAACGAAAATGTCTATGGCGAGAACGGAGTGCTGGCGGGGGCGATCCTCGTGGCGCTCCTGGCCCTCGCCGTCGAGCTGGCGCTGGCAGGGATTCAGCGCCTGCTCACCTCACCCGGCCTGAAGCCGAGGCCGGCGTGAACCAGTCCAAAACCCACCAAGGAGGCAGCAAGTGAACATGAACCCGACCCGGTGGCGAGCGGTGCTCGCCCTGATGGCAGCGCTGGCACTGACGATTGGCGTCACCGCCTGCGGCAGCAGCGACGACAGCACCGGCGGCTCCACCACCGACGCGGCATCGACTGAAGGTGGCGAGGACAGCGGCGGCGCGATCGTCGACAACCCCGAGAACGGCAAAGTCACCCTCACCGTCGGCTCGAAGAACTTCACCGAACAGATCATCCTCGGTGAGATCTACGCGCAGGCACTGGAAGCGGCCGGCTACAAGGTCAAGAAAGACCTCAACCTCGGCTCCGAAACGGTGGCGCTGAAAAACGTCAAAGCGGGGACGATCTCCGGCTATCCGGAGTACGTCAGCACGGCGCTGACCTCGTTCTTCGGCAAGGAACCCGAAGAAGTGCCCGCCGACGCGACCGAAGCCTACGAAGAGGCGAAAGCCGAATTCGAAAAAGAGAACCTGACGGCGTTCCCGCCGACCCCGTTCGCCAGCGCCAACGCGGTCGGGACCACGGTCGCCACCGCCGAAAAGTACGACCTGGAGACGGTCTCCGACCTCGAAGGCGTCTCCGACAAACTGACGCTCTACGGGTCGCCCGAGTGCCGCCAGCGGATCGACTGCCTGGCCGGGCTGGAAAAACTGTACGGGCTGAAGTTCAAGAAGTTCACGCCCGTCGACATCGGCCTCCGCTACACGGTCCTCGACAAGGGTCAGAACAACCTCTCGATCCTCTTCACCACGGATCCGCAGCTCTCGGCCGAGAGCGACAAATACGTGATCCTCGAGGACGACAAGAAGGTCTTCCCGGCCGGCAACGTGATCTGGGTCACGACGCCGAAGGTGGTCGAAGAAGCTGGGCCTGACTACGAGAAGACGATCACCCAGGTGCAGGAAGGCATGGACCTGGAAGTGATCCAGGAGCTCGGCGCCCGCGTCGAACTCGAAAAGGAACCGGCGGCCAAAGTCGCAGCCGAATACCTCGAATCGGCCGGCTACACCGGCTAACCACCCGCCGACGGGCCGATTTCGGGACTATGCGTCCCGAAATCGGCCCGTCGGCCCCTTTTTAGGCGGCGGCGAGGGCTCGGTCGCGCAGGCGGGCGAAGGAGACGTGGGCGGCCCAGGCGGCGCTCAGGCCCGCGACTCCGGCCAGCAGCAGCGCCACCCGCGGGTCGTAGGCCTCCGAGAGCCAGCCGACCAGGGGGGCGCCGATCGGGGTCGAGCCAAGGAAGACGACCGAGTAGAGGGCCATCACCCGGCCCCGCATCTCCGGCGCCACCGCCAGCTGCAGCGAGGAGTTGATCGTCGCCGCGAAGGTGACCGCGGCGGCGCCGAGCACGACCAGCAGCGGGATCTCGAAGGCCAGCGAGGGCATCGCCGCCGCCCCCAGGGCGGAGACGCCGAAGGCGAGGGCGCCGCCGGCGATCAGGCGCGGGCCGGTGCGGCCGTGGGCGCCGGTGATCAGGGCGCCGGCGATCGAGCCGACCGCCATCGCCGAGACCAGCGCCCCGTAGACCATCGCACCGCCGCCGAAGCTGAACTTGGCCAGCAGCGGCAGCACCACCTGGAAGTTGAAGCCGAGCGTCCCGACCAGTCCCATCAGCGCCAGCGGCAGCGCCAGCTCGGGGGTGGCGATGACGTAGCGCAGGGCGGCGCGGATCGCGCCGCGCTCGCGCGGGGCCACGGGCGGCTCCTCGAGGCGCTTCGCGTCCATCCCCAGCAGAGCGAGGATCATCGCCACGAAGGTCAGCGCGTTGAGGGCGAAGCAGGGGACGACGCCGACGGTGGCGATCAGGATTCCGGCGATCGCCGGGCCGACGATCCGCGCCGCCTGGACGATGACGCTGTTGAGGCTGACCGCGTTGACGACCCGGTCGGGGCCGACCATCTCGATCACGAAGCTCTGCCGGGTCGGGTTGTCGACGGCATTCAGCAACCCGAAGGCGAAGACGCCGAGGTAAACCATCCACGGCGTCACCACGCCGGTGGCGGTGACGGCCAGCAGCCCCAGCGCCGGGATCATCATCAGCGCCTGCGTCGCCAGCAGCAGGCGTCGCTTCGACATGCGATCGGCCAGCAGCCCGCCCCAGGCCCCGAACAGGAGCATCGGCAGAAACTGCAGAGCGGTGGTGAGGCCGACGGCGATGCCGCTGTCGGTGAGGGTCAGGATCAGCCAGACCGCGGCGACGGTTTGCATCCAGGTGCCGGAAAGGGAGATCAGCTGGCCAGCGAAGTAGCGGCGGTAGTTGGGGACCTCGAGCGAGTTGAAGGATCGGCGCAGGTGGTACCTCATGAACCGGCCCCGCGCCCGGACCGCGGCTCCTCCTCTCGCATCCGGTCGAGGATCTCCGCCGCCCGCTCCAGCGTTCCCACTTCGTCGGGCGTCAGGTCGCGCATGCGGCGCGCCAGGTAGGCGTTCTTGCGTCCGCGCAGGCGGCGCAGCCGCTCGCGGCCGTCGGCGTTGACGGCGATCAGGGCGCTGCGGCCGTCTGTCGGGTCGGGGGTGCGCTCGATCAGCCCCTCCCGCTCCAGACAGCCGAGCGTGCGGGTCATCGTCGGGCGCTTGACCCGCTCGATGTCGGCCAGCTCACTCGGCGTCAGCGGCCCGAAGCGCTCGATCGAGGCCAGGGTCGCGGTCGAGGTCGGGGTCAGCCCGCTCGCCTCCGTGGCCGCCTCCTGGCGCAGGCGCCGGGCGGTCCGCACGATCGCCATCCGCAGCTGGACGGCGGAGTCGGTGAGGGAGGTGTCGGGCTTCGCGTGCATTGGTTAGCTCTGGTAATTAGTCTAGCAAACCAAATTTACGGGCAGACGAGAGAGGCCGGCATTCGCCGGCCTCTCAGGTACATCCGATTGACCGAGCTGCGCGCGGTCAGGCGGCGAAGCGTTTTTCGGAGCGAGCCCGGGCCTTCGCCGCCTCGACCTCGCGGTCCTTGGGCGGCGCCGTCGTGACCAAGCGCTCGAGCAGCGTCCGCGTCACCGCGGCGATCTCCTCGACGGCTTCGTCGAACGCCTCCTGGTTGGCCTGCGAGGGCTTGGTCGAGCCGCTGATCTTGCGCACGTACTGCAGCGCGGAGGCCTCGACCTCATCCTCGGTCGCGGGTGGATCGAAATTGTGGAGGGTCCTGATATTTCTGCACATGGGTCGATCTTAGAAGCCGAGGTTCGCGGTGTGAAATCCTGCGCTGGATGGCTGACCTGGCCGAAGCCCGCGATAAACGCTGGATCGGCCTGATCCTGCTCTGCGCGGCCCAGTTCGTGGTCGTGCTCGACGCCTCGATCGTCAACGTAGCGCTGCCGACGATCGGCGGCGCTCTCGACTTCTCCGAGAGCAGCCTGCCCTGGGTCGTCAACGCCTACGTGTTGACCTTCGGCGGCTTCCTCCTGCTCGGCGGCCGCCTCGCCGACCTGCTCGGGCGCCGGCGCATCTTCATGATCGGGCTGGTCGTCTTCGCGCTCGCCTCGCTGGCCGGCGGCCTCGCCACCAGCTCCGGGCAGCTGATCGCCGCCCGCGCGGTCCAGGGCCTCGGCGGCGCCCTCCTCTCCCCCGCCGCGCTGTCGATCGTCGCCACCACCTTCAAAGACGGAGCCGAGCGCAACAAAGCGCTCGGCGTCTGGGGGGCGGTCGCCGGCTCCGGCGGCGCCGCCGGCGTCCTGCTCGGCGGCGTGCTGACCGAATACCTCGGCTGGGAGTGGGTGCTCTGGGTCAACGTCCCGATCGGGATCGCGGCCGCCGCGATCGCGCCGACGCTGCTGGCCGAAACCCGCGACGAGGGCGAGGTCCGCCACTTCGACGTCGCCGGCGCGGTCACGATCACCGCCGGCCTCTCCAGCCTCGTCTTCGCCCTGGTCGATGCCAACGAGGTCGGCTGGGGCTCGACCCAGACGATCCTCACCCTCCTCGCCTCGGCGCTGCTGCTGACCGCCTTCGTCGTGATCGAGACCCGCTCGCGGGCGCCGCTGGTCCCGTTCTCGATCTTCCGCGTGCGCACGATCACCGGCGCCAACGTGGTCGGGCTGCTGGTCGGCGCCTCGCTCTTCTCGATGTTCTTCTTCATCAGCCTCTACATGCAGCAGGTGCTCGGCTACAGCGCGATCAAGGCCGGGCTCTCCTACCTGCCGCTGGCGATCTCGATCATCCTCTCCGCCGGGATCGCCTCGCAGCTGGTGACCAAGGTCGGGTTCAAGCCGATCCTCGCGACCGGGATGGCGCTGATCGCGGCCGGCCTCGTCTGGTTCTCCCAGATCCCGGTCGAGGGCAGCTTTCTCGCCGACATCCTCGGCCCCTCGCTGCTGGCTGCCGTCGGTCTTGGCTTCTCCTTCGTGCCGGTGACGATCGCCGCCGTCTCCGGGATCGAGGATCGCGAGCAGGGTCTTGCCAGCGGCCTGATCAACACCTCCCAACAGGTCGGCGGCGCCCTCGGGCTAGCGATCCTCGCCGCCGTCTCCAGCTCGGTCACCGGCAACTCGCTCGACCCCGCCGTCCTCACCGAAGGCTTTCAGGACGCCTTCCTGGTCGGCGCCGGCTTCGCGGTCCTCGGCCTGATCGCGACCCTGCTGCTGATCCGCAGCAGCGACAGCCGCGCCCACGTCGCCCTCGGCGACGGCGAGCCCGCCGAGTTGCCGGTTACTGACCCATAGCGATAGAAACCGGCAACTCGCGGGGGGAGGCGCCGGGATGGCGACTAGGGTGGCGCTCATGTCAGCCCTCAGCAGCTCCCACCTCCGCTTGCCGATCGCCCTCGCCGCCGCCCTCCTGGCGCTGGGCCTCGCGCTTCTCGTCTTCGACAGCAGCCGCGGCGACGCCGCCGTGGCGGGCGCCAGCGCGGTGGAAACGCCCGCCTGCGGCGCCCTGCAGTACGGCGGCTCCGGCTCGCCGCAAGCGCTGATCGTCTCCGACCTGCCGCTGCAGGGCGACTCGCGGCGACGCTCACTGCAGATGAACGACGCGATCCGGCTCGTGCTCGAAGGCTCCGGCTGGAAAGCCGGTGGCCGCACCGTCGGCTTCCAGGCCTGCGACGACTCGCTCGCCGACACCGGCCTCTGGAGCAAGGCCCAGTGCCAGCAGAACGCCAGGGCCTACGCCGCCAACCCGGCCGTGCTCGGGGTGATCGGCACCTACAACTCCGGCTGTGCCGAGGCGATGATCCCGATCCTCGGCAAGGCCCCGGGCGGCGGCCTGGCGATGCTCTCGCCGGGCAACACGATGGTCTGCCTGACCCAGACCAGCCCCAGCTGCACCAAGGGGGAGCCCAACAGCCTCTACCCGAACGGGCGCAACTACGCGCGGGTCGTCCCCAACGACGCCTACCAGGGGGCGGGGCTGGCGAGCTTCGCCGAGGGGCACGGGATTCGCAGCGCCTTCGTCCTCTACGCCAGCGGCGACCCGACCAGCCTCGGGCAGGCCAAGGCCTTCCGCGGCGCCGCCCGCAAGCTCGGGATCAAGGTCACCGGCTTCCGCGCCTGGAACGTCAATGCCTCCAGCTACAAAGGTCTGATGAACGCCGCCGGCGCCACCGCTCCCGACGCGCTCCTGCTCGCCGGCCTGACCGAACAGAACGGCGCCCAGCTGATCAAGGACAAGGTCGCGGTGCTCGGACCGAACAGCGGCGCCATCAAGTTGCTGGCACCGGACGGGTTTGCCCAGCAGTCGACGATCGACCTCGCCGGCAAGGCCTCGAAGGGGATGTTCGTCAGCCTCCCCGGCCTCGTGCCTCAGGACCTCAAGGGACCCGGCAAGAAGCTGGTCGGCGAACTGAAGAAGAAGGTCGACGGCCCGGTCGAACTGTTCGCCCCCTACGCCGGCCAGGCGGCGAGCGTGATGCTGAGCGCGATCGCCACCAGCCCCCAGCGCGACCTCGTGATCGACGCGATGATGACCGCCAAGGTCCGCGGCGGCATCACCGGCAGCTTCGACATCCTCGCCAGCGGCGACCCCAGCGTCGGGCCGATCACGGTCTCGGTCGCGAAGAGCAGCTTCGTGCCCGAGCGGATCGTCAAGCCCAGCCAGAGCCTGGTCAAGGCCGCCCGGCAGGGCTGAAGCGGTAACCGGCGCCACACCGCGCCGCGCCGCCCCTCAGGCGTCGGTGCGGCGGTGCACCTCGGTCGCCGAGGCCTGGTCGCGCGGGCGCACGACGATCTCGTCGATGTTCACGTGCGGCGGCAGCTCGACCGCCCAGCGGATGCACTCGGCGACGTCCTCGGCCCGCAGCGGCGTCATCCCCTCGTAGACCTTCGCCGCCGCCTCGTCGTCGCCCTCGAAGCGGACCAGCGAGAACTCGGTCTCGACCATCCCCGGCGCGACC
The DNA here is from genome assembly GCA_963718595.1 of uncultured Thermoleophilia bacterium. Classification (GTDB taxonomy): domain Bacteria; phylum Actinomycetota; class Thermoleophilia; order Solirubrobacterales; family 70-9; genus VAYN01. The sequence continues at coordinate 678,694 of OY970365.1, forward strand.
TCGGTGACGCTGACCGGCTGGCCGAGCAGCTCCAGCCGCAGCGTCCGCAGCGCCGCCCGCTGCGCGTGCTTGGCGGCCGAGTAGCCGGCGCCGCCGCGGTAGACCTCAAAGGCGGCGATGCTGGTGACGGCGACGACGTGGCCAGCGCCGGACTCGACCAGCCGCGGCAACAGGGCGCGGGTCAGCCGCATCGTCCCCAGCACGTTGGCGTCGAACATCCAGCGCCAGCGCTCCTCGTCGGCCTCGCCCAGGTGCTCGAGCCCGAGGGCGCCGCCGGCGTTGTTGACAAGCACCTCGCAGGCGGGGATCGCGGCCGCGAAGGCGGCGACCGACTCGGGGTCGGTGACGTCGAGCGCGATCGCCTCCCCGCCGATCTCGGCCGCCAGCGCTTCCAGCCGGTCGAGGCGGCGGGCGCCGAGGACCGTGCGGTAGCCGCTGGCGGCGAGAGCCCTCGCCGTCGCGGCGCCAATTCCGCTCGAAGCGCCCGTGATCACCGCCGTGCCCGCCATCGGCCAAGGATAGGGGTCCGCGCCTCGGCGTCGAAGCAGTCGCGGTGAGCTCTGCCACCGCACAGGCGCCGGTCCGCTATCCGCCGGGGATGGACGCCCGCAGCACCCGCGTCGCCGCGCGCCTGAACACGCCGATGCTGATCGCGGCGGCGCTGACCCTGCCGACGGTGGCGATCACCGAGTCGGAGCCGGGTGGCACCCTGGAGGCCGTCGCCCACGCTCTCAACTGGGTCACCTGGCTCGCCTTCCTGTTCGAGTTCGTGGTCATGCTCACGGTCGTCCCCGACCGCTGGGCCTGGCTGCGCCGCCACCCGCTCGACGCCGTCATCGTCTTCCTCACCCCGCCGGTGCTGCCGGCGGGCCTGCAGGGCCTGCGGGTGCTGCGCCTGCTGCGGCTCCTGCGCCTGCTGCGCCTGGCCCAGCTCTCGCGTGAGGCCTTCTCGCTGGAGGGCGTCCGCTACGCCGCCCTGCTGGCGCTGCTCTCGGCGGTCGGCGGCGCCGCCCTGTTCGGCGCCTTCGAGGGACACAATCAGCAGCTCAGCTTCTGGGAGGACCTCTACTGGGCGATCACGACGATGACCACGCTCGGCTCGGGCATCGAGGCGACCACGACCGGCGGCCAGATCGTCTCCGTAGTCGTCCTCCTGGTCGGGATCGGCTTCGTCGCCCTGCTCACCGGCTCCTTCGCCCAGCGCTTCCTGGCGCCGGAAATCTCCGTGATCGAGCGGGAGCTGGCCGAAGAGGAGCTCTCGGCCGAGCAGGTGGCGCTGCGCGAGCTGAAGAGCGTGCAGGAGCAACTGCAGGCGCTCGAGGTCGCGGTCGAGCAGATGGTCGCGCAGCGGGCCTCGCCCACCGAGGCCCCAGCGGAGCCGGGCGGCGGCGGTTAGTCCTCGGACCCCTCGGCCGCGATCTTCGCCTCCAGTTCCGCCATCACGTCCGGATCGCGCAGCGTCGTCACGTCCCCCAGCGCCCGGCCCTCGGCGATGTCGCGCAATAGCCGGCGCATGATCTTGCCGGAGCGGGTCTTCGGCAGTTCGTCGGCCCAGACGATCCGCTTCGGGCGGGCGAATTTGCCGATCCGCTCGGCAACTCCGGCGCGGATGCCCGCCTCCAGCTCCTCGTCTGGCTCGGTGCCGCCGCGAACGGTGACGAAGGCGCAGATCGCCTGGCCGGTGTCATCGTCGGACTGGCCGATCACCGCCGCCTCGGCGACGTCGGGATGGGCGACGATCGCCGACTCGACCTCGGCGGTCGAGAGCCGGTGGCCGGAGACGTTGACGACGTCGTCGATGCGGCCGATCACCCAGAGGTAGCCGTCGGAGTCGCGGCGGGCGGCGTCGCCGACCAGGTAGCGCTCGGAGCCGAAGCGCGAGAAGTAGGTCTCGACGAAGCGGTCGTCCTCCTTGTAGAGGCCGCGCAGCATCGAGGGCCAGGGGCGCTCCAGGACCAGCAGGCCCTGGCCTTCCGCGATCGGCTCGCCGTCTGACTCCCCCACCACCTGGGCCTCGACTCCGGGGAACGGGGTAGTCGCCGAGCCCGGCTTGGTGGCGGTGATCCCCGGCAGCGGCGTGATCATGATGCCGCCGGTCTCCGTCTGCCACCAGGTGTCGACGATCGGACAGCGCTCGCCCCCGATCACCTTGTGGTACCAGAGCCATGCCTTGGGATTGATCGGCTCGCCGACCGAGCCCAAGAGGCGCAGGCTGGAGAGGTCGAACTTCTCGGGGATCTTCGCCCCCCACTTGATGAAGGTGCGGATCGCGGTCGGGGCGGCGTAGAGGATCGTCGCCTTCGTCTCCTCGATCGTCTCCCACCAGACCCCCTGATGGGGATAGTCGGGCGCCCCCTCCCAGATCACGCTGGTGGCACCGTTGGCGAGCGGGCCATAGACGATGTAGGAGTGGCCGGTGATCCAGCCGACGTCGGCGGCGCACCAGTAGACGTCGGACTCGGGCTTGAGGTCGAAGACGTATTTGTGGGTGGCGGTGACGCCGGCGAGGTAGCCGCCGGTGGTGTGCAGGATCCCCTTCGGCTTCGCGGTCGAGCCGGAGGTGTAGAGGATGAAGAGCGGGTGCTCGGCCTCCATCGGCTCGGCCGGGCAGTCGGGGTCGGCGGCGGCGCAGATCTCCTCGTAGAAGACGTCGCGGCCTTCGGTCATCGGGCACTCGACGCCGGTGTGGGCGACGACGACAATCGTCTCCAGGCCGGCGAGGTCGCCCATCTGCTCATCGACCGCGGTCTTGATCGGCGCCGTCTTGCCCTTGCGCCGGGCGCCGTCAACGGTGATCAGCGCCTTGGCCTGCGAGAACTCCATCCGCTCACGGACCGACTCGGCCGAGAAGCCGCCGAAGACGACGTTGTGGGGGGCGCCGATGCGGGCGCAGGCGAGCATCGCGACGGCGACCTCGGGAATCATCGGCAGGTAGATCCCGACGATGTCGCCCTTTCGCACGCCCTGATCCTTGAGCGCGTTGGCGAAGCGCTGGACCTGGGAGTGCAGCTCGGCGTAGGTGATGTCGCGGGTCTCCCCCTCCTCGCCGCGCCAGTGGTAGGCGACGCGGTCGCCGTTGCCGGCCTCGACGTGGCGGTCGAGACAGTTGGCGCTGGCGTTCAGGCGCCCGTCCTCGAACCACTTGTAGAAGGGCGGGTTGGAGTCGTCGAGCCCCTGCGTGGGCTCGGCCTCCCAGTCGAGCAGCTCCTTGGCCTGGGCGGTCCACCAGGCCTCCGGATCGGCCGCCGCCTGCTCGTAGACCTTGGGATCGCTCCACAGCGCCTGCTCCCGGAACGCGGCAGGGGGCTCGAAGCGCTCGACCTCAAGCATCTCCTCGATCTCCTGCTCCAATCCCATCGATCGAAACCTACCTCAGCGTGCGTGGGGGGAGAAACGGGTGCCGTATCGACTTTTGACCTCCTATGGGATCAAAACTCGACACGCTCGACTCAGCACTGACCCGAATCGCGGAGCGGCAACACGGCCTGGTCACGCGAGCGCAGCTCGGCGAATGCGGCTTGAGCCCCAACGCGATCGCACTTCGCATCAAGCGAGGACAGCTGCACCGCATCCACCGCGGCGTCTACGCCGTCGGCCACCGCGCTCTGAGCCAACACGGCCATTGGATGGCAGCGGTCCTGGCCTGCGGCGAGGGTGCCATGCTGAGCCACACCAGCGCCGCGGCGCTCTGGGGCTTCCTGAAGCCCTTCCGCGGCCCGATCCACATCACCTCACCCAGCTCCAACGGCCGCTCCCGCCGGCGCGGCATCATCTTGCACCGCAGCCGCTCACTGGCGGCGAACCCGTCCCTTGCGACCGAGCGGCTACGCATCCCCGTGGCCACCCCGCAGCGCACGATCGACGATCTGCGCGACGTCGTCCCTCCCTACATGGTCCGCAGAGCGATCCGACAAGCGGAGCATCTGGGGCTCCGCCTCAACCAAGCCACCAAGTCAGAGACCAAACGCACTCGCTCCGACCTCGAGCTCGACTTCCTTGCTTTCTGCTCTCGCCACTCCTTCCCCCGCCCCGAGGTCAACGTCAAGGTCGGCAAATGGGAGGTCGACTTCCTTTGGCCCGAGCAGCGGGTCGCGGTCGAAACGGACTTCTTCGACTACCACCGCGGCTCGATCCCTTTCGAGGACGACCACCAGCGCGAACTCGACCTCCGCCGCCTGGGCTACGCCGTGCGCCGCTACACCGGAGCCCAGCTCGACAACTACCCAGCCGAGATCGTCGTCGATCTGGGCGAAGTCCTTGGCGGCGGTGTGAACCCTCGGTAGCCGTAGCCACCGCGCCGCTTCCGCGCGGGTTAGTACCCCGGTGGGTGCCGGACGATGAAGCCTTCCGTCGAGCTCGTCGGCGCCGAGTGCCAGCGCGGCCCCGGGCCGCCGACCGTGTCGAAGGCGAGGCCGGCGATGATCATCCAGGCGTGGCCGGCGTTGGCGTAGACGGTGATCCACTTGCCCGCGCCGGGTTCGCCCCAGCTCTCGAGGCCGGTCGAGTCGAGTGGGCTTTCGAGGAAGCCGCCACCGTGCAGGGCGAAGCTGACCGCGCCCGAGCAGTCGTAGCCGGAGGATTCGAAGGAGCCGTGGCCGCCGCCCCAGATGTAGGGCGTGGAGGCGATCGAGTTGGCGGCCGCGATCGCGCTCTTGACCGCGTCGGGAGCGTTGGCGGGCGCGCTTGCTTCCGATTCGCTGATGAAGCCGGCGCTTTCGCCGGGGTTCAGCGGGGCCGGGACGCTGGCGCCAGCCGGCAGCGGCGCGCCTTCCTCGGCGATCTGTTGGGAGATGTCGGCGAGGTTGTCGTTGAGCGCTTGTTCTTCGGACTCGAGTTCGTTCATCGAGGCGCGGCGTTCGGCCTGGGCAGCCTGCAGTTCGCCGTAGCGCGCCTCCGCTTCGGCGCTGCGGGCGGCGACTTCCTGCTCGATCGCGGCGATCGAGTCGCGCGCTTCCTCGACCTCGGCGCGGTTGTCGGCGAGACGGGCGACCGCGTCGGTGACTTCGTCGCGCAGCGTCTTCACCCGGTCGACGACCGCGTCGTCGTAGTTCTGGATCCGGTTCAGGTACTCGGTCTGAGCCGACATCTCCGACCAGTTTTCCGATTCGAGGATGGCGTTGATCACGCTCGGCGAACCGGTCTCGTAGATCGCGACCAGGCGTTCGGTCAGGACCGCCAGCGAGCGGCGCAGCTTCACGCGGACCTCGTCGAGGTGGTCCTGTTCGTCTTCGAGCGCCTTGGTCGCGCGGTCGAGCTGGGACTGCTTGGCGGCGAGTTCGGCCTCGACCGCGGCCAGTTCCTGGCGCAGCGCCGAGACTTCGCCGATCATCGCGTCGATCGCCTTGTTCTGGGCGGCGAGCGTTTCGGCGAGCGAGCTCTGGTCGGCGCGCACCCCTTCCAGCTGATCCTGGGTGGCGTCGTACTTTTCCTGCGGCGTCTTCGCCGGCGCACTCGCCTCGAGCGAGGCGGCCAGCGCGCAGATAACGGTCAGGAAGAGCGCGGCAAACAGCAGCGCCCGGCGCTTAGCGCCCGGATGTGAGCTCAAAGTCGGCAGGGTCGGGCAGGCTAGCGAAGTCGCCTGAAGATTGTGAGGAGTTGCTAATAACCTGCAACTTCCCTTGCAAATCGAGTCCTTCTGGAGGAATCCGAAGGCCCGTGTCGAGGCTCCGGAGGCGGCTCTGCAGCCGCCTCCGGGCTCGATTCGAAGCGACTAGGCGAGCAGCTTGGCCTTTGCCGCGTCGAACTCCTCGGCGCTGAGCGCGCCCTTTTCCTTCAGCTCGTTGAGCTTGTGGAGTTCATCGGCGGGAGAGACGTGGGCCTGCGTCCTGACGTATTCGTCGAAATGCTTTTTGGCGTCGGCCTGGGCTTTGATCGTTCGGTCCCGCATCCCGCTGCCACGCACGATCAGGTAGATCAAGGCGGTCAGGAACGGGATGAAGACCAGGAACAGAACCCATGCTGCCTTCGCCCAGCCGGAGATCTCGTGGTCGCGGAAGAGATCCGAGAGGATCGTGATCAGGATCCAGATCCAGATCACGAAGAAGAAGATCTCCAATGCGATGAGGAGAAGTTCCCCAAAGCTGATGTCAGCAAACGGCAAGGTGCTTCCTTTCGTTCAGATGCTGCAGTGGCGGCACTTGGCCGAGTTTCGTAAGGGAAAGCTATCCGGCTGAGCGGCGCTCTGCATCGCCTAATTCGGGTGATCTGAGCCAAGTCGCCAGGCAAACAGCACGGCCGCGACCGAGGTCGCCAGGTTGAGGCTGGAGACGCCGGCCCGCATCGGGATCGCGAGGCGCCTGTCGGCGCGGGCCAGGAGCTCCTCACTGAGCCCATGGCGCTCGGTCCCGAATGCGAGCACCGCCCGGGCCGGCAGGCTGACGGGGTCGAGCTCCTCGCCCTCCGGGTCGATCGCCAGCAGCGGCCGGCCGCCGAGCTCCGGCAGCACCTCCAGCGCCGCCACCGGCAGCGCAAACTGCAGCCCCGCCCCGCCCCGTACCGCGTCCGGCGCCCAGGGGTCGTTCTCCCCCAGGGTCAGGACCGCAGCCGCGTCGGCGGCGGCGGCGACCCGCACGCAGGCGCCCATGTTGCCCATGTTGCGCGGCTGCTCGAGGAGGATCACCGGCGCCGGGCGGGGGTCGGAGAGGACCGCGGCGAGGTCGATCGCCGGGCGGCGGGCGAGAGCGACGACGCCGGTTCGCGGCGCCTGCGGGACAAGTGCCGCCAGGGTCCCCGGGGCGACCGTCCGCACCCGCGCCGCCAGCTCCTCGGCCAGGTCCGGCGCCAGCTCCGCCGCCAGTGATTCGAGCCCTGCCGGGTCTTCGGAAGCGGCGATCTCCAGCTCGGCGCCGAAGCGCAGCGCGTGCTTGAGCGCGTGAAATCCCTCGAGGACGGTCAGCTCGGGATCGCGGCGGGCGCCGCGGAAGCGCTGTGCGAGGTCTTCGCCCACGCGCGCATCATGACCTGACCGGCGGAGCCTGGGCCAGGCAGTCACGGCCGCCGGCCTTGGCCACGTAGAGGGCGGAGTCGGCGCGGGCCACCAGCTCGTCGATGCTCTCGACCCCGTTCCAGACCGCGATCCCGGCCGAGCAGGTCTGCTCGCCCGGCGTCGCCGCGCGCAGCCGCTCGACGATCTCCTCGGCCTGCTCGAGCGGCGTGTCCGGGATTACGACGAGGAACTCCTCGCCGCCGAAGCGGACCAGCAGGTCGGAGCCCCGCAGGGCGCTGTCCCAAGCGATCGCGCACTTGCGCAGCAGTTCGTCGCCGGCGAGGTGGCCGTGGCTGTCGTTGAAGGCCTTGAAGTGGTCGAGGTCGACGATCGCCAGGCAGAGGTCGGACTCGGCCCGCACCGCCCTCGCCATCTCCCGCGGCAGCTGTTCGTCGAGGGCGCGGCGGTTCGGGAGGCCGGTGAGGGCGTCGCTGCGGGCCAGACTCTCGACCCGCTCCAACAGCGCCGCGCGTTCGGCCTCGACTCGCTTCAGCTCGGTGATGTCGGTGGCGCGGGCGTAGAGCATCTCTTCGTCGGCGGCCAGGGCCGAGCTCGAGCGCAGCCAGTGCAGGCGACCGTCTTTGGCCCAGACCCGCGCCTCCAGACCGATCGACGGCTCGCCGTTGAAGACGGCGATCGCCTCCGCCACCGCGTGCTCGTGGTCGTCGGGGTGGGTGAGGTCGAGCAGCCGGCGCCCCTGCAGTTCCTCCGGTGAGTAGCCGAGGAACTGCTCCCAGGCCTCGTTGGTCTCGACGATCCGGCCTTCGGCGTCGAGCGTGCAGAGCATGTCCTGCGAGAGATCGAAGAAGCGGCGGGCGCGGCGGTCGGCGCGGGCGCGGCGGGCGACGATGAGGCTGGTGAAGAGCATCACGACGTTCAACGAGACCGCGGTGAAGAACCAGCGGGTGACCGGGGAGTATCCGGCCGTGCTCGGCACCACGGCGAGCGCCACGGCGTAGACGACGAGGATCCAGGCGACGTGAAGGGCGGCGACCCGGCGCGGGAAGAAGTAGGCGGCGATCAGGGTTGCCCAGACCCAGATCGACCCGTACTGGCCAGCGGCGATCGCCGACTCGTAGATCAGCAGGCCGGTGACGGCCGCGGTGAGGACGAGGGCCGCGTGGGTGACGGGGGTTGAGATCCGTTCGGCCCCGATCCAGCAGAGCAGGCCGGCAACAGCCATCCCGGCGGCGGTCAGGATCAGCGCCGTGGTGTCGCCTCCGCTCGGGTGCGGGAGGACCAGCGAGAGGGCGACGAACGCGGCGCCCGCGCCGAGCAGGGCACCGACGGCCCGGGCCTGGGAACGCCCCGGCGACTTCAGTGCCGCCTCGCTGTCGAAGACAACTCGCATAGGGCCTCATCGACCGCCGGAGCGGGGACTTGAGGCTTCGCGACGACTATTTGACGACTTGGAACTGGCCCATCAGCCCATGGTCCTCGTGGTCGAGCATGTGGCAGTGAAGGACGAACTTTCCGGTGTAATCCGAGAAGCGGCCGGCGACGCGGATTCGTTCGCCGGGATAGACGAAGAAGGTCTCCTTGAGGCAGTCTTCCCAGGGCGGCGGTGGCCTGCCGTCGCGCGAGAGCAGGTACCAATCGGTGTGGTGGATGTGCATCACGTGGGCGACCTTCGTGTTGTTGTGGATCTCCCAGATCTCGGTCGTCCCAAGCTTCGGAGCGGCCTCTGAGCGGGCGGGGTTGAAGGTCCTGCCGTTGAGCACCCAGGTCGGCTTGAAGAAGCCGTCGATCGCGATCTTCCAGAGCTTGTCGGGCTTGCGGTCGGCGTGGCGGGCAACGTGCGTGGCCCACGCCGGCAGCGGCCGCAACCGGCGCGGGATCCGGGTCCGGTCCTCGACCCGCTCCTGGCCGACCCGGAACTGCATCAGGGCGCCGTTGTAGGTGTGGGCGCCATCGGGGTTGCGGCCAGGGTGGTGGGCACTGCTGCGCAGCTCGACGGTCTCGCCGCGAGAGCCGGCGAAGTCGACGATCACCTCGACCCGCTCCGCCGGCCCGATCATGATCTCGCGGCGGCGGATCGGCTTCGGCATCAGCCCGCTTTCGGTCGCGATCTGGACCATCGCGGCGTCGTTGGAGAGGCGCAGGTTGTAGCTGCGGAACTGGGAGGCGTTGAGGATTCGCAGCCGGTAGCGGCGAGCGCTGACCCAGTGGTGGGGCATGTAGACGCCGTTGACGAGGATCGTCTCGCCGGCGAGGCCGTCGGCGGGTGGGCGCTCGGCACCGAAGGGGTCGGTCAGCTGATTGTCGTGGTCGAACGTGCGGTCGGCGACCATCAGCGGGATGTCACGCTCGCCGCGCGGCAGCGGCAGCGCCGCGTCGAACCCGTCATCGACGATCCACATCCCCGCCAGCCCCTTCCAGACGTGTGGTGCGGTGCGGTCGAGGCGATGGTCGTGGTACCACTGGAACGAGGCCCGTTCGGGGTGCCCGTCCTCGACCAGGTCGTAGACGTAGGTTTTGCTGCGACCCGGCTCGAGCAGAAACTCGTTGCCGGAGGCGCGGGGCGAGAGGTCGCGCGGGATCCGACAGAAGAGGGAGATCGGCTGGCGCCTGGTCAGGCCCCCGGGCTGGCCGTCGAACTGGGTGCGGTTGTGGCCGCCGTGGAGGTGGACCGAGAGCTCGCCGGCGCTGTCCGCCAGCTCGTGCTTGAAGGTGACCTCGGTGCGCTGCCCGGCGCGGCGGCGGATCGTCGGCCCCGGGAAGCTGCCGCCGTAGGTCCACATGCGCGTCTTGCGGCCCGGCAGCACCTGCACCTCGGCTTCGCGGATCGGGATCTCGATGCGCTCGGCGTCGAGCACCTTCGGGATCGGCAGGCGCTGGCGGAAGGGGACCGCCGCGCGGGCGACCTCGGGTGCGGGCGCGAGCTCGGAAAGGAGGCCATCGCGGCGGCCACCCAGCGGCAACAGCAGGCCCAGCGCACCGCCACCCAGGGCGCCGAGGAAAGCTCGGCGCCCCAGGCGCGGCGAATCTGTGAGACGCGTGGCCGTGGCCCTACGGGACCGGCGGCGGCGCGACCGTCGGGGCGACCACCTTGACCTGTCCCTGCATGAACGCGTGGACGGCGCAGAGGTAGTAGAGCGTGCCCGGCGCGGCGGTCACCTGCTGCTCGAAGGTCTCACCCTTCTCTTCGGTGAACCAGGAGTCGCCCTGCTTGCTGTTGTTCCCCATCGTGCTCCAACCCGCGGGGCCAGCCTTGACCGGGTCGACCGCGATTTTCTCCGTTTTCGGGTTGAACTTGTGCCATTCGGCGATCGAGAGGCAGATGTGTTTCGGCGTGAAGCAGTTCTTCCGCGCATCTTTCGTTTTCGGCAGAACCGCTTTGGTGACCAGTGAGAAGGTGTGCGGGCCGATCTGTTTCGGGTTGGTGTCGTTGACGATCTTCAGGGTGTCGCCCTGGGTGACCGTCTTCGGGCCCGAGAAGAACATCTTGCCTTTTTCGAACTTCATGTCGATCTCGGCGGTGACACCGGTCGAAGGAACCGCGGCGCCGGCGGGGGCCGCGAAGACGAGCGCGAGGGCAGCGGCCGGGACGGCCAGCATCAGCGCCCGAAACTGCGGACGGGTCGGGAGGAGCTTGGACAAGAGAGACCTTTCTGTGAGTCGGTGGAGCCGAAATTCAGGTTCGCGAGCGCTGGCAAACTACTGCTTTCCAAGCCGCAGATCAAGCTTGTAGCCTTAACCGCAGTGGCCACGTATCTCCACACCTGTTACCGAATCGGGGACATCGACCGCTCGGTTGCCTTCTACGAGAAGCTTGGCTTCGAGGAGGTTCGGCGGATGCCGATCGGCGACGAGGCGATCAATGTCTTCATGGGCCTGCCCGGCGACGAACCGCGGCTGGAGCTGACCTACAACCACGGCGTCGACTCCTACGATCACGGTACCGGCTACAACCACATCGCGATCCTGGTCGACGACCTCGACGCCACCCTCGAGCAGCTGGCGGGCGAAGGGGTCGAGCCCGAAAAGCCCCCCTACCGTCCCGGCGGCCGCACCGAGGGCCACCGGATCTGCTTCGTGCGCGACCCGGACGGCTACCGGATCGAGATCATCGGCGAGTAGTGGCGGCGGTCGCCTACGTGGTCGTGGTCTTCGGCCTGCTGTTCGTCGCGCCGCTGACGGTGCTGGCGCTGAAGCGCCAGTGGCTCTTCTTTGCCGCCGGTTGGGTAACCCTTGGGATGGTCTGGTGGATCGCCGCCTTCCGCCTCGGACGGCCAGCGTCCTGGTGGGCCCGCCGCTTCTACGACGAGGAGAAGCTGGCGCGGGCCAGGGAGCGCTATCCCTAGCTAGGCGCCCGCGAGCTCGACCAGCTCACCCAGCGAGTCGATCACGTGGGCGGGGCCGGCGGCGCGGGCCTCGGCCGGGTGGAAGCCGAAGCTGACCGCGACGGGAACGGCGCCGGCGCCCCGGGCGGCGATCACGTCGTTGGGGCCGTCGCCGACGTAGAGGGTGGCGGCGGGGTCGGCGCCGAGGGCGGCGATCGCGGCGGTCACCGACTCGGGGTCGGGCTTGGCGACCGCGACCTCGTCGCCGCTGACGCTGACGTCGAGAAGGGCGCCGATGCCTGTGCGCTCGGCTTCGATGTCGAGCCGGCTGCGCGCCTTCGAGGTGGCGACGCCGATCCCGTGGCCGGCCTCACGCAGGGCGCTCAGGGTCTCGAGGGCACCGGGGAACGCCTGGATCTGGAGCTGGCGCTCGACGTAGACGCGGTGGAAGACGGACTCGATCCGCTCGTAGAGCTCGTCGTCGCCACCGGCGATCTCGGCGAAGGCCTCCTGGCCGCGGACCTGGATCATCCGCTCGACATCCTCGTGCGCGGTCGGGAACGGCTCCCCCAGCACCTCCCGGGTCGTCTCCTGGAAGCTGGCGACGAGCACCTGCTTGGAGTCGACCAGCGTCCCGTCCCAGTCGAAGACGACCGCTTCGATCCGGGTGCTCAAAGGATCAGCCCGGGCTGATGCCGCCGCCGACCGAGGGCGGCGGGGTGCTCGATTCCGGGGTCGGCGTGGGCGTGGGAGTTGGCGTCGGTTCCGGGTCCGTTTCGGATTCCGTTTCTCCGCTCTCCGCTTCTTCCTTCTCCTCCTTCTTCTTGCCGGTGTCTTCTTCTTCGGTTTCGAATTCTTCTTCGGAGGGGTCGTAGGCTTCGGAGGACGAGCGGGTGTGGGAGCTGTTGTAGGCCGAGAGCTCGGGCAGCGTTTCCGGCACTTCGAACTGCGGGCATTCGCCTTCCTGGGCGGCCGACATGTAGCTCTGCCAAATCGGGCCGGCCGTGGGGCCGCCGAAGCCGGTCGCCGCTCGCGACTGCGGGTGCCCGACCCAGACCGCCGTCGAGTACATCGGCGTGTAGCCGACGAACCAGGCGTCGGAGAGTTCCTCCGAGGTGCCGGTCTTGCCGGCTTCGGCGCCGCACCCGATCGAGGTGTAGCCGGCGCCGGTGCCTTCGGTGATGACACCCTCGAGGATCCGCGTCACTTCGTAGGCCTCACCCTCGGAGAGCACCCGCTTTCCGTCGCCGGCATCGACCTGCTCGACCCGGCCGTCGGGGAATTCGACTTTGCTGATCGCGGTCGGTTTGTGATGAACGCCACCGTTGGCGAAGGTCGCGTACGCGCTCGCCATTTCCAGCGGCGTGACGCCGTAGGTGAGGCCGCCGATGCCCTCCGCCGGGACCGACTGCAGCAGCGCTTCGATCCCGAGCTCCCGCGCCATCCTGGTCACTTCTTCGGGCCCGACGTCGAGGTCGAGCTGAGCGAAGATGACGTTGACCGAGTGGACCGTGGCCTGGTCGAGGTTCATCGTGCCGCCGCCGTCGCCCTCGGAGTTGTTGACGACCCAGGGCGCGCCGCCGCCGGGCAGCTCCAGGGTCATCGGCGAGGTGCCGCTGTAGTAGGTCGAATCGGGGTCGATCCCCTGCTTGATCGCCTCGGCGAGGACGATCGGCTTGAACGAGGAGCCGGGCTGGCGCTGCGCCTGCCAGGCGTAGTTGAACTGCGATTCTTCTTCGGTGCCTGCGGTCGAGGCGAGAGCGACGATCGCGCCGGTCTCCGGATCGACCGAGGCGAGACCGGCTGCCGGCCCGCCGCCCGAATAGCAGACGTAACAGCCGGCGACCGCTTCTTCGGCGTAGCCCTGCAGCCGCGGGTCGATGGTCGTGTAGGCCTTGAGGCCGCCGTTGCGCACGGTGTTGATCCCGTAGCGGTCGATCAGCTGCTCCTGGACCAGGTTGAAGAGGAATTCGTCGTGGATCTTGCGGTATTTGTCGCCCGGCGAAAGCCCGAGGCCGCTGTCGCGGGCGGCGGCGAACTCGGCCGAATCGATGTAGCCCTGCTCCCACATCTGCTTGAGCACGGAGTTGCGGCGTTTCAGGGCCGCCTTCGGGTCGAGGAACGGGTTGTATTCGGAGGGCGCCTGCGGCAGACCGGCGATCATCGCCCCTTCCTTCAGCCCGAGTTCATTGGCCGCTTTCCCGAAATAGACCTGCGCCGCCGCCTCGGCGCCGACCGCGGTCTGGCCTTCGACCGTGCCGTAGGGCGCGGTGTTCAGGTAGGAGACGAGGATCCATTCCTTCGTCTTCTCGTCCTCGAGTTCGATCGCGAGACGGGCTTCGCGGATCTTCCGTTCGAACGTGTCTTCGGGCTTCTGGATGTAGAGGTTGCGGACCAGCTGCTGGGTGATCGTCGAGGCGCCCTGGACCGCGGAGCCGGCCTTGACGTCCTCCCAGACGGCGCGCATGATGCCTTCGTAGTCGAGCGCGCCGTGCTCGTAGAAGTTCTTGTCCTCGATCGCGATCGTCGCCTCGCGCAGCGTGTCCGGAAGGTCCGCGCCGGGGACCGGCTGGCGGATGTTGTTGGCACGGATGAACCCGATCAGGCTGCCGTCGGCGGCGTAGATCGATGAAGAGGTCCCTTTCTGCACTGGCTTCAAGCTCGACAGCGGCGGCGCCGAGTTGTAGATGTTGAGCGCCCAAGCGACCCCGATCCCGCCCGCGATCGCGGCGACGGCGACCAGCACGCCGATCGGGATCGCGATCTTGTGCCAGACGTGATTGGCCGGCTTGCGCCGGCGCCTGCGGATGCGCGTGGCCATCGGCCCGCGATTGTAGAGAGGCGGGGTCGTCGCCCTGGGCGTTGAGCGGCCCACGCAACCCGCCTTGCCGAGCGGCATCCGGCCCGAATCGGTCGACGGGGTCCGACCCCATCTTTAGTCTCGCGCCCGCGTCATGTCCAGGCGCGCCAAGGCAGATAGGGAGAAACCATGAAACTCGTGATCGGGATCGTCCGGCCAGAGCAGGCCAACCAGGTCCTCGAAGCGCTCTACCGTGCCGAGGTGCGCGGCTTTTCGATCAGTCGCGTGCAGGGTCACGGCGGCGAACTCGACCGGGTCGAGACCTACCGCGGCACGACCGTGAAGATGGGCCTCTCCGAGAAGGTTCGCTTCGAGGTCGCGGTCTCCGACTCGTTCGTGCAGACGACGATCGACGCCCTCGCCGAGGGCGCCCGCACCGGCGAAGTCGGCGACGGCAAGATCTTCGTGCTGCCGCTGGAGCAGGCGGTCCGCATCCGCACGGGCGACGAGGACGTCGAGGCCGTCACCCCGGTGGCGAAGTCATGAGCGGCATCGATACCGGTGACACCGCCTGGATGCTGGTGGCGACGGCGATGGTGCTGTTGATGACCCCGGCGCTGGGGCTCTTCTACGCGGGGCTGGTGCGCTCGAAGAACACGCTGAACACCTTCATGATGTGCGTCGCCGCGATCGCTGTGGCAACGGTCACCTGGGCGGCGGTCGGGTACTCGCTCGCCTTCGACGGCGACGGCAGCATCGTCGGCGGCTTCGGCCACGCTTTCATGGGCGGCGTCGACTTCGCCCCGCGCGAGGGGACGACGATCCCGGAGCTGGTCTTCTTCGCCTTCCAGGCGACCTTCTGCATCATCACCGTCGCTCTCGTCTCCGGCGCCGTGGTCGAGCGCATGAGGTTCGGCCCCTTCCTGGTCTTCGCGGCGCTGTGGTCGGTGCTGGTCTACGCCGTGCTCGCCCACTGGGCCTTCGGCGGCGGCTGGCTGCAGGCGGGCGGCACGCTCGACTTCGCCGGCGGCATCCCGGTCGAGATGGGCTCCGGCTTCTCGGCCCTGGCCGCGGCGCTGGTCGTCGGCGCCCGCCGCGACTACGGGCGCCAGGCCCTGCTTCCCCACAACGCCATGTACGTCCTGCTCGGCGCCGGCCTGCTGTGGTTCGGCTGGTTCGGGTTCAACGGCGGCAGCGGCTTCTCGACCGGCGACCCCAGCGTGCTCGCCTTCACCAACACCCTGCTCTGCCCCGCCTGCACGCTGGTCGTCTGGTTCGCACTCGACCTCATGCGCGGACGCAAGGTGACGGCGATCGGCGCCGCCACCGCGATCGTCGTCGGCTGCGTCGCGATCACCCCCGCCGGCGGCTTCATCAGCCCCGGCTGGGCGATGCTGCTGGGAGCGCTGGCGGCGCTGCCGAGCTACGCGATCATCGTCTGGCGCACCCGCACCAGCGTCGACGAGACGCTCGACGTGCTCGCCGCCCACGGCACCGCGGGCCTGTTCGGGATCCTCTTCATCGGCTTCTTCGCCGAGGTCGCCTGGAACGGCGTCTCCGATGGGCTCTTCTACGGCAACGCGGCGCAGCTGGGCGACCAGGCGCTGGCGGCGGTCGCCGCCCCGGCCTACGCCTTCGTCGCCACCTTCGTGCTGCTGAAGGTGATCAACGCGGTGATGCCGCTGCGTGCCACCAGCAAGGAGGAGGCGGTCGGGATGGATGTCGTCCAGCACGGCGAGGAGGCCTACGTGACCGGCGAGGGCGCGATCCTGGTCGTGCCCGAAGACCCCGCGGTCCTGGCCAAGTGAGCGATCACCTGCAGGTCCTGACCACGGCAGGCTCGGAGGCTGAGGCGGCAGCGATCGCGGCGGGCCTGGTCGAGCTGCGGCTGGCCGCCTGCGTGCAGGTGGTCGGTCCGATCGCCAGCACCTTCCGCTGGCAGGGCGAGGTCGAGGCGGCCCGCGAGTGGCAGTGCCTGGCCAAGACCAGGGCCGAGCGCTACGGCGAGGTCGCCGAGGCGATCCGCAGGCTTCACTCCTACGAGGAGCCGGAGATCATCGCCACCGCGATCGTCGCCGGCTCCCCCGGCTACCTGGCCTGGATCGACGAGAACACCGCTTGATCCCTCCGCTGGAGCCTACGCGCGCAGCTTGTATCCGCGGGAGAAGAGGCGCAGGTTGACGAAGAAGAGCGCCGCGGTGGCCGCCGCCAGCGCCAGCAGGGAGAGTGGGATGCTGACTTCGGAGTAGCCGACGAACCCGTAGCGGACCAGGTTGATCATGTAGTAGACCGGGTTGAAGTGGGTCAGGGTCTCCCACGGCTGTGGCAGCAGCGTCGCCGAGTAGAAGACGCCGCCGAGGAAGATCAGCGGCGTCAGGATGAAGGTCTGGGCGAAGGCGACGTCGTCGAACTGCTCGGCGCGGACTCCGATCAGCACCCCGAGCTGGGAGAAGAAGAAGCCGACCAGGAACAGGGCCGGGACCAGGACGAGGACGTGTTCGACCGGTAGGTCGATCAACACGACCGAGACGACGAAGGTGATGCCGGCGACGATCAGACCGCGCAGGAAGCCGCCGAGCGAGAAGGCGAGCAGCAGCTCCAGCGGCGAGGCGGGCGAGGAGAGCTGGTCCTGGATTGCCCCCTGGAACTTCTGCTGGAGAATCGAGGAGGAGTTGTTCGTGAAGGCGTTGGTCGACCAGGACATCATGATCAGGCCGGGGACGACGAAGACAACGTAGTCGATCCCGTGCAGCTGCTTGATCCGCGTCCCCAGCGCCGCGCCGAAGACGGAGATGTAGAGGAAGGTTTCCAGCAGCGGCGCGCCCAACGTCTGTTTCTTGATCTTCATGAAGCGGTTGACCTCGCGCCGCCAGAGCGTCGCGAAGCGGATCTGAGCGGCGCTCACGGGCCAACCTCGTCGGGGACGACCTCGACGTGCGAGCGCGAAAGCTCGTTACGGCCGACCAGGGCCAGGTAGGCGTCCTCGAGGTTGGGGACGCCAAAGCGCGCAGCGAGCTCGTCGCTGGTGCCCTCGGCGACGATCTGGCCGTCGGCGATGAAGGCGATCCGGTCGCAGAGCTGCTCGGCCTCCTCCAGGTAGTGGGTGGTGAGCAGGATCGTCGTCCCCTCCTGGTTGATTTTCTGGACGTAGTGCCAGAGCTCCAGCCGCAGCTCGACGTCGACGCCTGCGGTCGGCTCGTCGAGGATCAGCAGCCGCGGCTTGTGCATCACCGCGCGGGCCAGGATCAACCGCCGTTTCATCCCGCCCGAGAGGGTGCGGGTGCGCTCGTCCCGCTTCTCGGTCAGCGAGAAGGTCTCGAGCAGCTCCTCGGTCCGCTCGCGGCGCTCGCGCTTGGGCATCCCGAAGTAGCCGGCGTGGTAGTCGAGCGTCTCGGCAACGGTCAGGAACCAGTCGATGTTCGGCTCCTGCGGCGCCAGCCCGACCGCCTGCCGGGCCCTGGCGTAATCGCTGATCGCGTCGTTGCCGAAGATCGCGATCGAGCCGCCCGTCGGCTGCGCGAGGCCGGTGGTGCAGTGGATCAGGGTCGACTTGCCGGCGCCGTTGGGGCCGAGCAGGCCGAACATCTCCCCCTGCTTGATCTCCAACGAGACCCCGCGCAGCGCCTCCACCCCGGTCGGGTAGCGCTTCTCCAAGTCCACGATCTGCAGGGCGTTCGCACTCACGGCCGGCAACCCTAGTGAGCCGGCGTCGCCGGCCTCGTGCGCGTCCGGAAGCGGCGCGGCTAGTCGATCGGGAAGACGCGGATGACCCGGAAGCCGCGTTTGGCTGGGGTCGCGTCGACGACGCCGCCCAGAACCGCGCGGACTTCGAAGCGGTAGCGGCCGGGCTTCAGGCTCAGCTTCCGCGGCGACTTGCAGGCCGTGAAGGGGACCGGTTTCGGCGCCACCCTCCTCTTGCCGGCACTCGTCTGCGCCTTTCTCGGCGGTTTCGGGACGAGGCGCGTGACCCGGCACTGGAAGCTCGCGCCGATGTCGGGAGAGCTGAACTTGAAGCTGACCTTGGCCCGCTTCCTCGTCGTCGGGACCCGACCCTTCGGGCCCTTGTCGATCATGGTTTTCGGCTCGGCGGTCGGCGGGGGCGGCGGCGGCAGTGGTGGTTCGAGGCCGGAAACGCGGCCGACTTTTTTCGTCATCTCCAGCGTCACCCAGAGGGTGTTGCCGGGGCCGGCGGCGATCTGGCGCGCGCCCGAGGCTTTGGCGAAGCCGGTCAGGCCGGTGACGGTGCCATCGGCGGTGATCCGGGAGAGGCCGTCGGAGATGAACTCGGGCGACCAGTAGGCGCCGTCGGAGCCGAGCGCGATCCCGAACGGGTCGGTTCCTTCGGCCGAGCGAATGATCGGCGCCGCGGTCGGCGAGAGCAGCCCGATTTCCTTCGGCGTGTTGACCGGCTGGGTGAACGCGTACTGCCCGTTCGGGTTGCCGCCGACGCCCTGGGCCTGGCCGCCGACTTTCTGGTCGCCGGCGATGGCGCCGGCGGTGCTAACGGCGTAGATGTGTTCGAAGGCGGCGATCACCAGCAGCGAGCCGGCAGCGTCGATGTCCTTCGGCGCCTGCAGGCCGGCGATCGGGAAGGCGGTGGCGCCCGGGGGGTTGCCCGGTGGCACGCGGACGACGTTTTCTTTGTTTTCGCCGACCACCCAGAGGTTCCCGTCGGGACCGAGCGCAACCGAGGGCTGGTTGCCGATCGTGGCGATGTTGAAGACCTGTTTGGTCCCGGTCGGATTCCCCGGCTCGAAGCTGACGAGGCCTCCGTTGCGCGCCACCCAGAGTCGTCCTTCCGGCCCGACCGCGATTCCGCTCGGCGTCACCGCTTCGATCGCGAATTCTTCGACCTGGCCCGCGGGGCTGATCTTCGCCACGTCTTTGCCGCCACCGCCCGTCGTCACCCACATGTTTCCGTCGGGACCGGCGATCAGTTTGTTGTTGGAGCCGAGGCCGGGGACGCTGAATTCGCCGCTGACCGCGGGCGCGGCCACGGCGGAGCCGGCACCGACCAGCATCAGGGCCAGCGCGGTGAGCAACGCGAACACGGAAGTTCTCCTCAGCATCGGCCGCCAGTCTAGACGGGCCGCACCGGCCTCAGATGCGGTTTAGACGCATAGGCTTGGCGACGTGGCCGCCCCGCTCCTCGTCGTCGACACGCCCTCGATGCTTTTCCGAGCCTTCTACGCGCTGCCGAAGAAGATCGTCGGCAGTGACGGCAAGCCGGTCAACGCGCTGCTGGGCACGGCAAACCTGGTCCTGCGCGAGGTCGAAACGCACCGACCACGGGCGGTCGTGCTCTGCTTCGGCCCCGACGCGGCCTCCTACCGGACCGAGCTCTACCCGGCCTACCACGCCAAACGCGAGGAGGAAATGCCGGACGAGCTGGCGCCCCAGTTCGAGCAGGCGCGCGATTTCTTCGAAGCCTTCAACTGGACCGTCGCCACCAGCGCGGACCTCGAGGCCGACGATCTGCTCGGGACCTATGCCAACCGCGAGGCCGAGAACGGCGGCCAGGCGCTGCTGCTGACCGGCGACCGCGACATGTACCAGTGCGCCGGCAAGGGGGTGACCGTGCTCTACGTGCGGACCGGCGGCAAAGGTGCCGAAGAGGTCGGCCCCGACGAGGTCCGCGAGCGCTATGGAATCGACCCCGAGCTGGTCCCCGACTTCATCGCCCTGCGCGGCGACCCCTCCGATGGCCTGCCCGGCGCCAAGGGGGTCGGCGAGAAGACCGCGGCGGAGCTGCTGCGCAAGCACGGCTCGCTGGAGGGTGTGCTGGAGGCGGCGATCCGCGAGCAGCGCCCAAAACTGCGCGCCGCCCTGATCGAAGCCCACGACGACCTGCTCGCTTTCAAGGACATCGCCACCCTGCACGACGCCGGGGTGGACCCTCCCGCCGATGCGCCGACGGACTGGGCCGGCGCCGCGACCGCGGCGCGCGAGCGCGGCATGAACCGGCTCGCCGAGCGGCTCGAGAGCTACTCCGCCTGACCCTTTGTCGACTTCCTCTCGCTATGCGAGAGAAACTCGATAAGGCCCCAGGCGGAGACGATCGCCCAGACGCCCTCGAGTAAGACGAATCCCCACTGGGAGGTGCGAACCGCGAGCACGGCGAGGATCGCGGAGCCGACAAGGTTGAGGGCGAGGTAGACCTGGGAGTCGGAGCGCATGCGGTCGAACTGGACCGCGGCGAAGGCGGTGAGGATCAACAGCGCGCCGACGACCTGGATCACCTGGTCCATGCTTCGCAGCCTACGCACGAGTACGGTGGTCCGATGGCGGTGGCGGGGATTCCATGGCGTGGACCGGGCGAGGGTCGTCCGGACCTGACCCTCCCCCCCGGCCCGATGCCGTTGCGATCCGACGGCCAGACCCGCAAGCGCTGGCGCTACATCGGCCTCTACGACGAGGCGGTGATGCTGTGCGCGGCGCGGGCGCAGGTCGGCCCGCTCTCGCAGTGCTTCTGGGTGCTCTGGGACCGGGCGTCGGGAGAGCAGCTCGCCCACACCTCCATCCGCCCCGGCAGCCGCGAGGTGCGGATGGACGGGCCGAACCTGGAGATCGAGGCGCGCGGGCTGCGCGCCAGCCTCCGCCTTGGCGAGGCGACGCCGATCGAGACCATCTGCCCCAGCGGCAGCGGCTGGGGCTGGACCCGCAAGCGCGCCGGGGTGCCGATCGCGGGCACGATCGAGACGCCCGGCAAACGCTGGGCGGTCGCCGGGCTCGGGGTCGACGACGAGTCGGCCGGCTACCACCAGCGCCACACCAGCTGGTTCTGGTCGGCCGGGATCGGCGAGGGAGCCGACGGCCGCGCCGTCGCCTGGAACCTGGTCGAGGGCATCAACGACCCGCCCACGCGCAGCGAGCGGGCGATCTGGGTCGGCGGTGAGCCGAGCGAGCCGGCGCCGGTCCGCTTCGACGGCATGGAGGCGGTCGAGTTCGGCGACGGCGCCCGGCTTGAGTTCGCCTCGGAGTCTGAGCGCGCCCGCAACGAGAACTTCCTCCTCGTCCGCTCCCGCTACCGCCACCGTTTCGGCAGCTTCTCCGGCTCGCTGGGCGGGACCGAGCTGGCTTCCGGCCTGGGCGTGATGGAGCAGCACGACGCCGTCTGGTGAGGTTGCGCTGGGGGTGCGGCGGGGGAAGTTGGGGGACCGCCACTCATGCGAGCGGTGGCCGGCCGCGCAAGGTTGGAGCGATGACGATGCCTCCGCGGGTGCTGACGCTGCGAATCGACGAGCGCGAGGGGCCGATCGCCGGCTCGCTCGATGACGAGAGCGGGGCCAGCCGCGAGTTCCGCGGCTGGCTCGGGTTGGCGCGGGCGCTGGAGACGGTGCTCGCCCCCGCGGCGCCGCCGGACCCGAATGGCCCGGCGGCGGAGGGTCGGCTAGGCGCCGATCGGGAACGCCTGGACCGTTAGGTCGCCGCTGATGAATTCGATGTCGTCGTCAGCGATCGAGCCCTGACATTCGACCAATGCCTGACGGGTGCCAGCACCGGCGTTGTCGAAGGCGGTCAGCGCCAGCGACTGGTTGAAGCCGGAGCTCATCGTCAGGTTGGTGGTGCTGCTGACGACGGAGCCGTTGAATTTGAGGCGACAGGCGCTGCCGGCCTGGCCACCGCTCTCATTGTCGATCTCGATCGCGGCATTGAGGACGACGTCGGCGCCGCCCGCGGGCAGGGTGATGTTGACCCCCATCACCGACTCGAAGCTGGAGGAGTCGAGTCCCTGAGCGGATTCGTCTTTGATCCCGACCGCGATCGGCCGCACCTGGCTCAGCGTCCGTCCCTCGAGCTCGAGCGCGTTGTCGGCGGTCGTCGCTTTCGTCGCCGAGTCGGCGCTGGTCGCTTTGGCGGCGCTGTCGGCGCTGGTCGCCGAGGGCACCTTGCCCAGCGTCGCCTCGTTGACCTTGGCACCGGTGACGGCATCGGCACCGAGCTTCGCCGTCGTCACCGCGCCGTCGCCGAGCTTGGCCTCGGTGATCGCCGCGTTCTTTACTTTCACACTGGTCACGGCGTTTTTCTTGATGTCCTTGGTCACGACCGAGTTTTTGCCCGGCAGCGCGACCGCGACGCCGCTCAGCGCGAACACCAGCGCGACCGTCCCGATCACCGCCCCCGGACTAGGGCGCAGCCGTCGCAGCTTGCTGATCCTGCTCATGGAAAGACCTCCAGATTGAGTTGGAGGCCGATCGTCGCGAGCCCTCGGCGGACGCACACGAGGGGGACGCCCCTCACTTTTGGGGACCCCACCCCCAGGCGTCTGGGGGTCGATGGGCCGATATGTCGCTTATAGGCCACATATCGGCCCGTCGGCGGGCGGTTTACCGCGTCAGGGCGGCGGGGAGCTCCTCGCGCGAGTGGATGCCGAGCTTCGCGTAGGCGCGGCCGAGGTGGTTCTCGACCGTCTTCACGGTGACGAACAGCGACTGGGCGATCTCGCGGTTACCCATCCCCTCGGCGGCCATCGCCGCGACCCGGCTCTCGCTCGCGGTCAGTGACTCGACGCCGCTGAACATCAGGCGTCGCGGCCGCGCACCGGCGGTGACCAGCTCCTCGTGGGCGCGGCCGACCAAGGCCGTGGCGCCGCAGTGGCGGGCCGCTTCCATCCCCTCGCGCAGACGCTCGCGCGCCTCGCGGCGGCGGCCGGCGCGACGCAGGGCAGCGCCGAGCTCGACCAGCCCGCGAGCCTGGTCGAGCCGGGCCGGCGAGGAAGCAAGCCACTGGTTCGCCTCGATCATCAGCGCCAGCCCCTCCTCGCCGCCGCGGACCAGGCCCTCGACCGTCAGGGCCCGACCGACCGCGGAGCCGGTACCCCAGGCTCGCGCCCGCCGCAAATGATCCGCGGAGAGCTCCCGCGCCCGCTCATCCTCGCCCAGCCGCGCCGCCGCAAGGGCGGCGTCGCCGCGCCAGGGGATCCCCGGCAGGTGGGCGCCGACGCGGTCGCAGCGGGCGCCGTACTCGAGCAGGTCGGCGAGCGCCTCGGCGTCGCGCCCCTGCGCCGCGCGCAGCCGCGCCCGCGCCCAGAAGAGCAGCTCCATGTGGATGATCGGCGGCAGCTCCGGCCCGCAGCCGGCGGCGGCGACGACCTCCTCGGCCTCCGCCAGCTCGCCGCGCTCGACCAGCGCCAGACCAAGGAAGGTGGCGAGGAACGGGATCGCGAACGGCGGGCAGCCGGGCAGCTCCAGCGCCTGGCGGCAGTCGGCCTCGGTGGCGACCATGTCGCCAGCCAGGTAGTTGAGCGCGGCGCGGACGCCGGAGGCGGAGACGAAGCCCCAGCCGGAACCGTGGGCGATCGCCCGCGTCAGGCCGGCGCCGGCGTGCGCAAGCGCTTCGTCGGTGCGGTCGGCCATGTACATCACGTAGAGGACCTGGGTGACGGCGCTGGACTCGGGACCCTCCTCGGCGACCAGACGGCCGCCGGAGAGCGCCCGCCGGCAGAGCTCGACCGTGCGCTCCAGGTCGGTCCCGGCCTGGCCGGCGCGGTAGGCCTTGTTGGCAAGCACCAGGCGCTCGGCCGGGGTCTCGCCGGGAAGCTCCGGCAGCGCGTCGATCCGCGCCGCCGAGCGCCGGAAGCTGTCGGCGTGGGTGACGCCGACGCAGTTCAGTTCGACCTCGAGCCGGCGCTTGTGCTCGCCCTCGTGGCCGGCCAGGTCCTCGACCGCTTCCTCCAGCACGGCGACCGCCGCGGGCACGTCGAGGCTGAGCTCGGCCCGGCTGAGGTCGAGCCAGGCTTCGGCCCGGCGCTCGGGGTCCTCGACCCGGGCGATCCCTGCGGCCAGGTGCAGGGCCGCCTGCTCGGGTTCCTCGCCGGTCAGGTGCTCGGCGGTGCCGAGCTCGCAGAGCAGCTCGCCGTCGGCGCGGGCGACCTCGTCCTCCTCGCGGGCGCGCCGCAGGTAGGCGGCGGCGGTGTCCGGGGCGCCGCGGCCGAGCGCGTCGGCGCCGGCCTCACGCAGTAGCTCGACGAAGCGGTGCTTGCCGGCCGGCGCACTGTGGATCACGTGCGGGGCGATCTGCGCCGGCGCGGCACCGTTGGCGGCGAGCAGGTCGGCGGCGCGGGCGTGGGCGGCGGCGCGCTCGCCGGGGCCGAGGTCGAGGTAGACGGCGGAGCGGACGATCGGGTGGACGAAGTTCAGCGGCAGCTGCGGAGCGATGATCTCGGCGTCGGCGAGCGAGTCGACCGCCAGCGCGGCCTCGCCCAGCTCGACCCCGGCGAACTCGGCCGCGTGGTGGAGCTCGACGTCATTGCCGAGCACGGCGACGGCGGCGGCGATCGCAGCGGCGGCCGGCGGCATCGCGGTCAGCCGCAGCAGCAGTGAGCGCGAGACCGTGTTCGGGCCAAGCTCGCGGATCGCCTGCGCTTCCCCTACCCCGCCCTCCGAGCCGTCAGCGCGCAGCGCCCCGGCCAGCTCGCGCAGCAGGAACGGGTTGCCACTAGTGACGAGATGGCAGGCGGCGGCGAACTCGGGGTCCACCTCGCGGCCGAGGCGGGCGGCGACGACCCGCGCGGCGGCGGCAACACTGAGCACCTGCGGCTGGATCACGTTCGGCCCAGCGCTCGCGGCCAGCGCTTCCAGCAGGGCCCGATCGCTGCCGGGCTCGCGCGGGCGGGCCGCACTCAGCAGCACGATCGGCAGCTCGCCGACCCGCGCCGCCAGGTAGACGAGGAAGCGCAGCGAGGCGCGGTCGGCCCAGTGGGCATCGTCGACGACCAGCAGCAGCGGCGTCCGTCCGACCAGGTTCGCGGTCAGCCAGTAGAGGCCGTGGGTGACGGCGCCGCTGGCCTCGGCCGCGGTCAGACCGCCGCCGCCCAGCCCCAGCGCCGGCGCCGCCAGGGCGGCGCTGCCCTCCAGCAGCTCCGCCCGCTCGCCGGCCTCGGCGTCAACCAGGCGTCGCTCGAAGAGGTCGCGGACGATCCCGTAGGCGAAATCGCGCTCGAGCTCGCCGCCGCGGGCGGCGAGGACGCTGAGTCCGCGTCCGGCGGCCAGCTCCTGCGCCGCTTCGACCAGGCCGGTCTTGCCGATCCCCGCCGGTCCCTCCAGGTGGACGGCGCAACCGCGGCCGCTTGCGGCAGCGTCGATCGCAGCGCTCAGCCGAGCCAGCTCACCATCGCGCTCCAGCAGCTCACTTTCCCCGGCTACAAGCGCGTAAGCAGACACTCCGGCAAGGCTACCCAGCGCAGATGCGGATCACAAATTCGGTAAGCGAAATGGCCAAAAGTGTGGTCCTGAGTTCTCGAATGGGCTTGACCGCCGGCCCCGGAGGGAGGACCATTTCCGGCCCATGTCGACCAGGTTCAGAGAGTGGTGGAGAAGACCGAGCCGGATCCAGGTTGCCCAGCGGCGGCGGCGCGCCCGCAGGGCCGAGGCGCGCGTAGTCCGCTACCCCTTTCCAGTCCACCTGGCCGCGCGGGTCCGGGCCGAGCTGCCCGAGATCGGGGAGCAGGACTGGGATCTGGTCGAACAGGGCCTGCGCGAGTGGCTCGTCTGCTGCGCATGGCACGGCAGCCGGATTCTCGGCATGCCCTCGCGCGCCGTCGACGAGGCCTGGCACACGTTCATCCTCGACACCCGCACCTACGCTCGCTTCTGCGAAAGCGCCTTCGGCGAGTACCTCCACCACACCCCGGACGAGGCGATGACTTCGTCGATGCCGGAAGCGTTGGCCGAGACCGTTCGGGCTTGGGATCGCTCCGAGCTGGGATCGGAAGGAGAATCGGTGCTCTGGGACCTCGACCGCCGGCTCGGAATCGAACGGCCCTACGCGGGCCTCGGCAGCCTCGAGCTGGGCGCTGCGCGGACCCGTTCTCCGTACCCGCTCGCCACCGGCTGGATCGGCACCTCGACCACCGCCGCCTACGCGGCCGGCTACAGCGGGCTCGGCTACTACGGCGGCGCTGGTGGCGGGGGCGAAGGGGGCGGGGGCGGGGGCGGTGGTTGTGGTGGTGGTGGTGGCGGAGGAGGCTGCGGTGGAGGCGGCAGCTAGCCCTGCCCTGCGACGGATGCCAGGGCCGCTCGTCTGGCTGCGAAGAACTCGCTGACGGCGGCGCCCGGTTCGGGCGCCGCCCTCAGCTCCGCGTAACCGAGCTCGGCGCCGTCGAACCCGATCGCGCTCCAGAGCCCGGCCGCCGACTGGGCGGCCCAGGGAGCCACGTAGGCGTAGGGCTCGGGGTGGTTCTCGTCACCGGGCGAGAAGCCGTAGGTGGCGCGGGCGCCGAGCGCTTCGTCGCCGAGTTCGATCGCGAGGTCGAAGTGCTCGGGCCAGAGGGTCGGCTCGGAAGCGGCCTCGGCGGCCCCCGCCCCGGCCCGCAGGTGCTCCAACGCCCCCTGCCCGAAGCGGTACCAGGCGGCCAAGGCCCCGGCCGACTCGCGCTCGACCGCGAGCGGCGCGGGGTCGAGCGCGGCGCCGGCCGGCAGCAGCTCGGCGACGATCTCCCCCGCCCCGGCCAGCGACTCCAGCGGCGCCCGCCGCTGCTCGGAGCCGACCTCGTGGACGAGCTCGTCGCCCTCGACCCGGACCTGGTGCTCGGCCCCCTCGAACGCGAAGCGCGGCGTCCCGAAGCCGCCCGCCGTCACCTTCAGCGCGATCTCGTTGTCGGGCTTGCGCGAGGGAGCGACCAGCTCTTCGGCGACCCGGTGCAGCCCCGCGACGGTGGCGACGAACTCAGCGGGCAGCGGTGCGAGCTGCGAGCGCATCGCTACCAGGTGTCGACGAAGCGGTAGTCGCGAGCGGGCTCGGGCCCGGGCGCCGCCGCGGCGGCGTTCAGGGTCGCGGCGATCAGCCCCCGGGTCTCGGCCGGGTCGATCACGTCGTCGATCTCGAACAGCATCGCCGAGTTGAGCGCCTTCGCGTTCTCTTCGGCGGCGACGGTGAGGTCGCGCACGCGCTGCTCGCGCTCGGCCTCGTCGGCGATCGCCTCCAGCTCCTTGCGCAGCGCCAGCCGCACCGCCCCTTCCAGCCCCATCGGGCCGAGGTGGGCCGAGGGCCAGGCGACGGTCAGCAGTGGCTCGTGCAGGCTGCCGCCGGTCATCGCCTGGGCGCCGAGGCCGTAGCCGCGGCGCAGGATCACGGCGATCAGCGGCACCCGCAGGGCGCCGCCGGCGACCAGCAGCCGTGACGCATGGCGAACCAGTCCGGTTGCCTCGGCGTCGGGGCCGACCATGAAGCCGGGAGTGTCGACCAGCGAGATCACCGGCAGGCCGAAGCCGTCGCAGAGCTGCAGCAGCCGCGCCGCCTTGTCGGAGGCCTCGGAGGTGATCGCGCCGGCCGTGTGGCGACTGTCGTTGGCGATCACCCCGACCGGCCGCCCCTCGATCCGCGCCAGCGCCGTCACCAGCTCCGGCGCGAAGCGCTCGCGCAGGAAGGTGACCGAGCCCTCGTCGGCGAGCGTCTCGATCACCGGCGCCACCGCGTAGGCGCGCCGGGCGCGCTCGGGGACCAGCTCGCGCAGGCGCGACTGGTCGGGCGCCGGCCCGGGCGCGGTCGTGCCCTGGAAGTAGCCGATCAGCCGCTTCGCGACCGCGGTCGCCTCCGCCTCGTCGGCGGCGACGACGTCGACGACCCCGTTGGCGGCCTGGACCTCGACCGGCCCGACCGCGTCGGGGTCGACGTCGCCGAGGCCGCCGCCGGCAATCATCGCCGGCCCGCCCATACCGAGCGAGGAGCCCTCGGTGGCGACGATCAGGTCCGAGCAGCCGGCGATCACGGCGTTGCCGGCGAAGCAGCGGCCGGCGACCACGGAGACCCGAGGGACCAGTCCGGAGAGACCCGCCCAGAGCGCGAAGGCGCGTGTCTCCAGCCAGGAGACGACCGGGTAGTCGGTGTCGCCGGGGCGGCCGCCGCCGCCCTCGGCGAAGAAGACGGTGGGCAGGCGCAGGCGCTCGATCAGCTCGAAGAGGCGGTCCTTCTTCTTGTGCCCGAGCGCGCCCTGGGTGCCGGCGAGGACGGTGTAGTCATAGGAGAGCACGGCGCAGGCAGCGCGCTCGACCCCGAACAGCTCGCCGTTGATGCGGGCGGTGCCGCCGATCAGACCGTCGGCGGGGGTGCGTTCGATCAGGTCCTGGACCTCGCGCCGGCCGCGCTGGGCGGCGATCGCGAAGCGGCCGTACTCGACGAAGGAGCCGGGATCGACGAGGTCGGCGAGGTTCTCGCGGGCCGTCCGCATCCCCGCCGCGTGGCGGCGCTCGCCCGCCTCCGGCCGGGCCGCGTCCTCGGTCAGCGCCCGGCGCGCACGCAGCTCCGCCAGGTCCTGGCGCTCGGCACCCTCGCGGTCGCCGTCGCCGGGCACCTATCTACCCGCCGAGTCCCCCGAAGATCGCGAACGGGTTCGGCGGCCGCTCGGCGTAGGCGACCTGGCCGGAGCCCTCGGTCTGCACCTCGCTGCCCTCGGGCGCCTCGCTGGCCAGCCGCACCGCCAGCTCGCGGGCGCTGTCCTCGTCGGTGGCGCCGACGACCAGGTACTTCCAGCGACGCACCGCCGGGATGCCCTCGGCCTCGAGATGCTTGGCGAAATCGACGGCGTCGCGATGGGAGGGCAGGTCGATCCGGACCTCCCATTCGGGCTCCCCGGTCCGTTCGGAGCGCCCGCGCTCGGAGGCGATCCGCGCCGCGTGCTCGTCCGCCAGGGTGGACTCGCTACTCGGCAGCGGCTCGTCCGGGTTCTCCCAGTCCTCGGCCTCGGCGTGCCAGCGACGCAGCCGCGAGGAGATCGCCCAGCCGTTCTCGGCCGCCGCTTTCTCGACCAGCGCGCCGACCGCCTCGACCTGCTCGCGGGAACCCGCGTAGAGGAAGAGTCGGGTCCCGTCGCGGGAGACGATCACCCGGTCTGAGAAGGAATCGCTGAGGTCGTGCTCGAGCTCGCGGGCGCTGAGGTGCTCACCCAGCGCCGTCGCGTGGGCATCGTCCTCGATATCGATCTGCAACCGCCATTCGTCGTTCATGCCGGGAACATATTGCCTCAGCCGCCCGCGACCGGCCTCAGCCGCCCCGGATCGCCTTTCCGACGATGTTCTTGAAGCGAGTGCGGTCGCGTTGGCTCAGGTTCGAGGGCCTGCCCTTCGACTTCTTGGTCAGGCTCCAGAATTCGGTCTGCTCGCTCTGGGTCAGGTTCTGGCGCAGCCGCTCGCGGCCTTTCTCGGCCAGCCAGAGGCTGATGGTCCAGACCATCTTCCAGGGAATCCGCTTCCAGACAGCGGGTGCCGCCTTGCGGGCGATCCACCAGGGCATTCGCGCTCCCAGCCCTACTCGACGACTTCGACGGTTCCGTGCATGGTCGGGTGAATCTCGCAGAAATAGGGATAGCTGCCCGCTTCCTTGAAGGTCGCGGACTTGATCTTGCCTTTCTCGAGAGTGCCGGTGTCGAAGCTGCCGTCATCGGCGGTCGCGGTGTGCGGCGCCGCGTCCTCGTTCTGCCAGGTCACCTTGCCGCCGGCCGCGACCACGACCGGGTCGGGGCCGAAGGCGAATTCGACGATCTCCACCTTTTCGGAGCGGGCGGCCTCACCGCCCGGCGTCGGCTCGCTTTCCAGCGTCTCCACTTCGGTGGTGGGGCCGCCGCCGCTGGAATCGTCGGAACCGCCGCAGGCGGCGAGACCGAGCGAGAGGGCGACCAGGACAGGGATGGCGAGCGCGCGAAGTTTCATAACCAAAAGCTACGACCCCCGTACCCGATCTGGATCATCTGACGCGAGCGACCCGCCGACGCCCCCTCCGGGACTAGCCTTCCGCCGGTGCCCCCTGCCGACCGCAGCTCGATGAGGCGCCTCGCCGACGCCGTCACGGGCCCGCGCGGGCGCTGGGTCGTGATCGCGGTCTGGGTCGCGATCGGTCTCGCCGGCCTCTTCGCTCACTCGCGGATCGGCGAGGTGACCGCCGCCGGCCAGAGCAGCTTCCTCCCCTCCAATGCCGAATCGACGCGGGCGATCGATGCGTTGGAGGGCCGCGGCGGGCGCGGCGGCGGCAGCGGCGGCTTCGGCGAAGAGGTCCCGGTGGTGATCGTCTTCGATCGCGCGGGCGGCCTCACCGAAGCCGACCTGAGCGCGATCGGCCGCATCGGCGACGGCCTCAACCGGCTCGAGATCACCGGCGCGACGCCGATCGTCGACCCCTTCTCGGCCGATGCCAGCGAGTCGCTGGGCGAAGTGGCGACGGTCGCCAAGGGGGTCGGGCCGCTCTCGCGCGACGGCGAAGCGGCGTTGGTGGTGCTGGCGCTGAACGCCAGCGACCGCGGCGCGATCGTCAGCGGCGTCAAGGAGATTCGCCGCTACCTCGCCAGCCACGAGCCCCAGGGGGTCAGCTCGTACGTGACCGGGCCGGCCGGGATCGCCGCCGACCTCGAGCAGGTGGCCGACGAAGCCGGTGAGACGCTCTTGATCGCGACCCTGAGCCTGGTCCTGATCCTGCTGCTGATCGTCTACCGGGCGCCGCTGCTGGCGCTGGCGCCGCTGCTCACCGTCGGCGCCGCGTACCTGGTCGCGATCGGGGTCTCTTATCTGCTGATCGACGCCGGCGCGATCACCGTCAACAGCGAGGGGACGATGCTGCTGTTGGTGCTGATCTTCGGCGCCGGGACCGACTACTCGCTGCTGCTCGTCCACCGCTACCGCGAGGAGATCGACGCCGGCCGGGCGCCGGCCGAGGCCCTCCCCACCGCGCTGGCCGAGAGCGCGCCGGCGCTGGCCGCCTCGGCCGGGACGGTGATCGCGGCGATGCTGGTCCTGTTGGTCGCCGACCTGCAGTCGACCCACTGGCTCGGGCCGATCCTGGCGATCGGGATCGCGACGATGCTGCTCGCCTCCTTCACCCTGCTGCCGGCGCTGCTGTCGGTGCTCGGCGAGCGCGCCTTCTGGCCGCGCCGCCCGGAGCCCGCCTCCTCCTCATCCTCCTCACTTGCCCCCTCCTCCCCATCGCGTGGTTCCTGGGGGCGGGTGGCGGCCCTGGTGCGGCGGCGCTCGCGGGTGATCATCGTCCTCGTCACGGCCGGGCTATTGGCGCTGGCGCTCGGCAACTTCAGCCAGCACGGGACGATCGGGTTCGGACAGGGCGAGACCAAGCCGACCAACTCCAGCGAAGGCACCAGCGTCCTCGACGAACACTTCCCGCCGGGGCTGAGCTCGCCGCTGACCGCGGTGGTCGGCGAAGCCAAGGTCGACGCGGTCGCGAAGGGGATGGAACGGCTGCACGGCGACGTCAAGCTGGCGATCCCGCTCCCGGCCTCGGTCAGCGGCGCCGGCGAGTCGCTGGTCGTGATCGTGCTCCGCCACGACCCCTACTCCAGCGAGGCCGCCGATGCGGTCGAGGCGATCCGCGACCGCCTGCACGAGATCGCACCCGGCGGCCTGCTCGGCGGCATCCCGGCCGAGAACTACGACATCGAGCAGACCAACGACCGGGACACCAAGCTGATCGTGCCCCTGGTCCTGCTGCTCGTCGGCCTGATCCTGGCGGCGGTGCTGCGGGCGCTGGTCGCGCCCGCCTTCCTGATCGCCACAGTCGTCCTCTCCTTCGCGGCGACGCTCGGCCTCTGCACCTTCGCCTTCTCGCAACTGAGCAGCGAAGGGGTCGCCTTCAACCTGGTTCTCCTCGCCTTCCTATTCCTGGTCGCCCTCGGCGTCGACTACAACATCTTCTTGATGACGCGGGCGCGCGAGGAGGCGGCCGCGCTGGGCACCCGCGAGGGCACGCTGGCGGCGCTCGTCCACACCGGCGGCGTCGTCACCGGCGCCGGCCTGATCCTCGCGGGGACCTTCGCGACCCTGACCCTGCTGCCGCTGGAGGAGCTGGTCCAGATCGGCGCCACGGTCGCGATCGGCGTCCTCCTCGACACCTTCGTGGTGCGGGCGCTGCTGATTCCCGCGATCGCCTACCGGCTCGGCGAGCGCACCTGGTGGCCAGGGCGGGCCCGCACGGCGGACGCGCCCGCGGCCGCGCCTCAGTAACCCGGGCTGGTCTTCATTTTCTTGCGCTCGGACGGATGGGCGCCGCCCTTCTCGTCGAGCGTGTGGCAGGCGGTCGCGATGTCGCCGGCGAGGCGGTCGACCTGCTCGCGACTCAGCGTCTGCTTGACCAGCGCCCGCAGCACTTTCACCTCTTCGGCGTTCGGCGGCATCGTGTAGGCGGGCAGCATCCAGCCGCGCTCGGCCGAGAGCTGCCAGGAGACGTCGAACTCGTCGTACTCGCGGGCTTCGTCGTTGAGCCTGAAGGCGACCAGCGGCAGCTGCTCCTGGTCGGCGCCGATCAGTTCGAAGTTGCCGTTTTGCTCGAGCTTGCCGGCCAGCGCCTTCGCGTTCGACTCCATCGCTTTCATGATGTAGGTGTAGCCCTGGTGCCCGAGGCGGACGAAGTTGTAGTACTGGGCCAGCACCATCGAGGCGCCGGTGGAGAAGTTGAGGGTGAAGGTGGCATCGGTCTTACCGAGGTAGTTCTCGTAGAAGACGAGGTCCTCGGCCAGGTCCGCTTTCTCGCGGAAGACGAGCCAGCCGATGCCGGGGTAGACGAGCCCGAACTTGTGCCCGGAGACGTTGATCGAGCGCACCTGCTCGAGCCGGAAGTCCCACTCGGAGTCCGGGTAGAGGAAGGGCCAGACGAAGCCGCCGCTGGCGCCGTCGACGTGGATCGGCACGTCGAGCCCCTTCTCGTTCTTGAGCTCGACCAAGAACTTGTTGATCCCGGTGATGTCGTCCATGTGGCCGGTGAAGGTGGTGCCGAGCACGGCGGCGACGCCGATCGTGTTCTCGTCGACGTGGGGCTCGACGTCCTCCGGCCCGATCACGTACTTGCCTTCTTGCAGCGGCACCGTCCGCGGTTCGACGTCGAAGTAGCGGCAGAACTTGTCCCAGACCACATGCACGTCGCGGCCGTAGACGAGGTTCGGCTTGTCGACGGGCTTGCCTTCGGCTTCGCGCCGCTCCTTCCACTTCCACTTCAGCGAGAGGGCACCGAGCATGATCGCCTCCGAGGAGCCCTGGGTGCGGCAGCCGGTGGTCTCGCCGGGGGCGTTGTAGAGATTGGCGAGCATGCGGATGCAGCGCTGCTCGATCTCGGCCGAGATCGGGTACTCGGCGTGGTCGATGAAGTTGCGGTAGAGGTTCTCGGCGATGATCCGTTGCGCCTCCGGCTCCATCCAGGTGGTGACGAAGGTGGCGAGGTTGCGCCAGGGGTCCCCCTCCAGAACCAGTTCCTCGTCGACCAACCGCATCGCGTCGAGAGCCGACATCCCGCCGGTCGGGAAGGGGCCGTCGGGAGCGTCTTCGGTGAGGAAGCGGTTGCCGTAGAGCTTCAAGTCGTGCTCCGCGCTGTGCTGGTCGGTCATCGGGCTCCAGTCGTCTCGGGCGGGGTGAGCGGCGAGCGTACCCGACCCCTGGGCTGCGGCAGATCGCCACGCTCGCACGATCTCCCGGCGGCGGGCCGGCGCTAGGGTGGAGGACGTTTGGGAGAGACACCTTCATCAAAGGGTTCACGAGCGAAAGGAGCCGGCTTTGGACGGCGCAGACATTGAGATGGGACCGGTCGATTACGTACTGGTCGAGTGGCAGGGACGGGAGCCGACCGGCGAGGCGCTGCCGCACCTGGTCGACCTCGTCGACCGTGGCTTGATCCGCATCCTCGACCTCACCTTCATCGCCAAGGGCGAGGACGGATCGGTCGCCGTGATCGAGATCGCCGACCTCGGCGACGTCGCCGAGATCGCCGTCTTCGAGGGCGCCTCGTCGGGCCTGATCCACGAGGACGACGTCAGCCAGGCCGGCGACGTGCTGGCGCCCGGCACCTCGGCGGCGCTGCTCGTCTACGAGAACACCTGGGCGGCCCCGTTCGCCGGCGCCGTGCGCCGCTCCGGCGGCGAGCTCGTCGCCAGCGGCCGCATCCCCGCCGAAGACATCCTCGCCGCGCTCGACGCGGCCGAGGCCACCGCGTAGAGAAGGAGAGACCGATGCCAGGACTACTCAGAGGCGTGGCTCGCACCGCCGTCATTGCCGGCACCGCGTCCGCCGTCGGCGGTCGCGTCCACCATCGCCAGGAATCGAAATGGGCGCAGCAGGAAGAACAGCAGTACCAGCAGCAACAGGCTCAGCAAGCCCCGCCGCCCCAGGCTGCCCCCGCCGGCGGGTCGATGATCGACCAGCTGAAGGAGCTGGGCGAGCTGAAAGCGCAGGGCATCCTCACCGAGGAGGAGTTCGCGGCGCAGAAGGCCAAGCTGTTGGGCTGAGCTTCATCTGACCCGATCGATCCGGCGGTTACGCTGCTAACTCAATCGCTGGATCGATCGCTGGCAGGTATCAGTCCGGATTCATCCCCAGGGGATGCTGGCCAGGTTGCCTTAGTCAGCTCGAGAAACTCGAATAACTCGCCAGGATCATTGGTGATGGCCGCACCCAAATCCCGCGCGCGCTGCAACCGATCGCGCGTGATTCGCGCCGTGAAAAAGATGACCTGCGGAACGCTGGGGACCTCATTGCGAAGTCGTTCCAAGCCTTCGAAGCCGGCAGCTGGATTGCCGTGACGGGATATGTCCGATACCAGCACGTCGAACTGCCTCCCTTCCAGGGCTTTCCTCGCACCGCCGGTGTTCACCTCGGTTGCCAGGTCGACGCCTGCTCCGGTCAAACTTTCCGCCAAGGAGCGATTGCGCTCGACTTCGTCATCCAGCCACAGCAGACGGAGCCCCTTCAAGAGTCCCCGTGGTCTCCGCATCTGATCTTCCCCTGGAGATCTGTCTCCCGGCGACTCCGTCAACGGGAGCACGCCCTCCGCCAATGCCTCTCGGAGCTTCTCCCAGCCCGGCGACGCGGCAATCCGCTCCATCAAGTGCACGAAGTCTTCCCGGCCTATGAGTTTGACGAAGGGGACCGGGACCCTGCCCTCCAGACGGCCTAACACAGCGTCGTAGTTCTCCTGATCGCCGGCAGCCATGCCGATGCGTTTCAGCAGCTCCTGAATTTTCGTTCGCTCTCCCGGGTCGTGCCGACGGAGGGCGTCGCGCACCTCCCGATAATGTAGGAACTCCTCGACTGGATCGTGCTCGCTTGGTCGATCCAGCAGGACGGCAAACTCCCGGAAGTGCATCTGAAGCAACTGCAGTCGGACCAGCGCCTGCGGTTCGAAGCCACGCCAGCGCGGGTCGAGTCCGTAGGCGAGAACAAAGCCGTTGATGAACCTCTTAATGCGGCGGGGGTTCGAAGCGCTGCCCTCGATCACGATCTCTCGCTCGACAGGTCCGAACAGAGCAGCGGTGCCGGAAGACGCCAAGAGGGACTCGACCAGCTCGTCAGACACATCGGGTGAGGGCCGCGGAATCCGATAGACGATCTGGATGAACTTCTCGAGGTAGTCCCGTGACCTGATCGCCTCACTGCTATATCCCTTTTCCTTTTGGACCAGATCGGAAACGATGCCTTGGTCGTAGCCAACGACGAAGATGATTCCGGGAACACTGAGATAGAGCTTCATCGCTTCGAAGACAGCGATGACGCCTTTCGGTGAGCAGCGATCGAGGTCGTCGACGAAGACGCAGAGAGTGCGGTCCCGGGAAGGCGCCGAACGCTTCCCCTGCCATTGGGCCACAGCCTGCTCGACCAGCTTGCGGAGATCGTTCCGCGCCCGCGGGTCAGCGGCCACTCGATCCCAGAACGTGTCGACGACATTTCCGAAACCGAAGAGGCGGGGGATTAAGTTGAGCAGCACTCGAGCCCAACCGACGAGCTTCTCGTTCCGCAGAGCCTTTCGAAGAACATTGGGATCGAGTTCGTTCAGAACCGTCTTAACCAGCGCCTCGAGAACACGGTCATCGTCGGCCGTCCAAGCGTTGAACATGACGACCGTCATGTCGTCCTCTAGAGCTAACCGGGCGCATAGCCGACCCATGAGCGTGCTCTTACCAGCGCCCCATGCCCCCTCAATCCCAAGCGTAAAGGGAGTCGAGCCCCTGGAATCGAGGATCAGCGACGCGATTTCCTCGGCGAAGCCCTCGAAGCCGAGCTTGTCCAAGCCGTCGAGGTGAGGCTGATCGCCGAGCAGCACGAAGCCGCCCTCCCTCGTTTGCGTGCCCGCCCGCAAGCGGGGAACCCTACCCCTTTGGATCGAAAGATCTCAAGCGATTGACTTGGAGGCCGACGGGTAACTTGGCCGCGATGGAGGATCTGATCGAGACCCTCACGCAGGGCAACGTGACCGAGGTCAAGGTCGTGGTCGCCTCGGTCGCGCTCGCGCTCGGCGTCTACCAGCTGGTCCTTGCCGCGGTCTCATACGGCAAGGTGCGGCTGCGCTTCCTCGAAGCCGGGCCGGCGACCTGGGTGCACCGGGTCAGCGGCGACACCCTGCTCGTGCTGGCCGTCCTCGTGGCGATCGCCTGCATCTCCTACTACGGGTTTGAGGAGGGCGGCGCCCACGCCGTCTTCGGCTGCCTGCTGCTGGGAGCGCTGGCGCTGAAGGTCCTGGCGGTGCGGATCGGCGGCTCGCACTCTCCCCTGCTGCCGTGGATCGGCATCGCCCTCTTCGGCCTGCTCACCGCGACCTGGCTGACCTCGGCCGGCGACTTCCTCGGGGTCGGCTGATGCGGCGGGCCCCCTCCCAAGCCGCGCAGATCGTCGGGGCGCTGCTGGTCGCGTTGGCGATCGCCGCGGTCGCGGTCGCCGTTGTCACCGCCCACTTCGGCCCCACCTCGACCGCCAAGCTCGAGGCGCAGGAGGACCGGATCGACGCCCGGATCGACGCCCGCGAGGAGGCGGCGAAGAACCGCGAAGACTCGATCGAGGAGCGCCGCGAGGAAGCCGACTCGAGCGGCGGGAACAGCGGTCCAGGCTGACCGGGAGTTTGAAGCTTTTTAGGCCTATGGCCCCTAAAAAGCTTCAGGCATCGATCGCGTAGCGGAGGTGGAGGGCGTCGGGGCCCTGGATCACCTCGGCCAGCTCAAAATCGACGACCCCGGGCTCGAGGCCATCGAACAGGCGGGTGCCGCCGCCGAGCAGGATCGGCACCTGGTTGATCAGCAGCTCGTCGAGCAGGCCGGCGCCGATGCACTGCTGGATCGTCGCGGCGCCGCCGCCGACCGAGACGTCCTTGTCGCCGGCGACCTCCTTGGCCTGCAGGATCGCGCTCTCGACCCCCTCGGTGACGAAGTGGAAGCTGGTGCCGCCCTCCATCTCCAGCGGCTCGCGCCGGTGGTGGGTGAGGACGAAGGTGGGGACGTGGAAGGGAGGATCGTCGCCCCACCAGCCGCGCCAGTCCTCCTCGCCCCAGGGACCGCGCACCGGGCCGAACATGTTGCGGCCCATCACCACGGCGCCGCCATGGGTCGCCCCCGCCATCACCGCGTTGCTCGGGTTCTCGTCCCCCTGGCCACCCTGGCGGTCGTGCGGCTCGCGCCAGGCGGCGAGCTTGAAGGCCCACTCGTGCAGCGCCTCGCCGCCTTCGCCGAGCGGGTGCTCTTGGCCCTGGTTGGGCCCGGCGACGAAACCGTCGAGCGAGACCGAGATCTGCGCCTTGACCTTGCTCACGCTGGAGCCCCTAGCCGCGAGGGCCGTGCTCGGCCTCCTCGACCGTCACCTCGGCGGTCGGGAACGCCTCCAGCCGCTCGTCGGGGATCGGGTCCCCGCTGCGGATCGAGAGCCCGAACTTGCCGGCGGCGAGGCGCTCCTCCGCGCGCTCGACCGCGGCCAAGCGCTCTTTGAGGTCGGCGACCTGACCGGCGTCGAACTCGTCCTGGTAGAGACCCTCGGAGTTGAAATCGCCCGGCTCGCGCTGGGCGTCCCCCTCTTCGGGGCCGCCCCGCTGGGTCGCGGTGATGGCCTCCTCGATCTGCTTTCTCTCGTTGGCCAGAAGCTCGCGTGCGCGTTGGTCGTCCATGCCGCGAACCGTAGCGGCTGCCGCAGTTGAGCCGGCGAGGGCGGCGCGCTATCCTCCAAGAGGACTAACTACAGAAAGTGGACTGTGTCATGACCTTTCGCCTGATTCCGCTCGACGAGGCAATCGTCTTCCCAACCGTGACCGCGACCCTGCCGATCGACGTCGGCGAGGAGGAGCGCGTCTTCCTCATCCCCCGCCACGACGGCGAGTTCGGCCGCATCGGCGTCGTCGCCGAGGTGATCGAGCACGGGCGCTCGCGCCGCGGCGGTCCCGTCGCCACCGTGGTCGGGCTGCACCGTGGCCTCGCCGGCGCCGCCCAGGCCGACGAGAACGACCCCGACGTGCTGCGTGTCGAGGTGCAGGAGATCCGCGACGGGCATCCCGACGACGAGCACACGGTCGAGCTCTCCCGCGAGTACCGGGCGATCGTCGAGGAGATCCTCGAGCTGCGCGGGGACGACGGCCGCATCGCCGCCTTCCTGCGCTCGGTCGACGAGCCCGGCGCCCTCGCCGACACCTCCGGCCTCTCCCCCGACATCAACTACGAGGGCAAGACGCGCCTGCTCGAGGCCGTCGACGTGACCCAGCGGCTGGAGATCGCGGTCGAGCTGCAGCGCGAGCGCTTGGCCGAGCTGCAGGTCCGCAGCAAGATCCGCGACGACGTCGAGTCCGGCGCCCAGAAACAGCAGCGCGAGTACTTCCTGCGCAAACAGATGGAGTCGATCCGCAAGGAGCTGGGCGAGGACGAGACCGACCTGATCGCCGAGTACGAGACCAAGATCGACGAGGCCGGGATGCCGGAGGCGGTCGCCGAGCAGGCCGAGAAGGAGCTGCGCCGGCTCGAGCGCCAGGGCGAGCAGTCGCCCGAGTCCTCGATGATCCGCAGCTACCTCGACTGGTTGATCGCGGTGCCGTGGAGCGAGCGCTCGGAGGAGCGGCTGGACCCGGTCCACACCCGCGAGGTGCTCGACGCCGACCACGCCGGCCTCGACGACGTCAAGCGACGGATCACCGAGTTCGTCGCCGTGCGCAAGCTGCGCCAGGAGCGCGGGGTCGAGGACGACGGCCGCGCCAACGGCACGATCCTCACCCTGGTCGGGCCCCCGGGCACCGGCAAGACCTCGATCGGCGAGTCGATCGCCCGCAGCCTCGGGCGCGAGTTCGTCCGCATCAGCTTGGGCGGCCTGCACGACGAGGCCGAGATCCGCGGCCACCGCCGCACCTACATCGGCGCCCTGCCGGGACGGATCGTCCGCGCCCTGCGCGACGCCGAGACGATGAACCCGGTGATCCTCTTCGACGAGGTCGACAAGGTCGGCGCCGACTGGCGCGGCGACCCCAGCGCGGCCCTGCTGGAGGTGCTGGACCCGGCCCAGAACGACACCTTCCGGGACCACTACCTGGACGTCGAGATCGACCTCTCCGAGGTCGTCTTCATCGCCACCGCCAACCTGGTCGACCCGATCCCGGCGCCGTTGCTGGACCGGATGGAGATCATCGCCTTCGACGGCTACACGACCGAGGAGAAGCTGGCGATCGCCAAGGGCTACCTGCTGCCGCGGCAGCTCAAGCGCAACGGGCTGAAGGCCGAGGAGGTCGAGGTCGGCGACGAGATCCTGCGGGCGCTGATCTCGGAGTACACGCGTGAGGCCGGCGTACGCCAGCTCGAGCGTGAGGTCGGCAAGCTGCTGCGCGGGGCGGCGACGAAGATCGCCTCCGGCGAGGCCGAGGGCACGGTCGTGCTCGACACCGAGGCCCTGCGCGACGGGCTCGGCCGCCAGCGCTTCTTCCAGGAGTCGGTCGAGCGCACGGCGATCCCGGGCGTCTCCACCGGCCTGGCGGTGACCGGCACCGGCGGCGACGTCCTCTTCATCGAGGCGACCGCGATGGAGGGCGACAAGGGCCTGGTCCTGACCGGCCAGCTCGGCGACGTGATGAAGGAGTCGGCGCGGATCGCCCTCTCCTACGCACGCAGCCACGCCGAGCAGCTCGACATCGACCCGGACCGCTTCCAGCGCGAGTTCCACCTGCACGTGCCGGCGGGGGCGATCCCCAAGGACGGCCCCAGCGCCGGCACGGCGATGACCACGGCCCTGGTCAGCCTGCTCAGCGGGCGGCCGGTCAAGCACACGGTCGGGATGACCGGCGAGGTCACCCTGCAGGGACGGGTGCTGCCGATCGGCGGGCTGAAGCAGAAGGTGCTGGCCGCGCACGCGGCCGGGCTGACCGAGGTGATCCTGCCCGAGCGCAACCGCGGCGACCTCGACGAGGTCCCCGAGGAGGTGCGCGAGCAGATGACCTTCCACCCGGTGATGAGCATCGGCGAGGTGCTGGGCCTGGCCCTGGAGCCGGTGGAGGCCGGAGCGGACGTCGCGGCGGCGGCGTAGGCGATGACGCCGCGATGTCGCAACTGCCAGCCGGTCCCGACCGAGCTGCGCGCGGCCGCCGGCCTGCTCGAGCGGCGCTGGACGATGGCGACGATCTACGCCTGCTCGTCCGGCGCCGCCCGCTTCAACGAGTTCCGCCAGTCGCTCCCCGGCGTCTCCCCGACCACGCTCTCCGAGCGACTGGAGCAGCTGGAGGCAGCGGGGATCGTCGAGCGCCGGCTGGTCGCCGGCCGTCCCCCCCACACCGAGTACGAGCTAACCGACC
Source organism: uncultured Thermoleophilia bacterium (assembly GCA_963718595.1). Taxonomy (GTDB): domain Bacteria; phylum Actinomycetota; class Thermoleophilia; order Solirubrobacterales; family 70-9; genus VAYN01. The sequence goes on from OY970365.1 coordinate 719,255, forward strand.
GCGGCCGCCGGGTCGCCGCCGCGGTCGCGGGCCTCCTAGCCCACTAACGGGGCCCGACGGGCCGATTTCGGGCCTATATCTCCCGATATCGGCCCGTCGGCCCAGGCTCAGCTGCCCGTGGCGGCGCCCGGCTCGGGCCAGGCGCCGTGGTCGCGGACCCAGTCGCGCCGGCCCTCGAACGGGGTCTCGGCGTAGCTGCGCAGGGCATCCATTGCCTCGTCGGTGACGATCGTTTTCAACCACTCCTCGGCCTCGACCCGCAGTCCCTCCTGCATCGGCAGGTTGGCGCCGCGGACGACCGAGCGCTTGGCCGCGGTGAGGGCGACGGCGGAGTTCGTCTTCAGTCGTTCGGCGACCTCCAGGGCGCGCGCTTTGGCGTCGTCGGCGAGCTCGTTGACGATGCCCAGCTCCAGCGCCCCCTCGGGGCTGACGTAGCGGCTGCGCAGGAGGAAGTCGAGGGCGCGGCTGCGGCCGATCGCCCGCTCCAGTAACTGCGAGCCGGTGCCGGTGAGGATCCCGAGGCTGGCCTCGGGGAAGCCGAGCAGGTAGTCGCCGCGCGCCATGATGCGGATGTCGCAGTTGAGCGAGAGCTCGAGCCCGCCGCCGCCGGTGTCGCCGGTCATCGCCGCGATCACCGGCTTGTCGAGGTAGGAGAGCGACTGCAGCAGCTGGTGCCAGCCGAAGATCAGGTCGTAGGAGGCGGCGATCAGGCTCTCGCGGTCCTCGGCCAGCTCGACCAGCTCCTCGACGCTGTAGTGGGTGATGTACTTGCCCGGAATCGCGCCGGTGATGATCACCACCCGCACATCGGGCTCGCGCCAGCGCGGCAGCATCTCCGCCAGGCCGGCGGCGGACTCCCCGATGAAGTAGTTCATCGGCGGGTTGTTGTGGGCGGCGACGATGATGCCGTCCTTGTCCTCGACGTCCCAAACGCTCATGGTGACCTCCGGTTGCGGTTGCGGGCGCCCTCCCGGGCCGCTCCCGACCATTAACCCCGCTGCCGGGCTTGCTCGCTGGCCGCCGGCCCTGTTGTATTGGTGGAACTACATGAACGTGACCCTCACCCACATCGGCGGCCCCACCCTCCTGATCGAGTTCGGCGGCTGGCGCCTGCTGACCGATCCGACCTTCGACCACGCCGGCGGCGACTACCGCTTCGGCTGGGGGACCGGCTCGACCAAACTGACCGAGCCCTCGATCGGCCCCGCCGAGCTCGGCGCGATCGACGCGATCCTGCTCAGCCACGACCACCACGAGGACAACCTCGACGCCGCCGGCCGCGAGCTGCTGCCCAGCGCCGGCACCGTGCTGACCACCGTCCCGGGGGCGAAGCGGCTCGGCGCCGCTAACGTGCGCGGGCTGGCACCGTGGGGCAAGACGACGCTGGAGGCGCCCGGCAAGCCGCGGATCGAGATCACCGCCACGCCCTGCCGCCACGGCCCGCCGCTGACCAAGCCGATCGTCGGCGACGTGGTCGGGTTCGCGCTCGGCTGGGAGGGCCAGGAGCACGGCCTGCTCTGGATCTCCGGCGACACCGTCCTCTACGACGGCGTCCGCCAGGTCGCCGACAAACTCGACGTCGGCACCGCTCTGCTGCACCTCGGCGGCGTCAAGTTCCCGATCACCGGGCCGCTGCGCTACACGATGACCGCGGCCGAGGCGGTCGAGCTCTGCGGCGCGATCGGCCCGCACAAAGCGATCCCGATCCACTACGAGGGCTGGAAGCACTTCCGCGAGGGCCGCGAGGCGATCGAGCGCGAGCTGGCGAGCGCGCCGGCCGCCGTGGGTGGCGCCTTCCAGTGGCTGCCGATCGGCAGCGCGACCGACGTCGACGTCTGATCGCTACTGGGGCTCGGGCGGGGCGACCGGCGCCGTTGGGGCGGCCGTCGGCGTCCCCTTGAGGGCCAGCAGGCGGTAGTAGAGGACCGCGGCGACGAGGGCTCCGATCGGAGCCGTGATCGTCGAGGCGAGGGCGCTGAAGACGATCCGCAAGAGCGGCCCGTCAGCGATGCTGGCGGCGATCCCGCCGAAGATCAGGCCGCCGATCAGGGCGATCAGGAAGGCGACGATGATGACGCCGAAGACCGGCCAGCCGTTGCCACGGACGAGCTCGCGCGAGCGTCCGAAGGCGTCGATCACGCCGCTGCCCTCGATCACGATCACCGGCGCGATCACGGCCCAGATCGTCAGCAGGACAAGGCCGGGGACGATCAGCAGGAAGAGTCCGATCCCGACGCCGAGACCGGAGAGGATCCCGGCCCCGATCAACGGCAGGATGAACGGCATCGCCTGGCTCACCAGGTCGCCCATCGAGGTCTCGCTGCGGCCGTCCTGGACGTCGCGGACGAGGCTGACGACGATCCCCTGATAGAGGGTGCCGGCGATCGTGCTGACGACGATCACCAGCGGCAACAGGGCAATGCTGGCGCCGGCGAGGCCGTCGACGATGGCGACGACGAGGAAGAGCCAGAAGGCGATCGGCAGCAGCACCCCGGCGTTGGAGCCGTAGAGCGAGAAGACCTCGCTGAGGGTGTCGCCGACGCTGAGCTTACGAGTCATGCCGCTCAATTCGACCCGGGCGCCCCCAGACCTTCAGCCCGCGACGCGTTGGACCCGGGCGCCCAGTCGAAGCGGAGCTCGACCCCCCATTTGTCCGAGCCTATAACTCGATCGCTCGAACACCCTTGAAGGCGTCACCGCACCTCCCTATCGTTGCGGGCGTTTGGTGACCAGGGAGGCGCCGGACAAGCTGTGACCACGACTTCGAAGAAGCCAGAGACCGTCATCGTCCGGTTCGCCGGGGATTCTGGCGACGGCATGCAGCTGGTCGGCGACCGTTTCACCGCCGCCACCGCGCATGTCGGCAACGACCTCTCGACTCTGCCGGACTTCCCGGCCGAGATCCGCGCCCCCGCCGGCACCCCCGGCGGCGTCTCCGCCTTCCAGATCCACTTCGCCTCCCGTGACATCCTCACCCCGGGCGACCACCCGAACACGCTGGTGGCGATGAACCCGGCGGCGCTGAAAACGCACCTCGGGGCGCTCGAGGCCGGCGGCACCCTGATCGTCAACGAGGACGCCTTCACCGCCGCCAACCTGCGCAAGGCCGGCTACGGCGAGGTCAACCCGCTCGAGGACGGCACGGTCGAGGACTACCAGGTGCTGCAGGTGCCGATGACGACGCTGACCACGCGCGCCACCGAGGACGTCGAGGGGTTGAAGCCGGCGGAGGCGCAGCGGACCAAGAACCTCTTCGCCCTGGGCCTGATCTCGTGGATGTACGGGCGGCCGATCGAGGACACGATCGCCTGGCTGGAAACCAAGTTCGCCAAGAAGCCGGCGATCATGGCCGGCAACATCGCCGCCGTCAAAGCCGGCTACAACTTCGCCGACACGATCGAGATCTCGGCCACCCCGACCGAGGTGGCGCCGGCACCGCTGCGCGAGGGCGAGTACCGCAACGTCAACGGCGCCAACGCGCTGGCGATGGGCCTGGTCGCGGCCAGCGTCCGCAGCGGCCTGCAGCTCTACTACTCGGGCTATCCGATCACGCCGGCCTCCGAACTGCTCCACCAGCTCGCCCGCCACGACCGCTTCGGCGTCCGCACCGTCCAGGCCGAGGACGAGATCGCCGCCGCCAACATGGCGCTCGGCGCCTCCTTCGGCGGCAAGCTCGGGGTAACCGCGACCAGCGGCCCGGGCATGGACCTGAAGGCGGAGACGATCGCGCTGGCGGCGATGCTGGAGCTGCCGATGGTGATCATCGACGTCCAGCGCGCCGGCCCCTCGACCGGGCTGCCGACCAAAACCGAACAGTCGGACCTGATGATGGCGATCCACGGTCGCCACGGCGAGTCGCCGCTGCCGGTGCTGGCGCCCGCGACCCCGGCCGACTGCTTCGACGCCGCGATCGAGGCGGTGCGGATCGCGGTTCGCTACCGGACCCCGGTGATCCTGCTCGCCGACGGCTTCCTGATCAACTCCTCCGAGCCCTGGCGGCTGCCGAACGCCGCCGACCTGCCGGAGATCGATCCGGACTTCGCTACCGGGCCCAACGCCGGCGACGAGTTCCTCCCCTACCTGCGCGACGAGCGCGGCTCCCGCCCCTGGGCGATCCCCGGCACCCCCGGCCTGCAGCACCGGCTCGGCGGGCTGGAGAAGGAGCACGGCTCCGGCAGGATCAGCTACGACGGCGACAACCACGCCCTGATGACCGAGCTGCGCGCTGCCAAGGTCGCCAACGTGGCCAAGGACATGCCGCCGCTCGAGGTCGACGCCGACGAGGGCGCCGAGCTGCTGATCGTCGGCTGGGGCTCGACCTTCGGGGTGATCGGCGCCGCCGCACGGCGCCTGCGCAACCGCGGCCTCCCGGTCGCGACCGCCCACCTGCGCTCGCTGGAACCGATGCCGCTGAACACCGGCGAGATCGTCCGCGCCTTCCCGAAGGTGCTGGTGCCGGAGCTCAACAGCGGTCAGCTGCTGAGCCTGCTGCGCGACAAGTTCCTCGTCGACGCCATCGGCTACAACAAAGTCGAGGGCCTGCCAATCCTGGCCGAAGAGCTGGAGCGAGCCGCGCTGGAGCAGATCGAATGAGCGAGCACGAGCACAACGGAGCCGGCAACGGCAACGGAGCCACCGCGACGCTGACCAAGGCCGACTTCCAGTCGGGCCAGGAAACGCGCTGGTGCCCGGGCTGCGGCGACTACGCGATCCTCGCCTCGGTCCAGGCGCTGCTGCCCGAACTCGGAGTGCCGCCGGAGAAAACGGTCTTCATCTCCGGGATCGGCTGCGCCGGGCGCTTCACCTATTACATGGACACCTACGGAATGCACGGCATCCACGGCCGCGCCCCGGCGCTGGCGACCGGGATCGCGACCAGCCGCGAGGACCTCTCGGTCTGGGTCGTCTCCGGCGACGGCGACTCGCTCTCGATCGGCGGCAACCACCTGATCCACGCCCTGCGCCGCAACGTCCCGATCAAGCTGCTGATGTTCAACAACCAGATCTACGGGCTGACCAAGGGCCAGTACTCGCCCACCTCGGAGACCGGCAAGATCACCAAGTCGACCCCGTTCGGTTCCGAAGACCACCCGTTCAACCCGCTGGCCCTGGCGCTCGGCGCCGACGCCTCCTTCGTCGCCCGCACGATCGACGTCGAGAAGAAGCACCTCGTCGCGACCCTGCGCGCCGCCGCCGAGCACCCCGGCTCCTCCTTCACCGAGATTTACCAGAACTGCAACGTCTTCAATGACGGCGCCTTCGACGCCGTCCGCGGCAAGGGCGGCGCCCACAACCAGATCCGGCTCGAGCACGGCCAGCCGATCCGCTTCGGCGCCGAGAACGAGCGCGGCGTCGTCCGCTCCGCCGACGGCGGCCTCGAAGTGGTCGAGGTCGCCGACGTCGGCGAGCGGGCCCTGGTCGTCCACGACGCCCACCTCGACGACCCCAGCCACGCCACCGCGCTCGCCCGCCTCGCCGACAGCCCCACCGGCCCGACCCCGATCGGGGTCTTCCGCGACGTCAAGCGCCCGGTCTACGGCTCCGAGCGCCAGGCCGACCTGGTCGCCTCGCACCAGCACGCGACGCTCGACGACGTCGACGCGCTGCTGCGCTCCGGCGACACCTGGGTCATCTAAGACCTCTAGGACAGCGGCGGGAAGGCGGGCGGGCGCTTCTCGAGGTAGCTGGCGACGCCCTCGGCGGCATCGGGCCGCTCGAAGGACTCGGCGATCAGCCGCTCGGACTCCGCGTAAGCCTCGTCGAAGCCCTGGCCGAGGCCGTCGAGGACCTGGCGTTTGACGATCGCCATCGAGGTCGGTGAGCAGTTGGCGGCGAGGTCGGTGGCGTATGCAACCGCCTCCTCCAGCAGGTCGACGGGCTCGACCAGGCGGTCGACCAGGCCGATCGCCGCCGCCTCGGTGCCGAGCACGACCCGGGCCGAGATCAGCAGGTCGAGCGCGCGGCTGGTCCCGACCAGGCGCGGCAAGAGCCAGGAGAGGCCGTACTCGGCGACCAGGCCGCGGCGGCTGAAGGCGGTGGTCAGCTTGGCGCCGGGGACGCAGAAACGGACGTCGCAGTACAGCGCCTCGACCAGACCAAGGCCGGCGGCGGGACCGTTGATCGCGGCGATCAGCGGCTTTCGCAGGTTGAGCGGGCGGTTGCGCGGACGTGGGCGGTTGACGATCGTGCCGGTCGCGCCCGCCCGGGTCTCCCCCGCCCCGGTCGCGTCCTCGAGCAGGTCGAAGTCGGCGCCGGCGCAGAAGCCGCGACCGGCCCCGGTGAGGACGATCGCGCGCACCTCGGGGTCGGCTTCGGCGCCGTCGAGCTGGGCGAAGTACTGGACCTCGAGCTCGTCGGTCCAGGCGTTGAGCCGGTCGGGCCGGTTGAGGGTGAGGACGAGCACGGCGCCGCGGCGCTCGGCGAGGACGAGATCGGCAGAGGGGCTGGGATCGGCGTTCATGCCTCGATCGTATTCACGGCCAGCGCCGCCGCAACCTCGGCCACGGGGCGATCCTGGAGAGAGTCCAGCCCGGCCAGCAGGCGCTCCGCGCCCTCGTCACCGAGCGCGAGCGCGCCGTTGCCGCGGAACTTCGCCCGCAGCTCCTCATCCTCGATCGGGTTGGCGGGACCGCCGCGCGGGCGCAGGACGACGGCTTCGACCGGACGGCCGGCGACGCTTGCCCGCACCCCGCCGGAGAGCTCGTTGCCGCCCTCGAACTCGACCACCTCGTAGCTGACCCGGTCGGCGACGGCGAGCACGCGCTCGTCGCCGATCGCCGCCGGCGTGAAGGCCTCGAGCCCGAGCTCGCCGTGGACCAGGAGCGCCCCGATGCAAAAGGGCAGGCTGAACTTGGCGTCGTAGGGAGAGGCCGGGCGGCGCTTGCGCTGCGCCGGCTCCAGCACCAGCTCGACCGCGACCGGGCCGGGGACGAGGGCGACGATCTCCCCCGGGTCCTCGGCCGCGATGCCGGCGTTACGCACCGCGTCGAGCACCGCGTGGCTGGCGTGGCAGGACGGGTAGGGCTTGAAGGCGATCCCGAGCGTCTCCCAGCGGCTACCGAGCTCAGCGGTGAGCGCGGCGGGGTCGAACTCGCCAAGGTGGGAGGCGAGCAGCCCGAAGCGCCCCTCGAGCACGCTGGCCGGGCCGGTGGCGCCGTGGGCCGCGAGGGCGGCGGCTGTGACCCCGGCGAAGGCGGCCCAGCCGGCGTGCAGCGGCTTGGTCTGGGAGCCGTCGGCGAGGAACTCCATCAGCCCCGAGGCCTGACTGCCGGCGATTCCGAGCGCGTTCGCCGTCTGCTCGGCCGAGAGCCGGCGCAGCCGCGCGGTCGCCGCGGCGGCGGCGAAGACGCCGCAGACCGAGGTCGGGTGGAAGCCGCGGCGGTGCATCTCCCCCGGGTTGGCGAGGCCGATCCGCGAGCCGATCTCATAACCGGCGACGGCGGCGGCGAGCGCGTCCGCGCCGGAGGAGCCGCGCGCCTCGCCGACCGCGAGCACGGTCGCGGCGACGACGGCGCTGGAGTGGACGATCGCGGTTTCGTGGGTGTCGTCGAAGTCGAGCGCGTGCATCATCGAGCCGTTGGCGAGCGCCGCCGGCCCAGCTCCAACCCGTCGCGGCAGCCCGATCGCCGTGGCCTCCGGCTCGCCGCCCAGCTCCAGCGCCACCGCCCGCGCCGCGCCGAGCTGATCGAAGGCGAGGGCGGCCAGCCCGCAGCCGACCGCGTCGAGGATGTGCAGCTTGGCGGCGTCGGTGACCTCGGCCGGGATCTGCTCGAAGCTCAGGCCCGCGGACCACTCGGCGAGTTGCTCGGCGGCGTGCACGTTCACGATTGTGATTCCTCCAGCCACCGCGCGTCGGGCCGGAGCCCGTCGCGGACGGCGGGCGTACGGTCGATCCATGTCAACGCCAGAGACCGCCGCCGACCAGCTCGGCCTGCGCCCGCTGAAGGAGATCACCCTGGAGGAGCGGGTGATCGTGCTCGACGAGATCCCCTGGGTCCCCTACGCCGAGGGGATCTTCGTCAAACCGGTGCGGCTCAACCGCAAGACCGGACTCTGGGCCAACATCACCAAAGTCGAAGGCGGGATGCAGATCAACCGCCATTACCACGTGAACGGCGTCACCGGATTCGTGCTCGAGGGCTCCTGGTACTACGAGGAGAAGGACTGGGTCGCGCGCAAGGGCTCGTTCGTCTGGGAGCCGCCCGGCGACATCCACACTCTGATCAGCAACGAGGAGGGAACGACCACCCTGTTCCAGCTCGAGGGGGCACTGCTCTACGTCGATGACGACGACAACGTGGTCGGCTTCGACGACGTCCTCAACCACACCCACAAGTACCACGAGTTCTGCCGCGCAGAGGGCATCGAGCCTGTCGACCTCGATTACTGACGACGGCGGCGTGGCCGGCACCGTCCCACCCTGGGCGCACATCTACGACGACCACGTCCCGCTGCGCTTCGAGCCGGGCCTGCGCAACTGCGTCGAGCTCTGCGAGCGCGGCGCCCGCGAGCGCCCCGACGAGCCGGCGATCCTCTACTTCGAGACCGCGATCTCCGCGCGCCGGGCCGGCGAGCTGGCGCACTCGCTGGCGGCGGCGCTGCGCGGCGAGCTCGGGCTGGCGCCGGGCGACCGGGTGGGGCTGATACTGCAGAACGTGCCGCAGATGGCGATCGCGGTCCACGCGGTCTGGCTGGCCGGCGGCGTCGTCACCACCGTCAACCCGATGTACAAGCGGCGCGAGCTCGAGCACCAGCTCAACGACGCCGGGGTCGAGATCGCCTTCTGCCTCGAGTCTCTGTACGAGGTCGTCGATGGCGTGCGCGCGACGACGCCGCTGCGCCATCTGGTCACCGTCTCCGAGCTGGAACTGCTCGACGCGGTCCCGGCAGCGCTGACCGGCCACGAGCGGGTCGAGTGCGCCGGGGCGATCGCGATCGCCGACCTCTGGGATGCCCACGCGGGCGAGCGCGTCGAGCCGGCCGACCCCGATCCTCACGACCCGGCCTTCGTCACCTATACCTCCGGCACCACCGGCCCGTCGAAGGGCGCGATCAACACCCACCGCGCCGTCGTCCACAACGCCGAGGCGATGACCCGCTGGTATGCGCTTGGGCCGGGCGACGTGACCGTGGGGATGGCGCCGCTCTTCCACATCACCGGACTCGTCTGCCACCTGGCGACGGCGCGGGCGAGCCTGACGCCGCTGCTGCTCTGCTTCCGCTTCGACCCCGCCGAGCTGGTGCGGCTGATCGAGCACTGGCGCGGCAGCTACGTGATCGGGCCGCTGACCGCCTTCATCGCGATGCTCGAGGATCCCGGCACCGGCGCCCGCGACCTCTCCTCGCTGAGCAAGGTCGCCAGCGGCGGCGCGCCCGTCAACCCCGCCACGGTCGAGCGCTGGGAACGGGCGACCGGCGCCTACATCCACAACACCTACGGGCTGACCGAGTCGGCGGCGCCCTGCCACCTGGTCCCGGCCGGGGCGCGCAGCCCGGTCGACGCCGAGAGCGGCGCGCTCTCGATCGGGGTGCCGATCTGCAACACCGAGGCGCGGATCGTCGACATCGAGGACGGCTCCGAGCTGGGGCCGGGCGAGATCGGCGAGATCGTCGTCCGCGGCCCTGGCGTCACCAGCGGCTACTGGGAGAAACCCGAGGAGAGCGCCAAGGCGGTGCGCGGCGGCTGGCTGCACAGCGGCGACGTCGGCAAGCGCGACACCGAGGGCTGGTTCTTCATCGTCGATCGCATCAAGGACATGATCAATGTCTCCGGGTACAAGGTCTGGCCACGCGACGTCGAGGACGTCCTCTTCACCCACCCGGCCGTGCTCGAGGCCAGCGTCGTCGGCGTCCCGGACGATTACCGGGGAGAAACGGTGCGGGCGTACGTCGCCCTGCGGACCGGCGCCGAAGCCACGCCCGAGCAGCTGGTCGAGCACTGCCGCGAGGCGCTTGCCGTCTACAAGGCCCCGCGCGAGGTGGTCCTCGTCGAGGAGATCCCGAAGACGCTGACCGGCAAGGCGCTGCGGCGCGAGCTGCGAGAGCGCGACTAGGCGGGTTCAGCGCCCGAGCGAGCCGATCTCGCGGGTCATCCGCCCGATCGTTTCGTAGAAGCTGACCAGCAGGTTGCGCATCAGCGCCGTCTGCAGGGTGGGATCGGTCTCGCCGAGGCGCTCGAATGCGGCGACGCTGAGCACGAGCAGCTCGCCCTCGAGCTCGCCGATGACGCCGACGGGGCGGGCGGCGGCGTCGGCGAGGGCAACCTCGCCGAAGGCCAGGCCGGGAGTCAGCGTCGCGACCCGCCGTCGCACGCCGCGCACGTCGACCGCGACCGTCACCTCGCCGGCGACCAGCAGGTAGACGTCCTCGGCCGGATCGCCCGGGGCGTAGATCGTCTCGCCGGCCGCGAACGGGCGCGAGGTCAGGACCTGCTCGAAGCGCACGAGCATCTCCGCGTCGAGGCCGCGGGCGAGCCGATGCTCGGCCAGCGAGACCCGCTCGGCACTCGTGGCGGTGCCGCCGTGCGCGACCATCAGGCGCTCCTCGCACCACTCGGTGGCGCTGTCGAGATCGGGGAAGAGCTCGAGGCCGTCGACCGGGACGCGGTCGAGGAGGTCGCCGTCGGCAGGGGCGACAATCGCCAGCACCGTCCCCTCCTCCTCCAGCCAGGTCCCCAGCGCCGTCAGCATGCGAGCCGCGGCGAGGTCCATCTCGGTCACCTCGGTGAGATCGATGACGGCGATCTCGATCTCCTTCGCGCGCTCGACGATGTCGCGGATCACGCTCTCCATCGCCGCGAAGACGAGGTCGCCGTGGAGGACGTGGACGAGGGCGCGCTTGCCGACCCAGTCGAGCAGGTCGCATTGGTCCTGGGGCCGGCGCCGGCGCGAAGGCACCTCGGCGACCGTGTAGGTGCGGCGCACGGCCGAGCGCGAGGAGCGGGCGACGTGCAGCACGTGCAGGTCGAGGTCCTCGGAGACCTGGCGGCAGACCTCGATCCCGCGCACGCTGTTGCCGTGCGGGTCCAGGGGCGGCGAGAAGACGGCGATCCCGAACTGGCCCGGCAGCACCGCGAGGACGCCGCCGGCGACGCCGCTCTTGGCCGGCATGCCGACGTCGACCACCCACTCGCCCGCCGAGTCATACATGCCGCAGGTGGTCATCACGCTCAGCACCCGGTCGACGTGCTCGCGCTCCAGCGCCCGCTCACCGCTGATCGGGTGGACGCCGCCGTTGGCCAGGGTCGCCGCCATCAGGCTGAGGTCACGGCAGTCGACCGCGACCGAGCACTGGCGGAAGTAGAGGTCGAGGGCGATCTCGGGGTCGGTCTCGAGGATCCCGAAGCCACGCAGCATGTGGCCGATCGCGCGGTTGCGGTGGCCGGTGTCGCGCTCGGATTCGTAGACGGCGCGGTCGACCGCCAGCTCGCGGCCGGCGAAGCGACCGTAGGCGGCGACGATCCGGCGCTCGCGCTCGGCAGCGTCGGCGCCCCCGACCAGCGAGGAGGAAGTGATCGCGCCAGCGTTGATCATCGGGTTCAGCGGCCGCCCCGTCTCGGGGTCGAGGCTGATCGAGTTGAAGGCGTCGCCGGTCGGCTCGACCCCGACCTTGGCGTCGACAGCCTCGAAGCCGAGGTCGGCGAGCGCGAGGCCGTAGGTGAACGGCTTGGAGATCGACTGGATCGTGAACGGCCGCCGCGAGTCGCCCACCTCGTAGCAGTGGCCGTCGGTGGTCGCGATCGCGATCCCGAACCAGTCCGGATCGGCATCGGCCAGCGGCGGGATGTAGTCGGCGACCGCCCCCGAGCGGTCGGCTGCCCAGCGCTCGTGCAAGCGCTGCAGGAACGAGTCGATCGGCGAGGGCCCCATTGCGTCGCGACCCTACCCCACCCCCCATCGCGTGGTTCCTTAGCGGTCTGTGGGGTCCGAAAGGAACCACGCGATTTGGCAATCCGAGCCTGAGGGCCTATACTGAACCTAATGGTTCAGTATCAACAGATCGATAGGACCTTCGCCGCGCTGGCGGACCCGACTCGTCGCGCGGTCCTCGAGCGCCTCAGTCAGGGCTCGGCGAGCATCACCGAGCTGGCGCAGCCGTTCGGCATCTCCTTGACCGGGATGAAGAAGCACGTCCGGGTGCTGGAGGAAGCCGAGCTGGTGAGGACGGAGAAGGTCGGGCGCACGCGGCGCTGTGAGATCGGTCCGCGCCGCCTCGATGACGTCCGCGAGTGGACGGAGACCTATCGCCGGATGCTGGACGAGCGCCTCGACCGCTTCGAGGAGCTGCTCGAACGCCAAGACCGCGAACAAGAACAAGGAGATAGGTCATGAACACCGACCAGCAGAACAAGTTGACCGTGAAAGCTCAGGGCGAGCGCGAAGTTCACTCCGAGCGCATCTTCGAGGCGCCGCGCGAGCGGGTCTTCGCCGCCTACACGGACCCGGAGCTGATCCCGCAGTGGTGGGGCCGGCGCGTCGACACCACCGTGGTCGAGGAGATGAACGCGGTCACCGGCGGCGACTGGCGCTACCGCTGCGAAAGCCCGGACGGCACGATCGTCTTCCGCGGCACCTACCGCGAGGTCACCGCCCCCGAGCGGATCGTCCAGACCTTCGAATGGGACGGGATGCCCGGCTACGTCTCCATCGACCACACCGGGTTCGAGGATCTCGGCGACGGCCGCACCAGGATGGTCGTCAACTCGGTCTTCTTCGCCGCGGAGGAACGCGATGGGATGATCGAGGCGGGGATGGAGAAGGGCTTCGGCGAAACGCTCGACCGGCTCGAGGAGCTGCTCGCCAGCTAGGAGGGATTGGCGAAACCCGCGTCTGCGATCCGGCGAGCGCCGGACCAAGCGGGGCAAGGACGCAGGGAGGCCGAATAGCAGCGCTATTCGGCCGACTGAGGACGCCGCACCGCGCAGTGTCCGCCGCCGCCGGCCGCGGGCGAGGGTTTTGTCAGGCCCTCCTCAATCGTCGGCGCGCCCGTAGAGGCGGTCCTTGGCCCGCAGCAGGGCCGTCTGCGCGCGCAGGTGTGAGCGCTCGGGGTCGTCTGTGGCGGGCGCGATCCCGAAGGAGACGCCGACGGCCCCGCCGCCGAGCTTGGCGGCGAGGATCGCCTTGGCCAGGCGCTCGGCGCCGCGGCGGGCCTGGGCGGGGTCGGTCTGCGGCATCAGGATCGCGAATTCGTCGCCGGCGATGCGGAAGGCGTCGTCGGCGACGCGCGATTCGTCGATCAGCCGCGCGACCTCACGCAGGACCTCGTCGCCGGCGGGATGGCCGAGGCGCTGGTTGACGGCTTTGAAGCCGTCGAGGTCGAGTAGACAGATCGAGAGCGGCTGGTCGTAGCGGGTCGCCCGCGAGGTCTCGACCGCGAGCCGCTCCTCGTAGGCGCTGCGGTTGGGCAGGCCGGTGAGCGAGTCGTGGCGGCTGTCGTGCGCCTCGACTTCGAAGCGGCTGGCGTTGGCGATGTGGGCGGCGATCACGTCGGTCAGCAATTCCAGCGTCTCGACGTCGTCGTCGTCGAAGTTGCCGACGAGGTCGGAATAGACTTTGAGCACGCCGACGGCGACGCGGCGGTGGTTGAGCGGCACGCAGACGATCGAGGCGGCGCTCGCCTGCTCGGCCAGCCCGGCGTTGACGCGGTCGTCGCTGGAGGTGTCCTCGCTGCGCAGCAGGCGACCTTCGGCGAGGCAGAGCCCCGAGAGGCTCTCGGTCTGCGCGAGGCGCATCCCGAGGTACGGGGTGGCGTCGCCGGTCGTCACCTCGTAGACCATCTCCTCGCCCTCGGCGATCTCGATCACGGCGCCGCTGGCGCGGGTCAGTTCCTGGCTGCGCTCGGCGATCAGCTCCATCGTCGCCAGCAGTCCCAGGTCGCTGGCCGCGATCTCGGTCTGGGTGCTGATGATCGCGCGCAGGCGATCGGTGTGTCCGTCCATTTCCTATGGATCGGCCGATCGCCCACGCTGGCTTTAATCCTGGGTGCTCAGGCCAGGTAGGCCGCCGATCATCGCCGTCGGCACCATGTCCTGAAGCGGGTCGGAGGCCGAGGGGAGTCCATGCGGCGGCCGCGGCGCTCCGACGGGCCGCCGCGCGGCACTGCCGGCGGCCAAGTCGCGGCGAGCCGCGATGTTCAGGTCTGTTCGGGACGGGTTGGGAGCGAGCCCTGCGCGCGCCGCCCTTCCCACAGAGACCAGCCGACCATCACCGCGCCGGCGTAGGCCCAGCCGAGGATGACGTCGAAGAAGTAGTGCTCGCCGGTCGCCATCAGCGTCACCCCCATCGCCAGGGGGTAGAGCAGCAGCAGCGGGCGCGCCCAGGGCCGCACCCGACTCCAGAGGAAGAAGGCGACCAGAGCGCAGAAGGCCGTGTGCAGCGACGGCACCGCGGCGACCGGATTGCCTAGCCCCTGCCCTTTCGAGAACCAGCCGGCAGTGCCGACGCCGAGCACGTCCCAGCCCTTCGCGGTGGTCCTGTGGACTTCCTCGAGCAGGCCCATTTCCCCGGCCATCCAGGGCGGCGCCGCCGGGAAGAGGATGTAGGTCGCGAGGCCGGCCAGGGCAAGGGTGACCAGCCGCTTGCTGAAGCGCAGAAAGGCGAACCGGTCGCGCGCCCAGAGCCAGCCGGCGAGCGCGAAGGGGACGATGAAGTAGGAGGTGTAGGTGAGGGTGAAGGCGACGTCGTACCAGTGGACGACGTTGGCCTCGTAGAGCTGCGCCTGCAGCCATTCGGTCGGCGTCTCGCCGAAGAACAGCGCTTTGTCGAAGTCGATCATCTCCGTGTGGTGGACGCCGATCCCGAAAGAGTCGGCGGCCCCGCGGGTGAGGTCGTAGACCCAGAGCACGGCGACGATCGGCAGCCAGTCGAGGACCAACTGCAGGATCTGCCGCGGCGGCCGGCCGATCGAGGTCACCGCCAGCGCTCCGCAGACCCAGGCGATCACCAGCTCGCGCTGGACCGGGATCCCGTAGTGGGCGCTCCAGAGGACCAGGGCGACGACGTACAGCGCGAGCGCGGTCCAGCGCACCGCCGCCCAGTGCTGGAACCCGAAGCCTTCCCCCTCGGCCCCAACCTGTGCGAAGTCGCTCGTGCCCAAGCGACTAAGGGTAGCCTGAGAGCGCACGATGGCGGCCACGAACGACCAGACGACGACGCTGCTGATCGGCGGCGAGCAAGTTGCCGGATGCGGCCCCGCGGTCACGGTCGAGAACCCGTTCACGACAGCGACGATCGCCACCGTCGCCTCCGCCTCGCCCGAGCAGCTCGACGCCGCCGTCGCCGCCGCGCGCGCCAGTTGGGGCCGGTGGGGACGGATGCCCGCCGGCGAGCGCTGCGAGCTCCTGCACGAGGTGGCGCGGCGACTGCGCGAGGGCAGCGAGGAGCTGGCGCGGACGATGACCTCCGAGGGCGGCAAGCCGCTGCTCGAGAACCGCGACGAGCTCGAGTGGACCGCCGCCGCCTTCGACTACTACGCGGAGATCGGCCGCGACCACGCCGGCCGCGTGATCCCGCCGATCGAGGCGACCCAGCTGGCGATGGTGGTCAAGGACCCGCTCGGCGTGGTCGGCTGCATCGTCCCCTGGAACTACCCGCTGCTGCTGTTGGCCTGGAAGGTGGCGCCGGCGCTGGCGGCCGGCAACTGCGTCGTCTGCAAGCCCTCGGAGCTGACCCCGCTCTCGACCCTGGCGCTGGCCCCGGTCTTCGAGCACCTGCCGGCCGGGGTCGCCAACATCGTCGCCGGCGCCGGTGACGTCGGCGCCCAGCTAGCCGCCCACCCCGACGTCGACTGCATCGCCTTCACCGGCTCGGTCGCCACCGGCAAGAAGGTCGCCGCGGCCTGCCTGCCGCGGATGGCGCGGATGAACCTGGAGATGGGCGGCAAGGACGCCTTCATCGTCTGCGCCGACGTCGCCCCCCAGCTCGAGGTCGCCGCCCGCGGCGGCGCCTGGGCCGCCTTCCTCAACGCCGGCCAGGTCTGCACCTCGGCCGAGCGCTTCTACGTGATGGAGGAGGTCTTCGACGACTACGTCGCCCTCTTCGTCGAGCACACCCGCAGCCTCGTCCTCGGCGACCCCTTCGCGGTCGAGACCGACGTTGGCCCGATGGTCTCCGAGTCACAGCGGGCCAAGGTCGTCGCCCAGCTCGAGGCGGCCAGCGGCGCCGGTGCCGAGATCCTCGTCGGCGGCGATCGCGGCGGCACCGCGCAGGGCCACTTCCTCTCCCCCGCCGTCGTCACCGGCGCCGCCGCCGACAGCGCCCTGCTGAGCGAGGAGACCTTCGGCCCGGTCGCCCCAATCATTCCCGTCGCTTCGCTCGACGAGGCGATCGCGCGCGCCAACGGGACCGAGTTCGGGCTCGGCGCCAACGTCTACACCGCCGACCTCGAGAGCGCCGTGCGCTGCATGCGCGAGCTGCGCGCCGGCACCGTCTGGATCAACGACCCCCTGACCGACAACGACGCCGGCCCCTTTGGCGGCTTCAAGCAGAGCGGCCTCGGCCGCGAGCTCGGGCGCGAGGGCCTGGAGGCCTTCCAGGAGACCAAGCACGTCCACATGGAGTCGAAGATCGAGCGCAAGGAATGGTGGTACCCGTACAAGGAGTACGGGGCGCAATAGCTCCCAACCTCGAAAGCGTCAGGCTCGACCTGGCCGATGGAGAGGCAACGACGGTCCACGTCGCCCGCTTCGACCGCGACCGCACCGGGGTCCGCGTCGCCGCCTTCGAGCCCTGCTCCACCCTGCTGGGCTGGTGTACGTCCAACGGCGCCGAGCATGCGATCGTCGGCGGCTTCTACATGCGCCCCGGGGGGCCGCCGCTGGGTGACCTCTGGATTGACGGCAGCCCCCGCGCGAGCACACCGATCGACCCGCCCTGGGCCGCTCTGCGCTCCTGCGTCCACGCCGAGAACGGCGACCTCGAGCTGGCGGCGCGAGAGCTGCTGCCGGCGGAGCCGAGCGGCGACCTGCTGCAAGCCGGACCGCTGCTGGTAGCCGCCGGCGAGGTCCTGATCCGGCGCGGCGAGGACGCCGAGGGCTTCTCCGCCGGTTCCCGGCAGTTCGACTCCGACATCACCGAGGGGCGCTATCCGCGCGCCGCCCTCGGCCTCGGCGAGCGCGAGCTGATCGCGGTCGTCTGCGAGGGCCGGGCAGACGACGAGGCGGGCCTGACGATGGCTGAGCTGGCCGAGGCGATGGCCGAGCTCGGGGCCGTCGAGGCCATCAACCTCGACGGCGGCGGTTCAGCCTCGCTGGTGATCGGCGGCGAGCTGGTCAACACGCCGCGCGAGGAGCATGGGCTGGAGCTGGTCGGGGGCCGCGAGGTCGCCACCGCCCTGCGCTTCGTCGCCCACCGGCTGGAATGACGATTAGGAGCACGGGGTAGCCTCGGAGTAGATGCCGTCTACTCCGACAAAGCTGCTGATGGGCATCTACTTCTATCCCCGCGGCGGCTCCGCCCACGTCTGCAGGGCCCTGGCCGCGGAGTTCGCTCGCAACGACCTCGAGGTGACCGTCCTCTCCGGCTCGCGCTCCGATCTCGGCCAGCACGGGCTGGCTCGGTCCTTCTACGCGGACCAGGCGGGCCTCGATCTGCAGACCGCCGACTTCACCCCGGCGCTGCTGAGCGCCGAACCGGTCCGCTTCCCGGGCGCGCCAGGCGCGGTGCCGATGCACGGCTCCTACGAGGACCGCCCCGGGGCCGAGGACCCGGTCCTGGCGAGCCTCGACGACGCTGCCTACGAGAACCAGGTCGAGGCCTGGGCCCGCGAGCTGCAGAGAGCCGGCGCAGGCGCTGCCGACGTCCTCTACCTGCACCACCTGACCCCGATCAACGAGGCGGCCGCGCGGGCCTTCCCCGAGCTGCCGGTCGTCGGCCACGTCCACGGCACCGAGCTGCTGATGCTCGAGCAGATCGCCGCCGGGCCGCCGCCGGGCTGGCGCTATGCCGAGGCCTGGGCGACGCGGATCCGCGACTGGGCCGCCGACTGTGACCGCATCGTCGTCAGCAACCCGGAGGGGCTGGAGCGCGCCGCCGCGGCCCTGCAGCTCGACCGCGGGCGCTTCACCTGCGCGCCCAACGGCTTCGACCCCAGCTTCGCCCCGGGTGCCCGGCGCCCGAGCGAGCGCCGGGCCCACTGGCGCCGCCACCTGGTCGATCGCCCGCAGGGGTGGCGGCCGGGCGAGCCCGCCGGCAGCGTCGCCTACGGCGAGGCCGACCTCGACGCCCTCGACGGCACCGTCCTCGTCTACGTCGGCCGCTTCACCGAGGTCAAGCGCCTGCCGCTGCTGATCGAAGCCTTCGCTCGGGCCCGCGAGGGTCTCCGCGAGCCGGTCGCCCTGGTCCTGCTCGGCGGCCACCCCGAGGAGTGGGAGGGCGAGCATCCGGCCGAGGTGGTCGAGCGGGTCGGCTGCCCCGACATCTTCCTCGCCGGCTGGCACTCCCACGCGGACCTGCCGGATTTCCTGCGCGCCTCCGACCTGCTCGTCCACGCCTCCGTCCACGAGCAGTTCGGACAGGTCCTGGTCGAGGCGATGGCCTGTGGACTGCCGGTGATCGCGGTCGACCGCGGCGGCCCGGCAGCGATCGTCGACGACCCCGACACCGGCTGGCTGGTCCCACCCGACGACCGCGACGCCCTCGCGGCGGCGATGGTCGCGGCGGTCGACGATCCCGAGGGCCGCCGCCTGCGCGGCCAACGCGCCCGCGGCGAGGTGGTCGGGCTCTACGCCTGGGAGCAGATCGGCCGCGACCTGACCGCGGTCGTCACCGAGTTCGCCCAGGTCCCCGGCTGAGCGCCCGTGCCCGCGCTCCGGGCCCCTGACCTCAGATCGAGGTCTGCATTTTCCCCGTATGGCGTGGGGTTTGCAGGTCTCGGCGGAACTTCCCGACCGAGAGGAGTGCGCGCCGATTCGCCGAACCTCCGCGTACAGTTTGCGCGCCAAGTCCGCCCCGACCTCGAGGATTGAGAATGCCCACGGAATACCAGCGCTACCGCGTCCTCTGGCCACTCGTCCCCGCGATGGCGATGGTGATGATCGACTTCACGATCGTCAGCATCTCGGCGACGACGATCCAAGGCGATCTGCACCTCTCCGAGACCGCCGTGCAGTGGCTGGTCACCGCCTACGCCCTCTCCACCGCTGCCTTCGTCGCCCTCGGCGGAAAACTCGGCGACATCTTCGGGCACAAGCGGATCGTGACGATCGGCATAATCGTCTTCGCGCTGAGCTCCTTGATGTGCGGGCTGGTCCCCGACGATTCCGGGATCGCGGTCGGCTGGCTGGTCTTCTTCCGCCTGCTCCAGGGCGTCGGCGCCGGCATGCTGATCCCCTCGGCGACGGTGCTGGTGCTGGATGCCTTCCCAGGCAGTGAGCGCGGCAAAGGCCTGGCGATCTTCTTCATCGTCGCCGGCCTGTTCACCGCGATCGGGCCGATCGCCGGCTCCTACCTGACCGAGTTCTGGACCTGGCGGGCGATCTTCTGGATCAACGTCCCGGTCGCCCTGCTGGCCCTGGTCGAGCTCCGCTTCGCCAAGCTCAACGACGTCAAACGCCCGGCCAAGGTCGACGTCCGCGGCGCCGTGCTGATCGTGCTCGGCATGGGCTTGACGGTGCTCGGGATCCAGCAATCGACCGAATGGGGCTGGGACAGCCCGGCGACGATCGGCTCTGTGCTCGCCGGCCTGGTCGTGCTCGGCGTCTTCTACAACGTCGAGCGCAAGACCGAGGACCCGCTGATCGACGTCAACGCGATGATCGCCAACCGGCCGTTCGCGGTCGACAACCTGCTCACCTTCCTCGCCTTCGGGCCCTGGCTCGCCGTCTTCTTCTTCGGCAGCATGTACTTCCAGGTCGCGGTCGGCCAGGAACCGACCCAGGCCGGCTTCTCGATCCTGACCATGTTCTATTCCTTCTTCGTCGCGGCCCGGATCGGCGGCGGCTGGATGGACAAGTTCGGCGCCAAGAAACCCGTCGCGATCGGTTTCCTCCTCGGCACGATCGGGATGATCGTCTGGGGCGGCGAGCTCTCCGAACTGAGCCACCCGGAAACGCTGATCGGGATGCTGCTGACCGGCGCCGGATTCGGCCTCATCTTCTCCCCCCTCAACACCGATGCCCTCAACCGGCTGCCGGACGAGATGCGCGGCCAGGGCTCGGGCGTGATTCAGACCTTCCGCAACTTCGGCTCGGCGCTGGGGATGGCGATCATGGGAGCGATCGTCGCCGGCGCCACCGACCTCTACGGAGCCGAAGGCCCCGGCAACTTCGCCGCCGCCATGGAGAAGGCCTGGTACGTCGGCGCCGCGATGCTCGGCCTCGGCTTCATCCTCACCCACCTACTGATGCCCTCCGGCAAACAGGAGGGCATCGAGTAGGGGGCGATGGACTAGCCCAGGGTGACCTTGACCTTGGCGCCCGGCGCCAGCACCTTCTTCGGCTGCGGCGACTGCTGCTTTACCTCGCCCGTCTGGCGGCCGACGCCTTTGCGCAGCGTCACCTTGCCGAGCCTGCAGTTGCCGCCCTTGAGCAGGCTCTTCGCCCGGCCCAGCTTCTTGCCGGCCAGCTTGGGGACGACGCAGCCGCGGTAGGTGAACCTGTCGTCGCGGACGACGGCGCTGGTGCCCGCCAGGGTGGTGACGGTGACGTCGACGGCACCGACCTTGCTGCTCTTTGGCGCGGTGACGACGATTTCAGAGTCGGATTCGACTTTGAAGGTCGCGGCCGGGACGGTCCCGAACTTGACCGCGCTGGCACCGGTGAAGTCGCTGCCGGCGATCTTCACTTCGGTGCCGCCACCGACCGGACCGACCGTGGCGCTGAGCGCTTTCAGGGACGGGGTCGGCTGAACTTCGGCGCTGAGCTCGATCTCTTCGCCCGAGACCGGTTCGCGGGCGGGCACGGTGGCCCCTTCGAACGGGGTTGGGAAAATCGTGGTGTGGGCGGCGCCGGCGGCCGCGGCGAAGCCGAGCTCGTCGGTCGGGTTGGTGGGGTCGACCGCGAGCAGGTCGCCGGACTTGATCGGCAGATTGGCGTTGAACGTCTGCAGGCCGGTGCTGAGCGGCACCGCCGGTCCGCTGGTGCCGACGGCGGTGTAGGCGCCGAGTCCGTTCGGGCGCAGAAGCCGCAGGTAGAACGGGCCGCCTTTGGCCCCCTGCAGGCGCCAGCGCACGACCACGCCGGAGACCGGCGAGGCCAGGCTCGCGCCTTTCTCCGGCAGCGCCGTATTGAAGAACGTGTCGACCTCTTTGACTTCTTTCGACACGGCGCCGGGAGGCAGCACGCTGCCGACCGTGACCGTGTTGGCGCTGGCAGTCCCAGCCGCCATCGCAAAGACGCTGGCCAGCGCCAGCGCCAGTACTCCCAAACGGGTTCGATTCCGATGTCTCATGCTTCTCCCCTTTTCTTGCCCCTGCCTTCCCCCCGATCGACGAGGGGCCCTGGGGCCGTTTTCTGGAAGCGCTAACCCCGCCAGCTCAGGGAAAGTTGCGGCTAACCGGAGCTACCGACCGCCGCGAGGAGGATCACCCGCGCCGGTCGGCGCGGCCGCGTCCACGCAAAGCCTGGAAGGCGAGCGCGGCGCAGACGACGACCGCGGGGGCGAGGACCGGCAACGCCGCGAGGGCGCTGTGGTGGGCGACGGGGAGCACCTCAGCCCCCCGCCCGACGCAGCTTCGCGGGGCCGACCAGGGGCCGGCGCCGGGTCGCCCCGGCGCGCTCCGAACGGGGCCCGAAGGCAAGCCGGTGCAGGCTCCAGGCGATCAGCCCGAGCAGGGTCAGAGTGATCGCGATCACCACCGAGTAAGCGACGACGACCACGACCGGACTGCCGCCGGTCTGCTCGCGCTGGAGGATCTGGGTCTCGTCGACGAACGAGCGCGTGAAGCTGGCCCGGGCGGGCACTTCCGCCGCTGGGATCGCGCCGTCGGCGGGTAGGTAAATCGGCAGCGCCATCAGTGAGTTGCCGTCATGGAGGCGGACCAGGGTCTTCCAGTTGCCGTCGATCGGAACCGGCTCGGTGGTCCGGTAGCGACCAGGGCCGACCTCGTATAGCGGCTCCACCACCAGCCCTCCCCCCTGCCAGGCGGTGACGTCGAACCACTCGGCCTCGGCGGCGGCCTCGGGGGGTCGCATCGCCACGGTGACCTCGGCCTCCCGGCCGTCCCCGCCGCGGACCTCGACGAGGGAGACCCGGGCACTGAGACCGGGCTCGGCCGGGGTGTAGAGGCAGAAGGCGACGATCGCCGCCAGCGCCGCCGCGCCGCCCGCGGCGCCCCAACGCAGGCGCCGGTAGGACGGTTTCGGCTCGACCGCGAGCCGGGTGCCGATCCAGGTCCCGATCAGCGCCGCCCCGACCGCGGCCGCGAAGCCGAGCAGAGCGACCTCCGGCCACAGCGCCTCAGACCAGGGCAGCGGCATCCAGACCTGCGACCACAACCACTCGGCGGCGAGCCCGACCGTGCCGATCCCGACCCCGCACCAGAGCGCGAAGGCGAACGGCCGCCGGGCGGACACGCGCAGCGCGACCGCCTCGACGACCAGGGCCTCGGCCATGTAGAGCGGGAAGTGCGGCGTCGTCTCCCCCAGCACCGGCCCGATCGCCAGCGCCAGCAACCCCCGCAGGGCGATGAAGAAGGCGGCGGAGCCGAGCGCGGCCCCCGGGCCGGCGTAGAGGCGGGCGGCGGTGAGCCCGACCCCGGCGGCGAGCATCAACATCACCGGCTCGAAGACGAAGCGGAACTGCGGCACGCCGAAGTCGAACTCGGCCTGAAAGGTCGAGAGCCCGAGCATCAGCCCGCCGGTGAGGGCGATCGTCCGCACCAGCACCATCGGTCGACGCTCGACCAGCGGCTCGCCGCCGGCCTCGCCCGCAGCCCCGGCCCGCAGCCCCTCGACGGTCAGCACGGCGATCCCGAGCAGGCTCATCGCGGCGCCGCCGATCAGCATCAGGTGGGTCGGGCCCCAGAGGGTCACGTCCTGGCCAAAGAGCCGATGCCAGACGTCGTCGAGCGGAAACCCGATCAGCGAGAAGAGTCCGCAGGCCATCAGCAGAATGCCGCCCAGGGGGGCGTACCAGTCGGGGCCGAGTCGGATCGAGGCCGCGCTCGGGCGCACCTCGGTCGGCAGCACGGTCGCCAGAAAACCGGCGGCGAAGATGCCGAAGAGGCCGGTGAGGATGAAGTAGTGGGCGGGGTTGGCGAGGGGCCCCTCGTCGCGGCCGACGCCGATGTGGAGGGCGATGTCCCAGTACATGCCGAAGAGGGCGACGATCAGCGAGGTGGTGGCGATCAGCGAGGGGATCACCACCCAGCCGGGGTGGCCGCTGGCGCGTTCGGCGCGGGCGGCGAACCGGCCCAGCCACTGGACGCGCCCGGAGCGATGGCCGAAGCCGACGTAGAGCAGCGCCGCGGTGACCAGGGAGGCAGCCAGCGAGGCGCCGATCACCTGGCCGAGGGCGGCGCCGCCGGCGGGGGGAGCAGGATTCATGAGCGAAGTGCCTTTCGAGTGCGAGGTTGCAGGGGGCCGATGGGCCGATTCCGGGTCTATAGGGCTCGAAATCGGCCCATCGGCGGTGAAGTTCATTACCTCATACGGTGTTACCTCAAACGAGGTTACATAGGAAAGGTACTATCCGCAAACGATGATCGCCAAACGCGGAGGAAACAGTGCTGGGGAGCCGGGGCCGGAGGCGCAGCTGACGGTCGAGCAGCTCGCCTACGAGACTGGGATGTCGGTCCGCAACATCCGCAACCACCAGTCGCGCGGGCTGCTGCCGCCGCCGGCGGTGCGGGCGCGCACGGGCTACTACGGCCCGGCGCATGTCGCCCGCCTGAGGTTGATTCAGGAGATGCAGGCGGAGGGCTTCAAGCTGAGCGCGATCTCCCGCCTGATCGGCGAGCACGGCGCCGACGCCGACCGCTTCGTTGGCCTGCGCAAGGCGGTCACCGCTCCGATCGCCGCCGAGTCGCCGGAAGTGCTGAGCCGCGAGGAGCTGGCCGAGCGCTTCGGCGTCGACGACGAAAAGCTGCTGGAGAAGGCGAAGAAGCTCGGCCTCCTCATCGACCTTGGCGAGGAGCGCTACGAAGCCCCCTCCCCCGCCCTTCTGCAGGCGGCCGAGGACGTGCTGAAGATGGGGATCTCCCTGCCCGCCGCCCTGGCCGCGATCGAGAAGCTCAGCCGCAGCTCCCACGCCGCCGCCCGCAGCTTCGTCGAGCTCTTCCTCGAGGAACTGTGGAAGCCCTTCGACGAAGCCGGCCGCCCGGACGAGGGATGGGCCGAGATCACCGAGTCGATCGAACGCCTGCGGCCACTCGCGGTCGAGGCGATGGTTGCCACCTTCCACCCGATCCTCAACGAGGAAATCGACAAGGCGTTCGGCGAAATCCTCGAACGCCAGGCGAAGAGGAAGCGCACTTAGAGGCCGTCAATTCGGCATCCCCGGCGCGAAGTTCGGGCCCGGAGCTCGCCTAGGCCCCGGGAGCCATCGTGCGCAACCCGGCGAGGCGAGCGACGGCGGCCTGCCGCTCGTCGTAGGTGACGAACGCCTCGATCGGCAACAGGTCTACCGCCGCGGCGACGTGGATCGCGTCGAGAGCGCGTAGAGCCGGCTCGGCAATCGCGCCGGCACCCACGAGGAGCGGGCGATCGAGCGGATGCAGGGCAAGCGCGTCGATGAGCTCGCCGACCCGCTCGAGCAGGAGGTCCCGCGGCAGATCGGGGTCGCTGGCGGCGGCGCGATGGATCGCGCGCGGGAGCTCGGTCAGGACCAACTCGCAGCTGGCCAGGTCTGCGCCCGTCAGGTAGGCGCGCAGCGCATCCGACTCAACCTCCTCGCGTACGAGCTTGACCAGCGCCGAGCTGTCGACGTAGAAGATCGCCACCGCTCAGCGGTCGCCGCGAATCTCGTCGAGTGCGCGGCTCAAGGCCCGCGGGTCGCCCGTCAGCTCCAGCGGCTCCGGCAGCCCAGGACGCACCGGGGCCCCGACCCGCCCGGCAGCGATCAGGCGGTCGAGATCGGGCCCGGTGCGTGGGGCCGGGCCGAGCTCGGCAACCGGCCGGTTGCGATCGGTGACGACGAGCCGCTCCCCTCCGCTCACGCGTCGCAGGTAGACGCTCAGGTTCTGTCGCAGCTCGGCTACGCCCACTGAGAGCGATTCACTCATGTACATCAAAGTAGCACTTCGATCCTTCTCGCCATGCGGTCAACCGGCTCGGGCGATCGCAGCGGCAGCCCGGAGGTCGTCAAGGGTTCGTTCTCTGATGGCACCGATCAGCGCGGTCGCCGCCCGGCAGATGTCCTCGCCTGCCGCTTCGATCGCCGGCAGGCTGCTGCCGGCGATCATCTCCAGGAGAACGCTGGCGTTGTCTTCTCCCGGGAAGACCCCCTCCGGCAGATCCTCGACCAACGTTCCAATCAGATCGGAGAGGACGAAGCCGGTCCGAAGCAGTTCTTCGACCAGCGCCTCGGCGGCTTCGATGGTGCTGAGCTCGGCGCTACGTGGACTCACCGACCGCTAAGTGGAGCGTCCCGCCAACTCTCCCCCAAGGGCCAGGCGCCTCACGGACAGTAAGGTTCGCCTCAAGCGATGCCGATCCCCTTCATCGACCTCCGAGCCCGGGATCGGGAACTCGCCGGAGAGCTGGAGACGAGCATCGCCCAGGTCGTCGAATCCGGCCGCTACCTCCTGGGAAGCGAGTTGGAGGAGTTCGAGCGGGAGTTCGCCGCCTACTGCGGCGTTCGCCATTGCGTCGGTGTCGGCAGCGGCCTCGCCGCGATCGAGCTGGCGCTGCGAGCCGCCGGCGTCGGTCCCGGGGACGAGGTGATCGTCCCCGCCTACACCTGGATCGCGACCTGGCTGGCGGTCAGCGCGAGCGGCGCCCGCCCGGTCGGGGTCGACGTCGAGGAAGGCACCTACAACCTCGATTCAGGGCTGCTCGGCGCCGCGATCACCGAGCGCACTGCGGCGATCGTCCCCGTCCATCTGCGCGGGCAGCCGGCAGACCTCGACGTGATCGGCGCGATCGCCAGGGCGGCCGACCTGCTGGTCATCGAGGACGCCGCCCAAGCGCATGGGTCCAGAATCGGAGGGCGACGGGTTGGCAGCATCGGCGACGCCGGCGCCTTCTCCTTCTATCCCTCGAAGAACCTCGGCGGGATCGGCGACGGCGGCGCCATCACCACCGACGACGATCTCCTAGCCGAACGCGCCCGGCTGCTGCGCAACTACGGGATGCGCGACCGCTACGAGATCGAGCTGGCCGGCGTCAACTCGCGCCTGGCCGAGATCCAGGCGGCGGCGCTGCGGGTGATGCTGCCCCGCCTCGACGCCTGGAACCAGTCGCGGGCCGTGCTGGCACAGGTCTACCTCGACGCCCTCGCCGGCCACGGCGAGATCGCGCTGCCATCGGTCCCCAGCGGGACCGAGCCGGCCTGGCACCTGTTCGTGCTCGGTCATCCCGATCGGGAGGCCTGCGCCCGCGCACTCGCCGAGCAGGGCATCGAGACGCTCGTCCACTACCCGCTGCTGCCCCACCGCGCCGCGCCCTACCGCGACGACTGGCCGATCGGCAGCTTCCCGGTTGCCGAACGGCTCAGCGCCGCGGCGCTGAGCCTGCCGCTCTACCCCCAGCTCGACCCCGCCGACTGCGCCGAGGTGGCGGAAGCCGTGCTGGCGGGTGTCAGGCCCGCGTAGCATCAGGCCGACGATGGCAGAGTCAGACCCCCAGCGCGGGATCATCAGGCGCAGCGCCCGAGCCCTGCGCTCGAAGCTGCACACTGACGTTCACGAAGGGGAGCATCGCCTGCAACGAGCGATCGCCGACCTGCACGGCGATCTGCGCGAGCTGCGGGACCAGGTCGCGCAGCTGCGCGCCCAGGTCGGAATGGTCGAGGTCGGCACCACGCGCGCCGCCGCAATCGCCCGCCACGCCTACGACGAAGAGCCCGCCAACCGGCGCCGCCTGCACGAGCTGCGGCGCAGCGAGGAGTACGAGCTCGCCTTCACCGAAGCCGAGCCGCTGGTCAGCTTCCTGATTCCGACCTACAGCTCCTACGAGACCCTGCGCGACGTCGCCCTGCCGTCGATCCTCGGCCAGTCCTACTCCAACCTCGAGGTCATCGTCTCCGGCGACTGCGCCCCGGCCGAGACCGCCGCCGTGATCGCGGGGATCGACGACCCCCGGATCGTCTACCTCAACCGCACGATCCGCGGGCCATACCCGGAGGACCCGGCCAAGCGCTGGTTCGGGATCGGCGGGCCGCCCTTCAACGATGCCCTGGCAATCGCCCGCGGGCGCTGGATTGCCGTGCTCGGGGACGACGACGCGGTCCGCCCGAACCACACCGCCGATCTGCTCGCCGCCGCGCAGGAGAACCGCCACGAGCACTGCTACGGCCTGCAGCTGGTCAATTTCGTCGAAGGTGAGCCGCTGACCCTGGGCGAGTTCCCGCCTCGGCACGGGCACTGGGGACTGCAGTCCGCCCTCTACCACTCGGATCTGCGCTATTTCGAATCGGAGCTCAGCGACGCGATCTACGACGAGCCGAGCGACTGGTCGAAGTGCCGGCGGATGATCCGCGCCGGAGTCCGCTTCGGGATGATCGAGAAGATCGTCGTCGACAAGCACGAGACCCGTCGGCGCTCGGCCGAAGAGTGGATGACAGGCGGGGTCCCGACCGCCGACTAAGAGGGGTTGGCGTCGAGGGCCGGAGCGCGCACCGCCGCCAGGAACTCCTCACGGTCGCGGATGTAGTCGGCCTCCTCGAAGGGAAGCGAGGCGAGCACGAGATAGACGGTCCCCGGCGCGAAGCCACCGATGTCGTGCCAGACCAGCGGCGGCAGGTAGAGACCCCGGCTCGGGTCGTCGAGCACGAACGACTGCCTGCGCTCGCCATCGTCGACGACGATCTCCAGTCGCCCGACGACGCAGAACAGGACCTGTTCCAGGGCGCGGTGGGAGTGACCGCCGCGGGCGGCGCCCCCAGGCACGTCGTAGACGTGGAACGTGCGCGCGATCGGAAAGGGGACGTGCTCCTTCGCTTCGGCGAAGGCGAGGCTCCCCTGCGGATCCGCCACCACCGGCAACTCGATCGTTTCGCAGCGCTCGATTCCCATGCTGCCTGACCCTAGCCGGTGGCCGCTACGATTCCGCGGTCTCGACGCGAGGCGCCTCTCTATGTCCCCGATCCACCCCAGCGCCATCGTGGAAACCGATTCGATCGGCGAAGGAGTCGCGGTTGACGAGTTCGCGATCGTCCGACCCGGCGCCGTGCTCGGCGACGGCGTCGAGGTCCTTCCGCACGCGCTGATCGACCGCGACGTCGAGATCGGCGCGGGGACCGAGGTCCAGTCCGGCTGCGTGGTCGGCCGCCGGCCGCGGGCCACCGGCTCGGTTGCGAACAAGCCGACCTTCCGCGAAACGCTGCGCATCGGCGCCGGCTGCGCGATCGGCACCCACGCCGTCATCTACTACGACGTCGAGATCGGGTGCGACACCCTGGTCGGCGACCATGCCTCGATCCGCGAGGAAGTCAAGATCGGTGACCACTGCGTGATCGGCCGCTCGGTCGGCGTCGCCAACGAAGTCGAGGTCGGCGACGGCACCGTGGTCATGTTCGGCGCCAACCTGGTCGCGAAGTCGCGGATCGGCAACAACGTCTTCATCGCCGCCCACGTGATCATGACCAATGACAACGCCCTCGGCGCCGCTGGCTGGAGCGGCAAGAAGGACGCCGGAGCCGTGATCGAGGACGGAGCGCGGATCGGCGCCAACGCGACCCTGCTGCCCGGAATCCGCATCGGCAGCCACGCAATCGTCGCGGCGGGCTCGGTGGTGACGCGCGACGTCGCGCCGCGAAGCACCGTGATGGGCGTTCCGGCGCGAGCCGTCCGCTAGTCGCGCGATCCTGCGGACGCCTCGATCACCAACCCCGATTTTGGGTAAGCAAACCCAACCTGCGAGGATCAGCCGGTGAAGATCAAAACTCCGCTCGGGGAGTTTCCTTTCGAGTTCAGCCGCCTAGAGCGGCGCGACGGCGGTGTTGCCGTGGTCGGCTCGGTCGCCGGCCTCGAATCCGCCGTCATCTTCGACCGCGAGGATTTCGTCACGATCGGCCGCCGGCTGGGACCGGCCCTACTTGGCGCCGCGGCGCTCGTGGTCCTGCTGCGCCGCCGCTAGCGGGAGCGATGAGGTCTTTGCCGTCACCTATCCACTCCAGCGCCGTGGTCGAAACCGATGCGATCGGCGAAGGGGTCACGGTCGGCGAGTTCGCGATCGTCCGGCCCGGCGCCGTGATCGGCGACGGTGTCACGCTGATGCCGCATGCATTCGTCGGCGCCGAGGTTGAGATCGGGGCCGGAACCGAGCTCCAGCCGGGTTGTCATATCGGCCGCCGGCCGCGATCGACCGGAGGAATTTCCCGCGAGCCCACCTATCTCGAACAGCTGCGGATCGGCGACGGCTGCGCCATCGGCGCCAACGCGGTCATCTATTACGGTGTCGAGATCGGCGCGGACACGCTGGTGGGTGACTGCGCCGGAGTCCGCGAGGAAACGAAAATCGGTGACCGCTG
Source organism: uncultured Thermoleophilia bacterium (assembly GCA_963718595.1). Classification (GTDB taxonomy): domain Bacteria; phylum Actinomycetota; class Thermoleophilia; order Solirubrobacterales; family 70-9; genus VAYN01. Next base: position 748,819 of record OY970365.1, read on the forward strand.
CGTGATCGGTCGCCACGCCACCGTGTCCAACGACGTGCGGATCGGCGACCGGACCGTGGTCATGTCCGGCGCCGGCCTGGTCGCGGGATCGAGGATCGGCAGAGGTGTCTTCATTGCCGCGCACGTCGTCACCACCAACGACAACGCCCTCGGGGCCCGCGGCTGGCAGGAGGGCGAGGCCGCGGGGCCGAGGATCGAGGACGGAGCGAGGATCGGCACCAACGCCACCCTGCTGCCCGGCGTCAGGATCGGCGGTGGCGCGATCGTTGGCGCCGGGTCGGTGGTCACGCGCGACGTCGCGCCGGAAATCACGGTGATGGGCGTCCCCGCCCGGCCGGTCGCCTAGGAGCGGAAGCTCAGCTGGGGTCGCCGGGGACCGAGGTCGCCCGCGAGCGGATCCAGGCCCGGCGCTGGTCGTGGGGCGTGCTCGCGTACTCGCTCATCGCCGCCTCGCCCTCGTCGGTCAGCATCGTCGCCAGGAAGGCATCGGCCTCGACCCGCAGGCCCTCGCTGAGCGGCAGCGTCGAGCCGCGCAGGACGCTGCGCTTGACCGCCGCCAGGGCAACCTCTGAGTGCCGTCCCAGGCCCTGGGCGACCTCGAGCGCGCGGGCGCCGGCGTCGTCGGCGACCTCGCTGACGATGCCAAGTGCGAGCGCTTGGTCGGGCGAGACGATGCGGCCGCGGAGGATGAAGTCGAGGGCCGGGCCGGCGCCGATGATCCGCGGCAGCCGCTGGGTGCCGCCGCCGCCGGGGATGATCCCCAGCGAGAGCTCGGGGAAGCCGATCGAGAAGTCGCCGCGTTGGGCGATGCGGATGTCGCAGCCGAGCGAGAGCTCGAGGCCGCCGCCCATGGTGTCGCCGCTCATCGCCGCGATCACCGGCTTCTCGAGATCGCTGATGTCCTGCACCATCGCGTGGTAGCCGTCGTTGAGGTCCGTGCCGAGGCCCTGCATCCCCTCGCGGTCGCCAGCCAGCGCCGCCAGCTCCTCGACGCTGTAGTGGGTCAGGTACTGGTCCTTGGGACCGCCGGTGATGATCACCACCCGCACCGCCGGGTCGCGCCAGGTGGGGATCAGCGTCCCCAGCTCGGCTGCACCGTCGCCGACGAAATAGTTCATCGGCGCGTTCGTGTATGAGGCGACGACGATCCCGCCGTCGTGCTCCTCGATCTCCCAGTAGTCCATGGGACGAACCTAAGCCGGGGCGCCGAGACGCGGGCGCGACGCTTCGAGCAGCGCTTGGAGATACGACAGGACCGCTAGCTAGCGCGGCCCATCGGTCTGCACGAACAGGACTGGCTCGCCCAGTGACCCACTCTCGCGCAGCGCCAGCAGGCCGGCCATCGCCTTCGCCGTGTAGACGGGGTCGAGCGGCAGTCGGTCCGCAGCGGCGAGGGCGGTGGCGCGCTCGGCGGCCTCGGTGCGGTGGCCGTAGCCGGCCCCGATCTGCTCGCGGGTCAGGTCGAACATGTCGGCCTCGACCCGTAGCCCCTCCAGGTTGGCCCCCCTGCGCACCAGGAGGACCGCGGTGCGGCGCGCGAGGCGGGCGAGCAGCGTCGCGTCGAGGCGGAGCCGGTCGTTGACCACGACCCCGAGGACGCGAGTGCGCAGGCCCGCCATCTGCAGGCCCAGCGCCAGGCCGGCGGCGGTGCCGCCGGTGCCGACGGGGACGACGACCTGGGCTGGCTCCGGCAGCGAGCCGTCCTCGACCTGGGCGGCGATCTCCAGCGCCGCCTCGACGTATCCGAGCGCACCGATCGGCGAGGAACCCCCGGCCGGCAGCAGGTACGGCAGCCGCCCGGCCCTGGCGCTGCGGGCGAGCAGCCACGGCAGCATCGCCACCGTACGCGCCTTGGTGTGGGTGCGGTAGATGCGGGCGCCCGATTCCCGAAGCCGGTTGAGCTGGGCGCGGACATGCTCGTCGAGAGGCTGGTCGACGAGCGCGAGCGCGGTCTCGAGCCCGTGTTCGCGACCGTAGAGGGCGGTCGCAAGCCCCCAGTTCGTGCCGAGACCGCCGAAGGTGAGGATCGAGCGGCGCCCCCGACGCCGGGCGTCGGGGAGCAGCCACTCGAGCTTTCGCACCTTGTTGCCGCCCCAGCCACCCGCGCCGAAGGCGCCGTCGTCCTTCACCCAGACGCCGAGACCCGCCAGCTCGCGAACGGGTGTCGGGCGGTCGGAGAGCGCGAGGTGAGGCAGAGTCTCGGCCAGGGCCGGGAATCGCTCGTGCAGGCGCGGGGAGGCCAAGCCGGTGATCGTACGCGCCCCCTAGACGATGAACCTGAATTCGTCGTCGCCCTGGCAGATGTAGAACCGTCTTTCCAGTTCGCTGCTGCTGAAGCCGACGATTTCCTCGTAGGAGTAGTTGACGCTGAGGTCGGCGATCCAGAGACGGCCCTTCTTCTTCTGGATCGTGACCGTGTAGTTCTTGGTCACGTCGCCTTTGTAGGACATGTATTCGGTCGCGCTGGCCTTCCTCGTCTTGCCGAGCACGAAGGCTCCCGGCGGACGGAATTCGGCCGAGAAGGCGAGCGGCGGGCCGTGCGTGGGAACGCAGCTGGTCGGGACGTAGCCGTCGATGTCGGAGATCCGCTTGCCGGTCAGTGCGAACGAGAGCGAGTTGCCGGCGACGGTCTCGCCGTCGTAGTAGAGGGTCTTCGGCTTGCCCGAGGCGGCGACGGGGGCGGCGACGAGGAGGAGGCCGACCAGCGCGATCGAGATGGCGATGCGTTCATCTGTGTGCTCCATTTCGGAGAGTGCGTTTGCATGACCCCCAGCCTGCGCCGCAAACGCCCGTCGCACATCGAGGCCACCCCCAAACCACGACCCCAAGAATTAGCCGCCGGACGCGGGTGCCTGGCACTGGGGATCGGCGATGACGCCAGCCTCGGCGGCCGGCGCCGCATAGGCGGCGGCAAGCGAGGCGACGGTCTCGTGGGCGTTGAGCCCGCTCGGATTGGGCACCACCCACAGCGCCGCATCCGACCAGCGGGACGCGCTCTCCATCGAGTCGGGCTGTCGCCCCAACGTCGCCTTGCGTTCGCCGAAGGCGTCGCGATAGGCGGTCACACCGGCGATCGCGACGACCGCGGGGCGGTGATCGGCGACGAACCGCCGCAGGCGCTCGCCGCCCTCGCGCAGCTCCGCGCTCGTCAGTTCGGAGGCGCGGGCGCTGGCCCGCCGCACGAGGTTGGTGATCCCGATGCCCCGGGCAACCAGATGCGCGCGATCGTCGTCGCTCATCCCGGCGACCCGATCGACCTCGTAACCGCTGATGCCGGCCGCCGCCAGCGCCGGGTAGAAGCGGTTGGTGGGATGCGCGAAGTGGGTCTTGACCGCGGCCGTCCACAGGCCCGGGTTGATGCCGACGAACAACAGCTTGAGCCCCGGCCCGACCAGGTCGTCGACCTCGCGACCGCGAAATTCCTCCAGTTCCTCGCGGCTGAACCTCACGCCAGCGGTGCGCCACTCAGGGCCGCGTCGACGGAGCGACGGGTCAGAGCGGCAAGCAGGTCGGCTTGGGTGATCAGTCCGAGCAGCTCCTTGCTGGCGGGGTCGACGACCATCGCCGCGTGGCGGTGCCCGTCGGTGAGCGCGCCGGTCAGCAGAAGCGGCGACTCCGCTGGCGTGATCGTCAGCGGTGCGGTCATCACATCCGCCACGGCATCGCCCGACCGCGTCAGCTCGCGCAGGCCGATGCCCCCGACCGGGCGCCCGTGATCGTCGAGCACCGGCAGCAGGCGGACGCCACTGTCGAGCAGGAGCGCCCGCGCATCCCCGGGGTCGGCGTCGCGGCGGACGGCGATGACGTCGCGCGACATGATCTCGCCGCAGGTCAGGTCGGGGCGCTCGCGCGCCAGCACCTGCATCTCGAACTGGGCAAGCAGCAGGCGCAGGTCGTCGCGCTCGATGTCGAAGGTCTCGCCGATGCCGGCGAGGACGGCGTCGAGGTCCTCATCGCGCACCCCTACCCGCTCGCTGGGCATCGGGTCACTGGTCACCGCCGCGGGCGCCTGCCTGTGCGGATACGAGTGACCCGACAGGAAGCGGTGGAAGAGCCAGCCGACGGCGACCAGGACGAGTGCATTGAGCGCGACCGGCGCGACCGGAAACCACCAGCCGGCGGAGTCGACGAGCGAGCCGCCCAGCACCCCGGTCAGCGCCGCCGCCCCGCCCGGCGGGTGCAGCGAACGGGTGACCGACATCACGCCGATCGCCAGGCCGACCCCCAGGCCGCATGCGAGCGCCCCGTGTCCCAGCGCCTGACCGACCACGAAGCCGACGAGTGCCGACAGCGCGTTGCCGGCGAAGATCGGCCACGGCTGCGACATCGGGCTGGCCGGCACCACGAACAGCAACACCGCCGAGGCGCCCATCGGGGCGACGATCCACGGCAGCGCCTCGCCATCCCCGTGGACCCAGGACCCGATCAGGCCGGTCAGCCCGATTCCGACGACGACCCCAAGGCAGGCCAGGAGACGGTCGCGACCCGTCGCGCCGGGGAGGATCGGAAAGAACACGGGGCCGCACGCTACCGGCAACCGAAACGGTCGAAGAGCCGGCAAGCGGCGGGGTCAACGATACGGCGGGCCTACATCCGCTCTCGAATGCGTGCCGTCCACTGCGCATGGCGCCGCCGCAGCTCCGGCTCGTCGAGGTCGGCGCGGCCGAGCGGCAGATAGTTCGGGACCCAGGACCCGACCGTGCCGTGCGAGCGCGCCGCGGCCCAGCTATCCCAAAGATGCAGGTCGCCGACCCCCTGGCCGCTCGCTCCCTCGTAGGCCGCAACGAACTCGTCGGCAGTGCTGTCATCGAAGAGGAGGACGAGGTCGAGGCGGCACCAGCCGACGTCGTGGCCCCGCGGGCCGCGTGATCCGGCCGACCAGTCGACGACGCCGGTCAGCCTCCCGTCGCGCCACAGCGTGTTGCCCGACCAGTAGTCGCCGTGGGTGAGCACCTGCGGCTCGGCGACGAGCTGTGACCAGCGAGACCGGACTTTCGCCGCCAGCGGGCCATCCAGGATCGCCGCAGATCCGGCCCTGCCGTCGAACACGCTCGGCAGCTCCGTCAGCCGCCCGCTGGATACCGCATGCACCGTTGCGAGCGCACGCCCTAACCCTCGCGCCCACCCGGTGGGGTCGGCCGGAGTGATTTCCGGCTCGCCGTCAAGCCAACTGATCAAAGAGGTCGGGTACTGCGACCAGCGCCCCTCCAGGTCGCCACCGAGGTGCAGCGGGGCCAGGCCGCCGAGCCCGTCGAGGGCCCGCAGCACCCGCTGCTCCCCCAAAGGGGCGGGGTCGCCGGGTGGAAACCGGCGGACGACGACGCTGGTCGCGGGGTTCTCGGTGTCGACTCTCCAGGTCTCGGAGTGCTGGCCGCCCTCGAGCGGCTCGGACCCGACGATCTCGGCCGCGGGGCCGGCCAGGCGCCGAACTTCCTCCAGCGCTCCGGGTGGAGGCTCGGCAGCGGATCGCGTCATCGCCAAAGCCTAAGCGGGTCACCTGCCGACCGAGCCGCAATTCCGGTTGATCAGTCGTCGATCTCGAAGCTGTGCTCGTAGGCCCCGTCAGGACGGTGGACCGTGGTCACGGTGCCACTGGCACCGGCATAGCGACCGGTACCGCCCAGAATCGGGCGCTCGAACCCCTGGCCCTCGACCAGGCCCATGTCTCCACGGGGATACCGACCGATACCGCCGATGGTGAGCCGATCCCCATCCCCGAAGTCATAGGTGATCATCGCCTGCACGGTCTCCGAGCCGCCGCCCACGGCGATCGAAGTCTGGGTCCCGTATACGTTGCCGATCGACTCCTCTTCGTCGGAGTCGAGGAGCGGACCGTCGAAGACGTAGACATCGCCACCGCTCTTTCCCTCGGGGCCGAGGTCGACGGTGTTCTGATGCAGACCCTTCGCGGGCGCGACGACGTTGAGCGTCTCGCCGTCACCGCCGCACCCCGTGCTGATCGCGATCACTGCGCCGACCATCACCAAGGCAAGGGTGGTACTGCGCGGACGAACCAAAGACGAGCGGTGAGAACGGTCACGGGGCACTTCGTACCTCCTGTCGATGCTGATGCTTTCTCCAAGGCCGGATGCCGGGGGCCCAGCGGGCCCCCGGCGCGTCGGCTCGAGCTGGTTCAGCTGCTGACCGGCATCCGCGCGATCGCGGCGCGGCCGGCGTTGAGCTTGTTTTCGAGATCGCTGAGCTGGTTGGCACGGCTGCTCTGCAGCGTGCGGACCCTGGTGTTGTAGATCTGCCTGCCACGGTTGCGCAGGGTTGCGATCGCTTCGTCGTCATCCTGCTGCACAACCCGGGTGGCAGACGCCTTGGCGCTGCGGATCGCCGCCTTTTCACGGCTGTAGCCGGCCTTCAGGTCGGCGATTTCTTCCTGCTGGAGCTTGCGGTCGTCAGCGCCCCGTTTGACGCGCCGTTCGATCGCTTCCTCGATCTGTTCTTTGCGCACGATGCTTTCAGCATTGGCTTTCTGGTCGCGCAAGCGGCGGATCTGTTTTTTCAGCGACGCGGTTCTGCTGTCGTAGGCGTCTTCGACCCGGCCCACCGCGTTGTCGTGGTTGGTGGCAGCCCGATCCATCCGCGCGTCGTAATCCCTGCGCAGAGCGGCCAATTCCCCGGCCTCGGTGCGCCGGATCGTCCGCGAGCCGGTTTTGAAGGCACGCTGCGATTCCGCCTGCGCCGCCTTCTTGCCGCGGTTGAAGAGCGCGGTCGATTTGTTCGCCGCGGCCTGGCGCTTGTTCGACAGCTGGCCGTTGTAGATGGCCTTCTGGGGGTCGGTGGCCGGGGTGTTCGAGAGCTTGTCGAGCTTGTCGACGAAGGTGACCAGCGCTTTGTACTGCGCGGTCGTGGCAAGGGGCGGGATGTTGGCGGCGTTAGCGGCCGGCGCCACCAGGGCGACGGCGACCAGGGCGACCGCCGCCACGGGGACGAGCGAGCGCAGCTTTCGGGACGGGTTCATCGGAATCAGGACACTCCTTGGACGTGCGCCGGGTCGGCGCAATGGGGTTGTTCCCCTTATTTCGGCCGGGCGAGGCAGTTTCCTCAAGGCTGAGCGAGAAATCCCGCGGATCGGTCCGCCGCCCTGGACACGTGGCCCACCCGCCTGGGGCGCCGTAGGATTGCGCCGTGCCGTTCACGCGCAAGAACCTCAGGGAGGATCTGGACGACGTCGGGCCCAATTTCGACGGCGCCCCAGGCCTCGAGTTCCGCTTGGCGACCAAGGCACTCGCGCTCGAGCATTCCGGACTTTGTTATCAGCGCATCCCGCCCGGCAGCCGTTTTCCTTACGGCCACACGCACAAGGAGCAGGAGGAGGTGTACGTAGTCGTGCGCGGCAGCGGGCGGATGAAGCTCGACGACGAGATCGTCGAGCTCAGGGAATGGGACGCGGTGCGCGTCCCACCCGGCACCTGGCGGGGCTACGAGGCGGGGCCGGAGGGCCTCGAGATCCTCGTCATCGGTGCGCCCAATCTCGGCGAGAATCCACGCGACGACGTGGAGGGTCGGCGCGACTGGTGGGCTGACTAGCGCCGGTTGGCCGCGGCGAGCGCAGCATCATCCCCAGGCATCCATACGGTACCGTATGGATGCCTCCTGCAATGGGAATCCCCGGAGGCCTCGAGATGGGTGCCCGTCAGCCGAGCGGGGAGACAGAAGCGAGAGATCGGGCCTACCGCGTCGCGGTGACCGAGAGGCCCCCGTTCGCCCTCGCCTCGCCCGATTACGCCGACGTCTTCGAGGTTGCGCGGAGGCGGACGGACGACCGCTCGGCCGAGCGGTGGGCGCGTGACGGCTTCGAGCGCCTACCCGTAGCCGCGCGCCGGGCAGCGTTGCTCGCCCACCGCTGGATTTTCGGATTTCGGCTCGGCCCGTGGGCCGGCGTTCCTGAACCGTAGAGATCCCCGGACCCGATCCGGGGCGAACGCACCGGAGCGTTCCGCGGGCTTCTCCCCCGCGTCCGCTCCGGCGCACCGCCTCTAGTTCGCTATTTCGGGGGTCCGACGATGATTGGCGTGGTCGGGCTGGTGAGGTTGTTCACCGGGCTGACACCTGGGAAGGTCAGCGGCGGCACATACTGGTTTTCGTAGGCGGCGCTTTCCGTTTTTCCGGCCAGCGCGCAGGTCCCGCCGTCGTTGGCCCACGTCAAATTGCCTCCCGAGTGGGCGTGGTAGCCCGAGCTGAGGAATTTCGGCGTGGTGACGCCGTTGCTCCAGATCCCAACCAGTGCCGTGGAGCTCACCAGTTTGCAGCCTGGAAGCGAGCTGAAGCGCAGGACAAGGCCTTCAGAGGGGTACACCGGGCTGAGAATCGTCTGGAACGCATTGATAGACGTAGAGAAACTCCAGCTACTGCCCACCGTCAAGGTGGTCCCGCTACTACAGGCTCCAGGGGTTACCGTCGCGCTCCCTGCGTTCGTTTCGTTCGCTGGAGCCGCCGGGATCTGCACGGTGATTTTCGAGATGCTGCAGGACCCAAGCGACGTCGTGACTTTCGGTCCGTTGTTCGTCCCGGTGGATCCACCGACGATTTCGAATTTGTGTCCCGCGGGGTACATGGCCGCCATCGAGCTCGCCGGCACGGCGAGTGCGAGGAGAGCCCCCAGGACGGTGAGGACTGCAAACCTGCGTTTCATCTAGTGCTGCCTTTCTGCTCTTGGCTACCCGTTTCGGGCAGCTCCTCTTGCCCCATCCGGCTGGACGGGGCCTTACCGCCATGACTGGCAGCGGCAAGCTCTTCGGCGCAACCGGCGGCGGCCTGCTCACGCCCCGGGGCCGGAACGGTCGTCGCATAGAGCGCGGCGACGAGCCGTGGGTAGCCGGGCGATTTCTCGATCGCCGGCGTCGGATCGACGACGAGGGCGGCAAATTGCCGTCGCTCTCCCGGGCGCTGGGCGATCGCCCGGTAGCGCTGGGCCATCTCGGCGGCGTTCTGACGGTGACAAGCCCGGCGACCCGCTGCGCGAGCGTCCTCCGCGGCAAGCGACCCCGCCGGGGTTGTCGGGCCATGCACCGTCTGGGTGTGACCGCGCTCCTCAGAGGTCCGACTGAGCGTCGTGGGCGACTCGTCATTGCCGCCGCAGCCGACAAAGCCCGCCAAGATCACACAGAGGGCGACCCCGGAGACTCCAAGTCGACATCGCCCCCACCGCCCCGTGGGGGTCGCTCCCACCCGTGCCTCGACCCCAGGCTCTTCTTTTCGAGCAGGCGCAGGCACTGCCCTCGTGTAGCTGTTCACTTAGCTCCCTTCTCCCTGAGCCCTTGCCTGGCCACCCCTGGCCACGACCCCTTACCCTGTGCTGCCCGGCAAAGATAGACACCGCGAACCATCCCTGTCAAGGGAAACGCGGTGTTTACGAGCGGTCAGCCGTCGCTCTATACCCCCATATGGCGCTCTATAAAGCCAGATTTGGACGAGTCGGCATTCTCAGAAATAGAAAATGTACGTTTCTGTTCATTGAACAACCGAGAGCCAAACGGGGCCTCCGGGAATACTGAACAGACATCAGGGCAGGGGCGGACGACGTCCGCGGAGCTAGCGAATCTCAGGTCGACTTGACGCCAAAGCCGACCTGCTGGTGCTTACCGCGTCAGGGTCACCGCGACCGTCCGGCTGACCGGCTCGCCGGCCTCGGCAGTCGCCCTTGCGGCGATCTCGAGCCTCAGTGCAGGCAGTCTCCGAAGCGCCTCGCGCCGCTCTCGCGGCAGCGCGAGCGTCACCTGCCTTTCACCAGGTCCGGCAAATGCGACCGTCTTTTTCGCAAACACGGGGAGGAGCTTCATTTGCCCGTTGCGGTGGGAGCCGATCCTGAGCTTCGCCCTGCCGACCAGCACCACCTTCGCCGCCGCGCTGACCTTCGTTGCGACGACCAGTTGCCCGGTCCGCAGCAGCTCGCGCAACGACTCCCCCTCGACTCCGAGCGAGAGCTCGATCTTGCGAGGCGGCTCGCCAGGGTTCCCGGGCGGTTCCTTCGGACCATCAGGCGGCGCTTTGGGCTCCTCGGGTGGCACTTTGGGGTCCTCGGGGGGCGCCGGCACGACGGTGTAGTCGATCGAATCGCTGCCCGTCAGGCCGTCCGCCGAAACGGCGGTCACCGAGTAGGTGTGGCTCCCCACGGTCGAGGTATCGAGGTGGCCGGCGCCGGTGCTGACGGCTTTGGTGCCGCTCGAGTCGTTGCAGGAGGAGAGGCCGGTCCCGCCTTCCCCCTCGGTGCAGTGGAAAGCGGTCGGCACCGATTTTCCGACCGTGTAGGTGCCGCCCCCGGCCGGAGCCGAGATCGACGCCGAAGGTGGATCGGCGATCGTCAGCATCACGCGGCCGATCCCGTGACTGCCGGAGGGGTCGCTCGCGAGGAAGTCGAAGTAGTCGCCGCCGATGCGGCCGGGAACGGGTGTGTAGACGAATGAGCCGTCGCCGTCGAGCGACAGTGAGCCGAAGGGAGGGGCGACGAACAGGCTCGCGGTGAGCGGCGCGCCGTCCGGCCCGGCGGCGCCGGATAGCACGCCGTCGGCGGCGGACACGACGAGCTCCTGGTCCGGCGTCGTCGTGTAGGTGTGTTCGGTCGCGGTGACCGGGCTCGTGTAGGTGACCGTCACCCGGCCGTAGCCGCGCCGGATGCCGCCGGTGATTATGGCCTCGAGTCCGCTCGCCGCGTAGCTGGAGCCGCCGCCGCCACCGCCCGAGCCCGCCCTGCTCCCGCATCCGTCGCTGGCCCCGCCTCCGCCCTGGCCGCCGCCAATGTAGCCGCCGCCACCGCCGCCGCCTGCATCCGCGGCTCCCCCGCCTCCGGTGAAGCTGGCGCCCGCGGTCCCGGGCCCGCCCGCGAAGGCGCCCTGCGGACAGCCGCTGCTTCCGCTCACCGCGCCGGCGCTGCCTGGGGCCCCATTCACGCCCGAGCCGCCGCCTCCGCCTCCGCCCAGCATCGCCCCTTCCGCCTCGGTGGTGTCACCGGACGCCCCGGCCGTGCCCTCCCCCCCACCGTGCCCGCCAAAACCGCCGCCGACCTCCGCTTCCGCGATCGCATCGAAGCCCTCCAACCCGCCGCCGCCGCCGCCACCCGCGAGCAGCATCAGAGTTGAGCCGAGCTCCACCGAGCTGAAGCCGCCCCCGCCACCGCCGAGCGTGCCGTCTCCTCCCCCGCCGAAGCCGCCCGCGCCTCCGTCGGCATCAGAGCTGCCCATGCCGCCGACGCTTACAGTCACCTCCCCGCCGACCGTCAGCGGCGCCAGCGTCGCCGCCACCCGAGCCGCCCGGTTGCGGAGGGACGTGGGGGAAGCGTAATTGCCGCCCTGAGCGCCTTCGACGGTGAAGCGGGCCTGGCTGACGCCCGGCGGCACCGTCCACGTCGCCGGGGCGCCCGAGTGCCAGAAGCTGATCGTGCAGACGCCGCCCCAGCATTCGGGGCCCTCCCGCTCGGCGAGCGTCGCCGACACGGGGGCGGAGGCGTCGCTCCTGTTGCCTGCCCGGTCCTCCGCGTAGACCACATAGGCGTGCTCGCCGGCGGAGGCGAAGGAGTCGAGGAATTCGGCGTAGGCGGAGGACCCGATCTCGATGCCGTCGCGGAAGACGACGTAGCGGTCGACGCCGTAGGCGTCGGTGCTGGCTTCCCATTCCAGCGAGACGCCATCGACTTCCGCGGTCGCCGCGAGGTCGGTCGCGACGGTCGGCGCCACCTCGTCAGGCTCGACGGTCGCCGTCGCGGGCGCCGACGCGGCGCTGCGGTTCCCGATCGCGTCCTCCGCATAGACGCGGTAGGTGTGGCTGCCGAGGGCGGCCTCGGAGTCGAACCATTCGGTGCCCTCGGGGGACCCGATCTCGATGCCGTCGCGGAAGACGACGTAGCGGTCGACGCCGTACTGATCGCTGCTGGCGTTCCATTTCAGGCGCACCCCAAAGGGCACCGCGGTTGCCGTCAGGCCGGTCGGGGTGGTGGGTGGCGATTCGTCGAGCACGACCGAGACCATCGCGCTCCCCGCGCCGGCCGACAGGGTCTTGACCCGCACCGCCCCGCCATCGAAGGTCTGACCCACCCCGAGCGGCGCGTCTTGGAAGGTGGCGGTCGCGGGGTTGGCGTCGAGCAGCACCGTCTCCGGCGTGTAGGACACCGCCGTGACCCGGATCGAGACGCCGGCGGTGGTGGCGTCGGTGACGTTCTCGAAGACACCCCCGCGCTCCCTCACCTCGAGGTAGTAGTAGGAGATTCCGTCGTAGAGGGTGCTTTCGCGGCGAATGCGCAGGACCGTCGGCTCGGTCGTCGGGTTGAGCGCGGAACGCAGCGAGTACACGCCTGAGGCGTTGATCGTTTTGACGTTCTGCGGAGCGAGGAAGCCCATTTTCGCGAGGCCCTGGCCGTTGCTGTGGCGGGTGGAGACGTTGCCCATCACGTCGAAGGGGTCTCCGTACTGGGTCATCGTGCAGGTGTCGCTGATCTGAACCCTGGTGCCGCCCGAGGTGCAGGTCCAGCTGCCCGCGTGCTGGAGGCCGAGGGTATGGCCGAGCTCGTGGGCGATCACCTGGACGCTCTGGTTCCCGTTGAGCATGATCGCGCCTTCGACGACACCGGCGATGCCCTCCCAGGTGCAGCCGCCCCGGCGCGGGAACATGTAGACGACGTGCTGGTAGCCGCCGAGATTCACACCGGCGGCAACGGCTGCGTCTTCGGCTTCCTCCCGCCACTGTTGGTACGCGCAGCCACTCGCGGGAGCGTTGATGCGGAACCAGCCGAACACGTCTCCGTCCGGCCGCAGCTTCCCGGTCAGGGAGACGCTCCCGTAGGACTCCTCCGCGTAGAAGGCACTGACGGAGTTGGCACCGGTGAAGACCTTGGAGCGGACGTCATCCGCCGACCAGGGGCTGACGGGGTCACCCTGGAAGGTGACCAGGACGACGGCGGTTTTGCGCGCGCCCGGCGCGACCGCCGCATCGACGTTGGGTCCGATCGCCTCGACGGTGCCCACCAGCGCGTCGCCACTGGCCCGTCCCGTGACCGCGACCCTGTCCCCCGGCTCGGCCGCGAGCTCGGTCGGCCGTACCGCGGTCCTCTCTCCGCCGGCCCTCAGGGTGTAGCGCGTCGTGGACTCGCCGGTTCGCAGGTTCTCGGCCACGGTCGCTTCGAGGGTGCCGGTGTGCGTGACGGCCGCCTGCGCGGGCAGGCAGTGGCCGAGAACGGCGCAGCAGACCGCGAACACCGCCACGGCGGAAGCCCAGAACCGCGGCGCTCTCTCATCCCGGTGCAGCGAGGCCAATTCCCCTTTTCTGGCCGACGATCGATGCTCGATGCGCAACAGACGAAATTGTAGGTGCATCTCGGACTCCTCAGGGGCCGGCCGACGACTCGATCGGCCTCAATGCACAGGGCACCCCCTCATTTCTTCTTCTTCGGAACCTTGACCTTGATCGTCTGCTTGAAGGTCTCGGGCTTTTCCTTGTCCCGGCTGACCTTGACGACCACCTGGACCTTGAGCGTCGTCCCGGGCTTCGCCAACTTCTTGCCGGCGGGGGTGACCATCAGTTTCAGCGATTTGCTCTGACCGCCCGGGACTTTGAGCGAGCCCTTGGCGAAGACGATCGTCTTCTTCTTCAGCTTCGGCTTGGCCCAGGGGCGGGGATTGAGTCCGGTGTAGGTGACCATCTTCGCGATGCCGTCGCCGTTGCAGTATTTGGGGTCCGGGTGACCGCCCTGGGCGAAGCAGTCGACGAAGACGCTTAGGCGGGGATACACGTAGACCTTCTTGATCGCGGCGAGCCGGACTTTCTGCGGTTTGTTGGTTCCGCCACCGGAGGGCGGCGGCGTCGTCGATTTCGGCCCACCCGGCCCCGGCTTCCAGAAAGGCTCGAAGCTCGGCACGGCCGCTTTGGTCAGCGGCACCGCCGGGGTGCCGCTGACGGTCGAGCCGATCACGATCTGGGTGACCCCGGTGTCTTTTTCGGTGGCCGGCCGGGCATGGAACGCCACCCGAGTGCCGTCGGGCGAGATCGCGGGGTCCTGCGCAACCACCCAGCCCGGCGGCGGCGGCACGGTGACCCCCGGAGTCGTCCCGTCGACGGGCTCGATCCGGATGCCCGGCGCCTCGTAGTCGGCGAACGCGAGCCTGGTCGAGTCGGCAGACCAAGCCATGTTCGGGGAGCTCTGGGCTTTGTGGACCAGGTCGCGATAGCCGGACCCGTCCGAGTTGTAGATCCGGATCGTGTTGGGCTGGTTCGCGAAATGGACCGCCAGGAAGCGGCCGTCCGGGGATACGGTCGGTCCGTAGCCGAAGGCATTGGCGAAAGGCGTCGGCGTGCCCGACCCATCGGCGGGCGCGGCGAAGATCTGGGTGTTGCGCCGGAAGACGACTCGCCCGTCAGAACTCCAGGTCGGTTCGCTCTCGGATGCTTTGGTCTGCCCGATCGTGACCGCCGGGAAGCTGCCGTCGAACGCCCCGGCGAAGACGTCGTCGAAATAGCCGAGGCTGCCGCCGCCAAGATCGTCCGAGTAGAAGGCGATGCGGCTGCCGTCAGGGGACCAGACGGGCCGGTCGGTGAAATGGCTGTTGTAACCGGGGGTTTCGGAGACGTTGATCGCTTCGTTCTCCTCCGCGGTCTTGCCGGCGTCGATCACCCAAACTTCAGAGAGGCCGTTGTAGAAGGCGTGGTAGGCGATCCAGCGGCCGTCGGGAGAGAAGGCGGGCGCGTACTCGGAGCTGTCATCGCCGCTCGTTTTCGTCAGGTTCGCGTTGGTGTCGGGGTTGTCCGGGTCGATCACGCAGATGTCGTCGCCGCACCTGTATGCGATCTGGTCAGCGCTTGCCACCGGCGCCATGGAAACCAGCATGACCAGGCCGGCCAATCCGACCAGAAACCCGATGACCTTCGTGCGCGATCCGCTCCCGTTCACCTGAACATCCCCTCGATCGAAATGGACCCGAGCATCCTCGCACCTCATTACCGAAAAGATCCATTCCGAGCCCCTTCGAGCGCGAGCGCGCGCCTCGATAAGCCAGAATGACCCGCGTGATCTGGAAGGTGCTCGTGGTAACCGTGATGGCGCTCCTGCTCTCGAGCGCTGCGGCGCTCAGTGCGGCGCCCGCCGGGCCGCGGCTGGCGGTGATCAAGCTGAGCAGTGGCAAACCTCCTCTGCAGCTGTTGAACGTGAACCCGGCCGGCGGGAACCCGGGCTGGGCCCGGATTTGGTCGAGCTGGTCCTGCGGCCCTACCTGGCCAGCGAGGAAGCGGTCCGGCTGGCGGCGGAAAAGAGCTGAGGCGCCTCGGTTGCGCTCAACTCACCGATTTCGAGCAGTCGGCTGTTCCTCGATATGGAGGGCCTGCAGCCGCCGGAAGGTATGGGAGTGGTCTCTGCGATGCGACCAGCTGCCCGGCTCTGGCCTCAGCGGGGATCGCGCCAAGCGTACGAAAGTCTCCTGGGCCTCGAGCCGAGCGAGCCCGGCACCGACGCAAAAGTGTGGCCCGATGCCGAACGCGAGGTGGGACGCACCGCTGCGTCTGACGTCCAGCTCGTCCGGGTCGGGATGGTGCGCCGGGTCGCGGTTCGCCGCGCCGAGCACGACGAGCGCCTGCTCACCCTTGCCAACCTCGACGCCACCGAGAACGACGTCGTCTCGAGCAATGCGCGAGGCGACCTGGACCGGGCTGTCGTAGCGCAGGAGCTCGTCCACGGCCTGGAGAGAGTGCTCGGGATGCTGTGCGAGCCAGTCGAGCTGGTCAGGGCGCTCGAACAGCGCAATCGCGCCGTTTCCGATCAGGTTCGCAGTCGTCTCATGACCCGCGGCGAGCAACAGCAGGCACATCGTGATGACCTCGTCATCCTCCAACGCGACGCCGCCGTCAGGGGGATGGATCAGCGCGCTCAATAGATCGTCCCCAGGGTTGACCTTTCGCTGTGCCACGATCGGAACGAGGAACAGCATCACCCTCATCGCCGCCGCGCCGATCTCTTTGCTCTCCTCGGCGGCGGGGTCGAGCTCGAGCCCTCGAGCGAGCATCGGGGTCTCGGCACCGAGGACTTCCGCACCCTCGAGGCCGACGTCGAACAGCTCCGCGATCACTGCCAGCGGGATCGGGTACGCAAGCTCGCCCATCAGCTCGATCGAATCTCCTTCCAGGAGCGGAGTCAGCGCGCTGTCCACGATTGCGGCGACGCGATCGTGGATGCCGCGGACGGCGCGGGGCGTAAAGAAGCGGTTCACCGTGCCTCTCAGCCGCGTATGGGCGGGCGGGTCGCTCGTCAGCAGCGACTTTCCCAGCACCTCGGCCGATCCTGCCTCCTCCAGGGAGGTGAGCAGCTGAGGGTTGTTGCGCGGATCAGAGCTCCAACCCTTCCCACGCAGTACGCCCGCAGCGTGCTCTTGCGAGAGGACCAGATGAGCGCCGACGCGCTCGTTCCACTGCACCGGCGCCTTCTCGCGCGCAGCCCGGTAGGCGGGATAAGGATCCTCGACCCCAAAGGGCCAGGCTGTCCAGTCAGGCACGATTGCCCACCGCCCCACGCTCCTCGCGATGCGCGCGATCTGCCCTGCCCATAGCGGTGACCGGATCGGCGTTCTCGAAGTACTCGGCGCCCAGCGTCGCCCAAGGGATCGTCGCCCGCAGCTCGGCGATCAACGACATCACCCCGATCTCGAGTCGGCTCATGATCGTGTAGGTGGGCGGAGTACTCAGGTGGTGGAAAGCGTTCGCCGACGGACCCGTCGGCGAGTAGCGAGTCTCGATCATCTTGGCGGCGTACTCAGGAGTAATCGTGAACGGCTGCTCGCCCCAGTACATCTCGAGTGACTCGCGCCAGTACCTGAAAACTTCGTCGCGAGTGAGAGAGCCCGACGGCGCAAAGAATCCACCCTCGACGCTGAGTCGCCAAGTCTCTTCGACATTGCCTCGCAGGCATTCGCGCAAGATGATGTCCAGCGATTCGATCTGCTCAGGCCTAAATCTCTTCACACAGCCGAAATCGAGGAAGCTGACGCTCCCGTCGTCGTGGAAGAGGCAGTTGCCAGGATGCGGATCGGCGTTAAAGACGTGGTAGCGGCTGTAGGTGCCATATAGGAATCGATGGATCGCCTCCGCCCAGCTATTGCGCAGGTCCTGGTCGGCGGTGAGTGCCTCGCTCCAGGGCATGCCCCGCACGAGATCCTGGGTCAGGATCCGCGCGGTCGAGAGTTCCTCGATCACTCCTGGGACATGGATGAACGGATGCCCGGAGTAGATCTCGGCGAACTCCATCTGGTTGGCGGCCTCCGTGCGGTAGTCGAGCTCCTCTTTGATGCGCTCCCCAAGCTCCTCTGCCGCAGCCGAGAGATCGATGTTCAGCTTCCGCGGAGAGAAGCCGCGGATCAAGCCCAGGAACGTCGCCAGCAGCTCCGTGTTCTTGAGGTCGGCCTCGATCGCGGCGCCGACCCCTGGGTACTGGATCTTCACGGCGACGGCACGACCATCGTGCAGCCGAGCTGCGTGCACCTGGCCGATCGAGGCGGCAGCGAGTGGCTCCCCATCGAACTCGGCGAACACGTCCTTTACCGTCCGCCCGAGCTCGCGCTCGAGTGCTTCGTGCGCCAGCTCCGGCGCCATCGGCGGCGCGTCGCTGCGCAGGCGAGTCAGCGCCGCCTGATAGGTCGCCTGAAACTGCTCACCCACCACCGGGCCGAGCGATACGAACGACAGCATCTGTCCGGCCTTCATCAGAGCGCCCTTGGAGGAGCCGAGCAGCTCGGCGTAGCGCTCCGCCGTACGGATGTGAAACTCGGTGCTGTCCGCCCCGGTCAGCTTGCTCCGCAACCCGACGACGACCGCCTCGCCGGCGGTGCGAGCGCTGAGGGCCGCCAACGGGACGGTGCGACGTAAG
Source organism: uncultured Thermoleophilia bacterium (assembly GCA_963718595.1). GTDB lineage: Bacteria > Actinomycetota > Thermoleophilia > Solirubrobacterales > 70-9 > VAYN01. Next base: position 766,661 of record OY970365.1, read on the forward strand.
CGTTCTCGGCCGATGCCGTCGCCCTTCGACGGGTGACCTTTATTTGGGGGAGGTCCGGCATCGGACATGGCGTCTCCTTCTGGGCCTACTGGCTAGTGCTCTTGACTTACTGACTTTAGCTAAGTGTATACTTAGGATCGATTCCAATGTCAACCATCACCCCAACCCGCGAGCGCATCGTTGACGAAGCAATGCGCCTTTTCAGCCAGCATGGCTACGCCGCCACCAGCATCGCCAGGATCGAGGAGGCCGCGGGGCTCACCCCGGGAGCGGGCGGCCTCTATCATCACTTCAAGAGCAAGGAAGCGGTCCTCGCCGCCGGCATTGAGCGCCAACTCGAGCGACTCGGTGCACTGCGCACGATCCGACAGGTGCTCGGGTCACTGGGAGACCTTCGCGCAGAACTCACGCTAACCGCTCGCTACTTCCTCGCCGAGCTCGACAACGAGTCGGAGCTGCTGCGAATCCTGGCTTCCGACGTGCGCAACCGGCCGCAGGTTCTTACCGCCGCAGCCGAGGAACTCGTCAGCTCCACGCTCGCAGACTTCGCCGGGTGGATCGCAGAGGAAGCCGAGCGCGCGGTGTCAGCCGAGGAGGCTAAGGCGATAGCCGTCCTCGGACTCGGATCGCTGCTCTCCTCGCGCCTGCTGCGCGATGTTCTCGGCGTTCCTGTCCAGGTCGACGACGAGACATTGGTAGATGCCTGGGTTCAGATGATGATTAAAGCTATGGCCGAGCCCATGCCGACACCGCGGACCGGAGATTCAAGCTGACGCGCCGCGGGGGCGTCTCGCCCGCGCCTCTACGGATCTGCAGCGGCAGGCGGCATCCGCCCTCCCCTGCCCGGCAATCTCCATAGACGTAGGCGAAGTAGTTGCTGGTCGATTCGTCAGCCAGGGCTCCCGCGTCGCAGCGCCGGATCGTGGCGGTCATCGGCGCTCCCGCGACGGCGGGTCCCGCGGAGAAGACCGCGAAGTTGATCGGCTCCTTTTCTCCGGTGCACGGGAGCGCTTCACGCCGCGCGACACGCTCGTCAGTCGAAACCCAGCGTGGTCCGCCCTGGTTCTCGATCAGGGTGGCGCCAGATTCGCTCCCGCTGGCGCCTCCCGGGATCGAAGCGTCGTCCTCTTTCTGCGCGGTGCGAGCCGCGGCGGACATCCCCTCACTCGTGTAGTCGTCTCGAGCGAGATAGACGAAGGCGGCGGTCAAGACGACGACCACGGCCGCGAACCCCGCCCAAAAGGAATCCAGATGACCTCTGCATACTGGGACGGTTTAAAGAAGTCCCGTATACTCGTCAATCATTAGTAGACGGCTGTTCTTTAAAACTGTGTATTTATCGAGCATTTGGTTCTTCTTGAAAAGTTCCTTTGCGCGTCGGGTACGTGCTCTACGCAACCGGTATGGGCATCTCCCTCAAACGAACTCTTACGGTCTTCGTCTCGGCGCTTGCCACCGGGCTGTTTCTCAGCGCTTGCGCTGGGGATAAGCCTGAAACGCCTGACCGACCGAGCTTGAGCGAGATCAGAGAATTCCGGGCCTATCCGGTCTTCTACTCGGGAACCTCTGTGGGCGGGAATGCTCTGCGGGAGATTCTCGGAGGCTCATCAGGGCGCGGGGACGAACGGGACGCGACCTGGATCCTGATCTACGGCGACTGCGATGCCGAAGAAGGCGGTTGCCTTCCCCCGCTCAGCATCCATAGCTATAGCACCTGCGTCCGCTGGGCCGGCCCTGACGCCCGGCTCATCGATATCCGTGGCGCCAAGGCGACCAAACCGTTTGGCGAAATCAGGCCAACTCTGGAAATCTTCACCGGGCGAACGACCGTGAAGATCGGGGCCAACAGCCAAGCACTCTTCGACTCCGCGGTCCAAGCACTTCGAGAGGTCCATCAGGAGCGACCTTCCCGCCTCCCCCCACCGGTGCCAGGTTCGCTGAGCGGCGAGCTGCCCTGCCAGGACGGGCCGGGGCTGACGCGTTGAGAGCGGGCGCGCCAGAAGCCCCTCCCCTCAATAGCTCAGAATGCTCCGCATGATCTGGAAGGGACTCGTGGTAACCGCGATGGCGCTGCTGCTCTCGAGCGCTGCGGCGCTCGCCGCGCCGGCCGGGCCGCGGCTCGCGGTGTTCAAGCTGAGCGGCGGCAAATCACCCGGCCTGCAGATGCTGAACGTGAACCCGAACGGCGGCGGCCCGGTAAAGCTCGCCGGGGGCGGGGTCAGGTCCCGCCCGTTCCCGAACTACCTCTCGCGGCCCGCCTGGTCCCCTGACGGGGAAGCGATCGTTTTCAGCGCCTTCGTCGGCGTGGGAAACGGCGAGGACGACGATCCGATCTGGAAGCTCTTCAGCGTCGCCGCCGACGGCAGCGGGCGGCAGCCGATCGCCGGCACCAAGGGGGCCTCTCTGCCGACCTTCTCGCCGGACGGGCGCACGCTCGCCTTCACCCGCGGGATCGACGAGAGCTCGCCGATCAGGGTCGGCGGAAAGCTCTGGAAGGGTGGCTTCGAGGGCTCGACGATCTGGACCGTCGACCTCCTCACCGGCGCCCGTCACCAACTGACGCCGTGGAAGGACGAGCTCAAATGGGCGGCCTACTCCTTCTCGCCGGACGGGACGACGCTGCTGGCCACGCTCGACAGCCCGCTCACCCTGGAATCGCAGCCGGTGGCGCTGGCGCTCGACGGCAGCGGCCTGCGGCGCCTGGCCGACGACGGCGAATCCCCGGTCTACTCGCCGGACGGCTCGAAGATCGCCCTGTTGCGACGTAGCGACGACTTCAGCGGCGAAGGGGAAGAAGACCTCGACCTCTACATCCTCAACGCCGACGGGACCGGGATGCGCCGCCTCACCCACACGCCCGGCATGCCCGAGCTGTTCCCGAGCTGGGACCCGTCCGGGGAGCGCCTCGCCTACGTCCGGCTCGCGGGCGGGCGCGGGGACGACGCGCCGTTCGGATATCGCAGCACGCTGATGCAGATCAACGCCGACGGGAGCTGCGCGACCAAGGTGCGCTCCTCGCAGTTGACCTACTACTTCGCCCCCTCCTGGCAGCCTGGTCCCGGCCGCGAGGCGGGCAGGATCGAGTGCTGACGGTGGCTCGCCTGCTTCGCACGGCCCGCCGCGGCCTGACAATCGGGGGACTGGCGCTGCTGCTGACGGGCGGCGCCGCCGGCGCCGCGGCGCCGGACGGACCGCGGCTGGCGCTGGTGAAACAGACCCGGCACCCACCGACCACGACCCTGTTTTCGGTCGGCCCGCGCGGCAACGAGCCCTTCCGCCTCGCCGCCGCCGAGGAATTCACCAATCACTTCGGGCCGCTCTCCTGGGACGCCGACGGGACCGAGGTCGGATTCAGCGAGATACGCGAGTTCTGGCTGGTGAGGGCGAATGGCGGCGGGGCACGGCGGATCAACGCCGAGGGCGCCGAAGGCCCAGTGTTCGCGCCCGTCGGCGACTCGATCGCCTTCACCCGCGAAGAGCTCCCGGACAGGGCGGCGATCTGGACGATCGACCTGACGACCTGGGAGCAGCGCCGGCTGACGCCGGAGCGGGCCGGGCTGGCCTATGTCGCCAGCTCGTTCTCGCCCGACGGCGCGACCCTGCTCGCGACCCGAGTCGACGAGCGGCTGCGCGGCGTCGCCGAACCGGTCGCGATCGACCTCGCGACCGGCGCCGTCACCCGCCTGCTCCGCGACGGGCTGCAGCCGATCTACTCGCCCGACGGCACCCGCATCGCGCTGCTGCGAAAGGTCGGCAAGCGCCAGCTCAACGACCTCTTCGTTCTCGATCCGGGGACCGGCGCGCTACGCCGCCTCACCCGCACCTCGCCGGGCTACGAGCTGTTCCCGAGCTGGGACCCCTCAGGCGAGCGCATCGCCTTCGCCCGCTTCCGAGGCCGCCGCTTCGAATGGGCCAACTCGGTCGTCCAGGTCAACGCCAACGGCAGCTGCGAGACCGAGATCCTCCCGATGAAGCGGAGGGTCACCTACTACGGACTCGCCTGGCAGCCCGGCCCCGGCCGCGGGACGGGGCCGATCGACTGCTAGGGCGCGCGGGTCGAGAACCCCGCGCTGACGATGAAGCCGTTGGCGCCCGCGCCTATACGCCGATCTCGCGAACGATCTCGTCGATGATGTCGAAGCCTTCCTGCACCCCGTCCTCCATCTGGCCGGCCATCAGGTCGCGGGTCTCGGTGCTCTCCATCTCGATCAACATCCGCAGCGTCGTGCGGCCACCCTGCTCCTCGAAGGTGACAGTGGTCAGCATCTCTTCCTGCGGCTGCGCCTCGAAAATCTCGGTGTAGACGAGGCGCTCGTTTGCCACCACCTCCTTGAAGGTGCCGCGGAAGGCGACCTCGCGCAGGGCGGCCTCGAAGCCCTCCTCGAAGTCCTCTTTGGCGCTCGCCGCGTAGCGGTAGGAGCCGCCGACCCGGAGGTCGGACTCGACCGCGGTCACGCTGGCGCGGCGACCGGCCCACCAGCGCCGGATCAGGTCGGGCTCGGTGTAGGCGCGGTAGACGAGGTGCTTGGGCGCGTCGAACTCCCGCACCACCTCGATCTGCTTGTCGCCGATCGGCCTCACCACCGCCTTGCCGCTGTTGGCCACCTCGGGGCTATCCATCTGACGAGACTCCTTCCTCTTCCTTTTTCAGTTCCTGAACGACCTCCTCGAGCGAGTCGAAGCGCTCCTGCCAGAGCGGCTCGAAGCGCTGCGCCCACTCGTGGATCTGCCTCAGCCCCCCCGCCTCGAGGCGGTAGAGCCGGTGCCGGCCCTCGCGGCGCACGCTCACCAGCTCGACCTCCAGCAGCACCCGCAGGTGCTTGGAGATTTGGGGCTGCGAGCGGCCCAGCTCCGCGACCAGTTCGCCGACCGAGCGCTCACCGCCGGCGAGCAGTTCGATCACCTCCCGCCGCCGTGGCTCCGCTACCGCGTTGAAGACGTCACTGGTCGTCGCCGCTCTTGCCATGGCGAGGATGATACATACCCATATCGGAATGTGTCAAGCGCCGGCTCACGGACCGCGCGCAAGAGTTGGAATCGACCTCTCTCAAACTCCGGGCTGGGCCGGGCGGGACACGCGCCGGGCCTCGGCGACGCCGAGGTATGGCACGAGCAGAAAGTAGGTCACGGCGGGGGAGAGATCGCGGAGGTCTCCCCCGCCGACGCCGGCGCGCCTGCCGAGCACCGCGATCGCGCCACCGATCGCCGCCCGCTCGGCGCTCGCCGGCAGCTCGGCCGGGCAGCGGGCCTGGTTGCGACCAAGGCGCAGCGGCGCGACGAGGCGGGCGAGCGTTGCCCGCTGGCGAACTCGGGCGGCGGGGCTGGAGCGCGGGAGCTCCGAGGCGCAGAAAAGAGCGAGATCGGGCCAGGGGGCAAGGAGCTCGAGCGTGCGTTCCACACCGTTGCGAATGACCAGCGGCCAAGGGCTCTCCCAGGGGTCAGACGAAGCGGCGACCTGCGCCCCCAACCAGTCGAGGATCGCCTCGTCGGCGAGGAGCGCCGCCGCTTCGATATCGGCGAAGTAGCGATGGAAGCTAGGTATCGGGACGGCAGCGCGCTCGACGATCTCAGCGACCGTGGCAGCCCGATAGCCGCGCGCGGCGATCGTACGGGCGGTGGCCGCAAGCAGGCGGGTGCGCGGATCGCCGGCCTCGAAGGGTCCCGGGACGCCAGAGAGCTCGACCGCTGGGCTCATCGTGCCGGGCCAGGCCCTAGCCCTCGTCAGGGGCCGGGTAGTAGGCGAGCAGGTAGGCGTGCAGCTCCGGCAGCATCCCCGGCAGGCTTCCGGACTGGCCGGCGCGAACCCGCTTGGCAATCGTCCAGCAGATACCCCGGATCAGCGATGGCTCCAGAGAGGCCATCGGATGCTTGGGGGCAGAGGCCTCGATGGCGCTGGTGCGCAGCAGTTCGGCGTACCGTCGCAGCCATGATCGCTGCGCGGCCACGCTCGGCAGGCTCTGCTCGAGCAGTGGGTCGACACGCAACAGCCGGATCAATGCGGGTTCCTGCGCGAGCATCGCCAGGGCGGCGCGCAGTGCGGTTTCGATTCGGAGCGGGAACGGATCATCCTGATCGCAGTCCGCCAGGACCTCGAACAAGCGCTCTCCGTCACGCTCTACCTCCTCCGCGGTAACGCCGGGCTGGCGCCGATCATCGGTCATCTCGACGCCGCCCCTGGCTATCGCGACCAGGCGGCATCGGCGCGCAAGAGTGACCCCGGGCGCCGGGGCTGGGAAATGCCCCATCGGGCGCCCGGGGACTGCACCTCTGCGATCGGCCCCGGAGGCCGGCATGGCCCAGGAGCCTGACATCGCGTCGGCTGCTGCTTTGGCGCCACCCGGACAAGGATGACCCGGAACGGCCCCGCTTGACGCCGCCTACCAGGGACGGGAGGCGACGACAACCTGCTCGGGCGCCAGCGCCCGAGAGAAGCTTTATTTGGACGATAGAGAAACGTCTTCACTCTGCTAAGTCTAGCGAGAGTTTCTAGATAGAGCGATTTTGTCCCTAGATCGCAGACTCGCGAACGGCCCGTCAAAGGCGGGCCGTTCGCAGCCGTGGACCTGAGCCAGGGAGAGTCGGGCCCACGCCCTGCCGGCGCCCGAGGACGGGGGGCGCCGAGCAGCTCTCAGAGGGCCCTAGAGCCCCTCCCCCTCACCAGCCCGTAAGCGCCAAGCCACTGACCCGAGCGCTGGAGCGCCCGGCCTTCTTGCCCTTCTTGCCCTTCTTGCAGCTGGTCTTCAGCTTCGTGCCGAAGTTGTTGACCAGCCCGTTCTGGGCGATCATCTGAACCGTTGCCGGGCCGATCTTGTCTTTGCAGAGGTTCTTGGAGTTTTCGATCAGGCCCTTTTTGCCGCCTTTGAGGCTGAGCACGAATTTGGAGACCGGGGCGTCTGGGACCGAGAGGAAGCGGGTCCTGACCCGGCTTTCTTCTGAGCCTTTCTTGGTCACGGCGTCGATGAAGCCGACCAGGGTGACGTGGATCTGGCCGTTTAAGTCAACGACCATGTCGGGGAGTTCGCGCTCGCCTCCGTTGGCGCGGAAGTAGACGGGGCCGGTGAGGGGTTTCTCCAGCAGCGGGGTGTAGGCGGTGGCGGTGCCTAGGATCGAGCTCGCTGGGCAGGCGTTGGCGTTGAACTGGACCCGGGTGCAGGGGTTGTTGACGTGGGCGCTGTCGATGTACTGGCTGGGGGGCAGCAGGACCGTGGTCTGGGCGATGTTGGCCTGGCCGGGGGGTGCGGTCAGGGTCGCGGTCAGGGCCGGGTTATCGGAGCGTTTGGTGCCGCCCTTCAGCGCCAGGCTGAGGCCGGGCTTGAATTTCAGCGCTTTGCAGTTGCCGACCTGGAAGTAGCTGGTCGGGTTGGAGGTGGCGCCGTTGACCGAGGTCAGCTTGGCGTTGACGGCCATCGGGGTGCAGTTGGTCGGGTTGAGGGTGAAGTCCGGCCTATCGAGGTTGACGTCGATCGAGCGCAGCCTGAGGGGGACGCCGTCGAGGATCGTCGGCAGCGGATCGGAGACGACGCGGCCCTGGGCGGTGTCGGGGTCGACGAAGAGGGCGTTGCGGCTGACTACGGTGCCGAGGTCGAAGGGACCGGCCACGGCGGGGGTGATTACCGAGACCGACATTGGGGCGCCTTTGTAGGGGCCGGAGAGGTAGGCGTTGCCGCCGGTGTAGAAGGGGTTGGAGCCGGGGCCGGCTCCAACCGTTACGGCGCCGATCCGGGTGGCTGCGGGGCAGGAGGCGCTCCGCTGCTCGGCTACCCCGCTCTTGGCGGCTGCCGCCGCCAGGGCGGCCTCTGAGCAGTAGGGGACGCCGACGAACTTGGCGGCCAGTCCTTTGGGCAGAGTTACCTCGAGGGCACTGATCTCGCCTTCGCCGTCGGCGCGGGCGAGGTGGAGGGTGAAGGGAGACGAGGCACCGGCCTGGTTGGAGGCGGTGCCGGCGCTCATGCTGGGGGCGAAGGGACGGGCCGCGGCGTTAGCGGGGCAAGCCGATCCGTTCGCGCCCGAGCCGACGTTGAAGGAAGCGCTCGGGTGGGCGTCGGGGGTGCCCGGCGTTGACCAGGGGACGATCGTGCTCGTCGAGCCGAAGGGGCCGCAGGTGACCGGGGTCGCCAAGGGGGCCCTCGGGCCTTCTTTGAGGTTGACGGTGATGTGGCTGGCGGGGAGCTGGGGGTTCTGGGTGAAGACCGTGGTCAGCTGGCCCGTGTTCGGATCAGCGGTGGCCACTCCCGGGAGCTTGATGTTGACTCCGTAGCGCTCGTTTTCGAGCTGGATCAGCAGGCGGAACTTGCCGGCGTGGTTGCCGCCGCCGACCGGCAGGTCGCCGGGATGGGGGGCGAGGAGATAGACGTCTCCTGGGATCGGCTGCGGGCCATTGACTTTGTCGGTGACCGGGTCATAGATCGCGAGCAGCGGCGTCAACGCGGTGGCGCTGCCGATCTTTGAGGCATCCGGGCAGCTGACAGGGTTGACGCTGTCGTAGTGAACCTGGTCGCCCGCCGGGCTCGAAGCCAGATCCGAGCAGGCTCCGAGGCCACCGGCCGAGGACGGGTTGATGCTGACCCCGGCCGGGAGGGTGACGGTGATGTCCTTGGGCGGGGGCGACTGCGGAATCTCGGGGTCGAAGTTGGTGTTGAGGTCGGTCGGGTCGTTTGACTGCGGGAAGTTGAGGTCGACGGCGAGGCCGGTGGGTGAGTCGGCTTGGGTGGCACCGCCGCCCTGCAGCGGTTTGACCCCGAGGCCGGTCTGGGCGAACTGGGAGGTCAGCGCCGGGTTGTCGCAGCCGGTCACCGGCGTGGCCGGGGCCGAGGCCGTCTTCCAGTTCGGGTCTGCCAAGTTGGGGCGGGCGTCGCTGAACTTGGCACCGACGTGTTCCCAGGAGTCGACGGCGAGCTTCCAGCTCGGGTTGGGGTCCGAGCAATTGCCCGAATTGGAGAGGAACGGCACTTCCGGCCCGCCCGAGCCGTGCTGGGCGGGGACGCCCCAGAAGACCGAGGAGAAGCGTTTCACGCCAAGGCGGGTCGTGTTCTTTGACCCGATCGTCAGGTCATAGCCATCGCTTCGCGGTGACTGCGTCGCATAGAGCGTGATCAAGCTGTTCGCATACCTGAATGCGAACTGGGCCGGATAACCGCGGTCGGGCTCGACGTTGAAGATTGGATGAAGTAATCCGCTCTCGTTACCGCCGGCAATCGCGACAGCGGCGGTACCGACCTGGGAGCCGGGGGGGCAGTGGCTGGTGCCGTTAGCGCTATTTGGGTCGCGGACGTTGGCGGGCTCACAACGCGAAGCCGCGGCGGGATTGCCGATGAACCCCGTCGGCAGAGTGACGCCGGCGTCCTTCATTTGCTCAACCGCTACGAAAACTCCATTGAAGCGTTCCAGTCTGAACGGGAATTCGAACCTTTGGGCGGTCTTGTCCGGATGACCACCGGCGAAGGCGTAGTCGGCTTCGGCGCTATCGGTGGTAAAGGAGGTGAAGGACTGGACCGCGAAGGGGGCGCGATCAACGAGCGGCAGCGGGTTGTTCGCCGTAGTGCCGGTTGCGGCTCCGCCGCCCGTGATCGTTGCTTCGTTGGCGACGGGGTCGGGGGTGCTCGGCAGCGCATAGAGCTCCACGCTGACCGCAAGCGCCGACTGGCCTGGCGCCAGCACCACTCCACTCGTGCAGCTCAGTGGCGTCCCGGCAATGACCTGCGCGGTCGTGGGGCAGGCCCAGCCGGGACCCGCTACGACGCTTTCCACCCGCATCTGCGGCAGGGTGTCGGCGAGAACGTAGGTGCCGGCGGTGGGAGCGTCACCGGAGTTTTCGACGCTGACACTGTATTTGAAGACACCGTCACGGCCGACAGCTTCGGACCTTTCAAACGGGAGCCGTTCAATGAACCCGGTGCCCGGCGCCAGCTGCAGGCTCCAAGCCGGAGCGGCGGCCTCAGAGGTCGCGGGGACCACCATCCCCACGACAAGAGCCAGGGCGACGAGGACGGACGCTTTGAAGGGGTTGTAAAGATGAGAAAGGCGGCGGGTAGCAGACATGCGCTGGGTCTCCTCGATCGCAGACGAATTGATTGCTGAGGCGCGGTTCGACAGCGAGCTCATCTGCCGCCTCCGCGGTTGGAGCCGGCTCGCTTGTGCTTTTTCGGGTGATGCTTTTTTCCGCCATGGCTACTTTTCTTCTTCACACACTTGCCGTGCTTTTTGACCTTGCCTTTGGGGCAGGGCCTGGCCGCCGGAGGATTGCCGGGGCCGGTAACGCTGCTGGCAGGCGACTTGGCGGCTGGCTGGGGCGATGCGGCGCCCTGGCAGGCTTCGCCCACGCAACGGGGCGTCTCAGCCGCGCTGAAGCCCCCGCCAACGCGAGCGTCGTAGACGTCGACCGCGATATCACCGTCGCTCGGCGACAGTGCCTGTCCGGTTTGGAAATACAGGTTCCGGCCCGAGCCATCGATACTCGCCAGACTCCCTCCCCCACTCACCGCTCCGCTGGAGATCAGAGAGGTCTTTCCCCCCCTCCAGAGGTAGACATCGGATTCCCCGTTGCCGTCGAGGGCGGAGGAAAGCGGCTCGCGCGTGGAGAACGCGATGGCAGCGCCGTCGTCGGTGAAAGTCACCCTGGGGTCAGCATCAAAGCCGTCGGCATTTCCGCCGACGCCAGAGGTGCTCGTCGAAGCTCGGACCATCTCCCCCGTTTCGGCGTCGTAGCGAAAGACGTCGACCGCAGTGTCGGTGTCGGTCTCGGTGAGCTGGGAATTACTCTTCAAGATCAGATAGCGCCCGCCGGGCGTCGTCCCAACGACGCCGGCCGCGCCGCTCACCCTGGTGATGAACTTCGTCTGCCCGGCCGGGTGATCGGCGTCCTGTCGCCATACGTAGAGGTTCTTGCCGCCGGCCACGGCCACCTCGCCGAGCGAGTCGGGGTTATCGGCAAGCACCGTCGGGGAGAGGAAGTAGACCGTGGAGCCGTCCTCGGAGGTAGTGACAAGTTCTTCAACTTGAGCTCCGCTGCGCGCACCCGAGACCTCGATCAGGGCAGGCGAGGGGTTGGGGTTGCCAACCGTGGGCAGGCCGTAGGCGTAGAGGTCGTTGGTCTCGTCGAGGTCCCCGTTGACCAGCTGTTGGGTGGTGGTGAAGAAGACGCGCGAACCATCGGGGGTAGCTGCAGCGAAGAGGGCGTCCGAGTCGGCGTTGCAAACACCTCCCGTGTCGACAGGGGTCCGGTTGCAGTGCGAGGCCGACACCTCATAGCTGGTGGTGCCGTCCACCCGTGCCCAGATCTCGCCGGTGCAAGTCACCGTGAAGACGATGACGCTGCCGTCGCTCGCAATCGCGTTGCTTCGTGCAGTGTTGAGGCCGCATTCTGCAATGGGATTTCCAGAATTATCGACGTCGACACGCCGGGGTAGCTGTTGACCATTGCCGGTACCGATCCACTCGTGGACGCCGGGACCAAAGGGCGACAGCGGTTCTTCGTTCGATTGCCCGTTGAAAACCAGATGCGAGAGGTCGCCAGCCGAAACTCCTGCTAGGTGGAACAGCGCGCGCGAGGGGGCTTTGCCGACCTGCTGGAAGCGTCCGTCTGGCTCGCGAAGGTAAAATTCAGGGTTTGGACCGGGGTCGGTCACCTTTTTTCCGTACCACAGCGAGGAGCGAAAATCGGAGGAAAAGAATGCGGGGATAGGCCAAATTCCCACCCTTTGGCCGGCGAATGGTTCGGGGCCCGAGGCGGGCGAACCGGCCGGCCCGTTGAGATTTGGAATCGTTTCCCAGCCAGTACCGGTGCGAACAGCTGCATAACTTTCGGAGATCTCCCCGTTTCCAGAATTGGCGATGTTGCCAGCCGTCGCCTGATAGAGCAGGCCATCGTTGTCGTTGTATTCGATAAGCGATGCGTCGGTGCCCGCCTTGAACGGAGAGCTCACCTGCTCATAGGCACGGCATTCGGGCAGGGCGAACGAGCTGTTTTCTTTGCGTACCTGCTCGTTGACGCAGTCTTCCGGCAGGTCGAGAGTAGGTATGAAGGTGCGATCGACGGTGGAGACGGTGCCCCCAGCGCTGGTCGCGAAGATGCGGAAGTGGTAGGTGGAGCCGACCGTGAGCGCTTCGAGGTGGGCTTCGACCGAGACCGGGTTGGCCTTGCCGCCCTCGGTTTCGGTCGAGACGCTGACGCCAGCGCCGCCACCCAGCGGCGTGGTGCCGTCGCTGCCTTTTAACGGCTCGACGTTGGCGCCGGCAACCCCGCCGCTTGCGAAGGTGACTTTGTAGGCGCCAGCGGTGCCGGAGACGTTGACCCCGGTTGAGCCGATTTTGGAGAGGGCCCGCAGCGCGGTCTGGACTTCGGCCGGCGTCGCGTTGTAGGGCAGGTCGGCCGTCGTCTGACCGCGGAAGGAGAGCTTGAACTGGCCTTCGGTGGCTTCGACGTTGACCAGCTGGATCTCATTGGGGCCCGAGGGATTGGGCAGGCAGGGAGCTTCGTAGGTGTTCGGATAGGTCGCCGTGGTGCCGTATTCGAATTTGCAGCTGGTGACTTTGGTGTTGTTGGAGTTGACGACGCCTTCGAGGAAGTAGCCGCCGCGGCCGTCGGAGGCGCCTTCGTTGGCTTTGACCGTGGGGGCGATCAGGGGAGTCTGGAAGGTCTGGACCGCCGTTTCGACGGTTCCGAGGCCGTTCGTGGTGATCAGCTTGATCTCGTAGAAGGTGTTGGGCTGGAGGCCCCCGGCATCGACGACGACAGGCTGGACGCCTTCTTCGGCCTCGACGGTGCCGCCGACTGGGTTGCCGTTGACGTCTTTGCACTCGGGGGTGCACTCGAAACGCCAGTCGGTTCTATAGGCGGCTTTACCTTCGGCGGGTAGCGGGCCGGCGGGAGCGTTGGGGTTGACGGCACCGGCGAAGTGGGCGGTGGTGGCGGTAACGCCGGTCACCGGGTTGAGCGTGGCGGTGGCCGGCGTATCAGTGCCTTTCGTAGTGAATTCCGCGTAGGGCGGTCCAGAGGAGAAGGGTTGATTCTCTTCGTAGTCGAAACCGGCGATACGAACCTGGTAGCTGGTACCCGGCATGAGAGCAGCATCGCCACAAATATTTGGATTGATGCAAGGAATGTCCGCAGAGAGGGTCCTGGCCGGGTTCATTTCGAATTCCAAATATTCGAATCCCAAATATCCGATCCATTCCTCTTTGCCGGCAACGGAGAATTGCCAGCCCCCGATTCCGCTTTGGCTGCCAGGATCGACCGAGCCGGTGGCGTGGGCACTGGTGTAGCCGATTTCAGTGACCGAGTCGACCGTAGCCGTTGGACGAACGACCGCGGGGGTGGTGAAGGTGTCGGCGGCCACTTTGCTGTCCGCGCCGGCGCCATTTTCGGCTGTGAGGCGCAGGCGGTAGATGGTGTCGGGGGTCAGCCCGGTGAGTTCGGCGCTGACCGGAGCACTGACGGCGTTACCGTTCGGGCTGGTCACCGGGTTCTGGGTGCAGGGGGACTGTCCGGCGCCTTCAAAGCCGGTCGCGGAGAACTGCTCGTCGGTGACATATTCGAAACGGCATTCGACGTTGAAGGCGGGATCGACGCCAGCGGGTCGTTCTATTTCGCCCGAGGCTTGGGCGGAGCGGGAGCCGATTCCGGTGGCATCGGCAGTGGCGAGGACTGTCGGTTTAGCCGCTACTTTCGCGGCCGTGGTGAAGGTGCTGGCCGCATCTTTGGTGACGACGCCGGCAACGTTTTCAGCGACGAGACGCAGGTGATAGGTGGTTTCCGGTTTGAGGCATTTGCCCTGCGGGTCTTCGACAAGCGGATTGGTGCAGCCGAGCTGGGCGCTGACTTCCTGTTCGCGGTTTACGTCGACGCTCGCCGCGGTAATGGGGTTCTGCGCACAAGATCGTTGGGTCGCGGTGGCGAAGCCGGTGGCCGTGAACTGCGCGTCGGTGACGTATTCGAAGCGGCAGTTGACGTCATCCGATTTGACCGGGCGGTTGACTTTGCCGGTGCCGGTAGCCGAGGTGGAGAAAATCGAAGAGACGCCGACGGCGCCGGGGATCGTCGGTGGGTCGGCGACCAGAGTGGTGAAGGAGGGATTGGGGCCGGGGGAAATCACTTCGGGTGGATCTGAAACGCCGGAGAACCCTTTATTCGCGGCAAGGCGGACGAAGTATTTGGTCCCGTCCTCGAGGCCGGAGAGATCGGCGTTGAGGGTTTCGTTGTTGAAAAAGAACCCCTGGGCGTTGGGGGTCCAGTCGGTGCCGTTGGTCGAGACTTGGAACTGGTAGGCGGTGATGCCATCGACGGGATTGACTTGGCTGGAGACATGAGCGGTGGTGTAGGACACGCCGGAGACGACCGGGGTGGCAATGGTCGGGGCGGCGCTGGCGGGGGCGGCGGCGAACGCGAAGGCGGCGATCGTCAGGGCGAGGGCTGCCCCCAGGCGGCCGCGCGAGCGCGCACCACTCCCTTTGGCACTGCTGGAGAGCGCAAGCGACGCGGCGGCACGGTCTGAGTCGTTCTGGGCGCTGCCAGAAGATCGGAACATGGTCGCGAGGCGGGTGCGTAGCTTCACTTGCTCTCCTTTTGCGTAATGCAGTCGGTGGTGGAAGGAGTTGCCGCGGCTGCACTGCCCGTCGGGGCGAGGCTCTGGGAGCCGTTAGGCGCCGCTGCTGTCACAGGTCACTCCTCCGCAATGAACCCCGTCACCGACTGAGGCCCCCGCCCCGTCCGGATACAAGAGTCCGGTTCCCCGCCTCCCTGGCGGCCTGCACGGAAGATAAACGCATTCACTCTCAGAAGTCAAGGCTTTGTATTCCGATAAAAGAGAACAGTTTCCAAACGATCATGGGAATTGCTGGGGCTTGGCGTCGCCGCCCGCGCCCTCACCATCGCGGTAGAGCGCGGCGGCGATCCGCATCACCTCTGGCAGCGCCTCCGGCAGCTGCTCGGCCTCGCCGGCGGCCAACTTGGCCCGCACAAGCCCCTCGATTCCGCCTACCATGAAGCTCGCAGCAACCGGAGGTGGAGAGTGGCAAGACCCCATGGTCTTGCGGTGGGCGCTGTCGATGGCGCCGGAGAGGCGCTCCAAAACTTCCTCGTGCCTGACCAGGGCGGCTCCGCCGGCCACGTAGACCTCCTCGAAAATGGCCCGGGCGGACCGTGGCCGCTTGGCGGCGTAGTCGAAGAGCTCGGCGAGGGCGGCCGCGAATCCCTCCGACCAGCTCGGCTTGCTCGCGCCGACCTCGAGCAGCGTCGCGCAAAGGCGATCGAGCTCGAGCTCGTAGGCCGCCGCGAAGCAGTCGCGGCGGCTGCGGAACTGCCTATAGAACTGAACCACGGTGCCGCCACTGCGCGCGATGACCCGGCGCACCGTGGCGTCGCGGTAGCCGAGTTCGCCACTGGTCTCGAGCATCGCCTCCAGCGTCGCCTGGCGACGGTTGGCGTGTCGGCGGGCCGGCGCGTCGGCGCTCGTCCCATTGCTGGCGGGTCCCTTGTCTTCCATCGCGTCGGGTCGGCCGCCCCCAGCATCGTCTCCGTGCCTCCATGGGCGCGGCTCGAACTGGGAAACTATCGGACTCTGTCGGAAAACAATCCCCCAACAGACTTGCTTTCCCGATGAGCGGGGCGGTGAAGAACGCCTGCGTTGGGGTCAAGTTCAGTACATGGCGTCGGCTATCCTCGCTCGATGACGATGCCCCCCGACGAAGCGGCGGTGCTGCCGACGGGCCGTCACGGCCTGCCGGCCAACATCGTCGCCGACTACCAGCGCCAGCGGCTGATCGCCGCGACGATCGAGCTGGTCGCCAAGCGTGGCTACCGGGCCACCTCGATCGACCACATCGTCAAGAACGCCAGGGTCGGCTACGTCGCCTTCTACGAGCTCTTCGACGGCAAAGAAGGCTGTTTCACGGCGGCGCTGGAAGAGATCGTCGCCGAAGCGCACGAGCGGCTGATCGCCGTGGTCGAGGCCACCGATCCCTGGCCGCAGCAGATCTGCGCCGCGCTGCGCGGCTTGGTCGAGCTGATCGCCGCCGAGCCGGCGCGGGCGCGAGTCGCCCTGGTCGAGGCGCCGGCCGCCGGCCCCGAGGCCTACCGTCGCTACGAGCAGGCCGTCGACGGTGCGATCCCGAAGCTGCGCGAGGGGCGGGCCCTGCGCGGCGAGGCGGCGGCGCTGTCGCAGACGCTCGAGGAGGCGATCGTCGGTGGTGTCGTCTGGATCTTCCACCAGCGCTTGGTCAACGGCGAAGCCGACGCGATCCCGGGGATGCTCGGCGAGGCGATCCGGATCGCCCTGGCGCCCTACCTCGGCGAGGCCGAGGCGCGGCGACTCGGCGCCGAAGCACTCGCGGCGGACTGAGGACACCCCGTCGCCTGGACGCCGGGGCGACTGGGCGGCGGCGCTCGACACTGCCGCCGGGACGAACGCGGTGAGCAGCTTGCGGGAGGAGCTGATGGAGGCGATGGTCGACCTGGTTGACGCGCACGGCTACGAGGCGGTCTCGGTCGAGCAGATCGCGGCGCGAGCCGGTGTCGGCGAGGCGGAGTTCAGCGCCCTCTTCGCCTCCAAGGGCGAGTGCGCGCTGGCGATCCTCGAAGAGATCGGCACGACCACATTGCAAAACGCCCAGGCAGCCTATGACCGCGGCGGCCGCTGGCCGGACTCGCTGCGGGCGGTTGCCTACGCGCAGGTCGGCTGGATGAGTGAAAACCCAAAGCGAACGCGCTTCTGGATGTTGGAGATGCTCTGGGCCAGCGATGTGACCAGAGCCGCGCGCGAAAACCTCTTCAAACGCTTCATCGCAATGATCGACGGTGGCCGCGAGGTGGCGCCGGACCCCGCGGCGATCCCTGCCCACGCCGCCGAGGCGGTGATCGGCTCGATCACCCAGACGCTGACCAATCGGCTACAGAAACGCGGTGAGACGGATCCCTTCGCCTTCATCCCCGAGCTGATGTACGTCGCGGTGCTGCCCTACCTCGGCGAGGAGATCGCCAAGAAAGAGCTGACGATGCCGCCACCGGCTGGGCTGCCACGACTGTGAGCGGCACGGAAGATCGAATCTGCGCGGCTCTTCTCGAGCTCGCCTGCGAGCGTGGCTACCCGGCTCTCAGCGTCGCCGAGGTGAGCGAGCGGGCCGGGGTCGGCGCGGCCGAGTTCCGGGCCCACTTCGGCTCGCTCGGGGAGTGCGCGCTGGCGCTGTTCGACAAGATCGAGGCGGGGTTCGAAAGGCAGATCGACGGCGCCTATCGGCGCGAGTCCGAGTGGCCCGACTCGTTGCGCGCCGCCGCCTACGCGGTCGCCGACTGGCTCGAAGAAAACCCGTGCGAGGCGCGGTTCGCCTCGGTCGAGATGCTCTGGGTCAGCGAGCTGGCTCAGGCCCGCCGTGAGGCCGGCTTTCAGCGGTTCGTCAGCTTGATCGACGCCGGTCGCGCCGTCGCCTCCGATCCGGACTCGATCCCGGCCTCCGCCGCCGAGAGCGTGATCGGCTCGATCGCGGCGCTGGTGACTAAACGGCTGCAGGGCGGTGACCTCAAGCCGCGAGCTCTGGTTCCGGAGCTGATGTCCCTTGCGGTCAGGCCCTATCTGGGCAAGGAGGCCGCCGAGCGCGAGTTGCGAGTTCAACCGCCGCTGGAGTGCCTGGATGATTGACCTGCAGAACCATCGACTATCCTAGAAGCATGGACGGGTTGCCCCAGGGGTCCGTATACGTGCCGACCGGACGGCACGGGTTGCCGGCGGACGTCGTCGCCAGCCACCAGCGCGAGCGGCTGATCGAGGCGACGATCGAGTTGGTCTCCAAGCGTGGCTACCAGGGCACCTCGATCGACCACATCGTCAAGGGCGCCAGGGTCGGTTACGTCGCCTTCTATGACCTCTTCGAGGGCAAGGAAGCATGCTTCCTTGCCGCCTTCGACCGCATCGTCGAAGACGCCTACCGGACCGCCTCCGCCGCCGTCGACCCGCAGGCGCCCTGGGCCGAGCAGGTCCGTGCGGTGCTGGCAAGCCTGGTCGCCGAGATCGCCGCCGACCCGGCCCGGGCCAGGGTCGGACTGGTCGAGGTGCAGGCCGCCGGGCCCCTCGCCTTCCAGCGCTACGAGGCGGCGATCGACGGCGCGATCCCGCTGTTGCGCAGGGGCCGCGAGCTGACCGGCGCGGCGGCGGCGCTGTCGGACAGCCTCGAGGAGGCAGTCGTCGGTGGGATCGCCTGGGTGCTGCACCAGCGCCTGGTCACAGCCCGCGGCGAGGAAGTCGAAGGGCTGCTGGCGGAGATCACCGAGATCGCCCTGGCGCCCTACCTCGGCGAGGCCGAGGCACGCCGCCTTAGCGCCGGCTCGGCCCTCGGGAGCTGAGGTCCGCCGCCGGTCCGGACCGTGCGGCGGCGCCTTGAAGGTTGCGTCGATTCGCCGCGATGCGGACCAGCGGCAGCCAGAAGTCGATTGAAGCGAGATATCGTCCTGACGTGGAAAAGCATGGATCGAGCGGCGATGATCCGGGGTCCGGGCCGGCGCGCCTGCCTCGCGGGCGCCATGGCCTGCCTCGCGAGCTGGTCAGCGAGAACCAGCGCGAACGCCTGATCTCCGGGATCATTACCGCGGTCGCCGAGAACGGCTACGGCGGCGCCACGATCGCGACGATCACCAAGGCGGCCGGGCTCTCCCGTCGGACCTTCTACGAGCACTTCGACAACAAAGAGGGCTGTTTCGCCGCCGCCTATGACGCGGCGCTTTCCTACCTGCGCGACGCGACCCTCGGCGCCGCCGCGGCGCAGGAGAGCTGGACCGAGCGGGTGCGGGCCGGTCTCGACGCGCTGCTGGTGGCGCTGGCCGCGGAGCCGCAGCTGGCCAACCTCTTCCTGATCGCCCCAGCCAGCGCTGGCGACCAGATCGTCGATCGCCATCACCTGGCGATGCGGGCGCTGGTCGCCGACCTGGTCGAGGGCGCTCCCGAGACCGGCGAGGCATCGGAGACCCGCGAGCAGGCCCTGGCCGGGGGGATCTCCCGGCTCATCATCGGCAAGCTGAATGCCGGTGAGGCGCAATCACTTCCGCAACTGGGCCCAGATTTGGTCGAGCTGGTCCTGCGGCCCTACCTGGGCAGCGAGGAAGCAGTTCGGCTGGCGGCGGAAAACAGCTGAGACCCGGCAGAGCCTCACAAATGCGGGCCTTTGTCATAGCGGGGGCAGGATCGACCTGGGACCTTCGGGTTATGAGCGCGAATCGCATCGGTGGACGAAAGCCCTGGTACTGCTCGCTTTTCCCGTAATCCACTGCATATAAGGACTTTTCCTGGCGACGGTTTCAGCCTCCTATGGGCGTCTAAACCGCCTACGGCCCGTTTTATGGCACGGGCCGGAGCCGGGCCGGGGCATCAGATCACGCATAGGCTCAGCTAACTGATGGCCTACGACGCGAGCGAGAAAGGCACGCCCGAGCTTCTAGGCGACTGGGCGGCAATAATGCGGGCGCTCCGTGAGCGGGACGTGATCCGCACGAACAACAACCCGGTCGGAGATATCGCGGAGGCAATCGTCGCCGACCACTACAAAGGCGAGCGTGGCTCCTTCAATCAGGCCGGATGGGACGTAAAGACACCAGATGGCGAGCGCATCCAGGTCAAGGCGATGCGGCGGACGCCGACCAACAAGAGATCAAACTTGTCTCCGATCCGTGATGCCGAATACGACTCCCTGGTCGTCGTCATCTTCAATGAGAACTTTCACGTCATTGAGGGCTTGCGGCTATCTCGCGCGGTTGTCGAGGAGTTGTTCGACCACAGGGCCTACGTGAATGGGCGCGTGGTTCGGATCAGCAAGAAACTGCGCGAAGACCCGCGTGTTGAGGCGGTCGACTTCTCCGGCGCGGCGAGCTGGCTTCAGCCAATCGTGAACTAGTCCAGCAAGCCGAGCTTCATCAGGGCCAAGAGCTCGCTGGCGTGCCTACCGACGTCGCCGCTCTCGATCACCTCGTCTACCTGCTCCTCACCGAACATGTCGGCAGCGAGCAGCGTTCGACTAGCTTGATCTCCCGGCGTACCTCCCAAGGCTGTGACCACTCCTCGACCTTCAGACAGGCGTTGGCCAAGACCACCTAGGGCATAAGGACATTCAGACGACCTTCAACGTCTAACGGCCACCTGCTCCCGTCCGTCCATGGGGCCCCGCTGCAACTGTTCTACGAGCGCATTCGGAAGTTCGACCTCGGGGAACTCCACCACGGGCATTTCGATCCTCGGGAACTCGACCTGTGGGATTTCGACCTTCGGGAACTCGACCTTGGCCTGCCGTCCGACGATCTCTGCCAGCTGATCCTTCATCTGCTGACCAATATCGAGGGTGGGCGTGGGCGCCTTCCAGTAGTTGTCGATGGCCGCTTGTACATGGGGTGTCACGACAGAGTTGATCTGGGCTTGCAGCTTGCGAGCCTCGTTGTTGGCGGCGAAGACCTAGGCCATTTGCGATGCAGTCACAACTCCATTCTCGCAGGCCGTCCGGAGCGGTAAGCCGGGCTGCCTGCCGCCTTCGAGCCTGGCAGGATCGACGAATGGAGCTTGCGGAAGATTTCGTCGTCCTGACCAGACGGCCTCGCCAGGGGCGCAAGACGCGCCGCCAGAGGCAGGGCTTGACGATTTCTCGCCGCAAGCGCAACGCAAGCAAGCGGGCGACGGGTCGTCTGGCCGCGACCCCTATAAAGGAGCATTACGCCGCTCAGATGGTTGAGATGCTCGCGATGGCGGGCAGGACCTACCACGCCCAGTCCCTCGCGTTATCCCCTTGGGGAACAATCTGCTTTGGCGCACTTCACAGCACGACCTCCGAGGGAGAGGAGGTTCTTACCGTTGGCTTTGAGTTTCCGACCGAGCATTTCAGTGTCACCGAGCAGATGGACAAGGAGGAGAACGAGAAACTCCAATTGGAGCGCTACCGAACAGACCTCCTAATTCGGGGGCAGCCTGTCCCAACCAAGATCGGGAGGGGCAACGAGCCTCCCGATTTCATCATGGAGGGCGTGGTCGGCGGTCCGGTGGGCCTCGACTTCACCCGTTTCTCAGTGACCGAGCGGATGGCATCGCAGGCCGCCTTCCGCCGCTTCCGCAAAATGCTGCTCAATGAGCCCCGAGAAGACTTCATTCATCTCACCGGCCACGTCGTGTACCTGAAATATGGAGATCCGAGGAAAGCCGGGGCAGCGGGACAGCCGCACACTAGGAATCAGACTGGCGACACTGACGCGTTGATCGCTGCCCTGCGTGACTACAGGATCGACCCGAGCATGGGGCGGGGCGAAGTGCAGAAGGGCAGGTCTCCGGCCAAGGTGAGGTTCGGTCAGAAAAAAGCACCGGATGGGACTCGCTTCCACGCGGTTCCAATGACAACCGGCATACCAAGCTCGCCATTCTTCTTGGCAACCGGATTCGAGGTGGGGCTCAGTTACCAAACAGATCACGATGTCGCAGGGGCTTGGGACGAAATCGGGCGACTTGTAGACCGCCACGACAACGCCGAGACCGGCCTTCTAGTTATTGAGGTCGAAGCCCCCGACAGATACGGCTTTTCCTTTCCGTCGGAAGGTGCGTTGATGAAATTCGCGCTCGAACATGAAGCGCCGATCTCCCTGGCACCTAAGCATCTGAAGGAAGTGCAGGTGCACTTATGGTCTAACGGGTCGCTGTTCCAACTGGTCCCGAATGTCGCAGGATTACTCCCGCCGATACATGGACCGCTCCTAGAGGCCCATTCGCGGTTCCTCCCGCCCCCAAACCCCGGAAACCCATAGAGGACCAGAAGGCCGCCCCTACGGCCACGCCTGCCACACGTGGCCGTATCGATTTGGTTCCCCCAGGGGCGTGCCCAGGTTTGCCGAATCGGGGCCTTAAACGTGGCCGTAGGGCCTCAAACCCGCCTGCCATGCGGAAGGCCGCTGGGGGCCGTGGCCCGTCCTATGCCGGGCCGGGGCGCCAGCGCTGCCGCGTCGTGCCAAAGAAAAAAAGGCCCCGTTACCAGGGCCTTGCTTAATAGCGGGGGCAGGATTCGAACCCGCGACCTTCGGGTTATGAGCCCGATCCAGTGGCCCCGCTGGGCTACGTGGAGCGCTTCCTAGAGCGGTTTCCGCCCGATCGAGATCGGCTGAGATCGGCTGGAGTCTGTGGGGCGTGTTGCCCCATTTGTTGCCCCAGCAGCGCCCGCCCCGGTCACGCTGCCGAGACCAGCGCGATTGCGACGGCGGCGACGATCCCGAAACCGGTGAGCGCGGCGCTGACGATCCCGATCGGTGGTTCGTAGCCGTCAGTGGGAGCAGCCGGCGCGCCACACGCCGGGAAGCGTCAGTGCGGATAACCGCCGCTTTCACCGTTACAGAGCGACCAGGGGGTCAGTTTTAAACCGGGCAAACTGCCACCGGGCTTGACAGCAGAGGACAAGCGCTTCGCACCCCCAAGATGGGGGCTATTTGTCGACCGTGGAGCCGCAGGTTTTGGGACGCGCCGCGAACTGATGCCCTCCGAACGAGCAGGGCTTGGTGATTCGGATTACGGCCGAAGCCGCCGGGCCACGGAGCCCGGTCACCCCGATTGCCCTCACCTTGAAGACGTGCCTGCCGATCTTGACCGGGTAGCGCTTCGGGGAGCTGCAGCGCCGGTAGGGCCGCTTGTCGAACTTGCAGACGAAGCCGCCGGTCCTGCCGCGGGCGAAGAAGCGGACCAGCACCTTCGCACGATGCTCTTCGATGGCGCGGTTGCTGGGCGGTTTCACGGTCGCGATCTTCGTCCGCGGGCGCTTGGGCCCGCGCTTCTTCGCTTTCGCCTTGGTCGGCGCGGGCGGGTCGGCGAATGGGTCGGTGCTGGTGAAGATCTGCCCACGAGCGCCGGTGACGGCGCAGAGGGTGGGCGAGGCGCAGGCGGCGCCGAAGAGGCCGTTGCCCTCCTGGACGGAGCCGCCCTGCGGAAGTTCGTAGCGGATCAGGTTCACGTAGCTCCAGGCGGAGCTACCGGCGGTGGGATTGGTCGAGGTGAGGACGCTGCCGTTGTCGTCGGTTGCCACGCATTCCGACGCGGATGGGCAGGAGACCCCGGTGATCCGGACCGAACCGCCACCTCCAAATGCCTTCCAGCCTCCGAGCCCGCCCGTCGGGGCGGTGCTGGTGATCAGGCTGCCCGATTTGTTTCCTGTCACGCAGAGGACCGTCGAAACGCAGTCGATCGCCTGCATCCCGCCGGGGCCTGCGGGCGCGCCGACGACGTGCCAGTCGACGGCTTCGCCCTGCGGTTTGGTGGTGAAGGCGATCCCGCCTTCCTGGCCGACCGCAACGCAGAGGTCCGCGCGAGGGCAGGAAATGGCGCCGAAGTTGAACGGTTCGGTCAGTTCGAAGGTGCGCCAGGTCGAGGCGTCCCCCGTTGGGTTCGTCGAGACGAGGACCTTGGCGTAGTTATCGCTCAGGTCCCCGGCGGTGCCGCCGCCCACGTGCCTTTCGGCGACCGCAACGCAGAGGGTGGTTGTCGGGCAGGAGACGCCGACGAGGTGAACGTTGCGGCCTCCCGGTCCGCCGATCTCGACCGATTTCCAGGCCGAAGCCGGCCCGGAGGGATTGGTGGTGCTGTAGACGAAGCCCTTGTTCATCACCGCCACGCAGAGGTGGGTCGAGGGGCAGGAGATCGACTGGATCTGCAGCCCGGAGATCTCCTGGTTCGGCCAGGTGTTCGAGTTCGGCCAGGGCCCTTCGCCGACGAAGACGGGGTCCCACGCGGCCGAGCCGCCGGTCGGATCGGTCGAGGAGGCGATCATGTTGTTGGTCCCGCTGGCCACACACAGCGAGCTCGACGGGCAGGAGACGTTGAGGATGTAGCTTTTCGCGGCCAGGCCGGAAAGCTGCGCCGGCTGCCAGGTCGCCGCTGAGGCTGTTGCGGGCAGGATGAGCCCGAGCAGCAGGCCCCAGACGAGCAGACGCCGACTTCTAGTCCCCATTTCCATCTTCCCCTGCAACACAAGTCAGGGTACTGAGTAGCTGTGTTGTGACGCAGCGCGGGGTCGGTCAGCGCCTCCTGCTGCCACGCCTCGGCCGGCGGCGCACCATCTCGGGCAGGTCGAGGGTGACGAGCAGCCGCACCCTGCCGCGTCCTGGATTGGCACCTCCGTTTCCGCCCGTCATTTGCGGCACCTAGAACCGCCGCCTGGGGCGGCGTCAATCGAAGCTGAGACGGGTACCGTCTCTCCCGCATCGAAGGTTGGTTCTTCGGTGCCGGGCCCGGGGCGTTCTAGCGCCGCCGGGGCCGTTTATTCGCGTTTCTCGCGGGCGAACGTAGGTGGACCAGAAGCCCTGCGCAAGGGCTGGAATCGACCTCTCTCAGACCTCGTGTTGCCCCAGGGCGTTTTTTGGCCGATTTTGAGGTCTCCCAAAAACGCGAAAACCCGCTTGATAAGCGGGTTTCCGTCCTATAGCGGGGGCAGGATTCGAACCTGCGACCTTCGGGTTATGAGCCCGACGAGCTACCTGGCTGCTCCACCCCGCGGCGTGCGTCGATGGTAGCAACGCTGCTGAGGCGGAGCAGGGCTCGGTCCGGTCGGCAAGCCGGCGTGCCGACGGGGGCGGCTGGTTATCCTCCGCGCAGACGTGACCTGCCCCAAGTGCGAAAGCGAGATGCGCAGCTACGAGCGCAACGGCATCACCGTCGACCAGTGCACCGGCTGCAAGGGGGTCTTCTTGGACCGGGGAGAGCTGGAGCGGCTGATCGAAGCCGAGGGCTCTCACTATGAGCGGGAGTACGAGGAGCGCTCGCAGGAGAAGGAGAGCGGCAAGCCGCGCAAGTCGAAGAAGAAGAGCTTCCTCGAGAACCTGATGGAGCTGGGCGGCGAATAGGCGCCCGCTGCGCGTTTTGCGCAGCGGACTTCGCGGTTTCTTGCCGCTCTAGAGTGGCGCGATGGAGCAGGGACCTAAGCGGGTCGCGGTGATCGACATCGGCACCAACTCGGCGCGGCTGCTGGTCGCCGATGTCGCAGATGGGCGGGTCTCGCCGGTGGAGCGGCGCAGCACGGTGACGCGGCTGGGCCGCGGCGTCGACCTCTCCGGCCGGCTCTCGGCCGAGGCGATCGAGGATGCCTGCGCCGCCGTCGGCGAGTACGTCGCGACGATCGGGGAGCTCGGGATCGGGACGGTCGACGCGATCGCGACCAGCGCCGTCCGCGACGCCGAGAACGGCTCTGCCTTCGTCGCCGAGCTGCGCGAGCGCTTCGCGCTCTCGGCCCGCGTCCTCGACGGCGAGGAGGAGGCGCGGCTGACCTACCTCGGCGCCAGCTCCGAGCACACGCCGACCCGGCCGACGCTGGTGATCGACATCGGCGGCGGCTCGACCGAGCTGATCGTCGGCCACGGCAACCGGATCGACTTCCACACCTCCCTGCAGGCCGGCGTGGTCCGCCACAGCGAGCGGCATATCGGCTCCGACCCGCCGACCGCGATCGAGCTGGAAGGGCTCGCCGCCGACGTGCGCGGCTTGATCGAGGCGGCCGTCGAGAAGGGCGTCGGCGCCGAGGAGGGGATCGCGGTCGCCGGCACCCCGACCTCGCTTGCCGCGGTCGAGTTGGAGCTAGTCCCCTACGACCCCGAGCGGGTCCACGGCCACGTCCTCGAGCTGCGCTCGATCCAGCGGATGCTCTCGCGCCTGGCCTCCGCGCCGCTCGCCGAGCGGGTCGAGATCCCCGGGCTGCATCCCGAGCGGGCGCCGACGATCGTCGCCGGCGTCGTCATCCTGGTCGAGGCGATGCGGGCCTTCGGGCTCGAGCAGATCACCGTCTCCGAGCACGACATCCTCTACGGCACCGCGATCGCGGCAACTGAAGCGAAGTAGGGAACGATCCCGTATGGTCGGAGAACTTCCCGGTACCAGGCGGAAGGCAGAGGCCGGGCGAGTAGGCCAAATGGGCTACTCGGAAGCCCGAACCACAAGAATTAGGTAGCTGTTTGCTACCTGAAATCGGGTATCGTCATCCGCGGCGACTAGACGCATCGGATAGCCGGGCGCATAATCGCTTCGACCGGGGACAAGTGGGGGTTATTCCTCGCTCAGAACCTGGTTACAGGGCTTAGGCGATTGCCGCATCATGGCGCCTCCCGCCGTCTGAGCCCATCAAATAATGGTCCCTGAAGACGTACCCCTGCCCGTCCTGAGGGGCCAGCTTGAATCGGCCGTCAGCAATGACGGCCGATTCTCGTTTGAGGGGTGCGATCCGCCGGGACGAACAATCGGCACACGAAAATGACTAACTGAAGTGACTTCAGTAACCGCGACGGTGCTCAGGCGAGATTCGATTTGCGCGGGTAGACGACCTCGGGGTCGGTGAGGACGTTGACCAGCGTCGGCCGGCCCGACTCGAACGCCTTCTCCAGCGCCGGCCGCAGCTCGTCGGGATGGCGCACGAGGACGCCGTCGCAGCCGAGCGATTCGACCAGCTCGTCGTAGCGCGTTTCCGGCTGCAGTTCGGCCGCGACCGAGTAGCCGTAGAGGAACTTCATCGGGTGGTGCTCGAGCGCCCAGATCCCGTTGTTGCCCATGACCCCGACGACGCCGAGTCCGTGGCGCGCCATCGTGTCGAACTCCATCCCGGCAAAGCCGAAGGCGCCGTCGCCGAGCAGCAGGCAGACCTGACGATCGGGGTGGGCGACCTTGGCGCCGATCGCCTGGCCGGGGCCGGCGCCGAGGCAGCCAAACGGGCCCGGGTCCATCCAGCAGCCCGGCTGGTAGGTGTCGATGTAGCGACCGGCGTAGGAGACGAAATCGCCGCCGTCGCCGATCACGATCGCGTTGCGGTCGAGCACCTCGCCGAGCTCGCGGTAGACGCGCACCGGGTGCAGCGGCGAGCGCGGGTCATCGAGCTGCTCGCGCTCGGCGGCCCGCTTCTCGTTCTCGACGTTGCGCAGCTGCTCGAGCCACGGCCGGGTGCGGGCGCGGTCCTCGCCGACGCCCACGCGGATCGCCGCCAGGCTGGCCCGCACGTCGCCGACCATGTCGATCGCCGGGGCGCGGTTCTTGGTCAGCTCGTTCCGGGCGACGTCGAGGCGGAGGATCTGCGTCTCGCCGCCGAAGCTGTTGCCGAAGCCGAGCCGGAAGTCCATCGGCACGCCGACGACCAGCGCCACGTCGGCGTCACCAAGCGCCGTGCCGCGGGCGCGGCTGAAGGCCAGCTCATGGTCGGCCGGGACGCAGCCGCGGCCGAGCCCGTTGAGGAAGACCGGGATCCCGAGCGCCTCGGCCAGGGCCAGCAGCTCGATCTCTCCGTGGCCCCAGTAGAGGCCGCTGCCGGCCATCACCACCGGGCGCGCGGCGCCGGCCAGCAGCGCCGCGGCCTCCTCCACCCCAGCCGCCGGCTGCGCCTCCGCGGCGGCTGGCGCGGACGGGATGTCGACCTCGGCCTCGGTGAAGACGACGTCGAGCGGATAGTCGAGGAAGGTCGGTCCGCTCGGCGCCGCGGACGCCAGGTCCAGCGCCGCCGCGGTCATCGCCGCGATCTCGCCGGGCTCCTTGACCGTCGCCGCCGACTTGACCAGCGATGTGACGAAGGGAAGGTGGTCGATCTCCTGCAGCGAGCCCGACCCCCAACGCAGCTCCGGGGCGCGGCCGCCGAGCACGCAGATCGGCGAGTTGTTGGCCTGGGCGCCGGCGATCGCGCTGAGCCCGTTGGTCACCCCGGGGCCGGCGGTCAGCGCCGCCACGCCCGGCGTCCGCGTCGCCTTCGCCATCCCCTCCGCGGCGAAGGCGGCGGTCTGCTCATGGCGGACGTCGAGGATCCGGATCCCCTCCTCCTTGCAGCCGTCATATATGGAGAAGAGGTGGCCGCCCGAGAGCGTGAACAGGGTGTCCACCCCGCGCGACTTCAAGACCTTGGCGACGATCCGCCCCCCGTGCTCCTCCATAAGAACGAGCCTATCTGGCGCCGCCCAGAGAAGCCGAGACAAAGACGCAGGAAGCCTGAATAGCAGCGCTATTCAGGCGACCGAGGACGCCGTATCGGCTTCTCTGGGCAAGCCAGAATGCCCGGGGCGGGACTCGAACCCGCACGTCTCCAATGAGACAGCGCCTTTTAAGGGCGCCGCGTATGACCAGTTTCGCCACCCGGGCCCGGCGATCGTATCCCGCCTGCAAAGGGCGCGAAAGTCGCGCTGCAACGCCATAAAGACCCCGTAAATGTTGCAAGGGCGCAACTAAAGCGCTGTTACCGTGTCCTTGAGTAAAACAACGCCTTCCCTGGAGGAGAGCTTGGAGGCATCAGCACTAACGCACGCCAGTCGCCGCGGACTTCTAGCCCGCCGGTCTCCCCTGCTCAAACTGCAGGGTGACGAGAAGCTGATCGCGATGGTCCGCGCCGGCGACGCCGGCGCCTTCGAGGCGATCGTCGATCGCTACCAGGGTCGCCTGCTCGGCTTCAGCCGGCAGATGCTCGGCTCCACCCAGGACGCCGAAGACGTCCTGCAGGAGGTCTTCGTCAACGCCTACAAAGCGATGCTGCGCGACGAGCGGGAGATCAACCTCCGCCCCTGGCTGTACCGGATCGCTCGCAACCGCTGCCTCAACCACCTGCGCAAACCGACCGCCGACGCCCAGGAATCGATGGACATGGTGCCCGCCGTCGAGGCGTCCTCGACGGCCGAGCGCGTCCACAACCGCGAGGAGTTCCGCCAGATCCTCGGCGACGTCAACAAACTTCCCGAGACCCAGCGCTCGGCGCTGCTGCTGCGTGAGATGGACGCCCTCTCCTACGAGGAGATCGCAACCGCGATGGAGACGACCGTTCCGTCGGTCAAGTCGCTGTTGGTGCGGGCACGGATCTCGCTGGCCGAGGCCAGCCAGGCCCGTCTGCTGACCTGCAACGAGGTCCACGTCGAGCTCTCCGAAGCGGCCGAGGGGCTGCGCAAGGTCTCCGCCCCGGTCCGCCGCCACATCCGCGAGTGCGACGAGTGCGCCGACTTCCGCTCCAAGGTCCGCTCCAACGAGAAGATGCTGGCGGCGCTGTTCCCGGTCGGCCCGTTGATCGCCCTCAAGGGCTTCATCGCCGCCAAGCTCGGGCTCAGCGGTGCCGGTGCCGGCGGTGCCGGTGCCGGAGCGACCGCCGCGGGCGCCGGAGCCGGCGCCGCGGGTGCGGGCGCGGCCGGGGCCGGCGCGGTTGGCGGTGTCGGCGCGATGCTCAGCGGCGGCGGCGCGGCCGGCGGCCTGAGCGCCATCGGTGGCGCGATCGGCACCAAGGCGGTCGCCGGCGTGGTCACCGCCGCGGTCCTCACCGCCGGCGCCGCGGTCGAGGTGAAGCAGAACCTCGGCACCCCGGGCGGATCTAACAGCGGCGTCGCCGCGAAGGTCAGCTCGGTCGACTACGCGGCTCCGATGGCGACCGTCGAGCCGGCGATCGAAGCCGGCCACGAGGCGCCGGTCGTCGAGGCCAGCGCGATCCCCGCCGCCACCCCTGAGCTGCACCCGCCCGAAGCTGCCGCGACCGAGGAAACGCCCGCGGTCGAGGTCCCCGCCGAAGAAGGAGCCCCCGCGACCACGGTCGCCGAGGAAGAGGCCGGGCAGTCGACGACGACCACTGAATCCGAGACCGAGGGAATCGCCGCGGCCGAGGCGTCGAAAGAAGCCCCGGGTGCCCACGGTGCCACCGGCACCGTGGTGGTGACGAGCGTCGCCGCGCCCCCGCCTCCGGCCCCGATCGCTCCTCCAGAGACGACGCCCGCTCCGCCTCCGCCCAGCAGCCCGCCGCCGGCCGAATCGACGCCGCCCAGCTCGGGCACCGCGGAGCCGGGAATCGACGCCGAAATAACGGCGCCGGTCGTCCTGCCCTAGGAGGGCCCTGCTAGAGGGAGTGCGTCTCCCCCGGCCCCAGCACGACCACCTGTGAGGAGGTCTGCGCCTCGACGTCGGCCTTGAACGCCTCGGCGTCGGTCTCGATCGGCGGGAAGGTGTCGTAGTGCATCGGGATCACCGTCTTGGCGCCGACGAAGTCGGCCGCGATCACGGCGGCCTGTCGATCCATCGTGTAGTGGCCGCCGATCGGCAGCATCAGGACGTCGATCTCGCCGTGGAGGCGTGGGACCAGCTGCAGGTCGCTGAACAGGCAGGTGTCGCCGGCGTGGTAGACGGTCGTCTCGCCGATCCTGATCACGAGCCCGGCCGCGGGACCGATCACGATCCCGTGCTCGGAGCTGAAGGGCGCGTCTTCGGAACCGGGCAGCGTGTTCGTGTGCCAGGCCGGGACGAGGCCGATGTAGCCCCAGTCGAACTCGACCCTGCCGCCGAGGTTGGGGTCGCTGAGGTTCTCGATCCCCTGACCCTTGAGCCATTCGGCGAGCTCGACGATCGCCACGCAGTGGGCGCCGGTCCGCTTCGCAATCGGTACCGCGTCGGCCATGTGGTCGGCGTGCCCGTGGCTGAGCGCGATGTGGGTCGGCTCTACTTCCTCGCCCGCGTGCACGGCGGCGGGGTTGTTCGGCTTCAGGAAGGGGTCGGTGAGGACGGTCGCCTCCCCCTCGCTCAGCTCGAAGCAGGACTGCCCGTGGAACTTGATCTCCATCTCAGCGCTCTCCCTTCGGATCGTGTTGCTCGCTCGGTTCGCTCATCTCTTCCTTCAGTGCCCAGCCGACGGCGACGCCAACCATCATTCCCATCCGCGCCTCCTCGGCGAGCAGCGCTCGCACGGCGGTGATCCGCTCGTCGGGATCGGGCACGGTGGCCGCGCGCAGGGTCTCGGCCTCGTGCGGCTCGCCGAACCAGCCGCCCTCGGCGAGCGCGGCGGCGAGAACCCTCTGCAGTTGCGGCGCCGCTTTGGCGACGATCCGCTCGGCCTCGGAGAAGCGCTCTGGGTCCAGCAGCCGCTCGATCGCGGCCTCGAACTCGCTCTCGTCCGGCACCGGCCCAGCCTAGTGCCTAGGGATGCTTGGGCCGCACCGCGGCCGCGAGCAGCCCGGCGAGCGCGCCGACCACGCCACCGGCGATCCCGGCGACGACGTCGGCGCCGCTGAACAGCGGCAGCAGCAGGAGGACGGCGGCGCAGACCGCGACCCCGATCCAGTCGTACTCCTGGTCGATCGCGCCGCGGGCCTCGGACCGGCGCAGCACGAACCAGGCGGCGAGCATGCCCAACCCGATCCCGTTGCCACCCGCGATATAGGTGAATTCGTCCTGGGAGTTGGCGACGCCGACCGCCGCCAGCATTCCCAGAGAACCGCAGGCGACGATCAGGACCGCGGTCGGCATCGTGCCGAGGCGGCGCTCGACCCCGGTCGAGAAGATCACCAGGGCCAGGGCGACGACGAACAGGTAGCCGACGTCTATGTAGGCGAAGGGGGCGCTCAGGTAGCGCCACCACTCTTCCGCGAAGGGGACGCCGAGGCCGCCGAAACTGACCACCTGGTACCCCGTTGCCTTCTGGATCAGCAGCATCACCGCCGGGCCGAGAATCGCGACCAGGGTCGCGTAGGGGCGGTCGGCGGCGAGGATCTCCGGGCGCGGGGGCAGCCGTCGTCGGCGACGGGGTCGCTGCGCCTCCAGCGCACCGTCCCGACGCTCCAGCTTCGGGGCCCGCTTGCGCAACCGCGCCCCGCAGTAGGGGCACTCGGTGACGTAAGGACTGACCTCCGAGCCGCAGTTCTTACAGATGACGCTGAGCTCGGTCTCACTCATGGTTCACCGAGAATACCCCTCGTGTGTAGGGGTCTGCTCGCGTTTGCGATGGCATACTGCCTGGACCCCAATCTTCGAGGAGGAATTGACGTGGAGCTGAAGAGTCTGACCGAGCAGAAATCGTTGCTGGCAACGCTGCCCCCTGGCAAACGGGCCCGCCTGCACCGCCTGCTGTTCGAGTTCGGTCCGGGCAACGGGACGCTGATGCTGCTGCCGATCGACCAGGGCATCGAGCACGGCCCGCGCGACTTCTTCCCCAACCCCGCCTCCAAGGACCCCGACTACCAGTTCCGGCTCGCCGCCGAGGCCGGCTACTCGGCCCTCGCCTGCCAGATCGGGATGGCCGAGAAGTACTACCCCGACTACGCCGGCCGCGTGCCGCTGATCCTCAAGGTCAACGGCAAGACCGACATCCCCTCCGGCTCCAAGGCCTTCTCTTCCTGCAACGCCAGCGTCGAGGACGGCGTCCGGCTCGGCGCCGACGCGATCGGCTACACGCTCTACGTCGGCTCCCCGCGCCAGGACGAGGACCTCGCCCAGCTGCGCCAGGTGCGCCAGGACTGCGATCGCTTCGGGATGCCGCTGGTGGTCTGGTCCTACCCGCGCGGCGAAGCGGTCGACGCCAAGGGCGGCCCCAACTCCTTCTACGCGATCGACTACGCCGCGCGCCTGGCGATGGAGATGGGCGCCGACGTGGTCAAGCTCAACATGCCGAAGATCGACTCGAAGAAGGACAAGGACGCGCAGCCGCCCTACAACGAGATGGAAGTCGATCAGGTGGAGGCGATCCGCCAGTGCGTCGAGTCGGCCGGGCGCGCCTTGGTCGTCCTCTCCGGCGGCTCCAAGGTCGACGACGAGACCGTCCTCGGCCACACCCGCGAGATCATGCAGGCCGGCGGCTCCGGCGTCATCTTCGGCCGCAACGTCTGGCAGCGCGAGTGGAGCGAGGCGCTGGCTATCGTCGACCAGATCAAGGAGACCCTCCTCTCCAACGTGCGGCGCACGCCGTAGGCGCCTGCAAACCGGCGCAGGTTTTCGGCGCCTTGCCCGATAAAAACCTGTCCCTTAGGCCTTAGGAAGCCATGAGGCTGAGTTGGCTGGGCAGCGCCGTGCTGGTCGTGCTGGTCGCGGCGCTGCTGCTGCGGCCCTGGGAGGGGCTCGGGGGGGCGGATGCGGCCGGGCCGGCCAGCGCTCGAGTCGTCGTCGATCGGGTCGTCGACGGCGACACGATCGAAGTCGAGCTCGACG
Organism: uncultured Thermoleophilia bacterium; assembly: GCA_963718595.1. Lineage (GTDB taxonomy): Bacteria > Actinomycetota > Thermoleophilia > Solirubrobacterales > 70-9 > VAYN01. The sequence continues at coordinate 799,540 of OY970365.1, forward strand.
GCGTCGCCGAGGACGTCCGCTACATCGGCGTCGACACGCCGGAGACGGTCAAGCCCGAAAACCCGGTCGAGTGCTTCGGCCCGCAGGCCTCGAGCTTCAACCACCGCCTGGTCGAGGGGCGCCAGGTGCGGCTCGTGTTCGGGGTCGAGCGCCGGGACATCTATGACCGCCTGCTCGCCTACGTCTACCTCGACCACCGCTTCGTCAACGCCGAACTGCTCCGCAGGGGGTTCGCGCGAACGCTCACGTTCGTCCCGAACGACCGCTTCGCGGAGCGCTTCAAACGGCTTGAGATAGCGGCTGCGCGACAGGGGCAGGGCCTCTGGAGTGCCTGCGAATCATGAGCGAAGCGTGAGTTCTGCAATTTCCTTTGCTACGGTGCCCGCGGCCCGTTTTGGCCACCCCCTTATGCGAATGCGTCAAAGCATCTCCCAGTTCGAGACCGCCTTCGAGCAGGAGACCTCACTCGAGCGCCGCCGCCGTGAGCAGCTGCGCCGCCGTGCCGCGAACCGCTCGCGGGCGCGCCGCATCAACCGCACCGAGCAGGACGGGAAGGTCCGCTTCAGCGTTCTCGCCGTCTGCCTGACCGTGACCGTGGTCGTGGTCGTGGTGGCGATGTTCGAGGCGCTCGCCTTCCTGATGGCCTAGCGAGCTATAGCTCGCCGCGTCCCGATGCCGACCTTGAATAGAGTCCCGCGCCGATGCCTCGACGCTCACTAAAGCCGCAGCTCAATCAGATTCGCGCCTGGGTCCACCAGGGCCGCACCGACGCGTGGATCGCCCACCAGCTGGAGATCAGCGCCAGCGAGCTGCGCGAGTTCCGCAAGCAGTACGACCTCTCCGCCGATGACGAGAACGCCGGCTCCAGCGAAATCGATCTCCGCGACGAGATCGAAGCGGAGATCGAGGCGGCCACGGCCGAGCAGGAGTCAGCCGAAGAGGCGGAGCGCGCCAAGCGCGAGAGCGAGGGCGACAGCGGCGACGAGGACGAGGAGGACGACGACGAGGACTCCGAGTCCGGCTCCGGCGAGGGGCGCCCGAAACGGCGCCGTCGTCGTGGACGCCGCGGCGGCCGCGGCCGTCGCAAAGAGCTCGAGGCGACCTTCGATCACGGCGAAACCGACGGCTACGGGCTCTGGCTCGACGCCTCGATCAAGGACAACCCCGTCTACACCGAGCACTGGGCCGGCAAGAAGGACGTCACCGTCCGCATCGAGGCCGACCAGATCGTGATTCGCCGCGCCGGCTCCGCACCCGCGGGCGGCGAGGAGTCCGATTCGGACTCCGACTCCGACGAGTAGCTAGACCGGCAGCTGGCGTCCGCCAGCGAAGTCCGCGGCGCCTCGTAGGTACAGCCAGAAGGCCGCGTCGGCGAGTACCTGGGCATCGCCCTCGGCCGCCGGGGCGACGTCGATCGCCACCTGCAGGCACCAGTCGGTGCCGGCGCCGTAGAGGTCGGCCAGCTCGGCGGCGCTGAAGCTGACCCCGATCCGCCGCCGCAGCTCGTCGCGGATCGCCCCGATCAGGCGGTCGGCCAGGCGCCGCTCGCGCGGGTCGGCGATCGCCTGCAGGTGGCGGTAGCCGTCCTCCCACTGGAAGAGCGCGTTCGCGAGCGGATAGCCCATGCGGCCGAGACTACCCAGGGCCGTTCTCCGGCAGCGGCAGCCCGCTTAGGAGCCGGGCGTGTCCGGGATTTCGCGCAGCGGCGCGTTGAGGGCATTGCAACCAGCGGGGTCGAGCTTGCCGTTGACTTTCCAGACGGTGACGTCGCCGCTGCGCAGAACCCGCGAGACCGCGTCTCCGCTTTCCCCGCGCAGCCAGCGCACCTCCGGCGAGGGCACCGGCTGATCCGGGTGGATGAAGTTGAGGAAGGGCGAGGTGACGAGATAGTCGAGGTCGGCGGCGTTGACGGCGGCGCGGAAGCCGGCGCAGTCGGGAATCGCGTTGAAGGCGGCGTGCGGGCCGCGAGCACCGAGGTAGCGGACCTGGTTGGAGATGTCGGTGCCGTAGAAGCCGTAGGCGGCGAAACCGGCGCTGGTGCCGGCAAGGCCGATCCGCGAGTCCTCCACCCCACGCGCCCAGCGGTAGGCGGAGTCGAGGTCCATGCCGGGGATCCACTCCTGCTCGGGGCCGTCGTTGGCGAAGCGGGAGTCGAGGTAGTGGCGTTGGACCGGGTAGCCGATCGCAACCACGACCAGGACAAAGGCCGTGCAGGCGCCGATCACGAGGCCGCGGGCGCTGCCGCGCTGCCGCGCGAAGAGAAGCGCCGCGGGTATTGCGACGCCCAGAACCACCAAAAGCAGCGCAAATGGCCGTGAGGGGTCCCTGAGGGCCTCGTCGGGGCGGTCCGTGAGCAGCAGGACGACCACCAGGGCGGCCATCAGGCCCCACTGGCGCCGCGGCCGGTCGAGCGCGCGCGGCAGCGGCAGCAGGGCGAGACCGACCAGCAGCGCCGGAACGACGAAGCGGACGTTGATCGCGAAGCCCACAGGTTCGCCCTCGGCGCCGGCGGCGCTGAGCGGGGTGAATAGATAGGCAACCATCCCGAACAGGGCGACGGCGCCGATCCCGCGGACGATGCGGTCGCGGCCGCCGCACAGCGCCCAAATGGCGGCGAGCGCCGCGCCGCCGATGACCAGTGGCCAGAGGACCCCGAAGGCGTCGTGCAGGCCGGGGGTGAAGTATTCGCTCCAGATGCCGGTGTCGGTCGCGTAGTGGACGATGTTGAAGTCCGGCCGGCCGATCTGCAGGCGCTCGGGGTGCGGCAGTGAGATCGGCCCGATGCTCTCCACCGCCGGCAGTGGACTGCCGGCGACGACGAGGTTGCGCAGGTACCAGAAGCCGCCACCGAGCAGGGCCGGCAAGAACCACCAGCCCGCCGCCGCCCAGCGCCGCCCGGCCGGCGCCAGGACGAGCACCACGACGGAGAGCGCTGCCGCCATCGCCAGCACCGTCACCTTCGTCCCCGCCGCAAGTCCGACCGCGAGTCCTGCCGCCGCCAACGCCCAGCCCGGATCCAGGCGCGAACGTCGGCTCCAGAGCTCGACCAGGATCGCGATCGCGGCGAGGAGCAGGGCGGCGGCCATCAGGTCGTTCTTGGCGGCACCGGGCTCGCGGACGACCAGGGTGTGGCACTCGAGCAGGATCGCGACGGCGACGACGCCGAGCTGGCCGCGGCCGTACGGCCGGCCGACGCACCAGGCGGCGAGAAAGGCGACGCCGAGCCAGCCGAAGTTGAGGAAGAGCGTCAGCGTGTCCCGTTCGGTGAGGGCGATGCCGACCGCGTGCAGGAGCTCGGAGTTCTGCGGGTAGAACCAGTTCGTGAAGACCGTCTCGAGGTGCCACATCCCGGTCAGGGAGTGGCTCTGGACCATGTCCGCCGAGAAAGGCATGTGGTACCAGAGGGAGTCGAAGTTGAAGATGCCGCGGTCGAGGGCGTGCTTGGTGGTGATGGCCCAGTGGAAGACGACCAGGGCAACAACTGCCAAAGCGATCAGGGACATGGCGCTCCGGCCGGTGGGTCCTGACCCGGGTGGGGAGGCCTGCGGGCGGGGCGTGGCTCCGTTCTCGGCCTCCCCACCCGGGCCACCCACCGGAGGAGCGGATGCCCCGGACGATTGGGCGGGAGTGCGATTCGTCAGCAGAAGGGACAAGGCCGCCAAGACGAGAGAGGTCGCGACGACGGTTCCCCCGTAGAAGATGGTCAGGGTTCCTAGGAGCTCTGAGATCCAGGTTAGGAGCGCGATCGCGATCACGATCTCGACCAGGCGGGCTGGAGAGCCGGTCCAGGAGGGCATGAAGCGCTGCCTGGCTCGATACGCCGCGAAGCCGAGGGATCCGGCGACTACGGCTACTTTGAGGACGCCGAGGAGGTAGGGGCCGAGGTCAAGCATCGGCGGGCCCCGGGGGCTGGATCAGCGGTCGAGGCCGCGGATCACGACCGGCGTCTCGCCTTCGGCGACGAGGCCGTAGCTGCGAGCGCGGCGCTCGATCACGATCGGGTCCTCGGAGGACTGCACCCGGTTGTGGAGCTGGCGGTTTTCCTTCTGCAGTTCGTGCAGCTGCGCTTTCGCCGCGGTCGTCGCCGTGTAGGTCTTGACGAAGTCGATCGCCGGGTTCAGATACGAGTAGAGGACGGCGAAGAGGACCAGCGTCAGCGCGATCCGGCCGACCCGGTCCCACTTGATCCGACTGGCGCCGCTGCGAGCCGCGGGGCGTTTGCGAGCTGCCGGGCGGCGACGGGTGGTGGCGCGGCGGCTTTGTGCGCGTGCTGCCATGCCCGGTCCTTTGCGGCCGGGCTGCGCATTCCTTCATTTATGAGCGACGCTGAACAAACGCCTGCAAGCCCGGGAACCGGGCTCGGTCGCCCAGCTCTTCCTCGATCCGCAGCAGGCGGTTGTACTTGGCGACGCGATCGGAGCGCGAAGGGGCGCCGGTCTTGATCTGGCCGGCGCCGGTGGCGACGGCGAGGTCGGCGATCGTCGTGTCCTCGGTCTCTCCCGAGCGGTGCGAGATCACCGCCGTGTAGCCCGCCTCGCGGGCCATCCGGATTGCCGCCAGGGTCTCGGTCAGGGTGCCGATCTGGTTGACCTTGACCAGGATCGAGTTGCCGACGCCAAGCTCGATGCCGCGGCCGAGGCGCTCGGGGTTGGTCACGAAGAGGTCGTCGCCGACCAGCTGCACACGGTCGCCGAGGCGCTCGGTCAGCAGCTTCCAGCCGTCCCAATCCTCCTCATCCATGCCGTCCTCGATCGAGACGATCGGAAAACGCGCGCAGGCGTCCTCCCAGTAAGCCGCCATCTCCTCCGGGGAGAGGCTGCGACCCTCGTGCTCGAGCACGTAGGCGCCGCCCTCGAAGATCTCGCTGGTCGCCGGGTCGAGGGCGATGAAGACGTCTTTGCCGGGCTCGTAGCCGGCTGCCTCGATGCCGGCGAGGACGGCCGTGAGGGCCGCCTCGTTGGACTCCAGGTTGGGCGCAAAGCCTCCCTCGTCGCCCCCGGCCGTCGAGTGGCCCTGCGAGGAGAGCGACTTCTTCAGCGCGTGGAAGACCTCGGCCCCGACCCGCAGGCACTCCGAGAAGCTGTCGGTGCCGGCGGGGACGATCATGAACTCCTGGAAGTCGACCGAGTTGTCGGCGTGGGCACCGCCGTTGAGCACGTTCATCATCGGCACCGGCAGCAGCGTCGGCTCGCCGCCGCCGTAGAGCTCGGCGAGGTAGAGGTAGAGCGGCTGCGCCGCGTCCATCGCCGCGGCCTTGGCGGCTGCCAGCGAGACGCCGAGCAGAGCGTTGGCACCGAGCCGGCCCTTGTTGTGCGTGCCGTCGAGCTCGATCATCGTCTGGTCGAGCGCGCCCTGCTCGACCGCGCGAGCGCCGACCAACGCCTTGGCGATCTCTCCGTTGACGTTGGCGACCGCGCGGCTGACGCCCTTGCCGGCCCAGGCGTCGCCGCCGTCGCGCAGCTCGACCGCCTCGAACTCGCCGGTCGAGGCACCGGAGGGGACCGCGGCAAGGCCGCGGGCACCCGACTCCAGGGCCACTTCGACCTCGACCGTCGGGTTGCCGCGCGAATCGAGGATCTGGCGCGCGTGGATTGAAGCGATGGCGCTCACGGGTGCGCCATCCTATTCACAGCCGGGACGGCAACGATTCGAGCTATTCGCTCGGGGCGACGCCTTCGGGCAGCGCTTCGCTCTCGGCGCTGGTGCAACCGTCCGGGAGTTTGCCTTTTTTGTCCGGCTCCACTTCGCAGTAAGAGCGGGGTCGCTGGATCAGCTGAATGCCTTTCGGGACGAGAACGGTGACGCTGCCCGGCGTGGCGGGTTTGGGCTGGATCACCGGGGCCGGGCATTCAGTCGCCGGGGCTTTCGGATCGGCTTCGTAGCAGGCGGGGTCAGCGGTGCTCGGATGGCCCGTGCCCTTGTAGTTGGAGCAGCGTTCGATCGTGAAGCCGGAGGCGCAGATCGTGCGCGATTCCCACTTGCTCTGGTACCGGGCGACGAACCCTTCGAAGAAGGCTTCCTGCTGTTGCTGCTGCAGCTGGGTGGCGACCTGTGATTTCACTTCCGCCAGCGTCTGCACTTTTTCGGGGTTCAGTTTCACGACCTCGATCAGGGTGTAGTTGCCCTGGAATTTGATCGGCCCAACCAGTTCGCCGGTGGCGCTGTCGAAGACCGCTTTTTTCAGGTCACCGGCGCTGGCCAGGAGTTCTTCGTTCAAGCCGGGCTGTAGCCCGCCTTTGGATTTCGTCGTCGGGTCAGACGAGTATTTGGCCGCGACTTTTTTCCAGCTGGCAGCGGAATCGTCTGCTTCCAGAGCCGTCTTGGCCGCTTCGACTTCAGCTTTGTCTTTGTTGGTGACGATGCGAATGTCGCGCGTCGGTTTGGTCGTGAACTGGGTCGCCTTCGCCGCCTCGTAGAAGTCGCTGATCTCGGAGGCGCTCGGTTCCCCGGCCTTGGCCGTGATCGTCTCCTGGATCTTGGTGCTCAGGACCTGCAGCTTGACCCGGACCTCGACGTCCTCTTGGGTGAAATTCGAGGTCTCGAGGAATTCGTTGAACGCTTTCGCGGTCGGGAAGTTGGTTTCTTTGATTTTGTCGAGTTCTTCTTCGATCTCTTTCGGCGTCGCGGTCAGATCCAGCTCTTCCGCCTCGCCGCGAATCCAGATGAAGTCGAGGAGTTCGCCAAGAGCGCCGCTCTGGACTTCTTCGAATTTCGACGTGCCCTCTTTCGGCGTGCCTTTGAGGCCGAGCTGGGAAACCTGCTGGAGGACGGCGCGTTTGTATTCGGCCTCGCTGACGGTCCCGTCGGGCACGTCTTCGACCAGGGCGACGTCACCGGAGGGCACGCTCTCGCGTCCGATTCCCTGAGCGATCGCAAAGCCGACGAAGAGCAGCACGAAGAGCGCGCCGAAAACAATCAGCGCCAGCCGCTGCCGCCCGGCCTTACCGCCCGTCTGCCCAGGTTTCGCTCCCACGAAGCCGGCAGCATAGTCAAATTGCTTCGCGCAGGATTCCTTGACGATGGTTCAGGCCGCTGCCGCCTCGGCCGGACGCTGTGCCGCGCGCAGCCCTTCAGCCAGCGCCAGCACCGCGGCCAGGCGTTCATCGGGGTCGCCGGCGACGCGCAGGGCAGCGGTCTGCTCACGCCATTCGTAGAGCGCACCCTCCACCTGCTCGGCCAGCACCCCGGCCTGCTCGGAGTCGAGTTCGACCCCGGTGACGCTGAGCCGGCCGCCGCGGAACTCGACGCTGCGGGCGCCGGCGAGGCCGAGCTCGATCCGCGCCCTCTGCAGCTTCAGCAGGTTCTCGGCCTGCGGCGGGAGCTCCCCGAAGCGATCGGATAGCTCGTCGCGAACAGCCCGCAACTGACCCGGCTCGCGGGCGGCGACAATGCGGCGGTGGATGTCGATCTTGGCCGCCTCGAAGGGGACGAAGGAGGCGGGCAGATAGGCGTCGACGGGGACGTCGAGGCGAACCGGCTCCGCTGCCTCCTCCCCCTCCCCGCGCGCCTCGCCCGCCTCGGCCACCGCCTCGTCGATCATCTGGCAGTAGAGCTCGAAGCCGACCGCGGCGACGTGTCCGGACTGCTCGTCGCCGAGCAGGTTGCCGGCACCGCGGATGTGGAGGTCGCGCATCGCGATCCGGAAGCCGGAGCCGAGCTCGGTGTGGTCGGCGAGGGTCGAGAGCCGCGCCGCCGCCTCCTCGGTTAGAGCCTCCGCCGAGGGGTACAGCAGGTAGGCGAAGGCGCGCTCGCGAGAGCGTCCAACCCGGCCGCGGATCTGGTAGGCCTGGGAGAGTCCGAGCTGATCGGCGCGCTCGACGATCAGGGTGTTTGCGGTGGGGATGTCGAGGCCCGACTCGATGATCGTGGTCGTCACCAGGCAGTCGGCTTCGCCGCGCAGGAAGGCGAGCATCGTCTCCTCCAGTTTGTGCTCGTCCATCTGCCCGTGCGCTTCGAGAAAGCGGGCATCCGGTACCAGCGCCCGCAGCCGCTCGGTCGTCTCCGGCAGCGAGTCGATCCGGTTGTGGAGGAAGAAGGCCTGGCCGCCGCGCTCGAGCTCGCGTGAGATCGACTTGGCGACCAGGTCCTCGTCGTAGGGGCCGACGTAGGTGCGAACCGGGCGCCGGCCCTCGGGCGGGGTCTCGATCACGGAGATGTCGCGCAGGCCGGCCAGACTCATCTGCAGGGTGCGCGGGATCGGCGTCGCCGAGAGCGCCAGCACGTCGACCTTCAGCTTCAGCTGCCGCAGCAGCTCCTTCTGCTTGACCCCGAAGCGCTGCTCCTCGTCGACCACGACCAGCCCCAGATCCTTGGCGCGGACATCGCGCGAGAGCAGCCGGTGGGTGCCGATCAGGACGTCGACCTTTCCCGCCTCGAAGTCAGCCAGGACGGCTTTGGTCTCCGCCGGCGGGCGCAGGCGGGAGACGCCCTCGACCCGGAAGGGGAGGTCGGCGAGGCGCTCGCGGAAGGTGCCGAAGTGCTGCTGGGCGAGGATCGTCGTCGGCACCAGGATCATCACCTGCTTGCCGTCGGAGGCCGCCTTGACCGCCGCCCGCAGCGCCACCTCGGTCTTGCCGAAGCCGACGTCGCCGCAGACCAGCCGGTCCATCGGCCGCTCCGATTCCATGTCGCCCTTGACCGACTCGATCGCTTCCAGCTGGTCGGCGGTCTCGCGGTAGGGGAAGTTCGCCTCCATCTCGATCTGCCACTCGCCGTCGGGCTGGAAGGAGTGGCCTCGACGCGAGCGGCGCTCGGCGTAGAGGTTGAGCAGCTCGCCGGCCAGCGCCCCGGCCGCTTTGCGCGCCCGCGCCTTCAGGTTCTGCCAGCGTTTGCCGCCCAGCGCCGAGAGCGACGGTTCGCCGCCGGCACCGACGTAGCGGCTCAGCTTCGCCAGCTGTTCGGTGGGGACGAAGACGCGGTCCTCGCCTTTGTATTCGAGGTAGAGGTAGTCGCGGGTGACGCCGCCGATCTCGCGCGTCTCGAAGCCGGCGAAGCGGGCGACGCCGTGGTCCTCGTGGACGACGTAGTCGCCGACCCGCAGTTCGCCGAAGGCGAGGCGGCCGCGGCCGCCTCCGGGGGCCGGCTCCTCGGCGCGGCGGCGGTGGACGAGGCGGCGGTAGGGGTAGATCGCCAGTTTCAGCTCGGGACTGATGAAGCCCTCGCGCAGACGGGCCTCGGCGAAAGCCAGCCCGGGGTCGGGTGAGAGCCGGCCGCCTTCTAGCAGGCGCGCGTCAAGGCGGTCGAGGCCGTAGCGCGCGCGCTCGGCCTCGCCGCGGCTGTCGAAGGCGACGACGGTGCGGTAGCCGGAGCGAACCTGTTTCTCCAGCTCCGACTCGGCCTCTTTGAGGCTGCGCGCGGGCGACTCGGCGCGGGCGGCGCGGAAGGCGTCCTCGTCGTCCTCGCCGGCCGCGGTCAGCGAGAGCGCGGCTCGAGCCGCCAGCGGCTCGGCGACGTCGACGTAGAGGTGCTGGGCGTCGTCGGCGTGCATCGCCGTGGTCGCGTCCTCCCAGTGGTCGCGCAGGGCCGGCTCGATCTCCTCGGCCGCGGCCAGCAGCACCGCCGCCTGCGCCGGGATCAAATCGAGCGGGGCACGGAAGCGATCGAGCGGCAACAGCTCCGCCAGGTTGGAGGGCCGCCCACCCTCCTCCGCCGCCTCCAGCGCCGCCAGCTCGGCGAGCTCCCGGTGCTCGGCGTCGAGCTCGGCCGCGGGCGCCAGCTCGACCCGCTCGGACTCGCCCAACGAGCGCTGGGTAAAGGTCGAGAACCAGCGCATCGAGTCGACCTCGTCGCCGAACAGCTCAATTCGCACGGCGCGTTCCTCGGTGGCCGGGTAGACGTCGAGGATGCCGCCGCGGACGGCGAACTGGCCGCGCTCCTCGACCTGCTCGACGCGCTCGTAGCCGGCCCCGACGAGGTCGTCGGCGACGGCGCCGAGGTCGAGCTCCTCGCCCTTGGCGATCGCGAACCCGGCCGGCCGCAGCGAGGCGTCGGGGACGGCCTCGGCGAGGGCCGTGGCGCTGGCGACGACAACCGCGTCGGCTTCGGAGGAGAGTGCGTCGAGGGCGTCGATCCGCAGTCCGACCAGGTGCGGCGGCGGGGTGATGCTGGAGGCATAGCCGGTCCCGCGCGAGGGGTAGAAGCGGACCCGGCGCGGCGCCAGGTAGGCGCGCAGGTCGGCGGCGAGGTCGCGGGCGGAGCGGTCATCGGCGCTGACCAGCAGCGCCGGCCGGCCGGCGAGCCCGCGGTCGTCCTCCAGCAGCGCCGCCAGCAACAGCGGCCGCAGCATCGCCGAGGCCCGCGCCTCGATTGCCTCGCCGCCGCCGGCAGCGTCGCGCACGCGGCCGCAGAGCGCGTGTACGCGCTCGTTCTCGGCGGCGATCTCTACAAGGGGGCGGAGGGACAAAGCGTGCCCGAGTCTAGATAGACCCCGTCCCCCGCCGTGAGGTCGCTGTTGACCCCGCTATTCGGCGTCAACCGCGACCTCACGGAGAGTCGCGCGGCTGGGCCGGAAAGTCAGGCCGGGAGAACGGTGAACTTGCGGGTGACGACGGTGCTGACGTTGCCGGCCGCGTCGGTCGCTTTGACCTTGAAGGCGTGCTTGCCGGGCTTCAGCTTCTTGTAGGTCTTCGGCGACTTGCACTTGGCCCAGGCCTTCTTGTCGAGCTTGCACTGGAAACTGGAGCCGGCCTCGTCGGAGACGAACTTGAACTTGGCGGTGGTCGCCGTCGAATTCGCCTTCGGGGCATTCTTGATCGTCAGCTTGGGCTTGGTGATGTCGCCGGTCGGGCCACCTTCCCCGGAACCGCCGCCACCGCCGCCCGCGGCCGGTGGCGGGGATGGGTCGGCGGCGCTCGTCACGATCGCACTCAGTCCCGAGGTGCCGCCGGCAACAGTTTGCGTGGCGGTCACGAGGGTGCCGATGGGAATCGTCACGGAACCGACCTTCCAGTTGCCGCTGCCGTCTGCCACCGCTTCCCCGATAAAGCCAGTGAGGTCGGTCAGGTATTCGCTACCCACGAAGACCCGGACCTTGGCGCCAGGGGTGGCCGTCCCGCTGACGCTGGACTGAAGCGCACTGGAGATCGTCGGCGTGCCAACGCCGCCGTTCGCCGAGCCCGATTCGAGGCCTATGAATACCCCTCCGTTACCCGTACCCCGGTTCCTCGCGATCTCGTTGGCGCCCTGGGCGGTCACGTAGATCGGGCTATACGTGCTGTTCTCGAAGACGTTTTCCGAGGCGGCCGTGTCGCCGCCGATCTGGTTGCCGCTGGCGGAGCCTTTGACGAACAGGATGGAGAAGGCCGCTCCTTTCAGCTGGTTGCCGAAGACGCTGTTGGAGTTGCTTTCCAGGGTGATCGCCGCATTGCGCGAGACCTCGATCGTGTTGCCTTCGATCAGAGTGTCGCCGCCCGCTCCCTGGGTGACCACGCCGGTAAACGGGTTCGCGATCGTATTTCCGACCACTTTCGATTCGGGACCGGTCGCGTAGAACCCGTATTCGACGCCGTCGGACACCCCGGCGAGCGTGCGCCCAAGCCAGTTGCCTTTCGCTTCGGCCCTGGCCGAACCCGAGGTCGCGAAGATCGCTTTGTTGGCGCCCACGATCGCCAGGTGCTCGACCAGCACGTCGGCGGCCGAGATCGTCAGCCCGGGAGCCCCTTTGACTTCGACGCAGGGGCCTTGGACACCGGCCGCCGTCTGACACTGACCGCCGTCGATCGTCACCGGGTCGCCAATCGTCGTGAAACCGCCGCTGATGTCGATCGTGTCGGCGAGCCGCCCTTTGAAGAAGGTCGGCGAGAAGACGATTTCATCCCGAATTCCCACCGAGTTGTTCGACTCCTCGACGGCTGCCCTGAAGGTGCATTTGCCAGCCGCCGATTTGCAGCCGGCGACGCCGATTTCGTCGTCCGGTTCGTTCACGGTGCTGTCGACCGTGTATTCGACCGCCGAAGCAGTGGCCGTGAGGGCGAGCGACGTCAGTGCGGCGACCAGCGCCAAGGCGGCGAAGCGCCGGAGAGACCTCATTCGATGACCGTGAACTTACGCTTGACCACGGCGCTGACGTCGCCGGCGGCGTCGGTCGCTTTGACCTTGAAGGCGTGCTTGCCGGGCTTCAGCTTCTTGTAGGTCTTCGGCGACTTGCACTTGGCGAAGGCCTTCTTGTCGAGCTTGCATTTGAAGGTCGAGCCGGCCTCGTTGGAGACGAACTTGAACTTGGCGGTGGTGGCCGTCGATTTCGCCTTTGGCGCTTTCTTGATCGTCACCTTGGGCTTGGTCGTGTCGGGAACCGGCGGCGGGCCGCAGTTCGGGGCGCCGGCTGCCGGGCAGACCGGCGCCGCCGGCGGGTCTGGTGGAGTAGTCGCCGTTTTGCTCAGTTCCGAGGTGCCGCCGGCGAGAGTTTGGGTGGCAACCACCACGGTGCCTTCGGGAAGGCCCACGTAGGTCGCTTTCCACTGGCCGCTCCCGTTTGCGGTCGCCTGGCCGACGAACCCGGCGATCTCGCCCGCTTCCGCTTTCGCCTTGCTGAAGACGCGGACCACCGCGCCGGGTTCCGCGGTCCCGCTCGTTTCGGTCTTGCCGGCGGTCGTTATAGCCGGCGGTTCCACCCCGTTCCCGGGCTCGGACAGGCCGACCGAGCGCAAGCGGATGAAGGTCAGATCGTTGTCGCTGCCGCGGTTGCGGCGGACTTCGTTGCGGCTTTCTTCGATCCCGTAGATTTCGATCGCCGAGTCGCCAGAGCCGACGATCACGTTTTCATCGGTAGCGGAATCGCCGCCGATCACGTTGCCGCTGACGTCGATTTCGACGGTCGGATCGACTTCGATCCCCGCCTCTTCGGCTCCGATGACTTCGTTTCCGATGACGTCGTTGTCGGGGTTCTGCAGGACGATCCCCGCATTTTCGCTGTCCTGGACAAGGTTTTCCTCGATCAGGCTTCCGTTCCCAGCCCCTTTCGTGAGGATCCCGGAATCGCCGCCTTCGACTTCGTTCAAGACGATTTCGGCCCCGATGAAGCGGTGTTCGATGCCGACTCCGCTGACCATCCGCACCGTGTTGCCGCCGACGAAGGCAGCGGCATTCAGACTGCTGAGGCTGAGCGCGAAAGCGAAGATTCCGGCAGTGCTGGGCGGCGTAGTGGCGGCCCCCGTCGGACCGACCCCAATCAGATTGGATATGACGACCAGGTTGTCACCGTTTTCGCCGTAGACGCCGTAGCCGCCGCCGGCGATGAAGTTTTCGGCGCCGGGTTCCAAACCGCCAACGAGGACGTCGTCCGCTCCCCCCGTGAGAACGTCGAACTGGGTATTGGCGATCGTTGCCGTCCCGGCGGCATCGAGGCCGACGTAATTGCCATGAATGGTGGTCGGACCGCTTGCGGGAGCCTCTCCCTGAAGGGCCTCGCCGTTGAGGTCGATCCCGGTTCCAAGCGCCCCAGAGATCACGTTACAGCCGCCGTCGCAGGCGGCGGTTTCGGCAGCTGCGACGCCGACCGCGGCGCCGATCACGGTGTCTTCGACTTCGAAACCTCCGCTCGCGGTGGAGTCGGTGACCTCGATGTCCTTGGAGTTGGGCGCCGCTGCGTCGCCTTTCGGAGTCACCCCGAAGTAGTTGCCCTGGATGGTCGTTTCGTCGGCACCCTCGACGTCGAGGCCGACCCCGTTGTTGCCGAACACGTTGCGCTGGACGGCTTCGGTGCCGCCGATCGTCGCCCCGTCGGAACCCGGGTCGATAAAGACCCCGATGTTGGCGTTGGCCGTCGAGCCACCTTCGAGGTTGAACCCGATCCAGCTCCCCCGTAGGACGAAGTCGTCGGTCGAGTTGAGCACGGCGATCCCGAACGAGCCGCCGCCGATCGCGAGGTCGTAGATTTTCGTGCCGTCGGCTTCGACGTTGAAGACCGATTCACCGCTCGGGCCTTGGACTCCGGCGCAGGGACCGTTGACCCCGGCGGCGGTGAGGCAGGTGCCAGCGTTGATTTCCACCGGCGAGGTGATTTTCGGCAGCACCGTGCCGGGCTGGATCGTGTCCGACGAACTGCCCTGGAAGACGGTCTGATCGAAGAGAATCGTGTCGGAGACGAGGGCGGTCGCATTCGACTTTTCTAGCGCCACCCGCAGCGAGCATTCTTCGCCAGCGCCACATTCGGCTCCCGCGCCCGCGGGAGTGTCGAACACCGTGTCGACTTCGTAGACGGCAGCCGAGGCGAAGGCCGGCAGGGCGAGAAGCAGGCAGGCGGCGGCGAGCAGGGCGCGGGGCAGGCGAGCGGTAGGCATGGCGGCAACCCTAGTGACAGCACCAGCCGCCTGTCTCGGCCCGATTGGACGAATTTCAACCGAAGGGCAACTCGGCCGCGCCGCGCACGTGCTCGATCTGGCCGCGGCCCTCGACGGCGGAGCGGCCCTCGACGTCGTCCCACTCGTGCAGCATCGCCTTCAGGCGGGCGACCGCCTCGGGCGGGTGGGCGGCGACGCCGCTCGCCAGCTCCAGGGCCGAGGCCTCGGTGGCGGTGGCGGGGGCGACGCGGTTGACGAGGCCGATCCGCAGCGCCTCGTCGGCGCCGACCGTGCGCGATGAGAGCAGCAGGTACTTGGCGGCGGCGAGGCCGCAGAGGGTGACCAGGCGGGCGGGGCCGACCGGCATCCCCAGCGCCGCGCCGGGGAAGCGCATCCGCAGGTTGGAGCCGCCGACCCGCATGTCGCAGGCGATCGCGATCTCGGCGCCGCCGCCGACGACGTCGCCGTGGCAGGCCGCGATCGTCGGCTTCGGGAAGGCGACGACGGCGTCGTAGAGGTCGGAGAAGAGCTCCATGCGGCCGACATGGGCCTCGGCGTCGAGCTGCTCGCGGACGTCGGCGCCGGCGGAGAGGCCCATGTGATCGGTGGAGCTGAAGACGAGGACGCGCACGGCCTCGTCGCCGCGAGCGACGGCGAGGTGCTCGAGCAACTCGCTCAGCATCTGGGTGTCGAGCGCGTTGCGGGACTTCGGCCGGTCGAGGCGAATCAGCGCCACGCCCTGCTCGTCGACCTCGTACGTGGTCACCGCCGCGGAATCACTCATGCTCGGAACCTAACCGTTCGACCAAGCGCTCGGTCTCTCCGGCGGCGTCGGCGACCAGCGCCTCGACCTCGGCCTTCGGCTCGCGGAACTTGCCGAGCACGAAGGCGGAGACGACCTCGGGGTCGGTCGAGTCGGGCCGCCCCACCCCCACCCGCACGCGCCAGAAGTCGGGGCTGGCGAACCCCTTTTTCAGGCTCTTGAGCCCGTTGTGGCCAGCCAGTCCGCCACCGAGGCGTGGCTGGATCTCACCGAACGGGAGGTCGATCTCATCGTGGACGACGACGACCCGGTCGAGTGGCACCTTCAGCGAGCCGCGTGCCGGCCCGGCCGAGGTGCCCGATTCGTTCATGAAGGTGAGCGGCTGCAGGACCGCGACGCGGGGGCCGCCCGGGCGGATCCGGCCTTCGGCTAGGCGGCCGCGGAACTTGTCCTTGGCCCGCGGTAGGTCCCAGCGACGGGCCAACTCGGCGATCACCTCGAAGCCGACGTTGTGGCGGGTGCCGGCGTACTCCTGGCCCGGGTTGCCGAGCCCGACGATGAGGATGCGGCCACCCTGCTCACCGCGATCGCCGCGGCGGCCGAACAGGCCCACGGGGACTATCTACTCCCCGTCGGAGTCGCCCGAATCGCCCTCGGAGTCGCCGTCGCCGCTGTCCTCGCCGACCAGAGCGGTCTCCTCCTCGACCTCGGTCTCGACGACTTCTTCGACACGCGGCGGCGAGAGGTTGACGATCGTGATCTCGTCGAGATCGTCGGCGACGAAAGTGACGCCGCTGGGCGGGGTCACGGCGGAAAGCTGGAGCGTGTCGTTGATCTCCATCGCGGAGACGTCGACGAGGATCCGATCGGGAATCTCGGTCGGCAGCGCTTCGACGGTGATTTCGTGAGTGACGTGCTCGAGCACGCCGCTGGCCTTGACGCCAGGGGCGTCGTCGGCACCCTCGATCTCGATCACGACGTCCGCCTGGATCGCCTCATCGAGTTTCACCTGCATCAGATCGATGTGCTGGATGCTGCCCCGGACCGGGTGCAGCTGCTGGTCCTTGATCACGACCGGGACGGCTTTGCTGCCGTCGATCTCGAGATCGAAGAGCGCGGCGCCCTCCTGCATGATCGAGCGCACGTCGCGTTCGGAGACCTGGAAGGACTTCGCATCCTCGCCGCCCGAGTAGACGACGCCCAGGGTCAACCCCTGGCCGCGCATGCGGCGGGAGGCGCGTGAGCCGTACTCGGCGCGCGGAGCGACCTTCAGGGTTGAGCGGGAGCTTGCCATCGGACGGGAGAGAATAGAGAAAGCCGCCGGCAAAGAGCGGCTGTGGCAACCTAGGTCGATCGCCGAGGACTCGAAGATCCCCAAGGGAAGGCTGCGGCGCTCGGCCAAGCTGGGCTCGATCGTGGGTGTGCAGGGCGCCCGTTACGCCGGCACCAAAGCGACCAACGTCGGCCGTTCGGAGGAGGGCAGCAAAGAGCGCCTCGAGCAGCGCCACATGGAGACGGCGATGAAGATGGTCGGCGCGCTCGGACAGATGAAGGGCGCGGCGATGAAGCTCGGTCAGTTCGCCTCCTTCATCGACACCGAGTTCATCCCCGAGGAGTACCGCGAGATCTACCAGGAGCAGCTGGCGAAACTGCGCACCGACGCGCCGGCGATGCCCTGGGAGAAAGTCGTCAAAGTCCTGGAGGAGGAATACGACGGCGAGCCGCTCTCCGAGTACTTCGCCGAGATCGAGCACGAGGCGTTCGCGGCCGCCTCGATCGGCCAGGTGCACCGGGCCGAGCTGCTCGACGGCCGCATCGTCGCCGTGAAGATCCAGTACCCGGGGATCGCCGAGGCGCTGGAGGCCGACCTCCGCAACGCCGGCACCCTGGTCCGGCTGGCGCGGGCGATCGCGCCCGGGCTCGATGCCAAGGCGATCGCCGACGAGCTGCGCGAGCGGGTGATGGAGGAGCTCGACTACGAGTACGAGGCGCAGAACCAGCGCTCCTTTGCCCGCGCCTACCGCGACCACCCCTTCATCTACGTGCCCGAAGTCGTCACCCGGCTCTCGCGACGGCGCGTCCTCGTCACCGAGTTCGTCGCCGGCCGCGGCTTCGAGGAGATCAAGGAAATGCCGCACGAGGAGCGCAGCCGCTTCGGCGAGATCGTCTTCCGCGGCAGCTTCGGCTCGATCTACCACCTGCAGCACTTCAACGCCGACCCCCACCCCGGCAACTACATCCTCATGGACGACGGCCGCGTCGCCTTCCTCGATTTCGGGATGACGAAGAAGCTCGACCGCGAGCAGATCCTGCTCGAGCAGCGCGCCTTCGACGCCGCCTCGCGCGACGATCCCGAGGCCTTCCGCCGTGCCTTGCACGAGCTCGGCTTCGTCAAGAAGCCCTCCAAGCTCGACGCCGAGCGGCTGCTGGAGCACATGCGCGCGGTCGGCGGCTGGTACGTCGAAGACCGCGAGATCGAAATCACCGCCAAACGCGTGATGAAGATCATCGAGTCGACCAACGACCCGCGCTCGGAGTACTTCGACCTGATGCGCCGCGAGTCGATTCCGGCCGACGAGCTGATGGGGCGGCGGATGGAGATCGGCGTCGTCGCCGTGCTCGGGCAGCTGCGGGCGAAGCGCAACTGGCACCGAATTCTGCGCGAGTGGGTTTACGCTGACGAGCCGGCGACCGAGCTCGGCGTTTTGGAGTGGGAGTACTTCGAGGAGCGAGGGGTAAAGCGAACCCCCGGTCTTGCCGAAACCACGTAGATAACGGCCAGGTACGGGATCGAATTGGAGGCACGATGAAGCGGATCAAACGCGGGTGGGCGCTGACGAAGAAAAGCTGGTCCCTGCTCAAAGAGCACCGGGAACTGATCCGCTTCCCGCTCTACGGCGCGGTCGCGACGATCCCGCTGGCGATCATCTTCCTCGGCCCCGGCCTCTACCTCTTCGACCAGAAGGAGCTGGCCGGCGCGATCCCGCTGGTGGTGATCGGCATCTACGTCCTCAGCGTGGTCAGCGTCTACTTCGCCGTCGGCCTCGCCGCCGCCGCCAACCTGATCTTCGGCGGCAAGGAGGACACCACCGTCGCCGACGGGCTCGCGGTCGCCCGCAGCCGCTTCGGCGCGATCTGCGGCTGGGCGGCGCTCTCCACGGCGATCAGCCTGATCATGGCCCTGCTGGAGAACCAGGGTGGCGCGCTCGGCAACATCGCCGCCCGCCTGGTCGGGATGGCCTGGGCGCTGGTCACCTTCATGGCGGTGCCGGTGATCGCGATCGAGGGCACCGGCCCGCTCGACACGCTGAAGCGCTCGGCGACGATCTTCAAACAGAAATGGGGCCAGCAGATCACCGGCAACATCGCGATCGGCGGCGCCGTCTTCCTGATCGGCCTGCTGCCGGCCGCCCTGCTGATCGCCGCCGGCGTAGTCCTCTGGCCCTCCTCCGGTCCGGCCGCTGTGGTCCTGATCCTGATTGGCGCCGTGATCCTGTGCGTGGCGCTGCTGATTTCGAAAGCGCTGAGCGGCGTCTTCGGCGTCGCCCTCTACCGCTACGCGGTCGAGGGCCAGGAGGTCGGCGGCTTCACCAAAGAAGAGCTGGAGTCGGCGGTGCGGCTGAAGAAGGGCCGCAAGAACGCGCCGCCGACGGCAACCCCCGGCACGGTCTGAGTCCCATCCCGTGGTTCCTTTCGGACCGGACAGGACTCAAAGGAACCACGGGATTCGAAATGCTGCGTGACCATGCCTGAGCTGGAGATACGCAATCTGACCAAGCGCTACGGGAAGACCGTGGCGGTGGACGACCTCTCGGTCGCGGTCGAGGCCGGCCGGGTGACCGGCTTCCTCGGTCCCAACGGGGCCGGCAAGACGACGACGATGCGGGCGCTGCTGGGCCTGCTGGCGCCGAGCAGCGGCGAGGCCCTGGTCGAGGGAAAGCGGCCGGTGGCGATGCGGGCGCCGCTGCAGACGATCGGCGCCGCGCTGGAGGCGACCGCTTTCCATCCCGGCCGCAGTGGCCGCAACCACCTGCGCGCCCTCGCCGCCGCAGCTGGCCTCCCGCGCACCCGCGTCGAGGAGGTGCTGGAGATGGTCGAGCTGACCGGCGCCGCCAACCGCCGCGTCAAGGGCTACTCGCTGGGCATGCGCCAGCGGCTGGCGCTGGCGGCGGCGCTGCTCGGCGACCCGCGGATCCTGATCCTCGACGAGCCCGCCAACGGCCTCGACCCGCAGGGGATGCGCTGGCTGCGCGACCTGCTCAAAGCGCAGGCCGCCGCGGGGCGCACGGTCCTGGTCTCCAGCCACGTCCTCTCCGAGGTCGCGCAGACGGCCGACGAGCTGATCGTGATCCGCAAGGGCAAACTGGTCTCGCAGACGACGCTGGCGGAATTCACCGCTGGCGGCCAGGTCCCCTCGCTGGTCCGCGCCTCGCGCCTCGACGAGCTGGCGAGCGCGCTGGCCGAGGCGGGCGGCAAGGTCGAGCGCGCCGAGGACGGGGCGCTGCTGGTCAGCGGCATCGGCGGCGAGCAGATCGGCGAGCTGGCGCTGGCGCGGGGGATCGCGATCCACGAACTGGCGCCCCAGCACTCGAGCCTGGAGGAGCGCTTCCTCGAGGTGATCGACGAGGACGAGCTCGGCGGCGCGGGAGGCCCGGGATGAATCTGCTGCGCAGCGAGTGGATCAAGCTCTTCACCACCCGCACCACCTGGGTGATGGTCGGGATCGGGCTGCTGTGCGAGGGCCTCTTCTCCGGCCTCTTCGTCGGCCTCGCCTCCTTCGGCGACATCGGTGACATTACGGAAGTGATCACCGGCCTCGGCCTGCTGATGACGCTGATGCTTGTGCTCGGGGTGCTGATCATCACCACCGAGTTCCGCCACGGCACCACCGGCTCGACCTTCCTGGTCTCGCCGCGGCGCTGGCCGGTCCTGGTCGCGAAGCTTGGCGCGGCGCTCGGCATCGGCGTGCTCGCCGGCCTGCTCTTCGTTCTCGTCAACGGGGGCCTCGCTCTGCCGCTCTACTCCGGCCGCGGCGGCCATCTGCCGGCCACCCGCGAGATCGCCGACGTCTATGCCGGAGTCGTCGTCTCCTTTGCCCTGCTCGCCGCATTCGGGCTCGGCATCGGCGCGATCGTCCGCAACCAGGTTGGGGCGATCATCGCCGCGATCGCCGTCTTCTTCGTCGTCTCCAGCCTGCCCGAACTGCTGCCCGGGTCGATCGGCGAGTACTTCCCCGCGCAGGCGGTCGGCACCCTGCATGGCCGGGTCGAAGGCGAGGGCGCGCTGAGCCAGCTCGGTGCCGGCTTCATCCTCGCCGCCTGGTCGCTGGCGCTGGTCGCGATCGGGACCGTGCTGACGATGGTTCGCGACCTCAGCGAGTGAGCTCGATGGGTTAGGGCCGCTGGAGCGACCTCAACCCATCAGAGGCGAGCGAACAGACGCGGGTCGTTGGAGACGAGTCCGTCGACGCCGGCGTCGACCAGCTTCTGCATCCGCCCCGCGTCGTCGACCGTCCAGGCGATCAGCTCGACCCCGGCCAGCTTGCAGATCCGCGCCAGCCGCGGGCTGACCAGCGGATGGTAGACCCACATCGCCTCGACCCCCAACTTCGGCAGCTTCTCGGCCGCCAGGCCGGGCAGGCGCTGGCGCATCGCCACCAGGGCGCCGAGCAGCGCCGGCTTCGCCCAGCGCTTGCGGGTCCAGTCCTTGGTCACTTTCGGATAGGTCCAGCCGCGCCGCAGCTCCGGCGCCAGCCGCAGCACCTCGCCGAGCGTGAACAGCTCCATCGTCGAGATCATCGCCCGCTCCATCAGGCCGCGTTCGCGCAGGGCGAAGACCATCTCCTCCTCGCGCCCCGGCAGCTTCACGTCGAGGTCGAACTCGACCTTGTCCAGCGGCGGCTCCAGAAGGGCGTCGAGCACCTCGGTCAGCTTCAGCGGAGTCCGCCGCTCGGCGTCCTCCCAGTCGTGGGCGACCATCAGCGGCGCCCGCTGCTCCAACGGCAGGTGCGCGTCCGGTAGCCAGAGGACGTCGAACTCGATCGTGTCGACCCCCGCCTCGACCGCTGCGCGAAAGCTCTCCAGCGTGTTCCCGGGAATGATCGCGTCGGCGCCCTTGTGGCCGACCAGGCGCAGCTTCTTCGGTGCCTCGGCGGCCAGAGCGCCGGCGCCTAGAAGAGCTGGTTCTCGCCGGCGAAGATCTCGGAGACCGAGTCGTCGGTGAAGATGCGGCGGATCGAGTCGGCGAAGGTGCCGGCGGTCGAAAGCACGGTGATGTTGTCCGGGGCGCCGGGGCGCAGCGGCAGCGTGTCGGTAACGACGATCCGCTCGATCGCCGACTCGGCGAGTCGCTCGTAGGCGGGGCCGGAGAAGACGCCGTGGGTGGCGCAGGCGATGACCCGGGCGGCGCCCTCGTCGAGCACGGTCTGGGCAGCGGCGCAGAGGGTGCCGGCGGTGTCGATCATGTCGTCGACGAGGACCGCGGTCTTACCCTTGACGTCGCCGACCACGTAGCCGATCTCGGCGACCTGCTGGGCTGGCCGCTCCTTCTCCATCACCGCCCACTGGGTACCGACGCGGCGGGCGAAGTTGCGCGCCGTCTTCACTCGACCGGCATCCGGGGAGACGATCACCAGCTCGTCTTTCAGTTCCTGGTCGATGAACCACTGGGTCAGCATCGGCATCGCGGTCATGTGGTCGACCGGGACGTGGAAGAAGCCCTGGACCTGACCGGCGTGGAGATCCATGGTCAGCACGCGGTCGACCCCGACCGCCTCCAGCGTTTTGGCGACGATGCGGGCGGTGATCGGCTCGCGCGGGGCCGACTTCTTGTCCTGGCGCGCGTAGCCGTACCACGGCATCACGGCGATGATCCGGTGGGCAGAGGCGCCCTGGGCCGCATCGATCATCGTCAACAGCTCGACCAGCGAGTCGTTCGGGGTCATTCCGGTCTGCTGGTTGGCGCAGGTCGACTGCACGAGGAAGACGTCGGCGCCGCGGATCGACTCCTCGTAGCGGCAGTAGACCTCACCGTCGGCGAAGGTCTTCAGGGTCACCTGGCCGAGATCGAGTTCGAGCTTGGCACCGACTTTGGCGGCGAGGTCCAGCGAGCTGCGGCCGCCGAAGACCATCATCCGTTTGCGGTAATCGTGCTCGATTCCGGTGTCCACCTGGGGCTGCTCCTCGATCGTGCTCACGAGCTTTCTTCCTCCCGAATCTTGGCTGCCTTGGCGGCGGCGTATCCGTCGATGTTGCGTTGCGAGTTCTCGCTGACCCCCAACGCGCCCTCGGGCACGTCGGACTTGATCACCGCGCCTGCGGCAGTGTAGGCGGAGTCGCCGACTTCCACCGGCGCGATCAGCATCGTGTCGACGCCGATGCGGACGTCGACGCCGATCACAGTCCGGCTCTTGCGGAAACCGTCGTAGTTGGCGGTGATCGTGCCGGCGCCGATGTTGGCCCCGCCGCCCACGTCGGCGTCGCCGACATAGGAGAGATGCGGGACCTTGGCGCTCTTGCCGATGTGCGAGTTCTTGATCTCGACGAAGGTCCCGGCCTTGGCCCCGGCGTCGAGGACGGCGCCCGGCCGCAGGTACGCGAAGGGCCCGACGGAACAGCCGTCGCGAACCTCGCACTCGACCAGGTAGGAGTGGAGGACGACCGACTCGACCCCGACCGCGCTGTCGATCAGCGTCGTCTGCGGGCCGATCACGGCGTGGGCGCCGACGCTGGTCGCGCCGCGCAGGGTGGTGCCGGGCTCGATGCGGGCGTCGGCGGCGATCTCGACGCCGGCATCGACCCAGGTCGAGGTGGGGTCGACGATCGTCGCGCCGGCCAGCATGTGCGCCTCCAGCAGGCGCCGGCGCGCCTCGGTCTCGACCGCGGCGAGGTCGACCCGGTTGTTGATTCCCATCGTCACCGCGAAGTCATCCGCGAGGTATGCGGCGACCGTGTGGCCGGCCTCGCGCAGGGCCGGGAAGACGTCAGGCAGGTAGTACTCACCCTGGGCGTTGTCGTTGGAGAGCTTGCTCAGCGCCGCCGCCAATGGTGCCGCGTCGAAGACGTAGGTGCCGGCGTTGATCTCGCGAATCGCCAGCTGTTCGGGGTCGGCATCGCCAGCTGCTTTGGCCTCGACCACCCGCTCGACCTCGCCGGATCCACCGCGGACGACGCGACCGTAGGAGCCGGGCTCGTCGAGCTCGATCGTCAGCATCGTCGCCGCCGCCGGGGAGCCGGCGTGGGCCGCGAGCAGGCCGGCGATCGTCTCGGTCGAGATCAGCGGCACGTCGCCGGAGAGGACCAGGACCGTCTCGGCCTCCGCGACCAGTGCCGCGGCGGCGCGGATCGCGCCGCCCGTTCCGTCGGATTCGGGCTGCTCGACCGTCTCCACGCCCGCGGGCAGGCCAACTGAGATGTCGTGGCCCGGAGAGACGATCGCCGCCACCTTGCCGGCGCCAGCCTCGCGGGCGGCGAGAATCGGCCAGGCGACCATCGCCCGTCCACAGACGGGGTGCAACATCTTCGGCGTCGAGGAACGCATACGCGTACCTTGGCCGGCGGCCATGACCAGGACGAGCGGGGAGCTCACCCGCTGATCGTATTAGGAGCGGCGCGCTAGGTCTTTGCCGACCAAGGCAATGGACGCAAGCGTCCAGCCGGCGAAGATCAGGTCGATGCCGACCAGGAGCCCGATCGCCCAGTCGGCGGAATCGGGGAACTCGATCAGAACGAGGATGCCGATCAGCAGGCCGGCGACGCCGCTGAGCCCTACCAGGCCGGCGCCCTGCTGGCCGCGCCCCATGAACGCGACGGCGATCCTCGTCAGGCCCATGAAGAGGAAGTAGATCCCCAGCACGAAGGTGAGGGTGAGGGTGCCGTTGTGCGGTTCGACGATCAGCCAGACGCCCACGACCACGGTCAGCGCCGCCCAGATCAAGCGCACGATCAGCGTGCCGACCGAGTGGGCCGAGAAGGCCGCGGCGACCAGGAAGGCGCCGAGGATCAGCAGGATCCAGCCAATGAAGATCGCGGTGCCGACCGAGGCGACCGCCGGGACCAGGATCGCGACGCACCCGATCACGATCGCCGCGACGCCGACGAACATCAGCGTCTTCCAGCTGCGCTCCAGCCCTGCGCGGACCTCCGGGTCCATCGACGCTCCTCCGATCTCCACAACGGAAACCCTAAGTGGAGCTGCGGACGAGGAGTGCATTTTCCACGTATATCGGGGTCAATGCACTCCTGGACTGGGAGGCCCGGACTCGAACCGGGATAGCTGGCACCAAAAGCCAGAGGCTTGCCATTAGCCGACCCCCCAAGGGAGCCAGCAAAGCTTAAGCGCTCGAACCCTCAGTCCTCTTTGGTGCGGGCGACCTTGCCGCCCTTGGAGCCGGGCTCCTGGGCGGGGCCGCTGGGCGAGGCGATGCCGAGCACGCGCATCGCCTTGAGGCCGAGGCCGAGCTTCTCGCGGCCTTCGGTGGCGGAGACGTCGTGGCCGCAGAGCTCCTTCACGCGCTCGAGCCGGTAACGGACCGTGTGGCGGTGGGTGAAGAGCTGTTTGGCGGTGGCGGCGACGTTGCCGTCGTTGTCGAGGTAGGCCTCGACGGTCGTGACCAGCTCGGTCTCGTACTGATCGTCGTAGTCGGAGAGCGGCTGGACCGTCTCCGCGTAGAAGCGCTCCAGCTCGCCGGGGTCCTCGCTCATCGCCGGCAGCAGCAGGCGGTAGGCGCCGGTGTCCTCGAAAGCCAGGGTGCGACGGCCCTCGGCCTCGCCGACGTTGACTGCGAGCTGGGCCTCGTTGCCGGCCCGGTAGAGGTCGACCGGGTCGGCGCAGCGGCGGCTGCGGCCGATCGTCATGTGGAAGCCGGAGAGGCTGTCGTCGAGCTCACGGGCGAGACCGGCGACGGCCCGAGCGAGCCGCTCGTCATCCTCGGCCGGGACGATCACGGCCAGGTTCGCGGCCGCGCCCTCCGTGGCGTCGTCCATCGTCGCCAGCGAGCCGGGTGCCAGCGAGCGCAGGGCTCGCAGGGCCAGGGTGAGCACGCGTTCCCGCCACTCGCCGGTCTGCGCGGCCCGCGGGGCCGCTCGCAGCACCAGCACGCCGGCGCCGCGGTCGAGGTCGGCGCCGAGCTCGCCGCCGCGGGCGACGATGTCGCCGCGATCGGTGACCCGGCGGGCCAGCACGTCGGCGACGAAGCTGCTGGCGACTTCCTCGCTCTCCCACTCGGGCGAGCGCGAGCGCTCCAGCTCCAGGGCCAGCAGCGTCGTCACCATGCGGGCAATTGCCGGCTCCGGCGCCACCTTCGCCCGGTAGCGCAGCTCGCCGACGGCGCTGTCGGCGACGCGCAGCTCGACGGCGGTGACACCGTCGCCGCCGGAGAGCAGCCGCTGCTCCTGATCAGGCGAAGCCCCGGCAACCGCGAGAACGGCGCTGGAGCGATCGATCAGGGCGACGCTTGCGTCGAGCAGCCGTGCGGCGGCTCGCGCCACGGCGGGCAAGCCCGCGCCTGACTCGACCGCTTCGGAGAGCGCGTCGAGCAGTCCTGGATCTTCCGCGTGCGCAGGGATCTCGCTCTCCTTCGTGCTCGCGGGCATGCGCCCATTATCCGCTAATCGCCTTGGATGAAGTTGACGATGTCCGTGTAGTAGTAGACGATCGCCAGCCCGATCAGGACGCCGCCGACGATCAGGGCGGCGAGCACGAAGAGCGCCAGGAAGCCGGCGGCCGCCTTCTCCCAGACCCTGCCGTGGGCGCTGAGGGCCGGGCTGAGGATCAGGGTGACGAAGGTGATCAAACAGATCACCCCGGCCGCGGCGAACAGCAGATACTGGTTGCCGATCTTCTCGAGGGCGAGCGGAAGCAGACTCATTGCCGCAGAGTTTGGCGCACCTGGGTGATGACAAGCGCGAAGAGGCCGCAGAAGGCGAAGCAGGCAGCGCCGAGCGCCCAGCCGGCGGCGACGTCGCTGAAGTAGTGCACGTTGAGGTAGACCCGCGAGAGCCCGACCAGAATCGTCAGCGCGATCCCGGCCGCGACGACGGCGCTCGCCTGGGCCATCCCGGGCCGCAGCCGCAGCACGATCGTCACCGCCAGCCAGACGTAGAGGACCGAGTGGGCGGCGTGCCCGCTCGGGAACGAGGACCCCGCGGTGTCGACCAGCGGGTCGTCGGGGCGCGGGCGGTCGATCGCATCCTTGATCTCGAGGAAGCCGATCGTGCTCAGCGTCATCCCCGCCAGCAGCACCCCGAACTCCGCCCAGCGGCGACGGGCGACGAGGAATGCGGCGCAGACCGCGGTCAGGCTCCAGGTGAAGGCACCGCTGCCGAGGAAGGTGACGACCTTGGCGATCGCCAGCAGGAAGCCGCTGTGCAGGTGTTCGACCACGTCGATCGCGCGGTCGTCGCCCGGGGTCGGCCCCAGGTCGTCGCCGATCACGACGGTGTAGGCGATCAGCACGAACATCGCCACCGCGATCGTCGCCACCAGCGAGGTGAACTCGAGTCCGAAGGTGCCGCCCGGCGTGACCCGGTTCCAGAGGAACTCCATCTGCGGGCGCAGGCGGCGGCCGAGGTCGATCAGCCAGCGGCTCCAGCTCCGCTCCTCCAACCATTTCACTGCCGCGACCCGGTTCTCCGGCACGCGGAAGTGGCGGGTGATGACGACGGTCCCGACCACGATCACGATCAGCGTTCCCAGCAGGAAGGCGCCTTTGCCGGCGTACTCGGCAGCGGTCTCGATGCTGCGCGAGAAGAAGTAGCCGATCAGGATGTGGGCGGTCGCCCAGAGTCCGGTGCCGAGGATGCTGTAGGGGACGAAGGCCCGGTAGTTCATTCCCGAGCTACCGGCGATGAACGGGGCGAAGGCGCGGATCAGGCTGAGGAAGCGGCCGATGAAGATCGTCTTGCCGCCATGGCGGGAGAAGTAGTCCTCGACCTTTTCGAAGCGCTCGTGGCTGACCCCGAAGCGGGGCCCGTGCGTGAGCACGAATCCGCGCCCGAGCCGGCGGCCGAGAAAGAAACTGGTCGTGTCCCCCGCCCAGGCGCAGAACCAGGCGATCGCGATCAGCAGGTAGACGTCGATCGCGCCCTGCCCGGCGACGGCGCCGCCCAGCGTCATCACCGTCTCGCCGGGGACGACGAGGCCGACGAAGGCGCCGGTCTCGGCGAAGGCGAAGACGCCGACCAGCAGGTAGGTCCAGGCGCCGAGGGTGTTGGAAACGTCTTCCAGCAGCCCCTGCAGGTCGATGCTGCCGAGCTCCTGGCTGATGAAGTAGTAGCCGAAGGCGACCACCACGGCGGCCCCGAGCAGGATCAGTTTTTTGCGGTTGCTGCCCCCCTCTCCCGGCATCTTCATGCGGGCACCTCGAAGCTGCCGGCGGCGCAGACGATCGCGTCGTCGCGATCGATCGCTTCCGCCGCGGTCGTGGCGGCGGCGAGGTCCGGGAAGAGCCCGACCGCGGTCGGGCCGGAGCCGCTGAGGATCGCCACCGCGGCGCCCGCTTCGCGCAGCTCGTCGAGCGCGTCGCCGATCCCGGGGCGCAGCGAGCGGGCCGGCGCCTCGAGGTCGTTGACCAGCAGCTCCGGGTAGGTGAGCGGCGAGGCACCGGCGCCGGCCACCTCGCGCAGCCGCACCGCCAGCTCCTCAAGCTCGGCGGCCTCGCGGCCGACTCCGAGGCGATCGGCCTCGGCGAAGACCGAGGCGGTGCCGAGGCCGCCGCCGTCGGGCAGCAGCACCACCGCGTGCGGGGCCGGCTCGGGCAGCGGCTCGACCAGCTCGCCGGCGCCGCGGACCAGGGCCAGCGAGGGGCGCAGCTGCGAAGGCACGTCGGCGCCAAGGCGGGCGGCGATCTCCGGTAGCTCGGCGACCTCGCCGGCGGCAAGGCGCAGGATCGCGGCGGCGTCGCTGCTGCCGCCGCCGAGCCCGGCCGCCACCGGCACCCGCTTGTTGATCTCGACCCGCAGCGGCGGATGCTCCCAACCGGCGGCCCGCAGCTCGGCCAGCGCCCGCGCCGCCAGGTTCTCGCCCTCGACCCCGGGGCAGAGGACCTCGTCCCGCGCTGCCTCGGAGACCTCGATCAGGTCGGCCAGGGCCAGGGGCTCGAACAGCGAGCAGAGCTCGTGCAGACCGTCCTCACGGCGGCCGCCGAGGTAGAGGCAGAGGTTGAGCTTGGCAGGGGCGTGAAGGAGCATCGGGCGGCAGCAGAGGATCAGGCGTCAGCCTGAAGCTTCGCTGAAAGGGCGGCGAAGTCCTCGGCCCCCAGCGCCTCGGCCCGAGCGTCAGGCGCAAATCCAAGCTCGACCAGGGCCGCCCGCGCCGGCGCCAGCGACCCCGGCCGCGCGTGCTCCAGCGAGCGCGCCAGCGACTTGCGGCGGTGGGCGAAGGCGGCCCGGACCAGCGTCCTGGTCGGCACGTCGGCGGCCGGCCCGGTCCGCCGCAGGCGCAGGATCGCCGACTCGACCCGCGGCCGCGGCTTGAAGACGGCGGCGTCGACCTTGCGCACCAGCTCGACGTCGCAGGAGAGCTGGGCAACGACGCTGGGCGAGCCGTAGGTGCGGCTGCCCGGGGCCGCCCGCAGACGATCTGCGATCTCACGCTGGACCATCACCGTCCAGGTCTGCAGCGAGGGCAGCCGCTCGATCGTCCGCAGCAGCAGCGGCGTCGCGACCGAGTAGGGCAGGTTGGCGACTATTGCCGTCGGCGCCGGGTCGAGCCCCTCCAGGTCGAGCTTCATCGCGTCGCCCCAATGCAGGCTGACGTTGGGGAGCGCCGCCACCGCCGCCAGGGCAGGCTCCAGACGGCGGTCGATCTCGACCGAGTGGACGCGCGCCGCCACCGCCGCCAGCCGCTCGGTCAGGACCCCTTCGCCGGCCCCGACCTCGAGCACGACGTCGGCCGGCGCCAGCTCCGCGTCGCGGACGATCGCGTCGAGCAGGTTGGGATCGGCGAGAAAGTTCTGCCCGAGCCGGACCACGCCGCCGCGCCTACCAGCCGAAGAGCGCGCGGCCGTTGGCCTCCACCGTGCTCTCCAGCTGCTCGTAGGTGACGCCGCGGGCAGCGGCGATCACCCGCGCGGTCGCGACCACGAAGGCGGGCTGGTTGCGCTTGCCGCGCATCTCCTGCGGAGCCAGGTAGGGAGCGTCGGTCTCGACCAGGAGGCGGTCCTCGGGCACCTCTGCCGCGGCCTCGCGCAGGGCCTCGGACTTCGGGTACGTGGAGTTGCCGGCGAACGAGCAGAACCAGCCGCGCTCGGCCGCGGCGGCGACCCGTTGCGGGGCCGAGAAGCAGTGCAGGATCACGGTGTGGCCGGGGGCTCGGGCGTCGAGCGTTTCGAAGATCTCGTCGATCGCCTCGCTGCTGTTCTCCTGGTCGCGGGCGTGGATCACGATCGGCAGCTCCAGCTCCTTGGCCACCTCGATCTGGCCGGCGAAGGCGCGGCGCTGATCGGCCGGCGCGGCCGTGTCGCGGTAGAAGTCGAGGCCGGTCTCTCCGATCGCCCGCACCTTGACGTGGCGGGCGAGCCGGATCAGCTCGGCGGCGGCCTCGTCGTCGAAGCCGGTGGCGTCGTTGGGGTGGCGGCCGACACTGGCGAAGACGGCCTCAAACCGCTCGGCCTGGGCGATCACGGTCGGGTTCGACTCCTCCCCCAGCCCGATGTCGAGCATCCGCTCGACCCCGGCCGCGCTCGCAGCGGCAACCAGCTCGGCCTCGTCGCCCTCGCAGAGGAAGAGGTGGGTGTGGGAGTCGATCACCGACCGCAGTCTAGGAGGACCGCAGTCAGTGCCGCCGGGGGCGGGAGGACCAGGAGACGGGGCCGACCGAGCGCACCCACCCGATCTCGACCTTGCGAACGCGAGTGAACCGGGTCTGTCGGGCGCAGCCGGACTTCCGCCGTCCCGCGAAAGCCAGTCGGAGCTCGGCCTTCTCGCCGGGTTCCACCTGACGGGCGACCCGGGCCGGCAGCCGCAACCGAAGATAAGAGGTCTTACGCAGCGATACCCAGTGGCGGCCGCGCTTGCCGAGCTTCAGCTTCAGACGGTGCGGATCACCGTCGCTCCAGTAGGTGAACCGCACCGAGCTAAGCCGCGCCTTCGCCGCCTGCTTGAACCGGATCCTCTCTTCCAGCCCCAGTGCCGCACCGGGGCGACGCGAAGGCGCGATGCTCTCGACCCGGCGCAAGCCAAGCCCGGCGCAAGGACGCGGTTCGCGACGCACTCCATAATTGTCTGGGTCGAAGTAGAAGCTCCACCCGTGGCGAAAGACAGGGCCGGGTACCGCCCCGCCGCCGCCGTAGAACCCTTGTGGGCCCGTCGTCCAAGTCGCGTCGACGTCGTAAGTGGCGCCAGCGACGAGCGGGTCGTCGAGGATGAACGTCTTCACCGTTTGGCCCGGGGTCGAGGCATCCAACAGGCAGCCCGGAAGCGGCATGGCCGCACCCCGCCTGCGCACGTCGATCCTGCTGACGTCGCCGCCGAATTCGGTCGGTAGGTAGAGCGAAACCCCGATCCCGATCGGATAGGCGATCGGGATCCCCCGGCGGTTGCAAGACTCGACCGGGTCAGGAGTCTCTCCGGCAAAACCGTCCTCGCCCCGCCA
Source organism: uncultured Thermoleophilia bacterium (assembly GCA_963718595.1). Classification (GTDB taxonomy): domain Bacteria; phylum Actinomycetota; class Thermoleophilia; order Solirubrobacterales; family 70-9; genus VAYN01. The sequence continues at coordinate 830,170 of OY970365.1, forward strand.
GCGGCCGTTCGGATAGCCGAACGGCCGGATCAGCAGATTCAGGGGCGAGCCAGAGTTCATCACGTACCAACCGCCGTCCGCCTTGCCGCCCCCGACCAGCCCGAACTCGGGCGCGCCGGGGACGAAGCGGTGATACGGAGTCGCCAGCCAGCCGCCGACCGGGTCGGCAACCGGTGAGTACATGACCTCGCCGGTGCAGTGCACACCGACGGCCTCGCAGCGGTCGACGAGATCTCTGCCGGTGAACCCTGGGCGTCCCGGATCCTCGCTGTGAGCGCCGAGACCAGCGTCGACGCCGACATGGTTCAGGGCGGTGTACCGCGTGTGGTTGAGGGCTGCCTGGCTGATCCGCGCGTCGCCGGTCAGCGGCGGCAGGCCGGCATCGGCGCGGAACGTGTTCGCGCGGGCGATCATCTCAGCCGAGTCCGGGGGGATCTGCCCGAGCGCGGGCGGATAGGGCGCCAGCGGCAGCGGCTCCACGTAGATCGCGGTCTGGTTGTAGGCGAACAGGGCGCCGCCCGCATCGAGTGCCGAAAGGACCGATTCGCCGGGGAAGGGCGACCCGGCCGCCCGGTAGAGAAACGACGAGAACGGCTCGACGATCGCGCCGTCGACGGCCAGAAAGCGCGGCGGCGCATGTTCGCGCGGCACGACCCCCGCCAGTTCGGGCGCTTCCGCCCAGTGCGCGCCACCGTCCCAGGAAGCCTGCCCCGTCCACGGCGAGAACCAGAAGTCGCCGTCGGCGAATTCGACCGGATAGGCCTCGGCGGGCTCGATTCCGTTCGCGAGGCGGTAGCTTCGGTCGCGCTGCTGCCAGGAGCTGAAGCCCGGGCCGCCGAAGGGAACCACCCGCGGGCCGAGGACCGAGTCGCGCGGATACCAGGCAACCGCACCGAGGTCCGGGAGATCCCAGCTCGTCAGCGCACCGTCGACAGAGACGACGTCCAAGTCCCAGCTCTCGTCCCCCTCGTCATAAGTCGGAACCCAGACCGCGCCGGCACCGGAGAGGGCCGCGCCAAGCGAGGACATCGAATCGCTATCGCTCGTGATCAGCGGGCCGAGTGGCACGACGCTCCCACTCGGCTCCACGCGGAAAACCTGGAGCTGGAGCTGGCCACCGCTGTCGAACCGCAGGGCCAGCGCCCGAAAGGAGTCGTCGGGGGCGGCGCCGAGCGGATAGACGGAGCTGAAGCCGGAAAACCCTACGGAGTGCCAGGTGGAACCGCGGTCAGCGGTGACCGCGACGGCATTGTGGCTCGGCTGCGAGAGGAGCGAGTCGGGGGTGGCGGCGAAGAGCCCGCCAACGCCCCCGGGTGGCACCGGCACCTGCTGCCACTCCGCCAACGCCGGCGCCGGCGCCGACAGGACAGCGGCAACCAGGAAGACGGCCAGAGCGACGACAGAGCTCCCGGAACCTCGCGCCCCGAAGATCATGGCTGGGAGTCGATCTTCGGGAACAGCACCGGCGTGCGCTCGACCTTCTGGCCGCCGGGGCGCGAGCCGAGATCGGCGAGCTCCCGTCGCGGTTCGTCCAGCGCGGTGAGCAGGATCTCGGCGCTGTTCGGCAGGTAGGGGACCAGCAGCAGGGTCACCACCCGCAGGCCCTCGACCAGGTTGTAGAGGACTTCGTCGAGCCGCTCGGGGTCGGCCTCGTCCTTGGCGAGGACCCACGGCTGACTCTCCTCGACAAAGCGGTTGAGCCGGCGAACCAGCTTCCAGGCCTCCTCCAGGGCCTGGGTCAGCTCGGCCCGGTCGAGCAGCTCGCTGAAGCGCGGGACGACGCCTTCGAAGTCCTCGGCCAGGGTCGCGTCGATCGCGGCCACCGGGACGGTGCCGTCGCGGTAGCGGTCGACCATCGCCAGCACGCGACTGGCGAGGTTGCCGTAGTCGTTGGCGAGCTCGGTCTCGTAGCGGGACTCGAAGCCGGCGGTGGAGATCGAGCCGTCCTGGCCGAAGCTGACCTCGCGGAAGAGGTAGAAGCGCAGCGCGTCGGCACCGAAGCGCTCGATCACCTCGAACGGGTCGAGCACGTTGCCGAGGCTCTTCGACATCTTTTTCTCGCCCATCAGCAGGTAGCCGTGGATCGTCATCCGCCGCGGCGGCTCGAGGTCGGCCGCCAGACAGAGCGCCGGCCAGATCACCGCATGGAACTTGAGGATGTCCTTGGCGAGGACGTGCAGGCTGGCCGGCCAGAAGCGGTCGGTCAGGTCCTCACCGTCGCGAGCGAAGGTCAGCGCCGTCACGTAGTTGAGCAGCGCGTCGAACCAGACGTACATCCGCTGTTCGGGGTCCCAGGGCAGCGGTAGCCCCCACTTCAGGTCTGGCCGCGAGAGCGAGACGTCTTCCAGGCCGCCCTTGATGAACGAGACCGCCTCGTTGCGGCGAAAGGCGGGGACGACGAAGTCCGGCCGCTCCTCGTACAGCGCTTCCAGCTGGGCCTGGAAGGCGGAGAGCTTGAAGAACCAGTTCTCCTCGCGCACCTTGTCCAGGGGGATCTCGTGGATCGGGCAGGTGTTGCCCGGCCCCAGCTCACGCTCGGTTTTGAAGTCGGCGCAGCGCGGGCAGTACCACCCTTCGTAGACGCCCTTGGTCACCCAGCCGTTGTCGTAGACGCGCTGCATGATCTCCGCGACCATGGCCGTGTGACGCGGGTCGCTGGTGCGGATGAAGAAGTCGTTGCTGGCATCGATGATCGGCAGCAACGCCTCGAACTTGGCCGCGTTGCGGTCGGCCAGCTCCTGCGGCGTGATCCCCTCGCGGTCCGCCGCCAGCTCGATCGGCTCGCCGTGCTCGTCGGTGCCGGTGAGGAAGAAGACGTCCTCGCCGCGCTGGCGCCGGTGCCGGGCGAGGATGTCCGCGGCCATCGTCGAGTACGCGTGCCCGAGGTGCGGCTCAGCGTTGACGTAGTAGATCGGCGTGGTGACGAAGTAATTGCTCGAGCTCATACCAAGCGTCCACGCTAGCTAATGGACGGGCTTCGACTGGCCGTGCCCGCGGTGCCGACCGTTGTGCGAGTTCGGGCCAGGGGATTGGATTGGGATTCTGAGGGAATAAGGGATGAGAGAAGCCGGGCAAGGGCGGGGGCCCGAAGTTGCCTACACAGAGGAGAGATCCATGGCTCAGACGAAAACGAAACAGAGCAAACGTTCCGCTCAAAGCAAAGCGAAACCGAAAGCCGCGGCGAAAAAGAAACCCTCCAGCCCGCGCAAAGCGTCGAAAGCTCGCCCCAAAGCCACCAAAGCCTCGCACAAAAACGGCGGCTCGAATGGCGTTGGCGACAGTGCCAAAGCCGTCCGCGACGCGGTCGGAAGCGCCGGCAAAGATGCGGGCCACGCGACCGCTCAGGCCGCGAGCAAGGCGAAGATCCCGCTGCTCGCCGGAAGCGCGGCCCTGATCGGCGCCGCCGGCGGCATCGTCTTCGGCGCCACCCGCTCGGGTGGCAGGGTGCTTGGGGTCAAGATGCCCGCGTCGAAGCGGGTGAAGATCCGCTCCAGCGACCTGGCGAAGGCCGCCAAGGACGTCGGTCACTTCGGTGACCGGGTGGGCGACCTCGCCAGCGAGATTCGCCAGGTCCGCGAGGGCGTTGCCGACGGCGCCAAGGACTCGCCGATCGAGGTGCTGCTGCGGGGGCTGACGAAACCCCGCCGCTAGGACCCGAATCGGGTGGGCGAACTAGCGCCGAGCCTCGCGCCCGGTCAGCGCCTTGTACAGGTCGTTGGCCCGGGTCCCGGTCAGCGCCGCGACGACGCTGGCCGCCGCCCGCGGCCGCGCACCGGATTGGACCAGGTGGCGCAGGGCGTCGACCGCGAAGCCGACGTCTTTGTCCTGGGTGGCCGACTCGGTCGGGCCGATCACCAGCACGATCTCGCCCTTGACGTCGCCGCGGAAGCGGCGCGCAAGCTCGCCGAGGGAGCCGCGGGCGACCTCCTCGTGGATCTTCGAGAGCTCGCGGCAGACGGCGGCCTCGCGATCGGGCGCGAGCTGGGCCAGGGCCGCGAGGCTGTCCCCCACCCGCCGCGGCGACTCGAAGGCAACCACGGTCTCGGTCGAGCGCAGCACCCGCTCCATCTCCCCCGCCCGCCGCGGCAGGAAGCCCTCGAAGCGCCAGCGGTCGGTTGGCAGTCCGGAAGCGACCAGGGCGACGGGAACGACCGAGGGTCCCGGCAGGACCGTCACCTCGAGATCGCGTTCGATGCAGCGGTGGATCAGCTTGTAGCCGGGGTCGGAGATCGCCGGCATGCCGGCGTCGGAGACGAGCGTGACGATGTCGCCGCGCTCGATCCGCTGCGCCAGCTCGGTCGCCCGCGCGGCTTCGTTGCCCTCGTGGTTGGAGATCATCCGCGGCGCCGGCCGGATCCCCAGGCGGTCGAGCAGGGCACCGGTGCGGCGGGTGTCCTCGCAGGCGATGAAGTCGGCGCTGACAAGCGACTCGCGCATCCGCGGGCTGACGTCGTCGATGTTGCCGATCGGGGTCGGGCAGACGATCAGGCGACCCGGCATCAGCCCCCGCCCCGCTTCTCCAGTTCGATCCGGGCCAGTGCCGCGGCGCCGATCAGGCCCGCTTCGGGACCGAGCTCGGCGGCGACCACGGGGATCTCGTTCATCGGCCGCAGCGCCCGTTCGCGCAGGATCTTGCGGGCCGGGTCGAGCAGCAGGTCGCCGGCCGCCATCACCCCGCCGCCGATCACGATCACCTTCGGCTCGAAGATGTTGGCGAAGGTGACGAAGGCGGCGCCGAGGCGGCTGCCGACCAGATCGAAGACGCCGATCGCGGTCAGGTCGCCGGCCAAGGCCAGCTCGGTCACAGCCTTGCCGTCGATCTCCTCGCCGTCGGCGGCCATCGCCCCGAGCGCGGAGCCGGGCTCGCGCTGGGCGGCCTCGCGCGCCTCGCGCCCGAGCGCCGTGCCGGAGGCGAGGGTCTCGATGCAGCCGCGACCGGGGCAGTTGCCCTGGCAGGGCGGACCGTCGAGGTCGATCACGGTATGCCCGAGCTCGGCGCCGGCTCCGGTGGCGCCGCGGTAGACCTCACCACCGAGGATCAGCCCGCCGCCGATTCCGGTTCCGATCGTCAGCAGCACCATCTCGCCGGCGCCGCGGCCGGCGCCGTAGAGCTGCTCGGCGAGGGCGGCGACGTTGGCGTCGTTGTCGACGAAGACCGGCAACCCGACCCGCTCTTCGACCAGGTCGCGGATCGGCAGGTCTTCCAGCGGCAGGTTGACGGCGGCGACGGCGACGCCGGACTCGTGGTTGATCGTGGCCGGAATCCCGAGCCCGACCGCGACCGCCTCGGGGCAGGCCTCGTGCGCCTCGCTGACCTCGCGGACCAGCAGCTCGACCAGAGCCTCCTCGGTCTGACCGGTCGAGGCCTCGCGGCTGGCGGAGATGATTTCAGTGCCGGCGAGGACGCCGACGAGCATCTTCGTGCCGCCGAGATCGACCCCGATCGTCTTCGCCGCGCTCACGGGCATTTTGGGGCTGAAAGGCGGTCGACCGAATACATCGCCATGATTTCTAGCCCTTTTATGCCCGACGATGACGAGCAACGGCCGTCGGGGCCGCCGGACTACAAGGTCTACCGGTCCCGCAAGAGCCTCTTATCCCGACTTCGGTCCCCCGACCTCTCAGGGTTGCGGGAGCGCGCAAAGCTGCCTGGGAAGCGGCCTGAGCGCCGTCCGGACGACGGCCGCGGCAGCGATCGCCAGGTCCAGAAGTCCCGCCGCGGCGTCACTCCGAAGCGGGTCCTCAAATGGATCGGACTGGCCGCCCTGGGATGGATCTTGCTCAGCTTCCTCGCCTTCGGAGTCTCCGCCCAGCTCCAATCCTTCAAGCTCTCCGGCGAAGCGAAGCAGGCCTTGCACGGCAGCCCCTTCCTGCTGGTCAGCCCGCAGACGATCCTGGTGATCGGGACCGACGCGCGGCCACCCGGCGTCAACGACGGTGCCGAAGCCTCTGAGGAGTGCTTCGAACAGCAGTCGAAGGGCGAGAAACCGCACGATCCCTGCTCCGTGGGCGAATTCCGCGCCGACACGTTGATGCTGATCCGGGCCGGCGGCGGCGCCTTCCGAAAACTCTCGATCCCCCGCGACGTCTACGCCGAAATCCCCGGCCAGGCGCCGGAAAAGATCAATGCCGCCTTCGCTTTCGGCGGCGCGGCGCTGCAGATCAAGACGATCGAAGGCTTCTTCGGGATCGAGATCGACCACGTCGCGATCGTCGATTTCACCGGCTTCGAAGACCTGATCGACGCGGTCGGGGGCGTCAGCGTCGACGTCCCGGTCAAGCTCTGCGCCGACATCGCCGGCGGCGCCGGCGGCGGCCAGGGCGGCCAGACGCTGCGACTGCACGAGGGCGAGAACACCCTCGACGGCGAGAAGGCCCTGATCTACTCGCGGATCCGCAAGCCGAGCGAATGCCCGGGCACCGGCGCCAGTGCCTTCACGCTCGGCTACGACGATCTCGACCGCGCCAAGGCCCAGCAGGCCGTGATCAACGGCATCAAAAGCCGCCTCACCGATCCGCTCCGCCTCCCCTACAACTTCATCCACGGCCCGATCATCGGCTGGGACGCGCCGAAGGCGTTCGTCGGCGACATGGGTTTCTTCACGATGCCCCAGCTCGTGCTCGCCGCCGGGATCGGCGGCGGCGGCACCGAAGTCCTCTGCGGAAATCTCGCCACCTCCGGCTGCAGCTTCGACGGCCCGGGGGGCTCGATCGAAGTTCCCGAGGAGACCCGCCGCAAGGCGGTCAAGAAGTTCCTCGACGGCTAGCCCCTGCGGCAGTCAGTCGCTGCTGGAGGAGGAGGCGGGAGCCTTCGACTCCGACTTCTTCTCGCTCGACTTCGAGTCCGAGGAGCCGGAGTCGCCCGCGTCCGAGCTCTTCGACTCGCCGCCGTCGCCGGACGAGGGAGCCCCGCCCTTCTTCTTCTTGCCGTAGTCGGTGTTGTAGAAGCCGGAACCCTTGAAGTGGACCGCGGGCGAGTGCAGAACGCGCACCGCGGGGGCGCCGCACTCCTGGCACTCGGTCAGCGCCTCGTCGGTCATCTTCTGCATCACGTCGAAGACGTGGCCGTTCTCGCATTTGTACTCGTAGATAGGCACGGGGTGCGCGATTATCGCAGCCGATACGGTTCGAGGATGGCGACTACGGAGCCGGAGGCTCGACCGACCGAGGTATCGATGGAGGAGATCGTGGCGCTGTGCAAACGGCGCGGCTTCGTCTTCCCCTCTTCGGAGATCTACGGCGGGCTCGGATCCACCTACGACTACGGCCACTACGGCGTCCTCCTCAAGGGCAACGTCAAAGCCGAGTGGTGGCGCTCGATGCTGCAGGAGCGCGACGACATCGTCGCGATCGACTCGGCGATCCTCCAGCACCCGAAAGTCTGGGAAGCCTCGGGCCACCTGGAGGGCTTCACCGACCCGCTGGTCCAGTGCCTGGGCAAGTGCAAGCGGCGCTGGCGCGAGGACCATCTGCGCGAGGCGGTCGAAGCCGAAGGCGGCGACCCCGACGCGGAGCTGCACTGCCCCGAGTGCGGCGGCGAGCTCTCGCCGCCACGCCAGTTCAATCTCATGTTCGAGACCCACGTCGGTCCCGTCGCCGGTGAGGGCTCGGAGGTCTACCTGCGGCCGGAGACGGCGCAGGGCATCTTCATCAACTTCAAGAACGTGCTCGGCTTCGCCCGCAAGAAGCCGCCGTTCGGGATCGCCCAGATCGGCAAGTCCTTCCGCAACGAGATCACCCCCGGCAACTTCATCTTCCGCACCCGCGAGTTCGAGCAGATGGAGATGGAGTTCTTCGTCCCGCCCGACCAGGCAGAGCAGTGGTACCGCGAGTGGATCGACCTGCGCGAGCGCTGGTACACCGATCTCGGGCTTCGCCCCGACCACCTCCGCGTCCGCCCCCACGACGCCGACGAGCTCTCCCACTACTCGTCGGGAACCAGCGACGTCGAGTACCTCTTCCCGATCGGCTGGTCGGAGCTGGAGGGGATCGCCAACCGCGGCGACTTCGACCTCAAACAGCACACCAAGTTCAGCAGCGAGAAGCTCGAGTACTTCGACCAGCAGACCAAAGAGCGCTACGTCCCGCACGTGATCGAGCCCGCCGCCGGCGCCGACCGCGCGACCCTTGCCTTCCTGGTCGACGCCTACGAGGTCGAGGAGATCGAGGGCCGCCAGCGCACCGTCCTGCGCCTGCACCCCCGCCTCGCCCCAGTCAAGGTCGCCGTGCTCCCCCTCGTCTCCAAGGAGGGCATGCCGGAGAAGGCGCGCGAGATCTTCAAAGACCTGCGCCGCCGCCTCCCGGCCGAGTTCGACGAGGGCGGCTCGATCGGCAAGCGCTACCGCCGCCAGGACGAGATCGGCACCCCCTGGGGCATCACCGTCGACCACCAGACGATGGAAGACGACACCGTCACCCTGCGCGACCGCGACTCGCTCGAGCAGACCCGGGTCCCGATCGACGGCCTCGGCGACCTCCTGGTCGGCAAGCTCGAAGCGCCCTGGTCCAGCCCCAAGCTGGGCTAACCCGCTTCCGCGACCGCCTCGACGGTCGATAGGGTCCGGGCCCATGACTCGGATCAAGGCAATGCTCGCAGTCGGGCTCGGGCTGGTCGCGCTGTTGGCGCTGACCGCCGGGGCAAGCGCCAAAGGCAAAGGGCCGTTGCCGGACCTGGTCGTGACCAAGATCTCGAAGCCGCCCGCGAGCAAGGTCGTGGGCGCAAACCTCAAGGTCGTCGTCAAGGTCAAGAACAAGGGCACCGTGGCCGCCGGCAAGAGCCGCGTCGGCATCTACCTCGGCACCGGCAAGAAGCACAAAGGCAAAGACAAGCGCCTGAAGCGGGTCAAGCTGAAGCCGCTGGCTCCCAGTAAGTCGAAGAAGCTGAAGACGAAAGTGGTGCTGCCGGCGAATGCCGCAGCCGGCACCTACCGCATCTTCGCCTGCGGCGACGACACGAAGAAGGTGAAAGAGGCGAAGGAGGGCAACTGCGTCGCCTCCAAGACCTTCAAGCTGAAAGCGAAGGCCGCCCCGCTCGCCGCGGCGACACCGGCCTTGACGATCTCCGACGGGATCGACTGGGGCTTCAGCGACGATTTCGCCGGCAATACGCCGAAAAGCGGTGACCCGATAACGGTGACCCTGAGGGCCGCCAATGGTCTCGCTGGGCAGGCCGGCTACACGCAGGCGGCCGTCGCTCCCGCAGGCTTCCTTCCCGGCCCCGGATCCGTAGTGGCGGTCGACGAAGACGACGACGGGATCGCCACGGTCGCACTCCCGTTCGCCTTCCCGTTCGGCGGCATCAGCGAGACCTCGGTCAGCGTCAGCACCAACGGTTGGGTCAGCTTCGGCGCCCCCGCCTGGGACTACTGGGACGATGGGCAGCCCGACGATTACCGCGGCATCAGCGCCCTGGTCGGCTCGGTCTACCGCGGGATCATGCCCTACTGGGATGACCTCGACCTGGGTGACCAGGGCAGCGCCGGGCCCGGAACGCTGAAGATGGTCTCGAGCGCCAGCTCGGTCGCCTTCCAGTGGGACATCGGGCAGCACCAAGGTAATGGCAACCCGAAGCGGAGCTTCCAGCTCGTCCTCTTCCCCGACGGCAGCTTCCGCTTCGACTATCCAGGCGCCAACGCCCCCGGTGGCAGCAATTCCTTTGTCGGCTTCTCGCTCGGCGGCAGCCCCACCGCCGCCACCATCATCTCCGCCGAAGGCACGACGGTGCCCCCGACGAGCGTGCTGTTCACCCCGAAGCCGGTGACCGCCGGCGATCCGACCGCGGCCGGACAGGTCAGCACGAGCCTGCCGGCAGGCAGCTCGGTGATCGCCGCCGACCCCGGCTGCGTGCTCGCCCAGGCCACCGGCGTGTTCACCGGCGGCCTCGTCACCTGCCCGGTCCCGGCCCTCGCGGCCGGCCAACAGGCCACCCGCAACGTCACCTTCTCGACGCCCCCGAATGCCCCCGGGCAGCCGCGTCCCGCTAACTTCCGCCTGCTCGGCTCCTACCTGGCCGGCAGCTTCGCGTTGAAAGCGGGCGACGAACTGGATCTGCTCAGCAACGGATTGCGAGCGGTGACGCCGGTGCTGACGACGAAATACGACACGCCGCCGACCCCGGAAGCGGGTGTCTTCGCCAAATTCAGCGTCGACATCGACACCAAAGGTGACGCTCTCGACGAACCGACCGCGACCTTCACGCTGCCAGCGGGGACGACGTTCAGCTCGGCCCTGCTCGGCGGTGCCGCGATCGACTGCAGCCCGCCGACGGGAACTCAGCTGAGCTGCCGCCTGCCCTCGGGGATCCAGGGCGGCGAAGTGATCATCACCGTCGTTCCCACGGCGGCGGCAAAAGGCAGCGCAATGACGCTGGGAGTTTCGGTGAAAGCCCTGAACACGCCCCTGGTGAGCGGCAGCGCCACCTCGCCGGCGGTCAGCTAACTCAGCTGGCCGCCGCGACCGCCCCGAGGATCTCGGCCGTGCTGAGCCCGAGGCCGTCGGCGAGCTCGCCGAGTTCGTCGGTGAGCATCGTGTTGAGGGCGCGGAAGAGGTCGCCGTAGAGCTTCGCCATCTCAGCCGCCTCCGGTGAGGAGACGAGGTGGAGGGACGGGGCCAGGGCTGCAACCGCGGCGCTCGCCTTCTCGGCGCAGTGCTCGCCGGCGCCGAGGATCCGCGGCAGCGCGTCCGACCCCCGGGCCGGGTCGTCGCTCTCGATCGGTTCGGGGCAGCAGCCGACGCAGATGTCATAGCCGGGCTCGAATCCCGCCTCTGTCAGGGGCCCGATCAGCAGCTCCCGGGTGGCGCCGACGAACGCCGCGGCGGCGAGCACGATCGTCTGTCCACGACGGGCATGGCGGCAGACCGCCGCGCAAGCTTTGCGCAGCGGCTCCAGGTCGGTCGGGCCGCCGTCGCCGGCGAGTGGGAAGCGGATCAGGACGACGTCGGCCGCGCTCAGCGCAGCCTCGTCGTCACCGGGCTCGAAGACCACGGTCAGCGGCTCGCGGGCCGCGGCGCCGGTCGCGGCGAGGTCGCGGCCGCGCGGAAGTTGCGCTTCATCCATTGCCTCCCGCAGGAGCGACTCGACCATCTGCGATTCCTCTTTCGTGCGAATTGTGGGAGCGCGAAGGTAGGAGGGCTTTGCTTGGATCATGTTTGGGGATACGTTAGATTTGAGTTAGTCAACGAATGGACGACGCCCAAGACCTACCTGAGCTTTTCGAGGACCTCGTCTACGGACTCGCGGTCACGCGCAGCGAGGACGGGCGCATCCTTGACCTCAACCGCAAGGCCCGCGAGATCCTGCTGCCCGCGTCCGGCGACGCCGGCACCAGCAGCGGCCTGCACTGTTGCGAGCTGATCTGCAGCCGGCTGGAGCCGATTCTCGGCGGCGGCTGCATGACCGAACTGGTCGCCCAGTCGAAGGCGCCGATGCCGGAGGTGCGGATGGACATCCTCACCGAGACCTTGCGCAGCGCCGCCTGGGTGACCGCCTCGCCGCTCGGCGAGGACGCCGCTCGGGTCGTCTTCCACCTCCGTCCCGGCCGCACCGACGACCGCCGCCGCCGTACCCCTCCGGGCTGGGGCAGCCAGGCCGACCCCTCGCAGCGGCCCGACCTGCAGATCTCGACCCTGGGCCGGTTCCGGGTCGAGGGCGCCACCGGCCCGATCAACGGCGACTGGCTCGGGCAGCGGCCCGGGCAGTTGCTCAAGTACCTGATCTGCGAACGCCGCCGGGTCCTCACCAGCGACCAGATCGGCGAGGTCCTCTGGCCGGAGGCGGGCCCGCAGGAGAGCAGCAGCCGCCTGCGCTACAACGTGCACGCCCTGCGCGACAAGCTGGAGCCGCAGCGACAGCACCGCTCCCCCGCCCGCTTCGTCCTCGCCCGCCGCGGCGGTTACCTGATCGACACCGGTGGAGTCTGGCTCGACGCCGACCGCTTCGAGGTCGATGCCCTCGCCGGGCTCGCCGCCCGCGAGCAGGGGATGACCGAGGCGGCCGCGGTCCACCTTGCCGACGCGATCGGCCTCTACCGCGGTGAGTTCCTCGCCGGCGACCCCTACCTCGACTGGGCGATCCCCGAGCGCGAGCGCCTACATCAGCTCGCCTGCCGGACGCTGCGCGCCCAGGTCGAGATCGCGATCGAGCAGGGAGAGCTCGAGCTGGGCGCCAGCCAGGCCCGGCGCCTGGCCGAGATGGAGCCGTTCGACTCCGACACCCAGCGACTGCTGATCGAGATCTGCCTGCGCCAGGGTCGGCGCAGCGAGGCCCACCGCCGTTTCGCCCTCTTCGCCAAGAAGCTGCAGCAGGAGTTCGGCCGTGCCCCGGATTTCACTCTGGCCGACGTCGAGCGCTCCTTCGGCGCCAAAGATTCGTCCAGCGTCCCCGATCGCGGATAGGGTCGGACCGACCCAGTCAACCCACCAGATCGGGGATTCACACACGATGGCCTACGAAATGCAGATCCGCGGCACCCAGAGCGAGGTGAAGGTCCGCAACCCCTGGGCGGTCGCCCTGCTGCCGATCATCACCCTCGGCATCTACCACTTCGTCTGGTGGTACAAGATCAACAAGGAGCTGAAAGCCTACGGCGAGGCCAAAGGCCACGACCTCGGCCAGAACCCGACCAACTCGTTGCTGGCGCTGGTCCCGGGCTTCCTGATCATCATCCCCCCGCTGGTCTCCTACTGGAACGGAACCAAGCGGGTGATGGGCGCCGCCCGCCTCTCCGGCAAGGAGCCGGTGAGCGGCTGGATCTCGATCATCCTCTACCTGCTGCTCTCGCCCGCCTTCTTCGCCTACCTGCAGGTCTCTCTCAACCACGTTTGGGAGCAGGAAGCCGATCCGTTGCCGGGCCACGAGGCGCCGCCGGTGCATGACGACATGCCGCCGCCGCTGCCGCCCCAGGACCCGCCCGCGCAGGCTTAGTTATTCGGCGAGATAGCGCTCGACGTCGGCAGCTTCGGCGTCGAGCGCTTTCATCGCCTTCTTCGTCAACTGCTCCAGCGGCTCGATGCCGACCTTGCCGCCGGTGAAGCGCCAGGTGGCGACGGCGCGGCCGCCGACCATGGCAAAGGGCCGGAAGAGGCCGTTGTCGGTGACCAGGTTCTCGTGCGGACCGATGATGTCGGCGCGCGAGGTCCAGCCGAGCAGCACCGGGTCGTAGGCGCCGAGCAGCAGCGGCTCCGGCAGGGGCGCTGCCGGCTCCCGCTTGGCGAGGTCGACCAGCCCGTCCTCGCGCTCGCTCAACTCGGAGGCGATCGCGGCGAGGCCGGCACGCACGTCACGCAGGGGCAGCCCTGCCCAGCGGGCGAGGTCCCGATCGTCGGCAGGACCGTGCCCGGCCAGATAGCGGCGCGCCAGCTCCGCCAGCGCCCGCTCGCGATCGACCCGCGGCTGCGGCCCGAGCCAGTCGCGGGTCAGCGCGTAGGCGTGTTCCTTGCCGACCATCGGCCCCCGGATCGCGATCCCCCGCAGCGTCGCCAAAAAGAGCAGGTGGATCAGCGCCTGGCCCGCGGTCTTCAGGCCGGCGGCCTCGAGCCGATCGCGCAACTGCACCCGAGTCTGCGGGCCTTCCTCGACCAGCGCCCCCTCGATCGTCTCCACCGCGCGTTCCCGTTCGGCCGCGCTCACCCCCTCCTGCCCGAGCCGCCGCGTCGCCGAAGTCAGCAGCGGCGGCGTCGCCAGCGCGTGCAGCCACGGGTAGTCCTCGCTGCGGAGCAGGTGCAGGGTGCCGCGATTGACCCAGGTGATCAGCAGCGAGCGCTCCTCGGTGAGGGCGCGATCGACGTCGCCGGCGACGAGGCCCACGGTCCGCGCCCGCACCGCCAGGCGGGCGCCACGGGGGTCCTGCCCCTGCACCGCCAGCAACCGCCCCGCGACCGCAAGGGGGTCCGGCAGACGCTCCCCAGCCAGCCCCTGCGCCGTCAACCTCGCGGCGATCGGTCCCATCGATCGACGCCGACGGCTCACCCGTATCCCGTCAGCGGCGGCCGCTGAAAAGGTCCCGCAGGCGGCTCATGAAGCCGCCCTTGCTGCTACCCAGGTCGCCGGCGCTGACCGACATCACGCCGGGATTCGCGCTCGGTTTCGGCAGTGACGCCGCCTCGGCGGCGTCGATCTTGAGGACTACCCCGCGCTCGTAGAGCGCTGCCACCTCAGGCGCGTCGACGAAGCGGTGGCCGCCCGGGCCGGCACTCGTGTCGAAGACGATGCCGTCGAACATGTCGGCCTCGCGCGCCGAGAGCACCCGGACCACACGGCCCAGGTTCTCGCCGTCGCTCGAGTAGACCGGGGTCCCTTTGTCGACAACGAGATAGGAAGTTGGCTCGCCGAGATCCTCCATCGCCGCAGCGTATAGGACCCCGCGCGCCTAGACTGCGGCCAGGGAGACCGACCGAGGGGAACGGAGGAACGATGGGTTTGAACCTGGCATCGATCGTGACCGAGAGCAGCGCCCGGTTGCCCGACAGCATCGCCGTCCGCTTGGGCGAGACCGAGCTTTCCTACGCCGAGCTCGACGAGCGCAGCGCCCGCCTGGCGACGCTGCTGGCCGAGCGAGGCGTGCAGCCCGGCGATCGCGTCGGCGTGATGTTGCCCAACGTCCCCGAGTTCCCGGTCGCCTACTACGGCGTGCTCCGCGCCGGCGCCGTCGTGGTGCCGATGAACGTACTGCTGAAGCGCCGTGAGATCGCCTTCTACCTGAGCGACTCCGGCGCCAAGCTGCTGCTCGCCTGGCACGGCTTCGCCGCGGAGGCGCGGACCGGCGCCGAAGAGGCCGGCGTCGAGCTGATCGAGGTCGAGCCGGCCTCCTTCGCGGCGCTGCTGGACGAGCATGAACCGACCTCGGGCCTGGCCGAGACCGATGCCGAGGACACCGCGGTAATTCTTTACACCTCCGGGACCACCGGCAAGCCGAAGGGCGCCGAGCTGACCCACGCGAACCTGCACCGCAATGCCGACGTCACCTCGCGCACGATGTGCGACGTCAAGACCGGCGACGTCGTCTTCGGGGGATTGCCGCTCTTCCACTCCTTCGGGCAGACCGTGAGCATGAACGCCTCGCTGATGATCGGCGCCACCCTGACCCTGGTCCCGAAATTCGATCCGGCGCTGGCGCTGGAGACGATCCAGCGGGACAAGGTGACCCACTTCTACGGCGTGCCGACGATGTACGGGGCACTGCTGCATCACCCCGAGCGCGAGAGCTATGACAGCTCCAGCCTGCGCACCTGCATCACCGGCGGCGCCTCGATGCCGGTCGAGGTCCTGCACGGCTTCGAGCAGGCCTTCGACGCGATCGTGCTCGAGGGCTACGGCCTCTCGGAGACCTCGCCGGTCGCCTGCTCCAACCACCCCGACCGCGAGCGGAAGGCGGGCTCGATCGGCACGCCCCTGGAAGGGGTCGAGATCCGCGTCGTCGACGAGGACGACGAGGAGGTTCCCCAGGGCGAGGTCGGCGAGGTCGTGATCCGCGGCCACAACATCATGAAGGGCTACTGGCAGCGCCCCGACGCGACCGAGGAGGCGATGCGCGGCGGCTGGTTCCACTCCGGCGACATGGCCCGGACCGACGAGGACGGTTACTTCTACATCGTCGACCGTAAGAAGGACCTGATCATCCGCGGCGGCTACAACGTCTTCCCGCGCGAAGTCGAGGAGGTGCTCTACGAGCACCCGAAGATCCGCGAAGCAGCCGTCGTCGGCATTCCCCACGAGCAGCTCGGTGAGGAGGTCGGCGCCGCCGTCGTCCTCCACGACGGCGAGGAGCTGAGCCCCGAGGAGGTCAGCGCCTACGTGAAGGAGAACATCGCCGCCTACAAGTACCCACGTCAGGTCTGGTTCCTCGACGAGCTGCCCAAAGGCCCGACCGGCAAGATCCTCAAGCGCGAGATCGAGCGGCCAGCCGCCTGACGGGACGAAACTGGCCAGGCAGCCAGGATCGCGGTAACCTCCCCGGGCCGGCCTATGCAACACCAAAAGGAGACGAGATGAGCGTCGCGTCGCAAAACTTGATGGACAACATCACCTACGAGGACCTCTACCGTCGTTGGGAGCAGGGCAACTGGAGCGCCTACGACATCGACCTCTCCAAGGACAGCGAGGGCTGGGCCGCCCTGACTGACATCCAGCGCCGCTCGGCGATGTGGATCTACTCGATGTTCTATTACGGCGAGGACCGGGTCGCCGACACCCTCGCCCCCTATGTGACCGCGGCGCCGACCCAGGAGCAGGAGTACTTCCTCGCCACCCAGCAGGTCGACGAGGTCCGCCACGCCGTCTTCTTCCACCGCTTCTTCAAGGAGGTGATCGGGGTCGGCGGCGACTCGATCCAGCAAACCCTTGCCTCGACCCTGCCGCAGCTCAACTGGGGCTACCGCGGCATCTTCGACCGCCTCGACCTGATGGCCGAGGAACTGCGCAAGGACCGCTCGATCACCAAGTACGCGCAGGCGATCACGCTCTACCACCTGATCGTCGAGGGCAGCCTCGCCCAACCCGGCCAGCACTTCATCGAGGACTTCTTCTCCTCCGAGGACACGATGCCCGGCTTCAGCGCCGGCATGGCCAACGTCTCCCGCGACGAGCAGCGCCACATCGGCTTCGGCGTCAAGGTCCTCTCCGAGCTGCTCGGCGAGGGCCGACCCGGGTTCGAGGAGAACCGCGCCGCCGTGGTTGAGCTCCTGAAGGAAGTCCTCCCCTACGGGCCCGCCGTCTTCTACCCGCCCAACCAGGATCGCGGGTACACCGAGTGCTACGGCTTCTCGCTCGAGGACATCTTCGCCTTCGGCCTCAAACTGATCCGCCAGCGCTGGCGCACGATCGGGTTCCCGACCGAGGAGATGCCGCCCGGCACCTTCCCCTTCGACCCCGAGGCCAGCGAGGCGGACATCGCCGCCCGTCAGGTGCAGATGATGATGGCCGGCATCCTCGGCCCGCCGAACGGCCCCGCCCCATCCACCGACCCCGAGCTGATGCGCCTCTACTTCGACGTGATCAGCCGCGTCGCAGACCCGGCCGCCGCCAACGGCTCGCCGCTCGTCTACCAGTGGCACTTCAGCGACGCGCCCCCGTGGCACCTGATCATCGACAACGGCTCGACCCGGGCCGAGCCCGGCGAAGCGCCTAATCCGACGGTGCGGATCGAGAGCACCTGGGCCGACTGGATCGCCTCCGGCAAACCGGACGCCAACCAACTGAAGATGCTGCTGCAGCGCCGGATCCGCCCCCGCGGCCCAGTCCGCGAGCTGGCGCGGATGCGCAAGGTCTTCGGCTAGGGCTACTAGGAGATCGGGGGACGAGCGTCCGCCCAGGGGCGCTCGGCCTCGATCTGGGCGGCGAGCGAGAGTAGGGTCGCCTCGTCGTTGGGGCGCCCGATGACCTGCACCGCCAGCGGCATGCCGTCGTCGGCAAAGCCCACCGGGACCGACATCGCCGGGTTGCCGAGATGGTTCCAGGGGATGCAGAAGGGATAGAAGCGGCTCATCCCCAGGACCGTCTGCAGGGCGCCGCGGCCCTCCCAGCGGCGCACCGGCAGCGCCGTCCCGCCCATCACCGGAGTGATCAGGACGTCGTGGGTGTCGAAGATCTTGTTGATCCGCGCCGCGTCGGCCTCGCGGGCCGCGAGCGCGCGCTGGAAGAGCGCATCGGGCAGGAGCTTTCCGAGTCGGCCAAAGCCGCGGGTGCGGCGTTCGAGGCGCTCGGGATGGGGCACTTCGGCGACAGTGTCGGAGACGCCCCGCAGGAAGCGCGCGGTGATGTTGTTGCCGACATTGCCCCAGGCCGGGTCCTGCTGGCTGACCTCGTGCCCGAGGGAGCCCAGGACCTCGGCCGTGTCGGTGACCGCCTTCTTGACCACCTCTTCGACGATCGGCGGCGCCACCGCCCGCGGCGCCAGGTTCGACCAGGCGATGCGCAGCTTTCCGGGTGCGGTCTGCGCCGATTCGACGAAGGTGCGCTGCGGGGGCGGCGGCGCACCCGGCTCCTGCGAGCCGCCGGAGACGATGTCGAGCCAGAGCGCGGTGTCGAGCACGTTGCGGCTGAGGCAGCCCATCACCGCCAGCCCGTTCCAGTATTCGAGCGCCGGGGCCAGTGAGACGCGGCCGCGTTGCGGTTTCAGTCCGAAGAGACCGCAGGAAGCGGCGGGCAGTCGAATCGAGCCGCCGCCGTCCCCCGCCGAGGCGATCGGGACCAGACCGGCGGCGACCGCGGCGGCCGATCCACCGCTCGAGCCCGCCGGCGTCCGTTGCGGGTTCCAGGGATTGCGGGTGACTCCGTAGGTGGCCGACTCGGTGAAGCCGCAGATCGCCAGCTCGGGCAGCAGCGTCAGGCCGATTATGATCGCGCCGGCCTCGCGCAACCGCCGCACGATCTCCGAGTCGGCCGTGGCGGGCTCGGTAAAGGCGTCGGTGCCGAAGGTCTTGACCTCGCCGGCGATGTCGGTTTCGTCCTTGACCGCGATCGGCACCCCCAGCAGCGGCCGCTCGTCGCCCCCCTTGATCCGCGCTTCGGCCTGCTCTGCTTCCAGCAGCGCTCGCTCGGCGAAGACCTTGCGGAATGAGTTCAGCTGCGGGTCGAGCCGCTCGATCCGCTCCAGGTAGAGCTTGACCAGCTCGGTCGGCGTGACCTCTCCCGCCCGCACCATCTCGGCTTGCCGCGCCGCCCCCGCGAAGGCAATGTCAATGTCAGCTCCCGAACTGGCCATGGGGTGATCCTATGGGACGGATTTCGTTCGAGGGCTTTGGTGAGAGGGGTTGGGGGTCTCTCGTGCTCGCTGGATTTTTCGCCCGGACTCTCGCTAGCTCTCAAGTACGGACAAGCGAAAAATTAACGCCGCTGTGCGCGAGAGACCCCCAACCCCTCCCCTCAGAGCACCTCGAAGATTCCGCTAGCTCCCAGGGTTCGATCGTTTGCGGTTTGGATCGCTCCAGGGTTCGATCCTCTGCCGGGAGGGATCGAGCCCGCTCCCAGCTGGTGAGTTGCCGGTTAGTTCCGCATAGCGGTAACAACCGGCAACTCGTGAAGGAGGTTTTGGATGAACCTTGGGCGGATTGGGCCCTTGGCCTTCTCTTGAGAGAGACCCGGACCCTGGTCGTCTATCTCTAGGGATCACGGACCCTGAGTCGTCAGCTTCGAGATGGTCCCGGTTCGCGAGGGACGGTGGGGGTGTCCTCCGTACGAGCGGCGTTAATTTTTCGCTTGTCCGTCCTTGAGAGTTTCCAGTTGTTCGGGGCGAAAAATCCAGCGAGGGAGGAGGGCACCCCCACCGTCCCTCCCGGCCCGAGGTCGGTGAGAGCGGCAGCGGCTCGAGGTTGGGGGAATGCGGCGGCCCGAGGTGCGGCGAGGATCAGGCCTCAGCCGGCTCCGGCTCGCCGCTCTCGAAACTGAGATCCGGCAGGGCGCGGTCGAGCCAGGCGGGCATCCACCAGTTCCAATCGCCCATCAGCTTCATCGCTGCCGGGACCAAGATCAGGCGGACCAAGGTCGCGTCAAGGGCGATCGCCACGGCGCAGCCGAGGCCCAACTCCTTGATCGAGGGGACCCCGGTGAGGATGAAGACGGCGAAGACCGAGGTCATGATCAGGGCTGCCGAGGAGATCGTGCGGGCGCTGGAGGAGAGGCCCTCGGCGACGGCGCGTTCGTTTTCGCCGTGCTGCATGTAGCGCTCGCGGATTCGCGACATCAGGAAGACCTCGTAGTCCATCGAGAGGCCGAAGACGACGGCAAAGATCAGCGGCACGTTGATCGTGCTCAGCGCACCCTGGCTTTCGAACCCGAGCAGGCTGTCGAGCCAGCCCCATTGGAAGACCGCGACGAGGACGCCGTAAGCGGCGCCGATCGAGAGCAGGTTCATCAGGACGGCCTTCAGCGGCAGCACCAGCGAGCGCAGCATCACCATCAGGACCAGGAAGCTGAGCGCGAGGACGAAGAGAATGATCTTCCACATCGAGCCGCTGATCTGTTCGCGCACGTCGAAACCGCGAGCGGTCTCGCCGCCGACGTCGACGCTCGCGGCCTGACCCAGCTCGGAGGCGGGGATGACACGGTCGCGCAGGTCCTGCACCACGGCGATCGCCGCGTCGGACTCACTGCCGGCGCTCGGGGTCGCCTGTACCAGCGCGCTGTCACCGGCGTAGGTCGGTGGGGCCACGGCGCTGACCCCCGGCGTCTCGCCCACGGTGGCGGCAAAGGCGTCCACCGCGACCCTGTCGGCGGCGTCCGGTGCGCTGTCGAAGGTGGCGACGATCTGAATCGGGTCGGTGCCGCCGCCTAGTGCCTCGGAGGCAAGTTCGTTGCCGATGCGGACGTCGGAGTCCTTCGGGAATTCGGCCAACGCCTCGGTTCCGGTCTCCAGTGAGAGCAGCGGGCTGGCGAGGAACAGCAGCACCGCCGAGACCCCGATCACGGCGACCCAGGGGTGCGCCATCACCCGCGCCGTCCACCCCTCCCAGAACTGACTACGACCGGCGGCCGCGATGGCCGCCTGCTCGGGCGTGCGTCGGCGGTAGAAGCGACGGCGGAAAAAGTCGTTGACGCGGCCGACGATGCCGCCCGGGAGGACCCGGTCGCCGAGCATCGCGATCAGCGCGGGCAGCAGCGTCGTGGCGGTCAGGATCGAGACGGCGACGACCATCATCGCCCCAAGGGCCATCGAACGCAGAGCCTGGTTGTCGACCATCCAGAGCCCGGCCAGGGAGATGATCACGGCGAGGCCGGAGAAGCTGACAGCGAGGCCCGAGGTCGAGAGCGCCTTCGCCCGCGCATCGTCCTTGCTGAGCCCGGCCTGGCGCTCCTCGCGATAGCGGGCGAGGATGAACAGCGAGTAGTCGATCGCGACGCCGATCCCGATCATCGAGGCCATGTTGGTGACGAAGACCGAGGTCGTCATCTGCATCGAGATGAAGTAGATGAGGGCGCCGGTGACAAGGACGCTGACGAAACCGAGCGTCAGCGGCAGCGCCGCCGCCGCCAGCGAGCCGAAGACGACCAGCAGGATCAGGGCCACGATCGGGAACCCAGTCCCCTCCGCCTTGGCCAGGTCCTCCTTCGAGATCTCCTGCATCCCCGCCCAGATCGTCGGCTGCCCGACCAGGTAGGGCGTGACGCCCCCGAGGGCGGTGCCGGGATCCATGTCTTCACGCAGGGTCGCGGCCGAGTCGATCAGCTCGTCGGAGGACAGGGCGCTGCTGACCGGGACCAGGGCGAACCCGGTCGCCTCGAGCTGGCGCCGCGCCTGCCGGGCGGCGACCGGGGCAACGGACACGTCGTCGACCGCATCGACTTCCTCCTCGACGCGGGCGACCGCCGCCGCACGCTCGGCGGCGCCAGCGTCGGGAGCCGCCTGCAGCGCCACCGCGATCCCCTCCGCCTTCTCGCCGAATTCAGCCTGCAGCGACTCGCTGACCGTGTCGGACTGGCTGCCGGGGACATCGAAGCCGCCGCCGGTCAGGTGCTCGGTCTGATTCATTGCGAACGGCAGCGCCGCCAGCACGATCACGACCCAGATGCCGACGACCCATCTGCGACGCCGGCCGAGCACTCCAGCAAACTTGTTCATCGCGTCGCGCATGGGTCGCTGGCGAGCCTCCCTCACCGACGGGGTCGCGGTCTGTGAGCCCCGTCACTCCGTGAGCGGCGTCACGTGCCGCCAGGTTTACTCGGAGGTCAGCAGGTAACGCGCGGAGGCGGCGCCGGCTTCCATCGCGGCGCCGTTGTCCCGCTCGGGGTCGGAGAGGGCCTGCAGGGCGAAACCGTCGCCGACGGCGAAGAGATAGGAGACGACCGCCTCGGCATCGAAGCGGAGGTTGAGGACCCCCTCGGTCTCCTTGATTCGCAGCACCGCGGCCACGTGCGAGCGGGTGCGCTCGAAGAGCTGGCCGACCTCGTGCTGGATGTCGGGATTACGCCGGCCGGCGCTGAACAGCTCGTAGAGGAGCAGGAAGAAGCCGGGATCGTTGTCGATCATGTCCATCAGGCTGGAGACGAGGACGTCAAGGACGTCGTCGACCGTTTTGGCCTTCTTCAGCGTCTCGTCGAGGCGGGCGACCCGCAGCTCGGCGTCGCGGCGGACCACCTCGACCAGCAGCCGCTCCTTGGTCCCGAAGTAGTAGTGGAGGAGGCCGCGGCTGACCCCGGCCTCGCGGGCGACGTGCTCGAAGGTCGACCCGGCAGCGCCACGCTCGGCGACGCTGGCCCGCATCGCGTCGACGATCCGTTGCGCCTTGTCGCCGCTCAGCTCCCGCTCTTTGGTTGCCGCCTCCATCTGAATGAGTCTAGGCGAGGCCACTGACGAGACTCAGGGGATGGCTAAGCGGCCTGACGCGACTCAGCGGACGGCAGGCAAGGACGCAGGAAGCGAAGTGTGCTCCGCACACGAGCGACCGAGGACGCCGCCTGCCGTTCGCTGAGTCCGTCAGGAGCCGTTGATGCTGGTGGTTGAGGAGTACTCGAACTCCTCTTCAGCCCCGAAAAGGGTGTCCAGCACCGTCTTGCGGGCACCCTCGCTGAGGATCAGCGCGGCCACGGCACCGACCAGCGCCAGCAGCACCAGCTTGCCGAGGCGGCTCTTGCGCTTCGGCTTCTGCAGGCGATCGTTCGCCTCCTGCAGCAGCTCAGCCGTCTTCCGCATTTCCTTCTGGACCTTCTTGTCCGTGGTCACGGCCTTGACCGGACCATTGCCGTTCCCGGTCGCGCGGCTGTAAGCGCTCTTGGCCGATTCGAAGGCTTCGCGGAGGTTGTCGCGCAGGTCTTCGTCGTCGATCAGGCGCTGCACGTATGGGTTCTCACGGGCAGTCTCGTAGATATCGGTGGCGCGCGCCGCCTTGGTCTTGCTCATTCCCTCTCCTCACTCGATTCCGAAATTGCAGGATAACCCTCTGCGCTCCAGGGCACACCTACCCGGGTCCGACGCCGTCAAGCAGTACGCCGTTGGTCCGGAAGTCGAGACTGGCGTGGCGCAGCTGGCGTAGGCGTAACGGCGCCAGCCCAGGGCGCGGCAGCCGGTAGCGGCGAATGTAGAGCCGGCCGGCGTCTTCGCGGGCGGTTTCGCGAAATCCGGGGCCGAGCAGGTTGCGCGGCAGCGGCGGCGTCTTGCCCTCGGAGACGGTGGCGATTTCATGCACCATCCAGTCGTAGCTTTCGGACGCTTTGACCATGAAGGCGCCGTTCGCGAGCTCGTGCCGCAGCGGCGCCTCACCCAGCATCCAGGTGACCATCGCCCGCGGCGCCTGCGGTTCACCGAGCCGGCTGGCGACGGCGCCCCAGTCAGGCCGCTGCAGGCTGGGTGAGAAGCTCGCCCAGAGGCAGAAGCCGAGCGAGTAGGCGATCAGACCGGCCGCGAGAACCTGTCCCCACCGCCGCGCCGAAGGCAGCGTCAGCCCGATCGCCACCACGACCAGCAGTGGCACCAGGGCCGGGATCATGTTGCGGGCGAGCACGAAGTCCTTGCCGGCGGGGAAGATCGCGAGCAGGACCGGGACGCCGATCGCGGCGGCGCCGATTAGCAACGGCACGGAGGCGGCACGCCGTTCCTGGCGGCCGCCACGCCAGGCCAGCAGCGCGAAAGCGCCGAGGCAGAGGGCCAGCGGTACCAGCGCCAGTGCCGGCCGCTCCGGCCGGCCGATGATGTCCGCGGTCTCGCCGGTGACAAAGGTCGCGGCGGTTTCCCAGAGCCGATGCCCAAGCGTCACGTTGCCGATCCATTCGGCGTGCCCATACGACATCTGACGAATCGCCAACGGCGCCAGCAGCACCCCGAAGGCGGCCATGATCCCAAGCCCGGGCAAGCTCGCGCCCCGGCGCCGACGAGCCAGCACCAGCGCCTCGACGAGGATCGGGAAGACCGCGAAGTAGTGGGTCGCCAGCGCCAGCCCCGAGGCGACGCCCCAGAGCACGAAGTCGCGGCGCTGGCCGTTGCGCAGGGCGCGCAGGCAGAACAGGAACGAGAGCGCGCAGAGCAGGACCAGCAGCGCGTAGGCGCGCGCCTCCTGCGAGTACCAGAGCAGCATCGGGTTGACCGCGACCAACGCCGCCGCCATCAGCCCGGCGCGGCGGCCGCGCAGCTCGTCGCCGATGAAGAAGGCGACCGGGATCGTCGCCGCCCCGGCCAGAGCCGAGAGCGAGCGCAGCCCGACCTCGCCGGTTCCGGTCAGCTGCGTCCAGAACCAGGCAAGCGCGTAATAGAGCGGCGGCGCCGACTCGCTGTACCCGACGGCGTTCATCGACTGGCCGAAGTCGCCACGGAGAATGCGTTCGGCGGTGACCACCTCGTCGTGGTGATAGCTCTGCAGACCGAGGGTGGCGAAGCGCAGCAGCGCCCCGACCGCGGTCAGGCCGACGACGATCCAGAAGACCCGCGAGCGTTCCTCGGCGACATCGCGCACGGTCTGTACGAGTGCCGCCGGCCCGCCCCGCCGCAGGGATGCCGCCTCCACGCCTACACCACCTCCTTAGGAGAGGGCCACGTCGAGCGCCTTGGAGACTTCGTCGACAAAGACGAACTCCAGGCCACCGAGCTCATGCTCGGGAATCTCCGCGACGTCTCCCCTGTTGCGCTCCGGAACGACCACTCGCTTGATTCCTGCCCTCTGCGCAGCAAGTGACTTCTCCTTCAAACCGCCGATCGGCAGCACCTGCCCCGTCAGCGTTACCTCACCGGTCATCGCCACATCGTTGCGAACCGAGCGGCCGCTCACCAGCGAACCGAGAGCCACCGTCATCGCGACGCCGGCCGACGGACCGTCCTTGGGCACGGCCCCAGCCGGCACGTGCACGTGGATGTCGTGCTCGGCGAACCAGTCCTCGCCGAGCTTGGGATCGATCTCCGCCCAGTGGCCGCGCACGTAGGAGAGCGCTGCCTGCGCCGACTCCTTCATCACGTCGCCGAGCTGACCGGTGATCGTCAGCTTGCCGGCGCCGGGCATCGCCGTCGCCTCGATGAAGAGGACGTCGCCGCCGGTCGGGGTCCAGGCAAGCCCGGTGGCGACTCCGGGGACCTTGGTGCGGCGGCGCTGCTCGGCGAAGACGCGGCGGCGACCGAGCAGCTCGCGCGCTTTCTTGCCGGAGATCTTGACCTTGCGCTTGACCTTGCCCTCGGCGACTTCGCGCGCGACTTTGCGGCAGATCGTGCCGATCTGGCGCTCGAGGTTGCGGACCCCGGCCTCGCGGGTGTACTCCTCGACGATCGCCTTCAGAGCAGCGTCGGCGAACTCGATCTGCGAAGGCTTGAGGCCGTTGGCGGCGATCTGGCGGTCGACCAGGTACTGGCGGGCGATGTGGACCTTCTCTTCGAGCGTGTAGCCGGCCAGTTCGATCGTCTCCATGCGGTCCAGCAGCGGCCCCGGGATCGTGTCGAGCACGTTGGCGGTGGCGATGAAGGCGACGTTGGAGAGGTCGAAATCGAGGTCCAGATAATGGTCGCGGAAGGAGTCGTTCTGGGCTGGGTCGAGCACCTCCAGCATCGCCGAGGCGGGGTCGCCGCGGAAGTCGGCGCCCATCTTGTCGATCTCGTCGATCATGAAAACCGGGTTGCGCGAGCCGGCGTCGCGCAGGGCGCGGATGATCGTCCCCGGCAGGGCGCCGATGTAGGTGCGCCGATGCCCGCGGATCTCCGCCTCGTCGCGGACGCCACCGACCGAGATTCGCTCGAACTCGCGGCCCAGCGCCTTCGCGATCGAGCGGCCGAGACTGGTCTTGCCGACCCCGGGCGGGCCGACGAAGCAGAGGATCGGCCCCGGCGAATCGGGGTTCAGTTTGCGCACCGCCAGGTACTCGAGAATCCGGTCCTTGACCTTTTCGAGGTCGTAGTGGTCGGCGTCGAGCACCTTGCGCGCGTGCTTGATGTCGAGGTTGTCCTCGGTCTCGACCGACCAGGGAAGCTCGACCAGCCACTCGAGGTAGGTGCGGATGACCCCGTGCTCGGCCGCCGCCGGCGGCAGTTTCTCCAGCCTCGCGAGCTCGCGCTCGGCGGCTTTGAGAGCGTGATCGGGCAACCCGGCAGCCTCTATCCGTTCGTGCAGTTCGTGCACTTCGGCCTGCTGCTCATCGCCCTCGCCGAGCTCGTCCTGGATCGCTTTCAGCTGCTGGCGCAGGAAGAACTCGCGCTGGCCTTTGTCGACTTCGGACTGGACCTGGGTCTGGATCTGGGTCCCGAGCTGGACCACCTCGAGCTCGCGGGCGAGGATGCGTGAGAGGTGGCGCAGCCGCTTGGCGACGTCGACCTCTTCCAGCAGCTTCTGCTTCTCCTCGACGGCGATCCGCAGCGAGCCGGCGATCAGGTGGCCGAGCGCGGTCGGGTCGTCGATGTTGGCAACCGCCAGCTGCAGCTCCTCCGGCAGGTAGGGGATCTGCTCGACGATCTCCGAAAAGGTGCGTTGGACGTTGCGGGTCAGCGCCTCCAGCTCCGGGCTCGGCTCGCTGACGTCGGGCAACTCGGTGATGCTCGCCAGCAGGTAGGGCCGCTCGGTGACGTAGTCAGTGAGGCGGACCCGCTGGGTCGCCTGGACGAGGATCCGCAGGGAGCCGTCGGGGACCTTGACCATGCGGGCGACGACGCCGGCGACGCCGACGTCGTAGAGATCGGCCGGGCCCGGCTCCTCGTTCTCGGGGTCGCGCGAGGCGACCATCACCAAGGTGCGGTTGGCGCCGAGCACGTCGTTGACGAGCTGGATCGAGCGCTCCTGGCCGACCGCGAGCGGGGTCAGCGAGTCGGGAAAGGTGACCGAATCGCGCAGCGGCAGCACCGGCAGGGCGTCGGGGAGCGGCGCCCCGGCGCGGATCAGCTCCTCCGCGTCGAGCGGCGATTCGACTACCTCGAGGACCGGGGTCCCCTCCATCTCGGCGCCCACCTAACTGCGACCGATCGGGACCCGGCGGGTGGTCTCTTCGGGATCGCGCAGCGGCAGCTCGATCCGCAGCACGCCGTCTTCGTAGGTGGCGCTGGCGCGCTCGGCGTCCACCTCGACCTGGAACTCGACGACGCGGCGAAAGGGGCCGGAGGGGATCTCGACCTGCTGGTAGACGCGGCCCTCGGTCTCTTGCACAGGCCGTTCACCGACGACGGCGAGGTGGCGACCTGAGACCTCGATCCCGACCTCGCTGAGGGAGACGCCGGCGAGGTCGACCTTGACGATCGCCCGCTGCGGCTCGCCGCAGTAATAGACGTCGACGTTGGGGGAGAATCCGGTGCTGCGGCGACTGACGTAGCGCCCGCGGCCCCAAGCATCCCCCAGCATCTGGTCCATCTCCCGGCGCATGCGGGCGAAATCGGCGAAGAGATCGCGTTGCGGCATCGCCAAAAACATAGCCCGCGCGGCGCCCGCGCGGGGTCAGACGGGGCTGGCGGCCTTCTGCGAAGCCCAGCGCGGCGCCCGCATCAGCAGGACCGGCTGGCGGGGCGGGACGAGGCCCTCGGGGCGGTTGGGCCGGAAGGTCGCGCAGGCCTCGCTGAGCTCGAGCGCGCAGAGCTTCTTCTTGTGGAAGAAACAGTCCTCGCAGGTGGGCGGTTTGGGCTTGCGTGCCATCGGCTCGCGCATGGTGGCACCGACGTCTGGAAGGCGTGAGGCGCGACCCCGCAAATGCCGCACCTCTTTGAAACGACTTCGTCACATCTTCCCCGCGTCTTGCGAAGGTGCCGGTCCGCGCCGCTAACATCCGGCCGGATGGAGGCTCACTCGAACCGCAGCGAGAAGCTCTCGGCCTCGCCGCCGCTCTTCAAGAGCGAATTCCTCAATTTCTTCTCCCGCGTGCACCCGGCGGTGCCCGCGGTGATCTTCATCCCGGTGATCGTCGGGATGGAGTGGCTCGGGATCAACGCCGACTTCGGCGCCTGGGCGCTGATCGGGCTGACGCTGGCCGGGATCGGGGTCTGGACCCTGACCGAGTACTGGCTGCATCGGCTCGTCTTCCACTGGGAGCCCGACAACGCCTTCGGTCGCCGCATGCACTTCATCATCCACGGCATCCACCACGACCATCCCAACGACAAGATGCGTCTGGTGATGCCGCCGTCGGTCTCGATCCCGCTGGCGGCCCTCTTCTTCGCCGCCTTCTGGCTGATCCTCGGCGACGCCGCCCTCCCGGTCTTCGGCGGCTTCATCCTCGGCTATCTCTTCTACGACTACACGCACTACTACGTGCACCACTTCGTCCCCAGGACGAATTTCGGCAAACGCCTGCGCGAGCACCACATGCGCCACCACTTCCAGGACCACCGCTTCGGCTACGGCGTCTCCTCCCCCCTCTGGGACGTGGCGTTCCGGACCTTGCCGCGGCGGCGCAAGAAGTCCGAGTAGCTCGTTGCGGGGCGGGGGTCGGGTAGCCCTCTGCACTTAACTTTTTCGAGATCGGCAGCAGCCGTCCGAGTTTCGGAGCGCGGAAAAGTGCAAGACGTTCCGAGGGCTACCCGACCCCCGCTCACACAGCGGGCAGCGCTTCTTGAGCTGAACATCTGGAGAACGGAACCCCCAGGTCGAACCGCGAGCAGAACACCTTGGCCTGCAGGCGTTGGGAGATGCCGATCTACGAACCGCTGCTCTCTTCGAGCTGGAGTTAAGCGGGGAGGGCCACCCGCCCCTCCCCCCGCAACGCCAACTCCAGCTCGAACCTGGCGTCCGGATCGTCGAGTTGATCTCCGATCAGCTCCCGCAGTCTGGCGATGCGGTAGCGGGCGGTCTGGGGGTGGACGTGCATCTCGGCCGCCATCGCCACCGCGTTTCCGTTGTGGCGGACGTGGGCGAGCGCCGTTTCGCGCATCCGCTCCGCCGCCTTCGGCGTGAGCTCGTCGAGCGGCGCCAGTCGTCGCGCTCCGATCCGCCCCGTCAACCCGCGCGCTTCAAAGAGCAGCAGCCCCGCCAAGTGGTCATCGACCCGCACCAACCCCACCGACGGGCCGATTTCGGTCCTATATCTCCCGAAATCGGCCCGTCGGCCGAAGGTTGTGGCGGCGTGGAGGGCGCGGGCCAGGGACCAGGACTCGGCGGCGCTCCCAGGGTCGACGGAGGGGCCGAGGACGATCCGCGCTCTTGCCGCGGCGCTGGCGAAGGCGTCGCTGCGGCCGGGGCCGTCGGCGTCGGCCAGAAGCAGGCAACCGATGCCGTCGTGGACGGTGGCGAGGCAGTCGGGCGGCAGGCGGCGACCGAGCGCGGCGACATCGGCCTCGGCGCAGGCCCCGGCGGCGATCCGGCGCGGCAGCCTCCACCCCGCCGCCCGCGCCGCCGCCGCGAGGTCGGCCTGCTCGACCGGCGCCTGGCTGACCAGCAGCGCCGCCAGCTCGCGGCGGCGGCGGCGGCGCAGGTCCTCGACCTCGGCCTGTGCCTCGGCATAACCGTCCACCGAGTCGGCGGAGATCTCGTCGATGTAGGCGAAGATCGCCTCGGCCAGCAGGGTCAGCGGCTCGGCGCCGAGCTCGGCGCGCCGGCCGACCGCGGCGATCCGCCTCCACGCCACCCTCGCCCCGACCCGGTAGGCCGCCAGCAGGGAGTCGAGCGTGCGGCCCTGGCGCTGCTCGCCGCGGCCGAGCTGGACGTAGACCTCGCGGCCGGCGCCGCGGCCGGCGTCGGGGTCGCGGATCAGGGAGACGAACTGCGCCAGCGCTTCACCCACCCCGGTGCGGATGCCGCGGCCGAAGCGCCCCTCCAAAGGCCGCGCGTACTCCGGCACATCGCGCGCGATCGTTGCCAGGATCTCGCCCGTGATCGCCCCGAGTTCGGGCTCGATCAGGTCAGCGACCCGCTCGGGGAGCCCGCGCCAGGGCTCCGAATCATGCGTTTTCATCATCTATATGACAAGAACAGGTCTCACAATGTGGCATCTACGCTAGAAGATATAGCGAAAGGCAACGTATCTTCGCCTTATGGGCGAGATGACGCAGACCGAGAAGGCCGCGAATCTCGGTGCCGTGGTCCTTCCCTTCATCGCCACGCTGACCGCGATCGTGCTGCTCTGGAACAGCTGGGTCACCGCCGCCGACCTGATCATCGCCGCAGTGATGTACATGCTTACCGCGGTCGGAATCACGGTCGGCTTTCACCGACTGCTCACCCACCGTTCCTTCCAGACCTCGAAGACGCTCGAGTACACCTTCGCGATCCTCGGCTCGATGGCCGTGCAGGGACCGGTCATCTCCTGGGTCGCCGACCACCGCAAGCACCATGCCCACACCGACGAAGAGGGTGACCCGCACAGCCCCCACGTCAGCCCCGACGGTGGCGTCCAGAACGCCTTCCCCGGTCTCTGGCACGCACACACCGGCTGGTTGATGTCGAGCCAAGGTCGGGCCGACTGGAAGAAGTACGCCCCTGACCTCTACGAGGACAGGGGGATGCGGTCGATCAA
Organism: uncultured Thermoleophilia bacterium; assembly: GCA_963718595.1. Taxonomy (GTDB): domain Bacteria; phylum Actinomycetota; class Thermoleophilia; order Solirubrobacterales; family 70-9; genus VAYN01. The sequence continues at coordinate 860,495 of OY970365.1, forward strand.
CCGCAACTTCCCCGCGCTCGTCTTCCTCAGCCTGGCGCTGCCGGCACTGGCCGGGTTCCTCGTCACCGGCACTGCCCTCGGCGCCGTCACCGGGGTGCTCTGGGGCGGCCTGGTGCGGATCTTCTTCGTCCACCACATCACCTGGAGCGTCAACTCGGTCTGCCACTTTCTCGGAACGCGCCGGTTCGATACCGACGACCGTTCCACCAACGTGTTCTGGCTGGCACTACCTTCACTGGGCGAGTCCTGGCACCACAACCACCACGCCTTTCCACGCTCCGCAGTCCACGGCCTCAAGCGCTGGGAGCCGGACCCGTCGGGCCTGATCATCTCCACGATGGAGAAGCTCGGGCTCGCCCGCAACGTGATCCGGATCTCACCCGAGCGCCAAGCAGAGCGCTCGCGCTGACTGACTCTGGGTTTTTTCACCATTCGGCTGTAGTACTGCACGAATGGTCGCCTAAACCCACTTGACCACTCCGCACTCACAGTGAGAGTGTGTCTCTGCGACACTCGTAGATTCAACCCAAACTCCCCCTTTTTGGATGGAAAGGAACAGATGCCCAGCAACAATGTGGTCGAGGAGGCCCGCCAGCTGATTGACACTCGACTGGCCGAGCTCGACGATGAGCGCAAGCGCCTCGAGGGCGCCCTCAAGGAACTTGGTGGAAAAGTCGCCAAACGCGCTCCTGGCCGCCCCAAAGGCAGTGCCAACAAAAAAGCAGCCCCCACCGGTGGCGCTGGCAGCACCCGCAAACGGCGCAAACGCCGCGGCGGCACCCGCGCTGACCAGGCCGTGGCACTGATCGAGAGCCAGCCCGGGATCAGCGCCTCGGACGTCGCCAAGACGATGAAGATCAAGCCGAACTACCTGTACCGCGTGCTCGGCGACCTCGAGAAAGAGGGCCGGGTCAAAAAGGACGGCCGTCAGTACTACCCCGGCACCTAGCGGCGTTCACACCGAACTGCTCGAGGCCGGCCGACTGGCCGGCCTCTTTCGTTCGGCTCCTAGATCAGGCCGAGCTGGCTGACGGCGTCGCGCTCCTCTTGGAGCTCCTTGACGCTGGCGTCGATCCGCTCGCGCGAGAAGTCGGGTACGTCGAGGCCCTGGACAACGCTCCACTCGCCGCCGCTGCAGCTGCAGGGCAGGCCGCAGATGATGCCCTCGCCGATCCCGTAGGAACCGTCGGCAGGCACACCCATCGAGACCCAGTTGCCCTCCTCGGTGCCAAGCACCCAGTCATGGACATGATCGATCGCCGCGTTGGCCGCGGAGGCGGCGCTGGACGCGCCGCGGGCGTCGATGATCTCCGCCCCGCGCTTGGCGACCCGCGGGATGAACTCGCCGGCGATCCAGGCCTCGTCGTCAACCGCGTCCCAGGCGCTGGAGCCGTCGACCTTGGCGTTGACGATGTCGGGGTACTGGCTGGCGGAGTGATTGCCCCAGGTGGTCATATTGGTGACCGAGGAGACAGGCTTGCCGAGCTTGTTGGCGAGCTGGGAAATACCGCGGTTGTGGTCCAGACGCATCATCGCGGTGAAGCGCTCGCGCGGCACATCGGGCGCGTTCGACATCGCGATCAGGGCATTGGTGTTGGCGGGGTTCCCGACCACCAGGACCTTGATGTCCTCGGCGGCGCCGGCGTTGATCGCTTCCCCCTGCGGCTTGAAGATGCCGCCGTTGGCCTCGAGCAGATCGGACCGCTCCATGCCGGGACCGCGCGGGCGGGCGCCGACCAGGAGGCCGATGTTGGCACCATCGAAGGCCTGGTTGGGATCGTCGGTGATGTCGATCTTGCTCAGTAGCGGGAAGGCGCAGTCGTCGAGCTCCATCGCCGTGCCCTCGGCTGCCTTCAGCGCGGGAGTGATCTCGAGCAGGCTCAGCTCGACAGGCGTGTCGGGGCCGAGCATCTGGCCGCTCGCGATTCGAAACAGCAGCGCGTAGCCGATCTGGCCGGCGGCGCCGGTAACGGTGACCTTGACGGGGGTGCTCACGAAATCGTCTCCTCGGATTCGGGGGTTTCTGCTGACCGTTAGGCCATCGCGGCTTGGAGGTTCTCGTCGATCGAGGCCAGGAAGTCCTGGGTCGTCTGGAACTCCTGGCCCTCGCCGACGAGCAGCGCGAGGTCTTTGGTCATCTTGCCGCTCTCGACCGTCTCGATGCAGACGCGCTCGAGCGTCTCGGCGAAGGCCGAGACCTCGGGCGTGCCATCCATGCGCCCGCGTGCCGAGAGGCCGCGGGTCCAAGCGAAGATCGAAGCGATCGGGTTGGTGGAAGTCGGTTGGCCCTGCTGGTGCTGGCGGTAGTGACGGGTGACGGTGCCGTGTGCGGCCTCGGCCTCGACGGTCTTGCCGTCGGCGCTCATCAACACGCTCGTCATCAGCCCCAGCGAGCCAAAGCCCTGAGCGACGGTGTCGGACTGGACATCGCCGTCGTAGTTCTTGCAGGCCCACACATAGCCGCCCTCCCACTTCATCGCCGCCGCGACCATGTCGTCGATCAGGCGGTGTTCGTAGGTGATTCCGGCGGCCTCGAAGTCACTCTTGAACTCGGCCTCGTAGACCTCTTCGAAGATGTCCTTGAAGCGCCCGTCGTAGCGCTTCATGATCGTGTTCTTGGTCGAGAGGTAGACCGGATAGCCCCGGTTGAGGCCGTAGCGCATCGAGGCGCGGGCGAAGTCACGGATCGAGTCGTCGAGGTTGTACATCGCCATCGCGATGCCGGGGCCCGGGAAGTCATAGACGTCGAGCTCGACCGGCTCGGAGCCGTCCTTCGGTGTGTAAGTGAGGGTCAACGAGCCCTCGCCGGGGACGACGAGGTCGGTGGCGCGGTACTGGTCGCCGAAGGCGTGACGACCGATCACGATCGGCTTCGTCCAGCCCGGGACCAGGCGCGGCACGTTGGAGATCACGATCGGCTCGCGGAAGATGACGCCGCCGAGGATGTTGCGGATCGTCCCGTTCGGAGAGCGGTACATCTCCTTCAAGCCGAACTCCTCGACCCTGGCCTCGTCGGGGGTGATCGTCGCGCACTTGACGCCGACGCCGTGCTTTTTGATCGCGTTGGCGGCGTCGACGGTGATCTGGTCTGCGGTCGCGTCGCGCGCCTCGACTCCGAGGTCGTAGTACTCCAGCTCGACGTCGAGGTACGGCAGGATCAGCTGCTCTTTGATGAACGACCAGATGATGCGAGTCATCTCGTCGCCGTCGAGCTCGACCACCGGGTTCTTGACCTGGATCTTGGAACTCATCCGGAAACTCCGCGTGTGCGACTGGCGAGCGCCGGACCAAGCGGGGCAAGGACGCAGGGCGCCGCCTTTGGTGGTTCCAAAGGCAAGCCCGAGGACGCAGCACCGCGCAGCGTCCGCCGCCGCCAGGCGTGCGCGGGGGGTTTTTGGATGAGTTCCACAGCCACCGGCGGGCGATGCTACCTACCTCGGCGCTTCGGTCGCAGCCTCGCGAAGAAAGCGCTGGAGGTGTCACAATCCGTACCAATGGCAACCAGGGAGCGCCAGTCCTTCAGCAACCACGAGGTCGCCAACCAGCCACCGCCGCTGGCCGACTACAACCTCTTCGAGGCGGACACGACCCTGCGCGAGGCGGTGCGCCGCGAGGGGGCCGAGTGGGCCGCGCCGCGGATCACCGCCGTCGGCGCCTACGCCGGCAGCGCCCACGCTCAGGAGCTGGGCCGGCTCGCCAACGACAACGGTCCACGACTGAAGACGCACGACCGCTTCGGCAACCGCGTTGATGAAGCCGAGTTCCACCCCGCCTGGCACGAGCTGCTCGGCGTCGCGGTCGAGCACGAGCTGCACAGCTCGCCCTGGAAAGACCCGCGGCCCGGCGCCCACGTTGCCCGCGGCGCCGCCTTCATGTGCATGTCGCAGGCCGAGGCCGGGATCGGCTGCCCGATCTCGATGACCTACTCGGTGATCCCCGCCCTGCGCACGCAGCCGGAGCTGGCCGCCGAGTGGGAGCCGCGCTTTCTCTCAGCCCGCTACGACCCGCTCAACGCCCCGGCCCCGACCAAGGCCGGCGCCCTTGCCGGGATGGGGATGACCGAGAAGCAGGGCGGCACCGATGTCCGCGCCAACACCACGGTCGCGCGCCCGGTCAACGGCGGTGGCCCCGGCGCCGAGTATGAGCTGACCGGCCACAAGTGGTTCATGTCGGCGCCGATGTGCGACGCATTCCTCGTCCTCGCCCAGGCCGACGGCGGCATCTCCTGCTTCCTCTTCCCACGCTGGACTCCCGACGGCGAGCGCAACCGCTTCCGCCTGCAGCGGCTCAAGGACAAGCTCGGCAACCGCTCCAACGCCTCCAGCGAGGTCGAGTTCGACGCCGCCTCCGCCTGGCTGGTCGGCGAGGAGGGCGCCGGCGTGCGGACGATCATCGAGATGGTCAACCACACCCGCCTCGACTGCGTGCTCGGCGGCGCCACTGGGATGCGGGCCGGGGTCGCGCAGGCGATCCACCACGCCTCCCACCGCTCCGTCTTCGGCACCGTGCTCAGCGAGCAGCCGTTGATGGCGAACGTGCTCGCCGACCTCGCGATCGAGTCCGAGGCGGCGACGATCGGCGCCCTGCGCCTGGCCCGCGCCTACGACGAAGCGCTCGCCGGCGATGAGGAGGCCACCAACCTCAAGCGGGTCGCCAACGCCGTCCTCAAGTACTGGATCTGCAAGCGGGCGCCGATGCACGCGGGCGAGTCGCTCGAGTGCCTCGGCGGCAACGGCTACGTCGAGGAGTCGGGGATGCCGCGACTGTTCCGCGAGAGCCCGCTTAACTCGATCTGGGAGGGATCCGGGAACGTCCAGTGCCTCGACGTCCTGCGGGCGATGATCAAGAGTCCGGCCTCGCTGCAGGCGTTCTTCGCCGAGGTCGAGGAGGGCGCCGCCGCCGAGCCGCGCCTGGCCGCCTACGCGAGCGCGCTGCGCGCCGAGGTCCCCGGCGACGTCGCCACGATCGAGACCCGTGCCCGCCACCTGGTCGAGCGGATGGCGCTGGCCCTGCAGGGCTCGCTACTGGTCCGCTACGGCGACGAGGCGGTCGCCGACGCCTTCTGCGCCTCGCGCCTGGCCGGTGACTGGGGCCAGGCCTTCGGCACGCTGCCCGCCGGCACCGACTTCAGCCGCATCGTCGATCGCCACCGCGCCGCGGTTTAGCGGTTACAGTTTGGCTGGGCAGCCAAACTAGGGTCGAAAGAGGGGATTCACGGTGGAGAGCGGAACCGCGGCGCGCAGCACGGAGACCAACGGCAGTTCAAATGGCGTCACCGCCGCTGACGCGTTCGAGGTCAAGAACCCGGCCACCGGCGAGCTGATCGCCAGCGTCCCGATCGACCCCCCGGAGGCCGTCGCCGCGACCGTTGCCCGGGTGCGCGGCAACCAGGCCGACTGGGAGGCGATGGGAATCGAGGGCCGCCGCCACTGGCTCAGCAAGCTGCGCGACTGGCTGCTCGACAACCAGGACCGAGTGCTCGCCACGATGCAGGCGGAAACCGGGAAGGTCCAGGCCGACGCCTACACCGAGGTGATCTACCTCGCCGACCTGATCAACTTCTACGGGGCGAACGCGAGCAAGTTCATCGGCGAGGAGAGCGTCCGGGCCCACTCCCCCCTGATGGCCGCGAAGAAGCTGCGGGTCCAGTACCGCCCGCACCCGGTCGTCGGCATCATCAGCCCTTGGAACTTCCCACTGATCCTCTCGCTCGGAGACGCGATCCCGGCTCTGCAAGCGGGGGCAGCCGTCGTCATCAAGCCCTCTGAGTTCACGCCGCTGGGCCTGGCCGAGGTGGTCGACGCCTGGAAGCACGAGATCGGCGGCCCCGACGTGCTCGACGTGGTCCAGGGGGTCGGCGAGACCGGCGGCGCCCTCGTCGACGCGGTCGACTTCATCGGTTTCACCGGCTCCGACCGCACCGGTCGCAAGGTGATGGCGCGCGCCGCCGAGACCCTGACCCCGGTCAGCCTCGAGCTCGGCGGCAAGGACCCGATGATCGTCCTCTCCGACGCCGACGTCGACCGCGCCGCCAACGCCGCGGCCTGGGGCGGGATGATGAACTCCGGTCAGATCTGCATGTCGGTCGAGCGAATCTACGTCGAGGAGCCCGTCTACGACGAGTTCGTCGCCAAGCTGACCGCCGAGGTCGGGCGCCTGCGCCAGGGCTCCGACGACGCCCGCAACCCGAAGGACGTCGGCGCGATGACCTCGCCCAACCAGACCGCGATCGTCGAGGACCACGTCGACGACGCCCTCGCCGCCGGGGCTCGAGCGCTGACCGGGGGCAAGCGGGTCGAGGGCCCCGGGGACTACTTCGAGCCGACCGTGCTGGTCGACGTCGACCACTCGATGAAGGTGATGCGCGACGAGACCTTCGGTCCCGTGGTCGGGGTGATGAAGGTGCGCGACACCGAGGAGGCGCTGCGGCTTGCCAACGACAGCCGCTACGGCCTTTCCGGCTCGGTCTTCGGGGAGAAGCAGCGAGCCGAGCAGGTCGCCCGCCGGGTCGAGTGCGGCGCCGTCAACGTCAACGACGTGCTCGTCAACTACCTCGCCTCCGACGTGCCGATGGGCGGCTGGAAGGAGTCGGGCATCGGCTACCGCCACGGCGAACCGGGGATCAAGAAGTACTGCCGCACCGAGTCGGTGGTGATCACCCGCTTCGGCGCCAAGCGCGAGCCCACCTGGTACCCCTACACCCGCGCCCGCCGCGGGCTGGTCGGCCGCATCGCCCAGGCTTTCAACGCGCGCGACCTGAAGCGCCGCCTCGGGCTGCGCGGCTGACCCGCATACAGAAGCGTGCACCGGCAGCGCCCCCGGTAGCCTTGAGCTCATGGCAGAACGTGACTACCTAGCCGCGGTGCGGGAGCGCGTCGTCGTCTTCGACGGCGGCATGGGCGCGACGCTGGAGATGTTCGAGCTGACCCAGGAGGACTACGGCGGCCTCGCCGGCAAATGCCACGAGGCGCTGGTCCTCAACCGCCCCGACGTGATCGAGGGTGTGCACACCTCGATGCTGGAAGCCGGCGCCGAGGTGGTCGAGACCGACACCTTCCAGGGCTCGCGCCTGAAGCTCGAGGAGTGGGGTCTGGGCGAGCACACGCTCGAGATCAACACCAAGGCTGCGCAGATCGCCCGCAAGGCCGCCGGCGAGGACCGCTTCGTCGCCGGCTCGATCGGCCCGACCGGGTTCCTGCCCGCCTCGACCGACCCGACCCTGGGCAACATCTCCTTCGCGACCCTGGCCGAGGTCTTCGCCGAACAGGCAAGCGGCCTGGTCGAGGGCGGCGCCGACCTGATCATCATCGAGACGGCCCAGGACATCCTCGAGGTGAAGGCGGCGATCTTCGGCGCCCGCGAGGCGTTCAAGCAGGCCGGCAAGGTGCTGCCGATCCAGTGCAGCGTCTCCCTTCTCCCCAACGGCGGCAAGATGCTGCTGGGGACCGACATCCAGGCTGTGCTGACGACGCTGACCGCGCTCGAGGTCGACGTGGTCGGGCTCAACTGCTCGACCGGGCCCGAGGACATGCGCGACGCGATCCGTTTCCTCGGCGAGACCAGCTCGCTGCCGGTCCACTGCATCCCCAACGCCGGTCTGCCGCTGCAGGGCCCCGACGGCGAGACGATCTTCCCCGAAAAGCCGGAGCCGCTGGCCGCGTCCCTGGGCGAGTTCGTCGAGCGCTACGGCGTCGGCATCGTCGGCGGCTGCTGCGGGACCACGCCAGAGCACATCGCCGCGATCCACGAGCGGGTCGGCGGCCACAGGGTCGGCGAGCGCCCCGCCCCGGGCCCGATCGAGGTCTCCTCGATGATGACCTCGACCCCGCTGGTGCAGGAGCCGCGCCCGACCCTGGTCGGCGAGCGGGTCAACTCCCAGGGCTCGAAAAAGGCGAAGGAACTGCTGCTGGCCGACGACTACGACGGCCTCGTCCAGGTCGCCGAAGACCAGGTCGAAGGCGGCGCCCACGTGCTCGACGTCTGCGTGGCACTGACCGAGCGCCAGGACGAGGACGACCAGATGGCCGCAGTCGTGAAGCGGGTTTCGCTGACCCAGCCCTCACCAATCCAGGTTGACTCGACCGAGCCCGACGTGATCAAAGCTGCGCTGGAAGCGATCCCCGGGCGGGCGATCGTCAACTCGATCAACCTCGAGGCCGGCCGCGACAAGGCCGACACGGTGATTCCCCTCGCGAAAGCGCACGGGGCGGCGCTGATCGCGCTGACGATCGACGAGGTCGGGATGGCGAAGACGGCCGACCGCAAGGTCGAGATCGCCAAGCGGATCATCGAGATCGCCTGCGATGAGCACGGCCTCGACCGCGAGGCCCTGATCTTCGACCTGCTCACCTTCACCCTGACTACCGGCGACGAGGAGTGGCGGCCCTCGGCGGTGGAGACGATCGAGGGGATCCGCCGCCTCAAGGCGGAGATCCCCGAGGTCAAGACCTCGCTCGGCGTCTCCAACGTCTCCTTCGGCGTCTCACCGAGGCCGCGCGCGGTCCTCAACTCGGTCTTCCTCCACCACTGCGTCGAGGCCGGGCTCGACCTGGCGATGGTCAACCCGAACCACATCACCCCGTACAGCGAGATCTCCGACGAGGAGCGCGCGCTGACCGACGACCTCGTCTTCAACCGGCGCGAGGACGCGCTGGAGCGCTTCATCTCCCATTTCGAGTCGAAGGGCGAGGAGGCCGAGGCCGAGGTGGCGGACCCGACCGCGGGCATGGAGCCCGAGGAAGCGCTGCACTGGCACGTCCTGCGGCGCAAGAAGGACGGCGTCGAGGACTGGATCGACCGCTCGGTGGAGAAGATCGGCGCGGTCCCGACCCTGAACGAAGTGCTGTTGCCGGCGATGAAGGAGGTCGGCGACAAGTTCGGCGCCGGCGAACTGATCCTGCCCTTCGTCCTGCAGTCGGCCGAAGTGATGAAGCGCGCCGTCGCGCAGCTGGAGAACTACCTGGACCGGATCGACGGCCACACCAAGGGCAAAGTCGTGATCGCGACCGTGTTCGGCGACGTCCACGACATCGGCAAGTCGCTCGTCAACACGATCCTCACCAACAACGGCTACACGGTGATCGACCTCGGCAAGCAGGTCCCGATCGACACGATCATCGAGGCCGCGGTCGAGAACGATGCCGACGCGATCGGCCTCTCCGCCCTGCTGGTCTCGACCTCGAAGCAGATGCCGAGCTGCATCGCCGAGCTGCACCAGCGTGGCCTCGAGTTCCCGGTGCTGATCGGCGGCGCTGCGATCAACCGCGACTTCGGGCGGCGGGTGCTCTATCCGAACGGCCGGAAATCCGACGAGGTCTACGACCCCGGGGTCTTCTACTGCAAGGACGCCTTCCAGGGCCTCGACACGATGGACGCGCTGGTCGACGAGCAGGCGCGCTCGGCGCTGGTCGAGCGAATCAAGTCGGAGGCGAAGACCTTCCGCGAGAAGCCGGTCGTGGTCGACGACTCGCCGCCGGTAACGGACTCCAGCGTACGGTCCAAGGTCAGCACCGAGGTCGCGATCCCCGAGCCGCCGCAGTGGGGCGTGCGCGAGGTGCCGATCGACCTCGACGACGTCTTTCCATACCTCGACCGGCACGTGCTGTTCAAGCTGCACTGGGGCGGCCGCGGAGTCAAGGGCGATGCCTGGCGCGAACTGGTCGAGGGCAGCGCCGAAGAGGAGGGCTTCGCGCCGCGCCTGGAGCGGATGTGGCGCGAGCAGGATTACCTGCACCCGCGCGCCAAGCTCGGCTTCTTCCCCTGCAACTCCGAGGGCAACGAACTGGTCGTCTTCGATCCGGAGGATCCCGAGCGCGAGCTCGAGCGTCTCGTCTTCCCGCGCCAGCCCAAGCACGACCGCATCTGCCTGGCCGACTTCTACCGGCCGCTGAGCTCCGGCGAACGCGACGTCGTCGCCCTCCAGGGCGTCACCGTCGGCGCCGAGGTGACCGAGCTGATGGCGCGCCTGGAGCAGGAAGGCGAGTTCGCCGAGCAGCTCTACGTGCACGGCCTCGGCGTGCAGTCCGCCGAGGGCCTGGCCGAGTGGCTGCACTCAGACATCCGCCGCCAGCTAGCGATCGACCTCGACCAAGGCCGCCGCTACTCCTGGGGCTACCCCGCCTGCCCGGACCAGTCCGAGCACGAGAAAGTCTGGCGCCTGCTCGGCCTCGAAGACATCGGCATGACCCTCTCCGACGGCTTCGCCGTGATGCCCGAGCAGTCGACCGTAGCGATCATCGCCCACCACCCGCAGGCCGTCTACTTCGGCATGAAGTCCGGCTTCATCCCAGAGGAGAAGGTTTCCGACGAACTGATCGCCGGCACCGACCGCGGCGGCGGCCTGCCGCCCGAGGTCGACCCGAAGACCGACGACGGCAAGGGCGACGACGCCACCGAGGATCCAGACCCGGCTGCCGAGCCGAGTCCCGCGGCTAGCTGACTGGCCGGGTCGTGGAGATGCTCCGTCGCGGCCCGGGCCCCGGTGCAGGGTGGCCGCTGCTCGGAGCTCAGCCTCTGCGGCGAGGGGAGAGCCGGCGCCGGTGGATGGATCGGCGCCGGCCAGCACCCCTCGTTACCAGGAGTGCCGGCCTGGGAAAGGTGGCGGCACGCCTCCATCCCCATCGTAACTCGATGCACCACAGTTTTTTATAAGTCCGCATTATTTGCGGCATACCTCTGCGGACCGGGCAGGAACTCAGCGATGCAGGCGAGCCTGGCTGCTGTTGCCGCCCTCTTTCTTCCCGCAGTCGTTGCCGACCACGGTCTGGAAATTGCGAACCTTGCCGTTCTGGGCGCTGAGCCTGACCGTCGCCTTCTGCTTCTTCCCCTTGCAAAGATCTCGGGAGTTGACGATCAGGGCGTGGTTGCCGCCCTTGATCTGCATCGTGAACTTGGTTACCGCCACGTCGGGAACTATGTCGAAGGTGTTTCGGATGCCTGCGTTCTTGGAGTCGGTCCGACCTTGCAGCTCGACTTCGATCGGCAACCGGTCCGGGCCCCGCAGCGCCGCCACGAGGTCTGGCAGTTCATGTTCGGGGTTCGACCGCAGATACACGGGGCCCCGCACCAGCTCATCGAGCAGCGGTGTGATCGCCGTCGCGTAGCCATAGATGGATCTGGCCGGGCACGCCTTGGCGGCAAACTGAACCCGGGTGCAGATTTTGTCCAGATGTTCCTGGGCAAGGAACGCCGAGTGCGGGAAGGTCACCGCCGCTCGGGCGATATTCGCATCCCCCTCACGGGCCGTTACCGTAGCGACGACGCGCTGGAAATCGCCCCGCTTGGCGCCGCCGTGCAGCTGGATCTTCACGTTCGGCTTGAATCCGAGCGCAGAGCAGTTGCCGACCTGGAACCGGTTGTTGAGACTTGCTACGGCGCCGCTGCCGCCGGTCACCCGGCCGGCAACCGACATTGCTTCGCAGTTGGTCGGGTTCAAGGCGAAGCCGGGCCGGTCGATGTCGACTCGCACGTCACGAATCTGCAGCGGGATTCCCTTCAGCATCTGCGGGATCGGATCGCTCTCCGCAGTGATCTGCGCGTTCACCGGGTTGACTCGCAGGGCGGTCCGCACGATCTGGACCCCCAGGTCGAATGGCCCCGCTACGGCGGGCACGATGAAGGCGAAGCTCAACGGGCCTCCCTTGTACGGACCGGTCAGATAGACCTTCCCCGTCTTCACGAAGAACGGCTCCGAGCCGACACCGGCTCCGATCGCCGTCGTGCCGATCTGGCTCGAGGCGGGGCAGGAGGGGTCCGCCAGCTCGGCTTTCCCGGACCGATCGGGCGCGCCCGCAGCCGCGATCGCCGCCTCCGGGCAAGTGGTCACACCCTTCAGCGTTGCCGCAAATCCCGGAGGCGTGGTCACATCGATCTTGTCGAGCTCCTGATTGCCGTCCGGGCGCGTGATCCGCAGCGTAAACGGCGAGTGGCCACCAGCAGTTGGATTGGTTGTCCCCGCTTCGAAGCCAAGGGCGAAGGGTCGCTGCGCCTTCGTCTGCGGACAGGCAGCACTGCCGCCGACGCCGGCGGAGATGACGAAGGCGCTGCTCTTCGTGGTCGGCGGCCCCGATTCAGGCGCTGACCACGGCGTAAGAGTGCCCGTTGTCGCGTATTTTCCGCAGACGTCCGGCGTCGCCATCGTCGATCTCGGTCCGCCACCGCGGAACCTCAGTTCCAGGTCTTCGAACGGAACCTGCGGGTTGTAATCGAAGACCGCCGTCAGCTGACCGGTGGTCGGGTTCGGAATCACCTCGCCCGGCAGCTTCACAACGGTGCCAGACCTCTTATCGTCGATAACGATGTACATGGCAAGGAGCGACTTAAAGGGGTTGTCTTCCTGGGTCGCCAGATAGACAGTCCCCGCCAACGGGTCTTCCAAGAGCGGTGTTTCGATCTCGGCGGTTCCGATCTTCGAAGCATCCGGACAGGTAACGGGGCTCTTGCTGAAGCGAATCGGGTTGGGCATCGCGCCGGCGGTCGTCTTCAGGCCGATCTGCGCCGTGCTGCAGGCCGCCAGGCCGTCTGCCGCTGCTGGGTTCAGGGTGAGCCCCTCTGGGAGGGTCACCACCGACTTCTTCAGATGGGGCGGAGCAAGTTCGTCGGGGTTGAGCAGGCCCGCTTGGTCGACGTGGATGTGAGCGGACGCGGACGTGCCCGTTGCGGCCGAGGAGGCGCTTGGCTGAAAGCTGAACTCGGGCTCGAATTCAAGCGCCGCGCAGTCATTCACCGGGTCCTGAGAATCGACCGGTCCGCGCAGGGGCGCCGCCTGCTGCCACGTGTCTGAGATCACGGACACCACGGGGTGTTTCTCCTGGCAGTTGCTCGGATTCGTAAAGAATGCTTTACCCCCGGCGGATGCCGGCTCGCCTTGCAAGGCCACGAAGGATCCGTACAGCTTGAAATAGGTGACGACGTTGGGGGCGGTAACAGTGACGCCGAAGTCCTCGTCGCTTCGCAGGGAGCCGAGCAGACTCTGGATCGGAATCCCGAACTTAGCGCTGAATTGAGCCGGATATCCAGCGGCTGGCACGTCGTTGTAAAGGGGCGTGGGAATCGTCGGCACGACTTCGTTCCCAAAGCTGGATAGGGCCGACTGAATCTCGCCCACGATCGCCGACGCTCCGCACAGGGGGCCTTCACCATTGTTCCCAGGGGCAACCACGCTCTGGGGACACCTCGAGGTTACAAGTGGGTTGCCGATGAAGCCCGGGGGTAGGTTGACGCTCAGGTTCCTCAGCTCTCCGGCTGGCACCACCTCGCCACTCGGCGCAAGCACCGTGTTGCGCAGGAACGCCGTGATAGCGGTGAAAGGATGGTCACCGGCTGCGGTCATGAGATTGCCGTCGCGATCGAATGCGCCGGCCCAGAACGCCTGGACGCCTGACTCTGCTGGCGTCTCGGAGACGATGATTGGGAGGTCGTAAGAGGCCCCCGTGCTCGCTCCCCCACCTGCCACTACGACAGGTGCGGACGACGCGGCATCCGCCACCGCACCGGCGACGACCAGGGGAACTTTGACGGGATTCGCCGTCTCGCCAGCCTCAACCGCCCCCGTGTGATTGCAAGTGACCGTGCTCTCCCCTGCCCCGCCCGGGCAGATCCAGCCCACGCCCGAAGCCGCAGCCTCAGTCGTGATCCCGTTCGGAAGGGGCCCGATCGTCAGCGCGGTCGGAGTGCTCGTATCCGCGCCTCCCACGTTGGTCGGGTACACGGCCAGTTCGCCTTTGCCGAGCGGACCGCCGTCCACCACCGTTTCGACCACGGCCGTTGGTGCGGGGCCGGTGAGCGCAGCGCCATCCGCGGCCAGCTCATCCACATTGGCGCCCGCAAGCGCCCCCTGAAAACTGACGAAAAAGGGAGGAGCGGATTCGAGACCGCCGGGCCCTCCGCCCACGACTACGCTTCCGCCCGCACCCGCAACGCTCGGGAGTACTTCAAGAGCTGCTTGCACCTCGGTGGCCGTCGCGTCAAATGGAAGCGGAGGCGTGGTCTGCGCGCCGAAGCTCAACGAGAACGTTCCCCCATCCGCTGCGATGGAGACCGCCTGAATCTCCTTTGTCACCGGCGGAAGATTGGTCGGTCCGGTTACGCCCAGCAAGCGCCATGCCGGCGCATTTGCCTGAGCCGAAGACGCGAAGAGCACCACGCCCGCCAACACCGCGAGCAGCACGACTGCCATGGCCCGCCCATTCATCTGGCGATACGCCCCCACTGGGGTCGAAGGTCTCTCGGATCCGCCTGCATTGCGACGCGTCATTTCGCGGTCCCCCGTCCGGTGTTGGCGTCTCGTCCCTGCTTTCTCTTGCCCTGCTTCGTCCCAGCTTGCTTCTTGCTCTTCTTCTTCGTCTTCTTCGTCTTGTTCTTCTTCGGTGCTTTTTGAACAGGCTCGTTGCCCGGCCCCCTCAACAGCGAACTCGGCGGCGGGACGGGGCTTCCGGCAGCAGGAGCGAGGGGACCCTGGCAGGTGGCTTCCGCCAGCGGGTCACATGGAGGAGTTGGCGCTACCGGGGGAGGGAATCCACCTTCGACCCGAATGTCGTACATGTCCGGGCGACCATCGACATCCGCCGGCACTAAGCCCACCGGCGTGGTGAAGTAGGCATCGCTGGCATCGGAGTCAGCACCAGCAAATTTCATTTCCTCGAATAGATCCACCGGCTCGGTCGCGACAAAAAAGACCTGATTATGCTCCCACCCGTACAGGTTCGGTTGACCCTCCACCGCGCCGGTGGCGAGATCGTTCTGCGACAGGAAGAACAACTCGGCGCCATCGCTGCTGATGCTCACCGGGGGATGAAGGGCATTGCTGGAGCCGCTGGTTTCGCTGGCAAGGGGAGCAAAGTCGCTGCCAGCAACCGACGGCAGTTCGTCGTGTCGGCACGAGATGCATTCAGTGACGTCTCCCGCCAAGGAATAGCGGTAGACCTCGACGGCGCCGCCGGGCGCGTACCCCGTCACGTTCGCACTGGAGGCAAACAGCAAGTGGCTTCCGAGTGGGGTGGCGCGGGAGGCCCAGGCTGAATGTTGAGAGATCAGCACACCGGCGGCAGGGCTCAGCAGGTCGCTGCGACGCACCGTCCCGACGAACCGAACAGCCCCTGCGTCCGAGAGATACAGGCTGAAGGTCTCGGCGCTCACATTTTCCGCGTAGCTCTTGCCTTCACTTCCATCGAGTTGCCCCTGCGCCGCAAAGTAGACACGGGAGCCGTCATCTGAAGTGTCCAGCACCCCGGCCACCACCGCACCCGCCGGATCGGGTCCGGACAGATCCGCCGAGAGGTTTCTCAGCCTCGCGCCCAGGGGCGCGTTGACGTTGTATTCGTAGAGGTCGCATTGAACCGGGGCCGCCGTGCCCGCGCAGGAGGCCGTCCCAGGTCCAGGACTGCTGACGGCGGTCAGGCCATAGTTGGCAAGAAAGAAGATGCGCGATCCGTCTTTGGATGCCGTTTGGTAGAGGGCGCCATTGGCAGGCGTAGCGGTCTCTGACTGGGAGATATCCACGGCGGTCCCGCCGTCTTCTCTCAGGAACACCGCCCTTCTGCCTTCATCGCCCCCCGCTTTGCTGAGCGCGGTGAAGATGACTCGCGAGCCGTCAGCGGACACTGACCGCCAGAAGTTGCCCGCCGTTCCCGAGGCCCCCGGATCGGCGCCCGTTTCGGGACCCAGGGCACCCGGGGTCGCGCCCGCTACTTCGGGACCACCGGGTCCAGGAACCATTCCCACGTTCTCGAGGACCCCGTTGTTCCATTCGTAGAGCCGCGTGTTTCCGGCTCCTGGAATGCCGGGATACTGGTATCTGCTGCGGAACACGCCCCGATTGCAATCCTGCGACATTCCTACAACGAGATATTCTTCCTGTTCGAGGGCTTCCAGATTTTCGATTCCGGGCGTTTTGGTGTTACTGGGCGGTAGGTTGCTGATCGCCGCATAGGTACCGTCCGCGGCCCGCCTGTAGAGAATTGCCCCTCCCTCTTCGACGCTGAATGCAGGCGCGTCGGCGCTGAGCAGCTCCGGGCTGACGACAACGCCACAAGACAGATCGTCCGACAGCGCCCTGGTGCGACTCGACTGAGAGCTCGCTCCCCGTAGTTTCGACGAGGTGAGCGCGGGGGGACTCAGTTGCGAGACCAGCCAACCAGACGCGGTCCGTGTGCCGCGGTACAGGACTTCGGTTCCGGCGGTGGAGTTCGGAAGTCCAGAGGCGATCGAATAGGCGATGTCCTGGCCAGCGGTTCCTGCCTGGAACTGCATGTCCGCGGCGAGCCCCTGCGCTTTGACGGAAGCCACCGGCCCCTTGTCGGCAGGCGACACCAACTCATAGCAGCGCTTGGCAATCAGGCCGCATTTGTTGAGCGTCTCGAATTCGATGTCGTCGGACAGCGAAGGGCCGAAGGAGTTGTTGGCCACGACCCTGAAGTGATAGGCCGTCCCCGCCTGCAATCCGGCGATCGTCTCCTGAACGATGACCGATTTCGACCCGGATCCAATCGATCGCTCGAACGGCGGGACGCGGTTTCCATATGCAGCGGTGGGGCCCCACTCAAAGTGGTAAGTCGTGCTCAGGTTCGCTGGATTGATCTTCGCGGAGAGGGTCGCCTCCGATTTCGTCACGCGTTGTACGTAGACCTCCCCGATCGCTGGCACCGCCGGCGGGGTCGCAACGGGGACCGCACTCGAGCAGACCGTGGAGGCGGTCGTCGCGCACAGCCGCACCTGGTACTGCGTACCGGGCTGGAGCGGACCGATCGTTTGTGGACCCACTGTTCGAGGACCCGGGACGCTCCCGGCGTCGATGTTCGCGGCTGGATAGCCGCCCCAGCTGACGCCGTTGGCCGAGTACTCGAATCTGTAGGAGGTGGCGACGCCGCCCGATTCCAGTGTGGGTATCGTGACTATGCCCTCACACGTAACCGACGTTGCGGTCGGCGGCTCACAATTCGGTGCAGATACGCCAGCCGCGGGCACGGGGATCAATATGTAGATCTGCTTGCCTGGGGGACTGCCGAAGTACACGCGTTCATCCGGTCCGACGGCAATCGAAGCGGCGACCGTGCTGGTGTTTTTCAGTTCTTCGCTCGGCTTGGCGGGCGACACGGCCAACAGTGCGCCCGATTCGCCGAACTCATAGAGCTCGTATTTCGGACCGGTCACGTGCTTGGCGACGAACACGTGATTGTCGGATGTGCGCACCCCCAGCGCCTGCGCCCGGCCCGTGTTGTTGCCACTCGTGAATTTAAGTTGCGCTTCAGCGAATTCCGTTGCATAGCGACCCGAGGGAGCAAACTTCTGAACGCGGCAGATTTTCTCGGCTTCGTTGCAGGCGCTTTCCTGCACGCTCGCGACATAGATCGCACCGGTCGCGTCGACCCCCAGTTCGGTCAGATTCTGGCTTGCGCCCACCAGGCCACCCGCCATCTGGCCAGCACCGGGGCCGGCAGTGCCAAATTTGCAGTTCGCAGAGATGGTGCAGACCTCGAACTGGGCCGCACCTCCGATGTTCATCGGCGCCGGCACGCTGACGGCTCCAGTCAGCGGGGGAGTGCCGCTGCCGGCGCTGACCGGTCCGTTGGCCAACCCGGCAAGCGCTCCTACGAAGGTGATCGAGTATGGAAAGCGCCCGGAGCCGTCGCCAGGGCCGCCAGTCACATCGACGTTTCCAGCTCCGATGTTGGGAAGAGCCTCGAGCGCGCCGTCGACTTCCGCCGCGCTCGCGTCATAGTCGAGATCGGTGGTGGTCTGTCCGCCGAAGCTCAAATTGAATCTCCCGGCCGAGGCTTTGACCAGGACGTTCTCGATCTGGTTTGCGTTCTCTGGTCCAGACGCCACGACATCCCAGCCGAACGCCTTGACGAACTCGACGCCGGTGACGACACCGAGTGCCACGACGGGCTCGAACTCTTGAACTCGAAGGCCGGCTGCGTCGGCAACCAGCAGATGTCCATTTCGCGGATCGACGACGATGCCATGAGGCGCGGGCGCGGTGCCCGCGCTGGAGTTGAACTGACCGCCGAGCTCACCGGGAATGCCGGTCTGACAAGCCGTGGTGCAGAAAGTCAGCCCGCTGGCAACCGTGTCGCCCGCTTTCACCCCCCATCCAATTGCACCCTCAAACTGACCCGTGGCGGAAAAGACATCGACTCGCCTCTGCGTGCCGTGCGTGATGAAGATATTCCCGGTGTCCTGATCGATTCCGATGCCGCCGGGAGCGGTAGCCACGGAGCCGGCGACCCCGGAATCGGCCGCCGCTGCTTTGCATTCACTCGCGACCGAGCAGATCTCGAAGCCCACGCTTTCTTCGCCATTGCTGATGACGTCAATGCCCCAGGCCCGAATAAACGCTCCGTCCTTCGAGAACTGCTGCACACGACGATTGCCGCCGTCGAGAACGTAGAGATCTCCCGCGCCAGCTCCTCCGCTGCCCGTACTGTTCACGGCCAGCGCCGCCGGGCTGGTGGCACCCGCAAAGAATCCTCCCTGAGGACCACTGGCGCCGAACGCTTTGAGGATCACCTTGGGGGAATCCGCCTGAGCCACTGGTCCAAAAACGGCGAGCACCAAGAACGCGACCGCGGTCGCGAGCATCAGATGCGGTCCCCAGTTGGCACCCGCTGCCCTCGAGCAACCCGCATTCGCCAGCGCTTTCAACGTGACTCCCCCTCCTCCGGCCCGTTCCCAGGGCATTGGCAACACCCGCTGTCCCAGCTCAATCCCACGACGAGAATGAGCACGATTTGCAGGATATAGAAACGTTTTCGTCTCTGTCAAGGAACGTAGCGGATTTTTCCGCCGGACGCAGCGCCGGGGGCCGCTCTCGCGACCCCCGGCACGCAACAGAAATGAGGAGCCCCGCCAGTGGCGAGGCGGACTACTGGCTAATCGACGGTAACCGGGGTCCCGCCGCTACTGAGGGCGAAATCGCCTCTGATCGCGCCCGAGGTCGGGCAACCCGCGCCCGTTCCGGTCAGTTTGCCTTCGATGTGGAGCGAGCTGGACCCGACGGACCAGGTCACACCGACCGTGCCGCTGAAGTGACAGGTCAGGGCACCAGCGATGTGAGAAATGAATGTAACGCTTACACTGCCACCGGTCGAACTCAGTTTGAGATCGGTGAATGTAGCGTCTGTGATGGTCACAGGAGCGCTGTTCTGTGTGACTTTGCAGCCCGCGGTGGTGCCAGCGCCGCCTGCGACTGTTGAGCCGCTGGCGCTGTTGGTAGTCAGTACTCCTTCGAGGTGAACCGTCGCGCAGGAGAGGGTCCCGGCAGTGGTTTCCGTCTCCGTATTGGTGCTGAATGCTGTCAGCGTGCTTTCGGGTTCAAGCGATTCGCCTCCTTGTGTCAGCTGGCCCGTCGCCGCACTGGCAACTGCGGGAACGGCGAATGCCACCAAGGCGGTGACCGCCATCGCGAGCAGAGTGAGCTTCTTCAACATGTTTGTTACCTCCTGAGCTGCGTCCAGCGGAGCTTCCCTCGTCGATCGGCTCGGCTGGCTGTTTTTTCGGGTCCCGGCTCTCGTCCGCGCCCCGAACTTGTCCAACCATGCATAGCCGGATGTCTCCAGATCAGTCAAGAACTCTTGAGTCACTACCGACGCCACTTCAGAAGGACTCCCTTTAGGCCTGCAAATCGACGGGTGCCCAAACTTCGCGGACGCGGATCGAACGGGTCGCCCTCTTGGCTGGTGGGCTGACGCAGATCGGACGGCGCCGTCTAGCGGCCGAAGAGTGCCTGGTGGAGACCGGCGACAAGGTCCAAGCCGAGCTGTGGGCTCTCGCCGCCAATGCGCAGATCGTCGATGCGGCCCTCGATGACGACGTCAAACCAGGCATCGGGGGTGCCGACTACCCAGCTGGACGGCTTTGCTCTGATCCCGGGGACACAGGAGAGCACGCGACCTTTTTCTGACTCGACGACTATGCCGGCCAGTTCCCGACCCTCCCCGGGACCAACAGGGTCGGTCTGGGCGGCCAGCATGCAGCTGCCTCGGGCGTCGCCGGGCAAGGGAGCGATCGGCGTGGCCAGAAGAAGGGAGGTCTCGACCTCGATTTCGGTTATCGGCGGGCCGCCGGGGATGAAATGGCGACGCTCGCAGCGACCGGCGGCGCAGAGCGGGGCGATTGCTTGGCGCAGCCAATCGGTCGCGACGTAGGGCATGCCTCTCCCCTCTCGCTCGACCGGCGCGATCTGGCCGCTCATCTTCATCCAGTTCAACCTGCGCTCGAGGCTCGGGTAGCTGACCTCGGGGATTCGGGTGCTGAGTTCGGTAAGGGTGAAGGGGTGGCTGGCCAGGGCCCGCATCAGGGTCGAACTCCACCCTCCGGCGAGGGCTTTGATCGCCGTTTTTGCTCCCTCGCTGTCAGGGCGGATCGGGCCGTTTGGTGCGCGGGCGAGCCAGGTGTCGATGACGTCGGCGACAAAGACCATCTCTTGGCCGGCCGCGGTCAGCCGCGTCTCCACCGCCTGTGAAGAGTTGCCCGCCGTTTCCTTGGCGAGGGCACCGACACGGCGGAGGTTGGAGAGGGTCGCGCGGACGGTCGACTCAGCCGCCATGCCAGTCGCAGCCTGAATATCAGCCAAGCGTTTGGGGCCGTCGAGATGGGCACGCAGGACGTGCGCCGTAAGGGGGCTTACGAAGAGCGAGAGGACGCGCGTACCAGGACGAACCCCCTCCTCCTCGGAGAAACCGGTGTCGGGCACCGGCCCATACTAAATAAACACACAAGCGTTTTTTAGTAACAGGAAAGTCTTGTTCAAATACGGACGCCGCGGCGGGAGTCTCGGGGTGCCGGCTTTGGCTCGAGGTGGACCGGGGCCGTGGAGAGAGCCTGAACGCGGAGGTCGCTCCAGGTAAGGCCCTCGCGGACCAGAGCCGGGAGGCCGAGAGCGACGGCGGTGGCGATCTCGACCGCCTGCAGGATCACGCCGTAGGCGAGGGCGTCGGCGGTGCTGACGTCGAAGCCGGTGTGGAGGACGCTGATCACGGCGAGCTGGAAGACGCCGATGTTGGAAGGGGTCGCGGGGACGACGGCGGTGACGTTGACCGCGAAGAGGACCGCGGCGGCGGCGCCGATGCCGGCCTTGCCGTCGAGGTTGAGCGCGTAGAGGAGGGCCCAGCAGGCGGCCAGCTGGATCGCCCAGGCGCCGAGCTGGGCGGCGGCGGCCATCGTGCCCTGGCGCGGATTGCGGAAGACGGCGAGGCCGGCGCGAACCTGGATCAGGGCACGCTGGACGGCGGCCCCCATCCTCGCCATGCGGCCGTTGCCGTTGCGGCGCATCAGCATCGGCGCCACAAGGACGACGGCGAGCAGCAACAGCGGCACCAGGCTGAAGGCGAAGATCTTCTGGGTGCCGGAGTGGAAGAGCGGCGTGGTCGTGACGATGATCACCCCGAGCATCGCCAGCGCAACCAGATTCAGCATCGTCTGCGAAACAAGGGTGCCGAGCAGGACCGGGAAGGTTTCCCGCATACGGCCGGTGCGGCGAGCTAGGGCGAGGGCTCGGGCGGGCTCGCCAAGCCGGGCCGGCAGGGTCGCCGACATCAGCACCCCGATCATCGTCGCCGAGGTGACGTCGCGGCGGCGGATTGGCCGATTCGGCAGCGCCGCGCGGGCGATCCAGTACCAGGAGGCGGCACGGAAGAAGAGGGAGATCGCCATCAGCGCGCAGGCGACGATTACCAACGTCAGGTTGGAGCGAACGATGCTTTCGACCACCTTGTCGACGCCGATCTTCTGCGCCGCCAGCACGGTCAGGCCAACGCCGAGGGCGCCGGCGACGCCGAGCCCGGCGCGACGGGCGACTTTGCGCCCGCGCTTGCCGGCCTGCGCCGGTACCGGGTCGAGCGACGGCAGTCGTTCGGCCGCGCGCTTGGGCATCCCGTCGGCGGGACGGACGCCGGCCCAGTGGGCGACGCGCTCGCCGCGGGTCGCCGGGCGCGGCACCGCGATCGCGCGCTCGTAGACCTCGGTCACCTGGTCGGCGACCCGCGGCCAGGCGTAGCGCTGGGCGCTGCGGCGGGCGGCCTCGCCCATCGCCTGCAGCCGCTCCGGCTCGTGGTAGATGCGCTGCAGCTCCTCGGCCAGGCGCTGGGGATCGGCGGGCGGGACCAGGAGGCCGTCGAGGCCGTCGGTGACGACGTCGCTGTAGCCGGCGATCGCGGAGGCGATCACCGGCGTGCCGGCGGCGAAAGCCTCGGTCAAGACCATGCCGAAGCTCTCACCCGAGAGCGACGGCGCGCAGAGCACGTCGGCCCGGTGCAGCTCGGCCCACAGCTCCTCGCCGGAGACGCGGCCGCGGATGTCGATCGACTCGATCAGATCCGGATCGGTGAGATAGCGCTTCACGTCCTCCTCGTCGGCCCCGATCACGCTGAGTCGGCAGGGGACGTGCTCGACCAGGGCACCGAATGCGGTGAGCAGAATCGGCAGGCCCTTGCGCTCCTCGGGGCGGCCGACGAAGAGGATCCGCAGGGTCCCGTCGCGCGGCGCCGGAGTGTTCGGCGCCGTGTCGACGTCGACGCCGTTGGGGATGATCGTGTACTCGCCGCCGAACCAGCGGCGGCCGGTCCAGGCGGCGGCCTCGGAGACGGCGATCCGGGCCGAGAGCCGGTTGAAGACACGGCGGGCGCCGATCCCGTTGGCGATGTAGTTGGGCAGCGGCTTGGTCGAGTAGGTGTGGAAGGTGCCGACGATCGGCGTCCGCGCGCCCAGCGTCGCGTTCCAGCCGACCAGCGGCACCACCGGCTCGTGGACGTGGATCACGTCGAACTCGCCGGCCCGGACCGCGCGTCGCGGAGCAACGACGCCGCCTGCCGGAAACGGCGCCAGGTTGGAGACGGAGCCGTTGGCACCAAAGCCCGCGGTGCGTCCCAGCGGCACCAGATACTCGGGCAGCTCGCGCTCTTCAGCAGGAGCCCGGTGCAACACCCTGCTGATCCGCCCAGGGGGATCTACGGGAGCGAGGACACGGACGTCATGCCCTCGGCTCAGGAACTCCTCGGCGAGAGCTTCGACGTGCCGGTTCACGCCGCCCTGGTAAGACCAGGAATATGGCGAGACGAGACCGATGCGCACGGACTGCAAAGGGTAAGGCATTCATCGGCTCTGACTCTCGGCCCAGGCAAAGCCCGTGAAGACCAGGAGATAAGCGGTACCGATCTCCAGCAGGAGGGCACCGGAGTCGTTGGCGAGGGTGCCGACGATGGTCGCGGCGACGGCGCCGAGCAGACCCGCCCGAACCGCCGGCACGTCGCGGACCCAGGCTCGCAGGCAGTCACGGCGGAGGTAGGCGAGGAGGGCAAGGACAGCCACCACCGGCAGGAAGATCAGCAGGACCGGGCGGACGAAACTTCGGGCGGAGAGTTGGAGGCGGCGCTGGGCGACGTCGGAGAGGTCGCCCAGACCCCCGGCGTCGAGCACCGAGCGGGTGAGGTGGGCGTTGGCGCCGGAGACGAGGTCGACCAGGGCGAGCAGCGCCAGGACCGCGAAGGGGGCGGCGATCACGACCAGGAGACCGACTCTCCGGCCGCTGTCAGCGATCGCCACGGCGGCAACCACGGCGCCGATCGGGAAGACGATCGCGGCGCCGACGTCGGCACCGAAGCGGCCGGCGGCGAAGATGAAGGCGGCGAGCAGGCCGACGACCACGAAAACCGTCGCTGCGCGACGGCGGGAAAGGCCGGGCAGGAAACCGGCGAGGCCGGCGCCGGTCCCGGCGAGGACGAGCACTGCCAGCAGAGCCTCGAGCTCGTTGCCGATTCCGTAGAAGCGGACGCCGAGGCCGGGGTTGGGGCCGAGCAGCGAGAGCGAAGTGAGTGGCGAGCCGGCGAGGAGGTCGATCGCGTAGGCGCCGACGGTGAGCGCGGCGGCGGCGGCGAGGGCACGGTAGTCGCGCAGCAGCGCCAGCGTCAGCGCCGCCAGCAGCGGCGCCCCGAGCATGACCAGCAGCACTTCAGCGCTCTGCGCCGGCTCGATCGCCGCGGCGCCGAGCAGGACCAGAGGCATGTAGACGATCGCCAGCCCGGCGGTCCGAACGGCCGACCGCGAAAGCGCCCCCTTGCTTAGGGCGACCGCCAGCCCGAGGGCGACGATCCAGGCCAGCAGGCTGAGCCCGATCACCGGGCCGCGACGGTGCGAGATCACCCCCATCCTCGCCCCCAGCGATTCGATCGCGGCGACGTCGACCGAGCCCTCGCTGCGGATCGGCTGCCCCGACATCTCCGAAGGGACCCCGAGGCCGGCGTGCTCGATGATCGTCGGCGCCACGTCGGTGCTGAGCACGTAGCCGGCCATGCGGGTGCTGGCGGAGGTGAGGTTGCCGTCGAACCCCTCCCCCGCGATTCCGATCGCCAGCGGAGCATCGGATTCGCCGCTCGGCGTCTCGATCGCGATCAGGAAATGCTCGTCACCTGCCTCGCCCACGAGCCTGTCGAGTTTCGCAATCGAGACGCCGCGATCTTCGAAGTCATCGAGGTGCGCCCCGGCAAGAGTCGACTGGAGCAACCCCGGCACGATCTCCGCCGGCGCCGATTCCGCCCGCTCGACCACTTCCCGCCACCACCGCCGCCGCTCCCCCTCGAAATCCGGCAGTGGCTCCTTATATAGAGAGTCGAAAACCCGGTTGCCCTGCCCGACGTCTAAATACGTCTGCTCCGCCGGCACCTTCCCGAGTCCCGCGCTCATCAGTCCCGGCGCGAGACCCGCATCGGCTAACTGCCGAACGGACGTGCCCTCGGGCATCCAAGCCAAAAGCACCCGTCGGGTTGGGGTCTGTGGGCGGGGTGAAGCGTCTTGCACTTTTTCGGCGCTGAGCTCCGAGGCGCCAGCCGCCGCCGGCTCCACGAAAAAGTTAAGCGGAACCCCGCCCACAGACCCCAACACCACGAGCGCTATCGTGATCTGAATGCCCGACCGCACGTTCGCGAAGTTCAGTTTCTTCAAGATGGATCCCGCCTGGCGCCGCCGCGATCCCGAGCTGCGCGCCGCCGACAAGCGGGAGTTCCTTGCCGCCTGCGAGGACTTCGGGGTGGATCGCTCGCTGCGCGCCTACTCAACCATAGGCACGCGCGGCGATGTCGACCTGGTGCTGCTCACGCAGAGCGCGAATCTGCAGAACATCCACAACTTCCACGTCGTGCTCGGTCAGAGCGGCCTCGCGCAGTGGGCGCAGACGCCCTACTCGTTCCTCTCGATGACGAAACCCTCGCCCTACTCGGAGGAGCAGGCGCGGACCGAGATCTGCACCTCCGAGCGCAAGTACCTCTTCCTCTACCCGATGGTCAAGCAGCGGCGCTGGTACGGGCTCGAACCGAAAGAGCGCGGACGGATCATGAAAAGCCACATCGAGGTCGGCCGCCGCTACCCCGACATCACCATCAACACGACCTACTCCTACGGGCTCGACGACCAGGAGTTCGTGGTCTGCTTCGAGGGCGACGACCCGGGGATGTTCCTCGACCTGGTCAGCGAGCTGCGGCCGACCGAGTCGAGCGAGTACACCGAGCTGGAGACGCCGATCTTCACCTGCGTGGCGATGTCGGTCGGCAAGGCGCTCGACGCGCTCGACGGGACCCCGGCCGCGGTCACCGTCAACGCCTGACCGCCGCCCGCGGCGGTCATTTCCCTATCCTTTCGCCCTCGCTGTCCCCCGGAAGTACCCACTCCAGAAGGAATCGTCCATGAGCCAGATCGGCAGTCAAGAGAACCCACTTCGAGTCGCCATCGTCGGTGCCGGTCCCTCCGGCTTCTACGCCGCCGAGCACATCCTCAAGGGCGAGGACCTGCACGCCCAGGTCGACCTCTTCGACCGCCTCCCGACCCCCTTCGGCCTGGTCCGCGGCGGCGTCGCCCCCGACCATCCGAAGATCAAGTCGGTCATCCGCGTCTACGAAAAAACGGCGGCCCGGGACGGCTTCCGCTTCTTCGGCAACGTCAAGATCGGCCACGACGTCGAGGTCGAGGACCTCGAGCGCCACTACCACGCGATCGTCTTCACGGTCGGCTGCGAGACCGACCGCGCGCTCGGTGTTCCCGGCGAGGAGCTGCCCGGCAGCCACGCCGCCACCGCTTTCGTCGGCTGGTACAACGCCCACCCCGACTACGCCGACGAGGACTTCGACCTCTCCAGCGAGCGCGCGGTCGTGATCGGCAACGGCAACGTCGCGATGGACGTCGCCCGGATGCTGGCCCTGACCGACCACGAGCTGCGCCAGACCGACACCGCCGACCATGCGATCGAGGAGCTCGACCGCAAACAGATTCGCGAGATCGTCGTGCTCGGGCGCCGCGGGCCTGCCCAGGCCGCCTTCACGAACCCGGAGATCAAGGAGCTCGGCGAGCTCGAGGACGCTGACATCATCGTCGACCCCGCCGAGATCGAGCTCGACCCGGCCAGCGCCGCCTTCCTCGAGTCCGACGAGGTCAACAAGACGACCCGGGTCAACGTCGAGACCTTGCGCGAGTTCTCCCAGCGGGCGCCCGAGGGCAAAAAGCAGCGGGTCGTGCTCCGTTTCCTCGCCTCCCCGATCGAACTGCAGGGCGACGGCAAGGTCGAGAAGATCGTGATCGGCCGCAACGAGCTGGTCGAGGAAGGCGGCGCCCTGCGCGCCAAGGACACCGGCGAGCGCGAAGAGCTCGAGTGCGGCCTGGTCCTGCGCTCGGTCGGCTACACCGGGATCCCGATCGAAGGCGTGCCCTTCGACCAGAAGCGCGGGCTGATCCTCAACGAGGGCGGCCGCGTGCTCGACTCCCACGACTCCGGCCACAAGGTCGGCCACTACACGGCCGGCTGGATCAAGCGCGGCCCCTCGGGCGTGATCGGCACCAACAAGAAAGACGCGCTGGAGACGGTCACCCACCTGCTCGCCGATGTCGAGTCGCAGACGCTGCTGGCGCCGGAGAGCCCGGCCCCGGTGGCGATCGAGGAGCTGCTGGCGGAGCGGAACATCCGCTTCATCAGCTTCGAGGACTGGCAGGCGATCGACCAGGCCGAGGTCGGTCGCGGCGAGCCACACGGTCGCCCGCGGGTCAAGTTCGTGCGGGTCGAGGAGATGCTCGACACCGTCGGCGACAAAGTCGGCTAGACGGGAACCTCAGCCGTCAGGTGGCGGCTGAGGAAATCAAGCTGGTCGGCGACGACGCGCTCGTAGCTCTCGCCGAACAGCGGCGCGAAGTGGCCGCCGGGATATAGGCAAAGCTCCCCCGCGGGGGCACGGCGAGAGACCTCGATGCCGAGCGCCGGTGGGTTGATCTCGTCCTGCTCGGCGATGCAGTAGAGGACCGGGCAGCCGATGCGGCGCGCCTTCCGCCGTAGCCGGTACGGCGGGGCCAGGGCTGCGCGGGCGCAGAGCTCGTTGCGCCAGCGGGAGCCCGGCGGGGTGACCGCTTCGAATTCGGCCAGGCAGGAGGAGCGGGCGAGCACCGCCTCCGAACCCGGTGGACCCGCGACCGGGACCCGGTAGGGCTCGGCGCCGCGCAGGGCGCGCAGGCCATCGCGAACGCCGGCCGCGCCGAGCCTGGCGACGTGGGCGGGCCCGCCAATGTGGAGCAGGGTGCGGATCCCGTCGACCAACGGCGCCACGCAGATCGCCGCGGCGATGCTCGGATCGGCGATCGCCAGCGCCTGCACGTTGCCGCCGCCGAGCGAGAATCCCCAGATCGCGATCCGGGTCGGATCGACGCCCTCGACAGCGCGGACGTGAGCCAGCGCCGCCCGCCAGTCCTGACGCTGGCGGGCGGCGCTCATCAGCGACCGCGGCTCACCGCCACTGTCGCCGAAATGCCGGTAATCGAAGGCGAAGGCAGCGAAGCCCGCCGCAGCGAACCGGTCCGCGAAGGTGTCGAGGCGCTGACCGCGCACGCAAGAGAGGCCCGACCCGAGGACCACGCAGGGCGCCGGCGCCGTGAGGCCGTCGGGCAGGTAAAGCCAGCCCGCGCACTCCTCTTCCCCCGAGCGGAAGCGCCGCTCCTCTCGCTCCATCGGCCGATCCTAGGCCCTCGTCGGCCCCCAGCCGGCGAGCGAGCCGCATCCATACACTCCGCCCATGGTCGATTTGGGCGAGCTGAAGACGATGATCGAGGCGGCGCTGCCAGGCGCCGCCGTCGAGGTCTTCGACGAAGACGGTGGCGGTCAACACCTGAAAGCGGTCGTCGCCGCTCCCCAGTTCGAAGGCCTCTCGCGAATCGACCAGCACCGGCTGGTCAAGGCCGCGGTCAAACCGCGCTTCGACGACGGCACGGTCCATGCGCTGTCGGTCAAGACCAGCGTCGCCTGACCGACCCTTCGCGGGCGCAGACAAAAAGTTACAATCTGCGCACCACGCTTGATACCTCGATCCCTACGCTGAGGAGCATGGAGGCGATGAGATCAACCTGGACCGACGAGCGGTTGGACGACTTCAAGACCGGAGTTGAAATGCGGCTGGACGACCTCAGTGGCCGCGTCGCCCATCAAAGCGGCCGCATCGACAAGCTCCAGCACACCATCCTCCTCGTCGGCGGCGGGCTGTTCGCGGCTTTCGTCGGCCTGATGGCGGCGATGATCGGGTTGATCGCGACCCAGATCTAAGCCGGCGAACCCGGCTAGCTAATCTGTGGGCCATGTCCGACCCAGAGCTGA
Source organism: uncultured Thermoleophilia bacterium (assembly GCA_963718595.1). Lineage (GTDB taxonomy): Bacteria > Actinomycetota > Thermoleophilia > Solirubrobacterales > 70-9 > VAYN01. The sequence goes on from OY970365.1 coordinate 889,104, forward strand.
AGTCCAAAGTCGAAGAGCTGATCAGCGCCAACCCGGTCCTGCTGTTCATGAAAGGCACCCCCGACGCGCCGCGTTGCGGATTCTCGATGCGGGTGGTGCAGGTGCTCGACCAGGTCGACGTCGAGTACGGCGCGATCGACGTGCTGCCGGCGCTGCAGCCGCTGCGCGAAGTGACCGCCGAGATCTCCGACTGGCAGACCTTCCCCCAGCTCTACGTCAATGGCGAGCTGCTCGGCGGCGCCGACATCGTCGAGGAGATGTTCGAGTCCGGCGAGCTGGCCGAGGCGCTCGGCGTCGAGCAGCCGGCAACTCCTGCCGCTGCACCCAGCGCCGAGGGACTGCCCGCGCAGTCTCCCCCGCTGCAGATCGAATAGATCTTCGCCCGTCTAAGCAACGGGCGCGAAAATCAAGCAGCTCGGTGGACGCAGGGAGCGAGGTGAGGGGAGTGCACTTCTAGTGCATGACCCGATCCGAGTCGACCGAGGACGCCGAGATGCGCCGGTTTGCAGCGTCCGCGCTAGACGGCAGCCGGGGACGCTTCAGCGTCGTCTTTGACTTGAAAAGACGAGCCACAGCCGCAGGCAGCGACGACATTCGGGTTGTTGACCTGGAACCCGGCGCCCTGGAGCCCTTCGACGTAGTCGACCTCCGAGCCGAAGACGAACTGCATGCTGACCTTGTCGACGATGACAGCGACGCCGTCTACCTCGAAGACGTTGTCATCGTCCTTGGCCTGGTCGAAGGCCAGTGCGTACTGAAAACCGGAGCAACCGCCGCCGCGGACAGCGACGCGAAGCGCCTGCTGAGAACCGTCGGTCTGCGAGCCGAGCAGCTCGCCGATCTTCTCGGCGGCTTTGTCGGTGAGGGTGATCGCGGCGTTTGGCGTATCGGTCACTTCACAAAGTGTAGCTGGCCGGCGGCGGCAGCTCGCCGGGCGCTCGTCTGAAAGAATCGCTGGGTTGACCGGGAGCGAGAAGACCGCAGTCGTCTGCGACACCACCGCCTACCTTCCCTCCGCGCTGCTGGCCGACCGGGGCATCGAGACGATCAGCCTCTACGTCTCCGTTGACGACGAGCAGGAGCGCGAGTCCGAGATCGACGACTACGCCGCCTTTTACGAGCGACTGCGGGCATCGCAGAGCGGTGCAACCACCTCCCAGCCCTCGATCGGCGACTTCCTCGCCGTCTACGAGCCGCTGCTGGCCGCCGGCAAGGAGATCGTCTCGATCCACATCTCCGCCGGTATCTCCGGCACCTTCGAGGCGGCCAACCAAGCGCGCCAGCGGCTGATCGACGAGAACAAGGGCGGCGAGCGGATCCTGGTCTTGGACTCGCGCTCTGCCGCCGGCGGCATGGGGCTCTGCACGCTCGGCGCCTCGACCGCGGCGATCCAGGGCGCCAACGCAGCCGAAGCCGTCGAGCAGGCCGAGCGAGTCCGCAACGAGCTGAAAATGTGGTTCGCGATCGACACCCTTGAGTATCTGCGCCGCGGCGGCCGCATCGGCGGCGCCCGCGCCTGGATCGGCAGCGCCCTGAAGATCAAGCCGATCCTCACCCTGGAGGAGGAGATCACCCCGGTCGAGCGCGTCCGCACCCGGGCCCGCTCGGTCGAGCGGCTGCGCGACTACATGCGCCAGCGCCACGACTCCGGCCTCGACGGTTGGGTCGTCCAGCACATCCAGGACGAGGAGACCTCCTCGAAGCTGATCGAAGACTGCCACGAGATCTTTGGCTGCGACCCCGTCTTCACCTCGGAGGTCGGGCCCGTGCTCGGCGCCCACGTCGGCCCCGGTCTGCTTGGGGCCGGAAGCGTCACGACCGACTTAGTCGTTCCCTGACAGGCCCAGAGGACACCATGCGGCGTCCTCGGTCGGCCAAATAGCGCTGCTATTCGGCCTTCCTGCGTCCTTGCCTGGCGCCCTCTGGGCCTCGTCAGCGGCGGCGGCGCAGCATGATGCGGGCGCCGAGCAGAAAGCCCACGGCGGCGGCACCGATGATCAGCTCGTTCTTGTGCTCGCGGACCTGACGGCGCCAGTCGGTCAGCTCGGTGACGCGGCCGCGCAGGTCTTCGACCGAGGTACCCAGCTGTTGTCGCTGGACGTCGATGTCGCGGCGGATCTGCTCGGCGGAACGGCCGGGCATGCCGGTCGAGGCCGGCGGCCGGGTGGGGTCGGCGCTCAACTCGTGCCCTCCTTGTCGCTCTTTTCGAACAGCTCCTTGGTCAGCTTCGCCTCTTCGATCGCCTGCTCGGGCACCGGCGGCGCGCCCGCCTTGACGGCGCGGTAGGCGACGAAGCCCGCGGCGGCGGCCAGCAGCAGGAAGGCGGCGGCCTCGACGAAGAAGCCGGGCCAGGTCTTGCCGTCGAATACCTCTTCGTTGAGGACCCAGGCGATCCCGTGCATGATCAGGATCAGGGCCAGGAAGGCGAAGGTTCCGGCGGCGATGCCGACAGCGGAGCCGCGGGCGATCTTGCCGACTTTCTCGGTGACCTCGGCCTTGGCGAGCTCGATCTCCTCGCGAATCAGGATCGAGGTTCGTTCGGAGACGTCGAAGACGAGCTCACCGACACTGCGGTGCTCGGGCTTTGCCGGCGCCGGCGGCACCGGTGGCACCTGAGGCGGGATCGGCGGCGGCTGGACGGGCGGCGGGGTCTGGGTTGGCTCAGGCATCGGGCTCCTCAGTCGGGCGGGTCTTCATCGAAGAGGCGCCGGTAGAGCAGCGACGAGGCCTTGGCGGCGAGAACGCTCGCCAGCGCGCCGGTGGCGGCGAGCATGCCACTCCAGATCAATCGTTTGACTATCTCGTTGTCCACGCGGCGACCATACCTATCGGGGCTCCAAACCGTCGCAAATCGTCGTCACCAGCAAGTCTTTAGCCTCGTCGTACCCGGCGTCGGACGTTGGAATCACGTCGAAGATCCAGCCTGAGAGCAGTTGCTCGACGGCGCCGTAGAAGGTCATCGAGGCGAACAGCGCCGGGACGTCGTCGCGGAAGGCGCCGCTCGCCTGGCCGTCCTCGACGATTTTCGCGATCCCCTCGTAAGCGCGACGGATCTCGGCCAGGTGGGTCTGGCCGAACGAGTTGGCGGCGCGGGTGACCTCGACGATGATCACCTTCATCAGCTCCGGGTCGTAGCGGTAGGAGTCGACGATGAAGCTCGCCACAGCGCCGAGGCGGTCGCGGTGCGGGCCGCCGGCGCGGTCGGCCTCCTCGATCGCCGCCAACAGCAGCGACCAGCGCTCGACGAAGAGCTCGTTGAGGACGTCGTCCTTGGAGCGGAAGTAGTGGTAGACGAGGCCGTAGGCGACGCCCGCCTCGTCGGCGATGTCGGAGACGCGGGTCGCGTGGAAGCCCTGGCGTGCGAAGACAGCCACGGCGGCGTCGAGGATCAGGCGGCGCTTGTCGGCCGGTGGTGCCTTCGCCATCAGGCGGATGCCTCCAGCAGTTGCGGCCAGACGTAGGTGGCGGGGCGGCGGTTGGCGAGCGAGGGCAGCGCGGAGCGGGTGCGCTCTTGAGCGTCGAGGTCGAGGTCGGCGGCGATGAAGCACTCGCCCGCGGGGGCGAGTGCGAGCACCGTCCCCCAGGGATCGACGATCGCCGAGTGGCCGAAGGAGTCGTAGTGCGGCGCCGCGGTGCCGACCTGGTTCGGGGCAAGGACGAAGACCTGGTTCTCGATCGCCCGCGCCCGCAGCAACACCTCCCAGTGCTCGCGCCCGGTGGCGCTGGTGAAGGCGGAGGGAACGGTGATCAGCTGGGCCCCGCGCAGGGCGAGGATCCGGTAGAGCTCAGGGAAGCGAAGGTCGTAACAGACGGTGAGGCCGGCGACCAGGTCGCCCAGTGGGGCGGTGACGAGCTCGGTCCCCGGCTGCTCGTGCTCGGACTCGCGGTACGAGACGCCGCCGGCGTCGACGTCGAAGAGGTGAATCTTGCGGTAGACGGCGAGGTCGTCGCCGCCGGGACCGATCAGCACCGAGGTGTTGAAGGCCTTTGCGTCGGTGCGCTCGCTGATGCTGCCGGCGAGCAGGTGGATGCCAAGCTCGCCCGCCCAGTCACGAGCGGCACTGAGGCTGGGCCCGTCGAGCGGCTCCGCCTCCGCCCGCAGCTCCTCGCCGCCGGCCAGCAGGTTCCACTTCTCCGGCAGCGCCACGAGCTCGGCGCCATCAGCCACGGCGGCACGCACGAGGCGCTCGGCCGTGGCTAGATTGCGGTCCCTGTCGTTCGTCGAGTTGAGCTGTACTGCTGCAGCGCGCAAGGCCTCACGTCCCACCGATTGACCAGTCAATCAGTGCAGTTTAGAGCCCCATCGTGTGAGCGACGATCCGATCCCAAACCGGAGTCGGGATCAGCGGTCGTATCCGCGCCTGCACCTTGGCGTCGATTCCGATCAAGTAGCGGCTGCGGGGGCGACTGGCGGTGAGGGCGTGCTCGATCGCCTTCGCCACCTTCTCCGGCGGGATGCCGCGTTCGGCGGTGCTCTTGACGACCTTGCGGTAGCTCTCGATCGCCTTGCCGTAGAGAGCGTCCCGCTGGGGGGAGCGGCTGCCGATCTCCTCGGAGGTGGCCTCGCCGCGATTCCAGATCGGGGTATCGATCGAGCCGGGCTCGACGATCGAGACGGAGATGTTCCAGGGCCGCAGCTCCTGGCGGAAGACGTCGCCGACCGCCTCGATCCCGAACTTGGCGGCGTGGTAGGCGCCGGTCAGGGGGAAGGCGATGCGGCCGCCGATCGAGCTGATGAAGACGACGCGGCCCTGTGCTTTGCGGATCGCCGGCAGCATCGCCTGGGTGACGGCGACGTGGGCGCTGAGGTTGACCTCGATCTGGCGCCGGAAGTCTTCCATCGGGATCGTCTCCAGCGGGCTCGGGACCGCGACGCCGGCGTTGTTGACGAGGCCGTCGAGACCACCCGGCTCGGCGGCGATCGCCGCGGCGGCGGCGATCTGGGCGGCGTCGGTGACGTCGATCAGCAGCGGGGTCAGATCCGGCGAGCCGGCCTGGCGCAGCGCCTGCGCGTCCTCCTCGCGGCGAACCCCGGCGAATACGCGCCAGCCGGCAGCGTCCAGACGGAGCGCCGTAGCTCGGCCGATCCCGGTCGAAGCCCCGGTTACGAGCACGGTAGGCATCTGGTCAGGATACGGGCGTAGTCTTCGTGACCGTTGTGACCCAGCCTCGTACCAACGACGCCGAGCGCAAGCAGGTGACCGTCCTGTTCGCGGACGTGAACGGGTCGATGGACCTCGCCGAGCAGCAGGACCCGGAGGAGTGGCGCAAGATCATGCAGCGCTTTTTCGCGCTCCTGGCCGACGCCGTGACCGAGTTCGAAGGCACCGTCGACAAGTTCACGGGCGACGGGATCATGGCCGTCTTCGGAGCGCCGATCGCGCACGAGGACCACGCCCAGCGGGCCTGTTACGCCGCCCTGCGGATGCTCGAGGAGACCGCCGAGTACGCGGCCGAGCTGCGGCGCGGCCACGGGCTCAACTTCTCGGCCCGGATCGGGATCAACTCCGGCGAGGTGGTCGCGGGGGAGATCGGCAGCGAGGGCGACTACACGGCGATCGGGCACACGGTCGGGCTGGCGCAGCGGATGGAGGCGCTGGCGGAGCCGGGCCGCGCGTACCTGACCGAGCAGACTGCCACGCTCGCCGCCGGCTTCCTCGACCTCGACGACCTCGGCGAGTTCGAGATCAAGGGCGCCAGCCGGCCGATCCGGGTCTTCCGGCTCGACGGGCTCGGGGACGCGCGCTCGCGCCTTGACCTCTCCCGCGACCGCGGCTTCTCCCGCTTCGTCGGCCGCGAGACGGAGATGCGCGAGCTGTGGCTGGCGCTGGAGCGAGCGCAGGCGGGCGCTGGAGGCGCGGTCGGGATCGTCGCCGAGCCGGGTACCGGTAAGAGCAGGCTCTGCCACGAGTTCGCCGAGCGCTGCCGAGCCGAGGGGCTCGAGGTCTTCGAGGCGCAGGCGCAGTCCCACGGCGCCTCCAGCCCCTACCTGCCGGTCCTGCAGATGCTGCGCTCCTTCTTCGGGATCGGCGACCGCGATCCCGACCAGCTCGCGCGCGAGCGGATCGCCGGGCGGGCCCTTCTGCTCGACCCTGGGTTGAGCAGCGAGCTGCCGCTGCTGTTCGACTTCCTCGGCGTCCCCGAGGCCGATCGCAGCGGCCCGGTGCTCAGCGCCGAGGCGCGGCAGCGAGCGCTGACCGATGTCGTCTGCCGGATCGTCAACGCGCCGACCCGGCGCAAGACGTTGGTCCTGGTGATCGAGGACCTGCACTGGATCGACGCGGGCAGCGAGACGATGCTGGCGAGTCTACTGGAGGCGATCTCCGCCACCCACACGCTGGTCGTCGTCAACCACCGCCCCGAGTACACGCCCGCCTGGAGCGAGGCCCCCGTCTACTCGCGGCTCACCCTGGCGCCGCTGGAGCCGACCCATACCGGCGAGCTGCTGCGCGACCTCGCCGGCGCCGACCCCTCGCTCGACGGCCTCGACGAGCCGATCCACGCGCGCACCCAGGGCAATCCGTTCTTTGTCGAGGAGATCGTTCGCGAGCTGGCCGAGAGCGAGCACCTGCAGGGGAGGCCCGGCGCCTACCGCCTGGTGCGCCCGATCGACGACGCCCGGGTGCCGGTAACGGTGCAGGCGGTGCTGGCCGCCCGCATCGATCGACTCGACCCCGACGCCAAGCAGCTGCTGCAGGTCGCCTCGGTGGTCGGCAAGGAGATCAGCGCCGAGGCGCTGGGCCTGACCGCCGGGCTCGAGCAGGAGCAGATCGACCGCGCCCTGCGCGAGCTGGTCGGCGCTGGTTTCCTCTACGCGGTCGAGCTCTACCCGCGGCGGGTCCTCGCCTTCCGCCATCCGTTGACCCGCGAGGTCGCCTACGGCACTCAGCTCGCCGACCGGCGTGCCCACACCCACGCGGCGGCGGCGCGGGCGACGATCGAGCTGGAGCCGGAGCGACTCGACGAGCTGGCGCCGCTGATCGCCGCCCACATGGAGGCCGGTGAGGAGCTGCGCGAAGCGGCGCGCTGGTCGGCGCGGGCGGCCTTCTGGGCCGGTCACAGCCGCCCCCAGGACGCATTGCGGCTGTGGCGCGACGTGACCAGGCTGGCCGCGCAGCTGGAGGAGGACGAGGAGACGACGGCGCTGGCGCTGTCCTCGCGGCTGCAGCAGCTCGACTACTCCTGGCGACTCGGGATGGACCAGGCCGAGGCCGAGGCGCTGGCGAGCGAGGCAGGCGAGATCGCGACCCGGACCGGAGACCAGCGCTCGCTGGCACTGCTGAAGCTGATGACCTCGGCCCGGCCCGGCGTCGCCCACACGGCCTCGGAATGGATCGAGGCCTCCGAGGAAGCGATCGCGCTCGCCGACCAGGCGGGTGACGTCAACCTGCGGATCGCGATCCGCGCCGTCGGCTGCTACGCGCAGATGTGCTCGGGCGACCTCGACGCTGTCGACGCGATCATCGACGAAATCCTCGAGCTCGGCGGCGGCGAGATCGACGCCGGCGCCCATATCGTCATCAACTGCCCGCAGGCGTGGGCGCTGGTCGCGCGCAGCATCGTGCTCAAAGAGCGCGATCGACCGGACGAGGCCGATGCGGTCGCCGCCGAGGCGCTTCGCGTGGCGACCGAGTTCGGCGACCCGGAGACCGAAAGTTGGGCGCGCGGCAACCGGGCGACGATGATGGCCGAACGGGGCGCCACCGAGGCGGCGCTGGTGCTGGCACTGCGCAACTGGGAGCTGACCGATCAGCTCGGCGACGTCTTCTCACGCTCGGTGGCGCTGTCCAATCTCAGCCACGTCCAAACCGTGGCCGGCGAACCCGGCGCGGCTCTGGAGTCGGTCGAACTCTCGGAGCGGATCTACCGCGAAGCGATGGACGCCGGCGGTGAGCAGGAGCACTGGCGCGGGACCCTGCGGACCTGGGCACTGCTCGGACTAGGACGCGACGAGGAGGCTTTGACGCAGGCCGAGGCGATGGCCGCGATCGCCCGCGAGCACGAAATGAATTGGGGCCTGCCGACGGCGCTGCTGGCGCTGGCGCAAACGCGGCGGGCGACCGGCACGACCGGGGCCGAGGCGGCACTGGACGAGGCGACGGCGATCTGCGAGCGCCTCGGTCACCGGCAGACCCTGCGCAAGATCGAAGCAGAGCGGGCGAGCCTCAGCGCGGTCTGATCGCGAGGTTCTCAACCAGAGATCGAGTAGGTCGCCACGCCTCAGCGGACGGGGGCGACGGTGCCGTCGAGGACGAGGTCGAGAGCGCGCTTTGGAGATGGGTCAAAGACCTCGACCTCGTAGTCGGAGCCGGGCCAGGCGAGGTAGACGCTCTGGGGACGGCGGGTGTCGAGCAGGGCGAGGCCGCCGCCGGGAAGGTCGCGGGTGATTGCGGTGGGCTGCTCGGCGGCGCGGCCGAGCACGGCGAAGGCGCTCGGCACCGGGTAGGTGCCGACGGTGGTGAAGCGGCCGCGCTGGTCGCCGAGCTCGCCGTCGCCGCTGAGGTAGCGGACGTAGACGGAGTCCTCGGCGGAGCGGGTCAGCTCCAGCTCGGTGCCGGCGACCGGGGCTCCCGCCCAGAAAACCGGGTGACCGATGGTCGCGGCGAGCTGACGAAGCTGAGTGGAATCAGTGGCCTGCGGCGTCACGACGGAGTCCTGTCCCCCTCTTCCCCCCAGCACCAATACTGCGAGCAGGGCGACGACGAGGAAGGCGAGCAGGGCGAGCACGAACGGGTGGCGCAAGCCGCGCCGCGGCCGGGCTTCGACCGCGACGGCGGCGGTGGCGGCGCTCACTTGACCCCTTCCTCCTGCTTTTGTTTCTTTTCCTCTTCAGTTTCTTCGACGGGGGGTTCCTTGTTGCCGGCCTTGGCGCAGATCGCGTAGGCGACGTAGGCGCCCAACGCGGCCGTGACCCGCCAGCCGGTCGGCTGCTCGCCTTCGTGGACCAGGCCGTGGCCGTGGAGCGGTGCGGAGATCTCGAGAGCGGCGCCCTTGCCATCGCCCGAGCCGCCGCCGGAGATCGCCAGCGGCGCCCCCTTCGGACAATTGGCATCGGCGGGCTCGCCACCCTCGGAGGCGGCGGTCACGACGACGACGCCGCTGAACCCACCCGATCCTGGGGGTCCTTCCGGGCCCGGTTCGCCCTGGGGGCCAGGTTCGCCGGGAAGCCCCTGTTCTCCCTGGGGCCCCTGCTGACCCTGAGCGCCAGGTTCGCCTGGGGTGCCCTGCGGGCCTTCGGGCCCGGGTTCACCTTGAGGTCCTTCGGGTCCGGGTTTGCCTCCAGGTCCTTCGGGACCCGGTTCGCCCTGCGGCCCTTCGAGACCGGGGAGTCCGTCGGCGCCAGGCGGCCCTTCGAGGCCAGGGGTCCCTGGCAGGCCTTCCGGCCCGACTGCGCCCTGCGGGCCTTCAGGACCGATCGGGCCGCCAGGACCGGCGGGGCCTTCGACCCCAGGCGTTCCTGGTGCGCCGGGTTCCCCGGACGGACCCTGCTGTCCGGGCTGGCCGGGCTCCCCGGACGGACCTTGCTGTCCGGGCTCGCCGGCAGCGCCGGTCGATCCAGGCGCTCCCTGTGGTCCGGGTTTGCCGGGAGCGCCGGCCGCTCCCGGAGCACCCGGTTCGCCTGGTGCTCCAGCGGCGCCGGGGGTTCCAGCGGCGCCGGGGGTTCCGGGCGCACCCTGGGGGCCGGCTGCGCCCTCGGGCCCAGTTTCTCCCTGCGACCCGGCGGGACCAGCCGCTCCCGCCTCGACGGCGTAGAAGCCGGAGCGGCCGGTGCCCCAGCGCAGACGGCGCTCGGAGGGCAGGCACTTCGCGTTCTTGCGGACGATGCGGATCGAGGCTTTGGCGCGGTGGTCGGTGTTGCCCTGCTTCTGCACGCAGGCGTAGAAGGTGTTGGCGCCGGCACCGCTGACCTGGGCGGCGAGCAGCAGCACCGCGGCCGCGAGCAGCGTCAGGGTGAAGCGGAGGGTGGTGTTGGTGGAAGCGAACATTCCGTCAACCTTTCGGCTGCCGTCGTTCTGACCTGTGATCTTGGACCGAGACGTGCAGGCGGCGCTAGCCGCGGCGCTCGGCGCGCTGGCGCCCAAGCTCGGCGACCAGAAGCTTCGTGTGCAGCGCGGCGATCAGGTCGCGCAGCGGCTGCGCGCCCTCTTCGAGCATCTCGATCACCCGCTCCACCGGCAACTCGGCAGCGAGCCGGTTCATCACCATGTCGACCTCCTGGCGAACCAGCTCTTCGAGCGCGGTCTTGTAGCGCAGGGTGTCGTAGACGGTGAAGCCGATCTCCTCGTCGTAGCCACCGGCGCGAAAGCGGGAGATCGCCTCGATGATGGTGACGTCGGAGGGCGAGTAGCCGCGGCTGTTGGGGGTGAGGACCTCCAGCTCGGCGAGCCGTTCGAGCACCTCGGCGGGGACGCCGTAGCGCTCGCGGACCTCGGTGGCGCTGGTGCGGGCGCGCTCGCCGGCGAGGGCGCGGTCGAGGATCTGATCCTCCAGTTCGAGCATCGCGGTGGCCCGCTCGGGGTCCTCCTCGAGGAGCGACCTGATCGCCTTGAGCGGCATGAAGCGGGTCTCCTGCAGGCGCTTGATCAGCTGGATCCGCTCGACGAACTCGGGCGGGTAGTAGGCCATGTTGCGGCTGGTCTTGACCGGCTCCGGCAGCAGGCCTTCGCGCAGGTAGTGCTTGATCGTCGGCGCCGGGACACCGGACGCCTCCGCCAGCTCGCCCATCCGCAGCAGCGGTCGATGGGCCGATTTCGGGTCTATGTCGGCCGAAATCGGCCCATCGGCACTCACTTCATGAACTCCGGGTGGTCGGCGGCCGCGCCGTTGCCGGCGGCGGCGCCGGACTCGATCATCGTCGCGATCTCCTCGGGACCGTAGCCGGCCTCGGCCAGAACCTCGGTGGTGTGCTCGCCGAAGGCGGGCGCGGCGCGGGTCGGGTCGGCGGGGGTGCGGCTGAACTTGACCGGGGCACCGAGCTGGCGCACCGGCCCGATCTCCGGCTGGTCCATTTCGACCACCATCTGCCGCGCCGCGACCAGCTCGGAGTCGAGCGCCTCGTCGACGCCGAGCACCGGCTCCACGCAGCAGTCGTGCTCGTCGTTGAACGCCTTCCACTCGGCGCGGGTGCGGGAGCGGAAGACCTCTGCAACCTTGCTCCAGCCCTCGGAGCCGGGGGCTTGGAATTGCACCTCGACCAGGTCGGGCCGTTCGACGCCGCTGCAGAAGGCGGCCCAGAACTTCGGCTCGAGCGCTCCACAGCTGATCCAGCCGTCGGCCGCTTCGTAGGGCAGATAACAGACGAGGCCACCGGCGAGCGCCTGCTCGCCGCGCTGGGGCACCTCGCCGTCGCAGAAGTAGCGGCCGGCGACCATCGCCAGCCAGGAGAGGGCGCCGTCGGCCATCGAGACGTCGACCATCTGCCCCTGGCCGGAGCGGCGCGCCTCGTGCAGCCCCGCCATCACCCCGAAGGCGGCCATCAGGGCGCCGCCGCCGACGTCGGCGATTTGGCCGCCGGCCTGCACCGGCGGCCCGTCCTTGGCGCCGGTCAGCCCCAGCAGCCCGATCAGGCCGAGGTAGTTCATGTCGTGGCCGGCGCGCTGGACGTAGGGACCGTCCTGGCCGTAACCGGTGATCGCGCAGTAGACGACCGCCGGGTTTACTCCGCGCATGTTCTCGTAGCCGACGCCGAGGCGGTCCATGACGCCGGGGCGGAAGCCGTCGAGGACGACGTCGTAGGAGGCGACCAGGCGCAGGAAGGCTTCGCGGCCAGCGTCGGACTTGAGGTCGAGCCGGACCGAGCGCTTGCCGCGGTTGAGCGAGAGGTAGAGGGCGGAGCGGGTGCCGAGCGCCTGCTGCTCCTCGCCGCCGTAGTAAGGCGGTGCCCAGCGGATGTAGTCGCCCATGCCGGTGTCCTCGACCTTCAGCACCTCGGCGCCGAGGTCGGCGAGCAGGAGCGAGCAGAAGCCGCCGGGCAGGAGACGGGTGAGGTCGAGAACTTTGACGTCGCTGAGGGGAAGCTCGCTCATGAGGGCTCCACGGAGACCGCGAAGTTGACGGAGTTGGCGATGAAGCAGAGCTCGTGGGCGCGCTGGTGGAGCGCCTCGATCGCGTCCGGGGCCGGCGGCTCACCCGCCCAGCGGACCCGCGGTCGCAGGGTCGCCGAGGTGAAGCGCTTGCCCTCGAGGACGCCGTCGGCGTCATCTTCGTAGGAGGCGATCTCGAAGCCTTTTTTCCGCGCCAGGCCGACGAACCAGAGCATGTGACAGCTGGCGAGGGCGCCGACCAGCAGCGACTCGGGATTCGACTTGAAGTCGTCGCCGCCGAACTCGAGCGCCGAGGAGCTCGGCAACGTTTGGCCGCCGAGCAGAACCTCGTGGGCGAGAGCGTCCTCCCCCGCGCCGCCGCTCCAGGAGACGCCGGCGCGGTGGATGGTCGTCTCCACGTTTAGACCTCGGCCCGCTTCGGGACTCCCAGCAGCTCCCGTGCCTCGGCGACGCTGGCGGGGCGGCGGCCGATGTCTTCTGCCATCTGACGCGCCTTCGCGATCAGCTCGCCGTTCGATCTGCACATCTCGCCGTTCGGCAGGTAAAGGTTGTCCTCGACACCGGCGCGGACGTTGCCGCCGAGCACAAGCGAGGCGGCGAGCAGCTTCCACTGGTCGCGGGAGATGCCGATCACCTGCCACTGGTTGCGGCCTTCGGGGCCGCCCGGGATCTGGTCCGACATCAGGGTGACGTTGCGCGGGGTCGGCCGGATGCCGCCGGTCACACCCATCACCAGCGAGATCTGCAGCGGTTCTTTGAGAATGCCCATGTCGAGCAGCGGGTCGAGGTTGGCGACGTGGCCGGAGTCGAAGCACTCGTGCTCGGGCTTGATCCCGATCTCGTTCATCGCCGTGAGGAACTCGATGATCGTGTCGAAGCTGTTTTCGAAGACGGTGTTGAAGACGAAGTCCTTGCGCCGCTTCGAGTACTTCGCGTAGTTCATCGAGCTCATGTTGAGGGCGGCGACGTCGGGGCGGCAGGCGCGCAGGTACTCGAGCCGCTTCTCGATCGAGACTCCGATCGCGCCGGTCGAGTAGTTGACGATCACGTCGCCGACCTCGGCCAGGATCGCCTCGGTGATCGCCTGGAAGTCCTCGACCTCGTAGGACGGGGTGCCGTCCGGAGTCCTGGCGTGGATGTGGATCTGGGAAGCGCCCTCGTCGACGGCGCGGCGCGCCTCGGCCGCGTACTCCGCCGGGGTGTAGGGAATCGCCGGGCACTGGTCGCGGTTGGCGATCACGCCGCTGATCGAGCAGCTGATTACGACCGGGTCCTCAAATCGACTCATCTCCCAACCTCCCTCTCCAGGACACGTCCGGCGGTCATACCGGCATCACCCCGTGGCGTTTCCTCGGCTTCTCGACGTGCTTGTTGCGCGCCATCCGCAGCGCTTTGACGATCGTCGGCCGGGTCTCGCGCGGGTCGATGATGTCGTCGATGACGGCGTTGCCGGCGGCGATGTAGGGATCGATCTGCTGGCGCACGGCGTTCAGCATCGCCTCGCGGGTGGCCTCGGGGTCGTCGGCGGCCTCGATCGCCGAGCGGCCGATGATTTCGACCGCGCCCTCTGCCCCCATGACCGAGATCTCGGCCCCGGGCCAGGCGACGATCAGGTCCGGCTCGTAGGCCTTGCCGCACATCACGTAGTAGCCGGCGCCGTAGGCCTTGCGGACGACGACGGTCACCTTCGGCACGGTCGCGCGGCTGACCGCGTAGAGCAGCTTCGCGCCGTGGCGGATGATCCCGGCGTGCTCGACCTTCTGGCCGACCATGAAGCCGGGGATGTCCTGGAGGAAGACGAGGGGGATGTTGAAGGCGTCGCAGAGGTTGATGAAGCGGGCGGCCTTGTCGGCGGAATCATTGTCGAGCACCCCGGCCAGGTGCTTGGGCTGGCTGGCGATGATCCCGACCGGCTGGCCGCCGAAGCGGGCGAGGCAGGTGATGACGCTGCGGGCGAAGCGCGGCTTGAGGTCGAACCACTCGCCGTCATCGACGATCTCGGCGATCACGTCGTACATGTCGTACGGCTTGCGGTTGGAGTCGGGCACGATCTCCAGCAATTTCTCCGACATCCGGTCATCGAGATCGCCGCTGTCGCGGATCGGCGGCTTCTCTTCCCAGTTGGAGGGGAAGAAGGAGAGGTAGGTCTTGATCGCGGCGATGCACTCCTCGTCGTCTTTGACCTCGAGGTCCCCCACTCCCGATTTGCGGCAGTGGACCTTGGCGCCGCCGAGCTCCTCCATCGTGATGTCCTCGCCGGTGACGGCTTTGGTCAGGTGCGGGCCGGCGAGCGCCATCGCGCCCTGGCCGGAAACCATCGGCACGAAGTCGGCGAGCGCCGGGATGTAGGCGGTGCCGGCGGCGCAGGGGCCCATCATCGCCGCGACCATCGGGATCACACCCGACATTTCGACCTCCTCGCGGAAGAGGTGGCCGGAGCCGGCGAACATCGACCCGGTCGCCTCTTGGATGCGGGCGCCGGCCGAGTCCAACAGCCAGACGAACGGCATCTTCTTGGTCAGCGCCATCTCCCGCAGGCGGGTGACCTTGAGCTCGCCGGTCATCCCCATCGAGCCGGCCATCACCGTGAAGTCGTAGGCGGCGACGCAGCAGGCGCGGCCGTCGATGTCGCCCCAGCCGGTGATGACGCCGTCGGCCGGCGCCTCGACGCCGTCCATCGCCCGCTGGGCGAAGTGCGGGCGGCCATGGACGCCGAGCTCGACGAAGGTGCCCGCGTCGACCAGCAGGTCGAGGCGCTCGCGGGCGGTCAGCTTGCCGCGTCCGTGCTGTTTGGCGATCTTCTCCTCGCCGCCGCCGAGCTGCGCCTTGGCCCGGCGCTGGTGCAGCTGCTCGGTCAGCTCGCCGAGCGGCGCGGTGCCCGGCAGCAGGTTCGAATCAGGTTCGGCCTGCGTGCTCTGCTCTCGCTCGTTCGCGCTCATGATTTCCGGCGATCTCGCTCTCTCGCTTCCGCGTCCGCCGCGGGCAGGTTGACGGTCATTTGCCTTTCCATTCAGGCTCGCGTTTCTCGAAGAAGGCGGTGACCCCCTCGACGATGTCCTCGGTCGAGAAGGTGAGGGAGAGCTGGGAGCGCAGGTACTCGAGCGCGTCGTCGAGCGCCATGTCCTGCTGGCGATACATGGCGTCGTGACCGAGCCGCATCAGGACGGGGCTCTTGGAGGCGAGCTTGCCGGCCCACGCGGCAACCGCGGCGTCGAAATCGCCGGCGGCGGCGACCTTGTTGGCGAGTCCGAACTCGACCGCCTGCTCGGCGCTCAACCGCTCGCCCAGCAGCATCATCTCGTTGACCTTCTTGCGCGGGACATTGCGGAAGATGATCGCCATGATCATGTAAGGGAAGGCGCCGACGTTGATCTCCGGCGTGCCAAAGGTCGCGCCCTCTTTGGCGATCAGCAGGTCGCAGGAGAGGGCGAGGCCCATGCCGCCGGCGAGCACGTGCCCGTTGGCGGCGCAGAGCGAGGGCTTGCCCAGCCGCGGCATCAGCCGGAAGAACTCGAGGAAGAGGTCGGAGGCGAAATGTTTCTCGACCAGGGAGGCGTCGGCAGCGAACCCCCCGAGGTCGGCGCCGGCGCAGAAGACCTTGTCCCCCGCCCCGGTGAGGACGACGGCGCGAACCTCGTCGTCGGCTTTCGCCTCCTTCATCGCCGCGACCAGCTCGCTCAGCATCTGGCCGGAGAGCATGTTGCGCTTGTCGGGATCGTTCAGCGTCACGGTGGCGACGCCGTCGGCGACTTCGTAGGCGACCTTCTCGTAGTTCCCGTCTCTCATCGGCGTCGGCAACAATAGACGACCTCGCTGGAAGTGGGAAGTGCTACTGTCTACTCGCTTCCGGGGCGGGGATCCCGGCCCAAACGACGAGCGAGGAGTGACACCTGTGTCGACCGCGACTTCCGACGGCTCCAACGTCATCAAGCCCGACCACGCAGCCGGGCGCAAGCACTTCATCTTCAGCCAGGAGCACGAAGACCTGCGCGAGTCGATGCAGTCGTGGGTGCAAAAGGAGCTGTGGCCGCATCGCAACGAGTGGGAGGACACCTACTGGCCGACCTCGGCGATGGAGCGGGCGGGCGAGCTCGGTTTCCTCGGCCTCTGCTTCCCGGAGGAGTACGGCGGCCAGGGCGGCGACTACTTCTACTCGCTGGTCCGCGCCGAGTGCATGAGCTACTCGGGGTCCGGCGGCACCAACATGGGCTTCGCGGTCCAGAGCGACATGGTCCTACCCCCGATCCACCTGCTCGGCACCGAGGAGCAGAAGCGCAAGTACCTCGAACCGGGTCTCAAGGGCGAGAAGATCGGCAGCCTCGGGATCACCGAGCCGGGCGCCGGCTCCGACGTCGCCGGGATCCGCACCACCGCGATCCGCGACGGTGACGAATACGTGATCAACGGCTCGAAGACGTTCATCACCAACGGGCCGCGGGCCGACTTCATCGTCCTCGTCTGCAAGACCGACCCCGACGAGCGCCACGCCGGCATCACCCTCTTCGTCGTCGACCTGCGCGATGCCAACGGCGAGAAGGTCCCCGGCTTCACCGTCTCCGCCGAGCTGGAGAAGATGGGGATGCACGCCTCCGACACCGGCGAGCTCGCCTTCGAAGACGTCCGTGTCCCGGCCGACGCCGTCCTCGGCGAGGTCGGCAAGGGCTTCTACCACATCGCCTGGGAGCTTCAGGGCGAGCGCCTGGTCGCCGCCGCCGGCTGCCACGCCGGGGCCGAGCGGATGATCGAGAAAACCCTCGAGTATGCGAAGGAGCGCGAAGCCTTCGGGCGGCCGATCGGCAAGTTCCAGGCGATCCGCCACAAGTTCGCCGAGATGGCGACGAAGACCGAAGCGGCCAAGCAGTTCACTTACTCGACCGCCTGGCGCTTCGCCAACGGCGAGTACCCGGTGCGCGAGATCACGATGGCGAAGCTCTACGCCTCGCGGATCGCCTGCGAGGTCGCCGACGACTGCGTTCAGATCCTCGGCGGCTACGGCTACATGAAGGAGTACGAGATCGAGCGCGCCTACCGCGACGTCCGCCTCAACCGGATCGGGGCCGGCACCGACGAGGTGATGCTCGACGTGATCGGGCGGAGCTACGGGCTCTAGCCCTCCCGTGAGGTCGCACTTCACCCCGGTATGCGGGGTCAACTGCGACCTCACGGTTCGGCGTGGTCGATGACCGTCGTCAAGGACAGCGGGGCGCGGGCGGTGCTCCCGCCGTTCGGCTCCGAGCACGAGGAGCTGCGGCAGACGGTCGCGCGCTTCGTCGCCAACGAGATCGCGCCGAATGTCGACGAGTGGGAGCAGGCGCGGGAATTCCCCCGCGACCTCTACCGCCGCTGCGCCGAGCTCGGCTTCCTTGGGCTGAAGTTCCCGGAGGCCTACGGCGGCCAGGGCGGCGACCACCTCCACGACGCGATCTGGGTCGAGGAGCTGGCGCGGTCCGGCGGCTCCGGCGGCGTCGCCGCTGGGCTCAACGCCCACGCCTCGATCGCGCTGCCGCCGATCTTCAACTTCGGCAGCGAGGAGCAGAAGCAGCGCTGGCTGGTACCCGGCATCGCCGGCGAGAAGGTCGGGGCGCTGGGGATCACCGAGCCGGGCGCCGGCTCCGACGTCGCCGGGATCACCACGAGGGCCGAGCGGATCGACGGCGGTTACCTCGTCAACGGGGCCAAGACCTTCATCACCAACGGCGTCCGCGCCGACTTCCTCGTCTGCGCCTGCAAGACGACCGCGGAGGGCGGCCACGGCGGCATCTCCTTCCTCGTGCTCGAGCGCGAGATGGCGGGCTACGAGGTGGCGGCGAAGCTGGAGAAGATGGGCTGGCACTCCTCCGACACCGGCGAGCTCGCCTTCAGCGACGTCGAGGTGCCGGCCGAGAACCTGCTCGGCGAGGAGAACGGCGGCTTCAAGCTGATCATGGCCAACTTCGCCTGGGAGCGGCTGCTGATGGCGATCGGCGCCGTCGGCGCGATGCAGCGCCTGATCGAGGTCACCGTTGCCTACGCGCTCGAGCGCGAAGCCTTCGGCCGCCCGATCGGCAAGTTCCAGGCGATCCGCCACCAGGTCGCCGAGATGGCGACCAAGGCCGAGGCCGCCCGCGCCCTCACCTACAACGGGCTGCGCCTCTTCCACGATGGCCAGGAGTGCCTCCAGCAGGTGACGATGGCCAAGCTCGTCACCCAGCGCGCCCTGCTCGAGGTCGCCGACCAGTCACTGCAGATCCACGGCGGCTACGGCTACATGCGCGAGTACGGCATTGAGCGCGCCGTCCGCGACGCCCGCCTCGGCCCGATCGGCGGCGGGACGGACGAGGTGATGAAGGAGATCCTCGGTAAGACGATGGGGCTGTAGAGCCCGACTCGGCGCTCGCCGCGGCCTAGCGTTTGGGGCCGGCGTCGCAGCTGTGTGACTTGCCCCAGCCTTCTTGGCCGTCGCAGTAGTCGTGGCCGGTCCCGCCGTAGAGCTGGTCGGGGTCGCGACCGCCGAAGAGGCGGTCGTTGCCGGCATCGCCGTGGCATCCGTCCTGGCCGGGGCCCATCACGCAGACGTCGTTGCCGGGGCCGCCCCAGCAGCCGTCGCTGCCGAACTGGTGGCGGCAGTAATCGTTGCCGGCGCCGCCGACGCAGTCGCTGTTGCGCATGCCGGTGATGCAGATGTCATCGCCGCCGCGGCCGATGCAGCGGTTTCGCCGGGAGCCTTCGGAGTAGCAGGTGTCGCTCTCGTCGTTGCCGATGAATTTGTCCGAGCCGCTGCCGAGGTAGGCGGTGAGCGGCAGCGGCAGCGGGTCGGCGACTTCGACGGAGTCGTTGGCGGCGCCCATGACGACCTGGATCGAGCTTGCGTTGTTGGTCGGGCAGACCGCCCTCATCCGGCTCGGGGCGAGCCAGCAGCCGCGCGGGTGGGCGCCGGACATGGCCCCGGTGGCGATGATCTTCTCGCCCGTGGTGGTGAGGGTGAGGTGGGAGCCGGAGGCGGCGCCGAAAACGACGATGTTTCCGGCAGGGGTTGCCGCGACCGGGGCGACCAGAAGGGCCACCAGAGCGAGCGCGAGCACTAGAAAACGTCGGCCAAAGGAGGTCGGCATTCGCGAGGATGCTAGCTGTCCGACATGATTGACAAACCATCCACTCATGATTTACCTGCTCAGACACGGAAACGCCGAGGAGGGGAACGGCGACGACGCTGCTCGTCGGCTCACTTCGAAGGGCGAGCGGCAGGCGCGCGACGCGGGCCTGGCGCTCGCCGCGCTCGAGGTGTCCATCGCCAGCTGCCTCACGAGTCCCAAGCGCCGGGCCGCCGAAACGGCCAGCCGCGCCTGCGAAGCGCTGCGGATCGAGCCGGAAACCGCGCCCGAGCTGAGCGGCGGCGCCTTCGACTCGCGCTCTCTCGCAGCCGGCCTCGGCGACGTTCTCCTGGTCGGGCATGAGCCCGACCTCTCCGACGAGCTGGCGCGATTGACGGGAGCGCGGGCGCAGATGCGCAAGGGCGGTCTCGCGATCGTCGATGGCTCCACCTTGGTGGGGCTGCTGGGCCCAGCCGAACTCCGCCAGATCGCCAGCTAGCACGCCCCCGAGCGGACTAGCTCCCACCCCAACGACCGACGGAGGAACCCCGGCGACAGCTCCTGCGCGGGTGAGATCGAGGGAAGGGAGAAGTGGAGCCGTGCTGCGGCGCTTCGCCGACGCCCGGCATCGGGATCCACCAGGACGGAGGTGATCCTCCAGGTGCCCCTCAGGCGGCAGCCAGGCGCATCGGCGGGCCCTGAGCGACCAGGTGGTGCAGGCCCGAAAGGGTGAGCGAACCGACCAGGCCGCGGTAGGGCTCGTAGGGCGCGTAGAACTCTTCGACCTCGGGGACGGTGGCGCGGCGGCCGATCCCGGCGAGGCGGCCGACCAGCTTGATGTAGCCGAGGTCTCCGGCCGGCAGCGAGTCCATTTCTCCACGGCCGAACAGGCCCAGGCACTGGATCGTCCAGGGGCCGATCTGGGAGATCGCCAGCAGTCGCCGGTCGGCGGCGGGGTCGTCGATCGCGCAGCGCCCGCGCGAGACCTCGAGCGCGACTCGCCGCAGGGCGGCGGCGCGGACCGGCGCCAGGTCCATCGAGGCGAGTTCGGCCGGACCGCGGCCGGCGATCGTCGTCGCGGTCGGGACGTCGCGCAGCGCCGCCCGCCCCTCCCCCAGTCGCGGCCCCCAGCGGCCGGCGAGACGGCGCTCGATCCGGGCCGCGCGATCGGCCTCGATCAGCTGCCCGACCACGGCCGTGGCCAGCGCTTCCCAAGGCCACGGCTTGCGCAGAAGCCGGTAGCCCGGCATCCGCCTGATCAAGGGTCCCAGCAGGGGGTCGTCGCGAAAGCGGCGGTGGAACTCGCCGAGGTCGTCATCGACCGCGAGCGCGAAGCGCATCCGCTCGATCGCCAGCCCGAGCTGCTCGCCCCCAGCCGGGCGCAGGCCGGCGACGGGCAGCGGCTGCGTCACCGCCCGCGGATCGAGGGCCTCCGCCCGCAGCTTCAGCCGCCCCGGCCCCGGTTCCCAGGCCCGCACCAGCACCGGGCTGTCCTCGACCCGCAGGAGCCGGGTCGCGATCCGCTGGCGGATCCGCAGCGTCCCGTCGGAGCTCCCCCGCCCCAGCCGGAACAGCGAGCACGGCCGGACCTCGACTTCAGCGTCGACGGGCCGATTTCGGGAGATATAGGCCCGTTTTCGGCCCATGGGCCGGGGCTTAGCGACCGAGGAGGTGGACGTCGACGAGAAAGGAGCGGCTGGCGACGACGTTGGGGCGGTCGGCGCGGCGGCGGCCCAGGCGCCGCCCGGAGCGCGGCTTGGTCCCGACTGCGGCGACGGCGCGCACAGCGGCAACGGTGGCGGCGCCGGCCAGGACGCCGCCGGCAGCGGCGATCGCGGCAGTGCGGACGTCGGCGCGCAGGACCGGCATTGGGGGCTCCTCGTAGGGCGCCGGCAGCGCCCGCACCGGCTCGGTGGCCTCCCGCGGCTCGACCACTTCCTCGGCCACGATCTCGCCATCTACGTCGAGTTCGCTCACCGTTTCGACTCTAGCGAGACCCCAGGTCGCTCCCCCATCTCTCACCGCAAACTGCGGTCTTTGCGAACTGAGGCTGACGCGTGCCTTCGTCGGAGATACCGGGTAGGACCCGCCAAGCCTCCACAGCTGTTGCGCAGGCGGGTCCTACCCGGCATCTCCCTACAAAGCCCGCTCATACAACCGGTACCTCTTGACCACAGTCCCCCCCATGCCCTCCATCGCCCGGTTCATAGCTTTGTTCGTCTCCAGGATCCAGCCCATCTCGCCGCCTTCGATCGCCCCAGGTTTGGCCGCCTCCTCGAGGTGGCGCAGGTAGAGGCCTGCGGCGACGCCGCTGTGGCGGTAGGCATGGGTGACCCCGAGCGCGAACACGCGCAACTGGTCGATCTTGCGCTTGCCGAGCAGGAACTTGGCCCAGCCGAAGGGCAGCAGGCGACCGTTCAGCTTCGCCATCACCTGGTTGATGTCCGGCAGGGTCAGCGCCGCGCCGACGACCTCACCGTCTTTTTCGGCCATGAAGGCCCAGTCCTCGTCCAGCACCTGCTTCAGGTTCTTCGCCTGGAACTCGACCTCGGCGTCGGTGATCGGAACGAAGCCCCAGTTGTTGCCCCAGGCCTCGTTGTAGACGTCCATGAAGCGCCGCACCTCCGCCGCCATGTCGCGCTTGCGCATGTTGCGGATCGTGATCCCTTCGTCGTCGAGCGCCTTCTTGGCGGCGGCGTGGATCGAGGGGTCGAACTGCTCGCCCTCCTTGAGATCGCCGAACTGCAGTTCCCACATCAGCACGTCCATCGCCTTCGTGAAGCCCTCACCCTCGACCAGCCCCTGGTAGTAGGGCGGGTGCCAGGGCTCGAGGATCATCGGCCGCCGCTCGAAGCCGTCGATCAGGATCCCGATCTCGTCGTTGGTGGTGAAGTCCATCGGCCCGAGGATGCGCTCGCGACCCTGGCCGGCCGCCCACTCGGCGGCGGTGTCGATCAGCGCCTTGGTGACCTGCGCGTCGTCGCTCGTCTCGAAGAAGCCGAACATCGCGTCGCTGCCGCCCTGGAACTCGTCCCAGCGGTGGTCGAGGTGGGCGCTGATCCGCCCGACCGGCTCGCCGTCGCGCTCGGCGATGAAGAGCTCGGCTTCGCCGTGCTGGAACCACGGGTTCTTCTCGCGGTTGAGGAACGCCATCCGCTCGAAGACCAGCGGCGCCACCCACTGCGGATGGGCGCGGTGAAGGTGGAACGGGACCCGGACGAACCGCTTGAGCTCGCGGCGGTTGCCCACCTGCCGGATCGTCACGCTTCCCATACGGGGCGCAACCTACACTCCCTGAGCGCGGAGCGAGCAAGCGTCCCTATCTGATTCTCTGCGCAGCGAGCGAAGCGTGAAAAGGTATTCCAGATGAGCGAGACCGCGAAGGCCCCGGTCGACGTATTCGAGAAGGCCCGCAGCCACGATCGGCTGGAGCAGCTCGAAGCGGCCAAAGAGCACGACCTGCTCCCCTACTTCCGCCTGCTGACCTCGCAGGCCGGCCCGGTGGTCGAGATGGAGGGGCGGCAGACGATCATGCTCGGCTCCAACAACTACCTCGGCCTGACCGGCGACGAGCGGGTCAAGCAGGGCGCCCGCGACGCCCTCGAGACCTACGGCACCGGCGTAACCGGCTCGCGCCTTTTGAACGGGACGACGCCGCTGCACGTCGACCTCGAGCGCGAGCTGGCCGAGTGGATGCAGACCGAGGACGCGATCGTCTACACGACCGGCTACCAGTCCAACGTCGGCTGCATCGGCACCATCCTCGGCCCCGCCGACACGGTCATCTGCGACTCCGGCGACCACGCCTCGATCCTCGACGGCTGTCGCCTCTCCGGCGCCAAGCTGCGCCCGTTCCGCCACAACCGCATGGACAAGCTGGAGAAGATGCTCCAGCGCGCCGCCACGGACGGCGGTGGCGTCCTGGTGATCGTCGACGGCGTCTTCTCGATGGAGGGCGACGTCTGCAACCTGCCCCGGATCGTCGAGCTCTGCCAGGCCTACGGGGCGCGGTTGATGGTCGACGAGGCGCATGGGGCCGGCGTGCTCGGTGCCCGCGGCGCCGGCGCCTGCGAGCTGTTCGGGCTCGAGCACCAGGTCGACCTGCGGATGGGCACCTTCTCCAAGAGCCTCGCCTCCTGCGGCGGCTTCATCGCCGGCCCGGCCGAGGTGATCGAGTACCTGCGGATCGCTTCGCGCTCCTTCGTCTTCAGCGCCTCCGCGGTCCCGGCCGCGGTCGGCGCGGCGCTGGCAGCGCTGCGGGTGATCCGCGAGGACGGCCCGGCCCTGTTCGAGCGCCTGCTCGACAACGCCGAGTATCTGCGCGAGGGCCTGCGCCACCTCGGCCTCGAGGTGATCGAGCCCGGCACGCTGCCCGACGGCACCGTGGCGACCACCCCCGTCATCCCCGTCGTCTGCGGCGACGACTGGCAGGCGGTGCTGCTCTGGAAGGCGCTTTTCGACGCCGGCGTCTACACCAACGTCGCGATCCATCCCGCGGTCCCGCCCGGCGGGGCGCTCCTGCGGACGAGCCTGATGGCGACCCACGAGCGCGAGCATCTCGACGGTGCCCTGGGGACGATCGCGCGGGTGATCGCCGAGTTCCCGGACCTTCCGCGGTCCTGAATCCCGATAACGGGTTTTTGACATCCCCCGTCCTGGGTAGTTTCAGGCTCAGCTGAGCGAACACCGGATTTCGCTGTGATGAAATTGTTGCTCTTAGCGGCCGAGCCGGTCGTCACTTCGGCGTTGGCGGGTTGACGCCGCCCACCGCTGCGACATAGCTTGGCCTCCTCGCCCGACGAACCGGCCGGGGAGTTCGGACAGAGTCACCCCGTCCGGTAGGCCAGGGTCCCCGAGCCACTCTCGTTGGCGAGATCCCAGTTGATTTTTATTCCTTTGAAGGGAGGAGTACCAGTGGACGCTGCCGCAATGGCACCCGCAACGACGATGGCAACTTCGGTGGAGGCACCGCAGCACATGAGAGCGCTGGAACGCGCGAACACGGTTCGCCTCGCTCGCGCCGAGTTGAAGCGGGCGATCGGCCGAGGTGATCTGGAGGCATCGGACGTCGTTTCCGAGTGTCCATGGGAGACCGAAAGCATGACGATCTCCGAGCTGCTGACCAGCCAGCGCCGCTGGGGCCGCACCCGCGCCCGCAAGTTCCTGCTGCCGCTGTCGCTGAACGAGAACAAGCAGCTCGGCACCCTGACTTCTCGCCAGCGCCGCCTGCTCGCGACCGAGCTCGCCTCACGGACGGGCAGCGGTCACAGCGCCGTCCCCGCCTGAGAAACGCCTGCTCAGCCGCGCATTCCACCGACTCGGAAGCTGAGGCCTCCGGAAGCACGCTGGAATGCGCGGCGCGCCAGGTAGAAGGTGACCGCGAAGGTCACCGCGCCGATCCCCAGCGCCACCGCAAGGATCTGGTCGGCGACGTAGAAAGCGATCCCGACGGTGACCACGAAGACCGCCCCCGCCATCAGGGTGGTGTGGGAGCGGTAGCCGGCGAAGTGCTCGCGCACGGCCACCTCGAGGCCGCCCAGCCCGGCCAGAACCACGCCGGCGCCGATCGCCTTCTCCTCCTGGCTGACGACGCCGACGATCAGGGCGATGATCCCGGCCAGGATCACCAGCTCGGCCAGGGGAAAGTTGCCCCAGGGTGCGGGCGGGCGCTCGTCGGGGGCGGTGACCCGGGCCGCCGGAGGCTGCTGCTTCTTCTGCTTTGGCTTAGCGCTCAACGGCCGCAAGCCGCCCGGCTAACGGACATCCGGAAGAGATCTTGACCTGCCACCAGCCCATCAGCATCCCCAGTGGGCCAAGACGCGGTTTGGAGTGCCAGTTGCCGCAGCCCGGTTCGCCGATCTCCGCCCGGGTCACCCGCACCCATTTGTAGTCGGCGGGTCGCGCCAGCATCGCCCGCAACAGCTCGCGGCTGGCGGTTTCCTCGCGGCCGCGGCGGCGCAGGGACTCGCGCGCCGCGGCAATCCGATCGGCGAGGCGGTCGCGCATCTGCTCCAGCTCGCCGAGGTCGAGCAGCCGTGGCGGCGACGCCGGGGCGGGGCCGGGGCGATCGAGCTCGACCCTTCCGAAGGCCTCGGCGAAGAGGCCGGCCAGTTCGAGCTCGAGCCGAGCGATCTGGGTGCGGAGCTGGGCGCGCGCGGGACGCTCGTCAACCTCAGGGACGAGCGTCGCGAAACCGTCTCTTGCGAGGAGCTCCTGCATACGCCTCCGACCGAGTCTAGATCACGAATTCCGGACTGCAAGCGAGGAAACGGTTAAGCGCGGTGAGCGATTCAGTCGCCGGCGAGCGTCTGCGCTGCCATCCACAGCGCCTCCGCGATCGCCATCTGCGACACCGACCCGACCGAGACGGCGGCGATCGCGATCCGCTCGGTGGTGCTGCTCACTGCGGCCGGCGCGGCGCTGGCGCCGAACAGGACCCCGAGCGTGTGCGCCTCGTCGGCGAGGATCAGGGTGCCGGGGTCGAGCGCCGCCGGATCGCCGGCCAGGGCCTCGTCGGGCATCGACTCGCGGATGCAGAGCTTTCCCTCCAGGTAGTCGGCGTCGAAGGCGCGCAGCGCCACCCCGGTCTCGACCGTGGCGATCGTGAGGGCGTCGGCAGGGAGGCCCTGGCTCTTGAAGCCGCCATCGTGAAGCCGCTCGAAGATCAGCTGCTCGACAGGGGTGCGGGTGAGGTCGGGGTCGAGGCCGATCTGGCGAAAGAAGACGCGATAGGACCAGGGGACCGGCTGTTCGCGCAACTGGATCGCCTGCGGTCCATAGATGCGGTCGGAGAGGGTCCGCAGGTGCTGGCGAACCGGCTCGGGACTGCGGCCGGCGCTGCCCGCGACCTCGACCCAGGAGACCGCGAGACCGGGAAATTCGCTCGCCAGCCAGGGCACGACCCAGCCTTGCTGCGGCGCCGGTTTCATCCTTGCTGGGCAGTTCGGGTCGCCGCCAGCAGGCGCTCGACGCGGGCCCGCAGCTGTCCCTCGGTGAGCTCACCGCTGCTGGCGCTCTGCAGCGTGCCCCCGGGATAGACATAGGCGAAGGTAGGGCAGCCACCGACCCGGTAGAGGCCGCCGACGGCGCCGTCGCGGTCAAAGCCGACCGGCATCTTCCAGCCGTGTTCGCGAACCAGATCGCGAACATCGTCGCGATCGTCGCGAATATCGAGCGAGAGGAAGTTCACCCGGCCACGGTAACGCGCGTAAAGGGAGTCGACGATGTCTTGCTGGGCGGTGCAGTCGCCGCTTTTGGTGAACCAGAACGAGATCACCAAGGGCAGGCCGAAGTAGTCGCAGACCCGCATCGCACCCGGCGTCCGGATCTGGCAAGCAGAGGTACGGCGGGCGTCCTGCGGACAGGGCACTGCGGCCTGCTCGCAGTCGTCCTGGGCGACGTTGGCGTCGCCTTCGAGCGAGCCGGTGGCGACGGGGACAGCGAACTCGGGCAGCGCCCAGCGCTCCTCGAAACTGTCGAGGCCAAGAGTCTCGCCGCCGTCGCCGCCGATCGAGTTGAAGGCGGCGATCGCGACCAGGGCGACGAAGACCAGACCGACGGCGATCGAGTACCGGTCCTTCACCTCAGCGGCGCTCCTCGAGCCAGACCAGGAGCGCCGGCAAGACGACCATCACCCCGAGCAGGGCGGCAGCGAGGTCGATCACGGTGACGAAGCCGAAGTCCCGCAGCAGGCGGATGTCGCTGGCAATCAGCACCGCGAAGCCGGCGATCGCGGTGGCACCGGAGGCGAGCACGGCGGTGCCGGTGCGCGCGTAGGCGCGCCCCAGGGCCGGCGCGACCGGACCGCTGCCACCGCCCTCCTCGTGGAAGCGGCCGTTGAGGATGACCCCGAACTCGGTGGCGATCGCGATCGTCAGCGCCCCCAAGGCCGCCGACATCGGGTTGAGAGGGATTCCGGTCGCCCAGAGCAACAGGGAGGCCCAGCCGGTGGCGAGCACGGTCGGCGCCAGCGGCACCAGCGCCCGCCGCGGCGAGCGATAGGCGATCAGCAACACCAACGCCACCGCGAGCAAGCCGGCGAGGGTGAGCCAGTAGCGACTGGCGGAGAGGTCGGAGGCCGATTCGGCGGCGATCACCGGCAGGCCCGCGAGCCGCACCTCGACCCCGGGCGGCGGACCCTCCGCGGTGCCGGGCTCGCCGATCTCGGCGCGGACGCGGTCGACCAGGGCCTGCTGGTCCTGCAGCGACTGGGCGCGGATGCCGAAGCTGATCAGCGCCTCGTCGCCGAGCCGGCCGTCGGCTTCGAGCGGGGCGACCTGGCGCAGGGCGTAGGGCGAGAGCGCCGCCAGGGTTGCCTCGATCCCCTGTCGGGTCGGGGTGTCGCCTTCGCGGACGAGGAAGTCCGAGAGCGCCGGCCCGGGGCAGATTTCAGCCTCGAGGCAGCTCGGGTTTTCGCCGCTGAACCCGTTGGCGCGCAGGACCCGGCGCTTGAAGGCCGCCATCCACTCGATCGTCGCCGGGTCGGCGAGGTCGTCGGACTCGATGCTGACGTCGAGCTCGCCGGAGACCCCGGTCGCGTCCTGCAGCGCGTTCAGTTCTTCGATCGCTTCGATGTTCTGCGGGGCGAGCGTGCGGACGTCAGAGACGGTCTCGATCTGGGTGCCGACGCCCCAGCCGATCACGGCGAGCGCGAGGCCGACGGCGAGGATCGGCGTTCGCCGCCCGATGGAAAAGGCGAGAACGCGCTCCGGCAGGGGGCCGGAGATGCGCTCCGGCAGGGGGGTCCTGTCAGGGGGAGAGGGTCCTGCGGGCGGGGGCTGCGCCTCCGTTCTCGGACCCTCCCCCCCTGCCACCCGCCTGAGGAACGGATTCCGGCTGGATGTCGAGGGACGGAGGCTGAGCGCGGCGGAGCCGGCGACCAATGCGAGGACGAAAGCGATTCCAACTCCGACGATGAGCAACAAACCGAAGCTCCGCACCATCGGGGTCGGAGATAGCAGCAGGGCGAGGAAGCCAGCTGCGGTTGCGAGGCAGGCGATGGCGATCGTGGGGCCGCCGCGGGCGGCGGCTTGGCGAGCGGCGTCAGCTCCCGCGCTGCCGCGCCCGATCGCCTCGTCGTAGCGGGCCTGGAACTGGATCGCGTAGTCGACCGCGAGCCCGATCAGGATCGGCAGGACCGCGATCGAGGCCATCGTCAGGGTGCCACCGGTCAGCCCCAGCAACCCGAAGGTCAGCGCCGCCGCCCCGAGGGCGACAGCCAGCGGCAGCAGCCGCAGGCGCGAGCGGAAGACCAAGAGCAGGGTTGCCGCCATGACCACGACCGCGACCCCGAAGAGCAGCAGCAGCGCGTCCTTCAGCGCCCGCGCCAGGCCATCGACGACGACCGGAGCGCCGGAGACCACATAGCTGCCCTTGCTCAGCTCGAAACAAGGTGCCGGCTTGCCGTTCTCGGCGCAGGCTTTGCGCGGGATCGTTTCCGCGACCGCCGCCTTGATCAGCTCCAGCGCCCGGTGGCGCTCGGAGTCGCTGAGGTCGGGCTTGAGGCGGACGACGATCTGGGCCGTGCGGCTGTTCGGGAAGAGGTAGGCGAGCCGTGCCTTCGGGGTGCCACGCTCGCGGGCGAGGTCGAAGACGACGGTGGCGACGAACTGTTCGTTGTCGAGGGTGGGGACGCTGGTGATCCCGTACTTGGTGGCCACGGCGAGGAGAAATTCCTGGAAGCGCGCGGGCGGCACCCGTGCCGCCATGCTGCGCAGCTGGGTCTCGATCTGGACCACCGCCTCGTTGAGGAAGGTGGCGGGCCCGGCGACGAACTCGACCGGTTCCATCTCCGCCAGCTCGGTGCACGGGCCCGGTAGTGCCCTGCCGCCCTTCGGCACTTTGCCGGCCAGGCAGCCCTCCAGCCGCAGCAGCCGGAAGATGTCGTTGGTGAGGATCAGTTCCGGCAGGTCGCCGCGGGCCAGCACGACCACCGGTTCTTCGCCGAAGGCCTGCTTGACGTCCTCGGTCGCTTCGAAGGTCTCGGTGTCGGAATCGACCAGGGTGCCGACGCCGGCGTCGGTCGGGATCCGGGTCGCCCCGACCGCGGCCACGATCGCGAGAACGGCTGCTACCGCGAGAACCGGCTTCGCGTTACGGGCCGCCCATGCAGCGGCCGCTCCGAGCCCGCGAGCGAGGTTCACTCAGTCCATCGACAGCGGGCCGGTGATGTCCGCGTGGAGGAACTGGTTGACGAACGGGTTGCTGGAGTCGAAGACTTCCTCTTTGGGGCCCGACTCGACGATCTTGCCGCTCCACAGCACCGCGATGAAGTCGGCGATGCGGCGGGCGGTGCCGAGGTCGTGCGAGATCACCAGGTAGCAGCCGCCGTTCTCGGCGTGGACCTCGCGGATCAGCTCGCAGAGCAACGCGGTGCGGACCGGGTCGAGCCCGGAGTCGGGCTCGTCGAACATCACGATCGCCGGTTCCAAGACCAGCGCCCGGGCGAAGCCGGCGCGCTTGCGCATCCCTCCGGAGAGCTCGTTCGGCATCTTGTAGGTGGCCTCGGAGAGGCCGACCTCTTTGAGCCGGCGGTTGACGATCTCGCCGATCTCCTCCTCGCCTTTGTCGGTGTGCTGGCGCAGCGGGAAGGCGACGTTGTCGTAGATGTTCATCGAGCCGAAGAGGGCGCCGTCCTGGAACAGCAGGCCGAACTTTTTGCGCACGTCGAAGAGTTCGTCGTCGGTCATGTTCGGGATCGACTCCCCGTGCACGAGGACGTCCCCGGAGTCTGGGTAGAGCAGGCCGACGATGTGCTTGATCAGCACGCTCTTGCCGGTTCCCGAGGGGCCGAGCACCATCGAGACCTGGTCCTCGGGCAGGCCGAGGTTGAGGCCGTTGAGGATGCGGGCGCGACCGAACTGTTTGACGAGGTCGATGATCTCGATCGCGTCGGTGCCACCATGGTCGCGCTTGCGGCCGGTGTGGAAGCGGTAGGGATCGTGCTCGTCGGGCTTGACGCCGGGGATCACGAAGTCGCGGCCCATCATCGCGCCGTCGTCGCTGATGTAGGGGCCGCTGTCGTCGGCCGAGCGGGCCGGGATCGCGCGCTCATCGGCCTCGTCGAGCTCGCCGATCTCCGGCGGCTCTTCGCCACCCATCACGGCCTCGTCCTGGAGCTCTTCTTCTTCCCTGCGGTTCTCGTCGTCGATCGACACGTCAGCCTCCTATTGGCGCTCGCGGGTTGGCCCCCCAGAAGACGAGGGTCCCGAGCATCCCGATGATGTGGACTAAGACGATGTTGAGGACCATCGACTTAGCGGTCGCGGTCCCCACCCCGACCGGCCCCCCCGAGGCCGTGTAGCCGTAGTAGCAGCCGACCAGAACGATCGCGGTCGCCATCACCATGCCCTTGATCAAGCTGAATATGAGGTCGGGAGGGTTCTGGAACATCCAGAAGATCAGGAAGTAGCCGCCCGAGGAGACATCGCCGATCTGCTCGACCACCGCCAGGTAGCTGGCCAGGTACATGATCCCGATCCCGACCAGGTACATGAACGGGAAGGTGATCCAGGCGGCGAGCAGGCGGGTCGCGCAGAGGAAGGTCACGGGCGGTACGCCCATCACCTCCAGGGCGTCGATCTCGTCGGAGATCCGCATCGCCCCGAGCTCGGCGACGATCCCGGTCCCGACCTTGGCCGCGAGCATGTAGCCGAAGGCGTAGGGCATGATCTCGCGCAGGTCGCACCAGGCCGAGAAGACGCCGGCGTAGGCGGGCGCACCCTGGGCGCGCAGCAGGTAGGCGCCCTCGATCCCGCACTGCAGGCCGAGGGTGAAGACGAGGCCCCAGATGATCAGGGCCGAGCCGAGGATGAGGATGCCGGCCTGGCGCAGGCTCTCGCCGAAGAAGCGGAAGACGCGGCCGGAGTAGACGAGTCCGGAGACGCGCGAGCCGAAGCGGGCGATCTCTCCGAAGGAGTCGAGCCAGCCGCGCGGGACTGCGAGCCATTCGTTCATCGGATCGTCTGCAGCTCCGGGTTGGTGGCAAGCAGGGTCTGGGTGAAGACGTAGTTGAAGGCGAAGACGCCCATGAACGAGATCACCACTGCCTCGTTGACGGCACGGCCGACGCCGGCGGCGCCGCCGGACGCGGTCATTCCTTTGTATGAGCAGACGACGGCGATCAGGGCGCCGAACAAAGTGCACTTGATCACCGAGCCCCAGAGGTCGGTGATCGATGCGTTGGAGAAGAGGGTGGCGAAGAAGCCGCCGAGCGGCTGGCTGTAGAGCATCTCGGTGAGGATGCCGCCGCTGATCCCGAAGACCAGGGCGTAGATGTCGAGCAGGCCGGTGATCAGCATCAGCGCCAGGAAGCGCGGCACGACCAGGTTCTTGATCGGGTCGACGCCGAGCACCTGCAGGGCGTCGAGCTCCTCGCGGATCTTGCGGGCGCCGAGATCCGCGGTGATCGCGGTGCCGGCGACGCCGGCGACGACGACAGCGGTGACGAAGGGGGCGAACTCGCGGATCGAGGCGAGCACGAAGAAACCGCCGAGGCGGTCGAGGGCGCCGAACAGCGAGAGGAAGTTGGCGGCCTGCAGGCCTGGGGCTCCGAAACCGAAGGCGACGGTCGAGACCAGCAGCGGGAACCAGCAGAGCTGCAGGGCGAAGAGGAACTGGCCGATGAACTCCTCGCCGTAGGGGTACGGCGGCCTGACCGCAGAAACGATCGTACGACCGGTTAGGAGCATCATCTCCCCGACCGTTTCGAACACAGACTTGGCAGGCAGAAATGCCCTGTTCACAGCGGTTCCGACCATCTGCTCCTCCAAATGGGGCGCCACACTCCCGCGACACCCACTGCTTGCGGAGTCTATGGGATGGACCCGCCCCTTCCGTTAGCACCGTATTGAGATCACGCTAACCCGATCGACCGACCGGAAAACCGCCTGGATGCTGGGAAAGGCCATGGTATGTTCGGGCCGCTTTGCGGGGGACCCGAATACATGCCGGGCGCACCCGCCTCAGAGTCGCGGCGATTGGGTTTGCTGCCGTGGCCGTGGCGGCGCTTCTCGGTGCCTGCGGCGAATCGTCCTCGGACTCGAACGAGCGCGAGGGCACCTACCAAGTTGAGGTGCTCGACGCCAGCTTCCCGAACGAGCAGCGGCTCGGCCAGACCTCGCTGCTGAAGCTCTCGGTTCGCAACACCGGCGATGAGACGGTGCCGACCGTGACGGTGACGATCGGCATCGATGGCAAGGACGGAAGCGATTCCTCGCTGCCGTTCGGAGTCCGCGATCGCACGGCCGGGATCGCCCAGTCCGATCGCCCGGTCTGGGTGCTGTCGGAAGGCTACCCGCGCTTCGTCGGGTCCTCGGATCCGGGTGGCGCCTCGACCTCGAACCGCAAGACCTTTGCCCTGGGGCCGTTGAAGCCGAATCAGACCGCAAGCGCGATCTGGAAACTGAGCGCGGTCAAAGCCGGCGACTGGACGGTTGCCTACCGGGTCGGTGCCGGGCTCGGCACGGGGGTCAAGGCCGAGACGCCGAGCGGGGGCGTACCGAAGGGCACCTTCGTCGCCAACATCACCGCCGACCTGCCCGAAACCGAAGTCACCGACGACGGCGAAGTGGTCGAAATCGGCGATCGTCGCAAGGGCGGCGAGTAGCGGAACCGGTGCCGGGGTAGCGTTGGCGCAGATGCGCCGCTCTCCCCTCGCAGCGACATTGCTCGCAGTCCTGATCGCTTCGCTGGCCTTGCCGGCCTGCGGGTCAGCCGACTCGACGCAAGCTCAACCGGGAGCGAAGGCAGCTGAGAACGGGGAATCGTTCAGCCGGGGCAAGCCCAAGGGTGGCGTCGCCCTGAAGTCGATCGGCAGGTTCGACCAGCCGGTCTACGTGACCGGCGCCCCCGGCTTCCCGCGGCTGCTGTTCGTGGTCGAGCAGGCGGGCAAGGTCCAGGTGCTGCGCGGCGGCCGGCGGCTCGGCAAGCCCTTCCTCGACCTCAGCGGACCCGTCCAGTCCGAAGGCGAGCGCGGGCTGCTCTCGATCGCCTTCCCACCCGACTTCGCGCAGAGCAAGCGCTTCTACGCCTATTACACGGATGCCGCCGGCAGCATCCGTATCGACGAGTTCAAGGCGGCCGATCCGACCCGTGCCCTGGCCAGCTCGCGCCGCAGCGTGATCTCGATCCCCCACGCCGAGAACTCCAACCACAACGGCGGCCAGCTGCAGTTCCTCGGCGACCTCCTCTACTTCGGGAGCGGCGACGGCGGCTCCGGCGGCGACCCGCCCAACAACGCCCAGAACAAAGAGACGCTGCTGGGCAAGCTGGCGCGGATCGATCCGCGCCAGAGCGGTGCCCGGCCCTACTCGGTGCCCGCCTCGAACCCGTTCGTCGGCAAACCCGGCCGCGACGAGATCTACAGCTACGGCCTACGCAACCCCTTCCGCTTTTCCTTCGACACGGTGACCTCGGCGCGGCCACGGATCGCGATCGGCGACGTCGGCCAGAACCAGTTCGAGGAGATCGATTACA
This sequence comes from uncultured Thermoleophilia bacterium, assembly GCA_963718595.1. Classification (GTDB taxonomy): domain Bacteria; phylum Actinomycetota; class Thermoleophilia; order Solirubrobacterales; family 70-9; genus VAYN01. Next base: position 922,693 of record OY970365.1, read on the forward strand.
CGACCGTGGGCCGGGCCAACGGTGCCAACTTCGGCTGGGACGCCCTCGAGGGCTTCGCCCCCTACGACGACGAAAACAGCGGCACCCTCGACCCCGGCGGCACCGTCAAACCGATCCTCGCCTACTCCCACAGCCGCGGCGGCAGCTGCTCGATCACCGGCGGCTACGTGGTCGCCGACCGCCACCTGCCCGCTCTCTATAAACGCTACGTCTACGCCGACTTCTGCGAGGGCCAACTCCGCAGCCTCGTTCCGCACCTCAAACGGGCATCAGGCGAGAAAAAGCTCGGCATCTCGGTGCCGTCGCCCTCGTCCTTCGGCGAAGACACGAGGCACCGCCTCTACGTCACCTCCCTCGAAGGCCCCGTCTACCGCCTCGTCCCGCGCTAGCCGCACGAGCCCGCCAACTCCGTGGTGCTTTTTGGTCGCTCAGCGAACAAAAAGCACCACGGAGTTCATCTAGACCGGCTTAGTGCTACTGCCCCGCAGCGCGCGGCCCACCTGCTCGACCGTGATCACGCCGCTGAGGCGCCCGTCGCCGTCGACAGCCATCAGCGCGCCGAATTTCCGCAGGTTCTGGTTGCTCAGCAGAGCGTCGAGGGGGGTGTCGTCGCGGACGAAGAGACCGCGGTCGGCGTCGACCAGGTCGGAGACGTGGGAGCTGGCGCGGGAGAGCTCGGGGACCTCGTCGGCGCGGTCGCGCTGGACCAGGCCGAGGAAGCGGTGGGCGGCATCGACGACCGGGAACCAGGGCCAGCGGTAACGCAGGAAATACTCGTCGAGGGCGCGCTCGACGCTGATGTCACCGGGAATCGTGACCGGCTCGCGGTCCATCACGTCGGCGACGAGGATGCTGTCGATGCGGCTGGTCAGCGCCGTCTGCATGGCGGCACCGCGGGCGGCGCCGTTGATCATGAAGCCGACGAAGCCGAGCCAGATGCCGCTGATCAGATCCCCCGAGGCGACCAGGGCGAAGCCGGCGATGATGAAGAGGTAGCCGAAGCCGCGGCCCATCGTCGCCGCGATCCGGGTCGCCTTGGTGCGGCTGCCGGTGCGCCACCAGATCAGCGCCCGGGCGATCCGGCCACCGTCCATCGGGAAGGCGGGCAGCAGGTTGAAGACCAGCAGCAGCGTGTTGATCATCGCCAGCCACGAGAAGAGCGAGACGACGCCGGCGACGCCGGGGTCGGTCTTGAATTCGATCGCCAGGCGGAAGACTTCGGCGAACTCACCGAAGCCGGCGATCACCGAGCCGACCAGATAGAAGGCGCCGATCAGGCCGAGCGTCACCGCTGGCCCCGCGGCGGCGACCTCGAACTCGGTGCGTGGGGTGTCGGACTCGCGGTCGAGGGTGGCGACGCCGCCGAAGATCCAGAGCTGGATGCTGGTGATCCCGATCCCGCGCCGCAGCGCCGCGAAGGCGTGGCCGAGCTCGTGCAGGAGGATCGAGCCGAAGAATCCGAGGGCGCTGGCGAGGGCGAGAGCGAACGGGGCGAGCGCCGTGCTCGATTCCCCGAGGGCCTCGCCGTAGGCCCCAGACCAGGTGAAGATCAGGAAGAAGAGGATCAGGAACCACGACCAGTCGACCGCGATCTTGATCCCGCGGACGTGGAAGAGCGTGAAGGAGCGGCCTCCGAGCATTGGCCAATGGTAAGCGGGTACGGTCCCTGGCCAGATGGCCAGTGAGACGGATTGGCTGCGCGAGCGGCTCGAGGAACTGGAGCGGATCGACCGTCCGTCGGCCTCCGAGGGGGAGCGCCGGGCCGCCGAGTGGCTGGTGGCGCACTTCGCCGACGAGGGTGCCGAAGCGCGGATCGAGGCTGAGCCAGCGCACGGCACCTACTGGTGGCCGCTGGGGATCGGCGCCGGGCTGGGTGCGCTCGCTGCGATCGCGGCGCTGCGCGGCCGCCGTGCTCTCGGGACCGTGCTCGGCGCCATCGGCGCGGCCGGAATTGCCGACGACTTCCCACCCGGGCAGCGGCGCCTGCGCCGGCTTCTGCCCAAACGCACCACCTACAACGTCGTCTGCGAGCTCGGCGATCCGCAGGCCGAGCGGACCGTCGTCGTGATCGCCCACCACGACGCGGCCCACTCCGGGCTCGTCTTCCACCCGGCGGTCCCGCCGCTGGCCGACCGCCTCGGGCTGATCGAGCGGACCGACACCAGCCCGCCGCTGATGGCGCCGGTGATCGGCGGCCCGATCCTGGCCGCGCTCGGGGCTCTGACCGGGCGCCGCCTGCTGGCCAAGCTCGGGCTGCTGCTCGGGATCGGCTCGGTCGCGGCGATGGCCGACATCGGCGCCCGCAAGGTCGTCCCCGGAGCCAACGACAACGGCACCTCGGTCGTCACCCTGCTGGCACTGGCCCGCCGCTTCGCCGCCGAGCCACCGATGGGAACCAAGGTGATCCTGCTCTCGACCGGCTCCGAGGAGTCCTTCAGTGAGGGGATGAAGGCGTTCGGCGAGCGCCACTTCCCCACGCTGGGCCGCGACTCGACTTTCTTCCTCTGCCTGGAGTCGATCGGCTCGCCGCACCTGCTGGTGCTGCGCGGCGAGGGCTTCCTGAAGATGCGCGAGTACCCGCCGCGCTCGCTCGCCTTCATGGACGGGCTCGCCGAGGAGCTCGGGATCTGGCTGTTCCCGAACCTGCGCCTGCACAACGGCACCGACGGGCTCGAGTCCGCCGCGGCCGGCTACGAGACCGCGGTCCTGGCCGGCTGTACCGATCTCAAGCAGCCGGCCAACTACCACTGGTCCCACGACCTCGCCGAGAACGTCGACTTCGACACGGTCGCCAACGCGGTCCGCCTCAGCGAGGCCGCGATTCGCCGCTTGGGCGAGCGCTGGCTCTGATTGGCCGACGGGCCGGAATGTCGCCCATAGCGCGACTTTTAGGCCCGGCGGCGCAAGCGGCCGAAATCCGACTGCAAGCTCGGATTTCACACCTATAGCATCAGCGTTCGTGCCTACTCATGACGTTCTCGTAATCGGTGCGGGCCTGGCCGGACAGCGGGCTGCACTGGCCGCCGCCGAGCAAGGCGTTTCGGTTGGAATCATCAGCAAGGTCCACCCGGTCCGCAGTCACTCCAACGCCGCACAGGGCGGCATCAACGCGGCCCTGAACCCCGGCGACTCCTGGGAGTCGCACGCATTCGACACGATCAAGGGCTCCGATTACCTGGGCGACCAGGACGCGATCGAAGTCATGACCCGCGACGCCCCGGCCGAGATCCTCCACCTCGAGCACCTCGGCGTCACCTTCCACCGCAACGAGGAAGGCAAACTCGGGACCCGCGCCTTCGGCGGCGCCTCCGCCGCCCGCACGTACTACGTCGCCGACATCACCGGCCAGGCGATCATGCACGTGCTCTACGAGCAGCTGATGAAATATTCCGAGCAGGTCGCCCGCTACGAGGAGTGGTTCAGCACCGCCCTGGCGATCGACGAGAACGGCGAGTGCTGCGGCGTCGTCACCCGCAACGTCGCCGACGGCTCGATGGAGCTGTTCGAGGCGAAGTCGGTGATCCTCGCCTGCGGCGGCAACGGCCAGGTCTGGAAGCCGACCACCAACGCCCTGATCTGCACCGGCGACGGGATCGCGATGGCCTACCGGGTCGGCGCCAAGCTGATGGACATGGAGATGATCCAGTACCACCCGACGACGCTGGCGGGCAAGGGATTCCTGATCACGGAGGGTGCCCGCGGCGAGGGTGCCCACCTGCTCAACAAGAACGGCGAACGCTTCATGGAGAAGTACGCGCCGAACAAGATGGAGCTGGCCTCCCGCGACGTCGTCTCCCGCGCCGAGCAGACCGAGATCAACGAGGGCCGCGGCTTCCCCGACGGCACCGTCGCGCTCGACATCACCGTGGTCCCGAAAAAGCGCGTGCACGAGGCGCTGCGCGAGATCGTCCTCGTCGGTCGCGACTTCGCCGGCGTCGACATCACGCGCGAACCGATTCACATCAAGCCGGGCAACCACTACACGATGGGTGGCGTCAAGACCGACGTCGACGGCCGCACCGACATCCCCGGCCTCTACTCGGCCGGCGAGACCGCCTGCGTCTCCGTCCACGGCGGCAACCGGCTCGGCGCCAACTCACTGCTGGACACGCTGATCTTCGGACGCCGCTCGGGTGTCGACGCCGCCGACCGCGCCAAGGGCATGGACGCCTCCAAACCGTCCAAGAAGGTGCTCGAGGACGAGGCGGCGATGATCGCCGACATCAACTCCCGCGCCAAGGGCTCCGGCCGCCGCGTCTCCGAGATCAAGCTCGAGTTGGGCCAGACGATGGACGGCAAAGTCGCCGTCTTCCGCGACGAGGCCGGCATCAAAGAGGCGATCGAGATCGTCGCCCGCCTCAAGGAGGAGGCGAAGACCGCCTACATCGACGATCACGGCAGCATCTTCAACCAGGACCTGCTGGGGGCGATCGAGCTCGGCTTCATGCTCGACAACGCCGAGTGCACCTGCCTGGCGGCGCTGGAGCGCAAGGAGAGTCGCGGCGCCCAGTACCGCACCGACTACCCCGAGCGCAACGACGAGGAGTGGCTCAAACACATCGACCTCGAGCAGACCGACGACGGGCCCGAGATCTCATACTCCGAGGTGACCATCACTGGATGGGAACCGGAAGCGAGGACTTACTGATGGCCGACTACACGATCAAAGTCCGCAGGTTCCAGCCCGAGAGCGGCCAGGGGCCCTACTGGGAGCAGTTCAACGTCGAGCTCGAGCCTTCGCTCTCCGTCCTCGACGCGCTGCTGCAGACCAAGGACCGCGAGGACGGCTCACTGGCCGTGCGCTGCTCCTGCCGCGCCGCGATCTGCGGCTCCTGCGGGATGAAGATCAACGGCCAGTCCGGCCTCGGCTGCAAGACCCAGATCGGCGAGGCCCAGGAGCTGGCTGACAAGAAAGCCTCCGCGGTCGGCGGCGCGAGCGCCGGCAACGTCGTCGTGATCGAGCCGATGGGCAACATGCCGGTGATCAAGGACCTGGTCACCGACATGGAGTCGACCCACTGGGCCAAGATCCGCCGCGTCACTCCCTGGCTGCTGCCGCACGGTGCCCCGCCCGAGCGCGAGTACATCGTCGAGCCGGAATCGATGCTGGACATCACCCAGCCGATGGCCTGCATCCAGTGTGGCGCCTGCGTCTCCTCCTGCCTCTCGATGGAAGCCGATCCCGGCTTCATCGGCCCGGCGGCGCTGGCCAAGGCCTACCGCTTCGTCGGCGACCCACGCGACGCCGAGACCAAAGAGCGCTTGCACGACCTGGCCGAGGACCCGCAGGGGATTTACGACTGCACCCACTGCTTCAGCTGCGTCGACGCCTGCCCGAAGGACGTGGCGCCGATGGACCAGATCATGCGCCTGCGCCGCAAAGCTGGCGAAGAAGGGATCGAAGACCCCAACAGCGGCCACGACCACGAGGTCGCCTTCGTCAAGATCATCGAAAAGAAGGGCACCCTGGATGAGAGCCTGCTGCTCCAGGAGTCCTTCGCGCCAGGGATCAAAGGCAAGCTGAAACCGAGCAAACGGGCGATCAAGGAAATGCTCGGCTCGCTTCCGACGGCGATCCGTGGGATCAAAACGGGCAAGATGCGCTCGCTCCCGAAGCTGATCCCCGGCATCCACCACAAGCTTCCCGACGGTGCCCAGGACGACGTCAAGGCGATCTTCAAGCACGCCGAGGAGCACAACGAGGAATTCAACCTGTACATCAAGGGCGAGGAGGGCGAGCTCGCCGAAGAGGACATCGAGCACGGGATGCCCACCGACCCAGATACCCCTCAGGAGGTCAAAAGTGGCCAGTGATCAGATCAAAGTCGCCTACTGGCCCGGCTGCGTCTCCCGCGGCTTCACCCCCGAGCTGCACGGCTCGATGGCGCTGGTCGCCGACAAGCTCGGGATCGAGCTGGTCACGCTCGACCGCGCCAACTGCTGCGGTGCCGGCGTGATCGCCGAGCACAATCAGGAGCTGGCCGACACGCTGAACGCGCGCACCTTCGCGCTCGCCCAGCAGACCGGGCTCTCGATGATGAACATCTGCTCGACCTGCCAGGGCGCGCAGTCGGAGTGCCAGCAGCGGCTCGACGCCGACTCGACCTACCGCGCCCACGTCAACGAGGCGCTCTCGGGCCAGGGTCTCGCCTACGAGAAGTCGGCCGACGGCTCCTGGAACAACAAAAACTTCCTCTGGCTGCTGGTCGAGGACTACGGTCTCGATCGCCTCAAAGCGCAGGTCGAGCGGCCGCTCACCGGCCTCAAGGTCGGCCCCTTCTACGGCTGCTACATCGTGCGCCCGAAGGAGCGCCTCGGCTACGGCGAGTACCCGGACCGCGACATCTACCTCGAGCAGGTGATCACCGCGCTCGGCGGCGAGGTCGTCGAGTACGACGGCGCCCGCAAATGCTGCGGCTTCCCGGTGATCACGATGAACCGCGAGACCTCGCTGAAGCAGGCGGGCACCCACGTCGGCGACGCAATCGACGCCGGCGCCGACTGCCTGGTCACGCCCTGCCCCCTCTGCCACCTCAACCTCGACATGCAGCAGCCAGAGGCGGAAAAGGTCGTCAACCGCGACCTCGGCCTCGCGGTCCTGCACCTGCCGCAGCTGGTCGGCCTGGCGCTCGGCGCCGACCCCAAGCAGCTGGGGATGAGCAAGCACATCGCTTCGACTGGCTGGGTCGAGGAGCGGCTCGCCGGCGTTCCTGCCTGAGCCCAGCGAGCCCATCCCGGTAGGGCTTTCACTTAACTTTTTTGTGGATTGCTCTCGGCAGTCCTAGCTTGCCGGAAGCAAAAAAGTGCAAGACGTTTCAGCCCTACCGGGATGGGCTCGACCGGCGCTGGGCAGGGGCTCCGGCTGGAGGCATAGCCTGGCGTGATCGATCTGCTTTCCCTCCCTTTTGCTGCGACTAGCGACACCGCTGGGGTTCTGACGGACCTCTTCATCGTTCTGCTGGCGGCGAAGTTGGGCGACGAGGTGTTCAGGCGGATCGGGCAGCCGGTGATCGTTGGGGAGATCCTTGGGGGGATCGTGGTTGGCCCTTCGGTGCTGGGGTTGGTCGAGGTCGGCGAGGTGCTGCGGGTCTTCTCCGAGCTCGGCGTCGTCTTCCTGCTGTTCTGGGTCGGGCTGGAGACGCGGCTCTCGGAGATGAGAGCGGTGGGCCGGATCGCGCTCACGGTCGGCAGCGCCGGGGTGGTCCTGCCGTTCCTGGTCGGGATCGGATTCGGGCTCGTGCTCGGCGAGAGCACCGAGACCAGCGTCTTCCTCGGCGCCGCCCTGGCGGCGACCAGTGCCGGCATCACCTCGGCCACCTTCCTCGACCTCGGGATCGCCCGCAGCCGCGCCGCCCGCACCGTGCTCGGTGCCGCCGTGGTCGACGACATCCTCGCGCTGATCCTGCTCTCGGTCGCGGTCGGGATGGCCGCCGACGGCGGCGTCGATCCGCTCAAGATCGCCCTGGCGCTGGCGATCGCGCTCGCATTCGTCGGCTTTGTCGCGCTCGGCGGCACCCAGCTGCTCTCGCGGCGGCCGCACCTGCTGCACGCGCCGCGCTTCGCCGCCTCCCCCCTGCTGCCCGCGGTTCTACTCTGCCTCGGGCTCGCCGCCTTCGCCGCCAGCATCGGCCTGGCGGCGCTGATCGGTGCCTTCCTCGCCGGGATGATCGTCGCCGAGACCAAAGAGCACACCTCGATCGAGCGCGAAGTGAAGCCGCTCTACGCCTTCTTCCCGCCCTTCTTCTTCGCCTTCATCGGGATCGAGCTCGACCTCGGGGCGTTGCTGGACGGGCACGCCCTGCTGCTGCTGGCGGTGATCACGGTGCTTGCCGCCGCCGCCAAGCTCGTCCCCGCCTACTTGGCCGCCCGTGGCCTTGGTGCGCGCGAAGCGGCGATCGTCGGGATCGGGATGATCCCCCGCGGCGAGGTCGGGATCGTGATCGCCTCGATCGGCGCCGCCGAGGGCGTGGTCGACGCCGAGCTGTTCGCCGTCGTCGTCGGGATGTCGATCTTGACCACGCTCCTAGCGCCGTTCGCACTGAAGCGGCTGACGGCCTCAGACGTCGCTATGCGGCGTCCTCGGTCGCCCGAATAGCGCTGCTATTCGGGCTCCCTGCGTCCTTGCCTAGCGACGTCTGAGCCTCGTCAGCGCAGGAGGCCGCGCTCGACCAAGAGCTCGGCAACCTGCACCGCGTTGGTCGCGGCGCCCTTGCGGAGGTTGTCGGCGACGACCCAGAGGTCGAGGGTGCTGGCGTGCGATGCGTCCTCGCGGATGCGGCCGACGAAGACGTCGTCCTTGCCGGCGGCCTCGATCGCCATCGGGAAGCGGGAGTTGGCGGGGTCGTCGACGACGGTGACGCCGGGGGCGGCGGCCAGCAGCTGGCGGGCGCGGTCGGCGCTCAGGGGCTCCCGAGTTTGCAGGTTGATCGCCTCGGAATGGCCGGTGACGACGGGGACGCGGATGCAGGTGGCGCTGACCTCGATCTCCTGATCGCCGAGGATCTTGCGGGTCTCGTTGATCAGCTTGCGCTCCTCGTCGGTGTGGTCGTCGCCGTCGGCGAAGCTGCCCGCCTGCGCCAGCGTGTTGAAGGCGATCTGGTGGGGGTAGATCGAGGCGGTTGCGGGCTGGCCGTGGAGGATCGCGTGCGTCTGCTCCCGCAGCTCGTCGATCGCCGCCTTGCCGGTGCCGGAGACGGCCTGGTAGGTGGAGACGACCAGGCGCTCGATCCCGGCCGCGTCATGGAGCGGCTTCAGAGCGACCACCATCTGCATCGTCGAGCAGTTGGGGTTGGCGACGATCCCGTTGTGGCCCTGCAGCGCCTCCGGGTTGACCTCGGCGACGACCAAGGGCACGTCGTCGCGCATGCGGAAGTAGCTGGTGTTGTCGACGACCACGGCGCCGGCCTCGACCAGCCTTGGCGCCCACTCGGCGCTGACCGAGCCGCCGGCCGAAGAGAGCACGAGGTCGAGGCCCTGGATCGAGTCGTCGCTGACCTCGAGGCAGGTGAGAACCGATCCGTTCCACCCGATCTCCCTGCCGGCCGAGCGGGCGGAGGCCAGGGGGACCAACTCGGCGATCGGGAACTCGCGGGCGGCGAGCAGCTCGAGGATCGTCGACCCGACCAGTCCGGTCGCGCCGAGCACCCCGACTCTGTATCCGTCAGCGGCCATCAGGATGGGTGGCCGGGATCAGCCGGCGACCGTCGGCCGGTGGCCGGGCCCGGTCGGGTCCTCGGGCCGGATCGCGTCGTCACCGAGCTCGAAGACCTTGTGCAGCGCGACGACGGCGTCGGGGACGCGGTCGGCGGGAATGACGCACGAGATCTTGATCGGCGAGGTGGAGATCATCTCGATGTTGATCCGCTCAGAGCCGAGCACCTCGAAGACCTTGGCGGCGACGCCCGGATGCGAGCGCATGCCGGCGCCGACGATCGAGACCTTGCCGATCTGCTCGTCGGTGCGGACCTTGAGCGAGACGTCGCCGAGCCCGGCGATCGTGTCTTTGGCGGTCTGCAGGTCGGCGCGGTCGACGGTGAAGGAGAGGTCGGCGAGCTGATCGCCGCCCACCGGCTCGTTCTGGATGATCACGTCGACGTTGACGTTGGCCTCGGCCAGCGCGGTGAAGATGCGGCCGGCGACGCCGGGCTCGTCGCGGACGCCGTTGAGCGTCACGCGGGCCTCCGCGTTGGAGTGGGTGACGGCGGTTACGAAGGGGTTCTCCATGGTCTGATCCTCGGCTACGACGAGGGTACCGGGACCATCGTCGAAGCTGCTGCGGCAGTGGATGCGGACGCCGTGGTTGCGCGCGTACTCGACCGAGCGCAGCTGCAGGACGCCGGCCCCCGAGGCCGACATCTCGAGCATCTCCTCGAAGGAGACCTGGGCGAGCTTGCGGGCGCCGGGGACGATCCGCGGGTCGGCGCTAAAAACCCCGGCGACGTCGGTGTAGATCTCGCAGACGTCGGCGTCGAGGGCGGCGGCGAGGGCGACGGCGGTGGTGTCGGAGCCGCCGCGGCCGAGGGTGGTGACGTCGCGGCTGTCGGTCGAGACGCCCTGGAAGCCGGCGACGAGGACGATCCGGTCCTCCCCCAGCGCCTCCTGAATGCGATCGGCGCGGACGTCGATGATCCGCGCCTTGGTGTGGGTCGAGTCGGTGACGATGCCGGCCTGGGAGCCGGTCAGCGAGATCGCCTCGTGGCCCATGTCGTGGATCGCCATCGCGCAGAGGGCGCAAGAGATCCGCTCCCCGGTCGAGAGCAGCATGTCCATCTCACGGGCGACCGGGCGGGCGGAGATCTCCTGCGCCTGCGCGACCAGTTCGTCGGTCGTCTTGCCGCGGGCGGAGAGCACGGCGACGACCCGGTTGCCGGCCTCGCGGGCGGCGACGATGCGCCCGGCGGCGCGCTTGATCTGCTCGGCGCCGGCCACGGAGGTGCCGCCAAACTTCATCACGACGATGTCGGAGTGGGTTCCGCTCATGAGTGCCTGAGGATAGTCGGCGCTTATCGCGGGAGTTGCGCACCTGCGGAGCTGCCATCCGAGCTGGATCTTGGGCTCGTCCCGATATCTATTAGGGTAGCCTAAGTTAGGTATCCCTAAGTTGGGACCAACGCCCCTATACGGGCAGGGCCCCCGCTCGTCCGCACACCATCAGGAAGGCGTCAGCTCAGTGAACACCCACCAGTTCCCACGGTCAGGCCGAACCTCGGCAAACCCAGCTTCCACCGCCGGCCGCTGGCTGCTCCTGGGCTGTCTGGCCTTCTGCGCGGTACTCGCCGGGACCGTCGGGCCGGGCAGCGCCGGTGCCGAGGAGGGGCAGCCCACCGAGATCGTCGCGGCACCCGACCTCAACTGGGGCTTCAAGCTCTCCTGGCGGGTCTACGCCGGGACGCCCGCCGTCTCTGCGGGCGCCAGCATCGTCGCCGATGCCAGCAACGCCGGCTACAACCTCGGCTGGGATTTCGATTCCGGCAGTTATGCCGCCGAGACCGGGACGACGGTGCTCGCCTACAAAGGCAGCGCCCGCTGGACCTCGCACGGGGCCTCAGAGGGTTCGGTCAGCCCTCCTCCCGGCTACGACGGGCCGATGGACATCGCTCTGCTCGACGTGACCGTCACCGATCCGACGATCACGATCAGCCGCGACATCGCCACGGTCACGGCTGAGGTCAAGAGCCGAAATCTGACGACCTGGCAGATCGTCGACTTCGGCCGGATCCCGGTGGTCAACCTCGCCGCCGACCAGGTGACCCCGACCGTCGCCTCCGGCGTCACCTCTTGGGCTTCGCTCCCAGCCGTGATCGACGCTGCCGCCAGCGCCCCCTTCGGCGACTCCTATTACCGCCCGGGGATCATCGTCGACGCCGTCTCCTTCTCCTACAGCGGCCCCGGCGGCGCCCCGGACTTCTCCGAAAACTTCGACGCCCAAGGAATGATCAAGCTTGCGCCCGACGGCGAGAACGTGCTCCTGGCTCCTGCCGGCAGCCCCATCGGCAGCTACGAGACGTTCGCGGTCGACACCACCCGGCAGCTCGTGCACTACCGGGTGCTCGACGGCGTGGGCGACTGGACCTACCAGGCCTTCGATCTGACGACCATGCAGAAGCTCGGCGATCCGCTGACGGTGTCCCGGTTCGATTTCGACATCGCGGCGATGAACGACACCAGCACCGGCAAGCTCTACGCGTTCGGCTTCTTCGACGGCTATCCGCGCCGCTGGATCCGCTTCGACCGCGACCTCGGCACCTACGTCCAAGGCGAGAACGCCGAGCCGATCCCGACTTCCAACGACAACGCTCCGCTGGCGTGGGATCCGGTCGGGGAGCGCGCGTTCGAGGTCGTGCGGACCGTGCCCGACGGCGTCGATCCGTCGGACTTCGACCACCACGTCTGGCAGCTGCGGACCTACACCGAGCAGCCGGGCGGCACCTGGGCGGTCAAAAACTACGACCTCCCTGGCGGCACGCCCAACCTCAACGTTTCCGTATACCAGCGGCTCGGCGTCGCCGCCGCCGACGGCTCGCTGATCCTGCTCGGCGACGCGCAGTTCCCCTACCCCGACACCTCGGGCGCAGCACCGGACACCATCCCCGGGGCCTACCGCGTGGTCACCCACGACGACGGCAGCGCCGAGGTCACGGCGATCCCCGGGAGCGAGGTCTCCAACGGACCCCTGGCGCAGTACGGGGCGGAGGCAGGCCCCGATGGCACGGTCGCCTTGATCAACACCGGCGGGTCGACGACCGTCAAGCAGCTGGACGTGACCCCGGCCAGCGGCGAGATCCGTGCCGGCCCCGCGGTCGACACCGGGTTCCCGGGTAACGACGTTCGCGGCACCGCCATCGATCCCGAGGACGGCACCATCTGGATCGGCGGCTCGAAAACCCAGCGGATCCTCGGCGTCCGCGACGGCCGCATCGTCGCCGACCAGTTCTTCGCCAATCGCAACACCCGCGCCGGCACCCTGATCGCCGGCCCCGGAGGCACACTGATCATGCAGTCGAACGAGGGGGCGCCCGACAACTTCCAGACCTCCGCCTACGGCTTCCAGAAGCTGAAGCGGGCCGGCGTCACGGCGACGATCAGTGCTGACCCCGAGGACCGCTCGGTGGCCCTCGGCGCCGGCGAGGAGTCCGAGGTCGTCTCCTTCTCGGCCGCGGCGAGCGCCACTCCCACTCCATCTCTGCAGTGGCAGGTGAAGACGCCAGGAGCAACGCGGTTCACCGATCTACCGGTGCCACTGGTGCCACTCTGGAGGTGACCGCCAAACGCGGGATGGACGGCGCCCAGTACCGAGCCGTCTTCGCCAACGCCGCCGGCCGGGTCGCGACCGAGGCCGCCACGCTCTCGGTCGACTACGCGCCGCGGATCGGCTTCGACCTCCTCGACCTCTCCGTGCAGGAGGGCGCCGAGGCCGAGTTCGAGTTCCTCCACGACGGCGACCCCGAGCCGGCGATCACCTGGCAGCGCCGGGTCGCGGGCTTCTGGCAGGCGATCGAGCCCGGCGACGACAACTTCGTCCTCGCCGGCCCCTCGCTGACCGTGCTCGACGCCAATCTCGAGCAGTCGGGCGCGCTGTTCCGGGCGAAGCTGAGCAACGCAGTGGCGACGACCTTCTCCCGGGCCGCGAAGCTGACGGTGACCCGGGCGACGACGATCCCGCCCGGCGGCGTCGACCTCGATCGGGTCAGCCTCGACTGGACCGGCAACGCGGAGCTGCAGAAGGCGCCGCCCTTCGGCGCCAGCAACTACTTCTCCGCCGGCGTCTCCGACGGAAAGGAGGGCACCTACAGCGCTGCCGCCGGCAGCGTACGGATCTTCCACGTCTCCCCGGGTGGAGGCGAGGCCCTGGCCACCTACGGCACCCGGGCGAGCCACGTCTCCAGCGCCAGCGAGCAGCTGGTCCGCCTCTACGGCGGCAGGGGCAGGATCGAGGAGGACGGTGCGGCGGCAATCTCCTGGGACGGCGCCTTCAGCGTCAACTTCTACGGCGGCCTGGCGCCGTTCACGCTCACCGACCCCGAGCTGACGGTCGATCCCGATGGCAGCGGCACCCTCCTCGCCGAGCTGTCCGGTTGTGCCTCGAGCAAAGCGAACCCGACCGAGTGCATTCCCTTCGCGCCGCAAGCCGACGTCACCGTCGCCACCTTCGCCGGCGTCGAGGTCGATCCGGTGGGCACGGTTTCGATCGCGCCAAACTACGCCGGCGTCGAGATATCGGTGCTGCCTCCCCACACGCCGCAGGACCGGGTCGGGGACGGCTGGGGAGCCTGGCCGCAGTCCTTCGTGGACTTCCACGTCAAAACCGGCCTCTCGTCCTTCTGGTACTCCTCGGGCGGGAGTGCCGACGCCGACAAGAAGCCGAACCCGCTCGTCATCGACTTCGACGGAGACCTCCTGCCTACGGTGCCCAAATCCGCACCCCCCGCGGGCGAGCTTCACAAATCACCGGGCGCTGGCGCAAAGGGGCTGGCTCGGATTGCCCGGACCGGCCAGGTCCAGGCGATCGATCACAGGCGCGTCGCGGTGATTTTCACCCTGACCTGCCCGAGCGATGGCCCCTGCGCCGTCAGGCTCCCGGCGCGGGTCATGCTCAAGGCGGGTGGGCGACCCTTCTGGGCGCGGGTCGTCGCCCCCCGGACCGTCAGCGCCGGCGCCAGCGCCGTCGTCAAGCTGAAGCTCTCGAGGGCGGCGCTGAGCAGTCTCGGTGACCGCACCGCCAGCGGCCGGATCGGCGTCACCGTGCGCTCGCGGGAAGGATCGGTGAAGAAGGTCGTCGCGATCAAGCTGAAACGGGGCGGAGGCGGGCAAAACCGCCCGGCGGCGCCTTAGCTACTACTCGGTGCCGCCGAGGTTGCCGAGCATCGCCTGTTCGGCCATCCGGATCAGGCCGAGGCCGCTGTGGGGGCGCATGTCGCTGCTGCGCACGCGTACGTGTGAGCCATGTGGCCCGATCACCTCGACGATCGTGCAGACGTCGCCGATCTCGCAGTCCTCGCCGTAGTCCCCTTCGATCGCCTCCATCTGCTCGGCCACGACCCGACCGATCTTGCTCTGGTCAAGGCCCATCAGTTCCCCTCCTTTTCGATTCCGGGCCCCATGGCCCGGCTGGGGCCACTGTAACTCTGTGCAGTAGTCGCAGGGGGGCGCCCGAGCCCAGCTGTAAAGCGGGATGTGACGTGAGTCACACATGCAGATATATCGAGCCGATATATCTACCCGCGATGGAGTCGCTCAGCCCCACCGCCTACGTGATCCTCGGCCTGGTTCGCGGGGAGGCGCGCTCCGGCTACGAGATCAAGTCGATCGTCGACGAGACGACGCGCTTCTTCTGGGCCGCCAGCTACGGGCAGATCTACCCCGAGCTGAAACGGCTCTCGGAGGCGGGTCTGGTGGTCGGGGTCGACTCCCCCACCGGCGGCCGCCGCCGCACCGTCTACGAGATCACTGCGGACGGCGAGCGAGAGCTGGTCGAGTGGCTGCGACAGCCGCCGGTCACCTTTGAGATGCGCGAGGAAGGGCTGCTGAAGCTGTTCTTCGCCGATGCGCTGCCGCGCGAGGAGGTACCGGCGATCCTGCGGGCGATGCGCGAGCACCGGCTCGAGGCCAACCGGAAACTGCGGGCGATGGAGCCGAAGGCCGCCGAGCACGAGGATCCCTTCCCGCTGATGGTCTTGCGCGGCGGGCTCGAGTTCACCGAGTGGTTCGCGGGCTGGTGCGAGCGGATGGAAGCGCAGATCCTCGCCGCCGCGGAGACGGGACCCACCGCGAAGAGCCCCACCAAAAAAAGGAGCAGCTGATGTTCGACGCCCTCGCCCGCCTCGCCAACGGCCACGCCCGCCGCGTCGGCCTGATCGCGATCGCCTTCTTCCTGCTCGCCGGGGCGATCGGCGGCGGCGTCGCCGATCGACTCGACCCCTACGGCGCCGACGATCCCTCGACCGAGGCGGTCGAGGCGCGCGAGCAGTTGCAGGACGCCGGCTTGCGGGTGCCGGCGGTGATCGCCGTGGTCGAGAACGCGCCGATCGACTCGCCCGCGACCCGCGCCCGCGTGACCGCGCTCGAAGCGCAGGTGCGCGAACGCTCCGACGTCGCCGCCGTCAGCGGCTATTACGACACGCACTCCCCCGCCTTCGTCTCCGAGGACCGGGACGCCACCTACTTCGCCGTCGCCCTGAAGGCGACCGACGACAAGCAGGTGCAGGACGCGGGTGCCGCCATCGCCGAGCAGCTCTCGGCCGACCCCGACGTCGTCGTCGGTGGCTTCGCGGTCGCTCAGGAGCAGGTCAACAAGCAGGTCGAGGAAGACCTGAAAAAGGCCGAGCTGCTCGCCTTCCCGCTGCTCTTCCTGCTCTCGCTGCTGTTCTTCCGCAGCCTCGTCGCCTCGGTGCTGCCGCTGATGATCGGCGGCCTGGCGATCGTCGGCACCTTCCTGATCCTCCGGCTGGCCAGCGAATTCGGCTCGATCTCGGTCTTCGCGCTCAACCTGACGACCGCGCTCGGGCTCGGGCTGGCGATCGACTACAGCCTCTTCATCGTCTCCCGGTATCGGGAGGAGATAGCCAAGCAGGGGCCGGGGCTGGCGGCGATGCGGCGCGTGCTTGCGACCGCCGGGCGCACCGTCTTCTTCTCCTCGCTGACGGTCTCCGCGGCGCTCGCCTCCCTGCTCGTCTTCCCGCAGCGCTTCCTCTACTCGATGGGGCTCGGCGGGGCCCTGGTGGCGCTGTTCGCGGCGCTGATCTCGCTGACCGTGCTGCCGGCGGTGCTGACGCTGTTGGGCACGCGGGTCAACGCGGGCGCGCCGAAGTTCCTCCAGCGCCGGGCCGAGGCCGACGCCAGGCCCGCCTCCGAAGGCTTCTGGTACCGGCTCTCGCGCTTCGTGATGCGGCGGCCGATCCCCGTGGCGACCCTGAGTGCCCTGCTGCTGATCGTGATGGGCCTGCCCTTCCTCGGGATCAAGTTCAACACGGTCGACCCGACCGTGTTGCCGGAATCGGCCAGCGCCCGCCAGGCCTACGACACCGTCTCCGAACAGTTCCCGCCCTACCACGAGACGCCGATCTGGATCGACGTCGAGGGCGGCGGCCCGGGGGCGGCGCGGGCGCTCGCCAAGGAGGTCCGCGGGGTCGAGGGCGTCGCCGAAGTGGCGCCGCCGCAGCAACTCGGCGGCGAGGTGACCGCGATCCAGGTGATCTCCGCCAATCCGTTCGCCTCCGACGCCAGCCAGGACACGGCGCAGGCGATCCGCGAGTTGCCGACCCCGGCGGGGACCACGGTCCTGGTCGGCGGCGCCAGCGCCGACTTCGTCGACTTCCAGTCGAGCCTGGCCAGCCATCTGCCGATCGCGCTGGCGATCGTGATCGTGGCGACGCTGGTGATCCTCTTCCTGATGACCGGCTCGGTGATCCTGCCGGTCAAGGCGCTGATCATGAACTTCCTCAACATCAGCGCCGTCTTCGGGCTGCTGGTGCTGATCTTCCAGGACGGCAGGCTGGAGGGCCTGCTCGACTTCTCGAGCCCGGGGGCGATCGAGCAGACGATGCCGATCCTGATCTTCGCCGTCGCCTTCGGCCTCTCCACCGACTACGCGGTCTTCCTGCTCTCGCGGATCAAGGAGGCGCGCGATGCCGGCGCCTCGGACTCCGAGTGCGTTGCGATCGGACTCGAGCGCACGGGCCGCATCGTCACCGCCGCGGCGCTCCTGTTCGCGGTAGCGATGCTCGCCTTCGCCACCTCCCAGATCATCTTCATCAAGGAGAACGGCGTCGGCACGGCGCTGGCGGTCCTGATCGACGCAACGATCATCCGCGCCTTCCTCGTCCCCTCGTTGATGGAGCTGCTCGGCAAGTGGAACTGGTGGGCCCCGGCGCCGCTGCGCCGCCTGCACGAACGCTTCGGGATCAGCGAGGATGACGGCGGCTCTGAGGCGCCCGCGCCCGGCCGGGCCTGACCGGGACGGCGGCTAAATTCCGCCGCGATGCCGCCCAGCGAAGACAAGCGCCGCACCCGACTGGCGAGCGAACGGACCCAGCTCGCCTGGTGGCGGACCGGCTTGGCGGCGCTGGCCGTGGCGCTCGGCGTCGGGCGGGTGGTGCCCGAGCTCGACCCCACCGCCACCAAGTGGCCCTACGCGGTCGCGGGCGTCGGCTTCGCGATCTGGGGCATCGCCGCCCTCGCCTATGGCACCCTGCAACGAACCGAGGTCGAGCACGCGATCGACAACGACGAACTGCGCGAACCGCGGACCTGGCCCCTCCTCGCCCTCACCCTCCTCGCCCTCACCCTCCTCGGCATCGCCCTCGGCCTGCTCACCGCGATGCTGATCCTGTTCGACTGACCTGAGTTCAGGTCTGAGGCAGCATGATCTCGGCGGCCTCGTCCGGGGTAACGCGGGGATAGAGGGTGCGGATCACCGCGATTGCGACCGCACCGCCGAGCAGCTGGAAGACGACGAAGGAGGGGACCGAGGCCGGGGCGATGCCGGCGAAGGTGTCGGAGAACATGCGGCCGACACTGATCGCCGGGTTGGCGAAGCTGGTCGAGCTGGTGAAGAAGTAGGCGGCGCCGATGTAGGCGCCGACCGCGGCCGGGGCGAGGCTGCCGCGGCGCGAGCGGGCCAGGGAGAAGATCACCAGCAGCAGTCCGAGGGTCGCGATCACCTCCGCGAAGAGGTGCGGGGGTGAGGCCCGGTGGTGGGTGGAGATGCTGATCGCGCTCAGCGCGAACATCGCGTTGGCGGCGACGGCGCCGATGATGCAGCCGGCCACTTGGGCCGGGATGTAGGCGAACGCGTGGCGCCAGCGCAGGCCGCCGAAGCCGGCGTCGACGAGGGAGACGACCGGGTTGAAGTGGGCGCCGGAGACGGGGCCGAAGATGAGGATGAAGGTGAACAGCCCGGCGGCGGTCGCGGCGGCGTTCTCGAACAGCTGCAGGCCCGTGTTCCCCGGCGATAGTTCGGCCGCGGCGATGCCGGAGCCGACCACGGTCGCGGCGAGGAAAGCCGAGCCGAGGAACTCGGCGAGCAGGCGGCGACGGAGCGGGATCGCGTCCACCGGCGCGATCCTACGTATTGACAAACGTCATTTCAATAGATATCTATAAATGGATGACTGCCAAGCTGCAACTTGCCCCGAAGACCAAGCGCCCCGCCGGCGACCCCTGCTGCGAAGCGATCGTCTTCCCCGAGGTCGACCGCGAGCAGGCGGCGCGGATCGCGGCGGTCGCGAAGGCGCTCGGCGACCCGGTCCGCCTGCAGTTGGTCGACGTCCTGCGCCGCCACGCCGGCAAGGTCTGCGTCTGCGAGCTGGTGCCGCTGTTCGAGCTCTCGCAGCCGACCGTCTCCCACCACCTCAAGGTCCTGCGCGACGCCGGCCTCGTCGGCTCCGAGCGCGACGGCCTGTGGGCCTACTACTACGTGGTCCCCGGCGCCCTCGACGAGATCGCCGACTGGCTGCGCTGAGGCGATGGCCAACGCCCTCTTCGTCTGCCTACACAATGCCGGCCGCTCGCAGATGAGCCAGGCGTTGTTCGAGCGGGAGGCGACGGGACGCCACCGTAGCCGCTCGGCTGGGACCACCCCGGGCGAGCGCGTCCATCCCGAGGTGGTCGAGGCGATGGCCGAGCTCGGGATCGACCTCAGCAAGCGCCGCCCGAAGCTGCTCGACACCGCCGACGCCGAGTGGGCCGACGTGGTGGTGACGATGGGCTGCGGCGACGAGTGCCCCTACATCCCCGGTCGCCGCTACCTCGACTGGGACCTGCCCGATCCGGAGGGGCAGCCGATCGAGGTGGTGCGGGCGACCCGCGACGAGATCGCCGCCAGGGTGCAGGCGCTGGTGGCCGAGCTCGACCGCGGTGGCGGCTAGGCGAGCTGCGTGGCCCGCCGGCGCAGATCGGCGCCGAGCATGCCGGTGACCTGGCTGGGGCTCTCCCCCGCCGAAGGCACGGCGGCGCCGATCAGGCCGTCGGCGCGGAAGCCGTAGAGCGGGGCGACGACGCCGAGCTCGCGAATCTTGCGGACGAGGCGGACCGCGTCCTGGGTCTCGGCGCCGGGGCCGCAGAGGATGATCGCGGTCGGATCGAGGGCGCCTAGGGCACGCTCGAGGCGCTCGTCGGCGAGCTCGTTGGAAAGCATGAGGACGCGGAAGCCGGCGCGGCGCAGAGCGAGGTCGAGCGCCCCGGCGTGGACCTCCTCAGCGTCCTGGCCCTCGCTGGAATCCAGCAGCAGGATGCCGGCCGGGCGCGAGGCGGTGGCGGCCAGGCGGCGAGCGCCGTGCAGCCATCCGGTCGCCCAGCGGGCGGCGAACTCGAGCTCGGCTTCGCGGCCGGGGTCGGCGGCGAGCTCGTCGATCGCCGGCAGCAGCATCTCCTCGACCGTGCGCTCCAGCGGTCGCACCGCAAGGCTCTCCTCGACCGCGCGGTCGGCCGCGGCCTCGTCGAAGCTCTCGAAGGCGGCGATCAGCTCGCCGCCGGTGGCGGGCGCCTCCTGGCGCTGGCGTGCCAGCGCGATCGCCGAAGAGATGTTGCCGGTCGTGGCGAGCGCGTCGCGCAGGGTCTGTAGCTCGACCAGCTCGTAGTTGCGGTGGTTGCCAACCGTGCGCTTCGGCACCGGGTAGCCGTAGCGGCGCTCCCAGCTGCGCAACGTGTTGGGGCTGACGCCGAGAACTTCGGCGGCGGCGTTGGTGCGTATCCCGGGCATCTGCGGGGATTCTTCCACCGCGAATCCAGGTTTACACCGGTTATGGACAAATTTGCGAGATCTGCGGGAGATCTTGCACGGGATCCAGGAGTGCATGCCCATCTATATGGAGATCGATGCACCCCTCGGCGCGGCCGTGCGATCAGGCGGCGTGGAGGGCGCCGACGCCGAGCGGCTGGCCGACGGCGCGGGCTCGCCACATCGCCGCGTCGGCCTTGTGCAGGAGGGAGTCGGCCTCGGCCCCGTGCTCGGGGCAGGCGACGACGCCGGCCGCGAGCGCGATCCGCAGACCCCCCGCCCGCTCCAGCTCGTCGAGCTTGCCGAGCAGGCGCTCGGCCATCCGCACCCCCTCGACCGTGTCGAGGTTGGGGGCGAGCACGCAGATCGCGTCCTCCTCGAGCCGGAAGGCTTCGTCGACGATGCGGATGCTGTCGCGCAGGGCGGCACCGACGATCGCCAGAACGGTCTCGTGGCCGCCACCGGGATCGCCGCTGCGAGTCCCCGGCCCGGAGGCATCGAAGACGGCGACCCCGAACGGGTGGCCGTAACGGCGGTTGGTCTCGATCAGCTGGTCGAGCCGGCGGCGCATGTGGCCGGGCCGGTAGAGGCTCGGCAGCTCTTCGGGCGGCGACCAGGGCTGCGGGGCGGCCTTCGCCGCGGTGGCGATACCGCGGGCGTAGGCGGCGTCGACCGTGGCCGCGGTGACGGCACCGAACTCGGCGGCGATCTGCTCGGCGGCGGCGGCGAATGCCGCGCCGTCTTCGGTCCCGATCTCCTCTGCCAGCTTGGCCAGCAACGCCGCCTGTTGAGCGGAGACCTCGCGAGCCAGGCGGCCGGCCGGAGAGACTCCCGTTTCGGCCTCTGAGCCGTTGCCATGTGCCTGCGTGGCCACGTAGGCACCCTGCCTGAAGGTGCGGACGCCAGCGCGTGCAGAAAGTCGCTATTTGCGGGCTAACAGACGGCCAGGACAAAGATCGGTCGCGACCGCCTAATCGAGGCTGCGGCGGCCGGCGAGGGCGCGGCCGAGGGTGACCTCGTCGGCGTGCTCCAGGTCTGCGCCGACCGGCAGGCCGGCGGCGAGACGGGTGACGCTGACCTGGCCGCGCAGACGTTCGGCGATGTAGAGGGAGGTGGCCTCCCCGGTCGTCGTCGGGTTGGTCGCCAGCACGACCTCCTCGATGCCGCCGCGCCCGACCCGGCTCAGCAGCTCGGCGATCCTCAGGTCCTCGGCGTCAACGCCGTCGATCGGCGAGAGGGCGCCGCCGAGCACGTGGTAGAGGCCGCGGTATTCATGGGTGCGCTCGAGCGGGATCACGTCGGCAGGTTCCTCGACCACGCAGATCGTCGTGCGATCGCGGTTGGCGTCGGCGCAGATCCGGCAGAGTGGGCCCTCGGCGAGGTTGAAGCACTCCTCGCAGAGGCCGACCTTCTCCTTCACTTCGCGAATCGCGTCTCCGAGCGCGAAAGCCTCTTCGTCGGGAGCACGTAGAAGGTGGAATGCGAGCCGCTGAGCGGTCCGCTGACCGATCCCCGGCAGTCGCGAGAGCTCCGCGACCAGGCGCGCGAGCGGTGCCGGGCCCTCGGTGCTCAACCGCCGAGCATCCCGCCAAGCCCGCCATCGAGCCCGCCGGTTGCGCCTCCGAGCTTTGAGCTGGCCAGCTCCTGCGCCGCGCGCAAACCCTCGTTGACGGCGGCCTGGACCATGTCGGTCAGCATCTCGGCCTCCTCGGGATCGATCGCCTCGGGATCGATCGCGATGCTGCGCAAAGTCATGTCGCCGCCCATCACGACCTTGACCATGCCGCCACCGGCGCTCGCCTCGACGGTTTCGTCTTTCAGTTTCTCCTGTGCCTCGACCATCTGGCTCTGCATCTGCTGCGCCTGTTTCATCAGCGCGTTGACGTCGAACCCGCCAGGTCCACCTCCGCGTGCCACCTAACTGACCTCCTCAGCGTCGAACTCACTCTTCAGCCGCCGCAGCAGCTCTTCCTCACTCACTCCATCAGGTTTGTCGGCGGTGGCGTCGTCGGTGACCTCGCCCTCCGGCGCAGGCACCTCGGCGTCGAGCAGGTCATAGGTCGGCCGCAGAGTCGTGCCGGTCACCGCGACCAGCGCCGCGACCAGCGCTTCACGCCGCTCCGGCCCCTCGGCCTTGCGTTTGTTGAAGGTCTTGTCGGGCGGGAATCCGATCGAGAGCTCGTTCCCCTCCAACCCATCCGGCCGCACCCCCTCGAAGGTCGCCGCCAGCGCCGGCGCCGACTCGCTCAGCTTGTCGAGTACCAATGGCCAAATGCGTTGGATCTCGCCCAAAGAGAGATCATCACTCGCGGCCATCGGGGGCTCGGAATCTACGGCCGGCGCAGGCTCGGGCTCCTCGGAAGCTGCCGGCGCTTCGGGCTCGGCGACGGCCACAGGCTCCTCCACGGCCGGAACCTCCTCCACCACCTCGGGCTCCGCCGCACCGGCCGGCTCAACCGCGTCTGCCGGAGCGGAATCTCCAGCGGGTGGCACCGTAGGGGGGCCCGCCCCCAAGGAAGCTTTAGCTACCGGAGGGGGTGGGGGGTCCCCTACGGTGACAGGCCCCGCTGGTGACTCTGCCCCCGTCAGCCGCGCCTCCAGCCTCTCGATTCGCCGCAGCAGCCCCTCGGTCGACGGATCCAGATCCGGCCGCGCCGCTTTGAGCAGCGCAATCTCGACCGCCATCCGCGCGTCGTCGCCCTCGCGCACCGCGGTCAGCGCGTCGGCGATCTCGTCGATCGTCCTGATGAGGGAGGCGGGACCGACCGCGGCGGCCTGGGCCTGCAGGCGGGCGGAGTCGGTGGCGGTGACGACGAACGAGGTCGGCACCTCGCCGGTCGTCTGCGCAACCAGGAGGAAGCGCAGGTGGGCGAGCAGGTCGCGGGCGAACTGGCCGGGGTCGCGGCCGGAGCGGGCCATCTTCTCGACTCCGAGCAGAACCGCCTTCGGGTCCTCCGCGGCGACCGCGTCGACGGCGTCGAAGAGAAGCTCGGCATCGGCGGCGCCGAGCATCTCCAGCACCTCTTCGAGGCCGACGTCGTTGCCGCCGAAGGCGACCAGCTGATCGAGCGTGCCGAGCGCGTCGCGGAAGCTGCCGGAGGCCGAGCGGGCGATCATCGCCACGGCGCCGTCGTCGACCTCGATCGACTCGGTCGCGGCGACGCGGTTCAGGACCTCGGTGATCTGCTCCAGCGAGGGCCGCTGGAAGTCGAAGCGCTGGCAGCGGTCGGCGATCGTCGCCATGACCTTGTGCGACTCGGTGGTGGCGAGCACGAAGACGGTTTTCGGCGGCGGCTCCTCGAGCGTCTTCAGGAAGGCGTTCCAGGCCTCCTTGGTCAGCATGTGCGCCTCGTCGAGGATGTAGACCTTCCAGTGGCCGCCGGCGGGTGCGTAGGCGACGCGCTCGCGCAGGTCGCGGACGTCGTCGACGGAGCGGTTGGAGGCGGCGTCCATCTCGATCACGTCGATCGAGATGCCGGCCGCGATCGTCACGCAGGACTCGCACTCGCCGCAGGGCGTCACCGTCGGCCCGCCGCGCTCGCAGTTGAGCGAGCGAGCGAGGATCTTCGCCATCGAGGTCTTGCCGGTCCCACGCGAGCCGACGAAGAGGTAGGCGTGGTGGACCTTGTCCTGCTCGACCGCGTTGCGCAGCGTGCGGACCACGTGCTGCTGACCCACGACCTCATCGAAAGATCCGGGGCGGTGGCGGCGGTAGAGGGAGGTGGACTCGGCTGACATCGGGTCTGGAGCCAGTGTATCCACGGGCTGTCCCGTTCCCAGATACCGTGCGCGCGTGCCATCGAGGGTCTCCAGCTGGCTCGTGCCGGCCGCCTGGGTCGCCGGGGTCAGCGCCGTCCTGCTGCTGATCTTCCCGGTCGGCTTCCCCAACTACGACACGATCTACGCGCTCGTCTGGGGCCGCGAACTGGCGCACGGACTCAGCCCCGACGTCGGTTCGGCGCTGCCGCCGACGCCGCACCCGCTGACCGAGCTGCTGGGCCTGGTGACGACGCCACTGGGCGACGGGGCGATCACGGTGACGATGGTGCTCGCCTACGCCTCGCTGGGCCTGATCGGCTTCTTCGTCTACCGGCTCGGGGCGATCTGGTTCGACCGCTGGATCGGCGCGCTCGCCGCCGCGATCGTGCTCACCCGAGCCCCCTTCCTCTCCAACGGGCTGCGCGCCTACATCGACCTGCCCTACATCGCCCTCTGCCTCGGCGCCCTGCTGGTCGAGGCCAAGCGCCCCCGCGCCGGCTGGCCGGTGCTGGCCCTGTTGGCGCTGGCCGGTCTGCTGCGCCCCGAGGCCTGGCTCTTCGCGGGCGTCTACTGGCTCTACCTCGCCATCGACCTCCGGCCGACGGGCCGATTTGTCAACCATGAGGCCACAAATCGGCCCGTCGGCGGGGTGTTTGGGCGGCGGAGCGAGCGGGGGACGGCGGAGCTCATCTGGTTGGCGGCGCTCGCCGTGGCCGGGCCGGTGCTTTGGGTCGCCTTCGACGCGATCACCGCCGGCGACCCGCTCTACTCGTGGACCGGGACCAAAGAAACGGTCGAGACGCTGGAACGGCAGACCGGGCCGGTCGACCTCGTCCTCTACGGGCCGCGCCGGCTCGGCGAGGTTCTGCAGTGGCCGGGGATGGTCGGCGCCGGCGGCGGGGTGGTGCTCGGGCTCGCTTTCCTGCGCCGCCGCTCCGCGCTCGGCGTCGCCGCCGCCTTCCTCGCCCTGCTCGCCTTCGCCCTGCTCGCCTGCGGCGGCCTCGCGATCCTGCCCCGGTACACGATGCTGGCGGCGGCGATCCTGACGATCTTCGCGGCGCTGTCCGTGCTCGGCTGGCGCCTGCTCGAGCCCGGCCACCCCTGGCGCCGGCGCTGGCAGCTCTTCGCCGCCCTGGTCGCGCTGATGTTCGTCGTCTGGATCCCGAACCAGTGGGATCTCGACTCCCGCGTCGATACCGACCTCACCAACCAGGCCCGGATCGAGGGTGACCTCTCCGACCTCGTTGACGCCGGCGCCTTCGAGCCGCTCTGCGGCAAGGTCGCCGTCCCCAACCACCGCGCCGTCCCCCGCCTCGCCTTCGGCCTCGACGTGCGCCCGACCCAGATCGTCAGCGCCAGCGAGGAAGCGATTCCGGCGCGCGGCTACTTCGTCGCCCCCGCCAACGACTTCGTCATCCACAACTTCATCCTCGACCCCAAGGACGAAACCGACTTCGACGATCTCGACCCTCCCGCCCGCTTCGAGCTCGTCGCCGAGAACGAGTCCTGGCAGGTCTACCGCCGCTGCTGAGCCGCGCCCCGCTAGGGCAGCGGCGACATCGGCGGCAACTCGAAGCCGCGGCGGAAGCGCAGGGCACCGACTCCGTCGCAGCTCTCTTTCGCTTCGTCGGCTTCGGCCGGGACGCCCGGCTCCTCAGGGACGATGACGCCGACGTTGGCGATGTCGCGGACGCCGAACTTGAGTTCGACGTGGACGCGGCCGAGGCGGCCGTTGCCGCGCTCCTGCCAGTTCAAGATCAGTTTCCCGTTGCTGGGGACGAGGCGGCCCTCGGGGGCCTCGGCACCGGCGGTGAAGAAGCGGGGTTCGGCGTTGGGCGAGTCGGAGGCCTGGCAGATCACCTGGATCTGCAGCTCGAGGTCGCGGACGCGGCGGTTGCGGACCGTGAAGTAGACGTATTCGCCCCGGGCCGGTTTGTTGACGCCGTAGGTGCCGTTGGGGATCACAGCCGTGCCGTTGGCCGGGCGGGCCGCGGCGTTGGCCGGCTCGGCGGATGAGCTCCCGGAGATGCCGAGAGAGAGGCCGACGCCCAGCACGAGGACGAGGCCGACGGCAAACAGTTCACGCTTGAAGGAGGCGGGGACGAGTTTCATACCCCCGTTTTCGGCCTTCGCGCCGCGCGACTTGAGACGAGACCGCGATTTTGCCCGTATAGCCGGCATTTTTGCGGACTCGTGGTCAACCGCCCTCGGCGCGGACGATCGCCGCGTGGGTGGCGGCGGCTAGGTCGGGGTCGCCGAGGTCGATCGCCGGCGGCAGCTCTACATGCAGGTCGTCGGAGGGGTCGAGGCGGGCGCACAGGCCGGCGGCGGCGCGCGAATCGAGCACGTGGCCGCCGCGGCTGCGGTCGGCGCTGATGAAGTGCAGGTGGTAGCCGGCGACCTCGATCCCCTCGACGTAGGCGGGGAAGCGGAAGCCGAGCATCGTCCCGGCGACGTCGCGCAGCTCGAAGACGTGCTGCCCGGCGACGACCTCGGTCAGCGGCCTGTAGGGCCGCTCCTGGACCGGGACCGAGCGTGCCCGCACCAGCTCGAACTCGCCATCGAGGCGAACCGCGCAGGAGGAGGCGCCGGCAGGAGTCAGCTGGTCGAGCCGCTCCAACAGCGCCGCGTGGGCGAGTGCGCCCTCGAGCCGCGCTTCGATCGTGGGCTCGAACCTGGTCACCACCGCGAACGGGGTCTTCGCCTCCGGCGCGATCGGGTGCACCCGGCCCTCGACGTCGGCGCGCCAGAACTCGCCGTCGAGGGCGATCATCTCGCCGTCGAGCCGGTTCAGCGTTCCCAGTCCGAGATCGCCGTGCTCGGCCAGCTCGGCGAAGCTGAGGTCGCCGTCGTAGGCGCCTTCCAGCAGCGCCCCGATCGTCGAGGCCTGAAAGAGGACGTGGGCGTCGCGCTCGGCGTGCAGGTCGCCCCGGCGCATCGACTCCACGTGCAGCGATCTGATCCAGCGCTCGTCCAGCACGCCGCCAGTCTCCCAGCCGGAGCCGCTGTAGGCTCGCGCCCGTGTCTGGGGGGTTCAAGCGATCGGGGGCCTTCGGGATCGTCGGCGTCTTCGTCGTCGCCGCGCTGGTCGCCGCGATCGCGCTGACGATGGGCCAGGGCGACCCCAATCCGAAGCTGGCGCTGGCGCTGATCTTCGGCGTGATCGCGATCTTCTGCGCCGTCCTCTTCGCCCTGCAGCGCTCCGACCTCGAGCGCGCCGCCGGGACCGAAAGCGCCACCGTCGACCGCGCCGTCGCCGAAGCCGGCCGCCCGGTCGCAAACCCGGCGACGCTGGCCGAGCCCGAGCTCTGGGCGGCGCTGGCGGTCGCCCCGATCGATGCCGACGCCGTCCGCGCCCGCGACGAGATCTGGGACCTCGGGCGCCGCAGCATCCGTCTCGGGATGGCGATCACGGCGCTGATCTTCCTCACGGTGCCGGCGATCTACCTGCTCGAATCGTTCCTGCCCCTGCTGGTCGGCGGGCCCCTGATCGTGATCGCGGCGCTCTACGGCTCCTTCCGCGCGATCGGGCCGGGCGGCGCGATCGAGGAGAGCTACGCCCTCACCGACCGAGCGATGGCGCCGCTGGGCCTGGCCGTGACCGAGCGCCCCGAGGGCGGCTTCGAGATGCGGATCGCCTCACCCGGCTTCGACTACCGGCTGCGCGGCTGGACCGTGCTCGGTGGTCAGCGTCACGGCCGCAGGGTCGTGGTCCGGATCGGCGGCCACGAAGACCCCGGTGCCAGCGAGGTCCACGTCGCCGAACCGAGCGCCGAGTACCTGGCGGAGTCGAAGCGGGTCCAGGTTCGCAGCGGCTCCGAGGGCATCCTCGTCTCCCGCGGGAAGGGCAACCCGCGCGACTGGCTCTGCGACCTCTGGCTGGCCGAGCAGCTCGCCGCGGCGGACGGGCGCTTCCCCGTGTCCGAGTTCTCGGAATAGCGCCGAGCCCGGCGCTTTGCGAGCATCACCGCCGATGGCAGCAATCGAACTCAACGGTGTGGTCAAGCGCTTTGGGCCGATCACCGCGGTGAACGGCCTCGACCTCGACGTGCCCGAGGGGATCTGCCTCGGGCTGCTGGGCCCCAACGGCGCCGGCAAGTCGACGACGATGCGGCTGCTGACCGGGCAGGCGATCGCCGACCAGGGCTCACTCAAAGTGCTCGGCTTCGACCTGCCGAAGGAATCGAAGCCGGCGCGGGCGGCGATGGGGGTCGTCCCCCAGCTCGACAACCTCGACGTCGACGTCACCGTCGAAGACAACCTCGCCGTCTACGCGCGCCTCTACCGGGTCGCCGACGTCGGCGCCGCGGTCGACCGGGCGCTGCAGATCGCCCGCCTCAGCGATCGTCGCGACGCCGAGGTCGACAAGCTCTCCGGGGGGATGCGACGGCGACTGCTGCTCGCCCGCGGCCTCGTCCACGACCCCGACCTGATCCTGCTCGACGAGCCGACGGTCGGCCTCGACCCGCAGATCCGCACCGAGCTCTGGACCTTGATCGGCGACCTGCGCGCCCGCGGCACGACGATCCTGATGTCGACCCATTACATCGAGGAGGCCGAGCGTCTCGCCGACGAGGTGGCGGTGATGCACCAGGGCAAGATCATCAGCCGCGGCCGGCCCGCCGACCTGATCGCCGAGCACGCCGGCCGCGAGACCGCCGAGGTCTACGCACCGCCGGCGCGCCTGGCCGAGCTGCGCACCCAGGCGGAGGCCGCCGGGCTGCGGGTGCGCGCGGCCGGGCCGGCGATCGCGATCGTCGGCTCCGAGCGGGCCGAGAACGGCGTCGTCCCCGAGGATGCGGTGGTGCGGGCGGCGACGCTCGAGGACGTCTTCGTGCTGCTGACCGGCGAGGAGGCGGAGTGAGCGTCGGGTCCGAGACCGCGGCGACCCCGGTCAAGGTGCCCCGCCCGAAAGCGATGCGGCGGCTGGAACCGGCGGCGATCGCCGGCGTGATGAGCCGCGAGGTCGCCAACTTCCGCACCTACTGGAAGGGCACGACCTTCTCCAGCGTGCTGGAACCGCTTGTCTACCTGCTGGCCTTCGGGCTCGGCCTTGGCGCCACCTTGGTCGACGAAGTCGAAGGCGTCCCCTACATCCAGTTCGTCGGCACCGGCATGGTCGCGACCGCGGTGATCTTCTCTTCCGCCCTACCCTCGATGTTCGGCACCTTCGTCAAGCACCGCTTCCAGAACACCTACGAAGCGATCCTGGCGGCGCCGGTCGACGTCGAGGAGCTGGTCACCGCGGAGATGATCTGGATCGCCGGCCGCTCGGCCGTCTACGGCTGCGTGCCGCTCCTCGTCACCTTCTTTTGGGGTCTCGACCCGGCCTGGGGAATGCTGCTGGTCCCGATCTTCGCCTTCGTCACCGCGCTCGGCTTCGCCGGCTTCGGGATCACGATGGCGGCGGTGGTCGCCAAGATCGACCAGTTCAACTACGTGACGGCGCTGTTCGTGACGCCGCTGTTCCTCGTCGCCGGCACCTTCTTCCCGATCTCCGGCCTGCCCGAGGGCGTACAGGTGATCGCCAACGTCAACCCGCTGCACCAGCTGGTCGAACTGGTCCGCGGCGGCGCCTTCGGGTTCGAGCCGGTCGACATCCTCCGCTTCGCCTTCCTCGTTGCCTTCGCGCTCGTCACCTGGCGCTTCGCCGTCAACCGCCTCGGCGCCCGCCTGATCGACTGAGGCAACCGCCGCCGCCAACCAAGCTCGCCGAGTTGCCGGTTCCTATCGATCAGAGATAGAAACTGGCAACTCGGCGAAACTATGGACCGTGCACCCGCCTTCGAAACGAAGTCACCGGGCGTGTCCGTCGCTTATGGCTCGAGCCGGGCTCGCCTGCGGCACCCGCGGCATCCGCTTAAGGCTGCTTCCTTCCGGACCTGACCTGATTCGCGTGCCCACGTCGCGCAGGACCCGACCGTCAACGCCGCCGCGACGCACTGACCCCGACGGCCAGTCCCTCGGAACGGGAATTCGGCCCCGCTAGAGCGGATTGCGGGTTACAAGGCACCGCTGATTCCCCGCCTAGCACGGTCCATCAGCGATCCTACCGGCCCGGACGTAGGATGCGCACTTGCCCGCCCTTCCCATCCCGCTCGCAGCGATCGACGTCGATGCCGGATCCTTCTTCGCGATCGTCGTCGTCGCCGCCGTTTCGGCGATCATCGTCGCCGCCGTTCCCAAGCGCTTCGCGCCGCCGGTAGTGGTGCTCGAGCTGATCCTCGGGATCGTGATCGGGCCGGAAATCCTCGAGCTGGCGAAGACCGACGAATTCATCGACTTCTTCTCCAACCTCGGCCTCGGGATGCTCTTCTTCTTCGCCGGCTACGAGATCGACTTCGACCGCATCAAGGGACTGCCGATGAAGCTCGGCGGGCTCGGCTGGGCGCTCTCGATCGCGCTCGCTTACGGGATCGGCGGCATCCTCGCGGCGACCGGCGTCATCGTCTCCTTCCTCTACACCGGCTCGGCGATGGCGACGACCGCGATCGGCACCCTGATCCCGATCCTGCGCGACAACGGTGAGTTGAAGACCCGCTTCGGCACCTACCTGCTGGCGGCCGGCGGCGCCGGCGAGTTCGGCCCGATCCTGCTCGTGACCCTGGTCCTCTCGACCACCAACCCGCTGCACGAGGCGGTGATCCTGCTCGGATTCATCGCCCTGGCGCTGATCCTGGCGATCGGCTCGATCCGCTACGCCTGGCGCGGCTGGCCGGCGCTGGAGCGGACCTTCGAGGCGAGCAGCCAGCTGGCAGTGCGGGTGACCGTGGTGCTGGTCTTCGGTCTCGTCCTGCTCGCCGGAGAGCTCGGCCTCGACATCCTGCTCGGCGGCTTCGTCGCCGGGATGATCGTGCGCCTGGCCTTAAAGGGACAGGAGGTGAAGATCTTCGAGTCGAAGCTGACCGCGGTCGGGTTCGGTTTCTTCGTGCCGTTCTTCTTCGTCACCAGCGGCATCGGATTCGACCTGGCGGCGCTCGGCTCGGCGGAAGCGATTGCGAAGCTGTTGATGTTCTTCGGCCTCTTCCTGGTCGTGCGCGGGGCGCCGGCGCTGCTGCTCTACCGCGGTGTCCTCAGCAGCCGCGACCGCGTCGCACTCGCCTTCTACTCGGCGACCGAGTTGCCGCTCGTGGTCGCGATCACGACGATCGCCACCGAAACGGGCAACATGAAAACCTCGACCGCGGCCGGACTGGTCGGGGCCGCGATGCTCTCGACCCTGGTCTTCCCGTTCGTCGGCCTCGCCCTGCGCAAGAAGGCCGAGGCCGAGGGGGAAGGGGACGAACCCCTCCCCCCCGGCTCCGCCGTGCCGGCTAGCGCTTGATCAGCTTCAGCTGTTTGTAGACGGTGGCCTTGGCCTTGCCGGCCTTGACCGTCTGCTTGAACAGCAGCTTCTTCTTCGCCGCCACCTGGGTCCGCGAATTCGGCTTTACCCGCAGCACCAGCTGCTTGGTCTTGCCCTTGGCGATCTTCACCGTGCGCTTGCTCGTCGCCGGCTTGCCTTTCTTCAGCAGCCCTTGGACCGAGACCTTGCAGGCGCGGCCGACCTTGGCCGGGCACTTCGCCTTGATGAAGGTCCGCTTGCCCTTGAGGACGGCGGGCCCGATCAGGCTGCTCTGCATCAGCGTGGTCAGGGATGCATTGGTGAGGGTGCCGCCGTTGCCGCCACCTCCACCGCCGCCGCCCCCGTCGTTGGTGCCGGGGCCGGTCAGGGTGATGTTGTCGAAGCGGAGGCTGGTGCTGCCGAGGATGCCCACCCCGACCAGCGTCGAGTCGGCCTCCGCCACCGCTTTGATCACGTAGGTATGCCCAGCGACCAGCGGCACGCCGGCCGCTTTGGTCGTAAACGGCGATGCAGCCGTGATCGTCTCCGTGACCGCGTTCGACTCCACGCTTGCGGTCTTGTCGAAGACCGAGAACGAGTAGGTGGCCTGGGGGGCGAGGCCCAGGAGGCCACCCGGATCGAACTGCCGGCTGATGCTCAGCGTCCCCGAACCACCGTCACCGACCTTGAACTCAGGCGATTCCAGCGCCACGTTCGTTTTGAACAGGGAGACCAGGTTCACGAGGACGTTCGAATTGGTGGCAAGAGAGCCCGCGGGAGTCCCGCTCGCCCCGTCGTATCCACCGTCCGCCGTGCAGAACACGGGGATGCTGCAGGTCGCCGATTTGATCTGCCACCCTTCCGCGCTGCCGGTGAACGTGTTGCCACCTGCCACCGGGTAGGTGGCGGCCCGCGCCGTCCCTGCAAGCGCGAGGGCAACCAGGGTGGCGAGGGTGACGATTCCAGCAATCCATCGGGTTGATCTGTCGAGCGTCAAAGCCAAGATGTTCTCCTTCTGGGTTCGTTGCAGGAACTGCTCCTATCTCGCCCGAAGGTACCTTTTACTTAAAATTCTCAACCTCACTACCCACTATTCTGGACCAACGTTCGAGAACCGCGCGCGTGCCAGGCACGGAACTCGAATCTCCTCCAGCAAACGGCCAGTCGAGTGGAGCGAACCCGAGGGGCCCGATGCCCATAGAATCGTCCGACCAGGGCGCGTAGCTCAGTGGGAGAGCGCTCGCTTCACACGCGAGAGGACGCTGGTTCGAAACCAGCCGTGCCCATCAAGGAGCTGGCGATCAGTCCTTGGCGACGTGGCAGACGCCGCTCAGAACGCGGGAGCGGTTCGATCCGTCGGCGAGGCGGAAGACGCCACGGGCGAGGGTGAAGGGGGCGCTGTTGAAGCCGGCTGGAGCGGGGCAACCGGCGACGAGGACGCTGCGCTGGCGACCCTTGTACATGTAACGACGACCCAGGCTGACTTCGAAGCCCGTCACGTATCCCCATTCATCGCCGACGTTCGGGAGGGTTGCGGTGAGCGTCAGCCCAAAGGTTCCCTGTTGCTCCTGGCGGAGCCGGAAGTACATGTCAAGCGCGGTCGGGAGCGGCTGAGTGCCATAGACGTGGCCGAGCAGTGCGCTGTGACCGCGATAGCTGGAGTTGAAGACCAAGAGCCGACCCGCGGAGGGAAATGGCGCTTGGTCGGGCACGTTGATGTGGGCGGTGAACTGCCCGGAGCCGACAAGCGCGTCGCGACAGCGATTAAGTGCCTGGGTCGTGGAACCGCCCTCTATGCGGCTGAGCGGGCAGGTCGGCAGACCGCGGAGTGAGAGACGTGCGTGGCGATTTATCGAGACGGTGAACTCACGGAGAGCCGGGGCAGGAGGCCCGGAGAGCTGCTGGACCGCGCCTTTGACGCTGACCGAGATCGGCTGTGACCCGACGCGCGGCAGCTTGGCCGGCGTGATCGAGCCGCTGAAGTGGACGCGGTAGTTGCCGCCGGTGATCGATTCCGCGGAAACCAGCGACTGCGCGCTGAGCCAGATGAAGGCAAGCAGAAAGAGGGCGAGCACCGCCCTTCCCCGTCTCTTGATTCCCCCGTGCATATTCATCCCGTTGCGCCGGTGATGGCGGTTCCCTCCCTGAGCACTTTAACAGCGGAGTTCCCTTGGCCAGCCGAGCCCATTGCTTGAGGCCTCCCGCCGGGCCTCGAGGCAGCGGCTAGCGCTCAGCCGGCGTCTCGCCGGCGAGGACCGGATCGGCGGTCGGATCGAGCGGGGACCGCGTCCCGTCGCCGACGCCGCCGGGCAGCAGCGGGCCGAACCCCTTGCGGGTCATCTCCCCCCAGTGCTGCTTACGACGGGCGAGCGTGTACCAGGAGCGCATCCGCACCACCGCGAGCAGCTGGCGGTAACCGAGGTTCTCGAGGACCGCGCAGAGGGTGAGGCGGAGCAGGTCGTTCCAGCCGGGATAGCGCCGGAAAGCGCGCTCCTCCATCAGGATCACCAGGAAGCTGAGCACCAGGCTGTAGACCAAGGACACGGCGAAGAAGACGATCGCGAACGGGAGCGAGACGACTCCCAGCGCCAAAGCCAGCAGGAAGAGGGCATAGCCGACGCACTCGATCGTCGGCCCGAGCAGCTCGAAGACGATGAAATACGGCATCGCGAGGCAGCCGATCCGCCCGTAGCGCCGCCGCATCAGCATGTCCCGGTGGCGACCGATCATCTCAATCAGGCCGCGCTGCCAACGGTCGCGTTGGCGGACCAGCGTGCCGAGATCCTCCGGACACTCCGTCCAGCAGATCGGGTCGGGAAAGAAGGTGATGCGGCAGGGCCGGTCGTGGTCGCGCTGGTGGCGGTGCAGGCGCAGCACCAGCTCGGCGTCCTCGCCGACCGTGGTCGGGTCGTAACCCCCCACCTCCACGCAGATGTCTCGGCGAAAGAGCCCGAAGGCGCCGGAGATGATCAGCAGCATCCCGCTCCTGGACCAGCCGATTCGGCCACCTAGAAAGGCCCGCAGGTACTCGATGATCTGCAGGTTGGCGAGCAGGT
This sequence comes from uncultured Thermoleophilia bacterium, assembly GCA_963718595.1. Classification (GTDB taxonomy): domain Bacteria; phylum Actinomycetota; class Thermoleophilia; order Solirubrobacterales; family 70-9; genus VAYN01. The sequence goes on from OY970365.1 coordinate 957,047, forward strand.
TGCGCGGCGTGCGCACCTCCTCGAGGCGGCCGTCCTCGAAGCTCGATCCGTTGACGATCCGCACGATCCCGCCGACGGCGACCGTCTCCGGCTCCGCCTGGAACTCCCAGACCAGGCGGGATAGCGCCCCCGCATCGAGCATAGTGTCGGCGTCGATCGCGCAGAAGAGCGGGTAGACCGCGTGGTTGACCCCGGCATTGAGCGCGTCCGCCTTGCCGCCGTTGACCTTGTCGATGACGACGACGTGCGGCTCCAGCGAGCTCGCGTAGACGCCGCGGACGAGCTGGGTCGGAATGTTGGAGCGGGGGACCCGGCCCACCTTGACCAGCCCGAACGCCTCAGTCAGAGCCTCCAGCGTCCCGTCGGTCGAGCCGTCGTTGATCACCACCACCTCGAACTCGACGAACTCCGAGGTGAGCAAAGACTGCAGCGAGGCGACGATCGAGTTCGCCTCGTTGTAGGCCGGCACCAGAATCGAGACCGGCATGCTCATCTCCGACTCGGCAACCGCCCGGTAGTCACGCATCGGTCGCCGCTCGACGTAGTCCTCGATCGCCCGCCAGCCGACCACCGCGAGCACGGTGTAGATCAGTTGCAGCACAACGAAGTAGCCGAGCGTGAAGATCGCGAAGGCCTGCAGGAACTGGGCCAGGTGAGCGCTCATGCCGCTACCCCGCCTCGAGCATGGCGTGCAGCTCGAGCTGCTCGCGGGCCCGGTCCGAGGCGTAGCGGTCGTCGTGCTCGAGGGTGCGCCGCAGGGCCTGCAGGCCGGGCTCTCCGAGCTCGCGCAGCGACCTTGCCGCATTCGCGCGAACCCACCAGGCGTGGTCGGAGAGGCGGCTCTCCAGCGGCGCCAGGGCATTCCCGGCCCCCAGGGCTCCAAGTGACTTCGCTGCCTGGGCGCGGACGGGCCATTCCTCGGCATCGAGTGCCTCGATCAGGACCGGTACGCAGTCCGGCCCGCCGATCCGCCCGAGGGCCCGCGCCGCGGAGATCCTCACCTCCACCGAGTCGCTTCCCAGCAGGCCGACCAGCGCCGTGGCGCCGCGACGATCGCCCGCGATGCCTAGCGCCCGTGCCAGACTGGCGTCGAGCTCGGCGTCGGGTCCGCTCCGCGCGATGCCGGCCAGCGCGCTCGAGACCTTCGAGGGGCCATCCCGCAGGGTGGAGAGGATCGTCTGCACCGCCCACGGCGCTCCGAGCCGCTCGATGATCCGCTCCGGTGGCAGGAGGCCGGCGACCAGGGCCCAGATCAAGACCTCGGCTGCACGCGGGGTGGCCGCACGGGAGAGACCCGAGCAGGCGACCAGCCGGACGTCGGGATCGGGATCGCCAAGCAGCGGCAAGATCTCCTCGACCACCTCCGGGGAGCCCGAGCGGGTGAGCAGGAACGCGGCCCGCGCGCGTCGCGTCGCCTTTCTGGACCCAAGCGCTGGTGCAAGTCTCGCGTGCAGGCCCGAGTCCTTCACGGCGAGGCCGATCTCACGCATCCGCGAGCGAGGGACCGCGGGCTCGACCGCGTCGATCGAGAGCGCCAGATCGACCTGATCCTCGATCCCGCGCACCGCCGTGCAGATCGCCGTCATCGCGGCGAGGTCTCCCTCGCGCAGGATGGCCTCGTAGTGGGCGCGGCGGCGACTCGACCGCGCCTCTCGGCGATCGCGTCGCAGCTTGCGTGCCACGGCGAGACTGACCAGCGCCAACCACAGCGCCAGGCTCGATCCCACCAGCACGATGAGACCGACTAGGGAATTCATCGTGGTATGGCTATCGACCGCGTCTGGACCCGACTAAAGCGGCGACGCCAGTGGACCCCCTCAAGTCTGAGGCGAAGCGATCCGATGAACACAGTGCTCGCTCCACCTTCCAGCTACCCAAGGACTCCCATGCCGCGTCGCCTTCGTCGTCTGTTCGCCCCGTCAATCCTGATCGTCGCGTTTGCCGCGATCGGCGTCGCGCCGGTTGCCGCCACCGCTTCGAGCACGCCTGCCTCCCCGCTGGCGAGCGGCGCCAAGAACACGCCCCGTCTCGGCGGCCACGTGCGCCACGCCTGGCCCGAGAAGGCGGCGCACCGCCCAAAGACGGCGATCGGCCGCTGGCTTGCCCGCCAGGTCGGTCCCCGTAAGGCGATCCCCTGCGCCAAGCGCTCGGAGAGAGCCCGTGCCAACTGCGCCGCCAAGAAGCGTGGCGCGTCGACCTCCGCCGCGCCTCCGGTGGCGATGCGGGCCGCGACGGCCAAGGGCGGAGCGACGATCTCGCGCAGCGAGAGCGTCACCCTGCGCCCGGTCAGCGCCACCAGGCAGTTGCAGTTGATCCGCTCATTTGACATTCCCGCCGACGACCCGTCCTACGATCGTCTGCTGAACTGGTCGTGGACCTACGACTCGGCGGTCGCGGCCACGGCGTTCGCCTCGGTCGATCTCCCCGAACAGGCCGGCCGCCTGCTCGACCAACTCTCGGCGCTGCAGCGCAAGGACGGCTCGATCGAGTTCGCCTTCGATGTCAGGAGCGGCGAAAGCAGCGCCACGACCCGCGCCGGATCGATCGCCTTCGCGGCGATCGCCTTCAACGACTTCGACGCCAGCTTCGGCGGCAGCCACTACCTCGACAACAGCCGCCGCGCCGTCGACTACCTGCTCTCCCTGCGCAACGCCGACGGCCTCGTCCGCGGCGGTCCGGACGTCGAGTGGGTCTCGACCCAGCACAACATCCTCACGATGATCGCCCTCACCGGGCTGGTTCAGCAGCTGCAGGAACAGGGCGACGAGGCCGGCGCCGAGAGCTACCGCGAGGCGGCAGCCGTGATCGTCAAGGCGATCGACGCACAGCTGATCGTCCGCGACGGCGGCCTCGCCCACTTCCGCCAGGGGGTCAAGGACGAGGTCGTCCCGCTCGACACCCAGGCGCTCGGTGTCATCTACGCGCTCTTCCTCGGAGACGAGACCCTCGCCAAGGAAGTCTATGAGTTCGCGCAGAGCAACTTCGCGATAGAGGATCGCTCGATCGCGCTCTCCGACAAGAAGTCGACCTACAACATGACCTACGAGGCGAAGGGCCCGTTCAGCGGCTACCGCCCCTACATCGGCAAGAGGGCCCCGGACGTCCTCTGGTTCGAGGGCACCGCCGAGATGCGCTTCGTCTCCAAGTTCCTCGGCCAGCCGACCGACGCGCTCGACCAGAGCATGAGCTCCTGGTGGGACGTGACCCGCAAGCAGGGCCTCGCCCCGCTCGGCGCGGACCGCACCATCACCAGCCCCTACAACGAGTACCACGTCTGGCCGACCGCGGCCGCCGGCGCCTGGGCCGTCCTCAGCGGCGCCGCTAAGGACACCAGCTGGGCCGATCCGACCCAGGCCCTGCTCGAACTGGTGCGCTGAGCGCGGTCCTAACCCTCACGGGTTCGGCCCGCCCGGCGTCACCGTGGGCGGCGGTTCTCGGGGCGGTGGGACCGGTGCGATCGGTTCTTCAACCGGGGGCGTGGCGACCGGGGGCTGTGGTTCAGGCTCGGGATCGGTCGGTTCGCTGACGGCCTTGGGGCCGTCGATCGAGCCGCCGCGGCTCTGGGGCGAAGGGTCGGACTTCGGCTCGGGCGACTGCTTCGTCTTGGTCGGGGTGGTTTCGGGCGCAACCGACTCGGTGACCGGTGCGGGTTCGGGAGTCGCTGCCGCGACTTCCGGCTCGGGGGCGCGCTTGGACCGCGGCTTGGGATTGGGCTTTGCCTTCTCGGTCACTGCCGGGGCCGGCGTCGCTACGGCGTCCTCGACCGCGTCAGCCACTTCTTCCTGAGTCACCGGCGGCGGCTCCTCTCCACCGCCGGCGGAGAGCGCCACGGCGCCGCCACCGAGCAGCAATAAGGCTGCCAACCCCGCGAGCACCGCGACGCGCCTGCGGCGCGAACCCTTGTCCTGGGTCGCCTCCCGATAGGGGGTCGGCAGGCCGGGGATCGAGCCGGCCCGCGCCGGACTCTCCAGGCGCCGCTCCACCACCCCGCTCCAATCGCCTCCCGCCAACTCGGCCGCCTTCGCCATCGTCGCCTTGAACAGCCCGGGCGCGATTGCGACCGGGATCCAGGCGCGGTAGGAGACGCCAGCCTCCTGCATCGCCTCGCGGGCGACGGCGCAGGTGTCGCAGGTCGCGAGGTGGGAGACCAGCCAGGCTGCGTCGGCCGAGGTCTCGTCGAGCTGGCCGTCGTCGCGGCTGGCGATCAGCGGCAGGGCCTGCTCGCAGGCGGGGGACGAGGTGGCGACCGAGGCGAGGGCGGCGCCGCGGAGCTCGTCGCGCAGGTTGACCCGCGCGCGGGAGATCAGCTGGGCGACGGAGTTACGGTTCATCCCCATCACCGCCGCGATCTCGTCGTAGGACATCTCCTCCAGCTCACGCAGGACGAGGGCCTCGCGCTGGCGCTCGGGCAGGCGGGCGTTGGCCGCGCGCACATCCTCCTGCTGGGCCCTGAGCAGGACCTTGCGGTCGGGATCCTCGTCGGGGTCGCCGGGGTCGAGGCCGAGCCCGCCGGCGCCGGCGCCCAGGGGCACGGCCGAGTCGGGGATCGAGTCGCTGGCACCGGTTCGCTGCTGGCGGCGCAGTGCGTCGTAGGTGGCGTTGCGGGTGGCCGTGAAGAGGTAGGAGCCGAACGAGAGCTCGCGGTCGCTCTCGAGCTCGGGCAGCCGCCGCATCACGTTGAGGAAGGCCTCTTGGACAGCGTCTGCGGCGTCATCGTCGGAGCCGCTGAGGCGCAGCGCCAGGTTGTAGGCGCGGCGGGCGTAGCGCTCATAGAGCGTCGCGAAGGCTTCGCCGTCTCCGCTTGCGGCCGCCCGCGCCAGGCGCGTCTCTTCGCGCTCGAGCCCGGCGTTGCTGCTGCCCGTCTCCTCGGCCATCGCCTCCAAAATACTGCGTCGGGCCACGTCCGGCACCCCCGTCGGCCACGGATTCGGACGGGTCTCGAGTCGGGCCGGAAGTCGGTGTGCGAGTTCCATTTACACCCGTACAACCGCCTGGGAAGCGAAAACTTACGGCGCTGAAAGAAATTTCGGCGGCGGCGTAATTCCGCCTGGGTTGGCCCGTTGGAGGGGCACAAGGCAGCACCCAACCAACGGACCCAGGAGGTCAAGAGATGATCCGCAAGCTCACCACCCGCATCAGCCCCGCCTCGTGCTTGGCGATGGTCGCGCTATTCGTCGCCCTTGGCGGCGGCGCCTACGCGGCGGCCGGCAAGATCGGCACCCCAGACATCAAGAACGGTGCCGTGACCAAGGTGAAAATCAAGAAGGAAGCCGTCACCAACGCGAAGGTCAAGAACGACGCCATCACCGGCGCCAAGGTCAACGAGGCGACTCTGGGGATCGTCCCCGATGCTTCGAAGCTCGGCGGCAAGGTCCCGAGCGGGTTTGAATCGAAGGGCTTCGGCGGCGCGGGCGACGCCGCGCTTGTAAATGTGCCGAAAGACTCGGTGAAAACGGTCGCGACCCAGGCCCTGCCGGCCGGCACCTATCTGGTGCTTGCCCGCGGCGGCGTCAACAACAACAGCGGCAGCGAGATCCCGGCCTCCGGAATCCGCTGCGAGCTGACCGCCGGTGGTATCACCCAGCGCGTCGACTTCGGCGCCCTCGCCAAAAACGGCGAGCCGGGGGACCGCGAGGAGTTCGATGTTTTCCTCGTCGCCACCCTGCCCGGCGACGGAACGGCGACGCTGAGCTGCGACACCAATTCCAGCTGGAGCGGCAACGTCACCGACCCGACCATCGCGGCGGTCTCGATGCAGCCGTAGCGCTTGCCAGGAGGGAGGCGGCACGAGGGGCCGGGCAGATGCCCGGCCCCGTCGCCGTTCCGGCGCTTGCGCCTACGCGCGGACCCGGATCGAGAAGCGCGCGGCGAAGGTCTGCCCTGGACCGATCATCGGCAGATCCGGCCCGCCCGCCACCAGCGCATTGGTCGGCGCCGTCATCGGCTCGATCGCCACCGCCTCGGTGTCGTCTGGCGCGTAGATCTGAGTGAACGGGTAGCCCTCGCCCAGCTGCAGCTCGAGCCGCCGGCCGCCGCCCTCGAGCGTGAATGGTTGGCCGCCCAAAGGGGCAGTAAATGCATCGTCGTAGGTGCGTGCACCGAGCGGGGCGGTCGCGATCTCAGCCGCCTCCCGCTCCCCCGTCGGCAGCCCGCGCCCGTCCAGCAGCAGGCGCTCGTGCACTGGCGCCGCCAGCACCCACTCCGCCCGCGGCACTCCCGGCAGGCAGAGGTAGGGGTGATAGCCGAAGGAGATCGGCACCGCCACCTCCCCCGTCGCCTCGACCGTGGTCGCGATCGTCAGCGTCGCCCCATCCAGGGTCGCCTCGATCCGCACCCGGTGCGGGAACGGAAAGGCATCGAGCAGGTGCGGGTAGGCGGCGAAGTCGAAGTCGGCGACGAGCACGCCGCCGCCATCGCGCTCAGCGTGTCGCTCCAGCCTCCAGCCCGGCGTCGCCGAGAGCAGGCCGTGCATCGCCAGACCGTTGCCGTCGCGCTTCAGCGGCAGGTCTTCCAAGCTCAGGTCAATCTCCTGCCCGGCGACCTCGAAGCGGTCGGCGCCGAGCCGATTGGCCCACGGGTGCAGGAACGGTATGCCCATCGTCGAGCGCGACTCGACGTACCTGCGCAGACCGGCCCGCTGGCCGAGCAGCTCCTCGCCACGATGGCGCAGCGAGCAGCAGATCATCCCCGCCTCGGGCACGAAGGTGGCGACGATGCCGCCGAGGGCCTCGCTTTCCAACGACAGCCCCGCCATCCCGTCCTCGGTTCGTTCGCCGACCAAGCCGGCATCTTCCCCCACCGGGGCCGGCCGTGAGCGAGAATGTGCGGCGCCGTGAACGAGCCCAACATCAACCTCGCCGCAATCGACCTTGACGGAGACACCTTTCAGACGCTGCGCCGCGAGCTCGGCGTCACCAGCTTCGGGATCAACCAGCTGACGCTGCGCCCGCGCCAGCGCCTGCGCGTGCACCGCCACCAGCGCCAGGAGGAGGTCTACCTGGTGCTCGAGGGCACGCTGACGCTGATCGTCGAAGGCGAGGAGCACGTGCTCGAGCCCGGCAAGCTCGCCCGGGTCGGCCCCGAGCTCAAACGCCAGCTCACCAACCCAAGCAGCGAGCGCGTCGTCGTCCTCGCGCTCGGGGCGTACGGCGAGCACCAGGGCCGCGACGGAATCGCCTGGGCCGGATGGGACGACGAGGGCGAAGGCCGCCCGCCGCAAGAGGTGCCCTTGTCCGAGGACCTGCCGGGCTAGACGTTCAGGACGCGGAGATCGCCGTGCGCTTGAGCGAGCTTTTCGAAGTCAGCGTCCTGGGTGACGACGGCCAGCCCGCGCTCGATCGCAGTTGCGGCGATCAGCGAATCCGTCAGCTTGATTGCCCGGTGGATTCCGGCGTCCCGGCAGTCGGCGACCAGGCGAGCCCACGCTCCCATGATCGCCTCGTTGATCGGGATCGGGTCGGCTGCCCTCGCCGCCGCGAGCGTTTCGCCCCGCTGAGCGCGAACCTCTTCATCTGCCGCTGCAAGAACGCCGTACTGCAGCTCGCCGATCGTCACAACCGAGACCGCCACGCGCTGGGGAAGCTCGCCGAGCTGCCGACCGTCCTCGCGGGCGATGAAGATCGACGTGTCGAGCAGGCCGACGCTCGCCCGACTCACAGCTCATCCAGGGTCTGGCCGACTGCCTCATCCAGCTCCACCGCCAGGCCCGGATCGGCAGCGCTGACCGCCAGCTGCTCACGCAGCTCCTCTCCGCTCAGCCAGCGACTGCGGCGGCCATGGGGGACGAGGTCAGCGACCGGTTCTCCGTTCACGGTCAGCACCACCCGCTCGCCGGCCATCACCGCATCGATCACGCGAGCAGTCCGATTGCGCAGGTCGCGAACCCCGATCTCCATGTGCGACAGCGTAGCACTGCGCTTAGACCAGCCGTTCCGCGCGCACCCGAGCGACGAAGTCCCACAACTCGAAGTACTGCACCACCCAATCGACGCTCTGCCACGCGCCCGAACCGCTGCACAGCATGTCGCCGCAATGGTCGTAGGCGTGGAGGACGATCGCAACAAGTGCTTCGTCAAGCACTTCGTCGTAGTACTCCGAGCCCTGTAGCCACTCGAAGTGTTCGACGAGTTCGCGGCGAAAGATCATGCGTTCAAGCTACGGCGAGCAATCACACGCGTAGCGCGCAGCGTGGATCTTTTCCCTATCTCCTCAGTGCCGAAAGGCAAAAAGTCCGCTAGCCCTGCTCCTCCAGCACCGCGAGGATGTTGCCGGCGGGGTCCTTGAACCAGGCGATCAGCGGACCGGCGGGGCTGCGCGAGATGCCCTTCTCGTCCTGATCCATCCCCTCGTAGCGCTCGAACTCGACCCCACGTGCGGCGAGGCCGTCGACCGTCGCCTCGACATCGGCGACCGGGAAGTTGAGGATCGTGTAGGTCGCCGGCTCGAAATCCGGTTTGACGTAGATCAGCGTCGGCCGGCCGCTGGCGAGGTCGAGGGAGACGAGGATGTCCTCCATCGGTTCGGAGGTGGGCAGACCGAGCGTCTCCCCGTAGAACCTCTTCGCCGCGTCGAGATCGTCGACCGCGAAACCGCTGAACGCCCTGCTCTCAGTCAGCATCTTCAGCTCCCTTTCCTAGTTGGTCTCTAGTCGTCGTACCCAGGACGGCGGCGGCCACGCTTGCGATCGCCGGCGCGTCGCTTCTGGTCGAGGCGGCGCTGGCGCGAGGAGCGGGTCGGGCGGGTGGCACGGCGCCGGCGCGGCACCCGCAACCCGGCGGCGACCTTCTGTGCCAGCCGCTCCAAGGCCAGCTCGCGGTTGCGCGCCTGGCCTCGGGCGTCCTGGGCGACCGCGGTGATCACGGTGCCGGCGCGCTCCAGCAGCCGCGCCCGCTGCTGCTCGCTCAACGTCGCCGAGGCCGCGACGTCAAAGACGGCTTCGACCCGCGAGGCGGTGACGTTGGCGTGCTGCCCGCCCGGCCCCGAGGAGCGGCTGGTCCGCAGCTCGATCTCGGCCAGCGGAATCGCCAGATGCTCGTTGATCCGCAGCTCGTCGGCCATCGGCCCAAGCTACCCGGCCAGCCCGCCGTCGCTACCCGGCCAGCTCCGGGATGTGGGCCTCGAGGTGGGAGGCAATCGTCTGCCGCACCCAGCGCTGGGTCTCGGCGTCGGCCATCCGGTAGCGGCCGAGCAGCAGCTTCTGGTCGTCGAGCGGCAGGCCGGCGATCTCCCAGCTCACCGCAAGGCGCTCGAACAGCACCTCGGAGCGGCGCAGCCAGGCGTCCTCCAGCGAGGCGGCGGCGCTGGTCGGTGGCTCACCGATCTTCGCGATCGTGCCGGGGCTGAGCGACTGCCGCAGAGCAAGGACGTTGCCCTCCGGGTCGGTGTACTCGACGGTCGCGACCTTCTCGCGCGTGCGCCTCTTGTTTTTGTTCTTGCGCTTCGCCATCGCGCCGAGTTTGACACCAGCGGTCCTGGTTAGAGTCAGAGGAGTGGAGCCGTTTACCGTCATCGGCGTCCCGATCGACTCGGTCGGTCGCGGCGGCGGCGCGGAGCTGGGACCGCTGGCGCTGCGCCAGCTCGGCCTGATCGAGGCCCTGGACGCTCGCGACGAGGGTGACCTCGCGTTGCGGATCCACGGCGAGGAGCGCGATCCCGCCACCGGGATCCTCGCCAGCGACGAGGTGCTCGCCGCCACGACGGCGATCCGTGCGCGCGTCGCCAAGCTGGTCAGCCTCCGGCGCCGGCCCTTGCTCCTCGGCGGCTGTTGCGCCCCGCTGCCCGGGGCGCTGGCCGGTGCCCGCGACGCGCTCGGCCCGATCGGCCTCGTCCACTTCGACGGCCACGCCGACCTCTACGACGGCGAGACCTCGACCAGCGGCGAGGCGGCCGACATGCCGGCCGCGGTCGCGCTCGGCCTCGGGCCCGAGGCCTGGGTACAGGTCGCCGGCGGCGCCTCCGTCGGCCCCCAGCACCTGGCCCTGGTCGGCTACCGCGACCGCGAGGAGTCGATCGCGGACGGGATGCGCCAGCCGGAGACGCTCGCCCCGGCACCGATCCTGCGACCCCTCGACGTCCTCCGCGCCGCCGGACCCGGCGCCGTCGCCACCGAGCTAAGCGGCCGCCTCGGCAGCGCCATCCCCTTCTGGCTGCACGTCGACGTCGACGTCCTCGACCCCGGCATCTTTCCGGCCACCGACTACCTGATGCCCGGCGGCGCCAACTGGGAGGAGGTCGCCGAAGTACTCGCACCGCTCTTCGCCTCCCCCGCCCTGATCGGCGCCTCGATCGGTTGCTACAACCCGGAGAAGGACCCGGGCGGCAAATGCGGCGAGCAGCTGGTCGAGGTTCTGGGCGCTGCTGCGCCGGGCTAGATCTGAATGCTTCGGGGGGGTTGGTGAGAGGGGTTGGGGGTCTCTCGTGCTCGCTGGATTTTTCGCCCGGACTCTCGGATAGCTCTAAGACACGGACAAGCGAAAAATTAACGCCGCTGTGCGCGAGAGACCCCCAACCCCTCCCCTCAGAGCACCTCGAAGATTCCGCTAGCTCCCAGGGTTCGATCGTTTGCAGTTTGGATCGCTCAAGGGTTCGCTCGTTTGCTCTTGAGATCGCTCCAGGGTTCGCTCGTCTGCCGGGAGAGATCGAGCCCGCTCCCAGCTGGTGAGTTGCCGGTTAGTTCCGCATAGCGGTAACAACCGGCAACTCGTGAAGGAGGTTTTTGGATGAACCTTGGGGCGGATTGGGCCCTCGGCTTTCTCTTGAGAGGAGATTGCGTCCCTTGGTCGTCTATCTAGAGAGATTCCGTCCCTTGGCGTCTCTTTGCAGAGATGCCGGACCCTGGGCGTCCCTGTCTAGGGATCACGGACCCTGGTCCGTTCGTCAGCTTCGAGATGGTCCCGGTTCGCGAGGGACGGTGGGGGTGTCCTCCGTACGAGCGGCGTTAATTTTTCGCTCGTCCGTTCTCGAGAGCTTGCTGTTGTTCGGGGCGAAAAATCCAGCGAGGGAGGAGGACACCCCCACCGTCCCTCCCGGCCCGAGGGCCGGGGAGAAGTGCAGCGGCCCGAGGTTGGGGGGATGCGGCGGCCCGAGGTGCGCTCGCTACCTCAAAGCGCCTCGATCTTCGCCGCCAGCTCGAAGTCCGACGCCGTCAGGCCGCCCTCGGAGTGACTCGACAGCGAGACGGTCACCTCGTCCCAGGAGATCTCGAGATCGGGATGGTGGTTCATCTCCTCGGCCGGCGCGACCAGCTTGTCGACGAAGGCGACCGAGCCGACGAAGTCGCCGCAGGCGAACTCTTTGACGATCGCCTCGCCCGCGCGGCTCCAGCCGGGCAGGTCGGCGAGCTTGGACTCGATCTCCGCGTCGCTGAGCAGTGCCATCGCCGTATGCTCCCAGGCCAGGGATGAGGGCGCAATCTGGAGATTCGAGGCCGGTTCTCTGGCAGCTCGTGATCTCGCACTACAGCGAGAAGGTTCGCTGGGCGCTCGAGTACAAGGGCGTCGACCACATCCGCCGCTCGCCCTTCCCGGGAATGCACATCCCGATCGCGCTCTGGCTCAGCGGCGGCGAGAGCTTCACCTTCCCGCTCCTCCAGCTCGACGGCCGCACGATCGCCGACTCGACCGCGGCGATCGCGGCCCTGGAGGAGCTGGCGCCCGAGCCGGCCCTCTACCCCGCCGATCCCGAGCTGCGGCGCCGCGCCCTCGCGCTCGAGGACTACTTCGACGAGGAGCTCGGCCCCCACGCCCGGCTGCTGCCGTTCCACGAGCTGCTCGGCGACCCGGAGCTGTTCGGCGAGCTGGCAGCGCAGGCGATCCCGGGTCCGCTCGGCAACGCCAAGCGAACGATCAGCTTCTACGCCCGCAACTACACCCGCCTGCGCTTCGGGACCGGCAGCGAGGAGGCCGCCATGCGGGCGCGGGCCGGGATCGTCGGCGCGATGGAACGGCTCGAGGAGGAGTTGGAGGCGAGCGGAGGCGAGTATCTGGTCGGCGGGAGCTTCAGCGTCGCCGACCTCACCGCCGCCTCGCTCTTCTATCCCGTGGTCGGGCCCGAGGGCGGCCCGTTGCCCGTTGACCAGCCGCTCCCCGCCGGGCTCGAAGAGTTCCGCTCAGAACTCCGCCACCGCCCCGGCTTCGCCTGGGTCGAGCAGACCTTTCTTCGCCACCGCGGCCCGCGGCCGACGGGCACCGCTGTCTAGCTACGGGGTCATCACGATCTTCAACGCTTCTCGGGCGTCGTACATCGCATAGGCCTCGGGGGCCTGGTCGAGCGTCATGTGGTGGCTGACCAGCGGCGCCGGGTCGAGCTTGCCGGTCTCCAGCAGGTCGAGGACGTGGTCGACGTGGGCGATCACGTTGGCGACGCCGAAGCGCAGCGAGAGGCCCTTCAGCCAGGCCAGGCCCAGGGGGATCTCGACCCGCCCCGCGTAGGCGCCGATCCCGGAGACGGTGCCGACGTCGCGGCAGAGGCTGACCGCCAGCGCCAGCGGCTCCGGAGCGCCGACCGCGTCGACGGCGACGTCGACGCCGGCGCCGCCGGTACCCGCACGGACTTCCTTCTTCACGTCCTGCTCGGTCAGGTGCAGCGGCGTCGCCCCGAAGGAGGCGGCCATCGCCAGCCGCTCCTCGACGGTGTCGACGGCGAAGACGCGGACGGCGCCGGCGGCGAGCGCGCACTGGACCGCACAGAGCCCGACCGGCCCGAGGCCGAGCACGGCAACCGTGTCGCCGGACTTCATCTCGCCGTAGGAGATCGCGTGGAAGGCGGTGCCCATCACGTCGCCGGCGAAGAGGGCGACGTCGGAGCTGACCGAGTCGGGGACCCGGCGCAGGGTCAAGTTGGCGCGGGGCACCAGCAGCCGCTCGGCCTGGGCGCCCTGGAGGTTGCCGAGGTTGGTGCCGTGGCCGAAGGTCTGGCCGTTGGTGCAGCGGTGGTAGTCGCCGCGCAGACAGGGCGTGCAGGTGGCGCAGGCGGTGTGGAAGCAGCCGACCACGCGGTCGCCGACGGCGACCCGGTTGACGCCGTCCCCGACCGCGAGCACCGTGCCGACGAACTCATGGCCGATCGTGAATCCCGGCTCGACCGGGAATCGACCGTGGTAGATGTGGAGGTCCGAGCCGCAGACGGCGCTGGTCTCGACCGCGACGATCGCATCGTCGCCGGCGGCCAGCTCCGGCTCCGGTCGCTCCTCGACGCTGACCTGCTCGGGCCCCTGGAAGGTGACGGCGCGCATGGGCGCAACCGTATCGCTCCGGGCGCGGTTGCTCTAGACGCTGACGCCGGCGACTTGGAAGCGGCTCTGACCGTCGCCGTCGGGGCTGGCGGTCTCGGCGATCCGCGATTCCAGCGCCAGCTCCTTCTCGAAGTCCGCCGCCTCGCCGTGCTGGAAGGAGACGTCTTTGCCCTCGAGCAGCTCGATGAAGACCTCGACGAAGCGGGCGTCGAGCTGTTTGCCGGCAACCCGCCGCAGCTCGACGATCGCGTCGTAGCTCGACATCGGCGTCCGGTAGGAGTCGCGGGCAGTCATCACGTCGTAGGTGTCGGCGACGGAGATGATCCGCGAGAGCTCCGGAATGTCGTCCCCGGCGAGACCGCGCGGATAGCCTTTGCCGTCGATCCGCTCGTGGTGGGCGAGGATGATCTCCGCCACCGGGCCATAGCCGTCGAGCGAGGAGACGACGCGGGCGCCCTGCTGGGGGTGGCGCTTGATCAGCATCCAGTCCTCGTCGGTGAGCGGCACGTTGGCCTTGAGGATGCGGTCGGGAAGGATGAACTTGCCGATGTCGTGCAGCAGCGCGGCAATGTGGACGAGCTCCTCCTCGCGGCGCGAGAAGCCGGCGCGCTGGGCGATCGCTCTCGAATAACGGGCGACGGCGGCGGAGTGGCGCGCGGTCATCTGGTCGCGCAGATCGAGGGTGCGCAGCATCGCGCTCAACATCCCGACCTGGAAGCTGGCCAGCTGCTTGGAGCGCAGCTCCAGTTCCTCGGCCCGCTGCTGAGAGAGCAGCAGCTGACCGAGCAGGTACTGGAAGGTGATCAAGACGACACCGAAGAGGGCGATCGCCGCGATTCCGATCACGTGGTAGATGAAGGCGACGGCGATCGCCATCATCGCGCTGGCGAACTCGGAGGGCAGGACCGGCGGCAGCACCTTCAGCTTCTCGCTGAAGCGGACCCGCTCCAGGTAGGCGCCATAGCCGGCGGTCATCGCGAAGTTGATCGCGAGCACGATCTGGAACAGCGCGAAGACGAGCACGTAGAAGATCGGCTCGCCGGCGTCGATCCCGGCTCGCTCGGTCACCTCCATGAAGCCGAGGCCGCCGATCAGCGGGAAGGCGGCGTAGGTGACCAGGTTGTTGAGCAGGTCGTGCGGGGCGTCGCGCCAGCGCAGCCACCCGATCGTGATCGTCATCACCCCCAGCAGCGCCGCCGGGGTGCCGCCGAGGAAGACCATCGCCAGGACCAGGGCGAGGAAGCTGCCGGAGATCTTGATCTGGGCGTTGGTGGTAATCGCCGTCAGGTCACTGAAGGCGGCGAAGGCAAAGAGGACCAGCAGCAGGCCGAAGTTCCAGTTGCCCTGCGGCGCCTCGACGATGGCGACGCCGACGACGACGACCAGCGCCACCGCCTGAAGGGCGATTACTCTCGGGGTGGGGCGATCGGCGGGCATGTCTTGGCTATCGGCAAATAGGTCGAGAAACCGGATTGGCTCCGGATTCCCCGACCAGCGAGCGTTCCCTGCGTTTGGCAGAAATCGCTCGCTAAATGGACTGGTAAGAAGACGTTAGCGCCGACATGTACTCCGAATGGCAACAAATCGGCAGATATTCCAGGGGGAAAGCGATCTTGCAGAGCCCCCACAGACCCCAGAACGCGCGAAAGGCGCCCTTGCGGACGCCCTTCGAAACTGCCTGGCGAAGCTTTTGAAGCTTCGCTCTTCAAGTCAAATTAGCGACGGAAACCCATTTTGCCTGCTCCCTTCGTATGGATTTGAAGCCCTTAGACCTGTGCGTGGTCCTTCGAAACTCATGCATTTCCTGGGTGGATTTGTAGCACAACTTTCCGGAATCTTGTGCATCTGCAGGAAATCTTGTGCAGATATCGATTAGGACATAGAGCCAGCCATGCCTAATTCAGGACTCAGCGCGCCCCTGCGCAGACCCCTTTTTCGGCGCCTGGCCGCGACTTACGCGATCAACGAGCTCGGCGATTGGATGGGTCTGATCGCGCTCTCGGTGCTGGTCTACGACGAAACCGGGAGCGCGCTGGCGACGGCGGCCCTGTTCATCGGGACGGGATTCCTGCCGGCGATCCTGGCCCCGATCCTGGTCGCCCGGGTCGAGATCCCCTCCCCCCGCTACGCGCTGCCGGTCCTCTACTGCGCCGAGGCGGCGGTCTTCGGCGGCCTCGCCCTGCTGGCGCTGAACTTCTCGCTGGCCGGCGTCATCGTCCTCGCCGCGATCGACGGCGCCCTGATGCTCGCCGCCCGCTCGCTCACCCGGGCCGTCGCCGCCTCCCTGCTCGAGCCCTCCGGCGAGCTGCGCGCCGGCAACGCGATCCTCAACGTCGCCTTCACCGGCGGCGCCGCGCTCGGGCCCGCCTTCGCCGGCCTGATCGTCGCCGGCTTCGGGGTGCCGACCGCGCTGCTGCTCGACGCGCTCTCCTTCTATGCGATCGCCTGGATCCTCTTCACCGCCGGCGAGATGCCGCGGGCCGAGCCCGAGCCGGGCCACCTGCGCGAGCGCGTGCGGGCGGGGATTGCCTACATCCGCGAAAAGCGCACCCTGCGCAACCTGCTGCTCGCGCAGGGAGCTGCCTTCGTCTTCTTCGCGGCGGTGATCCCGGTCGAGGTGATCTACGCCAAGGAGACGCTCGGCGCCGGCGACGCCGGCTACGGCCTGATGCTGGCGGCCTGGGGGGCCGGGATGGTGATCGGCAGCGTCGTCTTCGCCGCCGTGCGCAAAGCCTCGCTCGCCCTGCTGCTCCTCTTCAGCACGCTCGCGGTCGGCGCCGGCTACCTCGGGCTGGCCGTCGCGCCGACCCTGGCGCTGGCCTGTGTCGCCTCCGTGCTCGGCGGCACCGGCAACGGCGTCCAGTGGGTGACCGCGGTCAGCGCCGTCCAGGAGCTGACGGTTCCGGGCATGCAGGCGCGGGTGATGAGCGTGCTGGAGTCGATCGGTGCGGCGACCCCCGGCGTCGGCTTCGCGCTCGGCGGCTTGATCGCCGCCCTGGTCAGCCCCCGAGCCGCGTTCCTGGTTGCCGGGCTGGGGGTATTCGCGATCGTCCTTCTGGCAGTCCCGGCCCTTGGTCGCAACTGGTCCACACCAGTTGAGACGATTGATTCACATCAGCTTGACGGGGGTAACGACGTTGTGCTGGAGTTGATTCCAGGAGGCTCGCCAATCCAGAGAGACCGGGAGGTCCAGCTGTGAAGAAGCTCTTCGTCCTTTTTGCAGTGCTGGGAACTGCATTGTTCGCATCGCTTGGATTGGTGGCTTGCGGGGGTGGAGACGACAGCAGCGGCAGCAGCGGTGGGAGTGGCAACGGTGAATCCGGTGGCACCCTGAATGCGACCTACGCGTCCTTCCCCGATTACATGGACCCGGCCCTCTCCTACACGGCGGAAGGCTGGTCGGCGATGGCCGAGGTCTACACCCCGCTGCTGACCTATAAGCACGCCAACGGCGAGGAAGGCTCTGAAGTGATCCCGGGGCTGGCCAAAGAACTGCCGAAAATCAGCAACGGCGGCAAGACCTACACGCTCGTACTCCGCCCCGGCCTCAAATACTCCGACGGCAGCGCCGTCAAAGCCTCCGACTTCCCGTTCTCGGTCGAACGGATGATCAAACTCAACTCCGGCGGCTCGCCCTTCTACCTGAAGATCGTCGGCGCGGCAGACTACGCCGAAGGCAAGGCGAAAAGCATCTCCGGGATCGAAGCCGACGACAAAACCGGCCAGATCACGATCGACATCGAAAACCCGAGCGGAACCCTCACCAACGAGCTCGGCCTGATGTTCGTGGCGTTGCTGCCACAGGACACGCCGATCGAAGACCAGTCGGCCAACCCGCCCCCCGGCACCGGGCCCTACATGATCACCAAATCGCAGCCGGGCAAAGGCTGGGAATACGAGCGCAATCCGCAGTGGGCGAAAGTCAACGGACCGGCGATGCCGGAACTGCCGGCCGGCAGCGTCGACTCCGCCAAGGTGACGGTGATCCGCAACCCGCAGTCGCAGGTCGACGACATCGAACAGGGCACCTACGACTGGATGCAGAACCCGCCGCCGTCCTCGCGCTACGCGGAAGTCAAAGACAAATTCGAAGGCACCCAGTTCCGCGTCGAGCCGACGATCAGCACCTACTACTTCTGGTTCAACAACGAGTCGCCCACCTTCAAAGACGTGAAGGTCCGCCAGGCGGTCAACTATGCGATCAACTCGGCGGCGCTGGAACGGATCTACGCCGGCCAGATCGTCGGCACCCACCAGATCCTGCCGCCGGGAATGCCGGGCTACGAACAGTTCGACCTCTACCCGTACGACCTGGCCAAAGCCAAAGCGATGATCAAAGAAGCGAACCCGTCGGACATGGACATCACCGTCTGGACCGACACCGAATCGCCGAACAACGAAGCGGGCGAATACCTCAACGACGTCCTCCAGCAGCTCGGCTTCAACACGAAGCTGAAAATCCTCAACGCCGACAACTACTTCACGGTGATCGGCAACGCGACGACGCCGAACCTCGACGCCGGCTGGTCGGACTGGTTCCAGGACTACCCGCACCCGAACGACTTCTTCCAGCCTCTCCTGGCCGGGGAAAGCATCCTGCCGACCAACAACGGCAACTTCGCCAAGATCGACGACCCGGCGCTGAACAAAAAAATCACCGACCTCGGTGAAGAACAGCTTGGACCCGATCAGGAAGAGGCCTACAAAGAACTCGACAAGGAGTACATGGAACAGGCGCCATGGGCCCCCTACGGCACCCGCACCCTGTCGACCTTCGTCTCCGACGCGATCGACCTCGACAAGGTCATCTTCAACCCGACGTTCGGGCACTACCTGTCCAGCTTCGAATTCAAGTAAGGGGCGCGGGCGCAGAAGGAAGGCTCGTGTCGACCGACCCCCAGCCCGCGGTGGTCCCCGCCGGAGTTCCCGGCGGGGACTCCGGCTCGGGGCGCGGGTCCGCCGACCGGGGGCCGTGGGCGCTCGCCCTGCGGCGCTTCCTCCGCAACCGCGTCGCCGTCGCCTTCCTCGGCGTCTTCATCCTGATCGTCCTCTTCGTGCTGGCGGCGCCGCTGTGGGCCGACAACGTCGCCCACACCGGCCCGAACAAACAGCACACGCTGGAAAAGATCACCGTCGACGGTGAGAAGAAGGACGTCGTCAGCGTCGAAGGCAAGCCGATCGGGCCGCAGTGGTTCGGCGCCGACGGCAAGTTCTTCCTCGGCGCCGACAGCCGCCTCGGCCGCGACGAGATGGTGCGGCTGATGTACGGCGGCCGCACCTCGCTACTGGTCGGGTTCGGCTCGGCGATCATCACCACCACCCTGGCGATCATCCTCGGGTTGCTCGCCGGCTACTTCCGGGGCTGGGTCGACACCGTGATCGCCCGCAGCCTCGACGTGCTCTGGTCGCTGCCGGTACTGCTGATCGGGATCACGACCGGGGTGGCGTTATCGCTCGGCGGCCTCAAGCTGGGGCCATTGGTGATCCCCGGCGGCTCGCTCTGGATCCCGATCTTCATCATCAGCGTCTTCACCGTGCCGTACATCGCGCGGCCGATCCGCGGCGAAGTGCTCGCCCTCAGCGAAAAAGAGTTCGTCGAAGCGGCGATCGCCCAGGGCGCCAGCCCGCTGCGGGTGATGTTCAGCGAGATCCTCCCCAACCTCGCCTCGACGGTGATCGTCTTCTTCACCCTGACGATCGCCAACAACATGCTGTTCGAGGCGGCGCTCTCATTCCTCGGCGCCGGCGTTCAGCCGCCCAACTCCTCCTGGGGGACGATGATCACCGTCGGGGTCGACCTGCTCAACACGCAGCCGCTGCTGGCGATCATCCCCGGCTTCATGATCATGCTGACGGTGCTCTCGCTGAACATCATCGGCGACGGTCTCCGCGACGCGCTCGACCCGCGCTCGAAGGTGCGGCTCGAGGCTCACACCGGAATGGTCGAGCCGAAGGGGGCCTCCGTCTAGTGGCCCGCTTCATCGTCAGGCGCCTGGTCGGGATGGTCGCGGTTCTCTTCGCGGTCTCGATCCTGGTCTTCATCATCACCACCGTCCTCCCCGAGTCCAACCCGGCCCAGCAGCTGGCCGGCAAGAACGCGACGCCCGGCCTGGTCAAGAACATCGAAGAGGAATGGGGCTTCGACGAATCGCTGCCCAAGCAGTACCTGAACATGATGGAGAAGGTCTTCACCGGCGACCTCACCTCGTACAAACCGCGGATCAACGTCCAGGAACAGATCGTCGAACGGATCCCGGCGACGCTCTCGCTCAGCATCGGAGCCGCGATCATCTGGCTCTTCTTCGGCCTGCTGCTCGGCTACTACTCGGCGATCCGGGCCGGCGGCTGGCTCGACCGCGGGCTGACCGTGGTGGCGATCGCCGGCATCTCGATCCCGGTCTTCCTGATCGCGCCGGTGCTCCTCTACTTCCTCACCTACAAGCTGGAAATCTTTCCCAACGCCCAGTACGTGCCGCTGACCGATGACCCGTGGGAATGGGTCAAGCACCTGATCCTGCCCTGGTTCACGCTGGCGATCCTCTCGATCGGGTTCTACAGCCGCGTCCTGCGCTCGAACATGCTCGACGTGATGAACGAGGACTACGTGCGCACGGCGCGGGCCAAGGGGCTGAGCGAGCGACAGGTGATGACCAAGCACGTGCTGCGCAACTCGCTGATCCCGATCGTCACCCTCTTCGGGCTCGACTTCGGCGCCACCATCGCCGGCACCGCGATCATCACCGAAGTTCTCTTCTCACTCGACGGGATCGGCAACTACGCGGCGGAAGCAGCGTTCAAGACCGAACTGCCGCCGATCATCGGCGTCGCCCTCTACGGCGCCTTCTTCGTCGTCTTCATCAACACCCTGGTGGACATCTTCTACGCCTACCTCGACCCCCGCGTGCGGCTCGGGGAGACCGCCAGCGCATGAGCCCGGCGCCGCTGCTCAGCGTCGAGCACCTGCGGGTCGGATTCGCCACCGAAGGCGGGCTGGTGCAGGCGGTCGACGACGTCAGCTTCGAGGTCAGCCCGGGCGAAGTGCTGGCGATCGTCGGCGAGTCGGGCTCGGGCAAGAGCGTTACCGCGCAGACGATCATGGGCCTAACCCGGTCCA
The DNA here is from genome assembly GCA_963718595.1 of uncultured Thermoleophilia bacterium. Classification (GTDB taxonomy): domain Bacteria; phylum Actinomycetota; class Thermoleophilia; order Solirubrobacterales; family 70-9; genus VAYN01. The sequence goes on from OY970365.1 coordinate 977,392, forward strand.
AGAACGCCCGCATCGAGGGGACGGCGAAGTTCGAGGGCGAGGACCTGGTCGAAGTCTCCGACGCGACCCTGCGGCGGCTGCGCGGCGATCGCGTGGCGATGGTCTTTCAGGATCCGATGACCTCGTTCAACCCGGTCTACCGGCTCGGCGCCCAGATCGGCGAGGCGATCCGCGCCCATCGCGGCGACGTCTCCAAACAGGAGGCGCGGGCGCGGGCGGTCGAGCTCTTCGAAGCGGTCGGGATCCCCGACGCTGCGAGCCGGGTCGACGACTACCCGCATGAGTTCTCCGGCGGCATGCGCCAGCGGGCGATGATCGCGATGGCGCTGGCGCTCGAACCGGACCTGCTGATCGCCGACGAGCCAACCACCGCGCTCGACGTCACGATCCAGGCGCAGATCCTCGAGCTGCTGCGCGAGCTCAACCGCAAACGCAACCTGGCGACGATCCTGATCACTCACGACCTCGGCGTCGTCGCCGAAATCGCCGACCGGGTGCTGGTCATGTACGCGGGGCGGGTCGTGGAGCAGGGCACGCTGGACGAGATCTTCTTCGATCCCCAGCACCCCTACACCTGGGGCCTGCTCGGGTCGCTGACCCGGCTCGACAAACCGCGGCCGCAGCGGCTGCCGCAGATCAGCGGTGCGCCGCCGTCGCTGCTGGCGCTGCCCGAGGGCTGCTCCTTCCGGCCGCGCTGCCCGCACGAGTTCGGCGCCTGCGCGGTGCTGCCGCCGCTGGAGGCGCGTCTGCCCGAGCAGGCCGGCCACTGCGACCGCTGCTGGCTCAGCCCCGAGGAGAAGAAGGGCAAGCGCCAGGTCGCCGGCCAGATCGGTCTGGAGGCTCCGTCGGCATGAGCGGCCAGCCACTGCTGGAGGTCACCGACCTCGTCAAGCACTTCCCGATCAAGCGCGGCATCCTGATCGACCGCGAAGTCGACCAGGTGCGAGCGGTCGACGGGATCAGCTTCAGGGTCGAGGCCGGGCAGACGCTGGGCCTGGTGGGAGAGTCCGGCAGCGGCAAGTCGACCGCCTGCCGCACCGTTCTCAACCTGGTCGCGCCGACCTCGGGCTCGGTCAAGTTCGAAGGCGAGGAGATCGCTGGGCTCGGGCGCCGGCAGATGCGGCCGCTGCGGCGGCAGATGCAGATGATCTTCCAGGACCCCTACGCCTCGCTGAACCCGCGCAAACGGATCGGGCAGATCGTCGGCGATCCGCTCAAGCGCCAGGACGTCGCCTCCGGCAGCGACCTCAAACGGCGGGTACAGGAGCTGCTCGACCGGGTCGGGCTCTCGCCCGAGCATTACAACCGCTTCCCGCACGAGTTCTCCGGCGGCCAGCGGCAGCGGATCGGGATCGCGCGGGCGCTGGCGCTGGCGCCGAAGCTGATCTTCGCCGACGAGCCCGTCTCCGCCCTCGACGTCTCGATCCAGGCGCAGATCGTCAACCTGCTCGACGACCTCCAGGACGAGTTCGGGCTCACCTACGTCTTCGTCGCCCATGACATCGGCGTCGTCCGCCACATCTCCGACCGGATCGCGGTCATGCACAACGGCAGGATCGTCGAGGAGGGCACGGCAGACCAGGTCTGCGAGCACCCCAGCGATCCCTACACGAAGAAACTGCTGGCGGCGGTACCGGTGCCCGACCCCCGCGTGAGCCGGGCCCGGCGCGAAGGCGCCGCCACCTGACTCCCGAGTTGCCGGTTATTTTCGGATAGCGAGAAGAACCGGCAACTCGGCGTCGAGGTTAGGCTGGGGTCATGGGCCTGCCGCTCGCACCCCCGATCAAGCCACAGCTGGCGGCGACCCGCAAAGAGCTGCCGGTCGGCGAGGAGTGGGCCTATGAGCCCAAGCTCGACGGCTTCCGCGCGATCGTCTTCGTCGACGGCGCCGAGACCTACATCCAGTCGCGCGGGGGCAAAGAACTGGCCCGCTACTTCCCGGAGCTGAGCTTCGCCCCGGGGCACTGGGTGCTCGACGGCGAGCTGGTGATTCGCGACGCCGAGGGCAACGTCGAATTCGACTCGCTGCAGGAACGGATCCACCCGGCGCAGTCGCGGATCGAGCGGCTGGCGGCGGAGATTCCGGCCGTCTTCGTCGGCTTCGACCTGCTGGCCGAGGGCGACGAGGCCCTGCTGGAGACGCCGCTGTCGGAGCGGCGGGCACGGCTGGAGCGGATCGCCGCCGAGGCCGGGATCGAGCTGACGCCGCTGACCGCCGACGCCGACCAAGCCGAGGCCTGGCTGCGCAGCATCGAGGGCGTGATGGCCAAGCAGCTCGACGCCCCCTACCTGCCCGGTAAACGCAAAGGCTTCGCCAAGGTCAAGCGCGAGCGCACGATCGACTGCGTGGTGATGGGCTGGCGCCCCGGCAAAGAGGAGGGCACCGTCGGCTCGCTGATCCTCGGCCTCTATGACTGCGAGGACCTGCGCAGCGTCGGCCACATCTCCGGCTTCAGCGCCGCCACCAAACGCAGCATGCGGGCGATGCTGGCACCCCTGGAGACGGGCGAGAGCGGCAGCGCCGAGCCCAGCCGCTGGACCGGCGGCCGCGACCTCGAGTGGGTCGCGCTGCGGCCGGAGCTGGTGATCGAGGTCGGCTACGACCACGCCGCCTCGGGACGGATTCGGCACGGGGCGCGGTTCCGCTCATTCAGGGAAGACAAAGAGCCCAGGGAGTGTCTGTTCGAGCAGTTGGACGAAGGGGACTAGAAGAGAGGGCGCTGGGCCGGCGGGTCCTGCCTCGGGGGGAGGCGCCTGCGGGCGAAGGGTTCGTTCTCGGCACCTCCCCCCGAGTCACCCCCCGGCACACCGTCTCTTCCAGACGAGGTTCCTGCTGGCGCATCGGAGCGGTCGACTAGGGCTCGCTTGAGGCGGGCGCGGCCCCAGGGGCGGAGGGCGCGGGTGGCGTGTTTTCGCTGGGCCGGGAGCATGTAGGCTCGGCCGCCGTAAAGGGCCTCGTAGCGGGGCAGCAGGTCGGGGCGTTTCTCCTCCAGCCAGGCGAAAAAGACGTCCTTGACCTCGTCGCGGAGGTGGAGAGCGACGCCGCCGAGGAAGGTCGCGCCGGCCTTGCGGGCGCGTTCGACGATCGGGCGCACCTGGTCGGGGTCGTCGTTGATGCCCGGCATCAGCGGCGCGATCAGGACGCCGGAGTCGATCCCCCGCCGCCGCAGCTCTTCCACCGCGTCGAGCCGCGCCGCCGGGCTCGGCGTGTGCGGCTCGGTCGCCCGCCAGGCGTCCTCGTCGAGGGTCGGGACCGAGAGGTTGACCGAGATCGGCAGCGTCCTCGCCATCCGCTCGTAGATCTCGATGTCCCGCATCGCCAGCGGCGACTTGGTCAGGACCGAGACCGGCGTCCGCGCCGCCTCCAGTGCCTCGAGGATCTCCGGCATCATCCGGTAGCGGCTCTCGACCCACTGGTAGGGATCGGTGTTCGTCCCCAGCGCCACCAGCTCCCTCTCCCAAGTCGGCCGCGCCAGCTCCGCCCGCAACAGCTCCGGCACGTTCACCTTGACCACGATCTCGCGCTCGAAGTCGCGGCCGGCGTCCATGTCCAGGTAGGTGTGGGTGCGGCGGGCAAAGCAATATTTGCAGGCATGGCTGCAGCCCCTGTAAGGGTTGATCGTCCAGCTGAATCCGTAGCGGCCGCCGGGTACGTGGTTGAGCGCGGAGCGGGAGCGGACCTCGTGGAAGTTGATCCCCATCGCCTCCGGCGCGTCGAAGGTGCGGACGACCGCGCCGTCGCCGACGCCCGGCAGCCGCAGGTCGTTCTCGACTCTCTGTTCGTCCCACCTCATACGAACATACGTTCGCATGATGCTCGGACGGCGCGGCGCGCATCGACCACCCTGAGGCGTGGTCAAGGCCGGAAGCGCGGAGCGTCTAGAGGCTGGAGCCGGTCTCGTCGCGCTTGTAGGCGCTGAGCTGCTCGAGGGCTTTGGCGCGCGCCTTCTTGCGCAGCGGCGGCAGCAGGGCGACAAGGTGGCCGCTGGGGCCGAGCGCCTGCTTGGCCCAGCTGTGGAAGTCGAACTCATCGACGTGGTCGACGATCAACCCGGCCGCGTCGAAGCGGAAGCTGGCTCGGACATCGTTGACGACCGGGCGACCGGTGGAGAAGGTGTAGCGGGCGATCCAGTGGGCGCTGCCGGTCTGCTCCCCCGCCTCGTCCTCTTGCAGCTCGATCTTCAGGTCTTTGGCGCGGCCGGTCAGCATCCGCCACATGGCGCCGACGTCCTCACCCTCGAGATCGCCGAAGGCGGGGTCGCGGAAATGGGCGTCGGGGGCGTAGCAGGCGGTCATCGCGCTGCCGTTGCATTTGGCGAAGGCGGCGTAGAGCCGCTCGATTGTCGCCTTGTTCTCTGCCGCGCCCATGCGAACACCTTACGGGGGGACCGCAACCGAGGCAAACTGGACGAGCCTGGTCGGGTGTCCTCGCCTAGGCGCCGGGCACGGGAGCGCCCGCGGTCTGCTCCTCGAAGTGCTTGCTGAGCATCGTCACCTGGCCCTGGTAATTGGAGCCGAGGCCGCTGCCGTAGAGGCGCTCGGCCGGCGCCTCCATCCACTCCAGCGCGAGCTTGCAGACCGGCTGGCGGTGCTCGACCATGAAGGAGACGTCGCGGGCGCGGACCTCCAGTGCGGCGCGGCTGCCGGGACGGCCGCCCGCCGGGTCGTAGCCGAAGCCGGGGTCGAAGAAGCCGGCATAGTGGGTGCGCAGCTCACCGGCAGTCGGGTCGTAGGCCATCATCTCGGCGGCGATCTGCGGCGGGATGCTGACCCCCTCCTCGGAGAGCAGCAAATAGAAGATCTCCGGCTCGAGCACTATGCGTCCGCCCGGCTCGGGGTAGACCGGGTCCCAGTAGTCGCTCCAGCGGTAGGCGCGGATCTTCGAGAGGTCGACCGGGAGGCTGTTCTTCTTCGCCCGGTAGCCGACGGTGCGGTCGGCGGGACCGGAGAGGTCGAGGCTGAGGAAGAGACCGTCGGCCAGCGCCAGCTCGTGCTGAGCGACGGGGTCGGCGCCCAGGTAGACGAGTGGTGTCTCGCCCTGCAGATCGCGGATCTGGGCGTCGCCGAGGCGGACGTCGCCGCGGGCCAGGCGAAGCTGGTTGAGCGAGAGCCCGGTCTTGACCTGGATCGCGAAGGAGCGCGGGACGACCTCCAGATAGAGCTTGCCGCGGTAGCCGGCGCGGACGTCGTCGAAGCGGTGGTGGCGGTCGGTGATAACCCGGGTGAACACGTCGAGGCGGCCGGTCGAGCTCTTCGGATTGGCCTTGGCGCGGACGTCGTCGGGGAGCGCCAGCTCCTCGATCAGGGGCACCAGGTAAGGTCGGTCGCGCTCCAAGACGGCGCCGTCACGGAGGTCGATCCGCTGGAAGGCGAGGTCCTCCATCTTCTCCTCGACGGTCGAGTCGACGTCCGGGAGGAAGGAGCAGCGCAGGGCCCAGGCGACGTCGCCCAGCCGCAGGTCGATGCTGGCCGGCTGGATCGCCTCCGGCCGGATCCGGTAATCGCCGGAGCTGACCCACTCACTCTCGATCGCCGCGGCGAGCGCCTGTGAGGGGAACACACCAGCGCTTTGCGCCTCGGTCATCCAGCAGAGATTATTCGCCGCGCCTCGGCCGTGCCGAGGTAGGGCGTCAAAGCGAATTCGAGCACCGCCGGGGTGAGCTCGTCGAGGCGCTCGATCTCGCCGGCGAGGATGCGCCGGCCGAGCAGCGAAGCGATGCCGCCGACGACCGCCTCGTCGGTCGCCAACGGCACCTCGCCGCCGGCGGGCGCCGGCGGGGCGCCCTCGCGCAGATAGGGGACGAAGCTCTCGACCGCGGCCTGGTAGCGGTCGTAGACGCCGCGGCCGGCCCGCAGGCCCTCGACCAGGGTGATCCCGGCCAATGGCGGGTCGTTGGCCAGAAGCTCGATCATCGAAGCGATCCCGGCGCGCACCCGCGGCGGCCAGTCGGCGGTGTCGTGGGCAGCGCAGGCGGCGAGGACGCGCTCACGGATCCGCTCGACCGCCGACTCGTAGGCGGCGTAGAAGCACTCGTCCTTGGTCTCGAAGTGCTTGTAAAAGTCACTCTTGGACACGGCCGCCCGCTGACCGATCAAGGAAACAGTGGTTTTCTGGTAGCCGACTTCGTAGAGAACTTCGGTGAGTCCGTTGATCAGTCTTTCCCGCTGGTTCTGAGCGACGAATTCAGGGGAAAGGCCGTGGCGTCCTCGAGGTAGTCGCTCCATCTCGGGGGTGAAGTCTGCCACCGTACTGTTACTTTCGCGGCGCGGTTACCTACTTCGGTTCGGTTACACCGCAGTACGGTGATAGTACGAAACGCGAGAGCTCCGGCAGTAACTCGGCTGTCTCCGCTGGTCCCCCGGCGCGGATGCGCTGATGGAGGATCCAGGCGACGCCGCCGACCAGCGACTCCTCGATCGTCGCCGGCAGCCGCTCGCGCGACGGCGCGTTGGTCTTCAGCAATCGCACGAATGCGTCGAGAGCGGCCTCATAGCTGGCCGCTGCCGTCGGAGTGGCGGCAAGCGCCTCGACCAGGCACATGCGCGCGGCGGCCGGTTGCTCGGCAACGAAGTCCAGTAGTGCCGCCAGCCCGGATTCGATCCGCTGCCGCCAGCTGCCACCGGCTTGCTCACAGGCTGCTTCGACCGCCGCCAGCGCCTCTTCGAAATAGAAGGCGAAGGCGCAGAGGAAGAGGTCCTCCTTGCCGCCGAAGTTGTCGTAGAGCGTTTTGCGGGCGACCCCCGCCCGGCTGACGATGGCGGCGATCTTGGTCGCCTCGTAGCCCTGCTCAGCGCTGAGTTCAGCGATCGCATGAACCATGCGACGCTGCTTTTGGACTGCGATGGGATCTCGTGGAAGCTCGGGCCGAGGCGGCTTCATCTTGGCCTCCCGGGGTCGGCCGGGAGCATGGGGACAGGAGTAAACGCGGTACCCCGATCGACGCCCGGCCCAACATCCCTTCTGGTACCTTGGCGAAACTTTGGAAGTCCTTTTTAGGAACCAGGAAGTTTCTAGGTGCCCTTCGATCGCATCCAGTTGAGCCAGGAGATCGTCGTGGCGGCCATCGGCGACGACTGGCCCTCAGATCAAGTCGCGGCCGCGATCGAACTGCTTGCCAACCGCGAGGGCAGGTTCCCCACCGGCGTCCGCAAACTTCCTCCCGATCTCGTCAAGGCCGTGCAGCGCGAGCGCCTGGTGGGGGCGATGCTGATGGCCGCCTCCGAACTCGGCTACCGGGAAGCGCACGTGCAGGACGTGATCGACCGCGCCGGCGTCTCCAGGCCAACCTTCTACGAGCACTTCTCCAACAAAGAGGTCTGCTTCCTTGCCGCCTTCGACATCAGCGCGGCGCGTCTTCGGAACAAGGTCGACTCCGCAGCGCAGCGAGGCGGCGACAGCTGGCGCGATCGCCTCCGCTTCAGCCTCGCAGCGCTGATCGAGTTCGCGAGCGCCGAGCCGGCGACGGCGAGGACGCTGATCGTCGAGGCCCGTGCGGCCAGCTCCGAGGTGGTGCTGCGCCGCGTGCAGCTGCTCGAGCACTTCGCCCAGTGCCTCGACGTCGAAGTCCGAAAACGGCTCCCCGCCAACGCCGAATGCTCCGCGGTGACCGCCTCCGGGGTCGTCGGCGGCGTCGAAGCGCTGCTCTACTCGCGGCTGTGCCGGGGGGAATACGACAAGCTCGAGGAGCTGCTGCCATCGCTGATGTACTTCGCCGTCCTCCCTTACGAGGGGCACGAGGCGGCCAACGAGGAGCTCGCCCTCGAGGCAGGTTGAGCGGCTGCGGCTAGAGTCCGGCCGATGAGGTCGCCGCAGGCCGCCCGGGCGGCGCTGGTTTTCCTGCTGGTCGCCGCCCTGTCGATCGGGCTGACCGCAACCATCGTCCCCCACACCTTCTACGCCGACTTCCCGTTTCTCGCCAGCTGGGTCGAGCTGCTGCCGCCCTACAACGAGCACCTGGTGACCGACGTCGGTGGCCTCTACCTCGGCTTCTCGGTTCTCCTCGCCTGGGCGGCCGTCACCCTCGACCGCACCCTGGTCCAGGCCGTCTCCGTTGCCTGGCTGCTCAGCGCCGGCATCCACCTGCTCTTCCACGCCGGCCACCTCGACAACTTCTCCACCGGCGACGCGATCGCCGAGATCGCCAGCCTGGCGCTGCTGTTGGTTCCGCCGCCCGTCGCCGTCTGGGCGACCTCGCCGCGCGCCTCTGCCTAGAATCGAGCTGTCCCGGAGGGGTGCCGGAGCGGTTGAACGGGGCAGTCTCGAAAACTGTTGGCGTCGCAAGGCGCTCGTGGGTTCGAATCCCACCCCCTCCGTTCAGCAGCAGAGGCTCAGCGTTTCTTCGGGACCAGCTTCGCGGCGACCTGGCCGCGGCTGGTCTCGCCGCCGGGCACCTTGCCGACGAGAGCGACCACGGCCTTGATCTGGCCGAGCTTGGCGAGCTTGCCCAGGCCAGCCTTGGAAAGCCTGCCGGCGAGGCCCGCCGTCTTGCCGGGGGCGACCTCGAGGGTCGAGCCGCCCAGCTTCAGCTTCGCTTTGCCTTTGCCTTTCGGCTTCGGGAGGCTGGCGCTGACGGCGACGTCGACTGAGCAGGACTGGGCGCTGGCGGCCGGGCAGCTGAGCGCAGCGGCCTTGATCGTGAAGGCGCCGCTCTTGGCGACCTTGACGGTGCCGGCGTTGGCAAGCAGCTTCAGCGTCATCCGCAGCGACGGTGGCGGCGGTGGGGGCGGCGGCGAAGACGGGCTCGGGCACTGGAGGCGGATGTCGAGATTGGTGACCGGTGGCGGGATCGTCATCACCGCGGTCTCGACTTGGCCCTGGCCGGGCTGGCCGGGGGCATGGCAACCGGCCTTGACCACCTGGACCTTGTAGAAGCCGGCGATCACGTCCCAGCCAAAGTGCCCACTGGCTTCGCTGCTGTCGGGGTTGCGCCGGTTCATCGGCGACATCACGGCGGATCCGTCGGGGACGACGGTGAAGGGACCGGCGCTGAGATCCGAGCGCAGCAGGGTCACGGTCGCGCCGGGCAGCGGGGCGCCGTCAACGGTGCGGACGAAGCCGCTGGGGTCGATGTAGATCGGGAAGATCGGTTCTTCGTCTTCTTCGGTTTCTTCGTCTTCTTCGGTTTCTTCTTCTTCCTGTTCTTCGTCTTCTTCTTCTTCTTCGTCTTCTTCTTCTTCGGGCGGGGTTTCTTCTTCTTCTTCGGGTTCTTCGTCTTCTTCCTGTTCTTCTTCTTCGTCTTCTTCTTCCTCGTCTTCTTCTTCTTCCTGTTCTTCCTCTTCTTTTTCTTTTTGCACCGGGTCGCGCGGCGGCGGAGCGAGGATCCGCATCCGCGCGGCGCCGTGGTTGGGGAACAGCGGAACCACCGAGAAGACGAAGATGCACTTACCCGGAGTGGCGCTGGCTTCGGGGGCGCCGTTGGGCGGGATCCGCAGGGTCTGGCCGTTGGCGAATTCGATCCGCGCTTCGGCTTCGGCGTTGCAGTTGGCCTGATGGCGGACCGCGAACGGTTCCTGCCAGTGCACTATCGGGACCCCTTCGCCAGTCGTTCCCTTGGCGCCGGCACCGGTGAATTTGGTCGTCGGGGGCGGTGGTTTTGGCAGCGGCAGGACGACGTCCTGGTTGGTCTTCTCGGTTTCGGCCTTGGTACGGCTGATCGTTTCGCGGGTTTTCGAGGCCGCGTTGGAGCCGGCCGGCGGGAAGGCGGTGACGCGATAGTCGCCGGCGACGGGGACCTGGAGTTTGTAGAAGCCGCTGCCGTCGGTCGTGGTCGCGCGGCAGGGGCTGCCTTTGAGCTTGCAGACCTGGACCGGGGCGCCTTTGGCCGCTTTCGCGGCTTCGGCTTTGCCTTCGTAGACGTGGCCGCTGATCGAGCCGGCGACGCTGCTGAGGGCAACGTCGGTTTCGCCGTTGGAAGAGGTCGCGGTCACCCTCACCACCAGCGCCTTGCCGAGGTCGGCCGCGGCGGCGGTGTAGGAGGTGCCGGTCGCACCGGGGATCGCGGTGCAGGTCTCGCCGTCTGGCTCGCAGCGCAGCCACTGGAAGTCGAAGGCGCCGGTGGCGTTGTCCCAGCTACCGGGGTTGGCCGTGAAGGCTTCGCCTTGGCGCGGGTTGCCGGCGCCGGCCGAGGCCATCGGCGCGCCGACGTTGATCGGTGGCGAGGCGGCTTTGCAGCCGTCGGGCAACCGGGTCGCTGAGCGTTCGGCGACCGGCCACGAGGTCGCGTCGTAGAAGCAGAGGTACTCGACCTCGGTCACCGGCAGCACCCAGTTGGTGAGAGCGGGTCGATCGAGCGAGACGCCCGAGTTATTGGAGCCCGAGAAGCCGTCGCTGTCGGTGACCACACTGGCGGGGTTGGCGGCGATGCTGGCGGGGTCGCGAAGAATCAGCAGGCCGGCGTTCGTGCCCGAAGAGTTGAGCGCCACCCAGGTGTCGTTCCAGTCGGTCTGGACCGCGAGGCTGGTGCCCAGCGTGTTGAGGCCACTGCTGTCCGCCTTGGGGAAGACGACCTGGTTGTAGGTGCCGCCCGGCAGCCGCGGCACGTAGGCGCGCATCCCCTGCGCCAAGACGGCGGAGTGGGTCTGGTTCGCGGCGAAGGTCCAGCGGCGCTCGACCCGGACCGTATTGGCTGCCGCTCCGCCGTCGAAGAACGAGTAGCGGGTGCGTACCGGGACGGGAGGCGAGTCACCGGAGCACGCTTGCGGCGTGATCGAGTTGATCTCGACGCTGCGCTCTCCCCGTGGCCCCCAGGTCCCGCGACTGCCGGCAACCACCGGTCCGGGGCTCTGACCGTCGGCGTTGCCGTAAGACTGGCCCCAGAACTCGCTGGAGGGGTCCCCGCAGCCGCCGCCGCCCTGACTGGCGACGTTCGGGCCGAAGGCGAGGCTCGCTTCGCGCCGCCATTCGACCGTGTCCACCCGCTCGATGTTGGCTGCGGAGTCGCCGAAGTTCCATTTGTAGTTCGGCGTCGTGACCAGGTCGGGGCCGTCGTCGATCACGATCGCGGCCCCGGCACGGGGGGCGAAGGCGAGCGCGGCGAGGAGCGCGAGGGCGCCGATCAAGAGCCAGCCGCGGCATCCGCGCAATGAAATATCGGCGTGTAGCGGACGGGACATCGCGCGAACCTACCACCGGATCTCGACTCTGGCGATGAAACCCGCCGATCAGTTCGGGTGCAATCCGGCGAGCAGACCGAGATCGGGAGGTTTTTCGACTGCCGGCGATCCACGAGCTGCACGGCTGAGAGGGACGAGCTTCTGCTCGCTCTTGGTTCTCTAGGCTTTGTCCAGCACCCCGGAGAGGTGTCCGAGTGGCTTAAGGAGCGCGATTGGAAATCGCGTGGGCGGGGTTAACCCGCCTCGAGGGTTCGAATCCCTCCCTCTCCGCTGCGGTTACGGTCAGGCGCGCCGGGCGGCGAAGAAGGCGCGCAGGAGGTCGGCGCACTCCGCTTCGCGAACGCCGGCGATGACTTCGGGGCGGTGGTTGAGGGCCGGCTCCGCCAACACGTCGAGGACGGAGCCGGCAGCGCCTGCCTTGGGGTCGGCGGTGGCGATGACGACGGTGGGTATGCGGGCGAGGACGATCGCGCCGGCGCACATCGCGCAGGGCTCGAGGGTGACGTAGAGGGTCGTGCCCGGGAGGCGCCAGCCGCCGAGCGCCTCGGCGGCGGCGCGGATCGCGAGGACCTCGGCGTGGGCGGTGGGGTCGCGACGCAGCTCGCGCTCGTTGCCGGCGGCGGCGAGGAGCGCGCCGTCGCCGAAGATCGCGGCGCCGATCGGGACGTCGCCGTGGGACTCGGCCAAGCGCGCCTGCTCGATCGCCAGCCCCATCGCCCGCTCGTGGACGGCCATTTCGTCGACCTCGCTCATCGATCCGGGAGTATGTCTCCCTACAACTTCGCCGGAGCCGCGGTGTTAGCCAAGTGAGGCTCGCCCGGTAGCCATATTTCGGCGAGCACCGGCCTTCATATGAAACGACATCGCCGCATAGCCGCCATCGTGGCCTCCCTGACGCTGCTTTTGGCCGCTGCCCCCGCGCAGGCGGAGATCGGCCTGGAGCCGGCGCGCGGCTTCGTGCCACGGCAGGTCGTGGTCAAGTTCGAGGGCGAGCGTTCGGCGCGGACGCTGGAGCTCCCGCGCGACGCCGACGTCCAGGAAACGACCGCGAGGCTGCGCGACAGGGCAGCCGTCGAGTACGCCGCCCCCAACTTCATCGCCACCGCCTCGGCGGTCTCCCCCGCTCCCTTCACGATCCCCAATGACACCGGCGGCATCGACGGCGCCGCCGAAGCCAGCAGCTTCGGCGACTGGACGCTGAAACAGTGGAACTTCCTGCCTTGGGAAGAAGCCCCGGGCTTGCGGATACCTGCCTCTCCAGGCGGGATCGACGCGATCGGCGCCTGGCAGAACCTGGCGGCGGCCGGCCGTCCCGGTGGCAAGGGAATCACGGTCGCCGTGCTCGACACCGGGGTCGCCTACCGCGAACAGGGCAGCACCTTCCTGCGCAGCCCCGACTTCGGCCCGGGGCAGTTCGTCAAAGGGTTCGACTTCGTCGATAACGACCGCCTGCCGCTGGACGAGAACGGGCACGGTACCCACGTCGCCGGCACGATCGCCGAGAAGACCGACAACGAGGTTGGACTGACCGGGATCGCCTTCAACGCGCGGCTGATGCCGATCCGCGTCCTCGACTCACAGGGACGCGGCGATGCCGCCGGAATCGCCAAGGGAATCCGCTTCGCGATCGCCCAGCAGGCGCAGGTGATCAACTTGAGCTTCAACTTCGGCTGTGGCAAGAAGGTGCCGGGGGTCGACGAAGCGCTGCGCGAGGCCTACGCGAAAGGGATCGTCGTCATCGCCTCCGCCGGCAACCTCGGCGCCGAGACCTGCGTCTCACCGCCGGCCACCGGGCCGCGAGTGATCGCGGTCGGCGGCAGCACCGAGGGCGGCTGTCTCGGCGAGTACTCGCTGGCCGGAGCGGAGATCGACGTGCTGGCGCCGGGTGGCGGCATCCCGATCGCCGGCTGTCCCTCGATCTCGGCACGGCCGATCTACCAGGTGACGCTGCGGCCCGGGACCACCAACCTCTTCGGGATCCCCGTCACCTACGTCGGCACCTCGATGGCGGCCGCGCACGTCTCCGGGGTTACCGCCTTGGTCCTCGCCAGCGGCGTCGTCAAGTCCGGTCTGAAGCCGAAAGGCCGGGTCGACACCGTCACCCGCCGCCTGCGCAAGACCGCCCGCAGCCTCGGCCTGGAACGGACCCAACAGGGCGCCGGCCTGATCGACGCGGCCGCCGCTACGGAATCAACGCGGTGATCCGGGCGACCTGACCAAGCAGGTCAAGGACGAGTGAGGGAGTGTGCTCCGCACATGACCGAGCGAGGACGCCGAGATGCGCCGGTGCCGTGTCCTCAGCTGGTGCGGACGATGATCACTGAACACGGAGCATGGTGCGAGACGTTGTTCGGCACGCTGCCCATCAGGTAGCGGCGAGCGCCGGTCATCCCCTTGTTGCCGACCACGATCAGATCGGCCTTGACCTGTTCGGCGACGTTGAGGATGGCGTCGGCGGGGTCGGCCTCGATCGGGTGGGTCTGGACCTCGATCCCCGCTTTGCGCGCCTCGGCAGCGGCAGCCTCGAGAACGAGGTTGACGTCCTCGCGCGGGCCGATCTCGTGCTGGACGTCGGGCGGAGCCGCGCTCTGCTCGCCTTTGACGCGGCGCTCGGGCACGGGCGCATAGGCGCTGACGATGTTGAGCTGGGCCCCGAGGGCCTTCGCCAAGTCGACTGACTGGCGGACTGCCTCCCCGGCGGTCTCAGAGCCGTCGGTTCCAACCACGATTCGAGTGAACACGCCGCCTCCCTCTGCTCGGTCGCTGAACGCCGTTGATACTAAACGGGATCGCCCGAGCGGGTGCGAGCGCCCGCTCAGCGCCGGTATTCCGCCGGCAGGCCGCGAAAGCCATCACCGAGGATTTCGGTCGGGGTGGTGCTGAGGCGGACGATCGCGATCGCCATCGAGGCAACGAGGCAGACCACGAGCACGAGCATCCCCGCTTTCCAGATCCAGGGCACGGCCGAACCCTAGAGGCTTCCCGGGGGCCGGTCGGCTCCCGGGCACCTTTGCCTCGGGCTATGGTGGGGCCATGGGGCTGGAGCGTGTCGCCAACGGGGTCTGGTTGCTGCGCGGGGACTTCCGCGGGGCGATGAACATCTATTTCATCGAGGACGGCGACGGCGTCGTCCAGTTCGACGCCGGCACCAAGGCGATGCGCAAGCGGGCGCGGGCCGCGGCCGCCGAGCTCGGCGGCGTCAAGCAGTTGGTGCTGGGCCACGCTCACGCCGACCACCGCGGCACGGCTCCTTTTATGGGCGCGCCGATCCTCTGTCACCCCGACGAGGTCGCCGACGCCGAAAGCGACTCCTGCATGGCCCCGTACTGGCACCTCTCGGAGCTGCCCGTAAAGCCGATCCGGTGGCTCTACGAACGGGTGCTGCTGCCGCGCTGGGATGGCGGCGCCGTGAAGATCGACGGCACGGTCTCCGAGGGCGAGGAGGTCGCCGGTTTCGAGGTCCTGCACATGCCTGGGCACGCGCCGGGGCTGATCGCACTCTGGCGCGAGCGCGACCGGGTGGCGCTGGTCAGCGACGTCGCCTACCAGGTCGATTCCGCCCACCTCAAACCGCTGCCGCACGGCGAGGCCAGCGTCCCGCACCCCGCTTGGGCCTGGGATCACCCGAAGGCGCGCGAGTCGGTGCGGCGACTGGCGGCACTGGAGCCCGAAGTGGTCGCAACCGGGCACGAGCAGCCGCTGCGCGGCCCCGGTCTGCGCGAGGTGCTCGAGCGGGCTGCCGAGAAGTAGCGACGCCCGCGGCGCCCTGGAGGGTGGCATCGCGCGCCCGCCTGCCATAAGTTGCCTGCCCTGATGATCGGGACCTATGCCTCGGCGGCGCTGATCTGTGGCGCCTCGCTGCTGGTCGGCCGCGCGCTGCTGACGCTGGCCGGCCGGCGTGCTTGGTCGTGGCTGGAGCCGGGAGTCGGGTTCGGCGCGATCATCACCGTCAGCGGCTTGCTGGCGCGGGCGCCCGGGCACGGCACCGGCGCCAGCCTCGGCCTCCTCGCGCTGGTCGCGGTCGCGGCGGCCATCGTCTTCCGCGAGCGCGGCTACGAGGTCGCGGGCGTGCTGCGGGCCGGCGCACCGGTTGCGATCGCGATCGCTCTCCTGCTGGCGATTCCGTTCGCGGTCAGCGGCCACTGGGGGCTGCTCGGCGTCGGCTTCAACAACGACCTCGGGCTCCACCTCGCCTGGGCGGAGTGGCTGCGCAGCGGCTTCGGCCCGACGCCGGAGCCGGGCTACCCGCTCGGTCCGCACGGGCTGGCGGTGGCGACCGCGGTGGTTCCGGGAATCAACCTCGCGCAGGCCTTCATCGGCGAGATCGTCGCGATCGGCGTCCTCACCGGGTTGACCGCGATCGGCGCCCTCGGCGAGATGCGACCGGCGCGGCGGGCTCTGGCGGCGGTGCTGGTGGCGGTGCCCTACCTGGCCGCCTCCTACTTCGCCCAGGCGGCCTTCAAGGAGACCGCCGAGGCGCTCTTCGTGCTCAGCACCGTCGTCTTCCTCCTGGCGCCGGGGTCGTTGCCGACGGGGTTCCGGCGGCGACTGCGCTTCGCGCTGCCGGTACTGGCGCTGCTCGGCGGCATCTTCTTCTCCTACAGCTTCGCCGGCGTCGCCTGGCCGGTCGCGATCGCCGCCCTCTGGAGCCTGACCCTGCCGGCGGTGCGACGGGCGCTGCGGCCGAAGGCGCTGCTGCGCTTCCTGCTGCGACCGCTGACGCTGCTGGCGCTGATCGTCCTGGCCGGGCTCGCGGTCCTGGCCCTGGTCGGCCCCTTCGGCTTCGCCGGCGCCTTCAACAAGGTCGCCGGCAGCAACACCTACGGCCCGGTCTCGCCGATCGAGACGCTCGGCGTCTGGTGGAGCTCCAACTATCGCCTCGACGCGGTCGGCAGCGCCATGCTGCCGGGCTTGGCCGGGGCGATCGCGGTGGCGGCGCTACTGGTCGGCGTTGCCTGGTGGGTGCAGCGGCGCGAAGTGACGGTCCCGATCGCGCTCGGCGGCGCCGCCGTCCTCTACCTGGTTTCGCTGCCCTTCAGCGGCGACTACTCGCAGGCCAAGGCCCTGATGATCGCCGCCCCGCTGGCAATGCTGGTCGCCGCCAAACCGCTGATCTGGGAGTTCCCCCGCCTCGCCCGCCGACGGGCCGATAACGGGCCTATATCTCCCGTTATCGGCCCGTCGGCGGGGGTTTTGCGGGTTGGGTGGGCGCTGCTTGGCATCGCCTTCGTCGGCGGATCGATCTATTCGAGCCTGCTGGTGCTGCGGGACGCGCCGGTGGCGCCGCCGGGGCACGGGTCGGAGCTGCAGGCGTTCCTGCCGATCGTGCGCGGCGAGCCGGTGCTCTACGCGGGTCAGGACCGCTACGCCGCCTACGAGCTGCTCGGCGCCGACACCCACGTGCCGCTGGTCGAGTTTCCCGACGAGGCGGTCTCGCCCAACCCGGAGAAGCCGTTCGACACCGGCGACGCCTACAGCCCGATCGACTTCGACTCGTTCTCGACCGGCACCCTCAACGCCTTCCCCTATGTGGTCACCAGCCGCGCCGCCTGGAACAGCGAGGCGCCGCCGAACTTCAAGCGCGTCGCCGCCACCCCCTCCTACGTCCTCTGGGAACGCGACGGCGACACCCCCGAGGACCGCCAGGTCCTGCTCGAGGGAACCGCCGCTGGCGCCTACGCCGGCTGCGACTCGCCCGAGATCCGCATCCTGCTCGCCAACCCCGGGCACGCGACGCTCTTCCCCGACGCCGTGGTCGGCGGCAAAGCCGACTGGGACGCCGGCTCGATCCTCAGCCCCGGCAGCGAGACCTCGCAGACCCTGGACCTGCCCGCCGGGACCTGGAACCTCTCCCTCCAGTACTTCTCCCCCCTCGCCCTCACCCTCTCCGCCCCCGGCTTCCAAGAGCCCCTCCACGCCGCCCTCGACGGCCAACGCCCGAACACGATCAGCCTCGGCAACAACGGCCAGTTCTGGCCCGCGGGCCGCTACGAGAGCGACGGCGGCAGCACCCGCTTCACGCTCTCAGTAGCCGACGCCACCACGATCCAAGACCTCACCGGCTACAGCGGCAAGGCCTACATCGGCGAACTGGTCGCCGTCCCAGCCAAGCCTCACCGGACCGTGCCCCTATCCCAGGCCTGCAACTCCTGGATCGACTCTTACGAATCCGACGCGGCACCGTAGCGCGTCAAAAAAGTCGGCTGACCAAGCAGGTCAAGGACGACCGAGGGAGTGTGCTCCGCACATGACCGAGGGAGGACGCCGAGATGCGCCGGTCAGACGGCTTTCGCTTCGAGTCTCTCAGGGCTAACCCGGACGACGTCCCAAACCAGGTGCACCTTCTCCAGGCCATCGATGACGAGAGCCGAGATGTCCACCTGGTACCAGCGCAGCCCGTGCGTCGCCGAGGTCGGGAAGGCGTGGTGGCTGTTGTGGAAAGCCTCGCCCAGAGTCGGGATCGCGATCAGGGCGAGGTTGCGGGATTGGTCGGTGGTCTCGAACTCGCGCTTGCCGAAGACGTGGCAGAGCGAGTTGATGCTGTAGGTGAAGTGGTGGAGGACGAAGACGCGGACGAGGCCGCCCCAGAGCAGGCCGGTGAGGCCGGCGAAGAGGGTGCCGCCAATCGCCCAGCCGAGGAAGAAGGGGATCAGCAGGCCGAGGATCGCCCAGTAGATGAAGGTGCGGTCGACCCAGGAGATGACCGGGTCTTTGAGCAGGTCCGGCGCGAAGCGCTCCTTGTTGCCCCGCTGAGTGTGGATGAAGAGCCAGCCCATGTGGGCGTGGAAGAGGCCGCGCATCGCCCCCGACCAGCCGTGGCCGTGGTCGACGTGGGGGCTGTGCGGATCGCCCTCCTGGTCGGAGAAGGCGTGGTGCTTGCGGTGGTCGGCGACCCAGGAGATGATCGGGCCCTCGATCGCGGCGGAGCCGAGGATCGCCAACAGCCCGCGCATCCAGTTCGAGGTCTTGAACGAGCGGTGGGTGAAGAGGCGGTGGAAGCCGACCGTGATCCCGAGCCCGGTCAGGAAGTACATCCCGAGGAAGAGGAAGACGTCGCTCCAGTGCAGGGCGCTGCCCCAGACCTGCCAGCCGGCGAAGCCGATCGCGAGGAACGGGATCAGCGTCACCAGGCCGGTGATGATCCGGTCGCGGGTCTCATTCTCGACCGGCTGAATATCTGAGGGAAGCGGCGCAGCGGTAGCCATGGTCCGATCATACGCGTCGTACCAGAAGGGCGCCCTAATTTCGCCGGCACCGACGCGGCGCTAAGGTGCGCGGCGGTGCCGTTCGCAAATCCCGCCAGCCTGCGCCGAGAGATCGAGGCCCGCCTGCCCGACCGCCCCTTCGTGGTCGAGTTCTGGGACGGCTCGAAGCTGGCCTCGACGACCGGCGACGGGCCCACCTTCAGCGTCCGCTCACCCCGCGCCGCCGCCCACGTTCTGCGCGCGCCCGGTCAGCTCGGCCTCGGCCGCGCCTACGTCAGCGGCGAGCTCGAGGTCGACGACATCGACGCCGTGATCGAGCTGCTCGACGGCTGGCAGCCGCCGGCGCTCGACGGCGCCGACAAGCGGGCGCTGCTGCTCGGCGCGGTCCGCGCCGCCGGCCTGACCCCACCGCCGTCGCGCCCCGACGCCGAGCTGCGCCCCAGCGGCCGCCGCCACTCCAAGGAGCGCGACGCCCGCGCCGTGCGCCACCACTACGACGTCTCCAACGAGTTCTTCGAGCTCTTCCTCGGCGAGACGATGGTCTACAGCTGCGCGATCTGGAACAAAGGCGCGACGACGCTGAAGGAGGCCCAGGAAGAGAAGCTGGAGACGGTCGCCCGCAAGCTCGAGCTGAAGGAGGGCGACCGCGTCCTCGACGTCGGCTGCGGGTGGGGTGGCTTTCCACTCTGGGCCGCGACCAAGCACGGCGCCAACGTCGTCGGCATCACTCTCTCCCCGCCCCAGGCCGAAAAGGCGCGCCGGCGGGCCGAGGAGGCGGGCGTCGGCGACCGCGTCGACATCCGCGTCATGGACTACCGCGACATCGCCACCAGCGGCGAGAAGTTCGACGCGATCGCCAGCATCGGCATGGTCGAGCACGTCGGCGCCTCGCAGATCGAGGTCTACGCCGAGACCCTCGCCTCCGTGCTCGAACCCGGCGGGCGCCTGCTCAACCACGGCATCACCCGCCTGCGCCATACCGACGGCGAGGCCGGCGCCTTCTCCGAGCGCTACGTCTTCCCCGACGCCGCGCCGCTGCACCTCTCGCGCAATCTGCTGGCGCTGGAACGAGCCGGCTTCGTCACCCACCACGTCGAGGACTACGCGCCCGACTACGCCGAGACCCTGCGCCACTGGTACACCAACCTCGACGACAACATCGAGGAGGCGACGCGGCTGGCCGGCGAGGAACGGATCCGCGTCTGGCGCCTCTACCTGCGCGCCGCGAGGAACGGGTTCCTCTCGGGCTTCACCAACATCTACCAAGCCCGCTGCTCTAAGTCCGCCTGACCGGCGCGTCAGCCGAACTTAGAGGGGGAAGCCTGAGGTGACGTCCTCGATCGCCCAGTCGGCGCCGGCCTGACGCTGTTCCTCGACTGAGTAGGCGCCGGTGGCGACGCCGACGACGCGAATGCCGGCGCCGTGGCAGGCGCTGACATCGCGCGGAGTGTCGCCGACGCCGATCGTGGCATCGAGCTCGAGCGGGGAGCCGGCGACCTCTCCCCCGCGCTCGATCCCCCTGCGGGTCAGCTCGGTGCGATCGCGGGCGTCGGAGCCGTAGCCGCCGAAGCTGAAGAAGCGGTTGAGGCCGGCGCGGGCGAGCTTGATGTGGGCGGCGGCTTCGATGTTGCCGGTGACGATCCCCAGCAGCACGCCCTGCTCGGTCAGCCGCGGCAGGATCTGCTCGATCCCCGGCATCAGCTCGTAGCCGTCGGACTCGGCGACGGCCGCCTCGAGCTGGCCGAGATAGGCCGCGATCGCCTGCCCCCGCTCGACCTCGCTGCCGTCGCGACCGACCACCTCGCGGAAGATGATCTCGACGATTTCCGGGTCGGTCATCCCCGCCCGCGTATGTTCGGAGACGTTGGCGTCGACACCGTGCAGCTCACGGAAGGCGCGCTGCCAGGCCACCGCGCCGGCCCCGCCGGTCACCAGCAGGGTGCCGTCGATGTCGAAGAGAACCGCCTTGATCACCGGGCGAACCTAGCGGGCGGCGATGTGCTGTGAGAAGAGGCCGATCTTGCGCGGTGCGCGAGTGGCCCGTGCCTTCGCCTTGCGCGGCTTGCCGGTGCCGCTGAGTGCGGCGGTGTAGGCGCCGCCCTCGCCGTCGACGCGAAGGATCGCTTCCTTGGCGCCGAAGCTGGTCGGCGTGAAGCGGACCCGGACCAGGCACTTGCCACCGCGGCCAAGTGCGACGCCGGTGCATTCGTCTCCGGTGACCTGGAACTGGCCGAGGTTGGCGCCGACGATCGAGACCGAGCCCATCTCGACCATGGTCTCGCCATCGTTGCGAACGACGAAGGTCTGGGCAGAGCTGCGGGTGCCGTTGGCGACGGCGCCGAAATCGAAGGCCCCGGGCGCCATCGTCACCGCGGGCGCCATGCCCTCGCCTTCGAGGAAGACCATCGTGCCGGCGTCCCCGTCGCCGAAGAGGGCAAAGCGCGCGCGCTTGGGGCCGGAGTCCTGCGGGGCGAAGCGGACATGGGCGGTGCAGCTGCTGCCGGGCATCAGTTCGCTGGCGGTGCAGTTCTCGTCGAGCAGGCGGAAGCTGCCGGAGTCGCCACCGGCGACCACGGCGATGAAGAAGGCGGCCGGGAGGTTGCCCGAGTTGGCGATCTTGATCGTGCGCACAGAGCTCTGCGAGCCGACCGTGATGGCTCCGAAGTCAAATGGGTTGCGCAGCGCCGCCACGACCGGGCCGCCGCCTTCGCCGCTCACCGTGGCGGTGAAGACGGAGCCGTTGACGACCGCGCGCACCTGCGCCGTGTAGGTGAGGAGGTCGTGCGGGTTGAAGTTGACCTGGACGTAGCAGGAGTCAGCGGGGTTGAGCAGGCCGCCCCAACAGTTGCTGTTGCCGGTCCAGAAGACGCTGGTGTCGCCCTGGATTTCGAGGTTGTTGATCTGCGCCGGCGCGGCGCCGGTGTTGGTCAGCTGCAGGTAGGTCGAGGCCGTGTCGCGGTTGATCCGCTGCACACCGAAGTCGTAGCTGCCAGGGCTGAAGGCGAACTGCGGTTCAACCGCTTTGCCGGAGACCGGGAAGGATTCGGCGCTGCGTCCGCCCTGGAAGGTGACGACCATCGTCGTTTCCTTGAGGCCGGCGCTGGAAGGCTTCAGACCGACCTGGAAGCCGCACTTCTGCCCTTCGGCGAGGTAGCCGCAGCTGGAGCCGTTGGCGAAGAACTCGCCCACTTCGGCGCCTTCGAGCGTGACCTTGTCGATGTTGGCGTCTTCACCGGGGTTGGTGATCTCGACTTCGATCGCGGCGCCGTTGTACCCGGTCGTCGTGGTCGGGACCACGATCGGCGCAGGGCTCACCGTCAGCGGTGAGCCGGCGCCTTCCATGGGCGCTGCTAGGGCGCGCGCGGGGATCAGCGCGGCGGCGGTGAGAAGGAGGACGAGGATCGCGGAGGCGAGCAGCTTCGGCTCGGCTAGAGGCTTGTTCATGCCGCGTCATCGACCCGGCAGGCGCCCACTTGAGCAGTGGATCCGAAAAATCTCGACTTTTCGGTAGATCCGCGCCTGCTGCGCTAGTGCTCGAGCAGGTCCCGCTGGCTGAGCACGTAGAGCAAACCGAGCGCCGGCAGCACCAGCAGCGCCGCGATCACGAAGACAACGAAGACCACGTCGAGGGTCGAGTCGGGCGCCGCTGCCTGGTCGATCCGCAGGCTGGTCGGCAGCAGGTACGGAAACTGCGCCACCGCCCAGCCCCAAATCACCGCGACCACGGCCCCCGCCGCCAACGGCCGCAAAAACACCCCGCCGACGGGCCGATTTGTCGCCTCACCGTTGACTTTTCGGCCCATCGACGAGAGGAGGAGGGCGATGGCGCCGAGGCCGCAGATGGCGCTGAGGATGACGAGGGGCAGGGCTTGGTCGGTGAGGCGGTCGAAGAGGTAGCGGGCTTCGGCGTGGAGCTCGACCAGGCCGAAGGCGGCGGCGGCCCCGGCGACGGCGCCGGCACCCAGCGCCCGCCGCGCAAAGTAGCGCTCGAGGTCGGCCTCGCCGGCGCGGCGGGCGTCGCCGACCAGGAAGACCGCGGAGAGGTAGGCGCCGGTGGCGACGAACATCGCCCCGATCAACAGCGGCAGCGGCGCCAGCCAGCTCGAGAAGGCGTCGCCGGTGCCGTCTGCGGGGACGTTGCCGCTGGCGATCGCGCCGACCACGGTGCCCATGAAGAACGGGGTCAGGACCGAGGAGAGGGCGAAGAGGGCGCCGAAGCTGCGCTGGCCGGTCAGCGTCGCCACCGTTTTGCGGAAGGCGAAGCCGGCGCCGCGCAGGACGATCCCCAGCGCCGCCAGCGCGATCGGCACGTAGAGGATGCTGAAGATGGCGCTGAAGGCGGGCGGGAAGGCGGTCCAGAGAACGACGAGGATGAAGATCAACCAGACGTGGTTGGCCTCCCAGACGGGGGTCAGCGAGCGCTGGATCAGCGCCCGCGGTTTCGCCCCCCTCTCGTCGCCGCCGGCGATGAGATCCCAGAAGCCGCCGCCGAAGTCGGCGCCGCCGAAGAGCGCGTAGAAGGTCGCCCCAACCCAGAGGATCGCCGCGGCGGCGTCGGCCTTGCTCACGGGGCCGCCTCCTCGGGCGGCGCGTACGGCGTGCCCTCGGGTTCGGCCAGGCCTTCGCGCCAGCGCCGAGACATCCCACGCAGGACCAGGACCGCGGTCGTCCCCAGGGCGGTGTAGACGAGCAGGATCAGGCCGAAGGCGAACCAGATCCCGCTCGCCTCGGTGACCGCTTCCTCGGTCCGCATGTAGCCCTGCACGATCCATGGCTGCCGCCCTACCTCGGTAACGATCCAGCCGCACCACAGGGCCAGGATCGCGCCGATGCCGGAGACCGCGACCGCCCGCAGGAACCAGGGCGTATGCGGGATGTCCCGCCGTTTCCACCAGACCCAGGCCAGCCACACGGCCAGCCCCATCAGCGCCGTCCCGACCCCGACCATGAGGTCGAAGGAGAGGTGCAGCAGCGTGTTCGCCGGCGGCTGTTCGTCCTCGGGGATGTCGTTCAGGCCGGTGACCACGGTGTCGGCGCTCCACCCGACCAGGAACGAGTCGAGGTCGGGGATCGGGATCCCGAACTTGACCCCGTCGGAGGTGCAGAAGCCGCCGACCCACTCGGTCTGGTTGGGGCCGGTCTCCTGGATGCACTCCATCGCCGCGAACTTGGCCGGCTGGTGGTCGGCGACTTCGCGGGCGGCGGTGTCGCCGACGAAGAGCTGGATCGGGGTTGCGATGCAGGCGATCGTCAGCGGGATCAGCAGACCCAGCCGGTGCAGGCGGTCGCGGCGGCCCTTCAGCATCCCCACCGCGTAGATCGAGGCGACGAGGAAGCCGGTGACCATGTAGGCGGCGAGGATCATGTGCGGGACCTCGTAGCCGAAAGCCGGGTTGAAGAGGACCTTGAGCGGCTCGGTGTCGATCACCTCGCCGGCGCCGTTGAGGGTGAAGCCCTGCGGCTGGTTCATCCAGGCGTTGGCGGCGACCACCGAGGCGGCGCCGCCGATGCCGGTGATCACCATCGGCACCCCGGACCAGAAGTGAGCCCAGCCGCCGAGCCGCCTCCAGCCGTAGATATAGATCGCGAGGAAGATCGCCTCGAGAAAGAAGAAGATGCCCTCGATCGCGAAGGCGATCCCGAAGACGGAGCCGAAGCGGTCCATGAACTCGGGCCAGAGCAGGCCGAACTCGAAACTGAGCACGGTGCCGGTGACGGCGCCGACCGCGAAGGTGACCGCCATCGCCTTCGACCAGCGCCGGGCCAGCTCCATGGCGTCGTCGTCGCCGCGCTTGAGGCCGAGGTAGTTGGCGAGCAGGATCGTCGCCGGCAGCGCCACCCCCAGACAGGAGAGGACGATGTGAAAGGCGAGCGTGAACGCCATCAGCTCGCGGGCGGCGAGCAGATTCGACTCCGACGCCGCCAGGGGGAGCGCGTCGAAGGGGATCATGCGCCGAGCCTACTCGCCGCGGCGGGCGTTGCGGTAGTGCCGGATCAGCGCGTTGGTGGAGCTGTCGTGGGCGAGCTTCGGCTCGGCGTCGGCCTCGAGCTCGGGGATGATCGCGACGGCCAGCACCTTGCCCAGCTCGACGCCCCACTGGTCGAAGGAATCGATCCCCCAGATCGCGCCCTGGGTGAAGACGCTGTGCTCGTAGAGAGCGACCAGGCTGCCGAGGGTCTCCGGGGTGAGGCGCTCGGCGAGGATCGTGTTCGAGGGCCGGTTGCCCTCCATCACCCGGTGCGGCACGACCGCCTCCGGCGTCCCCTCCGCCCGCACCTGCTCGGCCGTTTTGCCGAAGGCGAGCGCCTCGCCCTGGGCGAAGACGTTGGACATCAGCAGGTCGTGGTGGCGCCCGAGCGGATTCAGCGAGTGGGCGAAGCCGATGAAGTCGCAGGGGATCAGCTTCGTGCCCTGGTGGATCAGCTGGTAGAAGCTGTGCTGGCCGTTGGTCCCCGGCTCGCCCCAGTAGATGGCGCCGGTCTCGTAGTCGACGTGGGTGCCGTCGAGGGTGACGTGCTTGCCGTTGGACTCCATCGTCAGCTGCTGCAGGTAGGCGGGGAAGCGGTGCAGGTACTGGTCGTAGGGGAAGACACCGCTGGTTTGGGCACCGAAGAAGTCGCCGTACCAGACCGAGAGCAGTCCCATCAGCATCGGCAGGTTGGAGCCGGTCGGAGCCGTCTGAAAGTGCTCGTCGACGGCGTGGAAGCCGGCCAGCATCTCGGCGAACTGGGCCGGGCCGATCGCCAGCATCGTCGAGAGCCCTACGCCTGAGTCCATCGAGTAGCGGCCCCCCACCCAATTCCAAAAGCCGAACATGTTGTCGGTGTCGATCCCGAACTCGGCTACGCCCTCGGCGTTGGTGGAGACGGCGACGAAGTGCTTGGCGACCGCGGCCTCGTCGCCGCCGAGCCCGGCCAGAAGCCAGTCGCGAGCCGACTTGGCGTTGGTCATCGTCTCCAGCGTCGTGAACGTCTTCGAGCAGATCACGAACAGGGTCTGCTCGGGATCGAGATCGCGCGTGCACTCGGCGAAGTCGGTGCCGTCGACGTTGGAGACGAAGCGGAAGCTCAGCTCGCGGCGGCTGTAATGGCGCAAAGCCTCGTAGGCCATCACCGGGCCGAGGTCGGAGCCGCCGATGCCGACGTTGACGACGTTGCGGATCGGCTTACCCGTATGCCCGACCCACTCACCGGAGCGCACCCGCTCGGCGAAGGCGCCCATGCGGTCGAGCGTCTCGTGCACCTGCTTGACGACGTCGACGCCGTCGACCACCAGCGAGCGGTTGCGCGGCATCCGCAGCGCCACGTGCAGCACGGCGCGGTCCTCGGAGACGTTGATGTGGTCGCCGCGGAACATCGCTTCGCGACGCTCGGCGACGCCGCGTTCGCGGGCCAGCTCGCCGAGCAACAGCAGCGTCTCGTCGGTGATCCGGTTCTTCGAGAAGTCGAGGCGCAGACCGGCGGCGTCGGCGACCAGGCGCTCGCCGCGCTCGGCGTCGGCGGCGAACAAATCACGAAGATGCGTGCCGCTGACGTCCTCGTAGTGAGCCTGCAGCGCCGCCCAGGCGGGCAGCTCCCGCAGCGGCGCCCCGGTCACCCGGTTACGACGCCGCGCTTGGAGGCGATCGAGCCGAGCAGCTCTTCCCAGGACTTGACGAAGCTCGCCTTGCCCTCCTCCTGGAGGCGGGCCGCGAGGGCGGCGACGTCGATGCCGGCGTCGGCGAACTCCTGCAGGACCGCCTCGGCGTTGCCGCCGTCCTTGGGGAGGAGGTCGCCGACCTCACCGTGCTGGGAGAAGGCGACCAGGGTCGGCTCGGGCATCGTGTTGACCGTGAACGGCGAGGCCAGCTCTTCCACGTACATCGTGTCGGAGGCGTCGGGGTCCTTGGTCCCGGTCGAGGCCCAGAGCAGGCGCTGGGCCCGAGCGCCCTCGTTGAGCAGGCGCTGCCAGCGGTCAGACTCGAGCAGCTCGTGGTAGGCGCGGAAGGCGCGGCCGCCGATCGCGACCCCGAGCCGGTTCTTCAGCTCGGCCGGCACCGTCTCGGCGATCGCGACGTCCCAGCGGCTGATGAAGAGCGAGGCAACCGAGCCGACGTTGGGATCGAGCCCGGCCTCGATCCGCCGTTCGACCCCCTTCATGTATGCGTCGGCGGCGCCGAGGTAGTGCTTGTCGTCGAACAGCAGGGTGACGTTGACGGGGACGCCGGCGAAGATCGTCTCCTCGATCGCCACCTGCCCGGCCTCGGTTCCTGGGATCTTGATGAAGAGGTTGTCGCGCTCGGCCTTGGCGTGCAGCGCCGCCGCCTGCGCGATCGTCGCCTCGGCGTCGTCGGCCAGCAGCGGCGAGACCTCCAGCGAGGCCCAGCCGTCGACGCGGTCGGTGCGCTCGTGGATCGGGGCGAAGAGGTTGGTGGCGTCGCGCAGGTCGGCGATCGCCAGCTCGAAGAAGATCTTCTCGTCGGCGTTGGCGCCGACGCGGTCGCTGTCGTCATCGGTGCCGCCGAGCTCGGAGATCTGCTCGTCGTAGGCGTCGCCGGCGCCGATCGCCTTGTCGAAGATCGTCGGGTTCGAGGTCAGCCCGGTGACCGAGAGCTCGTCGATGTAGCCCTGTAGGACGCCCTCGGCGAGCATCGGCCGGGTGATGTTGTCGAGCCAGAGGCTCTGGCCCAGTTCGTGCAGTCGCTCGGTTGCCTTCATCGCTCCTCCTCCATCGCTCCAGCCTTCACTTTCCCACCCGTCGCAACCGCCTCGCGGGCGACCGCGGCGATCTTCTCGGGGGTGAAGCCGAACTCCTCCTCGACGTCCTTGAAGGGCGCCGACTGTCCGAAGGTGTGCATGCCGATGATCGTGCCGTCGCTGCCGACGTAGCGCTCCCAGCCGAGCGTCGAGGCCTCCTCGATCGCGACGCGAACGCCGGTTGCGGGCAGGACCTGGTCGCGGTAGGCGGCGTCCTGGCGGTCGAAGATCTCCCAGCAGGGCAGGCTGACCACGCGCGAGCGGATGCCCTCGGCGGCCAGGGTCTCGTGGGCGCCGAGCGCGAGGAAGACCTCGCTGCCGGTCGCGATCAGGGTCAGCTCGGGGTCGCCCTCGCAGTCGGCGAGCACGTAGCCGCCCTTCTGCACGCCGCCCGCGGAGGCGTATTTGGAGCGGTCGAAGACGGGGACCGTCTGGCGGGTCATGACCAGGGCGATCGGGTTGTGGGTGCGGTTGACCGCGATCTTCCAGGCCTCCGCTACCTCGTTGGCGTCGGCGGGGCGCATCACGTCGAGGTGCGGGATCGCCCGCAGCGAGGCCAGCTGCTCGATCGGCTGGTGGGTCGGGCCGTCCTCGCCGAGCCCGATCGAGTCGTGCGTGAAGAGATGAATCACCGGCAGCTCCATCAGCGCCGAGAGGCGAATCCCGGGGCGGCCGTAGTCGGAGAAGGTGAGGTAGGTCGACCACAGCGGCCGCAGCTTGCAGAGCGAGAGGCCGTTGCAGGCGGTGACGGCGGCGTGTTCGCGGATCCCGTAGTGGATCTGGCGGCCGCCGAAGCTCTCGGGCTCGAGGTTCTCGGCGCCGTCGAAGGTGAGCCGGACCGAGGTCGAGTCGGTGAGGTCGGCCGAGCCGGCGATCAGCCACGGCACCTTCTCGGCGATCGCGTTCTCGACCTTGTTCGAGGCCTTGCGGGTGGCGAGGCCCTTCTCTTCGTCGGCCTCGAAGCTGGGGATGGCGCTGTCCCAATCGTCGGGCAGCTGGCGGTGCTGCATCAGCTCGATCGTCGCCGCGTGCTCGGAGGCGGCCAGCTTCTGCCTCCAGGAGCTGCTTTCGGCGGCGCCGCGGCTGCCGATCTTCTCGTCGAAGCGCTCGCGGACGCCGTCGGGGACGAGGAACTGGGCGTCCTCGGGCCAGCCGTATGCCTGCTTGGTCAGCTTCACCTCGTCAGGACCCAGCGGTTCGCCGTGGGCGGACTCGGTGTCCTGCTTGTTCGGCGAGCCCCAGCCGATGTGGCTGTCGATCACGATCAGAGTCGGGCGGCCGGTCTCGGCCTTGAACTCCTCGAATGCGCGCGAGAGCAGCGAGGCGTCGTTGGCGTCTCCCACCCGGATCACGTTCCAGCCGTAGCCCTCGAAGCGGCTGAGCACGTCGTCGCCGTAGGCGAGGGCGGTGTCGCCGTCGATCGTGATGTGGTTGTTGTCGTACATCCAGCAGAGGTTGTCGAGCTTGAGGTGGCCGGCCAGCGAGGCGGACTCGTGCGAGACGCCCTCCATCAGGCAGCCGTCGCCGGCCAGCGCGTAGACGTCGAAGTCGAAGAGGTCGGCGCCGAAGCGCTCGCCCTGCCACTTGGAGGCGATCGCCATCCCTACCGAGGTGGCGATGCCCTGGCCGAGCGGACCGGTGGTGGTCTCGACGCCGGAGGTCCAGCGGTACTCGGGGTGGCCGGGGGTGCGCGAGTGCAGCTGGCGAAATTCTTCGATCTCGTGGAGGCTGCAGGCGGGATCGTCGGTGACGTTGTAGTCGGAGTCGACGCGCTTGACCCCGGCGAGGAAGAGCATCGAGTAGAGCAACATCGAGGCGTGCCCGGCCGAGAGCACGAAGCGGTCGCGGTTGGGCCAGACCGGGTCCGCGGGGTCGTAGCGGAGGTGGTTCTGCCAGAGCTCGTAGGCAACCGGCGCCAGCGCCATCGGCGTGCCCGGGTGCCCTGAGTTGGCCTTCTGGACCGCGTCGATCGACAGGGTCCGGATGGTGTTGATGGCGAGCTGGTCGATGTCCTGGGTCACGCGGCCTCCGATCCTAGATGAAGGGCGGTTGTCACGGTTCGATCCGGGTGACGCTGCCGTCGCCGTTGTTGACTACCCAGACCGCGCTCCCCCCCACCGCCACCGCGGTCGGTTCCGGCCCGACCTCGATCGGGCTGCCGACGGGCTCGCCGCTGCCGACGTCGATCCGGGTCACGGCGTCGTCGCCGACCGTCGTGACCCAGACGTAGTTGGGGCCGGCGTCGACGCCGCCCGGCCGTCGACCGACCTCGATCGGGGCGCCGACGACGGTCCGGGTCGCGAGGTCGACGACGGTGACCGTGTCGGAGCCGCTGTTGGCGACCCAGACCTTGCCGCCGGCGACGGTGAGGCCGGCCGGGTTGGCGCCGGTGATGGTCGGGCCGCTGACGCTGGTCGTCCCCTCGTCGACCCGGCGCACCCGGTTGGTATTGGCGATCGCGACCCAGAGCCCGCCGCCGCCCGTCGCCAGGCGCAGCGGTGCTTCGCGCGGGGCAATGCCCTGCTTGAAGACCCGGCCGCCCTTGGCGTTCACCGCGGTGATGCCGCCGCCGTCGAGGTCGGCGACCCAGACGCGGTAGCCGCCGTAAACGACGGCCCCGGGGCGGCCTCCGACCTCGATTCGCCGGGTCACCTCACCGCTCTTGGGATCGATCCGCAGCAGCTTGCCGGCGGCGCTGTCGCTGACCCAGACCGAGCCTTCGCCGACGGCGACGCCGCTGATACCGGCCCCCAGCTGGATCGGGCGGCCGACCGGCTCGCCGCTCTCGGGGTCGAGCTTGGTCAGGGTGCCGTCCTGCTCGCTGGTCACCCAGATCGCTTCGCTGCCGGCGGCGATCCGCAGCGGCGCCCTGCCGATCGCGATCGGCTTCGAGACGTCGATGCCGCCGCCTCCGAGCAGGATCGCGGCGAGGACCGCCACCGCGGCCAGTGCGACCGCGGCGAGGCCGGCCAGCGCGAGGTCGCGCCGCTTGCGCGGGCGGCCAAAGCGACGGGCCCATCCCAACGGCGCCGTGGTCCGCTCGCCGTCGGCCTCGGAGAGCACGCGGGTGGCCGCGAGCTCGCCGCTCTGGCGCTCACGGGCGGCGGCGATCAGGGCACCGGCGCTCGGGTAGCGGTCGCCGGGGTCCTTGGCGACGCCGCGCTCGATCACCTCCTCGAGGCCGGCCGGGATCTCCGGTTCGGTGTCGGCCTCCTTGCGGGCGAAGGGCGGGATCCCGGTCAGCGCCTCGTAGAGGACGCAGCCGAGCGAGTAGGTGTCGGCGGCGGGACCGACGTCGCCTCCGCGCCACTGCTCCGGCGACATGTACTCGGCGGTGCCGACCACCGAGGCGCCGCTGGCGACCCCGGTCGCGCCGAGCGCCTTGGCGAGGCCGAAGTCGGAGAGATAGGCCCGCTCGCCGTCGACGAGCACGTTGTGCGGCTTGACGTCGCGGTGCACGATCCCGGCCGCGTGGGCGGCATCGAGCGCTTCCGCGACCTGGCCCAGCAGCGCCACCGCCCGCGCCGGCTGCAGCGGCCCCTCGCGTTCGATCAGCTTGCGCAGATCGCCGCCGGGGACCAGCCGCATCGCGACGATCAGCTCCCCGTCGACCTCGCGCGAGTCGTAGATCGGGACCACCGCCGGGTGGTCGAGCCGAGCGGCGAGGCGAGACTCGCGCAGGAAGCGCTCGCGGAAGCCCTCGCGATCGGCCAGCTCGCGGGCGATCACCTTCAACGCCACCTGCCGTTCGAGCCCGAGATGCGTCGCCCGGTAGACGACCCCCATGCCGCCGCGGGCCAGCTGGGCGTCGATGCGGTAGCCGGCGAGCGTGGATCCGATGGCGATATCCCCCACGGGGGCGGTTATACCGGGGCGGGGGCGGCTTTGTTCGAGGGGGTTTGGTGAGAGGGGTTGGGGGTCTCTCGTGCTCGCTGGATTTTTCGCCCGGACTCCCGGATAGCTCTCAAGAGCGGACAAGCGAAAAATTAACGCCGCTGTGCGCGAGAGACCCCCAACCCCTCCCCTCAGACCTCCCGAAGAGATCCGCTAGCTCCCAGGGTTCGCTCGTTTGCAGTTTGGATCGCTCCAGGGTTCGGTCCTCTGCACTTTTGGCTGGCTCCAGGGTTCGATCGTCTGCCGGGAGAGATCGAGCCGCTTCAGCTCGTGAGTTGCCGGTTAGTTCCGCATAGCGAGAACAACCGGCAACTCGTGAAGGAGGTTTTGGATGAGCCTTGGGCGGATTGGGCTCTCGGCCTTCCTCTTGAGAGAGAGATTGCGTCCCTTGTCGTCTATCTAGAGAGATTCCGTCCCTTGTCATCTCTTTGCAGAGATGCCGGACCCTGGTCGTCCCTCTCTAGGGATCCCGAACCCTGGGCGTCCCTGTCTAGAGATGTCGAACCTCGTTCGTCAGCTTCGAGATGGTCCCGGTTCGCGAGGGACGGTGGGGGTGTCCTCCGTACGAGCGGCGTCCTCATTTTTGCGCTGCAGCGGTATCTCGGACGGTGGGAGCACTCCCCAGCAAAAATCCCAGCGAAGGTAGGAGGACACCCCCACCGTCCCTCCCGGCCCGAGGGCCGGGGAGGAGCGCAGCGGCCCGAGGTTGGCGAGACCCTAGCTCTCTTTGCCCCGCTGGCGCAAAAACCGCTGGAACTCACGAGCGATCGTGTCGGCGGAGGGCAGATCCTCGCCCTCAGCGGTCAGGAGGTCGACCTGTTCGGCCTCGATCCGCGCGACCAGCTCCTCGATCTCGGGATTGGCGGCGACGGCGCGGCCGATCTGCTCCTCGTAGTCGAGCGTTTCCTCCTCCAGATCCGATGCCTCGATGGCGATGCCGGTCAGGCCCTCGAGCCGGCGCAGCAGCGCCAGCGCCGCCTTCGGGTTGGGGACCGCGGCGACGTAGTGGGGGACGGCTGCCCAGAGCGAGGCGGAGTCGATTCCGGCTTGGCGGCAGAGGTCGTGGACGACGCCGGTGATCCCGGTCGGGCCCTCGTAATTCGAGCGCTCGAGCTCGAGCTCGTCGACCAGGGACTGGCTCGAGGCGAGACCGCTGATCGGCACCGGCAGGGTGTGGGAGACCTCGGCGATCAACGCCCCGAGGGTGATCACCATCTCCACGTCGAGGGCATCGGCGGCGGTCGCGATCGTCTCCGAGAAGGTGCGCCAGCGCAGGTTCGGCTCGGTCCCGTCGAGCAGGATCAGGTCGCGGTCGGCGGTCGGGACGCGGGCGGCGAAGAGGTTGTTCTCCGGCCAATCGATGCGGCGGGTGTGGCCTTCCTCGAGGGTGATCGTCGGCCGCGTCGACTGGAAGTCGAAGAACTCCTCGGGGTCCACTTTCGCGATCAGCTCGGCGTCGAGCGAGGCCGCAATCGCCCCCAGCGCGGTCGAGGCCGAGGCCGCGGCGTCGTTCCAGCCGCGAAATGCACAGACCAGCACGGGGGAACGCAGGTGAGGTAGGTCGCCTTCCCACTTCAGTGATTCCACGCTCTGAGCGTAGACGATGCGGTTGGCCCGCCTATGGGGCCTGAGCGGGCTCGGCGCACTAGCTGCGCCGCCATGAAAAGCGCCAGCGCCGCGAAGGAGAGCTGCAGCGCTCGTTCGGGGAGCTCGTTGGAGAGGGCCACCCCGGCCAGCACTCCGAGCGGCGAGAGCACGCCGATGATCAGCGCCTCGCGCAGGTTGACGTTGCCATAGCCCTTCTGGCGGATCGCGCCAACCAGGGCGACGAGCACGATCATCAACAGCGAGGTCGACTCCGCCTCGACCTGGCCGAGGCCGATGAAGATCGTCAGCGCCGGCACGAAGAGGACGCCGCCGCCGACCCCGACGAGGCCGCCGGCGCAACCGCCGGCGATGCAGATCAGGACCGCCAGGACCTCGTTCACTTGAGGATCAGCTCGATAGCGATACCGACCAGCAGCAGCGCGAACAGGTAGGAGACCGCCTTCTGGGGGATGCGCTGCTGGATCGCGGTGCCGAGGACGACGCCGAGCACGGCCGGGATCGTCAGCAGCAGACCGGTGGCGACGTGGACGTTGCCGTAGAGGCCGCCCTGGAGGATGGCGCCGAGCAGCCCGATCAGGACGATCGCGGCGAGGCTGGTGCCGGTCGCCAACCGCTCCCCGTAGGCGAACCAGAAGATCAGCAGGGGCACGATCACGGTGCCGCCGCCGACCCCGAAGAGGCCGCTGAAGAGGCCGGCGACGGTGCCGATCGCCGCCAGCTTCAGCAGGTCATCGCGGCTCAAGGCGCCGGTTGCGGTCGACATGTGGCGATACTAGTTGCCGTGTCTCTCGAATCTGAGCAGGGTGCCGGGGCCTGGACCGCGCTCCTGGAGCCACTTCGAGCCCACCCGGAGCAGGCGGCGATCCTGACCGACGTCGACGGGACCCTGGCGCCGATCGTCGAGCGGGCCGAGGACGCGGCGATCCTTCCCGCTGCCCGCGAGATCCTGCTCGCGCTCAGTCAGCGCTACGGCTTGGTCGGGTGCGTCTCCGGCCGCCAGGCGACAGACGCGCGCCAGCTGGTCGGGCTCGACAGCCTCGCCTACGCCGGCAACCACGGACTCGAGCTGCTGCTGCCCGGCGATACCGAGCCGCGGCCCGACCCCTCGCTGGCGGGGCGCGAGCGACAGGCGGCCGAGTTCATGGCCGGGATCGACGGGCGGCTGACCGGGTCGGGGCTGCGAAGCGAGGACAAGGGACCGATCCAGGCGCTGCACTGGCGCGGCGCCGAGGACGAGGCGGCGGCCGAGAGCCGCGCCCACGAGATTGCGAACGAGGGCGGCAAGGCCGGCCTGGAACCGCGCTGGGGGCGCAAAGTGCTGGAGCTGCGCCCGGTCGGCGGCGGCGGCAAGGACGCCGCGGTCGCCTCGCTGCTGGCGGGCGAGGGACTCGACCGCGCTGTCTATGCCGGCGACGACCGCACCGACCTCGACGCCTTCCGCCGGCTGCAGGAGCTGCGCGAGGAGGGCGAGCTGTCAGCGGCAGTACGGGTCGGCGTGCTCTCGCCGGAGGCGCCGGCCGAGATCGGCGAAGAGTCGGACCTGACCGTCGGCAGCCCCGAGGGCTGGCTGCGGATCCTCGAGTGGCTGGCGGCCTGATCCCGTGCCCTACACCGACCTCCTGCGCTTGACCGTCTTCGTCACCGGCGCCGAGGCGACCGCGCTCGGCGCGATCACCGCGATCGGGGCCAGCCGCGAGGGCGACGACACGACCGTGCTCGTCGCCGCCGCCTGGTGGCTGATCGCGCTGGGGATCGGCTTCTGGCTCGGGCGGCCGGCGCGCGCCGCCGCGGATATGCGCGACCCCCTCGCCCGCGCCAAGACCGCTACCTCGCTGCCGTCGGAGACGCCGACCCGGATCGCGATCGGGCGCCTCTGGCCGATCGTCCTCACCGCCTTCATCGCCGGCGGTCTCGGCCTCTTCTTCCCCGGCGTCGCCGTGATCGGCGCCGGCTACGCCCTGATCGTCTCGCTCGCCTGGCATACCCGCGAGGGGGCGGTGCTGGCAATCGAGCAGCGCGACGGCGTCAAGTTCTACGTCGTCCCCACCAATGCGCTGCGACCGGTCGAGCTGGTGCGGACCCCGGGCTTGCGCAGCGTCCCGCACGGCTCGGCCTACTGACGCTTCCGAGTTTGGGGCCCCCATAGGGACACCAAACTCGGAAGGGCTCAGAGCAACGCCTTGAATTTGGTCCAGGCGACGGTGTTCGCGACGTCGGCCTTGGTCAGCCAGGCGCGGCGGGCGGTGGCGACGGCGTAGGCCATGTTGGCGAGGGTGTCGACGCCGTGGGCGTCGGTATTGAGGACGATCTTGGCGCCGGCGTCGACCGCGAGGCGGGCGTGGCGGTCGGAGAGGTCGCGACGGTTGGGGTTGCCGTTGATCTCGATCATCGTCCCGGTCCTCGCCGCCGCCTCGGCGACCGCCTCGACATCGATCCCGTAGGGCTCGCGGCGGCCGATCAGGCGGCCGGTGAGATGACCGATGCAGTCGACGTCGGGATTCTCGATCGCGGCGAGGACGCGGGCGGTCATCTCCTCGGCGGAGATCGAGAAGGACGTGTGGACGCTGGCGACGACCCAGTCGAGGGCGGCGACGAGGTCGTCGGGGTAGTCGAGGCTGCCGTCGAGGCCGATGTTGATCTCCGACCCGGCGAGCAGTCGGAAACGCCTTCCCCCGTGCCCGGTGCCCTTGTTCCAGGCCTTGATCTCCTCGATCCGCTCCCACAGGCGCTCGTCGGTGACGTGGTCGCCGAAGCCGTGGCTGGCCGAGTGATCGGTGATCGCCAGATAGGAGTAGCCGCGCTCCTGCGCCGCCGCCGCCATCTCCTCGAGCGTGTTGCGGCCATCGGAGAGGGTCGTGTGCGAGTGCAGGTCCCCCTTGATGTCGCCGAGCTCGATCAGCTTTGGCAGCTTGCCCTCGCGCGCCGCCTTCAGCTCACCGCGGCCCTCGCGCAGCTCCGGCTCGATGTAGGCGTAGCCGAGACGCTCGTAGACGCCCTGCTCGCTGTCGCAGAGGGTGACGTCGCCGCTCTCGGTCTCGGTGATCCCGTGCTCGGAGACCGAGAGGCCGCGGGAGACCGCCTCTTCGCGTAGCTGCACGTTGTGGTCCTTGGAGCCGGTGAAGTGCTGGAGCAGGTTGCCGAAGGCCGCCGGCGGCACGATCCGCAGGTCGACCGAGATCCCGTTGTGGGTCTGGGCGCGAACGCCGTTGGGGCCGGGGGTGCCGGCAGCAGCGATCAGCGGGTGCTCCACGAAGAACTCCGAGAGCGCCGCCGGCTCGTCGGCAGTGGCGATCAGGTCGATGTCCTTGCAGGTCTCGGCCCAGCGTCGGGCCGAGCCGGCGACCTCGACCCGGTTGGCGGCGGGGTGCTCGCGCAGCGCGCTCGCCAGTTCCTCGGCGATCGGACGCACCATCGAGAGCAGCACCCGTCCGGTTCCCTCGCCGGGCTCGCCGAGCCGCTCCAGCGCCGCCAGCACGTTCTGCTCGGCCTTCGGCCCGAGGCCCTTGACCTCGCGGATCTTCTCCGCCTCCGCCGCCGCCTTGAGGTCGTCGAGCGTGCTGACTTCGAGCTCTTCGAACAGCAGCCGCGCGGTCTTCGCCCCCACACCCGGCACCCGCGTCACTTCGATCAGGGTCGGCGGGAACTTCGCCTTCAGCTTCACCGCGGCCGGAATCTCCCCCGTCGCCAGCAGCGCGTCGATCTTTTCGGCCAGCGTCTTGCCGACCCCGGGAACCTCCGTCGCCCGCCCTTTGGCGGCCAGCTCGGCGACCGAGATGGGGCTTTCGCGGATCGCCTTGGCGGCGGTCGAGTAAGCGAGCACGCGGTATTTGACCGCCCCGTCGAGCTCGTAGAGGACGCCCAGTTCCTCGAGCGCCGCGGCAATCTCTGCATTGGTCACGCAGACAACCTAACCTGAGTTGAATCGGCCTTCGGGAAGGTCGCTATACTTTCTGAAGTATTGAGCCAAGAACCTCGACTCGGGAGAGGGAAATCCAGTGACCGGAAAACTTACCGACGTATCCGACGCAACTTTCAAAGCCGACGTCCTCGACGCCGAGGGCCCCGTGCTCGTTGACTTCTGGGCCCCCTGGTGCGGCCCCTGCCGCGTCGTCCATCCGGTCCTCGAGGAGATCGACGGCGAGCGTGACGATCTCACGATCCTCTCGATCAACGTCGACGAGAACCAGCAGACGGCGGAACAGTACGGCGTCCTCTCGATCCCGACGATGATCCTCTTCAAGCAGGGCGAGATCGCCAAGAAAGTCGTCGGCGCGATGCCCAAGCGTCGCCTCGAGGCGGAGCTGGAGCCGGCGCTCGCTTAGGCGGCGCCGCTCCCTCCATTCGCGATGCCGTTCGTAGAGGTCCACTGGTACGAGGGCCGCTCCGACGACCAGAAGGCCGAGATCGCCAAGCGGATCGAAGCTGCCCTGGGCGACGTCGCCGGCGTGCCCCCGGACCACTGCTGGGTGAAGTTCTCGGACTCGAAGAAAGCCGACTTCATTATTGGGGAAGCCGAGGACTGAGGGTCAGGGACGGAGGGGTGGTGGTGGCCTCTCCGGGAATTTGTCGTGCCCCCTGAAGGGGGCTACTCCC
Organism: uncultured Thermoleophilia bacterium; assembly: GCA_963718595.1. GTDB lineage: Bacteria > Actinomycetota > Thermoleophilia > Solirubrobacterales > 70-9 > VAYN01. Next base: position 1,014,540 of record OY970365.1, read on the forward strand.
TCATGTCGAGCCCGCCTATGGCGGGCAGAAATAAGGAAAGGGCCCTTACGGGCGACATTCCCGGAGAGGCCACCACCACCCCTCCCACGCCAGCGCTCAGTCATGGCGCCCTGCTGCTCGTCGGTCAGATAACGCGGGACGAACGGATGCTGTTGATCTGGCGGAACCAAACCTCCACCCGCACCTGCTATCCGCCTACGGGCTAGGGCTGAAGTAGCTGTCCGGTTTGTGGCGGTGTCGGGGGTGGGTGCGTTCAGCCTCCACAACTCGTTGCATATATCCGGCGCCGCCAGGCGCCGTCTAGGTTGCACCGGCTCTGCCGGTGCTAGGCGCAAACGCACCCACCCCCGACACCGCCTCAGAACAGATCCGCTTCCTTCAGCCCTTCCCCGATCCAAGGACTCAAGGTGCGGGCGAAGGTCGCCGTGAGGTGCGACTTGTCGCGGTAGACGAGGGCGTTGCCGATCACGGCGCGGCAGAGGTCGCTGGGGCAGATCTCGTCGTTGATGTCGATCAGATGGGCAAAGGGGCTGGCTTTGGCGGCGCGGACGTCGTATTCCTTGTTCCAGTCGCGGACCCGCTTGAAGGCGCACTTGTCGAGGTTGTGGAGGTCTTCGGAGACGCAGCTGGGAACGTCGCTGGCGGAGGCGGGGGTGTCGCGAATGACCGCTACCTGCAGGCCTGCGCGGTCGATTCGGTCGAGGGTCTTGCGATAACCCGCTTCGAGCGCGTCGGCGCCTTCTTCGCCGCTCAGTTCGTTGCCCGCTTCGTCGAACGGCGTGTAGGCGGTGTCACCGCTCATCACGACCATCGCCCGCGATCCGCTCCCTTCGATCCGCTTCAGCGTCTCCTCGCGCCAGGCGTCGCACTGGGAGTACTCGCGGTCTTCGATCATGCTGCGGATCTTCACCTCGCCCGGCGTGCATTCGGCCTTGGTCAGGACGATCAGGCGCCATCTGTTCTCGTGCGCCAGTTTCTCCAGCGGCGCGAAGTACTGCATCGCGTGCGAGTCGCCGAACAGGATCAGCGTCTTCGTCCCATCCGGATCGCCGTAGAGGCAGCGGTTGGAGTTGGTGCCGGCGATCCCGACCAGGCAGCCGTCGTAGAAAGCCTGCGAGCGATCCTCGCGGGCGCGCAACGGGTTCGGGCGCAGGGCGACGGCGCTGTCCTGGGGCTCGACCTGTTGATCGAGCGCGGCCGCGCCCTGGACCTCGGACAGCGGCGCCGTCTCGAGCGACGGCTGCAGGTCTTCGAGCAGGAGGACGCCGCCGAGCGAGAGCGCCATGCAGGCGGCCCCGAGCGCGAAGGCCCGACGCGGCATCCGCACCAACGCCTTGGCGCGGCGGAACGGTTCCTCGATCGCCCAGTGGGTGATCGCCGTGGGGATCCAGGAAAAGGCGACGACGGCGATTCCCTCGGCGACCGAGAGCGGTCCCCAGAGGGCGGCGGCGAACATCAGCAGCGGCCAGTGCCAGAGGTACCACGAGTAGGAGATGCCGCCGATGTAGCGAGCCGGGCGGGTCGAGAGCAGACCGCTCGCAGTCGCCTGGTTGCCGCTGCTCTGCAGCGAGGCGCCGACGAGGATCAGGGCGGCGGCGCCGAGGGTCGGGACCAGGGCGGCGACGCCGGGGAAGGGGGTGGTTGCGTCGAAGGCGAGGATCGCGTAGGCGATCGCCGCCACTCCAGCCCAGCCGAGCCCGATCGCCAGCCGGCGCGGCAGCGTCACGGCCCCCAGCAGCGCCAGCAGGCCCCCGAGCGCCAGCTCCCAGGCGCGGCCGAAGGTCGAGAAGTAGGCGGCGTGGGGCTGGGCGTCGGTGTAGTAGATGCCGAAGGCGAGCGAGCCGAGGAAGATCAGGCCGAGGGTCGCCCAGAGCACCGGTCGGACCGAGCGGCCACGGCGGCGGAAATGCCAGGTCACGGCCAGGATCAGGGTCGGCCAGACGAGATAGAACTGCTCCTCGATCGCCAGCGACCAGAGGTGCAGGACCGGGCTCGGTTCGATGTCCTGAGCGAAGTAGTCGACCGACTGCGCGGCGAAGTGCCAGTTGGCGACGTAGAAGACCGAACTGACGATGTCGCCGGAAATTTCGGCAACCCGCAGCGGCGAGAGGATGATCAGGCTGAGGATCGCGACGGTGACCAGAAGGGTGGCCGAGAGCGGCAGCAGGCGTTTGATCCGGCGCGCGTAGAAGCCGGGGATCGAGATCGTGTTGGAGCGCCCCAACTCGTTCAACAGCAGGCGGGTGATCAGGAAGCCGGAGATGACGAAGAAGACGTCGACGCCGACGTAGCCGCCGGCCGCGAAGGGGATGCCGGCATGGGCGAGCAGGACCGCGACGATCGCGATCGCGCGCATCCCTTCGATGTCCGGCCGAAAACCGGTACTCGTCTTCTCTTGTCTGGCAGAAGGCATGGGGGGAGAGGAATGGTAGGGCGCTTCTAGTCCGGGATGGTGCCCTGCGCCTGGCCTTCGGCTATGTCAGCCAGCCAGATCAGGGCGCTTTGCAGCACTTCCGGCTGCGAGCGCTCGGCGTGGTGGCCACCGAGCACCTCCCACAGATAGACCTTCAGGAACTTGTTCGCGAACTGCTCGCTCTGGGAGATCGGAACGACCTGGTCGTCGATCCCGTGCACGATCAGCAGCGGCTGCCGCTCGGCCCGGCGCAGCGGCGAGAGCCGGTAGCGGGCGGGCAGGTTGAGCGCTACCCGTTCGTAGTACCTGGGGCCGTACTGCCCCAGCGGCCATTCCCAGCTGACCAGGTTGGAGACCGGCGCCTTGGCGACGGCGGCGCCGACCAGACCGTCGCCGGAGAGCAGCGCCGCCAGGGTGCCGCCGGCCGAGGAGCCGTAGGCGTAGACCATCGTCCTGCCGCCGAGCTTCAGGCGCAGCCGCTTGGCTTCCGCCCGCACCGCCAGCACCGCCGCCGGCATGTCGCCCAACGGGTAGGTCGTGTAATGGGGGATGAAGCCCGCTTTGAGTGCGGCTTCGCGCGTGGTCGCTTCGAATTCGTCGTCGTCGAAGAGGAAGGAGCCGCCGTGCAGCAGGATCAGGTGCGGCTTTGGGCCGGCCTGGTGGCCAGCGCCGAGCTGCGGCTCCGGGTAGGCGTCGAATTTCGACTTCGCCGGTTTCGCCGGCGCGGCGGCGGGCGCCGCGGGCGCGGTGAGGAGGGCGAGCAGCAGGGCGGCGAGCAGCGCCAGCGCAGCGCCGCCGCGATGGGTGGACCGGGAAGAGCCGATACCGCCGAAACCCGGGCGGCGGCCGGTAGTCGCGGAGCGGCTGCGGGCGTTCAATTCCGCGCTACCGCGATCGTCAGTTCCATCCCGTCGATGCTGACCGTGGCGCCGTCGCCGGCGTCGAAGGAAACGGCGCTCGCCAGCACCTCCCCGACCAGGTAGGCCTGGTGCTCACGGGCGGCGTCCAGCAGCGCCTCCTCGCCGCCGAGCCCGAGCTCGATCCGGTCGGTGATCTCCAACCCCGCCTCTTTACGCGCGATCTGGACCGCGTGGACGATCTCGCGGGCGAGCCCCTCGCGGCGCAGCTCCTCGTCGAGCTCGAGCGCCAGGGCAACCGCGTGCCCGGCCTCGGCCTCGACCTCGTAGCCCTCGAGCGGCTGCAGGGCGAGGCTGATGTCGTCGGGGGCAAGGGTGTGATCGGAGCCGTCGATCGAGATCCCGATCTCGCCGCCATCGGCAAGGACCGAAGCCACATGAGCGGCATCGAGCGCCGCCACCGCGGCGGCAACCTGCGGCATCGACTTGCCGAAGCGCGGCCCGAGGGTGCGGTAGTTCGGCTTCGCCGTATAGCTCACCAGCTCGCCTTGATCACTGACGAAGTCGAGCTCTTTGACGTTGAGCTCCGCCAGGATGATCTCTGCCCGGGCCTCGATCGCGGTGCGCTCGCTCTCGTTGGCGACGATCACGGCGCGGCGCAGCGGCTGGCGCACCTTCGCCTTCGCCTGCGCACGGGCGGCGCGGCCGAGCTCGACCGTGAGCCGGACCGCCTCCATCCCGGCCTCCAGCTCGGGGTCGGCAAGGGCGGGGTCGACGACGGGGAAGTCGCGCAGGTGGACCGAGTCCTCGGCACCGCCGGAGCCGCCGGCGAGATTGAGATGGACCTCATCGGCGAGGAACGGCGTGAACGGGGCCAGCATCGCCACCGTCTCCAGCAGGCAGTGGCGCAGGGTCGCGAAGGCGGCCCGGTCGCCTTCCCAGAAGCGCCGCCGCGAGAGCCGCACGTACCAGTTGGAGAGCTCCTCGACGTACTCGGAGATCGCCTTGCCGGCGGTGGTGCAGTCGAAGTCGTCCATCCGCTCGCGCACGGTCGCGACCGTCGCCTGCAGCCGCGACAGCGCCCAGCGATCGAGGTCGTTCTCCGAATCGCGTGGTTCCTTACCGGCCTCAGGGGCCGAAAAGGAACCACGAGTGGGGAAGTCGTCGGGGCCGAGGCCCTCGGCGTTCGCGTAGAGGACCCAGAAGGAATAGGTGTTCCAGAGCGTCAGCATGAACTGGCGCACCGACTCGCCGACGGTGTCGACCGAGAAGCGGTAGCCGGCCCAGGGCTGCTGGGTCGCCAGGTAGTACCAGCGGAAGGCGTCGGCGCCGTGGGTCGCAAGCACGTCCCAGGGATCGACGACGTTGCCGCGGCTCTTCGACATCTTCTGGCCCTCGGGGTCGAGGATCAGGCCGAGGCAGACGCAGTTGCGGAAGCTCGACTCGCCGAACAGCAGCGTCGACTCGGCCAGCAGCGTGTAGAACCAGCCGCGGGTCTGGTCCTGGGCCTCGCAGATGTAGTCGGCGGGGAAGCGTTCGGCGAACAGCTCCTGGTTCTCGAACGGGTAGTGGAACTGGGCGAACGGCATCGCGCCGCTGTCGTACCAGGTGTCGATCACCGAGTCGACGCGGTGCATCTCGCCGCCGCACTTGCCGCAGGGCCAGGTCACCTCGTCGATATAAGGACGGTGGAGGTCGTCGGGGGTGGCGGCGCCGGAGCGCTGGCCGAGCTCCTCGACCGAGCCGATGCACTCGACCTCGCCGCACTCGCGGTCGGCGCAGCGCCAGACCGGCAGCGGCGTCCCCCAGTAGCGGTCGCGCGAGAGCGCCCAGTCGACGTTGTTCTCCAGCCATTTGCCGAAGCGGCCGTGCTTGACGTGCTCGGGGTGCCAGCCGATCGTCTCGTTGTTGGCCAGCAGCTCCGCCTTCGCCTCGGAGGTGCGGACGTACCAGCTCGAGGTCGCGTAGTAGAGCAGCGGCGTGCCGCAGCGCCAGCAGTGCGGGTAGGAGTGCTCGTAGATCTGCTCGCGGAAGAGCAGGCCGCGGCGCTCGAGGTCGGCGATCAGCTCCCGCGTCAGCTCCGGATCCTTGACGAAGCGGCCCTCGAAGCCGACGACGCGGCGGTCGAAGGTGCCGTCGGGAGCAACCGGGTTGTAGAGCGTCTCGCGCCGGGTCGGGTCGAAGATTCCATTCGCCGCGGCCACCGCGTAGTCGTCCTCGCCGAAGGCGGGCGCGATGTGGACGAGCCCGGTGCCGTCCTCGGTAGTGACGAAGTCGCCAGCGAGAACGCTAAACACCGGCCGATGGGCCGATTTGTCAACCATGGGTTGACTTTTCGGCCCATCGGCAGCGGGGCCGCCGTCGCCGAGCTCGAAGACCGGGCCCTCGTAGCGGCGGCCGACCAAGTCGGCGCCGGGCAGGCGGTCGATCACCTCGGCTCCCTCCCCCAGCACCTTCTCGACCAGCGGCTCGGCCAGGACCAGGGTCTCGTCGCCGGACCGCACGCGCGCGTAGGTGACCTTGGGTGCGACCGCGACGGCGACGTTGCCGGGCAGGGTCCACGGGGTGGTCGTCCAGACCAGCAGCGACTCGCCCTCGGCGCCGAGCAGCGGGAAGCGCACATATATGGACGGGTCCTCGACGTCTTTGTAGCCCTGCGCGACCTCGTGCGAGGAGAGCGGCGTGCCGTCGCGCGGGCAGTAAGGCACGACCTTGTGGCCCTCGTAGAGGCGGCCGCCGTCGAAGAGCTTCTTCAGCGACCACCAGACCGACTCGATGTAGTCGTCCTCGAGCGTGACATAGGGGTGGTCGAGATCGATCCAGTAGCCGATCCGCTCGGTCAGCTTGTTCCAGTCCTCGACGTACTCGAAGACCGACTCGCGGCAGCGCTGGTTGAACTCGGCGATCCCGAACTCCTCGATCTCGTCCTTGGAGGAGATCCCCAGCTGTTTTTCGACCTCGAGCTCGACCGGCAGCCCGTGGCAGTCCCAGCCCGCCTTGCGCGGCACCCGGTAGCCGCACATCGTGCGGTAGCGCGGGTAGATGTCCTTGAAGACGCGGGCGAGGACGTGATGGGAACCGGGGCGGCCGTTGGCGGTGGGCGGGCCCTCGTAGAAGGACCAGACCTCGGCGCCCTCTCGGTTGGCGAGCGAGCGCTCGAAGACTTCGCCCTCGCGCCAGCGCTCGAGCACGCGCTGCTCGAGGTCGGGGAAGGACTGCTTGGGATCGACGGGTGTGAATCCAGGCACGAGGCTGCGGATTCTAGGAGCGGGCGCTCAGCGGCAGCGGGTCCTCACCAGACGAGGATGAAGTCGCCCGGTTCTTTGGGATTGGCGTAGACCGGCAGGACCAGGCCCTCGCGCATCTGGTTGGCGCTGAAGACGGGCATCACTTCGCGGCGCGTGAACTCGGTGCGGCCGACGCCGGGAATGTCGACGTCGAGCTTCAGCTTTATCAGCGGCATCTCGTTCACGGTCGTGTGCGAGTTGCCGACGCCGACGATCGTCGCGGTGCCCTTGATCCCGTTGCGGAAGATCCAGTCCTGGTGGGCGGCCTTGCGCTCGGTGTGGCGGGAGTAGAGGCCGAGCCCGACGGCGACGAGGACGAAGATGCCGCCGGTCGAGGCGATGATCAGCGAGGTCTCGAGGTCGGCGCCGAACAGCGCCGGGCCGACGCACAAGGCCAGGCCCAGTAGCCCGAAGAGGGCGATCAGAAAGTAGCCGGTGCGGTTGATCTGCATCGCTACTCCCCGCTCTCCCGGGCGATCCGCTCGGCGACCTGGACGGTCGCCTCACAGAGCGCGGCGAGTCCGTCGCTGCCGGGGTCGTCCTCCTCGACGCTGCCGAGCAGGGTGCCATAGGCGAGCTCGAAGGAGAAGTCGGCGGGGGGCTTGGAGGCGAGGTAGTCGACCAGCGCCGGCGAGAACAGCTGCCGCATCCAGTTCGGGTCCTGGAAGGGGCCGGTGCTGATCGTGTAGCGCTCGTTCAGCTTCGTGCTCTCGGTCCAGAGCTTGGAGTGGCGGGCCCCGAAGCCGTAGAACTCGTCATCGCGGGTGCTGCGGCCCTGGCGGATGCAGAACAGGCGCGGCGCGAAGGGGGTCGAGCCGGGGACCTCGACCAGGGCGACGTTGAAGCGGAAGGTCTTGTTGCGTTTGTAGGCGAGGTGGCCGACGATCCCCTCGACCTCGCCGGCGAGCCGGCCGCGGGCGGCGGGCCCGAGCTGGCCACCGACGGTGGACTCGACCAGGAGCGGCGTCAGCTGCCCGACGCCCACTGCCGGCACCAGCTCCAGGCCGCGCGCGGCGGCGAAGGCAGCGTAGGTCGAGTCCGGGCCGGCCACGGCGGCAGCCTATTCGGCGGGCGGGACCCACCTCCACTGTGCTTTGTGTGCGCCAGGCGAACAAAAGGCACCGGGGAGCGATCTCGACATCGATCGGTGGCGAGATCTCGAATAGGGTTGCGCCATGCCTACCTACGATCTCAACGGAAAAGTGGCTCTGGTCACCGGCGCCGCGCGCGGCATCGGCTACGAGACGGCGCGCCAGCTGCACACGCGCGGCGCCTCGGTGGCTGTGCTCGACCTCGACCTGACCGCCGCCTCCGAGGCGGCGGAGCGGATCGGGCCGCGGGCCTTCGGGATCGGCGCCGACGTAACCGACCACGGGGCCATGCAGGCCGCCGTCGCCGAAGTGGTCGAGCGCTTCGGCGGCCTCGACGTGGCGATGGCCAACGCCGGCATCGCCCAGTCCCAGGTGGCAACCGTGCGCGGGATCAGCACCGAGGAGTGGGAGCGCGTCTTCGAGGTCGATCTGCTCGGCGTCTGGCGCACCGTGCGCGCGGTCCTGCCCCAGATCGTCGAGCGCCAGGGCCACATCGTCGTCGTCGGCTCCGTCTACTCCTTCGCCAACGGCGTCTTCAACAGCCCCTACGCGGTCGCCAAGGCCGGGGTCGAGGCGCTCGGCCGCTCGCTGCGGGCGGAGCTGGTGCCGCTCGGCGCCAGCGCCAGCGTCGCCTACTTCGGCTGGGTCGACACCAAGCTCGTCCAGGACGGTTTCGCCCGCCCCCACTCCGAGCGCGTGCTCGCCAACTCACCCGACTGGCTGATGAAGCGGATCCAACCCGACGAGGCGGGCGCCGCCGTCGTCCGTGGCATCGAAGAACGCGCTCCCCGCATCTTCGCCCCCAAGTGGTGGCGCTACGTCTCCGCCTTCCGCGGCCTGATCAACCCGCTGCTCGACCGCCGCTTCGACAGCGACAAGGAGATGATCGCGACCGTGCGTGAGATCGAGGCCGCCACCGACGAGCAGGGCGCAGCCGCGGTCTCAGCCGTTACGCGTTAGCTGCTCGAGCAGGATCAGGACGGATTCGTAGGGCTCGCCGGTGGCGCGCTCGAGGCCGATCTCGCAGGTGCGGTTACTGGAGAGGCGGGCGTCGAAGTGGCGGCCCTCGAGCTCTTCGGCCTGGGGGCGGGTGGCGGCCTCGGTCAGCTCCGGGTGAGAGATGCCGCGGTCGCCGGCGAAGCCGCAGCAGGTGGCCGAGGGAGCGATGTAGACCTCGTCGGCGAGGGTGTCGGCGAGGACGCGGATCTTCGGGGTCAGGCCCATGCGACGGGTGGCGCAGGTCGGGTGGACGGTGGCCGAGCCGGTCCGCTCGGCGACCTCGAGCCAGGGCAGCAGGCGGTCGTGCGCCCAGGCGACAGAGTCGAGGATCTCCAGCTTCCCGAGCCGCTCGGCGTTCTCCTCGCTGAGCACCCCGGCGCCGGGCTCGGCGACCGCGTTGGTGCAGGAGGCGGCGTCGACCACGATCGGCAGCGCTCCCTCGCCGCTCCACTCCCAGAGCCGCTCGACCATCTCGTTGGCCTTGAAGCGGTGGGCATCGGCGAACCCTTTGGAGCTCCAGGGCAGCCCGCAGCAGCTGCCGACCACGTCGGGTGGGATCCAGACCGGCTTCCCGGCCCGCGCGGACACTTCCACCAGCGCCTCGACAACCCACCGCCGACGGGCCGATTTGGGGCCTATATCTCCTCTTTTCGGCCCGTCGGCCGCGGTGCCGAAGATGCGGTTGGTGCAGGAGGGGACGTAGACGGCGGTGGCCCCGGTGTGGATCGTCACCGGCAGCTTGCTCGAGGCGGCGCCCGGCAGCGCTCGTCCGCGCTTGGTCCGGCGGGCGATCGGACCGCCGACCCGCAGGCCCAGCCGTGAGGCGCCCTCGACCATGCCCCAGCGCTGCGCTTTGCGCAGCGCCGAGCGCTCCTCGCGCTCGGAGTGCTCGCGGTGGCGCAGGTCCTTGACCAGGGCGCCGGTGTCGATCCCGACCGGGCAGGCGATCTGGCAGGAGCCGTCGGCGGCGCAGGTTGCCAGCGCCTCGTACTCGAATTCCTTCTCCAGGGCCAGCCGCACCGGGGAGTCCTCGGGCTGGCGGGCGATCTCCCGCCGCAGCACGATCCGCTGCCGCGGCGTCGTCGTCAGGTCGCGGCTGGGGCAGACCGGCTCGCAGAATCCGCACTCCACGCAGGAGGTCGCCGACTCCTCGATCGGCGGCGTCGTTTTCAGGTTGCGCAGGTGCGCGTCGGGGTCGCGGTTGAGGACGACGCCCGGGGAGAGCACCCCGTCGGGATCGGCCAGCCGCTTGATCCGCCACATCAGCTCGGTCGCCCGCTCGCCCCACTCTCGCTCCACATAAGGGGCCATGTTGATCCCGGTCCCGTGCTCGGCCTTGAGCGAGCCGTCGTACTTGCCGACGATCAGCTCGACCAGCTTGCCCATGAAGGCCTCGTAGCGGTCGAGGTCCTCCTGTTTGGCGAAGTCCGGGGTCAGCATGAAATGGAGGTTGCCGGCGGAGGCGTGGCCGGCGACGCCGGCCAGGAACCCGTGCTCCCCCAGCAACGCCTGCAGGTCGCGGGCGCCCTCGGCGATCCGCTCCGGCGGCACGCAGACGTCCTCGACGATCAGCGCCGTCCCGGCCAGTCGCAGTTTGCCGATCAGCCCGTGCAGGCCCTCGCGCACGCGCCAGCTCAGCTCGATCTCCTCGAGCTCGCGGGAGAAGGCGATCGGGCGGATCGTCTCGTGCGAGGAGAGCAGCGCTTCGGCGCCGGCCACGTACCCGGCCAGCCCGGCCTCCTCCTCGGCACCGAACTCGACCAGCAGCACCGCCGACTCGGGCGGCAGCTCTTTCCACTCCTGCGGCGCCCCGACCATGTTCCAGGCGGCGGTGATCAGGGCCGGCGCGACCATCAGCTCGACCGCGGTGGCGCCGGACTCGACCAGGTCGGGGACGGTCGCGATCGCGGCGTCGATGCTGGGGAAGTGAACCCAGGCGGTGGTGGTCACGGCCGGCAGCGGCACGGTCTCGAAGACCGCCTCGGCGACGAAGCCGAGCGTGCCCTCCGAGCCGACCAGGAGGCGGCGGAAGATCTCCAGCGGCTCGTCGGCATCGAGGAAGGCGCAAAGGCGGTAGCCGGTCGTGTTCTTGATCGCGAACTTGCGGCGGATCCGCTCGCTGAGCTCGGCATCGGCGCGAATCTCGTCGCGGATCGCTTCCAGGCCGGCGGCAAGCTCCGGCTCGGCGGCGGCGAACTGCTCGCCCGCGCCGGGGGCGGAGCTGTCGATCGTCGTCCCCGAGGGGAGGACGAAGGTGAGCGCGCGCACGGTCGAGTAGGAGTCCCTGGTGACGCCGCAGCGCATCCCGCCCGAGTTGTTGGCGATCACGCCGCCGACGGTGGCGACGTCGGTCGAGGCCGGGTCGGGGCCGAGCTTGCGACCGTGTGGGGCGAGCACGCGGTTGACGTGGCCGAGGATCGTGCCCGGCTTGACCCGGGCACGGGCGCCGTCCTCCTCGACCGCGACGCCGCCGAAGTGGCGGCGCACGTCGACGAGGATGCCGTCGCTCTGGCCCTGGCCGTTGAGGCTGGTGCCGCCGGCGCGGAAGGTGACCGGGATCCCCTGCTCGCGGCCGAAGGCGAGCACCTTGGCGACGTCGCCGGCGTCGTGCGCCATCACCACCGCGCGCGGGAAGAGCCGGTAGGGGCTGGCGTCGGAGGCGTACTTGACCAGGTCGCCGGGGCTGGTCAGCACCCGGTCGGCGCCGAGCAGCCCCTCCAGTTCGCCGCGCAACGGCTGCGCGACCCCGGCCGCGAGCTCGTCCGGAGCGCGGTCGACGGCGGGCGCCGGAACGGTTGCGACGCCCTCCGTCACTTGTCCCCCATGGGCGGGGGGCAAGACACGGATCGCCGCAGGCGGGTCATCAGAAGAGCGACATGCCGGTCTCGACCGGCACTTCGACCAGCTCGGGCTTCGAGGAGGCGAGCGCGGTCTGCAGGGCGGCGCTGACTTCGTCGCGGTCGCGGGCGCGGTGGGCGCTGACGCCGTAGCCCTCGGCGACCGCGGCGACGTCGAGCGCCGGCAGGTCGAGGCCGGGCGCACCGGTCACCTGCTCGACTTCGGCGAACCACTTGAGGATCGCGTACTCGGAGTTGCGCAGGACCAGGAAGGTGACCGGGGCGTTGTAGGCGACGGCGCTCCAGAATGCGGTGATCGCGTACTGGGCCGAGCCCTCGCCGAGCACGCAGACGACCGGGCGGTCGGGTTGGGCGAGTTGGACGCCGACCGAGGCGGCGAGGCCGAAGCCGAGGCCGCCGCCGGCAGCGAAGTAGTAGCTGCCCGGCCGCGAGAGCCGCAGCTGGTTGCGCAGGGCGAGCGTGCTGGAGGGGGACTCGAGGACGACGATCGCGTCCTCGGGCAGGACCTCGCGCAGGGCGCTGTGGACGGTCGAGGCGTTGAGCGGGTCGGTGGCCGGGATTTCGCCCGGGCCCGGGTTCGGCTCCGGCGCCGTGCGGGTCGACTCGGGAACGGCGGCCAGCAGCGCCCCCAGGGTCAGCGCCACGTCGGCGACGATCGCGTCGCCCATCGGCGCCCTCACCGCCTCGTCCGGGTCGCTGGTGATCGCGACCAGCTTCGCCCCCTCCGGCAGCAGCGGCCCCGGGATGTACGGGTAGTACGGGAAGACGGAGCTGCCGACGACGAGGATCAGGTCGTGGCCCTCCAGCGTCTGCCCGGCCGGGCCGATCGCCGGCGGCAGCACGCCGCGGTAGTTCGGGTGGCCCTCGGGAAAGCCGAGGCGGTGGCCGCCGGTCGCGGGCGAGGCCCAGACCGGCAGGCGCTGGCGCTCGGCGAGGCCGACGGCCAGATCCCAGGCGCCGCTGGTGTCGATGTCGGGGCCGGCGACGAGGACCGGGTTGGCGGCGGCGTCGAGCGCCGCGGCGAGGGCGCGAACCGCCTCCGGGTCGGCGCCGGCCCGGCCGCTCACCTTGCGCTCGATCGCGGCGCGGGCGTCGGCCTCGTCGACCTCGGCGTCCCAGTCGTCCATCGGAATCGAGACGAAGACGGGGCCCCGCGGCGGCAGCCCGGCGAGATGGGCGCCGTGGGCAAGGGCCAGCGGCACGTCCTGGGCGCGCGGCGGCTCGAAGGACCACTTGACCAGCGGGTGCGGCATCCGCGTCGCGTCGCGGTTGGTCAGGTTCGCCTGCAGAGTGACCTGGGCCCGCGCCTGCTGGCCGGCGGTGATCAGCAACGGCGAGTGGTTGGCCTGGGCGTTGAAGATCGCGCCCATCGCGTTGCCGACCCCCGGCGCCGTGTGCAGGTTGACGACGGTGGTCCTGCCCGAGGCCTGGGCGAATCCGTCGGCCATCCCGACCACGACCGCCTCCTGCAGGCCGAGCACGTAGTTGAAGTCGGCCGGGTAGTCGGCCAGCATCGGCAGCTCGGTCGAGCCCGGGTTGCCGAAGATCGTCGTCATCCCGTGGGCGCGGAAGAGGTCGAACGTTGCGTCTCTGACTGTAAGCATCGGCACAAGCCTATCCGCAGCGGGAGAACGACTGAGCATTGCCTCGCCCCCAATTCAAGGCCGCGCGATCGGTGTCGATAGCGAGAGGGTGATTCGCTACGTAGCCATCATCTGCGCCGCCGCTCTGTGCCTGGCCGCGGGCGCCGCCGGCACCGCCGCGGCGGAACCGCCGCCGAGCGAAACCAGCCTCGTCTACGGCCCCAGCTCGATCGTCCCGATCCCGACCTCGATCCCGCACGAAGCGGGCGACATGGTCGACAAGCGAATCGTCCCCGACCTGCGCTGGATCGCCCAGCGGTACCCGATCTACGTCACCGACGGCTACTCCGGGCCGCTGCCCGACGGCGGCTGGTCGGGTTGCCACGGCTGCCACGTCGTCGGCTCCGACCACTACAACGGGCTGGCGGTCGACATCGTGCCGCTCGTTCCCAGCTCCAGCTGCGACGCCAGATGGACCGCGATCACCCGCCTCGCTCTCTGGGCCGAGCCGAAACAGAACCGGCCGGTGCTCCCCTTCCGCTGGGTCGGCTACAACGGCGACGTCGCCCACGGCTGCGGCCACCACCTCCACCTCTCCTGGAACCACGCCACGGCGCGCCGCTACGCGCTTGCCGAATGGGTCGAAGTCTTTCCCGCCTCCGGGCTCGAAAACGTCAAACAGACCCGGACCAAGAAGCGGGTCCCGAAGACTCCGAAGGCGCCCGCCGGCCCCAGCGGCGGCATCTCCCAGGCAGCCACAGGCGGCCTCTCACCTCGCGGCACCGGCGACTGAGCCCTACGCGCGATTACCTCAAAGGCTGTAGAAATAGTCGGTGCCCGACCAGCCAATACGGAAGAGAGCCGCTTCGGCACCAGACGTGCGTGAACAGGTAGAGCGACCGCCGATCCTGCCACGCAGTGTCTCGATCGGCATCTACGTAGTTGCAGCGGTGGCGACGGTGTGCGCACTGGCCGTGAACATCGCGAGCCCCAGTGGCTGGAAGGTGGACGGGTTCACCCTCGCGCTTCTCGGGCTGCTGATCCTAATTCCCATCGCCGAGCGGGTGCGGAAAGTGAAGGTGACGAAATTCGCCGAAATCGACGTCGGCGAGAAGGTCATCGAGGAAATCGAGAAGGTCGGAGCGCTGGTCGAGGACGAGCTGGTTGCACGCGAGGATCGGGCCGAAGCAGAGGAAGCCGAGGACGCCATCGACGAGACCGAACAAGACCTGCGGACGGTCGAGCGCCACCGTGCGAACCCGAGGACGATCAGGCAAATCGTGTGGGTCGACGACAACCCCGACGGCAACCGGATAGAGATCGCCGTGCTCAGACGGCGCTTCAAGGTCGAGACGGCGCGATCGACGGCGGCGGGCCTGGCGGCGATCGGCGATCCCGACGAGACGGCGGTGATCAGCGACGCCGTGAGAGGCGAAGCCGGCGAGAGCAACCTCCGGGCGGGGCTCGATCTGATCGAAGCGCTTCAGGATCGCCACCCCCAGGTCCCGGTTTACGTTTACTGCGGTCAGGAGACCGCCGAAAAGTACGCACAGCCGCTGAAGGACGGCGGCGCCAAGGTCGTCACCGCTTCATTCGACGAGCTCAGCCGCGTGATTCGCGCCGACGCGCGAGCCAGCTTCGAAGCAGAGGTGGGCGCGCTGCTGGAGGCGGTGGGGGCAGTCTCCGAACAGGAGGCCGGCATCGATTTTCTCCTCGACCTGCCCGGCGTGCGGGTCGCGGTCGAGGCAAAGGACTACCGGCGAACCCCCAAGGCCGCGGCCCTCGACCGGACCATGGACTTGCTCGCGGAGACGATCCGCCTGGACAAGGCGGAGGCCGGACTAGTCGTCGTCCCCAAGGACGTCTTTGACCCCGCCCAGCGTGAGCGAGCGAAGGCGCGGGGAGTGCGATTGGTCGCGGTGGGTGAGCTCCTCCAGGAGCTGAAGGCGCTCAGCCGCCCCGACTGATCGAACGAACCCGCCATAGGATTGGCGGAATGGATGCACGGCAACTGATTGCGCTCGCCTGCGCTGCGGCAGCAGTGGCGCTCGCCGGATGCGGCGGCGGGCGCGACGACGATGCGCAGACGCCGGTCGCCTGCCTGGAAGGCTCGGGGGCGTACGTGCGGGCGCTGGCGAGCGCACCCGGCAAGGTGCTGGTCGGCGAGACCCCGATCGGCTCCTGTCTGACCGAGAACCAGAGCGGCGGTGAGCTGGCCACGGTCGGGGAAGCGATGATCGACGCCGCCACCGAACTGAACGCCGAGGCCCGTGAAGACCCTGGCGCCCAGGCGACGTTGGAGCTCGGCTACCTGGTCGGCGCCGCGAAGCGCGGCGCCGAGGAGACCGAAGGCATCCACACCGACCTGATCCGCCGGCTCGTCGTCGCCGCCCGCTTCGCGCCCGGCGCCAAACCCCTCTCCCCCGCCTTCATGGCGACCTACGAGGAAGGGTTCGACGCCGGGCACGCCGGCGGCTGGCTACCCGACGCTTAGCCGCGGCGCGGCTCCTTTTTGCCCGCCTTGCGGCCGCCCGCGTGTTTGACGGCGCAGCGGATCTTCTTCTTGGCGCCTGCGCGCGGGAGCACCTTGCAGGAGATCTCGGCGTTGCGGCCCGGCCTCCCCCGCGGCCCGCGTCTGCCCTGCCTTCCAGCCGGGCCGGCGGCCCCCGGGGGCCCGGCGACGACCTGGGCGCTGGCCGGCGCGACGCCACGCCGCAGCGCGATCAGATCGCCGAACCCGACCGCCTGCTGGCCGGCCACCGTCGTGGCGCCGCGGTCGAGCCGCAACAGCCACCCTTCGTCCGCGCTGGCCGCCGCGACGCCGTCGATCGCGTCGACCTCGCCGCCGAAGACCGACAGCGCTTTCACGCATCCGGGCGGGTAGGAGCTGGCCTTGGCCGCGTCGAGCACGGCGGTCAGCGATGCGCCGGCCGGCGCCGTCACCTTGCACATCCGCACGTTGCCCGGCCCGAACTGGATCGCCAGCGCGTGCGGGACCGGCGTCCCCGCGGCAACGCTCGTCGGCGCCCGCCGGCTCAGTGGCTCGGCCGTGAAGGCCTCACCGGCGATCGCCCGCAGGGCGTCCTGGGTGGTGTAGACACCGACGAGTTCCGGGGCCGAGTAGCCGAAGCCGCCGAATTCGGGTCCGGGAGTCGTGACCTGCAGCGAGAGGACGTAGTCGACCAGGCTGTTTCCGGCCGTGCTCGTCCACTCGGCCGACTGCGGATCGATCCCACAAGCGTTGAGGCCGCTGATCGCCCAGGCGTTGGTGTCGACGTTGGCGCCGAACGGCGCTTCGATCGCGCCGCTGTCTTCCAGCCTCCCGTTGAGGAACTCGATGCCCTCGATGACGTCGGTGTCATAGGTCGTGGCGCCGGCTTCGCAGAGCGCCGCAAGCGCGGCGCCGGTCATGTCGGGGTCACCGGGCATCGCTCGTGCCACCGGGGTGGTGGCGGTGCCGAAGGTCCAGCCGCCGTCGTCGTGCTGGTTGCGGCGCAGGTAGGAGACGGCGGGCTCCAGCGCCCACGACGGAAGCGGCGTCTTCACCATCGCGAGGATGCCGAAGGCGGTCGCGTTGGTGCTCGGGTTGCCGAAGCTGCCGGTGTTCGCGTTCCAGAGGCCGGCCAGCTGCGAGGGCATGTTCGACGCGGCCGAGAGCCGTGCCGGGTCGAGGCCGGCGGTGTGCGAGACCAGGATCGCCCGCTCGTAGTCGGTCGCGGGCTGGGCGAGGAACGGGTCGAACGACGGAGGATCGAGCCAGTAGCTGCCGCTGTATTCGCCGAGCAGGTGATCCTGCAGGCTGGCCGGGCCCAGTGCCAGGTTGCGCACGTCGGCGCTGTCAACTCCGGCGGCGGCCAGCGCCGTGGCCGACCAGTCGCCTCCGAATCCGGCGATCTGCCCGGTATACGGTTCGCTCGGGTCGAACGGGCTCGGTCCCTGCTGAGAGCGCAGCCACTGCGCGCCCGCAGCAACCGAGTCGTCGATTTCAGCTTGAGTCGCCGCTCCGGCCACGGCCGGGAGAGCAGCGAAACAAAGTGTTGCCGCGCAGAGCGCGAAGGCACGTCGGACTGAGATGAATCTCATCCTGGACCCCTTTCCTCGAGGGTTAGATGGAGGGATCGGAGGGAGGTCTCCTGGCTTCCGAGCCTGTCCCGCCGCGCCTTCCCGACCGTCTCGGTCAGTGGCTGCCGCAATGGCGTGCGGCGGGTATTTGCTCGGTCACAGTGGCGGGCCCGCGCCGGTTTCTCACCGGCTTCCCTGTCCACCGATCCGTGGATATGTGTTGGGCCGGCAACCTAGCGGGTCGCCGGACGGCGCGCCTCGGGGGGTCGGCTATGCTGGCTCGAAATAGAGGATCGGTGGATAAGGGAAGTCGGTGCAAGTCCGACACGGTCCCGCCACTGTGACCGAGGAAGCCCGTTGCACGCACCAGGTGCAGCCACTGGCCGTCAAGGCTGGGAAGGAGCAACGGGACAGGCTCGGAAGTCAGGAGACCTACTCCGATCCGTAACTGCATCTGCCCTCGCGGAAAGGGGTTGTTTTGCGTAAACGAGCGATCGTTGCGGCGCTGTCTGTTCTTGGCGTTGCGCTTATTTGGAGTGCCGGGGCCCAGGCGGCTCTGACCGAACTGACGGTCCGGATCGAGGGGAAGCAACGGACCCTCTTCGAGGGACCGATCGAAACCGACGGCCACCAGATCCAGAGCTTCTCGGACGACGAGCAACGGACCTGCGACGCCACCAACAACGGCGCCCACCCCAACCCCGGGCCGACGCCGACGGCGGCCTCGGCCGACGCGATGGAACTGATCGGCCAGGACTTCGACGGCGACTGGTACCCGGGATTCGACGACTACTTCATCGAACGCTGGGGGCCCGACGACCAGGACGACGAGACCTACGCGTACTGGGGCATCCTCGTCAACGGGGTGTTCACTCCGGTCGGAGGCTGCCAGTACCTGGCCGAAGAGGGCGATGAAGTTTTCTGGGCCTACGACGCCTTCAACGGGCGCCAGATGCTCTGGCTGGCGGCAGCGGACGACGCGGGCTTCCCAGCAGCGCCGGTCGCGAACGTCGAAGTCAACGAGCCGCTGGAGCTGACCGTCCAGGCCGGTGACCAGCCGAGCCCCTCCGCGGTTTCCGGGGTGACCGTCGCACCGGTCGCGACCGCGGCTGTCACCGGGTTCCAGACGGTCGCAACCGGCAACTCGGGCGCCGTCACCACCGATGGGGACGGACACGCCAGCATCACCTTCACGACGCCGGGCTGGCAGCGGATCAAGGCCCAGAAAGAAGTCGGCTTCATCCGCTCCAACCGGCTCGACGTCTGCGTCGAACCGGTTGGTGGCGGCGGCTGCGGGCCGCTGCCCGACGACGCCGCGGTGCGGGTGGCGCCCCGCTACGCGGAGGAGCCGCCGACGGAAGCAGGGGGAGGCAAAAAGGACCCGCCACCCCCTGGGGGCAACACTCCCCCGCTCGCGACTGGTGAGGACACGGCGCCACCTGGCCCGGTCGCAATGCGCAAGGCGACCCTCAACCGCGACAACGGTACCGCCACGCTGGCGGTCGCGCTGCCGGTGGCCGGACGGCTCGCCGTCTCCGGCCCCAAGGTCGTCAACCGCAAGCTCAACGCCACCGGCGCCAAGGTCGTGCGGGTGCTGATCAAGCCGAACGCCGCGGGGCTGACCGAGCTGGAGGAACAGGGCAAGCTGCGGGTCTCGCTGAGGGTCGAGTTCACCCCGGTTGGGGCCCAGACGAGCACGAAGACGCGCGGCCTCACCCTCAGGCTGGGCCCCGCCCGCGGATGAGCCAGGGGCGCCGGCGAGGCGGGCGGCACCGGGTCCTCTGGGCCCTGGCCGTCTGCGCCCTCGCCGGCGCCCTGTTGCCAACCTGGGCAAGCTCGGCAGCGCCGGACTCCGAAGCGCAGGCGACTGCCGACCGCTCGGTCCGCTTCCTGCAGGAAGCCCAGAACTTGGATGGCGGCTTCGGCGGTCGTATCGGCGGCAGGTCGGACCCCGGGTTCAGCGCCTGGGCGGCCTACGCACTGGCGGCGGCGGGCATCAACCCCCAGGACCAGTCGCAGCCCGGCGGCGTCGACGTCTTCACCTACCTCACCGCCCACACCACCAAGCTGAAGGAAACCACCGACTACGATCGCGTCGCACTCGTCGCACTCGCCTCCGGCACCTCGCCCTATGCGTTCGGGACCGTCAACCCGATCGAGGCGATGCTCTCACGGCGGCTCGAGGACGGCTCCTTCGCCCAGCAGGAGGGCGGCAAACAGGGCTGGGTCAACGCCACCGTCTGGTCGATCTTCCCGCTCAGCGCCCTCGACACCACGGCCAGCGACCAGATCGCCACCGAAGCGGCCGAGTGGCTGGTCGACCAGCAGCGCGACGACGGCAGCTGGAGCTGGGGACCGACCACGCCGAGCGCGCCAATCGACACCGACACCACGGGCGCCGCGATCGAGGCCCTGAACGCCGCCGGCCTGGACAGCGCCGAGGCCGAGCAAGCCGAAACCAAAGCCTTCGAATTCCTCAAAACGGTCCAGGGTCCGGACGGCGGCTTCCGGGCGACGCCGAACACCGCAACCAACTCAGCCACGACCGCCTGGGTGATCCAGGGGATGTGGTCGGCCGGGGTCGACCCGCGCGCGTGGACGCCCGAGTCCGAGGACGGTGAACCGGTCGCCAACGACCCCCTCGAGTTCCTCGCCTCGCTGCAGCGCGAGGACGGCAGCATCGGCTGGACCGCCGACAACGATCTCAACTCGCTGTGGATGACGGCTCAGTCGGCACCGGCACTGTTCGGCGCCACCTACCCGCTGCCGCCTGTGCCGCGGGCGCTGAAGGCACCCGTCCGTAACGACCACGCCGAATCAGTGCAGAGCGAGAAGAGGGAGCGACGCGCAAAGCGCGACGGCCATGGAGGCAAGGGCGCGCAGCGTGGCGACGGCGTGATCGCGGGAGGTGGCGGTCGCGGCGCCCCTGTCTTCACCGGGCCGCAGCCGCAGAGCGGCGGCTCCACCGCCCACGGCGCCCGCGTGGTCGACGCCGAGGCGGATGGGGAAGCGGTGCCCGACCGCTCGCAGCCGGCGCCGACCGCGTCTGAGCAAGACGCGGGGGGCAGCGGCGCGGGTGACGGCGCCGGCAGCGGGGTCGACGGTGGCTCGCTCGAACCCGGCAGCGTCGAAGGCGTCCTCGTCGCCGACCGCGGCGCGCCCGCCGCGCCGGGCCTGTTCGGTGCCGACCGCGGCGGCGAGACCGGTGTCCAGCTGGCGCTGCTCCTCGCCGCGGGAATGCTCGTCGCGGCCGGGTTCGGGGCGCGGCGCGAGCGCGGAGGCCTGCGCCCGTGATCGAGCTCGCCAGCATCGGCGGCGGCCTCGGCGACGCCCTGGCGGAGATCGCCACGGCGCTGCGGGTCCCGGTCCTGCTCGCCGCCGTGCTCGTCCTCGGGCTCTGCGCCTTCGAGCTCGGCCGCTACGAGGGCGAGCTCTGGCGGCGGCGCTGGCGCACCCGCCAGCACGACCTCGCCGCCTCGGTCGCGGCGGCGATCGCCGACCCCGTCAACGTCGCCGCCTACGCCTACCGCGCCCCCAGCGGCTTCGCCGAAGACGCCGTCTTCGCGATCACCGAAGCGGTCATCTCGGGCAACTACGCGGCGGTCGAGCACGCTCTCGCGAGCTACGAGCTGGCGGTCCAGCGCCGGCTCGACCGCACCCGCATCCTCGTCCGTGCCGGCCCCGCGATCGGGCTGATGGGGACCCTGATCCCGCTCGCCCCCGGCCTCGCCGCGCTCGGAGACGGCGACGTCGCCCAGCTCGCCGACGACCTTCGCGATGCTTTCGCCGCGACCGTGATCGGGCTCCTGGTCGGGACCGTCGCCTTCGCCCTCACCCTCAGCCGCACCCGCATGTACACCGAGGACCTCTCGGCGCTCGAGCGCGCGGTCGAGCCCTACACGCGCAAGGTGCCGGCATGAGCAGGATCGGGCTCGGGCGCCACGGGCAGATCGAGGAGAACGCGGGCGACCCGCTCGACGGGCTCGTCAACCTCTTCGACATCGGGATCGTGCTCGCGGTCGCCTTCCTGATCGCCGGCCTCACCCTCTCGGTCAACTCCGACGGCGAGATCGAGCGCCGCGCCCGCGATGCCTCCCCCAGCGCCAAGGTGAAGGTGCTGCCGGAGCCGAGCGGCAACCCCCGCGCCCGCGGCCGCGGCGAAGCCGTCGGCCAGGTCTACCGCCTCGCCGACGGCCGCCTGATCTACGTCAAGAGGTAGCCGCCGATGGGCCGATTTCGGGTCTATACATCCCGAAATCGGCCCATCGGCGTCAGGAGCGGCGACGGCAGCGACCGCCGGGGAGCGCCGCCAGGAGGCTGTTGGCACGACGGGCTGCGTCCGGAGGGGCGCAGGCGCGGATCTCGTTCAGGACCGCGCGGGCGACCTGGTGAGGGCAGCGCGGATGCACGGTCTGGGAGTTTGGGCTGCCGGCAATCTCGGCCGGCCCGACCAGCGCCATCTCGTTCTCGCCGCGAACGACGATCCAGGGCTCGCGCTCGCAGATTCCGATGAAGCTGGAGATGCCGGCGCGGCGCGCCAGCTCGTGGCCGATCACGGCTATCTGCAGGGGGTGGGCGCTGCGATGGGTGAGCGCGTGATCGATCAGCACCGCCCGGTGCGAGCGCCGGTCGGGACTGAGGCAGAGACCGTTGGTGAGCTGATTGGCGAGCGCGTGCGCCTGCTCGGCGACCTCGGCCTCGCCGAGCCCGAACAGGGGCAGCGAGGCCTCGTCGAGCAGCGCCCCGGGCGCCGCCATCGCCGTCACCGAGAAGCTGGAGGCGAGCGCCGCCTGGGCCTGGTCGTGCTGCAGGCCGGGGGTGCTGAGCAGCCGCGCCGCGGAGCTCTCCCGGAGCCTGGCGCTCATCGCCGGGCTTCTCCCTACGGCGAGACCGGACGCGGCTCGGCGCCGAGCTCGGCCCGTGCCTTCTGGGCCAGCTTGACGGTGGCTTTGCGCAAACCCTCGGGGGCCTCGATCGGCTCCTCGTAGTCGACCCGTACCGGGACCTCGCCGGCCGGTGTCGTCGCCACCAGGTCGAGCCCGGTGCGATCGGCGTCGAGGCAGCGCGCCGCAGTTGCCTCGGGCTGGCCGCCGAGTGCCTGCGTCATCTCCAGCAGCGCGTCGGCGTGGTCGTCGTTGAGGTGCTCGATCGCGCGGGCGGCGCCGGCGCTGACTGGATCGTCCTGCTTCATCGTCCCTCCCAGGGGTTCGTCTGCTTGGCCAAGAAGTTCACTTCTACCGCCTCAGCGCCTCGCGTAGCGTTCGATCACCAGCTGCTCGGAAACGGGCATCGCGATCTCCGAGCGCTCCGGTGCCCGCAGAACTTTGCCGGTCAGCGCCTGGTGGTCGGCGACCAGCCAAGCCGGGATCAGGCCGATGTCCTCGGCCGCTTCCCGGGCCAGGGCCTCCACCGGCGAGCCCGGCACGATCCGGATCCAGGAGCCAGCGGAAACGGCGGCCGAGGGGATGTCGAGCTTGCGCTCGTCGACCTGGACGTGGCCGTGGCCGACGAACTGGCGCGCCTGGCGCCGGGTCGCAGCCAGTCCGAGCCGGAAGACGATGTTGTCGAGCCGACGCTCGAGCATCTGCAGCAGCGCCTCACCCGAGGTCGTCTCGTGGTTGCGGCGGGCACGGTCGACCAGCCGCCGCATCTGTTTCTCGCGGATTCCGTAGGCGATCTTCAGTTTCTGCGCCTCGCGCAGCTGCTGGCCGTAGATGCTGGGCGCCCGCCGCCGGGCGGCCCCGTGCTGGCCGGGTGGCTGCGGTCCGCGCCGCTCCAGCGAGGTCTTGCCGCGCAGCTGCCGTTTGCCCTTGAGGTCGAGAGAGACGCCCTCTCGCCGTTCGAGCTTCTCAACCGGTCCAATGTACCGTCCCATTAGGCCACCCTAATACAAATGAATTAGGGATGCCTAATAGAGGACCTGCAAGCAGCGCGAAGTCGCCCACAGTGCCGGAGGAATACCCTCCGAACTCCCTAAACGATCTTCACGGAGGCATCACCTTGACCGAGCAGCTGTGGGGTGGCGAGACCACCAAGGCAGTCGACAACTTCCCCGTTTCCGGCGAGCGCGTGCCGGTCCCCGTCGTGCGCTGGCTGGGCCGGATCAAGGGCGCGGCCGCGGAGGCCAACGGCGCCCTCGGCAAGCTCGACGGCGACCTCGCCGAGCGGATCGCCGCCGCCGGCAAGGCGATCGGCGAGGGCCAGCACGACGACCAGTTCCCGGTCGACGTCTTCCAGACCGGCTCCGGCACCTCCTCGAACATGAACGCCAACGAGGTGATCGCCAATCTCGCCGGCGACGGCGCCCACGCCAACGACCACGTCAACATGGGCCAGTCCTCCAACGACGTCTTCCCCTCCGCCGTGCACCTGGCGGCGCTGGACGAGGTCAGCCATGACCTGCTGCCGGCGATGGGCGAGCTGCAGGCCGCCCTGGAGGCGAAGGCGACCGCCTTCGCCGACGTCGTCAAGGCCGGGCGTACGCACCTGATGGACGCGGTCCCGGTCACCCTCGGCCAGGAGTTCGGCGGCTACGCCGCGCAGGTCCGGCTCGGGATCCAGCGCATCGAGGGCACGCTGCGGCGAGTCGGACAGATCCCGCTCGGCGGCACCGCCACCGGGACCGGGCTCAACACCCACCCCGAGTTCGCCGCCAAGGTGCGGGCCACGCTCGCCGAGGACACCGGCCTGGCGATCTCCGAGCCGCTCGACCCGTTCGAGGCGCAGGGCAACCGCGACGCGCTGGTCGAGCTCTCCGGCGCGCTCAAGGTCTACGCCGTTTCGCTCAACAAGATCGCCAACGACCTGGCGTTGATGGGCTCCGGCCCGCGGGCGGGGCTCGCCGAGCTGCGCCTGCCCGAGCTGCAGAAGGGCTCCTCGATCATGCCGGGCAAGGTCAACCCGGTGATCCCGGAGGTCGTGATCCAGGTCTCCGCACAAGTCATGGGCAACGATGCCGCGATCACCGTCGCCGGCTCCCAGGGCCAGTTCGAGCTCAACGTGCGGGTGCCGCTGATCGCCCGCAACCTGCTCGACTCGATCAAATTGCTGGCCTCGGCCTCGCGCCTACTGAACGAGAAATGCGTCGCCGGGCTGGAGGCCAACGAGGAGATGACCGAGCGCCACGCCGAGGCCACCCTGGCGACGGCGACCGCGCTCAACCCCCACATCGGCTACGACCGCGCCGCCGAGATCGTCAAGACCGCCGCCGACAGCGGCCGCATGCTGCGCGAGGTGGCGCTGGAGCTGGGCGTCGACGAGGAGACGCTGGACAAGGCGCTCGACCACCGGGCGATGGCGCGGCCCAACGGCTAGGGCGATAGCGCTTCCGACTTTGAGGCCCCTATGAGGGCACCAAAGTCGGAAGCGCCAACCGAGCGTCAGCCCTGCAGCGTCACGAACCTCTCCTCGGTTAGCTCGTAGACCGCGAAGGCCGGGCCCTCGCGGGTGTTGCCGGAGTCCTTGACGCCCCCGTAGGGCATCTGGTCGGCGCGGAAGGTCGGCACCTCGTTGATCAGCACGCCGCCGAACTCCAGGGTCCGGGCCGCCTTCAGGCCGTTGGCGAGGTCGCGGGTGAAGACGCCCGCCTGGAGGCCGAACTTGGAGTCGTTTGCCATCGCCAGAGCTTCGTCGAAGTCAGAGAAGGTGTCGACGGTGGCGACCGGCCCGAAGATCTCCTCGCACCAGACCTTCGCACCTTTGCTGGGGTGAGCCAGCAGGGTCGGGGCCAGGCAGCGCCCCTCGTCGACCAGCTCGCCCCCGGTCAGGAGCTCTGCGCCCTGAGCGACCGCCTCGTCGACCCACTCCTTGACCCGGTCCCTGTCGCCGGCGGTAATCAGCGGGCCAACGTCGGTGTCGGGGTCGAGCGGATCGCCGACGGTGAGCTTCTCGACGTTGGCGACGAGCCTCGCCTTGAACCGATCGGCGATCGCCTCGTGGACGAGGATCCGCTGGATCGAGATGCACGATTGCCCAGCGTGCGAGAAGGCGTGGATCTGGGCTTTGTCGGCGGCCGTCTCCCAGTCGCCGTCCTCGTTGACGATCAGGGGGGCGTTCGATCCCAGCTCGAGGTTGACCTTCTTGTGGGGGACCTTGGAGCGGATGCCCCAGCCGACCTCGGCGGAGCCGGTGAAGGTGATCGCCCTGGTCAGCTCGCTCTCGACGATCGCGTTGCCGACCTTGGAGCCCGGCCCGGGGATCACGCTGAGCCAGCCCTTCGGCAGTCCCGCCTCGTCGAGGATCGCAGCCAGCTTCAGGGAGCTGATCGGGGTCACCCCGGCGGGCTTGAGGACGACCGTGTTGCCGGCGGCGATCGCCGGCCCGAGCTTATGGGCGACGAGGTTGAGCGGGAAGTTGAAGGGGCTGATCGCGCCGACGACGCCGTAGGGGACGCGGAGCATCACGCCGAGCTTGCCCTCGCCCGCAGGGGAGGCCTCCATCGGCACGGTGCCGCCGGTGAGCTTGCGCGCCTCGGTGGCCGAGAAGGTGAGGGTGTCGACGCAGCGCTGGGCCTCGACGGTGGCCGTCTTGATCGGCTTGCCGGCCTCGGCGGCGATCGTAGCCGCGAGGTCGTCGATCCGCTCACCGACCAGCTCGGCGGCGCGGTCGAGGACCGCCGCGCGCGCGTGCTGGGGGAAGTCCGCGGTCTCGAAGGCCTCATGGGCGGCCTCGATCGCCGTGCCCACCAGCTCGGCGTCGCCCTGGGCGACGCGGCCCACCGGGGAGCCGTCGTATGGGGAGGTGACCTCCGCCCACGCGCCGGTCTCGATCCACTCGCCCGCGGCGAGGAGTTTGTGATCAACCGCTTTTACCGTCTGCGAAGCCATTTACGCCCTCCTCTCGAAGCTTTCGTTTCAGCCTAGTGCAGGCCGCTACTCGGCCACCTCGAATCTGTTTCGACACAAGATGCGATCACGACTACTCGCCATTCTGCTCTCGCTCGCCCTGCTCGCTTCGTTGGCGCTCGCGGCCGGCGCCTCCGCCGCGGTCAGCTGGATCGTCCACGGTCGCGGCTTCGGCCACGGGGTCGGAATGAGCGCCTACGGCGCCTACGGCTACGCCAAGCACGGCAAGACCTACCGCTTCATCCTCGGTCACTACTACACGGGGACCACAGTCGAGCCGATCGCCAAGCCCCGGGTGATCCGCGTTCTGCTCGGCGCCAGCTCCGGCGACGTCGAATTCAGCGGTGCCACCAGCGCCTGCCGCACCCAGCTCGACCCGGCGCGCAGCTACGAGGCGCACCGGATCGGCAACGCGATCCGCCTGCGCAGCTCCGGCGGCAAGCTGGTGGCCAGATGCGGCGCCAAACTGCGCGCCGCCAGCGCCGGCAAAGTCGCGATCGGCGGCTACGGCAGCTACCGCGGCGCGCTCGAGACGACCGTCTCCGGCTCCTCCCTCAACGTCGTCAACGCACTCGCGCTCGAGCAGTACGCCAAGGGCGTGATGTCGAACGAGGTGCCGCCCTCCTGGCCGGCCGAGGAGCTGAAGGCGCAGGCGGTCGCGATCCGCTCGATCGCCCTGACCAGCGACGTCGGCGGCGCCACCTTCGACGTCTATCCCGACACCCGCAGCCAGGTCTACGGCGGCATTGAAAGCGAGTACGCGACCACCAACGCCGCCGTCGCCGCCACCCGCGGCCAGGTGCTGATGTACAGGGGCGAAGTCGCGACCGCCTTCTACTCGGCCTGCTCGGGCGGCCACACCGAGAGCGTCGGCAACGTCTTCGGCACCCAGATTCCCTACCTGGTCGGAGTTCCCGATCCCTACGACTACTACTGCCCGCTGCACAAATGGACGCTCAACTTCAGCGGCCCGGAGATCAGCTCCAAGCTCAGCGGCTACCTCGACGGCAAGCTGAAAAAAGTGATCGTCACCAAGACCGGCGTCTCCCCGCGCATCCTCGAAGCGAGGCTGGTCGGGACCGGCGGCGTCACCACCGCCACCGGCTCCGAGCTGGCCGGCGCCCTCGGCGGCTACGACACCTGGATGACCTTCGAGAAGGTCGTCCGCTAGCCCTCGGGCGTCGGCGCCGGTGGTTTCTTTTCGTCTGCCTTATCGATGAAGACCTTGGCGAGGGCCGCGAGCAGAATCGCTCCGAAGACGGCGATCGTCGTCCGCAGTGCTTCCTTCATCTCCGGCGCGATCGCGTCGAACGCGGTCGACTTCTGCAGCATCACCCAGGCCACGTAGGCCCCGGCGGGAATCAGAGCGCAGAAGAACGTCGCGGGCCCCATCGGAACGGGCTTGACGGTGGTGCCCTCCGGAGCCTGCTCGGTGGCTTCCGCCGCCTCCTTACGGGCGCGGCTTCGGTCCCCCAACAGGAATAATCCGATCACCGCGGCGATCGAGAGCCAGAAGACGACCTTGAGCGTCTGCGGCTCGGTGATCGTCGTCACCGAGCCGGGGGTGCCCTCCACCGTTTTCGACATCAGTGGCAGCAGCGCGGCGTTGGCGGCCAGGACCTCCGCCGGGACCAGGGCGGCAACGATGTCGACATAGCCGCCCAGGCCCGATTTTTCCTCGGGTGACTTTTCCGGCACGGCCGGTATGGGAGGTTGTGGCGGACCACCCCCAGCAAGCGCAGCGACGGGGGGCGCTGCTGCGCGTTTCGGCTCCGCCGCCTGCCGATGTGCCGACATTCCCCCATACAGCAACGTGCTCATAATTGCCCCTCCCGGTATCTCCCGTCAACGAATGCGGGAGAAACCTAGAGCATTTAAAGAACTTAACTGTCGCCGTACGGCTGGACCGGGATGCCGTGGTCGGTCTCGCGCATGCCGAGCTCGTAAGCGGCGCCGGCCGGAAGGTTGAGCTGGCGGGCCGGCTGGCCGGGGCGCTCGACGGTCAGCTCGAGGTCGGCGACGGAGCAGTTGACGGTGTTGTGCTCGGGGCCCTTGGGGTCGGCGTAGACCCAGCCGACGAAGTCCTTGGCGGGGGCGGAGACGCGGCCGCGGACGGCAATGTCCTTGCCCGGCAGCAGGAACTCGCAGCCGGTCGGGGTCTCCTCGATCCGGGCCGAGCGGATCTGGCCGAGGCCGCCGAGCCGGTGCGGCTCGCCTTCGAGCATCAGCATCCCGGAGGGGATCCAGGGGCTGGTGCGGGAGCCGAGCGCGACCCGGGCGGCGCCGGCGTCGAAGTAGGTGCCGGGGGCGTCGGCGAATCCCGTCCCCTCCAGCCAGACCCAGCGCTCGGCGTGCTCTGAGCCCCAGTTGTGGCCGATCATCCCCGGCCAGCCGCTCAGCTCGATCGAGACGTCGTCGATTTCGAGCCGGCCCTCGAAGCGGGCGTCGGGCCAGGGAGCGACGAACTTGGTCCGCGGCAGCGGCGCCTCGTAGAGCCAGTCGGCCGGGAGGTACTTGCAGGGGCGGTCGTCGCCGTCGAAGGTGAGCGACCAGGAGGCACTGAGCGCCTCGGTGTCGACCGATCCCTCGGCGCGGCGCGGCCCGACCTCGGCGTCGCCGACGCGGATCCACGACCCGGCCGGGGTCGCGAGCTGCGCGGCCGGCACCGTGACCTTGGTCGCCCGCGGCCCGTCGGCGCTGCGATCGAAGAGCACGAACCAGATCGAGCCGTTGGGCTCGGCCCCGGGCCGCTTGTGGACCGTGTGCCGGATCCAGATCCCCCGCCCCCCGCCCGGCTCACAGGCCTTGACGTAGAAGCTCTCGTAATGGCCAGCCTTCGCCGCGACCTTTGAATACCGCGCCCCCGCGTCCATGGCCGGAAGCCTAGAGCGTCGCTGAGACCAAGCAGATCGGTGGACGCAGGGAGGCCGGCGAAGCGAGCGCACAGTTAGTGCGTGAGCGAGCCGACCGACCGAGGACGCCGAGCTGCGCCGGTCCCAGCGACGCTCAGACCTTGATGGTTATTACGTCGCCGTCCTGGACGACGTAGTCGCGGCCCTCGATGCGGAGTAGGCCCTTGTCGCGGGCGGCGACGTAGCCGCCGCACTCGACCAGCTCCTTCCACCCGATCGCCTCGGCTTTGATGAACGCTTCCATGATCTCGGTGTGGATCGTGCCGGCGGCTTCGAGCGCGGTGGCGCCGCGATGCAGGGGGCGGGCGACGGCCTCCTTGCCCTCGCCGGCGGTGAAGAAGGTGAGCAGCTCCAGCAGGTCGTAGGCGGCGCGGACGAGGCGGGCGAGGCCGGAGCCCTCGACCCCGTAGGACTCGCGCATTTCCTCGGCTTCGGCGGGGTCGAGCTCGGACAGCTCGCCCTCGATCCGGGCGCTGACGGCGACGACGCCGGCATTGTTGGCGGCGGCGTGGTCGGCGACCGCCTGCGGCGGCTCGGCGTCGCCCTCGTCGACGTTGGCGACATAGAGGATCGGCTTCGTGGTCAGCCCCTGCAGGTTGCGGGCGGCGTTGGGGGCGAGATGGGGCAGCGGGATCGTTCGCGCCGGGCGGCCTTCCGCCAGCGCCCCGTGCACGGCCTGCAGCCACTCGAGCTCGGCGATCGCCTCTTTGCCCCCCGTCTTCGCCTGCTTGCCGACGCGGCCGAGGCGGCGCTCGACCTGCTCGTAATCGGCCAGCACCAGCTCGGTCTCGATCGTCTCGATGTCGGCGAGCGGGTCGACGCGGCCGTCGGGATGCGGCACGCCGCTGTCCTCGTGACAGCGGACGACGTGGCAGATCGCGTCGGTCTCGCGGATCGAGGCGAGGAACTGGTTGCCCAGGCCCTCCCCCTCCGAGGCGCCTTTGACCAGGCCGGCGATGTCATGGAAATCGATCGTCGCCGGTTCCAGCTTGCTGCTGTGCACGGTCTCGGCGACGGCCTCCAGGCGCTGGTCGGGAACCTGGGCGATGGCGACGTTGGGCTCGATCGTCGTGAAGGGGTAGTCGCCCGTCTGGGCGCCGCCCTTGGTCAGGGCGTTGAAGAGGGTCGACTTGCCCGCGTTCGGCAGCCCGACGATTCCGACCTTCATCCGTTCACCTTCACCCCCGTCTTATATAGAGAGTGGGCGCTCGCGGTCAGCCGCGGGATCGGCGATGCCCGTCGAACGCGCCGATGCAGAACCCGAGACGGGTCGGATGGCAGACCCTGAACTGGGTCTTGGCCGGCGGGCCGTGACCGCCCTGCCAGCTCAGCGCGCGCACCCGGAAATGGTGGACGCCGATGCCGACCCGGTAGGTCTTTGGCGAGGGGCAGCGCTGAAATTTGCCCCCGTCGAGCTGGCAGGAGAATCCGCGGACCGAGGCGTGGTTGGCGGCGAAGAAGCGGAAGCGGACCTTGGTCGTCCTGCCGCGGATCTCGGTCGGCATCGGCGACAGGCCGATCAGGGCGCGAGGGCGCTTCGGCCCCTTCCCCTTCTTGCGCTTCTTACCCTTCGTGGGTTCAACCGGCGGCGGCACGAAGGGGTCGGCGCTGGTGAAGAGGCGCCCGCGGGAGCCGGAGATCACGCAGAACGAGGTCGTCGGGCAGGACACGCCGAAGATCCCGTTGGCCTCGACCAGGTCGTTTTCGTCGCTCTGCGGGTAGGGCACGATGTTGGCGAAGGTCCAGGCGGATAGGCCGCCCGTCGGGTCGGTCGAGGTGAGGACGTCGCCGTTGTTGTCGATCGCCGCGCAGGCGGAGGCGGTCGGGCAGTCGATCCCCGTGATCTGCACCGTGCCTTTGGACTGGGTGGCGGTCCAAGCGGCGGCGGTGCCGGTCGGTGAGGCGGTCGTGAACAGCGTTCCGATCGTGTTGCCGGTGATGCAAAGTCCCCCCTTGCACTCGGCTGCGAACAGATAGCGGTCGATCGCGGCACCCGGAAGCTGCGCCAGGCTCCATGCTCCGGCCCCCGCCAGCGGCTGGGTCGAGCTGACGATCTGCCCTTCGTTGCCGACGGCGACGCAGAGCCCGGTCGAGGGACACGACACCCCACGCAGTTCGAGCGTCTCGGGGAGCTGCGTGCGCGCCCAGGCGCCAGCCCCGCCGCTGGGATCGGTCGAGGTGACGATTTTGCCCTTGCTGGCGACGCCGACGCAAAAATCAGCGGTCGGGCAGGAGATGCCGTAGAGGTGGGTGTTGGGACCGACCGGGTCGAGGTCGGCGACCGTCCAGGTCGCCGCGCCGCCGGCCGGATCGGAGGAGGTGTAGATCAGGCCTTCGAAGCTGACCGCGACGCAGAAGCCTGCCGAGGGGCAGTCGACGTCGCGGATCTGCTGGCCGGGCGAGAAGAACCCGGAGACGTCCGAACCCAACCGCTCCGCACGCCAGCTCTTCTCGCCGCCGGTGGGATTCGCCGAGCTGACGATCACGTTGCCGAAACCTCCGGTCACGCAGAGCGAGGTCGTCGGGCAGGAGATCCCAAAGAGGGTCTCTTCGCCGCCGACGTGAATCTCCTCCCAGGTCGCCGCCGAGGCCGTACCAGCGCCGAGCGCCGCGAATGCCAGCGTCAGAAAGGCAACCATCGATCGCAAGCATCCCCTTCCCATAGAAGAAGGGTACGACAGTGAGATTCCTGCCTAAAGAGAAAGTGGGACCAGGAGGCCGAGGACGATGCCGAGCAGGGCGCCGACGAGGACGTCGGACGGGTAGTGCATCCCCAGGTAGGGACGGCAGAGCGAGATCGCCAGGGCGACGAGGAGGGCGCCCGCGGTCGCCGGGTCGACCCGGAACATCGCCACGGCCACCGCGAACGAGGAGAGGGCATGCGCGGACGGGAAGCTGAGCGAGGAGGGGGCGCCGCCGAGCGGCGGCAGGCCCTCCAGCACCGGCCGCGGCCGTTTGACCAGGAGCTTGATCCCGTAGTTGAGGACGATCGCGACCGGCCCCAGCGCGGCGCAGATCAGCCACTCTTCGCGCCGGTCTGGATCGATCACGGCGAGGACGACCCCGATCGCGACCCAGACGGCGCCGTTGTTGCCGGCCTTGCCGAGCGCTTTCGCGATCGACTCCAGCCCGGGGGTGTGCCCGCGCGTGCGCATCAGCCGCAGCAGCCGCAGGTCGGCGCCCTGCATTCTCGTCTCCACGCTCGCCATCGGCGCCGCAGGATATGGGGTCGGGCCGGCGCCGCCTCCACCCCCCACCCGGCTACGGTTCGGAGCCAAGCGAGTAGAGGAGGAGCGATGGAAGGCAGCCTGTCCTTTTTCGAGATCGGTGCCGGCGACGGCGACCGCGCCATGAAGTTCTACGCGGCCCTCTTCGGGTGGGAGCTCGAGGCCGCCGCGGACAGCGGCGGCTACTCGGTCGGCGGCGCCGGCGTGCCGGGCGGAATCCACGGCGGCGACCCCGGCGCGTCCCCGTACGTCTTCTTCGCGGTCGACGACATCGAGCGGGCGGGGCGGCGCATTCGCGAGCTCGGCGGCGAGGTCGACGAGAGCGACCTCGGCGACGATCCCGACTCGGTGGCGAAGTTCGGTCGCTTCCGCCTCTGCCGTGACGATCAGGGCTCTCAGTTCGGGATCCACCAGGCGCCGGCTGGCTGATGCCCTCCGTCCCCGGCTACGTCCACACGCCCGGCAACCACTGTGGCTCGACGGCGCTGCGCAACCTGCTCGCCTTCCACGGGATCGCGATCAGCGAGGAGATGGCCTTCGGGCTCGGCGCCGGGGCCGGCTTCTACTACCTGGCGCTGGAGGACGCCTCACCGAGCCGCTGGTTCAACGGCCGCACCGCCCGTCTCGAGGAAACGTTCAACGAGCTGACCGGGGCGACGCTGCGGATGCAGACCTTCGGCGAGGACGACGAGGGCGCCTGGGCGGCGGCGAGGGCGGAGGTCGACGCCGGCGCCCCGGCGCTGCTGCTGACCGATCTCTTCCACCTCGACCACTACGGCAACTCGGCCCACTTCCCCGGCCACGCGGTCGTCCTCGCCGGCTACGACGACGAGGTCGCCTTCCTCTCCGACACGGGCTTCGAGGAGCTGCAGCGGACCCGCCTCGAGAACCTCGCCCGCGCCCGCCACTCCGACCACCCCGCCTTCGCCCTCGACGGCCACATGTTCACGCTCGCCGACGGGGTCGACCGCGAGCGCCTGCAAGCGGCGGTGCCGGCGGCGATCGCGCGGGCGACGACGGAGATGCTGGAGCCGCCTTTCGGCGAGTTCGGCGGCCTGGCGGCGGTCGACCGGCTGGCGGCCGAGGCCGGCCACTGGCCCGAAACCGTCGAGGACTGGCAGTGGTGCGCCCGCTTCGCCTACCAGGTGATCGAGCGCCGCGGCACCGGCGGCGGCTGCTTCCGGCGCATGTACGCGCGCTTCCTGGAGGAGGCGGGCCGGGATACCGAGGCGGTGCTTGCGGGGGACGCGGCGGCGTGCTGGACCGCGCTGGCCGAGGCGTTCCGTGCCGCCAGCGAAAGCGACGAGCCGGTGGCGGGCCTGTGGAGCGAGGCGGGTCAGCGAGCTGGGTCGGTCGCCGAGGCCGAGCACCGGCTTTGGGCAGCGCTCGCCGACTCCTAAGCGGTGGCCTCGCTCAGCTCGCGACCAGGGCGCTGACCGCGCGCGTCTTCGCCACCGCCACCGCGCCCAGCCCGACCATCACCAGGCCGGCGATCAGCGGCACGCCGCCGAGCGCGGCGGTGCCCCAGCGCTCGCTGAGGAAGAGCGGCTCCAGCGCGACCGGGAAGAAGGTCTGGATCGCGAAGGAGAGCGGGACGACGAAGGTGGCGGGACGGCGCTGCAGCGCCGTCATCTCGGTGGTCAGGGCGATGATTCCGGTCCCGACCGTGATCGCCAGCCAGACCGCGGCCAGCAGCAGGGCGCCGTCGGCGACGCCGTCCGTGAACAGCTTGGTGGCGATGTTGCCGGCGCCGAAGGCGAGCGCCGAGGCGACGATCACGAAGGTCGCCGAGTCGAGCCGGCCGCGGCCGCGCAGGGCGAAGGGGATCAGGGCGACGAGAGTCATCGCCGCCATCACCGAGATCGCCGCCGACTGGCTGGCGACCGTGCCGGTGCCCGCCGGGGTGCCCCAGGCGAGCAGGCCGATCCCGGCGGTGATGCCGAGCACGCCGACCACCTCGGCGACGCCGACCCGCTCGCCGAGCATCCTCACCCCGAGGTAGAGCATCAGCAGCAGCCCCGCCGCCAGCACCGGCTGAACGACGACGAACGGCAGCATCGAGAGCGCGACCACCTGCAGCACGAAGCCCGCCCAACCGAGCAGCAGGCCGGCGAACCAGCGCCGCCGCCGGACCAGGTGGGCGAGCAGCGAGAGCCGCAGGCCCTCGCTGGCCGGCTCGCGGCGGGCGTCGGCGGCCTGCAGGACGATGCCGACGTTGAAGGCGACCGAGGCGGCGACCGCGGCAATCAGTCCAAGCGCGACCAAGGTCTCCTAGGTCGCTGCCTTCGAGGCCATCCGGTCGGGCGAGATCCGCACGACGTCCCAGACCAGGCCGGTCTTCTCCATCAGCGTGATCAGCGCTGCCGAGGGGTCGAGCTCGGCCCGGCCGAGGCCGTGGCGGGCGGAGGTCGGGAAGGCGTGGTGGTTGTTGTGCCAGGCCTCGCCGAAGGTGAAGGGCGCCAGCCAGGCGACGTTGCGGGACTCGTCGCCGGTCTCGTAGTCGCGGCGGCCGAAGAAGTGGCAGAGGGAGTTGACGCAGAAGGTGATGTGGTGGAGGACGAAGATGCGAACGGCGCCGCCCCAGAGCAGGCCGAGCAATCCGCCGACCAGGGTGCCGGTGAGCAGGTAGCCGAGCCCGAACGGGATCGCCAGCCCCAGCAGCGCCCAGAGCACGAAGGTGCGGTCGACGAAGCGGACCACCGGGTCGGCCATCAGGTCGGGCGCGTAGCGCTCCTCTTCGGCCGGCTCGTCGCTGAACAGGACCCAGCCGACGTGGGCGTGGAAGAGGCCCCGCATCGCGCCCATGAAGCCGTGGCCGTGGCCGTAGTGGGGGCTGTGCGGGTCGCCCTCCTCGTCGGAGAACTGGTGGTGGCGACGGTGGTAGGCGACCCACTCGATCACCGGCCCCTCCAGCGCCATCGAGCCCAGCACCGCCCAGACGAACCGCATCGTCTTCGTCGTTTTGAAGGCGCGGTGGGTGAAGAGGCGGTGGAAGCCGACCGTGATCCCAAAGCCGAAGGGGATCAGGGTGGCGAAGAAGATCAGCAGGTCCTCCCAGACCAGGAGCCCGCCCCAGGACTGCCAGACCGCGACCGCGATCAGGGCCAGCGGAACGAAGGTGACGGCGAAGTTGGCAACACGGTCGACCATGCTGCCGGCGGCCGGCATTCCCGCTTTGTAGTCGGGGTCGGCCACGCAAGCAGAGTAGAGGTCCCGATTAAAGGAATGACCCGCGGCCCATTCCTGGCGCCGCTACTTGAACTGGAAGCTGGTCAGGTCCTGGCTGAAGGTCGGGTTGAAGACGACGGCATCGAGGTCGATGTCGCTGGAGACGAAGGTCGGAACCGTGGCCGAGCCGTATGGCGCCCACGGCGCCGCTTCCATCACTTCGCGGTCGAGCGCCGCGTAGCCGTCTTCGATCTCCGGGTCGAGCGGTTTCGCGGCCAGCCGTTCGATCTCGGCGCTGACCTCGGGGTCGGCGAAGCGAGCGAGGTTGGTGCTGTTGGTCGGGTAGATCGCCGCTTCGGAGAACATCGGTTCGAAGAAGGTGTTCGGGTGCGGGTAGTCCTGGAACCAGCTGGCCCAGCCAATGTCGAGGTCGGGGGTGGTTTCGTTGCCGATCACGGTGAAGTAGTTGTCGGCGTTGACGATTTTCAGGGTCGTGTCGAAACCGATTTCGCCGAGCACGTCGTCGAGGTATTCACCGGCTTCGTTGTTCGGCGACTCGGTGTCGGTCCAGACCGTGATCTCAGTGTCGGCCGGGTCGGCTTCGCCGATCAGCGCTTTCGCCTTGGCGAGGTCGTAGGGGTAGAGGTCGAGCTCCTCGAAACCCGGCATCCCCGGCGGCAGCACCTGCTGGCCGGCGGCGAGCTGGCCGGCATAGATCCGTTCCAGCGCTTCGGAGTTGAGCGCGTAGTTGACCGCCTGGCGCACCCGCGGGTCGTCGAACGGTGCCGCTTTCGTGTTCATCCAGAAGAAGTAGGTGCTCTCGGTCGACTCGACCCGGAACTGGCTGCCGTCGAATTTGTCCTTGACGGCGGCGTAGCGGTCGGCCGGCGGCGGGTTGCCCATCCAGTCGTAAGTCCCCTGTTCGATGTCGTCGACCTGGGTCGAGGGGTTGCGAATCACCGTCACCTCGATCCGGTCCATGTGACCGTCGGGGACCTCCGGGATCAGCTCGCCGTTGGCTTTGGCCCACTGCGGGTTGCGGGCGTAGTCCCAGCCTTTGCCGGGGGCCGAGCGGACGATCTCGTAGGGGCCGGTGGCCGGCGGCGGGCCGTTGGTCAGGTCCTGGTTCGGAGTGCCGGCGGGGACGAGGGCGACGAACGGCAGCGCCAGCTCGTTGGCGAAGGTTCCGCTGGGAGCGACCAGCTCGATCGTGATCCTGCCGGTCTTGTCGTCGGCCTCGATCCCGGCGATCCCGCCCTGCTTCGTCTTCGCGAAAGCTTCGGCGCCGACGATCCCGGAGTAGTAGTAGGTGCCGCTGGAGTTGAGGCGGAAGAGGCGTTCGACCGTGTACGGGAAGTCGGAGGCCTTGACCGCGGTGCCGTCGGAGTATTTGAGGCCCTTGCGCAGGGTCAGGGTGTAGGTCTTGCCGCCGTTCGTAATCTCGGGCATCTTCTCGGCCAGGGCCGGGATCACCTTGCTGCCGGCCTGGCCGCCCTCGTGCGCGTAGGTCAGCAGGGGCAGGTAGGTGTTCCACAGCGCCGTCCAGCCTTCGGCCGTGTGCGATAGCGCCGGGTCCATGTAGTCGGGGAAGGCGGAGAAGCTCGCTTTCATCGTCCCGTCGTCACGGCCGGAGGAGCCCGAGCCGCCGCAGCCGGCAGCGACCAGGCCCAGTGCGAGCGAGGCGATCGACAATCCGATGAGCGCGGTCCGGCGCATCACGTCAGACTCAGATCGGCAATTGGTGCGAGTGACTTGAGCGGTCCCCGATCCGGCCCGGCCGGTCGCGATAGTTTGAATACAGCGTGAACGACTACCGTCCCACCCACGAGGCCCTCGCCTATCGTCGCGGCGCCGGCTTCCTGGCGATGTGCACCTGCGGCTGGATCGGGCGCGAGCGCCTCGACCGGCGCTCCGCTACGCGCGACGCGCGTGAACACGAGGAACGGGCGCCGATCCGCGAGGCGCGGCGGCTGGCCGAGAGCGAGCAGGAGTAGGCGCGGAGGAGCGTTCGACCGCGGGTCTGCCGGCCGGACGTTTGCGGATCGTCGGCTTGCGCTCCTGCAACTCGATCATCGCTTCGGCGCCGACGCGGGCGACGTGTGCGAGGCCGCCGAGCACTAGGAGGAAGAAGCCGCGCCCCGGCGAGCCGAAGACCGCGGCGAGGAAGGCCACCGCCAGCAGGCAGTAGAAGAGCCGGGTCAGCGCCTCGGCGATGCCCCGCAGCCGCTCTGGAGTGGGAGTCCTCACGCCGGCTGAGTTCGCCGCGGGGCGCCGGAATCCTTGGCCAGCGAGTCGCTGGCGGCGGCCAGCGCCGGCTCCAGCTCGGCCAGCGCGTCCAGATAGCGACCGGCCCAGACGATCGCCACCCCAGGGGCTACGCCGGCGTCGCCCGGGACCTGATCGAGCGCGACCGGCCGCGACGCCTCCCGCGCCAGCGGCGGCGGCGCGGCAGAAGCGGAGGCAACGGCCCCGCCCAGCTCTGCGTACCAGCCGCAGATCGCGTCGCGCTCGGCTTCCAGGGCGCGGCGCTCGCGCTCGACCCGCGGCAGCCCGGCGCCGAGCGGGCTGATCCGGGCCAGGACTTCACGGTGGCCGAGCAGGTTGGCGACCTGCCGCACCCGGCGCGCGCCCGCCATCAGCACCGTCAGCTCCTCGATCGGAGCGTTGGCGCCGCTGCGGTCGGAGAGGAAGTCGCGGATGCTCGCGTCGAGCTGCTGGCCGGAGGCGAAGGCCTCGCGCGCCAGGGACGGCGGCGCGGCGACGCCGCTGAGCAGCGCCGAGACGGTCGCGTCGAGGAAGGCGGTCGCGCGCTCGTAGGCGGACCCGATCGCCTCGCGCAGGACCGCGGTCGCGCCGCGGGGCCAGAGCATGACGCCGACGAGCAGGCTGACACCGGCGCCGATCGCGACGTCCTCGATCCGCGACAGCCCGACCTCCCAGCCCGTCGGCTGCAGGAGGTTGAAGAGGATCAGGACGACGACCGAGAAGCCCGCCTGCCCGGCGGCGAAGGAGACGGCGCGCGGCGAGTAGGCGGCGAGCAGCGTCGCGAACGGCAGCAGCGCCCAGAGCGCGGCTTCGCTGCCCTCGACGGCGACCACGATCAGGCCGCCGACCACGATCCCGGCCAGCGAGCCGAGCAGCGCCCAGGCGATCGTCGAGCTGGTCGCCAGGGCACTCGAGCGGAGCACGGACATCGTGCCCAGCACGACCCAGAAGGCGTGATCGAGATCGGCGAGCTGGGCGATCAGGACCGCCAGCGCCAACCCCAGCGCCGCCCGCAGGCTGTTGCGCAGCCAGACCGAGCGCATGCTGGCGTGGGCGCGGGCGACGCGGCCGGCGGCCTCGACCCGGTCGCGCGCCAGCTCCAACGAGCTGTCGACCCGCGCCCCCAGCGCCCGCTGCGCCGTCTCGGCGATCTCGGCGGTCGCGAAGGCGAGCAGGCGCAGGCGGAAGACCTCGTCGAGCTCGCGCGCCGCCGCCTCCTCGGCTGCCGGGCCCTGCTCGGTCAGGGCGCCGACATCGGCGAGGGCGACGCGGCCGAGCTCGGCATGCGCGCTTCGCAGCGGCTCCAACCCCGGCGCGCCCGGGACGCCGCTGCGCAGCCAGCCGGCGCAGCGGCGCAGCACCGCCGGCACCTCGGCCTCGATCCGCTCGCGCTCGGCGGCGAACGGGGTGCTGACCGCGGCGGCGCCGGGAGCGGCGGCGGCGAAGCGACGCAGCCAGCCGAGGTCTTCGAGCAGGCGCGCCAGCGCAGCGGTACGACCACCGGTGCCGCTGGGCCGGTGCTGCAGCGAGACGAAGTCGCCGCGGACGGTGCGGATCTGATCGCGGGCCGCCGCGTCCAGCCGCTCCCGCTCGCCATCGGCGCCAGCCTCGACGAGATCGGCGATCGCCGCCAGCGCCCGCGC
The DNA here is from genome assembly GCA_963718595.1 of uncultured Thermoleophilia bacterium. Lineage (GTDB taxonomy): Bacteria > Actinomycetota > Thermoleophilia > Solirubrobacterales > 70-9 > VAYN01. Next base: position 1,053,748 of record OY970365.1, read on the forward strand.
CGCGCCCGACCTGACCACGTTGCGCGGCCGCCCGGGCCAGAGCGCGAAGGTGGCGGTGATCGAGAGGGTCGCGGCGAGCCCCCAGCCAGCCAGCCGTTCCGGGATTTCGGCGGCGCCGGCCGGGACCATCAGCGCCAGCACGAAGCTGAGGACCGCCGCCGACTGCGCGGCGGCGATGTAGCCGGTGAGGGCGCCGCCGAAGTAGATCGCGAACCCGACCAGAGCCATCGCCGCGGTCCCCAGGACGACGCGGTCCGAGCACAGCGTGCCCAGCGCGATCAGCGCACAGCCGGCCACGGCGAGCCCGAGGTAGCCGCCGAGTCGCAGCTTGGTCGGGCCGCCGAACTCGGCGAAGACGAGGAACGCGAAGGAGCCGAACGCCGCGAACAGCGCCATCTGGTCGTCGCCGATCACGCCCTTGCTGAGGGCGAGCGCGAGCGGCACGACGATCGCGGCCCGTGCCGCCGCCTTCAGCGCGTACAGACCGGGATCGGAGACCCTCACCCGGCGATCATAGGTGCGCTCAGGTGAACCGGGACGGTTCGAACCGGCAGTACTTGAAACCGAAGGAGAGCACTTCGGAGTTGGCCCGGTTCGCCGTCTGGAACAGTTTCGTCACCATCTGGTTGGCGCCGCGCCGGTCTTCCTTCTTCAGCTTGGTCCCGGTGCTGGCGAACAGCTCGGCCTCGGTCTTGACGTAGCCGAGCCACTTCGCCAGGCGCGCCTTGTCGGCGCTCGGCTGCGGCACCGCAAGCAGTTCCCGCCACGCCTGCTTCAAGGCCGTCGCCGCCTTGGCGAACTTGGCGCCGGCAGGCTTCAGCTTGCCTTCTTTGACCAGCTGGCGGACGCCGTCGAGGATGCGTTCGTTCGCCTTGCCATTGGCTTTGCAGATCGGCTCTACCGCGGCCTTGTAATCGTCGCGGGTCGGATCTTCCGCCGCCACCGCGGCGCCGACGGAAAAGGCGAACACGAGTATCGCGACCGCCGCGACCAACCCCTGCGTTCGCCTCCCACGCGAGAACATGAGCTAACCGTACAGACAAGGCGAGCAGGGAATGCGGAGGAACAAAAAACGACCGGTGATGGCGCTCGTTGCCTGCCTCGCGCGTAGCCTTCGCGCTTAGAAGCTCGGTTGCGCCACCCTCGGGACCGATTCACCGCTTGGCTTCCGCGGGCGCCGGTCCCTCCCGGTCGCAAGAGGCAACCTAGGTGGCGGCCGGCGCCGGCGCAAGGGGTGGCGGCGCGACGATTCCGCAAACTGGGGGTTCGAGCGGGCTAGCGCCGATGCGCGGCGAGCATCTGGCGGGCGATCACCAGCTTCTGGATCTCGTCGGTGCCCTCGTAAATCCGGTACAGGCGGGCGTCGCGGTAGAAGCGCTCGATCGGCACGCCGCGCATGTAGCCCATGCCGCCGAGCACCTGGACGCCGCGGTCGGCGACCTCGTTGACCATCCGGGCGCAGAAGAGCTTGGCGACCGCGGGGCCTTCGCGGGTGTCGGTGCCGGCCTCGTACTCGCGCGCGGCTTCCAGCGCCAGCGCGCGGCCGGCGCGGGCTTCGGTCCGCGACTCGGCCAGCAGGGCCTGGACCAGCTGGAAGTCGCCGATCGGGGTGCCGCCCTGGCGGTTGTCGACGGCGTAGGCGGTCGCCTCGGCGACGATCCGCTCGGCCATGCCGACGCAGAGCGCGGCGATCGTCAGCCGGCCCTTCGCCAGCGATTTCATCGCCGCCCGGAAGCCCGTTTCCTCCTCGCCGCCGATCAGCGCGCCAGCGGGGACCCGCACGTCGTCGAAGAAGATTTCCGAGGTCCAGGCCCCCTGCTGGCCCATCTTCTTGTCGTGGGGGCCAAGCGAGAGGCCGGCGGCGCCGGCGTCGACCAGGAAGGCCGAAATTCCCTTGCTGCCCACCGCCTGCGGATCGGTGCGGGCGAATACGACGAACACGGTCGAGAGCTCGGCGTTGGTGATGAAGCGCTTGGAGCCGTTGATCACGTACTCCTCGCCGTCGCGAATCGCGCGGGTCCGCATCCCACTCGGGTCCGAGCCGGCCTCCGCCTCGGTCAGCGCGAAGCAGCCGACCGCCTCGCCGCTGGCGAGCGGCGGCAGGTAGTGCGCTTTCTGCTCCTCGGTGCCGAAGTTGGCGATCGTCTGGCCGGCGATCCCGTTGTTGGTCCCAAACAGCGAGCGGAAGGCGGGCGAGCAGCGCCCGACCTCGAAGGACAGCCGCACCTCCTCCTCCATGTCGAAACCGAGCCCCCCATAGCGCTCCGGGAGCGCGTAACCGAACAGCCCCATCTCGGCCGCCTGATCGCGCAGGAACGCCGGCACCGCATCGGTCTCTTCGATCTCGTCTTCGCGCGGGATCACCTCGCGGTCGACGAACTCCCGCACCGACGCGATCACCAGGTCGAAGTTCTCAGCACTCATCCCCCGGGGACTCTGGCAAACGGAGCGGCGAAGGGTGAGGGCAGGCGTTGCGGCTCATCATCCGGCCATACCGGAAACGAAATGGGTTTCTCATCCAATCGAATCAACATGCAGCGAGACAGACGAGGCCTGGGGAGCGCAATCCTCATCGTCTTGATCCTCGCGACGGGCGCCTCCGCCGCGGAGCCGCGCGCGAGCGGGCTCTTCCTCACCGTGGCCGCGCGGAGCTGCCCCTCCTACACGGACATCACCGCGAACAAGGCACGCAACGACATCATGGAGAGCCTGCGCGACCTCGGCCCCGACACTTCCTACCGAGACGGCGATAACGTGGATCCCGAGATCGAGGAACGGGTGCACCCCAACTGCCGGCCGCTGCCGGGCTGGCGCTTCTCGCTCGGCGACGACTACACCTCCAGGGCGGTGTCCGGGCCCTGGGGAGCGCTGTCGGTCATCAAAGGCGCTCTGCGCGAACCCGTGGTGACGCTGAAACAGACGCCGCTGCTGAACGCCCAAGCCGAAGCAACCGGCAGGCAGATCGCCGGGGCCGCGACGATCGAGCTCGGGGACCAGGAAGCGAAACTCTCACCCCGCGGGTCGCTCTGGATCCAGGGCGGGACCCCGGCCGACCCGATTCTCGACCAGCTCTACCCGGGCCCCGAATACGGGTTCGGGGCGCTGCGCTGCGCGACGGACAACGTCAACGGGGACAACGTCGAGTACGTGCGGTATCCGGCCGGCTCGACCCACGTGTTCTGCTTCGCCTACTACGTCAAACCGCCGCCGACCGGTGGCACGATCGTGATCCGCAAGCACGCGGTCGGCGAGGAGGCGCCCGCAGAAACCTTCAACTTCGCCGGCAACCTCTCCTACGACGCCGGTGGGCGATTCAGCCTCTCGCCGGCACCGGGCGGGGTCAGCTCCGCAACCTTCTACCGCGGCGCGACCGCGGCGGGTCAGGATCCCTGGCGGGTCAGCGAGGAAGACGCCGTCGACTGGCGCTTGGCGGACCTCACGTGTGCCTCGCGTGACGGCAGCAGCCAGATCGACTCCTCGACGGCGGACGCCGAAGCGGCGATCCGCCTCGGCCCCGAAGACCTCGTCACCTGCACCTTCACCGACGAGTACTCGCCGCCGCCGCGAGGCCTCGTGATCCGCAAGGTCAGCGAGGGCGGGGTGGGCAGCTTCGAGTTCTCCGTCGAGCCGCTGGACGGTGGCGCCGAGCGCCGCGCCGTCGCCACCACCGAGCGCGAGGAGGTGGCGGTCGACGCCAGCCCGTCGCCGCTCGACCTCGACCCCGGGCGCTACCGGATCGTCGAGCAGCGGCCGGCGTCGGAGGCCGGGCACTGGAAGCTGCGGCGGGTCGAATGCGGGGGTCAAGAGGTGCCGGTCGAGGAGGGCGCCGTCGAGGTGACGGTGAGCGCCCGCGAGGTCGAAACCTGCACCTTCACCAACCGCTTCGTGCCGCGCGGCTCGATCACGATCTCGAAGGTCACCCGCGGCGCGGTCGGGACCACCGGCTTCGAGGTCGAGTCGATCAGGGATCCGGAAGAGACCTATCGCAGCCAGGCGACCACCACCGCGGAGGGAGTCGCGGTGAGGGCCGAGGGCGAGGCCACCAACCGCCTCGAGCTCGGGTCCTACGCGATCACCGAGTCGCCGCCGGCTCCGGGCAAGGGGGAATGGGAGCTGGTCGAGGTGCTCTGCGACGGCAGGGTGCAGCCGTTCGCGCAGGGCCGCATCGAAGTGAAGCTGCGGCCGGATGACCCGCACCGGCACTGCACCTTCGTCAACCAGTTCCACGTCCAGGACGACCCGCTTCCAGAGCCGCAGCGCCCCGACGAAGGGGCCCCGGCCGACCTGGCGGTGAGCAAGCGCCTGCTGACCGCAAATCCGGCCGCCCACGAGGTGATCGAATACGAGATCACTGTCGAGAACAGAGGGCGCGGAGACGCCCGGGCGGCGACGGTGACCGATCAGCCGCTCGGCCCCGCCCGCCTCGTCTTCGCCCGCCCGAGCCAGGGCAGCTGCCGGGAAGGCCTCCCGGTCATCTGCGACCTCGGCACGCTCGCCGCCGGCGAGACCGCGGTCGTGCGGGTGGGGATCATCTCCCCCCGTCCCGGTCAGTTGCTCAACCGCGCGGTCGCCGGTACCGCCAGCAGCGACCAGGGCCTCGCGGCCGCGGCGTCGGTTGCGGCCGCGAGGGTGAGGCTGACGCCGCCGAGCCAGCCGCCGGTACCGGGCCTCGGCTGAGCGCACCGGCTCACCAAACAGGGAACCGCTTTCGCGGTTCGTACAAGTACCGGGTATGAGGGGCAAGTCGAATAGCGACCGCGCGGCGATCAAGACCTCGCTTGCCGATCCCCGCGCCTTCGGGGTGATCTTCGAGCGTCACTTCGGCCCCATCCACGGCTACCTGCGCCGTCGCCTCGATCGCCAGGTGGCCGACGAGCTCGCCTCGCAGACCTTCCTGGTTGCCTTCGATCGCCGCGCCGGGTTTGACGCCCGGCATTCCGACTCCCGTCCCTGGCTGTTCGGCATCGCCACCAACCTGCTGCGCAACCACCGCCGGCGTGAGGTCCGCGAGCTGCGGGCGATCGCGGAGCTGGCGCCCGACCCTCCCGCCCGGGTCGAAGGGGTCGAGTCGCGGCTCGACGCCGAGCGGTTGCGGGCCCGGCTCGCGCAGGCTCTCGCCGACCTCTCCGCGGGAGAGGCCGACGTCCTTCTCCTGTCCGTCTGGGCGGAACTCGATCAGTCGGAGATTGCCGCGGCGCTGGAGATTCCTCTCGGCACCGTGAAGTCGCGCCTCTCGCGCGCCCGCGAGCACCTGCGGGCAGCGCTGGAGCCCGACCTGCCAGACCCCGATTCAACTGCCGTTGCCCCGACGACCCCAGGAGATAAACGATGGACGACCTGAGCCTTCTTCACAGCTTCCGCGCCGAGGACGGCGACGGCGATCCGGGCGCGCGCGCCGCCGCCTGGCGGGCACTCGAGGCGAGGTTCGAGCTGGCGTCGCCGCCCCCGTCTCCGCGCCCGGCCCGCCCGCCGCGTAGGGGACTTCTGGCGCTAGCTGGCGCCACGGCCCTCGCCGCCGTCGTCGCCGGCTTCCTCGTTCTCAGCTCCGGCCCCGCCGCCGAGCCCGCCGCCGCCGAGGTTCTCCACGCGACCGCCACCGTCGCGGCGGAAAGCCCGGCCGTGCTGCCCGGCCCGGGCGAGTTCCTCTACACCAAGACCACCGCCCTCGAATTCGAGGGCTGGACCCGCGGCCGGGGGCCGAGCTACGGCACGACGACGGCCCTGCCGGGCGCCTTCGCGGCGCTCGTCCCGACCGAGCGGGAGTCATGGATCTCGCCAGAGGGCGCCGGTCGCTCCCGCGAAGTCCTTGGGACCCCCCAGTTCCTGACGGGCGCCGAGCAGCGCCGCTGGGAACAGGCCGGCTCGCCGCTCCCAAGCCCCTTCGAACCCAGCAACCGGCGCCCCCACGTCGGCGATAGCGCCCGCATCCTGGAGTCACGCCGCGGCGTGCTCGACATCGAGCTGCCGATCCAGGAGGGCTTCGGCCCCAACTTCGGCTTCCCCGGCCTCGGAGACCTGCCGACCGAACCCAAAGCGCTCCGCCTCGCCGTCCAGAACCGCGAACTCGCGGGGTTCGGCAGCGAGCACGGCGGGAAGCCGGCGGGAGAGCCGCTCGACACCGAGGAGACGTTCGGCGAACTCTGGAGCATCCTCACCCAACCGAACGCCACCCCCCCGCTCCGTGCCGCCGCCTTCAATGCGATAGCCGAATTGCCGGGCATCGAGCTCGACCGCGACGCCACCGACCTCATCGGGCGCACCGGCTACGCGATCGTCTACATCGACAAGCACGGCCTGCGCAACGAATACGTCTTCGACCCCGAGACCTCGACGGTCCTCGGCCAACGCACCGTGCTCCTCAACCCGGAGCGTTCGCCGATGTGGGAGCAGATCCCGGCCGGGACGGCGCTTCGCGACGTTGCCTACTTGCGCTCCGAAGTCATTGCATCGATGGAAGACAGCGGCGACTTGGGCTAACGGCCGCCGCAGGCAAGGACCTAAGCGAACCTAGATCCAGAGGCGGTCGGGGAGGACGCCTGCCGCCGTCCGGCGAGGGCAAGGGCGGAGGCGCCCAGTTGAATTGGGCCCACCGGGGCGCTCTCGCTCGACTTGGCGCTCGGGACGGTGCTTCCGCGCGGGCGGATCGTCGGGCCGAAGTCCTCGGGTAAGACGACGCTCGCCTACCACGGGATCGCCAAGGCACAGCGGCTCGGCGGGGCACTGCGCATTCATCGACGCCGAGCACGCGATGGAGCCGATCTATGCGCCGGCGATCGGGGTCGACACGCGTGCGCTGCTCTTGTCGCAGCCCGCCCACGGCGAGCAGGCGCTGGAGCTCGTCGAGCTCATGGTCAGGAGCGGCGAGGCTCGTCAATCGTCATCGACTAGGGGGCGGCGCTGACGCCGAACGCGGAGCTCGATGGCGCGCTGGGCGACATCACGGTCGGTCTGTAGGGGGAAAAAAGGCGAAAGCTCGCGGGGCACGTGCGAGCCGCCGGCGCGACGGGCTCGTCACCAACCTGCTGCGCGAACAGGTCGCGTCGTCTACGGGCCGCGGAAGACGCAGCCGGCGCGGGCGGGCGGGCGGGCGGGCGGGCGGGCGCTGCAGTTTATGCCTTTCAACGGCCCGGCATCCGGCGAATATTGAGAGGCTAAAGGAGGGAGGAGGCGGAACCCGGATGCGGGTGAAAGTGGTGAAAAACAAGCTGGCGGCGCCGTTTCGGTCGGCCGAGTTCTCGACATCGATTACGGGCGCGGGATCTCGCAGGTCGGGTGCGTGCTGGGCCAGGGGATCGAGGCCGGGGCGATGAAGCGGTGTGGGTCCATCTGCCTATGACGAGGAGCGCTAGGGCACGGGCGGTTAGGGCGAAAGTCTTTTGGTTGGAGGAGCGGCCATAGGTCGTGGGGCGATTGCGGGGGAGGTGCGGAGGGCGAAGTCGGGACGGCAGCCAGACGGATAAGGATTATCCGCAAAATCGAGGGATTCTGCCTAAGGGAGTTCAAAGAGTGGAGCGCTCGCGGACTAGTTTGCGGTCGATGGCTGTTCGCAGCGTAGAAACTCAGCATGAGGGCGCGGTTGGCTCCCGCATCAGGTACATGGGCAACAAGCGAGAGCTTGCGGATTCCGTTGGAGATCTTTGCGAGTGTCTGCCAAGAGACGAACCTCTGGTCGATCTCTTCGGAGGAATGTGCAATGTGGCGGGTGCAGTGGCGTCTAGCGCTCGGGCGGTCGAGGTAAATGACATTCAGCAATACGCAGAGCTCGTCGCTCGGTGTCTGATTGGCTCTCGGCAGGGCCCACCCCTACCCAGCCGAGTTGCGGCCTCGCTCAGGGCAGACTTTGATCTCAATGCAGAGGGACTGCGAGCCCGGTTTGCGAGGGAGCTGAGAGCCGAGTCAAAAGCGATAAGGGCGGCTGATGCGGGAACTCTCAGATCATGCGAGGAACGCTGGCGTCACGTCGGAAACGACGCCGAAATGGCGAGCGAGGCGGCGGGCCTTCGTAAGCACCCCAATTCCCCCTACCGGCTTTGCACTCTGACCTTTGCTTGGAGCTACTTCGGGCTGCTCCAAAGCATTGAATTAGACAGCATTAGATTTGCAATCGATCGCGGCACGGACCAAGGCTTCGACCCAACCGCACAGCGATGGATGCGAATGGCGCTTTTGCAGTCAGCGAGTCGAGTGGCGAGCACCCCAGGCCACTTCGCCCAATACCTGAAGGCAAACGATGACGTTGCAGCGAAGCGGATTGCCGCATACCGCAGGCGACCCGTCTGGAATACCTTTCTCGAAGATCTCGGAACGCTTCGGCCCTACGGAACCACGCGATGGCGGCGGCTTAATCGGGTGCATCGCGAGGAGGCATGTCGGCTAGTCGAGTCCAAGGCGAGTTCTGCGATCTACTACGCGGACCCGCCCTATTCGAAAGAGCACTATTCCCGCTTCTACCACGTGCTCGAGACGTTGGAGCGCTACGACTATCCAACTGCTGATGGCGCCGGGCGCTATCGGCCCGATCGCTTTCATTCGGATTTCGCCAAGGCAAGTCGCGTCGTCGAGGCATGTGAGAGGCTCTTCGCTGCGATCGCCGCTCGGGGTGGAACGCTTTTGTTCAGCTACCCGTCGAGTGGCCTCCTGAGCGAGAAACGTGGCATAGCCACCGCTGATCTCCTGGGGGGGCACTTCCGACATGTGCGCCTGGCGATCAATCGTCGAGCTCAGCACTCGACGCTCGGCGCTCGACACGGGCGAGCGACCAAGCCGGTTTATGAGCAGGTCTGGCTAGCAAGCGGGTCGAACAGGCAAACGAATGTCTGATCGCACCGGGGATCCCAGATGCACCGGATAAAGGCCCGTGGTTATGCTGGGTAGTCGATGAACTGCTTCAGTGCAGAATGGCGATGTGGATCACCGGCTCTCGGACGGGCCCAAGATGACTACCGTGGGCGACTCCAAGGGTTTCTCGTTGACGTTCCGAAGAGTCGGGCAATCGATTTCCGTTCGGTCGTGCTGAGCGCAGATGCTGTTCATAAGCGAACCTCGGGGCAAGTGTCCCCGCGAGCATTCCTGGTCAGTCGCCGATCCGATCTAAATGGCCGTTCGCCAATCGAGGTTATGGGGGAGCCCGATGGGCCTGAGCGGATTCGTCGTGCGGTTGACGCGGCGGTCCGCGACTTTGGCTAGACGACTCGGCTCGCGCTACTGAGCAATGGCGTCTTCGGGCTGCGTGCTGAGACGGATGCCACAGAGTTGACCGTCGGCGATGGCCGGTCGCGGCCCATCGTTGCTGCCTGCCGAGAACCGCCAAACCGAGACCATCGGGTGAAGGCGCTCAGCGACGAGCAGGGAGGCCGCAGCGAAAATCTTGGGACCCAGGGGAACAAACAGGATTCGCCTCTGCTCGACCCGGGCGAGAACCAAGCGCTCTAGCTCGAGCATCAGGCGGTAGGGGTCTTCCACGGAGTACTCAAGATCAATGTCAGCACCGGCAATGACCTCCTCGTTTACCTCCTCGACATCTTCCCGGTAGTGCGGATCGCGGCCAATCGGAAGCAGCACCACGGACTCATCGGGCGTGAGGTAGTCGACCACCCCTTCGGCAGCATTTGGCTCGTAGCCGAGCCCGACAATCGCCAGCAGCGGTTTAGACGCATCCGGATCCCAGCCGGCAAAGTGCCCGGTGACGGGCTCCGCGTGAACCCAGGACGCGAGTGGAGGCGCGCTCGGCTGATAGGTGGCCGGTGCATATAGAAGATCGATTACCGCAGGCCATCTGCTCTCGTGCGCATAACTTGCCTCGATAACCGCAGCGAGTCTCGTTCGAGTCATGGAGGAAATATCGATCGCTATTCGGAGGGGCTCTCGCAGGGTTGGAGGCCGAAGGGCCGCAGCTGACTCAAACCAATCCTGGATTTCGGCAACGAGGCCGGCCGCGTCAGGACTGGGCGCCAGTATCCGGTAGCCAAGAGCAGCGATCGCTCGGTGATTGTCGAAGTAGGCACCTTCGTGGCGATCCGAGAATTCGAGCCCTACGCCAAGCGCCGGCGCTTTGGCGGCAGAGGCAATCGCTCGAGAGCGCTCCTCAAAGCCGACGCTGACGATCACGAGATCGTACGGGGCATCGGCTGCGAGGTCGGAGAGTTGGGACGGTGGCCTGCGCGAGACATAAAGGCTCACTTGGTCTCAGCCTCCAGATCATCGGGCCCGCTGAACTCATCTGCTTGCTCACGATCGTCACCGGGTTCGGCATCGCCATTGCCGATCTCGGCATAGTCGTCCCCGGCGCCCTGGTCCTCGAGCGGCATTTGATCCGGGGAAGTTCGATCGAGAATTCGGTCGAGGCGGACCTCCTTAGAAACGCGAAGGGGAAATGGGTGGGTCGGCGCGAGGAGGTAGGCGAGACGAAAACGAAGCTTCGTGGGCGGGCCAACCGCCACCTGATTCTCGCTGTCTGGGATGTGGACCAGGGCACCTGCATGTAAGAGGGTCTGCAGCGATGCTTGAATCTCCTGGCTCACTTCCGGAGGAACGCGAAAAGTCGTCGGCGGCTCGGCTCGGAAGGGCCTCTCCACCGCGGTCTCACTGAAGTATTCGCCGATGCGATCTGCCAGATCGACCGGATGCAATTCGCCCTTCTGATCGGGGCCCGGATGCGGAAGCATCGTTAGGAAATTGTGATAGGACTCGGCGGCGCGTTGGAGAGTGTCAGCCTGCACCCCGGTGGTGATCGATTTTGGGTTTCCCTCTCCTTCTACCAAGCGCTCGGTGAGACCGATAATCCAACGAGCGTTCCCCTCGAGCACTGCGCAGATCCCGGTCGCGCCCGTAAATGGAGTCGGCCGCTGGCGCGAGCGGCGCCCTCCGCCCCGCTTAAACCCATATGCCTCTCGGATCGAGATCGCCCCTCGCGGTTTCCGAAGCCAGGCCGCTCGATCATCATCTGAGAGGGAATCGAGATCGTCCAGATCGATCCCCTTTTCACGAAGATAGGCGGCAAAGCTCGGATCACGTTCGGCCAAGGCTCGATAGGTGTCGATGCCGCCGTACTCCGACCCCTCCCCCTCATCGAGATCCGAGGGGCCGAGCAGCTCCTCGACAGAATGTGTGACCTTAAGCTTGTCGAGGCGCTTTTGCATGAGCTCGACCGTGAAGGCATAAGAGGACTTCTTGTCGGGATACGTGAGTGAGATAGGAACAAAATCATGTCCTGCCATTCCCCCGAGCGGAGTATTGATGATGGTCCCTGCGTCCGTGTATGGCGAGAGGGATACCTTGACCAATAGTCGTTGAGAGGCGCCGCGCAAAAGCTGCTCGATATAGCGGCGCAGATGCAGCGAGGCAAGCTCGACCTCGTCGAAAAGGAGGGCCCAGCGCCGCTCCGACTCATGGCTGAAATCATTTACGCGCGCAATGAAGTCCTCGGCCATTAGATGGGGGTCGGCCCCATAGACGGCGAGGCCCTGCAGCGGGTCGCGCTCCCCATTTTCCTTCAAAAGAAGGACGCTGCGATGCAGGGCTTTGGCTTCGCGGGAAACATGATCGGCAAGCATTCGCAGCGATGCCGCAGGTGGCATTCCCCAAACGGAGGCAATGCTCCGCCAGAGCTCTGACTCGGTCTCCGCGTCGAGCTCAAGGGGTAAAAGATGTCCTCCCAGCCGCTGGCGAGTGCAATCGATGAGGGCCTTGATGACTGCAATGGTCATCGCGCAGTTCTCAACGGTGGTGATGAGATCGTCGCTGAGGCCGCTCGTCAGCGCGGCGAGCTGCGCATGCCAGTGGCGATCAGAAAGGATCAGCGCCGCCGAGTAGTCGACCGTACCGCGGGCGGCGTCGGCACCTTCATGCTGCCAGCTCGCCAGAGCTTTTGGCTCAAGCATGCGTAGGAGGTGCGTCTTGCCTGCGCCACGCGGGCCAATCAAGAGATGGTTGCGAGGCTTGATCAACTCTTTCCAGGGGGCGCCCGGAACAAAGGTCTCGACGATCTCCTCCGTGCGGACTCCGCGCGCATTATGAGAGCCGAAAAATCGCCCGAGCGCCTCGTGGAGCTGAGGGTCCATGGGTTTTGTGGGGTTAGCTGGCAAGCGCGACCTCATCGATTCGACCGTTGTCATCCTGTAGCACGCCGTGGCCCTGGGCTCTTAAAGTCATGACGAGCAAGTTCATGTCGCAGGGAGCTAGATGCATGAGCCGCGCGTCGGCCGCGACAAGCTGGCTCCACCGCAGGTCCTTTTCCCCGAGAGAAGTGACCCAGCGGGCAAGATCGAGACCCGAGGCTCGATACCCGAAGCCTCCAGCTCCCGGGATCATGCTCTCCCGCTTAGCTGGCTGCCATCCGTCGAGCCAATCCCAGGCCTGAAAGCGACCGCCTAGCCCGACCCCAGAAATGCTCCCCGGTGGAGAGATCTCGAGCAGATAGAACTGATTGCGTAGGTAGACGTCTCCCGACCAATACTGATGAGCGACCACGGGACCAGTCAACACCGAGGCGGGGAGGGCGACGCCTACACTGCCGGCCGAGAATCGCACGGGCCCTCCCGAGGTTTGGCCGAGATAATCGAGGGCAGGGACGTGGCAGTGGCCATGGATAAGGGCCCAGGGACCGGTTGGGCTTCGCTCAAGGATGCGCACAAGCCGCTCCCCTCCGCGCATCTCGCCCTTCTTGGTCCCGCCGAACTCCGTCCACCTGAGGGGTTGGTGGTGACACACCACCATGCTTACCGCAGCGTCGTTCGCGGGCTTGCGACTCACCATTTCTTCAACCTGGTCGAGCACGCGGTCCGTGAGGAAGCCGCGCTCAAGCTGCTTTGGTTTGCGCTCTCGGTGCAAAAAGCAACTGTCCAGAAGAATAGCCCGGACGCGGTCGGTTTCGTAGATAGCGATGCCGCGCGCGAAATACTCGTTGGCGAGGTCATAGTCGCGAAAGGGGAAGTGGGGCCTAAGCCCTAGCAGCTCGCCGTATGTGTCTCGTTTTCGGTGAGCCAAGCGAGAGTCAACATCGTGATTTCCCGTTGCGCTGAGCATCTCAGCACCGAGCTCCGTTGCGATTCCGTGCATCTCAGTCCATGCCCAACTCAGGGCGCCGGGATCTGCTCGATCGCAGAAATCGCCGGGGCAGATGAGGAAGTCGGCCTCTAGCTGCTCTTTTTGCACCAGTCCCGAGAGTGCCGTCAGGGGGTTCTGCTTTGGGTCGCCAGCATCGGAGAGTCGAACATTCGTGTTTCCCGACGGGCCTTTCTGGTCGTCAACGGCGTGGAGATCGCTGACGATCGCCACGCGCAAAGGCTGGGTCGGAATTCGCTTTGAGGTCATGGTCTCGGCGCCTACCGGGCGCAGAGACCATAGTCCGAGATGGGGCGGAAGCGAGAACAGGAGAGTTGCCGGGCAACGGTCGAGCACGTCGGAGGCATCGCCGCCCAAATCAAGGAAGCGCACTCTGGATACGGAGTTGTCGAGGCTGCGGCCTGCATACCCCAGCCGCCGGGAGGTGACTGGCTAAAGCCTTTGCTCGGAGTCAACAACTGGCCGACCGCACCTATTCGTCCTCTCTCGTCCGACGATCAGATTCGATGGTCGACGCCGAGGGGCGGTGGCCGGCGAGGACTTCGACTCCGAGCAGCAAGCTCCTACGTTGGATCATCGGTTGGCGGACGCTGGCTCTTGGATGTCTACGAGGAGCCGGACGAACTGCTCGATGATCGATCGGTTCTCGACCAGCATTCCAAACGGCTACGTGATCGGTCCGAGCCTGAAAACCGTGACCGCCGATCTACCTCGCCATCGGCGGCCGCCACCGCCTGCAGGGACGCAAACAATCCTCCTCAGCGGGGTCGACCGGAGACCTATAGCGATGCTCCCAAACTGATCAGAATCGTCGGTGTGGTCTCGGAATGTGGTAGACGGGCTGTAAATCCGATTGTTTATCGTGCCCTGAAATGCACCCCGACTGCTCTAGAATGCCCTCTGACGAGAGCGGGAGCGACGGGACTCGAACCCGCGACCTCCGGCGTGACAGGCCGGCGCTCTAACCAACTGAGCTACGCCCCCGAGCGAACTCGGTGGGCCGATTGGGAGCGGCCCGGCCGCAGAATCTAGCGGTTTCGGGGAGTGGCGCTCGTTGCCGGGGGGATTAGACCTGGCCGGGGTGGAAGCCGAGGCGGGCCAGGGGCTCGACCAGCTCGAACTCCTCGTAGGAGAGATGGGAGAGCAGGGTGTCGGTGAGGAGGTCGATGGCGGCCTGGAGGGGCTCGAAGTCGGTGGGGTCGTTGAGGTGGCCGACGAGGGCGCGGTCGACGGCCTCGATCGCGTCGTGGATGACCAGGTGCTCCTCGTGGAGGCGGTCGATCACGGGCTCGAGGTCGGCCTCGCTGCGGCGCAGGTGGGGGAAGATCGCCTCGTCCTCGAGGCCGTGGTGCTGGGCGACGGTGCGGCAGTAGCGGCTGCAGAACGCGCCCAGGGTCCAGTCGTTCTGGCGCATCGCCATCTCGTTCAGGGCCGAGCGGGCGTCGCCGACGGTCATGGCTCCTTCGCGGACCTGGGCGACGACCTCGCGCAGCTCCGTCAGCTCCTTGCGCAGCATGTCGTGGACGTCGATGAGGTGCTGGCCGACTTGGCGACCCTGCTCGCTGTACTCGACCCCAGCCCCGGACGGCGGTCGGTGCGGGCGGGTCGACTCGTCCCAGGGCAGCTCGGGGCTGAGGCGGGTGCCGTCGTCGGGGGTAGGCACGACTCCCAGGCGTTCGTACTCGGAGGCGGCCGGCGCGGGAGAGGCCGCCGCCGGCGCCGCAGGCACGGGCTCGCTCGGGACCGCGGGCTCCGCCGGCGCACCTGCTCCGGACCCACCTCCGCCCGCGCGCTCGGCGGCCACCAGCTCCCGCACCGCCGGCGCCACCTCGGTCGCGAACAGCTCGATCGTCCGCGCATCGTCAGCCATCGCGACGAAGGTCGAGAAGCCGTGCTCGACCGCCAGCCCGGCCAGCTCCTCGATCCACTGCTCGGTCGGCCCCTCGGTCGGCCCGGGCTCGCCGCCGGCGTAGGACCCGGACACGTTCAGCAGCCGCCGCACCGCCGCCGGCTCGCGCCCCGCCGCCGCCGCGTCGATCGCGGCGTTGCCGCTGGCCAGCTGCGCGCGCTCCATATAAGGGACGCTCGGCAGCCAGCCGTCGCCGAGCCGTCCGGTCAGCGCCAGCATCCGCGGTTTGTAGGCGCCGATCCAGAGCTCGATCGGGTGCGCGGGCGCCGGCCCCCGCTTCGCCCCGGCCAGCCGGTAGTGCTCGCCCTGCAAGCGGGCGCCGCCGCGCTGCTCGACGTCCCAGAGTGCGCGCAGCACCTCGATCGCCTCGGCCAGCGCCTCGACGCTCTCCCCCGCGCCCAGCTTGCGTCCGCCCATCGCCTCGATCCCGTCCCAGAAAGCCCCCGCCCCGAGCCCGAGCTCGACCCGCCCCCCACTCAGAAGGTCGAGGCTGGCGGCCGCTCGGGCCAGCACCGCCGGCGGGCGCAGCGGCAGGTTGAGCACGTTGGGGGCGAGCTTGACCCGGCTGGTGCGGGCGGCGACGTAGGAGAGCAGGGTCCAGGTGTCGAGGAATCGCGCCTGGTAGGGGTGGTCCTGGAAGCTGACCAGGTCGAGGCCCACCTGCTCGGCGAGCTCGGCCAGGGCAACCACCGCCTCGGGCTGCTCGTTGGACGGGGTGAGGAAGATCCCGAACTCGAGCGGGTGGCCGTAGTCCGGCATCGACCCTAGGAGGCCGCGGCGGCGAGGCGCTCGCTGAGCGAGAGCTCGGGGGCGAACTCGGGCGCCTCGGCGGTGACGATCTCTTCCAGCAGGGCGCGCAGGTCGGCCAGGCGCTCGCGACCGTAGCGCTTGCCGAGGCGCTTCTCGAGCGCGGCGAAGATCCCGAGCGCCGACGCCTGAGCCTCTTCGCCCTTCGCGGTCAGACGGATCAGCTTGGCGCGGCGGTCGGCGGGGTCGGGGACGCGCTCGACGTAGCCGCGCTCGCCGAGGTCGTCGACGATCTCGCCGATCGACTGCTTGGTCATCCCCGCCAGCGCCGCCAGCTCGGTCAGGCGCATCCCGTCCTCGTGGACGAAGCGGAAGACGCAGCCGTGAGTCGGGCGGATGTCGCCGTAGCCGGCCTCGATCAGGTCCGCGCGGAAGGCGACGTAGGCAGCCTCGGAGGCGACCTCCAGCAGGGCTGGGAGCGGGAACTGGGCAAGGGGGGTGTCGTGGCGAAGTGGCATTTAGTAAGGGGACCTGATAAGTTCGCTTGATAAGGCAGCCTGACAAGGCTTCCTTACGAATTGTACTCGATGCCCAGGAGCGCTCATATGTCTTCGTCTTCGCAGTCCAGTCCCGCCAACAACCGCAAGTGGTGGACGCTCGGCGCCGTCTGTGTCGCCACCTTCATGCTGCTGCTCGACATCACCGTGGTCAACACGGCGCTGCCGGCGATCCAGGCCGACCTCGGCGGCAGCTTCACCGACCTGCAGTGGGTCGTCGACGCCTACGCGCTCTCGCTGGCGGCGCTGGTGCTGACCGCCGGCTCGCTGGCCGACCGGCTCGGCCGCCGCCGCGTCTTCGCGATCGGGCTGGCCGTTTTCTCGCTCGCCTCGCTGCTCTGCGCGCTCGCCCCCGACCCGACCTTCCTCAACCTCGCCCGCGGCCTGCAGGGCGTCGGCGGCGCGATCATGTTCGCGGTCTCCCTCGCCCTCGTCGCCCAGGAGTTCCCGAGCGGTGCCGAGCGCGGCATGGCGATGGGCATCTACGGCGCCACGATCGGGATCGCGGTCGCGATCGGGCCGCTGGTCGGCGGCCTGCTGACCGACGGCCTCGGCTGGGAGTGGGTGTTCCTGATCAACGTGCCGATCGGCCTCGCCGCGATCGCCGTCACCTACTGGAAGCTGGCCGAGTCCAGCGACCCCAACGCGACCCGGATCGACTGGGGCGGGCTCGTCACCTTCTCGACCGGTCTGTTCGTGCTGGTGCTGGCGCTGGTCCGCGGCAACGACGAGGGCTGGGGCAGCGCCCTGATCGTCGGCCTCTTCGCCGCCGCGGTGGTGCTGCTGGGCGCCTTCGTCGCGATCGAGTCGCGGGTGAAGGAGCCGATGCTGCCGCTGGGGCTGTTCCGCCGCCGCGCCTTCACCGGCGTCCAGCTCGCCGCCTTCGCGGTCTCCGGCTCGATGTTCGCGCTCTTCCTGTACCTGACCCTCTACCTGCAGAGCTTCCTCGGCCTCTCCCCGGTCGAGGCCGGCGTCCGCTACCTGCCGATCACCCTCGCCTCGTTCGTCGTCGCCCCCTTCGCGGGGATGGCGCTGGCCAAGGTCCAGGCGCGCTACCTGCTCAGCGGCGGGCTCGCCTTCGTCGGCGTCGGCCTGGCGCTGATGACCGGGCTCAGCGTCGAGTCCGAGTGGACGGCGCTGCTGGTCGGCTTCGTCGTTGGCGGGATCGGCATCGGCCTCGTCAACCCGGTGATCGCCGACGTCGCCCTCAGCGTCGTCCCCAAAGAGCAGAGCGGGATGGCGGCCGGGATCAACGACACCTTCCGCCAGGTCGGGATCGCCGTCGGGATCGCCGCCTGGGGGGCGATCTTCCTCGGCGTCGGCGCCTCGAAGACGCAGGAGCTGGCCGCCAGCGGGCTCAGCAACGGGCAGGCGCACGACCTGATCGAGGCGACCTCCTCCGGGACCCTGCCGCAGGCGGTCGCGGCGCTGCCCGAGCGGGTCCAGGCGGGGGCGGCCGGCGCCGCCCAGCAGGGCTTCATCTCCGGCCTCAACGAGATCCTGCTGATCGGCGCGGTGCTCTGCTTCGCCGGCGCGGTGGCGTCGCTGTGGCTGGTCCGCGAGAGCGACATCGAACGCGAGACCCTGGTCGGGACCGAGTTTGAGGACGACGCGGAGGCGGGCGCGGTCCCCGAGCCGGAGCCGGCGCGCGCCTGACCTGTACCGGACTTGTCCGTTTCCCGCGACGGACAAGTCCGGTTACAGCGTCGCGCCTGAACTAGTCTCCGCGCCATGAGGCTGGTCAGCTACGACGCCGGGGATGGGGCTCACGCCGGGGTGCTGGAGGACGGTCGCGTCGTCGACGCCTGGGCGCTGCTGGGCGAGCCGCACCGGGGCGGGCTGCGGGAGCTGCTCGCCGCCGACCGCCTCGCCGACCTGCAGGCCCGGCTCGGCGACACCGGTGCCCCCGCCCACCCGCTCGCCGCGGTGGCGCTGCTGGCGCCAATCCCCGACCCGGACAAGATCGTCTGCATCGGCCTCAACTACCGCAGCCACGCCGAAGAGTTCGACTTGGAGCTACCGGCGGCGCCGACGATCTTCGGCAAGTACCGCAACGCGCTGGCCGCTCCTGGCGCCACCGTGACCCTGCCGGCCAACAGCGAGAAGGTCGACTACGAGGCCGAGGTCGCCTTCGTCGTCGGCCGCCGCGCCAAGGACGTCGCCGAGGCCGACGCGCTCGACCATCTCGCCGGCTACACCCTGCTCAACGACCTCTCCGCCCGCGACCTCCAGTTCCAGACGCCGCAGTGGATGGCCGGCAAGATCTTCGACGGCTCGGCGCCGTGCGGGCCGTGGTTGGTCACCCCGGACGAGGCCGGCGCGGCGGACGCGATCGAGATCGCGCTGACCCTTAACGGAGAGCGGATGCAGGCGGCCTCGACCGGCGACCTGATCTTCGGCGTCGCCAAGCTGCTCTCCCACCTCTCCGGGCTGATGACCCTGGAGCCCGGCGACATCGTCGCCACGGGCACCCCGTCGGGGGTCGGCAGCAGCCGCAAGCCGCGGGTCTGGCTCGGCGACGGCGACGAGATCGCAATCGAGTCGCCCACCCTGGGCCGGCTGGAGACGACGATCGCCCGCTAGGGCGCGGAGCCCGGCGTGATCTCGTAGACCTTGGCCGGCAGCGAGGCCGAGAGCGGGCGGCTCGCCGGCGCGGCGCGACCGCTGGCCGAGGAGCTGGCGCGGGCCGAAGTGCCGGCGCGGGCGGCCCAGCGCACCCTGTACGGGACGTAGGCGAGCAGCGCCCGCCAAGTCTCGGTGCCGATCTGGCCGTCGACCGGCATCCCCTTCTCATCCTGGAAGGCGCGCACGGCGGCGCGGGTCTGCTTGCCGAAGATCCCCGTCACCGGCACCTCGGCGCCGGCGCCGACCAGGTGCTGCTGGGCCCAGACCACCATGTCTCCCCTGCTGCCTTTTTTCAGCAGCGGATGCTCGAAGCTCGGGCGGTAGCCGGCCACCGGCTCGAGGGCGCTGCGGGCGCCGAGCGCCGCCCACTCCCTGCCGTCGGTCTCCTGCCAGTCCCACCAACTCGGGGCCAAGCCGCCGAAGCTGGCCGCGAAGCGGCGGAACAGCTTCAGCCCGGCATTGCCGGGAGCTTCGTAGGTCTGCCCGAGCGGGTAGATCGGGTGGCCCCAGATGCGGTTGTAGAGGTAGGTGTGCTCGAAGACGGCGCGGACCGAGGTGCCGATCGTCTTCCAGTACATCTGCGGCTGGCTGGCGGTGGCTCCGCCGGGCCCGAAGAAGACCGAGTAGGGGTAGGACGGGTGGTAGTCCACATAAGGGAAGCCGGCCAACGAGATCGGGTAGCTCTCACCGGCGGCGGCGCGCAGCTTGCGCATGTAGAGGTCGGCGGCGGCGTACTTGCCCTCGTAGTCGCCCTCGGCGTCGATCACGAAGCAGTCGGCGCCGCGGGCGATCGAGGTCGCGGCGGCCGCGGCCTCGGCGGCGGGCCGGTCTCCATAGACGAACTGCCAGGCGCAGACGTCGAGGCCGCCGGCCTGCAGGCGCTGAACCAGCTGCTGGTTGAACTGCGACCAGACCGTGCCGCCGTCGGCGGACTTGACGTAGACGGTGCCGATCCCGGCCTTCTTGGCCTGGGCGACGATCGCCGGGATGCTGCCGCCCTGCGACTGCGCGACGTACCAGATCCACATTCCGTGGCGGTCGAACGGCGTGTCGCCCGCGGGCGACGGCGCTGCTTCGGCTTCGCCACCGGCGCCGCCGGTGGGCTCCGCCGCGGCTGGCGCGACGCCGAATGCGGCCAGCACGACGAGCGCCCCCAGCAGGGCCATGGTTCGCCGTCGCCTCTGAATCGCAGGTCGCCTCACTTCCGCTGCCAACACGTTCGCGGGCCGGGGGCTGCGGGGTAGGGACGTGGGGATGACCGCAAGATCCCATGCGCGCTCCTGTCTTTTGTCACCCAGAGGGCTACAAAAGACAGGAGCGCTCCGGTCAGAGGAACCGATGCAACCGATAGGCGCTCGCCTGCGTAGTGAACAGGCATGAAGATCGCGATCGTTGGCAGCGGCATCTCCGGCCTCGTGGCCGCGCACCGGCTGCATCCCGAGCACGAGATCACCGTCTACGAGGCGAGCGACCGGCTCGGCGGCCACACGAACACCGTCGCGGTCGAGGCCGACGACGGCTCCGAGCTGGCGATCGACACCGGCTTCATCGTCTTCAACGACCGCAACTACCCCAACTTCGAAGCGCTGCTGGAGGAGCTCGGGGTCGCCTCCCAGGCCTCGCACATGGGCTTCTCGGTGGCAGACGGCAAGGGACGCTTCGAGTACTCCGGCACCCCCTGGGGGCTGTTCGCGCGCCCGGCCCACCTGGTCAGCCCCAGCTTCTTCGGGATGCTGCGCGACTGGCGCCGCTTCAACCGCGAGGCGCGCGGGCTGATCGGGATGAACGGAACCGCGCCCTCGCTCGGCGCCTGGCTCGAGCAGCGCGGCTACTCGCGGCAGTTCATCCAGCGGCTGATCGTCCCCCAGGCCTCCGCCGTCTGGTCGGCCGACCCGGAGCAGATGTGGAGCTTCCCGGCCAGCTTCATGGCCGAGTTCTTCGAGAACCACGGCATGTACAGCCTGCGCGACCGGCCCCGGTGGCGGACCGTCGCCGGCGGCTCGGCCTGCTACGTCGAGGCGATCTCGGCGCCTTGGCGCGAGCGGGTGCGGCTGAACGCGCCGGTGCGGCGGATCGAGCGCCACGCGGACGGGGCGCTGATCGAGGCCGACGGCTGCGAGAGCGAGCGCTACGACCAGGTGGTGGTCGCGACCCACTCCGACCAGGCGCTGGCGATGCTGGCCGACCCGAGCGCGGCCGAGCGGCAGCTGCTCGGCGCGATCCCCTACCAGCCCAACGAAGCCGTCCTCCACACCGACGCCTCGCTGATGCCGCGCCGGCGCGCGGTCTGGTCGAGCTGGAACTTCCACCTCAGCGAGGAGCCGCCGCGCGGCAGCACGGTCACCTACTGGATGAACAAACTGCAGAAGTTGCCGACCAAGCGCAACTACTTCGTCACGCTCAACCGCGGCGCGGAAATCGATCCCGACGAGGTGATCCGCCGGATCGAGTACGACCACCCGATCTACACTCGCGAGGGCGTCGCCGCCCAGGGCCGCCACGCCGAGATCAGCGGCGTCGATCGCACCCACTACTGCGGCGCCTACTGGGGCTGGGGCTTCCACGAGGACGGCGTCGTCAGCGCCCTCCGCGTCGCCGACGCGATCGCCAGCGGAACACCCGCGCGCCCGGACATTTCCGAGTTTTCGGACGCATATCGCCCCGAAACCCCAGAAACCCCAGAGGGAGAGGCGCTGGCGGCATGACGGGCGCGAGCGCCACCACCGTCCACCCTGCACTTGTCGCCCAGAGGGCGACAAGTGCAGGGCGCTCGGCGGTTTACGAGGGGACGATCCGGCATCGGCGCTTCGAGCCGGTCGACCACTCGTTCCAGTACCGGTTCTTCCTCATGTACCTGGACCTGGCCGAGCTGCCGGGAGTGCTCGATCCCTACCCGGGCTGGTCGGCGCGCCGCGCCGCCCCTGCCCGCTTCCGCCGCGCCGACTTCATGGGCGACCCCGAGCGGCCGCTCGACGCCTGCGCCCGCGACGCGGTCGAGGCCGCCACCGGCGCCCGTCCCGCCGGCCCGGTCCGCCTGCTCGCCGGGCTGCGCTACCTCGGCCACAGCTTCAACCCGGTCAGCTTCTACTACTGCTTCGACGCCGCCGGCAAGCGGGTCGAGGCGGTCGTCGCCGACGTCGAGAACATCCCCTGGGGCGAGCGCCACGCCTACGTCCTTGCGCGCGGCGAAAGCGAAGGTACGGTGTTGGCAGACGAGCTCGACAAGACACTTCACGTCTCCCCCCTGATGGGCATGGACCAGACCTACGCCTTCCGCGCGACCGAACCCGGCGAGCGACTCGCCGTCCACATCGAGTCGCGCCCGACCGCGGCGGACGCCAAGTCCTTCGACGCCACCCTCAATTTGCGCCGCCACGAGCTCTCGCGCCCGTACCTGAGCCGCCTGCTCGCCCGCTACCCGGCGATGTCGCTGCAGGTGGTGGCGAAGATCTACGCGCAGTCGCTGCGCCTGAAGCTGAAGGGCGCGCGTTACTTCCCGCACCCGCGGGGAAGCCGCCCGAAAGGGTTCCTCTCGCCGTGAGGTGCCCACGGTGGTGAAGGACAAGCTCTCGCGGACCGCGGTCGGGACCGCGCTCGGGCGCGTCTCCAGCGGCCAGATCGAGATCGTCGAAGGCGGCCGCACGCGCAGCTACGGGCCCGAAGAGTCGGACCTGCGGGCGACGGTGACGATCCACGACCCGGCCGCCTGGCGCGGGCCGCTGCGCGGCAGCGTCGGCCTCGGCGAGACCTACGTCGACGGCCTCTGGGAGACCGACGACCTCGTCGCCCTGATCCAGATCGCCGCTCGCGAGCTGCGCGACCTCGACGGCCTTCGCGGCGCCGTCGCCCGCCCCCGTGCCGCCCTGCACCGGCTGCGCGGCCTCGTCCCCGAGAACACCCGGGGCGGCTCGCGCCAGAACATCTCCGCCCACTACGACCTCGGCAACGATCTCTTCGCCGCCTTCCTCGACGAGCGGATGATGTACAGCTGCGCCTACTTCGCGGACGAGCAGGTGACCCTGGAGGGGGCCCAGGTCGCCAAGCTCGACCGCATCTGCGACCGGCTCGAGCTCGGTCCCGACAACCACCTGCTGGAGATCGGCACCGGTTGGGGCGGGCTGGCGATCCACGCGGCCAGGCGCAGCGGCTGCCGGGTGACGACGACGACGATCTCGCGCGCCCAGCACCAGCTGGCGAGCGAGCGCGTGCGCGAGGCCGGGCTCGAGGACCAGGTGACGGTGCTGCTGCAGGACTACCGCGACCTCGACGGCCGCTACGACCGCCTGGTCTCGGTCGAGATGATCGAGGCGGTCGGGTGGCAGTACTTCGACGAGTACTTCCGCCGCTGCGACGAGCTGCTCAGCGACGACGGCGCGATGCTGCTGCAGGCGATCACGATCGACGACCGCATCTACGAGGTCGAGAAGGCGGCCAGGAGCTTCGCCAACACCCACGTCTTCCCCGGCGGCTGCCTGCCCTCCGAGGGGCTGATCGCCAGTAGCCTCGCCCGCGTGACCAGCATGCGCCAGGTCTGGATCGACGACATCACCGCCCACTACCCACCGACCCTGGCGAGCTGGCGCCAGCGCTTCTTCGAGGCCTGGGACAACCTCCGCGGCCACGGCTACGACGAGCGCTTCCGCCGCCTCTGGGACTTCTACCTGAGCTCCTCGGAGGCGGGATTCCGCGAGCGCCGGATCGGCGACGTGCAGGCGCTCTTCGCGAAACCGAAGTGGCGGTGAGCGCGGGCGGCGGCGAGCGCGAGCCGCTGCTGCTGATCCACGGCCTCGGCGGTTCCAAGCGGGTCTGGGACCCGGTGCTGCCGCTGCTGGAATCGCAGCGGCGGGTGATCGCCCTCGACATGCCCGGGCACGGCGGCGCCGCCGAGCTCCCCGCCGGGGTCGAGGCGAGCGCCGCCAACCTGGCCGCCGCCCTGCGCGAGCGCTGCCTCGAGCTCGGGGTCGAGCGCCCCCACGTCGCCGGCAACTCGCTCGGCGCCTGGGTTGCCCTGGAGATGGGCCGCGCCGGCTCGGCCGCTTCGGTCACTGCGATCTCCCCCGCCGGC
The DNA here is from genome assembly GCA_963718595.1 of uncultured Thermoleophilia bacterium. Taxonomy (GTDB): domain Bacteria; phylum Actinomycetota; class Thermoleophilia; order Solirubrobacterales; family 70-9; genus VAYN01. The sequence continues at coordinate 1,077,713 of OY970365.1, forward strand.
CTCTGGCGCCAGGTGCTCGGCCCGCGCCCGAGCCCGGCCCGGCGCTGGGGGCGGCGGCTGCGACCGCTGATCGGGCTCGCCCTGTGGCTGCCCTCGGTCCGCAAGCGGGCGCTGACGACGTTCACCCCCCACCCCGATCGGATCCCGCCCGCGGCGGGCCGGCGGATGGCGCTCGACTGGATCGACGCGCGCGGCTACGAGGCCGCCAACGCGGCGATGCGGACCTACCTCTTCGACCCGGCCGGCTACCCGGATGACGTGCCGGTGACGATCGCCTGGTGCGAGCAGGACACGATGGTCGGGCCGCCGAGGCCGGACCGCCGGACCGCCGGCGCCCGCTTCCTCACCCTGCCCGGGGTCGGCCACGTGCCGATGTGGGACGACCCGGAGCTGATCGCGCGGACGTTGCTCGAGGGCAGCGCCCGGGTAACGTCACTCGCACCAGAAACTTGATGCAGAGGAGGCGCAGTTGATCGTCGAGAGAACCGAGAACCCGATGTGGCTTTCCAACGCCTATCTGGTCGCCGACCGCGAGCGCGGCACCGGTGTCCTGATCGACGGCAACGACGACCTCGACCCGCTGCTCGAGAAGGCCGAGCGCGAGGGGATCGAGATCAGCCACATCCTCGTCACCCACCCCCACGCCGACCACGTCGCCGGCATCGCCGAGGCGCGCGCCAAGCTCGGCAACCCGCCGCTGGTCGCCCACGCCGAGACCGCCGCCGAGCTCGACGAAGAGGTCGAGGTGATCCTCGCCGACGGCGAGAAGCTCGACGCCAACGGGCTCGAGGTCGAGGCGATCTACACCCCCGGCCACGCCGCCGGCCACCTCGCCTTCCTGATCGACGGCAGCGACGTCTTCACCGCCGACGTCCTCTTCAAGGGCACCGTCGGCGGCACCATGGCACCCGGCGCCAGCGGCTTCGACGACCTCCAGGCCTCGGTCCTGCGGTTGCTGGAGCTGCCGCCGGAGACCACCGTCCATCCCGGCCACAAGGAGCCGACGACGATTGGCGCCGAGCTGGCCGAGAACCCGTTCGTGCGGATCTGGCGCGGGATCGACTCGACCGTCGAGGAGGAAGTGACCGTCTGGGACCGGCCCGCGACGCTGAAGCTGTGGGCGCCCGACTACGACGGTGGCAACAAGGCCTGGGTCGTCTTCGGCGACTCCGGCGAGGAAGCGATCGTCGGCGGCTCCCAGGTGGTCCGCGACCTCTAGGGCCGAGTTGCCGGTTAATTCTCCTATGTGAGAGGAACCGGCAACTCGCGAACGAAGCGAGGCCCCGCCGGAGCGGGGCCTCGTGAGCACTGCAGGAGAGACGGGGCGGGTTAGCGGATGACGGCCTCCATCAGGATCCAGCAGCCGTTGGAGTCGGTGGCGCCTTTGAAGGCACCGCCGGTCTGCAGGGACGGGGTGAAGATCAGCGTGTTGTGGCCGCCCGAGGAGCAGCGGACCAGCGAGGCGACGTTGCCGCGCAGGGCGAGCTGCTGGCCCTTCCTGACGGGGATGCTGACCGCGAAGGACTCGACCTTGTAGCGGCCGGTTTCCTCGTTGGCTTCGGTCTGGCCGCCGAAGGACAGCTTCGGGCCGGTGTAGGTGACCCTGGCCTTGGTGTCGCCGAGCGTGGTCGAGGTCGTGTGTTTGACGGTCGCGCTCTGCGGCCGGAAGCTGCCGGCGTCGGCGGCGATGATGCGGATGCGCTTGATCGTGCCGGTCTTCGGCGCGAACTCGCCGCCGTCGGGGCGACCGTAGGCTTCGTTCTGGACCATCGTGCAGGGAGTCAGGCTCATCGGCACGCACTCGATGCCGGGCGAGCCGTTGGACGGCTGCACGGTCGGGTTCAGCTGGGCGCCGAACTTGACCGGGGCCGCGGCCAGGCCGGTGGCGGGGACGACCATCGCGGCGACGAGCGCGGCGAAGGCGGCGACGGCGCCGATGCGGCGGGCGAGCTTGGTGGGGAGGTTCGTGCGGGTCATCTGGGGGTTCTCCTTGGTTCGAGTTGGTTGGCGTCTGTGCCGTGGACCAACCTTCGCCCGGAACGAACCGAGCTCCCAGGGACCCCAGGGGTGAACCTCCCCACCCCTCCTAAAGATCGCGCTGCGTGACTGCGCCCGCGTTCAGCGCCCGCTCGACCAGCGCCACCCGCTTCTGATTCTGCGGCAGGTCGCCGACCCCGAGCTTCTCGAACAGCGCCCGCATGTGGGTCTTGACCGCGTCGACGCTGAGGTGCAGCTCGGCGCCGATCTCCTGGTTGGTCGCCGGGGTCGCGAACTTGCCGCCGTCCTTATATGGACGGCAGAGGGCGACGAGCACTCGCTTCTGGGCCGGCGAGACCGTCGCGGCGGCGGGGGCCTCGCCGGCGATCACGGTCGCTTCCGGCGCTTCGGAGCCCGGGCGCCGGTAGAGGACCTCGGTACGGCCGAAGCGGATCGCGTCGCCATCGCGCAGGTGCCTGCGCCCGTGCACGCGCTCGCCGTTGACATAGGAGCCGTTGCGGGAGAGGCCGTCGTCGACCAGGGTGCACTCGTCGCGCGCGACCTCGATCTGGGCGTGCAGGGCGGAGACCTCCTCGTCCCAGGCCAGGCGCACGTCGGCCGACTCGGCCCGCCCCACCCAGAGCTCGCTCGCCCCCGCCTCGACCGCCACGATCGCCTGCTCCCCCTCGCCTTCGCGGAAGACCAGGAACGGGCGCCCGACTCGTTCGGCCTCGATCTGTGCCTTCAACTCAGGCGCGCTCGCGGCGCGATAACCGTCCATGCCCTGATCCTAGGAGCCGCGCCGGCCCGCTTGCAGCCACGCCTCAGCCGCGCAAATCCGCCGATCTTTAGCGTTTGGTGCCGAACTGGACGGATGTGCGATAGGTGAATCGCCCTCGGATCAGCAGACTTCTCCCCCAGATGGCAACCGAAATCCAAGAATTCTTCTTCGACTGGTACCCCGTCTTCGGGGTCATCTTCATGGCCGGGCTGCTGCTCGTCTTCCTGCGCCTGCTGCGCAGCACGATGGGCTCGACCAAGCCGGAGACCGTCAAGGCCAGCCGCACCCAGGCGGTGCTTTGGGAGGAGGTCCAGGGCGTCGACGCCGCCAAGGACGAGCTGATGGACGTGGCCGAGTGGCTGCGCGAACCGAAGCGCTTCGCCACCCTCGGCGCCCGCCCCCCGGGCGGGGTCCTCCTCTACGGACCGCCCGGCACCGGAAAGACGATGCTGGCGCGCGCGGTCGCCGCCCAGGCCGGCGTCGACTTCTACGCCGCCTCCGGCTCCAGCTTCGTGGAGATGTTCGTCGGCCGCGGTGCCGCCCGCATCCGCCGCCTCTTCAAGGAAGCGCGCAAGTCGGGCCGCGCCGTGATCTTCATCGACGAGCTCGACGCGATCGGCGGCTCCCGCTCGGGCGAGGGCGGCGACGGCGGCACCAGCGAGCGCGAGCAGGCTTTGAATCAGCTGCTGGTCGAGCTCGACGGTTTCGAGAAGACCGACGCGACCGTGATCGTGATCGCCGCCTCCAACTACGTCGACAAGCTCGACAAAGCGCTGCTGCGCCCGGGCCGCTTCGACCGCCAGGTGCTGGTTTCGCCGCCCGACCGCGACGGCCGTGAGGCGATCCTGCGCTCGCACGCCAAAGGCAAGCCGCTCGCCGACGACCTCGACCTCACCGACGTCGCCCGCAAGACGACCGGGATGACCGGCGCCCAGCTCGCCAACTCGCTGAACGAGGCGGCGATCATCGCCGGCCGCGCCGGCCGCGAAACGATCGCCCGCGCCGACCTCGACGAGGCGCTGCTGCGAGCGTCGGTCGGCTCTCAGCAGACTCGGCGGATCAACGACAAGGAGCGGCGGATCATCGCCTACCACGAGGCCGGCCACGCGCTCTGCTTCCGGCTCCTGCGCGAAGAGTCGCCGGAGATGCTCAGCATCGTCCCCCGCGGCAGCGCGCTCGGCTTCGTCGCCCACTCGGTCGCGGAGGACAGCTACCTGGAGTCGCGCGAGGAACTGCTGATCGACGTCGTCGTCGCGCTTGGCGGCCGCGCCGCCGAGGAGCAGGTCTTCGGCGAGGGCTACTCGGGGGTCTCCTCCGACCTCGCCCGCGTCTACGCCGTCTGCACGCGGATGATCACCGAATTCGGGATGGGGGTCGCGCTCGACCACGACGGGCCGCCGCCGATCGCCCTGCCGGTCGACAAATGGCACGTCTCCGACGCGACCCGGCGCGAGGTCGACATCGCCGCGATGACCCTCGCTCGCGAGGCCCATCGCCGTGCCCGGGCGCTGCTCGCCGCCAACCGTGGCTGCCTCGACGCCGTCGCCGAACAGGCGCTCGAGCGCGAGACCCTCAGCCGCGAGGAGCTCGACGAGATCTTCGCCGCCCACCAGTTGCACACGCTCGCCGAGCCCCGCGGCGGCGCCGCGATGGTGGCGATGACGCGTCCCCCCGACCTCCCGGCCGAGTAGCGCCGCGCATCCCAACTCGTTGGGGGTAGCCGACGTTTCCTTCGACGTCGTCATCTAGGGCGAGCACCTGCGGCGGCACCCGCGACACCGCGGGTCCCGGCCCAGCTCTTAGATCAAGCCGAGGCGGGCGGCCTGCGCGGCCGCCGCGGCGCGCGAGGGCAGGCGCAGCTTGGTGCGGATGTTGGCGACGTGGCGGTGCACCGTGTGGGGGCTGAGCACCAGCTGGTCGGCGATCTCGCGATCGCTGAGCCCGAGCGCGACCAGGCGCAGGACCTCGAGCTCGCGGGCGGAGAGGTCGGTCTCGGCGACCGCCCCTTTGGTCTCGGCGCCGACCTCGGCGTCGGGCTCCAGCTCGATCTCGCCCCGATCGACGCCGAGCCCCTCCAGCGCGGCGCGGACCGCTTCGCCGCTGCGCCCGAGCCAGGGGAAGTGGTCGGAGCCCTCGAGCGCGACGAAGGTGGCACCCGGGATCCGGGTCGCGAGGTCCTGACCGAGCCGGTAGGGAATCGCCCGATCGCCGCGGCGGTGCAGCACCAAAGCCGGCGCCTGGACCTGGCCGAGGCGATCGGCGACGTCGAAGGCGTAGATGCATTCGAGCGCCCGCGCCGCCAGCTCGGCCGAAGCCGACTGACGCTGGAACTCGACGAAGGCCTGGCGCTGCGCCGGCGAGGCCTCGGGCATGAAAACGTCGGCGAGGACGCGTGAACCGACGCCCCAATGGCGGCGGACGATGCCGACGATCGACTCGCGGGCGTCCTCGTCGGCGATCTCCGGCCCGCTCGCGTAGGTCCCGTACTCGATCAGCCGCCTGACCCGATCGGGGCTGGCGACCGCGTAGGCGGTGGTGACCGGGCCGCCGGAGGAGGCGGCGAAGAGGTCGACCGCGTCGGCCCCGACCGCGTCGACCACCCCGGCCAGCACCGCGACCTGGTCGTCGAGGCTGGTCGAGGGCGGCGCCGAGCGGTCGGAGAGGCCGGTGCCGGGGGCGTCGTAGCGGACGACGGTGCGGTGGCGGCCGATCGCTTCCACGAAGGCGCGGAAGGCCGGGTCGCGCCAGTTCATCTCGAGATGGCTCATCCACCAGCCGCCGAGGACCAGCGGCGGGCCCTCCCCGACTGAGGACCAGGCGACCTGGCGCCCGTCGACCGCCGTGAACTGGATCGACTGCTCGGCCATCGCGGCAGGCTACCGCCGGATGGCCGGTTCCGGCCAGCGCAGGTTGGCCGGTTCGGGCGAAGTCACGGCACCGCTGCGCTGGTCGAATGGAACACGACAAACAACCGCGCCATTTGTCGCCCACAGGGCGACAAGCGCAGGCCGCCAACGCAAAGGAAAACGTGATGCCCACCACGACCAAGTCCAAGCCTGACCCGACGATCCCGACCCCGGCCTTCCCGCCGATCCACAGGCACGGGGTCGAGGTCGCCGACAGCCGCTTCGGCGCCGCCATCTACGAGCCGTTCCTCTGGCTCGGCGAGAAGCGCGGGATGGCCGACCGCAGGCGGCGCCTGCTGGCCGGCGCCGGCGGCCGCGTGCTGGAGATCGGCGCCGGGACCGGCCTCAACCTCGCCCACTACCCGGCCGGGATCGAGGAGCTGGTCCTGGCCGAGCCGGCCACCGCGATGGCCGCGAAGATCGACCCGACCCGCTTCGCCGGCAGCGCCCCGGTCAGCGTCGTCAACGCCCCGGCCGAGAGCCTGCCCTTCGCCGACGACTGCTTCGACACGGTCGTCTCGACGATGGTCCTCTGCACCGTCACCGACCCCGAGCGCGCCGTCGCGGAGATCGCGCGGGTGCTGCGGCCCGAGGGCAGCCTGCTCTTCTGCGAGCACGTCGAAGCGGACTCGGCCCTGCTGAGTCGCGCCCAGCGACTGCTGGCGGCGCCATGGGCGGCCTTCGCCGAGGGCTGCCGCTGCGACCGTCGCACCCTGGAGACGATCGGGGCGCGGATGCGCCTCGCCTCGGTCAACCGCGAACGCTGGCGCGGCATGGCCCCGGTGGTGAGGCCGCTGGTGCGCGGGCGGGCGGTGCTCGCCTGACGGCGGCGCCAACCGCCCAAGCGCGATTGCGGTTCGGGGTGCTGGGGTAGGGTCCTGACGTGGTCGCCCGCAGAGACAACCGGCTCGCGATATTCCCGCTGCTGCTGGTCGCCGCCCTTCTGCTCGTCCTGCCCGCCAGCGCCGCCGCGGTCGAGCGGACCGTCTCGGTCACCGCCAACGCGACGCTCAAAGTCCCTAACGACAGCGCCACGGTGGGCCTGTCGGCGAGCGTCGAGCGGCGCACCAAAGGCGCCGCGCTGCGCGAGGTCTCGAAGCGGCTGCGCGGGGTGATCGCCGCCGTCCAGGAGATCCCCGGGGTCGAGGAGGGTGACGTCAAGACCGGCCGCATCTCGGTCCGTAGGAGCTTCCGTGGCGAGCGCCCTGTCTACCGCGCCAGCGAGGGGATCGGCGTCACCCTGCACCAGCCCGACCGGGCCGGAGAGCTGATCGCCGCCGCGATCGGCGCCGGCGCCAGCGGCGTCAGCGGCCCCCGTTTCTTCGTCGGCGACACCGAAGCCGCCTACTCGGCCGCGCTCGCCGCGGCTTTCGACAAAGCGAAGGCCAAGGCATTGACGCTGGCCGCGCAGGCCGGCGCCGAGCTCGGCCCGGCGCTCAGCATCGCCGAGGGCGGGCAGGCGGAGGTGGTGCCCGACTCGGTCTCCAAGGAGGTCAGCGCCGGCGACTGCGGCGTCAGCACCGGCCCGGTCAAGCGCTGCGCCGCTCCTTCGCCGCCGACCAAGCCCGGCACCTCGACGGTGACCGCGACGGTCGGCGTCATCTTCGCCCTCCAGTGAGCTCCAGCCCTTGATCTGGGTCGAAGTCTTCGCCGTCCTCCTGGTCAGTCACCTCGTCGGCGACTTCCTCCTGCAGACCGATTGGCAGGCCGCCCACAAGTACGGCGGTCTCGGCGCCGACCCGGTTCGCCGCCGGGCCCTGCTCTCCCACCTCACCACCTACATGCTCGCCTTCGTGCCGGCGCTGATCTGGATCGCCTCCGAAGCCGGCATCGGCACCGCGATCCTCGCCGTGCTGATCGTCGGCATCCCCCACTGGGTCCAGGACGACGGCCGCCTGCTCGACATCTACATGGCGGTGGTCAAGGGGGTCTCGAAGGGCTCAGCCGGGCTGCGGATCGCCGTCGATCAGTCCTTCCACGTCGTCATGCTCTTCCTCGCCGCGCTGATCGTCGGCAGCTGACGGGCTCAGCCGCCGACGAGGTCGCGGACGCCGACCACTCCCTTCCTGGTCTTGAAGAAGCCTCCCCGAAGACCCGCTCTTGGCCGATCTCAAAAGTCCCGACGCGATCGGTGCGGGTGCTGCGGAGGTTCCGAATAGGGTCGCCGAATGGCCCCTCCGCCGCCTGGGAAGCTGTCTTTCCTTCCCCTCCTCGCGGCCTGCGTAGGGGGGTTCATCTTCGCCCATGACTTCGTCGCCGCCGGCATCGTCGTCCCCGAGATCCAGGAGCACTTCTCGGCCAGCCTCGGGTCCGCACAGTGGGCGATCACCGGCTTCTCGATTGCGATCGCCCTCTCCGTGGTGCCCGCCGGCCGCCTGGTCGACGGCTACGGGGCGGAGAGGATCTTCGTCGCGGGCGCGGTCGCTTTCGCGGCCGCCTCTCTGCTCGTCGCTCTCGCTCCCGAGCTCTGGTTCCTGCTGGCGGCGCGCGCCCTTGAGGGCATCGCCGGAGGATTCCTCTGGATCGCGGCCATCGCCTTGGTCTTCGACCATTTCGGACCGCCCCGAGCTGCGACCGCCGGTGCCCTGCTCGTCTTCGCATCCGGCCTCGGGCTGGCGTTCGGGCCGGTCGACGCCGGCCTTCTGATCGAGTGGCTCGGCTGGCGCGCCGCCTTCCTCTTCAACATCCCGATCTGCCTCACCGTCGCCCTGGTGGTCCTGCGCCACCGATCCGAGCACGTCCCGAGCCGAGACCGCTCGATCGACTGGACCGGGGTGGCGCTGCTCGCCGCCGCGCTGGTCGCCCTCCTGGTGACCCTGCGCTACGCGCCGGAGTGGGGCTGGGGCTCCGCCGAAGCGATCGTCGGCTTCCTCGCCTCCGCGGCGCTGTTCGCCGGCTTCGCCCTGCAGCAGCGCGCCTGGGGCAACCGCGCCCTGGTCCCGCCGGACATCGCGGCGAATCGCATCCTGGCGGTGGCGCTGGCCTGCGAGGCGCTGCTCACCAGCAGCTACTTCGTCGCGATCTCCTTCGCCCCCCAGGTCTTCGCCAATGTGCTCGGGGCGGACTCGATCGAATCCGGGCTGATGCAGATGCCCACCATGGCTGCCTTCGCGGTGGGCGGGATCCTGACCGGAGTCATCTTCACCGGGCTGTCGCCGTCGCTGACCACGGTCGCCGGCGGTGCCGTTTCCGCACTTGGCGGCCTCGTCCTGGCCCGGATGCCCGACGACCCCAGCTACCTCGCGCTGCTGCCCGGCCTGGTGCTGATCGGCCTCGGGGTCGGGTCTCTCCTCGGGGCGCTGCTGACGATCGGCATCAGCGCCCTCCCCGAGGAGCGCAAGGGCCTCGCCGGCGGCCTCCTCTACACCGCCCAGCTCGCCGGCGGCGCGATCGTCCTCGCCGCGGCCACGGCGGTGGCAACCGGGGTCTCAGAGGGGGCCTCGGACGATGCCTTCGAAGGAGTGGTGCAGGGGGCGCAGAGCGCCTTCCTGTTCGGCGTCGCGGTCGCCGCGGTTGGCATCCTCGTGGCCATCTTCGGCTTCAGGGCGGCGGCTCGCCGATGGGCGGTACTGGGCTCGAACCAGTGACCCCATCCTTGTAAGGGATGTGCTCTCCCAACTGAGCTAACCGCCCGGGTGCTCAGTGGAGCGTAGCGCCGTTGCTGCGATGATCCGCGCCTCGATGGTCTCCCTCTCCAGGAACCACTTCATCGCGCTAATCGTCGGCGTCTGCATCCTCAGCGCCGCGATCGGCACCGGCGTGGCGCTGCTCGCGCAGACCGGGCCGGCGGGTCCGGCCGGGAAGCAGGGACCCGCGGGACCGCCCGGGCCCGACGGCCCGGAAGGAGCCTCGGGTGCGGCGGAGGTCGAAGGCGTCGAAGCCGAGCTCGAAGAACTGCGCGGCGAAATCGAAGGCGGCGGCGATGTCGGCGAGCTCGAAGGCCGGGTCGAAGCGCTCGAAGAAGAAGTCGAAGGGCTCGGCGGTGTCACCTCCGAACTCTGCTCGGAACTCGACTTCTTCTGTTGAACCCAATCCTCCCCCGCTCCGTATAAAGAGCATGAAAAAGATCGCGGTCCTCGCCCTTGCCCTCGGCGCCGTGCTGGTCTCCCCGGCCTCCGCCGCCAACCCGGCCCAGACCAGCGCCGCCAAGCGCGTCGAAGTCGTCAACTTCGCCTTCAAGCCGGGGACGCTCACCGTCGCCAAAGGCAGCACGGTCGAGTTCAGGAACGAGAGCGGCAGCGCCCACACGGCGACGCGCAACGGCGCTGGCTTCGACAAGCGGATCGGCCCCGGCAAGACCGTCGCGGTCCGCTTCCAGACCCGTGGCACGTTCCCATACCACTGCGAGATCCACCCGACGATGAGGGGCAAGATCGTCGTCCAGTAGCCTCGCCCGGGCATGGATACCGCGATCCTCTGGCGCGCCGCGCTGGCGCAGCTGCTCGCCGTCGCCGCCCTCTCGCTGGCCCTCGGACTCGCCCTTCCGCACAGCTTCTTCGAGGACTACGGCTGGATCTCCGGGCCCCTTGCCTGGCTCCTCTGCGCCGCCATCACCGCCCGCGTCCTGCGCCTTCCGACCGGCGCGACCATGCTCGGCGCCTTCCTTGCCGGCCTGCCCAGCCTGATCTTCGTCCTGATCGGCCTGCACTGGGCAGGCGCGATCGTCGCCGTCGCCCTCTTCGCCGTCTGGTGCGCTCGCCTGCCCCGCCCGCTCCTCCTGGCGGACTGAAAAGGCCGGCAGCGGGTCCGGTTCCCGCACTGTGTGACGTGCGATAGAAGCTGGGTAGGTAATACTCGTACATTCGTCCATGAGGATTACGAACGGTCCAGCCTTGAGCTCATCGATTCCACGACTCCTAGTCGCGGCGGCAGCCGTCGTGCTTCTGGCCCTGCCGAGCGCCGCCGGGGCGGCCACCCAGGCACAGCCGGCCGACTCGGTGGTGGAGACGATCGGGGTGAACACCCACCTCGGCTACAACGACACCCCGTACAGCGACTTCGCGACTGTGCGCCAGCGCCTCGACGAACTCGGGGTCCGCTACATCCGTGACGGCATCTCGGTCAACCGGCCGGACATCTACCCGCGTCTGCGCACCCTGGCCGCCGACGGGATCCGCCTCAACGCGATCGCCGGCGACCCGATGCAGCGTTGGCAATACGGGACGATCGATCAGCAGCTGGACATGATCGAAACCGAGCTGTTGCCGACGCTGGCGTCGATCGAGGGGCCGAACGAGTACGACATCCAGGGCGACTCCAACTGGGTCGCTGCGATCCGCGACTACACCCAGAGCCTTGCCGAAGCTCTGGAGAGCCGTCCGAAACTGGCCTCGGTGCCCGTCGTCGGACCGTCGATCACCCGGCGCGAGAACATGCCGCTGGTCGGCGACCTCTCGTCCTGGGTCGACTACGGCAACACGCACACCTACCTCTCCGGTGACATCCCCGAGCGCGACTCGATCTGGAACGGGGAACTCGAGGCCGCCGCGGAGATCTTCGGCAACAAGCCGTTCCAGGTAACCGAGACCGGCTACCACAACGGCGTCGAGTCGCCCACCTCTGGCCACCAGCCCGCCTCCGAGCGAGCCTCCGGCATCTACCTGCCCCGCCTCTACCTCGAAAACTTCCGCCGCGGGATCGTCCGCAGCTACTCCTACGAGCTGCTCGACGAGCGAGACGACCCCTCCCGCACCGACCTCGAGGCAAGCTTCGGTCTGCTTCGCAACGACTTCTCGAAGAAGCCGGCGGCGCTGGCGCTGGAACGCCTGATCGGTCTGCTTTCCGACAAGGGGCCCGCCTTCGCTCCGCAGAGCCTCGACTACGGCGTCGCCGGTGCCCCCACCAGCGCCCAACAGATCCTCCTGCAGAAGCGCGACGGCAGCTTCTACCTGGTGCTCTGGAACCGGGTCAGCGTCTGGGATGTCGGCGAGCGCGCCGACCTCAGCCCCGCCGCGGTCCCGGTCACCGTCAACCTCGGCGAGCCGATCGCCAGCGCCCAGGTCTTCGAACCGAACGCAGCGGCGACGGCGACGGCGAGTTTCGAGGCTCCCTCCAGCATCGATCTGCGGCTCGGCCCTGGCGTCACGGTGGTGCGACTGACCCCGCCCGGCGCGACGCCGATTCCCGAGCCGGAACCCGAACCTGAACCGCAGCCGGAACCTGAACCCGAACCGCAACCGGAACCCGAACCTGAACCACAGCCGGAACCGAACCCTGAGCCCGAACCAGGCCCGGAGCCCGAACCGGGGCCCGGCCCGGCACCCGCGCCGGACTCGGTGCCCAATCTGCCGGCGCAGCCGGCGCCCGTCGCCGACGAGCTCGATCCAGAACTACCGGCGCCGAGGAGCAAGGACGGCGTCCAAGCGAAGCCGCTGCCGACCGACCCCGCCCGCGTCGCCGGCCCGATCGCCACCACCCCGCCGCCCGTGAAGGAGCGCCGGCGCGCTCCCTCGATCTGCCGCCGCAAAGGCATCGGCGTCCACAAAGTCCACGACGCGACCCCGGTCCGCCGGCCGCTCGGTCAACGCGATGCCGTCACCGTGGTCAGAGTTCCCAGCGCCGAGATCCGCGACGCCCGCGATCTGCGGCGCGATCGCCCGCGCTCCTGCTGAGCGTCTCGAAGCGCACCCCGGACCCTGACGAGGCGGGCGGCGAATCAGCGCCCTCCGGGCGGCCGCGGCGCGGGACGCTGCCCGCCCCAGTGCGAGCTGCGGGCGAAGCGACGGCCGGCCTGGGATTCCAGGGCTTCCTGCCAGTTCTTCGAGGGGACTCTGCGCGGTGCCAACGCCTCCGCCGCGTCCCTTTCGATTGTGTCTTTGGTCGGCGGGCGTTCTTGGGTGCTCAGACGACTACCGCGATAACGATCGCGGCGCCGATTTTGCCACCGACGAGCAGCGAGGTAACCACGTTCTGCTCGGGGGCGGTCGTCATTGCCCGGCCAGTGTAGCCTGCCGCCATGGCTCTCAGCAACCACCACCGGGAGACGGTCCGCAAGATCCTCGCCCACCCCGCCAGCGGCAACGTCGAGTGGCGCCAGGTGCTCTCGCTGCTGGAGGCGATCGGCGAGGTGACCGAGGAGCACAACGGCCACGTCAAGGTGACGGTCGGCCCCGAGACCGAGACCCTGCATCGCCCCAACGACAAGGACGTCGGCGAGCAGATGATCGTCGACCTGCGACGGCTACTGGTCCAGGCCGGCTACGACGACCCGGACGCAGTCGAGGACAACCGCGACCGCAACTACGGCGACGATCGCTGGGGCAAGCCCCAGTAGTCCCGAGCCGTGACGGTGGCGGCGCTCGTCTCGACAGCGCTTTCTTGGTGGTCGATGGATCGCGTTGGGCCTCGACCATGCTCGGCGCCTCCCCCGGATTGCGTCGTGCTTTGAGCGAAATGTATGCTCGCTATCAGTGCTGGATCGAACTCTGGGGAAGGCGCCGCGCGGGCGCGCCTGTCGGTTCAGCGTCACCAGGGAATAGATGCTCGACCAGAAAACCACCGAAGCGCTGCTGCTCGCCTGTGGAGAGATTGGCTTCCGCCACCTCACCCTCGGCACCGTGGCCGACCGCTACGGCGGCGATCGGGACCAGTTCTGCCGCGACTTTGCCAATCTCGGCGAGGCCTACGCGGCGGCCTACGAGAGCGAGGGCAGTCGGCTCTGCGACGAGATGCTCCGCGTTGGGGCGGAACAACCGACCTGGCGCCAGGGCCTCGATGCGGCCCTGCAGACGCTGGCGCGGCTCGTCGACGATCGGCCGATGATTGCCCAAGCGCTGCTGATCGACGTCCACATCGCCGGCAAACCGGCACTCGACAAGCGCAACGAGCTGCATGAGCGCCTCTCCGATGCTGTCGACAGCGCCCGCCGCGGGCCTATGCATCTCCACTCCCCACCTCCGTTGACCGCCGCGTTCGTGGTGAATGCGATCGAGGCCGCGGCGGTTTCGGCGCTGCTGGTCCCCGAGTCGCAGCCCTTCTCGAAGACCGCTTCTGAACTGGGGGATCTGATCGTCCGCGCCTACTTCGGAGACAGCGGCACACGCTAGTAATCGACGCCAGGAGAAGCCCGACGGTTCGCAACCCGCTCAGGCGCTATAGTTCGCCAAATGGTTAACGATTCATTCAAGGCCCTCTCACACCCGATCCGCCGTGGGATCGTCGAACGCCTGGGATCCGGACCGGCCACGGTCGGCGAAGTGACCAGCGACTTCGGCGTCTCCAAGCCGGCGATCTCCAAGCATTTGAAGGTGCTAGAGGAGGCCGGGGTCGTCTCGCGGGTGGTCGAGGGACGCACGCACGTGCTCTCGCTCGAGCCGAAGGTGCTCGACGAGGCGGCCGAGTGGATGGATCGCCAGCGCGCCCTCTGGGGTCGCCTGTTCGATGTCGTCGACGAGTACCTGAAGGAGGAGCAGAAATGAACCTGCCGCCGATCGTCTCCGCCGAGGAGTGGAAGTCCGCCCGCGAGCAGCTGTTGGTGAAGGAGAAGGAGGTGACCAGAGCCCGCGACGCGCTCGCCGCCGAACGCCGGCGGATGCCGCGCTTCGAGCTGGTCGAGGAGTACCGCTTCGAGGGCCCCGACGGGCCGGCTTCCCTGCTCGACCTCTTCGAGGGGCGGCGCCAGTTGATCGTCTATCGCTTCTTCTTCGAGCCGGGCGTCGGCAACTGGCCCGAGAGCGGCTGCCGCGGTTGCTCGTTCATGGCCGATCAGGTCGGCCACCTCGCCCACCTCAACGCGCGGGACACCACCTTCGTCAACGCCTCGCGGGCGCCGCAGCCGGAGATCCAGCGGCTGAAAGCGCAGATGGGCTGGGAGATGCCCTGGTACACGATCACCGACGACTTCGACGCCGACTTCGACGTCGACGAATGGCACGGGACCAACGTCTTCTACCGCGACGACGAGGACCGGATCTTCCGCACCTACTTCGTCGACGCGCGCGGCGACGAGCAGCTCGGCACCCCCTGGGCCTACCTCGACATCACCGCGCTGGGGCGCCAGGAGATCTGGGAGGACTCGCCGGAGGGCTACCCGCAGACCCAGGCCTACGTCTGGTGGAACCTGCACGACGAGTACGAGGACGCGACCGACTTCGAGCACGCTCTCTCCGACGAGACCGCGTCGCAGCGCGGATCGAGCAGCACGTGATCCCGCTCGGCCACGTCGGCGGTCTGCCGCTGGAGGAGTTCCTGCCCGGCCTGGCAGGGGCCGGCGGCAGCCTCCTGGTCGCCCGCGCCTGGCTTGCCATCCAGCTGCGACGGCGCGAGGACCGTGACCGATGAGCGCCCAGACCCTGCTGATCGAGCGCACCTTCCAGGCGCCGGCCGAGCGCGTCTTCGACGCCTGGACCAGCGAGGAGGTGATGCGACGATGGTTCCACGGCGAGCATGCCTGGGAGACGCCGGTCGCCGAGGTCGACCTGCGGCTCGGCGGCAACGTCCGCGTCGTCATGCGCGACCCCGAGAAGGGGGTCGAGCACGGCGGCGGCGGTCACTACACCGAGATCGACCCGCCCCACCGCCTTGCCTTCACCTGGGTCTGGGACAACGACGAGGAGTCGCGCGAGACGCTGATGGAGCTCGACTTCGAGGAGGTCGACGGCGCCACCACAGTCCGCCTCACCCACAGCAACCTGCGCGACCGCGAATCGGTCGTCTCCCACGAAGGCGGCTGGAGCAATGCCCTGGACAACCTCGGCCGGGCACTGGAGGCGGCCGGCGGATAGCCGGCTGCGCAAGCGGCCCTAGCGCTTCTTTTTCGTTTTGGCAGGCTTGATCGTCAGCGACTGAGTCTTCGTCGCCTTCGTGCCGTCGACGGCGACAGCGACGATCGTCAGCTTGGCCTTCAGGGTCTTGCCCTGCTTCAGCTTGGCGAGGGCTTTCGGCTTCAGGTGAACCTTCAGCGGTCTTTTCTTGCCAGCCGGGACCTTGATCTTCGCGTGGCCGATCACGACGGCTTTCTTCTTCTTGCCCTTCTTCGGTTTGGCCGATGCCGCCGCGCTGCCTTTAGCTTTGCCGCTGGGCAGGGTGATCGTGAGGTCGACGCTCGCGGTCGGCGGGTTGGTCGCGCTGCCGAGCAGGAGGTTGCCTTTTTTGTCGACCTGGACTTTCTTCGGCAGGCCCTTGATCCCCGCCAGCGCGTTCTGCGCCGCGACTTTGGCCGCCGCCTTGACGTTGAGCAGAACCTGGATCTGGCCGCCCACGATCGCCACCGCATCGGCGCTGCCGTTGGCGTCGAGGTCGGCGACCCGGACCGGTGCCCGGCTGAAGGATTCGTTATGGGCGAGCGGGAACATCTGCGGCGCTTCGAGGGCGCCGGCGCCGTTGCTGGTCTGGACGAAGACGGCGCCGGTGAGGGCAGCGGTGGCGGGGTTGGCTGACCAGCTGTTGCCGATCACGTCGCCGCGCCCGTCGAGGTCGAAGTCGCCGACGGCGATGTTGGTCACTCCAGGCGCCGAGGGGAACTTGGTCCCGACCTGGTCGGGGACGCCGGCGGCGACGGTGCCGTAGAGGACGTTGATCTGCCCCGCGGGGGGAACGTCTTTGTAGCCGCAGCCGCAGCTGCCCGAAGCGCTGATCAGGTCGGGGCCGTCGCCGGCGAGGTCGCCGACCGTCATCGACTTGAAGTTTTCGTTGGTGGTCGAGGGGAAGCTCGGAGCCAGTTCCCTGGTGCTCCATTTCCAAGTCGTGTCAGCACCCCAGTCGAGGATCCCTTTTTCACCGCCGAGGGTGAAGACCTGGGCCTGAGCGATCTCGCCGGCGACGATCGGAGCGGAGACGGTGGGCCAGCCGGCTTCGCCGCTGAGGCAGTCGTTGGTCACCCAGTCGTAGCTGAAGCAGAACCGGTTTTCGAATTTCGGATAGGTGTTGGAGTAGGAGTAGATCGGCACGGGCGGCAGGCCCGGGGCTCGCAGCTTGGCCAGCGCGAAGCTCTGCTCCAAGTACAGGTTGGAGGACAGGTAGCCGAGGCTGAGGCCGCTGATGTTGTTCGGCCCGAAGCCCCCGGCCCCGTTGCCGGCCAGACGACCGATCTGCTTCAGATCGCCGCTGTTTTTGACGCAGAGCACCACCGCGTCGAGCCTCCCGTCAGCGGGAAGATCGGTCCCGCTGGTGGTCACGTCGGCCAGCTCGACCTGGTAAGTCGGGCAGCCGGTCGGATACCCCTGCGCCGCCGCGAAGCTCCCGTTCCCGCTGTTGAGCATGACCTTCAGTTCTTCGCCCACCGAGGCGACGATGTCCGGCCCGTTTTTCCCGTCGAGATCGCCCACGGCGACGTCCCTGGGTATCGAGGGGGTCGCGATCGGGGTCACGTTGAAGCCGACCGTCCCACCGAGCGCACTCGCCGGCAACGCGAAGACGACGAGGGCGGCACAGAGGACGAGGATTCTCTTCATGGCCGCGACGATACATGCCTTCTAATAGAGGTACCTCTCTCTCGCCATATGATCGTCGCGATGCCATCACCCCGAAGGCGTGCGCAGAGAGGGTTGATGAGATCGCCGCGCCTCTATGCGGCGGCGCGGCGTTGGTTCGGCGTCGGCCGATACCTGGCAAGGCGCCCCCATGATCCGGACTTCCGCTACTTCGGTCGCTGCCGTGGGAGCGGTGGCCTGTTCCTCGACGTCGGTGCGAACACCGGCAGCTCGGCCCTCTCCTACCGCGTCTTCGATCCCAGCTCGCGGATCTTCTCGCTCGAGCCGAACTCGATGCTCGAGCCTGATCTGCGCCTGGTGCGGCGCGTGATCGGCGCCGACTTCAGCTACCGATTCGAGGCGGCGGGCGCCACGGCTGGAGAGTTCTCGCTCTTCGTACCCGTCTATCGCGGCGTCCCCCTGACCGGCGAGGCCTCGCTCGACCCGGAGCAGGCGACCGAGAACTGGACCGCGGAACAACTGGGGATCGCGGCTGCCGAGCTGGAGGTGGAGGAGGTGACGGTGCGAGTCCGTCCCATCGACGACTACGAGCTCTCGCCGCACGCGGTCAAGATCGACGTCGAGGGAGCCGAGCTCGCGGTGCTGGACGGGATGTCCGCGACGCTCGCGCGCAGCCGCCCTGTCCTCCTGGTCGAGACGCCGGACCCGGCGCCGGCGCTGGACCGACTGGAGCCGCTCGGCTACGAAGCCTGCCTCTATCGTCCCGACAGCGACGAGATCGCGCCCTACGCCGGCGAGGTCACGGCCAACGTCCTCTTGCTGCCGGTCTAGCTCGCCCGCCTGCCAGGCAGCGCGGAACAGCGGGCTCGAGCTACGTCCCGACCCTCCACCTGAACTCGGCGGGGGTCGGGTCGGCGACCCCCGTATCCGGATCGACGGCGCGGACCTGGAACCGGTGCCCTCCACTCGCCAGGCGCGCGTAGGTCCTCGGCGAGCTGCAGGAGCGGAAACGCCGGCGATCGAGCCGGCATTCGAACGCGGCCCCCGCGGGCACGGCCGAGAACGTGAACCTGGCCGAGCTTCCGGCCCGACGCCGACGCGGATGGTGGCCGAGCGCGGTCTTCGGCGCCGCGGCCGAGCTTGGCTGGGGCCCGGCGCCGGGGAGAGCTGGGGGCAGGTCGGGGGTCGAGTAGAGCGCTTCGTAGGTGGCCGGGCCTTCGGCGACGATCGAGTGCACGCGCTCGCCCTTGTCGGACCAGCTCTCGAAGCTGTAGGTGCGGCCGTTCAGAACCTGGGTAGCGGGGGCGACGAGAGAAACGCTTCCTTCCTCGATCGCGGTCAGGTTGAGCGGCGCCGGGCCGGTCTCCGAGCCGGCGCCGAGTCTCAGGCCAGGGGGGTTGCTGGTCACGGTCAGCGGCACCGAATTCGGATAGAGCGGGATCGCCGTCGAAGCCGAGAGGCCGCGCGAGTCGGTTGCCGTCAACCGCAGCTGGATGTAGGAGGGGTACTCGTGGTCGGGGGCCGGAAAGCTGCCCGAGCCGACTGCGGGGAAGGCCTGCAGAGGGTGGGCGTGGCAGCCCGAGGGACAGTGGAAGAGGCGGGTGCTCCAGTCCAAGCTGGTCGTCGGCACGACCGTGTCCTCTTCGTCCCAGGCTTCGCCTTCGAAGGAGATCGGATCGCCGACCGACCACTCGAGGCTGGTCTCCGGTTCGACCAGCAGTGGCTTTGGCGGGGTGTTGTAGGGGTAGACGGTGACCCGATCGATGCTGACGGCGCCGCTGGGATCCTTGACCCGCACCGCAACGGTGGAGTTGTCTTCGTCGCTGAAGGATGCCGCCTTGACGCTGTCGGTCGTGGCCGCTTCGAAGCTCCCGTCCCCCTCGAGGTCCCATTCGAAGCTGAGTGGGTCGCCGTCCGGGTCGGTGGAGCCGCTGGCGTCGAAGACGGCGTCGAGCGGACCGGGGCTCCAGGCTTTGTCGGCCTCGAGCCGGGCGAGCGGCGGCTGGTTCCCGGAGAAGTAGGAGATCCGGTGGACCGAGCCGGGCCCGAAACCCGGACCGAAGAGCGAGGTGTAGAAGAGGTCCCCTTCGGGACCCACCTCGACGTCGATCGCCGGGTAGAGGCCGGCGTCGGAGAGGAAGGGCACCACGGTCGAGGGGTCGGGCCGGCCGTCGGGGCCGGCGAACATCGCGTAGACGCAGCCCCGCACCGAATCCGAGAAGAACAGCGCCCCCTGGTAGGAAGCGGGGAAGGCGTTGCCGTCGTAGAAGGCCATGCCGCTGAGGGCGTTGCCGTCGCCGTGGGGACAGGGATCGCCGGGGACCACGTCGGCGGTGCTTTTGTAGGTGAAGAAGGGCAGCGCCGTGGCGCTGGGGTCCGCGTAGAGCTCCTCGCAGAGGTCGAGCCCGAGGCCGACGTAGGTGGGGTTGGGTTCGGGCCCCTCGATGCAGGGCCAGCCGGAGTTATAGAGCTGACCTGAAGTTGGGTTGAAGCGGTCGATCTCCTCGTACTGTTCGGCCCCGACATTGCCTACATAGACCTCGTCGCTCTCGGGATGGAGCGCGAAGCGGAAGGGGTTGCGGAACCCGTAGGCGACGATCCGGCGCTCGTTCTGGTCGAGGCTGAACGCCCGCGGGTTGCCCGGCAGGCCTTCGCCCGTGTCCGGGTCGATCCGCAGGAGCGCACCGTTGAGCCCGGTCGGATCGCCGGGGCTGGCAGGGGTGTGGAGGTCCTGCGAGCGCAGAGCTCCCCCTTCGGCGCTGGGTGGCGTCTGGTTGCCGCCGACCCCCGTCGGCGGATCGCCGCAGGGGTTCTTCTGGGGGTACCCGAACTGGCCGTAGTCGGCGCCGTTGTAGCTGGCGCCGTCACCGGCGCTGACGTAGAGCGCGCCGCTGGAGTCGAAGTGCAGGGCGCCGATCGAGTGCGAGGGGAACTGCTGGCACCAGCCCTCGATCAGCACCTGCTGGGCGCTGGCGTGGTCGTCTGAGGCGGTCAGCTTGACCAGCCGCCCACTGGCCACGCAGCCGTTGGTTTCGAACCCGGGCGGGGTCGGGCAGGTGTCGTTCCAGCGGGGTTCCGGATCCGGGTCGCCGAGTTGATGGTCGTAGGTGTAGAGCGCGTAGACGTATGGGCGCTGGGGGAAATCGGGGTCGAGTTCGAGGCCCAGGAGGCCGCGGTCGCCGGCGGCGTAGACAGCGCTGCTGAGATCGGCGAAGAGGCTCGGGGTGGTGTCGGCGAGATCGGCGTAGACGAGGATCCGGCCCGACTTCTCGGCGACGAAGGCGCGACCGTCCGCAGCGATTCGGATCGCGGTCGGTTCGTCGAGATCGGAGAAGACCGTCGTGTCCTGGAACCCGGCCGGCAGCTCGACCGCGCGGGCGCTGGTCGCGCCGAGCCCGATCAGCAGCAGCCAGGCAAGGGCAGTCGCCGTCGCCAAACGACGCAAGTCCATCGACACACCCCTCCCGACCACTCCGGGATTGTGGCAGGAACTACTTTCCGTAGAGCTCCAGCAACCGCTCGGCCTGCCGCTCCCAGGTGTAGCGCTCGAGGATCAGGGCGTGGGCGGCCCCGGCCAGGCGGCCGCTGAGCTCCGCGTCGCCCAGCACCCGCGTCACCGCCGCCGCCAGCTCCGCCTCCCCCTCTGCGGCGAGATAGTGCTCGCCGGCCTCGGCCCCATCGACCCCCTGAATGCCGAGACGGTTGGAGACCACCGGCAGGCCGGCGCAGAACGCCTCGAGGATCTTGTTCTTGATCCCCGAGCCGGAGAACGACGGCAGGATCGCGACCGCGCCGCGGTTCAGCTCCGCGGCCATGTCCGGGACGTCCGCGGCCAGCTCGACGCCGTCCAGCTCGGCCAGACGCCGCACGGTCGCCGCCGGGCGGGCGCCGACCAGCCGCAGCCGCGCCTCCGGGACCTGCTCGCGGACCAGCGGCAACACCCGTTCGGCGAGGAACCTGGCCGGCTCGACGTTGTGGAAGTAGCCGAGATTGCCGAAGAAGACGAGCACCGGCGGGCGACCCTGCGCGGCCGCGAACGGGAAGGCGTCGAGGTCGACGCCGTTGGGGATCACTGCCGCCGGCTCCAACCCGGGCA
Organism: uncultured Thermoleophilia bacterium; assembly: GCA_963718595.1. Classification (GTDB taxonomy): domain Bacteria; phylum Actinomycetota; class Thermoleophilia; order Solirubrobacterales; family 70-9; genus VAYN01. Next base: position 1,098,842 of record OY970365.1, read on the forward strand.
TCGCGCGGTCGGCCTCGGAGACGACCGAGCAGCTGTCGGCCGCGGCCGCGGCCCTGGCCTCGTAGGCCTGCATCAAACGCGCCTCGGCCGTGAAGGCGGCCCGGGCAGGCCCGCGGTGCGCACCCGCCCGGGTGCGCATGTTCAAGGCCAGCGAGTCGACCAGGTCGAGGTGCCGGTGGAAGGGCCCGCGGGCAGGTAGGTAGGGGGCCATCCTGGCCAGGGTCACGTGCATCACGTCGGGCTTCCAGGTGTCGATCTCGCCCTCGATGGCGCGGCTCATTCCGGTGTCGCAGAAGAGCCGCACCTGCCCCGGCAGCGTCGGCCGCGCCCTCAGGTTGGCGGCGAGGCGCCCGCGGGGGCTCATCGTCACCGTCCTCACCTCGACGCCGGGGAGCGGCAGCGGCTCGCCCGAGCCGAAGCTGACGAGCCTGACCTCCGCCCGGCGGCTCAGCGCCTTGATCAGGTTGTAGACGCGGACCTGGTCGCCACGCCACGGCGGAAACGGGTAACGCGGGGAGACGAAAAGGATGCGCAAGCCGATACGGCGGCATGATAGACCCTGCCACTTGCCCCCCGACGCGCCACAAAAAGTCGTCGTCTACACCGACTTCTCCTACCGGCAACGGGGATTGGCGGTCAGCGGCCAGCTCCCCTTCCTGCTGTTCGTCAACGCCCTGGCGACAGCGGGGTTGCGGGTCGTCGTCGCCGGCCGCCTCGACCCGGACCCCGAGCCGTACCCCTTCGAGCTCCATCCCGAGATCGAGTTCGTCGGCCTGCCCGCCTACAGCAGCCTCGCCAACCCGCTCTCGGTGGCGCGAGCGACCGCGACGACGATGACCCGCTTCGCCGCCAGCACCGCCGACGCCGACGCCGTCTGGCTGTTCGGGCCCCACCCCTTCGTCACCGGCTTCGCCGCGATCGCCCGGGCTCGCCGCCAGCCGGTCTTCCTCGGCGTGCGCCAGGACCTGCCGGCGCTGATCGCCGCCCGCCACCCGGGCCGGCGCTGGATCCAGTACGCGGCCCGCCTGCTCGAGGCCAACCACCGGGCGCTCGCCCGCCGCTGCGGGACCGTCGTCGTCGGCCCCTCGCTGGCGGCGGAGTACAGCTCCGCGAAGCGCCTCCTCAACCTGCCGATCTCACTCGTCTCCGAGGCCGAGATCGCAGACCCGGCGGCGGTCGCCGCTCGCTCCTACGAGGGCGAGTTGACGGTGGTCAGCGTCGGCCGCCTCGACCCCGAGAAGAACCCGCTGCTGCTGGCCGACGCATTGGCGGCGCTACGCCGCCGCGATCCGCGCTGGCGGCTCGAGGTCTACGGCGAGGGAACCGAGGCGGCGGCGCTGGAGAGGCGCCTGCGGGAGCTCGGCCTCGCCGAGCACGCCGAGCTGTGCGGTTACCTGCCGGTCGACCAGGGCCTGGTCGAGGTCTACCGCCGCAGCCACGCCCTGCTGCACGTCTCCTGGACGGAGGGGGTGCCGCAGGTGCTCTTCGAGGCCTTCGCGGCCCGCCTGCCGGTCGTTGCCACCGCCGTCGGCGGTGTCCGGGAAGCGGCCGGCGCGGCGGCGCTGCTGGTCCCCCCCGGCGACGCCGAGGCCCCCGCCGACGCCCTGGCCCGGATCGCCGCTGACGCCGATGAGCGCCGCCGCCTGATCGCGGCCGGCCTGGAGAAGGTCGAAGCGATGACGCTGGAGCGACAGGCCCGCACGGCGATCGATTTCCTCGCCCCCTAAGACTCCGCCGGCCGCTGCCTCAACGCCGCCGCCAGGTCGGCGAGGAGGGTCCGGACCAGGGCGACGGTTTCGCGCACGGTTTCGCGATCCGGCAGCAGCGCCCGCGGGCGCACCTTCATGGCGCGGCAGAAGATCGCGACCATCGCGAGGCCGCCGGCCGTGTAGCCGATCGCGGAGGCGATCGCAGCCCCGTCGCCGCCGAGCGAGGGGATGAGGATGAAGTCGAGGGCCAGCACGGTGATGAAGGTGACGCCAACCGCGAGGCTCTCGTGCAACGGGCGCTCCTGCGCGGTCAGGGTCGATCCGAGCAGCTTCAGGGCGACGATCCCGAAGCCGCCGAGGGCGACGATCCGCAGGTCGGAGATCGCCCCACGGAAGTCCTCGCCGAAGACGAGGACGCAGAGGAACGGGGCGGCGGCGATCATCACCGCGCAGAGGACCAGGGTGAGCAGGATGCTGAGGCGGAAGCCGAGCGCCGCCCGCGGGCCCGCCTGGTGGTGGGCTGATCGGGCCAGGTCCGGGCGCTGCACCTGCATCAGCGCCTGCGGCAACAGGAACAGGGCCTCCGCCCAGGCGACGGCGACGCTGTAGAGACCGAGCTGCTGGGGCGTCGAGAGGATGCCCATGATCCACTGGTCGGCGCGGTAGTTGCCGAGGTTCATCGTGTGCGAGGTATGAGCGCGCACCCCGAACCGCAGGGACCGGCGGGCCAGCGGCAGGTCGGGCCGGCCGAAGCCCTCGAGCCTGGCATGCACGTACCAGGCCAGCCAGAGGGTTCCAACCGCCTGCCCGATCAGCCAGGTGACGATCGCCGAGCCGACGCTGAGGTGCCCGGCGAGGTAGAGGCCGAGGTTGCCGACGATGTTGATCGCGGCGGGAAGGACGGCGGTGATATTGCCGATCCCGAAGCGGTACTGGGCCGCGGCCAGCTGGCGCAGGTAGATCTGCAGCACCAGCAACGGCACGTTGAGCATGACCAGGACGAGGAGGCCGCGCGAGGCGTCGCCCTGCACTGCCGGGAAGACGAGGGTCACTCCCAGCACCACCACCGTCGCCAGGCCGCCGAAGACGAAGGCGAGGACCACGGCGTTGCCGGCCAGCGCCCGCCGCGCGTCCGGTAGCCGGGCGGCGATGTTGGAGATCGCCTGGTCGACGCCGAAGGTCGAGAGCCAGGAGCAGATGAACCCGATCGTGGTCAGGAAGGCGACGCTGCCGCGACCCGAGGGGCCGAGGATGCGGCCGATCACGATCACGTTGGCGAGCGAGAGCCCGGCGATCGCGACCTGCGAGGCCAGGGTCGCGAAGGCCGAGTACGAAGTCGACTTCGAATGCGCCTCGGTCATCGCCCTGCTCGGCGCCGGCGCAGGCGAGAGAGCCTCACCCGCAGCGCGATCCCCGGCTCGGAGACGAACAGGCCGATCCGGTGGCGCTGGAAGCCGGAGAGCGGCAGCCGCGCGATCAGCGGCAGCGCCAGTTTCATGTGCAGGGGCGCCGAGGAGCGGCGCCAGTTGCGCGCCCGTTCGGCGAACAGGCGGGGGTGGCGCTCGCGCATCTGCCGGTAGAGGTCGTCGTGCTGGAGCCGGGCGCTGCTGAGCATGCGCGAGGAGCCGATCCGGTAGAGGTAGGTGACGGCGTCGACCCGGCGACCCTGCCAGCCCTGTTCGGCGAGGCCCATGTAGAGGTCCCAGTCCTCGAAGCCGACCGAGAGCTCCCATCCTTCCGCGTCGAAGAGAGCCTCACGACGGATCAGCCCCTCGGTGAGGCGGTTCGAATAGGTGATCGCCCAGGGGTCGAGGGTGTCGGCACGCCGCTGGATCAGCTCGAGATCGCCGAAGACCCGCTGGTCGCCCCAGACCATCCCCAGCGCAGGCTCGCGGTCGAGGACATCGGCGAGGCGCTCAATCGCCCCGGGGGCGAGCATGTCGTCGGCGTCGAGCGGCTGCACGTAGGGGGCGCTGGTCTCCAACACGCCGCGCATCCGCGCTCCTGAGAGGCCGCGGTTCTCCTGGTGGATGACCCGCGTGCCGGCTCCCGCGAGCACCTCCAGCACCCGCAGCGTCCGCGGATCGTCGGAGCCGTCGTCGACGATCACGACCTCGCAGTGCTCCTGGTCGTGCAGCGATTCGACCGCGGCGCCGACCGTGGCGCCGTCGTTGAAACAGGGGATCACGACCGCGACCCGCGGGGCGAGTGCGGACGCGGGAGGCGAGATCGCCGCCGCCCCCACGGCGGCAGGCGCGAAGCCGGCGGGCGCAGGCGGGGCGCCGGCGGCCCGCGCCAGCAGCAGGTTCACCGGGCCGAGCCCGAGCAGCGCCCAGAGCTTGTAGTCGACGCCGGAGGAGATGAAGAAGCCGGCGGCGAGCAGAGCGACCAGGGCCAGGAAGACGCAGCGGCTGAGGTCGGCGGACGGCCGCTTGCCGAGCCCTTCGTAGAGAGTCGCCGCGCGCAGGCTGGCGGTCAGCGAGAGCGCCACCAGGGTGAGGAAGAGCAACAGGCCGACGAGGCCGGTCTCGGCCAGGAACTGGAGGTAGATGTTGTGGACCACCACCGGCCGCTCGATGATCAGGTGGATGAACTGCAGGGCGCCGGGATGCAGTACGTAATCGGGGGCCTGGGGGATGAAATTCTGCAGGCCGACTCCCTGTAGCGGGTGCGTCGCGAACATTTCCCAGGCGATCCGCCAGAGCTCGTCACGCCCATTGCCGTGGTCGTTGAAGTCGGTCAGGCGATCGAACCCCTCGGGCGAGGCCAGGAACCAGGCGGCCGCCGCCAGCGCGACGCCGATCCCGAGCCCGAGGACGGCACGGCGGCGGCCGCGCATGACCACCAGGGCGGCGGCCAGGACGACGATCGCGGCGATCGCACCACCGCGGGACTCGGTCCCGGCCAGCGTCAGCCCGAAGACGGCGATCGCCGCCAGCAGCAGCAGCCGGGCCGCCGGTCGCCGCGTGCCCGGGATCAGGCCGCCGGCGAGGACGGCAGCTGCCAGGACCGCGGCCGCCAGGACGTTGGGGTCGCCGGCGCCGCCCTGGACCCGGCTCTCGCCCGGAAGCGAGTTGACCGGTCCACCGTTGACACCCAGCAATCCGCAGAGGGCGGTGATCGCGGCGCCGGCGACGAAGGCGGCGGCGATCAGCCGCACCCCGCCCTCGCTGCCGACGGCCACCGTCAGCGCCGCGAAGATTCCAACCGAGATGCCGTACTTCCAGAGCTGGCTGATCGCCAGGCCGGAATCCGGGGCCCAGATCGCCGTCGCCGCCAGCCAGGCGAGGAAGACGCCGCCGACGATCAGGAACGGCGCGCCGGCGCGAATCCGGGCGCGAATCGGCGCGGCGTCGGCGAACCAGGCGAGCAGGAGGCTGAAGACGCTCGCGGCCAGCCCGACCTTCAGCAGGGCGTTGCCGACCACGAAGAAGGGGATGAAGAACGAGAGCGTCCAGGCCGCGAACATCGGTACGAACCCGAACAGGGCGAGGCCGGCGTAAGCGCCGACGACGACGACACCGGCCCCGACCGCCGGAGCGACCGCGGCGACGACGCCGAGGCAAAGCGCAGCGAGCGGGAACACCGCCCACACGCTCGTCGCAGGATTGGCTATGGGGCGGTGCATAGGCGCGGCAGGAGCTTCCCAACGACCGCTCGATGACTATAGTTTTCGCCACGGCAGGGCGTCGCAGGCAGGGTTGGCGAGACCGACCTGGTGCAGGTCACCATGCGCGAACCCGTCCACAGATCAATGACCCGGCAGCAGGATAGGTTGCGCTCGTGAACACTTCCCCACAACCCACCAACGTGGCCGCCCCGAGCCGTGGCCGGTCTCGCGCCATCCTCTTCGTCGCCTGCACCACGATCCTGGCGTTGGTCGGCGCCGGTCTCTACCTCGGCCTCCGCTCCGACCGCTATGAGGCGAGCGCCGACGTCCTCGTCGCTCCCCTGGAGAGCGAAGACCCGGCGTTCCAGAGCCTGCCCCTGATCCGCGAATCCTCCGACGGAAGCCGGCCTGTCCAAACCGCGGCGGGCCTGCTGCGTGGAACCGCGGTCGCCGAGCTCACGGCTGACGACCTCGGCGGCGACTGGACAGAGCTGAAGGTCGAAGAGGCGGTCGGCGTCGCCCCCCGCGGCGAGAGCAACCTGGTCGCGATAACCGCCCAGTCCGAAGACCCCGAGGAGGCCGCGGAAATCGCCAACCTCTACGCCGACGCGGCGCTGCAGCTGCGCCTGCGCTCGATCGAACCCGCCCTGGAACGCGAAATTCGAGCGGCCAAGGTGGAAGCGGGAAGCGCCGCCAGCCTGCAGAGACTGCGCGACGCCAAGGCAAACGGCGACCCCACCCTCTCGATCAGCTCCGTGGCCCAGGCCCCGTCCAGCTCCTCGTTGCCGTCGGCGCCGCTGGTCCTGCTCGCCGCTCTGGTCGTCGGCCTGCTGGTCGGGATCGCGGGGGTGCTGGTGGTCGATGTCGCGCGCACCCCGCCGGCGCTCAGCGCCTGAAGGCCAACCCGGCCTCAATCGGCTGGGCCTGAAGCCACCGCCGGGGGTGAGCCCGGCCGGCGGCCGTCTTCGATGTGGTGGACGAACGGGAGCAGGTCGTCCTCGACCGGAAGGTGCGATCGCGTGAAGATCATCCGCGCTGTCTCGCCGAGGATCAGGAGGTCGAAGGTGAGCGAGCGGTGCTTCAGGTAGTAGAGATCGTGACTCAGCTTCCACAGCGTGCCCTCGTGCGAGCCGGCGTAGCCACAACCGACCTGGGCCCAGCCTGTGATGCCCGGCCGGACCACGTGCCGGCGGCTGTAGAAGGGGATCGACTCTTCCAGCTCCTCGACGAAGCTCGGCTGCTCGGGCCGCGGCCCGACGATGCTCATCTCTCCCTTGAGCACGTTGACGATCTGCGGCAGCTCGTCGCAGTGGGTGCGGCGCATGAGATGGCCGAGCTTTGTCACCCGCTCGTCGTTCGCGCCTGACCAGCGGGCCGGGCTACCCGCCGGTTCGACCCGCATCGAGCGCAGCTTGACGATCTGGAACGGCTCCCCGCCCTCACCGATCCGAGTCTGCCGGAAGAACGCCGGCCCGCCGCCGGCCTTGACCAGAAGGGCGAGGACCCCGACCACCGGGGCGACGACGAAAGCCGCCAGCGAGGCGAGCACGAGGTCGACGGCCCGCTTGGCGGTCGGCGTCCGCGGCGAGTACCTGGGGTGCATCACCCACTGGAACCAGGCCGCGTTGATCGCCCGCAGCGGCACGTGTCCGAAGGTGTGCTCGTAGAAGGCAGAGAGCTCGAGTACGCGCACCTCCAGGTGGGAGCAGGTCTGCTCCATCTCCGAGAAGAAGCTCATCCTCGGCACGGTGGGTGAGATCAAGAGCAGGTCGAGTCGCTCGCTGACCACCGCCTGCGCTAGTCCCCCGAGGCGGCCGATCGGCGCCTCCCGCTCGCCGCTTTCGGCTTCGTCGCCGAGTGCTGCGTCGGGGTCGACCGAGATATGGCCGACGACGGCAACCGAGCTGTTGCCGCGGACCGCCAGCTCCTCCTCGAGGTCTTCAGCGGTAGCAGCCGAGCCGACCACCGCGGCCCGCCGCTTCGGCCGTCTCGGCTCCACCGGAACCCGTACGACGAGGATCGCGCAGAGGCCGCTGAGGACGCAGAGCGTGGCGACCTGGATCAGGCTGAGCGGGAGGAAGCCGAACAGACTGAGGCAGCCGAGGGTCGCGAACGCCCAGAGCGGAGCGGCGATCGGCACCACGACTCGCATCAGGGGCAGGAAGCGGGCGTGCGGCGCGACGTGGCGAGCGACCGAGCGGTGGATCAGGGCGACGACCAGGTACACGACGACCGCCAGCCCCAGGGTCGACTGCCCGTCGGCGCCGAAGGCAAGGGCGCCAAGCCCGGCGACGCCGCCGATCCAGGCCGCGCTCACCCAGGTCAGGCCATAGCGCGGCGAGGGACGCTGCACCTGCCTTTTACCAACGCCTCCCACAGAATTCTGCCTATCCGCTTTCGATGACAATTCCACGTCGATCCCGCCTGCCAAGCGGCAATCCCAGAGCCCGGCGGTCTAAAAGTTGCCGCCCGCCCCACGCCCGACACAAACATCCGTCCAGCCGGCATCCCCTGCCGCACTGAGTCCCCCCATATGGCCGATGGATCTCGACTGATGAGAGAACAGGGCGATCTGCGCAGAAAGATTAACGAACTCCGGTGTTTCCGACAGTACTTTGTAGCGTCTGTCGCGATATCGATTGCTCTCGCCGCGATCGCGCCCCAGGCCTTTGCGACCGCCGCCCCCACCGTCACGGTGCGCCCCAGCGCCCACCAGGGCCGGCTTGCCGTCTTCAAAGCCCCAGCCGCTCTCGCCCCCCGCGTCGTCGCCGGTCGCCTCGACGTCGGCGACAAGAGCAAGGAGCTAAGCAGGCGGCAGATCGCCACGATCGTCCGCCGCCGCGTCCTCTCGATCCGCGCGGCGCGCCGACCGCGACCGCTGCTCGTCCTGCGGCTGCGTCCGAAGGGCGCGCTTCCCGCCGCCGCCGAACGGATCGCCGTCGCCCCCGCGGTCTCGCTGGCGATCGGGCCCGACCCGTCCTTCGACCCGCGCTCCGGTGGCCGTCTCTACTCGCCGGAGAGCCCCTTCAACCAGCCGCTTCCAGCGGATCCGGCGCTCGCTCCCGACTCGGCCCGGCTCGTGCAGGGCCTGGCCCGGGCCGAGGCCCAGAAAGGCTTCGTCCTCACCGTCGATGAGTGGACCGTCCCCACCTATTTCGCCGGCGCCGACACTCCGACCGCCACCGTCCAGCTCGGCGGCGCCCCACCGCAGTGGGGCATGGCCCCACACGCGCTTGCCTATCCCCCCGGGTCGGGGGACGGGCTTCCCGAGCAGATGCCCTCGCAGCTGCATGGCGTACCGATCCCCCCCGGCGCGGTTCCGGATCCAAGCCTCGACGCCCACATGACGGTCGTCGACTACGCGGCCGGCTGCGAGTACGACCTCTACGGCGCCCACCGCGCGGCCGACGGCTGGCACGCCGTCTGGGCGAACAGCACCCGGATCGACGGCACGGGCGTTTACCCCTCCGGCCTCGGCGCCAAGGCCAGCGGCTTCGCCAGCCTCGCCGGGCTGGTCTGGCCCGAGGAGCTGCGCAAGGGGAGGATCGACCACGCCCTGTTCTTCGCCTACCCATTCACCCGCAGCGGCGGCCCGGTCAGCCCGGCGACCGCCTCCGACGGCCGCGTCGACGACAGCGGCGCCCTACCCGAGGGAGCGCGACTCCAACTCGACCCGAACCTCGACCTCGACCAGCTCGGCCTGATGCCCTACCAACGGACCATCGCCGAGGCGATGCAGACATACGGCATCGTCCTCGGCGACACCGGCGGCGCCTTCGGCCTCTACGCCGTCGGCCGGCAGGGCTTCCCGGGCAACCCCTACGAGGGCCTCCTCCCCGACGAAGACTTCCCCAGCCTCAGCCCGATTCCGACCGACCGCTTCCGGGTGCTCGACCTGCCCGCCCAGAAACCGAACCCGCCTCAACGGATCGTGCCCAGCGGCTGCGGGACGTTTGGCTGAGCCGGCGGTGGCTCTGACCGCAGCCGATCAGCCGTCCGTCCCTCAACCGCTCGAGGCGATCCGGGAGGCCTCCTCGACCCCGCAGTAGGGCATCAGTGTCAGCTGGATCAGGTCGCCCTGCAAAGCGCGCAGCTGCGCTGCTTCTCCCGATGCCAGCCTCCCCGAGATGACCCCCGCCACCGCCGCGATCAAGAACTGCTCAGTGCAGGCCGGGAGCTCAGAGCCGTGCGGGCTGTGGGCGCGGATGCCACCGAGCAGCTTCGCCAGGCGATCGTGCGAGGCCAGGATCCGGCTTGCCATCTCGGGGTCAGCCGTGTGCAAGCCGGTCGAGAGGATCTGGCCTTCCTGGGGCCTGCTGATCGCGAACTCGATGGTCACGGCGATCGCATGTCCGACCTTGGCCGGCCACGGGGAGGGATCGTCGCTGCAACGGGCGGTGAGCAGGCCGAGAAAGTCCTCGAAGATCTTCTCGTGGGAGACGACCGCGGCCTCGCGAACGTTCTCGAAGTGCGCGTAGAAGGTCGTGCGCGAGACCCGGGCGATGCCGGTGACGCGATCGACGGTCAGCCCCAGGTATCCATTTTCGGCGATCACCGTGGCGACGGCGGCGACGATACGCTCGAGCTGGTGGCGCTCGACGGCCTCGGGGGGCAAGTCGTGGCGGCCGCGCGGCAGGGGAGCGCCCGGCTTGGGTCCAGTCGGCTTCGGCGCTTCGGATTCGCTGGCCACGTCGTCCCGCTAAATATATAACGCTACATATTTTAATGTCGAGATTCGACATCCATGAATGGCAGCGAATCTAGGCGGCGGTTGACCTCGCTGCCTTTTTAGGAGGAAATCAAGCGCGATGTCATCTCAGAAAAGTTAAATACGGAAACGTATTTTAGTAATCCCAGACGGCTGTTATTTGCCAGGAGTACAGGGGCGAACGACATCCCCCGAACCTTTGGTGCCGTCGACGAAGAGGAATTCACCGCGGGCGTACAACGTTCCCGTCGGACATTTGGCGAGCAGCAGGCTCTGCTTCTTGCCTTTATAGGTCCAGTTTTTCTTCAGCGTCGCCCGGAACGAGGTCAACGAGCCCTGGCCACTGACGATCGTCGGGATCCGGATCAGCCCCGAGGTGCCGTATTTCCCGCCGGTCTTCGAGATCACGGCGGTGGTGACGAAGGTGGTTGGCGCCGGCACGTTTGCGTGGACGTGGAAGACCAGCACCTGCTTGCCGCCCTTCGGGGCACCGTTGAAGATCAACAGCGGCCCGCTGGCGTCGAAGGGGGGCTGTTCTGGGAGGGCGATCTCGGCACCGACCCGGCCCTGTCCGATCAGGGCATCGCCGCAGACCTGCTTGGCCCGCGCGGTCAGGGTGCTGGCGAGCTTGCCCGTGGTGCAGGTGGGAAGCCCCGTGGTGTTGAGCTGGCCGTTCCTGTCGAAGTCCAGTTTGAGGGTTTTCAGCGCCGGCGGGTGGGAGCCGTCTTCGGTCTTCAGGGAGCCGCTGACTTCGAGCGAGATCGGCGCCAGCGTCTGTTTCGGCAGCTTCTTCGGAGAGATGCCGCCGTCGACCTCGACGATCAGGTTGCCCACCCGGAAGGTGTCGGCCGCGGCGACGGCGATCAGCGCCCCCCCGAGCAGGACCATCGCGAAGCCAAGCAGCACGAGCCGGCGCATCAGCCCTTCGCCTTGCAATCGCGGACCAAAGTGCCGCCGAGAGAGATCCCGCCGGCGAACTCGTAGCTGACCTTGGCGAAGGAGAAGGGGGCGGAGGACCCCTTGGGGGCGGGGCAGGAGGCCGAGGCGAAGCTGTGCTGTTCGCCGTGGCTCGTGTAGCGCCGCGAGAGCGACAGGGAGAAGGATGAGATGTAGCCATATTCGGAGGCGATCGGCGGCAGCGTCCCCACCAGGGTGGTGCCGAAGACCCCCTTGCCCTGCTCGATCTGGAAGGCGATCACGTAGGTCAGCGGCAGCGGCGCCTCGCTGGCGACCTGGGCAAGCACCGCGGGCTTGCCCTTGACCCGCCCGTTGAAGGCGAGCATTTCGCCGCTCGAGGCGAACGCTCCCTGACCCGGCAGGAAGAGCCGCGAGGTGACGTTGCCGTGGCCGACCAGGGCGCCGGCGCAGCTCTTCTTCGCATCCGCCGAGCTGACCGAGTTGAGCTTCTTCAGCGAGCAGGTCGGCAGACCCTTGTTGTCGATCACGCCCTCCCGGTTGATCGCCAGCACGATCTGTTCCAGCTTCGGCGGCACCGAGCGGTCGAGGGTGGTGATCTTGCCGCCCACCTGCACCGTGACCGGGGCCAGCTCGGTCCGCGGCAGCCGCTGCGGCGAGATGCCGCCGTTGGCCGAGACCTGCAGCGTGCCCTTCCTCCAGACCTCCGCCTGCGCCACACCCGCGCAGGCCAACAGAAGGACGCAGGCGGTCACGACCAGCAGCAACGATCTCGAAGTCAACTCCATTCCCTCCGCCTATCTGACGAGCGCGTACGCGCAGATGTACTTGGAACTGGAGTCGACGCTCTGTTCGGTCAATTTTCCGGTGCCGTCGATCACGATCGTCGTGTAGTTGCTACCCGTCCCGACGGCGGAGTAGTACGTATCCGTGAACATATGGTCGGTGCCGACCCCGGTGCCAAGATTGAGCACGGCGCGGGTCGGATAGATCTGCATCGGCCCGGGCAGGAAGCCGCCCTTGGCGGCACAGGCGTCCGCGGCCGCCGTCACCGACCCGACCTCCGAATTGGACGCGGCGTCGAAACAGGTCCCGCGAATCAGCACCGTTCTGTCCGGACAGGCGGCGGCGTGGCCGCCGACCGTACCGGCATTGCCGGCGCTGGCCGCGCTGGTGGCCTGCGGAACCGTGCCGAGGGCATTGACGTTGATGTCAACGCCGGTCAGCGAGCTCTTAGCGACCTTGGCCGAGGTGATCGCGTTGTTGGCGATCTTGCCGCTGGTCACCGACTTCGCCTTCAGCTGCCGCGAGCCGACGCTGTTTTTGCCGAGCGCCGCGTAGGCCGTGCCGCTGAGCGCGGCGACCAGGGCAACGACGGCCACGACCATCGCCGGGGAGGGGCGGCTGAATGCGATCTTCATCTATGCCTCGCTTTTGATTTGCCGCAGTTGGACTGCGCCTTGACTTTCTGGGTCAGCTTTTTGCCGTTCTGGGCGACGTATTCGACCGTGGAGACGACCGGCTTGATGCAGAGGGCGCGGGTGTTGGTCAGGTAGCCCTGCTTGTCGCCGAAGAGGGTGAGCCGGAAGTCGCCGATCGGCGCGTCGGGGACGGTCGGGATCACCGTCTTCAGCGCACCCTTGACGGCGAATGAGCGAGCCCGCGGAACCAGCGACACCTGGCCGTCCAGCACGAAGGCCAGTCGCGGCAGGCCGCCTTTGCCGGAAACCGCGTAGACCGGCCCGGCAAGCGGCTCGTCGAGCAGCGGGGTTTTGGTGACGGCGTTGCCGATCGCCTGCCGGCCAGCGCATTTGTTCTTCACCAGCTCCGACTCCGAGCAGAGGTTGCCGAGGTGGCGCTGGTCGATGGCCCACGCCTTGGAGAGTGTGACCGCGACCGATTTGATGTTGGCGTCGCCGGCCCGGGTGCGCAGGCGGAACTCCAGGCTCGGGTTTCTCGCCCGCGCCGTGCCGCCGCCCTTCTGAACGACCGTCATCTTCGGCTTGAAGGCCAGCGGTGCGCAGTTGGACGCCTGGAAATAGGAGCTGAAGGAGGAGACCGTCCCCTGGTCGCCGATCCCCTGCGAGAGCACCGACATCGGTTCGCAGTTGGTCGGGTTGAGAATGAAGTTGGGCCGGGTCAGGTCGACCTGGATCGAGCGCAGCCGCAAGGGGATGCCGCCGATGATCGAGGGCACCGTGTCGGAGATCGCGCTGACATGGGCGTCGAGCTGGTCGACTTTGAGCGCGACGCGGACGACGACGACGCCGTAGTCGTAGGGGCCGGCAAGAGCAGGCGTGATCGCGACCATCGAGAGCGGCGCGCCAGCGAACGGGCCGGCCATGTACATCGTCCCGTTCGCGTGGAACGGGTGCGCGCCCGGCCCGGCACCGACGCTGTCGGTGCCGATCACGGATGCGGCTGGGCAGCTCGGGCTGGCGAGCTCGGCCCGGCCGGACTTCGCCGCCGCCGCCGCGATCGCCGCCTCCGGGCAGTAGGCGATGCCGCGCAGCGAGCCGAGCAGCCCGGGCGGCATCGTGAAGCCGAGGTCGCCGAGGAACTGGTCGCCATCTTCGCGGTCGAGCCGCAAGGTGAAGTTGGAGAAGCTGCCGGCGTTGGAGTTCGAGGTGCCGGCCTCGAGCCGCGGTTTGAACGGGCGGGTGCCGGCGGGGCAGGGATTGCCCTTGGGCCCTTGCGTGACGCTGATCCCGAACTGGCTGCGCTGGTCCGGCAGCGTCGCGTTCCAGGGATAGAGCCTGGTCTGGACCGCGTAGACGGAACAGTGGGTGGGGGTGGCGAAGATGCCGCGGTCGGAGGCGAAGATGTGCAGGTCGAACTCTTCGAAGGGCAGCTGCGGCAGATCCTTGAACTCGACGCTGACGCGCCCGGTGCGGGGGTCGGGGTTGAGCGAGCCGATGAACTTTGCGTGGATGCCGAAGTCGTCGGCCAGCAGGAAGAGGCGGTACTGGTTGCCGGGTTGCGGCTGGCCGAGATAGATCGATCCCTCGAGGTCGCCGGGCAGCGCCGAGGACTTGACGGTAACCGTGCCGACCTTGGCGTTGTCCGGGCAGGCGGACTCCGCATCGCGCCCAAAGCCCGCCTGTTCATCGCTGCAGGACGTCTGACCATCGGCGGCGTCGGGGTTGATCGTCAACTCTTCGGGCAAGGTGAGCGCGGCAGTTCGCAGCTGCGAGGGCGTCGCCGCCCGGGTCAGCGGCTGCGGGGCCTTGAGGATCATTTCCAGGCCCGAGGCGGAGTCGGTTTCGGTGCTGGTCAGCCTTCCCTGGGCGACCGGATCGAAGGTCTGACGGGCACAGTCGGTGATTGACGGGTACGAGGAGGTGGCGTGCGAAACCACGCCTTGCCGTTGGTACGTTTCGACGTCGAGCGTGGTCGGCATCGGCACGCCGCAGACCGAGCCGTTTCCGGTCATCGGCTTGATCGCGACCGTGGCCGCCGTCGGAGTGGTTATGCAACTGGTGTCGGCGAGGCCGGGGCAGCCCGGAGGGGCCAGGACGGATCCTTTGGTGAACCGTTCCATCGCGTGAGTCGTGTCCGCCGGGAACCCCCAGAGGGTGAGGTCGACTTCGGAGAGCGGCGCCTCCTGCGTGATCCCAGAAACGGTGAACCGAAGCCCATAGTCGCTGCCGGAGCGCACGGTCACCGGGATCGCGATCGGGATGTTCAGTTTCGGCACGTTGAAGGCGAAGCGGGCGGCCTCGTCGGTACCGGGCTGGACCCGGTAGACCGGGGCCGTCCCGAGCAAGTTGTTCGGTTGGCTTTCGTAGTTCGCCCGGACGGTGATCAGGCCGGCCTGAGCGGAGGGGGGGCACTGTTGGAGCGCGAAATCGAGCGTGGTGCACTCGGTGACCACGCTGGGATTGCCGAAGACTCCCTCCGGGGCGTTGAAGGTCACGTTCTTGGCGACTTCGGGTGCCCCGGCGCCGTCCAGTTTGAAGTGGGTACGCAGGTCCGGATGGCCGCCGGCGACCGAGGTCGACATCGTCGTTTCGAAGTCTTTGATTTCCAGCGCCGCGCTGGCGGGCGCCGCCGTCGCCGCGAGGGCCACCAGTCCGATGGCGGCGCTCAGCAACTGAGTCCAGGCCCTACGCATGACGCTTCCCCTTCCCCTGCTGTCCCTTGCCGTTTTTCTTCTTGTGCTTCTTCGCCTTCTTGACGCACTTGCCGCCGCGCTTCACCTGGTTCTTCTTGCAGGTGACGAAGTTGCCGTGGGTGGTGCGCCCAGAGCTTTTGATGTCGGGTGGAGGCGGCGCGACCGTTCCCGGGCCGTGGCACTCGTCCGAGGCGGCGCAGGGGACGTCCGGGGGCAGGCGGAAGAAGCCCCCGCCCTCGCGCGCGTCGTAGATCCTTGCGAGGGCGCCGTTGCGGTCTTCTTCGGGCGCGAGTGCGTCGCGGGTGAAGAAGAAGGCGTCGGTGCCGTCGGCCGAAACGGTGAGCAGTGCCGAGTCGAAGGTGCCGACTCCCGAAGAGATCAGCTGCGGCAGGCCGCCCGACCAGGAGTAGACGTCGCGCCTGCCGTTGGCGTCGTTCAGGACCAGCGCTGCTTTGGTCGTGAAGAAGACCCGGCCGTCGTCGATCAGGCTGAGGCCGGCGGGCGCAAGTTCGGCGTTGGCCGCAAGCGCGGTTTCAGAGGTATTGGTCGTGTCGCAGGAGGCGCAGGAGACCCGGTTGGCCCCGGCGTCGAACTGGAAGACTTCGAGGAAGCCGAAGGTGTGGACCCCGGTCAGCTCGAGCGCGCTGCGGAAGACAGCGTAGGCACCGTCGGCGGTGGTCTCGAAATCGCTCGTCTCACGCGTCTCCGCCGCGCCCACCGAGTGGAGGACGAGTGGGTTGTCCGCCTCCAGCGTCGCGACGAAGCGCGGGTTCTGCCCCGGCGCCACCTGGTAGAGGTTCGGCTGGTTCGGCGTCCCGGCGGTTCCATCCAGTTGCTCGGGACTGAGGAAGTACATGGTGCCGCTGCCACTGGCCAGGCCGCCGCCGCCGGCGATCGCGACCACGTCGCAGTTGGCTCCGGCGCCCGGCGTGTTCCAGTGCGCCCGCGCCGAGTTGGAAACCGGGTTGCAGGCGTTGGAGTCCGGAGCGGCGACGACGTTGAGTTCGAGGTTGCCGCCGCTGTCAACCGCGGCTTCGTAGAGGTCGGCGCTGGTGTCGGTGTCTTCGCCCGAGACCAGCGAGTCGGGCGTCGTGAAGAAGGCTCTGCCGCCGTCATCGGTCATCCCAGCGAAGAGCACGCCGCTGGTCGTCCCCGGCGCCAGGTCGACGCTGTTCGGCGAGGAGCCGAGGTGCATGTACGGGTGGACGTATTCGTTGCCGGCGGCGTCGGTTGCGACGCTCTTGCCGACCACGACCCTTGAGCCGTTGCTGGCGATGTCGAGCTCGGAGATGCCGGCCCCGGTCAGGGTCGCGCCGCCCGGGTCGGTGGAGACGATCTGCGTCGTTCCCGCCGTGAGATCGCGCTTGTAGACGGTGAGGTCGGAGCCGTTGTTGTTGGCGCCCGGCTCGAAGGCGTATTTGGAGGCGAAGACCAGATGCTCGCCGTCATCCGAGAAGAACTTTGCGACCTTGCCTTCGGGCCTTGCCGAGGCGACACCCGGGTCGAGAGAACCGGCCATCCCCTGGGTCAGGTTCCCGTTGGGCAGGCGCACCGGGATCCCGGTTTCCAAACCGCCGCCGGTGAAGCAGGGGCTGCAGAGCTCCGGCCCCGCGAAGGCGAATGCGCCGAGCCAAGTGTCAGCTTCGCCGAGGACGGAGGAGAAGGAGGGCGTCGCCGTGTTGATGTCCGAGGGCAGCCCCACGTACCGAGTCCGCCAGCCTTCCGGGCCCCGGGTGGCGAGGTAGGGGTCGGGGCCGCGGTTGGTCGCTTTCCAAGGGCCCGGCACCGCGCCCGAGTGGGTCGCGTACAAGACCCTGCCGGTCGCCAGCGGGAAGCCCGGGAAGGGCGTCTGCCCCGGCGCCAGCGAGGACTCGACGTCGTAGCCGCCGGTGTCGGCCGCCGAGACGAGCTCGAAGGCGCGGCAATCGGGCAGCGTCCGCGCGCCCGTCGCCTTGCGGGCGAGCGCGTTGGGGCACGGGTCCGGGCCTCCGGGCGGGGTCGCGTAGGTCGTGAAGGTTCGATCGGGCCCCTCGAAGGTGCCAGCCGAGTTGGTGGCGACCATCCTTACGTGGTAGGTGGTGTTCGGAGCCAGGCCTTCGATCGGGATGGCGGCGGATCTCACCGGTTTGAAAGCGAAGGGGACCTGCGCTTCGGGGGTGCTGTTGCCGTAGGAGGTATCCGTGCCGTACTCGAAGAGGTAGCTGGTCGCGGCGCCGTTCTCGACCAGATCCCCGGTCAGGACCGCCCGCGAGGAGCGAATACCACCGACGTCGACCTGTAGGCCGGACGGCGCAGTGGGCGGCTCCCGGTGGTAGACGCCGATGCTGTCGCCTTCGCCCACGTAGAGGTATTCCCCGGTCTGGTCGAAGTCGAAGCCGCCACCAGCCCCGTACACGTCGGCACCGAGCAGATCGAAGGGCGTGCTCGCGACGAGCGGGTCCGAGTAGTGGACGCCGCGGATTTTTCCGCCCGTGCGGGCAAAGAGATCATTGGTCGAGGGGTCGACGCCCAGGATGTCACCGAGAGGCAACCCCGTCGATCCCTCGTTGGTAAAGCTGCTATCGCTGTCGAATCTGTCGAAGGCCTGAGAACCGGGGAGATAGACGTGCCCCAACCCGTCGGCGATCCCCGGCCCGAGTGGCACCGTGCCGTTGAACTCGACGTCGGCCCCGGCTTTGCCGTCGGGGGTGAGCACCGCGACATGGGGGGTGCCGGAGAAGTTGCTGTAGAAGGCCCGGAGCGTACCGTCGGGTTCGATCAGGACGCTACCGGTGAACCCTTCGAAGACTTCGACGAAGAGCGGCTGCGGATTGGCGGCAAGCGATTCGCCGTTGGGTCCGTAGGCCCAGAAAAATTCGGAGCCGGCGCCATTGACGGCGAACACGTAGATGTTCCCCTGGGCCGGCCCGCCGCTGTTGTCGACCATCACCACTTCTCCGCCGCCGGTCGGAATCGTCGGCGAGCCGAGGGCCGAGAAGGAAACCGGATTGCCCGCGGCGTCGAACTGGTCGACCGCGCCCTGGTTGCGGTCGAGCACCAGGACGTTGCCGGTCGCGTGATTGACGGCGATCGAGCCTACGTTGGAGAGACCGTTCGGCAGGGCCGATCCGTCGACCGAGAATTTGTACTGGAAGGGATCGGTGGGCGCGGCGGTTGCGACAGCCAGCGGGGCCAGCGCGGCGGCGCCGAGCGCGAGCAGCGCGAGCAGAAGCAGGCGGCGCATCAGCGAGCCCTCCGCTTCTTGGCGGCGGTTCGCTTCTTCTTCGCGGCGCCGCCCTTGCAGCCCTTGGCCACCAGCTCCGGGCGCTGATTCGCGCGTTCCCCGTTTTGGCCGAGGATCTTCGCGTCCACGTAGTGGCGGCCACGGCAGAGGTTGGTCGAGTTCTTGAGCAGACCGTGGCTGCCACCCTTCATCGCCAGCACGAACTTCGTCACCGGCGCATCCGGGACGCTCTCGAAGGTGGTCCTGATCCCTTCGTTGAAGGAGTCGATCCGCCCGACCAGCTCGATCGCGATCGGCTGCGAGGCGGGGCCCCTGAGCGCCGCCACCAGGTCTGGAAGTTCGTGTTCGGGATTGGAGCGCAGGTAGACGGGACCGCGGAGGGGCTGGTCGAGCAGCGGCGTGACGACGCTCGCGGAGCCATAGACCGAGCGCGGCGGGCACTGGTCGGCGGCGAACTGCACCCGGGTGCAGATGTTGGCGAGGTGCGCCTGGTCGAGGAACTCCGAATGGGGCAGGGAGACGACCGCACGGGAGATGTTGGCCTCGCCCTCGGGCTGGGTCAGCACCGCCGTCAGGGCCGGGTTGCCGGTGCGTTTCGTCGCGCCGGCAAGGCTCAGCCGCAGCTTCGGCTCGAACCCGAGCCCGTCGCAGTTGGCGACCTGGAAGTGGTTCTGCGGACTGGCGCCGGCACCCTGGTCGCCGGTCAAGATGCCGGTGACCGCGAAGGGGCTGCAGTTGGTCGGGTTGATCGTGAAGTCCTTGCGATCCAGGTTGATCAGGACCGAGCGCAAGCGCAGCGGGACTCCCTCGATGATCTGCGGCAGCGGGTCCGAGACCGCGGTCACCGTCGCCGTCGAGGGGTTGACCTTGACCGCGACCCGGTTGACGACGTTGCCGAGGTCGTAGGGCCCGGAGACCGCGGGCGTCACCACCGCGAAGCTCAGCGGCGCTCCTTTATATGGACCGCCGAGGTAGACCTTGCCGGGAGCGTAGAAGGGGCGGCTGCCGGCGCCGGCGCCGGCGGTGGAGACCCCGACCTGGCTGGCGGCCGGGCATTTCGGCGCCCAACCCTCGGCAAGACCGCTCCAGCCGGGGCTTTCGATTTCCCGCAGGGTCGCCTCCGGACAGGCCGGGACACCCTTCAGGGTCGCGGAGAAGCCGGGTGGGGTGCTGACGCCGATCGTGCTCAGGGTCTGGTCTCCGTCCGGGCGATCGATGTTGACCGAGAAGGCACCGTGGGCGCCGGCGCCGTTGGTCGCCCCGACCGCGCGGAACGCGGGCCCGAACGGGCGAACCACTCCCGGGCAGGGACCGCCGTTGGGGCCGGAGTCGATCTTGAAGAACTGGGTCGAGGTCTGGTTCGGCAGCTCGGTCGCCCAGGGGACGAATTCGCTTTGCACCGCGTAGGTCCCGCACTTCGCCGGCGTCGCCAACAGCCCGCGCTCGGAGCCGAAGAAATGCATGTCGAACTGGGTCAGCGGCGCCTGCGGAAGGTTCACGAACTCGGCCGTCAGCTGGCCGGTCCGCGGGTCGGCGTGGACCGAGCCAGGCAGCTTGATGTGGGTGCCGAACCCATCGGCGGTGAGGATCAGGCGGTAGCGGTCCCCGGGCAGCGGGTCACCGAGATAGATCGCCCCCGGAATCGGATCCGGCAGCGCCCAGCTGTCGATCGACAGCGTCCCGACCTTGGCCTCCTGCGGACACTGCGCTTCGGTCCGGTCTTTTATGTGCGCCTGCAGGTCGGAGCAGGAGACCTTCCCGTCGGCTGCGCTCGGGTTGATCGAGAAGCCCTCTGGCAGCGTCACCCTGGTCTCTTTGATCTCCGAGGCGGAGGGGGTCTCGGGGCTCTCGTACTGCGGCACTTTGAGGACCACGTCCAGCCCCGTCGCGGTGTCCGCCTGGGTGGTCGACGGCTTAGCCGAGAGCGAGGGGTTGAAGTTGAGCTGATCGCAGCCGGTGGTCGCCGGCCAGACCGTGCTGCCTTCTTTTTCGCCACCGTCGTAGGCAAGCGTTTTCAAGGTCGCTTTGAGCGGACCCGCGCAGGTGGTCGGCATCGACAGAAATGCTCGTTCCGGCAAATTCGAGGAGCTCGGGTTACCGCCGGGGAAGCCGCCGCCGTAGGTGAAGCGGAAGGCGTCGTGAATCGGCGCGGCCGGAACGCCCCACAGCACCATGTGGAAGCCGACGAGGGCGAAGAAGCTGGTGATCCCGCGGGATTCGGCGTTGAGGCCGTAGTCGCCATCGGTGCGGGCACTGAGGACGATGTAGTTCGGGAAATTGAAGTTGGACGCCTTGAAGGCGAGCAGACCCGCCTGCCCGGGTTCGGGCTCCAGGTTGTAGACCGGCTCCAGGTTGAGAACGACCCCGGTCCCTTCGTTGACGAGGACGTCCGGCAGCGCGGTTCCGACCTGGGAGTCAGGCGGGCAGCGGTCGGCCTGGAACTGCTGGCTGGTGCAGGATTCGACCGCGTGCGGATTGCCGATGAAGCCGCCGGGCGTTTCGACCATCGCGTTTCTGACCGTGTTGGCCCCGTTCTCCTCCAGCACCACTGGATCGATGCGGCTGCCGATCGTGAAGTCGACTTTGAGGTCCGGGTGCCCGCCCGCCTGAGTGCTCGAGGGCACCGCGGTGAAAGTTTTCACCCGGGCGCCAACCGGCTCCGCCGCAGCGGCGGGCCGTGCCGCGAGAGCCAACGCGAACAGGGATAGGAGCAGCATGCCGGCGACGAACGACGCTCTCATGCGAGTGGCCTCGGGCACGTCTATTTCCTCCCCTGCTTGGTCTGACGCTCTTGGCGTTGCTTCTTCTTCGCTGCCTTCTTCTTCTTATGCTTCCTGTGCTTGGCCTTGTGCTTCTTCGCCGCCTTCGTCGGCTTCGGCTTGCCCAGGTTGGCGCTGGTCCGGTCGGGGGGCAGCGTCGGCGGGCTGCTGCTCGGGCCGTGGCACTCGTCGGCGGCGACGCATTCGCGCGGGGGAAGGTCGGCGGGGAAGCCGCCGCCGGTCCGGGCGTTGTAGATCTTGATCAGCGAGCCGTTGTGATCCTGCGTCACCAGCGTTTCGATCGTCGCGAAATAGACGTCGGTGCCGTTGGCGCTGACGCTCACCAGCCCGGGTCGGTTGAGGATGCCCTGGAAGCCGAAGGCATTGGACATGCCTTCGCCGACCCCGGAGCTGATCAGCTGCGCCTTGCCTTCCGTGTACTCGTAGATATCCAGGGCCTCGTTCGTGTCCCTATTCACCAACGGGTCGGGACTCGCGAAGAAGACGCGTCCTGCTTCGGTCTGGAAGAGACCGTTCTGACTGGCCCGCGTGTCGGTGATCGGCGCCTGCCCGTCGGGACGGCAGGAGGCGCAGGTGACCCGACCGCTGCCCGGATCGTAGATGTACATCTGCCGGAAGAAGTGGGTGTCGAAACTGGTCAGATTGCTATTGGTGACAAAGGCCATCTGGCGGCCGTCCGGGGTCACCTGCATTCGCGCCACCGGCCCTTCGCTGCAGGCCAGCGGTTGGAATGGAACGACTTCGACGCAGTCGTGCCCGGGCTGCATGCTCGCGACGAAGCGGACGGTCCCCTCCCGATAGAGGTAGAGGTTGACCGCGCCGAATTCGCCTTTGGGGCCGTCGAGCTGCTCAGGCGACTCGAAGTAGATCTCTCCGGTTTTGCTGGCGATGAAGTTGTCGCTGGTGCCGTTGCCGCCGTCGCCGCCGATGTTCGACGCGAACAGCGAGAAGTTGATGATCCCGACGTCGCACCTCTCGGTCCAGCCGACCGAGCAGGCGTCGCTGTTGCCGGCCCCGCCGCTGCCCTTGGAGACCAGCGTCAGTTGATTTGGTTCGCCTTCGCGCCAGACGAACAGGTCTTGGCTGGCGTCAGTGTCGTCGAGGGTCAGCTGTTCTTTGGAGGTCAGGTAGACGATCGACCCGTCGCCACTGCTCCCGACGTAGCGGATTTTGTGTCCGGGAGCGATCTCGTAGGTGTGGGCGGCGTCGGCCCGGAGGTAGAGCGGGCCCTGGACTTCGGCAGTGAATTTGTTGGTGGGACCGAGCTGGCCGACGCGCTGGAAGGCCATGTTGGTTTCTTCGGCCATGAGGATCCGTGACCCGTCTTCGGAGACGTCGAAGACGAATCCCTCGAACGGGGTTTCCGCCGGGTCACCTTTACGCGAGGCAAGGACCACGGCGCCGGTCTCGAGGTCGTTGTCGTAGACCGATCCTTTCGGCGGTCCGGTGTATTCGGAGATGTTCGCCGAGGGGAAGCAGCAGTACATCTGCTGGCTGCTGGGCTGACCGCCGGGCGCGAAGACCTTGTTGGCGGAGAAGACGAAGTGGCTGAAGTCGGTGGAGGCCTGGGGCTCGCCGACGAACTCTTCGCCGTCCGGAACCTCGGAGAGGTTGGTCGGCCAGCGCCCCAAGCGCTGCCCGGTCGAGGTGTTCCACACATATGGCGCGTTCGACGCTTTCCCGCGCAGATACCCATTGAAGTTCGCGGGGTCGAAGGAGGGCCAGCCAAGGGAGTAGTCGATGATCCGGGTCATGTCCGGCGACGCCTGCGTGCCCAGGTTGTTCGTCGAGGGACCGATGCTGCCGGTGCTGTAGCTCCAGATCCAGTTCTTCGGTGGGCCCCCCATCGAGAAGCTCTCCCTGGCCGGCAGGCCGATGTACTTCTGGAACCAGCCGGTGTCCGAGCGGGTGGCGACGTAGAGGTCCCCCAGCACGTTGGTGGCGCCCTCGGCCCCGGGCAGGATGCCGGTCGAGCCCGAGAAGGCGATCTTTGAAGGGTTGGTGGCATAGCCGGTGGCCGGGCCGCCCAGGGGGTAGATGTTCGTCCCGTTGGCATTGGAGGGGGTGACGAGCTCGTAGGCGCGGCAGTCCGGAAGGCTGTTCGCGTGCGTTTCCTGGCGCAGCTGCGCGTTGGGGCATGCGGGCGGATAGAAGCCGAAGCTCTGATCGGACGATTTGGCCGTGCCGTACGAGTTGGTCGCTACCAGGCGGAAGTGATAGGTCACACCGGCGCTCAGATTCTCGAGCAGGGCACTGACGGGGACCAGCGAGGTCCCCGCACCGATGCTGCCTTCCGGCACTGGGATTTTGTTCCCGTAGGTGCTGTTGATGCCCCATTCGAAGAAGTAGTTGGTGGCGCTGGAGCGGGGGTTGATTTCGCCGACGAGTTCGGCGGAGGTCGCGGTCACGTTGCGCGTGTCGAGCCCGCCGATCAGCGGCGGTTCCGCGGTTTTGACGATCGCGTCGCTGCTGTACACGATGCCGGTCGCGTTGGTGGCGACCACCCTGTAGTGGTAGGTCGCGCCTTCCTGCAGACCGGAGATCGCCACCGACGGCACGCTGACCCTGCCGCTGCCCGGGGGAACCGCGGTGCCCGGCAGCGCCGGGGTGACGTTCCCGTAGTTGGTGGTGGGGCCCCATTCGAAGTAGTAACGGACTTCGTAGCTGTCGGCGTCGAAAGAAGCGTTCAGCTCGAGGCGTTGATTGGTGATGGCGGTCGCCGGATCGGCGGTCAGGTTGGCGACCGCAATCGGAGTGGTGAAGCTTTCGTCCTGGCCGCGGCTGACCCCGGCCGCGTTGCTGACGACGAGCCGGTAGTGGTAGACGGTGGACGCGTGCAGACCACTGATCTGGATCGGGGCCACGTTCTGGGTGCCGGTGCCGCTGCCGGCGCTCGCGCCCGGGGGAACCGGGGTCGTGTGCCCGTAGGCGGTGGTCGCGCCCCATTCGAAGAAGTAGTGGGCTTCGGTGCCGTCGCCCGTGAAGGAGCCGTTGAGCGTGGCGCCGTCTTTGGCGACATCGGCCGCGGCTTCGGTGGTGACACCCGCGACCGCGGCTTCGGTGGTGAAGGTCTGGTCGGAGGACGCCATCTGAGTCCCGTTCGCGTTGGTGGCGAAGACGCGGTAGCGGTAGGTGGTGTTCGCCACCAGCCCGGTCAGCACCGCGCTGACCGCAGTCGGGCTGGCGATCGAGCCGGCGGGCGCACAGGGCACGGAGCCCGTGGAGTAGCCGCTGTCTTCGCCGTAGCGGATCTCACAGCCGGTGATCGTCCCGGCGCCGTCGGGATCGACCGAACCCGCTACTTCGGCGGAGCTCGCGGTCACGTTGGAGGAACCGCCCGTGGTCGCCGTCGGCAATGCGACCTCGGCGGGCCCATAGACGAAGACCCCCCCGTTGCTGTCGGTGGCGAGGACCTCGCCGTTCCCGGCTCCGGCGACGCCCCGCGAGTTGGTCAGGTTGCCGAAGGCAGCGCCCTGCTGGGCTCCGGCCGCGCTGTACTGGGTCAGCTGGCTTCCGTCGTTCACGTAGAGCGCGTCGCTCACGGGGTCGACGGCGAGCGCGGCGGCGCTGACCGGGAGTTCGGCTTCCGGAGTCGGAGACGCGGCGCTGAACTGGGAGGCGTTGTATTTGATCACCGGATTGGCGCCGGCGTAGACGGCGCCGGAGGAATCCACCGCGATATTGCAGAGGGTGGCGCCGATCTGGCCGTCCGGCAACACCGCGACCGGGTTTCCGGTGAAGGTCGGGAAGCGGTAGATGAAATGGGCCTGTTCGTTGGCTTCGTAGAACTGGCCGGTGGCCTGATTGACGGCTGCCCCGCAGTGATATTGACCGACGGGCCCGAGCCTTCCCAGATAGGCGCCGCTGGGGGCGAAGACGAAGGTCTCGCCGCCGGCGGCGTTATCGGTGCGGGCGAAGTAGATGTAGCCGTCGCTGGCGCCGCCCGACCGGTCGACGGCGATGCCCGATTGGGCCCAGGGCGCGATGTCGAAGGGCCCGCTCGGGGTTCCCGTGATGCTGCCTTCGTTGACGTAGCCGACGGTGGCGGTGAAGCTCAAGCGCTCGCCGGTGGGGGCGAATTTGTCGATCCGCCGCGCGTCGACGTTGAGGACGTAGACGTTGCCGGAGGAGTCGGTCGCGATCTGCCGCGGCCCGGTGTTCGGCCCGGTCGAGAAGGTCCGCAGGACCGAGTGCCCGGTCGCGGCCGAGGCCGGAGCGGCAGCGACCAGAAGGGCGACGGCGGTGACGAGTGCAGCGGCGAGAGCGAGTAGTGAGCGGCCGCGGGCGGCTTCAGAGCCGGACAGGGGGCCTGCCGCGGCGGACTGGAAGCCGCCCACGCCGCTCTTGCGGATCCGTGAGCCAGGGAGCAGCACGGAGGCCGGTTGGAAATTGGTGCGTACGATCGGTTCCCTGTTCACGTCGAATATCTCCCCTGCCTTGAGCCGTCTCGGGACCAATCCCGTGGTCCCGCGGCTCGGTTTCTCTCCCTGTGCCCGCTTCCTACTAGCGGGTTCCCAAACCGAAGCGATGCAAAAGATAGGCATTCGAGCTTATCTTTGTCAAGGATCTTTCACGCGATATGCGCCGCGGGGACCTTCCAATTGAGCCTTGGTTTGGCTCTGTCACAGGGAAAATTCGCCCTTTCTGCTACGGTCTTAGTGCGAGAATGTACATTTTTGTACGCAGAGAAAAGACGCGGCGGGGGCCGTCTCGATCGGGTTCGGTTGCGAGATGATCGACACGCCTTGGGGCCCATCGGAGTCGCTTCGGGAGCGCAAGCTTCGTCCCGGTCCCGGTATGCCCGCGGAGAAGGTCGCCCGCAATCAGCGGGGGCGGCTTTACGGGGCGATGGTGGCGAGTGTCGCCGAGCGCGGCTACTCGGCCACCCGGCTCAGCGACCTGACCGAGTTGTCGGGAGTCTCGCGGAACAGCTTCTACAACCTCTTCGCCGACAAGCAGGCCTGTTTCATCGCGACGATCGAGGCGGTGCTGGGCGGGGCGCTCGAGGCGGTGACGACGCCGACGGGCAGCTGGGAGGAACAGGTGCGCAGCGTGACGACGACGTTCGCGAACCTCTTCGTCACCCACCCCGCGGCAGCGCGGATGTGCCTGATCGAGGCGAACGCGGTAGGTCCCGAGGGGCTGCGGCCGGTCGAGGGGGCGATCGCCGAGTTCGAAGCGCACGCGCTGGGGGTGGCGGCGAAATCGCCTGCCTACGCCACGATGCCGCCGGAGATGGTGGCCGCCCAGGTCGGAGCGATCGTCGAAATCGCCCGGGTCCGCCTGCGCCACGGAACCGAGGCCGAGATGCCGTTGCTGGTCGACGAGTTCGTCGAGCTGATGCTCGCCTGGAGCCCGCCTCCGGAACCGCTGAAGCTGGCGACGAGGCCGCCGATCCCGGCGCCGGAGACGATCGACGCACCCGACCGCGGCGAGCGGGCGCTGCGGGCGCTGGCGATCGTCGCCGCCGAGCACGGCTACGCAAACGTCACCGTCAACCAGATCGTCAAGAGCGCGGCGATGTCGCCGACCACCTTCTACGCCAACTTCCGCGACAAAGAAGACGCGCTGATGGCAGCGATCGACAGCGCCAGCGCGCAGATCCTCGCGGCGATCCTGCCCCCCTTCCGGCGCAGCAGCGACTGGCCCAGCGGGGTCCGCGCCGCGATCGGAGCCTTCTTCAACTTCCTCGCCTCGCGGCCGGCCCTGGCGAAGCTGCTGATGGTCGAGGTCCACGCCGTCGGCCCGCAGGCGGTCGGACGGCGCCAGGAAGCGCTGCAACCGCTGGGAGTCCTGCTGGCCGAGAGCCTTGCCACGTTGCCGCGGGTGCCGGCGATCGCCACCGAGGCGATCCCCGGCGCGGTCTCCGCCCTCGCCTACAAGCAGATACGCGACGCCGGCCCGGAGAGCCTGCCGGGGCTCGCTCCGGTCTGCACCTACCTGACCCTGGCTCCGTTCATCGGCCCCGACGCGGCCTGCGCCGCGGCCAACGGCGATGGGCTCGGGCGCGGCTCGGGCGCGCCGGCGCTTCCGCGCCGGCTGCTGCTCTCGAGGATCGCCCGACAGCTGAAAGTCTCCGACGCGACCGTCGACCAGCTCGCCAAACGGCTGGGCGCGCGAATCGAGGAAGTCGGGGGGGCGGTCGACGAGCTCGTACGGGGCGAACTGGTCCAGCCCGCCGGCGAGACCCCCGATGGTCAAACGATCTACCAGACCGCGTCACAGTTGTTCGACGCCGAGGCATGGGACAAGCTGAACCTGCCCGAGCGCCAGCGCATCTCCCGCTCGATCGGGAAGGTCCTCTCGGCCGACCTCGAGGAGGCACTCGCCAGCGGGACATTCGATGCCCGTGAACGAGCCCTGACCCACCTGCCGATGTCGCTCGACGAGCAGGGCTGGAAACGGATGATGCAGCTTCACAACGAGCTGTTTCAGGCCTCGCTGGAGGTCCAGTCCGAGGCGAGCCGGCGGATGCAGGAGACGCGTGAGCCGCCAATCGACGGCCGCAGCATCCAGATCTTCTTCGAGCTTCCACCCCCCGGGCCGCCTGCCGTCGACGACGAATAGGCGTCGCCTGCCGAGCTCGAGGCCGGTGGCGCCAAGTGCTGACCAGCGCTCAGCGGAAACGCAGCAGCGCCAGTTTTTCGCCGTAGCTGCGCGGGCGGCGGGTCCCGGCGACGACGATATCGCCGTCGGGTTGGCGGACGGCGCCGATCACACCGAGTCCCTTCGTCGCGGCGGAACCGCCCTCGTAGACGCCGCCGTGGCCGAAGGAACGTTCGGCACTGCCGTCCAGGTGGAAGGCGTGGAGGGCGAAGCCGACGTTGAAGAAATGGCCGTTGCCGGAAACAAGGATGAGCTGGCGAGCGCCGGCGAAGAGCTCGACCAGCGGCGGCGCGTGTTCGATCCGCACCACGCCGCCCTTGCCGAAGGAGCGGTCGCGGACGCCGTTCGCCAGGAAGCGGACGAGCGTCGTTTCGCCCCCGTCTTCGGGCGAGGTCGCGAGGTAAATGCGGCCGTCGCTCGCGACCGAGACCGAGCTGACCTCGGTCGCCAGTAACGGCTTGAAGTTCTGGCGACCGCCGTGACCGAAGCTCGGATCGAGGCGACCATCCGGGAGCAGCCGCGCGAGCGGCGTCTGGCGGCCGAAGAGACCGAAGAGGACGATTCGGCCGCTGCGGTCGAAGGTCGCCGACAACGCCGTTGCCTTCTTCCCCTTGCGCCAATGGACCAGGGCCAGCCCGCGCTTGCCGAAGCGGCGGTCCGGTCGGCCCGCCGGGGTCAGCTCGAAGAGCGCCATCGGCTCCCGCTTGCCGATCCGCCCGACGGCGAGCACGGCGCCGCTTCGCCGCACGACCAGCGCTTTGGTGACGAAGTGCGGCGGCAGATGCGCCGTTCCGTCGGAGCCGTAGCCACGGTCGGGGCGGCCGTCGCTGCCGAAGCGGCGGACGAGGTCCTTGTGCTGCTCGATCCGGTAAAGGCGGCCGTGGCCGTCGGACTCGAGCGCGGTCGGGGGATCGGAGTAGACGAGGGGCTCTCGGCCGCCATACCCCTTCAGGAGCTTGCCGTTCGCGCTCCAGGCGCCGAGCCCCGAGCGTTCGGTGTAGGTGGTGCCGTTGCTCAGATAGGCGGCGACGAGGCTGCCGTGCGGGCCCGCGGCGATGGCCGTCGCTTCGGTGTTGCTCGGCAGCGATTCCGGGTCGGCGGCGGTGCCGGCCGTGCCGAAACCCGGATCCGGGGAGCCGCTCGCCGAGAGCGCCGTCGCCGTCGCCTGTTCGCCGGACGAGCCGTCGGCATCGGACGCCCCGGCGAGGACGACGCCGCCGTCTGGGAGGACCGCGATCGCCCCCACTCGGCTGGCGAAGCCCTTGCTAGCACCGACCGGGCGGTACGGGTTCGGCGGTTCCGTCAGGTGCGCCGCAAAGGTCGAGTCGACCGCACCGCTCGCGGTGAGGCGGGCGAGGTAAGGCTTGTAGTCGCACGCCCGGCAGCCGTTCGCTTCGTCGGCGAAGGCCGTTTCGCCGGCGAGCATCACGGTCCCGCCCGGTCCCGGCGCGAGCGCCGACGGCACGTCGACGTCGGCGACCTGGAGCGCCAGCGTCCCCTCGTTGCCCCAGTCCGGGTCGGGGCTGCCGTCGGGACGGTAGGCATGGAGGACGAAAGCGCTGCGGTCGTTGCAGCAGTAGGTGGCCGAGGTCGTGGCGACGACCAGGTTGCCTGCGGTCGTCTCGGTCAGCGCCCCAAGAGTGCCGTCGACGGCGAGCGTCCCCTCATGGCCGAAGGCAAGATTTGGCGCGCCGCTCGCGGTCACCCCGAAGAGATTCTTTTCGCCAGCGACGAAGATCGAGCCATCGGCTCCGAGCGCCAGACCGACGGCCTGACCGTAGCCGCCTCCGGGCGCCGTCGTGAGCAGCGCCCCCCCTTTTCCGAAGCTCTTGTCGAGAGCGCCGCTGGGCAACAGCCGCGCGACCGCCACCACGGGGGTCGGCAGGCAAGCGTGGCAGTTGCCTCCGATGCCGGCGGTCCCGGCGACCACCGTCCGTCCCTCGGGGTCGACCGCCAGGAAAAGCGGCCTGAGCGGGACGGCGGCCCCGCCCCGCTTGCCGTAGGAGGTGTCGAGTGTGCCGTCGGGATTCAGACGGCGGACCTCTCCCCCGTAGTCCCCACCGATCGTGTAAAGAACGTCGCCGTCGGGCTGCGCGGCGAGCCCAGTGAGACTGAAGCTCCCGTCTTCGTCGACGACTTGGTGGAAGCTTGGATCGAGCCGCCCGTCCGGCAGGCGCCGCTGGACGAGCACCGCCCGTTCGATGTATTTCCCCTGAAGCGATTCGGTCTGCCCGGCGAAGATGAGCGAGCCATCGGGCTGGCGCGCGACCGCCGAGTAGCCGGAGTTGGCGTAGGTGGGTCCGAAGCCGAAGAGGACCCTGCCGCCATCGCCAAAGCTCGGGTCGAGCTCGCCGCGGAGCCGGGCCGAGGCCGCCGGTGCGAGCGCCAGTAGCAGCGCGACCACCGCCGCAAACGTCATCCGCCAGGCCCGGCCTCCCGTTCTCATATCTCCTTAAACATCGGCCGGGCACAGTGTTGCGCAGGCGCCCTGCCCCGCCAGGCCCGGCTCCAAAGGTGAGGATCCGTTTTTGCCGCCTACCCAATATTCAGGTAGGCTCGCGGCGCTGCCGAACGAGCCGAGTCCGCAGCGACGCTCCCGAACCAGATGCCGCTCGAACCTCGCTACCGTCCCTTCGCGCGCTTCGGTGCGGTCATCGCCACCTGCGCCATCCTCGGCGTCCTCTTCGCCTCCTTCGCCGCGCCCACTGCGGACGCCCGCCCAGTCCCCACCGCCGCGCTGAAGCGCTCGGCATCGCATCCGCCCCACGTTTCCACGCCGCTGTTCCGCAAGCTCGACAAGGCCGGGGTCGCGGTTTCCTTCCGGGTCCGCTATCCGCGGATCGGACGGCTCGGCGCCGAGCGGGTCCGGCTGGTGATGCGGGTCTTCCGTGACGGATCGCGGGCGAGGACGTCGATGAAGCGCGTGCGAAGGGTCGCGGCCTCGGCCGAGCGCAGTGCCGCCTACCGCTTCGTCGTCCGCGGAACCCCCGCCCGCCGCATCCTGCGCAAGCTCCGTACCCCGGGCGGCCCACCGGCAAAGGGGATCGTGGGGCTGACCGTGATCGACCGCCGCGACATCGTCCCCGGCTCCGGCATCGATCACATCGTGATCGCCACGTCCCAGAGCGGCAGCAACAGCGTGACGCTTCAGAACGCGACCGGCGACTTCACCCGCACCGTCGCCTCCAAAGTCTCCTGTCTCTACGGCGACGGCTTCTCCGGCCTGCAGGGCCAGCTGCTCGATCCCGGTGCCGGGATCGGCGGCCCAGGTGTCGACCGGACTCCGAACTCCGTCACCACCGAGCTGCACCCCGACAACTCCGGTCGCGGCTCCGAAGAAACCTGGGAGCCGCCCGCCGTCGCCGCTCAGTTCGTCAACCCCGAACAGCGCGCGCTCGCGTTTCAGCTCTGGAGCGAGCAGAAAGACGGGGCGGCACCGAAGTACGAAGACGTCGACTTCCATGTCGGCGAATACTGCGACGACAAGGGCCACAAGATGGTCGCCCTCGGCCTCGACGACCTCGAGAGCGGCGCCCACAACCTCGATCTCTGGGACCTCCAGGGAGGCGAGCTCAACATCTCCACCTACCTCGAAGGCAAGATCGGGATCGGGGTCGACAAGGGTCACGACACCGACGGCATCGTTCGCTTCGAATCCGAGGCCCTTCCCGCCACCAGCGACGGCAGCGGCAACTGCCTGTGGTGGAACTGGATGGCCTGCGCCTATCCGGCAGGCTCGGCGGCGGAGGCGAACGCGCGACTGATGGACGTGGTCTGGCCCGGAACCCACGACTCCG
This sequence comes from uncultured Thermoleophilia bacterium, assembly GCA_963718595.1. Lineage (GTDB taxonomy): Bacteria > Actinomycetota > Thermoleophilia > Solirubrobacterales > 70-9 > VAYN01. The sequence continues at coordinate 1,130,304 of OY970365.1, forward strand.
GCACCGCCGCGCTGAGCACCGAAGAACCCGACCTCTACAAAGTGAAGAGCTCGTGCTCGGCATGGGGCGAAAGCAGCGCCTTCGCCAAATTCGTCGAGGAAGTCGCCCCCCAGGACGTGCAGAAGCTGGCGGTCGCGCAGACCGACTCCCTGCGCGAACAGCTCGACTCCGGCATTCGCTACCTGGACATCCGCGCGGCTTGGAACCCCAACGGACCCGGCGGCGGGGCATGGCAGATCGTTCACACGATGTTCAGTCGTGCCTCGCTGATGAGCGAAATGGAGTCGGTCGCCGTCTGGGCGGGCCACCATCCGAGCGAGGTGATCCTGCTCGACCTCAACCACATCTGTGGCGCCACCCCACAGAACATCGGCCAGTTCTTCGAAGCTCTGGAAGCCTCGCAGTCGAACTACGACGTGCCCGGCAAGAACGAGTTCCTCAACGCGCCATCGATCTGCGACCAGACCTATCCGACCACCCCCGGTCTGGGCGCGGAACTGGCCACCCACACGTTGGCCGACGTGCGGCGCAGCGGCGGCAACATCGTCCTCCTGATCGGCGACAACAGCGACTTTCCCCCGGCAGCCATACAGAGATGCAACCTGAATCTGACCGCGAAAGAACCGGTCACCGCCCTACGGGCGATGAGCTTCTTCCACGCCGACGACCCGCAGCTGCCCTCGGGCGCCACCACCGAAGAGCAGAACTGCATCAACCAGGCGATCGCCCACATGCCGTTCGCCGAACGAGGCTCTTGCGCCATGGGCCCCACCGAATCCGACTACGTGATCGAAAACGAGTTCACGGGCAGTAACCCCTGGCCGCCCCGTGGGCTGACGGTTGCCAACCGGCGCGAACCCGGCAAACCGCCGATGTTCGTCATCACCGACCTCCACTACGAGGTGACCACCACCTCGGAGATCCTCGCCGGGCTGCGCGCGGGAGGCCTCTGGAAGTACGGGAAGCCGCTGCTCCCCACCGTCCTCGAGTGGGACCGCACCCGGATCATCAACGCTTGGGGCAGCTGCGCCAACATCATCGCCACGGACGACTTCAACTCCCAGCTCGTCCCCGGCCACAGCAACGACTACGTCAACCAGATCGCCCAGATCAACCAGAACCCAAGCGCTCACCCCTGCCTCAATCCCGAAGCTCCCGAACCGCAACTCGAACCCGTGCCGGCACCCGTCACGGCCCCTTAGGGCGCGACTAGGCCAGGAGCGAGCGGCAGACAAGTCAGGTCAAGCCGGAACTCACGTGGACCTGTATCGCAGGGCGACCGCCCCCGACCGGAACTCATGGCGATCCACGAGCTCGAGCTGGATTCGCTCGCGTAGACCGGCGAGCAAGGTCGGCCCGTGTCCGGCAAGGACCGGCTGCACCAGGAACTCGTACTCGTCGATCAGTCCCAGATCTGCCAACGCCAGGGGGAGCGTCACGCCGCCCACCCCCAGGCCCTCGCCTGGTTCCTGCTTGAGCCGCTGGACCGCTTGCCCCAAGTCGCCTCGCACCAGCTCGGCATTCCAATCGACCCCGCTCAGCGTGCTCGACACGACGTACTTCTTCGCCCGGTCGATGGCCTCGGCGAACGGAACCTCCCACTCATCCATCCAGTCAGGCCACGTGCCCGTGACCGGCTTCCGCCACGCCGACTCCATCATCTCGTAGGTCACCCGGCCGAATAGCAGCGCATCGACTCGTTCCATCTCAGCGGTCCAGTAGCGCATCGACTCCTCGTCCGGCTGGATCCCTGCTTCGTGATGGCAGCAGCCGTCGAGCGTGACGTTGATCGAGTATCGAAGTGGTCTCATCCCGTTGCTCTCCCTTGATGCGCGCTTCGCCCTCGCGGGACCGTCTTCAGACTATTACCGGCCAGTTCTTATCGGCGCGACCTTCGGCTTGAAAGGAGGGAGGTCGTCCGCAGAGCGAGCGGGATTGCGGTGGTGATGCAACCGGAATGCGACCAATAAATACGGTCGTGCGATATGGCTTCCACAGCCCTATTCCCCGCAGTTTCGCGCGTCACGGCTTTCGGGTTGTGGCCCGAGAGCGCTAGCTCCCCTCGACTTCGAAGACCTTCATCACCTCGTCGCCGTAGTCATTGATGACCTTCACGGCGATCTTGCCGGACTCGGGGCGGGGGAACGGTCGGGACTCAGTCGCATTGAGGGTCGCCCAAGTGTCGTCGTCGATTTCGGCCTTGAGCGCGGTCTTCAGACGCTTATACGGATCCTGACCGCCGGTGAAATAGCAATGACGGACGAAGAACGACTCGCCGTTGTAGGCAGTGTCGATCATCCAGAGCGCGATCTGGTCGGTGTCGTTTGAGCGCACCTCCCCAGTGTTCGGGTCGTAGACATCGACGCCGGTGAGGACCACCCGCACCTCATCGCCCGCGGGGACGATCTCGATATCGGGCTCGCCGAAGACCGTGAACAGGTTCCCCGCACCGGTCTTCTTCAGCTCCTCGCCCATCACCAGGTCAGCGTTCATACGGACGAGCAAGACTGGCACCTTGCCGAGCCGACGCTCGGCCGCAACGCTCGCAAAGCCACCCTCGGTCGTGATGTACTCGTCATCCCCCGCGCCGACCACCTGTGGATCGAAGGCAAAAGCGAGCACGCAAAGTAGGTCGATATCGCCGGCTCGGTTTGCCTCTCGCGCGGCATCCTTGATGAACCCGGGGCCGACCGTTCCGTATTGCGGGCCGATCGTGATCCCCACCCGCTTCGGAGCGTCGTCGCCTGCGCCCTCGCGCGCACCAACCGCCTGGATGTGGGTCGCAGCGTAGACCTCGAGGGTGTCGAGCTTGATCCGCTTGTCCTTGTCACCGGTCTGAATGCCGGCGGTGCGCAGGTTCTCGAGGATCACCTGCTCGAACTGGCTGTCGCCACGGGAACCAGCACCCGAGGGCTCCTCCCTTATGGGCCGATCGCCGTCGGAGTTCCGGGCGCCGGTCGCATCCACCGCGCTGCCCGCAAACGCTAGCGAGCGGTGCGGCGAGAGACTCTCGACCGTGAACGGCCCTGCGACACGCACCTTCTGTCTTGTCCTCATAGGGCTTGTCGTAGAGCAACTCGAAATCAGCATGACGGCGAATCGCCCTATCGATCTCCTCCCGGCTCATTCCCGCTTTGATGTCGGGGTTGTTGGCGATCGATTTCAGGGTGATGTGCTGCACGCGCTCATAGACAAAGCCACTGCGGATGTTGCCCTCGGTCTCAGTCGGCGGCAACGGTGCACCCGCAAGTTCGCCCTCCTTTGCGCGACCCTCCGGCGAGTCAGCGAGCAGGTATTGGGGGAACTTTGCGCCCATCAGGCGCTGCCTGGCAAGTGCCAGGGCAACGCGGGAGGTATCGATCGTGATCCAGCGCCGGCCCCATTGCTCGGCGACATAAGCGGTCGTCCCGGACCCGCACGTAGGATCGAGGACAAGGTCGCCGGGGTCGGTAGTCATTAGAAGGCAACGCTCGATCACCTTCGGGGAAGTCTGCACAACGTAACACTTTGGCTGCTGCATATCCTGAAATCACCGTGTCGTCCCAGAGGTTGGTGTACGGCGCCCAGGGGAAATCCGAAGCCAAGCGCTTGTAGCGCAGCCGCTTGCCGATGGGAACGAGTCGACAAGCGGCCCCCAATCGAACCAGGCCCTCGCGATGGGTCTTCCAGTGGGTGTTCGGCGGGAGGCGATACTCGGTGCCATTTAAGTCGAATGGCGCACTTCCATCCTCCGACGCACCGGTGGACGACGTGTTGTCTGCCATAAATCGGGCCGAACCCGCCGGAGGGTTCGCTCGCCCCGCAATCTCGTCCCTCGTCGCTCGTCGGACCGTGCCATCGGCTAGTTCAAGCATCGTGTACTGCTCAGACAGCGTACGGTCGGAGCGAGCCTTCCAGAGTGGCCGGTACTTCACGCTCACCCGGTTCTTTGCGTACCAAATAAGACGGTCTGAAACGGCGTCCAGATACGCCCCGGAGCGCCCACTCGTAGTGAAAAAGGCGATGTCGTTGACGAAAGTTCTCGACTCCCGAAAACCTCATCCATCAGCGACCGCACGAGGTGGACGTTCTCGTCGCCGATCTGCACGAAACACGAGCCGCTCTCGGTCAGCAGATCCCGAGCCGCCATCAGGCGATCCCGCAGGTAGGTCAGGTAGGAGTGGATCCCGAGCTCCCACGTGTCGCGGAACGCCTTGATCTGCTCGACCTCGCGGGTCGCGTCTGCGAGCTTGCCGTCCTTGACGTCGCGCTTGCGGGCCGAGGCCTGCCAGTTCGAGTCGAACTTGATCCCGTACGGCGGATCGATGTAGATCATCTGCACCTTGCCGCGCAGCGCCTCGCGCTCGGCGAGGGACGCCATCACGTTGAGCGAGTCGCCGAGGATCATGCGGTTCGACCAGTTCGCGTCGTGGCGGTAGAAGTCGACCAGGTCGAGCTCGTCGAGGCCGTCGAAGGACTCGAACAGCGTGCAGCTCGGGCTCGTCCTCGGGCTTCGCAGCGGTCTCGCGGAGGTTCTCGACGAGCACACGGGGGTCGATCTTCTCCTGGATGTAGATCGGCGGTGCGTCGGCGACCAGATCCTCGCCGTCGAGCTCGTCCTTGCCTTTCCAGACGAGCTGCGGGTCGAGGGTCGGGTCGCGCGGATAGCGAAGCGGGATCGGCTGCTTCGAGTCTCGGGGGCGACGAACTCGTGCGCGTCGGCGGTCGGCAGGTTGGCGCGCTTGTCGGCGTGGGTGATCGCCTCGACCGGCGTCGGGCCTTTGGGCTTGATCTTTCGTGTCGCCATCGGTTGACCTCCTTTCAGGCCGTGAGCCCAAGCAGCTCGCGGTCATCGCCGTAGAGGCGGTCGATCGCCGTGTCGAGGAGCGTCGCCGACTCCTGCCATGGATCATGGATCTCGACGTAACCCCAGCGCCCGAGCTCGCCCCAGTTGTTCACCGCGGCACACCACTGGTCGCGTGCGGTCTCCGCCTTCGCCTTGGTCGGCCCGGGCGACTTCTGGCTGCCCGAGACCTCGATGATCAGCGTGCGCACCTCGTCGTCCTCGCTTCTCGGCACGAGGCGGACCAGGAAGTCAGGCACGTACTCGTGGCTGCGGCCCTCGTGGACGTAGGGGATCGTGAAGCCGAGGCGCTCGTTCTTGACGTAGGTGACGACGCGCCCGTCGTCGCTCGAGGTGCTGCGCCAGTCCTTCCTCCCAGGTGTTGCCACCAGGCCGTCGAGAACGACGTGGTTGAGGTGTGACTTTGTCGGCGGCGGCTCCATCACGACCTTGCGCGTGAGGAAGCTGACGTCGTCGGTGTCGTGCCCTCCGGGTCGAACGCGCGGATGATCGGCATCACGAGCTGTGGACGATCTCGCTCCTCGCCGTAGCGGACGATCGATCCGAAGATCTTCTCCGCCGCCTGCGCGCTCCAGGCTGAGCCAGCATCAGGTTGCCCTTGGTCACGTCACGATCCGTCGTCACGCATTGATCGAGCCACTGCCTCGCGATCTCGACCAGACGCGGGAAGAGCCAAGGGCGCGTCGACGCCGCCATCGCAGCGAAGACTGCTCGCGCGCGACAAGCTCCCGGCGAGCGCGAACGCGACCGCCTGCGGCCGCGCGTCGCGGATCTCGTCCAGGTCGACTTCCTCAGCTTGCACCGACGACCCCGCCGATTCTTGACCCAAAGCGCGAGCCGCCTCCTGATCGAGGTGCAGCCGCGAGTCGTCGTCGAAGTCAGCGTGGAGCTGCTCGTCGGGCAGCTCGATGCGGTAGCCGTCGAGCTTCGGGAAATCGGATCGCGAGCTCGTCTCGCTCCCGCAGGGCGCGAACCTCGATCGCCGGCTCTGGGCTCGTGGCCTTGGGGACCGGCTTGTCGGAGGGGATGAAGGCGAACGGGACGCCGTAGACCTCGGCGTACTCGGGCTCGAAGCGGCCGTCCTCGTTCGACGGCGTAGCTGCGGCGCCGCAGCCCGCGCCCCACGACCTGCTCGCAGAGGAGCTGGCTGCGGAAGGCACGGACGCCGAGGATGTGGGTGACCGTGTTCGCGTCCCAGCCCTCGGTGAGCATCGAAACCGAGACGACGCAGCGGATCTGCTCGCCGAGCTTGCCCTTCTTGCCGACCGTGTTCATCGCCTCGCGCAGAAGGTCGGCGTCGGTGAGCTTTCGACGTCGGCGCCTGGGTTGCGCCGGCGGTAGCTCGTGCTTGAAGGCCTCGATCTCACGTGCGGCGTCCTGCTTGAAGTCGCTTGCCGAGCGGCTCGCCGGACTCGAGCTGCGCCGAGTCGATCAAGATCGTGCGCTGCCGCGCCGTCCATGCTCCGTCGCTCGACGTTCGACATCAGCAGTCGAGCTTGCCCGGCACGAGCGCGGTCTTGCCGTCGTCGAGCTCCTCGTTCCCGACCCGCGATCCAGTCGAAGACGAGCTTCGACACCACCGTGTTCGGGCAGACGACGATCATCACCGGCGGCGGCTCGCCGAGCTCTGCCAGCTCACTTTGGTAGCGGGCGTAGCTCCGTGCATAGCTGCGGTAGAGACTCTGCAGCGCGCCCTCGAGCGTCTTTGGGATGGTCCAGTCTGGCGACGCTGAGCTCGCTGCTTCTTGATCCGCTTGGGCAGCGGCGGCTCGATGTTGTCCCACAGGTGCAGGTAGATGAGCTGCTCGTCCTGTGGCATCGTCGTCGACGGGGATGCGCGGGACCTTGACGATGCCGGACTCGATCGCGTCCATGAGCGAGAAGTCGCTAAACGACCCACGGGAAGATGAAGCCCTCGTTGTAGCCGGAGCCCTTCAGGTAGTACGGCGTGGCTGAAAGGTCGTAGACCGCCTTGATCGGCCGACCTTCTGCAGACTCCTCGAGACCTCGAAACCAGACCCGCGCCTCGCGGTTCCGATCCTTGTCTTCCTTGTCCGCGCTCTCGTCCGGATGCTCGAGAGCTTGTCCTGGTAGCAGTGGTGAGCCTCGTCGTTGAGGACGACGATCTCCCCCTTTCCAGCGCCGAGAGGTCGCGAAGGATTCGCGCCGCGATGTCGGTCGGTGTCTCCCGGAAGGCATCGATCCCCCCGCCTTGCCGCCGCGGAGCAGCTTGCGCGTGTTTGCAGCGACGCCCTGGATCTCCTTCGCGTCGCGGGGAAGGAACGTGTGGTAGTTCACGATCCCGATCTCGGCCTTCAGTAGGGCATGCCAGAGGTCCGGCGGAACGAGGTCACGCTCGCGGTAGTAGCTGTCCTCGCGCTCGGGATGGAGCACGCCGAGGCGGTCGCGAATGGTGATGCCCGGCGTGACGATAAGGAACCGCTTCGCGAACCGCGCATCGGAGGGCGCCATCGCCTTGTTGATCGTCTGCCAGGCGATCAGCATCGCCATCACGACCGTCTTGCCGGTGCCGGTCGCCATCTTCAGGCCTACGCGTGGGAGACCCGCGTTGTGTTCAGTGTTGCTCGGGCTCGAGTCGGCGCCGGTAGTCGGCGGTGCCGTGGCGACCGGCGACCTCGGCGAGGAAGATTGCGGTCTCGGCGGCCTCGCGCTGGCAGAAGAAAACGGGGTCCTCGCGATGAGGACCCGCAGCCAGTGCACCAGCAGCTTGCGGGTGTAAGGAGTGACGCCGTTCCAGTTATTCACCCGCCAGCGTTCGACCTCCACGCGAACGTCGTTGATCAGCGAGTTCTGCTCGAGACGCTCGCCGGTTACGTCGAAGTCGAGCGCCTGCTGTTTCCCGGAGCCCTTCGTCGGCCGCGGAACGGGAATGAAGGACTCGCTGCGCCGGCGCCCTTCCTTGATTTCCCCAGTGGGTCCGCGCTCGCCGAGCTCGAAGTGTCGCTCGGGCGGGTCGAACGGCGAGTTTAAAATTGGATTCGAAAGGTCTGCGTCAGCCACCGACTGTCTCCCTGCGACCCTACGTCGCGCATTGGCGCGCCATTCTGACAGGCGCGAGGTGGCGGCGAATACAAGGCGATTCTCGTCGTCACTGGTCCTAGGGCTCGCGTCTTCAGCGCCACCACGACTTGACAACTGCGGTTGTTTAGGTCGAAGGTCATTCGTGTGAACTTTCTCGTCCCATCGAAGCGCTGGCCGAGTGGATTCGCCGCCCTGGGGGCAGCGGTCGAGAGTGCGCATTCGGTTAGCCTGGCTGTCGCCTTCGTCACCGAGACCGGCGTGACGAAACTGACCGAGCTGTTGAAGCCACTGGGCGAGATCGACTTGGAGGTCGTCGCCCGGGCTGGCGGCGTCACCACGCCCGGTGCCCTACATGCTCTTCACGACCAGCTAGGGGCCCGGGTCTCAGTCGCAATAGGACTTGGATCGGCCCGATTCCATCCCAAGCTCTGGTTGGCCCGAAGCGAGAGTGAACTCGCGGTTCTCTCAGGGTCGGGAAACCTCACGCTAGGAGGCCTGGAAGACAACGACGAGCAGTTTGAGCTAAGCAGGATGTCCCTGGAAAGCGACGACGCAAACGAGCAAGAGGAACGCTTTATCGAGCTCACTGCCGGCACCCACTCCCTTGAGGCGGTCGAAGGGACCGTGGTCTGGAACTCGTGGCTGATGATGATCACCAAATCAAAGGTACACCGTGATGTGATCCGCCACTTGGAAGGGGAACTTGACGCGGTGCCGGTTAAATCGAGGCCGGAGAACGAGCGTCAGCACCTTCTCGCCGACCTCTACGAGATCTATGAAGAAACCGTAGCCAAGGACATGGTTACCCCGAAAGGGAATCTCTACCGGCCCACCAGATTCTTGGTGGGGATCAACCGTGCCCGAGATGGCGGCGACCCGTTCGAGCTAGTGAGCAGGCTCTGCCGTAGACAGACGGGAGGCTTCGACATCATCCTGGAGCACGACCAGCCGCTACTCACCGTTGAGGCACTCGTCGTAGATGAGACGAAGCCCTACCACGACCTCTTTGCAGAGACGACGAAAGATCTCGCCGCTGAGCGACTGAAGCAGTTTCCTTCCTGGCCGATGTAGCTATGCGGAGGGAGCAGGTCCACCCTGCTCCAACGCGACTAAGCGATTCGGTGCCCAGTGCGCTTGAAAGGAGAGAGGTCGTCCTCACTGGGAGCGGGGTCGCGGCGACGATGTGACCGGAATGCGACCGTCAGGCAGATGGCCTCCCGACCATCGACATATGACCCTCAAACGGATGGACCACATTGGCATCGTGGTTGACGATCTCCCGCCGCGATCGAGTTCTTCGTCCAGCTCGGACTGGAGCTGCGGGGCCAGATGCCGGTATTACACGGAGCCCGGCGACCGGATTTACGATCCATGTCTATTGTGACTCCGCAACCCCTCAAGATCCGAAATCGCAGAGAGCGCTTGGCAGCGCGATCCGCGAGCTGCGCAGCAAGCAGGGCGACAGCCTGGAAACCCTGGCCGGCAAGGCCGGGATCACCAAGAACATGCTCTCCTTGATCGAGCGTGGCCAAGGCAACCCATCCTGGACGACCGTGGAGGGCATCGCCCAAGCACTTGGAGTTTTTATGGTCGAGCTAGTGAAGCTCACAGAGAAACGCAAGCCGTAACAGACCAGCGGTCGCCCGGAGATCCAATCGCCGGGCAGAGTCACCGTGGCAGGAATTGAGAGATCCTAGAGAGCGCGCGGTCGGTTCCGTTCCCCTAGGGTCCGAACGCGATGTCTCCCCCAGTGACTCTCCGTTTGCCGAGCGAAGCAGAGGAAGACCTTCATCGTCGGTTCACGGTCAATCGGCACTACCTTCAAGCCCTGCGTCAATTTCTCGAAGCGACCTATGGGAAGGGTCCGGCTCTCCACGCAAATTTGCGCGAGGCCGTTCAATCTCGCGGGGCCTGGGAGCGAATCCAGCGGTCGAGTGAACCCAACCTCGATGAGGTCCGCCGCTTCCTGATGCTCGGTTGGACTAGCGAGGCTCAGCTACAGATGCCTTCGACTCTCGGCGAGGGAGCGCCGATCGGCTACTTCAATGCCTGGGCGCCGGTTCAGGCCTACTACGCGGTCTATGGGGTCATGCAGGCCTGGTTCGCGGCCAATCAGATGAGCGGCTTGACCGATGACCACACCGCCGCCCTGAAAACGATGGCGGCGACGATCCGCGAACGAAACCCGTTTCCTCAACCCTGGGACCTGCTTGCCATTGGCTGTCCGATGAGAGGCGAGCGGGATTACCTAAATGTCCCAGCTGAATACGACTGCGCTGCGTCCGTTGAGCTTTTGACCGTGCCCACGCCCCTCGACGGCCCTGCGCAGTTCTGGCCACGCTTCGGGACCTGGCTGAGGAGCACGAGAAGCGCGCGCCTAGAACGTCGAGAGGGTGTCTGGAAGAGCAAGAACGGCAAATCGCGAATCCCACCTCAGCTTCGGACTGAATTCGCTGAGAAGCTACCTCCCACCTCTTTCTTCGACTGCCTCTGGCGCATGAGGATTCGTGCCAACTATGGCTCCGTCGATCCCTTCATCACTTCGTACATCCCGGAGGCCGAGCACCGCCTTTCACTGGTCTCTCCGAGCGTGCATTGATGCGACCACGGGGATGCTTGAACTCTACGTCGCGCGAAAGATCGGACGGAAAGCCTTTGCTGCGATAGGACAAGAGTTCATCGGCAACGACGGGGCAGGAGCGGTCAGCAAGACGTTGCGGACTCGCCTGGACTCCTATGGCCTGCTCGCTACCTAACGGCGATGAGACCAGGATGCGACCACGACGGGCCGGAACGCCTCGGAATCGCCCGGAAGGCGACGGAACCCAATTCAGAGACGAAGCCGAGAATCTGGCTCCAGGGCGGGAAAAACCCGGCACCTCAAGGAACGGCAGCGAATGCGCCCGACGGGAGTCGAACCCGCGACCTTCGGCTTGAAAGACCGACGCTCTTTGGGCCCCCGAAAGGACCCGTTGACCACTGAGCTACGGGCGCTCGCGGTGAAGACTACCCGCGTGGCGGATTTGAGCGTCGCTGCTCTGGCTAGGGTGGGGGCATGGATCTGGGTATCGAGGGCAAGGTCGCGCTGGTGATGGGCGCGAGCAGGGGGATTGGGCGCGGGATCGCGGGGGCTCTCGCGGCTGAGGGCGCCAGGGTCGCGGTGGTCAGCCGGTCGGCGGAGAAACTGGCGGGCGCGGTCGAGGAGATCGGGGTGGGCGCGACGGCGTTCGTCGCCGACGCCGGTGACCTGGAGCGGCTGGGGACGCTGGTGGCCGAGATCGAGGCGGCGCTCGGGCCGGTCGAGATCCTCGTCACCAACACCGGCGGGCCGCCGATGGGCGGCGCCCTCGACCACGACCTCCCCGAGTGGGAGGACGCCTACCGCACGCTGGTCCTCGGCCCCAAAGTGCTCGTCGATGCGATCGTGCCCGGGATGCGTGAGCGCGGCTGGGGACGGATCGTCAACGTCGGCTCGAGCTCGACGATCGAGCCGATCCCATACCTCAACCTCTCGAACTCGCACCGGATGGCGACGGTCGGCTACCTGAAGACGTTGTCGCGCGAGGTCGCCGCCGACGGCATCACCGTCAACACGGTCGCCACCGGCAAATTCGCCACCGAACGGTTGGCCGCCAACGTCGGCTCGATCGAGCAGGCCGAAGAGCTCGCCCGCGACCAGGTCCCCGCCGGCCGGCTCGGCACGCCCGCGGAGTACGGCGACCTCGTCGCCTTCCTCTGCTCCCAGCGCGCCGCCTACCTGACCGGAACCGTCATCCCCATCGACGGCGGCACGCTGAACTCCGTGTGACGCTCGGTCCTACGGAGTTCCGGAGTCTGACTTCAGCTCGCGCATCGCGGGATAAATGATCACGTCCCGCAGCGTCTTGGCCCCGACCATGATCATCAGCAGGCGGTCGATCCCGAGCCCGCAGCCACTCGCGGGCGGCATCCCGTATTCGAGCGCTTTGACGAACTCTTCGTCGTGGGGGTGCGGATCATCCTCGGCCCCCGACTCCTGCCGATCGCGCTGGCCGATGAAGCGCTCGCGCTGCTCGACCGGGTCGTTGACGTCGGTGCCGCCGCCGACGATCTCCATCCCGGCGACGATGCCGTCGAAGGCCTCGCAGACCTTGGGGTCGTCGGGGTGCACCTTGACCAGCGGCCAGATGTCGATCGGCAGCACCGTGATGTAGGTGGGCTGGATCAGCTTCGGCTCGATCAGCTTGCCCTGCAGGGTGTCGACGAGGCCGGCCCAGTCGTCGTTCTCCTCGGCGTCGTCGCCGGCGAGCTCGGCCAGGTCGTCGCGGCTCGCCTCGTAGATGTCAACCCCGGTCTCCCGCAGCAGCTCGTCGCGCAGCACCACCCGCGGCCAGGGCGCCGCGAAGTCGATCTCGACGCCGTCGCGCTCGACCACCGTCGTCCCCATGATCTCCTCGACCACACTGGCGACGAGGACCTCGACGAACTCCATGACGCCGTTGTAATCGGCGCCGCCGACGAACATCTCGAGCATCGTGAACTCGGGGTTGTGCTGAGGCGACATGCCCTCGTTGCGGAAGAACTTGCCGAACTCGTAGACGTCCTCGAAGCCGCCGACGATCGCCCGCTTCAGCATCAGCTCGGTCGCGGTGCGCAGGAAGAGGTCGCGGTCGAGGGCGTTGTGGTGGGTGACGAAGGGCCGCGCCGCGGCGCCGCCGGTCAGCCGCTGCAGGACCGGCGTTTCCAGCTCGACCCAGCCGCGCTCGTCCATGTGCTTGCGGATCGCCAGGGTCAGCTTCGACCGTTTCTTGAAGATCTCCCGCGACTCCGCGTTCGCCATCAGGTCGAGTTCGCGCTGGCGGTAGCGCAGCTCCGGGTCGCTGATGCCGTGGAAGAGGTCGGGCGGGTCCAGCAGCGCCTTGGCCAGCAGCGTGCACTCGCTGACCCCGATCGCCAGCTGCCCCCGTTTGGTCACGTAGACGACGCCCTCGACGCCGACCACGTCGCCGATGTCGAGCTCTTCGATCCGCTCGAACGCCTGCTCCCCGAGCTTGTCGCGTTTGGCGACGGCCTGGATCGAGCCGGTGATGTCCCGCACGTCGAGGAAGACGACCTTGCCGTGGCCGCGCTTGCCGGTGACCCGGCCCATCACCCGGTAGCTGAACTCGTCGTGCTCGCCCTCCCCCAGCTCGGCCGGGTCGTGGGCGGCGACGATCTCCTCGACGTGGGTGCGCCGGTCGAAGTTGTGCGGGTAGGGATTGATCCCGGCCGCGCGCAGGCGCTCGACCTTGGCCCGCCGCTGCGCCTCGCTGGCGGCCGCGGAACGGTCGCCGGTCGCGTCGGGAGCCGGCTCCGCCTGTGGCGGCGCCTCGTCAGTCATCGATCACTCCAAGCGTCATGGAGCGAAGCCGACGGTCACCCGCTCGTTCCCCTCATAGTCCTGAAGGGTAGTGGCGTCGCGCAGCAGCTCGCGCATCGCCGGGCCGTGGTGGGTGTCGTGCTCCATCGCCAGCTGCCAGCCCGACGGCGTTTCCGCGATCAGGCCGCGGATCACGCCGAGCCCGTCCTCGCCGCAGTCGCCGGTGACGGCGATCCGCGGCTCGCGCTGGATCTCGGGCGAGCGCTCGAAGATGGTGTCGTCGGTGACGTAGGGAAGGTTGGCGATCACCAAGTCGACGTCCTCGAGGTCGTCGGGCAGGCCGACGCCGACGCTGACGTCGAGATCGAGTCCGAGCCGCTCGGCGTTCTCGCGGGCGGCTTCGACCGCCTCCGGCGAGAGGTCCGAGGCGGTGACCTTGAGGTCGGGGCGCTCGGAGATCAGCGCCAGCGCGATCGCTCCGGAGCCGGTGCCGACCTCGTGGACGCGGGCGCCGTCGGGCAGTTTGGCGCCGACCTCGACCAGCAGCTCGGTCTCGCGGCGCGGCCAGAGCACGCGCGAGTCGACGGCGACCTCGAGCTGACGAAAGGGAGCGCGGCCGAGGATGTAGGCCATCGGCTCGCGGTCGACCCGGCGGGCGACGCTGGCCTCGATCGCCGCGGCGACCTCGGGGTCGATCTCCCCGGCGCTGTCGACCGACAGTTCCCCCGTCTTCACGCCCAGCGCATCGGCGACCAGCGTTTCGGCATCGGCGCGGGCGTTTTCGACCCCGGCCGCCGCGATCCGCTCGGCGGCATCGTCAAGCACGGCGCTGACGGTCCGGGCCGAGGGCCCCTCTTGACTCTGAGTGTCTATTGCCGCCATTGCCTGCCGTTCCTCTCGCTCATTGCTCCAAAGATTTTGCGCAAGATAACATCGACCCCGCGCCTCTCAAGCGGCAGCCTGAACCGCTTCGTTCGCCGCCGGCCTACCGATGCCTCCGTGGCGGCGGATCACCATAGCGATCCAGATCGCTCCACCGATCATCATCGTCAGGCTCTCCACCTGGGCCGCGGTCAATCCCAGCGTGCCGGGGTCGTTGCGGCGCAGGAACTCGATCAGGAAGCGCTCGGTCCCCGCGTAGACGAGGTAGAGGGCGAAAAGCACCCCGGCGCGGACCCGATCGCGCAGCTGCCAGAGCAGCCAGGCGCCGAACCCCATCACCAGCGCCTCGTAGACCGGCGTCGGGTGGACGGTCTCGTCGGTCGGCACGGTGCCGTCCGGATAGGCCATCGCCCAGGGCCCGTCCCAGGCCTTGCCGTAGTCGCCGTCGCCGGAGAGTTGACAGCCGCAGCGGCCGATCGCGTAGCCGATCGCCAGCGCCGGCGCCGCCACGTCGAGCAGCGCCAGGCCGAGGAAGCCGCGCCACCGGGCCCAGGCGATGACGGCGAGGGCGCCGCCGATCGCGCCGCCGTACCAGACCAGTCCGCCGCCGGAGAAGAGGTTGCCGAGGAGGTCGTCCTTGACCGAGTCGTAGTTCTGGGCGATGTAATAGAGCCGCGAGCCGACGACGCCGCCGATCAGCGCCGAGAAGCCCATCTCGTAGGCCCAGTCCGGCGGCTCGCCGATCTCCTTCAGGCGCTTCCAGACCAGGGCGCCGGCGGCGAGGAAGGCGAGCGCAAAGCAGAGACCGAAGGTCTGCAGCGTCAGTGGGCCAAGGTTGATCTCGGGATACACGGGCAGCCCAGGCTACGGAACGATCAGCGTCTCCAGCAGCGCCTTCTGCGCGTGCAAGCGGTTCTCCGCCTGGTCCCAGACGGCGGAGCGATCGCCGTAGAGGACGTCGGCGGTGATCTCTTCGCCCGGGTGGGCGGGCAGGCAGTGGAGGACGACCGCGTCGTCGTTGGCGGCGGCCAGGAGGTCGGCGTCGAGCCGGAACGGCGCCAGGTCGGCGCGGCGGCGATCGGCCTCGGCCTCGTCGCCCATGCTGACCCAGACGTCCGTATATAGAGCGTCGGCTCCGTCGGCGGCAGCGCGCGGGTCGGAGCTGAGCCTGACCCCGTGCCCCTGCTCCAACTGGTAGCCGGCGGGCGCCGCGACGACGACCTCCACCCCGGCCAGCTCGCCGAGGATCGCCAGCGAGCGGGCGACGTTGTTGCCGTCGCCGACGTAGGCGAGGCGGCGGCCGTCGAGGTCGCCAAAGCGCTCGCGCATCGTCAGCAGGTCGGCCAGCGCCTGGCAGGGGTGGTGCAGCGGCGTCAGCCCGTTGACGACCGGGACCTCAGCGGCCGCGGCCAGCTCGGCGACGGCATCGTGGGAGCCGGAGCGGATCACGATCGCGTCGACGAAGCGGGAGAGCACCCGGGCGGTGTCGCCGATCGACTCGCCGCGGGCGATCTGCATCTCGTCGCCGCGCAGGACGACCGGGTGGGCACCGAGCTGGGCGACGCCGACCTCGAAGGAGATCCGCGTCCGCGTCGAGGGCCGTTCGAAGATCAGGGCGACGCTGCGGCCGGCCAGCGAGTCGGCGCCAACACCGTCGGAGCGCCCCGCTTTCAGCTCGGCGGCGCGGTCGAGCAGCTGGCCGAGCTCGAAGGCACCCAGCTCCTCCCCGGTTATGAAGTTGCGAGTCAAGCGGCGGATACTACGGACCGTGGAGTTCACGGCCCTCGCCTGGAACCTCTTTCACGGGCGCGACTTCCCGCCCGACCCAGCCCTGCGCAGCTGGCGCTCGCGGCTGCTGCGAATCGAGCAGAGAAACGAGACCCACGTCCAGGTCAACCGCGACCTCGGCAAGGAGTTCGCGACGCTGCTGGCGACCACCGCCTGGGACGTCGCCCTGCTGCAGGAGTGCCCGCCGCGCTTCGCCGTCCCGCTGGCCCGCGCCTGCGCCGCCGAGTCGCATTCGGTCTTGACCTCGCGCAACTCGCTGGGCCCGCTGCGGGCGCTACTGGCGCGCCAGAACCCGGATCTGATCGCCTCCGGCGAGGGCGGCTCCAACCTGACCCTGGTCCGCGTCCCCGGCAAGCTCGGCGGCATCGCCGAACGGCGCGAGCTGGAGATCCACAGGGGCGACCCGGAGCGGCGGGCGATGGCCTTCACCCGAACCGCCTCCGGCGTCTGCATCGCCAACCTGCACGCCACCAACGACATCCCCGAGGCGGCGGTCGAGGACGTGCTGCGGGCGGCGAGGGCGGCGACGCGGTGGGCCGGCGACGCCCCACTGATCTTCGGGGGCGACCTCAACCTGCGCCCGGCCGAGACGCCGGGGATCTTCGACCACCTGCACGAGGAGTTCGGGCTGGCGGCGCCGACCGCGCCGCGGGCGATCGACCACCTCCTGGTCCGTGGCCTCGAGGTGCTGGCGGCGCCGACCGCCTGGGCGCCGGAGCGGCGCGAGCTGCCGCTCGACGGCCGCGCCCTGCGGCTCTCCGACCACGCGCCGGTCGAGGCCAGATTCGGCGTCGCCGAGCCGCCAGCGCTCCAGACTTGAGATAGTCGAAGCACACCCGGGGAAAACACCAGTCTGGAGGCAGGTCGAGATGGCAGAGAAAAAAGCAGCCAGCAATCAGAGCAAAGGAAACGCGGCGCCGAAAAGCAAAGCGAAACCGAAAGCGAAAGCCAAGGCGAAACCAAAGGCCAAAGCGAAAGCGACGAAACCGAAAACCTCAGCGAAAGCTTCGGCGAAAAAAACTTCCGGCGCCAAAAAAGCCGCGCCGAAACCCGCTGCGAAAAAAGCGGCGAGCACGAAGGCGACGACCGGCCTCGACAAGAGCGTCGCTCAGTTCCGCGAGAGCCTCGAGCAGAGCGTCACGCTCAGCCGCGATCGCATCCAGGAGATCGTCGATGACGCCGTCCAGCGCGGCCGGATGACCCGCGGCGACGCCGAGAACCTGCTCGGCGAAATGGTCAAGCGCGGGCGCAAACAGACCGACTCCCTGCTCGGCGAGCTCGAACGGCTGGTCAAACAGGCGCGCAAAGAGGTCGGCGGCCGCGCCGAGCCGGTGCGCAAACAGGCGACGCAGGCAGCGCGACGAGCGCGGAAAAAACTCGGTTAAGGCGATGGAGGCGGCCAGCGGCCAGAAGCCGGCGGCTCGCCGTCCAAAACGGGGCGAGCTGCTCGAGGTGGAGATCGAATCGCTCGCCTACGGCGGCCGCGGCGTCGCCCGCACCGAAGGCCTGGTCGTCTTCGTTGCGGGGGCGCTGCCGGGCGACCGCGTGCGCGCCGAGGTCACGAAAGCGAAGAAGCGCTTCGCCGAGGCACGCTCGGTCGAGCTGCTGGCGCCGAGCCCCGACCGCGTCGCCGACGTCTGCGTGCACGGCGGCGAGCCCTGCCCCGGCGCCCCCTGGCAGGGCCTCGCCTACGAGCGCCAGCTCGAGCACAAGAGCGACCAGGTCGGCGAGGCGCTACGGCGGATCGGCGAGCTCGAGGGCTTCGAGCTGGAGCCGATCGTCGCGGCCACCGAGCAGTGGCGCTACCGCAACAAGCTCGAGTACTCCTTCGGCGAAGACGGCGACCAGCCGACGCTCGGCTTCCACGCCCGCGGCCGCTGGGACCTGATCGTCGACGTCGACGACTGCCACCTCGCCTCCGCGGCCGGCAACAAGGCCCGCAACGCCGTCCGCGACTGGGCGCAGCTGGAATCGATCAAGGCCTACGACAGCCGCTCCCACAAGGGCACCCTGCGCAACCTCGTCGTCCGCGAGGGCCGGCGCACGGACCAGATCCAGACCCGCCTCGTCACCTCCCCCGCCCACTTGCCCAAACCACCGGTCGACCTGCACACGACGATCGAGGGCGAGAGCGGCGGCACCGACGGCCCGACCGGGGTGCTCGGCGAGGAGCGGCTGCGCGAGGAGCTGTGTGGGCTGAAGCTGGAGATGTCCCACGGCGCCTTCTTCCAGACCAACACGGAGATGGCGGAGCGCCTCTACGGCGTCGTCGCCGAGTTCGCCGGGCTGACCGGCTCAGAGCGCGTCTTCGACCTCTTCTGCGGGATCGGCACGATCGGGCTGACCCTGGCCGCGCAGGCGGGTGAGGTCTGGGGGCTGGAGATCGTCCCCGAGGCGATCGAAGACGCCGAGCGCAACGCCAAGGCAAACGGGATCGAGAACGCGCACTTCCTCGCCGCCAACGCGCGCACGGGGGTGCGGCCGCTGCTGGTCCAGGCGGGCAAGGCCGACGTCGTCGTGATCGACCCGCCGCGGGCCGGGCTCTCGCAGAAAATCGTCCGCCGGCTGCTCGAGTGCGAGGCGAAGAAGATCGTCTACGTCTCCTGCAACCCGACCACGCTGGCGCCCAACGCGGCCCAGCTGGTCGAGGCCGGTTATAGGCTGAGCCGGGTGAGGCCGGTCGACATGTTTCCCCAGACCCCGCACATCGAGTGCGTGGCCCTGTTCGAGAAGACGGGCGAGAAAGCCGGCGGGAAGGTGGCCGCCTGATGGGCCGCGCCTTCGGCGTCGCCGCCGGGCTCGATCCCGAGGTCGCGCGCCCGCTCGCCGCCCGCTGCGCGGAGCTCGGCTACGGGTCGGTCTGGTCCAACGACCACCCCGGCGCCAAGGGGCTGGGAACGCTGGCTGAGTTCGCCGCCGCGGCGCCGGCGCTGGAGCTCGGGGTCGGCGTGATCGCGATCGACCGCACCCCGCCGCAGCAGATCGCCGCCGACCTCGCCGAGTTCGGGGTCGACCCGGCCAGGCTCTGGCTCGGGGTCGGCGCCGGCTTCTCGAAGAAGCCGCTGACGACGATGCGCGAGGCGCTGCCGGTCCTGCGCGGGGCCCTGCCCGGCGTCCGCCTGGTCCTGGCCGCGATGGGCCCGAAGATGTGCGCCCTCGCCGGCGCCTCCTACGACGGCGCCTTCTTCAACTGGATGACTCCGGAGTTCGCCGCCGGCGCCCGCGCCAAGGTCGAGGCCGGCGCCGCCGAGGCGGGCGTCGAGACGCCACCGGTCTTCGGCTACGTGCGCACCGCAGTCGGCCCCGACGCCGCCGAGCGCCTGGCCAAGGAGGAGTCCTTCTACCGCGACCTGCACAAGGGCTACCGCGACCACTTCGACCGCCTCGGCGAGCCCGAGGGCACGGTCGGCGTCGCCGCCGCCGACGCGGAGGACGCCCAGCGCCAGCTCGCCGCCTACACCGCGCTCGACACGATCGTCGTCCGCGGCCTCGCCAGCGCCAAGGTCGAGGCGATGAGCGCCGTCGCCGAGGCCGCGGCGCCGCCCGCTTAGGGTTCCCTAAAGGAAAGCGGTTAGAGTGCGCCGCCCTTGAGCGCCGACAGTCCCCCGATCGACCGCCCGCTGGCCCGCTACGCCGGCACCACCATCTTCCTCAGCCGCTGGCTGCAGGCGCCGCTCTACCTCGGGCTGATCGCCGCCCAGGGCGTCTACGTCTGGCGCTTCATGCAGGAGCTCTGGCACCTGGTCACCGACGTCGGCCACCTCAGCGAGAACGACGTGATGCTGCTCGTCCTCGGCCTGGTCGACGTGGTGATGATCGCCAACCTCCTGATCATGGTGATCATCGGCGGCTACGAGACCTTCGTCTCCCGGATCAACCTCAAGAACCACCCAGACCAGCCCGAGTGGCTCTCCCACGTCAACGCCAACGTGCTGAAGGTGAAGCTGGCGATGGCGATCGTCGGCATCTCCTCGATCCACCTCCTGCAGACCTTCATCAACGCCGCCAACACCTCCTCGGAAACGATGCTCTGGCAGACGGTGATCCACCTCACCTTCGTCGTCTCCGCCGTCGCCCTCGCCGCGATCGACCGCTTCCTCTCCCCCAAGAGCACC
Organism: uncultured Thermoleophilia bacterium; assembly: GCA_963718595.1. Taxonomy (GTDB): domain Bacteria; phylum Actinomycetota; class Thermoleophilia; order Solirubrobacterales; family 70-9; genus VAYN01. Next base: position 1,150,312 of record OY970365.1, read on the forward strand.
GCCGACATCACCGCCGAGCGCGCCCGGGTCGAAGCCAGCGGCCCCTAGCGACTGCCGCATCGCGTGGTTCCTTTCCGGCCCCATAGGCCGCTAAGGAACCACGAGTTGATGATCGCCCGGGTGGTCGCCGGACTGACGGTCGACGCGAAGCAGACGTGCCTGCGGGGGCGCGGCTGGCCAAGCAGCGCGCCGCGCCAGACGCGTCAACCGCAGGTGCGGCTGCGAGCGGCGCCCGTCAGTACGGCGGTAGGTCCTCGTACCAGGTTCCCAACATGCGGAAGGCACGCCAGAAGCGCTGCTTGGCGCCCTCCTCGTCGAGCGAGTCGTCGATGTCGGGGACGTAGAGGGCGTCGACGGTGGGGGTGAAGGCCTGGATCTCGCCCTCGCGCTGCTCGATCGGACGCGAGAGCGGGACCTGCAGGCCGTTGAGGATGCGCAGGGCCGGTTCGCCCATGACGACGACGATCTTCGGCTGCACGATCGCCAGCTCCTCGGCGAGGCGGGCGACGCACTCCTGCGGCGCCAGGTCGGGCTCGGCAATCGGGCATTTGCAGCAGAGCGTGCCGTAGACGACGAGGGGGTCGATCCCGAGGCGCTTGAAGCTTTTCATCATCGCGTTGCCGGCGCGACCGTAGAAGGCGACGCCCTCCTCGATCTCCGAGGTCATCGGCGCCTGCTTGACCATGAAGACGTCGGCCTGCGGGTGGCCGGAGCCGAGCACCGGCATCAGCTTGCCGCGCGGGCAGTGCGAGCACTCCTGCACCTCGCGGCTCATCTGGTTGAGCTCGCGAATCGCGCGCTCCAGGTACTTCTCGCGGATCTCGTCGTCGGTGCCTCGCATCTGCCGAGACTCCTTTGACGGGCCGGGCGCCGCTCCTTTGCCGCCGGGCCCCTGCATCAGCTCTTGCTCGCCGAGCGCCGTTTGCGGGGCTTGCCTCCGCGCGCCGGTTTGGCGTCGGGGACGCGCCGTTTCGGCGCCTTCGGCCGACCCGCCGTCTGCAGCAGCTTCAGCGTCTGCACGTAGACCAGGTTCTTGTGCTTGCGGGTGATGTCGGCGTCCCGCATCGCCTCGAGGAACTCGGCGGGACCGTCGAAGTCGTGGATTCGCACCCGCACGCTGCCGAGCCCCTGGGCGACGTGACTGTCGGAGCCCGCCCCCGGCACGATCCGGTACTTGTTGGCGAACCGCACCGCCTCCTCGTTGAAGGCGGTCACCGCGACCCGCGGGTTGAAGACCTCGAGGATGTCGATCTCCTCGACGATGTCGAGCAGGTGCTCGTAGTCGGGGACCGAGTGGAAGCGGTCGAACGGGTGCGGGACGTAGACCAGCCCACCCTGCTCGCGGATCGCCGCGATCGTTTCCGCCATCGTCAGCCCCTTCGGGATCTTCTCCTCGAGGAAGAGGCCGATCACCTCGCCCTGCTCGGCGGTCTTCACCTCCTCGGCGACGATCACCTCGAGGTCGTCGAAGCCCTTGGCGATCTCGCGCGCCTCCAGCGCCCCGGAGACCTCGTTGTGGTCCGTGATCGCGATCGCGCCGAGGCCGCGGTCGCGGGCGGTCTGCAGCAGCACCTCGACCGGGGTGGCGCAGTCGCCGGAATGGTCGGTGTGCATGTGCAGGTCGACCTCGATCAGCGGCCGGGTGGAGATCCGCTCGCGCAGCTCCGGGTCGCCGCCCTCAGGATGGCGCCGGGCGACCAAGCCCCGGTAGAGCGCTTCCAGCTCGTCGGTGACCGCGGCCCAGTCGCGCCCGTCCCCGGCCGGCTCGACCAGGTCGTAGTTGGCGGGGAAGTAGCGACCGAGCAGCTCGGCGGTGGCGGCGCTGGTGACGGTGCGGGCGTCGATCCGGCCGAAGAAGATCTCGACCAGCGGCCGCGCCACCTGGGTCGAGAGCACCCGCTCCTGCGGCGCGTGGAAGGTAGCGACGTTGAGCGCGTAGGAGTGGCGGAGAGCGGCCGAGGAGATGCTCGGCGCGAACGGCTCGTGCACGTGGACGATGTCCAGCGAGCGGGCGCTTTTCTTGCCCAGCAGCCGCCTGACCGGATCGCCGGTGGTGATCCGCAAGACCTCGTGGCCGCGGCGCTCGAGCTCGGCCGAGACCGCCTCGACGAAGCGGTTGACCGGGCTCTCGACTCCCCGCTTGGTCGGGGCCACCTGGGCGATCGAGAGCGGGGCGGAAGACACGGTCGAAGCCAAGAGCCAAGCATAGGAGCCCGCCGCGACCGGCGGGCTCCCGCTTGACGAAGGTTGGCCGCTTAGGCCTGGGTGGTGCTGGGCGCGTCGGCTGACTCGACCGCCGGCGCCTTGCCGCGCTTGTTGGCGGCGATGAACTCCTCGGTGTGCTCGCGCGCCTCGTCGTCGGGCCGCTGGCTGTGCGGCGACTTCATCAGGTAGCTGGAAGGGCCGTCGAGCTGGCCGGAGATGCCGTTGTTGAGGGCCAGCTTGATCAGCCGCACGGCGTCGATGACGACGCCGGCGGAGTTCGGCGAGTCCCAGACCTCGAGCTTCAGCTCGGCGGTCAGCGGCACGTCACCGAAAGCTTTGCCCTCGAGGCGGATGTGGGCCCACTTGCGGTCGGTCAGCCACGGCACATAGTCCGAGGGGCCGACGTGGACGTTGTCGGGGTCGAGCTCATGGCCCATGATCGAGGTGACCGCGTTGGTCTTCGAGATCTTCTTCGAGTCGAGGCGCTCGCGCTCGAGCATGTTGAAGAAGTCCATGTTGCCGCCGACATTGAGCTGGCTGGTCCGCTCCAGGCGGACGCCGCGATCGTGGAACAGGCGGGCGAGCTGGCGATGGACGATCGTCGCCCCGACCTGGGACTTGATGTCGTCGCCGATGATCGGCAGTCCGGCCTCCTCGAAGCGCTTGTCCCAGTAGTCCTCGCGGGCGATGAAGACGGGGAGGCAGTTGACGAAGCCGACCCCGGCCTTGAGCGCCTGCTCGACGTACCACTTGGTCGCCTCCTCGGAGCCGACCGGCAGGTAACAGACGAGGACGTCGGCCTTGGTCTCCTTGAGGATCCCGACCACGTCGGCGGTTTCGCCCGGCGCTTTGGTGATCTTCTGTTTGAGGTACTTGCCGAGCCCGTCGTGGGTCATCCCGCGCTGGACGGTGACCCCGATCGGGTCGACGTCGGCGAACTTGATCGTGTCGTTCTGGCCCGACCAGATCGCCTCGGAGAGGTCTTTGCCGACCTTCTCCGTGTCGATGTCGAAGGCGGCGACGAACTCCACGTCACGGACGTGATAGCCGCCGAGTTCGACGTGCATCAAACCGGGAACTTCCTCCGCCGGGTCCGCGTCCTTGTAGTACTGGACGCCCTGGATGAAGGAGTTGGCGCAGTTGCCGACGCCGACGATCGCGACGCGGACCTTCTCGTCGCTGCGGCCGACGCCGTTCGTGCTGCCGTTTACTCCGTTGCTCTCACTCATGAAATCGAAGTCCTCCTGGGATCGCGCTGAGTGGGTGAACACACCCGGCGCCCTTGCTGGTTACAGGCTTTCCTCGCCGTCGTCGTGCTCGGCGACGGCCACTTCGGCACCGGAAAGCTCGTTTCTCACATGCCAGACCCGCTGGAAGACCGTGAAGATGGTCAGGGCGGCGAGCAGATATATCGACGGCGCCAGGAGTTCGAAATCTCCGATCCCGGCGCCCTTGGCAAAGATCAACCCGATCGAAAGTAGCACCACCCTGACCGGGCGCGTCGCCAAACCGACCTTGCACTCGACCCCGAGCGCCTCGGCCCGAGCCCGCGTGTAGGAGACCATCAGCGAGCCGAGCACGGCGACCACGCACATCGCCGCCGCGAAGTCTTCGCCCTGGGCGGCGAAGTAGCCGGCGACCGCGGCGAGCACGATTCCCTCCTCGACCCGGTCGAGGGTCGAGTCGAGGAAGGCGCCGAACAGCGTCCCCTTGCCCGACATCCGCGAGTAGCGGCCATCGAGCGTGTCCATCACCGAGCCGAGGATGAAGGCGACCCCGGCGAGGAAGAAGAGGTCCTGGGTGACCAGGGCGGCGGCGACCAGGTTGCCGGCCAGGCCGACCATCGAGATCGCGTTCGGGGTCAGCCGCGACTCGATCAGCCGATCGCGAGCATAAGAGCGCAGCTCCTGGCCGTTACGGGCGCCGGAGCCGCGGCGTCCCTGCGGTGCCCGCGGCGGGGCCGAAGGGGACATCTAGGCTTCGGCCTCTTGCGGCGCTCGTCGCTTGCGCGCGGCCTGGAAGGACCAGACCTCGGGCCGGGCATGGGCCAGGCGCTGGGCGACGACGGCAGCGGTCAGGGCCACGCCCCAGCCGAGCACGGCGTCGATCCAGTAGTGGTTGCCGGTGACGATCACGACCCAGAGGATCAACACCGGCCAGGACGCCCAAAATGCGCGCGACCACCAGTGGCGGCAGACCAGCGCCCCGGTGCCGCCGATCATCACCGCGAAGGCGCAGTGCATGCTGGGGATCGCGGCGTAGGGGTTGATGAAGGCCTTGGCGAGGGCCGAGTCGTGGTTAACGCCGGAGAATTCGTTGATCGTGTCGACGAAGCCGTACTCGGGAAACATCCGCGGCGGCGCGGTCGGATAGAGCGTGTAGCCGACCAGCGCCAGGCCCATCGAGACGACGAACATGTTGCGCACGAAGTTGTAGGAGTCGTTGCGGAAGAAGTAGAGCCAGACGAGAAAGCCGAGCGCGATCGAGAACTGGGCGTTGAGATAGAGCTGGTTGGCGAGGTCGATCACCCACTGCGCCGGCAGGAAGAAGGCCTGGACGTCGGGCTCGAAGAGCAGGTGCAGGCTCTGCTGAAAGTCGATCACCTGCTGGCCGTGTGCCATCGCGATCGATTTCTCGCCGTCGGCGATCCCGCGCACCGCGGTGTAGGCGAGGTCGACGCCGACCAGGATCAGAATTTGGCGCCCGAGGTCGCCCCAACCCTTGGGCAGCCTGGCGGTAACGCTGGAGAAGGCGCGCGACACGGACAGACAATTGTAATCCGCGCGTTACTCAGCACGAAGACGCGGCGAATTCGCGGCTGTGGGCTGCGCGAGGAACTCGACGACGCGATCGATCAGGCGCGGATCGTCGATCCAGGGCCAGTGACCGGCCCCGCGGGCGACCTCGAGCGCGGCGCCCGGGAGGGCATGGGCGTAAGCCGCCCCGAAGCGAAGCGGGAGATAGGGGTCGCGATCGCCCCAGAGGACCAGCGCCGGGCAGGCGAGCCGGCCGAGGTCACGCCCGGCGACCTCGAGTTCGTCCTCGTCGGCGCCGCGGTAGAGGGCGAGCACCGCGGCATGGGTGTCGGCGTCCCAGTGGCTCCAGATCAGGTCGACGAACTCGGGCGGCATCGCGCTGCGCTCGCCGCTGGCCTGACGCAGCAGTAGCGCCAGCGAGGACCTGGTCGTGGTCGCGTTGAGGAGCTCGCCGAGCAGCCGGCGACGCCAGAGCTGGGCGATCCAGTGCCAGCGATACCCGGCCAGCAACGGCACCGCGTTGATCACGACCAGGCGCTCGACCAGGTCGGGGCGCCGCTGGGCGCCGATCAGCGCCAGCCCGCCCCAGTCGTGGATCACCAGCTTGCGCCTGCCGACGCCAAGCTCGTCGAGGCAGCCCTCGAGGAAGGCCGCGAGCCCATACATCGAGTAGTCGAACCCGGCGCGATCGGGCCGCTCGGAGCGTCCCCAGCCGGGCATGTCGATCGCGATCGCCGGACCGCCCCGCTGCAGGAACGGCAGCCAATCCTCTCCATGGGTCGGGTTGCCATGGCAATAGACCACCGGCGTCCCCTCGCCCTCGACCCGGCGATAGAAAACTTCGACGCCGTCGACCTGCACCCGCCTCTCTTCCACGCCCCCCGGCATGGGATGAACCTTACGCCGGGAGGGACGGGCACCCTCTCCGGGAGACTCTGGGAGCGGAACCGATACGAAGCCGGCTCGACTGCCGGCCGGACGGTCTCCGGGAGAGGGTGCCCGTCCCTCCCCCGCCCTAGGGTCTTCCCCGTGGCTTGGAAGCGGCCGGACAAGAGGCGGGTGCGGGCGATTCGCGACCGGCTCAGGGAGATGTACGGGCGGCCGGTAAACGAGCCGCATGGACAGCCGATCGCCGAGCTGATTAAGACCGTGCTCTCCCAGCACACCAACGACCGCAACCGCGACCGCTCCTTCGCCGCCCTGCGTGAGCGCTTCCCCACCTGGGAGGAGGTCCGCGACGCGCCGCTGGGCGAGCTCGAGGAGGCGATCCGGCCAGGCGGCCTCGCCAAGCAGAAGGCGCCGCGGATCCAGGCGATCCTCGAGCGCCTCGGCGACCCGCTCGACCTCGGCTGGATCGAGACGGCACCGCGCGAAGAGTCGATGGAGTTCCTGCTGGGCCTGCCGGGAGTCGGCCGCAAAACCGCCGCCTGCGTCTACATCTTCACCTGGGACATCCCCGAGATCCCGGTCGACGTCCACGTCCACCGGGTCGGTGGCCGGCTCGGCCTGTTCCCGGAAAAGGCCTCCTTCGAGCGCGCCCACGACGAGATGCTCGCCGTCGTCGATCCAGCCGACGCCTACGAGCTGCACATGAACCTGATTCGCCACGGGCGCACGCTCTGCCGCCCGAAACCGCGCTGCGGCGAGTGCGAGCTGCGGCGCATGTGCCCCTGGTACCGCAAGAACCGGGGGGCGGGCATTAGTATCCCGGCCGCTAAATGAGCAAGCGCACCTTCATCGTCTTCGGCGGCCTCGTCGTCGTCCTCGCCGTCCTCATCCCCTGGCTCGTTTTCAACGGCAAGGGGGACGCGAAGAACGGCGCCCAGGACGTCCCGGCCAATCTCGTGAGCGGCCAGGAGCTGTTCAAGATCAACTGCGGCAACTGCCACACGCTCTACGCGGCCGGGACCGACGGCAACTACGGCCCCGACCTCGACGAGCTGCTGGCGCCCGCCGGCCCGCCGAACGGCGACAAAGACACGATCGCATCGGCCGAAGGGCGCGTCCTCAACGCCGTCGAAAACGGCGTCAACGGTGACATCCCGGGGCGGATGCCCGGTGGCATCCTCAACGAAGAGCAGGCCAAAGAAGTCGCCGCCTTCGTCGCCACCACCGCCGGCGAGGGCTAAACCTCCTCCGCAACTTCACCCAGGCGTTACGGTTTCCCTCAGGGCCGGCAGGGAACCGAACCCACCAGGAGGAGTTGAACTTTGAATCACCTAACCGCACCGACCCGTCGGGTCGCGTTCTTGCTGGTGCTCGCGGCCCTCGGCTGCTTGGCCTGCGCCGGCATCGCCCAGGCCAAGGTCGCCAAAGACAAAGGCACGGTCGTCAACGTGATGACCCGCAACCTCTATCTCGGGGCGGACCTGGGGCCGGCGCTCGCGTCGCCCACGCAGTCGGCATTCTTCGAGGCCAACGGCGGCATCGTGCGCCAGGTGGAAGCGACCAACTTCCCGGTCCGCGCCAAGGGCCTCGCGAAGGAGATCCTCACCGAGGAACCCGACCTCGTCGGCCTGCAGGAGGTCGCGCTGTGGCGTGAAGCTCCTCCCTCGGTCGGCCCGATCCTCTCCGGCAAACCGTCGGCGGAAACCGTCAAGTACGACTTCCTGGCGCTGCTGCTCGCGCAGCTGAACAAGAAAGGCACCACCTACAAGGCGGTGATGGTCCAGAACGAGTTCGACTTCGAGGCCCCCGCCAACGCCAACGGCGTCCCCGGCGACGGTCCTCCCGGGGCGATCGCCCTCGCCAACACCGAGGTCAACGGCCGCCTGACGATGCGCGACGTGATCCTCGCCAGGGTCGGCGACGGCGTCGTCACCTCGAACCCGAAAGGCGCCAACTTCATCAACCCGCTGGTGGTCAAAGTTGCCGGCAACACCGAAGTGGCCGTAACCCGCGGCTGGACCAGCGTCGAAGCCAAGGTCCGCGGCAGCAAGAAGTTCAAGTTCGTCAACAGCCACCTCGAGGCGTTCGACCCCGAGACGGTCTACCCAAGCATCCGCGCCCAGCAGGCCGAAGAGCTGGTCGGCCCCGGCGGCCCGGCCACCGGCAAGCTGCCGGTGATCCTGGTCGGCGACTTCAACTCCGACATCAAGACGGAAGTGAAGCCGGGCGACGGGCAGGCCTACCAGGCGCTGAAGAAAGCCGGCTTCCGCGAGCGGGCGACGACGAAAAAACGCACCTGCTGCCTGGAAACGTCCTACGACCTCAAAACCGGCGGCGGCAAGGCCGAGTTCAACCACACGGTCGACCACGTGATGACCAACGCGCCGAAAAAGGTGAAGCTGGTCTCCTCGGAAGTCACCGGGCAGGTCAAGAACAACGGCTACTGGGACTCAGACCACGCCGGGTTGTTCAGCTCGCTGCTGATCCTGCGCTAGCTCGAGCGACAGACGAATCTGGAAAGGGCGCCCGTGTGGCGCCTTTTCTTTGCTTGCAATCTTCAGACGATCTGCCATACTCCCACTTAGATTTCTTAGGCTTAGATAACGAAACCCCTGGAGGTATGTAGAAAGTGGCAAAGACGATCGGGATCGATCTCGGCACGACCAACTCGTGCGTGGCAGTGATGGAGGGCGGCGAGCCGACCGTCCTGGAGAACGCGGAGGGCGGCCGCACCACCCCGTCCGTCGTCGCCTTCACCGAGGGCGGTGAGCGCCTGGTCGGCACCGTCGCCAAACGACAGGCGGTGATGAATCCGGAGAACACGATCTTCTCGATCAAGCGCTTCATGGGCCGCAAGGAGGCGGAGGTCAAAGAGGAGGAGACGATCGTCCCGTACAAGGTCGAGGCTGGCCCCAACGGCGACGTCCGCGTCGACGTGCGCGGCAAGCAGTACAGCCCGCCGGAGATCAGCGCGATGATCCTGCAGAAGCTGAAAACCGACGCCGAAGCGAAGCTCGGCGAAACGGTCGACAGCGCCGTGATCACCGTCCCCGCCTACTTCAACGACGACCAGCGCCAGGCGACCACCGACGCCGGCAAGATCGCCGGGCTCGACGTCAAACGAATCATCAACGAGCCGACCGCGGCCGCGCTGGCCTACGGGCTCGACAAAGAGAAAGCCGACCAGACGATCCTCGTCTTCGACCTCGGCGGCGGCACCTTCGACGTCTCCGTGCTGGAAATCGGCGACGGCGTCTTCGAGGTGAAGTCGACCGCCGGTGACAACCACTTGGGCGGCGACAACTGGGACAAAGCGATCGTCGAGTGGCTGGTCGCCGAGTTCAAACGCGACCAGGGCGTCGACCTCGCGGCCGACAAGAACTCGCTGCAGCGCCTCTACGAGGCCGCGGAGAAGGCGAAGATCGAGCTCTCCTCGACGCAGGAGACGCAGATCAACCTGCCGTTCATCACCGCGGTCGAGGGTCAGCCCAAGCACCTCGACCTGAAGCTCAGCCGCTCGAAGCTGAACGAGCTGACCGGCGACCTGCTGGAGCGGATCGTCGGCCCGGTCAAGCGGGCGCTCGACGATGCCGACGCCAGCATCGACCACGTCGTCCTGGTCGGCGGCATGACGCGCAACCCCGCCGTGCGCGATCGGGTCAAAGAGCTGACCGGTAAGGACCCCCACCAGGGCGTCAACCCGGACGAGGTCGTCGCCGTCGGCGCCGGCATCCAGGCCGGAGTGCTCGCCGGTGACGTCAAGGACGTGCTGCTGCTGGACGTGACCCCGCTGACGCTGGGAATCGAGACCAAAGGCGGCGTGATGACGAAGCTGATCGAGCGCAACACGACGATCCCGACGAAGAAGTCGGAGACCTTCTCGACCGCCGACGACAACCAGCCGTCGGTGGAGATCCACGTGCTCCAGGGCGAGCGTGAGATGGCGAGCGGCAACAAGAGCCTGGGCAAGTTCCAGCTCAGCGGGATCCCCCCGGCGCCGCGCGGGATGCCGCAGATCGAGGTCACCTTCGACATCGACGCCAACGGCATCATCAACGTCACCGCCAAAGACCAGGGCACCGGCAAAGAGCAGAAGATCGAGATCAAATCCGGCTCCGGCCTCTCCGACGAGGAGATCCAGGGCATGGTCTCCGACGCTGAGTCCCACGCCGAGGAGGACAAAAAGCAGCGTGACCTGGCCGAGGCGCGCAACCTCGCCGAGAACGCCGCCTACGGCGCCGAGAAAGCGATCGCCGATGCCGGCGACAAAGTCGACCAGGCGACCAAGGACGAGGTCGAGGCCGCGGTCAAGGGCGTGCGCGAGGTGGTCGAGAGCGGCAGCCTCGAGGAGGTCAACGCCAAGACCGAGGCGCTGAACACGGCGATGACCAAAGCCTCGGAGCAGATCTACGCGGCGGCTTCCGCCGAGCAGGCGCCTGCCGACGGCGACTCCGCCTCCTCGAACGAGGATGAGGAGGTAGTGGACGCAGAGGTCGTCGAGGACGACGGTGAGAGCAAGTGACGGCTGAGCAAGGTCGACCTAACCCCGGCATGCCCGGACGCGAAGCGGAGGACATGCCGGGCCATGATTCACCCCAGCCCTCGCCCGATCCCGATCGCAATCTGACTCCTTCGGGATCGGGTGAGGGCCCTGGTGCCAGCTCCAAGGTTGAGCAGGACATCCAGGCGCTGCTCGCCGATGCCGAAGCTAAAAAAGACGAGTACCTGGAACTGGCCAAGCGGACGCAGGCAGACTTCGAGAACTTCCGCAAGCGGATGGCTGCCGAGGTCCAGGCTGCAGCGGTTCGCGGCAAGGTCGGGGTGGCGGCCGACGTGGCGCCAGTGCTCGACGATCTCGAGCGGGCGATCGAGGCCGCCGGCCTCGATCCGGAGGGTGACTCCGAGGACGGTCTCGCGCACGGCGTCCTGCTCGTCTTCCGCGGCCTGCGCGAGACGTTGAAGCGGCACGGGATCGAGCAGGTCGACCCGAAGGGCGAGAAGTTCGACCCGAACCAACACGAGGCGCTCTCGACGATGCCCGTCGAGGGAACCGAGCCCGGCGTCGTCATCGAGGTGATGCAGAAGGGCTACCGATTCGAGGAGCAGCTGATCCGCCCCGCGCGGGTGGTCGTCAGCGCATAGGAGCGAAGTGGCAGACGAGCTTTATAAGACGCTTGGGGTTTCGAAGGGCGCCTCCGACGAGGAGATCAAGAAGGCGTACCGCAAACTTGCGCGCCAGTACCACCCTGATCGCAACCCCGACGATCCCGCCGCGGAGGAAAAGTTCAAGGAGATCTCCGCCGCCCACGACGTCCTCGCCGACCCGGAGAAGCGCAAGGAGTACGACCAGGGCGGGCAGTTCGGCGGCTTCGGCGGTGGCAACCCGTTCGGCCAGGGCGGTGGTGGTCAGGGCGGTGGCGCCGGCTTCGGCGGCATCGACCTCAACGACATCCTCGGCGGTGTCTTCAACCGCGGCGGCGGCCGAGGGCGCCCGGAACCGGTGCGCGGCCGCGACCTCGAGACCGAAGTCCAGCTCAGCTTCGACCAGGCCGTCAACGGCGATCAGATCAGCGTCACCGTGGCCAAGGGCGAGCAGTGCCAGACCTGCCACGGCTCCGGTGCCAAACCCGGCACCAGCCCGGTCACCTGCCCGCGCTGCGAAGGCCGCGGCATCGACGCCCAGAGCCAGGGCTTCTTCTCGATCAGCCAGCCCTGCCCGCAGTGCGGCGGCGCCGGCCAGATCATCGAAGACCCCTGCCCGACCTGCGGCGGCTCCGGCCTCACCCAGCAGACCAGGCGCTACAAAGTCAACGTCCCCGCCGGAGTCAAGGACGGAACCCGGATCCGGCTCGCCGGCAAGGGCGAGGCCGGGCCGCGCGGCGGCCCCGCGGGCGACCTCTACGTGACCACCCGGGTGGCTGCCTCCCCCGTCTTCAAGCGGCTCGACGACGGCAACCTCGAGGTGACGGTGCCGATCTCGATCCCCGAGGCGCTGCGCGGCGGCACGATCGAGGTCCCGACCCTCAGCGGCTCGAAGAAGATCAAGGTCGCGCCGGGCACCCGGCATGGAGCGATTCAGCGGCTCAAAGGCGAGGGTCCACCGCGGCCGAAAGGCAGGGGCCGCGGCGATATCCGCTACCGGCTCGAGATCGAGGTCCCCAAAGAGCTCAGCGAGGACCAGGCCGAGGCGGCCGAGAAGCTGGCCGAGGCGTTCAACGGCACCGATCCGCGAGCCGACCTGCTGCGCAAGGCGGGTGCTGCCTGATGGCCACCTACCGGCGCCGCGTGAAGGCGACATTCGACGAGGAGCAGGGCGTGTTCATGATCTCGGTCGCAGCAGAACTGGCGGAGATGCACCCGCAGACGCTGCGCATGTACGAGCAGCGGGGGCTGATCGCACCGAAGCGCTCGCCGAAGAACACCCGCCTGTACTCCCAGCGCGACGTCGAGCGGCTGCGGCGGATCCAGGAAATGACCGCGCAGGGACTGAACCTGGTCGGGGTCGAGACCGTGCTCGGGCTCGAAGAGCGGGTGGCGAAGCTGAGCGCGGAACTGGGACGGGCCCGAAAACGGGTCGAAGAGCTGGAAGCGACGAGGGAAGGACGGTTGCACTGATGCAGGCCGATCGATTCACCGTGAAGTCCCAGGAAGCGGTCCAAGCCGCGCTGGAGCTGGCGCGCGGCCACCGCAACCCCGAGGCCGCCCCCGCCCACCTGCTCGTCGCGCTGCTCGACCAGCCCGAGGGACTGGTCGTCCCGATCCTGCAGCGGGTCGGCGCCGACACCGCGACGATCGCGGCGCGGGCCAGCGAGGCCGTCGCGACGCTGCCGAAACTCGGGGGCGCGGCGGAGGAGCCGCGGATGTCCTCGGCCCTGGCGGAGACCCTGCGCAAATCCGAGCAGGAGATGGGCCGGCGCGGCGATGAGTACATCTCCACCGACCACATGCTGCTGGCGCTGAGCGCCGACGCGACGCTCGGCGAGTTCCTCCCCGACCGCGACGCGCTCGACCAGGCGATCACCGACGTGCGCCCGCAGAAGGTGACCTCGCCGAACCCGGAGGCGACCGCGGAGGCACTGGAGAAATTCGGGCGTGACCTGACCGCCGACGCGAAGGCCGGCAAGCTCGACCCGGTGATCGGCCGCGACGAGGAGATCCGCCGCGTGATCCAGGTCCTCTCCCGCCGCACCAAGAACAACCCGGTGCTGATCGGGGACCCGGGCGTCGGCAAGACCGCGATCGTCGAGGGGCTGGCGCAGCGGATCATCGACGGCGACGTCCCCGAGAGCCTGCGCGACCGGCGCGTGATCGCGCTCGACATCGGCTCGCTGCTGGCCGGCTCCAAATACAGGGGCGAGTTCGAGGAGCGGCTGAAAGCGGTGCTCAAAGAGGTCCAGGACGCCGAGGGGCAGATCGTCCTCTTTCTCGACGAGCTGCACACGATCGTCGGCGCCGGCGCCGCCGAAGGCGCGGTCGACGCCGCCAATCTGCTGAAGCCGATGCTGGCCCGCGGCCAGCTGCGCGCGGTCGGCGCCACCACCCTCGACGAGTACCGCAAGCACATCGAGAAGGACGCGGCGCTGGAGCGGCGCTTCCAGCCGGTGCTGGTCGGTGAGCCCGACATGAGCGACACGATCGCGATCCTGCGCGGGCTCAAAGGGCGCTATGAAGAGCATCATGGCGTCCGCATCACCGACGCCGCGATCGTTGCCGCCGCGACCCTCTCCGAGCGCTATATCGCCGACCGCTTCCTGCCCGACAAGGCGATCGATTTGATCGACGAGGCGGCTTCGCGGCTGAAGATCGAGATCGACTCGATGCCGACCGAGATCGACGAGGTCAAACGCCGCGTGCAACAGCTCGAAATCGAGCGCACGGCGCTGGCCAAAGAGCCCGACGACGCCTCGAAGGCGCGGCTCGAGGCGCTCGACGCCGAGGTCGCCGAGCTGAGCGAGAGCTTCAACGAGATGAACGCCCGCTGGCAGAACGAGAAGGACGCCATCGATGCGATCAACGCGGCCAAGGAAAAGCTCGACCAAGCGGTGCGGGAGGCCGAGCAGGCCGAGCGCGACGCCGATCTCGAGCGGGCGGCGAAGCTGCGCTACGGCGACATCCCGGAGCTGGAGAAAACCGTGGCCGAGGGGGAGGCGCGGATCGCCGAGCTGCACGCCGGCGGCACCTCCCTGCTCTCCGACGAGGTGACCGAGGAGGACGTCGCCGAGGTCGTCGGCAAATGGACCGGGATCCCGGTCAGTCGCCTGATGGAGGGCGAGGTGCAGAAGCTGATCCAGATGGAGGAGCGCCTGCACGACCGGGTGATCGGCCAGGAAGAGGCGATCTCCGCCGTCTCCAACGCGCTGCGGCGCTCGCGGGCCGGGCTCTCGGACCCGAACCGGCCAATCGGCTCCTTCCTCTTCCTCGGCCCGACCGGGGTTGGCAAGACCGAGCTGGCGAAGGCGCTGGCCGAGTTCATGTTCGACTCCGAGCAGGCGATCGTCCGACTCGACATGTCCGAGTACATGGAGAAGCACACGGTCAGTCGCCTGGTCGGCGCGCCCCCCGGTTACGTCGGTTATGAGGAGGGTGGGCAGCTGACCGAGGCGGTCCGGCGCCGGCCCTATGCGGTGGTGCTGCTCGACGAGATCGAGAAGGCCCACCCCGACGTCTTCAACACGCTGCTGCAGATCATGGACGACGGCCGCCTCACCGACGGTCAGGGCCGCACCGTCAGCTTCACCAACACGGTCCTGATCATGACTTCCAACGTCGGCTCCGACCGGATCGTCGGCGAGCAGGTCGACGAGCAGATCCGCGAGCAGATCGAGGAGGTGTTGGCGGCGACCTTCAAGCCCGAGTTCCTCAACCGGATCGACGACACGGTGATCTTCCACCGACTCTCGAAGGCCGACATCGGCCGCATCGTCGAGCTCCAGGTCGACCAGCTCGTCGCCCGTGTGCACGAGCGCGGGATCGAGATCGAGCTCAGCGACGACGCCCGCACCCTGCTCGGCAACCTCGGCTACGACCCGATCTACGGCGCCCGGCCGCTGAAGCGGGTGATCCAGAAACAGCTGGTCGACAAGCTGGCCCTGAAGCTGCTGGAGGGCGAGTTTGCCGAGGGGGACACGGTCAGGGTCGACGCCGCCGGCGGCGAGCTGTCCTTCGAGCGCGCCGACGAGCGCAGCGGCAGCCCGGTTTAGGGGTTTCAACGCTCATATAAGGGCGCCTTTCTGCCGAAACAACTATCCGAAGGGACCACGCTTGAGTTTCGGCTTAAGCTTTAAGGCCAATCTTCAACCCGGCAATGGATAGTCCGAAAACCCCGATCAACCGCGATGAGCATCGGCGCAGCCGGCGCTCGCGTGCCGCTGAGCAGCTTTCCTTCTGGTTCGAGGACTGGGTCCTCCTGCGTGGCGGCGACGCGCTGCGGGGCTTCTTCGGCCTGATCGGTCGCGGCTTCGAGTCGTTCGCCTGGGCTCTGCGCCGGGGCGTGATCTGGCCGCTGCAGGACCGCAGCGGCAATCTCGGCACCCCGGCGCGGGCGATGGCGGCGGTTGCCGCGGTGGCCGTGATCGCCGTCGGCGTCGCCGCCGTGCTCAGCATCGGTGGGGGCAGCGACAGTGGCGAACCGGTCTCCGACCAGGTTGCCGTCGCTCCCGAGCCACCCGCGGTGCCGGGCCCCAAGGTCGAGCGAACGAAAGCGTCTGAGGAGACCCTCCAGGGCGCCGCCCCCGTCTTCAAAGCGAGCAAGAGCGAGCAGGGCGCCAAGCTCGAGACCGCGCGGCCGATCGAGAGCGCCCCGGCCACCTCGGACCCGTCGACGGCGACGATCGGGTCGGGCCCCGGCGCCTCCTCTTCGTCGAACCCCTCCCCCGCAGCGGCTTCCAACTCCGCCGCCGCCTCCGCGACCCAGTCCGCGATCGGCGTCGACGGGCCGCCCGCCGGTCCCGCGGCGATCGCCATTGCCAAGGACTTCGCCGGCGCTTTCATCGTCTACGAGACCGGCGGCGAGGAGTCGAAGGTGCGCAAGGCCTTCGCCGCCACCGCCACCACCGAACTGGCGAAGTCCCTGTTGAAACGGCCGCCGCGGCTACCCGCCAACGTCAAGGTGCCGAAAGCGAAGGTCGTCAACGTCGTCGCCGGTCCCTCGCACGGCGGCGTCTACACGGTCAGCGTCTCGCTGCTGCGGGTCGGCCTGACCAGTGAGCTGCGCCTCGACATGGAAAAACTGAAGAACGAGTGGCGCGTCACCAACGTGCTCGGCTGAGCTGAAGCAGATGGAACTCGCCCAGAAGATCCGCACCGCCGCTGCCGCCGCGATCGCGACCGTGGCGCTCTCGCTGCCGATCGCCGTCGCCCGGGCGGAGACGCCGGCAACGACCGTCGTTCCGGGCGCCGCTATCGAGGAACCGAAAGAAGGAGCGACGGTCACCCCCGGCCCGCTCGAGCAGGGGGCGACGCTGGCGCCGCCGAGCGAAGGTGAGGCGGAGGCCGATGAACCGGGTGCGAACGGCGGCGTCAACGCCGGCGACGGCACCCCCGAACCCGATCCCGACCAGGGCGAAGAAGAAGCCGCCGAGGAATCCGGCGGCACCACCCCCACCGACCCCGGCGCCGCGATCACGCTGCCGGCCTTCCCCACCTCCAGCTGCGCCTCCAGCGGGGTGCCGCCGGTCCTGATCCCGATCTACCAGCGCGCGTCCAACGCCTACGGGCTCGGCCCGCAGGGCCCGGCGGTGCTGGCGGGGATCAACGAGATCGAGACCGGATTCGGGCAGAACCTCGGCCCCTCCTACGCCGGTGCGGTCGGCTGGATGCAGTTCATGCCGGCGACCTGGGAGGCCTACGGGGTCGACGCCAACCAGGACGGCGTCGCCGATCCCAACAACCCTGAAGACGCGATCTTCGCCGCCGCCTCCTACCTCAGCGCCTCGGGGATGCCGGCCGACGTCTATGGCGCGATCTTCGCCTACAACCATGCCGACTGGTACGTCGCCGACGTGCTCGCCAACGCGGCCTGCTTTGCCCAGGAAGTCGGCGGGCCCGGCATCACCGCCTCCAGCCTGACGCCGAAGATCCAGGTCTTCAAATGCACGCCGGCCGAGGGTTGGCGCAAAGAGATCCCGGCTCTCTACCTGCGCGCCTTCGAGAGCGCGGCCGCCCGCTACGAACTCGGCAAGCGCGGTGTCTGGACCCTTGCTGCAATCGCCCGCCTGGAGTCCGACTTCGGCCGCGGGATGGGCAAGAAGCGGTTGCAGGAAACGGGTCCGCTCGGGCTCGACGCGAGCGAGTGGAAGAAATATGCGGTCGACGGCGACGAGGACGGCCGGATCAGCCACGGGGACCCGGTCGACTCGGCGGCGACGCTGGCCCGCCTGATCTGGTCTCGCGGCAGCATCGAGGCCGGCGTCTTCTCCCACAACCAGGCCGAGTGGTACGTGCAGGAGGTGCTGAGCCAGGCCGCTGTGATGACCGGCCAGTGCAAGGTCCGCTACGCCGACTGGGCGCTGGCGCCGTTGGAGAGCGGCTTCGTCACCCCCGGCGCCCAGGCGGTCCTGATGGGCAAGCTCGCAAGCGCCCCGCGCGGCGCCCCGGAGGCGGTCAAAGCCGTGATCGCCGCCGCCAACTCGATCACCCACACGCCCTACGTCTGGGGCGGTGGCCACGGCTCCTGGTACTCCTACGGCTACGACTGCTCCGGCTCGGTCAGCTATGCCCTCCACGGCGCCGGCCTGCTCGACACTCCCCTCGTCTCCGGCGCCCTCGCCGGCTACGGCGAGGACGGCCCCGGCAAGTGGATCACGATCTACGCCAACGCGACCCACGTCTACATGGAAGTCGCCGGCCTGCGCTTCGACACCGTCGGCAACTACGGCGGCGAAACCGGCCCCCGCTGGCACAACGAGCCGCCGTATCCCGAAGGCTTCGAAGTGCGCCACCCGACCGGGTACTAACTCCTCGCCGGTGCTCGGGCCGGTAAGGAGGGTGAGGGTGTCTCGAAGCTGACGACCGAGGACCGGAATCTCTTCTAAGAGATGGACCAGGGCTCGGGCCGCTTTAGAACTCCCCAAGCTCCCTGCCGAGTTGCCAGTTGTTCTCGCTATACGGAATTAATCGGCAACTCGGCAGCAGACAGGCGACCGACCCCTTGGCCATCTGAGGAAGGATTCGAGCGGCTCGACGGAGGGTTGGGGCGCCCCTGAAGCGTCTTGCACTTTTTTGCTTCAGCGCATCGGGGCGTAAAGCCGCATCGGTCCCACAAAAAAGTTAAGCGAAAGGGGCGCCCCAACCCCTCTCGCCAAACCCCCTCGAACAAGTCCGTCTCAGATTCGCCCCCGCGGGTATCGTGTTTCCCAACTTCGAAGAGGGAGCGGGAGATGCCTACTTACTTGATGCTGACCAATCTGACCGCCGAGGGCGTGCGGACGCTGAAGAACAACCCCAGCCGCGTGGCCGAGGTCAACAAGGAGGTCGAGCAGATCGGTGCCAGGGTCGTGGCCCAGTACGCGACGCTCGGCCAGTACGACTTCGTCACCGTGGTCGAGGCGCCCGACGCCAGCACGATGGCCAAGGTCTCGGTCGAGCTCGGCTCGCGCGGAACGATGACCTCGCAGACCCTGACCGCGATCCCGGCCGAGGACCTGGCCGGCTCGCTTTGATTCGTTGAACGCGGGTCTGTTGAAGGCAGGTCATTGAAGGCGCTCGTAGTCGGCGGCGGCGGTCGCGAGCACGCGATCGTGCGGGCGCTGCGGCGCTCCGCCCACGCGCCTGAGGTCCTCTGCGCGCCCGGCAACGCCGGCATCGCCGCCGACGCGACCTGCCTGCCCGAGGTGGCGGCCGACGACGTCGAGTCACTGGTCGCCGCCGCCCGTGAGCATCGGGTCGACCTCGCCGTGATCGGGCCGGAGATCGCACTGGTCGCCGGTGCCGTCGACGCGCTCGAGGAGGCGGGCATCGCCGCCTTCGGCCCCAGCCGCGCCGCCGCCGAGCTCGAGGGCTCAAAGGCGTTTGCCAAGGAGCTGATGCGTGAAGCGGGGGTCCCAACCGCCTCGCACGTGCTCCTGCGAAGCCACTCGGAAGCAATCGCACACCTGGCCGGCGTCGAGTACCCGACCGTGCTCAAGGCCGACGGACTCGCCGCCGGCAAGGGAGTGATCCTCTGCGATGAGGAGTCCCAGGCCCGCGCAGCGATCGACGTCTTCTTCACCGAGCAGCGCTTCGGTACGACCACCGTCGTCCTCGAGGAGTTCCTCGAGGGCGAGGAGCTCTCGCTGCTGGCGCTCTGCGACGGCGAGAACGTGGTGCCGTTGGCGCCGGCCCAGGACTACAAGCGGATCTTCGACGGCGACCTCGGGCCGAACACCGGTGGCATGGGCAGCTACTCGCCGGTGCCCGGGTTCGACGCCGGGCAGATCGAGTCGATCGTCGACAGCGTGCACCGGCCGATCGTCGCCGCGATGGCCGCCCGCGGCCGCCCCTTCCACGGTGTCCTCTACGCCGGCCTGATGATCGGCGCCGACGGCCCAAAGGTGCTCGAGTTCAACACCCGCTTCGGCGACCCGGAGACGCAGGCGGTGCTGCCGCGGATGCGCTCGGACATCGTCGACCTCTTCCTCGCCGCCCGGGAGCCGGGCGGCCTGGCCGGGACGCGCGCCGAGTTCGATTCCGACTGGGCCGTGACCTTGGTTCTCGCCTCCGCCGGCTACCCGGAGAGCTCCTCGAAGGGGGACGTGATCCACGGCCTCGCCGAGGCGGCGGAGCTGGCCGAGATAACCCACGCCGGCACGGCGGAGCGCGACGGTGAGATCGTCACCGCCGGTGGCCGCGTGCTCAACGTCACCGCGCTCGGGGCCGGCCCTGCCGAGGCACGCGATCGCGCGTACGATGCGGCCAGCCGGATCAGCTTCGACGGGATGCAGATCCGCACCGATATCGCCGCCCGCGCCGTCGAGCGCACAGCCAGCCAGTCCACCTAGAGAGGCAAGATGACCGAGATCTCAGACCCCACCCCGACGCCGCCGCCCGACCTCGCTCCCGAACCGGTCCCGGCGACCCAGACCGAGACGCTCGAGCAGATCGAGGAGATCGATGCCGAGACGCCGCTGGTCGGGATCATCATGGGCTCGAAGAACGACATGGACAAGATGCTGCCGGCGGAGGCGGCACTCAAAGACGCCGGCATCCTCTGCGAGGTGCGGGTGATGAGCGCCCACCGCGACCCGGAGATGGTTCGCGAGTACTGCATGAACGCGCGCATGCGCGGGATGAGGGTGATCATCGCCGGAGCCGGGATGTCGGCGGCGCTGCCGGGTGTCGCCGCCGCCCACACCGACCTGCCGGTGATCGGAGTGCCGATTCTCGGCAAGTCGCTGGGTGGGCTCGACGCGCTGCTCTCGGCGGTGCAGATGCCGCCCGGCATCCCGGTCGCCTGCGTCGCCATCGACGGCGCCAAAAACGCCGGCATCCTCGCCGCGCGGATAATCAACGCGTGATTCCCCGCTACACCCGCCCCGCGATCGGGGCGGTCTGGACGCCGCAGGCGAAGATGGAGACCTGGCTC
Organism: uncultured Thermoleophilia bacterium; assembly: GCA_963718595.1. GTDB lineage: Bacteria > Actinomycetota > Thermoleophilia > Solirubrobacterales > 70-9 > VAYN01. Next base: position 1,170,721 of record OY970365.1, read on the forward strand.
GAGGTCGAGCTGGCGGCAACCGAAGCCTGGGCCGAGGAGGGCCTGGTCCCGCGCAAGGCCGCCGAGCAGGCGCGCGCCAACGCGGCATTCACGGTCGAGGCGGTCGACGAGCGCGAGCGGGTGACCGACCACGACGTCGCCGCCTTCGTCGACGTCGTCGCCGCGTCGGTCGGCGAGCACGGGCGCTGGATCCACTACGGGCTCACCTCATCCGACGTGCTCGACACGGCGCTGGCGCTGCAACTGCGCCGGGCCGGCGAGATCGTCGTCGCCGGCGCCCGCGCCTACCGCGACGCCCTGATCGAGCGGGCGCTCGAGCACCGCGACACCCTCTGCGTCGGCCGCACCCACGGCGTCCACGCCGAGCCGACCACCTTCGGCCTTCGCCTCGCCGGGTTCGCCTTCGAGGCCGACCGCAACCTGACCCGGCTCGAGGACGCCTTCGCCCACCTCGCCTTCGGCAAGCTCTCCGGCGCTGTCGGCACCTACGCCTCGATCCCGCCCGCGGTCGAGGCGCGGGTGATGGAGCGGCTCGGGCTCGGGCGCGAGGACGTCGCCACCCAGGTCGTCCCGCGCGACCGCCACGCCGTTCTGCTCTCGGGAGTAGCGATCGCCGGCGCCGGCCTGGAGCGCTTCGCGACCGAGATCCGCGGCCTACAGAAAACCGAGCTGCGCGAGGTCGAGGAGCCCTTCGCCGCCGGCCAGAAGGGCTCCTCGGCGATGCCGCACAAGCGCAACCCGATCCGCACCGAGCGGATCACCGGGCTGGCCCGGGTGCTGCGCGGCTATGGCCAGGCCGGGGTCGAGAACGTCGCCCTCTGGCACGAGCGCGACATCTCCCACTCCGGCGCCGAGCGGGTGATCCTGCCCGACGCGACGATCCTGCTCGACTACATGCAGGACCTGGCGACCAAGGTCGCGGCGGGGATGACGATCAACGCCGGGCGGATGCAGGAGAACCTCGGCCTCACCCACGGCGCCCTGTTCAGCCAGCGGGCGCTGACGGCCCTGGTCGAGTCCGGGCTGACCCGCGATGACGCCTACCGGATCGTTCAGGAGAACGCCCAGCGCGCCTGGGACACCCGCACCGAGTTCCGCGAGCTGCTGGAAGCGGCCGAGACGCCGCCGCTCGACCTCGACGCCGTCTTCGACTACAGCGCCTACCTGGCCCACCTGCCGGAGATCTTCGCGCGGGTCGAAGCACTGCAGGACTAGTTTCGGGATAGGGTCTTCGCGTGGTCCTCTACACCTGCGGACAGAAGAAGACCGGCCCGAGCTTCGCCCACCCATGCGCCAAGGCCGGCAAGGCGCTCGACGCGGCCGGCTATGAGTACGAGCTGAAGACCGTCGGTGGCTATCGGATGGCGCCCTGGACATGGGGCAACCGCGGCGGCGACCGCACCGAGGTCAAGAAGCTGAGCGGGACCAACGAGGTGCCGATCCTCGTGCTCGACAGCGGCGAGGTGATCTCCGGCTCCAGCACGATCGCGCGCTGGGCCAACGAGCACCCGCTCTCGCCCGCCAAGTCCCCCAGCTAGGACACCCTCGTGCCTAGACCGCGGTCGCGACAGGTTCGCGGGCGGGGCGGCGGGCCTCGACCACGACCGGGGTGCCGTCCTTGGGCGAGAGGGTGATGTTGCGGCGGCCGGTCTTCTCCGCGTTCGGGCTGGCCTTGCGCAGGTCGCAGCGGGTCAGCACCTCGCGCAGGACGATCCGCAGCTCGAACTCGGCGAAGGAGGCGCCGATGCAGCGGCGGATGCCGCCGCCGAACGGGATCCAGCCGTAGGTCTCCGGCGCGCTCTCGAGGAAGCGCTCGGGCTGGAAGGCGAACGGCTCGGGATAGATGTCGGCCCGCGTGTGGGTGAGCCAGATCGCCGGCGTCACGTCGGTCCCAGCTGGCAGCTCGAGGCCATCGGCGACGAGGTCGGTGGCGAGGCGGCGGCCGGCCAGGGGGATCACCGGGCGCAGTCGCAGCGACTCGGAGATCGTCGCCCGCAGGTAGTCGTCCTCGCCCGCCTCCAGCGAGGCGCGCAGGCGCCGCATCGGCGCCCGGTGGCGCAGCAGCAGGTCGAAGGTCCAGGCCAGCGCCGTCGCGGTCGTCTCGTGGCCGGCCAGCAGCAGGGTCATCAGCTGGTCGCGCAGCTCCTTGTCGCCCATGCTGCCGCCGTCCTCGAACTCGGAGAGCATCAGCATCGAGAGGATGTCGCCGCGCTCGGCGAGGTCAGGCTTGGAGCGGTGCTCGGCGATCTCGGCGTAGAGCAGCTCGTCGACTTCGCGCAGCGCCCCCTCGAACCGTGCCCAGGGTCCGCGGCCACCGAAGCGACGCGTCGCCAGACCGACCAGCTGCGCCCGCGGCGAGGCGGTTTCCTCCAGCACGTTGGCGAGCATCGAGCGCAGCCGCTCCAGCCGCGGCCCTTCGCTGACCCCGAAGACGACTCGCAGGATCACCTCCAACGTCACCGCCTGCATCCGCGAGTGAATCGCGAACTCGCGCCCGAGCGGCCAGGAGTCGATCTCAGCGCTGACGATCTCCTCGACCGCAGCCTCATAGGAGCGCATCCGCTCGCCGTGGAAGGGCGGCAGCATCAGCTTGCGGCGCGAGAGGTGCTCGGCGCCTTCCTGGATCAACAGCGAGCCGGAGCCGAGGATCGGTTCGAGCAGGATGTTGCGGCCCGGGGGCAGCCCGTGCGAGCGCTCTCTATACAGAGCCTTGATCGCCGCTGGGTCGGAGATCAGCACCATCGGTCGCTCGAAGCCGAGGAAACGGACGCTGAAGGAGTCGCCGTACTTCTGCCGGCAGTCCTCCATGAAGGGGAGCGGCCGGAAGGCCCATCGCAGCGTCTGCGAGAGCGCGCCCCCCTTCGGTTCTGGCGGTAGCGGCATTCCTCTGAGGATGACAGGGATCGGCGTAACCGTTGTCCCGCTTCTCGGATGGTTAGCATCGGGTCAATGACTGCCCTCGGCGATCTCAAGCTTCACTCCTCAGGGAAGGTGCGCGAGATCTACGAGTGGGACGAGGACCTGCTGATGGTCGCCTCCGACCGGATCTCGATCTACGACGTGGTGATGCCGACCCCGGTCACCGACAAGGGCAAGGTGCTGAACCGGATGTCGGTCTTCTGGTTCGGGCTGACCGAGGGCATCGTCCCCAACCACTTCATCTCCGAGGACGTGCCGGAGGAGGTCTCGGGACGGGCGATGCGGGTCAGGCGGCTGCAGATGCACCCTGTCGAGTGCGTGGTCCGCGGCTATCTCTCGGGCTCGGGCTGGAAGGAATACAAGGAGTCCGGCGCCGTCTGCGGGATCGAGCTGCCGCCGAACCTGGTCGAGTCGGACAAGCTGCCGGAGCCGATCTTCACGCCGGCGACCAAGGCCGAGATCGGCGATCACGACGAGAACGTCGACTTCGATCGCGCCGCCGAGATCGTCGGCGACCGCGGCCTGATGGAAGAGCTGCGGCGGGTCTCGATCGACGTGTACCAGCGAGGCTCCATCCACGCCCTCGAGCGCGGGATCATCCTCGCCGACACCAAGTTCGAGTTCGGCCGCAGCCCCGATGCCGAGGTCGTGCTCGGCGACGAGGTGCTAACCCCCGACTCCTCCCGCTTCTGGCCCGCCGATTCGTACGAGCCCGGCAAGACGCCGCCCTCGTTTGACAAGCAGTTCGTCCGCGACTGGGCCAGCGCTCAGGGCTGGGACAAGAACCCCCCGGCGCCGGAGCTGCCGGCCGACGTGGTCGAGCAGACGCGCGGCAAATACGTCGAGGCGTTCGAGCGGATCACGGAGACCACTTTCTAGTGGCGAGGGCGAGGGTCCTGATTCGCCCCAAGGAGGGCATCCTCGACCCGCAGGGCAAGGCGGTGGAGCGGGCGCTGCCGGCGCTCGGGTTCGAGGGCGTCGAGCACGTCCGGGTCGGCCGCATGGTCGAGCTCGAGGCCGAGGACCCGGCGCGACTGGCGGAGCTCTGCGAGAAGCTCCTCGCCAACCCCTTGATCGAGGACTACGAGATCCAGACCCTGTGATCTGGGGCGTCGTCCAGTTCCCAGGCTCCTGTGACGAGCGGGACGCGCTGCTCGCCTGCACGATCGCCAGCGGCGAGGCGCAGATGGTCTGGCATGACGACCGCGACCTCGGCGGCGTCGACGGCGTCGTCATCCCCGGCGGCTTCTCCTACGGCGACTACCTGCGGGCCGGCGCCGTCGCCCGCTTCTCACCGGCGATGGAGGCGGTGGCCGCGCACGCCGCCGCCGGCAAGCCGGTGCTCGGAATCTGCAACGGCTTCCAGGTCCTCTGCGAGGCCGGCCTGCTCCCCGGCGCCCTGCTGCGCAACGAGAACCTCCGCTTCGTCTGCCGCCAAGTCGACCTGCTCGAGGTCGATGGGCCGATTTCGGGAGATATAGGCCCGGAATCGGCCCGTCGGCCGCTGTCGATCCCGGCCAAGCACGGGGAAGGGCGGTATTACGCGCCGGAGGCGATGCTCGACCAGCTGGAGGCCAACGGGCAGGTCGCCTACCGCTACGCGCCGGGGCAGAACCCGAACGGATCGCTGCGCGACATCGCCGGGGTCACCAACGAGGGGGGCAACGTGCTCGGCCTGATGCCGCACCCCGAGCACGCGGTCGACCCGCTGACCGGGTCGACGGACGGGGTCAAGGTCTTCCAGCGGCTGGCGGAGTTCGCGGCGTGAGCGCGGCGACGCCGAAATACCGCGAGCTGGGGCTGACCGACAGCGAGTACGCGCTGATCGTCGAGAAGCTCGGGCGCGAGCCCAACGACGTCGAGCTGGCGATGTTCAGCCTGCTCTGGTCCGAGCACTGCGCCTACAAGCACTCACGCAAACTGCTCGGCAAGCTGCCGAGCGAGGGCGAGCGGGTGGTGATGGGGCCGGGCGAGAACGCCGGCGCCGTCGACGTCGGCAACGGCTACGCGGTTGCCTTCAAGGTCGAGTCGCACAACCACCCGAGCGCGGTCGAACCGTTCCAGGGGGCGGCGACCGGGGTCGGCGGCATCCTCCGCGACGTCTTCGCGATCGGCGCCCGCCCGATCGCGATCCTCGACAGCCTCCGCTTCGGCGAGCTCGACTCGGTCCGCTCGCGCCACCTGCTCGACGGCGCCGTGCGGGGGATCGGCCACTACGGCAACTCGATCGGGGTGGCGACGGTCGGCGGCGAGGTCTACTTCGAGGAGCCCTACGAGCACAACTGCCTGGTCAACGCGATGTGCATCGGCCTGGCGCAGACCGAGGACATGGTCCGCGCCGCCGCCGCCGGCGTCGGCAACGCGGTCGTCCTGATGGGCGCGACCACGGGGCGCGACGGGATCGGCGGCGCCAGCGTCCTGGCCTCGGCCGAGCTCGGCGAGGGCGACGAGGCGAAGCGGCCGACGGTTCAGGTCGGCGACCCCTTCGAGGAGTCGAAGGTCCTGGAGTGCTGCCTGGAGCTGCTGGCGAAGGGGCTGCTGGTCTCGCTGCAGGATCTCGGCGCCGCCGGGCTCACCTCCTCGGCCGGCGAGATGGCCTCGGCCGGCGAGGTCGGGATCGACATCGACGTCGGCCGGGTACCGCTGCGCGAGGTCGACATGGAGCCCTTCGAGATCATGGTTTCCGAGTCGCAGGAGCGGATGCTGGCGGTTGTCGAGCCGGCCCGGGTCGAGGAGGTGCGGGAGATCTGCGAGAAGTGGCAGACCGGCTCGGCCGAGATCGGCGTCGTCACCGACAACGGCCTGGTCCGGATCCTCCGCGGCGATGAGGTCGTGGGCGAGATGCCGGTCGCGGCGCTGGTCGACGGCTGCCCGCTCTACGACCTCGAGCCGGCCGCGCCGGAGGGCTGGATCTACGGCAACCGCCAGACCCTGGAGAGCGGGATTGCCGCTGAGGACGAGCTGCTGGCGCTGCTGGCGGCGCCGAGCATCGCCTCCAAGCGCTGGGTCTTCGAGCAGTACGACTCGGTGGTCGGCTCGCGTACGGTCCGCCGGCCCGAGGGCGCCGACGCCGCCGTCCTCAACCTGCCGGAGGCCGAGAGCGCGATCGCCGTCTCGATCGACGGCAACGGCCGCCGCGTCGCCTGCGACCCCTACGCGGGGACGATCGAGGCGGTGCTCGAGTGCGCCCAGAACCTCGCCTGCGTCGGCGCCGAGCCGCTCGGCCTGACCAACTGCCTCAACTTCGGCAACCCGGAGAAGCCGACCACCGCTTGGCAGCTCGAGCGCTCGGTCAGCGCCCTCGCCGACGCCTGCACCGCGCTCAGCGTGCCCGTCGTCGGCGGCAACGTCTCCCTCTACAACGAGGGCCCCGACGGCCCGATCTACCCGACCCCGGTGGTCTCGATGGTCGGCGAGCTGCCCGACCCGCAGGAGGTCGCCGGCACGGCCTTCCTCGGCGACGGCGACGCGATCGCCCTGCTCGGCCCCTTCGCCCCCACCCTGGCCGGCTCCGAGCTGGCAAAGCAGCGCGGCGAGCTGGCGATGGGCCTGCCGCAGCCCGACCTCACGGCCGTCGCCGCCGCCTGCGCGATCGTCCGCGACGCGGTCCGCGCCGGCAGCGTCTCCTCCGCCCACGACGTCAGCGACGGCGGCCTCGCCTGCGCCCTGGCCGAGTCCGCGATCGCCGGCGGCCGCGGCGTCCAAGTCGACCTGCAGCCGCTGCGCGACCGCGGCTGCTCGCCGGAGGAGGTGCTCTTCGGCGAGGGCAGCGGCGGCTTCTTGCTCAGCGGCAACCGCGCCGCCCTGGTCGAGCTCGGCGCGATCGTGATCGGCGAGGTCGGTGGCACCAAGATCGAGATCGCCGCCGGCGACCGCAGCCTGATCGTCGGCCTCGCCGACGCCGAGAGCGCCTGGCGCTCGCTGGACCGACGCGCCGAAGCGGTTTAGTCTTCCGCCGCATGGCCAGGCGTTTCGCAACGGGTTTGCTCGCAGTGCTGATCGGATGCGCCGCCTTTGGGGCGGTTCCGGGCGGCGCAGCGGACGAGATCGGCGGCGTGTGTGACCCGGACAGTGGCCTCGCTTCCTCGGGGATGGCGGTACAGCTGAGCCGCCTCACCCCTCCGGTTGCGCTCAAGACCGTCAGCCCGGGCGTCGTCACCTCGTGGAAGGTCCAGTCGGCGCCCTTCCTCGAACCACGGACCATGGTCCTCAAGGTGATCCGCCAGGTCGGCGCCGAATACGAAGTCGTCGCCGAGAGCGCCCCAGGGCTGGTCGCGGAAAAACCGCACCAGTTCCCGACGCGCATCCCCGTCGGCGCCGGAGTCAGCTTCGGCGTCACCTCGTCGAAATCGTTCCCGGCCTGCACCGTCTCCGCCGGAAACACGGTCGGCATCTTCGGCGACGTGCCCATCGGGGGCAAAGCGAAACCGTTTGAAACCCGCACGGAGCGGCTCCTATCGCTCGCTGCCGTGGTCGAGCCCGACGCCGACGGCGACGGCTACGGGGACGAGACCCAGGACCAGTGCCCGCAGAGCGCCTTGGTCCACACCGGCGCCTGCCCGGTGCCCCCCAGCGCAGCCAGCGTGAAGGTGACCAAAACGCGGCTCGAAGGCAACACGGTTGCCGTCTTCCTCAGCTCCAACGGCGACGCCACGGCGACGCTGACCGGCTCGATCCAGGGCAAGCGGGTCGCAGGGCCGGTTACCGCCGCGGTCCCGGCGGGTCAGGTCGGGCGCGGATATCTGCAGCTGCCGAAAAAGGTGCGCAAGCGGCTCGCGAAACTGCCGCGCAAACGACACCTGAACCTCGTCGTCGACATCCAGGTCGACAGCGCCGGCGGCCACAGCACGCTCAGCTTCGAACGGTCCCTGCCGGGGCGTAAGAAAGTGCCGCCTCACCCTCATCGCTAAGCGCGGGATCGGAGTGACGCCGCAGCGCAAGCGCCGCCGCCCCTGAGGCGAGCGCGGCGATCAGCGCGAACAGGTAGCCCTTGTCGGAGGCGCTTAGTGCCGCCGACAGCGACCCGGGGTCGCCGACGATCGCGACCAGCAGCGCGGTGCCGAGCACGGCGCCGACCTGGCGGAAGGCGGCGTTGACGGCACTGGCGGTGGCGAAGCGGTCGACCGGGACGTCGCGGACGGCGGCGGCCCCGAGGGTCGGGAAGGCGAGCCCGATCCCGACGCCGGTGAGCAGGGCGCCGGGCAGCCAGAGGCCGAGCCAGTCGGGCTCGGCGCCGGCCGAGCGCAGGACCCAGACCCCGAGCGCGAAGACGATGGTGCCGGGGACGATCACGGCGCGGTGGCCGAAACGGTCGGCAAGGCGGCCGGCGGGCCCGGCCACCACGGTCGACATCGCCGGCCCGGGCAGGGTCGCGGCCCCGGCCGCCAGCACCGTGTAGCCCCAGATCTGGGTGAGGAAGAGGACGTTGCCGAGGATCAGCGAGAAGAAGGCGGCGGCGAAGAGGATCGTGCCGAGGTTGCCGAGCGCGAAGGAGCGGTGGGAGAAGAGCTCCGGTTCGACGATCGGGCGTGGGTGGGTGCGGCTGCGCGCGACCACCGCAACCAGCAGCAGCGCCGCGGCAGCGAAGCAGCCGAGGGTCGCGGCCGATCCCCAACCCCAGTCGTTGCCCTCGACAATGCCGAGGGTCAGCACCGCCAAGGCGAGCGCGAGCAGCGCCGCGCCGGGCAGATCGGGCAGGCGGCTGTCGAGCGTCTTCGGCTCCGGCAGGCGACTGCGGCCGGCGAGCAGGATCGCGGCGCCGAGCGGCAGGTTGACGAGGAAGACCAGCCGCCAGTCGCTGAGCTCGACCAGGGCCCCGCCCAGGGTCGGGCCGATCGCAGCAGCCGCCGCGGCGGCTGCGCCCCAGAGGCCGACCCCGGTCGAGCGGCGCTCGACCGGGAAGCTGTCGAGCACGATCGCCAGCGAGGCCGGCACGATCAGCGCCGCCCCCACTCCCTGCAGGACCCGGAAGGCGATCAGCATCGGCAGCGACGGGGCGACCGCGCAGAGCAGGCTGGCGGCGGTGAAGCCGGCGATGCCGAGCATGAAGATGCGGCGGTGGCCGAAGCGGTCCGCCAGTCCGCCGGCCGGGACCAGCAGCGCCGCGATCACCACGAAGTAGCCGTCGAGGACCCAGGAGAGCAGACCGCGGCTCGCGTCCGGGAAGGAGGCGGCGATGTCGGGGAAAGCGATGTTGACGATCGTCGTGTCGAGAAAGGCGACGAAGGCGCCCGCGCAGGCGACCGCTATCGCTCCTTTATGACGCTGGTCATACATCGGCGCCGGTGAATATACTATGTCCATGGGCATAACGCGAGTAGCCGACGCGCAGGCGATCGAACCGAAGCGCCGCGACGGCCGCAAGCGGCTGCTGAACGGCGCCCGGCGCCTGCTCGCCGAGAAGGGCTACGCCGGCATGGAGCTGCGCGACGTGGCCGCGGTCGGTGAGGCCCCGCGCGGATCGATCTACCACCACTTCCCGGGCGGCAAGAGCCAACTCGCGGTCGAGGCCGCCGAGGTCGAGGGCATCGAGATCCGCGCCGCGATCGAGCGCTCGCTGGAGGAGCGCGGCCTCGCCGCGACCCTGGCGATGTTCGGGGGGATGTTCGCGCGGCGGGTCAAGGACCATCCCGAGCGGCTCGGCTGCCCGGTCGCCGCCGCGGCGCTGGCCCGCCCCGAAGACCCGGCCCTGGCCGCCGCCGCGACCGCCGCCTTCGCGAGCTGGGAAGCCCCGATCGCCGCCGCTCTGCGGGACGAAGGGGTCGCCGCCAAGGACGCCGCCGCCTTCGCCGGCCTCGTCGTCTCGACGATCGAGGGGGCACTGATCCGCGCCCGCGCCGCCGCCGACCGAGCGCCGCTGGACAGCGCCGTGGCCGGCCTCGGTCAGGCGCTCGACGGGTTGCTCGCGAAGCGCTAGCGAACTAGGCTGGCGCTGTCGTCGAGAAGGGGGCTTTGATGCGGAGGTTGGGCGGGATCATCGTGATCGGGGTGCTGGCGCTGGCAGCCCCGGCGACGGCGTCGGCGGCGGTCGAAGCCGGCGACGACTGCGCGGCCAACGTCGCCGAAGGCCCCTACAGCCTCGTCCCCGAGGCACGCGCCACGCCGAGTTCGTTGCCGCTGGCGGCGCCGGTCGGCGGCGTCGTTACCCGCTGGAAGGTCAACTCCGCGTACTCCCAACCGGTGCCCGAGCGCCTCGGGGTCTTCCGCGCGACCGGCGTGGGCGGGACCTTCCTGGTGGTCGGCGAGAGCAACGAGGAGATTGTCCCGGTGGGCGCCGGCTCCTTCGCCACCCGGATCCCGGTTCAGGCCGGCGACCGCTTCGGCCCGATCGCCGTCATCAACGACACCCTCTACTGTCTGACCGCCAGCGAAGCGGACAAAGCGTGGGGCTTCCCAGGCAGCGTCGGCACCGGCTCGAGCCATCAGTTCGCCGCCACGGTCCTGGTCCGGGTCGCGATGGTCGTCACGATCGAGCCCGACGTCGACGGCGACGGCTACGGCGACGAGACGCAGGATCGCTGCCCTCAGAGTGCCGCGACCCAGCTCGACTGCCCGAGCATCACCCTCGGCACCTTCGCGGTGACCAAGCAGAACGCCGTGATCTTGCTGGTCAGCGCCTCCGGCACCGCCCCGGTCACGGTGAGCGGCGCGGTCAAGCTCGGCAGGGCAAACCGCTGGCCCTCACCGCCGCCCAGCAGACGGTTGCCCCCGGCGCCCTCGCCCGCTTCAAGCTGGCCTTTCCGAAACGCCTCAGCGGCGCCCTCGCAGAGCTGGCCGGCAGCAGGTCGCTGAAGTTGAAATTGAAGGCAACGGCGACCGACGTTGCCGGCCGGAGCTCGGCCTCGTCGGCGACGGTAAAGCTGCGCGGTCGCGGCTAGCGGTTTAGAAGCGCCGCTGCCGGGCATCACTTAAACGCACCTTCGCAAAGCCCCCGGGAGGGCCGCGGAGTTGCGTTTCATGGGAGCCGCGAGATGAAAAACCGCGCTGCGACGAGGACGCTCGCCTGCCTGGCGGCCTCGGCCCTGGCGCTCGGCGTGCTCGGCGCCTGCGGTAGCGGCTCCGATAGCTCGGGACCGCGCAAGCTCAGCTTCTTCGTCGCGATCCAACCCGGCGGGACGATCGAGGAAACCTCGAAGCGCTGCTCGGAGGAATCGAACGGCAAATACACGATCACGCCGGAATTCCTCCCCACCGACGCCAGTCAGCAGCGCGAACAGCTGGTCCGCCGGCTCGGGGCCGAGGACTCCTCGATCGACATCGTCGGCATGGACGTGGTCTGGACCGGTGAGTTCGCCAACGCCGGCTGGGTCGAAGAGTGGAAAGGGCCACTAAAGAACCAGGTGACCGAGAACGTCTTCGACAACGTGATCGAGACCGCGTCCTTCGAGCGCAAGCTGTTCGCGGCTCCGTTCAACACCAACACGCAGCTGCTCTGGTACCGCAAAGACCTGGTGAAGGCGCCGCCGAAGACCTGGGACGAGATGATCGAACAGGCCGAAGCGCTGAAGGAAGCCGGCACGATCCAGGTCCAGGCCAACCGCTACGAGGGCTTCATGGTCTGGGCCAACGCGCTGATCGAGAGCGCCGGCACCGAAATCCTCTCCGGCCCCGAAGAGGTCGACCTCGAACAGAAGCCGACCGAAGCGGCGCTCGAGGTGATGGGTCGGCTCGCCAGCTCCTCGGCGGCGCCGAACAACCTCTCCACCTCCGACGAGGACTCCGCCCGGCTCGGCTTCGAGGCCGGCGAATCGGCCTTCATGACCAACTACACCTTCGCCTACGCGAGCGCCCAGTCCGAAGCGCCGGAGATCGGCAAGAACATGGGCTACGCGCGCTTCCCCGAGGTGGTCGCCGGGACCCCGAGCAAGCCGCCGCTGGGTGGTTTCAACCTCGCGGTCAGCTCCTTCTCGGAAAACAAGGACGTCGCCTTCGAGGCGGCCGCCTGCCTTGCTGACGAGAAAAGCCAGAAGACCGCGGTCGAACTCGACGGCCTGCCGCCCTCGCGCTCTGACCTCTACGCGACCAAAGAGGTGCAGAAGGCCTACCCGGGCTTCGCCAACCTGGTCAAAGAATCGATCGAGGACTCGGGCCCGCGGCCGACCACGCCGGCCTACCAGGACGTCTCGCTGGCGGTCCAGCGCACCCTGCACCCGCCCGACAAGATCGACCCCGACGACGCCAGCTCGGTCTACGAGGAACTGAAGTCGAACCTCGAAGACGCGGTCAAGCGGGAAGGGCTGCTGTGAAGCCGGCCGCAAACAAGCAGACCCGCTCCGAACGCAAACTCGCCTGGATGCTCTGCGCGCCGGCGGTGCTGGCGATGCTGGCCGTCACCGCCTACCCGATCGGCTACGCGATCGCGCTCTCGGTCCAGCAGATCGACCTCCGCTTCCCCGACGAGTCCGGCTTCGTCGGCCTCGACAACTACGTCTCCGTCCTCACCTCTCCGCTCTGGTGGGAAGACATCTTCAACACCGTGTTCGTGATGCTGACCACGGTCGCGATCGAGCTGGTGCTGGGGATGGCGATCGCGCTGGTCATGCACCGGGCGATCTTCGGCCGCGGGATCATCCGCACCTCGGTCCTGATCCCCTACGGGATCATCACGGTGGTCGCCGCCTTCGCCTGGCAGTTCGCCTTCGCGCCCGACACCGGCTTCGTCAACCACCTGCCGCTGATCAGCGAAGACATGGACTGGTTCGGCGGCCGCTTCAGCTCCTTCGCGGTGATCATCATGGCCGAGGTCTGGAAGACGACGCCGTTCATGGCGCTGCTGCTGCTGGCCGGGCTGGTGACGATCGACAGCGGCCTCTATGAGGCGGCGAAGGTCGACGGAGCGAGCGCCTGGCAGCGCTTCACCAAGATCACCCTGCCCTTGATGAAGCCGGCGATCCTGGTCGCACTGCTGTTCCGCACGCTCGACGCCTTCCGCGTCTTCGACACGATCTTCATCATGACCCGCGGTGCGCAGGACACCGAATCGGTCTCGATCCTCGGCTACAACCAGCTGATCTCACGCCTCAACCTCGGGCTCGGCTCGGCCGTCTCGGTGCTGATCTTCCTCTGCGTCTTCCTGATCGCGTTCGTCTTCGTCAAGGGCTTCGGGGCCAAGCTGGACGAAGGAAGGCCGGGCTGATGGAAAAGCACGCTCCCCGCGAGTACGCCTACTGGAGCATCGCCCTGGTCGTGGTGCTGATCTTTGCCCTGATCCCGGTGGTCTGGCTGATCTCGCTCTCGCTGAAGCCGCCGGACGCGATCACCGACCAGAGCTTCATCCCCTCCGAATTCTCGCTCGACAACTACAAGAGCCTGTTCGAAGGCGGGATCGACGACAGCCCCTTCATCAAGCCGCTGATCAACTCGATCGGGATCGCCCTGATCACGACCGTGATCTCGATCGTGCTCGCCAGCTTCGCCGCCTACGCGATCGCCCGGCTCGAATTCCCCGGCAAGCGACTAATCCTGGCCGGGGCGCTGGCAATCGCGATGTTCCCGCCGATCTCCACCGTCGGGCCGCTGTTCGACATGTGGCGCTCGCTCGGTCTCTACGACACCTGGGTCGGGCTGATCATCCCCTACCTCACCTTCTCCCTGCCGCTGGCGATCTACGTCCTCGTCGCCTTCTTCCGCGAGATCCCCTGGGACCTCGAGCAGGCGGCCGCGGTCGACGGAGCTTCCCCCTTCCAGGCCTTCACCAAGGTGATCGTGCCGCTGGCGGCGCCGGGTGTGTTCACCGCCGCGATCCTCGTCTTCATCTTCGCCTGGAACGATTTCCTGTTCGCGATCTCGCTGACCAGCTCGGACGCCTCGCGGACCGTTCCTGCCGCCCTCGCCTTCTTCACGGGCGAGTCCTCGTTCACCCAGCCGACCGGATCGATCGCCGCCGCCGCGGTGGTGGTCACGGTCCCGATCATCCTCTTCGTCCTCTTCTTCCAGCGCCGAATCGTCGCCGGGCTCACCGCCGGCGCCGTCAAGGGATAAAGGAGCTAACGCAATGGCAGAGATAGTCCTCGACAACGTCAGCAAGGTCTTCCCGGACGGCTTCGAAGCCGTCAAGGAGATGGACCTCTCGATCGAGGACGGCGAGTTCATGATCCTGGTCGGGCCCTCGGGCTGCGGCAAGTCGACGGCGCTGCGGATGATCGCCGGCCTCGAGGACATCTCCAGCGGCGAGCTGACGATCGGCGGCGAGCAGGTCAACGACCGCTCGCCGAAGGACCGCGACATCGCCATGGTCTTCCAGAACTACGCGCTCTACCCGCACATGACCGTGCGCGAGAACATGGGCTTCGCGCTGAAGCTGGCCAAGGTCGACAAGGCCGAGATCGACAAGAAGGTCGAGGAAGCGGCGAAGACGCTCGACCTCACCCAGCACCTCGACCGCCGCCCCGTCAACCTCTCCGGCGGCCAGCGCCAGCGGGTGGCGATGGGGCGGGCGATCGTGCGCGACCCGAAAGCGTTCCTGATGGACGAGCCGCTCTCCAACCTCGACGCGAAGCTGCGGGTGCAGATGCGGACCGAGGTCTCGCGGCTGCAGTCGGAGCTGGGGACGACCACCGTCTACGTCACCCACGACCAGACCGAGGCGATGACCCTCGGCGACCGGGTGGCGGTGATGCGGGCGGGTGTCCTGCAGCAGGTCGGCACCCCGGCCGAGCTCTACGAGGAGCCCAAGAACCTCTTCGTCGCCGGCTTCATCGGCTCGCCGGCGATGAACTTCGTCGCGGCGGAGATCTCGGCGGGCAGGTTGAAGCTCCCGTTCGGCGAGGTCGACGCTCCCGCCGGCGCGGGCGACCACGAGGGCTCTGTGATCGTGGGGATCCGGCCCGAGAACTTCGAGGACGCGGAGGTGGTCGGCGACATCAAGGACGAGCGCGGGATTGCCTTCGAGGCCGAGATCGACCTGGTCGAGTCGCTGGGTTCGGACCTTTTCGCCTACTTCCACATCGAGGCCGAGAGCATCGAGTCCGACCAGCTCGCGGAGCTGGTCGAGGAACGCGGCGCCGAGAACATGCGCGAGGGCATGGAGCAGGTCGTCGCCCGCCTCGACCCGACCAGCAAGGTCAAGCGCGGCGAGAGGGCCCAGCTCTGGGCCGACACGGCGAAACTGCATCTCTTCGACAGCGACAGCGGCGAGCGTCTCGGTGGTGCGGTGGAAAGCGCTAGCGACGCGGAGAGCCCGGCGGCGGCCAAAGCAGCCGACCAGGGCTCAGCCGACGCTCCCTAGCGAGCGGCTCAGCGCGGCGCGGAGCGCTTCTTGCCCGGCTTCTTCAACTTGAACTTCTTCTGCGCGGGCCGCGCGTCGCTGCCGAGGCTGTTCAGCGCTCGCACCCTGAAGGTGTAGGCGCCCGGCTTCAGGTGCTTGAAGGTCTTGCCGGAAGCGCAGGCGATCCATCTCGGCGGCTGTTTTTTCTTCCTCTTGCCCTTGGCGCTGGCCCCGGCTTTGCCGCTTTTGCCTTTGGCTTTCTTCGTCGGCTTCGGCTTGACCAGCTGACACTGGAAACCGGTGACCGCACCCGGGGCGACGAAGGAGAAGGTCGCCTTTTTCTTCTTGCGGACGATCTTCGCCTTGGTAATCGCGGTGCCCTTGGGCGGACCGAAGGTGGCGGTGACGCTCTGGTCGGAGGCGAGGCGGACCTGGCAGGGGCCGGTGCCCGCGCAGGCGCCGGTCCAGCCAGCGAAGGCGGCGGCGGGCTCGGCGCGGAGGATCTCGACCTGGCCCTCGGGGTAGGAGGCGCCGCAGGCGGGTGGGCAGACCAGGCCGCGGGTGGCGACTGTCCCCGCCCCCGCCCCGGCGAGCGAGGCGGAGAGCGTCCGCGAGGGCCCGATCAGGGCGAAGTACGTGCTGCTGGCACCACCGATCCCGCTTGCTCCGGCGACGCCTTTGACCGGGGTCGGTGAGGGCCGGTCATTCGTCGTGCCGTCGCCGATCTGGCCGCCTTTCCCCAGTCCGGCGGTCAGCGCCACGCCGCTGTCGAGCAGGAACAGGCTGTTGTACTGGCTGCTCAGCACCGCCCGCACTGCGGTCAGAGCCGGTAAGAAGGTCGGCCGAGGGACGCAGCTGCACTCGGTTGCGGTGGCGGCGCCGATCCCGAGCTCGCCGGCGAAGTTGGTCCCCCAGGCGGCGACCATCGGGGCCTGGGTCAGCGCCACCGAGTGGCGGCCGCCGGAGGCGATGTCCCGAGCCGGACCGAGGCCGGGGACCGTGACCGGGGGAAGGCACTCGCAGCCGGGGTTACCGGTGGTGGTGCCGATGCCGAGCTCGCCGTCGCCGTTGAACCCCCAGGCCAGGACCATGCCGTTGGCGAGCAGGGCGGTGCCGCCGAGGGTCCCGGCCGAGATCGCGACCGCACCGGAGATGCCGGGCACAGGCCGCGGGCTGGGCACGCATTCGCAGCCGCCCGCACTGCCGACGCCGTCACCGGTCTCGCCGGCGCCGTTCTCCCCCCAGGCCATCACCGTGCCGTCGGCGAGCAGGGCGAGGCTCCCGGACTGGGCGGCGCCGATCGCCACCACGTTCGCGAGGCCAGGGATCGGCGCCGGACTCTTGCGACAGGAAGTAGTTCCGCATTTTCCCGGCCCTGCAGGGTCGCCGTTGCCGAGCTGCCCGCTGGAGTTGCTGCCCCAGGACAGCACCGTTCCGTCAGCGAGCAGAGCG
The DNA here is from genome assembly GCA_963718595.1 of uncultured Thermoleophilia bacterium. GTDB lineage: Bacteria > Actinomycetota > Thermoleophilia > Solirubrobacterales > 70-9 > VAYN01. The sequence goes on from OY970365.1 coordinate 1,187,297, forward strand.
AGGCTGTGGTCGCTTCCCGCGGCGACTGCGACCACGTTGACGAGGCCGGGCACCGGCGCCGGCAGGGTGCGGTTGGCGGTGCCGCCGTCGCCGAGCCCACCGTAGAAGCCCAAGCCCCAGGACATCACCGTGCCGTTGTCGAGCAGGGCGAGGACGTGCTCGCCGGCGGCGACTTCGGTGGCGGTGGCGATCCCCTGGGTGGTCCCCGGGGTCGGCTGCGCCGCCACCCCCGTGGTGCCGTCGCCGATCTGACCGTAGTAGTCGTTGCCCCACGCCTTCAGCGAGGCGCCCCCGGCCTGTGCGCTGGAGCTGAAGACGAGACCCGCGAGCATGCAGGTGAGAACCGCGAGCACATGCGCATGCAGTCCCCGATTGCCGCGACGAGACACGCCTCCATCCTGGGGGCCGGCAACGCCACTGTCAAGCCAGCGCGCATTTGCGGCGGCCGAGCGTCCAGGCGGGTCGGCCACCGCTGCTACCCTGCGCGAGTAGGCAGTCCGCCTGCGCGTCCCGTCTCTCAATCCTGCGAGGAAAACGCGCTTTTGACTTCCGACGAGCGGCTCCTTGACCGCGATGGGCCGCACGACGAATGCGGCGTTTTTGGGGTATTTGCACCCGGCCACGAGGTGGCGCGCTTCGCCTACTTCGGCATCTTCTCGCTCCAGCACCGCGGCCAGGAGTCGGCCGGGATCGCCACCTGCGAGGGCGGCCACATCACCACCCTGCGCGATGCGGGGCTGGTTTCCCAGGTCTTCGACGAGGAGAAGCTGAAGGCGCTCGAGGGCGACATGGCGATCGGCCACGTGCGCTACTCGACGACTGGGGGCGGCTCCTGGGAGAACGCGCAGCCGGTCTGGCGCGACGACGGCCGCGAGGTGGCGCTCGCCCACAACGGCAACCTGACCAACGCGGTCGAGCTCTGGAGCGGGCTAAAGGAGCGCGGAATCGACTTCCGCGGCACCTCCGACTCGGAGATCATCGCCGCCCTGCTCTCCTCCCACGGCGGCAAGCTGATCGAGGACGCGGTCGAGGACGTGATGCCGCGGATGCAGGGTGCCTACTCGACCGTGGTGATGACCAAGCACGCGATCGTCGCCTTCCGCGACCCGCACGGGATCCGGCCGCTCAGCCTCGGCCGCCTCGGCGACCGCTTCGTGGTCGCCTCGGAGAGCTGCGCCTTCGACATCATCGGCGCCGAACTGATGCGCGAGGTGCACCCCGGCGAGATGGTCTCGCTGAGCGAGCGCGGGCTGGAGACCAGGCAGGTGGTCAAGACCGAGCGCCGCGCCAGCTGCGTCTTCGAGCACATCTACTTCTCCCGTCCCGACAGCCGCCTCGAGGGCAAGGTCCTGCAGCAGGCGCGCGGCAAGATGGGTGAGCTGCTCTGGCGCGAGTCGCCGGTCGAGGCCGACCTGGTGATCTCGGTGCCGGACTCGGGGAACCCGGCCGCGGCCGGGTTCGCGCGGGCCTCCGGACTGCCGCGCGACGACGGCTTGATCAAGAACCGCTATGTGGCGCGGACCTTCATCCAGCCCGGTCAGGAGCTGCGCAAACACGGGCTGCGGCTGAAGTTCAACCCGCTGCCGGAGATCGTCTCCGGCCAGCGCATCGTCGTCGTCGACGACTCGATCGTGCGCGGCAACACGACCCGGCAGATCGTCGGCATGCTGCGCGACGCCGGCGCCACCGAGGTCCACCTGCGGATCTCGGCGCCGCCGATCCGCAACCCGTGCCACTACGGCGTCGACATGTCGACCCGCGAGGAGATGATCGCCCACGGTCGCACGATCGAGGAGATCGCCGACGAGCTCGACGCCGACTCGCTCGCCTACCTCTCGATGGACGGCGTCTACGAGGCGATCGGCGGCGGCCCCGAGGACCACTGCGACGCCTGCTTCAGCGGCCACTACCCGCTTGGCGACCCCGACGACGCGAACGGCAAGTTCGCGCTCGAGAACGTCGTCGCCGTCGTACCCGCCGGCAGCTGAGTCGGCTCAGCCGCGTTTGCCCTTGCCGGGGCGGGGCTTGGCTTTCTTCTTCACGCACTTCTGCTTGCCCTTGACCTTGGCCTTCTTGAAGCCGGGCTTGCACTTGATCGGCTTCGGCTTGGGCTTCGGCGTCACCGGAGGCGGGGGCGGGGGCGGAGGTGCGGCGCCAGCGCCGCCCCCACCCCCGGTCGGGATGGCGGTGAAGCTGGCGACCACTGCGGTGTCCGCGTTCAGGGCCAGCTGACAGGGGCCGGTGCCCGAACAGCCGCCACCCGACCAGCCGGCGAAGGTGGAGCCGGTGGCCGGCTGCGCGGAGAGGGTGACCTCTTCGCCGACTTCGAACTCGTAGCTGCAGAAGGACGCGCAGGAAGGCGCCGCCGAGGTGGCGACCGAACCCGGGCCGGCGCTGCTGACGCTGAGCGAGCGCGGGTGCTCGATTGCCGCACGCAGGTGGAGCTCGAAGCCGCCGTCGTCTCCCCCCGCGCCGTCGACCGCGATCCGGTAGGTGGTGCCGGCGACGACGTCGAAGCCGATGCTGTGCCCCGGCTGATCGCACTCGCCGGTGCCGGCGTCGGTGGTCGCGACCGGGGTCAGGGCGCCGACCGCGGTGCCGGTGTAGATGCCGAGCAGCGGATCGAACCCATCCGTGCAGGCGTCGAGCTCCACCGCCCCGCCCGAGGCTGGGGTCCACGCGAACCAGACCGAATGGCCTCCCGGGTCGCCAGCGTGGCTGGGCTCGCCCGCCTGCTTGCTCGCAAGCGCAGTGGTGCCGGGCGCGTACCAGCCGACCGCGCCGGAGATCTGCTCAGCCCCGGCGAAGTCGTCGTTGAGCGGGCGCCGAACGAGGTGGAGCTCGACGTGCCCCTGGGCGCCGCTCTTGCCGTCGACCGCGATGCGGTAGACGGCGTTGGCCACCGCCTCGAAGCTGAGCTTGCTGCGGGGGGAACATTTGCCGCTGGCGTCGTCGTTGGCCGCCACCTGGCTGAGGGCGCCGAGGGCAGAACCCGTGTAGACGGCGAGCAGGGTGTCGATGCCGCTGCCGCAGCTGTCGAGGGAGACCGCGCCCGACCGTGGCGCGGTCCACTTGAACCAGAGCGAGGCGCCTCCCGCGGCGCCGGCATGAGCGGGCTCGAGCGGCTGCTTGCTCGCGAACCGGTTGGAGGTGAAAGCGGTGGCCGTGGAGGCGCCGCCGAGCGAGTGCGCCAGCGCAAAGTCGTCGTTCGCGGGCACTCCTTCGAGGCTCAGCTGAGCGCTGCCGCTGCTGCCGTCCCGGCCGTCGACGGCGATCCGGTAGGTGGTGCCGGAGACGGCTGCGAAGCCGATCGTGCGTCCCGATCCCCGGCAATCCCCCGACCCTTCGTCGCTGTTGGGTACCGCGCTGAGGCCGTTGACGGTGGAGCCGGTGTAGACGGCGAGGAGCGGATCGAGATCGTCGGAATGGGCGCAGGCCGACAGCGCGACCGGGCCGCTGCTGGGCGCGGTCCAGGAGTACCAGACGGAGTGGCCGCCGGCGTTGCCGAGGTGGCTCGGCTCACCGGCCTCCTTGCCCGCCAGCCTGGTCGTCGCACCGCTGTAGGTGGGAAGCGACGGATAGAGGACCTGGGCAGCGCCGAAGTCGTCGTTGGCGGGCGCGTGTTCGAAGGCGAGAGCGAAAGCGCCGATGCTGCCGCCCTTGCCGTCGACCGCGATCCGGTACGTGGTGCCGGCGACGGCAGCGAACGCGACCTCGCTGTGGCCGCGGCTGGAGTCGCAGAATTCGTACACCGAGCCGCCCGTGGCGTCGTCGTTGGCGGCGACCGGCGTCAGCGAGCCGAGAGCGCTGCCGGCGTACACCGCGAGCAGGGTGTCGAGCTCACGGTTGTGGCCACAGGCGGTGATCTCGACCGGACCGCTGACGGTGGGCGTCCAGGAGAACCAGACCGAGTGGCCACCGGGGTCCCCCGCGTGGGCCGGCTCACCCGCCTCCTTGGTCGCCAGACGGGTCGAACCACCGGCGCTCATCGGGGTTGGGGCGAGCGCGGTGGGGGTGGCGAAGGCGTCGTTGGCCGGCGGGCTTTCGATCTCGAGAGAGAAAAGGCCGACGGCGCCCGCCTGGCCATCGACCGCGATCCGGTAGGTGGTTCCCGCGACCGCGCTCAACTCGACCTCGGAGCCCGAGGGACTGCAGCTGGCGCCCCCCGCCGGGTCGCTGGCGACGGGAGTAAGGGAGTTCAGGGCGGAGCCGGTGTAGATGGCGAGCACGGGGACCGTGCCCTGTTCGTTGTATGGGCAGGTCGAGACCACCACGCGGCCGCTGCTCGGCGCCGTCCACGAGAACCAGACCGAGTGCTCGGCGGAGGCGCCCGCGTGGTCGGGCTCCCCCACCTGCCGCGTCGCGAGCCTGGTGTTGCCGCTCGTCGATACGAGGGGAGCGGAGCCGAGCCCCTGGGCGCCGGAGAAGCCGTCGTTGGGTGGGGACGCTTCGAGGTTGAGGTAGAAGCGGCCTTCGTCGCCGTCCTTGCCGTCGACTGCGATCCGGTAGGTCGTCCCGGCGACGGCGTCGAGGTGGACCTCGCTGCCGATCCTGCCGCAGGAGGAGGATCTGGCGTCGTCATTGGCCGCTACCTGACTGAGGGCGCCGACAGCCGCGCCCGTGTAGACGGCGAGCAGGGTGTCGAGCGCCACTTCGGCGCCACAGGTCGAGATCCCGACCCGGCCGCTAACGCTGGGCGTCCACGAAAACCAAACCGAGTGGCCTCCCGGGTTTCCCGCGTGATCGGGCTCGCCCGCCTGCTTGGTCGCGAGCTGCAGGGTCTGGGGAGGCGGCGCGTTGGTCGGCAGGCTCGCGGGTAGCACCACGGCGCCGGCGAAGTTATCGTTGATGGGGCGCCCGCGCAGGCGCAGGTTGAAGTTGCCGACGGTGCCCCCGGTGCTGTCGACGGCGACCTTGTAAGCGGTGCCGGCGACGGCGTCGAACTGGACTTCGCTGTTGGGGCCGGCGCAGCCGGGGAACCATTCGGGCGCCGGCGCATCGTCGTTCGAGGCGACCGGGGCCAGGGCGCCAAGGGACGAGCCCGTGTAGACGGCGAGCACGGTGTCGAGGGCGTAGAAGCTCGAGCAGGTCGAGATCGCCACCGGCCCGCTCGTGCTCGGCGTCCAGGCGAACCAGACCGAGTGGCCGCCGGGGTCCCCCGCATGGTCGGGCTCACTCGCCTCCTTGCCGGCGTACTTGTTCGAGCCGAAGACCTGTTGCGGCGGATCGCCGGCGATCGCCGTCGCCGCGGCGAAGTCGTCGTTGGCCGGCTTGCCGTTGATCGTGTAGTTGAACGAGCCCTGGGCGCCCCCTTTGCCGTCGACAGCGATCCAGTAGGTGGTGCCAGCGGCTACGGTGAACTCGGTTTCGGCACTGGGCCCGAAGCAGGTCGGCAGGGGCAAGCCCTGGTTGCTGGCGACGGGCGTCAGCGCGTTCACGGATGCGCCGGTGTAGATGGCGACCAGCCCTTCGAAGCTGCTGAAGCAACCGCCGCTGATCCCAACCGGGCCGCTTTCCGTGGGCGTCCAGGAGAACCAGACCGAGTGGCCACCGGGGTCGCCGGCGTGGTCGGGCTCGCCGGTCTGCCTCGTGGCTTCGAAGTTGCTGCCGCCGATCGCCCGCGGCAGCGAGGGGGACAACGCTTCGGCGGCTCCGAAATCGTCGTTGGCCGGTGCCGCGAGGGCGGCCGGGGCGATCAGGAGAAGGACCGCCGCCGCTACGGCAAGGGCTGCCAATCCGGTCCTCGACGCCGCTCTGTTTCTCACTTTCGCCTCTCCCCTGCCGAATGATTCGCTCGCGATCGCGCACTCTACGCGGAAATCGCTGAGTAGCGGATGGATTCCCTCGCTTAAGGCTACCGCTGCCAGGTGCGCAAAGATGCGGTCGTGAGCGCCTTCCGCATCGTCGTCCTCGCCTCCGGCAGCGGCACCAACCTGCAGGCGATCCTCGACAAGCTGCATGGGAGCGAGGGGATCGAGGTGGTCGGGGTCGGCTCCGACAAGCCCGGCGCCGGGGCGCTGGGTCGGGCGGTGGCGGCCGGGGTCGAGACCGCGGTCTTCCCCGCCGACGCCTACGAGGACCGGATCGGGCGCGACGCCGCTCTGGCGGACTGGGTCGAATCCCGCCACGCCGACCTCGTCGTCCTCGCCGGCTACATGCAGCTACTGAGCGAACCGTTCATCGCCCGCTTCCGCAACCGAGTGGTCAACATCCACCCCGCCCTGCTGCCGCAGTTCCCCGGCCTCGACGCGATCGGCCAGGCGCTGGCGGGGGGGGTGCAGGAGACCGGCGTCACCGTCCACTTCGTCGACGAGGGCGTCGACACCGGGCCGACGATCCTGCAGCGGCGGGTGCCGGTCCCGGGAAGCCGCGAGCGGCAGGTGCTGGAGGCTTCGATCCACGCGGTCGAGCACGAGCTCTACCCGGAGGCGATCCGCATGATCGCGGGGGGCCGGGTTAGGATCGACGGCGGCGGCTCACGGGTCGTCATCATCGATGACTGAGGCGAGGGCAGACACCGGCAACGAGACCGTCGAGAACGGTGCGATCCGCGTGCGCCGAGCGCTGATCTCGGTCTCCGACAAGACCGGCGTCGCCGACTTCGCCAAGGGACTGGCCGCGCTCGGGGTCGAGATCCTCTCCACCGGTGGCACCGCCAGCGCCCTGCGCGAGGCCGGGATCGCGGTCACCGACGTCTCGGAGTTCACCGGTCAGGAGGAGATCCTCGACGGCCGGGTCAAGACCCTGCATCCACGGCTGCACGCGGCGCTGCTGGCCAGGCGCGGTGACGCCGAGCACATGGCGACGCTGGAGCGCGAGGGGATCGAGCCGATCGACGTCGTCTGCGTCAACCTCTACCCCTTCGAGCAGACCGTCGCCGCCCACGACGTGGCGCCGGAGGTGGCGATCGAGAACATCGACATCGGCGGACCGACGATGATCCGCGCCGCCGCCAAGAACCACGAGGGCGTCGCGGTGATCGTCAAACCGGAGTCCTACGACGCGGTCTGCGCCGAGCTGGAGGAGAGCGGCGGCACGATCTCCGCGACGACGCGCCACTGGCTCGCCAACGAGGCCTTTGCCCAGACCGCCCGCTACGACGCCGCGATCAGCCGCTGGTTCTCGGCCGAGTACGAGGACTATCCCGAACACCTGGCGGTCGCCTACGAGAAGGTGATCGACCTCTCCTACGGGGAGAACCCGCACCAGCGGGCAGCGCTCTACGCCGAGGCCGGGGCGCGCAGCCACATCCTCTCGCGGGTCTCGAAGCTGCACGGCAAGGCGCTCTCCTTCAACAACGTGCTCGACCTCGACTCCGCCCGCGGTCTGGTCGACGATTTCGAGCCGCCGGCCTGCGTGATCGTCAAGCACAACAACCCCTGCGGGGTGGCGATCGGCGCCGACGCGCTCGAGGCCTACCGGAAGGCGCTGGCCTGCGACCCGGTCTCCGCCTACGGCGGCGTCATCGCCCTCAACCGCCCGGTCAGCAAAGCACTGGCCGAGGAGCTGCACAAGAACTTCGTCGAGGTGCTGAACGCGCCCGGCTTCGAGGACGGCGCCCTCGACGTGCTGCAGCAGAAGGAGTCGATCCGGATCCTCTGCGAGGAGGAGCGCCGCGAGGCCGCCGACGACGAGCGCGACGTCAAGAAGGTGCTCGGCGGCCTGCTGATCCAGGACCGCGACGGCGACCCCGAGCCGCGCGAGATCATGGAGGTCGTGACCGGGACCCAGCCCAGCGAGCAGCAGTGGGAGGACATGCTCTTCGCCTGGACCGTCAGCCGCCGGGTCCGCTCCAACGCGATCGTGATCGCCAAGGGCGGGGCGACGCTCGGAATCGGCGCCGGCCAGATGAGCCGCGTCGACTCGGTCCGGCTCGCGGTCGAGAAGTGCCGCGACGCTCGCGGCGATGAAGCAGACGCCCTACTCGCCGGCTCCGCCGTCGCCTCCGACGCCTTCTTCCCCTTCGCCGACGGCCCCGAGCTGGCGATCCAGGCCGGCTCCAACGCGGTGATCCAGCCCGGCGGCTCCAAACGCGACGGCGAGGTCATCGAGGCCTGCGACGCCGGCGGCATCGCGATGGTCTTCACCAAGCACCGGCACTTCCGGCACTAAGCCGTCGCTGACCCGGACCGGGCCAAGCACGTCCCGGTCGAAGCCTCTCTTGTCGTTTTGAGTTGCGCCGAGAGCGGGCACCATCGAGGCATGCTCATCTTTCGACGTTTCGCGTCCGCGCTGCCAATGCTTCTCATCTGCCTCTTGGTGGCGGAGCCAGCCGCGGCCGCGTGGCCCGGGCAGAACGGGGCGATCGCCTTCGTCCGCAGCGGCGCCTCGGCCCGCAGCAACTCCGACATCTGGATCGCGACCGGCTCTGGCCGGCAGCGGCAGCTGACCGCGACGCCCAGAATCCAGGAGAGCGCCCCCACCTTCTCACCGGACGGTCGCGCGATCGCCTACGTGCGCCGCTCCGGCGAAAACGCCGACATCTGGCTGATGAGAGCCGACGGCCGCGGCAAGCGGCCGCTGGTCGAAGGCGAGCAGGACGAGCTGCAGCCCTCCTTCTTCCCCGGCGGCCGCAGCCTCGTCTACACCGTCTTCGACGGTGAACGGGACTGGACCGTCTACTCGGTGCGGCTCGACGGCGAGGGGCAGCGTCGCCAGGTCGCCGACGGGACCTATCCCGTCGTCTCCCCCAACGGGCGTTGGCTCGCCTATTCCTCTTCCCAGGACGGCGGCGGTGGCGGGATCCGGCTGCGCAACCTGCGCACGAAAGCGACGCGCACGCTGACCACCGGCAGCGCCCAGGGCCTCGACTTCTCCCCAAGCGGGCGCCGGCTGCTGTTCGTCGGCCAACGCAGCTGCCGGCCCGGTGGCGACCTGCGCTTCGCGATCCTGACGATCGGTCTGCGCGAGAGCCGCCCGCAGTTCCTGCGGCGCAACTGCCACGGTGAGTTCGCCGGCGCCGCCTACGCTCCGAACGGGCGTCGAATCGTCTTCAGCCAGAGGCTGCAGCAGGGCAGCCGGCTTGGCTTCCGACTGGGAGTCATGAGTACCTACGGCGCTCCCCTCGGTGGCGCCCCGCGCCATCGCGCCGGAAGCCAGGAGCTGACGGCAAGCTGGCAGCCGCTCCGCTAGACCCGGCCGACCAGCCTGTTGCGCCGGGCGGAGATCAGTCGAGGTCTCGAGGGCCCCACTCCTCTCTTTTAATTAGGCTTATGTGGCGAGTTATCGCAAGTCATAGCCTTAAATCGTCAGATTAGACGAGTTATAAGCCGGAACTCTTGATTTCGCGCTATATTTTAACTTCTCTTATCTGTCTAGTTACCTCAAAATAGGGGGTTAACTAGACACTTAGGACTAATTATGAGAATAGAGAGTCAAAACAGTGACGAGATTGTCCTCGCCGAGCTCGGGCGCAGGCTTGCCCGCACTCGCCTGGAGCGCAACCTCAGTCAGCAGCAACTCGCCGACGAAGCCGGGCTCTCGAAGAAAACGATCGAGCGGTTGGAGGGCGGCGAGTCGGTCAAGTCGGCCAGCCTGATCCGGGCGCTGAGAGCGCTCGGCCTGCTCGACGTGCTCGACCGGCTGGTGCCCGAGCCGCTGCCGAGCCCGATCGAGCGGGTGCGGCTACAGGGGCGCCGGCGCCGGCGCGCAAGCGGCGACCGCGGCAACGACCCGAGGCCGGAGCCGTGGCGCTGGGGTGACGAGCCCGGCACGAACGGAGCGAAATGAGCGAAGAGGCTCAGGTTCGGCTCTGGGGCCGGGAGATCGGAGCCGTTTTACTGGAAGATGGCGAGGAGACGGCGGTTTTCGAGTACACCCCGGCGTTCGTGACCAGCGGGATCCAGGTGTCGCCGCTGGAGATGCCCCTGCGCCGCGGTCCCTACTCCTTCCCGACGCTCTCCTACGAAACCTTCAAGGGCCTGCCGGGGCTCCTCGCCGACTCACTCCCGGACCGCTACGGCGACGCATTGATCAACCGCTGGCTCGCCCAGCAGGGACGGAACCCGGAGAGCGCGAACGCGGTCGAGCGCCTCTGCTACATGGGGATCCGCGGGATGGGCGCGCTCGAGTTCGCGCCGGTCAAAGGCCCGGACCCAACTCCCAGCGAGGACATACAGATCGCCGAGCTGGTCGAGCTGGCCTCTGAGGTCCTCTCCAAGCGCGATGGCTTCGGGACGAAACTCGCCACCGGTAGCGAGGAAGAGGCGCTGCTCGAGATCCTCAGCGTGGGGATGTCGGCCGGCGGCGCCAGGGCGAAGGCGATGATCGCCTGGAACGAGCGCACGAAGGAGGTCCGCTCCGGCCAGGTCACCGCGCCTCCCGGCTTCGAGCACTGGCTGCTGAAGTTCGACGGCGTCAGCTCCGACTCTGACCGCGAGAGCCTTGAGAGCCCGGAAGGCTACGGGGCGATCGAGTATGCCTACTCGCTGATGGCTCGCGACGCGGGGATCGAAATGGCCCCCTGCCGGTTGTTCGAGGAGAACGGCCGGCGCCACTTCATGACCCGGCGCTTCGACCGGCCGACCCGCGACGCCAAGCTGCACATGCAGTCGCTCGGCGGCATGCGGCACTTCGACTTCAACCTCGACGGCGCCTACTCCTACGAGCAGGCGCTGATGACGATCCGCGATTTGGGACTGTCGATGGCTGACGTCGAGCAGCAGTTTCGCCGCATGGCGTTCAACGTCGTCGCCCGCAATCAGGACGACCACGTCAAGAACATCGGCTTCCTGATGGACCGCTCCGGCTCCTGGTCGCTCTCCCCCGCCTACGACGTCACCTACGCCTACAACCCGAATCGCAGATGGACCCGCCAGCACCAGATGTCGCTCAACGGCAAGCGCGACGGGTTCACGCTCGAGGACTTCGTCCGCTGCGCCCGGGCAGCCTCGATGAAACGGGGGCGAGCCGAGACGATCCTCAGCGAGGTGACCGAGATGGTCGCCGCCTGGCCTCGCTACGCCGGCGAGGTCGGCGTCCCCGCCGACGACATCGCCGGGATCGCGCGGGCGCACCGACTCGGCATAGCCCGTAGCTGACCACGCCTCAGACGACCGCGGCCTGGCGCTCCTTGGCCCGAACCACGTGTTCGCAGACCTCGCCGGGCTCGTCGACGAGGACGAGCAGCTCTTTGTCGCCGGCAGAGATCAGGCCGAGGTCCTCGAGGCTGTCGTCGATCCAGTCGAGCAGCGGGCGCCAGAACTCGGAGCCGACAAGGATCGTCGGGAAGTGGTTGATCCGATGGGTCTGGATCAGGGTCAGACTCTCGAACATCTCGTCGAGGGTGCCGAAGCCGCCGGGGAAGATGACGAAGGCGCGGGCGTAGCGGACGAACATCAGCTTGCGGGCGAAGAAGTAGTGGAAGTCGAGGCTGCGGTTGGCGTAGGGGTTTGGCGCCTGCTCGTGGGGGAGCTCGATGTTGAGGCCGACCGAGATGCCGCCGGCCTCGGCGGCGCCGCGGTTGGCGGCCTCCATCAGGCCCGGGCCGCCGCCGGTGATGACGCTGAAGCCGTGGTCGACCAGGCAGGCCGCGGTCTCGCGGCAGAGCGCGTACCAGGGATGGTCCTCGGCGACGCGGGCGGAGCCGAAGATCGAGACGCCGTCGTCGATGTCGCGGAGGGCGTCGAAGCCGGCATCGAGCTCGGCGTTGATCCGCGCCAGCCGAACATCGTCCTCCCCCTCCGCGTCGACCGGGACGCGGAGCAGATGCTCGTCGTGTGCTTCCCACCTGCTCCGATTGATCCCGCTCATGCCCGGAAGTAGACCAGAGCGGGTCCGCGTTCAGAGCTTTGCGCGCGGCGCTCGCTCCTCGCAGCGCAGCCGCCAGACCTCAGAGTCGCCGGCGGGTTGTGGGCGCGGCCGGAAGCTCGGGTAGTCCGGGCGGGGCGTGGCACCGGTGCGACGCTCGACCGCGATCGCGACTTCGGTCGCCATCGCGCTCAGGGCGCGCAGGTCCTGGTGGCGGTTCTGGCGGCTGCCGAGGTCGACCTGGGCGAGCGCGTCGAGCCCGACGAGCCCCAGGGCGTCGATCATCATCGCGATCTCGACCCCGTAGCCGACCGGGACCGAGAGGCGGTCGAAGAGCTCGCGGCGGATCGCGATCTCGCCCGCCAGCGGCTGCGCGAAGCCGGTGAGCTGGGGGAAGTGGAGGTTCAGCAGCGGGCGGGCGAGCAGCTCGGTGACCCTGCCGCCCTCGCCGGCGCGGAGCTCGCCGCCGGCGGCGAATGGGCGCAGGAAGGCGCCCTTGACCAGCTGCAGTTGGGAGTCGAGCAGGATCGGCCCGAGCATCCCGGTGAGGAAGCCCGGCCCGAAGTCGGTGCTGTCGGCATCGAGGAAGACCAGGACCTCGGCGTCGACGGCGCCGGCGGCCCGCCACATCGCGTCGCCCTTGCCGCGGCAGGGCCCGAGCTCGGGAGCGAGCCGGTTCTCGGAGATCACCTCCGCCCCGGCCGCGCGGGCAGCCTCCGCGGTCCCGTCGCCCGAGTCGGCGTCGACGACCAGCAGCCGGTCGACCAGGCCGGCTTCGTGCAGCGGAACCAGGGTCGCGACGGTGGCGCCGATCGTCGCCGCGCATTCGCGAGCCGGCAGGATCGCCGCCACGCTGGCCGTCTTCGCCGCCACCAGCTCAGCCGCGGAGTAGGCGGCGCCGTCGTAGCAGCGCTCGGACAGCCAGCGGGCCAGCTCGAGGTCGCGGGCGAGGCCGCGCTCGGCCCGTCCGCCGGTGCGGGCGGCGGTGACGACGCGCACCTCGCGGGGGCGGTGGATGACGACGGCGGCTGCGGCGAGGCGGTCCTCCAGCTCCTGATCCTCGAGCGCCGCCAGAGCCCGCATGCCGCCGGCGCGGCGGTAGGCGAGCGGGGTGACGCCAAGTGAGGCGCCAGAGAAGTGCGGGTGCGCGGCCGGGCCGCGGCTGGCGGCGACGCGGGTGCGCTCGGCAAGATCGCGCTCGCGCCGGGTCAGCACCGCGGGCGGCAGCAGCGCCGCTTCCGCCGGGTCGAGCTCGATCTCACCGCCGACCGCCTCGGCGCCGGCCGCCAGCGCCGCCAGCTGACTCGCGAGCCAGTCCGGCGCCACGCGGGTATCGGCGTCGGTGCTGGCCAGCAGGCCGCGCTCGGCGCCGACCGACTCCAGCCGCGCGCAGGCGACGTCGAGACCGCCGGCGCGGGCACTGCCGACGCCCCGGCCGGGGCTCGCGATCACCGCGAGTGCCAGCCGCGGCCAGCGCTCTTTCGCGGCCTCGATCACGTCGGCGGTCCCGTCCTCGCAGCCGTCGAGGACGACGATCACCTCGTAGGCATCGGGCTCGATCGCCTCCTGTGCCGCGAGCGCGTCGAGGCAGGCGCCGATCCGCTCCTCCTCGTCGCGGGCGGGGATGACGACCGCCGCCCGCAGCGAGCCAGAAGGCGGGGCGAGAACGTCTGGGCCCGACCTGGCACTCAGCTCCACGGTGACCTCGCCTCGATCCGCTTGCGGCCCTCTTCGTAGGCGTCGTCGTCCCGATGGGCGACGACGCCGACCAGCTCGCCGTCGCGGCCGTACAAGGCAGCGAAGGCTCCTTCCTCGCCGGCCTCGAACCGAACCTCGTCCCAGCCGTCTCCCCAACCGGCGTACTTCAGGGTCCGCCCACCGATCTCCGACCAGAATCCGGGTACCTCACCCCAGCGTGCATCTTTGCCAGCAAGCGTCCGCCCGGCCACCTCGCCCATGCTCAACGCCTCACCCCAGTGTTCGACCCGCAAACGCCGGCCCGCGGCATCGTTCTCGGCGAAGGCGGCGTCGCCGGCGGCCAGCAGGCGCGGGTCCGAGGAGACCATCGCGGCGTCGACCACGACCCCTTCGTCGACGGCGACCCCGGCGCCCGAGGCGAGCTCGTCGTTGCGCGAAACCCCAAGCGCCAGCACCACCGCGTCGGCGGGCTGCTCGCGCCCGTCCTCGAAGCGGGCCACGGCGCCGCCGGGCTCGGCGGCGATCTCAGCGAGCGCCGCCTCGGCCTCGAGCTCGATCCCCTGGTCCTCGAGCCAGCCGCGGATCCGCCCGGAGACAGCGGCGCCCAGCCGGTCGATCTGCGGACTCTCCTCGGCGGTCGCGACGGTCACCCGCGCCCCCAGGTGCGCCAGGGAAGCCGCCGCCTCGCAGCCGATGAAGCCGGAGCCGACGACGAGCACGCGCTGCTCGGCCAGCGCCTTCAGCTGTTCGGAATCGGCGACCGTGCGGACCAGGCGCACGTCGGGCCCGTCAGCGCCGGGAAGTTCCGGAATGACCGGGCGGGCGCCGGTCGCCAACAGGCAGCGATGGAACGGCCAGCCGCGGCCGTCCTCCGTCCTTGCCTCCCCCGCCTCGAGGTCGAGCGCCGCGACCCGCGCACCCAGCTCCAACCCGACGTCCGATTCGCGATACCAGTCCGGCGGCTGCAGAGCCAGCTCGGCCCGGACCAGGTCGCCGCGGAGAAACTCCTTGGTCAGCGGCGGGCGCTGGTAGGGCGGCTCGAGCTCGGCGGCGAGAATCGTCAGCGCCGCCTCGCCACCCGCCTCGCGGTAGGCGCTCGCCGCCGCCTGCGCGGCGGCGCCGCCGCCGACGATCAGGATCCCGTCCTCAGCGCTCATCGCGCTCCCAGACGTCGAGCAGGTAGTCCCGGTGCTCCTCGCCTTCGCGGTGGCGCAGGCCGGTGTGGGCATGAAGCAGCCGGTGGACGTCGTTGCCGTCGAGCTGGCGACGGGGGTCGCCGTGGCGCCAATGGACGGCGACCAGCATGCCTCCCGGGGCTAGCGCCGCCTCGATCCGCGCCAGCCCGTCGAGGACCAGATCCTCGCTCCAGTAATAGAGGACCTCGGCGCAGACGACGGTCTCGAACGGGCCGGCCGGCATCTGCTCTGGCAACCGCGCCTGGCGCAGCTCGACGTTGGCGGCGCCGGCGAGCAGGCGGCGGGCCTGGGCCAGCGCGCTGGGGCTGAAGTCGACCGCGAGCAGATGCTCGCAGCGCGGCGCCAGCATCGCGGTGAAGACGCCGACCGAGCAGCCGAGCTCCAGCGTCCGCCCGGTCCTCTCCGGCAGCGCCGTCAGCGTGCGCCGGTACTTGGCCTGCTCGTAGGCGCTGGTCGCGTAGCCCCACGGGTCCTCGGACTCGCGCATCAGCCGCTCGAAGTGCTCGACCGGGGCGCGGCCGCCCGCCTCCGCGGGCATCACCGGCGCTCCAACTCCGCAGCCCCCAGCTTCGCCAGCAGCGGGTCGAGGCGGTGCTGGAGCAGGAAGGTCTCGAGATCACGCCGGGCGCGGTCGAGGCGCCCGCCGGTGACGAACGGGTGCGAGCCGCAGGCCGCCGCCGCGGTCTCCAGCAGCGCTTTCGCGGCGCGGTCGATCTCGGCCCGCATCGCGGTCGCGGTCGATCGCGGCGCGGGATCGGAATCGGCGGCGGCGGCGGCCCGTCGCAGCCAGGCCTCGACGGTCCCGTGCAGGGCCACGATCCGTCCCGCCGCCAGCGCCGCCAGCGGGTCGTCGCGGCGGCGTTCGGCGAGTTCGTCCAGCGCCGCCTCGGCGGCAGCGTCGACCATCCCGGTCCACGATGCGGCGGTCCGCATCGCATCGCGTGAGAACCAGGGCTCGCGGACCAGCTCGCCCGGCTCGCCGAGGACCCCGAGCACGGGGGCGTCGTCGAAGACGACGCGATGGCTCTCGGAGGCGCGCAGCCCGGCGGCGCGGTACCAGCCCCGGTCGATCTCGACCCCGGCGCAGGCGACCAGGGCCAGGCGCGGGGGCTGGGGGTCGTCGGAGCCGACCATCACCAGCGCCGCATCGACGCCGCCGGCACCCGAGCAGAAGGTCTTGACCCCGCGCAGGATGAGGCCGTCATCGCTCTCGACGAGACGCGCCGGCGGCCCCTCCCCCGGCCCCGGATCGGCGCCCCAGACCCCGAGCAGCCTGCCGCCACCCTCGACGAGCGCCAGCTCGCGCTCGCGCAGCTGCGGGTCGGCAGCCACTTCGAGCCGCTCGATTGCGTTCAGATGGCCGTCGAGCACCCGCCCCACCGAGGCGTCGGCGGCGGCCACTCGGCGCAGCAGCTCCCACTCGGCGGCGACCGGCTCGCCCGCCCGGGCGGCACCGATCGTCGCGGTCAGCGCTCCGGCCCGCTCCAGCGCCGCGAAGGCGGCGGCGGGAAAAGCCGGCTCACGATCGAGGCGCGCGGCGTCGGCGGCGATCGCCGCGATCGCCTGGTCGAGCTGGGCGGTGTCGACCCGGTCGCGGAGCCGGACCTCGCCGCTCACGCCAGAACCCCGGTGCAGTCGGAGACCGGCGCCGGGCGCAGACCGACAGCCCCCGCGGCGTCGAGCAGCAGGCCGGTAAGCCCCAGCGTCTGCCCGCAGCCCTTGCGACGGGCGCCCGGGCCGAGACCGTCGTGCATGAGGACGACGTCGCCCTCGCGCAGCCCCCCCTGCACCTCGAGCGCAGCGAACATCTCCTCGGCGGAGTCGCCGCGCCAGTCGTGGCTGTCGACGTTCCAGCCCCAGAGGCGGAGGCGGTGCTCGGCGGCGAGCCAACGGGTGGTCTCGGTCTCGATGCCCCAAGGAGCACGCCAGGCCCGGGGCGCCACCCCCAGCGAGTCGAGCAGCTCCAGGCCGGCCTCCAGATCGCGTTCGAGCGCGGGCGCGGCCAGCTCGCTGTGGCGGATGTGGTCGTGGCAGTGGAACCCGACCTCGTGCCCCGCGGCCAGCATCGCCTCGATCAGGCCGGGTGCGTTGGCCGCCCGTCGCGACATCACGAAGAAGGTCGCGCGGGCCTCATGCTCGCGCAGCTCCGCCAGCAGCCTTCCAGTCCAGGCTGGGTCGGGCCCGTCGTCGTAAGTGAGGGCGAAGGCGTTGCTGGCCTCCAAGGGCACCGTATCCGGCATACCTAGATTCCTTCCAGGGTTGCTGCCCGTGAAGGCCAAACGGCCCTCCCTGGGAGGCAGGTCTTCAGGTCACTCGCTGGACCTACCCTCGCTTCGCGTTCGCCAACCTCGCGTTTTGGGGGACCGAGCCGGGGTACCGGTGAGTTGCGCCGCGGAGACCCCGAGTTTTCGGGTCCGCGGCAGCCGTTCACTCTCGCCGTCAGACGACGGCAGACAAGGGATCGGCCTTATCGATCCACCTACGAGAGGAACCCCTCGATGATCATGCGACTCGATCGGCTCATCGCCGAAATTCCGCCACCGTCCACCCCCGACCCCGTCGGCGCTTCCGCCGTCCAGGAGCTGCTCGGCGGCAAGTTCGGCGAGATGTCGACCTTCATGAACTACACGTACCAGTCGTTCAACTTCCGCAACCGCCAGGGCGCGCGTCCGTTCTACGACCTGATCGCCAGCATCGCCGCCGAGGAGTTCGCCCACATCGAACTCGTCTCGACCGCGATCAACACGATGCTGACCGGCGCCGCCAAAGGCAAAGCCGGCAAAAAGGGCGCGCTGAAAGGCGTCAAGGACACCCGCAATACGCAGCAGTTCATTGCCGGCGGCGCCGCGGCGATGGTCCAGGACTCGATGGGCAAGCCCTGGAACGGCGACTACGTAAACGCCAGCGGCGACCTGATCGGGGACCTGACCCACAACTTCTTCCTCGAGACCGGCGCCCGCAACAATAAGCTCAAGGTCTACGAGATGGTCGACCACCCCGCGGCCCGTGCCCTGACCGGCTACCTGCTGGTCCGCGGCGGCGTCCACCAGGTCGCCTACGCGCGAGCGCTGGAGAACCTGACCGGGGCGAAGATGGAAAAGCTGTTCCCGACGCCGCGGATCCCGACCGACAAGATCCCCGAGTGCAAGCCGCACATCAAACGCGGTGAACACCTGAAGCTCTACCGCTGGTCGCCGGACGACTTCAAGGAGCTGTCCGCTGTCTTCAACGGCACCCACCCGGAAACCGGCGAGGAGCTGGAAGTGGCCGAGGAGCTGCATCCCGAGGGCGCCCCGGCCTATGACCTGCCGCCCCAACCCGCGGTCTTCGCACCCGGCGCGGAAGCGGGCGAAATCGAAGAGATCTCCCAGAAGCTGCGCGTCGCGGCGGGGCTCCCGAAGGAGCCGACGGGAGTGGTGGCCGAATAGGTCGCATTCGAGCACAGGCCCGCGGAGCCACCGAGCTCCGCGGGCCTCGACGTTTCCCTGCCGGGGGAGGCGGGGTAGCCAGGCTAGATGGCAACCACGAGGAGCCCAGGGTGGTAGGGGACGCACTGCGAATCGAGCTGCCGGCGATACCTCAGAACGTGGGCGTGATTCGTGACGAAGTCGTTGACCGCGCGGGCGAGCTCGGTGTCGCCCCGGAGCGGCTGGACGATCTCAAGACCGTCGTCTCCGAGGCTTGCGGCAACGTTGTCCGCTACGCCTACGGAGACGACGAAGAGATAGGTGTCGTCGAGGTCAGACTCACGGTTTCCGGCGCGCAAATGGAGATCGCCGTCAGAGACGACGGGCGGGGAATCAGTCCCCGCCCCGAGTCGATCCATCCCGG
Source organism: uncultured Thermoleophilia bacterium (assembly GCA_963718595.1). GTDB lineage: Bacteria > Actinomycetota > Thermoleophilia > Solirubrobacterales > 70-9 > VAYN01. The sequence goes on from OY970365.1 coordinate 1,205,770, forward strand.
CATCGGTCTGGGCCTCCCCCTGATCGGAGCCATGTCGAGCCGCTTTTGCATCGACAGCCGTCTGGGAGTCGGGACGGAGATGCTGATCTCGATTCCGATCGACGTTTAGCGGAACTTGGTGAGACCATTCACCTATGCCGATCCCGTTCACGGTTGAGCAAGAGAACGCCCGTCCCGGCGTTGTCATCCTGAAGCTTGCTGGCGAGCTCGACCTGGTGGTTGCCGATCGGCTGCAGACCGCGTTCGAGGAGATCTCTCCGGACGAGTTCGTGCTCGTCGATCTCGCCGCCTGTGAGTTCATCGACTCGACCGGGCTGGCCGTCGTGATCCGCGCTCAGCAGCGTCACGCCAGCGGCGGCGGGCGCTTGGTCCTCTGCGAACCGACCAACCAGGTTCAGCGGGTCCTCGAGGTCAGCGGCCTCACCCGCGACGGGCTCGTCGTCGCCGACCGCGCCGAGGCGCTGGCCAGCTAGCTCGACTTCCTCTCCGCCCACTGGCGGGCACCGACCCCCGTCTTGAGGTCGTCGAGGCGGGCGCCGGTGCCGTCGCGCTCGAGCGGCGGGGTATCGGCACCGTGGCCCTCGCGCATCCCCGCGAGCAACTCATCGAGGGCGTCGATGGCGCTGTGGCGGGGCTCCCAACCAAGCTCCTCGCGCGCCCGCGCGGAGGACATCAGCGGCACGTTCCGCGCCATGTCGAGCCAGCCCGCCGGGGTCGGCTGCAGGCGCAGCTTCCAGCTCAGGTCGGCGAGTTTGCGGACGACGCGGGCGGGGACCGGGAAGCTGCGAACGCCGATCCGCGCGGCCATCTCCTCGGGGCTGAGCGGCGGCTCGGCAGCGATGTTGAAGGCACCGGTGGCATCGGCCAGAACGGCGCGCAGGTAGGCCTCGCCGACATCATCGGAGTGCACGGCCTGGAAGCGCAGACGGTCGATCCGCGGCAGCGCCGGCAGGAAGCGCCGGCGGAGGAGGACGTTGGGCAGGAAGGGCCCAACGAAGAGGCGGCGGATCTCGGTCGCGGCCTCATCCTTGAAGATCAGGGCGGGGCGCAGCCGCACCACCTTGGTCTCGGGATTGGCGGTTTCGAAGCTGTCCAGCTCGCGCTCGACCGCGACCTTATGGCGCGAGTAGAACGAGGTCGGGGTGCCCTCGGTGGGCCAGCTCTCGTCGACCTCGCGATCCTTGGGACCGCGGGAGTAGGCGCCGACCGAGGAGGCGTGGACCAGCTTCGGCACGCCGGCGGCGGCGACAGCCTCGAAGACACGCCGACTGCCGTCGACGTTGATCCGCTCCAGCGTCACCGCGTCGCGCGAGGGCTGGATCGCCCAGGCCAGATGGATCACCGCGTCGGCGTCGGCGAAGATCGCGGCGAGGTCGGAGTCGAGCACGTCCGCCTCGACCCAGCTCGTCTTCGCTGGCGCCCAGGTTGGCAGCCGCCGGGCCACCCCGACGATCTCGTCGATCTCCGGGCTCTTGCTCAGAGCCTGAACGGTGCTGGTGCCGACGTTGCCCGTCGCACCGGTGACGACTACCTTCATCTGTGCTCGCCTTCCCGTGGAGGGTTCGGATGGCGAGGCGTGAGCGGGAGCTCCCTGAGGCCTCGTCGTCTCTCTACCCCGCATGGTTGGATCGAATCGTTTGCCCGGTCGTTGCCGGGGTAGCTCGAAAGGGATCACCCCGCGAGCTATGGAGGAGTCAGCATGGGAATCTCACTCGGCGGAATCCTCGTCGTCATCGGCATCGTCTTGATGTTCGTCTGGAGCTTCTGGGCCGGCCTGATCGTCGCCCTAATCGGCTTGATCGCGTTCGGAGGCTTCGCGCGCGGCAAGTGGTACTAGCGCTCCCGAAGCGGGTCTGGGCGCCCTCCGAGTTGCCCGGGAGGGGGTGAGTTTGTGCGGCGGGGTCGGCGGGGTATGCCGCTTGGGCCCGCTCGCAGACCAACCCAACCCGAAGGAGGAGACATGGCAGAGATCACGACCCTCGAGGAGAAGCTGGCCGAGGTGACCGGACTAGCGCGAGCTGCGAAAGACCTGAGCGAGAAGGTCGCCGGCATGGTCGAGGAGGACGACGAGGGCATCGCCGCCAAGCTGCGGAAGATGAGCGAGGAGGCGGCCGAAACCGACGAGCGCTGCAGCGCGATCATCGATCAGCGCGAGGGCAAGAAAACGGCGATCCTCGAAAAGGCCCAGGAAACGAAAACCGAGGCCTCCGAGATGGCGGACACCTACCTCGACGAGGACTCCGACGGGCTTGACGGCCTCGAGTTCATGACCATGGCCGAGGCCGGCGAGGTCGGCCACTGGGCGATCCTCGGCAAACTCAACGAGAAGGCCGGCGAGAGCGAGATCGCCGAGCTCGTGGAGTGGGCGCTGCCGATCCAGGAACGGCACTTCAGCGAGGTCAAGGAGGGCTCGCTGGCTCTGGCTGCCGAGGAGGACCCCGATTCCTGAGCGCAGCGACGCCACGATCGCGCCCGACGGGACGATCGAGTGGCGGGACGCGGAGGGCCGGCTCGACCGTGAGGGCGGGCCGGCCCGCGTCTTTCCCAGCGGACGCGAGGAATGGTTCCGCCACGGCCGCCTGCATCGCGAGGACGGGCCTGCCGTCGTCCACGCCAACGGCTCCTTCAAGTACTACCGCGACGGCGTCCGCCATCGCGAGGAAGCGCCGGCCTGTGTCTACGTCAACGGGACCGAGAAGTGGTACCGCGAAGGGCTGCGCCACCGCGATCCCGAGCAGGGCCCGGCGGCCACTTACCCCGACGGCCGCCGGGTCTGGTTCGTCGACGGCGTGAAGGTGCGCCAAGTCGGGTAGCGGACCAGGATGAAAGCACTCACTTTCCACGGCAACGAAGACGTGCGGGTGGACGAGGTTCCCGATCCATCGATCCAGGAGTCGACCGACGCACTCGTGCGGATCACCTCGACCGCGATCTGTGGCTCGGACCTGCACCTCTACGGGGTGCTCGGGATGTTCATCGACGAGGGCGACATCCTCGGCCACGAGCCGATGGGGATCGTCGAGGAGATCGGCTCGGAGGTCTCCCACATCGCGCCGGGCGACCGGGTCGTGATTCCATTCAACATCTCCTGCGGCCACTGCTGGATGTGCGAGCGTCAGTTCTTCGCCCAGTGCGAGACGACTCAGAACCGCGATCAGGAAAAGGGCGCCTCGCTGTTCGGCTACACGAAGATGTACGGCCAGGTCCCGGGCGGGCAGGCGGAGTTCCTGCGCGTTCCCCAGGCCCAGTTCGGCCCGATCAAGGTGCCCGAGAACGACGCCCCCGACGAGCGCTACCTGTTCCTCTCCGACGTGCTGCCCACGGCCTGGCAGGCGGTCGACTACGCGGCGATCCCCGACGGTGGTTCGGTCGCGGTCTTCGGCCTCGGCCCGATCGGCCAGATGGCGGCACGGATCGCCCGCCACAAAGGCGCCGCCAGGGTCTTCGGCATCGACAACGTGCCAGAGCGCCTGGAGATGGCAGCCCGCAACGGGATCGAGCCGCTCAACGACGACGAGCACGAGGACATCTCCGCGGCGCTGCGCGAGCTGACCGACGGTCGCGGGCCCGACGGCGTGATCGACGCCGCCGGCATGGAGGCCCATGGCGCGCCCGGCGCCGAGACGCTGCAGAAAATCACCGGCGTCCTGCCCGACGCGATCGCCGCCAAGCTGACCGAAAAGGCCGCGGTCGACCGCCTCTCGGCGCTGCTCGCCTGCATCGACAGCGTCCGCCGCGGCGGCACCGTCTCGATCTCCGGCGTCTACGGAGGCCAGCTCGACCCGCTGCCGATGATGCAGATCTTCGACAAGGGCCTGCAGCTGCGGATGGGCCAAGCCCATGTGCGCCAGTGGACCGACGAGATCCTGCCGCTGCTCGACGCCGACGCCGGCGACCCGCTCGGGGTCGAAGACCTGACCACCCACCGGTGGCCGCTGGAGAGGGCCCCCGAGGCCTACTCGATGTTCCAGAAGAAGGAAGACGGCGCGATCAAGGTCGTGCTGAAGCCGTAGTGGTGAAGCATCCGGGGCCGCGTTTTCCGCGGCTCGTCATTGGGTACAGCACCCTCGCCGCCCCGCACCGAACAGGCGGGCCGAATGGGCACTTCGGGATCGGGTGACATGGAGGAGCGATGTTCAGATGTGAGAAGTGCGGCACGGGCTTCAACCCCACGGTCGCATCGATCTCGGAGACCTGTCCGCGCTGCAAGGCGGGCGGGCACGAGGCAAGACTGAGCTTCCGCCTGTTCGAGGCGGAACCGAAAGAGGAGACGGACGATGGCGCAACAGACCAAAGCGGAGCGCAACGCATCAGCTAGAAAGGCCGCGGCGACTCGCACGGAAAACGAAGTGAAGAAAAGCGGAACCGACCTCAAGCGGGCGGCCTCCAGGGCGGCCGGGGCGGCCAAGGACCTCGGCTCGGCGGCGGTGACGACGGTGAAGGGAGCCGGACGAGCGGCCTCGAAGCGAGGCCGCTCCTGACGAGAGTGCCCCCGGCGGGATTCGAACCCGCGACGCGCGGCTTAAAAGGCCGCCGCTCTAACCGACTGAGCTACAGGGGCAGGCCGCTCATCGTAGATGCTCAGGAGAGGTCGGGGATTCCCTCGTAGGCGGTGGAGGCCTCGGCGTGGGTGCGCTGGGGAATGCGGCCGGCGCGGCGGGCGGTGTGGCCGGCCGTGACGGCGCCGCGCAGGGCGGTCGCCATCGCGGTCGGGTCCTCGGCGCCGAAGATGGCGCTGGCGGCGAGGATCGCGTCGCAGCCGAGCTCCATCGCCTGGGCGGCGTCGGAGGCGGTGCCGATGCCGGCGTCGAGGACGATCGGGACCTGCGCGCGTTCGGTGATGATCGCGATGTTGTACGGGTTGCGGATGCCGGCGCCGGAGCCGATCGGCGAGCCGAGCGGCATCACCGCAGCGCAGCCGGCCTCCTCGAGGCGGCGGGCGAGGATCGGGTCGTCGTTGGTGTAGGGGAGCACGGTGAAGCCGTCGGCGACCAGCTGCTCGGCGGCGTCGAGCAGCTCGACCGCGTCCGGGTAGAGGGTGCGGTCGTCGCCGATCACCTCGAGCTTGATCCACTCGGTCTGGAAGGCCTCGCGGGCGAGCTTGGCGGTGCGGACCGCGTCGCGGGCGGTGTAACAGCCGGCGGTGTTGGGGAGGACGAAGAGACCGAGGTTGTCGATCACCTCGAGCACCGAGCCACCGGCCTCGGGGTCGATCCGGCGCAGGGCGACGGTGACGATCTCGGTCCCGGAGGCGGCGAGTGCAGCTTCCATCTGCTCCAGCGAGCGGAAGCCGCCGGTGCCGGCGATCAGCCGCGAGGTCCACTGGCGGCCGCCGAGCTCCCAGGTCTCCTCCTCCTTCGGGGCGCCGCCCTGGATCGCCGCCAGCACCTCGACCGCCTGCCCTTCGCGCAGCGGCGTCGTCCCCCACTCGCCGTGCGGGATCACCTCGCCGTCGAGCGCGACCGCGACGCCGCGCGCCGACTCCGGCGCCCCGGCGGCTTGCGCCGCGTCGGCGAGGGTCGCGGCCTCGGCGAGCTCCCGGATCTCTCCGTTCAGCTCGACCTTCATCTCGCCACCACCTCCGCGCTCCTGTCCTTTGTATCCCTCTGGGTGACAAAAGACAGGAGCGCTGGCTCGCCGGCGAGCTCTGCGGCGATCGCGTCGGCGGTCAGGGGCGCGAGCAGGATGCCGTTGCGGTAGTGACCGGTCGCGAGGACCAGGCCGGGGACCGCGCCGGGGCCGATCCGGGGCAGGTTGTCGGGGGTGCCGGGCCGGAGGCCGGCGACAGCGCCGAGCAGCTCCATCTCGGCGACGTCGGGGAGCAGGCGGTAGGCCTCGCGCAGCAGTTCGTGGACGCCGCCGGCGGTGACGGTGGTGTCGAAGCCGTGCTCTTCGACAGTGGCGCCGACGACGAGTCGGCCGTCATCGCGGGGGACCAGGTAGACGCGCTCGGAGGCGAGGATGCGCCCGCAGGGCGCCGCACCGTCGCGGGCGCCAAGCTCGACCACCTCGCCCTTGACCGGGCGCACCGGCGGGCGCGCCTCCTCCGGCAGCCACGGGGTCGCACCCGACCAGGCGCCGTTGGCGAGCACGACCGCGTCGGCCCGCAGCTCCTCGCCGCCGGCGGTCCGCACCCCGGCCAGCCGCTCGCCCTCGAAGACGCCGTCGACAACCTCGCATCCGGTCCGGAGCGCGCCGCCGGCGGCGCGCAGCGCCGCGGCCAGGGCTCGGGCCAGGGCCCGCGGGATCGATCGCCGCCTCGCCGGCCGCATGGACGCCGCCGTTGAAGGAGGGCGTCAGGCCCGGCTCCAGCTCGCGGCAGGCGCGCGGGGAGAGCCACTCGGCCTCGAGCTCGAGCGAGCGCTGCAGGTCGTGGCGACGGCGCAGCTGCGCCGCCTCGTCGCGGTCGAGGGCGACGTGCAGGGCGCCGCACTCCGCGTATCCGGTCGCCTCGCCGCTGGCCGCCTCGAGCTCGGCGACGAACTCGGGGTAGAGCGCGGCCGAGGCCAGGGTCAGCTCCAGCAGCTCCGGCTCGCCGAAGGTGAGCTCGCCGACCGGCGCCAGCATCCCGGCGGCGACGTTGGTCGCCCCGGCCGGTGGCTCGGCGCGCTCCAGCACCGCCACCCGCGCGCCCCGCTGGGCGGCGCGCCAGGCACAGCTGAGGCCGATCACCCCGCCGCCGACGAACACCGCGTCGAAACTCTGCTTCTCGTTCACGCCTTTGCCTCCGCCGGCATTACCCGGATCAGGTTCAACGGTCGGCGGCCTCGGTGCCACCCTCTCAGCCCTCGCGGACTCCCGTACCCCTCCGATGCTACCCCCATCGCAGCCGCGCCAAGCCCCGGCGGGGTCATAATCGGGGCATGAGCCTTGCGCAGCCAGAGGGCCAGGGACCGCTGCGCCGCGAGCGCCTGCGCACCGCCCGCCTCTACTTCGTCTGCGACGCGCGGCCGGAGGGCGAGAGCCCGGAAGCGCTGCTGCGCGCCGCGCTCGGCGGCGGCGTCGACATCGTGCAGCTGCGCGAGAAGGAGCTGGGCCGGGGCGAGATCGAACGCTCGGCCGGGACCTACCGCCGCGTCTGCGACACCTTCAGCGCCCTCTTCATCGTCAACGACGACCCGGAGCTGGCCCGCGCCTGCGACGCCGACGGCGTCCACGTCGGCAAACCCGGCGAAGTCGCCGCCGCCCGCGCGCTGCTCGGCCCCGACGCGATCGTCGGCCTCTCGACCCACGGCGACGCAGAACTCGACGCCGCCGCGGCGCTGCCGGTCGACTACGTCGCGGTCGGGCCGATCTGGGAGACGCCGACCAAACCCGGCCGGCCGGCGATCGGCCTGGAGCCGGTCAGCTACGCAGCCGAGCACGCCGCCCAACCGTTCTTCGCGATCGGCGGCGTCGACCCCGTAAACGCGGCGCAGGTGGTCGGGGCCGGGGCCGAGCGGCTCTGCGTGGTGCGGGCGATCCGCGAGGCGGCCGACCCCGGCGCCGCCGCCGAAGCGCTGCGCGCCAGCTTCGGCGCCGCCGCCAACCGCCGCGGGGTCGCGCCCGGTGGCTGAGGAGCGCCCCAAGCGCAAGCAGCGCACCCCCGCCGACCGCATGGCGGCCGGCTACGCGAAAGCGGAGGAGCGCAACCAGGAGGCGCGCGAAGAGCTGGAGCCGCTGGGGCCGGGAGAGCGACCGCCGGTGGTCACGATCGGGGCCGTGGTCACCGGGCTGATCGCGCTCTCGATCCTGGTCGGCTACCTGGCCGGGGTGAAGGTCGACGGCGAGCGGCCGGAGATCGCGCAGGTGCTGGCGCCGGCGCTGATCATGGGCGTGATGTCCTGGGGCATGTGGCACGCCCGCTACTGGGCCGTGCTCGGCTTCCAACTGATCCTCGTCTTCCTCATCTTCAGCGCCGTCTTCGGGCTCGCCGTGCAGGCGACGACGGTGGCGCAGTTCGCGGCGACGATCGGGCTGCTCGCGGTCGCCGGGACCTTCTTCTACTTCATGGTCAAGGCGATGGCCCGGATCCAGATGCCCGAGCGCCATCCGCGCGGCTGATCCGCGCTTTGTAGTCCTGACGGACGGTTCGGCGGGCGCCCTCGCAGCCGGCGCGTTTCCTTCTATAGGCTCAATCCCATGCCAGATACCTTCGAGACGATCGTCATCGGCGGCGGCCCCGGCGGCTACGTCGCCGCCATCCGCTCCGCCCAGCTGGGCCGAAGACCGCCGTCGTCGAGCGCGACAAAGCCGGCGGCCGCTGCCTCAATTACGCCTGCATCCCGGCGAAGACCATCCTGCGCACGCGCCGAGCTCTACTACGAGGCCAAGAACGGCGCCGACCTCGGCATCGTCACCAACGACATCGCGATCGACTGGGACGCCCTGCAGAAGCGCCGCGGCGACGTCTCGGCGACGCTCTCCGGCGGCGTCGAAGGGCTCTGGAAGAAGAACAAGATCGACTTCATCGAGGGCGACGGCGCGCTCGACAAGGACGGCAACGTCGTCGTCGGCGACACCACCTACGAGGCTGGCGCCGTGATCCTCGCGACCGGCTCGGTGGCGCTGCCGATCCCCGGCGTCGAGTTCGGCGAGCGGCGTGCTCGACACCTGGGGCGCCTGGACGCCTGCCGGCGCAGCCGCAGAAGATCGCCGTCGTCGGCGCCGGCGCCTCGGGCTCGGAGATCGCCTCCGCCTACGCGCGCCTCGGCACCGAGGTGATCCTGATCGAGATGCTCGACCAGATCCTCCCGGCCGAGGACAAGGACATCGCCAAGATCGTCGAACGCTCCTTCAAGAAGCAGGGCATCGAGATCTCCACCGGCGCTCCCGGTCGAGAACGTCGAGGTCAGCGGCGACAAGGTCAAGTTCACCTACGGCGACAAGTCGGCCGAGGTCGACTACCTTGCGATCGCCGGCGGCCGCGGCCCCGACACCGAGGGCCTCGGGCTCGACGCGGCTGGCGTCGAGCTGGAGGAGAGCGGCAAGATCAAGGTCGACGCCTACGGCCAGACGACCAACGCCAAGGTCTTCGCGATCGGCGACCTCGTCAACAAGAAGGCGCTCGCCCACAAGGCCTCCGAGGAGGGCGTCGTCGCGGTCGAGAAAGCGGCCGGCGTCGAGACCCAGCCCGTCGACCAGGAGCTGATGGTCGGCGCCACCTTCACCCACCCGCAGGTGGCCAGCGTCGGCCTGACCGAGGCGCAGGCGAAAGAGGCCGGGCACGAGGTCAAGGTCGGCAAACAGAAAATCGCCGGCGAGGGCGCGGGCACCGTCTACGACGACAAAGAGGGCATCGTCAAGCTCGTCGTCGACGCCTCCTACGGCGAGATCCTCGGCGCCCACATCGTCGGCAACCGGGCCTGCGACATGATCGCCGAGCTGGTCGCGACGATGGCGCTGGAGGGCGGCTACCAGGAGCTGAGCCGGATCGTGCACCCGCACCCGACGGTGTCGGAGGCGGTGCTCGACGCCGCCCGCGCCGTCGACGGCTGGGCCAATCCACGCCTGAGAGCCCTGCAAATCGGCGCATCTCGGGGTCCTCGGTCGGGATCGTCGGGTCACGCACGTGAGTGCGCTCCCCTCCTCTCCCTTCCCTGCGTCCCCCGATCTGCTTGATTTTCGGACTCTCAGATGAGTCGCGCTTCCTTCTACTTCGACCTCGGATCGCCCTACGCGTACCTCTCCGCGGAGCGGATCAGCGGGCTCTTCACCGAGGCCGAGCTGGAGCAGCCGGAGTGGGTGCCGGTCCTGCTCGGCGGCCTCTTCCAGCGCTTCGGGCGCGACTCCTGGGCCAAGGGGCCGGGCCGCACGGAGGGGATCGCCGAGGTCGAGCGCCGCGCCTCCGCCTACGCGCTGCCGCCGATCTACTGGCCCGATCCCTGGCCCGGCAACATGCTGACCGCGATGCGGGTGGCGACCTTCGCCAAGCAGACCGGCCGCACCGTCTCCTTCAGCCTCGCCGCCTTCCGTCAGCAGTTCGCCGCCGGCCGCGACCTCAGCGATCCCGACAACGTGATGATCGCCGGCGCCGCCTGCGAGCTGCACCCGCGGGCGCTGCTGAAAGCGGTCGAAACCGAGATCGTCAAGAGCGCCCTGCGCGAGGCCACCGACGAGGCGGCGGAGCTGGGCGTGGAAGGGGTCCCCGCCGTCGTCGTCGGCGGCGAGGTCTTCTGGGGCGACGATCGGCTCGAGGAAGCGGTCGAGGCCGCGGCTTCATCTGGGTAAGGTGAAGTCAATGGCCGATCTGCCCGATGCCTCGACCTCCTACGAGCTGCTGGCGCGGATGGCCCTGATCCGGCGCTTCGAGGAGGAGGCCGGGCGCCAGTACCAGCGGGCCAAAGCCGGCGGCTTCCTGCACCTGGCGATCGGCGAGGAGGCGACGATCGTCGGCACCACCTCGGTGATGCGCGAGGAAGACTTCCTGATCGGGACCTACCGCACCCACGGCCACGCGATCGCCCGCGGCACCGACCCCAAGCGGGTGATGGCGGAGCTGTTCGGCCGCGTCGACGGGACCAGCGGCGGCCGCGGCGGCTCGATGCACATCTTCGACGCCGAGAAACGGTTCATGGGCGGCTACGGGATCGTCGGCGGGAACCTGCCGATCGCGGCCGGGCTCGGGCTCGCCTCCCAGTACAAGGGCGAAGACGCGGTCACCGTCTGCATGTTCGGCGACGGCGCCTCCAACACCGGCAACTTCGGCGAGACGATGAACCTGGCGGCACTGTGGACGCTGCCCGTCCTCTTCCTGGTCGAGAACAACCTCTACGGGATGGGGACCGCGGTCGAGCGCCACTCGGCCCAGACCGACCTCTCGCAGAAGGCGGAGGGCTACGGGATCCCCGGCCGACGGGTCGACGGGATGGACGTGATGGCGGTCCGCGAGGCGGTCGCCGAGGGGCTGCGGCAGGCGCGCGAAGACGCGCGGCCGACCCTGCTGGAGTCCTTCACGTATCGCTACCGCGGCCACTCCGCCGCCGATCCCGAGGTCTACCGCGAGCGCGAGGAGGTCGACGAGTGGCGCCAGAAAGACCCGATCGAGAGCTTCGCCAAGCGCTGCATCGAGGCCGGGGTGCTGGGCGAGCGCGAGGTCAAGCAGGCGCGCGAAGCGGCTGACGAGGTGGTCGAGGCGGCGGTCGAGTTCGCCGACGACTCGCCCGAACCGGCGCTCGACACGATGTACGAAAACCTCTACGCGACGACCGAGCCGGGCGGCTGGTACGCGGTCGACGAGCGCAGCCCCGAGCCTCACCGCGGCGAGCAGGAGGGCGAAATGCCGGCGCGGGCGCGCGAGCTGGCCGAGGCCGGGGCGGCCTACGCCGAGGTCGAGGACGACGACGGCGACTCGCGGCCGAACCCGGCGATCCAGGGCGACGCCCAGGACGGGACCGCGAGCCGGCGCGGCGGCAGCAACGAACCGCTCAACGCCGAGGAAGACGACGAGGCGGCGGCGGACGACGAGGTCGCCGAGGCGGAGGACGCGAGCTGATGGCCGAGCAACGGATGCGCGAGGCGCTGCGGGACGCGATGGCGGAGGAGATGCGCCGCGACGAGTCGGTCTTCGTGCTGGGCGAGGACGTCGGCGTCTTCCAGGGCGCCTTCAAGGTGACCGAGGGGCTGCTCGACGAGTTCGGCGAGCGACGCGTCCGCGACACGCCGATCTCCGAGAACTCGATCGTCGGCGCCGGGGTCGGCGCGGCGATGAACGGGCTGCGGCCGATCGTCGAGCTGATGACGGTCAACTTCAGCCTGCTGGCGCTGGACCAGATCGTCAACCACGCCGCCGCGATCCCCTACATGTTCAACGGCCAGGTGCGGGTACCGATGGTGATCCGGATGCCGGGCGGCGGCGGCCACCAGCTCGGCCCGACCCACTCGCACAGCTTCGAGGCCCTCTACCTGCAGGTGCCGGGACTGCTGGTCGCCTGCCCCTCGACCCCGGCCGACGGCAAGGGCTTGCTGAAGGCGGCGATCCGCGACGACAACCCGGTCGTCTTCATCGAGCACGAGAGCCTCTACGGGGTCAAGGGCGAGGTGCCCGAGGGCGAGGACGAGGTGCTGCGCTTCGGCGAAGCGGCGGTGCGGCGCCAGGGCTCTGATGTCACGCTCGTCGGGATCCTGAAGATGGCGCACGTGGCCGAGGAAGCGGCGCAGGTCCTGGCCGACGAGCACGGGGTCGAGGCCGAGGTGATCGACCCGCGCACGCTGCGCCCGCTCGACCTCGACACGATCCTCGCCTCGGTCCGCAAGACCAACCGCGCGGTGATCGTCGAGGAGGGCTGGCCCCATGGCGGCGTCGGCGCCAACCTCTCGACCCTGATCACCGAGCAGGCCTTCGACGACCTCGACGCGCCGGTGCAGCGGGTAACCGGCGCCGACGTCCACATGCCCTACTCCAAGCGCCTCGAGCAGGCCGCGATCCCCCACTCCGAGCACGTCGTCAGCGCCGCCCTGGCGACCCTGGAGGGCTCGCTCTGATGGCCGAGATCGTGATGCCGAGGCTCTCTGACTCGATGGAGGAGGGGACGATCATCACCTGGATGAAGCAGGTGGGCGATGAGATCGCGGTCGGCGACGAGCTGGTCGAAATCGAGACCGACAAGGCGAACATGGCCTACGAGGCCGACGTGGCGGGGACCCTGACCGAGATCCTGGCCGAGGAGGGCGACACGCTGCCGATCGGGTCGCCGATCGCGACGATCGGGGATACGGGTGAGGGTTCGAGCGCTGACGACGAGGGCTCCGACGTCGCAACCACGGGTCCTGTCGGGGCAGGGGACCCCCCACCCCCTGCGGTAGCTAAAGCTTCCTCGGGGGCGGGCCCCCCTACGGCGCCACCCGTGGATGGGGCGTCGGAGGCATCCGCCGAGGGTTCGGACGCTCTCCCCGACCCAGATGCCGAGGGTTCGGAACGGGTCAAAGCTTCGCCGGTGGCGAAGCGGCTCGCGAAGGAGAAGGGGATCGACCTCTCCCGCGTAGAAGGCTCGGGACCGGGCGGTCGCATCGTGAAGAAGGACGTCAAGCAGGCCGCGAAGGCTGGCAGGGCCGAGGACGTGGCTCCTCCCACCCCTACCCAGCAGGAGGGGGTGGGAGGAGACGCGGCCGATGCGGCCACGCCAAGCCCCGCTCCCGCCGCATCCGCTCAGCCCAAACGGAGTCGGCGGAGACCGCGAAGGGCGAGGTCACCGTCGAGGAGCTCTCGAAGCTGCAGCAGGTGGTGGCGCGGCGGATGGCGGAGTCGAAGGCGACGGCGCCGCACTTCTATCTGCAGGCGGAGATCGACATGAGCGCGGCGGTCGAGGGACGCAAGCACGTCAAGCAGCTGGCCGGCGAGGGCGATGTCGTGCCCTCCTTCAACGACATGGTCGTGAAGGCGTGCGCGTTGGCGCTGCGCGAGCACCCACGCGCCAACGGGGCCTACCGCGACGGCCGCTTCGAGCTCTACTCGCGGGTCAACGTCGGCGTGGCGGTGGCCGGCGAGGACGCGCTCGTCGTCCCCACGGTCTTCGACGCCGACCGCAAGGGCCTGCGGGAGATCGCCACCGACACCCGCGCCCTCGCCGGCCGCGTCCGCGACGGCAAGATCACCCCGCCCGAGCTCTCCGGCGGCACCTTCACCGTCTCCAACCTGGGGATGTACGGGATCACCAACTTCAGCGCCGTGATCAACTCGCCGCAGGCGGCGATCCTCGCCGTCGGCGCGATCGTCGAGCGCCCCGTCGTCCGCGACGGCGAGCTCGCCAGCGCCCACCTGATGGGCGTCACCCTCGCCTGCGACCACCGCATCCTCTACGGCGCCCCCGCCGCCGAGTTCCTGGCCCGGGTCCGAGCCCTGCTCGAAGAGCCGCTCTCCCTCGCGCTCTAACCGAGGCCGCGCGCCCGAAGCCGCGCGCGAGTTGCCGGTTTCTCTCCGCGCGCGAGTTGCCGGTTTCTCTCGCTATGCGGCAATAACCGGCAACTCGGCGAGAGGGGTCAGCAGGTCTTGCGGGCGCCGGTTGCCGCGTTCCAGGCCCGGCCGAGAGAGAAGTCGGGGGCGACCCGGAGCACGCCGGGGTGGGCGGTGCGGGCGACGGTCCAGTCGCCGCGGCGCAGCAGGCAGCCGCTGCCGCGCTCGATCGACCAGTAGGGGGTGAAGTTGAGGCGGACGAGGAAGCGGCCGGGGCGGGTGACGTCGAGGGCGAAGCCCTGGCGGCCGACCCAGAGGGTCTCGGCGCGGCCGCGGCCGAGCGGCGCCACCAGCGGCTTCGGGTCGTTGACGGCGTAGATGCGCCAGTGCTCGGTGGTGTGGCGCAGGTCGAGGTAGGCGGGTTCGCTGCCGATCAGCTTCGCCTCGACCGCGGAGGAGTAGTCGAGCGGCGCGTCGGGGAGGGCGACGAAGGAGATCGCGTTGTCGCGCAGCCAGTGCGCGTAGCTGCGGTGGGTGAGGCCGGCGTCGGCGTAGAAGATGTCGTCACGGGTGGTGTCGAGCTGGCGCAGCCAGCCGCGCGCGAGGTCGAACTTCGGCGCCAGGTAGGCGGCCTCCCAGTGGTTCGCGGTCGGCGGCACCTCGATCCGCATGCTCTGCGCCCCGTGCTCGCGCAGCCAGCGCGCCGGCGGGTGGAAGTACTCGGCGGTGGTCGAGGGGTCGCCGACGCTGCGGGCGATCTGGGTGACGCTGGCGGTGAACTGCCAGTAGAGGCTGCCGACCATGGTGAGCGCCAGCACCGCCACGTAGAACCACTTCGGGACCGTTGCAAGCGGCCGACGGGAGAGCAGCACCGCCGCCAGCACCGGGCCGCCGAAGAGGGCGCCGAGGCGGGCGGCGTTGCCACCGAGCGCGTTCGGAACCAGCCAGATCACGGTCGCGACCAGCATGTAGCCCAGGATCACCTGGCGCAGCTGGCGCTCCTCCTTCGCCACCCCCTGGGTGAGGATCAGGGCGCCCGCGCACCAGGCCGGGATCGCGATGTAGGAGGAGAAGACGAAGGGGAACTGGCCCGATTCGGGGAAGGCGATGTTGGGGACGAGCACCAGCGCCAGGGCGAGGCCGCCGATCGCCAGGGCCGGGCGGCTGATCCGCCTGCCGCCCTCCCAGCCGCCCGCCAGGACGACGCCGGCGAGGAAGGCGGCGGCGACGGGGCTGGCCAGGGCGCAGCCGGTCGCGGCCAGCAGCGCCAGCGCGTTGCGGCGCAGCTGCAGGCAGCGCAGCGAGGCGAGCCCGAGGGCGACGCCGAGGGCGAAGGTGAGCTGGCCGTCGGCGAGCAGGGTGACGACGCCGACCGCGAACCAGAGCGTCGCCCAGCGCGCCTCGGCGCCCCAGCGGTCGCGGACGAGGCGGTCGAAGAGGTAGGCGGAGGAGACGACCGAGAGCGTCCCGACCACCTGCGGTCCCAGCAGCGCCGCCAGGGGCGGGAAGAGGACGCTGTAGGTGAGGGTGTAGTGGCCGCCGTACCAGCTGCCGTTCCAGATCGCCAAGCCAGCCCTCTGGAAGAGCTCGGTGCGGAAAACCTGGGCGGCGAGGTCGCCGACAGGGGGGCTCCAGAGCAGCATCGCCAGCGCCAGCGCCGAACTGAGCGCGACCGCTGGTAGCCATTCTGGACGGAGAACCTTGGACTGGTCCATATATGGACCGCCAAGGATACGGACGCGCCCTGCGAGAATTGGGGGAGATGAGCGACAAGGTCTCGGTCGTGCGCTGCGGCACCCTCACTTACGAGCAGGGCCTCGAGGTCCAGGCCGACCTCGAGGGGCGCCGGCAGCGCGAGGAGATCGGCGACGTTTTGCTGCTGCTCGAGCACTCCCCCGTCTACACCCGCGGGCGCCGAGTCACCGAGGCCGAACTGCCGATGGGGGTCGAGTGGTACGAAGCGCAGGGGATCGAGGTCCGCGAGACCAACCGCGGCGGCCAGGTCACCTACCACGGGCCCGGCCAGCTGGTCGCCTACCCGATCGTCAGCCTCCGCCCCTACGGCGACGACGTCCTCGCCTTCGTCCGCAGCCTCGAGCAGGTGATGATCGGCGCGCTCGCCGAGCACGGGGTGAGGCCGGACTGATCGAGGGCAAGACCGGCGTCTGGGTCGGCGAGCGCAAGATCGGCTCGATCGGCGTCCACGTCAGCCGCGGCGTCACCACCCACGGCCTCGCGGTCAACGTCAACAACGACCTGCAGCCGTTCGAGTGGGTGGTTCCCTGCGGGATCGAGGGCTGCCGGGTCACCTCGCTGACCCGCGAGCACGGGGCCGAACAGGACTTCGACGCCTTCGCGGCGACCGTGGCGACGCGGTTCGGAGCGGTCTTCGAGCGCACCCCACAAGCCGCGACCCCGAGCGAGCTTGGCCTGGACCTGCCGGCAGCTACGCTGGAGGTGAGCCGATGAGCGACGTCTCCTCCCCCTTCCCCCCGCCGACCGAGCGCGTCCACGTGACCCGCTCGCGCGCGAAGCCGGGCGGCACCGCCGCCGCGGCCGACGGCACCGTCCCCTTCAAGCGCGCTCGCAAGCCGCCGTGGCTGAAAGTGCCGGCGCCGGGCGGCCCCAACTACCGGCGCCTGAAGGCGACGATCGGCGAAGACAACCTGCACACCGTCTGCGAGGAGGCCAACTGCCCCAACGTCGGCGAGTGCTGGGAGCGCGGAACCGCGACCTTCATGATCCTCGGCGACGTCTGCACCCGCCGCTGCGGCTTCTGCAACGTGCAGACCGGCAAGCCGACCTGGAACGACCCGCTGGAGCCGCTGCGCGTCGCCAACCAGGTCAAGCGGATGGGCCTGCGCCACGCCGTCGTCACCTCGGTCGACCGCGACGACCTGCCCGACTACGGGGCCAGCGCCTTCGTCGGCGTGATCCGCTCGATCCGCATGCAGGCGCCCGGCTGCAAGGTCGAGGTCCTGACCCCGGACTTCCGCGGCCAGGAGATGCCGCTGGCGCGCGTCATCGCCGAGCGCCCCGACGTCTTCAACCACAACGTGGAGACCGTGCCTCGCCTTTACCCGATCGCCCGCCGCGGCTCCCAGTTCCTGCGCTCGGCCCGGGTGCTGCGGATGGCGAAGGAGATGGGCGGCCCCGAGGTCGTGACCAAGTCCGGGCTGATGGTCGGGCTCGGCGAGAGCTTCGAGGAGATGGTCGAGACCTTCGGTCTGCTGCGCGAGCACAAGGTCCAGGTCCTCACCGTCGGCCAGTACCTGCGGCCGACCGAGAACCACCTGCCGGTGGTCCGCTACTGGCACCCGGACGAGTTCGAGGCGCTGGAGAAGGCGGCCTACGAGCTGGGCTTCGAGTCGGTCGCGGCGGGCCCGCTGGTGCGCTCGAGCTACCACGCCGACCAGAACCTGCCCGAGGCCCACCGGGCCGAGAGCCTGCTGGCCTAGCTAGGCGAGGTCGACCTTCTCGGGGTCGATCGGGTCGTAGACGACGTCGATCTGGCGGCCCTGCTCGATGCGGCCGAGACGGCCGGCGGAGAACTTGCGCCTGGCCTGGAAGGGGATGCCGTCCTTGGGCCGGACCTCGAGCGTCAGCTCGACCATCGGGTAGCCGGCGACCGAGCCGAGGGTTCCGCTGGCGTCGAGGATCGTCGCCTTCGCCTTGACCATCCCCGGCTGCGGCTTCTCCTTGCGCGAGGGCGCGTCGAGGTAGGCGAGCAGGAGGCCGGCCAGCCCGACGCCGATGCCGCCGCCGATCAGGCCCGGGCGCGCCGCGTCCTCTGGGATCGCGACACCGCCGACGATCATCGCCAGCCCGACGATTCCCATCAACACGCCGATCACGAACACCCGTCGAATCTACCCGAGGCGCTGGCGGGAACGTTAGGGTCGGGATCATCGAAACCGAGCGGGCCGCCGGGTCCCGAGACGAAGGAGCGCGCACGATGGGCATGTTCAAGGACATGAAGGATCTGAACAAGGCTGGCAAGCAGATGAAGAAGGAACGCGGCGGCAGCCTGAAGATGATGAAAGACGGTCTCGCCCAGGCCAACCAGATGGTTCAGGGCGTCCAGGCCGACCAGGAGCTCGCCGAGCGCCTTGCCAACGACGGCGTCGACGCCACCGCCACGATCATCTCCATGGTCGCCACCGGCGCCACGATCAACATGCAGCCCCAGCTCCAGTTCCAGATGAGCGTCGACGTCGGCGGCAACGTCTCCACCGTCACCCACGTCCAAGCCGTCTCCCCGGCGATCATCGGCCAGCTCCAGCCCGGCGCCCAGGTCCCGGTCAAAGTCGACCCGAACGACCACTCGCAGCTGATGATCGGGTTGGCTGGCTAGTTCGCTGCTGCCCCGACACAGAGTTGGGCCACAATTGTCACGCTCAGGTGTAGAGCCGTGACAACTTTTTGTCTACGGTCCGCCTCATGGCGGACCGTGTTGTTGTAGCGCCTTTGAATCTGAAGGCGAAAGGAGACCTCGCTGAGCTGATGGTCGCCGCCGATCTGCGCCGCCGCGGCTTCGGGATCGCTCTCCCTTTTGGCGAGGACAACGACTTTGACCTGATCCTGATCCGCCAGGATCGTCTTGAGAGGGTGCAAGTCAAGTATGTGAGCTCGGATGGCGCCGTCATCCCAGTGCGATGTCGCTCGCATTCTTTAACGAATGGCAAGGTCAGGCGGACGAAGCACTACACGGCCAAGATGATCGACCTGCTCGCGGTCTATGACGCCACCTCGAAGCGCTGCTACTACGTGCCGTCCTCGGAGCTCGGAGCTACCGGCCGCTCGATCATGCATCTCCGTCTGCGACCCGCGCTCAACGGCCAACGCATTGGGACCAGGCTCGCCAGCGACTATCTGGATCCCTGAGGGAAGTGGAGCCAGCCGGGATCGAACCGGCGACCTTTCGGATGCAAACCGAACGCTCTGCCAGCTGAGCTATGGCCCCTCGGGAGAAAGTCTAAGCGCCGGGAGCGCTTCTCGCCGGTGGGCTCAGCGCACGACGGCGCGCTTGTAGCGCTGCACCGAGAGGACGGCGAAGACGACGGTGATCCCGATCGACCAGGCGAAGGCGCCCCAGACGTTGTTGCCGGCGGGGATGCCGAGAAAGAGCGAGCGCATCGCGTCGACCACGATCGTGAATGGGTTGACTTCGGCGAAGGCCTGCAGCACGGCCGGCATCGAGTCGACCGGGACGAAGGCCGAGGAGATGAAGCTGAGCGGGAAGATGAGGATGAAGCCGAGCGACTGGGCGGCCTCCGGGGAGGACGAGGAGAGGCCGATGAAGGCGAAGAACCAGGAGAAGGCGTAGCCGAAGGTCAGCAGCAGCAGGATCCCGAGCAGGATGTGGGTGAGCGGGGCGTCGAAGGAGAAGCCGGCGATCACCCCGACCACCAGCATCACCGCGATCGAGAGCGCGTTGGTGGCGATGTCGGCGAGGGTGCGGCCGGTGAGCACGGCGGCGCGCGACATCGGCAGCGAGCGGAAGCGGTCGATCAGCCCCGTCTTCAGGTCCTCGGCCAGGCCGAGCGCGGTGGCGAAGCCGCCGAAGGAGAGGGTCTGGACGAGGATCCCGGGCATCAGGAAGTCGACGTAGTCGAAGCCGGGCGTGTCGATCGCGCCGCCGAAGACATAGACGAAGAGCAGCACGAACATGAGCGGCTGCACGGTGAAGGCGAGCAGCAGGTCGGGGGCGCGGACGATCCGCATCACCCCGCGGCGGGCCAGCACCAGCGTGTCGGCAACCGTGGTGCCGAGGCTCATCGCCCCTCCTCCCGGCCCGCTTCGGCGTCCTCGGCCGCGTGACCGGTCAGGGTCAGGAAGACGTCGTCGAGGGTCGGGCGGCTGATCGCGATGTCGTCGATCCCGACCCCGGCATCGCCGAGGCGGCGCACGGCGTCGGCGATCGCGCCGCTGCGCTGGCTGATCGGCATCCGCAGCAGCCCGTCGCTCATCGCCGGCGGCTCGGCCGCGATCGGGGCTAACGCCGCGATCGCCGTTTCCGCGTCCCCCTTCGACTCCAGGGTGACGTCGAGGCGTTCGCCGCCGACCTGGTCCTTGAGCTCATCGGAGCTGCCTTCGGCGATCACCCTGCCGTGGTCGATCACCGAGATGCTGTCGGCGAGCCGGTCGGCCTCGTCGAGGTACTGGGTGGTGAGCAGCACCGTGGTCCCTTCGGCGACGCGGCCTTCGATCGTCTCCCAGAGGCCGATCCGGCTGCGCGGGTCGAGGCCGGTGGTCGGCTCGTCGAGGAAGAGGATCGGCGGGCGGGCGACCAGCGCCGCGGCGAGGTCGAGGCGGCGGCGCATCCCGCCCGAGTAGGTGCCGACGAGCCGGTCGGCGGCCTCGCTGAGGTCGAAGCGCTCCAGCAGCTCGGCGGCGCGGGCCTTGGGCTCGCCCTTCGGCAGGTGGTAGAGGCGACCGACCATCTCCAGGTTCTCGGCCCCGGTCATGTGCTCGTCGACCGCCGCGTACTGGCCGGCGAGGCCGATCTGGCTGCGCAGCTGGGCGGCCTCGGTGGCGACGTCGAGCCCGGCGACGCGGGCGCTGCCGCCGTCGGGCGGGAGCAGCGTGGTGAGGATGCGGACCGCGGTCGTCTTGCCGGCGCCGTTGGGGCCGAGCAGGGCGAGCACGGTCCCGGCCGGGGCGCCGAGGTCGATCCCGCAAAGGGCCTCGACATCCTTGTAGGACTTACGCAGGCCTTCGGCTTCGATTGCGAGGTCGGAAGCAGCGATGCCCGCAACCTACTAACTGGCGATGGTCGGCCGCGGGCGCGCGGGCCGGCGCTCGATCAATCGTCGAAGTCGAAGTCCTTGGGGGGGCGCTGCTCGAACCAGGCGTTGTCGTCCTCGGGCGCGTCCTCGAGGAAGTCGGGGGTGTCCTCGAGCACGTCCTCGTGCGACTCGGTGTCCGGGTCGTAGGGGTTGGCCTCGGTGGTCTCGCCGGCCTCGGGGGCGGGGGGCGCGGGCGCAGGTGCCGGCGCTGCGGCCTCGGGCTCGTTCGCCTCGTACTCGCCGGACTCGCCCTCGTCGTCGTAGTCGCTCGCGTCGTCCTCCGCGTCCGCCTCGCCCTCGCGGTGCTCCTCGATGTCGAAGATCGCGGTGCCTTCCCCGGTCTCGCCGAAGCTGGCGGGGGCGGGAGGCGGGACCGCGTGCTCCTCGGTCTCCTCAGGGGCGAAGGCGGGCGGCAGATCGTCGGCGGACTCCGCGGGCAGGGACGGAAGCCGGTCCTCGTCGGTGATCGGCGCGTCCAGGGCGTTATGCAGCTCCTCGGAGAGGCGCTGCTCGCTGAAGAAGTCGTCCTCGTCGTCCTCGAGCTCCTCCTCGGCCTCGGTGGCGGCGGCGGATGCCTCGATGCCGGCGATCGGGTCGACCGGGGCCAGGCGCGGCTCGCTCATCTCGGCGTCGAGCAGCTGTTCGTCGGAGGGGCTCTCCGCCTCGGCGCCGGACTGCATCTCGGCCTCGACGTCGAACATTTCGGTCGGCTGGTCGGCGATCGCCTCGCGCTCTTCGGTCGTGTGCACGCCGTCGAGCTTGGGCAGCTCCTCATCCTCGGCGGGGGCGTCGGCCTCCGGCGCGTCGGGGATGACCTGGTGCTCGGCCGCGGGCTGCTCCTCCACGAAGGGCTCGGGCGCGGCGGCCTCCTCGACCGGCGCGGGCGCGGGCGGCCCCTCCTGCAGGTCGGCGATGTTCGGCGCCCGGCGTCCCTCCGCGACTTCCTTGGCGGCCTCCTCGACAACCTCGGCCGGCGCGGTCAAGAACTCAGTGGGCGCCTCGCCAAACGCATCGTCCTCGCCCGGACGCTGCGGCGGCCCAAAGGCCTCGTCCTCGAGCTTTTTGACCTCAGACTCGTCCGCGCCATGGGCGCGCTTCAGTTCGAGATGCTCACGAATGGCGTCGTCGAGAATGCTCATCTGGCCTACCGCCGGGAAAGGCTGTCAAAGACTATGCGGTTATCCTTGCCCTTGCGAGGCGATGGGATCAACTTCCCAGCCACGTCCTCGGGGCTATAGCTCAGCTGGCAGAGCGCCTGGATCGCACCCAGGAGGTCGGCGGTTCGAATCCGCCTAGCTCCATCGACCGAAGTGGCTGCAAAGCGGCAACTCGACTTTCAGGGCCATTTCCAACCGCCGCTAAATTTGGGCTCCATCTCGGGCACCCGTGCCCGAGATGTGCGAGATCGAAGGATTGTCGGCGATTACGGGCTATTCCCTGCTTGTATTTGGGGAGAGCAGAGATAGGAGCGCGTACCTCAGCTCCGTATCTGCGGCGACTGAGTCCCCCCCGTCGCCCGTCTACGACCGCGAGGGCCCGGAGCCGCCGGTGAACGACTCGGGACCCATGTCGCTAAAGACGGCCGCTTCGGCAAGCTTCGCGAGATGCTCCAGGACCCACGCAGGGGGCGGCTCGATATCGAGCAGCTCCTCGGCCATCTCCATCCCCTTCGTCCAGACCTTGTCGGCAAGGACGCCGGCTGCCCGAGCGAATTCAATCAGCTCAATCACGTGCGGGGCCATGGCCACCACCCCGTCATCGAGCGCAGGCATGGCTTGGATCAGAAACCGATGCGCGAGGCGGTTTCGGGGACCGTCAAGGAACTTGCCTAACTCCGCCCTGGTCTCCTCGTCGAGTAGATGGCCGACCCCCTTCTTAGCGTCGTTTAGTTTCATAGGCGCAGTGCCTTTATTGAGCGACTCCCACTGCCTGACCAGCGCCTTGCGCAGCTGCCTCTTAGCGCTGCCTGAACTCTTCGACGGGTCGTAGTTTCCAACCAAGTAGAGAAAGGACACCGAAAACTCGAGCCGTTGGACCGCGATCATGGTCGCCCCATAGAGCGCCGCCAGCCATAAACGAGTCTCCTCAAGGCCGATCTTCTTCGGGACGGGCCTCCCTGGATGCGCAGGTCGATCCTTATTCTTGTTCATGGTGCCTCGGTTTCCGACTGCATCATTAGAGTTCAGCTATGAGCCGTCGAGAAGTGCTGACGGATTCAGTCTTGATCAGCTGGGCGGCGGATCGCGCGCAGCTGGGTCAGGTGTTCGTCGCCGAACGGCGTCAGCGTCCAGTAAGTCGCCGTGTCTTTGACGCTGCGGGCGCGATCGCTTTTCTCGATTAGGCCGAGAGCGCGAAACTGGACGACTACGGTCCCGAAGTCTTCTGGGCGGATGAAGACCTTCGTCCCTCCCTTCTCCTTGGGCCTACCCTGTTCCTCGGCTTGCTGCCAAGCGGCCTCAGCCGCGTCTTCTGCCAGTTCCTCGGTCAGCATGGCGTCGAACCGGTTCCTCATCGTCTTCTCGCTCGCCTCATGTAAAAGATCGGGAGCGACGCAGGAGAAGAGATCGTCCCAGCTGATTTCGGCCTCGATCGCCCCCTCGAAGCTGGAGGCCTGAAAGTCGTATTCGCCATACATGTTGATCCCGGCGGAGTAGCCGAACGCGAACTTCGTCTGTTCCTCGCCTTGAACCAAGGCCTCAGCCCCCGGTGGCGGGCCCTTCTGCGCCTCCGATCGCTGGGCATCCGCCTCGGCCAGCCGCTTTCGCAAATCGTTCAATTCGGCGAGCGTCTCGGGCGATGCACCGGCATCGCCTCGCACCCAGCCGACGCTGGGGTGCCGCTTGCGCAAGCTCGCAAAACTGAGCGTTACCTGCGCGGCGAGCTCATCGGCGTTCGTCCAATACTTGACGTGCTTGTCAGCCTTGACCTTGGCACGAAAGGCCTCCAGTCTCTTACGGGTTGCGTCGTCCTTCTCCGATTTGCCCAGCGGTATCTCATCGGGATCAGCGTGGAGGAAAGCCATGACTGGCTTTCCGGCCTCGATGGCGTAGTCGTACTCCTTCTCAGTAAAGCTGAGCTCGGTCTCGGGGTCGATCGACCCGTACTTGCCGCCGATCACTAGGAGGTAGTAGTCGGAGTCATCAATCACTTCAGCGATGAGGACCCAGGCGTTCTCATCGGCCGCTGGGAAGAGCTCCATGCCAGCCGGGAAGGCCTCCATCTGCAAGAGCGCGGAGACCACGGCGGCGCGCTCCTCTTTAAGGTCGAGGAAGGTGCTGCTGACGAAGACCTGGTGGCGAACAGACTCGATCGCGTGATTATTACGGCGTTTCACCTAGCTGCTGTCCCCAGAGGCTTCTCCCCGTCGGCGGTGGGCAGGGGATGGCGTCCATGATTGAACTCGAAGTGACTGGAGAGGACACGGGTTGGTGGCACCCATCCGACGTCAGCTCGGCGGGTGCCACCAACGCTGATCCACTAAACCTCGGTCAGCGACGATCAGAGGGAAAGCTGCTTAGCCGGTTTCTCGGCGGCGGGGCGTTTCTTGGGATTGACCGGGAGCACACCGGCGTCTTTCAGATCAGAGACGGTGAGCTGCTCGCCGGCAAGGAGATCGTCAAGCAGTTGGTCGAGCTCCGTTTCCATCTCAACAAGGAGGCGGACGACATTCAGAAGATCGATCAGCTCAGACGTCCACTCCGGATCCCAGGAAGATGCGACGACATCGTCGAGCGCTGAGGAGCGCTTTCCGTCCGGATTTCGCTTGCGCCGGGCGAACCACCGTCGCACGAGCTTGTATCCCGACGTCTCGTACTCCCACATCGCCGTCGTTACATTGCTGATCCTCCCATCGCCGACGATCAGCTCGTTCGAGGTGGGGTCGTGCTCGATTTCCTCCGGCATCGCCTTCGCAGAGTCCGGGATCGCCACGATGACCTTTGGCCGCACCGACTCGGGAGCACGAGGGGGGCCTGCCGAGCGGCCGGCCGCCTCGTCAATGAACCGGTCGCCGTAGGTGTGCAACCAGAGCACGCTGCTTCCGAGCTCCACGGCCCTGAAAAACAGGTCCGCATTCGTCGTCAGCGGGATACGAAGGCCGGGCACCTGAAGGTCCTCCGCGAAGCGAGCGACGTAGCCCGACCCGCCGGTCACAGCGGCGATATAGGCGAACAGGTTGGGGCCCGACACCGGCTTGGCCAGCTGCTGGCCGATGACCTCGAGCAGACCCGGAACGACGTTCGGGGTCACACCGGCGCTGTCGAGCCAGAGTGGGAACGCCCGCCCTCCGCGGCCGTTGTAGTGGTGGACATCAGGCACGAGCGACGTGAAGCTGGCTACGATGCCCGAGTGGGGAGAGTGAGCAGCCAAGCAGGTCATGTAGATCTGCCCCTCCGCGCGGCGAACCTGCCAGAGCCGGGGGTTTGGTTGGTTGATCACCCGCTTGTCGGGCAGGATCCAGCCACGGTCTAACGTCCGCCAGCCGTACCGCACCGGCTCCTGATTGCCTTCCGTCTCGGAGGCAATCGAAGGTCGAGGCTCGTAGCCGGGGAGATTGTCGGACAGGACCGTATTCACCGTTCTGTCTCGCTTGTGCTCAGCCAGGAGAGAGGATTGTTCCTCCTTAGGCGAATTTATAAGCCTCCTCCAGCGAGCCTGCAGCACCTTCGGGGAGGGACCGATCACCCACGTCCTCCCCGGCATCGTGCCGGTCCCCGACCAGGCGAGCAGGTCATCGAGGGCCGGCATCGCCGTCCAGTCGGCATCGCCCGCCGGAAGGAACGGCGCAGTCCATTCGTCGCCGCAAGATCTCCACTCCGGATCGCCGAGCTCAAGCGTCGCAAGGGCCTTCAACTTCTGATCACGCCTGCCGCTCAAGGCGAGATACTGCACCGGCGCCGGGACATCCGAATCGGTGGAGCCGTCGCGTACGGCGATCGTGATACAGATCGGCTGCTGTACTCCGGCAAACACACGGGTCGCAACCTCTGGCTGATGCCCCTCCGGGGATAGATCGATCACCCAGATGGCATCTGAGGTCCTCCGCATGTGCCGGCGCATCTGTGCGAAGCCGGGACCGTGGAGAAACCCCGACATGGAAACGAACGCCACCACCCCACGATCGGTCGGATGACCCTCAAAGACCTTCCATAGCGCCCAGCGCCAAAAGTACACGTAGAGGTTGTAGAGGTGCCTGGCGTGTGCACCAACACCAAGGGTCCTCGGCGGCAGGAAGTCTTTGAGCGGCGCGACGGCGGCCCCCGAACCCTGCTCCACCCACCCCCCATGCCCTTTGCTGCGCTCTTTGTAGGGAGGGTTGCCCATCACGACCATGACTGACTCCTCGCGCTTCACGGTGTTGGCGCGACGGCGGCTCTCAGCGATTGGCCGGTAGGTCGCCGCAATGTGGGTCTCCTCCACGAAGGGGTCGCCGAGCGTGTCAGTCAGATAGACGCGTAGCTCGTCGTTTTTCAGCGGCGCGCCCAGTCGCTCGAACTCCGTCGCGAGGCGCAACTCGGCAACCGCGTAAGGACCCGCCTGCAGCTCGAATCCAATGAGCCGCTCGGCGGCTTTCCGCAGGGCCGGACCGACCGCGCCGGGGCCGAGGTCCGTGGCGACAGACTCCGCAATGCGATCCACAATTCGAAACAGGAAGGTGCCCGCACCCGCGGCAGGGTCTACGACCGTCACCCCCGTCGATGCGAAGCCCTCCCGATGGCCGAGCCGATCACGCAGCAGCCCGTCGACGATGCGAACCATCGGGTCGACGGCCTCCACGGGCGTGTAGTAGCTGCCGGTCTGTTTGCGCAGAGCCTCGTCGTAATAGCCGAGGAACTCCTCGTAGAAGAGGAGCCAAGCCTTGGGGTCGGATTGACTGACGGTGGGCCAGTCAACGACCGCCAATACGCGCTGGAGGGTGCTGACCGAGGAGACAACCTTCGGCAACACAGTCGGGTCGGTCAGCACGGTAAGCGCCTTCGCCATGAGCGTATGGCTGCTACCGAGCTGGTCGGCAACCTCCTGAAGGCTCTGTCCCTCCAGCTCGATTTCCTCGACTCGGGCCAGCAGCAACGCGAAGGTCACCGTCTGGGCATAGCCGTCGGCGAATTCGTCATCGCTCGCGCTCGGATAGAGAAGCTGGCGCCAGTCTTCAGCAAGATCCCGCAGCCCGACGGAGCCGGCGTCCATCGACTCATGAACCTCAGCTCGCAGCACTCGACAAAGGCGCGCCGAGATCCTCGCCAGCTGCCGGGCGTTCCGGGGGGCCGTCGGTTGCCACCTGAGGAAATCCTCGAACAGCGCCAGCAGCTCGTCTTCCTTGACAGTTAGGGCGGCTCCCGCGGTAGTCACGTCCTCGCTGAAGCTGACCACTTTCCCTACCCGCTCACCCTCGCGGTACAGCGCGAATGACTGGCCATCTCCGTAGAGGACGTTGGGCAGGAGAGCCAACCGTTCCCACTGCTTCCGATCATGACTTTTGTAGTTGGCGGTATCGACTCCCTTGCCGGGAGCCTTGAGCTCGATGAAGCCCACGATCGCCCCGCCTACGTACACCGCGTAATCGGGTCGGATCCGCTCCTCCGCGAGCCGATGCTCCCCACTTGGGACGACGTCGGCGACCCCAGCCTCTTCGGCAAGAATCTTAAGCAGGCGCTCGAAGGGGCCCCGTAAGAGGTCCTCTGGCTCGCCACCCCCCACGGCAAACCTCTCGGAAACGGCCACGCCGAAGTCGACGACGGCTTGATCGATCGCGCCCATCCGATAATTCTCGTTTACTCGTCAGACGCTTGGGCGGGTGGCTCCGCTGTGCTGTCGTCCGACACGGCCCATGTGCTGCCTGCTGCATCCCAGCTCCCCTGTGCCTCGCCCGAGAGCACAGGATCGAGGAAGGTTGCGGCGCGCTCGAAAGCCGCTGCGAGGTTGGGATCGAGACCGACCTCCTCGGCGAGGCGGGCATAGTCCGGTGCCCACTCGGGCGGTGGGGCGGGCAGACTTTCGGGAAGCGCTTGGCGGGCGCGGGTCTCGAAGGTGTGCTCCAGCGCCTCTCGCACTGCGGCGGCTTCGAGCGTCTGAGAGTCCGCGATGAGCAGGATGTCGATCAGGTCCTTGGGCCGCGTGCTGGGCCTGCCCGCGGTGCCATAGCTCTGCGTGTAAGCGTGGACCTTCTCGGCCAGGTGCTGGGCAAGCGGTATCGCGGGAAGCTCAAGCGGCTCAATACCCGCGAAGGAGAGAAAGTCCGACGTGCGCACCCTGTCTGGCTCCAAGGTGGCCGACTTCGCGAAGCCGATATCCACGACGAACTGCTCGAAGACGCGCTCCGCCAGCTCGGCGCGTACATGAAAGCGAATCGCCTGAAACTCATCGACCTCATCGAACGCGTCGGTTCTGCTTGCCGTGAAGGTGAAGAAGTCGTCGAGGCGGAGTCGCTGCGCCGCGGCGATGTCCTCGATCGCGGCCTCCTCGTCGTCGTCGCGCCCGAGGTCGATGTCTTTGGTCGAGCGCGAAGCTCCGCCCAAGCGGAAGTCAAGCGCCAAGGCACCCTTCAGAACCCAGCGATCCGGCGCCACCTGGGCGAGGCGGCGTAGGAACAGTTCGAAAGCGACTCGCTTGCGAAGTCGTGCCAGGTTGAATCCGGTCCGCTCGGCCTCGGTCTTCAGACGCTGCTCCAGCGCCATGCGGAACGCGGTAGCGCTCTCGTATCTCACGAGGTCACCGCCGCAAGGGCGCCGCTCAGCGCGTCGGAGCGACCGCGCCGACGTGCCTCCCTTTCGAGTTCCCGCGCCGTGAGCAGCCCGCGGCCAAGTGCCTGCCGCACGGCCATTTCCAGCTGTTCGGGCTGAATTTCTCCGGCTACGTCGACGAGCGTTCGCGCCGGGGCGGTTAGGCGGAGCCCTTCGCGCCAGACCGTGTCGACCTCTTCCTCGTCGGGGCGGGTGTGAATAACGACGCCGGAGGGGCGGCGCAGGCCCCGATACCGGCGTCCGAGGAGCAGGTGGACCGCATTGGGAATGTTGTCGCTGAGATCGAGGAGGGCGAGCGCGCTCTGGTGCGAGAGGACGGCCTTCTCGGCGCCAACCGCCATCCACTTCTCGCGCATCTCGTCGTCTTCCGGGCGAGGAAAACCGGGCAGGCGATAGAGCCCGCGCCGCACCCGCTCGAACCGGTTCCCGCGCACATAGTGACTCAGGAGCTGGCTGCTGAGTCCACGCTCACGGGCCTGGCTCGTGGTGAAGTAGCCGTGCTGGGAGTAAGCGGTCGCCTCAAGCCCCCGCATATCGGGTCGGTCATGCATAGCCAAAGTATAGCTTGGGTTTCGCGGACATTGAGCCTTTCACGGCGTTTCCAACCGCCCTGCGCAAATTTCGGGCACTTCTCGCCAAGAGTGCCCGACTCCCTGCATATCGCTGCATATCCCTGCGTATCCGCGGCAATCCACATGCACGCTGAGCGGGCGCTGAGTCCAGCTAATTCCCTGCTAATGGCGGACTTCCGAAGTCATCTCCCGGATTTCGTCAACTTGGATCGCACCCAGGAGGTCGGCGGTTCGAATCCGCCTAGCTCCACTTTCGGAAGTCCCTACATGTCGGGATTTTCGACTCCCGGTGATCGGCCTGGATCCGCCCAACCCCAGGTAGGCCTCATTCCCCAGGCCAGGGACGCTCTCTGGGCCAGCGACGCTCGGGCGGATCGGTACTGGAATCGAAGAGCGTGAGTTCGTCGAGCTTTCGCTCCAGGGTGATCGTCGGATGCAGGATCGGGAGGTTGAGGAAGCAGCCGGTCGGGCCCTCGAGCTCCTCTTCGGGAACCAGGCGGAGTTCGATGTAGGCGCGGTCGCCCTTGTACTCGGCGATCGGCTCTTCGAACTGGGGTTCCTCTCTAATGCAGTACTCGATCGGCGCGGAGAGGCGCGTCGATTTGGGGCGGAGTTGACGTTCCACTTTCCACTCGACCGGCCGCACGGGCCCGTCGTCGTCGCTCCCTAACCCGTGCCAGATCAGGATCCCGCCCGCGAGCGGCACGATCACGAGCACGCTAATCGCCGCCCTAGTCAGGATCGCCATTGATCACTCGCCCCGTTTCAGCTGGATCGGCTCCATGCCTTGACCATGGAGGCCTTCTAAGGCCTCGCCCCCCGGCCACTTTCTCGACCGCGACCATGCCCCGGGAGGGGCCTTGCGCCAGGTGCCGTCACCGCAATCGCTCGTCCTCGCCCTCAGCAGTCCGGCGCCCAGGCCAACGCGCGGAGAGCGTCACGAGCGGTCTGGACCCTCCGGCCGGCTTCCATCTCAATCAACGCCACCTCAGAGGTCATTGCGACCAAGAGGCGCGCAGAAACGTCGGGGGAGGCGATCCCCATCGCCTCCAGGCTCGGCCGAGCGAGCTGCGCAAACATCTGCTCACGCTCCTCCATCGTCGTCGTCAGCTCGCCTTGCCCTCGCGTCTCGAAGACGAGGGCCTTGACCCCCCGGTTTGCCAGGCAGACGTCCAGGTAGGCGTCGACCGCGGCGAGCAGCAGCTCGCTGCCGAGATCGCGGGGCCCGACCGCGCCAGCAACAGCCTCGTTCACCTGGGAGTAGAAGCGCTGGTGGAGAGCATCGACAAATGCATCGCGATCGTCGAAGTAGACGTAGAAGGTGCCCTTGGCGAGGCCGGCGTCTGCGGTGACGGCGGCCACGCTCAACCCAGCCAGGCCGCGTTGCTCGGCCACCGCGGCCCCAGCGTCGAGCAGCGCCTCGCGCGTCCGCCTGCCCTTCGGGGTCACCGGCTGTTCTCGACTACCGCCCATCGATGTCTCACGTTACCTGACCGCAGCGTCATTTAAAACTGACTATGCAGTCATAAATATGTTAGCTTCACGGACCCGCCCATCCAGAACGAACGGAGCCGACTATGGACGCGGATTCGCCCACCCTCCCTGCCCACCGCTGGCGCTCGACCCTGCTCGGGGAGCGCGGAGGGATCGAGCTCGACCGCGGCCGGATCGACTACTTCGAGCGAGGCGAGGGGCCCGTGCTCGTCTTCGCCCACGGCTGGCTCGCCAATGCAAACCTCTGGCGCGAGGTGGTCGATTCGCTCTCCTCGAGGTTCCGCTGCATCGTGCTCGACCTGCCACTCGGCTCACATCGACAGCCCATGCAGGCCACCGCCGACCTCTCGCCGCGGGGCTGCGGGGAGCTGATCGCCGAGGTTCTCGAGCGGCTCGACCTGCGCGAGGTGACCTTGGTCGGCAACGACTCCGGCGGCGCCTACTCGCAGATCGCGACCGCCGCGCACCCGGAGAGGGTCACCCGGCTCGTCCTCAACTCGTGCGAGACGCCCTACGATCCCTTTCCGCCGCCACCGTTCGACGGCCTCCCCGGGATCGCCGAGGAACCCGCGGTCTTGGGCCAGCTCTTCGAGGCGCTTCGCGACCGAGAGGTGCGGGCGACGCCACCCGCCTACGGGCTGCTGATCAAGCATCCGATCGACGAGCTGGTCTCCGACTCCTACGCGCTCCCATCGGTCTGCGATCCGGCGATCCTGCGCGACACCGCGAAGGTGATGTCGGGGGCGAGCTCGGAGCCGGTACACGCCGCGGGGCGAGAGTTGATCTCCAACTTCAAGCGGGGAGTCCTCTTTGCCTGGAGCCCGGAGGATCAGGTGTTCCCGCTTGAGAACGCCGAACGCTATGCCGGCAAACTTGCCGGTGGTGAGGTCGCCTTGATCGAGGACTCCTACAGCTTCACGCCCGAGGATCAACCGTTGCGCCTCGCGGAGGAGATCGGCCGCTTTTGCGCATGAGGTGGTTGCCTCGCCCATGAGCAACCAACCGCGTGAATCAGGTGCGACAAACGACGTTCTGCCCGGGCTGCTGAAGGCGGTTGGCGCATCCGCCCAGGTCCTCCCGATGTGACTCGCGCAATCCGGTCGCTGAAGGAGCGTTCTCGCAGACGGGTTCTCTACAGCGGCTCGGTCCCCTCGCTCAAGATCTTCAGGTACTCGTCGTAGGCGAAGATCTTGTTGCGCGGGCGGCCGGTGAGCTCGCGGAGGACGCCGATGCGCTCGAGTTGGCTGATCGCCGTGGCGACCGTCGGTTCGGAGACTGGCAGCCGCTCGGCGGTTTCGGGAATTCGGAGGACGACCTCTCTGACGGCGTGGTCGAAGACGAGCAGAGCGGAGCCGGCCGCACGTCCGAGGGCACTGATCCGCCTTCTATCTCGCTCGATCAGCTCGACGATCCGTTTGGTGGCTTCACTCGCGAGGTCGGCGACTGAGATCACTCCCTGAAGGAAGAAGCGGAGCCAGCCCTCCCAATCGCCGTCGGTCCGGATTGCCTGGAGCCGTTCGTAGTAGGTGTCGCGGTGGCTCTTCAAATGGAGGCTGAGGTAGAGCAGCGGCCGCGAGAGGACGCGCGCTTCGCACTCACTGCAGAGCATCAGCGTCACCAGGAGTCGGCCGAGTCGGCCATTGCCGTCGAGGAACGGGTGGATCGTCTCGAACTGAGCGTGGGCCAGCGCCGCGCGGATCAGGACCGGCGCTGCCACGGGCTCGCCGTGCAGAAACTTCTCGAGGTCGGCCATGGCGGACGGAACCTCGTTCGGGGGCGGAGGGACGTAGCGAGCCGCTGCGGGCTCGGCTCCGCCGAGCCAGTTCTGAATTCGGCGGAACTCGCCCGGGCCGGTCTCGCCGCCGCGAGTGCCGCGCAAGAGCTCGCCATGAACCTGCTTGAGAAGGCGAAGGCCGAGAGGAAGGCCCTCCTCCATCGTCTTCAGCCCCAGGTTGAGCGCGGCCAGGTAGTTGGTGGTCTCGCGAACGTCTTCCTCCGGGACGCCGGGCGCGACGTCGTGCTCGAAGAGGAGCAAGTCCGAGAGCGAGGACTGAGTGCCCTCGATCTGGGAAGAGAGCACGGCCTCCTTGCGGATGTAGCTATAGAGGAACTGGTCGGCGTCGGGCAGCAGGAGCGTGATTCCGTCGAGCCGCCCCAAGGCCTGATTCGCTCGATCCAGCAGGCGCTGCATCTCCGCATCGATCGCAAGCGGAGGGTCCGGCGGCAGGGGCTTCGGCGAGAACGTCGAGTAGGCGCCCTCGCCAGAGGACGCAGGCGTGAAATGCCCGGCCCTGCCCGCTTGGCTGTTCGTGATGGCGTCGCTCATGTCCCTGGGATCCTCGGGATGAATACGACGCTACCAAAGGTTCAGGCGTTTTCCTTGGGATAGGCGCGTTGCAACCAAAGCTTCCTTGGGAGCCGCGCAATGCGTTCCAATCGCCCTGCGCCGATTCCGGGCACTTCTCGCCAGGAGTGCCCGACTCCCCGCATATCGCCGCATGTCCCTGCGTATCCACGACAAAGCGTCGGGCCACGATGCGGCCGTCGAGGCGGACGAATCCCCTGCTACTGAGCGACTTCTGAAGTTGTCGCCCAGATTTCGCTCGACCGGATCGCACCCAGAAGGCCGGCGGCTCGAATTCGCCTAGCTCCGCTTACCCTGGGCCCCAAAGTCGGCGATTCGGCCGAGCATCGGCACGCACTGGCTTGGGTCCGTACTTCTACCGCCCGGCCACGACCCGGGCGCACAGTTTCGATCTCACGCCTACGGCGCGGTGTAGGCCCAGGTGCCTCGCAGGAGGCCGTTGGACTGGTTGCTCCGCCAGGTCATGACTCCGCTCACCGGCCCGGCGTAGATCGATCCGGGCATCGTCGAGATGAAGGATTCGAAAGTCATGCCTTCGTTGAATGACTGGTAGACGCACATGTAGCCGGCCGCAGCTTGGCCGGCACCGGGGCATTGGACCGTCCCCTGGCCGCCTTCAGGGATCACGATGATGTGTCCTTCGGGTAGCGATTCCGGCAGGTGCGGCCAGAACTGGACGAGCACCGTGCCCGCTTGGTTGTTGGCCGCCGCGGCGATGAAGTCGCCCGCCTCGGTCTGTCCGGACTGCAGGACGGAGTCGGCGGTCAGGTAATGGTCGGCGGGCTGACCGCCGAGGGCGTCGGCGTCTTTGGAGCTGGTCGCCAGGTCGGCGGTGGCGGAGCTTCCGGCCGAGTCGGCGTAGGTGGCGGAGTCCGCACTCGTCGCCGTCTCGGCTCTGTCGGCGGTTTCGGCCCTGTCGGCCGTCTCGGCTCTGTCGGCGGTTTCGGCGTGCTTGACGCTCTCCGGGGTCGAGGTCGTCGTCACCGCCGGCGTGCCGCCCACGGGAACGAGCCGTTCCCGGACCCCCTGAGCCAGCTTCAAGGCGGTCACCGCGTCGTCGGCGACCTTGCCGGTGCGGACCGCTTCGGCCTGGATCTGGTCGGTCCCGACGCTCCCTTTCGGCAGGGTCGTCGCGGCATAGCTGACACCGCCAAGCGCCGTGAAGAGGGCGAGGCTGGCGACGATGTTCGCGTAGGTGAGCCGGGGCCGGAGAAGCTTCATGGACAGGATTCCTCCAAGAGTCGTGGATGCATCCATCGGCCTCCCGGGGTCCGAGCTTGAACTCCGCTGCGAATTGGGTCGGGACGGTGCTGCCCTTGGTCCGGCCGTTCAGCTTGAACCGTCCTCCGCGATCTGGGGAACTTCTCGCCTGAAGTCCCGAAGAGCCTCGGCTCCTCACCCAGCCCGCCGGTAGCGGACGTGCGTGGCGAGCGGTGAGTGGAGCGCCTCGGCCGGCTCGAACCCGAATGACTCGACTCCGTCGAACAAGCGCTCGCCGGACCCGAGCAGGACTGGGGCCACGTCGAGCGTGAGCTCGTCGATCACTCCGGCGGCGAGCGCCTGACGGACAGTCGAGGCGCCGCCCGCGATGTCGATGCCGTCCTCTCCGGCCGCCTCGCGCGCCTGAGCGTAGGCGGCGTCGAAGCCCTCGGTGACGAAGTGGAAGCTCGTGCCGCCCTCCATCTCGAGCGGCTCGCGGGCGTGGTGGGTGAGCACGAAGACGGGCGCGTGGTAGGGCGGCTCGGGGCCCCACCATCCATCCCAGTCCTGTTCCCACTCGTCGCGGATCGGGCCGAACATGTTGCGGCCCATGACGTAGGCCCCGCGCGGTCGCATCAGCCAGCCTTCTGCCGTCGCGTCGGCCTCGTTCGCGCGCTCGTCGCCGAGGTGCCAGTTGTGGACCTCCCTGCCGCGCTTGCCCAGCGGATCGTCCCGGCTCTGGTCCGGCCCGGCGACGAAGCCGTCGAGCGAGATCGACATGTGGCAGGTGGTGTCGGGCATCGGCGTCCTCCGAAGTGGTTGCGATTTGCAAGCGAGGGCGCGCCTTCCGGCGCCCAGAGTCAGTTCCCCTTGATGATCTGCTCGACGTGGGATTCGCTGAGGCCGATCAGCGAGCCGATCTCGGCGAGGGACGAACCCTGCCGATGGGCTTTTGCGAACGCTTTCTGGCGCTTGACGCGAGCCCTTCCGACCTCGCGGTCATAGCCGCGCTGGGCGTCCTTGATGACCTTGTCGCGAGGATCCACGACCTCAGCATAAGAGGGGCTGGGCCCAGCCACCGCACTCCATGTCGGCCACTACCCTCCAGATTCGATGTCGAGAAGCCGTGATCGGCTCCGCTCACCCTGTGAAGGCCGCGATTGGCGCGGCCCCGAGACTAGGAGACCACCATGCCGAGGTATCTGCTCCTCAAGCACTACAGCGGCGGCCCGGAGCCGCACCATCCCTTCCCGCCGCTGGACCAGTGGGCGCCCGAGGACGTGGAGGCGCACTTCGCCTTTCTGCGGGGAGTCAAAGAGCTGCTGCAGGAGAACGGCGAGTACGTCGACGGGCAGGCGCTGACGCAGGCGCAGACCTGGGTCCGCTACGGCGGGCCGGACGCGGCGCCGGTGACGACGGATGGCCCGCTGCCCGAGACCAGCGACCTGGTGGCGGGCTGGTACATGGTCGACGTCGACTCGTATGAGCGCGCGGTCGAGATCGCCGCCTACATCTCCTCCGAGCCCGGCCCGGGCGGTGGGCCGCTGCACGAGTGGATCGACGTGCGCGAGGTGATGTCCGGGAAATCCTCGTCCGAGGACTGACCCGGGTCATGGCCGACCGGCCGATGACGGCGTGGGACGAGGGCGAGCTGCGCACCCTCGTCCCGCAGGTGCTCGCGGGGCTGGTGCGGCGGGGCGAGCGGTTCGACGCCGCCGAGGACGCGCTCCAGGAGGCGCTGGTCGAGGCGCTGCGGGCCTGGCCCGAGCAGCCGCCGCGCGACCCGCGCGCCTGGCTGACGACGGTGGCGACCCGGCGGCTGGTCGACGCCCGCCGCAGCGAGGTCGCCCGCCTCCGCCGCGAAGAGGAGGCGGAGGCCGAGCCGCGACCCGAGGCGGCTGACGAGGTCGGCGACGACACGCTCTTCCTGCTCTTCCGCTGCTGCCACCCGGCGCTGGCGCCGGCCTCGCAGGTGGCGCTGACGCTGCGCGCGGTCGGCGGCCTGACGACGCGCGAGATCGCCGATGCGTTCTACGTCCCGGAGGCGACGATGGCGCAGCGGATCAGCCGCGCCAAGCGGACGCTGCGGGGGCGCCGGCTGGACCGGCCCGGCGACCTCGCCGTCGTGCTGCGGATGCTCTACCTCGTCTACACGACCGGCCATGGGGGCCGGGTCGACCTGGCCCGTGAGGCGATCCGGCTCGCCCGCCAGCTGACGCTCGCGACCGCGGAGCCGGAGGCGCGCGGCCTGCTGGCGCTGATGCTGCTCAGCCACGCGCGCCTGCCGGCGCGGATCGACGCCGAGGGCCGCCTCGTCACGCTGGACCGGCAGGACCGCGGCCGCTGGGACCGGGGCGAGATCGCCGAGGGCGTGGGCGTCCTGCAGTCGGCGCTGGCTCAGCAGACGGAGGCGCGGCCGCCGGGCCGCTACCAGCTCGAGGCCGCGATCGCCGCCCTGCACGACGACGCGGCGAGCGCCGCGGAGACCGACTGGCCGCAGATCCTCTCCTGGTACGACGACCTCGTCGCGCTCAGCGCCGACCCGGTCCGCGCCGACCCCGCCGCCGTCCTCGCCCGCGCCGTCTCGCTCGGCCACGTCGACGGCGCCGCGGCCGGTCTGCGTGAAACCGAGCGGCTGCGCGATGTGCTCGGCGACCGCCATCGCTGGCACGCCGTCCGCGGCCACCTGCACGAGCTGGACGGCGACCTCGCGACCGCCGCGGATGCCTATGCCGAGGCCGCCCGCCGCGCCACGACCGTCGGCGAGCGCGATCACCTCATCCGCCAAGCGGCGCGGGCGCGCGAGCTCGCCTCACTCCCCCAGCTCGACCCCTGACGCCGCGGCGATCCGCCATGCCCGCTCGGGTCCGTAGTAGAAGCTGAGCAGGTAGCCGGAGATCTCGGGCAACAGCTCCGGCAGCTGCCCGGCCGCGCTGGACTGAAGCCGGCGGGAGATCGAGAAGGCAACACCGCCGAGGATCGCCGGCTCGACGTAAGAGGGATTGACCTCGGCAGTCGGGTCTTCGGCAGCGGCCCGACGCAGCAGATCCCCGAAGCGCTGCAGCCAGGCCTGGCGAGCTTGCAGCGCGTCAGGGTCCGAGTAAGGGCGGCAGGCAAGCAGGCGAGCCAGGGTGGGTTCGGCGGCGAGGAAAGCGAGGCTGCTCGCCAACCCGGCCTGCAGCCGAGCGACGAAGGTCGCCTCGGGCTCGCAGGCGGAGGAGATCGCCTCCAGCAAGCGCCCGGCGCCGGCATCGAGGGTTGGCGCCGTGCTGATCCTGGGCGGGGGATGAAGTGGATGCAGGCTCATTCTGTTGGCGATAAACGCCCATCGGCTCCCCGAGGAAGGCAGAGTCTCGTACGGGGTAAGTAATCTTTTCTGAAGATAGGATCTTAGCGGCTGGGCAGGGCGGCCGGGATCGATTGGCGCCAAATATCACTTACCTTCAGAAAGCCATCTACTATCCAGGTACGGGGAGTCGCAATGGCGGGGGAGCAGGCGAGTCGAGGTCCTACAATGAGCCCGGGTCGCAGGGAAACCGGCCCCAGGGAGGCGCTCGGGCCGAGAGGGCGAGTGGCGTTTGAGCGACGGTAAGGAGTTGGGGGCGGCGGTCGACACCCCGTGGGGAAAGGCCTCGACGCTGAAGCAGCGCAGGCTCTATCCGGGCGCGGGCACACCGCCTGAGGAGGTGGCGCGCAACCAGAGAGCGCGGCTCTTCGGCGCGGTCGTCGCGGTCGCCTCGCAGGAGGGTTACGAGGCGATGACGGTCGCCGACGTGCTGGCGCTGAGCGGCGTCTCGCGCAGCGCCTTCTACAAGCATTTCGCCAACAAGGCCGAGTGCCTGGCGGCGGCGTGCGATGCCCTGCTGGAGCCGACGCTGACCTCGCTGGCCGAGGTCCGCGGGCGCGGCGGTGGGCCGGAGGCGATCTTCGCGGCGTTCATCGAGCTCGTCCGCTCGCAGCCGGCAGCCGCCCGCGTCTACTTCGTCGAGCTGCAGGCGGCGGGCGAGGAAGGCGAGGAGACCGCCGATCGCGGCTTCGAGCGGCTGGCGCAGCTGTTCGAGGAGGTGAGCGCCGAGACGCCGGGCTGGGAGCAGCTGAGCCCGGAGCTGCTCCGAGTGCTGCTCGGCGGGCTGCGCAAGATGATCCACACCCGCCTCTACCGCGGCGACGACGGGGGGTTGGAGAGCCTGGGGCCGGAGACATGGCGCTGGCTGCGGAGCGTGCGGCCGCCGCCGCGGCCGCTGGAGGCACCACGGCGGCAGCGCTCAGGCGGAGGGGCGACCTTCGAGGGCTACACCCCGGCCGAACGGATCGCGCGGGCGGTCGCCGGGCTGGTCGCCGAGAAGGGATACGGGGCGATGAGCACCGACGACATCGCGGCGCGGGCGGCGATCTCGTTGAGCACCTTCTACGAGCACTTCACCGACAAGCGCGATGCCGTGCTGGGGGCGCTGGAGATGAGCGGGGCGCAGATCATGGCCTTGGCGGTTCCGGCGGCACGACGGGCCGGCAACTGGCAGGACGGTGTGCGGGCGCTGTACGAGGCGATGTGCGCCTACTTCATCGCCGAGCCGGGGATGGCGCACCTGGCGATGATCGGAGTCGACGGCGCCGGGCCGCGGGCGCTCGCCCGCCGCGACCGCGTGATCGACTCGCTGACGGCGATGATGGCGCCCGGCTTCCACGCGAATCCCGAGGCGCCCGCACTGAGCGCGGAGGCGGTCGGGGCGAGCGTCTACGCGCTGATGCGCGAGCAGGTGCGCAGCAAGGGCGCGGAGGGCCTGGTCGGGATCGTGCCGCTAGCCACCTACATCACCCTGGTCGGATTCGTCGGAGCGGAGCGGGCCTGCGCGGTGGCGAACGGCGAGGACCGGCGGCGCTGAGAAGCCGCTGGGCGGGCGCTCAGCTCGAGAGATCGGGCGGCGGCGGCATGCGCCGCTCCTGCTCGGCGGCCTCGGCGCCGAGGTAGGGGAAGACCGCCGCGCCCATCAGCTCGGGAATCTCCTCCTCCCCCAGCCCCAGTTCGCCTTTGGCGACGGCCTCCTGGACGCGAGCGAAGACGACGCCGCCGACGCCGACGGCGGTGGCGCGGCCGGGCGACGCGGGGCCGTCGGCTTCGGCCGAGCCCTCGTCGATCAGATCGACGAGGCGGTTGAAGGTTTCGAGGAAGAGCCGCTGGGCGCCTTCGCCGGCGTGCTGGGCCTCGACCGCGGCGAGACGGGCGACGCGCTGGTCGCTGCGCAGGAAGCGCAGCAGGGCGTAGGCGGTGGCGCGCATACGGTCGCGCCAGCCGCTCTGGCCGGCGACGGCCTGCTGGGCGCGGGCGAAGAATTCGGCGTAGACCTCGCCGAGCACGGCGGCGAAGCAGGCATCGAGATCGGAGTAGCGGCGGCGGAAGGCGGCCTCCTCGACCCCGGCGCGCTCGAGCAGCTCGTCGAGGCTCAGATTGGGATAGCCGCGCTCGACGCAGAGGTCGAGCAGGGCCTCACGGAGGCGGTCTGCGTCTTGCGCTGTGGAGTCGGGCATCGCTCTCGACCAGTATGTATCTCACAAGCGGACGCGCGAGCGCCGCGCGGCAAGCAGAGCGCGGCTGCCGCGGCCGCCGCGGCGCAGGAGGTGGACCGCGAGGGAGGGTCGGGCGAGCGGGCCGAGGGCGGCGTAGACGGCGAGTGAGATCGGCTCCCGCCCCGGCCGCCAGGCCTCCTCGTGGACGAGATAGAGCGCCCCCATCGCGGCGAGGATCGCCTCGTGCAGGCGGCCGTCCGGCAGCGCCGAGACCCGCTCGCGAGCGCCGGCGGCGATCGCCTCCAGGCGCTCGGTGGCGTGCTCGCGGGAGGAGTAGCGGCGCAGGTGGCTGGCGTCCTCGGGGTCCTCGTCGAGGTCGACGAGCGAGTCGAGCAGGGCGTTGAGGCCACTGGCCCAGGGGAAGTAGGCGGACTCGACGCGGCGGGCGTCGGCTTCGCTCATGCCGGGGGTGGCGGCGAGGGCGAGCAGGGCGCCGACGCAGAGCGAGGAGGCGGCGGCGGCGGCGATCATCTCCCACCATTCGAAGCCCGGTGCGAGTTCCGAGTCAACGACGGCCCGCGCGGCCCAGTCGTCGAGGTGGTCCCCGAGCGGGGCGAAGCGCTGGGCGTGGTTGAGCGCCTGCGATTCGCGGCAGAGGCGCGCCTGGCGCAGGAGCGGCTCGCGAGCGGCCGCATAGGAAGGCAGCTGCGCGAGCGGCGCCCGGCAGGTCTCGATCAGCTCGCGAAGGTAGGCGCCGTCCTCGCCGCCGGGGGCGTGGGAGTAGTAATCCTGATGGGCGGCATCGGGATCGAGTGCCACCTCGAAGGCAAGGTGCAGCTGCATGCCGTTGGCGAGCGGATCGCGGCTCGGGCGCTCGGAGACGCCGTCGAGGTAGTCGAGCATCAGCTGGTAGGCGACGAGGCTGCGGGCGAGCTGTGGCCTGCGCTCGACGGGAGCGAGGACGGCGAGGGCCGCCAGCCCCTCGGAGTTGGAGCCCTTTTCCCGATGGGAGGCGAGCGCGTCGGCGCGCAGCAGGGGGTCGGGGATCGCCTCGGCGCGAGCGAGGAGTCGGCGCTTGGTCCTGTGCGCCGCGGGGAAGACCCCGAACCAGTAGGAGCGGGCGGCCGCGGCGAAGAGCCGGACCGATCCGCCCCGGGCGCTCTGCCTGCGGCGGCCGAGCAGGACGGTGGCCTCGGAGCTCGACGACCTTTCGCGCAGCGGGCTCATTCGCGCACCTGGCAGAGGCGACGGATCGGCTGGGTCACGGTCGGCCGCGGCGCGAAGGAGTAGGTGGCGCGGGCGACCGGCACGGAGAGTTCGTCGAAGCGCGGCGGCAGTGCGCAACGGGCATTGAGGTAGCTGTGCAGCTCGCCGCCGGCCCGGTAGCGGCGCCCGAGGGTGATCTCGAAGGAGCGCAGGCGCGGCCAGCGGCCGAGGGCGCGGCGCACAGGCGAGCGCAGCAGAACGCCGTAGGCGCCCCTGCTGAAGCGGAGGTAGAAGGGGAGCAGGAACGAGACCGGCGGCGAGGCCGAGCTGGCGAGCACCCAGACGACGGCGCGGCCGCCTGACCGGCCGTTGAAGGCGAGGACGCCGGCGCGGGCGAGGATCGGCTCGGCGGGGTTGAGGGGCACTTCGGCGCCGATCTCACCGCGGCCGACCAGCGCCCCCCGGCAGCGCTCGAGGGCCTGGCGCTGGGTGGCGTTGCGGAGGCGAGCGCGGGGGCAGACGGGCAGGCCGGCGGTATCGAGATTGCCGCGGCCCCCGAAGGCGAGCTCGATCCGCTGCAGCTGCGGCAGGGGCGCGCCGTTGGTGCCGCGGACGGAGCCGCTGATCTCGAGCGAGACCGGTGCGGGGCGGTGGCGGGGAAGCTGCCGCGGCGAGATCTTGCCGTCGAAGGAGACGACGACGTCGAGCCGGCCGCTCTGCTCGGCCGCCGCGGGCCCGACCGCGGAATAGACGGCGACGAGCGTCACCGCGAGTGGGGCGAGCGCGAGCTTGAGCAGGAGCGAGCGGCTCATTCGAACCTCGAGGAGCGGAAGTCGCAGTAGTCGAAGCCGAAGGAAACGACGATGTTGTTGGCCTTGCTCCCCTGCCGGAAGAACTCGGTGGAGACGCGCTGGAAGCGGGCGATGTCTTCGGCGCGCAGGGCGTCGGCGCTTTTTCCCAGGTAGGCCGTCTCGCGCGCGAGGGCCTTGAACCAGCGCGCGAGGGTGGCGCGGTCGGCCTGCGGCCGGAGGACCGTGGAGATCGAGCCGACGGTGCGGGCGAAGATCCGCTTCGCCTTGGCGAACTTGGTCGCGGCGAGCTGGAGCCGTTCGGAGCGGATGTCGGAGCGCATGCCGTGGACGGCGCGCTGGGTGGCTTCGGAGCCGGGCTTGCAGATCTGCTCGAGCTGGGCGACGTACGCGGTCCGGGTGGGACCTTCGGCGGCGGCCGAAACGGCGGCGGCGAGGGTCAGCGCAAGCAACAGCACGGTGCCCAGCGTGACCCATGTGGGTGTCCGGCGACTCATCAGCCCGCGACCTCGGCGGTTCTCGGCACGCGTCGGCCGGTGCCGCTGGGGAGCAGGCGGTCGAGCCAGACGGGTGTGTTCCAGACCCGCTCGCCGATCAGCAGCATCAGGGCCGGCAGGAGGACGATGCGGACGACGGTGGCGTCGAGCAGGATCGCGACGGTGAGGCCGAGGCCCATCTGGCTGACGGTGGCGACCGGGGCGACGGCGAAGGAGGCGAAGACGGCGGCCATGATCGCCGCGGCGCCGGTGATCACACCGGCGGTCCTGTCGAGCCCGAACTTGATTGCCGCGGCGTTGTCGCCATGCTCGCGGTAGCTCTCGCGCATGCGGGCGAGCAGGAAGACCGCGTAGTCGATCGAGAGGCCGAAGGTGACGCCGAAGATCGCCGCGGCGCCAACCGTGTCGATGTAGGGATGACCGCCGAGCGGGTAGCCGGCCGGGATCTTGCAGGCGAGGGTGACGACGCCAATCGCGGCGGCGACCGAGAGCAGGTTGAGAGCGACGGTGAGGGCGGCGAGCAGCGGCGCGCGGAGCAGGGCGAGGAGCATCAGGAAGGTGATGAGGACGATCGACCCGACCACCAGCGGCAGGCGCGATTTGGTCGCCTGCCCGTAGTCGTTGAGGACAGCGGCGCCGCCGCTGAGCCCGGCGTCGAAGCCTGGGCGCTCGGCGACCGTGCCGGCGAGCGCTCGCAGGCGCGAGTCGAGGCGCCTCGAGCCCGGCGTGTTGAAGCCCGAGTCGGGGACGATCAGGTAGCGGGCCGCGCCGCCGCCGCCGCCGATGTCGATCACCTCCGCGGCGAGCGAGCGCCGGGTCGGGTCGGCGCCTTCGAGGGCGGCGACTGCCAGATAGCCGGAGTCGAAGACCCCCGGCGAGAGGCGGTGCAGGCGGGAGAGCCGGCGCTCGAGCGGCTCGGCGACGCGGCTGACCCGCTCCCCCGCCCGATCGAGGCCACGCTGCAGCGGGTAGGCACGGGCGGAGCCATC
The DNA here is from genome assembly GCA_963718595.1 of uncultured Thermoleophilia bacterium. Lineage (GTDB taxonomy): Bacteria > Actinomycetota > Thermoleophilia > Solirubrobacterales > 70-9 > VAYN01. Next base: position 1,248,804 of record OY970365.1, read on the forward strand.
GGCAAGTCCCCCGCTGAGGGTTTCGGCGCCGCCGCGCAGTTCACCGAGGCCGCCGGCGAGGCGTTCGGCCCCGGAGCCGAGTTGCTGCAGGCCGCCGCTCAGCGCCGCGGCTTCAGCGGCGAGGACGGCCGAGCCGTCGCGCAGGCGCTTGCCGCCCGAGTAGAGCTCGCCGAGGCCGCGATTGAGGAGCCTGGCCTGGGCGTGGATGCGGGCGAGTTCTTCGCGGTTGGTGGCGAGGACCGAGGCCAGCACCGCGGCTTCGTGAGCCGCCCGGCCCAGCGAGGGATCTGCCGCGGCTTCGGCTCGCAGGCGGGTGGCGAGCTGGTTCGCGCGGCCGAGCCCCTGGGCACTCAGGTTCGGCAGCACGGACCCGAGCCCGCGGCTGACGTTGTAGGCGGTGGCCGAGGCGGTGCGCTGTCCGCCGGCAAGTCGCCGCGAGCCCGAGGCGAGGCGCTCCAGCGCCCCGCTGGCGCGCTCCCCTCCCGCCTCGGCACTGGCCAGGCCGCCGGCGAGGAGCTCGGCACCCTGGCCGGCGCGGGCGGCGCCTTCACCGAGCAGGCTTCCACCCTGGGAGGCTTCCTCGAGTCCCCCCGCAGCTCGGCGACCGCGCCCGAAGCGCGGCGCAGGCGCGGGGCGAGCCGCGTGAGGTCGGTGGCCGCGGAGGAACCGCCGGGCTCGAGCTGGGTCCCGAGCGGGCCCAGCGCGCGCGCCGCTACCGCGATCGCGGCGGGGCCGACCACGGTGTCGACGCCGGCGAGCGCCTCGATCCGGCGCTGGGTCGTGGTCAGGAAGGCGAGCCGCGACCGGGTGGTGACCGGGCCGTGCCGGGCGGCGACGGTGAGGATGAAGGGGGCCTGCCAGCCGGGCCCGACGGCGGCGGAGATCGTTTCGGAGTCCTGACGGGCGGCGCTCGAGGAAGAGAGCTCGTCGACCCCGGGCGAGCCGGTGTCGAAAGCGAGCGCGGGCGCTGCGAGCAGCAGCAGCGGCACGGTGATCGCGGCGCAGGCGACCGCCGGGCGCCGCAAGGCCGCCGCGGCCGCCGTGGCGACGCGCGAGCCCGATTCGGTGCCGACGCGGCCGATCCGACCGCTGTTGATCCGCGGCCCGAGCAGGGCGAGCAGGGCAGGCAGGGCGGCCCAGGCGATCAGCACCGCGAGCGCGGTGACCACCGCCAGGGCGACGGCGAGCGAGACGAGCAAGGAGCCGGGCTGGAAGAAGGCCGAGAGGAAGATCGAGAAGAAGAGGGTGGCGCCAGCGATCGCGGTGGTCCGCCCGGCGCTGCGGCGCGTCGCCGCGGCGGCGCGGTGGGGCGCGCGGCCGGCGGCGAGCTCCTCGCGGAAGCGGGAGACGATCAGCAGCGAGTAGTCGACGCCGAGAGCGAGGCCCATCATCGTGCAGACGACCAGCGAGAGGGCGTCGATCGGCATCAGCGAGGAGAGGAAGACGAGGACGCCGCGGCCGGCGAGGACGGTGATCGCGCCGAAGATGAGAGGGATCAGCGCCGCCAGCACCGAGCGGAAGACGAGCAAGAGAACGAGGAGCAGCAGCGGCGCCGCGTAGAGCTCGGCCCGCTTGGCGGCCGAGAGCGATTCGGACTGCAGGGCGCGGGAGATCGTCGCGTAGCCGGACTGGGTGGCGCGGACCGGCGGCTGCACGTTCTCGGCGATGGTGTCTTCGAGCTGGGGAACCGTCTCGCGCATCGCCTCGGCCAGGGGCACGTGGAAGTCGAGCAGGAGCAGGGCGCGCGAGGGCTCACCCGGGGGCGTGGCCTGACTCGGCGCGGGCAGCTTGCGGGCGGCGGGGGCGGGATCCCAGGGCGAGATCACGGTCACGGCGGGGTCGCGGCGCAGGACGGTGGCGAGGTGGCGCCCCTGGCGCTCGAGCGCCGCGGCGGGCCCGCGCAAGAGCAGCGCGAAGGGGGAGGAGTCGCCGAAGCGCTCGCGGGCGAGCGCTTCGCCACGGGCCGAGGGCGTGCCGTCGATCGCCAACGAGGTCGGACGCAGATGGCCCTCGACGCCGAGGCCGACCAGGCCGAGAACGGACACGAGGACGAGGGTTACGGCGAGGATCGCGACCGCACGGCGGCGGGCAGATCCAGGCTCAGGGCTAGGAGCGGCGATCGGGCCGGCCTCTGCTCAGTGAGCAGGCAGGCAGAAGCCGATGGCAAGCGCGCGCCAGTGCCTCGTGATCGCTTCGAGGGCAGTCTCTCATCACTCCTGCTCAGTCCCGTTCCGAACGCAGCGATGAAAGCACAGGGTGACCGGAAAGGCAAGGATGGTTTTCTGGAGAGCAGCGGGGCTTGTGGCGCTCAACAGCGACCGCGAAGGCGCAGCAGGGGTCGCAGCTGGCGCTGCTTGCCGTTATGGGCGCTGAGGCTGGCGGCGGCGCGATGGGGCCGGGCGCAGAGCGCTTCGCTGTTGACGAAGATCCCGCGGGGACCGCCGAGGAGGCGAACGACGGCCTTCCTCAGCGGAGCGTCGGGAACGTCGGGGAAGCTGATGCGCAGGCGCCCGCCGGCAGCGACGGCGGTGCGGCCGTGGAGGAGGACGTGAAACCCGCCGGAGCGGAGGTCGGCAACCAGATCCGGGAAGCGATGGCTCGGAACCCGCAGGTAGACGTGGCCCTCGAGCGGGCGATCGAAGAGCGGGCTCCAAAGCCGCATGTAGCCGACCCGAGAGGCACGGGGACAGCTCCCGGCAGGCAGCGCTCGCGCGCAGAGGGCGCGGAGGTGCCGGGTGTCCAGCAGCACGCCGTCCGGCAGGGTGAGGGTTGCGGCGGCAAGGCTGGCTTCACCGGCGCCGGAGCGCAGGGCGGCGCGCAGAGCAGGGTGACCGTTGCGCGCAAGGCCGCCGGAGATTGAAAGGGCAAGGCTGGGCTTGAAGCCGAGCGCAGCGCAGTCCGCGGCCTGGAAGTAGCTGGTCGACGAGGAGCTCGCCCCGGCGGTGGAGGTCAGCTTCGCGTCGACCGCCATCGGGATGCAGTTGGTCGGGTTGAGGGTGAAGTCGGGGCGGTCGAGGTTGACGTCGATCGAGCGCAGCCTGAGCTGGACGCCGTCGAGGATCGTCGGCAGCGGATCAGAGACGACGTGGGCCTGTGCGGTATCCGGGTCGACCTGCAGCCTTGCCCTGACGACCACGGTGCCGAGGTCGAAGGGTCCCGCCACGGCGGGGGTGATCACGGCCACCGACAGCGGGGCGCCCTTATAGGGGCCGGAGAGGTAGGCGTTGCCGTGGGCGTAGAAGGGGTTGGCGCCGGCGCCGGCGCCAACCGTGACTCCGCCGATGCGCGAGGCGGCGGGGCAGCTCGCGGTGGCCTGCTCGCCGGTGCCGCTCCTGGCGGCGGCAGCCGCCAGGGCGGCCTCCGAGCAGTGGGGGACGTCGACGAACTTGGCGGCGAGTCCCTTTGGCAGGGTCACCTCGAGGGCGCTGAGTTCGCCTTCCCCGTCGGCGCGGGCGAGGTGGAGGGTGAAGGGGCTGGAGGCTCCGGCCCGGTTGGAGGCGGTGCCGGCGCTCAGCGCCGGGGCGAAGGGACGGGCTGCGGCGTTGGCCGGGCAGGGGGTGCCGTTGGCACCCGAGCCGACGTTGAAGGAAGCGCTCGGGTGGGCGTCGGGGGTTCCGGGAGTGCTCCAGGGAACGATCGTCGAGGTGGCGCCAAAGTCGCCGCAGGTGCCCGGGGTCGCGAGCGGAGCCCTGGGGCCTTCTTTGAGGTTGACGGTGATGTGTGAGGGGGGGAGCTGGGGGTTTTGGGTGAAGACCGTGGTCAGCTGGCCCGTGTTGGGGTCGGCGGTGGCCACGCCCGGGAGCTTGATGTTGATCCCGTAGCGCTCGTGCTCGAGCTGGATCAGCAGGCGGAACTTCCCCTGCTGCTTGCCGCCGTCGATCGGCAGGTCGCCGGGGTGAGGGGTCAGGAGGTAGACGTCTCCGGGAATTGGTTCCGCCCCGTTGACCTCGGTGGTGGCCGGGTCGCGGGTGGGCAGAAGCGGCGAGGCCGCAACTGCGCTGCCGATCTTGGCCGAATTCGGGCAGGTGACCGGGTAGGTGTCGTCGTAGCGGACCTGGTCGCCGGCGGGATTCGTCGCGAGATCAGAGCAGGCCCCGAGTCCTCCGGCCGAGGAGGGGTTGATGGCGAGCCCGGCTGGGAGGGTGACGGTGATGTCCTTGGGCGGGGGCGCCTGGGGGATTTCCGGGTCGAAGGTCGTGTTCGTTGGATCGGTCGGATCATTTGACTGCGGGAAGTCGAGTTCGACTGCGAGGCCGGTGGGCGAATCTGCCTGGGTGGCGCCGGCGCCCTGCAGCGGTTTGACGCCGAGGCTGATCTGGGCGAACTGGGAAGTCAGGCCCGGGTCATCGCAGCCGGCGACCGGGGGTGCGGGTTCGGTGGCGGTCACCCATTCCGGATTACTAAGGTCAGGGAGGCCGCCGGGCCGAAGGGCGCCCGGATGTTCCCAGGTGTTGACAGCGAGCTTCCAGGTCGGTTCGGCTTCAGAGCAGTCGACCGGATTGGACAGAAACGGCACCTGCGGACCGGTGGAGCCCTGGGCGGGGATGCCGAAGAACCGGACTCTGGCGCCGGTGACCGCAGCTTTGACCGCATCTCTCGATCCAACCGTGATCGCATAGGAATCGGAGCGCGGGTGCAGGATTGCCTGCAGGGTGATGGGAACGTTAAAAATACTCATGAAAAATTGAGCGGGAGAGCCGAAATCGGGCGCTACATTAAATATGGGTGCCCCACCGGGTCCCAGATCAGGGGTGTGGCCGTTGACACCGAGTCCGGCCTCTCCCACTTGGGTCCCCAAGGCGGTCGCGGCGGGATTGCCGAGGAATCCGAGTGGAAGTTCGACGTAGGCGTCCTTTGGGTCCTCTGCCGACCCCTCAGTGGGTGAGCCCTGTACGCCATGGGTGAACTGAAATGCGGTCGTGTTCTCGAACGGATGGCCGCCGGCGACGATGTCGTCCGCTTCGGCCTCGTTGAGCGTGTGAGCTCTGAAGAATTCGAGCGCGAAGGGCGGCCTGTCGGCTGCAGCGGCAATGGAGGGAGTCGCTCCCCCCACCGCAAGCACCAATCCGATCATGACGCCGAGAGCTCGCGTGCGGACGTCCAGGTGGCGGAGTGGGCTCATGGGTGCCATGGAGCCGGGCCTAGGCGCCCTAGGCGCGGATCACCTAGCCGGTATCGCCATGGTAGCGCTGGCCCTCCTTGGCGTTAGAAGGAAAAGCGCCGAGCGGTTGTAGGAAGAGAAGGGGGACCTAGCCCCCTCCCCCTCACCAGCCCGTAAGCGCCAAGCCACTGACCCGGGCGCCCTGGCGCCCGGCCTTCTTGGCCTTCTTCTTGCCCTTCTTCGTGCAGCTGGTCTTCAGTTTGGTGCCGAAGTTGTTGACGAGGCCGTTCTGGGCGATCATCTGGACCGTTGCCGGGCCGATCTTGTCTTTGCAGAGGTTCTTGGAGTTTTCGATCAGGCCCTTTTTGCCGCCTTTGAGGCTGAGCACGAATTTGGAGACGGGGGCGTCGGGGACACTGAGGAAGCGGGTCCTGACCCGGCTTTCTTCTGATCCTTTTTTGGTCACGGCGTCGATGAAGCCGACCAGGGTGACGTGGATCTGGCCGTTTAGGTCGACGACCATGTCGGGGAGTTCTCTCTCCCCTCCATTGGCGCGGAAGTAGACGGGGCCGGTGAGCGGTTTCTCCAGGAGGGGGGTGTAGGCGGTGGCGGTGCCTAGGATCGAGCTCGGTGGGCAGGCGTTTGCGTTGAACTGGACCCGGGTGCAGGGGTTGTTGACGTGGGCGCTGTCGATGTACTGGCTTGGGGGCAGCAGGACCGTGGTCTGGGCGATGTTTGCCTGGCCGGGGGGTGCGGTCAGGGTCGCGGTCAGGGCCGGGTTATCGGAGCGTTTGGTGCCGCCCTTCAGCGCCAGGCTGAGGCCGGGCTTGAATTTCAGCGCTTTGCAGTTGCCGACCTGGAAGTAGCTGCTCGGGTTGGAGGTGGTGCCGTTGACCGAGGTCAGCTTGGCGTTGACGGCCATCGGGGTGCAGTTGGTCGGGTTGAGGGTGAAGTCCGGGCGATCGAGGTTGACGTCGATCGAGCGCAACCTGAGCGGGACGCCGTCGAGGATCGTCGGCAAGGGATCGGAGACGACGCGGCCCTGGGCGGTGTCGGGGTCGACGAAGAGGGCGTTGCGGCTGACGACGGTGCCGAGGTCGAAGGGTCCGGCGACGGCGGGGGTGATGACGGAGACGCTCATCGGGGCGCCTTTGTAGGGGCCGGAGAGGTAGGCGTTGCCGCCGGTGTAGAAGGGGCTGCTTCCTGGGCCGGCGCCTACGGTGACGCTGCCGATCCGCGTTGCGGCGGGGCAGGAGGCGTTGGACTTCTCGGCGGAGCCGCTCTTGGCGGCTGCCGCCGCCAGGGCGGCCTCTGAGCAGTAGGGGACGCCGACGAACTTGGCGGCGAGGCCTTTGGGCAGGGTCACCTCGAGGGCGCTGAGCTCGCCTTCGCCGTCGGCGCGGGCGAGGTGGAGGGTGAAGGGGGACGAGGCTCCGGCCTGCGTCGACTGGGTGCCCGCGCTCATTTTCGGCGCGAAGGGACGCGCTGCGGCGCTAGCCGGGCAGGGGGTGCCGTTGGCGCCCGAGCTGACGCTGAAGGAAGCGCTCGGGTGGGCGTCGGGGGTGCCCGGCGTCGACCAGGGGACGATCGTGCTCGTCGAGCCGAAGGCGCCGCAGGTGACCGGGGTCGCCAAGGGGGCCCTGGGGCCTTCCTTGAGGTTGACGGTGATGTGGCTGGCGGGGAGCTGGGGGTTCTGGGTGAAGACCGTGGTCAGCTGACCCGTGTTGGGGTCGGCGGTCGCCACTCCGGGGAGCTTGATGTTGACCCCGTAGCGCGGGTTTTCGAGCTCGATCAGCAGGCGGAACTTGCCCTGCTGTTTGCCGCCGCCGATCGGCAGGTCGCCGGGATGGGGGGCCAATAGGTAGACGTCTCCGGGAATTGGTTCCGCCCCGTTGACCTCGGTGGTGGCCGGGTCGCGGGTGGGCAGAAGCGGCGAGGTCGCAACTGCGCTGCCGATCTTGGCGGAATCGGGGCAGGTGACCGGTTTGGTGGTGTCATAGTGGACCTGGTCACCGGCCGGGTTGGAGGCCAGGTCCGAGCAGGCGCCGAGGCCGCCGGCCGAGGAGGGGTTGATGCTGACCCCGGCCGGGAGGGTGACGGTGATGTCCTTGGGCGGGGGCGCCTGGGGGATTTCCGGGTCGAAGGTGGTGTTGGCGGGATCGGTCGGGTCGTTGGACTGCGGGAAGTCGAGGTCGACGGCGAGGCCGGTGGGCGAGTCTGCCTGGGTGGCACCGCCGCCGTGCAGCGGTTTAACGCCGAGGCCGATCTGGGCGAACTGATCGGTCAGGGCCGGGTCATCGCAGCCGGTCACCGGGGGTGCGGGTTCGGTGGCGGTGATCCATTCCGGATTACTCAGGTCGGGGAGGCCGCTGGGCAGAAAAGAGGCCGGATGAGTCCAGGTGCTGGCGGCCAGCTTCCAGGTCGGTTCGGCTTCAGAGCAGTCGACCGGGTTGGAGAGAAACGGCACTTCCGGCCGGCCGGTGCCCTGGGCGGGGACGCCAAACAAGCGGACCCTAACGCCGACGAGCGTACCTTTGACCGCGTCTCTCGATCCGGCCGTGACCGCATAAGAATCGGTGCGCGGGTGCAGGATTGCCTGCAGGGTGATGGGAACGTTTAAAATGCTCATGAAGAATTGGGCGGGAGAGCCGTAATCGGGCGATACATTAAATATGGGTACCCCACCGGGTCCCAGATCAGGGGTGGTGCCGTTAACGCCGAGGCCGGCCTCTCCCACCTGGGCCCCCAAGGCGGTCGCGGCGGGATTGCCGAGGAACCCGAGTGGAAGCTTGACATAGGCGTCTTTCGGGTCCTCTGCCGATCCCTCAGTGGGTGAGAGCTGTACGCCATGGGAGAACTGAAATGAATTCGTGCTCTCGAACGGGTGGCCGCCGGCGACGGTGTAGTCCGTTTCGGCCGCGTCGAGCGTACGAGCTTTGAAGAATTCGAGTTCGAAGGGTAGATATGCGGCCGCGGAAATGGAGGGAACCGCTCCGCCCACGGCAAGCAGCACGCCGATCATCAAACCGAGAACTCGCATGCGGACGTCCAAGTGGCGGCGCGGGCTCATGAGGTTGGTCTCCTTGTGCGTAGAGGAAGAGCTGGGTCGGTTGCGGAGGCGGGAGATCACTTGGCACCTCCACCGTTGACCTGAGCAGGTCGCTTGTTCTTCTTCTGCGACTTCTTGTGGTGCTTTTTGTGGGGCTTCTTGACGCACTTGCCCTTCTTCAGGGTCTTCCCCTTCGGACAGCGCTTCGGCGGTGGCGGATTTCCGGCGTTCGGCTGGGAGGAGTTCGGAACCTGCGTGACCGGTGCAGGCGTGGCAGGGGACTGGCAGGTTTCGCCCGTGCAGGGAGTGACCTCGGGGACTTTGAAACCGCCTTCGACTCGGGCGTCGTAAACGTCCCCGACGATGTCGAGATCGCTCGGGGTGAGCGCCGCGGAGGTGTTGAAGTAGACATCTCGACCAGAACCGCTGATGGCGGCGACACCGGACCCACCTCCGACGGCCCCGGTGGTGATCAGGAAGGCGCGTCCGGCCCTCCAGAGGTAGACGTCGGATTCGCCGTTGCCGTCGAGGGGGGAGAGCGGCTCGTTCGTCGTGAAGACGATCGCTTCGCCGTCGTTGGAGACGGAAAGCGCCCCCCTGGCCAGTTTGACATCGAAGCCGTCGGCGTTGCCGCTGCCACCGGAGGTGCCGATCGAGACACGGGTCAGCGTCGCGTTGTCGGTGTTGTAGCGGTAAACGTCACGGCCGTTGTCGGTGTCGGTGTCGAGCAGCTGACTGGGGGTGGTGATGACCAGGTAGCGGCCGTCGGGGGTGCTCTGAGGTCCCACCGCATAGTTATCCACGAGATCATCGGAAGCAAACCCGGCGACGAAGGTCACCTGCCCATTAGGATGAGCGGAGTCCTGGCGCCAGACGTAGAGGTTTTGATCGCCGGGGACCGCCTGTTCTTCGAGGGCGTCTTCGTTACTGGCGAGCACCCCCTTGGCGGTGAACAGGACCGTCGAGCCGTCCTCTGAGAGGGTGAAAACCTTCTCGACTTCTGCGGCGCCGGTTTCGGCGATGGAGATCTGCCTGAATGCAGAACAGGGATTGGCTTTCCCGGCCCCGGGGGCCGGGTTGCCGGAGGGGATGTCGCAGGCGTAGAGGTCGTTGGTCTGGTCGGTGTCGCCGTTGACCAGCTGCTGGGTGGTGGTGAAGAAGACGCGCGAGCCATCCTTTGCAGCGCCTTGGTAGGCGGCGGCAGCGGGGGCGTTGCAGTCGCCGCGGTTGCACTGGGAAGCAGAGACGTCAAAGCTGGTGGTGCCGCCGACCCGAGCCCAGAGTTCGTCTTTGGCCGGATTGGCACCGCCGCAGCCGCCGATCGGAGCGAAAACGACCACGCGTCCGTCGCTGGAGACCGAGCGAACCCGGCTTAGCGCATGCCCAGTGCCGTCTAGCGGAGCACAAGAAGGAACAGGGTTCCCGGAGTTGTCCAGGTCGATCCGATTGAGTTCGGTTTCGGTGCCGATGAACTCATACACCCCGGGTCCCCAGTCGTTCCCGGCATACGCCTGTCCGTTGACAACCACGTGGGAAAGATCGTCAGAGGCCCCAGCCACATTGGCGCCGGCAACATTACCTGCGGGTTGTTGTGGTGGGGATGATTTGTTGATTTTCGTGAAGGTTCCATCCGGGTTGTGGAGATACAGGTCCTGGCGAGAATACTGTGAGAATTGCGGATTTTTATTGCCAGACCAAAGTGAGGAGCGGAGATCCGCGGAGTACCCCGCATTGAATATAAAACTGAGAAAGCCATCGGGGGCAGCGTAGACAGATTTCTTTGGCCCGTTGAGGTTGGCCAGCGTCTTCCAGCCGGAATCGCTGCGAACGCTGACGTAAATGTTTCCAGCCAACGAACCACCCTGACCAGAGCCGGCGATATTCCCGGCGCCCGAGTAGTACCGAACCGCGTCGCCAACGGCGCTGACGAGTTGCAATTTCGCGGCTATGCCGCTCTTTTCGGGAGCCGAGACCTGCTCGTAAGCGCGGCATTCGGGCAGGGCGAGGGAGCTGTTTTCTTTGCGCTGCTGCGCGTTGGGGCAGTTTTCGGGCGGATCCAGGGTCGGGACGAATTCACGATCGACAGTGGACGCGGTGCCGGCGGCGTTGGTGGCGAAGATGCGAAAGTGGTAGCGCGAGCCGACGGTGAGGTTTTCGACGTGGGCTTCGATGGCAACGGGGTGGTCGATGCCGCCCTCGGTGGCGGTCGAGACGCTGGCGCCACCCCCACCCCCGAGGGGAGTGGTGCCATCAGAGGTCTTGATCGGCTCGACGTTGGCGCCGGCGAGTTTGCCGACGAAGGTGATGACGTAGGCCCCAGGGGTGCCGGTCACGTTGACGCCGGTGACACCGATCGAAGAGAGCGCCCGCAGCGCGATCTGGACTTCGGCGCTGGTGGCGTTGAAGGGCAGGTCGCCGGTCGTCTGGCCGCGAAAGGAGAGCTTGAACTGGCCTTCGGTTGCGTCGATACCGACGTTCTGGACCTCATTGGGCCCCGAGGGATTCGGCAAGCAGGGGGCCTGGTAGGTGTTGGGGTAGGTGGCGGTGGTGCCGTATTCGAACAGGCAGGAGGTGAGTTTGGAGTTGTTGGAGTTGACGATGCCCTGCAGCACGTAGCCGCCTTTGCCGTCGGAGGCGCCCTCGAGCGCTTTGACGGCAGCGAGAACCAGTGGGGTCTGGAAACTCACGATTGGGGTTTCGACGGTGTAGAACTGGTTGTGGGCGACCAGCTTCACTTCGTAGAAGGTGTTGGCGTGGAGGTCGATGGTGTCGATCGAAACGGGCTGAGCGCCTTCTTCGCCCTCCACGGTGCCGGAGAACGGTTCGCCGCCGGGGCCCGGGCATCCCGGGGTGCACTCGAAGTGCCAGTCGGTTTTGTAGGCGGCTTTGCCGAGCCCGTCGAGCGGACCGGCCGGGGCGTGGGGGTCGACGGTGCCCGAGAAGTGAGCAGTGGTGGCGGTGAAGGTCGTGACCGGATCGATCGTCGCCGTTGGTTTCTCGAGATGTTTGGTGGTGGCGGTCGGGTTGGGTTCGGGATTGAACGGAGAGGAGTCGCCTCTGTCTAGGGATTCGAAGTGCATGCGGAATTCATATTCGGTGTCCGGGTTGAGGCCGGTGAATTCGTAGAAGACGGTTTTGGGGCCAGCACCTGATGGGGTGAGCATCGAGCCGCTGCATCCTTCGCAAAAGTTTCCGGTGCCGGCTTCGGCGTATTCGAAGACGGCGGACAGTCGTTCATTTTCGAAGCCGAGACCGTGCGTGACGGTCCCAGACACTTTGGCGGTGGTGTAGCTGGCGCTGGGATTCGTGTCAAAGGTGAAGCTTGGTTCGCCGCCGGGAGTCGTGGTGAACGTAGTGCCAACGTCTCGCGTGGTGAGACCAGCGCTGTTTTCCGCGCCGAGGCGCAGGTGATAGGTGACTCCCGATTTAAGGGACATTGTGGCGGTGACCGGGGTCGGGGCGGTGGTGGTAAGCGGCAGGGGATGTTCGCTGTTCTCCCCCTCCAGGGTGCCCTGCGGGGTCTGGTCGCAGCGCTGGCGACCAGCTTCAGCGAAGCCGGTCGCATTGAACTGTTCGTCGGTGACGATTTCGAAGAAGCAGTAGGTATCGAGAGCGGGGTCGGTGCCGGCGGGGCGTTGGATTTCACCAGAGACTTTGGCACTTCTGTAGCTGACTTCGGTGACGTCAGGACCGGTGAGGACCGTGGGTTTGGCGGTGACCTCGGGCAGAGTGGTGAAGGTCCCCCCGTCTTTGACCACGGGGCCGCCGGGGGCGGCGTTTTCGGCAACGAGACGCAGGTGATAGGTGGTGGCGGCGGACAGGCATGGGCGGTTGTATCCCCCACCATAGGGGGGGGCGATACAGCCGATCGTGGCGCCGACGACTGTTTCGACTCCCGGGTCTTTGACGGCGTTCGGGGTGCAGGAAGCCACGGCTGCGCCTTCGAAGCCCGCTTCGGGGCCGATGTTGGTGAGGTTTTCGTTGAACTGAGCGTCGCTGATGAATTCGTAGCGGCAGGCGGCGTCGAAAGCGGGGTCGGGGTTGGACGGACGTTTGACTTTGCCGCTGAGTTTGGCGAGGTGAGAGAAGACCCCGGAGGTACCAACGGCGCCGGGGATCGTCGGCGGATCGACGGCGAGGGTGGTGAATGAGGGGTAGGGAGGCGACGGGGGATCGATCGCTTCGCCTTCACTCAAAGTACTTACTTTGAGCCGGACGTAGTATTTGGTTCCCCCTTTGGGTACCATCATTTTTCTCGCGTAAATCTTTTCAGCGACGGGCTTACTCACGCTTTCGGTGTAACCGACTGTCCAGTTCGTCTGGTCGGTGGAGTATTCGAATGAGTAGCTGAGGCCGAAGCAGCCAAAGGGGAAGCAAGCAGGGGCTCCGGTCACTTTGCCGCTCACGGTTGCGGAGGTGTAGGAGACGTTGCTGATCGTGCCCATTTTCGCGCTGGCGGCGGAAGCCGGAGCGGCGGTAACCGCGAAGGCGGCGATGACCAGGGCGAGGACGGCGAGGGTCGCACGCAGGCGACCTGAGCGCGCACCACTCCCTTTGACCTCACAGGAGGCACCACGGGTGGCGAAGGCACGGCGGAAGAGGCCGCGGCTTGAGCCGCTGCCTTCGGTGGATCCCGCGGACGATGCCTTCGCGTGGTGCGTCACTAGTTGCGCTCCTTGTTCGGTGGCGTGGTGGTGGAAGTTGGGAAAGCGGTCGAGCTGAGTTCGTCGCTCAGCGACGAAGAACAGGCGCGGGCAACCCAAGCCAGAGAGCTGGGAAAAAGCCCGAGGCGGTAAGGGTCGCCCGCGCTGCCGTTCACTGCTTTGGCGCCTCCGGCAAGAACCGGTAGGCAGCTTGGCGTCGCCCGCCAGGGACTGGAGAGCGAGCCAAGTTGGGAGCAGCCGCGGAGGGCCGAAGCCTCGGGGCCGGGAAGAACACCGAGGCGCTGGGTGCCCTCCGCGCTGCCCGTCCGGCTCCGCGAGCCAGGGGGGATCACGGATGCCGAGATGGGAAAGCTTGCGGTAGCGCAGGCCAAAAGCGGATGTTGTGCTGCGACGCGTGGCGCCTGTGCCTTCACGATTTTTTTCTCCTCCCGAACCGCCGCCTGACCCAGTCCCGGGTGCCGGTGGCTCAGTACCTGTAGGAACTCCCTGCTGGTCCCCCCTGGGCTCAGCCGCTACAGAGAAGCAGATTTGCAGTTGGAGTGCAAGCTAGCTTTTCTGAAGATAAGTTCTGTGTAGGAACAGTGGCCTATTCGGATTTACCGCAGGCGAAAATGTGCCCGTCGGGGGAAAGCCAGAAAGCCTGAGTGGAAGTGGGTTCCGGAGCGCGGAGCCGCGGACGCCGGGCTACTGAGATCGGCGCGAATCGGCGGCGAGAGCGGCCGCGCGCTCGGCGCCGAGATAGGGGCTGAGGGTGAAGTCCGTGAGGTCCGGGAGGAGGTCGGGCAGCTTCTCGGTCTGGCCGGCGATGATCGAGCGAGTGGCGAGCGAAACGGCACCGCCGATGATCGAGCTCTCGGTTTCGGGCAGCAGCGAGTCGGGGTCGGCGAGCTCGGATCGGCCGCGGGCGAGGGCCGGGACGCAGGCGAGGACGGCCTCGCGGAAGCGGATGGCGATGGTCGGGCTGGCGCTGACCGACTCGAGCAGGCAGAGGCGGGCGAGGTCGGGTTCGGCGGCGAAGAAGTCGAGGGCCGCCCTGAGCGCGGCAATCACCTGGTGGGGCCAGTCGGGCTCGGAGGCCGCGGCGGTGGAGATCAGCTCGGCGAGGTGGTCGCGGACGGCGGCGAAAGCGGCGAGGAAGCACTCCTCCTTGCCGTCGAAGTGCTCGTAGAAGTCGCGGGTGGAAACGGAGGCGAACTTGACGACCTCGGTAATCGTCGTGGCGCGATAACCGTGAGCGGCGACCTCATGGGCTATGGCGGCGAGGAGGCGCTCGCGCTGGGACTCGAGGATCTGCGCGCGGGAGAGGCCGTGATGGCCACCGGGCAGGGGGCCGAGCTCGCCCGGCCTCTCCCCTCCCCCGTCGCGGTCGTCCCGCTGCGCCTGCACGAGCGCAGATTATCTCGGCCAGAAGCGCGCGGGCGAGATCAGCTGAGCGCCGGCTCGAGGGCCGGGGCCTCGGCGCGGGCGATGCGGCTTGCTTCGGCCTGGCCGAGATAGGTGCGGAGGACGAGCTCGAGCAGGACCGGCAGGTAGTCGACCAGCGCGTCCGCCTCGCCGACGATGAGGCGCTCGTAGATGGACCAGAAGACCGATCCGGCGAGGGTGTCCTCGATGGTCTCGGGGAGCTCGGATCCGCGTGGGTTGAACTCGCGGCCGACGCGAAAGAGGGGCACGAAGGCCTTGGTTGCCTGCCCGTAGCGCTCGGTGATCGCGGGCCCGATCGTCGGGGACTCGACGATGACGGCGCGGGCGATGGCGGGGTCGGCGAGGATCAGCTCGACCAGCGTGCTCAAGGCGAGCACCACCTGGTCGGGCCACGGGCGAGGCTCGGCGTCGAGGCGCTGGCGGATCGTCGTTTCAGTGGTGGTGACGGCGCTCTCGAAGAGGGCCGCGAAGCAGTCTTCCTTCGAGGAGAAGTGCTTGTAGAAGGTCTTGAAGCTGACATGGGCGCGCTTGACGATCAGCTCGACGGTGACGTCGGAGTAGCCGCGCTCGGCGGCGAGCTCACCGACGGCGCGGAGGATGCGGCGGCGCTGATCGGCATGGGCGCTGGAGCGGGTAACGGAGGCCGGGGGGGCGTCCAAAGTGGCACGTGAGGTGCGTCCCGGTAGCGCGCGCATGAACACGAGCATACTCCGAGGCCCGGCTCAGTTAAAGACCCCGGGGAGCGGAACGGGGCCATGCACACGGCTCTCAGGTATGGCCCGGCGCGCGACGGGGCTACGAGCGTAAGAACAATGCCCTACTGCACTTGGGGAGGCCGATTGCCGCTCGAATGCAGGGTTTTTCCTAACCTGAAGAGTGCCGGCAATTTTCTGGAGGGAGTAGTACTTTTCCGCCCGTGCTGGCGGGAGGAGATCGGGAGGCGCTGCCTGGGGTGGCGGATCAGCTCAGCGTCGAGCTGGGCTACGTCGAGGGCGAGGACCTGGCCGATGCTCACTCGATGCTGCGCGGAGGGGATGGAGCGAAGACGGCCATCCTCAACTCCGAAGACGAGCTGCTGGTGACGGGGGTGAGGCGTGGGCTGGCAAAGATCGCCGCGGCGCTCAGCGGTGGCGACTCGGACGATCCCGCGGCGAACGCGGTCGGCGCCGCGCTCGACGGCGCCGAGATGGTGATGCGGGGCGAACTGGTGAGAGGTAAGGCCGAGCAGCTGCCGGCGCTGATGCCGAGCTTCGTCTTCCTGGTGGCGCTGACGGTAGCCGACCAGGACAGGGCACTGGAGCTGTCGAGGCGGGCGGAAGAGCTGCTGGTGGGGGCGAATTGATGGCGCGCACCCGGCAGCTGCGCTGGCGAACCTCGGGCTAAGCCCGCGAGGCGGCGCCGAATTGCAGGATCCGGTTTCCGAAGGCGATGGCGCAGAAGGCGAACCAGGCCCAGCCGAGGGCGAGGCCCGCGAGCACGTCGGTGAGCCAATGCACGTCAAGCAGGACGCGACTGCCCGCGACGGCGACCGCGATGCCGACGGCGGCCGCGGCAAGCGCCGGCCAGGCTCGCGGCCCCCACCAACGGCCGGCGACGAGGGCGAAGGCCGCCCATGACGCCGCGGCCGCGGAGCTGTGGCCGCTGGGGAACGAGGGCCCGAGCGTTGCCGCCACGGGCTCGAGATCCGGACGGGCGCGATCGACGAGCTGCTTGATCGCCTCCGTGAGGAGCGCGTCGCCGACGATCACCGCGAGCAGGAACGGCACCACCCAGCGATTGCGCGTGCGCGCCAACTCGATCGCCGCCACCCCCACGGCGACGACCGTGAGGGTCCAGGTGTCGGCCAGATCGGTGACGAGCGTGACCGCATCCTGGGACCAGGCGGAGGCGTGCAGGTCGCCCCACTCGGCGGCGCTGGTGTCGATGCCCGCCAGGACGTCGGTGCTCCGCACCGCCACCGTCAACAGGGCGAGTACGACGCCGCCCATGAGGACTGCCAACTCCTTGTGCTGCTCCTGGTAAAGCCGGGTTAGAAAGGCGGCAAGCAGGCCCGACGAGATGGCGACGATCAGGAGGAGCAGAAGCGGCATCGGTTAGAGGGTGCCCGCGAAGCGGGGCCGGCAATCGCGACGAGCCGGGGGCTTAGGATGCCGGCGATCGGGCAATAGGTCGTGGTCGTGACGATTGGCCAACAATCTCGCACCACTCCCGCACCACTCGCCGCCCGCCCCGGAGGACTCGCGGACCGCTTCGCGGCTGCCGTCGGCGACCGCCACCCCGCCGTCGTCTTCGCGCTGGCGCTGATCGGCGGGCTGCTGGCGCTGATCGCCGCCTCGATCCTGCTCGGCCTCCTCGTCACCGACGTGCTGGTAAGCGGCAGCGGGGTCGGGCTCGAGGGCCCGGACGAGAGCTTCATCCAGACCCTGGCCGACCACCGCACCGGCACGCTCACCACGATCGCCGAAGTCGGCTCGCAACTGGGCGCCGCCGTCCTCGTCACCTTCGTCGCCCTGATCGCCATCGCTTGCGTCCTCACCCGCCGCTGGCGGATCGCGGCGTTCGCGGTCTTCGCGCTGCTGGTCGAGTCCGCCACGTACTACTCCACGTCGCTCGCGGTTACCCGCCAGCGACCCTCCGTCCCACGCTTGGAAGACCTCGAGGCCAACACCAGCTACCCCTCCGGGCACACCGCCGCCGCGGTCGCCGTCTACGCGGGCCTGGCGCTGCTGCTGACGAGCCGGTTCACCAGCAGCCTGCCGAAGGCGCTTGCCTGGACCGGCGCAATCCTGCTGGTCACCTTCATCGCGTTCTCCCGCATGTACCAGGGCATGCATCACCCACTCGACGTCGCCGGTGGCGTGTTCGTCGGCATCGGGGCGATCCTGGTGGCGCTGTTCGCCTGTCGCGCGGCCGGGTCGGCAGCGGAGAGGCGAACGCGAGCATGAAGCTGGCGGTCGTCGCCCACGCGGGCAAGACGCTCGGAGGCGGGCTGTCGGAGTTGCGCCGCACGCTCGCGGAGGCGGGCGTCACCGAACCGCTGTGGACCGAGGTGCCGAAGAGCAAGCGGGCGCCGACGGCGGTCAGACAGGCATTGGAGGACGGCGCCGAGCTGATTCTCGCCTGGGGCGGTGACGGCATGGTGCGCCGCTGCGTCAACGCGCTCGAGGACACCCAGGTGCCGCTGGCGATCGTCCCGGCCGGGACCTCGAACCTGTTTGCCACCAACCTCGGCATCGAGCCTGACATCGCCGCGGCCGTGCAGGTCGCGCTGCGCGGCGAGCGCCGCCAACTGGACGTCGGCCGCTTCGAGGGCGAGCGCTTCGCGGTGATGGCCGGGGCCGGCTTCGACGCGGCGATGATCAAGGGCGCCGACGAGCACAAGGACCGCCTCGGCCGCGGGGCCTATGTGCTCGGCGGGGCAGCGAAGCTGAACACCCCGAGCTTCGAGGCCAAGATCAAGATCGACGGGACGCGCTGGTACAAGGGGCCCGCGAGCTGCATCCTCGTCGGCAACGTAGGTGCCTTGTTCGGGGGCATCGAGGTCTTCGCCGACGCCCACCCCGACGACGGTCTGCTCGACGTCGGCGTGCTCACCTCCGAGGGCGCAGTGCAGCTGGTCCGTGCAGCCGCCCGCACGGCCCTCGGCAGCGCCGGCAAGTCGCCCTTCATCCGGATCACCCAAGCACGCAAGGTGCGCGTCAAGCTCGACCGCAAGGTCCCCTACGAGCTCGACGGCGGCGACCGCACGAAGGTCAAGTCATTCAAGGTCGACGTCGAACCCGGCGCGATCACGGTGTGCGTCCCGCGCCCAGTGCGTGGAGGAAAGGGGAGCGAATGATCGACGAGCAGCAGCCCGTGAAGGATCTCGGCGACAAGGCGAAGCGCGAAGGCCACAACCTCGCGGGCGCGAAGCCGCTCGGCTGGCTGGCGCGAGTGGGGCTCGTCGCGCGCGGGCTCGTCTACCTCATCATCGGCGTCCTGGCGCTGAAGCTCGCGCTCGGCGAAGGCGGCAAGGCGGCCAACCAGCAGGACGCGCTGAAGACGATCGCCCACCAGCCGTTCGGCAAGACGCTGCTGATCCTGGTCGCGATCGGGCTCGCCGGCTACGCGCTGTGGAGGTTGGTCCGCGCGGCCGTCGGCCACGGCGCCGAACAGCGCGACAGCGCCACCGACCGCGTAGCGGCACTAGCCAGCGGCATCGCCTACGCGATCCTCTGCGTGACGGCGGTCGAGATCGTCGCCGGCTCCGGCACCGGCTCGGGGACGCCGAAGGAGGCGACCGGAGGTGTACTGGGATGGTCGGGCGGCACCGTGCTCGTCGCGATCGCCGGCGCGGTCCTGATCGGCGTCGCCGTCTACCAGGCCTACAAGGGGCTCGCGAAGAAGTTCCTCGACGATGCGAAGACGGAGGAAATGAGCCAGGGCGTGCGCAAGGCCTACACCGCGCTCGGGGTCTTCGGGCTCGTCGCCCGCGCCGTCATCTTCGCGCTGATCGGCTACGGCCTGATCAAGGCCGCGGTCAACTACAACCCGAAGGAAGCGATAGGGCTCGACGGCGCGTTGCGCCAGCTCGCCGATGCCGCCTACGGGCCCGCCCTTCTGGGCATCGTCGCCGTCGGCCTGGCCGGCTTCGCGATCTACTCGATGGCCGACGCCCGCTACCGCAAGGTCTGAGCAGGCGATGCCCGAGATCCTGGTAGGCCCGCTGCTTCGCTACGTCTCCGAGACCGAGGCGACGATCTGGGTCGAGACGAGCGAGCAGTGTGAGGTCGAGATCCTCGGGCGCAGCGAGCCGACCTTTCGGGTCGAAGACCACCACTACGCGCTGGTGCGGCTCGAAGGCCTCGACCCCGACTCCGCCTACGAGTACGGGGTGGCCCTCGACGGCCGCCAGGTCTGGCCGGCGCTGGAGGGCATGCCGCCGAGCGTGATCAACACCCTCGGCGGCTCCGGTCCGCTGGAGATCGCCTTCGGCTCCTGCCGCGTCGCCCTTCCCCACGAGCCGCCGTTCACCGACGCCGCCGACCACGAGAACGGCTTCGAGCCGGACGCGCTGTGGGTGCTCGCCAAGCAGATGGCCGAGAGCGAGCGCTTCCGTCGTCCCGACCAGCTGTTCCTGCTCGGCGACCAGGTCTACGTCGACGAGGGCTCGCCGAAGACCCGGGCCAAGATCAGGGAGCGGCGGGGCACCGGCACGCCCCCGGGCGAGGAGATTCTCGACTTCGAGGAGTACACCTGGCTCTACCTCGAGAGTTGGCGCGAGCCCCTGATCCGCTGGCTGCTCTCGACCGTCTCGGTCTCGATGCTCTGGGACGACCACGACATGAGCGACGACTGGAACATCTCCCACTCGTGGCTGGAAGAGATGCGCGGGCGCTCCTGGTGGCACCGGCGGGCCGTCGACTGCATCACCAGCTACTGGGTCTACCAGCACCTCGGCAACCTCTCGCCGGACGAGCTCGAAAACAGCGAGATCTACCGGGAAGTCCGTGGCAACCAGCAAGCCTCGGAGGTGCTGCGAGCCTGGGCCGATCGGATCGACGTCGACGCCTCCGGCTCGCGCTGGAGCTTTCACCGCGATTTCGGTCGCACCAGGGTCGTGTTCATCGACTCACGCGCCGGTCGGGTGCTGGAAGCGAACAAGCGCGCGATCGTCGACGAGGAGGAGTGGGACTGGATCGTCGAGCACTGCAGCGGTGACTTCGACCACCTGCTGCTGGCGACCACGGTGCCGTTCCTGCTCTCCCCCGCCTTCGATCGGCTCGAGGCCTGGAACGAGCGCCTCTGCGACGGCGCCTGGGGGTCGGTGGTCGCGAGGGGCAGCGAGCTGCTGCGCCGCGAGGTCGACTTCGACCACTGGGCGGCGTTTCAGGACTCCTTCGCGAAGATGAGGGACCTGCTCGTCGAGGTCGCGAGGGGCGAGCGCGGCACCGCGCCGAAGTCGATCGTCGTCCTCTCCGGCGACGTCCACCACGCCTATCTCTGCGAGCTGGGCTTGCCCGAGGGCGGTCCGGATCGCAGCCCGATCTACCAGGCCGTCTGCTCCCCCTACCGCAACCCGCTCGAAGAGAAGGAGCGGCGAGTCGTGCGGGCGGCGTTCGGGCGCGTGCTCGGCTCGCTCTGCTCGGGCCTGGCGAAGCTCGCCGGCGCTCCCGACCCGGGCTGTCGCTGGCGGCTGCTCGAGGGCCCCTGCTTCGACAACCAGGTCTCGACCCTGACGCTTGACGGCGACGAGGCGACGCTGCGGCTCGAGCGGACCGCACCCGGCGCGAACGACGCCCAGACCCTGCTGCCCTCCTACGAGCACCGACTCGCTTGATGCCTAGGAGCTAGCTGAGGCGGCCGCGCGCCTCGGCGATCCGCCGGAACAGCTCGGTGCCGCCGGATCGCTCGCCCAACCACTCGGCCAAGCGCGGTGAGATCTGGCCGATCGCGAGCATCGGTCGTACGGGAGCGCCGGTCTCGATCGCCTCGGGTTGGTCCTTGCGGATCGCCTCGATCACTCGGTCGGCGACCTTCTCCGTCGTCGTCTCGCCCAGCAGGCGGTTGGAGCGGGCGCCTTCTTCGGTCATCCGTTGGTACATGCCCTCGCCGGCGGTGAAGCCGGGGCAGACGACGGAGAAGCCGATCGGCGCGTGCCGGTACTCGGCCCGAAGCGACTGGTTGAGCCCGATCAGCCCTGCCTTGGTCGCCCCGTAGGGCTCGTTGTACGCGGGGCCGATCTTCCCCGCCAGGGAGGAGATGAAGACGACGTGGCCCCGCCCGCGCTCCAGCATCCCC
Source organism: uncultured Thermoleophilia bacterium (assembly GCA_963718595.1). GTDB lineage: Bacteria > Actinomycetota > Thermoleophilia > Solirubrobacterales > 70-9 > VAYN01. The sequence continues at coordinate 1,269,823 of OY970365.1, forward strand.
GGCACGACGCGGTGGGTCAGCAACATCGGCGCCGTGAGATTGACGTCGACCACGGAGGTCAGCTCCTCGCGGGTGTAGGCGGTGAAGGACCCCGAGATCTCCAGGCCCGCGTTGTTGACGAGCAGGTCGATCTCACCGAGGGTCGCCTCGCTGCGCTCGATCAGGGGATCGATCTGGGTGAGATCGCCGAGGTCCGCTGCCACCGCTTCGGATTTCACGCCCTGCGCGCGCAGCTCGCTGACCACGTCGGCGAGCACGTCCTCGCGCCTGCCGCTGACCACGACGTTCATGCCTGCCTTGGCGAGGTGCCGAGAGATCTGGCGACCGATCCCTCCCGTCGCCCCGGTGACCAACGCGGTCCTGCCCTGCAGCTGCTCCATCTCACGACCTCCCGCTCGTTTGGCAGGCGATCCTAAGGGCCGGAGCGCGCGCCGGCGCCGGCCTGGGCGGACGGATTACCATCCTCGTATGAGCACTCAGCGCGTTCCCGGCGGCGTCGTGCACAAGCTGCCCGCAGACCTGCGGCAGGAGCTGGTCGCCAAGGACTCGGTGCTCGAGACCTGGAAGGACATCACCCCCCTGGCCCGCAACGAGTTCATCTGCTGGGTGGAGGACGCCAAACAGGAGAAGACCCGGGAGCGCCGCATTCGCCGGACCCGGGAGGAGCTGGAAGAAGGCCAGCGGCGGCCCTGTTGCTGGCCGGGCTGCAAGCACCGCGAGCGCAACGGCAAGGCCTCCGCTTAGATCGCGGCGCGCCGGCGCTCAGCGGATCCCCAGCTCGGCCCGGTAGGTCTCCAGGTGGTCGGCCAGCTCGCGGGGGCGGCTGAGCGCCGGGCAGTGGCCGCCGTCGATCTCGTCGGGCACGATGCCTAGCCGCTCGCGAACCACCCCGCGCATCCACGGCGCCGGGAACATCCGGTCGTCGCGACAGAGCAGGTACCGCGTCGGCACCTGCGGCCATGAGTCGAGTGGCCACGGTTCGCGCCCGAGCGCCTCGGCCTGCCCGCGTCCTCGGGCCAGCGCTTCGGCGGCGAGCGCGGGCGGGACGTCGTGGTAGAAGACGGCGATCTCGTCGTCCCCTTCGCCGGCGGGAACCGCGGGGCCGGGATAGCCGGTGTTGGCGCTCCAATCGTCGCCCATCTCTCCCGGCTGGGGGACCATCCCCGCGACCAGCACCATCAGCTCGACCGGGCGCCGGGCGCAGACGAGCGGCGCGGTGAAGCCGCCGAACGACTGCGCGACCAGGATCAGCCCGGTCCGGTCGCCGATCGCCTCGACGACCGCGTCGGCGTACTCGGGCAGCCCGGCGGACTCGTCCTCGCAGGGAAGGTCGACCGCCACAACCCCGTGTCCCCGCCCCTCCAGCTCGGGGGCGACCAGGTGCCAGTAGAAGGCGCTGTCTCCCGCTCCGTGGATGAGGACATAGGTGGCCATCGCCGCTGAGCGCAGACTATTCGGGGAGATGCCGGTCCAGGGGCTGGTAACGCTTTCGGTGCCCACGACCAAGTAGGGGCATGGAGACTGAGAGAGCGTTGTCCAACCCACCGAGTTCGCTCAGCCGTCAGATGCGCGTCGTCGTCGCCCGAGAACGAGGCGTCGGCGCCGAGGAGCTGCGCTGGATCGGCACCGATCCCGACCTCTTCGAGGCGTTCTACCGCGAGCACGTCGAGGACGTGCAGCGGTTCGTCTCGCGCCGGGTCGGCGACCGCGAGCGGGCGGCGGACCTGACGGCGGAGATCTTCCTCGCCGCGATCGACTCCGCCCCCCGTTACCGACCCAAGCGCGGCGTCCCGCGGGCGTGGCTGTTCGGAATCGCCCGGATGCTCGTCGCCAGCGAGCGCCGCCAGCGCGGTCGCGAGCGGATCGGGCAGGAGCGGCTGCGGGGCAGCGTCCTGCTCGACGAGGAGGACGCGGCACGGATGGACGCACGGCTCGACGCCGCCGCCCAGTCGCGCCACCTCTACGCGGCGATGGACCGCCTCTCGGAAACCGAGCGGGCGGTGCTGGAGCTGGTCGCGATCGACGAGCTGACGGTCGCCGAAGCGGCGACCGCGGTCGGCGTGCGACCGGTCACCGCCCGCGTGCGCCTGCACCGGGCCCGGCGCAAGTTGCGCGCCGAGCTCGAGCCGGCGGCAAGCGAACAATCCCAAGACGAGGAGAGCTGATCATGGACAGGCAGAAGGACCCGAACAACGATTTCGAGGAGCGGCTGCTCGCGCGGCTGCAGGCCGTCGTCGCCGAGCGCGCCGAGGCCGAGGCGAGCGCGGAGCCGGTGGCGGAGCCCGCAGCGCCCGCCTGGCGGCGCGGCCCGCGGCTGGCGCTGGGCGGCGGCGTCGCGGTCGCCGCGGTCGCGGCCGGGCTGATCGTCAGCGCCGGCGGCGACAACACCCCGGCCGCCTACGCGGTCGAGACCCACCCCGGCGGCGGAGTCGAAATCGAGATCTACGACCTCGGCGACCCCGAGGGCGTCGAAGCGGCGCTGGAGGATGCCGGCGTCAACTCCCAGGTCAACTTCCTTGAGACCGGGATGACCTGCCGCGAACCGCACTACATGCCGTCGATGGCGACCTACCGGACGCTGCAGGAGCACCAGCCGCAGCCGCAGCCGTGGGCCGGCTTTAACTACGAAAGCTTCGACGGCCCGCTGACGATCGGAATCGGAAATTACCAGCAGCGAGTGGAAATGGACGAGGACCTGCGGGAGGCCTACCGTCAGGGCGACCGGGACTTCTCCGACGCACCCAGCTTCGTGATCGATCCGGCCGGCCTGCGGCCTGACCAGACTCTGGTCATGACGAGCGCTCCCACCCCCGAGGGCTACGAGCAACCGCTCCCCGAGGGCGCCGACCAAGCGGGGCTCCACTACATCCCGTCCGAAGAACAGGTCGACACCGTCGGGCAGGTGCGGGTCGCCGAAGGCGAGGTAGAGCCGTGCGAACCGGTCCCGGTATCCGGCGACGAAGCTCCGGTCCGGGCACCCGAGGGCGGCTGGGACTTCGGCGACACCCCGTACGCCGGCTGGGGCTTCGGCACCGGCAAGTAACCGCCGGCCGACGGGCCGATTTCGGGACGCATAGGCCCGAAATCGGCCCGTCGGCGGCGGCATTAACGCGATTCCTGGCGGCTGCCGAAAAGCTGGGTGTGAAGCGACGCACTACCAAGCTCATGCTGGCGCTCTGCGGCCTGCTCGCGTTGCCGGCCTTCGCCCCGGCTGCCGAGGCGGCCCCCGGAGAGGGTGCTGGGAGCGGCGGCTCGCTGCTCTACGTCCAGGCGAGTGCCGGCGGCTCGGTCCAGCGGCTCTCGTCGGGCGCCTTCCGCTTGCGGCTGACCGGCGTCGCGCCCCACGTCTCGACCTTCACCGACCGCCCCCGCCGGCGCGCCGGCAGCGAAGGCCTGGCGGGCTTCGTCGGGCAGTGGCGGGAGAACGGCTTCGCCGCCGACCCGCCCAACGCGGCCCTGGTCCTCGACCGCGCCCCGCGCTCCCGCGACGTCGCCCTGCTCACCCTCTCCCACCCCCGCTACGACCACGGCCGCGAAACCCTCACCTACCGGGCGACGCCGTTGCGCGGCGCCGACGCCGGGGCGCTCGCTTCCTTCGCCCGCCGCGGCGACCCGGTCCGGCAAGGCGCGTTCGGGGCCGCCTCCCTGTTCGTCGACGACGGCGGTGCCGCCTTCACCCAGGTCACCTTCGAGGTCTACGGCGCAAGCCCGACGATCTCCCTCCGCGCCACCCCCGTTCAGGGCGGGCGCGTCGCCTGGAGCCTCGGCCCCCCCGGCTCATCCCAGTACGGCCTGCGGATCAACGGCGCGATTCAACTCACCTCGTTCAACCTGAGCGAATCGACGCTGACCCTGACCACGGAAGGCGAGACGCTCGGCTTCACCGCCTCGCTCTCGCTCGAACTCGAAGGAACGCAAACCGTCAACCTGACCGCTGTCGCCGACCCCGGCACCGTGATCACCGCCACGATCCCGACCCAGCAGGGCCCCGAGACCCAGCAGCTGGGCCCGAGCCCGACGTTCTTCGGCGGGCTGGCGACCTATTGAGCCATCCGGATCGTCGATCGAGCGGGCGCCGCGCGTCGCCCGGGCTGTCGCCTAGTTGTCACCGAGGCGCTCGAGATGGCGCCGGCCAACCTCGTTGGTGAGGCGGAAGAAGTCGCCGATGTTGGCCAGCTCGGCGGCCGTGAAGCGCTCCGAGAGAGCCGCCTCCCAGTCCGCCGCCATCGGCCCCCAGATCTCGCCCGCACGGGCGTAGAACTCCGGCGTCACCTCCAGCTTCACCCGGCGGCGGTCGTCGGGGTCGGGGATCCGGCGGGCGAATCCGGCCCGCTCGAGGCGATCGACGACGCCGGTCACCGCGCCGCTGGTCAGGCCCGCCTCGGCGGCGAGCTGGCCGGCGCTGAGGCCGCCGCTGTTCTCGATCGCGTTCAGGCAGTGGAGATCGGTCCGGTTGATGCCCAGCCGCTCCGCGGCGAGGTTGTCGATCGCGTTGTCCTGATTGCCGCTCTGACGAAAGGCGGCGATCAGCTCCTGGATCAGCGTGCGCTTGGGGGTTGCGGACATATCTCTTAGATGCTAAGCTAATTACTCGGTTAAGTACTTACGATGTAAGAGACTATATCCCGGTGGGATGACGAAAGGAATCGAGATGGCGGAGCTAGCGAACACGAAGTCGAAGATCGAGTGGCGGCTGGAGCTGATCCAGGTGCCGGTGTCGGACGTGGACCGGGCGAAGGCCTTCTACACCGACCAGGTCGGCTTCGTCGCCGAACACGACCACCAGGTGAGCGAGGAGCTGCGCTTCGTGCAGCTAACGCCGCCTGGATCAGCCTGCTCGATCGCTCTGACCACGGGCGCGCACGGCATGGCGCCGGGAAGCGCCGAGGGCCTGCAGCTGGTCGTCGAGGACGTCGGTGGCGCCAGGGCCGAGCTGGCGGAGCGCGGGGTCGAGGTGAGCGAGGTCCAGGAGTTCCCCTGGGGCCGGTTCGTCTTCTTCGCCGACCCTGACGGCAACGGCTGGGCCGTGCAGGAGCTGACCCAGCGCCCCTGAGCCGCGGCTCAGCGACGAACCCGGTAGCGAATGTGGGTGGCGCCGGCGCCCTCGACGATGCGGATCGGCTGCAGCTCGACGTGGTCGGAGCCGAGCTGCTCGAAGAGGCGCCGGCCCTCGCCCAGCAGGACCGGGACCAGGTGAAGCTGCAGCTCGTCGAGGACGCCGGCGGCGAGTGCCAACTGGGCGGTGCCGGCGCCGTGGACCAGCACGTCCTTCTCGCCGGCGGCCCCCTTGGCGCGAGCCATCGCGGTCTCGACGTCGTCCACGTAGGTGACCAGCGGCCAGCGCGTCGCCTCGGCCGCAGGCTGGCGGCTGAGGACGAAGATCGGCACGCCGTCGTGGTGGTCGCCCTCCCAGTAGCCGGCCGGCTCGATCGTCCCCCGGCCGCAGACCACGGCGCCGGTGGCCATCATCTCGTCGAAGACCTCGCCGTCGACACCGGGAGGCCGGCCTGGCATCCCGGCATCGCCGGTGCCACCCGCGAAGGCCCACTCGTGCAGCCGGTCGCCGCCGTCACCGAGGCCGTTGCCCGGCCCCTCGTTGGGCCCGGCGATGAATCCGTCCAGGGACATCGACATGTAGAGCACGGTCGCGGACATCAGCTCTTCTCCTTGACTGGCGGTGGTCGGCTCGTTTAGCCGCACCTGTATCTATACGTCGAACGGGCGCCGGGAGAATCGACACCGATCGCGAGCCGCCGCTCGAGCCCGCGTCGAGCGGCGAGCTCAGCTGGGTGCGACGTCCAGCTGGCGCAGCTCCTCGTCGTGGGAGACCGCGTGGCGGCGCAGCTGCCCGCTCGACTCGATCGTGTAGCTGCCCATCCGCACCAGGGGCGGTGAGTAGGCGTGGATCGTCACCGCCGGCTCGGTGCCGGCGTGCAGCACCCGGTGGATGTCGCTGGCGCCGAAGCTGAACGAGGATCCGGCCTCCGCGGCGCGGGCGATCGGGGCGTCGACGGGGCGGCCGAGCACGAGCCGCTCCTCGCGGACGCTGCCGGCGACGACGGCGACCGCACCGGCCGAGAGGTCGTGGTCGTGGAAGCCGGTGTCGTGGTCGTGCGACCAGCAGAGCAGCCAGACGTCGAGGTGCTCGTTGCGGAGCAGCTGCGTGAAGTGGCGCTGGCCCGCGTCGTGCCGGACGTACTCCGACCAGAGGTCCGGTCGGGCGCCGAGCTGGCTGGCGACGGCAAGCAGCTCTCGCTCGCTGAGGTCATGACCGAGCGGCCCCGCGATGTCCTCGATGCGATCGATCATGCGAAGGCTCCTTCCCTCTGGGGGGTCAGCAGGCGGTGGGGGTTGGCTCTCAGCAGCTCCTGCCCGAGGGCGGCGTTCAGCGCCGGCGCGCCGGGGTCGACGACGGGCCGGTCGGAGCCGTAGACGAGGCGCGCCACGCCGACCGCGCCGATCATCGCCTTCAGCATCCGCGGCCCGTAGGAGGAGGTGTCGTAGAAGACGAGCGGGTCGGGTGCGGCAGGCGGCGCGCCGCCGCGGGCGGCGAAGCGCTCGAGCTGCAGCGGCGCGCCGCCGGCCAGCATCGCGAACAGCACCCGCAGGCGGGGATGGGCGCTGCGACCCGCGTGCAGGAACGCGAACCACGCCGCCTGCATCTGCGCGACGTAGTCGGTGAGGGCGGGCCACCAGGGGGGCAGGGAGGGAGTCGCCCCCTGGTGGCCGGGGTGGGAAACGGGTCCGGGGTGGACGAAGAGCGGCGCGTCGTGGGCTTCGAGCTGGGCGAGCAGCGGCCCGACCCGCTCGAGCCCGGCGGGGCTGGCAAGGGCGCTGGCCGGCAGCGAGACGCCGACGCAGCCGCGGGCGATCGCGGCGTCGACGTCAACGGGGTCGGGCGCCTCCAACTGCACCGCCCCCCAGCCGCCGAAGTTGCCCGGCAGGGCGTCGATGCCCTGGTGGTGGGCCTCGAGCAGCGGCAGGGCCTCCTCACCCGGAAGCGTCTCGATCCCGAGCGCGGTGGAGAGCGCGACGAGGGCGCGGTCGATGTCGTCGCGACGCAGCTCCTCCCCCCGCAGGGCGACGTCGGTGGCCTCGAAGGAGAGGTAGCTGTCGGGCTCGCCGGCGACGCGGAAGGTCCAGCCGTCGCGGCGGCGGACCAACGCCGGCGGACGCTGCCGCCGCGCGAGCTCGGCGATCAACGGCTCGGAGAGGAGGTGCTGATGGACGTCGACGGTATGCATTCTTGGCTAAGTCTATCAAGAATGTCGGGATAACTCCCAAAGGAGGCCAATCGCGAGCGGGTCGAGGCCGTCCACCCCGGCTTCGAGCGCGCCCGAGGGCAGGTCAGACGGCCAGCGCGGTGGCGAAGACGGCGCAGGAACCGGTTCCCGGCGTCGGTACCCGCGAGCTGGCATCGAAGCTGAAGCTGATGATCCTGGCCGGGGTTCGCGCGACGATCGTTCCGGTCGCACCGACCTCGGTCCCGGTCGCGGCGGTCGGGATCACGTTGCCGTCGCCTTCGAACTGGCCGCGACGGGCTTCGGTGCCGTTGGTGGCGTAGGCATAGCCGGTCCGGGTGGCGCCGATCACCCGCAGGATCATCGCGCTGATGCCGCCGTTGTACTCGCAGGTGGCGCGCACGGTGACCCCGGCGATCGTGAGGACGTCGGAGACGCAGGAGACGGAGAGGGTGCAGCCGGAGAAGGTGCGGTCGATGTAGCCGAGCTGGCTGTTGCCGACGAAGCTGCTGGCAGGGTTGCCGCCGAGCATTTCGGAGTCGGCCGCGAGATTGGCTTTGATCGCCAGGTCGGCTTTCGTCGCGGAGCCTGCTTTGGTCGCGAACGCGGCACTGCCGGCGTTGGTCGCAGTGGTCGCCCGGTCGGCGCTTTGCGCCGTCGGGACCGGTCCGAGCGTGCGGCTGTCCACCTTGGCGCCGGTGATCGTCCCGTCCTTGATCTTGGCCCCGGTCACCGCGCCCGCTTTCAGCTGCGCGGTGCCGACGCTCTTGGCCGGCAGGCGGGCCGCAGCGTAGGCGCCGCCGCCGAGCACGACGAAGAGGCAGATGGTCGAGATCACGTTGGCGTAGCTGAGGTGTCCTCGCATTAGCTTCATGGAGGTCATCTCGACCTCGGTCGTGGGCGGCTTTAGCGCTGCAAGCGCGCGGACGCGCGGGTTTCAGTCCGGCTGGCCGCTGAAGCCGAGCTCGTTGCCGTCGGCGTCGCGGAAGATCACCTTGAGGACGCCGTTGGAGTAGGTCTCGACCTCGGCCGGCGCGAGGCCGCGGGAGCCGATCTCTGCGACCTCAGCGTCGAGATCGTCGACGAGCAGCGTCTGGATCGCCCCGCCGGGGTTGCCGGCGTCCTCGACGATGAACAGCCAGCGGTGCTCGGCCAGTTCCCAGACCGCCTCGGTCGCGTGGGGGGAGAAGCTGGGCTCGCCCCCGAGCAGCTGTTCGTACCAGGGCTTCGCCGCCGCGAAGTCGCGGACGCGCATGCCGGCGAAGAGGTCGAGGGGCACGATCCCGCTACGGAGCGAGGGCGCGGGGGTGGACGAGGGTGCGACGCGGCATCGAGTCCGCATCTCTAACACCCGCAGACTGGGTACGCAAGCGTTGCGCCACCCGGCGCCCTCCTACAATCGACGCGATCCCGAGAAGAGCGCTCCACACCTGGCCCACCGCGATGCCGCTACTGGCGCTCCTGGCGCTGGCGGCCACCTGGGGCTCGCACCCGGCGACGGTCGTGGTCGTCGTCATCGACCTCTTCCTCGCCGCCGCGGTGCTGGCCGCGGTCCACCACGCGGAGGTGATCGCCGAGCGGGTCGGCGAGCCGTTCGGGTCGCTGGTGCTGGCGGTCGCGGTGACCGTGATCGAGGTCGGGCTGATCGTCACCCTGATGGTCTCCGGCGGCGACGAGACCGAGACGCTCGCTCGCGACACCGTCTTCGCCGCGGTGATGATCACCTGCAACGGCGTGGTCGGGATCGCGATCCTCACCGCCGCCCTGCGCGAACGCATCGCCTCCTTCAACGCCGAGGGATCGGCGACCGCCTTCGCCACCGTGATCACCCTGGCCACCCTCAGCCTCGTCCTCCCGACCTTCACCACGAGCAAGACCGGGGCCGAATTCTCCGCCTCGCAGCTCGCCTTCGCCGCCGGCGCTTCGATCGCGCTCTACGGCCTCTTCCTGCTCGTGCAAACCGTGCGCCACCGCGGGCTCTTCCTGTCGACCGAGGAGGACGGGGCCGAAGAGCTACACGGAGAGCCGCCGACGCGGACCGCTGCCCTGCGCAGCCTGGCGCTGCTGGTCTGTGCCCTGGTTGCGGTCGTCGGCCTCGCCAAGGTCAGCTCCGGCGCGATCGAGGACGGGGTGAAGTCGATTGGCGCGCCGCAGTCGGCGGTCGGCGTGGTGATCGCGCTGCTGGTGCTGATGCCGGAGACGCTGACGTCCTGGCGCAACGCCCGCCGCGGCCGCGTCCAGGGCAGCTTCAACCTCGCCTACGGCTCGGCGATGGCGAGCATCGGGCTGACGATCCCGGTGATCGCCCTGGCCTCGATCTGGCTCGCCGGGCCGCTCGTGCTCGGCCTCGGGGCTACCCAGATCTGCCTGCTTGTCCTGACCGCGCTGGTCAGCTCGCTGACCCTGCTGCCGGGCCGGGCGACCCTGCAGGAGGGCGGCGTCCACCTGATCCTCTTCGCCGCCTTCCTCTTCCTCGCCTTTAACCCTTAGAGGGATTGGCGAAACCGCTAGTTCGTGCGGTAGAAGAGGCAGCGGTAGCCGTGCTGGGTCAGCGACGATTCGCTGGTCGACCGCGTCGTCTCGTCGCTGGTGAGGACGACCTCTTTGCCGCCGGTGAGGTCGACGACCTCGGCCGACCAGGCCTGCGCGGTCACCTGTTCGCCGGGCTGGAGGACGTAGGCGATCAGCTCGCTGATTGAGGGCAGGCGGCCGCCGGCGTCGCCGCATTCGACCGTCGCGGGCAGCCAATGTTTGGCGGGCCGGACGTTGTCGTCCCAGCACATGCCGCCGTAGAGGTCGGTGTCGGCGGGGCAGGAGAGCTCGAGTTCGTCGGCGCTGAAGCCCTCGACGGTTTCCGCGTCGTCGGCGACGGTTGCGTGCTCGGCGTCGGTGGCGCTCGTGGCCGTGGTCGCGTGGTCCGCGCTCGTCGCCGTGGTCGCGGTCTGGGCGGAGGGAACGATCGACAGCGTCGACTCGTCGATGACGCTGCCATCGAGTCCGTCCGGCTTCACCTGCTTGCTGCCCAGCGTGCCGCTCTTCAGCTTGCCGGCACCGACGGTCCCCTTCTTGATCGCGTTGCCGTTGATCGTGGTGGCGGCATAGCCGACCCCGCCGAGGGCGAGGAAGACGGCGATGCTCGCCATCACGTTGGCGTAGGACAGGTGGCGGCGCAGTCGAACGCGAAAGTTGGTCATGCGCCTACATCGGCGCCTGCCGCTGCGAGCTTTACTCGCCGTTCGCCGTGGCGACGATCGTGCGGGCGCCGCCACGGTCGCGGTGCTCGCAGAGGTAGATGCCCTGCCAGGTCCCGAGGGCAGGGCGGCCGTCGCGCAGCGGCAGGGTCAGCGACGGTCCCAGCAGCGCCGCCTTTATATGGGCGGGCATGTCGTCCTCGCCCTCCAAGGTGTGGGTCCAATAGTCGGCGCCTTCGGGGACGGCGCGGTCGAACCAGGACTCGAAGTCGCGCCGCACCTGCGGCGAGGCGTTCTCGCTGAGGGCCAGCGAGGCGGAGGTGTGCTGGATCAGCAGGTGCAGAATCCCCACCGAGATCTCCCCCAGCTCAGGGAGCGCGTCGAGGACCTCGGCGGTGACGAGGTGGAAGCCCCGCCCCCGAGCCCCCAACCGGATCTCCCGCTGAACCGACCGCCGACGGGCCGATTTCGGGCCTATATCTCCCGAAATCGGCCCGTCGGCCGGGGGGTCAGCGGGTGAGGAGGGCGTCCATTTGGGCGACGGCTTCCTTCAGGCCTTCGACCATGCCCATCTCGGCCAGCTTCTCCATCTCCTCCAGCGTCTCGAAGGTCGCCTGCATTTGCATGCGGGTGCCGCCGTTGTGCTCGCTGAGCTGCATCCGGCTCTTGGTCACCGGCAGCTCGGGGTTGGGCTTGCCCTCCGCGTCGGCGAAGCCGTCGTCGAACTCGAGCGAGCGCGGCGGGTCGACGGCCGTGACCTTCCACCAGCCGTGGAATTTCTCGCCTTCGGGGCCGGTCATGTAATAGGCGACGCCGCCGCCGCCGCTGAGGTCGTGCTCCTGCACCGTCGCCGGGTAGGTCGGCGGGCCCCACCAGCGCTCGAGCTGGCGCGGGTCGGCCCACAGCTCCCAGACCCGCTCGGCCGGGGCCTCGAAGTCGGCGGTCAGGGTGAGGGTCAGATTCTCGGTGTCCTGCTCAACACTGGTGACGGTCATCGGGTCGTTCCTTTCGGTTTGTCTTTCTCCGGCTCCGGGTCGGCGAGCAGATCGGACATCCGCTCCACCCGCCCGCGCCAGGCCTGCTCGAGCTGGTCGAGGGCCCGGCGCGCCCGCGCCACGGCCTCGCGGTCGCTGCGCACGAGCTGCTCCCTTCCGCGGCGCTCCTTGCTGACGAGGCCGACCCGCTCCAGCACCGCGACGTGCTTCTGCACCGCGGCGAAGCTCATCGGGTAGGCCGCGGCCAGACGCGACACCGACTGCTCGCCGGCGACGGAGCGCCGCAGGATGTCGCGGCGGGTGGCGTCGGCGAGGGCGTGGAAGAGGTCGTCCACGCCCTGCTCGCTCATCTTGTTCTTCTCACTTACAACCATTTGGTTGTAGATTAGCAGACAAGCGGAGGTGGGTCGATCAGGGGACGATCTCCAGCTTCCGCACGACGCGTCCGCGGGAGCGATTGCCGGCGGCGTCGGTGGCGGAAAGGGCCAGCTCGTGACGGCCGAGGGCCAGCTTCACGCGGGCTGAGATCCGGCCGGCGAAGCGCAGGCGGTTCTCGCCGGCCTTGCCGGCGAGAACGAGGACGAGCGGGGAGCGCTTGGACGCCTGGGCCTGGGCCGGCACGAAGCGCAGCGTGACCTGCGCCGGCTCCGAGAGCGTGAAGCGGATCTGCGGGCCGCTCTTGGCGCCGACCAGCTTCGGCAGCTGCGAGCCGAGCCGCAGGCGACGCGAGCTGAGCGAGACCCGGCTCAGGCGCGGGGCGTCGCGATCCTCGATCGCCGGCACGCGGTCCACCTCGACGCTGGCCGTAGTGGTCGCGCTGCGGCGACTGGGATCGGTCACGGTCAGGGTCACGGTGCGGGCGCCCGCCGCGGCGAAGGCGTGCGCGACGCTCTCCCCCTCGGCGCTGCCGCCGTCGCCGAAGTCCCAGCGATAGGCGAGCTTTGCTTTCTCACCGGGGTCGGGATCGTCGGCGCCGTCGGCGGTGAACTGAACAGCCGTCCCGACCGCGGCGCCGGTCACCGGCGCGATCGTCGCCGCGCTCGGCGCGTGCGGCAGGTACTCGAAGGCGCCGATGTCGCTGCGATTGACGCCGTCGCCGTCGCCGTCCTGCTCGCGCGGGGTGCCGTCGTGGTCGAGCGGCGGAGCGGCGGGGTCGGCCGCGTCGATCAGCGGCGAGGGAGCGCGCAGGCGCAGGTCCGAGACGATCGTCGGCGGCAGCGAGGTCCGCCGGACGAAGGACGGCGTGGTGGCGGGCAGGTTGCCGGTGGCGAGGTTGGTGGTGCCGCTGCCGGACTGCCCGGTGGAGCCGTCCCAGGCCGAGTAGCGCAGGGTGGCGTTGCCGGGGTTGAGGGCGTCGACTCCCTGGCGGAAGAGCGTCATCGGGTAGCCGGAGACGATCGAGCTGATCAGGGTCAGGTTGGTCGGCCCGCCGGTCCCCGGCCCACCGGCCAGGACTTCGACGCCCCGCTCCGCGTCGCCGTCGCTCAGCATCGTCATGTGGCGGGCGGTGGCGGTGCCTCCGTAGGTGACCAGCAGCGCCGGCCCCTCGCTGGTCCGCACCACGGCGTCGCCGAGCTCGGCGACGCCGTCGAGGCTGCCGACTTCGATGCCGGTGCCCCCTGCCTCGACCGTGGAGCGGGTGACGCTGATCTTGCCGCGGGTCCAGATTCCGTTGCCTTCGCGGGAGCGGACCGTGCTCTCGCGGACGAACGCGTAGTTGCCGGGGTCCGCCGAGGCGATCCCTTCGCCGCCGGCCATCGCCACGCTGCCCTGCTCGAAGCTGGCGCCGCCGGCGAGGAAGACCCCGAGGGCGGGCCCGATCTCTTCGTCGTCCTCGCGCTCCTGCACCCTGACGCCGGTGGCCGTTCCCTCCAGGTCGAGGCCGATGCCGGGACCGGTGAGAACTTCGATCCGCAGGTTGGAGACCGTGGACTGCGGATGTTTCAGCGTCAGCGTCGGCACCACCCCGGCGGGCGCAGTCAGGATCGTCGCCCCCGATCCGGTGCCGGAACCGACGATCGCCACCGGGTCGGCGCCCGAGTAGGAGAACGGCCCCTCGTACGGGGTCGCCTTGGGACCGATCAGCACAGTGTCGGCGCCGAGGTGCAGTTGGGCGAGGGTGAGGGCACTCTGCGGGTCGGCGGCGTTGGTGCCGCCGATGCAGAGTGGCTTGTTGACGCAGTAGGTCTGAGCCGAAGAGCTGGCCGGCGCCACCAGGGCGAGGGCGGCGATCGCGGCTGCGAGGGCGACGAGGACTGGACGAGGCATTGGTTTCTCCGATCAGGGGATGAGCACGACCGGTCGCATCCTCACCACCGGCCGTGGCCCTGACATCAGGGGAACCCCCGCTTCCGACACCCTCAGTTGCGCCGAAACGGCTCTAGGAGTGGCGTTGCGCCTCGACGACGCGGGCGACTGCGACGCGGGAGGAGACGCGCAACTTGGCGAAAACGTTGCGCAGGTGGGTCTCGACCGTCTTCTCGCTGAGGAACAGGGCGGCGGCGATTTCGCGATTGGTGCGGCGATCGGTGACCAGCTCGGCGATTTCCAGCTCGCGGCCGGTCAGCGACTCGATCCCGGTCCCCTCGTCGCTGCCGGGCGCCGACTTCTTGCGCGTGACCCGGTGCCCGAGCCGGCGCAGGTCGCGCGCCGCTTCGGCCCGCCAGCGCTCGGCGCCGCAGGCGGCCAGCTCGGTCTCGGCTGCGCGCAGCTCCTCGGTGGCGCGCTCGAGATCGCCGGCGGCGGCCAGCGCCCGCCCCGCGAGTGCCTGCGATCGGGCGGCGTCGATGCGGCTGTTGCAGCGGCGTGCGGCCTCGGCCGAGTCCAGCGCCAGCGCTGCCGCTTCGGCGGGCTCGCCCCGGGCGAGCAGGACACGGGCGCGGGCGCGGCGGGCGTGGATCTGGGGCCAGTCGGCGTCGAGCTCCGCCGCCAGCCGCTCGGCCCGCTCGGCCCAGCCGGCCGCCTGCTCGAGGTCGCCGCGGGCCAGCTCCGCCGAGGTCATGTCCTCGCAGACCCAGCAGCGGTCGTAGGGGACGACATGGGTCATCTGCTCGTCGCCGATCGCCGCCAGCATCAGCTCGATCCCGTGCTCGGCCTCGCCGTTCTCGACCAGCGCCAGCCCGTAGGTCCAGCCGACGTCACCGATGAAGAGCAGGTGCGAGGGGACTTGGGCCGAGAGCTCGTAGCTCTCCTGCCCGGCGGCGACCGCGAGCTCGAGGTCACCGGCGAAGTGCGCGGTCCAGGCGCGCTGCCAGAGCGCCCAGAGCAGGTCGTTCGGGTTCGGCGAGACCCGCGCCGCGTCGGTGGTGCTCTCGGCCAGCGCCGTCGCCGCCGGGATGTCGCCCGGCAGCAGGTAGGTATCCGCCTGGCCGATCAGCAGCGGCACGATCAGGCGGTGGTGCCCGCTCGCGCGTGAGATCGCGATCCCGCGCGCGAAGTGGCGGCGCGCGTCGGCGAAGCGGCAGACGTAGGTCTCGGCCCAGCCGAGGTAATAGAGAGCGTCCAGGCGCTCGGTCAGCGCCGCGTCGTCGAGCTGGTCGAGCCGCTCGACGGCGAGCTCGCGGTTGATCCGCGCCTCCTCGATGCGGCCCCCGGCGGCGTCGCCGAGCGCCAGCACGGCGGCGGCGGCTCCGGCCAGAGCCGGCTCGTCGAGCGCGTCGGCGGCGGCGAGCGCGCGCTGACCATAGCTGCGCACCTCCTCGAAGCGCTGCTGGTGGATCGCGTTGGTCGCCAGCTCCAGGGTCAGCTCGAGGCCCTCGCGCGAGGCCGGGTCGGCGAGCGCGGCGAGCTCCGCCTGCAGCCGCGCCTTGGCTTCGTCGTGGCGCCCGAGCCAGCCCTCGATCCCGGCGCACTCGGCGACGGTCTCGACCCGTCGCGAGACCTCCCCCCCGGCCGGCAGCGAGAGGATCTCCAGCAGCGTCGAGCGAGCCTCCTCCAGTCGGCCCGCCGCCCGCAGCGCAACGGCCAGCGGCCGCATGATCTCCAGCCGGCGCTCGACCGCCCGCTCGGGCAACAGCCGCAGCGCCGCCGCGTACCAGCGCGCCGCCGTCGCCGGCGCCTGCGCGAGTGCCGATGCGCCGGCCTCGCAGAGGTCCGCGATCGCCCCCTCGTCGCCGCGCTGGGCGGACTGCTCGAGGTGGTGGGCGCGGGTCGTCGCGGCGGCGTCCTGGCGGGCGAGCTCGGCGGCGGCGCGGGCGTGGACCCCGAGCCGCCAGCCGGCGCGGGTCGACTCGTAGACCACCCGCCGCACGAGCGGATGGCGGAAGCGGAAGTTGCGCGGCACGTCGGTCTGGCGCACCAGCCCGGCGTCGAGCAGCTCGTCGAGCGCGTCGAGGACCTCGCCGTCGTCGAGCTGCGCGGCGGCGGCGGCCAGCGCCGGGTCGAAGGGCTCGCCGGTCACCGCGGCCGCCTCCAGAACCAGCCGCGCCCGCGGCGTGAGCGTCTCGAGCTCGCCGACCAGCGCCGCGACAACGGCGGGCGGGGCCGCCTCCGAGCCGAACGAGGGTGCCGCCCCGCTCGCCTGCCCGTCCCCGCGCCGCGAGGCCCGCGCCAACTCCTCGAGATAGAACGGGTTGCCGCCGCTCTCGCGATAGAGGTCGTCGACGACGACGGCGCCGAGGTCGGAGCCGACCAGAGCTCCGGCATCGCCGCGCTCCAACGGGCCCAGCTCCAGGCTCTCGAGCTGACCGTCGCGGGCGCCGGCGCCGAGCGCCCCCGCGAGCAGCGGCGCCAGCTGGCCCGAGCGGTGGCCGATCGCCAGCAGGACGGGTGCGGCGGGCGGACGGCGGACCAGGAAGGAGATCAGCTCGATCGAGGCCGGATCGGCCCACTGCACGTCGTCGAAGACCAGGGCCAGCGGCCGTTCCGCGCCGAGGCGCTCGAGCAGCGCCCGGGCCGCCCGGTAGGTCAGATGGCGCTCCTCGGAGCCGCGCCCCGGGTCGGTATCGGAGTCGCGCAAGGACGGCAGCACCGGGCCCAGCGGCTCGACCCCCGGCGCTGAAAGATCCCGCAGTCGCTCCGGATCGACCCCGGCCAGGTGCGGCTCCAACGCGTCGATCAGCAGGCCGAAGGGAAGCTCGAACTCGACCTCGGTGGCGCGCGCCGTCAGGACCAGCCCGCCTTGCCGCTCCACCTCAGCGCAGAGCTCGACCAGCAGCCGCGTCTTACCGATCCCGGGCTCGCCCGAGAGGCTGACCGTGCGCGCCTCGCCGGCGGCGACGAGGTCCGCCGCGGCGGTGATCCGCGCGAACTCGCTCGCCCTGCCGATCAGCGGCGGTCGGGTCACGGGACCGTGGGCGCCGTCGTCGGCAGGGTCGGCTCCAGCGCCGCCTGCGGCTTGGCGGCGAACCAGTAGACGGCCCCGGTGATCCCGATCACCGTCAGCACCAGCAGCGCCGCCCAGACCTGGTAGGTCGGTGCCCCGGGCGGGGCCAGGGAGGCGCGGGGCCAGGCGATGTTGATCGTCTCGAAGCCCAGCCAGACGACCGCCAGCGCGTTGATCGGCAGGCCGGCGCGACCGAGCCGGTAGCGGCCGGCGGGGATCCAGGTCCCGCGCAGGCGCGCGATCAGCGCCGCCAGCGCGACCAGCAGGAAGGTGACGTAGATGGCCGCCGTGCCGAAGGCGATCAGGCTGCCGGCCGCCGCCGAGTGCAGGCCGAGCAGCATCCCCAGGCAGGCGATCGCGGTGGTCGCGATGGTCGCGCCCAGCGGCGTCCCCCTGTTGTCGACCGTGCCGAGGAAGCGCGACGCGGGCAGGGCGCCGTCGCGGGCGACCGAGTACATCGTCCGCGCGGTCAGCGCCTGCGCCGACATCCCGCAGGCGAGGAAGGCGACCAGCACGATCGCGGCAAACGGCTTCGCCGACCAGGAGCCGAAGGAGGAGACGACCGCGGTCGTGACCGGGTCGAGGTCCGCGCCGGCGACGACCGCGGCGGGATCGGGGTGGGCGAGGCCGACCGCCACCGCGTTGAGGATGACCAGCGAACCGACCCCCAGCAGCGTGATCCAGATCGCCCGCGGGACGTGGCGCGCCGCGTCCCGGGTCTCCTCGGCGGCGGCGACGCAGGCGTCGAAGCCGATGAAGACCCAGCCGCCGACCGCAAGCGCGGCGAGCATCCCGGCCAGGGTCGAGCCGCCCGAGAGTGCCTCGGCGCCGAGCGACTCGGTGAAGATCGAGATCTCCTGCTCGCGGAAGACCAGCAGCAGCGCGAGCGCGATCCCAACCGTGGCGATCACCTCGGCGGTGATCCCGGCTCGGACCACGCGGCCGAGCACGTTGACCCCGAGGGCGCCGGGGACGGCGCTGACCAGGGCCAGCACGATCCCGGCGGCGACGATCGCGCCCGGGGTGACCCCGATCCCGAGCAGGGTCAGCGCCCAGGGGGCGCCGAGGTAGGCGATCGTGGTGTTAGCGACGGCGTAGGCGCAGACCGCGACCCATCCCGTGAACCAGCCATAGGCACCGCCGATCAGCCGTCGCGGCCACTGGTAGGCGCCGCCCGCGAGCGGGAACTCGGAGGCCAGCTCCGCGTAGACCGCCAGCAGCAGGCACTGGCCGGCGAGGGCGACCGGCAGCACCCAGACCCAGGCCGGCCCGGCGACCGTCGTCCCGACCAGGACGACGGCGTAGAGGCCGACCACGGGTGAGACCGCGGCGAAGCCGAGCGCGACGTTGTCGAAGATGTGGAGCCGCCGCTCGAGCTCCTGGCGATAGCCGAGCTCCCCGAGCCGTGCGGAGTCAGCGTCGGGTCTGGGACTGCCGTGCGAGGCCACCGTGGGGCGCAGCATACGGCGCCTGGCGCCGCCGAAATGACGCCCGCGCAGGTTCTTCAGGGGGTGGGTAGCGGGATTTGCCCTGATGACGGGCGGACCTCGCCCTGGAACGGTGCGGCCATGAACTCAACCAAGCGACTCATCTCACTGTCTCTCGTCCTCGTCTGCGCCGCCTTCCTGGTCCCGGCAGCCGCCTCCGCCCGGGACATCGACCGCGGCGACTACTCCGGCACCACCAAGCAGGCCGCCGGCGAAGGCGCCAAAGCCTTCAACGGCCGGATCGAGATCTCGGTCGGAATCCTCAGCGACCCGCCGCGGATCTTCTCGATCGAGCTGACCGCGCAGCTGCGCTGCGAAGACGGCTCGACCCGCAACGTCAAGTACGACGAGGTGATCTACGGCCCCCAGCTCGACGGCCAGCTCCGCTTCGCCTACCAGGACGGCGGCCTCGATCTGCGCGGTCGCTTCAACACCAAAGGCAAGGCGCACGGAAAGTTCTCCTACGCCGTCGACACCTGCTCGGTCACCGGAGCAACCTGGAAGGCGGCCAGCTGACCCGTAAGCTGCCCGCATGGACGACGCCGTCTCCCGCTACCGGACTGCCACCGAGGCGGGAGACGTCGACGGCTTCATGGCGACGATGGCGACCGATGTCGAGGTCGTCTCGCCGATCTCCGGCCGCATGGTCTTCCGCGGCCAGGACGACGTCCGGGTCCTGCTCAACGCGGTCTACGGAACTTTGAAGGGCTTGAACTGGATCACCGCGGTAGGCGAGGGCGACGACCGGGTGCTGGTCGGCGAAGCGAAGATCCTCGGCGTCCGGATGACCGATGCGATGGTCTTCGAGCTCGGCGCCGACGGCCTGATCCGTCGGATCAGCCCGCACCTGCGACCGTGGCTGGCGCTGACGCTGTTCGCCGCGGTGCTCGGCCCGAAGGTCGCCCGGCACCCGGGCATCGTGCGGCGCGCGCTCGCTGGCTGAGCGACGGACCGGGGTTAGCCGCCTCTGCGGGGGCTCAGCTTCCGTGGCGCAGCTTGACCGAGGCGGTGACGGCGCGGCGGTTGCCGAGCAGGTCGGCAGCGCGGACACGGACGCGACCCCGGAAGGCCCGCTCGGGTAGGGCCCGTCCCTTGAGGAGCACCGATGACCGACGACCGGACGGGATGCGGAAACTGCCGGAGGCGAGGACGCGCCCCTTGCCGGTGAGCAACTTGACGCGACCGTGGCAGGGACCGGAGCGCTCGGCCTTGGGGCAGCGCAGGCGCAGGCGCGCCACCCCGTCGCGGAGGACGCCGGTGGGGGCGACCCAGATCCGCGGCGCGATCGACTCCGCCGTGATCAGCCGCGCCCGCCGCTGCTTGCCTTTGCCGCCGATGGGCCGATTTCGGGACATATAGGCCCCAAATCGGCCCATCGACCGGGGCGCCCGCTGGGCGGCGGGAGTGCCCATGTCGACGACGTAGATGTCGATCTCCACGTCGGCGTCGCCGGGGACCAGCTCTTCGTAGGTGGAGAAGGCGACGTAGCGGCCATTCGGCGAGGCGCCGGCGCAGAAGGCACCGGACTGGCGTCCGTCGCCGGAGGCCGGAGAGACCAGGCTGATCGCCCCGTTACGCCACTCGTAGATGTCCGCCAGGCCGTCGGTGTCCTGCGGAGAGAGCCGGCCCCAGGTCCGAAAGTAGGCGCGTTCGCCATCGCCGGTCACCTCGCAGAGCGTCACTTCCTCCTCCTTGCCCGCTGCAGTCGGGGCATGCGGCGTGACCAGACGAAAGCCGCTGGCGGCCGACCAGGTGTAGACGTCGAGTTCGTCGTCCTGGTCCTCGGGCGCAAGCGCGCCGTTGCTGCGGAGGAAGAAGCGGGCGCCGTCGCGGGAGACGGCTTCGAGGCCGACGAAGGTGCCCGGCGGCAGGCCCGGGAGAGCGACGCGTTCGAGCGCGCCGGCGAAGCTGGCCCGGTAGATGTCGGGGCCGGGGTTGGTGTCGTCGGGAGTCTGGGCCGAGTTGGCGAGGAAGTAGGCCGAGCCCTCGTCGGCGGCGCCGACGAACGAGTAGGGGTCGAAGTGCTCGAACGGCGTGCCGGGGAAGTCGACGGGCGACACGGTCCGGGTCAGCCGCCTCAGCACGCCGTCGCTCCAGGCGAAGATGTCGCTGGTCAGCTTGGAGTTTTCGCTCGGCGTTTTGCCGGTGTCCTCGGGGGTGAGGTGCTCGGCGGTGGAGAAGTAGGCGGTGGCGCCGTCGGGCGAGGCGCCGAGGAAACGGGTTTCCGGGATCGTCGGGTTGGGCCATTCCGCGGTCGGTTTCGGCTGATCAGGTCCGGTCGAGACCAGGCGGGTCACCCCGCCGGCGCGCTGGTAGATATCCGACATCCCGTCCGTGTCGTCGGGGACCAGCGCCTGGCCGGTCTCGAAATAGATGTACTGCCCGTCGTCGGAGGCCCAGACAGCGTGGGTGCCCGTGGACGAGTTCGGGTTGGCGAAGGGCCCGTCGAGCGGCCCGGTGGTGAACAGCGAGTAGGCGCCGTTGGAGAGGACGTAGCCGTCATAGGAGGCGTCGCCATGACCGGCGTCGCCGTCCTCCGGCGCCAGCGAGGCTTCGGTCGAGATGTAGACCCGGGAGCCGTCGGGGGACACGCCGAGCACGAAGCCAGCCGAGCGGTGGTTGCCTTCGGAGGGGATCGGCGTCCCGTCGGGCCGTTTGCTGACGAGCAAGGTCCGGTTGCCGACCCGCTCGTAGATTTGGAAGATGCCGCTCTGCTGGGTGCCATCGCCGAGCGCGTCCTCGGTCAGCTTCTCGTAGCTCTGGAACCAGGCGCGGCCGGAGTCGTCGAGCTGGACTTCGCAGTGCCGCACCAGCGCCGTGCCGCAGTCGAAGGAGGCGGAGGCCGAGGGGGCGCCGACGAAGCCGGCGCACAGCACCGCCAGGCCGAACGACCGCACGATCCACCTTCCCGCCCGGCTCATGGCGCGCATCCTAGGGACAACCCCCGATTGGCGCAAAAGTCCGGGTGCGTTCGGGGGTACTCAGGTCAGGCGGCGGGCGGCCTCGTCGAGCGAGTCGGCCGCGGCTTTGCGGTCGTCGCCGAGGCCGACCATCAGGTTGACCGCGAGCGGCATGATCACTTCACCGCCACCGCCCTCCGCACCGAAGACGCCGGCGATCTCGAGCAGGACGTACCCGTGGGTGGCGCTGAGGAACTGGCCCGCCGCGATCGCCGGATCGACCGGGTCGATCCGGCCCGACTCGACGACCCGGCGCATCGAGTTGACGAGGACGTCGAGCGCGCGCTGGGCCTCGGGAGAGTTGGCGACGGTCCCCGCCGCCGAGACTTCGAGGCCGGCGTGGTGGCGCAGCTCGCCCCCGGTCAGCCCGTACATGAGCCGGTACAGCTGCGGGTGGGCGAGGGCCCAGGCGCCGTAGGTCGCGCCCTTGGCGAAGAAGTCGGCGACCGCGTCCTCGCTCTCGGGCACCACCCCGACGAAGTTGGCGAACTCGGCGAAGCCGTCGGCGACGATCGCCGCCAGCAGGCCCGGCATGCCGCCGAAGAGGGTGTAGATCGACTGGGTCGAGGTTCCGACCTCGGCGGTCAGGGCACGCGCCCGCAGAACCTCGGGGCCGGACTCCTCGACCCCGCGCCGCGCCACCTCGATCAGCTGCTCTCGACGCGAGAGCGTGGGCGCGCTAGGATTCATATAACGATGTTACAACAACGTTCGGAGCCGGCCGGCAATAGCTACGACGTGATCGTCGTCGGCGCCCGCTGTGCCGGCTCGCCGCTGGCGCAGCTGCTCTGCCAGGCGGGGATGCGGGTCTGCCTGGTCGACCGGGCCGACTTCCCCAGCGACACCCCCTCGACCCACGGCATCCAGCCGCCCGGGGTGAAGATCCTCGACCAGCTCGGGGTGCTGGACCGCCTCTACGGGCTGGCGCCGCCAGTCGACGAGGCCTACATCGCCTTCGAGGAGATGCGAGTCGGGGCGGGCGGCATGACCCGGCTGCTCGGCTACCCGATGGTCAACGTACGCAGGATCACCCTCGACGCGATCCTGCTCGAGGCTGCCCGCGAGGCCGGGGCGAAGGTGCGGACGCAGACGAGCGTGACCGGCCTGCTGCGCCGCGGTGCCCGCGTGGTTGGCGTGCAGACGACGGCCGGCGAGCTGCGGGCGCCGCTGGTGGTCGGCGCCGACGGCGCCCGCTCCACCGTCGCCCGCCTCGCCGGCGCCCGCGAGTACCACCGAACGGCGCCGCGGCGGATCTTCCTCTGGGCCTACTACCAGGGGGTCGACGAAACCGAGCGGCGGATCTGGCTGGGGGCGATCGGCCGCGCCGGCTTCCTCGCCAGTCCCAGCGACAAGGGCAACTTCATCGCCGCCCTGGTCGCCCCGATCGATCTCCGCGACGAGCTGCGCCAGGACCGCGAGGGGACCTACGCGCGGGGCCTCGCGGCCTGGCCGGAGCTGGCGGCCCTGCTGGCGCCGGCGCGGCGGGTCGGCCCGATGCGGACGATGTCCCGCTGGCACGGCTTCTTCCGCGAGTCCGCCGGTCCGGGTTGGGCGCTGCTCGGCGACGCCGGCCACTTCAAGGACCCCACGCCCGGCCAGGGGATCGCCGACGCGCTGCGCCAGGCAGTGGCGCTGGCAGCGGCGATCGAGCGCGGGTTGGGCGGCGCGGCGGACCCCGACGCGCCGCTACGCGAGTGGTGGCGCTGGCGCGACCGCGACGCCTGGGAGATGTACTGGTTCGCCCGCGACATGGGCGACAACGAGCGCGCGCCGCTGCTTGGACGGGCGATCCAGACCCGTTTCGCCGAAGACCCCGAGATGGTCGACGGCTTCCTGCGCCTGCTCGGCCACGAGCAGGCGCCCTCACAGCTCTTCACCGTTCCGTGGGTCGCCTCGGTGCTCGGCCAGGCGCTGCGCGAGGGACGTGGGCAGCGCCTGGCGTTGCTGGCGGAGATGCGCGAGCTCGGGGTCGAGGAACTGCGCCGAGGGCTCCGCCGTCGCTTTCGGTCGCGGGCCTGCGCCCCTGCCGTCAGACCAGCGCCGGCAGCGCCTCCAGCGAGCGTGAGAGCAGGGTCGGGCGCCAGCGCAGCTCGGCGGTCTCGTCGAGGCGCAGGGTCGGCAGGCGCTCCAGCAGCCGCGGGATCGCGATCTGGCCCTCGAGCCGGGCCAGCGGCGCCCCGAGGCAGTAGTGGGGACCGAGGCCGAAGCCGATCTGCTGGTTCGGCTTGCGGGCGAGGTCGAGCGCGTCGGGATCGTCGAAGCGTTCGGGGTCGCGGTTGGCGGCGGCGAGCAGGAGGAAGACGCGGTCGCCGGACTCGATCGAGCGGCCGCGCAGGTGCAGCGGCTCGGCAGCGACGCGGACGCTGAGCCGGCTGGGGCCGTCGAAGCGCATCAGCTCCTCGACCGCCGGCTCGGCCAGGGCCGGGTCCTCGAGCAGGAGCTGGCGCTGGTCTGGATGGCGCAGCAGGGCGAGGATGCCGCTGCTGAGCAGGTTGGTCGTCGTCTCGTGGCCGCCGAAGAGCAGCAGCGTGCACATCGCCAGCAGCTCGTTGCGCGAGAGCGCGTCGCCGTCGTCGCTGCGGACCCGGACCAGGTGGTCGAGCAGGGTGGTGTCCTCGCCGCCGCCATCACTTTTGGCGATCAGCCCTTCGAAGTACTCGACCAGCTCGGTCATCCCCGATTCGGCGCGGTCGTGGCGGTCGGGGTCGTCGACGGCGCCGAAGACCAGCGAGGAGATGTCCGCCGACCAGGACTTGAAGCGGTCGCGGTCGGCGCTGGGGACGCCGAGCATCTCGGCGATCACGATCGCCGGCAGCGGATAGGCGAAGGAGGAGACCAGCTCGACCTCCCCCTCCCCGGGCATCTGGTCGATCAGGTCGTCGGCGATCGCGGCGATCTGCTCGCGCATCAGCGCCACCACCCGCGGCGTGAAGGCGCGACTGACGAGCCGTCGCAGGCGGCGGTGGTCGTCGCCGTCCTTGAAGGTCATCCAGGCGGCCAGCACCGAGACCATCGCGATCAGCTGCTCTGACGCCTCCCGCGCTTCGAGCCGGTGCAGCATCGGCGTCATCCGGTCGGAGCTGAGACGGCGGTCGGTGTGGGCGGCGGCGCAGTCGTCGTGGCGGGTCAGCAGCCAGGCGCGGTGGCGCTCGCTCCAGTGGACCGGGTCGGCCTCGCGCAGGGCGGCGAAGGCGGGGAAGGGATCGGCCACGGCCCCGGGCCGCAGCAGGTCGCCGAGCTCGGCCAGCTCAACCACCGAGAACCGCCACCACGGCCGCGTTGCCGTCGACGCCGGAGGCGCCGCCGCCCATCGTCTCGACGACGCCGACCCGCGCGCCCTCGACCTGGCGCCCGCCGGCTTCGCCGCGCAGCTGCCAGACGACCTCGGCGACCTGCGCGGTCCCGGTCGCGCCGAGCGGGTGCCCGCGCGAGAGCAGCCCGCCGGAGGGGTTGACCGGCTGGGCGCCGCCGATCGCGGTGGCGCCGCTGGCGACCAGCTCGCCGCCACCGCCCTCGGGTGCAAGCCCGAGCGCCTCGGTGGTGACGACCTCGCCGATCGTGAAGGCGTCGTGGACCTCGAAGACGTCGGCGTCGGCGGGGGCGATCCCGGCCGCGGCGTAGGCGTCGGCGGCGACGCGGCTGACCAGCTCGAAGCCCCAGGCGTGGTCCGTGCGCTGGTCCCAGAGGCCGCCGGAGCCGAGCGCGCAGGAGCGCACGGCGACGTCGCGGCCCTCCCCGCGCGGGGCGCCGACCACGACCGCGGCGGCCGCGTCGGAGATCGGGCAGCACTGCAGCAGGGTCAGCGGGTCGGCGATCGGCCGCGAGGCAAGCACCTCCTCGACGGTCAGCTCGCCCCCGTACTGGGCGCGGGGATTGCCGAGCGCATGGCGGTGGTTCTTGACCGAGACCTGCGCCAGCTGCTCGATCGTCACCCAGCCGTTGGCCAGGTAGCGGCTGGCCGACATCGCGTAGAGGCTCGGCAGCGCCATCCCGCTGGCGCCCTCGGCGTCGGTCAGCTCGGGGACGATCGCGCCGGAGAAGTGGGAGGTCATCGTCTCCACCCCGAGCGCCAGCACGCGCTCGTGACGACCCGCATCCACCGCCTCGCAGGCGAGATGGAAGGCGGTGGTGCCGCTGGCGCAGGCGCTCTCGACGGTGAAGATCGGGATCCCGGCGAGGCCGAGCCGGTGCAGGGTGCGCGGCGCGATCCCCGGCTCGCCGAAGCAGGTGCCGACGTAGGCGGCCTCGATCGCGGGCACCGCGGTACCGGCGTCGGCGAGCGCCTCGGACACCGCCTCGCGCACGAGCTCACCGGCGCTCAGCTGCGGCTGCTTGGCGAAGCGCGAGCTCCCGACCCCGTGGATCGCCGCCCTCATGCCGGCACCGCGGTGAGGTCGCCGGCGGCGCTGGCCGGGCCGAGCACGACGGCGCTGCCGACCGCCAGCGCCTGCTCGCCGGGGGTGTGGACGAGGACGCGCGGGCCGTCCTCTATATCGACGTAGGCGAGGCCGTAGGGAGGCTCGCGGCCGGGGACCGGGATGCGGACCACGGTCGAGGCCCAGACCGCGCCCCGCGGTCCGACCGCGGTGGCCCCCATCGCGCCGCCGCAGACCGGGCAGGCCGGCGACTCACCGGCGACGACGTGGCCGCACTCCTCGCAGCGGCTGGCGGCCAAGCGGACGAGGGCGCCCTCGGTGACCAGAGGCGGACGCGGGTCGAGGGCGCTCACGCGTCCGGCCCCGGCCGGCGGTCGACCACCCGGCGCGCCTTCAGCGTCGTCCGCTCGAAGCTGCCGGGAGCGACCAGCTCGCAGCCGATCCGCACGTGGCAGCGATGGCGCAGCGCCTCTTCGGCCCGCCTGCCGAGCTCGGCTGCGTCCTCCCCACCCTCGGCGGCGGGCTCCGCCTGCACCGTCACCTCGTCCATCTCGCCGGCGCGGTCGACGAAGATCCGGAACTCGAGCCCGAGCCCGTCGGTCTCGCGCAGCGCCCGCTCGATCGCCGAGGGATAGACGTTGACGCCGCGGACCAGCAGCATGTCGTCGTCGCGGCCGAGCACACCGCCGAGCAGGCGCGGGTAGGTGCGGCCACAGGGGCAGGGCTCGCGGCTGAGGATCGCCGCGTCGTGTGAAGCGAAGCGGATCATCGGCTGCGAAGTTCGCCAGAGGTGGGTGTAGACGGTCGAGCCGCGCTCGCCCTCGGCGACCGGCACGGTCGCGTCCTCGGGATCGACCAGCTCGGTCCAGACCTCGTCGTTGTAGAGGTGCGGGCCCTGCATCTCCTCGCACTCGCTGGTCGTGCAGAAGGGGAACATCTCCGAGGTC
Organism: uncultured Thermoleophilia bacterium; assembly: GCA_963718595.1. Lineage (GTDB taxonomy): Bacteria > Actinomycetota > Thermoleophilia > Solirubrobacterales > 70-9 > VAYN01. The sequence continues at coordinate 1,296,343 of OY970365.1, forward strand.
GAGCCGGAGTCGCAGACCGTGTCCAGCCCCCAGAGCTCGAGGATCCGCGCCCGGGTCGAGGGGATCGCGCCGCCGGGCTCGCCGCCGACGACCGCGCGGCGCAGCGGCGAGGCGGCCGGGTCGTAGCCGAGCTCGGCCGCCACCTCGCCCATGTGCAGCATGTAGGAGGGGGTCGCCTCCAGCACCGTGCTGCCGAGCGCGAACAGCAGCTCGACGTGGCGGCGGGTGTCGGCGGCGCCGATCGGGAAGCAGGTGGCGCCGATCTGCTCGGCCCCGTAGAGGACCCCCCAGCCGCCGAAGAAGAGGCTGAACGGGAAGGCGAACTGGACGACATCGTCTGGCCGCACCCCCATCGCCCACTGGGTCATCGCGAAGACCTGGCCGGCCCGCTGCCAGTCCTCGGCGCCGACGCCGTAGAGGGTCGGCGTGCCGGAGGTCCCGGAGGAGGCCTGGACCCGCGCCACCCCGCCCGGGTCGATCCCCAGGTAACTGCCGAAGGGCGGGTGCTCGGCCTGGTCGGCGACCAGCATCTGCTTGTCGATCGTCGGGCAGCGGGCGCTGAAGTCCTCCCAGCTGCCGACCTGCTCGGGGTGGAACCCGGCCGCGTCCCAGTGTCGGCGGTAGAAAGGGATGCGCTCGTAGCAACCCTCGAGCTGGCGCTTCAACTGCGCCAGCGAGGCGGCCTCGCGCTCGTCGGCGTCGCGACACTCGCGCTCGGAGTCGAAGTACTCGTAGGCCACCTCCCCAGCCAACCAGGGCGGGACGCCCCCGGCGGCGGCATCGCCCGCGGCCCTGGTTGAATCCCCAAGCGATGGCGGCGCCCTTCCTCCTGGTCCAGCTCAGCGACTTCCACATCGGTGCGCCGGCCGGCGAGCGCGATCCGCGGCGATGCCTGCGCGAAGCGCTCGACGCGGTGGCGGCGCTGCCCGACCGGCCCGACGCGCTGCTCGCCTCCGGCGACCTCAGCGACGACGGCTCGGCGGCGAGCTACGCGTTCGTGCGCGGGGAGCTGGAGCGGCTCGGGCTGCCCTACCACGTGATGCCCGGCAACCACGACGACCGCGCGGCGCTGCGCGAGGCCTTCGAGCTGCCGGGCGAGGGCAGCGAGCCGATCCAGTACGCCGCCGACCTCGGCCCGCTGCGCCTGCTCACCCTCGACACCGTGCTGCCCGGCTCCGACCGCGGCGAGCTCGACGCCGGGCGACTCGCCTGGCTCGACGCGGAGCTCGCCGTCGCGCCGCAGCAGCCAACCCTGTTGGCGATGCACCACCCGCCGCTGCACACCGGCATCCCGCCCTTCGACGAGATCTGCCTCGACGCCAGCGAGCGCTCGGCCCTGGCCCGGGTCCTCAGCGATCACCCGCAGGTGCTGCGGATCGTCGCCGGCCACCTGCACCGGATCCTGGTCGGCGACCTCGCCGGCCGCTCCGTCCTGACCGTGCCCAGCACCTTCGTGCAGGCGCGCCTCGACTTCAGCGCCACCGATTTCGGACTCAACGACGACCCACCCGGCTTCGCCGTCCACGCCTTCACGGCCTTCACGGGCGGAGGAGTCGCCTCCCACATCCAACCGATTCGAGGTAAATGACGATGCTTGCCCGCAGCAGCTACGACCAGGCCTACATCGACGGCGTACGCCAGCGCCTCAAGGCGCAGATCGCGAGCTTCAAGACGCTCGCCGGCGCTGCCGGCGGCGAGGAGACGAAACCGGTGGCGGAGTTCGCGCCGCTCTTCTTCGCCAACCTGACCCTGGCGTTGGAGGGCTACTTCGTCCACCGCACGCGCGGCAAAGAGGCGAAGAAGGGCGCGCTGAAGGAGCTGCGAGCGCGGGCCGAAGCGGTGGCCGACGAGGGCGCGAGCGTCACCCGCCAGGAGTTCTCGGACCTCGCCCACTCCGTCTTCGTCGAGCTGGAAGAGAAGTTCACCGAATAGGCCGAGGACGCCGTCACCGCTCGCCGCGGCCGAGCACGTCGCGCAGCCGCACCGGCGACCCGAAGCGCAGAATCGAGCGCTCGTAGATTCGCCCTGCGAGGCGGACGACGACGAAGATCGAGGCGAGCATGATCGCCAGCGAGAGCGCCAGCTCCCAAGCCGGCAGGGCTCCCAGAGCAGCGCGCCCCGGCACCACCAGCGGCGCCATCGGCGGCAGGAAGGTGCCGACCTGAGCCAGGGTCCCGTCGGGATCGTCGAGGGCGGCGTTGGTGGCGATGTAGGCGGCGATCAGGGTGACGAGGAGCGGCGTCGTCGTGCTCTGCGAGTCCTCCTGGCGGGAGACCAGCGAGCCGGCGCCGGCGAAGGCGCAGCCGTAGAAGGCGTAGCCGAGGACGAAGTAGACGAAGACCAGCAGCACCGTTTGGGCGGTGCTGGCAGGCAGGCTGACCGCCCCGGCCGGGACCGCGATCGCCAGCCCGGCCACGGCGATCGTCGCGATCTGGACCAGGCCCAGCAGGCCGACCCCGATCACCTTGCCGGCCAGCAGGTGGCGGGCGCGGATCGCGCTGAGGATCACCTCGACGACCCGCGAGGACTTCTCGGAGACGACGCTGGAGGAGACCGCGTAGCCGAAGGTGAGGATCGCGATGTAGAGCAGCAGGGCGCCGATGTAGGCGAGCGCGCTGCCGCCCTCGCCCTCGCCGGTCTCGATTTCGCGGGTCTGCAGCGGCGGCGGCTCCAGTGCGTCTTCGATCTGGCCCGGCGAGAGGCCGGCCGCGCGCAGGCGCGCTTCGCCGAGTCGCTGGCGAAAAGCGCTGTCGAGCAGCGCCACCAGCGCCGGGTCGGGATCTTCGCCGGTGATCAGGTCCGACTGGCCGAGCGCGGCATCGACCTCTTCGTCTTCGACCGCGAGCCGCCCGGCGCGATGGTCGGAGACGCGCTTGACCTCGAGCTCGATCCCGTAGGCGGCCTGGTCGTCGCGAGCCGTGGCGACGATCGCGGCGCCGGCGGGCCCCGAGACCGCGACCGTGCGCTTGCTCGGCCCGTCGTCGCCGCCGGTGAGCACGGAGACGATCGCGATCCCGGCCACGATCGCGACCTGGACCGCCAGCGAGATCCGCCAGGCGCGCGAGCGCATCCCCTCGCGCAGCTCGCGCCCGGCGACCAGCCGGACCGTCTCGCGACCGCTCACTTGCGCGTCGCCTCCCGGAAGACCTCGGCCAGCGAGCCCTCGATCTCGCTGAGCCGGCCGGCGGCGGCGATCCGGCCGGCAGCGATGATCGCCACTGAGTCGCAGAGCCGCTCGACCAGCTCCAACTGGTGGGAGGAGAAGACGACCGGCACCCCGCGGGCGCGGATCTCTTCGGTGAGGGCGCCGCTGAGCGCGTCGACCCCGTCGGGATCGAGCCCGGAGAAGGGCTCGTCGAGGACCAGAAGGTCGGGTTCGTGGACCAGCGCCACCGCCAGCTGCACCCGCTGCTGGTTGCCGAGCGAGAGCGCCTCGACCGGTTCCTCGGCCCGCTCGGCGATCCCCAGCTTCGTCATCCAGCGCTCGGCCGCCGCCAGCGCCTTCGCCTCCTCGACCCCGTGCAGCCGGCCCATGAAGACGAGCTGGTCGCGGACCCGCATCTTCGGATAGAGGCCGCGCTCCTCCGGCATGTAGCCGATCCGCCGGCGCTGCTCGCCGCCGATCGGAGCGCCCCGCCACAGCACCTCACCGCTGTCGGCGGCGAGCACCCCGAGCACGATCCGCATCAGCGTCGTCTTGCCGGCCCCGTTGGGCCCGACGAAGCCGAACATCTCACCGCCGCCAACCGCGAAGGAGGCACCGTCGAGCGCGACGGTGCCTCCGTAGCGCTTGCGCAGGTCCCGCAACTCGAGCGCCGATACATCCATGCCCCGGTCCCTACCCGGCAGGCCGCGGGGAAACCCCGTGGGCGCAGGCTCCACGCGTAGCCGGTTTACTGGCGCCGTGAGCGCGATCGAGCGCGACGACCCCGCCGCGGTCGCAGCCGCCTAGGCGCGACAAACACCGGCTGAGCAAGGTCGGCGCCCTGCGAAGATCGTGCGGTGCACTCTCCAAAGCCGGAACCACTGCCGCACGAACTTGGCGTCGGTGGGCTGGCCCGCCGGGCCGGGGGGCTGGTGTTGGTCGGCGTGGTCGTGGCGCTGCTGATCAGCACCCTGCCCGGGCTCGACGAGGTGCGGAAGCGCTTCGCCGACGCCCAGCCGGGCTGGCTGGTCGGGCTCTTCTTCTTCGAGGTGGCGTCGTGCCTCGCCTACGTGATGGCCTTCCGCGGCGTCTTCTGTCGCCGCCTCAGCTGGCGCTTCAGCTACGAGATCGGGATGGCCGAGCAGGGAACCAACGTGTTGCTCCCGGCCGGCGGCGTCGGCGGCCTCGCGCTCGGCGCCTGGGCGCTGCGGCAGGGCGGGATGAGTGTCGAGCGAATCGCCCGCCGCAGCGTCTCCTTCTTCGTCCTCACCAGCACCCCCAACTTCATCTGCGCCGCCGTGCTCGGCTGCGCGCTGGGGGCGGGGCTGCTGTCCAGCGACGGGCCGGTCGCCGTCTCCGCCGCCTTCGGCCTGCTGGCGCTGGCGGCGATCGTCCTGGTCGCGGTGCTGCCGCGGATCCTCGCCCGGGTCGATCCGGATGAAGGCGACCCCCAGCGCCAGCGCAGCCGCGCCGAACGGGCGGCCGGGTTCGCCCGAGGGGCGGCGCAGACCGTCGTCGGCGGCGTCGAGGACGCGGCGCTGCTGCTGCGCGAGCGCCAGCCCTACGTCGTGCTCGGCGCCGTCGGCTACATGGCGCTCGACGTCGTCGCCCTGGCCTGCGCCTTTGCCGCCTTCGGCGGCACCCCCTCCTTCGCCGCCTTCGTCTTCGCCTACGTGATCGGCCAGCTCGGCGGGCTGATCCCGCTGCCCGGTGGGATCGGCGGCATCGACGGAGGCCTGATCGGCGCCCTCACCCTCTACGGCAGCCCGCTCTCACAGGCGACCGCCGCGGTGCTCGCCTACCGCGTGGTCCAGCTCGGGATCCCGGCGATCCTCGGCTCCGTCGCCTTTGTCCAGCTGCGCCACACCCTGAGCCGGGAAGCAGCCCCGGCCGCCCTCTGCGAGCCGCAGAGCGCGCCGCTGCCGGTGTTCATCCTGCCGCCGCGCAGCTAGAGCTGGGTGAAGACGAAGCCGAGCACTGCGCTTATGAAGGCGGCGAAGAGGGAGAGGAAGCCGGCCAGGATCATCCGCTGCATCGAGTCGAAGCGGGTCTCGAGTCGGTCAAAGCGGCCCTCAAGCCGGTCGAAGCGCCCATCCACCCGGTCGAAGCGGGCGTTGGTTTCCGCCTTGAAGTCACGGATGTCGCGATCGACCCGGTCGAAGCCCCGGTCCATCCTCTGGGCGAGGTCGTCGAGCCGCTCGTCCGTCCAGGCTTTCCTCATCGTCTCCATGAATTTACTGTAGACAACAAGTTTCTACACGAGGGTGTCGGAACTGGAACTTTTCAGCAGCCGGTCGACCTCGTCGCGGCGGTGGTCGAAGATGCGCTCGAGGTCGCGCCGGACCAGCAGCTGGCGGGCGAGCTCGCCGAGCGCGCCGAAGGGGAGCGCGTAGCGGACGCGGTCGCGCAGGACCGTCGCCCCGGGCCCGTCGGCCTCGAACTCGTGGGTGTGGTGCCAGAGCGCGTAGGGGCCATGGGTCTGCACGTCGACGAAGCGGTGCGGCGGCTCCCAGGCGTCGATCCTGGTGCGCCAGCGGACCGGCACGCCGTGCAGCTTCAGCCGGTATTCGATCCGCGCCCCGGGGCGCATCACCACCTCCGGCGTCGTCACCTCGAAGCCGAGCCAGGGGGGCGTGATCGCCTCCAGGTTGAGCGCCTCGCCGTAGAAGGCGAAGACCTCCTCGATCGGCCGCTCGACCCGCTGCTCACGCTCCAGTACGTACTCGCGTCCCATCCGGCAAGGGTACGGGGGCGCATTGGTGAACAATGTCGCGATGCGCCGCACCCTGACCGTCTCGCTGCTCGCCCTCGCCGCCCTGCTCGCCTTGGCGCCTGCCGCCGGCGCTGCCGGCGCCGCGCCGGCCAAGGTCAGGGTCGGCAAGGTGCGGCTGGCAAGCGCGCCCTCGGGCCGGCCGGCGCTGCTGGTGCCCGTCACCTATCCGATCGAGATGGCGGGACGGCTCGTACGGTTGAAGGTCTCCCTGCGCCGTGCCGATGGGGGCCTGGTCCGGGTCTGGAGAGATCGCTCCCCCGCCAACGCGGGCCCGTTGGGCACCCCGGAGCGTCGCGGGCGCTTCCTCTTCGTCCACCGCATCGACGCCGATGCCGCCGCGGCCGTCGAGCTGCGGGCCGCGAACCGGCTGCACCTCGTCGCCAAGGCAAACCTCAATCCCGACCGCGACAGCGGCCGCGAGCGCTACTGGCAGGACGCCGACGTCCAGCCGGTGCCGCTCGGCGGCGGCGGCGCTCCCGTCTGCTCCACCCCGCCGCGACTGCGGGTCAGACCGGGGCGCGAGGTCGTCGTGCCGCTGCCGCTCTGTACCCAGCCGATCGACTGGGCCGTCAGCGAGCGCCCTGACATCGCCAGCGCCCGGATCCGCGACGGCGCCCTCGTCTTCCGCTCCGGCCGGCGTTTCCGCGGCACCGCCGCCCTGACCCTGGTCGGGCACCCTGCCGGCCAGGCCTCCGCCTCGGTCTCGCCCGCCTTCGCGCTCGCCCCCGTGCTGGTCACCGTCGGCGCCACCGAGGCGCCGGTCGTGCGCGCCCTCGGCGACTCGGTCACCGCCGCCTTCGGCTACTACGAAGACGGCTCGCAGATGAGCATCGCCCGGCTCTTCTCCTGCCGGCCGCCGGTCGGCAAATACGACGACGCCTGCTCATCCAACTCGAAAGTCCAGAGCAACACCGTCAATGAAGTCGAATACGCGACCGACTACGGCCTCTCCAACAACGTCTCCTGGGTCGCGCAGTGGGCGAACGAACACGGGGCGACGAACTTCAAGAACTTCGCGATCAGCGGCTCGCGGCCGCAGGACTGGTTCGGCAACGGGCAGTTCGCGGAGACGACCAAGGAACTCGAGTCCGAAGACCCCGACTACGTGCTGCTGACGATCGGCGCCAACCCGATCCTGACCGAAACCCTGTTCGGAATCGACAACATGGGCTGCGCGGTCTGGGCCGACATCTTCGGCGAATACCAGGCCTGCATCGAACGCGCCTTCGACAAAGTCAACCTGGCGGAGAACCTCAGGGGCCTCTACGCGGAGCTGGTCAGGAACACCGACGCCCAGATCATCGCCATGCAATACCACCTCTCGGTGCCCTCCTCGGCGCTCGCCTACACCGCGATCCAGATCGCCGAGATGGCGAACCTGATGAACGCCGAAGTTGCCGCGGCCGCCGCGGCGGTCAGCAAGTCGCGGATCGACGTCGTCTCCCCGCCCCACTTCGACGTCGGCATCAGCCTCAAGCCGGTCTACCCGGCGACGTACAAGTGCAAGGGGCTGCTCTTCGACTCCCGCGTCGACGGTCCGAGCGTCCAGGCGACGCCGAGCCAGGTCTTCCTGCGGGTCGCGCACCCGTTCGAATTCTGCGGCGGGCCGGTCATCGGCCCGCCGTGGGTGATCAGCGGCGACACCGGCATCCACCCCAGCGCCGCCGGCTACGCGCAGATGGCCTCCCAGGTCCCCGCGCCCAAATAGGTCAGGCGTCGAGCATCAGCAGGGCGATTACGGTGGTGGCGTCGGTGATCTCGCCGAGCTTCGCGGCGACCTCGGCCCGCGGCAGCCGCACGACGTCGATCTGCTCGTCCTCGTCGGGCTCGGCGCTGGCGGGAGAGAGCCCGGTCGCGGCGAAGATCCAGGCGCGCTCGCTGAGGATCCCGGGGCTGGTGTGGACCTGCTTGACCTCGCGCCAGTGCTCGGCCGCCAGGCCGACCTCCTCGGCCAGCTCGCGCTTGCCGCAGGCCAGCGGGTCCTCGCCCGGCTCCAGCGTCCCCGCAGGGATCTCCAGCAGCCCGTCCTGCTCGACCGCCTCGCGGGGCTGGCGAACCAGGTAGACGACCTCGTCGTCGTAGGCGAGGATCGCGACCGAGCCGGGGTGCTCGACCACCTGGCGCTCGACCTCGGACCCGTCCTGGCGCCGGTAGCGCTTGATCGCGACGTCGACGCTGTGCCCTTCGTGGACCTTTTTCGAATCCAGCAGCTCCATCGACCGCAGGCTACAGTCGGCGATCCCTGCCGGGTTTTGGCGCGGAGAGGTTGTGGGTACAGCTCTCGCGAGGGGCACCACGGTGGATCTGCGAGCGATCCCCGAGGTGTCCCCTCTTTGACTAGGCTGGGCAGCGATGGCCGAGCTGATCGTCACCGAGTTCGTCACCCTCGACGGAGTCATGGAGGCTCCCGGCGGCGAGCCGAGCCACCCCCACACCGGCTGGGTCGCCCCCTTCATAAAGGACGATCCCGATATCGGCCCGTTCAAATTCGAGGAGCAGATGAGGGCCGAGTCACACCTGCTCGGCCGGGTCACCTACGAAAGCTTCGCCGGCGCCTGGCCGCAGCGCGAGGGCCCGTTCGCCGACAAGGTCAACTCGATGCCGAAGTACGTCGTCAGCTCGACCTTGGACGAGCTCGAGTGGAACAACTCGACCGTGGTCGGCGCCGACGTCGAGGCGGCGGTCGCGAAGCTGAAGGCGGATACGGCGGGGCCGATCCTCGTCGCCGGCAGCCGCACCCTGGCCCAGGAGCTGCTGCGTAAGAACCTGATCGACGAGCTGCGGCTGATGATCTTCCCGGTCGTGCTCGGCTCCGGCGACCGGCTCTGGCCGGACGACAACCCGGAGATGACGCCGCTGGAGCTGGCGGAGACCAACACCACCCCCAGCGGCGTCCAACTGAACGTCTTCCGCCAGGCCTAGTTCACGCGCTCGATCAGGGTTCCGGTTCCGAGCCCACCGCCGCAGCACATCGTCACCAGGCCGAGGCTCTTGTCGGAGCGCTCGAGCTCGTGCAGCAGCGTGGTGGTGAGGCGGGCGCCAGTCGAGCCGAGCGGGTGGCCGATCGCGATCGCGCCGCCGTTGACGTTGACCCGGTCCATGTCGGGATCGAGCTCGCGCTGCCAGGCACCGAGGACCGAGGCGAAGGCCTCGTTGATCTCGACCAGATCGATGTCTTCCATCGCCATCGAGTTGCGGGCGAGGATTTTTTCCGTCGCCGGGATCGGGCCGGTCAGCATGATCACCGGGTCGACCCCGACCGTGGTCTGGTCGTAGATCCGCGCCCGCGGCTTCAGACCCAGGGCCTCGGCCTTCTCGCGGGTCATCAGCAGCACCGCGGCGGCGCCGTCGGAGACCTGCGAGGAGTTGCCGGCGGTGATGCGGCCGTCCTCCTTGAAGGCCGGCTTCAGACCCGCCAGCCCCTCCAGGGTGGTTTCGGGACGGATGCCCTGGTCGGTCATGTAGGTGTCGCCGTTGACCTCGATCGGCACCATCTCGCGCTCGAAGCGGCCCTGCTCGGTCGCCTGCGCGGCACGCTGCTGGGAGCGCAGCCCGATCTCGTCGAGCTCGGAGCGCGGGATCTCCCATTTCTCGGCGATCATCTCGCCGGAGAGGCCCTGCGGGATCAGGTTGTAGCGCTCCAGCAGCTCCGGCGTGAATGGCTGGCCGTGCTCGCCGATCACCTGGAAGCCGTCGGCGAAGGAGATGTGGCCCATGTGCTCGACCCCGCAGCCGATCGCGACGTCGTGGACGCCGGAGGCGATCAGCGCCGCGGCGAAGTTGACCGACTGCTGACCAGAGCCGCACTGGCGGTCGACCGTGGTCGCCGGCGTCGTCTCCGGCAAGCCGGCCTCGAGCCAGGCGTTGCGGGTGATGTTGTACGCCTGCTCGCCGAACTGCTGCACGCAGCCGCCGATCACGTCCTCGACCTCGGCGGGGTCGATCTCGACCCGGGAGAAGAGCTCGGTGAAGGTGCGGGCGAGCAGGTTCGAGGGGTGGAGGTCCTTGTAATAGCCCTTCTCCGGGTGACCGCGACCGACGGGAGTGCGCACTGCCTCGACGATCACGACCTCGCGGCCATTCTCGAGAAACGGGTTCATCTCGGTTCCTTTCGGCTCACTTACTCTCTGTAAGTACCTATCTAGCTTGGCAGACTGGGGTGGTGCGAATGCTCGCGATCGTCCACCAGCGCGACGCCGGTCCCGGCGTCTTCGCCGAGGCGATCCTAGAGGCCGGCTGGGAGCTCGACTCCTGGCTGCCGCCGGAGCGCCCCGAGCCGCCGGCCGACCCGCTCGCCTACGACGCCGTGCTCGTGCTCGGCGGCGCGATGAACGTCGACCAGGAGCGCAGCCACGCCTGGATGGCGGCGGAGAAGGCGCTGATCCGGGAGCTGTTGGAGCGGGAGCGGCCGCTGCTCGGCCTCTGCCTCGGCAGCCAGCTGGTCGCCGAGGCCGCCGGGGCCGAGCCGCGGCGGGCGGCGCGGGCGGAGATCGGCTGGCACCCGGTGGAGCTGACCGCGGAGGGAGCCGCGGACCCGCTGCTCGGTCCCCTGGCGCCGAGCTTCGAGGCCTTCCAGTGGCACAGCTACGAGTTCCCGCTGCCGCCCGGCGCCGTCGCCCTCGCCCGCAGCGAGGTCTGCCTGCAGGCCGCCCGGGTCGGCGCCGCGGCCTGGGCGATCCAGTTCCACCCCGAGGTCAGCGACGGCGACGCCTGCGACTGGATCGAGGACTACCGCTCCGACCCCGACGCGGTGGCGATCGCGATCGACCCGGTGGCGCTCGCCGCCGAGACCGCGGCCAAGATCGCCGCCTTCAACCAGCTCGGCCGCGACATCTGCCGACGCTGGCTCGCAACCGTCGGGGTCTGCACTTGTCGCCCAGAGGGCGACAAGTAGCAAGCGGGCACTAGGCTTCGGGCTCCGTCGTCGGCCAGGAGGTTCCATGTCTCGTTTGAGGTCCCGCGCGTCCCTGATCGCGCTCGTCGCCACCGTCCTCGCGCTGCTGCTCCCCGCCGGAGCCAGCGCCGCCACGGTCGTCAACGGCGATTTCGAGGACGGCAACCTGACCGGCTGGAGCACCTACAGCAGCAACGGTGCCGGGGACTGGTTCGCCTACGCCAAAGAACCGGGACAGGGATTCTTCACCCCGCCCTCTGGCAACTGGGCGGCCGAAGGGGGCCAGGGCGCCGCCGACACGACCATCCTCTACCAGGACGTCGCGCTCGCGCCCGGACAGACTCACCGGCTGGCACTCAGCCTGTACTACGAATCCGCGGAGCCGATAGCGGTTCCGACTCCGAACACGCTCGACGTCAACGATCTCGGGCCGGGCGTAGAAAACCAGCAGCTGCGGGTCGACGTGATCCGCCCGACGGCGCCGCTCGAATCGCTGGCATCCGGCGACGTTCTGGCGACCGCCTTCGCGAGCAAAGCCGGGGATCCGGAACAAATGGCTCCGACGGTTGTCGGCGCCGACCTCAGTCCGCTGGCCGGCCAGGTGGTTCGTCTGCGGATCGCCATGGCGATTGCCCAGGGCCCCTTCACCACCGGCGTCGACGCGGTCTCGATCACCAGCACCTCACCGCCGCCGCCCGCGCCGACCCCGCCCTCCAACGAATTCAGCCGCGGCAAAGTCCAGCTGACGCCGGGAACCGGCGGCGGCTTCCTGACGATCAACGTCCCCGGCCCCGGCGTGGTCAAAGCCGTCGACGCGCGGACCAAAATCGCGACGGCGACGGCGACGGCCAGCCTCAAAGCGATCCAGACACGGATCCGGCGAGCGACCAAGGAACCGAAAGCCGCCGGCAAGGTGCTGGTGTCGCTGCACCCGACCAACTACGGCTTCGGGAAGCTGGAGGAGAAAGGCAAACTGAAGGTCAAGGTTCGCGTCACCTACATCCCGACCGGCGGGCTGCCCAAGACCAAGAGCTTCAAAGTCACCCTGAAGCTGGCTCGGAGCGGCGGCGGCCCGAGCCGCTAGGGCTCGGAGACGACCAGACGCAGGGAGCCGTCGAAGCTCGCCTGCGCGCGCAGGTGTCCGTGCTCGGCGTCCCACTCGCCCGACTGCAGGGAAGCGGTGAGCCGGGCGACGATCCGCTCCTCGACCCCGTCGTCGAGCAGTTCCCAGAGCGACTGCGAGGCGCGGATCTCGGGGTCGAGCAACGCCTCCGGCCGGTTCCAGAAGGCCTCGAAGAAGCCGTCGGCGCAGTCGGCCGGGGTGGGAATCGCCTCGATCCGGGTGCGACCGCCGAGCTCGGCGGCGATCTCGCTGACCAGGCCGAAGCGGGGGCGCTCGAGCTCGAGGCCCTCGCGCAGGATGTCCCGTTGCCAGGCGGGGAGCGCCTCGAGCTCGAAGGTGAGGACGACGACGGGCCCGCGCGTAACCCGGCGCATCTCTGCCAGCCCCACCGACCGCGGGTGCCAGTGGTGGACGGTGATGCAGGCCATCGCCGCATCGAAGCTGTCGTCGTCGAAGGGCAGCGCCTCGGCGCTGGCCGCAAGCGCCGGCGCCGCGCCGGGCGGGCGGTTTGCCCGCATCGTCGCGCTCGGCTCGACCGCCAGCAGCCAGCGGTCGCGCGGCTCGTAGGACCCGGCGCCGGCGCCGACGTTCAGCACCGTCGCCGCGTCGCCGAGCGCCGCATGGACCCCCGCCTCGATCCGCGGGTCCGCCTGCCGGTGCCGCGCGTAGGTCCGGCCGTGCCGGTCGTAGTCCACCCGCCGTGCCTCCATCGGCCGACCGTACCAACGCCACCAGCCGCAAGCGCTCCTGCCTTTTGTCACCCACAGGGATACAAAGGACAGGAGCGCGAGCCGTAGGATCAGGTTCTTGCGGCGCGCCACGCTCAGTTGCCTCTTGCTCTGCCTGCTGGCGCTGCCGGTTGGGGCGAGCGCCGCCGCCGAGGAGCCTGGTCGCGAACCGTTCTTCCCGCGCGCGGGCAACGTCGGCTACGACGTTGCCAACTACGGTGTTGAGCTCTCCTTCCGCCCGGCCAACGACGAGATTCGCGCGCAGGCGACGATCGAGGCGAGCGCGACGCAGCGGCTCTCGCGCTTTTCGCTCGACCTGATCGGGCTGACGGTGACCGAGGTGAGGGTCGACGGCGAACCGGCGCGCTTCAGCCGCGGCCGCGAGAAGCTGAAGGTCGAGCCGCGCACCCCGATCGCCCGCGGCGCGAGCTTCGTGACCGTGGTCAGCTACCGCGGCGACCCCGAGCCCGTGACCGATCCCGACGGCGGCCACGAGGGCTGGATCGACACCAACGACGGCGCCTTCGCGGTCGGCGAGCCGCAGGGCACCGCGTCCTGGCTGCCCTGCAACAACGTCCCCGCCGACAAGGCGAGCTTCGCGATCGCGCTGACGGTCCCGGCGCGGCTGAAGGCCGTCTCCAACGGGCGCCTGACCGGGACCGAGCGCGATGGCGGGCGGGTGACCTACGGCTGGCGCGAAGAGACGGCGATGAGCCCCTACCTGGCCCTGGTCGACATCGGCCGCGGCCGGCTCGTCCGCGAACGCATCGCCGGCCTGCCCTCCTGGACCCTGATCGACCCGATCCTGGAGAGATACTCGCGCCCGGTGCTCGCCCGGCTCGGCGAGGTGATCCGCTTCGAGCAGGGGGTCTTCGGCCCCTACCCGTTCGACAGCGCCGGCTCGGTGGTCGACTACGCCCCCGGCGTCGGCTACGCGCTGGAGACCCAGAGCCGGCCGATCTACCTCTTCGTCCCCGATCTGACCACGGTCGTGCACGAGACCGCGCACCAGTGGTTCGGCGACTCGATCGGGCTGCGGCGTTGGCCCGAGATCTGGCTCAACGAGGGCTTCGCGACCTGGGCCGAGTGGTACTACGCCGAGCACCACGGCGGCCGCAGCGCCCGCGAGATCTTCCGTGCCCTCTACAAGGTGCCGCCGAGCGAAACCGAGCTCTGGGAACCGCCGTCCGGCCATCCCGGCCAGGCCAAGAACCTCTTTGCTCCCTCGACCTACATCCGCGGCGGCATGGCGCTGGAGGCGCTGCGGATCAAGATCGGGACCAAGCCGATGCTGAAGGTGCTGCGGCGCTGGGCAACCGAGAACCGCTACGGCAGCGTCAACATCAAGCAGTTCACCGACCTCGCCGAGGAAGTCAGCGGCGAGAGCCTCGGACCGCTGTTCGGGCGCTGGCTCTACCAGCGCGGCAAGCCCTGACCCGGACGGCTAGTCGACCTGGCCAGGGGTCAGGTACGCGGCGGCTAGGCCGCCGTCGACGAGGAAGGTGCTGGCGGTGACGAAGGAGGCGTCGTCGCTGGCGAGGAAGAGCGCCGCCTTGGCGATCTCGTCGGGCTCGCCGAAGCGGCCCATCGGGATGTGGACGAGGCGCTTCGCCGCCCGCTCGGGGTCCTTGGCGAAGAGCTCCTTCAGCAGCGGCGTGTTGACCGGGCCCGGGCAGAGCGCGTTGACGCGGACGCCACGGTCGGCGAACTCGACCCCGAGCTCCCGGGAGAGTGCGAGCACCGCGCCCTTGGAAGCCGTGTAGGAGATCTGCGAGACGGCGGCGCCCATCGTCGCCACGAACGAGGCGACGTTGATCACCGAGCCACCGCCGGCCGCGATCAGGTGCGGGATGCCGTGCTTGCAGCAGAGGAAGACGCTGCGCAGGTTGACGTCCTGGACCCGCTGCCAGGTCTCCAGCTCGGTCTCGAGCACGGAGCCGTCGTCGGTCGGGTTGATGCCGGCGTTGTTCAACAGCACGTCGATCCGCCCGAGCTCGTCGCCGATCCACTTGTAGGCCTCGGCGACCTGAGCCTCGTCGGAGACGTCGGCCTCGATCGTGGTTTCGCCCTCGGCATTGCTCTTGTCGAGGTCGATCCCGATCACCCGCGCCCCCTGCTCGGCGAACAGCCGCGCCGACTCGGCGCCGATGCCGCTGGCGGTGCCGGTGATGACGCAGACCTTGCCCTCCAGTCGTCCCGTCATCGGTCCTCCCCGGTCGCGTAGTAGACGTTCTTCAGCTCGGTGTAGTGCTCGAGCGCGTCGGGGCCGAGCTCACGGCCGATGCCAGACTGCTTGAAGCCGCCGAACGGGGTCGAAACACGCACCGAGGTGTTCGAGTTGATCGAGATCACGCCGCTCTCGATCGCCCGCGCCACGCGCAGGGCGCGGGCGCCGTCGCGGGTCCAGACCGAGCCCGAGAGGCCGTAGATCGTCTCGTTGGCGAGCGCCACCGCCTCGGCCTCGCCGTCAAACGGGATGACGCAGGCGACCGGGCCGAAGATCTCCTCCCGCGCCGGCCGCTCCTCGTTGCCGACCGGGGCGAGGACGGTCGGGGCGAACCAGTAGCCGGCGCCCTCGGGAGCGCTGCCGCGGATCGCCACCGGGGCGTCGTCGGGGACGAAGGAGGCGACTGCCTGACGCTGGTCGGCGGAGATCAGCGGCCCCATCTGCGTCGCCTCGTCGAGTGGGTCGCCGACCCGCAGCGCTTCCACGTGCGGCGCCATCGCCGCCAGGAAGTCGTCCACGGCGGAGCGCTCGACGAGGATCCGCGAGCGAGCGCAGCAGTCCTGGCCGGCGTTGCCGAAGACGGCAGCGGGCGCCGCGGCGGCGGCGGCCTCGATGTCGGCGTCGGCGAAGACGACGTTGGCCGACTTGCCGCCGAGCTCCAGCGTCACCCGCTTGATCGTCGCCGCGGCGGCGGCGGCGATCCCGCGCCCGACCTCGGTCGAGCCGGTGAAGGCGACCTTGGCGACGTCGGGATGCTCGACCAGGCGGGCGCCGCAGACGCTGCCGGGGCCGGCGACGACGTTGAGGACGCCCTCCGGCAACCCCGCCTCGAGCGCGATCCTCTCCAGCTCGATCGCGGTCAGCGGTGTCAGCTCGGCCGGCTTCAAGACCACGCAGTTGCCGGCCGCAAGCGCCGGCGCCACCTTCCAAGAGGCAATCGTCAGCGGGAAGTTCCAGGGCACGATCAGGCCGACGACCCCGAGCGGCTCGCGAAAGGTCATGTCGATGCCGCCCGCGACCGGGATCGTCTTCCCGAGCAGCCGCTCCGGCGCCCCCGCGTAGTAGCGGAAGGTTTCGACCACCATCCCGATCTCACCGCGGGCGCCGCCGATCGGCTTGCCGGCGTTGCGCGCCTCCAGCACCGCCAGCTGCTCGGAGTGCGCCTCGATCGCGGCGGCCAGCACCCGCATCAGCTTCGCCCGCTCGGCCGGGTTGACCTCGCGCCAGCCCGGGAACGCCGCCTTCGCCCGCGCCACCGCCGCGTCGACCTCCTCCGCCCCGCCCCGCGGCACCTCCGCCATCACCCGCTCCGTCGCCGGCTCGATAACCGCAATCGCGCTCACACCCCCGCCTCCCTCCCCCGCCGATGGGCCGATTTCGGGCCTATATCTCCCGAAATAGGCCCGTCGGCGGCGTCCCGGGCGGCGTTTACGAGGGATGCGATCAGATGCGAGTCGGGGTCCTCCTCGGGGTGCCAGACGACGCCGAGGGCGAAGCGCTTGCCGGGCAGCTCGATCGCCTCGATCAGGTCGTCTTCGACCGACCAGCCGCTGACCTCCAATCCCTCGCCGACCCGGTCCACCCCCTGGTGATGGTGGGACCAGACGACGAAGCCCTCGATCCCGGCCGCGGCGCAGGCGAGCGAGCCCGGCGCCAGCCGCACGTGATGCTCGCCGAAGGTCCCGCCGACGGCGCGATGGACTTCGTTGCCGACCGACGCGGGCAGGTGCTGATCGAGGGTCCCCCCCAGGGCCACGTTCAGCAGCTGCATGCCGCGGCAGATGCCCAGCACCGGCAGGTCGCGCTCCAGCGCCCGCCGCGCCAGCGCCACCTCGAAGCGGTCGCGCTCGGGCCAGGTGCCCTTGGTCTCGGGGTGGGTCTCCGCCCCGTAGCTGGCCGGATCGACGTCGGCGCCGCCGGCGAGGATCAGCGCGTCGACGCGGTCGAGCAGCAGGTCAGGCTCCGCCGCCACGGCGTCGTCGGGCGGCAGCACGATCCCGATTCCCCCGGCCTGCTGCACCGCCGTCACGTACGTTCGCGGCGCCAGCGTCACCTCGTAGCCGTCCCAGACCCCCCAGGAGACGCGCTCGATCGCGGCGCAGATGCCGACGGCAGGGGCACTCATCGCTGCCGCCCTTTGCTCACAGCCGCTCGAAGCCCCGGTAGCGCTCCCAGTCGGTGACGGCCGCCTCGAAGGCGTCGATCTCGACGCCGGCCCGGTTCAGGTAGTGGTCTGCGACCTCGCCGCCGAAGGCCTCGGCGACCACGTCGCTGCCGGCGAAGGCGTCGCGGGCTTCGTAGATGTTGTGGGGAACGCGGGGCTTGTCCGATTTGTAGGCGTCACCCTCGAAGACCGGCTCCAGCTCCAGCTCGTTGTCGATCCCGTGCAGCCCGGCGGCGATCAGCGCGCTCAGCGCCAGGTACGGGTTGACGTCGGCCCCCGGCAGCCGGTTCTCGATCCGCAGCGACTCGCCGTGGCCGACCACCCGCAGCGAGCAGGTGCGGTTGTCCCGGCCCCAGGCGATCGCGGTCGGCGCGAAGGAACCCTTGGCGAAGCGTTTGTAGGAGTTGACGTGCGGCGCGTAGAGCAGGGTGAGCTCGCGCATGCAGGCGAGCTGCCCGGCGAGGAAGCTCTCGAACACCTTCTCGTCGGCGGCGAAGGCGTTGCTCCCGTCGTCCCGCGTCAGCGAGCAGTGGATGTGGCACGAGTTGCCCTCGCGCTCGTTGAACTTGGCCATGAAGGTGATCGCGTGCCCCTCCTGGGAGGCGATCTCCTTGGCCCCGTTCTTGTAGATCGCGTGCTCGTCGGCGCAGCCGAGCGCGTCGCTGTAGCGGAAGTTGATCTCGTGCTGGCCGAGGTTGCACTCGCCCTTGGAGTTCTCCACCGTCATCCCCGCCGCCGCCATCTCGTTGCGGATGCGGCGGATCAGCGGCTCGACCCGAGCGGTGCCCAGCAGCGAGTAGTCGATGTTGTAGAGGTTGGCCGGCTGCAGCTCATTGAAGCCCTTCCTCCAGGCCTCCTCGTAGGTGTCGCGGAAGACGATGAACTCGAGCTCGGTGGCGGCGTTGGCGCCGAAGCCGCGCTCGGCCAGCCGGGCCAGCTGGCGGCGCAGGATCTGCCGCGGCGAGGCGACCACCTCGCGGCCGTCGGCCCACTGCAGGTCGGCCATCAGCATCGCCGTCCCCGGCAGCCAGGGCACCGGCCGCAGCGTCTCCAGGTCCGGCACCATCTCGAAGTCGCCGTAGCCGGTGTCCCAGGAGGCCATCGCGTAGCCGCCGACCGTCTCCATCTCGACGTCAACCGCGAGCAGGTAATTGCAGCCCTCGGCCCCGTTCTCGACCACCTCGTCGAGGAAGTGGGAGGCGGTCAGCCGCTTGCCCTGCAGCCGGCCCTCCATGTCGGCGATCGCCAGCAGCACGGTGTCCACCGTCCCGTCCGCGACCGCCTTTCTCAGTTGGTCGAGCGTCACGCCGTGAACGTTACGCGGCTCATGGCGCGCCCGGACCGACGCCTGGCTCGGGGCCGAGCTCGCGCTCGAGATCGGTCTCCCGCACCTGGCCGGTGAAGTGGTTGCGGGCCGTCGTCATCCAGCCGATCCAGGCCAGCAGGATCACCACGCCGACGGTCAGCGGCGCGTAGTTGAACGACTCCCAGCTGAATTCGTCGTTCCACGGGACCGCCAGCGGCGTGAAGGGGAGGCAGAAGATGATCGTGATCAACGCGACCCAGAAGGTCGCGAAAGCGTTCATCCACTTGTACTTCTTGCCGTTGTTCCAGGGGCCGGCCTCGAACTCGTCGCCTTTGCGCCAACGCAGGAAGATCGGGATCACGTAGGCGATGTAGAGACCGATCACGGCGATCGAGACGACCGCGAAGAAGGCGAAGGGGACGTTTTCGCCATTCCCCTTCAGCGCCGGCAAGGTGACGATCAGGGCCGCGGTCGCCATTACCAGCACCGCGTAGATCGGCACCCGCTCCGAGTTGATCGTGGAGATCTTTTTCGATGCTTTGGCGCCGAAGCCGCGGTCGCGGGAGAACGCGTAACACATGCGCGAAGCGCTGGTCAGGCAGGCGGCACCGCAGAAAAGCTGGCCGATCACGGAGATGATCAGGACGAACTTGCCCCAGCCGGTCCCCAGCGCGTCGACCAAGAGGGTGGGAGCGAACCCGGCCGCTTCGTTGGCGCCGTCGACGTTGGTGACAGCGAAGGTGATCGCCAGCAGCACGATCCAGCCAATCAGCGCCGAGTAGAAGATCGATCTCCAGACTCCCTTCGCCGCCGCGGTCGAAGCCCCGTGCGTCTCCTCGGAGATGTGGGCGGAGGCGTCGAAGCCGGTGATCGTGTACTGGGTCAGCAGGAACCCGAGCGGCAGCACGTAGAACCAGTACATGCCGTCGCTGAAGCCGCTGTTGTTGATCCGGTGGCCGAAGACGAAGCTGAGGCTCTGGTGCGTGTCGGGGACGAGGACTAGGACGAGGACGATCGCGGCGACGCCGATCACGTGCCACCAGACGGAGACGCTGTTGACCAGCGAGAGCATGTGCGTTCGCCGCACGTTGACGATCGTGTGCACGATCAGGATCAGCGCGAAGAGCAGGAAGACCTCGCCGAGGATGTGGACTTCATCGCCGAAGTTGATCCCGAGGATGTTCACCCCGTAGAGGCCGAGGACGACGTTGAGAAAGGTCGCACAGGCGTAGTCGACGGAGGCGAGGACGGCCACCAGGCCGATCAGGTTGAACCAGCCCGTGAACCAGGCCCAGATCGGGCCGCCCAGGCGTCCCGACCACCAGTAGATCCCGCCCGCGGTCGGGTAGGCGGAGACCAGCTCCGCCATGCAGAAGCCGATGATCAGGATCGGGATCGAGATCAGCGGCCAGCCGATCGAGATCGCGATCGGGCCGCCGTTGTTCCAGGCCTGCCCGTAGGTCGTGAAGCAGCCGGCGAGGATCGAGATGATCGTGAACGAGATCGCAAAGTTGGAGAAGCCGCTCCAGGCGCGGTTCAGCGACTGTTTGTAGCCGAGCTCCGCAAGTCGTTGCTCGTCACTCCCCGGGGACGAAACACTGCTCTCCATCTGCGCCTCTCTTCCTACGCGTCGAGAACCTTTGCGATAAAAGGTGTGCTTAACCGACCTAAGCGGGTTCGGCGCGAGCCTAGACCGGCTGCCCGACCCCGTCAATGCCGAACTGGGGAAATTTCTCCGCAAAGACTTGGCCCTGCTGTCGGAAACCACCGATCGGCTCACCTCTCTGCTGGGGAGGCTCGAAGGCGAGCCCACCCCGCTCGACGGCGGCATCACCAACCGCAACTACCGCGCCCGCTTCGGCGGCACCGACGTGGTCCTGCGACTGCCCGGCAAGGACACCTCGATGCTCGGGATCGACCGACAGGCCGAGGCGGCGGCCAACCGCTGCGCCGCAGCGGCCGGGGTTGCGCCGGCGGTCGAGGCACTGCTCGACGACCCGCCCTGCCTGGTCACCCGCTTCGTCGAGGGGCAGGTGATGAGCGCGGCGGCGCTGCGCGAGCCGGCGGCGCTGGCCGAGGTCGCCGCGGCGCTGCGCACGGTCCACGGCTGCGCGCCGATCGACGCCACCTTCTCGGCCTTCCGGATCGTCGACGACTACGCCGCCAAGGCCGCGGCGCGCGGCGCCAAGGTCCCGGTCGCCTTCGAGCGCTCGCGCCTCAGCGCGACCCGGATCGAAGCGGCGCTGCGCCACCGCCCGCACGAACCGGTGCTCTGCCACGACGACCTGCTCGCCGCCAACTTCCTGCGCTCTGCCGACGGCCTGCGAGTCGTCGACTGGGAGTATGCGGGCATGGGGGATCGCTACTTCGACCTCGGCAACTTCGCGGTCAACAACGAGCTCGATCCCGACCAGGAGGAGGCGTTCCTGGGCTCCTACCTCGGGGAGGCTCCCACCGCCGGGCAGCTCGCCGGGCTGCGGCTGATGCGCTTCATGTCCGACTTCCGCGAGGCGATGTGGGCGGTCCTGCAGGGCACCCTCTCCGACCTCGAGTTCGACTTCCACGCCTACGGCGAGAAGCACTTCGATCGGCTCCACGCCGCCGAATCCGACCCCCACTTCGCGGTGCTGCTGGAGGAGGCCGGCGGTGGCGCCGGCTGAGCTCCCCTCCTGCGCCCGCTGCGTGATCGTCGGCGGCGGCGTCGGCGGCGCCTCGCTCGCCTACCACCTGGCCAAGCTCGGCTGGGAGGACGTGGTCCTGCTCGACCGCAACCAGCTCACCTCGGGCTCGACCTTCCACTCGGCCGGCCTGGTCGGGCAGCTGCGCGGCAGCGTCTCGCTGACGAAGATGATGATGCACTCGGTCGAGCTCTACCGGCGGCTGGGCGAGGAATCGGAGTTCGACCCCGGCTGGGTCGAGTGCGGCGGCATCCGGCTCGCCTCGACTCCGGAGCGGATGGAGGAGCTACGCCGCCAGGCCGGTTGGGCGAAGACCTTCGGGCTGCCGCTGGAGCTGATCTCGGCCGAGGAGGCGCAGCAGCTGTTCCCGCTGATGTCGACCGAGGGCGTGCTCGGCGCGGCGCTGCTGCCGACCGACGGCTACATCGACCCCTCGCAGCTCACCTACGCGCTCGCCGACGGTGCCCGCCAGGGCGGCTGCCGGATCTTCACCAACACCCGGGTGACCGGGATCGAGGTTCGCGACGGCCGCGTCCACGGCGTCGAGGTCGAGCGGGAGGCTGGCACCGAGACCGGGCGGAGCCGGATCACCGCCGAGGTCGTGGTCGACGCCGGCGGCATGTTCGCGGCCGAGATCGCCCGCATGGCTGGTGTCCGCGTCCCGCTCGTGCCGATGTCCCACCAGTACCTCGTCACCCAGCCCCTCGACGCCGTCCGGCAGGCGCGCCGCGAAGCCGGGTGGTCGCCATCCGATCCGGATAGCGGAACTAATGGCGACCACACCCGGGGTAACCTGCCGACGCTGCGCGACCCCGACCTCCTCATCTACTACCGCGAGGACGGGGACGGGCTGGTGATGGGTGGCTATGAGCGCCGCAGCGAAGCCGCCTTCCTCGCCGACGGGCCCGGCAACGTCGAGCGGATCCCGCCCGACTTCAACGGGCGCCTGCTGGAAGAGGACTGGGACCGCTTCGAGGAGATCACCGAGAACTCCAAGCGGCGGCTGCCGGTCATGAATGAGATCACCGTCACCAAACTGATCAACGGGCCGGAGGCGTTCACCCCCGACAACGAGTTCTGCCTCGGTGAGAGCGAGGTTGCCGGCTTCTTCGTCTGCGCCGGCTTCTGCGCCCACGGCCTCGCCGGCGCGGGTGGGATCGGCAAAGTGATGGCCGAGTGGATCGTCGACGGCGAGCCCGGCCTCGACCTCTGGCACATGGACATCCGCCGCTTCGGCGCCCAGTACCGCTCGCCCGCCTACACGCTGGCGCGCACGGTCGAGAACTACGAGAGCTACTACGACATCCACTATCCGGGCGAGGAGCGTCAGGCGGGGCGGCCGCTGCGGGTCACCGCGGTCAACGCCTGGCACCGTGAGCACGACGCCGCCTTCGGCGAGAAGTCGGGCTGGGAGCGGGTCAACTGGTACGAGCGCAACGCCGCCGATGGCGACGAGTCGCTGCGCCCACACGGCTGGGCCGGCGAGAACTGGTCGCCGGCGATCGGCGCCGAGCATCGCGCCACCCGCGAGGCGGTGGCGATCTTCGACGAGTCCAGCTTCGCGAAGCTGGAGATCACCGGCCCGCGCGCGGCCGAGTTCCTGGAAGGGCTCTGCGACAACCGCGTCGCCCGCGGGGTCGGCGAGATCACCTACACGCAGATGCTGAACCGGCGCGGCGGCGTCGAGTGCGACTTCACCGTGGCGCGCCTGGGCGAGCACCGCTTCTCGATCGTCACCGGCACCGCTTTCGGCAACCACGACCGCGAGTGGATGCGGCGCCACCTTCCCGCCGCGGGCGGCATCCACCTCGCCGACGTCACCTCGCAGTGGGCCTGCTTCGGGATCTGGGGCCCGCGCGCCCGCGACGTCCTCCAGCCCCTCACCCCCCAGGACCTCGGCAACGACGCCTTCCCCTACATGACCCTGCGCGAGATCACGGTCGGCAACGTGCCGGTGCGGGCGCTGCGGGTGACCTACGTCGGCGAGCTCGGCTGGGAGCTCTACTGCCCGACCGAGTACGGGTTGGGGCTGTGGCGGGCGCTCTGGGAGGCGGGCCAGCCACACGGGATCGTCGCCGCCGGCTACCGGGCGATCGACAGCCTCCGCCTGGAGAAGGGCTACCGCGTCTGGGGCGCCGACATCACCCCGGACGAGACCCCCTACGAGGGTGGCGTCGGCTTCTGCGTCAAGCTCGACAAGGAGGGCGGCTTCATCGGCCGCGACGTTCTGGTGGTGGCCAAGGAGGCGGGCCCGCGGACGCGCCTCTGCTGCATCGCGCTGGAGGAGCCGCGGCGGGTCGCGCTCGGCAACGAGCCGGTGCGGGTCGGCGGTGAGATCCGCGGCCGCGTCACCACCGGCGGCTACGGCTACACCGTCGAGCGGTCGATCGCCTACGCCTACCTGCCGCCGGACTCGGCGGTGGCGGGGACCGCGGTCGAGGTCGAGATCTTCGGCCGCTGGGTCCGCGGCGAGGTCAGCGCCGAGCCCCTGTTCGATGCCAAGGGCAGCCGCATCCGCGCCTGAGGTGGCAGCAGCCCGGCAAGGATGTGCTCGGTGCCCTCGATGTGCTCGCGCATCACCTCCACCGCGCGGGCGGGGTCGCGCTTGCGCAGCGCCTTGACCAGGCGCCCATGCTGCTCGTTGGAGCGCGCCAGGACCTCCGGCGGGTGGGCGATCAGCGCGATCAGGTCGGTCATCTGCCCCTGCACCTCGGTCATCGCCGCGACCAGCCGCGGCGAGTGCGCCGCCTCGGCGATCGCGATGTGGAAGCGGATGTCGGTGCGGCGGTACTCCTCGAAGTCCTCACCCTCGGCACCCAGCTTCTCGACCAGCTCCTCGAGCCGCGGCAGCTGCCCCTCGTCGACCCGCTCGGCGGCGAGCAGGGCCGCACCGCACTCGACCGCGACGCGGTAGTCGAGCACCGCCCAGGCGCCCTGGTCGAGCGGCTCGTCGCCCGCCAGCTCCGCCAACGGCGGCTGGGCGGCGACGAAGGTGCCGCCCTTGCGCCCGCGCAGGGAGACCAGGTGCCCGCTCTGGACCAGCGCCGTCAGCGCCTGGCGCAGGGTCGAGCGGGAGATCCGCAGCTCCCGCGCCAGCTCGCGCTCGGGAGGCAGCTGACTGCCCGGCGCCAGCAGCCCGAGCCGGATCGCCGTCCCCAGCCGCTCAACCGTCTCCTCGAAGGTGCTCGACGGTCGCACCGGCAGGAAGACGGCCTCGAGGGCAGGGTCGCGCTGCATGCGAACACGGTAGCGCTGGCGCCGTGCCTGGGTTCGCCCGATGCTCCCGCTGTGGCCTGACGCCCCCTGGGCGCCTTCGACTATTTACCTGTCTGTTCGAACGTCTGGCGGTAAAGCGTCGAGCTGCCAGGCCCGTAGATCGATTTCTGACCGCCTTGCTGAGTGCACGGCGGGGCTGGGACGGTCGCGGTGCTTTGCTGTTCGGCAAGCGCGTATTTCCTGATCAGACCGTACAGTTCTTCCGTTTCCGGCACGGTTCCTTTTTCGGTCCGTTCGGCGAGAGCTTTGAATTCCGGCGAGCTCGGGTCGGGATTGAACGGAGCCAGGGTTACGCCGGTTCCGCTGGTGCACTGGCGCACGTCGAACCCGGGCAGGCCTGAAAGCAGTCCTTCGGCCCATTTCGGCGGGCTGTAGGCGCTGTTGCGGTTGATCGCCAAGCGATTGTTGAAGCCGGTCAGCGATTCCGGATTGAGGGGACCAAGGACGCGGAGGTACTGGAGCTTTTCTCCATCGGCGTTTTCGGTCGTCAGCACCGCTTGACTCGCTGCGGCGATGTTCGCGAAGAAAGAGGCGGTCTCGCGTTTGTAGAGATTGAGCCCAGTGAACAGCGGGTTGAGGTTGCGCAGGAAGGGATCGAGCGCGCGCAGGAGTGGCGGGAACTCGTCGCGGAAGAGCTTGCGGCCGGCGGCAAAGCCCTTGGGCGCGCGTTCGATCACCGGGCCCAGGCCTTCAAAGAAGCCCTTCGCTTCCGGCGCCAGGTTCGAGAAGGCGACCAGGGTCGGCGAGAGCTCTTCGGCGGCCGGCACCAACTGACGCATCAGCGGCGTGGTGTTGTCGGAGAACTCGCGCAGCCGGGCGACGGTCAGCTTCGACTCGTCGAGGAAGGTCGGGAAGGCCTTGAAGAGCGCTTCGATGTCCTGGTCGCGCCGGGCCGTCGTCTGGAAGACGGCATTCGAGCTCTGGATCAGATCGGCGAGCTCGCCGTCGCGGCCGCGCAGCGCCGTGAAGGTCTTGGCGCCGTTGCTGAACAGCTGGCTGACGGCGAGACGCTGGGTGTCGAGGACGCGGAAGAGTTTGTCCAGTTCGGTGAAGGTCGGTTCGAACTGGCCGAGCGCGTAGGAGAGGCTCTGGCCCTGACCGTTGATCGCGACCGCCGCTTCCTGCATCCACGACTGGAACGCCGCCCGAGTTTCCGGGTCGAAGGTGCGGAAGATCTCGTCGAGCTGCACCGATTCGGCGACGTTGGCCTCGGGCAGGGTGCCGCCGTCCTTCATCTCCGGGCCCTTGCTCGAGCCGGGCGTGAGTTCGATGTAGGTCTCGCCGAGCAGGGTCTTGGTGCGGAGGATCGCCCGCGATGACTCTGGGATCGGGGCGTACTTGTCTTCGATGTCGACCGTGGCCAGCGCCTGCCGCCCATTTGGCGCCAGCGCGATGCTGCGGACTTTGCCGACGTTGACCCCGGAGATGCGGACATCGGACTGTTCGGCCAGCTGCGTCGCCTCGTTGAAGGGAACTTTGACTTCGAAGGGCTTGGCCTTGAACGGAGTCGGACCGCCGAAGGTGACCCAGAGGAAGAGCAGGATCCCGAAGCACGACAGCGCGAAGCCGGCGATGACGAGGAGTTGCGTGGTTGAAGGGGCTCGCTTGCTCACTATTTGGGCCTGTATTCGCAGGTGCCCGTCGGCGACAGCCCGGGGATTTGGCTTGGGCGCGGAATGTTCGCTGCTCCGATGAGCGTCTTCAGGTAATAGAGATTCGCGGTCTGAACAACTCCCGTTGCCAGAGCGGACCCGGTGCAGGTAAGAACGACCAGTCCCCGCAACATCGGGCCACCCGCGTCCTGGAGATTGAAGGCAGCGTTGAAATTGTGGTTAAGCCACGGCAGGTAGAAGAGGTAGCTTTCCTTCCCCTTCGGCTTGTACGCCAGCTCGTTGAGGAAGCTGTTGAAGCCGCCGAGGCCGCTGCCGAAGTTCTTGACCGTCCTCTGCAACGGCCCTGCACCTTCGTTGACGTGGGTCAGCAGCGGTCTGATTTCGCGGGTAAAGGGTCGGATCTGATCGCGGATCGGCACTGCAGTTTCGGCGAACATCTTTTCGGTAGCCCGGAAGGCCGGCTTCAGCGCCTGCGCCTGCGGGATCAGGCCGGTCAATGCCGGGTAGGC
The DNA here is from genome assembly GCA_963718595.1 of uncultured Thermoleophilia bacterium. Lineage (GTDB taxonomy): Bacteria > Actinomycetota > Thermoleophilia > Solirubrobacterales > 70-9 > VAYN01. The sequence goes on from OY970365.1 coordinate 1,322,779, forward strand.
GGCATTGGAGAATTCGGTCGAGCTGGCCAGGCCGCTCTTGGCCGCTCGCAGCGTTGCCGGGAACTCGACCAGTGCTTCCTGGATCGAGTCCTGCTGGTTGGCGAAGTTGCCGAGCGCCGCATCCGAGGAAGTGACGAAGCGCCTGATCTCGGCATCATGGCGGCCGAGCTCAGTGGTCAGAGCTCCGAAGTTGTGGATCACGTTGGCGAGCGCCACGCGGCGGGCGGCGATCGGCTTGTTCAGCTTGGCGACGTAGTGGACGAAGGGCTGGAAGCGACGGAAGGCGTTGCCGAGCTGCTTGCCCCGGCCGCCGATGCCCTGGGCGCCGCCGGCGACGAGCAGCTGGATGTACTGGCGGGTGTCGGTGTCGAGGGTGGCAAGAAAGGCATCGAGGTTGGTGTTCGGTTCGGTCTGGGCCAGCGTGAAGTGGGCGCCGTCCTCGATCGACCTCTCGCCGCTGCCGGGTTCGACCTCGACGATCATGTCGTTGAGGCCGGTTTTCGGCCGCAGCAGGAAGCTGGCGTTGGGGTGGATCAGCTCCATGTACTTGGGCTGGATGTCCATACCGACGACGGCGTGGCCGTCTTCGAGGTTGACCGAGGTGACCTTGCCGATTTCGATTCCGGCGATGTCGACCGACTGGCCCTGGCCGGGCGTGACCGCCTGCGCCGTCGAGAACTCCGCCGAGATCTGGTCGAATTCTTCTCCTACAACCGGCAGCCACGCTGGTAGCGAGGCCTTCTGCTGGGTGAAGATCCCGAGCATCATCGCGAGACCCGCGATCGCCAGGACGAAGATCGCGATCGTGTCTTTGCGGTGGCCGCGCGACTGGCGCGAGAGCCAAGCGCGGAAGTGCCGCCAGCGGCTGACTCCTGGCTCGCGGGTGCTCATTTGACCCCCGCCACGGACGGCATTGCCGGACCTATCTGAGCCACCGGCGAGCCGTTGATGTCCGGGACCGCGTTGGAGTCACAGCGCACGTTGGGCTTGAAGGGAGGCAACCCTCCCAGCTGCGGCTGAACGCCGAGTGGGTCCCTGGTCGCGCTGGCATAGATGTTTCCGTCCGAGAGGGTGTCCTTGTTCCCTTCCGGATTCGGGGCGCCGAGCAGCAGCGGCCCACCGGATACGTTCGCCCGTACATACGGCCCATTGCCGTCGTAGTTCTGCGCGGCCCCCGCGAAGTTCGTAAGCGTGTAGAGGAACTCGCGGTAGTTGGGGCCGCCGGTGCTGAACTGGTCGTTGATCGTCTGGTTGGCAGTTGGCACCAGCACCTGCGTCGTACAGAGGCTCAGGCGGTTGATCTGCGGCAGCGCCGAGGCCAGACCTGCCTGGGCGGCGCCGGCGAGTCCGGGCGTCGATTCCTGCAGCAGCTTGGCGACGCCGCCGCCCTCTTTGCCGGAGAGCAACGGGCGCACCTGTTCGAGCCACGGTTTCGAGGCGCTGATCAACCCCGGCAGCTCGGCCACCGCCGGCTCCAGCACGATCGCGTAGGTGCGCAGCGGCGGCAACGTGCGGTTGAGGGCGACGAACGAGGTGTTGGCGACCTGGAGCGTCGGCGCCAGGAGATTGACCGTGGTCGAGAGGTTCGCCGACTGCGTCGCCAGGGCGCCGGTGAAGACGTTGAAGTTGTCGATCAGGCCCTGCAGGTTCTCGCGGCGGCTGGCGAAGGCGCTGAAGGTGCGGCCAGCGCCCGAGACGAGACGGGCGAGGTCGCCCGTCTCGGTACCGGTCAGCGCGTTGGTCACCTGGGCGCTGTATCTGCCCGCGTCGCCGCCGTATTTGAAGGCCCCATTCAGCGCTTCGCCGCCGGTTATGCCCTGGACCTCGGGCAACTGCGTCTCGTCTTCAGCCGCGGTCGGCTCATTCATGTAGGCGGTGCCGATGCCCTCGAGCAGGCGGCTGAGGTCCGCCCGCACCGGCGACTGCAGCGCGGACAGGACTTCGTCGAGCTGGACCGCGGTCGAGGTGCGGCTGACCGGGATCGTGCCGCCGCTGTCCATCTCCGGCGCGCTCGGGCTGCCGGGGTCGAGTTCGACGAAGAAATTGCCCTCGAGGAAGATCCGCGGCCGGATCGCGGCGAAGGCGTCGTCGTGGATCGGCCGGCCGGCGCCGTCGACGGTGAAGGTGACCTTGGTCGCGTCGCCGTCGCGCTCGGAGGAGAGCACTTTGCCGACGTCGACGCCCGCGATCCGGACCGGCGAGTTTTTAGCGACGTTTGCCGAATTGGCGAAGGTCGCGTGGACTTCATAGCCGTAGCTGGTGAACGGTACGTGTTTGGTGAAGGCCATGTAGGGGCCGACCGTGAAGATCAGGATGAAGATGATCGCGATCACGGTGTTGCTGGGCCGCCAGTGGAAGCGGCCCTTGTTGGCGGCATTCTGGCGCGTATCGCGCTCGGGCAGGCGACTCATCATTCGCCCTGGTATTCGGTCGTGGTGGCCCAGACTTCGGGTGCGTTCCCGATGATCGTCTGGCCTTTCGCGTACTTCTCGTTGCCGGCTTCACATCCGTGATCCTGGCCCGGCGCGCCCGTCTGCGGGAAGGGATTGAAGTGGAGGTGGTTGCTGACGTTCGGTCCGTTCGCCGGCGCCGAGGCGGGACCGCTCTCGGCATTCGGTCCTGGTGGAGGCTCGAAGCTGATGAAGTTGAGCCATTTGCCTTGGCTGTTGCCCTGGCTATTGGCATTTGCCAGCCCGCGGAAGGCGTAGGTCAGGTATTTGCAGGTCGACTCCGCCGGAGCGATATAGGTAAGTGCCGGCTTGAGAATTCGGTTGGTATCGATCAGCAGATCAAGCCCGTTGAAGACGCCGTCCGCTTCCTGGAAATCGACAAGCGCTTCCGCCGTCGGCTGCAACTGGTTGTTTATAACGGGCGAGGCGTTGAGGGCGGGAACCCCCGCGCGAAGGGCTTCGGCAATGACCGGCGAGGTTTCTCCCAGCGCTTTCGCCCCCGGTTGCAGAGCCACGAAGAATTCTTCGGAGCTCTTCAGGAACGGGTTGATCGCCGGCAGGCCCGCGTTGACCGTGTCGAGGGTCGGCGGGCTTTTCTCGATCGTTTCCTGGATGTACGGGCGGGAGACGCGAGCGAAGGCAGCGAAGGTCTGGTCGAGGGCCACGAACATGCTCGCCTGCTGCTCGGCGACCGGGGCGACCGTCGCCGAGAGCGCCTCGAGAGCCCGCCAGAAGCCGGCGAAATCGGTGCTGGGGGCGACGAGCGTGCGCAATACCGGCTGGCCGTTGACGACGAGCCGGCGCAGGGCGCCGATCGCTTCGTTCAGCTGCGGCCCGCGGCCGGCGAGGGCGTTGCCGAAGCCGGAGAGGTTCTGGCGGATCGCCCGTCGGGTCGGCTTGTCGAACATGTCGAAGAATTCGTCGATGTCGACCGGTTCCGGGGTCGACGAATCGACTGGGATCGTTTCGCCGGCCTCGAAGCCCTCGGAGGAGTCGCCGGGGATGACCTGCAGGAACTTCAGCCCCAGCGCCGACTTCGGCCGGATCGAGATCGTCGAGTCGACCGGCAGCGGTTCGGCGGCCTGGTCGAGGCTGAGATCGAGTTCGGCCGCAACCTCTCCGTTCTCGAGCTGAACCGGGACGACAGACTTGACGATGCCGACGCGAACGCCGCCGATCCGCACCTCGTTGCCTTTGACCAGGGCGTCGGCGTTCGGCACCCGCGCCTTCAGGTTGTAGGTGGAGACGAACGGCAAGCCGTTGTTGGCGTTGTAGGCGAGGAAGACGGCGACGATCACGACCAGCACGGTGACCGCCCCGACCAGGATCGGGTTGCTCGCAAGCCCTGAGAGTCCGCCGCGATTTCTCATGGGCCCAGGAGGTAGTCGAGGAGCGGTTCGGTGCCTTCAGTCGCGGAGGCGCTGCCGACTTCGGGTTCATCTTCGGTTTCGTCCGCTTGTCCGAGCCCGGTGGCGGGGCCACCGTACGTTTCGAAGGGAGCCCCGGTGCCTCCGGCGGAGCCCTTGGACAATTCCTTCTGCAGAAGACGGAACAGGCTGGCGCCGGAGGCGTCGGCGGGGCGGCGGGCATTCGGCCCGTTGAACCTCGCGGAGCAACTGGTCGTTCCAGAGGCGCCCGAGATGTAGTTGTTGCAGTTACCGAGAGTTACGTAGGTCCGCCCGAAGTGCCCGTACTGATCGAACCCGTTGAGGGAAGCGGTCGTGTTGTAGATCAGTTCAACGAGCCCATCCCAGCCACGGTTCTTCTGCAGGCTAGTCGTGAGCTTGGCCAGTTCGCGGGTCGGAACAACACCAGACCTGGACAGTTCGGTCGTTTTGCGCGCGATCGGGTCGGCTTCGGCGAAGATCGGACCAGATCCCTCTCCGGCCTCGCCCAGGCTCTTCAGCGCCACCGTGGTCGCTTCCGAGAAAGGAGTCAGGGTCCGCGTGGCCTGGGTCAGCGAGGGGGCCGCGGTGGCGAAGTCCTCCATCACCGGCGTCGCCGCGTCGGAGAAGCCCTGCAGGTTGGTCATCGTGGTGCGGAACTCGCGCAGGAAGGTGGGGAATTTCTGCAGCGACTCTTCCAGCTGTTCGCCCCGTTCGGAGCTCGCCTCCGCGGCGGCCCCGGCGTTGGAGATGAAGCCGGCGACGTGGCGGCGCTCGCGGGCCAGCGGGCCGAGGATCGCGTCCGAGTCGCTGGTCAGCTGCGCGATTTCCTCGCGCTGATCGGAGAGGATCCCGAACAGGGTGTCGACGTCGCGCAGGACCGGGTTGGCGCGTTTGACCAGGACTTCGAGGTCACCGCCACGCCCGGCGAAGCCGGCGCCGAGTTCGTTGAAGATCAACCGGAAGCGCTGCGCGTACGGCAGCGTCTGGATGTCGTTGATCAGGTCCGGGTCGACGCTGGTGCCGCTGTTGCCGAGCGGCAGCAGGTACTGGCCGGCGCCGGTCTCCCCGTCGGGGATCTGCTTCAGCGCGGGCGCCGGCTCCGAGCCCGGTGCCCGCGGCAGGGTCGGGCGGCAGTCGACGAACTTCTCGCCGATCAGCGACTGCGGCCGGATCTGGCAGGTCGCGTCCTGGCGGAAGTCCTGGAAGCCGGGGTCGATGATTTCCATCTCGATCACGGCCTTGCCGGGCACCGAGACCGGCTCGCCGTCGCGATAGGCGACGACGTCGCCCGGCATCGTCACGTTGACCGCCTTGATCTCGCCGACGTTGGCGCCCGCGACCCGCACCTGCTCGCCGTTGACCATGAAGCCGCCGTTGTCGAAGATCGCCCGCACCACGTAACTGCTGCCGGAGCTGCCGCCGCCGGAGACCAGCAGCACGATCACGACCACGGCCGCGACCACGAGAAGTGCAGGTATCGCGCGCCGGATCATGGTCCCGGGGGCACGTCGGCCGTGTCGCATTCAGAGGGGCTTACGGCGCTGCCTGCCTGCGGTGGGTTTACGTAGGGACTGGAGCCATCGGTGGCGTTCTGCGTCGCGCCACCGGGGCACGGTTTGCGGACCCCGGCAGACGGGCCGAAGAAGTTCAGGCTCTCGCTCCGTGGAATCGACCTGAGAGTTCCGCCGTCGTTTTTGAACAGGTTGAGCGCCGACGGCGAGGCTCGCAGGTAGTGGCCGTTGCCGTCGTAATAGCCAGCGGCGGCGCCGAGCTTGCCGAGCGCGCCGAACAGGTCGGTCGTGTAGGAGCGAGCGAAGTTGAGGTTCGGCTGGAATCCGGCGATCGCGTCTTCGGAGTGCGGGAATGCCTTCGAGGCGCGCGACTGCACCGTTGGCAGGGCCGCCAACAGGTCGGCGGCATCGTCGGCCCCACCCGGGCGACTGACGGTGAGCCGCAGGTTGCGCGTGAACGGGATGAATTTCGACAGCACCGGCCCGAGTTCGGCCAGGAAGGGGGCCAGGTTCTTCGTCGCCGGCTTCGCCGTTTCAACCAGCGGGTCGAGGTCATCCAGCGCGGCGCGCAGGTTGACGAAGGTGGTGTTCGACTGCCGCATCACCGGTGGCAGTCGCTGCAGGGTCTGGTCGAAGGCCACGTTCTGGGCGGCGATCGCGTTGAAAGCGGCGTTGGCGTTGCCGATCGCGCTCGAGAGCTCTTCGCCGCGCTCGGCCACCGTCGTCGACAGGTCAGCCGAGCCGACCACGAACTTTTCCAGCAGCCGCTGGTCGGCGTTGAGTTCGGTCACGAAGGCGTTGGTCCGGTTCAGCGCCGTTCCGAAGTACTTGTAGCTTTCGTTCGCGTCCTCACCGCGGCCGGCGTAGATCGCCGCGTTGCCCTTGATGAAGTCGCTCAGGCCCTTGCGGACCGAGGGCGGGAAGGTGTTGAAGAACTGGTCGATGTCGACCGGCGTCGTCGTCGAGGCGAGGCCCAACTCGGCGTCGTCGTCCAGCTCCGGGTTGCTGTTCGGCCCCGGGCTGATCGAGACGTAGTGGTTGGCGACCCCGGAGAGCGAGGTGGCGCGGATCACCGCGGTCGTTCCCTCGTGCAGCTGCTGGTCCACTTCGATGTGGATCGCAGCGAGGTTGTCGTCGGTGAGGTCGATGCTGTCTACCGAGCCGACCGGCGAACCCCCGACCAGGACCTGGTTGTCCGGCACGAGCTGACCCGCGTTCTGGAAAACGAGGGTGTACTTGTGGCCGCCGCTGGCGCTGAAGAAGATGACCGCGAGCACGATCACCGCCACCGCGAGAGCCGCAATCGCCGCAATCCGCGCGGGGGTCATCCCCCGGCTCGGAGCCGAGCTTTTCTCCTCGCCTAAAGAATTGGCAGCCACGGGTCGTCGCTGAACGCTCTCCGGCCCTCCTTCCCGGCTGAGCGAACGAGCGGATCGTATCCGAGCGCCTGGCCGTCAAGCGGTGCCTGAGCGGGGACTTAACTGGAAATCAACGCGCTACTCTGGTTCCGGGAAGCGGTTAGGGGGAGTGGGAAGCGCCGCGTCAATCTCTAACTGAGGAGAACAAGTCCAATGCGAAAACGTCCAACTCTGATCGTTGGCATCGCCGTGGCAGCACTTGCCGCGCTCGTCGCCTCGATCGCCGTGGCGGGCGCCCCCGTGACCGGCGCCGATGGCAACTCGCAGTCGATCGACGTCAGGATCGCCCCCAAGAAGCTCTCGAAGACCGCCTTCACCCCAGGTTCGCTGGAAGTCACCACCAAAGTGACGACCAGCAACCCGACCGGCGTCCCCAGCCCGGCCACCCGCGTCGTCGTCGACTTCGACAAGAACGCGAAGCTCTTCACCAAGGGCCTGCCGACCTGCACCGCCGCCCAACTGCAGAACACCTCGACCGAAGTCGCCGAACAGCAGTGCAGCAAAGCCAAGATCGGCAGCGGTCGCGCCGAGGCGCTGCTACCCGTCGGGACCAAAATCTTCCCGGTCCAACAGGTCGTGACGGCATATAACGGAGCACCCCAGGGCGGCAAGCCGACCGTGCTTTTGCACACCTACGGCACCACCCCGATCCAGACCACGCTGATCCTCAACGGCGTCATCTCGAATTACAGCAAGGAAGGCTACGGCCCGCGCCTTGACGTCGAAGTGCCGCTGATCGCAGGCGGCGCCGGCGCCCTGCTCGAATTCAACGTCAAGATCGACAAGAAATTCAGCTACAAAGGCAAGAAGCAGAGCTTCATTAGCGCCAAATGCCCGAACAACAAGAAGCTGAAAGCCCGCGGGGCCTTCACCTTCAAAGACGGCGAAACCATCACCGCCCTCTCCAGCCAGTCCTGCGCCCAGAAGAAATAGCGTCGTTGGAGGTCGCGCGGCGACGGCCGGCCGGTACCCCGGCCGGCCGTCGTTCCGCTTGCGGCAGCAATGCCGCTCCGTCCCGCTAAGCGGTCTTCGTGGTCATGATCGCCGGTACCGCGGCGCCGCATGGCTTGATGGTCATCCCCTGTCACCCCCTCCCACGTCACTCGGAATCGCTCCACGAGAGAGGACCTCTCCATTGGTTGAAGTGTCTCCACTGCTTTGCCTGATTAAACGGAACGAGGGCCTTTAACTCGATTAATATGAAGCGCTCAGATTTGTCTACGACTGCGAGGCGCGAGATGGTCAAGAAGGGGAAGGCACTTTCAGAGCAGCTCGAGAGCGGGGAAATCTCCCCCCAGCAGGCTTACGTGATGGCGCTCAACCACCCGCTGCGGATCACGCTCTTGACCGTCCTCACCGAACGGCCCTCGAGTCCGAGCGACCTCTGCCATGAATTGAAGGAACCGCTAGGAACGGTGGCGTATCACGTGCGGGTTCTACGCGAACTCGGCCAGGTCGAGATCGTGGATGAAAAACCGGTCAGGGGAGCTCTGGAGCACTTCTACCGAGCCATCAACCGCCCTCTGTTCCATAGTCCTGACTGGGGGGAGTTCGATCCCCAGGTGCGCCGCGCGATCTCGAGCTACGGCGTGGACGCCATCTTCAAAGACATGAGCGCGGCGCTGGCAGTCGGCAGCTTCGATTCAAGGACCAACCGGCATTTGAGCCGAGTTCCGATGCTGCTGGACAGCGAGGGCTGGTCGGAAGCGGCCAGGCTCTTCGACGCAACCTTGGAAGCCGTCCTGGAGATTCAGGCGAAGTCCACAGGGCGCATGGCCGAGTCCAAGGAGGAGGGAGTCGCCACCCTTGCCGCGATTGCCTGTTTCGAGCGGGCGTCGAAGGGCGCCGACCCAAGCGCCTGAGCCCTCAGACGTTAATCTTCGGCAGGATCCGGGCCAGGGACTTCGGCATCCACCAGACCCGGTCGCCGAGCAGCAACATCAGCGCCGGCAGCAGGACGATGCGGACGACGGTGGCGTCGAGGATCACGGCGACGGTGAGGCCGACTCCGAGCTGGCTGACGGTCGCGATCGGGGCGCCGGCGAAGACGATGAAGACGGCGAGCATGATCGCGGCGGCGCCGGTGATCACGCGGGCAGTTTTCTCGAGGCCGAAGTTGATCGCGGCGGCGTTGTCGCCGTGGCGGTCGTAGTGCTCGCGCATGCGACTGAGCAGGAAGACCGCATAGTCGATCGAGAGCCCGAAGACGACGCCGAAGATCATCGTCGCCCCGACCGCATCGACGTAGTTGTGGCCGCCCAGCGGTAGGTCCTCCGGCACCTCGAAGAGCAGCGTGAGGATGCCGAAGGCGACGCCGACCGTCGCCAGGTTGAGGCCGACGGCGATCGCCGCCAGGGGGACCGCGCGCAGGACCAGGATCAGGATCAGGAAGGTGACGACGGTGATCGCCGCGACCACCAGTGGGATCCGGGCTCGGGTGACGTGGCTGTAGTCGTTGAGCTGGGCGGCGCCGCCGGCGACACCCGTCTGCAGGCCGATGTCTCCGGCCAGCCGCGCCGCTTCGTCGTCGAGCGTCTTGTTCAGAGCAATCGATCCGGGCGTGTTGAAGCCGTAGTCGGAGACGACCAGCATCGTCGCCGCCTGTCCGCCACGGCGCAGGTCGATCGCGGTCGCCGCCGCTTCGCGCTGGCGCGGCTGCGCCCCGTCCAGCGCCGAGAGCACGAAGTAGCCGGAGTTGAAGAGATTGGGCGAGGCGTCGGCGACCTTGCGCGCTTGGCGGTTGATCCGCGCTTTGCCGTCGACGACCTGCACGCTCGCTTCTTCCAGCCCGCTTTCCAGCGGCGCCGATTCGCCAAACCCTTCCGCCAGCCCCGCTTCCAGCGCCTTCGCGCCGCCGCCGAGGCGGTCGATCCCGCCAACCAGCGCCGAGGCGCCGCCGCTCAGTTCGTCGAGGCCCTCGCCCAGTTCCGAGGCGGCGCCGGCAAGCCGTTCAGAGCCGCCCGCGAGGCGGTTGGCCCCCTTGTGGATCGCGTAGAGGGCCGTGGTCAGCTGCTTGGCGCCGCCGCCGACTTTGCGCAGTTCGCTCGTGGTCGAGCCGATGAAATCGGCGATGGTGTCGGCCTGATCGCGGTCATCGGTGAGGGCGACCTGCAGCGCCGTCAGTTCGGCCGGAAGGCCGAGGTAGCCGGGCGAGTAGGGCTGGCCGGTGACCGGGTCGGTGCCGCTGAGCGCCGCCAGCGCCTGCTGCACCGCCGCAAGCACCGCAGCGTAGTTCGGGTCCGATTTGCCGACTGTCATCGCCTGCAGCTGCGCCTGCGCCAGTTTCAGCTGGTCTTCCGTGACCTGGGCTGGCGGGATCAGCCTCGGCAATTTTTCGTTGGCGAGCTGATTCAGGTTCTTCTGCAGGTCCCGCGCCCGTCGCAGCGTCTGGCGCAGGATCGGGACCAGCGAGACGAGGATCGCGCCGCGGATTTCCTGGGCACCGAAGGCTGCTTCGAGCACCGCTTCCTCCAGTTTCCGCGAGCCGTCGGAGAAACGGTCGAGGGCACCGATCGCCTGCTGGCTGCCGGCCGCCGCCTGGCTGAGCCCGACCGCGATCTGCTCGGCGCCCTCGCCGGCGCGGTCGGAGCCGAGTGCCAGCAGCCCGGCACCGGCGCTCGCTTCGGTGATCCCTTCGCGCAGCTGACCGACGCCGCCGGCGGCGGTGCTGAGGCTGCGGCCGAGGCGACCCAGTTCTTTGACCGGGCCGATGTTGCCTTCGGAGGTGAGGATCGCGTTGCCGGTTTCCTGCAGCGGTTTGACCCGCTCGGCGACTTCGCTGGGCCCGATCACCGCTTGCACGCCCGGCAGCTCGGTCAGTTCTTCCTGGAACTGGTCCAGCGCCTTCAGGCTCTTGGCGTCGGTGATCGGCCCGTTGTCGCTGACGGCAACGATCTGGAAGGGGGCGTCCCAGCCGGGCCCGATCGCGTCGTCGACCCGTTCGGCGTCTTCGCGGGCGGGCGCGTCCTTGGCCAGCTGATCGGGACTCGGCGGGCCGGTCTTGAGTCCGATCACCGGAGCCGCCAAGGCAAGCAGGAGGCCGCCGATCAGCACCGCCGCCAGCACCGGGCGCTTCAGGGCCGCGTTGACGGTCCGCATCAGGCGCGAGCTGTCCTCGCGCGGCGCCGGGCCAACCCGCCAGCGGTCGAGGTTGGGCCCGATCAGAGTCAGCAGCGCCGGCCCGACGATCGTCGCCACCCCGACGCTCAGCAGCACCACCATCATCACCGTCCCCGCCAGCGATGCCAGCAGCGAGCCGGGCAGGATGAACAGCGAGACCAGCATCGAGAGCAGCAGGGTGCTGCCGGCGAAAACGACCGTGCGCCCAGCGCTGCGCCGGGTCGTCGCGGCCGCGGCGGCAGCCGTCGCTCCCCCGGCTAACTCCTCGCGGAAGCGCGAGACCATCAGGAGCGCGTAGTCGACCCCCAGCGCCAACCCCATCATCGTGCAGACGGTCAGCGCGAAGGCGTCTATCTCGAACCAGCCGGTGAAGAAGTGGAGGATCCCGCGCGACGCGATCACGGTGATGACGCCGAAGCCGAGCGGTATCGCGGCTGCGATCGGCGAGCGGAAGACCAACAGCAGGACGATCAGCAGGAACGGAAGCGCGATCAGCTCGCCGCGCTCGCTGGCCGCGATCGACTCCTCCTGGATCGCCCGCGAGAGGCTCGCGTAACCGGTCTGCGTCGAGCTGACCGGCGGCCGGACCACCCGCTCCAGGGTCTCGTCCAGGCGCGGCACGACCTCGTTGACCGCGGTTTTGGTGTCGACGTGGAAGTCGGCGAGGATCAGGGCCCGGTCCGGGCGTGGCCGCAGGCGTTCGGTGGCGCCGCGGTCCCAGGGCGAGAGCGTCGTCACCGCCGGGTCCAAGCGCAACGCCCGGATCAGTCGCGGCCCCTGGCGGTCGATCGCCGCCGCTGGACCTTCGAGCAGGATCGCGAACGGCGCGGTGTCGCCGAAGTGGGCACGCAGCAGGCCGTTCGCTTTCGACGAAGCCGTGCCGGGAACCTCGAGCGTGGTCGGGTCGAGCCGGTCCTCGACGTTGAGCCCGATCACTCCAAGCGTTGCGAGCAGCACTGCCGCCACGGCCAAGACCGTGCGGGGATGTCGCAACAAAGGCGACTGTCGACGACTGGGTTCCGAAGGTTCGGAACCCGGCCGCACCCTGCTCCTCCTGCTTCCCACGCGTGGTAGTTTGGCGGACAGGGGAACGGGAGGAGAGAAAATATGCGGAAGAGTCTGTTAAGAACGTTCGCGATCATCGCGGTGCTCCTGCTCGCCGGTACCGGTTCGGCGCTGGCGCTGAGGCTGCAGGTCGCAAATATCGTGGTCGTCACCGACGGCGGCTTCACGCCGACGACGCTGCCCAAAGTCGGTTACGCACCGATCAAGCTCAACGGCCACGGCAAGATTTCGACCGTCGACGGCGGCCTGCCGCCGATCCTCGACGAAATCATCCTCTGGTTCGACCGCAACGGAGAAGTCGAGACCCGCGGGCTGCCGGTCTGCACTCCCAGGAAACTGGCAGCGACGACGACCGCGGCGGCGCGCAAGCTCTGCCCGGGCGCGATCGTCGGCACCGGCTTCGGCAAGGCGGTCGTCAACTTCCCCGAACAGCCGTCGATCCCGGCCTCCTCGCCGATCACCATCTTCAACGGCGCCGAGAAAAACGGCAACCCGACCGTGCTCGCCCACGCCCACCTGACCGTCCCGGCGCCGACCACTTTCGTCGTCCCGATCGAGATCCAGCGCGTCAACAACGGCCGCTACGGGTTCAAGACGGTAGCGAGGATCCCGCAAATTGCCGGCGGCTCGGGAACGCCGATCTACGGCCGGCTCAAGATTGGACGCGAATGGAACTACAAAGGCGAGCGGCTCAGCTACGTCAACGCTGGCTGTCCCGACGGGCGGCTGCAGGCCAAAGGCGAATTCACCTTCAAAGACGGCACCAAACTGAACGGCGACCTGCTCAAACGGTGCACCGGCCGGTGAGCCAACGTCTGCGTCGGGTCTCGGCGCTGGCTCTGGGCTTCTGCCTTCTGCTGGCCGGCGGCGCCTACGCGCTGACCGCGGAAATCGGCAACACCATCGTCAGCTCGACGGCGACGATGCTGCCCCGCGAGCTCCCCGCCAGAGGCGGCTCCGCGATCACGCTCAGCAGCATCACCCGGATCAAGACCAAGGACGGCTCCCCACCCGGGGTCCTCGGCAAGCTCGACTTCATGATCGACGAGCACGGCTACCTCGAAGCCAAAGGCGTCCCCGTCTGCACCCTCGCCAAACTCGAAGGGGCGACGACGAGCGAAGCCCGCAAGCGCTGCGGCGGCGCCCTCGTCGGCACGGGGCTGGTCAAGGCCGAGGTCAACCTGCCGGGACAGCCGACGCAGCAGGTCAGCTCGCCGGTCTCGATCTTCAACGGCCCGAAATCGAAGGGGCAGCCGAGCTTGATCGCGCACGCCTACGAGACGGTGCCGGAGAAGAAGGCGCTGCTGGTCCCGATCGCGATCGAAAAGATCAACAAAGGCCGCTACGGATTCCGTGTCCAGGTCGAGATCCCGCCGATCGCCGGCGGCTACGGGGCTCCGACCCTGGCCGAAGCAACGGTCGGCAAGACCTTCACGCGCGGGGGCAAGAAGGTCGGCTACCTCAACGCGTACTGCGCCGGCGGCAGCCTGCAGATCCAGGGCAAACTCACCTTCACCAACGGCGACTACTTTCCCGCAACCCTCACCTCACCGTGTCACGTGCCTCGCTGAGGCGCGGCATCTTCGCCGCCTGCGCCCTCGTGGCACTGGTGGTCGTGGCCGGTGCCAGCGGCGAGGGCGCCCTGGTCGAAGTCGACAACCTGATCCTGCGCGCCGACGGCAGCTTCCAGCCGCGACAGCTGCCGAAGGGGAAGTTCACCCCGATCGACTTCCAGGGGCACGCCCGGATCGCCAGCAAAGACGGCAGCCGCCCGGTCCCCCTGCGCCACCTGGTCGTCAACTTCGATCACGACGGGCGACTCAGCGTGGCCGGCCTGCCGACCTGCCCACCGGAACGCATCGAACAGGCCAGCACCGAGGAAGCCCGCCAGCTCTGCTCGGGCGCAATCGTCGGCACTGGCCGAATCGAGGCGATGATCTCGCTCAGCAGCGGTCCCGTCATGGCCAGCTCGCCGCTGACCATCTTCAACGGCCCAGCCGTCGACGGGCACCCGACCGCGGTCCTGCACGCCCGCACCACCGTGCCCGGCACCCAGGTCTTCGCGATCGTCGCCTCGATCGAGAAGCGGCGCGGCGAATACCGCTACCGCGCCACCCTCGACGTCCCCCTGATCGCCGCCGGCCTCGGCTCGCTCACCTTCGTCGAAGTCAAGCTGGGCCGCCGCTACCGCTCCGGCGGCCAGGACCGTAGCTACGTCGCCGCGCGCTGTAGCGACAACATCCTCCGCACCCGCGGGCGCTTCGAGTTCGAAGACGGCACCGCGATCGAAGGCTCGGTGGAAAAGTTCTGCCGGATGTTGCCGTAGGCCCCTGGCAATTGCCTTCGGCCCTCCCGGCGCCGAGATTCCTATACTTGCGCGTCCCGGGCCGCTAGCTCAACTGGTTAGAGCAGGAGCCTCTTAAGCTCAAGGTTGAAGGTTCGAGTCCTTCGCGGCCCACTCCGAGGAGCCCTCTATTCGGCCAGCGTCGTGCCGCCGATACCGGTGCCGAAGGGGTTTTGGATCGCCCCGCCTTCGCCGCCCTGGCTCGCTTCGCCTTTCTGGACCGCTTTTTCAAGCGTTTTTTCTTCCTGCACCTGTTTTTCGAAGGCTTTGGCCTGTTTGCGAATTTCCTCGAACTGGTCTTCCAGCTGCTGGCGCTGGAATTTCGAGCTGGCGAATTTCTTCGCTTTCTCGAGCGCCGTTTCAGCCGCCGCGTAGTCGAAGGTGTAGAGCGTGTAGAGCGCCTGGGTGCTGAGCGTGCCGATGCTCGGCCGGGCCTCCGCGAAGATCCTCTGCGCTTCGGCGGCCGCCTTGATGTTGGCCTCGGCCTCGGCGCTGGTGGAGGACGTCTGCGCCAGTGAGAACAGCGTGTTGGCCATGACCTGGGCGCCGTTGGGGGCCGGTTCGTCGGTTGCTTTCAGATATTCGGACCAGACCGAGCTCGCCTGCTCGTACTGCTGGCGGCCCTCGACCGTGATTGCCGTTTCGCCGGTCTGCGGATTGATTTCGGCGAGGGCGTTGCCGGCGTTGACCCGCGCCTTCGCCAGAGCCAACAGCAACTCCGGGTTGCTCGGCTCTTTTTTCAGTTTGACTTCGATCCGTTCGGCCTGGTCTTCGAACTGCTCGTTGGCCCTCTCGATCGCGTCCTGGGTGCCGAAGATGTCGGCGAGTGGAGCCGGGCCGACGACGAGGAGCAGGCTCAGGCCCATCAGCAGCGCGAGGATGCCGTAGACGACTTTGACGACGTTCTTACGCTTGCCACGGATGTCGAAGAGCATCCGGTGCTCGTCCTTGTCCCCCTTTGCCATCTGTCCCCTGTCGCTCCCTAGGTGGAGGGCTCAGCCACTCCGCCGGTTGCTCGTCGCCGGTCGAATACCTTTGCGAGCAAGATACTCAACTCAAAGAGAACAAGCAGCGGAACCAGCTCGATCAGCATCGAGATCGGGTCCACTCCGGGCAGAGCGGCGGCGAGGACGGCCAGCCCCAGATATGCGTAGCGGCGGTTCTTGGTGATCTGATCGACGCGGACGATCCCGAGCGTGGTCATCGCGAGAATCGCCAGCGGCATCTGGAAGACGAGCCCGCCCGCCAGCATCGTCATCGCAAAGAAGCTGTAGTAGTCCTTGGCGCGGACCTGGATGTTGAACTGGGCGTCGTTGAAGTTGAGCAGGAAGTTGACCGCCGCCGGCATCACCACGAAGTAGGAGAAGGCGATCCCGGCCAGGAACAGCACCGGGAACAGCAGCAGGATCGGCAGCACCGTCTTGCGCTCGTTGGGGCTGAAGGCCGGCAGCACGTAGGCGTAGAGCTGGTAGAGCAAGACCGGCAGCGCCAGGATTATCGCCCCGTAGGCGGCGACGGTGATCGTCGTCGTGAACGGCTCGGTCACCCCGAAGGTGATCAGCTGCTTGTGATCGTCCGGCAGCGGGCCGCCGGCGATCTCCAGCAGCAGGTGGTTCTGCCAGAAGCAGAGCGCGAGGGCGACGCCGAAGACGACGGCGCAGACGACGATCCGGCTGCGCAGCTCGTCGAGGTGATCGACGAGGCTGAGCTGGTCCTCGTGGGAGATCGCGCGAACGCGGCGTGCCATCGGGCGCGCCTAGCCGCGTTTGTCGGGGCTGGCCTCGGACTCGGCTGACTCTGCGGGAGCGGTCGTCGTTGCCGACGCGCTCAGCGCTTTGACGTCATCGTCGGGATCGTCGTCGTCGTCCTTGCGGTCGCCGGTGATCGTCTCTTTGAACTCGCGGATGCCGCGACCGAGGCTGCTGCCGAGCTCCGGCAGGCGTTTCGGGCCGAAGACGATCAAGGCGATGATGAGGACGATGATGATCTCGAGGGGGCCGATGTTTCCGGGCATTGTCCTCATGGTAACGGGGTCCAGGGGCCGCCGGATCAGGCTCGATGCACCTTTTAGATACCCGGTAGTGGGGTTTTGTTGGATTTGTGTCGAAAGAGGTGGATCAAGTCCGTCCCTGAAGTGTTCGATAGGTAGGGACATGAGAGAGCCAGCCGGCGACAAGACCAAGCAGGGCAAGGTCCTGCACATCTGCCCCGAGTGCGGCTCGGACCTGGTCCAGCCCACCTGCTGGGAGCAGACCGGGGACCGCTCCCACTGGCGCATATGGCGCCGCTGCCCCGAGTGCGAGTGGTTCTGCCAGGGGGTCCACGGCGAGGTCGAGATCGACGCCTTCGACGAGCAACTGGACCTCGGCGCGCACGAACTCGCCGACGAGCTGCGCGCCTTGGAGCGCGCGAATATGTCGTCGATGGCCGACGCCTTCGTCGCCGCCCTCGCCGCCGACCTGATCGGCGCCGACGACTTCGCATAGCCGCGGTCGCGGTTGGGTAGCGTTGAGGTATGGGAAGACTTGACGGAACCGTGGCGCTGGTGACCGGCGCCTCCAGTGGAATCGGCGAGGCGACGGCGCGCACCCTCGCCTCCGAGGGCGCGACGGTGGCAATCCTCGCCCGCCGCGCCGATCGGCTGCAGCGGCTCGGCGGCGAGATCGAGGCCAGCGGCGGCAGGGCGCTGCAGATCGAGGCCGACGTCAGCGAGCGCGAGCAGGCCGAGGCGGCGGTCGCGCGGGTTGCCGACGAGCTCGGTCGCCTCGACGTCCTCGTCAACAATGCAGGCGTGATGTTGCTGGGCCCGATCGTCGACGCCCCGGTCGGGGAATGGGAGCAGATGATGGAGGTCAACGTGCTCGGTCTCCTCTACACCGCCCACGCGGCGATTCCACATCTGGTCGAGGCCGCCGCGGGAGACCCACGCAAGGTCGCCGACATGGTCAACATCTCCTCCGTCGCCGGCCGCATCGCCCGCGACGGCAGCGGCGTCTACAACGCGACCAAGTTTGCCGTCGGCGCCTTCAGCGAGTCGCTGCGACAGGAGGTGGCCGGCCGCGACGTCCGCATCTCCCTGGTCGAGCCGGGCGCGGTCGCAACCGAGCTGGTCGACCACAACCGGCCCGAGATCCAGGAGCAGATCCACAAACGCTTCGCCGACTTCGACCGGCTCGAGGCCGAGGACATCGCCGACGCGATCTCCTTCGTCGTCACCCGCCCGCGCCACGTCGCGATCAACGAGGTCCTGGTCCGCCCCACCGGGCAGGTCGGCTAGCGCTCTTAGGAGTAGCGCTGGACGACGCCGTCGGCCACCAGTGCCAGCAACTGCCGTTGCTCGAGGTTGAAGTCGGCCGCCTCGAGCTCGCGCTTGCCGGCGGCGACCATCTCCAGCGCCCGCGCCCGAACTCGCTCGAGCGCGCCGGTGGCGCCGATGCGGTCACAGAGGACCTCGGCGCTGGCCGGGTCGAGGCCGTGCAGGTCGACCTCGCGGATGCCGGGGTCGCTGCCGGCGGCCTCGATCAGCGGCAGGGTGACGGTGCCATCGAGCAGGTCGGTTCCGCGCGCCTTGCCCGTGCGCTCCGGCGGTCCGGTCACATCGAGCACGTCGTCGAGCAGCTGGAAGGCGAGGCCGACTTCCGAACCGAAGGCGCGCAGGTGCTCGTCATCGCGGCCGAGCAGGCAGGCGCACTCGAACAGGCGCGCGGTCTTCAGCCGGCAGCGGTGCAGATAGCGCTGCTCGTCGATCCCAAGGTCGAAGGCGTCGTGGCGCTGGGCGAGCTCGCCGCGGGCGAGGGCTACGGCGGCGTCGGCGAGCAGCTCCACCGCGCGCTTGTCGCCGGCGTCCGACAGCAGCGCGAAAGCGCGCGAGAAGAGCAGGTCACCGGTCGCTTCGGCGCGGGCGCGGCCCGAGGTCGCGGCAACCGTCGGCAGGCCGCGTCGCAGCGGCGCCTCGTCGAGGACGTCGTCGTGGACCAGGGTCGCCATGTGGATCAGCTCGACGGCGGTGGCGGCGCGTACCGCCGCCTCGCCACCCGCCTCGCCGGCGCAGAGCAGGACCAGCATCGGCCGCAGTCGCTTGCCTCCGGCCGCCAGCGTCGCCGCCGCATCCTCGCCGAGCAGAGCGCCGTGCTCGCGCAGGGCGGAGCGCAAGCGCTCCTCTACCTCGCCCAGGCGCGCCGGCAGCCAGCGGCTGGAGGCGTCCAGCACCGCCGTCACCGGCGGCGGAACGGCCGAGGGTCGCGGCATTAGGCCCGGCGCGAGCCGGAGTGGATCGCGATGATGCCGCCGGCCAGCACCGTGTATCGAATCCGCTCGAAGCCGGCCCGATCCATTTTCTCGGCCAGCCCCTGCGGGGAGGGAAAGCTGCGAACCGACTCCGGCAGATACGAGTAGGCCTCGGAGTCACTGGAAAAGGCCCCCAGCAGCGGCACGATGCGGTCGAACCAGAGCGAGAAGAAGAGCGAGAGCGGCGGCCGGGTCGGCTGCGTGATCTCGAGGATCACGGCGCGCCCACCCGGTTTGAGCACCCGCGCCATCTCCTGCAGCCCGCGGTCGAGATCGGCGAGGTTGCGAACGCCGAAGCCGACGGTGACGGCGTCGAAGCGGCCGGCGTCGTAGGGCAGCTCCAGCGCGTCGGCCCACTCGAAACGGACCCCGGAGGCGCCGTGCGCGTCGGCCTTCTCACGGGCCAGGTCGAGCATCGGCTCGGAGAAGTCGCAACCGACGACCTTGCCGCTCGGGGCGACGCGGCTTGCCAGCTCCAGCGCCAGGTCGCCGGTGCCGCAGCAGATGTCGAGCGCCGAGTCGCCCGCCCCGAGCCCGGTCCGCTGTGCCGCCCGCTCACGCCAGCGGTGGTGCAGCCCTGCCGTCATCACCGAGTTGAGGGTGTCGTAGTTGCCCGCGACGCGATCGAACATGCGGTTGACCTGGCCGCCGAAATCCGGGGAGGTGCGATTGTCGTTAATCGTGTCCATCGGTCAACTGAGTCAAGCAGGTCGGGGGACGCAGGTTGAGCGGTGCCGCGAGCGTAGCGGAGCTACGTGAGCAAACCGCGATGCCGAGGACCCCGAGATGCGCCGACTCAGTCCAGCGAGGAGAGGAAGTCGGCCATCTCGTCGAGCTTCTTGGGAGGCAGGTCGCGGAACGAGGGCATGATTCCGGGGCCGATTTCGACCGAGCGGATGATCGCCGCCCGCGGCACCCGCGAGGCGATGTGGGTCAGGTCGGGACCGGGGCCGTGGTTGCCGTTCTCGCCGATCTTGTGACAGGCGAGGCAGCCGGAGCCGGCGACGACCTCCTTGCCGGCCTCGTACTGCGGCGCGACCGGCATGTCGATCTCGGTCGGCGAGCCGCTGTTGGCGCCGAGGAAGGTCAGGTAGGCCATCGCGATGATCACGAAGATCCCGGCGGTGGTGGCGATCGGCCGGCGCTCGGGTCGGCGCTCGGCGCCGCGGTCGTAGAACGGCAGCAACAGCAGCAGGACCATGCAGATCGTCGGCACGCCGATCGTCGCGATCGGGACCAGCTCCGGCGGTTTGATCACCTTCAGGAGCTCGAAGAGGAAGAAGAAGTACCACTCGGGCCGCGGCACGTAGGTGGTCGAGGTCGGGTCGGCCTTCGGGCCCTGCTCGGCGCCGAGGATGATCGACATCGCGATGATCACGGCGACGACGATCAGCGCCATCGCCGAGTCCTTCAGCACCGCGTAGGGGAAGAACGGCTTCCCCTTCTTCTTCAGGAGCTCGTACTCCTCCAGGTATGCCTGCTTGTCCTGCGGCTTCACGCGGAGCCCCCGTTGGGCGAGGCGCCGTTGCCCTCGACGCCGGCGTCGAGCTGGGAGACGGGGGCGGCGACCTTCGGCTTCTCGGCTTTGGTCCAGGGCGGCGCGGTGGTGCCGAGCTTGACCACGAGGTACATGTGGGCGCCGATCAGGGCGATGATCGCCCCGGGCACGAGCAGCATGTGGATCGCGTAGAAGCGCGAGAGCGTGGTCGCGCCGATCTCCGGCCCGGCTCTGAGGAAGTCGCTCAGGTAGGGGCCGACGATCGGGCCGGTGCCGTTGATGTTGATGCCGACGATCGAGGCCCAGAAGGAGCGCTGGTCGAACGGCAACAGGTAGCCGGTGAAGGCCATCGTCATCGTCAGGATCAGCAGCACCACGCCGATCACCCAGTTGAGCTCGCGCGGGTACTTGTAGGCGCCGAAGAAGAAGGTGCGGGCCATGTGCATGAAGATCAGGATCACCATCACGCTCGAGCCCCACTTGTGCATCCCGTGCACGAGCGCGCCGAGCGGGACGTCGTTGTTGATGTGGGAGATCGAGGCGTAGGCCTGGGTCACCGACGGGGTGTAGAACATCGCCAGGAAGACACCGGTGACGGCCTGGACGATGAAGGCGAAGAGGGTCGCCGAGCCGAGCGTGTAGAACCAGTTGGTCCCTTTCGGCACCTTCCGGTAGAGCATCCCGGTGAGGATGCCGCTGGCGCCGGTGCGCTGGTCGACCCAGGCGAGCACGTCGGCGGGGGCCTCTTTGGCCTGGTCGCCGAGGCGCTGGACGTCGGTCTTGCGCTCGGGCGGCGCGGTCTTGAGGTCCTGCGGCGCCTGGTCCTTGGCCGTGCCTACCTGGCCCGGCTTGGCCGGTTTGCGCAGGGGCGCGGGGACGACGGAGTCCGGGATCTTGGGGACGCGAAGTTTTGGCATCAGGGCGGTGGGAAGGTAGACGGCCGCGGCGGGTAGAGGTACTCCCAGATCCCGCCGGTGAACTCCCCGGGGTCGCGGGCGCGCACCGGGTCCATCTGGTTGGTGACGCTGTAGCGCGGTCCAACCTCGACCTGGCCGTTTTTGACCCGCGTCTGGAACTGGTCCAGCGGGCGCACCGGCGGGCCGCCGATCCGCTTGCCCTCGAAGTCGTAGACGCCGCCGTGACAGGGGCAGATGAAGTTGCCCGCGGCCTCGACGAAACGAACCGGGCAGCCGAGGTGGGCGCAGCGGTTGGAGACGGCGACGAAGCTGTTCGAGTCCTCGTCGTAGAGCTTCGACCCCCTGCGCACGTAGGCGGTCGTCTTGCCGGCGTCGCCGATCCCCTCGGTCTCGGTGAAGACGACCTGGCGATAGGTGTCTTCGACGAAGTCGCCGGTCGCTCCGACCCCCTCCCAGCGCTCCTTGCCGCGGTGGAAGATCGGCGCGACCGCGAAGCCGACGGCGGGCAGGATGATCGCGGCCCCGGCGATCCCGCCCAGACCCTGGGCAGCGATCGTGAAAGCGCGACGGCGAGTCATCGACTCGCCCTCAAAGTAGCCAGGCGGGTCGGGCTTGACCCGCTCCTGCTGGGGGGCCTGGTCGGCCCCGTTCATCTTGTCCGTGCTATCTGGTGCCACAGTCGATTCGGGTTCGGCCGGGGAGTCTATTGCGTTGGCGCAGCGGCCGTGTCACGCCCGCCGATCTCCCGGGCGGCGTCCTGCCAGAGCTGCGGGACCGCCTCGTCGCGACCTTCGGCGTGCAGCTGCGCGCAGCTGCTGATCAGGTCGGCGAGGACGCCGACCGCGCGCGTATCTCCGAGGCTGGCGAGGCGGTCGAGCCCGAGCGCGTACAGATAGTCGCCGGCGAGCAGAGCGAGGTCGGAATCGTAGCCGGCCAGGAGCCGCGGCTCGCCGTAATGAAGCAGGTAGCCCTCGCGCACCGCCTCGACCACGAGCGCGTACTCGGCCGGCGCCGCGGCTGCCCGCGGGCCGCCGGCGGCGAGCTCGCCCAGCTTCGGTGCCGCCGCCGGGTCGATCACATGCGGCGAGATCGGCGAGTCCTCCGCGCGCAGCTGCGCCGCCAGCGCCCGCAGCGCGTCCTCTGGCATCGCGTGGTTCCTTTCCGGCCTCATAGGCCGATAAGGAACCACGAGTTAGGGAGGGCGCTCACGCCAGCACCTCGTCGAGGACCTCGGCGGCGGCTTCGAGCGTGCGGTCGACGGTCGACTCGTCGTGGGCAAGGGAGACGAACCAGGCCTCGAACTGGGCCGGCGGCGGGTAGACGCCGCGCTCGAGCAGGCCGCGGCAGAAGGCCGCGTGGGCGTCGAGGTCGCAGGCAGTGGCGCCGGCGAAGTCGACGACCGGATCGGGGCTGAAGAAGAGCGTGGTCAGGCCGGGCGCCGAGGTGACCTGCAGCGGTCGGTCGGTCGCGAGCGCCTCGAAACCGGCCGCGAGGCGATCGGTCAGCTGCCCGAGCCGGGCGTAGGCCTCGGCGTCGAGTGCGGCCAGGGTCGCCAGCCCAGCGGCGACCGCGAGCGGGTTGCCCGAGAGCGTGCCCGCCTGGTAGACGTCGCCCGCCGGGGCGATCCGTTCCATGTGCGCGCGCGGGCCGGCGAAGGCGGCGGCGGGCAGGCCGCCGCCGATCACCTTGCCGATCACGGTCAGGTCGGGTTCGACCCCGTAGAGCTCCTGGGCGCCGCCACGGGCGACGCGGAAGCCGGTGATCACCTCGTCGAAGACCAGCAGCGCTCCCGCCGCGGCGGTCGCCTCGCGGAGGAACTCGAGGTAGCCCTCGGCCGGCGGGACGACGCCCATGTTGGCGGCGATCGGCTCGGCCAGCAGCGCCGCCACGTCGTGCTCGGCCAGCGCCCTGGTCACCGCCTCGCGATCGTTCCAGGGGACGACGACGGTCCCGGCCGCCTGCGCCGCCGTCACCCCGGGGCTGCCGGGGACGCCCAGCGTCGCCAGGCCGGAACCGGCGTCGGCGAGCAACCCGTCGGAGTGCCCGTGGTAGGCGCCGGCGAACTTGACCACGACCTCGCGGCCGCTGATCGCCCGCGCCAGCCGCACCGCGCCCATCGCCGCCTCGGTCCCGGAGCTGGTCATCCGCACCATCTCGACCGAGGGGAAGCGGTCGGCGACCTGCTCGGCCAGCTCGATCTCGTAGGCGGTCGCGGCGCCGTAGCTGGTGCCGCGCTTGGCGGCTTCGATCACGGCGGCGACGACGGAGGGCTCGGCGTGGCCGAGGATCAGCGGACCCCAGGAGCCGACCCAGTCGAGGTAGCGGCGGCCGTCGAGGTCGACCAGTTCGCAGCCCTCGCCGCGCTCGATGAAGATCGGCTCGCGGCCGATCTGGCGCATCGCCCGGACCGGCGAGTTGACGCCGCCGGGGAGGACCCGCTGAGCCCGCTCGTACAGGCCCTCGGAGTTAGGAATGCTCGGCCTCCCAGGCCGCGTAGTCGTCGGTGAAGTAGTGCAGGCGGATCTTCTTGTACTCGGTCGAGGAGTACAGGGTCGCGCGGCCGTCGTCGCCGATCCCGCAGTCCTCGGCGATCGCGTCCAGCACCGCGTCGCACTCTTCTTTGGAGCGGCCGTGAGCCATCGTGAAGACGCTGTAGGGCCAGTCCTCATAAGTGGGGCGCTGGTAGCAGTGGGAGACCCCGCGGAAGGAAGCCATGCGGCCGCCGACCTCCATGATCTTGTCCTCGGGCACCTTCCAGACGCCCATTCCGTTGGCCGAGAAGCCGGCGCGGCGGTGGTAGAGGATCGCCGCGACCCGGCGCAGGATCTTGCGATCGACCATCCCCCGCAGCCGCTCCAGCAGCTCCTCGGTGGTGATCCCGAGCTCAGAGGCGGCCTCGTCGTAGGGTCGCTCGACCGCCTTCATCGGCCCCTGCAGAGCCTTGATCGTGGCGATGTCGTCCTCGTCGTAGGGCTGCGGTTCGAGCTCGCGCGGCGGGGCTGCCTCGACCGCGGCGGCCAGCGCCTCGGTCCCCTTCTCCATCTCCAGGTTCATGTTGATCTTGAACAGGGTCAGGGTCGGCAGCTCGCGCATCGACTCGGCCCCGGTCGCGTCCATCAGCGCCTCGATCGACCCGTGCAGTCCGAGCTTGGAGTCGGGCGGCGTGGCGATCGTGAACCAGAGGTTGAAGTCGTGGGTGCGCAGATAGTTGTGGGAGACGCCGGGGTGGGCGTTGACGATCTGCGCCGCTCGCTGCGGGTTGTCGGAGTCGACTTTGGCGGCGACGAGCATCGACTCGTAGCCGAGCGCGCGGGTGTCGAAGATCGGCGTGATCTCGCGGATGATGCGGCCGTCGAGCAGGCGCTGGGTGCGGGCCAGCAGGTCGTCGAGCTCCAGCTCGGCCTCCGAGGCGACCAGCGCGAACGGCTCCGGATCGAGCGGGAAGCTCGACTGCAAGAGGTTCATCAGCCGCTTGTCGGTCTCGTCGAGCGGAATCGCCGAGCCGTCCTTGCGCGAGCGCGCCTTCGACTGCGGGGTCTTTACCGAAGCCAAGCTGCGGCCTCCTTCGCGTAGTAGGTGACGATCGCGTCGGCGCCGGCGCGGCGGATCGAGGTCAGGGTCTCGACGACCGCGACGCGCTCGTCGATCCAGCCGTTGGCGGCGGCGGCCTTCAGGGTCGAGTACTCGCCGGAGACGTGGTAGGCGGCGAGCGGGGCGCCGGTCGCGTCCTTGACCCGGCGCACGACGTCCAGGTAGGGCACGGCCGGCTTCACCATCAGCATGTCGGCGCCCTCGTCGAGGTCGAGCTCGGCCTCGCGCACCGCTTCGGCGGCGTTGGCCGGATCCATCTGGTAGCCGCGGCGGTCGCCGAACTCGGGGGTCGAGCCGGCGGCGTCGCGGAAGGGTCCGTAGAAGGCAGAGGCGTACTTGGCGCTGTAGGCGATGATCGGCACGCCGGGGTGGCCCTCCTCGTCCATCTGGTAGCGGATCGAGCCGATCCGGCCATCCATCATGTCGCTGGGAGCGACCGCGTCGGCGCCGGCCTCGGCGTGGGAGATCGCGGTTTTCGCCAGCAGCTCGACCGAGAGGTCGTTCTGCACCTCGCCGTCGGGGCCGACGATCCCGCAGTGGCCGTGCGACGTGTACTCACAGAGACAGACGTCGGTGACGACGGTCAGGGCCGGGTGGGCCTCCTTCAGCGCTCGCACCGCCATCTGCACGATGCCCTCGTCGTCGTAGGCGCCGCTGCCGACTTCGTCCTTGGCAGCGGGGACGCCGAAGAGGAGGACGGTGCCGACGCCGGCGGCGGCGATCTCGCCGGCCTCCTCGACCAGGTTGGAGATCGAGAAGCGCTCGATGCCCGGCATCGACGGCACCTCCTCGCGGATCCCCTCACCGGCGACCACGAAGATCGGCTGGATCAGGTGCGCCGGGGAAAGCTCCGTTTCGCGGACCAGGCCGCGCAGGGTCTCGGTGCGGCGCATGCGGCGCATGCGGGTCGAGGGGAAGGCCATCGCCTCCGATTCTAGGGACGGGTAGCGTTCGCGCGGATGGCCGGGGGCAATACAGCTGCGCTGGAGGCGGCGGCGCTGGTCAAGCGCTACGGCGAGCGCGAGGCCCTGCGCGGAGTCAGCTTCAGCGCCGACGGCGGCGAGCTGGTTGCGGTGATCGGGCCCAACGGGGCCGGCAAGACGACCCTGCTCTCGATCCTCGCCGGCATCCTCGAGGCCGACGGCGGCTCGATCGAGGTCGAGCAGGGCGAGGTCGGCTGGGTGCCCCAGCAGGCCGCCCTCTACCGGCGCTTGACCGTGGAGGAGAACCTGCTGCTGTTCGCGCGGCTCGAGAAGCACGAGGACCCGCGCGCCTCGACCGAGCAGATGCTCGAGCTGACCGGGCTCGGCGAGCGCCGCGGGGAGATCGTCGCCCGCCTCTCCGGCGGCAACCAGCAGCGGATCAACATCGCGATCGGCCTGCTGGCGCGGCCGCGGGTGCTGCTGCTCGACGAGCCCAGCGTCGGCCTCGACCCGCGCCAGCGCGCTCGCCTCTGGGAGTTCATCGCCGGCCTCGCCGACGACGGCACGGCGGTGATCTTCTCCACTCACGACATCCAGGAGGCCGAGCGCTACGGCGGCCGGCTGCTGGTGCTCGCCGACGGCGAGGCCCTCTTCGACGGCAGCGCCGAGGAGCTGCGCGAGGCGGTCCGCAGCGAGGCGCCCGAGGCGGCCGACCGCGACTTCGAGACCGCCTTCGTCGCCTACCTCCAGCACCGAGGGCACTAGTGCCTCTTCTCCTAACTCTGGCCAGGGAATGACGAGACACGGGCGCCGCCAGACGAGGACGCAGGGAGGCCGAATAGCAGCGCTATTTGGCCGACCGAGGACGCCGTATGGTGGCGATCAGGGGCCGTCATTCGCGGCCAAGAGTTGGGGGAAGGGGCACTAGATGCGCTGGCTGCTGCTGAAGGACCTGCAGATCCTCCGCCGCTCGCCGCTGCAGGCGGTACTGCTGGTCCTCTACCCGATCCTGATCGCCGTCCTCGTCGGCTTCGCGATCTCCCGCGACCCGGACAAACCGCGGGTCGCCTTCCTCAACGAGGTCCCCGCCGAAAGCCGCATCAGCGTCGGTGGCGAGCAGCTCCCCGCCTCCAACGTCAGCGACCGCATCTGCCGCAAAGTCGAGTGCGTCGAAGTCGCCGACCGCGAGGAAGCCGAAGCCAAGGTCAGCTCCGGCGACGTGCTGGCGGCGCTGGTCTTGCCGGCCAATCTGGTCGACAGGATCAACTCGCTCTCGACCCTCTCGCCGGGGACGCCAAAGGTCGAAGTCCTGGTCAACGAAGAGGACCCGGTCAAGGCCGGGTTGGTCAACGACCGCATCGACGCGCTGCTGGCGCAGGCGAACCTGGCGATCTCCCGCCGCATCGCCGCCGAAGGCAGCCGCTACCTGGACCTGGTGATCAACGGCGGCGCGCTCGAGCTGCTCGGCCAGAAATTTCCGATCCTCGGCCTCCGCGCCAGCGCCCAGATCCTCGAGGCGCTGGAACCGGCGCTGGAACCGCAGCTGCGCGCCTCGCTGCGGCAGGTCACCAACTTCGCCGACGAAGCGCGGGACAACCTGGACGTGGCCGGCCCGCTGATCGACCGCCTGGCGCAGCCGATTGCCGTCGACAAAGTCGCGGTCGGGGGCGCGGCGCCCCCGCTGGAAGTCTTCGCGATCGCGGTCGCGGCGACCTTCACGCTCGCCTTCGTCACCGTCCTCCTGGTCGCCGGCTCACTCGCGCTCGAGCGCGAGGAGAACGCCTTCCCGCGCCTGACCCGGGGGCTCGTCTCCCGCGAGGCGCTGCTGGCCGAGAAGGTGCTGCTGGGGATGGGGGTCGGGCTGATCGTGACCCTGCTGCTGTTGGCCGGGATGGCGATCTTCGTGCCGCTGCAGTGGGACCGGTTTGGCCTCTGGCTGCTCGCGATCCTGTTCGGCAGCGCGGCGCTGGCGTCGGCCGGAGCGGCGTTGGGCGCGGCCGCGCGCGAGGTCCGCGCGGTCTCCCTGCTCGCCTTCATGGTCACCCTCCCGGTCGCCTTCCTCTCCCTGGTTCCCTCCGGCGCGGTCGGAGGCGGCGTCTACGACGCGATCCGTGTCGTCACCGCCGTCTTCCCCTTCAAGCCGGCGCTGGAGGCGATGACCGCAGCGCTCGACTCGGCCGGGTCGGGAATCGGCGGCCCGCTTTTGCACCTGGTGATCCTGATCGCCGCCTACGGGCTGCTCGCCCGCTTCGCGCTGCGCCGCTTCGCCCGCGTCTGAATCGCCGATCGATCGATCGAGGCCCCCAGAGGGGCCCCGAATGTCGCGAGCGCTACCCGGCCAGCGGGATCGCGTTGCCGTGGAGGACGGCGGAGCGGGCGTGGGCCATGCCGGGGTCGAGACTGGACTCGACGAAGCGCTCGAGGTCGAGCTCGGGGGCCAGCAGGTGGCGCACGTGCTCCAGCACTTCGACCTCGCCGATCGAGTCGAAGCGGCGGCGGGCGGCGGCGACCGCCGCCAGCGCGAGCTCGGCGTCCTCGAGCGCGAGGCAGCCGTGACGGCTGACGTAGGCGTCGAGCGCGGTCGGCGCCGGCCCGGCCTCGATTCGGAGGCTGAGCTCGTGCAGCCGCCGCAGCTCGTAGTTCGGCTCGGTGGCCGAGAGCAGCGCCTGCTGCGCGGGCGTGGGATAGGCGACGAAGACCGGGACGGTCGTGTCCGGGCTGCGTTGGAGGGTCGAGGGGACCGCGCCGTAGGGGGAGATGTGGGCCGAGTAGACGACGTCGAAGTGGTCGAGCTCGGCGCGTACGACGGGCAGGGCGACGGTCGGCAGGTCGGCCAGCTTCCGCGTCAGGATCGTGGGCGCGGCGTTGGCGCCGTAGACGAGCAGCGGCGTGCGCCCGCCGAGGTCGAGCTCTCCCTCGGGCAGATCGAGGGTGCGGGCGCCGAGCTGGACGAACGAGCGCAGCGGCGCCTCGTAGGGGTAGGCGACGGCGCGCGCCAAGATCCCGCCCGGTTGTTCGAGGCCGGCCACGCCCCCGAGTCTCGCGGATAGGCTCGGGCGATGCGCGTGCTCTTCATCGGCGATGTGGTTGGCGGCCCCGGGCGGCGCGGCCTGCGCGAGACGATGCCCAGCCTGCGCGAGCGCTACGCGCCCGACCTGACGATCGTCAACGGCGAGAACTCGGCCGGCGGCATGGGGATAACCGAGCGCACCGCCAACGACATCTTCGGCGCCGGCGCCGGCGTCATCACCCTCGGCAACCACGCCTACCGCCACCGCGAGGCATACGAGTTCCTCGACCGCGAGCCGCGGGTGGTGCGCCCGGCCAACTATCCGGCGGGCAACCCGGGCCACGGCCACACGATCGTCGAGGCCGACGGGATGCGGATCGCGGTGATCAACCTCAGCGGCGCCGTCGGGCTGCAGGTCGCGCGCTCGCCCTTCGACACCGTCGACGGCATCCTCGAACGGCTCGAGGGCGACGCCGACGCCGTCGTGGTCGACTTCCACGCCGAGGTGACCAGCGAGAAGGTGGCGATGGGCTGGCACCTCGACGGTCGCGTCGCCGCCGTCCTCGGTACCCACACCCACGTCCCCACCGCCGACGGCCGGGTGCTGCCGCGGGGGACCGCCTTCATCTGCGACGTCGGCATGACCGGAGCCCGCACCAGCGTCCTCGGCGTCAAGCCCGAGCAGGCGCTCGCCTCGCTGATGACGCAGATGCCGACCCGCTTCGAAACCGCCGACGATGACGTCTGGGTGATGGGCGCCCTGGTCGAGGTCAACGAGCGCGGTCTGGCGGACTCCTTCGAGCAGGTGCTGGTTCCGGCGCCTCCGCCGCAGCAGTAGTCGTCACCGCCGCCAGAGCCACCAGCAGCAGCGGGTAGAACCAGTCGATGTAGAGGTAGAACCAGTGCTGCATCGTGATCTGAAGCGCGATCACCAGCGCCGCACCGAGCGCGGCGACCTGGACCAGCGACTTGCGGCGCGGGCGGAAGGCGAGGAACAGGGAGAGGCCGGCGGTGGCGACTAGGACGACGGTGTGCAGCCACTCGAGCGAGGGCACCTGCCCCCAGATCGAGAAAGGCGAGTCGCGGTCTCCCTGGAACTCGACGGTCCGTTCGTAGAACGTCTTCAGGCCCGGGTCGAGCGCCGGCCACAGCAGGGCCGCCACGCTGACCAGGGCGAAACCCAGGACGAAGAGGAGCGCCGGACGACCGAAGAGGGAGTCCTGCGGGCGAGGTGTTCGTTCTCGGACTCCCTCTTCGGTCGCCACGCGGTCCGCTGTCGTCGATCTTTCGGGCTTGTAGGTCAGCAGCATCGGGGCGAGAACGGCTGGGGCGAGCTTGGCGAGGGTCGCGGCGGCGGCGAGGGCGCCGCGGGCGACGGGCCGCGAGAGCGCCAGCAGGACCGCGACCAGCAGCAGCGCCACCAGGGGGTCGTTGGTGTTGGACTCCAGCGCGTAGGCGGTGTACGGGTAGGCGGCCCAGCCGAAGGCGAGGATCGCCGCCAAGCGGCGGCCGGCCGGTCCGGGGCGGATCCGGATCCCGAGCCAGATCAGGAGGCCGAAGACGAGCAGGTCGAAGGCGAAGCTGGCCGCGTGGGCGGCCGGCAGGTCGTCCCAGCTGCCGCCCCAGGGAAAGACCAGCTCGAAGGGGACATAGGCGTAGTAGGTGACCGGCCCGTAGGTGTCACCCTGGGAGATGTCGTCGGGAAAGTGGCCGTAGAGCGATTCCCCGTGGGTGGTTCGGTCGGCTCCGACGACGCTGGCGTAGCCGATGTCGGCGACCCCGGCGTCGGCCATGTTGAGGCCGGTTCGCACGCCCATCAGGAACAGCGCTGCGACCAGCAGGTAGACCGTCGGCCAGACCGGGCGCAGCCCCTCGCCCCTGCCGCGGAACCCGATCCAGAGGGCGCGGCCGAGGAGGTAGAGCAGGACCGGGTAGTAGAGCGGGACCGAGATCCCGATCTGCGCCCGGTTGAAGAAGACGTGGGAGACGCCGAAGCCGAGTAGGACGAGGAGGTCGAGGTTGGCGACCCGCCTGATCCGGCGCCAGTCGACCAAGCCGATCAGGAAGATCAGGCAGAGCGGGATGAAGACGTAGGGCGCGTTCAGCTTCTTGCCGAAGGCGCCGGAGTAGCCGCGGGCCATGCGCCAGTTGACCTGATACCCCGTCCACGACTCGGTCACTTCGCCGCTCTCGACGTCGACCATGACCAGAGCCACCTGCTTGTCGTCGGCGAAGTAGGAGACTTCCCACTTCTCCTCGTCGTCGTCGAGCTTGACGCTGTCGCTGAGCTCGCCGTTCTTGCGCTTCTGGTCGAGCACCTTCGCGTCCCGGTTGGCCGTCGAGGTCGCTTCCGCGCCGGAGATCTGCTCCGCGGCAACCGAGGCGCTCGGAAACAGCAGGACGAACGCAACGGCGACGAGTGGAGCGAGGAGGGGTCCGAGAACGGACGCCTGCGCCCGCCCGCAGGACCCCTCCTCGCTCACGCTTGCGCCCTTGCGATTCCGAAGTGCTCCAAGACGACCGGGGCGACGTCGCGAAGCGTCCATTGGTCCTTCACCTCAGCCGACTCCGGTCCGCAGCCAACGAACAGCAGCGGCCCGAGCGAGTCGCCGGCGTGCAGCGCCCCGTGGCTGCCGCCGCCGGCGTGGGTGACCCCGCCCCAGTCGACCGCCTCGAAGCCCTCCTCCAAGGAAACGACGAAGTCGCCCGAGTGCGGCGCCGCCAGCGCCGAGAAGACCCGTGCCAGCGGGTCCGGATAGGTCTCGCTGCGCAGGCGCCCGCCCTCGACCTCGGCCTTCAGCACCGCGAGCTCACCGTCGACCTGCCAGTCGCCGCCGCGCAGGTCGGCGACCGTGAAGGATTGGCGTACCTGGGGGCTGGACGATCCGCCACGGTCCGCGCGGGGGCGGAAGCGGATCTCCTCGCCGCGACGCTCGACCACCGCCCACTCGCCGCCGGCGGCCGGCATCCCTGGCTCGTCGCGGCGCAGACGCTTGCCGTCGGCGCCCTCGAGCCAGCAGACGAGGTCGACTCCCTCGATCTCCCCCAACCGCTTTCCGACCGCCGCCGCGTCGGCCCGCTCGCCATCGCCGGGAAGCAGGTAGACGTGGGCGGCGCGACCGGTTGGGCTGACCGCCAGCTGCGCCAGCTCGGGGCGATCGTCGGAGGGCTGCAGGACCGACCAGTCGTGGCCGAGCAGCTCGGCCAGCGGCAGGCCGCGGTGGACGTCGGTCTGGGCGTGGTCGGCGAGCAGGATCACCGCGTGACCCTCGAGGAAACGGTCGAGACCGCCGCCGGCATCGACCACCACGGCGAACGCCTCGTCGGCGCGTGCGATCGACTCGACGCTCGCGCCGGGCCCGTGGCGGTGCGAGTAGTTGTCGTTGTCGGGCAGCGAGAGGAGGATGAAGTCGCAGTGGTCCTCGCGGACCAGCTCGGCGACGCAGCAGGCGGCGTAGGGGTCGCGGTTGCCGGGGATCGAGGTCGACCGGCAGGGCACCTCGCGGCTGGCGTAGAGGTCCCCGTAGAAGAGGTCGGCCGGGCCCCAGGTGTGATGCTGGAACTTCAGCTTGCTGACGTTGACGGCACGCCGCAGCAGTCCGTCGAGCGAGACTTCGTGGCGGTGGCGGCCGCGGTAGATCAGGAAGGGGGTGGCGGCGGTGCGGGCGCCGGCGTCGTCGAGGCTCTCGAACACGGTCTCGATCTCCGGGCTGAGATGGGCCAGGTTCATGTTGTAGACGAGGTCGTAGAGGGAGCGGAAGACGCCGAAGGCGCGGGTCGCCTCCAGTGAGGAGCCGTACTCGACGTAGCGCTGCTCGAGCCGGTGGTACCAGTTCATGCCGCTGATCCAGTGCCGGTCGGCGCCGACGCCGGTGACCATCTCCGAGCAGGCGACCGGCGTCACCGAGGGGAAGCTGGAGACGCAATCGGGAATGAAGACGCCGCGCTCGAGCAGCGCTCCGAAGGTCGGCGCCCGGCCCTCCTCGACCGCCCGCAGCAGCATGTCGGTGCGCAGCGAGTCGACGTAGGTGAGGACCAGCTTCTTGGTGGCCGGCATGGGCCGAATGATGCTCGACCGGGAAGGTCGGGCGCGCTCAGCGACCTAGCGCAGGACGCGGAGGCCGGCGTGTTTACGCTTGGCGCGCTGGTGGCGGGAGAAGCCGAGCCAGAGCAGAGCGAGGACAACCAGGATCACCAGCACCGGCAGCAGCAGCGAGATCGCGACCACGAGCAGGGCCGCGAGCATGACTATGAAGGCCAGCGCCCCGGTCCCGCTGCCCTCGCGGCGAGCGGCGCCGGAGACGATGTCGCTGATGATCAGGCAGGCGCCGGCGGCGCCGGCCATCGCGGCGACCGCCCCGGCCAGGTCGTCGAGCAGGTAACCGACCACCAGCCCGATCACCGCGGCGAGCAGGGTCATGCGACCGCGGGCGGAGCCGTGCGTGCCGGTGGTGCCGGCGAGCATCCCGATCGCGATGCCGATCCCCAGCTGTTCGAGCAAGTCCACGTTCGAAAACCTAACCACCTGAGCGCCCGCGTGTCGATCCGCCACACTTCCGGGATGAGCGAAATCCCGCAACCGCCGCAGCGCCGGCGCGCCCACACCAGCACCCGCGACCTCGAGCGCTACGCCGGCCTCTTCGCCGAGCGGACCAAGGTGATGCGCTCCTCGGCGATGCGCGACCTGATGGCGATCACCGCGCGGCCGGAAGTGATCTCGCTCGCCGGCGGCCTCCCGGACACCTCGACCTTCCCGCCCAAGAGCTTTGCCGCGCAGATGACCCGGATCGCCCAGGACTCCGCCGCCGAGGCGCTCCAGTACGGGCCGACCGAGGGCTTCGAGGAGACCAAAGACTGCATCCTCGAGGTGATGGCCGCGGAGGGGATGCTGCCCGACCCCGCCGACGTGATCGTCACCACCGGCGGCCAGCAGGCGATCGACCTGGTCGCGAAGACGTTGGTCGATCCCGGCGACGTCGTCATCTGCGAGGCGCCCACCTACCCGGGGGCGGTGCCGGTCTTCTGCAGCTATCAGGCCGAGGTGATCCAGATCGAGTGCGACCAGGAGGGGATGCGGATCGACCTGCTGGAGCCGCTGCTGGAGCGCCTGGTCGGCGAAGGTCGGCGGCCGAAGTTCATCTACTCGGTGCCGACATTCCAAAACCCCGCCGGGGTGACGATGAGCTTCGAGCGGCGGGCGCGGCTGGTCGAACTGGCGCGCATGCACGAGCTGCTCGTGGTCGAGGACAGCCCCTACGGCCTGCTCCGCTACAGCGGCGAGCCGCTGCCGCCGCTCTACCAGCTCGACGGCGGCGACTTCGTGATCTACCTCGGCACCTTTTCGAAGATCCTCTCCCCCGGGATCCGCCTCGGCTGGGCGGTGGCGCCGCCGCCGGTGATGGAGAAGATCGTGCTCGGCAAGCAGGCGGCCGACCTCTGCACCTCGACCCTGACCCAGTACTTCGTCCGCGAGTACTTTGCCGAAGGGCGCTGGCGCCAGTACGTTGAAGACCTGGTCGAGCTCTACCGCGGCCGCCGCGACACGATGCTGGCGGCGCTGGAGGAGCACTTCCCGGCCGAGGCGACCTGGACCGAACCGGAGGGCGGCCTCTTCATCTGGGCGACCCTGCCGGACTACATCGACACCGGCGACCTCCTGGCGAAGGCCCTGCGCGCCGACGTCGCTTTCGTCCCGGGGCAGGGCGCCTATGTCGACGGGCGCGGTGGCAGCTCGATGCGGCTCAACTTCTCCGGCGTCGACGATGGCGAAATCCGCGAGGGCATCCGCCGCATCGGCAAGACGATCGACGAGCAGGTGGACCTGTACGAGGCGCTGACGGGCCGCACCGCCGCGCCCGGACGCGAAGCGGAGGACATGCCGCCTGGCACGCGGTCGAACCCGCCGCGATCCATAGCTGATTCCTCCGCGCTGGATTCGACCGTCGTGGTTCCCTTCCGCAAGGCCGGCGAGGGCTCGGGATGAAGGTCGCCGTCCTCAAGGGCGGACGTTCGCTCGAGCGCGGCGTCTCGCTGCGCTCCGGCGCCCGGGTCGAGGACGCGCTGGAGCGGCTCGGCCACGAGGTGGCGCCGATCGACGTCGGTCCCGACCTCGTGAAACGGCTGGTTGCCGAGCCACCCGACGTCGCCTTCGTCGCCATGCACGGAATCGGCGGCGAGGACGGCACCGCCCAGGAGCTGCTGGAGATCCTCGGCATCCCCTTCACCGGGCCGGGCGCCGCCTCCTGCGCCCGCTGCATGGACAAGTCCCAGGCCAAGCACTCGATCCGCGAGGCCGGCATCTCGACCCCCGACTGGTTCGCCTTCAACCAGGCCGCCTTCCGCGAACTCGGCGCCGCCGACGCGTTGGCGGAGCTGGAGAGCAATCTCGGCTTCCCGCTGGTGGTGAAGCCGAGCCGCGGTGGCTCCTCGCTCGGCATCAAGTTCGCCGGGGCGGCGGGCGAGGTTCCGCAGGCGCTGGTCTCCGCCTTCAGCTACGACGATCGTGTCGTCCTCGAGCGCTTCGTCGACGGTCGCGAGCTGGCGGTCAGCGTGCTCGGCGACGAGGCGCTGCCGGTGGTCGAGGCGCTGCCGGCCGAGGGCGACCGCTACGACTTCGAAGCCCGCTACGAGATCGGCCGCACCCGCTTCGTCTGCCCCGCCGAGCTCGACGAGGGCGAGGAACGGGCGGTGGTCGAGGCGGCGCTCGGCACCTACCGGGCGTTGGGCTGCACCGGCTTCGCGCGGGTCGACGTGATCCTCGCCGCCGACGGTCCCTGGGTGCTGGAGGCCAACGCGATCCCCGGCCTCACCGACACCAGCCTGCTCCCCCAAGCCGCCGAGGCCGCCGGCCTCTCCTTCGAGCAGCTGGTCGAACGCATCCTCGACCTCGCGCCGAAGCCAGCTACCGCCTAGTCCGCCCCTCACCCTTGCAGCTCGCGCCCATCTATTCCGCGAGAGAGCCACCCCGTATGCCTTGCATCTGAGGGATCCGCTCGTCGGGAGATCCCGGGAGGGGGCGAAGCGTCTTGCACTTTTTCGCGAGCCCCAAACTCGGACGGCCGTCGCCGAACTCGAAAAAGTTAAGCGAAGCCCCCTCCCGGGATCTCCCGCCTAACTGTCCCCCGAAGCAAAGTCTTCCGGGGTGACCTCATCGAGGAACTCTTTGAACTTGTCGACGACCTCCTCGGTGTCCTCGACCTCGTGCTCGAACTCGATCGCCGACTCCTCGATCACCTCCTCGGCCGCGAAGATCGGGGCCGAGACGCGAACCGCGAGGGCGAGGGCGTCGGAGGGACGCGAGTCGATCTCGACCTCGGAGCCGTTGACGGAGACCGTGATCGAGGCGTAGAAGGTGTTGTCGCGCAGCTCGGTAACCGAGACCCGCTCGCATTTCGCGTCGAGGTTCTCGAGCATGTCCGAGAGCAGGTCGTGGGTCATCGGCCGCGGGGTCGAGGCGCCCTGCAGCTTCATCAGGATCGCCGCCGCCTCCGGGTGGCCGATCCAGATCGGGAGGAAGCGGTTGCCGTCGACGGTCTTCAGCAACACGATCGGCTGCTTGCCGACCATGTCGAAGCTGACACCGTAGATCTGCATCTGCTGCAAGAGGAGCTCCCGACCGTGGATTGGGGCCATGAAGTCTACGGGGCCGAGTGGGCGATCCTGGATTCGAACCAGGGACCTCGTCCTTATCAGAGACGCGCTCTAACCAACTGAGCTAATCGCCCGCGGACGGCGATGATAGCGACGGACCGCGAGCCGGGATCGGTGCTCAGCCGCGGCGTCGCAGCGTCCGCGCCAGCGCGTGCGCTTCGGCGACGTCGTCGAAGCGCAACTCGACCGAGAACCCGTCTTTGCGAGGCTTGACCTTGACCTCGTGGCCGAGCGCCGACTCGAGTGCGTCTCCCGCCGCTTCGAGCGCCTCGACTTCGTCGGGATCGATCGGATCGGGATGCTTTTTCAATCTTGGCTGGCTGGCCAGCCGAACCCTGCTCTCGGTTTCGCGAACCGACCAACCGCCACGTACGGCGTCGCGCGCGAGTCGGCGGCGGACATCATTGCCCTGAGCGCCGAGCAGGGCCCGCCCGTGGCCCTCGCTGAGCTCTCCCGATTGCAGCTGACCGAGCGTCTCATCGGGTAGCTCCAGCAGGCGGATCAGGTTGGAGATCGCGGGGCGGCTGCGGCCGACCCGGCGCGCCAGCTCCTCTTTGGTCAGGCCGAGGTCCTCGATCAGGGCTGAGCAGGCACGTGCCTCCTCGACCGGGTTGAGGTCCTCGCGGACCATGTTCTCGATCAGCGCCGCCTGCAGCCGCTCCGCCTCCTCCTGGTCGCGGACCACCGCCGGCACTTTCTCGAGCCCTGCCTGCTGGGCGGCCCGCCAGCGACGCTCGCCGGCAACCAGCTCGTAGCTGCCGTCGTGGAGAGGCCGGACGAGGAGCGGCTGCACCACGCCGCTGGCCTCGATCGAGGCGGCCAGGGCAGCGAGGGCCTCGGGCTCGAAGTTGGTCCGCGGCTGGCCGGGGTTCGGCTTGATCAGCTCGACCGGCAGCTCGCGCAACTCGCCGGCGGTGCTGCTCTCGACCTCCGGGAGGATCGCCGAAAGGCCGCGGCCGATGCCGCGTTTGGTGCCGCTAGCCACGGCTGGCAAGCTCCTTGGAGAGCGCCTGATAGGCGATCGCGCCGCGGGAGCCTGGGGCGTGCTCGGTCACCGGCAGACCATAACTCGGCGACTCGGCGACGCGCACGCTGCGCGGGATCACGGTCTCGAAGACCATCTCGCCGAAGTGGCGGCGGAGCTCGGACTCGACGTCCTGGGCAAGTCTGGTGCGCTCGTCGTACATGGTGATCAGCAAGCCCGACACCTCCAGCTGGGGGTTCAACTGCTGCCTGATCATCCCCAGGGTCTCGAGGAATTGAACCAGGCCCTCCAGCGCCAGGTACTCGGCTTGAACCGGAACGATGACGCGGTCGGCGGCGGTTAGCGCGTTGACGCTGACCGGGCCGAGCGAAGGGGGGCAGTCGAGCAGGGTGACCGCGAAGCGCTCGCGAACAGGGCCGAGGCGCTCGCGCAGGCGAGTCTCCGAGCCCTCGATGCGCGGCAGCTCGACCGCGGCGCCGGCGAGATCGCGGCTGGCCGGGACCAACCACAGGTTGTCCGGCCCGGCGGGACGAGCCGCAGCGGCAACCGAGTCCTCGCCGGTCAGGCAGTCGTAGGAGGAGGGGTGTGCCTCCTTCTGGCCGCCGAGCGCCACGGTCGCATTGCACTGGGGGTCGAGATCGACCAGAAGCGTCTGCTGACCCACCGCCGCCGCACAGGAAGCGAGGTTGACCGCGGTAGTCGTCTTGCCGACACCGCCCTTCTGGTTAGCCACCGCGTAGACCTTGCCCATGTCCGGGCCACCCTAGTTATCCGCGCGCGCTGGCGAGAGGTCGGATAGCCTGCGGGCCGTGTCTGAGTCCGCCGACTGGCCCGACGACCCCGCAGAGCGCGCCCGCGAGCTGGTCGAGGGTGTGCTCGATGAGCTCGACCTGGATGGCGACGTCGAGGTCGAGGAGGACGAGGACCGCATCGCGGTCACCGTCAAGGGCAGCGCCGACTACGGCCTGCTGATCGGCAAAAGAGGCCAGACGATCGATGCCCTGCAGTTGCTCTGCTACCAGGCGGCCTTCCGCGGCCTGCGCGAGCGCAAGCGGGTGATCGTCGACGCCGCCGGCTACCGCGAGCGCCGACGCGAGACCCTCGAGGGCCGCGCCGACCGCGCCGCCGAGCAGGCCCTGAGCAGCAACCGGGTGGTCGAGATGGACCCGATGAGCGCCCAGGAGCGTCGCGTCGTGCACGAGCGGCTCAAGGGCCGCGCCGGGGTCGAGACCTACAGCGAGGGCGACGAGCCCAACCGCTGCGTGGTCGTCGCCCCGCTCGTCTCCGAGTGAGCGGGGAGCGCGTGCCGGCGCTCGATGAAGGTGGGCGCAAGGCCCTGGAGATCGTCCTCGCGCTGCTCGGCGAAGAGCGGGCCTCGGTCAGCTCCGTGGTCGACCAGCGGGCCTGGAAGGTCCACGTCGAGGACAGCCTCACCGGCCTCGACGTCCCCGCCCTGCGCGGCGCCAGCCGGATCGCCGACGTCGGCGCCGGCGCCGGCTTCCCCGGCCTGGTGCTGGCGGTGGCGCTACCCGATGCGCAGGTCGACCTGATTGAGTCGGTCGGCCGCAAGTGCGACTTCATGAGGCGCGCGACCGAGGCCGCGGGGATCGCCAACGCCACCGTCCTCAACGCCCGCTCCGAGGAGTGGGCGGAAGCAGGAGGCCGCGAGTCCTACGACGTGGTCACCGCCCGAGCCGTAGCCCGCCTCTCGACCCTGGCCGAGCTCGCCAGCCCCCTCCTGAAGCCAAACGGAACCCTCGTAGCCTGGAAGGGAAAACGCAACGAAGACGAGGAATCCCAGCTGCAACGCGCTTCAGAGTCGCTAGCCATGGCCCCGCAGCAAGTCTTGGACGTCGGCGGCCAAGCCGGGTCCAAGCACCGCCACCTCCACGTCATAACGAAGTCCGGCCCCACCCCCTCCAACCTCCCCAGACGCCCCGGCGTAGCCAAGAACCGCCCCCGCGGCTAACCCACCGAGTCCCGTAGTCCCTCCGCGAGAGAGCCGTATCTAAGGAACAAGGAAGCTCGCTGTGCATCAGGGAGCCGGGTGGGTCCCGAAGCGTCTTGCACTTTTTGGGCGCCACCCAACTCGGACGGCTGGAGGCGACCTGCAAAAAGTTAAGCGAAGGGACCCGCCCGGCTCCCTCAAGCTCCGACTGCCGACTTCCTACCGCTTCCGCTTCTTTTTCTTCGGCGGTTTGGGCGGCGGCTTCGACTCCGCGATAGCCGCGGCCCCCGCCGGCGTCGCCGCTACCGGGGCCGGGATCACTTTCTGGATCACGATCGACTGGCCGATCGTCCAGAGGTTGGTCGCGATCCAGTAGACGAGCAGACCGGCCGGGAAGTTGATCACGAAGGGGACGAAGATCAGCGGCAGCAGGAACATCATCATGCGCTGCGATTTGTCGGCGGTGACGGACATGATCAGCCCCGAGGTCAGCTGGGTGACGACGTAGATGACCAGGAGCGCGATCAGTTCCGGGCCGGTCGCCTTCGCCGTCAGGTCGACGACGAAGAGGAAGCTTTCGCCGAAGAAACCCGCGCTGTGGCCCTCCTGGACCGCGAACTCCCCGCAGGACTTGGCGGTCTGGCCGCAGATGTCCTCGCGAAGGTCGTGCTGGAGGACGTAGAAGAGGGTGATGAAGACCGGCAGCTGCGCCAGCAGCGGGATGCAAGAGGCAAAGGGGTTGACTTTGTTCTCTTTGTAAAAGCGCATCATTTCCTGCTGCATGCGCTGTTTGTCGTTTTTGTATTTGGCCTGCAGCTCTTTGATCTGCGGCTGCAGGGCCTGCATCGCCCGCATGCCCTTGAGCTGTTTGTAGGTCAGCGGGATCAGCAGCGTCCGCATCAAGACCGTCAGCAGGACGATCGAGAAGCCCCAGGAGACGCCGACCGAGTCGTGGAAGAAGACGAGGATCTTGTCGGCGATGTCGACCAGGAACTGCGGCGCGAGCTGAATGGCGAGAGGCAGCTGCATCAGACCTTCGCCTCACCGTGGTACTCGGCGGGATGAATGTGCCCGAGGCCGCGCAAGGTGAAGCGGGCGGGCACCGGGTCGAAACCGCCGTGGTTGAAGGGGTTGCAGCGGACCAGGCGGTAGCTGGCGAGAATCAGGCCGCGGAGGACACCGAAGCGCTCGACCGCCTCAACCGCGTAGGCGGAGCAGGTCGGCTCGTAGCGACAGCGCCGCGGGCGGGCGGGGGAGATCCA
This sequence comes from uncultured Thermoleophilia bacterium, assembly GCA_963718595.1. GTDB lineage: Bacteria > Actinomycetota > Thermoleophilia > Solirubrobacterales > 70-9 > VAYN01. The sequence goes on from OY970365.1 coordinate 1,363,145, forward strand.
GCGCTGATAGGCCCGCACCGGAGCCAGGACGATCCGTTTCACGTGGAACGCTCCTGCGGCGAAGCGCCTGCCAGAGCCTCTTCCAGGCTCAGGGTGATGCCGGCCGGCCCTTCGCGGTCGATCAGGTCGTTGATCTCCGAGCGGGCGACGATGACGAAGTCGTGGCGCTCGGGCAACCGGTCCGAGAGCGCCCAGAAGGCCTCGCGCAGGGCGCGCTTGACGCGGTTGCGCTCGACGGAGCCGCCAACCTTGCGGCTGACCGAGACTCCCAGCCTCACGTCGTCCGTCCCTTCGTCACGGCGAGGGAAGGTGTAGAGGACGAGGTAGCGGGTCGCATGGGATGAACCGTCGCGATAGACGCGGTCGAACTCGCCGCTGCGCGACAGGCGCCGTCGCTTCGACGCCATCTACGGAGTGAGGCGCTTGCGCCCTTTGCGCCGGCGACGCGAGAGGATCGCGCGTCCGCCACGCGTGCTCATCCGGGCTCGGAAGCCATGGGTTTTTGCGCGCTTGCGCTTCTTCGGCTGATAGGTCCGCTTCATGGGCTCGCGAAGTATACGTACGCCGGCCTGAAATCTTTTCTGCGGGATTTGCGACCCGGCCGGGATCCGGCACCAGGCACGCCGCTATGGTCGCCAACCGAGTGCCTGATGACCCCTCAAACCAAGATCTCGACGCCCTCTGGCGGGCGACTCAGAAGCGACTGCGGACCTCGGTGCCGGAGTCGACCTACCGGATCTGGTTCGAGCCTCTCAGCGTCGCCGGCGCCGCTGGCGACACGCTCTACCTGACCGCCACCGAGGAGCGGGTCCGGGCCTGGGCCGAGCGTCGCTACGCCTCTTTGATCGCGGAAGCGCTGGCCGATTCCGGCGGACCGCTGCGGCGGGTCAGCTTCGCGACGCCGCGGGGGGGCAGCAGGGACACGTCCGCGGGCGGGGGCGTCCAGCTCAACCCCAACTACACCTTCGACCGCTTCGTGATCGGGCCCGGCAACCGGCTCGCGCACGGTGCGGCCCTGGCCGTCGCCGAGGCTCCGTCCGAGGCCTACAACCCGCTCTTCCTCCACGGTCCTCCCGGCCTCGGCAAGACCCACCTGCTGGCCGCGATCGCCAACTACCTAGAGGCCAACGCCCCCGCCCTGAGCGTCCGCTACACCACCGCCGAGTCGTTTACCAACGAGTTCGTCGCGGCCCTCAAGTCGACCGGCACCGAAGGCTTCAAGGCGCGCTATCGCGACATCGACGTTCTCCTCATCGACGACGTTCAGTTCCTCGAGGGCAAGGCGGCGACCGAGGAGGAGTTCTTCCACACCTTCAACGCGCTGTATGAGTCGGGCAGCCAGCTGGTCCTCTCCGCCGACCGCATCCCCAGCGAGCTCTCGACCCTTGCCAGTCGTCTGCGCGACCGCTTCGAGTGGGGCCTGACGGTGCCGATGGACCCGCCCAACCTGACCACCCGGCTGACCGTGCTGCGGCGCCTGGTCGAGGAGGCCGGGGTCGAGATCGCCGATACCGGCGCCCTCGCCGAGCTCGCCCATCGCATCGACGCCAACGTGCGCCAACTCCACGGCGCCCTGACTCGCGTCATCGCCCACGCCTCGCTGATGGCCCGGCCGCTCAGCTCCGAGCTGATCGCCGAGGTGATCCCGCAGACCCGTTCGGCCGCCGCGACCTCCGCCGAGGAGATCCAGCAACGGGTCGCCGAGGGCTTCGGCATCTCCCGCGCCGAGCTCGTCGGCTCCAGCCGTGCCGCTACCCCGCTGCGGGCCCGGCAGGTGGCGATCTACCTGACTCGCGAGATGACCGACCTCTCGCTGCCGCAGATCGGTCGCCTCTATGGGGGGCGCGATCACTCCACCGTGCTCAACTCGCTGCGGCGGGTCGAGGCGGGCATCGACGACGACGCCAGCCTTGCCGCCCGTGTCCAGGAGTTACGCGGAGCTATCCACAACCCGGCCCGTGGTTCCGCCTGATGGCCGGTGTCGGTGCAAGAATCGCCATTTCCCACAGCCACTCCCACAGGGTGCAAACCGCGGCACCAGGCCGAATCGTCTCGATCTCCAGCCTTTTCCACAGGTCCTAATCCAACTCAAGAAGGCATCAATCACTTGAAGCTCACGACCAACCGAGAAGAACTCGTCTCCAAGCTCTCGATCGTTTCCAGAGCGGTTTCTACCCGCGCTGCCACTCAGGCCCTGTCAGGCGTTCTCCTCACCGCGGGCGAGGACGGGCTGACGCTCGCCGCCACCGATCTCGACCTCGGTTTGCAGACGAACCTCGCCGCCGAGGTGGAGAGCGCCGGCACGGTGTTGCTGCCGGGCCGGCTGCTGGCTGAAGTGGCGCGCTCGCTGGGCGATCAGAAAGTGGAAGTCGAATCGCGCGAGTCCCAGCAGGACGTCGAGATCCGCAGCGGCAGCTCCAGCTTCCATCTGCGCGTCCTCCCCGCCGAGGACTTCCCGAAGCTGCCGAGCACCGGTGAGGAGACGAGCCTGACGATCCCGGCGCCGGCTCTGGAAGCGAGCATCGACCTGGTCGCCCGGGCGGCGTCGCGGGACGACATGCGCCCCGTCCTCACCGGCGTCTTCGTAACCGCCTCCGGCAAAGAGATGACGATGGTCGCCACCGACTCCTACCGGCTGGCGGTCAAACGGACCGAGCTCGAGCAGGAGCTCGGCGGCGAGATCGAGGCCAACATTCCGGCGCGGGCGCTGCGCGAGCTGGGCCGGATCCTTGCCTCCGAGGGAGCGGAGGCGACGCGAATCTGGCTGCAGTCCAATCAGGCGATCTTCGAGGCAGGCTCGATCACCCTCACCACGCGGCTGATCGAGGGCCAGTTCCCCAACTTTCGACAGTTGCTGCCGGAGTCCTACGAGCACGACGTCCGCCTGCCGCGTCCGGACTTTCTCGACGTCGCTCGCCGGGTCAGCCAACTGGCGCAGCGCAACGCGCCGCTGCGGCTCTCGTTCTCGAGCGGCGAGCTGACCATCGCGGCGGAGACGCCCGACGTCGGCGACGCGACCGAGACGATGCCGGCCGCCTTCGACGGCGAGCCTTTGGAGATCGGCTTCAACCCCGAGTTCCTCAAGGAGGGAATCGAGAGCGTCGAGGGCGACGAGGTGCTGCTGCGGCTGATCTCACCGCTGCGGCCGGGGTTGCTGCAGCCGGTCGAGGGCGAAGACTTCCGCTACCTGGTGATGCCGATCCGGCTCAACGTCTGATGGCCGCGCGGCCGGCCAGCTGAGGTGCCGGGCGCGTGCTCGTCACCGCGATCGAAGCGCGGCCGCTGCGCAGCCTCGAGCGGGTAAGGGTCGAGCTCGACCCCGGCATCGTCAGCGTCGTCGGGCCCAACGGGATCGGCAAGACCAACTTGGTCGAGGCGCTCTACTTCGCTCTCACCGGCCGCTCCTTTCGTACCTCCGACCGCCGCGACCTGATCCCCTTCGGCGGCTCCCTGGCCCGCGCCGAGGCGACGATCCGCGACGAAGACGGCTTGGAGAGGCGGCTGCTCGCCTCGGTCAGCCGCAGCGAGGGGCGGCGTCACCTGCTCGACGGCAGCCCCGCCGACCCGGCGACGCTGGCGCGCAACCGGCCGCCCGTCGCCGTCTTCGCCCCCGACCGCCTCAGCCTGGTCAAGGGACCGCCGGCCGAGCGCCGCGCCCACCTCGATGGCTTCATCGCCGCTCGCTGGCCGGCGCGCTCGGAACTGCGCAAGCATTTCGGCCAGGCGCTGGCCCAGCGCAACGCGCTGCTCGCCCGGCTTGGCGCTGGCTATGGCAACCCTGCCGACCTCGACATCTGGGACGCGGGCCTCGCCGCCGCCGCCGCGCCTCTGATCGAGGCCCGCGCGGAGGCGGTCGCGGAGCTGGCGGCGCCGTTCACCGAGGCCGCCTTCGACCTCGGTCTCGACGACGCGAGGTTGATCTTCGCCCCGCGAGCCGAGGGCGCCGCCGAGGCGATCCAGGCCGGGCTGGAGGAGCGCCGGGACGCCGACGTCAAGCTCGGCCGCAGCTCCTGGGGACCGCACCTGGACGAGCTCAAGCTCGAGGCCGCCTCTCGTTCGCTGCGGCGCTACGGCTCCCAGGGCCAGCAGCGCGCCGGCCTGTTGGCGCTGCTCTTTGCCGAGCGCGAGGTGCTGCTGGCAGCGCGCCTGGTCACTCCGCTGCTGCTACTCGACGACGTCATGAGCGAGCTCGATCCCGGCCGTCGCGAGCGCTTGGTCGAGCGCCTCGCTCGGGGGGGGCAAGCGCTGATCACCGCCGCCGACGAGGAGTCGCTGCCCGCCCCCGCCCTGGGCGCGGTCGTGCGGATGCCACCACCGCATCTGGCCGACGTCGACGTGGCGGCGGCATGAGCCGTCGCCGGGCACCACGGGAGGCCGCCGAGGCGTTCCGCGCCGCCCGTGAGATGGTGGCGCCGAAGACCGGTCTGGCGGCGGTCCAGGGCGCCTGGGCGAGCACCGTGGGACCGCAGCTGGCGGCGGCCGCGACGCCGGTCTCCGAACGCGCCGGGACGCTGACGATCGAGGTCACCGACAGCGTCTGGGCGCAGGAGTTGGACCTGATGCAGAACCAGCTTCTGGAGCGGCTCGGGGCCGAGTTGGGGGAGAGCGCCCCCCGCGCGCTCAAGTTTCGCCTCCAAAAGGACACTTCGACGTAAAGCTTTTTCCACGATTTGCAGGGAAAACGCTTCAAGCTGTCCAGTTATGCACAGGCCTCAACTGGTATTCTTATGGCAACTCGCGTATGAGCCCCGGCCGGTCTGGATCGAGTCCAGGCGTCGGGGCTTTCTGTGTCAACCGGAAGGGACTCTTTGCCTGAGAACAACGCCAACACCTCGAAGACGGACGCCTCCTATGGCGCTGCCGACATCACCGTCCTCGAGGGTCTGGAAGCGGTTCGCAAACGTCCCGGCATGTACATCGGCTCGACCGGCCCGCGCGGGCTTCACCATCTCGTCTACGAGGTGGTCGACAACTCCGTCGACGAGGCGCTCGCCGGGCACTGCGACAGCGTCCGCGTCACCCTGCACCCCGACAACTCCTGCACGGTCGAGGACAACGGCCGCGGGATCCCGGTGGGGACGATGGAGAAGGAGGGCCGGCCCGCGGCCGAGGTCGTGCTCACCGTCCTCCACGCCGGCGGCAAGTTCGGGGACGGCGGCGGCTACAAGGTCTCCGGCGGCCTGCACGGCGTCGGCGTCTCCGTCGTCAACGCGCTCTCCGAACGGCTGCACCTGCAGATCAAGACCGACGGCCACGTCTGGTCGCAGGATTACGAGCGGGGCAAACCGCAGAACGACCTCAGCAAGGGCGAGGCGAGCAAGGAGCACGGCACCTCGATCACCTTCCTGCCCGACGGTGAGATCTTCGAAGAGGTCGAGTTCGACTACCAGACCCTGGTCGAGCGCCTGCGCGAGACCGCCTTCCTCACCCGCGGCTTGAAGATCGAGCTGATCGACGAGCGCGGTGAGACCAACAGCGTCACCTTCCAGTACGAGGGCGGGATCGAGGACTTCGTCCGCCACCTCAACGCCAACAAGGACGAGGTGCACAAAAAGGTCATCTACTTCGAGGGCGGCAAAGAGGAGGGCCAGGTCGAGATCGCGATGCAGTGGAACAACTCCTACCAGGAGTCGATCTTCAGCTTCGCCAACAACATTAATACCCACGAGGGCGGGTCCCACCTCTCCGGATTCCGCTCGGCCCTGACCAGGACGTTGAACGCCTACGCCCGCAACAAAGGTCTGCTGAAAGAGAAAAAAGACGAGAACCTCGCCGGCGAGGATGTGCGCGAGGGCTTGACCGCGGTGATCTCGGTCAAGCTCCACGACCCCCAGTTCGAGGGCCAGACCAAGACCAAACTCGGCAACCCGCCGATCCGGGGCCTGGTCGAGGAGATCGTCAACCGCAAGCTGGCCGAGTACCTGGAGGAGAACCCGGCCGACGCCCGCCGGGTGATCATGAAGGCGATCGATGCCTCCCGGGCCCGCGCCGCCGCGCGCAAGGCCCGCGACCTGACGCGCAAGTCGGCGCTGGAGAACTCGACGCTGCCGGGCAAGCTCGCCGACTGCACCGTCAAGGACCCGAGCCTGGCCGAGATCTTCGTGGTCGAGGGTGACTCAGCCGGCGGCTCCGCCAAGCAGGCCCGCGACCGCAACACGCAGGCGGTGCTGCCGCTGCGCGGCAAGATCATCAACGTCGAGAAGAGCCGGATCGACAAGGTCCTCGCCAACAACGAGATCCAGGCCCTGATCACGGCGATCGGCACCGGCGTCCACGACGAGTTCAACATCGAGGGCGCCAGGTACCACAAAATCGTGATGGCGACCGACGCCGACGTCGACGGCGCCCACATCCGCACCCTCGTCCTCACCTTCCTCTACCGGCAGATGCCGGAGCTGATCGAGCACGGCTACGTCTATATCGCCAAACCGCCGTTGTACCGCGTGAAACAGGGCAACCAGGAGACCTACCTCGAGCGCGAGTCCGAACTCGAGGAGCTGTTGCTGCGCGACAAACTCGAAGACTTCGCATTGACCGACGCCGGCGGCACTACCAAGAAACTGACCTCGAGCCGCTGGCAGGCATACGTGCGGCGCTCGAAGGAGTACGAGGGCTGGGGGTCGTCGCTGCAGGCCGAGTTCGGCGGCGAGGTCGTCCGCTTCCTCGAGGAATCGAACTTGTTGGACGAAGGCATCGCCACCGTCGGCGCGGCGAAGACGCTGCTCGCCGGCAAAGCGGCGGAGAACGCGCCGTTCGACACCGAGGTGATGCAGGCCGACGACGAGCTGCTGGTCGTGAAGGCGATCGAACGCCGCAGCGGCCTGGCGCGGACGCACCGGCTGCCGGCGGCGCTGTTCGCGCACCACGACTACCGCAAGTTCGTCGAGGTCCACGAGGCGCTGCTCAAGCAGGTGGGCAGGCCGCCCTTCGAGATCGAGTTCGGCGGTCGTCGCAACGTCGCCCTCTCGTTCCAAGCGTTGCGCGGGGCGGTTCTGGAGCTGGCCCGCCACGGCGTCCAGCTGACCCGCTTCAAGGGACTCGGCGAGATGAACGCCGACCAGCTGCGCGAGACGACGATGGACCCGGCCAGCCGCACCCTCGCCCGGGTGACGCTGGAAGACGCCACCGCCGCCGACCAGATCTTCTCGATGCTGATGGGCGACCAGGTGGCCCCGCGCCGCGAGTTCATCGAGGCGCATGCCAAAGAGGTCAAGTTCCTTGACGTCTGAACGGACGCTGCAAACCGGCGCATCTCGGCGTCCTCGGTCGCTCGGATCGGGTCACGCACTGGAGTGCGCTCCCCTCACCTCGCTCCCTGCGTCCACCGACCTGCTTGGTTTTCGCGCCCGTTTGATTGACGGACAACCCGCTCACGAGGTGAATAGCTGATGGCATTGGACGCTCTTACTGGCCGGATCGAGGAGCGCGAGCTCGAGAAGGAGATGCGCTCGTCGTATCTCGACTACGCGATGAGCGTGATCGTCGGCCGCGCGCTGCCGGACGCTCGCGACGGCCTCAAGCCGGTCCATCGTCGCGTCCTCTACGCGATGCACGACGTCGGCCTGCAGCCGACCCGTCCCTACCGAAAGTGCGCCTTCATCGTCGGCGAGGTCATGGGCAAGTACCACCCCCATGGCGACTCGGCGATCTACGACACCCTGGTGCGGATGGCGCAGGACTTCTCCCTGCGCTACCAGCTGGTCGACGGGCAGGGCAACTTCGGCTCGATCGACGACGACCCAGCCGCCGCGATGCGGTACACGGAGGCGCGCCTGACCCGGCTCGCGACCGAGCTGCTGCGCGACATCGACGCCGACACCGTCGACTTCGGCCCCAACTACGACGAATCGACCCAGGAGCCGCTGGTCCTGCCGGCCCGCTTCCCCAACCTGCTCGTCAACGGCACCTCCGGGATCGCGGTCGGGATGGCGACCAACATCCCGCCGCACAACCTGCGCGAGGTGGCCGGCGCGGTCGCCGCCTACATCGACGACCCGGCGATCGACCTCGAGGGCCTGATGGCGCACGTCAAGGGACCCGACTTCCCGGGCGGCGGCATCATGAGCCGCGAGGGCATCCGCGACGCCTACGCCTCCGGCCGCGGCAGCATCAGGGTCCGCGCCCGCGCCCACGTCGAGCCGCTGAAGGGGGGCAAGGAGGCGATCATCGTCACCGAGCTCCCGTTCACCGTGAAGAAGCTCGGCGACGGCGGCCTGGTGACCAAGATCGCCGACCTCGTCCGCGACAAGAAACTGGAGGGCATCTCCGACCTCCGTGACGAGACCGACGGATCCGGCATGCGCCTGGTGATCGAGCTCAAGCGCGGCGGGCCACCGGCGAAAGTCGTCCTCAACAACCTCTACAAGAAAACCGCGATGCAGACGACCTTCGGGGCCAACATGGTGGCCCTGGTCGACGGCGTCCCGAAGACGCTGAGCCTGCTGGAGCTGATCCACCACTACGTGGATCACCAGCGCGAAGTCGTCACCCGCCGCACCCAGTTCGAACTGCGGCGGGCCGAGGCCCGCGCCCACATCCTCGAGGGGCTGCTGGTCGCGCTCGACAACCTCGACGCGGTGATCAAACTGATCCGCGCATCCAGCGACCCCGACGATGCCCGCGACGGGTTGATCGAGAAATTCGAGCTCTCGCGCGAGCAGGCGCAGGCGATCCTCGACATGCGCCTGCAGCGCCTGACGGCGCTCGAGGCCGACAAAGTCCGGGCCGAGCATGCCGACCTGATGGAGCGGATCGGCGAGCTGCGCGCGATCCTCGGCGACGAGGCGAAAGTGATGGCCCTGGTCAAGGACGAGCTGGCCGAAATAGTCGAGTCCTACGGCGACGAGCGCCGCACCGAACTCGCCCACTTCGAGGGCGACGTCGGCATCGAGGACATGATCGCCGACCAGCAGATGGTGATCTCACTGACCGCCTCCGGCTACGTCAAGCGCCTGCCGCTGGCCACCTACCGCCAGCAGCACCGCGGCGGTGTCGGCGTGATGGGGATGAACCTCAAAGAAGACGACTACATCGCCCATCTCCACATCTGCTCGACGCACGACTACCTGCTCTTCTTCACCAACCGCGGCAAGATCTACCGGCTCAAGGTCTACGAGCTGCCGGAGGGTCAGCGGACGGCGAAAGGCAGCTCGCTGAAGAACCTGCTGCCGCTGCGCGAAGGCGAGACGGTCATGGCAGTGATCCCGACCCGTGACTTCAAAGAGAACAAGTACCTCGCCTTCGCCACCGCCAAAGGGTTGATCAAGAAGACCGAGTTCCTCGCCTACAACACGCCGATCCGCGCCGACGGGATCATCGCGATCAAGGTCCGCGACGGCGACGAGCTGGTCCAGGTCCGGCTCACCTCAGGCGAAGACGACATCCTCATGGTCTCCCACTCCGGCCACGCCTCGCGCTTCTCGGAGGAACTGGTGCGGCCGATGGGTCGTGACACCAGCGGGATCAAAGGCATGAACGTCGCGGGCAAGGACAACCGCGTCCTCGCGATGGACATCGCCCGCAACGACACCGAGCTGTTCGTCGTCACCGAGAACGGCTACGGCAAGCGCACGCCGGTCTCCGAGTACCCGATCAAGGGACGCGGCACGAAAGGCGTGCTGACCGCGCGGCTCACCGAGAAAAAGGGCGGCCTCGCCGGCGCCCTGATCGTCGGCGAGCACCAGGAGCTGCTCTTCATCTCTCAGAACGGAATGGTCCAGCGCACCTCGGTCAGCGGCATTTCCGAGATGGGCCGATCGACCCAGGGCGTGCGGGTGATGAACATCAAGGACGACGACCGAGTCAGCGCCGTCGCCCTCGTGGTCGAGTCGAGCAGCGACGAAGTGCCGCTCACGGATCCACCGGCGGATGAACCGCCCGCGGTGGACGGGGCGGCTGAAGACGGAGCCGGGGAGTAGGTCCGCCTGAGGCGACACCGGCGGAGCCGGTGCAACTGAGACGCCGCCTGGCGGCGGCCGACATATGCAACGAGTTGTAGAGCCTCATTCGGACCTAACTCCCCGGCTCCACCACGTACCGCCCCTTTCAGCGCCGTCTTCGGCGTTCCGCACCCGAGGAACAGTCGACGTGGACGAGCGGACCAATGGCTCTCACCTATCTGGCGCTCAGAGCAATAGATGTGAGCGCCAGGACCGCTCTGCAGTAGCGACTGGCACTGGCGCCGCCCCATCAGGAGGAGTTACTACCGTCAAGCCAGGCATCGAGAGGCCGTCCCTTCGGGGCTCCCGGTGTACATGATCGCTTGAGTTGGGATCGAACAACACCTCACCAATGACCGAAGGTTCGTTGGCTTGGCGCCTTGAACGGTCATGGGCCTCCACTACCCAAACGTAGTGCGGAAGCCGCGCAAACCGCAGCGCCTGCACCGCCGCTGGGTCCCTGCCTTGGAGCAAGAGATTCTCCTTGTAGACCCGACTGTCGCGCAAAAACGTTCGCAAGCTAATGCCCTTTGGAGCGGTTCCCAAGGCTTCCTGAAGCGTCTGCCAACTGGCGGGTGCTGGGGGGAAGCCGAACGCTCGGAAGGTCTCATGACCCCATGCCTCGGCCATCTCTCCGCTGAGATACACCTTTGGGGGAAGGGGAACCATGATGGCCAGCCACGGCGCACGGTGGTCCGTAAACGGAGAATCAATCACCTCGTACGGACCGCGCTGGTCATCGCAGGCAATAAACCGAATCCGGCCTTGGCTCTCGAACCAGCCAACCAGATTGAAGCCATGGCCTGAGTTGACGACCATGACGGGAAAACCGGAGTTCAGATACCGGCAGATCACACTAAATATGCGCGTATCCCAGCGCCCTGGCGGTTCTGGGTGTCCGTTCGGCCTGAAGGTCGGAGTGGGTATCTCCACGCCCGGGACGTTGGGAAGTTGGTTGAGCATGTATCGGAGGGCGGGTTGCCCAGTGGCGTCTAGTACCGCCTGAACTTGCTCAAGAGTCATTCCTGGCGAAGGCAGTGCCCGATCGGCGGATAAAACCCGAGGCGCAAGGTCCGCAAGATCCGCCGTCAGTTTTCGACCAACGAGGCCGCGCCGATGCGCGCTGTAGTGACATCCCCAAATAGCTGCGTGAGCGCAGCGAAGGAACTCACCATCCTGCTCAAGATAAGGAGTGCCACGGACCGTCAATCGGTTACCGAAAAGGGACACCTCGTCCTCTATGGCCGCAAGGGTTGCTTCCCGTAGTCGCGGAGGAGGAGCAAGGAGCGTCCGCCCGACCCGGCCATCTTTGTGGGGACTGGGACGGAGTACGCTGTACCCCAAGTACCCTCGCTTTACCCGCGCGGGTAACTCGTGAAAATCACCCTCGTCAATGTGGGCTCTGAAGAAGTGGACCCTTCGCGTGAAGGGGGATAGAGAGTCGAAACGCTTCGACCAGAACTCGCTGAAATCGCTTCGGTAATCCGCATCAACGTAACGGTTCTCCACAACAACCGTTTTGCATCGATTCCGCCTTACGACATCGAGTACGCGCGCGAACATGGCCCCCCCTCGGCATTCATCGCCGAGCTCCCCCCAGTCCACGTCGCTTTTCGGATGGCGGAACCATCCATGAGTGTCAGGATCCGTCCAGGGATCCACCCCTGCCCCCTCGGTGCGTTAAAGGATGCGGATCGGACCCTCGTGAGCTTCGGCCTGAAAGCGAGCCTCGACGATTGACCGCTTGGCATCCTCGTAGCCCCGCCGGTCATCGAGAGGAAGCGACTTGGTCGCCTCCTCGAGGTCCGTTACGATCCGGACTAGGTCTGAAACAGTCTCTGCTTTCATGGCTGGCTTCACTTTTCGCTGCGGCACTAATTCTCCTCCCAAAGAACCGCGCGGGCGCGGAGGCTAGCAGGACGGAGGTCAAAGCCCTACCGTTGTCGAAACATATGTATGAACTAGCTAAAGCATAACTGCCGACCAAGATGCCAAAACGCCACCAGATCGACTCAAACGAACTCCTGAGAGGTTCAGAGGAGAGGCAGATTGGCGTCAGCCTGCCAGTGCAGGTCAGCCGCCGACTCGACCGGCTAGTCGACCTGGCGGCAGACGGCGGGCTAAGGGCCTATCGAAAGGATGTGGTCGCCGCGCTGATCCTCGCGGCAGAAGAAGACTCTTCGGTTCTCTCGGATCTACTTCTGCGGTTTGGGCGGGCCAGGAATCGAGACGCGATGGTCCGGGAGGAGCAGGCAGTACCAGTCGTGCATATCGATCGGCCTAAGCCAGGTCGGCGCCCAAAGCGCGGCTGACCTACGCCGCCTGAGGTAAGTACTGCTGCCAGGCACTGGGGATCCTTGGGCTCGCCACCTGGATGAACACGGTCGGCTCCGGAGCCTTCGGGGAGTTTTTCGGGTGCATGTGGATCTCGCGGGGGAGGCGGTTGCCCTTGCGGCGGTTGCAGGCGGCGCAGGCGGCGACGATGTTCTCCCAGACGGATTTGCCGCCTCGCGAGCGGGGGATCACGTGGTCGACGGTGAGGCCGGACTTGGTCGAGCCGCAGTACTGGCAGGTCCAGGAGTCGCGGGCGAGAACGGCGCGGCGGGTGATCTTGCGGCGGTGGGCCTCGCGGGGGATCCGCACGTAGTTGACGAGGCGGATCACGTCGGGGCGCTCGAGGGCCATGTGCTCGGAGTGGAGGGCGCCTTCACGGCGCTCCAGCAGCTCGGCCTTTTCCTTCAGCAGCAGCACGGCCGCCCGTCTCAGCGTGCAGACGTTGATCGGCTCATACGTCGCATTGAGGACCAAGACGCGTGCCATGGTGCTGAGAATTGTAGGGGTGGCAGGGCCTGGAGCCGAGAAATTTGTCTCCCGGCGCCGCAGCTTCACCGCGAGCGCGGCTCAGATGGCGGCCGGGTAGGTGCCGAGGATCCGCACCGATTCGGCCTTGGTCCGCAGCTCCGCGATCGCCGCCGCGACCTGCTCGTCGTCGAGCTTGCCTTCGAGGTCGCAGAAGAACATGTAGCGGCCGAGGCCCTGGCGCATCGGCCGCGACTCGATCCGGCTCAGGTTGATCGCCCGCGAGGAGAACAGTGCCAGCGCATCGACCAGCGCTCCCGGGTGATCCTCGCCGAGCTCGGAAAAGACGAGCGAGGTCTTCCAGGGGCCGACGCCGGCGGGCTCGGTCCCGGCCGGGGCGATCCAGACGAAGCGGGTGACGTTGTCGCTCTCGTCCTCGACGCCCTCGCGCAGCAGTGCGCAGCCGTAGAGGCCGGCCGCCGCGCGCGCCCCGAGCGCCGCCCACGGCCGCGAGCTCTCGCTCACCATCCGCACCGCCGCCGCGGTGCTGCTGACGCTGCGCTGTTCGATCCCCGGCAGCGCCGCGCGCAGGAAGCGGGCGCACTGGGCCAGCGGCTGCGGATGCGAGAGCACCGCCTCGATGTCCTCGACCCCGATCCCCTCGCGGGCGATCAGGTGGACGCGGACCCGGTAGTCGTGCTCGCCGACGATCGTCACCGCCTCGGTCTCGAAGGCGAGCGCGTCGAGGGTCGGCCGCACCGAGCCCTCGATCGAGTTCTCGAACGGGACCAGGGCCCGGTCGGCCGCGCCGCCCTGCACGGCGAGGATCGCGTCGGGGATCGTCGCCGTCCGCAGCGGCTCGAAATCGGTGGCCCCGACCGCTTCGCCGAGCGCGTCCTCGGTGAAGGTTCCCGCCGGCCCGAGGTAGGCGATCCGCACCGCGCCGCCCTATTCGACGACGAGGGTGTAGCTGGCTTCGTTGTTGTCGGTGACTTTCTCGCCGGGCACCGCGTCGACGTTGACCTCCAGCGTCACTTCGCCTTTCGGCGTCGGCGTCAGCGGGATCGCCGCCGTCGCGATTTCACCGGCTTCGATGCTGGGGATGTCGCCCTGCAGGGTGTTGCCTTCGAAGGTGACCGAGACGCTGACGCCGTTCTCGGCCGATTCGCCCTGGTTCTGTACCTGGACTTCGACTTCGACCCCTTCTTCGGCACTGACGGTGACCGGCACCCCTTCGGCAAGTTCGGAGCCGTTGACGCTGACCGCGACCAGCCCGAGCCCGTGCACACCGGGCGTTTCCGCTTCGCCCCCGGCCGAGCCGTCGACGCTGCCGAGCGCGGAGGCGACTTCGGCGTCGTCGAGCCACTTCGTGTCCGGCAGGTAGGTGCTCTCGGGAACGTCGTCGCCGGCGATCCCGTTGTCGGCGAGGACGCTGTCGATTTCCGGCCGCACGATCGATTCGTAGAGGACGTCGGCGGCGAGCAGCTTCTCCATCTGGTTGGCGATCCCAGCGGTCGCTTTGGCCGAGCCCTCGTCGCCGAGAGCGGTGCTCATCCTGTCGGCGATCTCGTTCATCGCGCCGGCCCGCAGTTCGTAGACCAGCTCCAGCGTGTTCTGGGCGCTGCCCATGTCGCCGGGGGCGCCGAGGCCGTCGACCCGCGAGGCGTAGCTGTCCATGGCGCTGCGGTCGGCGTTGACCTGCTCGACGAAGTCGGTAACGGTGAGGCTGCTCGGGTCGTCGAGCTTGCCGAAGAAGGTTTTGCTCGTCTGCGCCGTCTCGTCGACGATCTGGGTGACGTTGCGGGCGTAGTCGCTGAGCTCGCGATTGGCGCGGGCATCGAGGCAGCCCTTGATCCCGAGCACGATCACGATCAGCACGATCAGCCCGCCGCCCAGGGCGAGGCCACGCCGCAACATGATCTGCTGGCGTTCGGGACGTCGTTGGGGCCGCTCGCGTCGCCGCGGCCCGCGTGAAGCTGAATCCTCCAAGAAAGCGCTCTCCAAGCTGGTTGGCTGCCCGCAGAGTATGAAGCCTGGCGCCGTCGGGACGCGAAGAGAGGCCGCAAACGGTGACTTTTTCCCAAGCTGGAATCCCGCGCCCAAGCGCAGGAGAGGCAGCGCGGGTGGCGAAATGCAAAGAGCTTTGGTCGGCTCACTGGTGCTCAACCGCTTCCTGATCGAGCGCCGCATCGGCAGCGGCGGCTTCGGCGTTGTCTACGAGGCCTGGGACGGCCGCCTCGAGCGCCCGGTCGCGGTGAAGGCGATCGAGCAGCGCGGCGAGGCGGGCCGGCGGGTGCTGCGCGAGGCCCAGGCTGCCGCCCGGCTCAACCACCCGGGCATCGTCACCCTCTACGAGCTCGGCGAGGAGGATGGCAACGCGCTCCTGGTCACGGAGCTGGTCGAGGGCTCGACCCTGGCCCGGCTCGCCGGTGATGGCGAGCTCTCCGACCGCGAGATCGGCGAGATCGGCGCCGACCTCTGCGAGGCGCTCGACCACGCCCACTCGCGCGGCGTCGTCCACCGCGACATCAAGCCCCAGAACGTGCAGGTGACCGACACCGAGCCGCGCGCGAAGCTGATGGACTTCGGGATCGCCCGCCTCGCCGGCGAGGCGCCGATGACGATGACCGGCGACGTCGTCGGCACCCTCGCCTACATGTCGCCCGAGCAGGCCGAGGGCCGACCGGCCGGCCCCGAGGCCGACGTCTACTCGCTGGCGCTCACCCTTTACGAGTGCTGGAGCGGCGAGAACCCCCACCGCCGTGGCAACCCGGCCGCCACCGCCCGCGCGATCGGCGCTCGCCAGCGAGCCCTGCGACGCCTGCGACCGGACCTCCCGCGCGAGCTCAGCGACGAGATCGATGCCTGCCTGGCCCGCCGCCCCAACCAGCGGCCCTCGCTGGAAGAGCTGGGCACCGCGATCGAGGACTCGCTCGACTACCTCGCCGAGCACACCCCCGAGCAGCGCCCCCACGTCCTTCGACGCCTCGCCGCGATCGCGGTCGCCGCCACGGCCACCGGTTTCCTGATCGCCGGCCACGGGACCTTGCTGCCCTAGAGTTTCCGGCTCCAGCTCCCCGGGCAGGGGGAGCTGATCCACCGACCTCGTCAGGAGCGCTCCGATCGGCATCTTCCGCAAACTCGAGTCCAGCATCGAAGGCCTCGTCGAGGGCGTCTTCAGCCGTACCTTCAGCTCCGAGGTGCAGCCGGTCGAACTGGCGCGCAAACTGGCGAAGGAAATGGACGCCCACAAGACCGCATCGGTCGAGCGCGTCTACGTCCCCAACGAGTACACGGTCTACCTCTCCAAGCAGGACCGCTCCAAGCTCGAGGGCTATGAGCGCTCGCTGGAGCAGGAGCTATCGGGTTATCTGCTCGAGCACGCGCGCCGGCGCGGCTACGACCTGCTGACCCGGCCGGCGGTCGAGTTCGACACCGACGAGCGCCTGCGCCTCGGCGAGTTCGGGATCCAGGCGCGCCTCGTGAAGCCGCCCGCGCACGAGGGCGAGAAGCCCAAGCAGGGCGAAGAGGGGCACACGATGGTCTACTCGGCAGTGCGCGAGCGTGACCGCAGCCGGCCCAAACGCCCCGAGGAGGCGGTCGGGGCGCTGGTCTCGACCCGCGCCGTCGTCTCCCTCGACGATCGCCGCTACGTGCTCGACGGGCCGCGGGCGACCATCGGGCGCTCGAAGTCGGTCGAGTGCGTGCTCTCGGACCCGAACGTCTCGCGCCGCCACGCGGAGCTGCGCCGGGCCGAGTCCGGCGACTGGCAGATCGTCGACCTCGGCTCGACCAACGGCATCAAGGTGAACGGGCGCCGGGTCGCCTCGACCCGGCTCAGCCCCGGCGACCAGGTGACCGTCGGCACGACCAGCTTCCGCTTCGACATCGAGCAGTAGCGAGCACGGCGCCTGGGGCCGTCATTAAGGTGCTGGCGTGGATTACGACCCGATATCGGTAGCGCTCAAATTCGGCTTCATCGCCGTGCTCTATCTGTTCCTGCTGGTGATCGCCCGCAGCGCCTTCAAGGACCTGCGGCGAACGACCTCCCCTGCGCCCGACGCAACCGGGTTCCACGCGGCCCCCGCCTACTCCGAGGTGGTCCGCGGCGACGACGCCTGGCTGGTCGTCGAGCGCGGCGGCGGGCTCGAGGCCGACCAGCGCTTCGACCTGATCGGCGGCCTCTCGATCGGCCGCTCGCGAGAGTCCGACGTGCAGATCGAGGATCGCTACGCGTCCAGCCTCCATGCCCGCGTCTTTTCGCGTGACACGCGTTTCTTCGTCGAGGACATGAGCTCGACCAACGGAACCTTGCTCAATGGCGCCACTCTGAAGGGAGAGGCGGAGCTGATCGACGGCGACACGGTGCAGATCGGCGACACGGTATTCAGGTTCGAGGTGCAGTGATGCGCATGCGGAACGACCGTCCATATCTGATTCAACGGGAGTGGAGCATGCGCGGAACAGGTGTGGGGCGATGACGCTGCGAGTAGACGACGCCGCCTACCGGACCGACACCGGCCGCCAGCGCAACGCCAACGAGGACTCGCTCTTCACCCGCAACCCGGTCTTCGTGATCGCCGACGGGATGGGCGGCGCCCAGGCCGGCGAGGTCGCCTCCAAGGCCGCCGCCGAGTCGTTCGACCGCGAGCTGCCGCCCAGCTTTGCGCCGGAAGAGATCCTCGAGCAGACGATCAAGGCGGCCAACCGCGTGATCCACGAGCAGGCCCAGCGCGACCCGGACCTGGCCGGGATGGGAACGACGACGACCGCGGCGATCGTCGACCCGGAGGCGGAGACCGTGGTGATCGGTCACGTCGGCGACAGCCGCGCCTATCGCCTGCGCGACGGCAAGTTCGAGCGCCTGACCCGCGACCACTCGCTGGTCGAGGAGATGCGGCGCAAGGGTCAGCTGACCGAGGCCCAGGCGGAGGATCACCCGCAGCGCTCGATCATCACCCGCGCGCTCGGTCCCGAACCCGAAGTCGAGGTCGACCTGCAGACCGTCCCGGCTGTGGCCGGCGATGTCTTCCTGATCTGCTCGGACGGGTTGACGACGATGCTCGCCGACGCCAAGATCGCCCACCTGCTCGGCCGCGCGACGACGATGGAGTCGGCGGTGCGGACGCTGGTCGACGAAGCCAACCGGGCCGGCGGCCGCGACAACATCTCCGTCATCACCTTCCGCCTCGAGGACGCAGCTGCCCCCGAGACCGTGCCGGCCGCCGCCGCCGAGGGCGCCACCCTGATCGGGGCCAGCGCCGAGGAGGAGGGGCTGACCGCGGCCGAGGTGCGCCGCCGCGCCGCCGCCGAAGCGGCCCGCCAGCGCCGCGAGGCGGTGCCGGAGAAGAAGCAGCGCCGCGGCCTCAAGCGTGCCGCCAAGGTCCTCGCGGCCTTGGTCGTGATCGCGGCAATCGGCTACGGCGCCTGGTACGGCAATCGCCAGGTCTGGTTCCTCGGCACCGACGAGGCCGGCCGCGTCGCCCTCTATCGCGGCCTGCCGTACGAGCTGCCGTTCGGCTGGAAGCTCTACGACGAGCGCTACGCCAGCCCGATCCAGACCGATTCTCTGGCGCCGCGGCGCCAGGAGTCGGTGACCGGCCACGACCTGCGCTCGCGCGATGACGCCGTCTCGCTGATCGAAGACATCGAACGGGCCCAGGGGCTCAAGTGACCGGCGGCCACTGGTGACCTCCGCTCGGAACCGGGAGCTGGTCGCCCTGGTTCCCGTCGCGATCCTCCTCACCGCCGGCTTCGCCGCGGTCTTCGCCCAGGAGGAAGCGCGCCTGGGCAGCGCCAGCTACATCTACGGCGCCTACTTCCTCGCGGTCTGCCTCGCGACGCACATCTACCTGCGAATCCGCCTCCCCAACGCAGACCCCTACCTGTTCCCGCTGGTCGCCCTGCTGACCGCCTTCGGGCTGGTGATGATCTACCGCATCGACGACGGCCTCGCCCGCGATCAGGCCAACTGGTTCGTCATGGGCCTGGTCCTGTTCGCGCTGACGATCCAGTTCCTGCGTGACTACGAGGTGCTCGAGCGCTACCGGTACACGATCGCCGGCGCCGGCCTGCTGTTGCTGCTGGCGCCGCGGCTGCCCGGGATCGGGCAGCAGGTCAACGGCGCCTACCTCGGGGTCAAGATCGGCCCGCTCGCCTTCCAGCCGGCCGAGTTCTCGAAGATCGCGATCGTCATCTTCCTCGCCAGCTACCTGCGCGAGAACCGCGAGGTACTGGTTGTCGGCGCCAAGCGGGTGCTGGGGGTGACGTTGCCGCCGCTCAAGCACTTCGGGCCGATGCTGGTCGTCTGGGGCGCCTCGATGTTCATGCTCGTCTTCATCCGCGACCTCGGCAGCTCGCTGATGTTCTTCGCCGCCTTCCTCGCCCTGCTCTACGTCGCGACCGGGCGCTTCTCGTTCGTGGTGATCGGGATGGCGATGTTCGCCGCCGGCGCCTGGTTCTTCGCCAGCACCGTGCCGCACGTGCACGAGCGGGTCGAGATCTGGCTGGACCCCTATGTGGATCCAGGGGGTAGCGGGTACCAGCTCCTGCAGTCGATCTTCGCCCAGGCCGACGGCGGCCTCTTCGGCAAGGGCTTCGGGCAGGCGCTGCTGACGATTCCCGGCACCGACAACGCCTTGCTGCCGGCGGCGCAGACCGACACGATCTACTCGCTGATCGTCAACGAGGTGGGGCTGTTCGGCGCCTGCGGCGTGATCCTGATCTACCTGCTGATAGCGGCGCGCGGCTTCAAGATCGCCCTGCTCGCCTCCGACGGCTTCTCGAAGCTGCTGGCGACGGGGCTGACCGCGGTCTTCTCGATCCAGGCCTTCGTGATCATCGGGGGGGTGACGAGGGTGATCCCGCTGACCGGCGTCACCCTGCCCTTCATCAGCTACGGCGGCAGCTCGATCCTCGCCAACTTCGTCCTCTTGGCGCTGCTCCTGCTGATCTCCGACCGTGCCCGCCGTGAGGCGGTCGAGCCGGCCGGCCGCGACCTCGCCTTCGGGAGAGCATGAACCGCCAGATCGTCAAATTGTTCGCCTTCATCGTCGTCCTCTTCGGGGTCCTGGTCGGGTTCACGTCCTACTGGTCGGTCTTCGACGCCGAGGCGCTGAAGGAAAAAGACGCGAACAAGCGGCCGCTGTTCGAGCAGCAGCAGATCGAGCGTGGTCGCATCCTCACCGCCGACGGCGTCGTCATCGCCAAGTCGGTGGCGAGGGGCACGGGCGACGCGCTGCGCTACGTGCGCCGCTATCCCGAGGGGTCGCTCTTCGGCCACCCGATCGGCTACAGCTTCATGGAATACGGCGACTCCGAGTTCGAGGCCTTCCACAACGACACCCTGGTCGGCGACGAAGGGGAATTCAGCTCGATCCTCGACGAGCTGACCGGAGCCAAGCAGGAGGGCAACGACATCGTCACCAACATCGACTCCGAAGCGCAGCGGGTGGCGCTGGCCGACCTCGAGGCCGCCGGCTTTGGAGCCGTCGTCGCGATCGAGCCGAAGAGCGGCCGGATCGAGGTGATGGCTTCGAACAAGCCCTACGACCCGAACCGGATCCCCGAGGAATTCGAAGAGCTGAACGAAAACGAACTCGAAACGCCGCTATTCGACCGCGCTAGCCAGGGTCGCTTCCCACCTGGCTCGACCTTCAAGGTGGTGACCGCGGCGGCGGCGCTGGAAAACGACGTGATCACCCCGGAAACGGCGATCGAAGCGCCGTCGCCGCTGGAAGTCGAAGGCAACCCGCTCAGCAACGACTTCGACACCAGCTACCCGCCGGTGACGCTCGACTACGCGCTGACCAACTCGATCAACACCTGGTTCGCCAAAGTCGGGCAGGAGGTCGGCGGTGACGCTCTGTTCGAACAGATGCGCAAGTTCGGCTTCGGTTCGGACCCGCCGATCGACCTGCCCAGCGAAGAGGTCGAGGCCAGCGGAGTGCTGGGCGAAGACGGACTGCTCGGCCCCGGCGACGCCGTTGACGTCGGCCGCGTCGCGATCGGCCAGGAGCGGCTGCTGGCGACGCCGCTGCAGATGGCGATGGTCGCCGCCGCGGTCGCCAACAAGGGCAAGCTGATGAAGCCGCAGATCTGGAGCCGGGTCGTCGACCCCGACGGGCGCACGACCGAAAAGCTCGACCCTTCTGAGTACAGCCAGGCGATCAGCGCCGAGACCGCGGAAGATTTGACCACGGCGATGGAAGGCGTGGTCAACGAAGGCACCGGCACCAACGC
Organism: uncultured Thermoleophilia bacterium; assembly: GCA_963718595.1. Taxonomy (GTDB): domain Bacteria; phylum Actinomycetota; class Thermoleophilia; order Solirubrobacterales; family 70-9; genus VAYN01. Next base: position 1,384,123 of record OY970365.1, read on the forward strand.
GGCGATTTCCGGCGTTGCCGTGGCCGGTAAGACGGGAACCGCGGAAACGCCTTTCAATAAGTCCTGCGGCGGCGGCGAAGACGAAAACCAGGCCTGGTTCATCGGCTTCGCGCCCGCCGACGACCCGCAGGTGGCGATCGCCGCCAGCGTCGAGTGCACGCCCGAATTCGGCGGCGACGTCGCCGCCCCGATCTTCCGCGATGTCGCGGAAGCGCTCTTGGACGACGAATGAGACTGAGCTCGCAATTCAAAGGAGGAGCAGGTGCCTGAGGTCAACGAGGGGACGGTCGTCGACGGTCGCTACCGGGTCGAGCGCCGGCTCGGCAGCGGCGGCATGGCCGATGTCTGGCTGGCCGAGGACACGCACCTGCAGCGGCGGGTGGCGCTGAAGGTCCTGCACCGCCGCTTCGCCCAGGACCGCGAGTTCGTCGAGCGCTTCCGCCGCGAGGCCGAGTCGGCGGCCGGGCTCTCGCACCCGAACATCGTCGCCGTCTACGACCGCGGTGAGTTCGAGGGCAGCTTCTACATCGCGATGCAGTACGTCGAGGGGCCGACGCTGAAGCAGATGATCGACAGCGGCCTCACCCCCGAGCAGGCGGTGGCGCTGATCCGCCAGGTGCTGGAGGCAGCCCGCTTCGCCCACCGCCACGGCATCGTCCACCGGGACCTGAAGCCGCAGAACGTCATCGTCGACCCGGAGGGCAAGGCGGTCGTCACCGACTTCGGCATCGCCCTCGCCGGCGTCTCCGAGATCACCCAGACCGGTTCGGTGATGGGGACTCCGCACTACCTCTCTCCCGAGCAGGCGCAGGGCTTCGAAGTCACCTCGGTCTCCGACCTTTACTCGGTCGGCGTCCTCCTCTACGAGGCGCTGACCGGGCGGGTCCCGTTCGAGGGTGAAAGCGCCGTCGCGGTGGCGATGAAACAGGTCTCCCAGACGCCGCAGCGGCCGAGCTCGATCAACCCGCGGGTGAGCCCGGCACTGGACGCTGTCGTGATGCGGGCGCTGGAGAAGGAGCCAGGCCAGCGCTTCCAGAGCGCTGACGCCTTCATCGCCGCCCTCGACGCGGCGATGAAGGAACCGGGCGGCCCCGGCACCGCCGACTTCTCGGCGCTGCCGCCGGCAGTCGTCGTACCGGTCGCCGACGAAGACGAGGAGGAGGTGGACAACCGTCGTCGCAACTGGATCATCGCCGCGGTCGTGGCGGTCCTGATCGGGCTGCTGCTCGGCTTTGGCCTGACCCGCGACAACAGCACCGACATCCCCAACGTGACCGGTGAAACGCGCAGCGCCGCGACCACCAGGCTCGAATTCAACGGCTTCTCGGTCGCCACCGAGGAAGTCGAGCGGCAGGCGCCCAAGGGCACGGTCCTCGAGCAGGACCCGGTCCCGGGCTCAGCCGAAGAAGACTGCTCGTTCCTCGGCTTTTTCTGCTCGAAGCCGACCGTCACCCTGACGATCAGCGCCGGCCCCGGCAACGGCACGGTACCCGGCGTCTCCGGCCTGCCTGAAGACGAGGCGAGGGAGAAGCTCGAAGAAGCCGGCTTCGAAGTGGCCGTGCAGCGGGTCAACTCGGCCACGGTCGAAGAAGGCCTGGTCGTCAACTCCGACCCGCCCGGGAACAGCACCGCGACCAACGGCTCGACCGTGACGATCAACGTCTCGCGCGGGCCGAAGCTGGTCAAGGTCCCGGTCCTGGTCGGCGCCCAGCGCGACGTCGCGGTCGAACGGATCCGCGGCCGCGGCCTCGAACCGTCGGTCTCCGAAGAAGAAAGCAACGCCCCCGAAGGGCAGGTGATCAGCCAGTCCCCCGACGCCGGCAGCCAGGTGGACCCGGGATCGGGCGTCTCGATCGTCGTCTCCAAGGGCGAAGCGCAGGCGCAGGTCCCGAACGTGATCGGCAAGGAACGCCGCGAAGCGGTGGAAATGATCCGCGCCGAAGGCCTGGCCCCGTTCGTCGAAGAAGAGGAAACCGAAATAGCCGGTCAGGTCGGCCGCGTGATCGACCAGTTCCCGCCGCCCGGCAAGGAGCTGGCGCCGGGCTCGGAAGTGACCTTGATCGTCGGCAAGCTCGCGAGCATCGAACCGGAAGGCGAAGAATGAGGATCGCGGTCCTGGCCGGCGGCCGCTCCTCCGAGCACGACGTCTCGCTGCGCTCGGGTGCCGCGGTCGTCGCCGGCCTGCGCGAGGGCGGCCACGAGGCGATCGAGGTGACGATCGCCCGCAATGGCGCCTGGAGCCATGCTGCCGGCGCCGTCGAGCTGGTGCCGGCCGGGGGGCTGCTCGGAGCCGACGTCGCCTTCCCGGCCCTGCACGGTCCCTTCGGCGAGGACGGCAGCATCCAAGGGCTGCTGGAGTGGCTCGACCTTCCCTACGTCGGCTCCGACGTGCTCGCCTCGGCGATCTGCATGGACAAGCTGACGCTGAAGCGCCTCTTTGCCTCCCACGGGGTGCCGCAGGTCGCCTTCACGGCGGTCGAGGGCGACGACTGGTGGGGGCGCTGCGAGCGGCTGGGGCTGCCGCTCTGGGTCAAGCCCTCGCGGCTGGGCTCCAGCGTCGGGATCACCCGCGTCGACAAGCTCGACGACCTCGACGGGGCGGTCGAGCTGGCGCTGCGCCACGACCCGCGGGTGATCGTCGAGGCCTCGGCCCCCGGTCGCGAGATCGAGTGCTCGGTGCTCGGCAACGAGGAACCGATCGCCTCGCCCCCCGGCGAGATCGTCGCCCACGCCGACTGGTACGACTTCGAGGCCAAGTACACCGAGGGCGGGATGGAGCTGCGGGTGCCGCCGGCGCTCGACGAGGGCGTGACCGCGCGGGTGCGCGAGCTCGCCGTCGAGATCTTCGCCCTCGCCGGTTGCTCGGGCCTGGCTCGCTGTGACTTCTTCGTCGAAGCCGACGGTGAGGTGCTGGTCAACGAGATCAACACGATGCCGGGCTTCACCGAGACCAGCGTCTACGCAAAGCTGCTGGAGGCCAGCGGCATTGGTTACCCCGAACTGTGCAACCGCCTCGTCGACCTCGCGCTCGAGCGTCATCGCCGCTCGAGGTCCCACGAGTTCTAGATCGCCTCAGGCAGGCCGACCCGCCTGCCCCTTCACTCCTCTAGTCGATCAGCTTCACGTCGCTGATCTCCAGCTGGTAGCGGCCTTCCTGGTCGCGGGAGGGGGCGGCTTTGTTGAACCAGATCAGGAAGTACTTGGACGGGGTCGGCACGTTTAGCTCGACCTCCGCGACCTCGCCCGCGTCGGTCACTTCGCCGACCGGTTCGCCCCAGCCCTCGAGATCCTCGGGGGCTTCGGAGGCGGAGGCGTAGATCTGGGCGTCGTAGCCGGGGGCGCCTTTGATCACGACCTCGTTCGGCTTCGCGGCCGACTCGGCGGCAATGTAGAGGCCGACGCCGGGGTTGGGGCCGGACTTGGTGCCGGCGAAGGTCTCGTCGTCGTAGTGCTCGCTGGTCCAGGCGGTCGCCGGGCTGCCGTCGACGGCCAGCGAGATCGCTTCCGGGTCCTCTTCGCCGTCGCCCTGCGGGTCGAAGTCGGTCGCCGATTCGATCGCGACGGTCCCGCCCTTGCCCTTGAGGGCGCCGCCGCCGCCCCCGGGGCTGTCGCCGCTGCTGATCAGCTGCACCGCCGCCAGCGCCCCGGCGCCGACCACGACGATCAGCAGGATCGCCGCCCAGGACCAGCGGGCGCGGCCACCGAGCTTGCGCTTTGCCGGCGGCACCGCGTCGAGCACGCTGGTCGCCTCGCCGGTGGTGGAGCCCGCCCGCGCCGCCTCGACTTCGAGCGCGGTCGAGAGGTCGTCGATCAGCTCGCCGACGTCCTGGTAGCGGCGGTCGGGGTCCTTGTCGGTCGCCCGCTCGACCACCAGCGCCGCCGCCGCCGAGACCTCCGGACGCCGCTGCTGCACGTCGGGCAGGTCCTCATTGACGTGTTTCATCGCGACGCCGACCTGGCTGTCGGCGTGGAACGGGACCTGGCCGATCAGCATCTCGTAGAGGACGACGCCGAGCGAGTAGATGTCGGAGCGGGGATCGGCGCCGTGGCCCATCGCCTGCTCGGGGGCGACGTAGTCGGTGGTGCCGAGCACGCGGCCGGTGGCGGTCATCCCGTCCTGCTCGAGCTGGCGGGAGATCCCGAAGTCGGTCAGCTTCGCCCGGCCCTCGGCGTCGATCAGGACGTTCTGCGGCTTGATGTCGCGGTGGACCATGTTGCGCGCGTGGGCGACCGTGAGGCCGCGGGCGATCTCGATCGCGTAGGCGAGCGCCTCCTGCGGATCGAGCGCACCGATCCGGGCGATCCGCTGCTTCAGGGTCTCCCCTTCGACGTACTCGAAGACGATGTAGGGATGGCCCCCGTCCTCCCCGGCGTCGATCACCGCGACGACGTTGGGGTGGGAGAGCTTGGCGACCGCGCGCGCCTCCTGGCGGAAGCGCTCGAGCTGGTCGGGCTGCTCGGACATCTCCCGGTGCATGACCTTGACCGCGACGTCGCGGTCGAGCGTCTGGTCACGGGCGAGGTAGACGGTCGACATGCCGCCGCTGCCAAGTTTGGCCGCCAGCCGGTAGCGGCCGGAGAGCACGGTTCCGATCATCTGGGAGCTTGTCGAGGCGGGGTCCATTCAGCTGTCGCCGCCTACGTTATGAGGCATCGGCGGCGTTGTGAACGTCGGCGCCCCGATGCGGGAAAAACTGCGGCCGAAATCAGCCTGCGATGCGCCGCGGCCCATCGATCGCCCGACCGATCCGCTGCGCTGCCGGATAGTGGGCGCGCAGCAGGTCGAGTGCCGCGGCTTCCCCGGCGTCGGGGACGACGACGCAGAAGCCACAGCCCATGTTGAAAACCTCGCTCATCTCGGCGTCGGAGACGTCGCCGCGCTCCTGGATCAGGGCGAAGACGTCGGGCACCGGCAGCGGCGCGTCGATCTCATAGCCGACCTCGGCCGCCAACCGCAGCAGGTTGCCGCTGCCGCCGGAGGTGATGTGGGCGAGGCCGCGGACGTCGATCTCGGAGCGCAGCAGCTCGACGATCGGCTTCACGTAGATCTCGGTCGGCTCCAGCAGCACCTCGCCGAGCGGCCGGCCGAGTCGTTCGTCATCGAGTGGGATCCCGGCCAGTGCCGCTCGCGCGAGCGTGTAGCCGTTGGAGTGCAGCCCGGTCGAGGGGAGGCCGATGACGGCGTCGCCCGCCGCGACCGCCGAGCCGTCGATGATCGCGTCGAGCGCGATCGTGCCGAAGCAGGCGCCGGAGACGTCGACGCCGCGGACGAGGTCGCCGAGCTGGGCCAGCTCGCCGCCGGGAATCTCGATCCCGGCTCGCTCGGCGCCGCGCGCCAGGCCGACGCCGATTTCCTCGCAGACGGCGGGGTCGGCCTTCTCGATCGCGATGTAGTCGAGCATCGCCAGCGGCTCGGCGCCGACGCAGATCACGTCGTTGACGTTCATCGCCACGCAGTCGATCCCGACGGTGTCGAAGCGCCCGAGCTCCTCGGCCAGGACCAGCTTGGTGCCGACCCCGTCGGTCGAGAGCGCGATCCCCAGCCGCTCGTCGATCTTGATCACGCTCGCGTAGTGGCCCGGCAGCGGCACCTGGGCCGAGGGGCGCCCGAGGTTGATCGCCCCGAGCGCCCGGACCAGGCCGGCGACAGCGGAGTCGGCGGCGCCCTGGTCGACCCCGGCTTTGGCGTAGGCGTCGCTCACGCGCCCGATTCTCTCAGGCGCCGCGGCAGGTCGGATGCATCGCGCCCAGCCGCCGCGGCCAGCGAGGCGCCGGCGGCCAGCAGCACCCAGGTGATCGGGTCCTCGTAGAAGCCGGCGTAGGCCATCGTGTGGACCAGCAGCGCCACGAAGGCAGCGAGGACCGCGCCACGGCCGGCGTAGGGCGGCGCCCGCTCGGCCGCCCGCGACCACATCCCCGCTCCCATCGTCCACAGGGCGACGAGGATCAGCGCCAGGTAGAGGGCGAAGCCGACGACGCCCTGCTCGGCGAGCACGGTGATCGGCTCGGTATGGGAGATCGAGACCGGCGCGTCCTTGTCCTCGCGGTGATCGCGGTAGGCCTCCTGAAACGAACCTGACCCGTAGCCCTGCAGGGGGCGATCGGACCAGAGGGCGAGGCCCCCGGAGACGAGGTCGGCGCGGCCGCTGGTCAGCACGTTGAGGTTGATCGTGCTCTTGCCGCCGGCGAAGAGGACGACGAGGACGACGCCGACGACGCCGACCACGGCGGCGGCAAGCGTCCACCTCCAGCTCCACCGCAGCGCCGCCAGCACCGCGAGACCGGCGAGCAGGGCGATGAAGCTCGACTCCGAGAAGGTCTGGGTGAGGCCGAACCAGAGGACCACCAGGAGCGCGCTGAGCAGGAAGAAGGAGCGGCGGTCGCGCACCCACAGCAGCGGCGCCGTGGCGACCACCATCACCAGCGCCAGGTAGCGGCCGTAGATGTTGGGGTCCCAGAAGACCGAGTTGACGCGGAAGTAGGTGTGGAATTCGTTGGAGCGGATCACCTGGTCGTTCCAGAACAGGCTGCGGGTCGCGTACTCGACGGTGCCAATCGCGACGAAGGCGACGGCCTCGGCGGCGACCACGTAGAGGACCGACTTCAACAGGCGCCGGTCCCACTCGACGTCGGCGATCAACGCGTAGACGATCGAGAAGGGGACGAGGAAGAAGCAGACGTTCTGCAGGCCCTTCGAGAAGTCCTCCGAGTACAGGGTCTGGATGGCGTAGAGGATCACTACGGCCGCGAGGATCCGGGGGAGGTATGAGCCGGTCCGGCTGGCGGGTGCCCCAGGGAGGGAGGCCTGCGGGCGGTGCGTGGCTCCGTTCTCGGCCTCCCCCCCTGGGGCACCCGCCAGAGGAGCCGTCCAGTCCCTCCACATGGTCGCGATCACGGCTCCGGAGATGACGAGGTACAGGGGGACCAGGAGATTCGCGGTGTCGCCGCCGGCAGTCAGGGGCACGCGGAAGGGGAGTGCGGCGACGATTGCGAGTGGCAGTAGTACGGGCCAGCGGCGGAAGATGAGGGCGAGGGCGGCGACCGCGGCGAATCCCGCCAGGGCGAGGGCGACGATGCGGCCGTTGTCGTGGCGGAGGTCGACGATCTGGTGGGTGTGCCACTGGTCGCCGAGAATCAACGCCGGGAAGAGGACGATCGCCGCCAGCATCGCCAGCGAGCGGGCGCGGCCGGGCTGGAGCAGGATCGCGACGGCGGCGGCCGCCGCGGCGAGCAGGATGCCCGCGCCGGCGAGCGGGTCGCTCAACGCCGCCGCTCCGTAGCCGCGCTCGGCCCGATCCCGCCGGCGCCGGCATCGCAGGCTCCACGTAGCCGCTTCGCGCGGTGCAGGGGGATCGCTCCCGGCGGCACCAGGATCCGGTTCTGGCCCAGCAGGGTCACCCGCAGCTTGTAGCGGCCCGGGGGCGCCACCCCGCCGCCGCGTTGGCGACCGTCCCAGAAGTAGGTGTGGAACTTGTAGCGCTTGAGGAACACGTCGCGTGCGAGGGTGATGATCACCTTCCCCCCGGGCCGGATGATCTGCACCGTGCCGTCATCGGAGATCGTGGTGCGGAAGCGGATCCGGATCCGGTCGTAGCGGCAGTCGCCGTTGGGTGTGAAGTTGTGGACCGGGACCCTCGGGTGCAGGATCGGGGTGCCGACAAAGGTCGCTTTATCGAGCACCAGCGGGTCGCGCTTTTGCTTCTGCGACCAGGCGAAGGCCGCGACCGTGGCGAGGATCAGCAGCGCGAAGACGAGGGCCGCGGCGGAGCCGCTAACCCGCTTCGGCGGCATCGTCCTCGCCGATGATCACCGCGACGTCAGCCCCATCGGAGTCGGTTTCGATGCTGCTGGTCATCAACCGCAGGTCGGAGATCTGGAGCCCCTTTGCGACCTTGGCGGCCTCCGGCTTGTGGCCGCGGGAGAACATCACCACGCTGGTTTCAGCGGGTTCTTCGGAGTTGGTTACGCGGCCCAGTTCGTAGCCCTTGCCTTCGAGCTTGTCGCCGTAGGTGGCGGCGAGGCCGGCGGTGGCGGTGCCGTTGAGGACCGCGACTTCGACGTCGCCAGGCTTGACCTCGACCACGGCCACCTTGCCGCCCTTGCCGTTGCCCTTCGATTCTTCCTCGCCACCACTCAGCAGCGCATAGCCGACGCCGGCCACGACCAGGACCAGGACGACGAAGATCACGACCAGCCAGCGCGGCTCGGCAAGGTGCTCCCCGAGCCGCGAGAAGAAGCCGCCGATGCGCTCGCGGCGGGTCAGTTCCGGCAGGCCCTCCTCGCGCCGTTGCCGCCGCTGCTCGCGCTGGCTGACGGCGGCGTGCTCAGCGGTTCGCGCGTCCTCCAGCGCCCGCAGCTCCTCGGCCCGCTGGGCGGCGATCGTCGAGGTCGTCTCCTTACGGTCGGCGTCGCGCTCGGGCGCGGACCCGGCCCACTCACGCAGGCGGCGGATGTCGCGCGCCTGCGTGAAAGAGAGCAGGGCGAAGACGCCGAGCCCGAGGAAAGCCGCCAGCCCGGCGTAGGAGCCGATTTGTTCGATCGCGTGACCCAAGTGGCTGCGAGAGGCTACTCGTCGTATGCGACTCTCGCCGAGTCGCCACCTCGTGCGGAGATCAGCTCCACCACTCGCTCCGCCAGATTAGCCTCATCGCCGGCCATCACCAGCCCTTCCAGCGTGGCCAGCGTCGAATCGACCCATTCGGCGTCCAGCGGGGTGCTGCGGACCGCGCGGTTGATCCGCCGCGCCGCCGTCGGCTGCGGCTGCTCGGCGTCGTCGAAGAGCTCCTCGTGCAGCTTCTCGCCGGGGCGTGGCTGCGTGAACTCGAGCGCGATGTCCTTTTCGGGCTCATAGCCGGCAAGCCGGATCATGTTGTGGGCGAGGTCGACGATCTTCACCGGTTCGCCCATGTCGAGCACGAACACCTCGCCCTTGCCGGCGCCGATGTCGCCGGCGCGAATCACCATCTGTACCGCCTCCGGGATCGTCATGAAGTACCGCGTCATCTCCGGGTGGGTGACGGTGACCGGCCCGCCGCGCTCGATCTGGCGACGGAAGATCGGGACCACGCTGCCGGAGGAGGCGAGCACGTTGCCGAAGCGGACGGAGGCGAAGCGGGTGCCCGGGTGGGCGTTGCCGGCCGCCTCCACGATCCACTCGGCCATCGCCTTCGAGGCGCCCATCACCGTCGCCGGGTTGACTGCCTTGTCGGTGGAGATGAGGACGAAGCGCTCGACGTCGGAGGCGGCTGCCGTCTCGGCCGTGATCCGGGTCGCGATCGCGTTGTTGCGGACCGCCTCCAGCGGGTTGGCCTCCATCAGCGGCACGTGCTTGTAGGCGGCGGCATGGAAGACGACGTCGGGCTTGAAGCGCTGCATCACCTCCAGCATCCGGTGCGGCTCCTTGCAATCGGCGAGGACCGACTCGACGTTGGTGAAGTGCCGCTCCTCGACCATCTCGCGGTCGATCTGGAAGAGGTTGTCCTCGGCGTGGTCGAGCAGGACCAGCAGCTTCGGGTCGACCTGGGCGATCTGGCGGCAGAGCTCGGACCCGATCGAACCGCCGGCGCCGGTGACGAGGACGATGCGGTCGCGCAAATAGGCGCCGACGCGGTCGAGCTCGCGCACGATCGGGTCGCGCCCGAGCACGTCCTCGACCCGGACCTCGCGCAGCTGGCGGTTGAGCTGGACGCCGCCGCGCAGCAGCTCGAAAACGGTTGGCAGGGTGCGGACGCGGATCTCGCGCTCGCGGCAGGCGGCGACCACTTTGGCCCGCAGCGTCCCCGGCGCCGAGGGGATCGCGATCACGACCTCGGCCGGCTTGGTCTCGTCGAGGATCCTGGCGATCTCCTTGGTCGACCCCAGCACCTTCAGGCCCAGCATCCGCATCCCCCGCTTACGCGGGTCGTCGTCGATGAAGCCGATCGCGGTCGAGCCGAGGTTGGGGTTGAGCTGCAGCTCGCGGACCACCATCTGGCCGCCGGAGCCGGCGCCGATCACCAGCACCTCGCGGCGCGGGACGCGGTCGGCCCGCGAGGGGCGTTCGACGATCAGCCGCACCGCCAGGCGGGCGCCGGCGATCAGGATCAGGGTGAGGACGAAGTCGGTTACCTCGACCGAGCGCGGCAGCGTCGGCGAGAACGGCTGCACGACGGCGAAGACGATGACCAGGATCGCGCTGGCGAGGGCAACGGCGCGGAAGATCAGCATGAAGTCGCGACCGCTGACGTAGCGCCACCACTTCTGGTAGAGCCCGAAGGCGGCGAAGACGATCAGCTTGCCGGCGACGACGAAGCCGACGGTCTGCGCGAACAGCTCCTGGTAGCGCTGCGGCAAGCCGCCCTCGTCGAGGAAGCGCAGCTGGAACGCCAGGTAGTAGGCCAGGGTGACGAGCAGGCCGTCGGCGACCACCTGCAGAACCCGGTTGCGGTAGACAGGATGGTTCAACCGGCTCATCGGAGCCGCGAGTTTAGCCTCTGCAAAGGGCGATCCATACAATCCCCGCTTCATTGATGCCGATCATCTACGCCAGCGTCACCGACTTCTTCCTCGACCCGATCGTCAACGCGGGGACCGACTTCATCAGCTCGACCGGTCTGCCGGCCGTTTTCGTGCTGATGGCGCTCGAGTCCGCCTGCTTGCCGGTTCCCAGCGAGGCGATCATGCTTTTCGCCGGATCCAGCGTCGCCGCCGGTGACCTCACCCTGTTCGGCGTCGTCGCCGCGGGAGTGCTCGGCAACCTGGTCGGCTCCTGGATCGCCTACGCGGTCGGCTACTACGGACGCATCGACCTGCTGGAGAAGAACAAGCTGATCCACATCAACCAGAAGCACCTGAAATGGGCCGACGACCTCTTCGCCCGCTACGGCGACGCGATCGTGTTCTTCTCACGAATGCTGCCGATCATCCGCACCTTCATCTCGCTGCCGGCCGGGGTGGCGAAAATGCCGTTCTGGCGCTTCACGGTCCTCACCCTGCTCGGCTGCATCCCCTGGGTGTTGATGCTGGCACTGGTCGGCGAAGCCGTGGGCGACAACTGGGAGGAGTGGCGCGGCCATCTGCACTACCTCGACTACATCGTCGTCGTGGCGGCGATCGTCGGGATCGCCTACCTGCTGATCAAGCGGCGGCGCGGCGGTGGTCCCGGCGAGGGCGAGGCCGCGCCGACTCCGGAGCCCGTGAGCTCCAGCGGCGCTTGAGCGAGGCTCGCCAGGCGACGATCTCGACACCCCGCGCGGTCGCGCTGGGGTTCGTCCAGGGACCGGCGGAGCTGCTGCCGGTCTCCAGCTCCGCCCACATCGTCCTCCTGCCCTGGCTGGCCGGCTGGGATTGGGAGGAGATCGACCCGGAGCTGCGCAAGAGCTTCGAGGTGGCGCTGCACGCCGGCGCCGCCGCGGCGCTGCTGCTCGGCCAGCGGCAGCTGATCGCGGCCGAGCTGCGCGGGTTCGACGCCCGGCGGGCACTGCTGCTCGGCCTCTCCTTTCTGCCGGCCGCGATTGTCGGCTACGCCTTCGAGCGCCCGATCGAGCGCCGCCTCGGAGGGCCCCGAGCGACCGCCTACGGACTGCTCGCCGGCGCCGCGGCGATGGTCGCCGGCGATCGCCGGCCCCAGCACCGCGGCCGCGGCGAGGCGACCGCGACCGACGGCCTGGCGCTGGGGGTCGCCCAGGCGGCGGCGCTGGCTCCCGGCGTCTCCCGCAACGGCATCACCCTCGCCGCCGCCCGCTGGCGCCGCTTCTCGCGCGACCAGGCGAACCTGCTCTCGCGCACGATCGCCCTGCCGATCATCGTCGGCGCCACCGGCCTCAAGGGCGCCCGCCTCGCGCGCCGCGGCGTCGCGCCGGAGCTGCGGCGCTCGCTCGCCGTCGGCGTCGCCGCCTCCTTCGCCTCCACGCTCGCCTCCCAGCGCCTGATCGGTCTGGTCGAGCGCGACCGCGCGCTATGGCCGTATGCCGCTTACCGGGCGGCCTTGGCGGCGGCGGTGCTGGTGAAGCTGCGGGACCGACCCCCGGCATAGGCTCCTCCGATGTCGGGATACCTGCGCCGGCTGGCGAGCACCGGAGCCGCCTACACCGCGGCCAGCATCCTCTCGAAGCTGATCGCGGTCGCGCTGCTGCCGCTCTACACGCGCTCCCTGACGCTCGGCGACTACGGCACTGCCGAGGTGCTCTTCGCCTCCGTCGTCTCGATCAGCATCGTCGTCCGTTTCGGCCTGATCGAGGCCCTGCTGCGCTTCTACTACAAGGACGACGAGGTGCCGGGCGAGGTCGTCTCCAGCACCTTCGCGGGACTGTTCTGGTTCTCGACGATCGCGGCGCTGATCGCGCTGCCGGTCGCCGGGCCGATCTCCGAAGCGCTGCTCGATCCCAAGCCCGCCGAAGCGACCGTGGCCGCCGAGCTGACGCGGATCGCGATCGGCGGCCTCTGGGTGCTGACCATGTTCGAGTTCCTGCTCACTCTGTTCCGGCTCGAGGAGCGCGCGCGCGCCTACTTCGTGACCACGATCCTCAACGTGCTGGTCACGATCGCGCTGACGATCGTGCTCGTGGTCGTCGCCGACGAGGGCGCCCGCGGCCTGCTGGTCGGCAGCTACGCGAGTGGCGCCGCCTTCGTCGCCGTCTTGATCGCGCTGCAGTGGCGGCGGCTCTCGCTCGTCTTCGACCCGGCGCTGCTGAAGCGGCTGCTGCGCTTCGGCCTGCCGACGATGCCGGCCGAGGTCTCCCTCTACCTGCTCAACTTCGTCGACCGCATCATCATCGTCCGCACCCTCGGGGTAGCCGAGGCCGGCCTCTACTCGCTGGCGGTCAAGCTCGCGCAGGCGGTCAACATCCTCGTCCGCGGCTTCCAGCTCGCCTGGCCACCGCTCGCCTACTCGATCCGCGACGACGACGAGGCTCGCCGTGCCTACGCGACCGTCGTCACCCTCTTCGTCACCGCCTGCGCCTTCGTCGTCACCGGAATGTGGCTGTTCTCGCGCTGGATCGTGCGGGCACTGGCGGCGCCGAGATTCTTCGACGCCTTCGAAGCGGTCGGGCTGATCTCCACCGCCGTCACTCTTTACGCGCTCTACATGGTGATGGTGGTGATCCTCGGCAGGACCGGTCGCACCGAGTTCAACTTCCCCGCCGCGGCCGCCGCCCTCGCCGCCAACGTCATCCTCAACCTGCTGCTCGTTCCCTCGATGGGGATCGTCGGCGCCGGCCTCGCCCTCGCCGCTTCCTACCTCGTCGTGGTGGCGCTGATGTACGTGCTCACCCAGCGCCTCTTCCCGGTCCCCTACGAGTGGGGCCGTCTCGCCCGCGTCGCCCTCACCACCACCGCCCTCGTCGGCCTCGGCGAGCTGGCGATGCCGACCTCCGGCGCGCTCGGCCTGCTCGGCCGCATCGCCCTCTTCGCCGCCTACCCCCTGGTCCTCCTCGCCAGCGGCTTCTTCACCCCCGGCGAGCGCCGGTGGCTCGCCCGCCTGCGGCACCCGCGCGAGATCGCCGCCGAGTTCAAACGCATGCGCGAAGCCCAGCCGGCGGTGGACGGCCGCCTCCCGGAGACCTACGAAGCAGAGCGCATGGACGAGGACAGCCGGTTCTGACGGACTCAGACATCGCCAGGCGGTGTCCTCGGTCGCTCGAATAGCGCTGCTATTCGGCTCCCTGCGTCCTTGCCTGGCGCCGTCTGAGCCTCGTCAGGAACCGGCTGTCGCTCTGTCCCTCAGGCTTTCCCCACGCTCGGGGTGGAGGGCCTGGCGGGCGTGGGCGCGGAAGACGTCGGCCGGCTGGCCGGGGATGAAGGTGGCGGCGAGGGCGCGCAGGCCGTAGGACCAGGCGGTCAGCCAGCGCACTGCGCGGGCCGCCCCGAGGCCGTGGTGCTTGCGCATGTAGAGGTCGCGATTGCGGTGGAATTCGACGATCCGCGGTAGGCCCTGCGCGAGGTCGGTGGAGAGCTGGTCGTGGTGGACCGCGAGCGCGCCGGGGACGAAGAGGGCGTGCCAGCCGGCGTCAGCGAGCTTCTTCTGGAAGTCGCACTCGTCGTAGTAGACGAAGAAGGTGGGGTCGAGGTAGCCGACCCGTTTGGCCGCCTCGCGGCGGACCAGCAGCGCGCTCGACTGCGCCCACTCGACCTGGCGCGTCTCCCAGCCGGTGCTCTGGACCGTGAACGCCCTGTGCAGGAAGAGAGCCCCGGCGAAGGCGACGCCGACACCGGGAAAGCGCCAGGCGCAGGGGACGGGATCGTGGTCGGAGTCGAGCAGGCGCGGACCTGCGGCGCCGGCGCGGGCGTCGTCCTCCAGCGCTTCGATCAGGGCCGCCGCCGCGCCGGACTGCAGTTCGGAGTCCTCGTTCAGCAGCAGGCAGTAGCGCCCCCCGGCCTCGCGCAGCAGGGTCGAGTCGTTCTCCGCCTTGCCGGTGCGGCGCTTGCGCTCGATCAGGCGAATCGCGCCGCCGAGCGCGCGCACCGCGTCGGCCGAGCCGTCCTCGGAGGCGTTGTCGAGGACCAGCACCTCGCGCTCCACCCCTTCCGGGTGGGTCGCCTCGATCGCCGCCAGGCAGGCGAGCAGGTAATCGCGGCCGTTCGTGTTCACGACGCAGTAGGAGATCGTGGGCGGCACCGCCGGTCACGATAATCGGCTTGTCCCATCGAGACGGGACACCGTGACGATGAAAGTGCAGCTAGTCGACCCCTCGGCCTTCACGCCGCCCTACGACCGCGCATTGGCGGCGGCGCTCGCCCGTGCCGGCGCCGAGGTCGAGCTGCTGACTTCGGAGTTCCTCCACGGCGACGTCCCCCCCGCCGCGGGCTACGGGGTGCAGGAGCGCTTCTACCGCCGCAGTTCCGCCCGCGGTCTCGGAGCCCGCGCCCGCATCCCCTTCAAGGCCGCCGAGCACGTGCCGGACATGCTGCGCCTGCGCCGCGCCCTCGACGCCGACGTCGTCCACTACCAGTGGCTGACGGCGCCGCCCCTCGACGCGCTGCTGCTGCCGCGCCGCCGGCCGCGGGTGATGACGGCCCACTACATCCTCCCCCCCGAGGCGACCGGCACCCGCGCCCTCGCCGCCCACTTCAGCTTCGGCCGCATGGACGCGGTCGTCGCCCACTCCGAGCACAGCGCCGCGCGCCTGCGCGAGCAGGTCCGACTCGATCCCGCCAAGGTCCACGTGATCCCCCACGGCACCTTCGACTACCTGACCCGGCTGCCGGAGCGCAAGCCGCTGCCGCCCGAGCTGGAGGGCGCGGAGGGGCCGGTGATCCTCTGTTTCGGGCTGCTGCGACCGTATAAGGGGACCGAGGTCCTGCTCGAGGCCTTCGCCCAGATCGAGGGTGCCGAGCTCTGGATCGTCGGCAACCCGCGCATGGACGTCGAGCCCCTGCGCGAGCTCGCCGCCGCCGCGCCCGGCCGGGTCCGCTTCGTGACCCGCTTCGTCGAGGAGGCTGAGATCCCGGCGATCTTCCGCCGCGCCGACGTCGTCGCACTGCCGTACCTCGACGGGGAGCAGTCCGGCGTCCTCTACACCGGCCTCGCCTTCGCCAAGCCGCTGGTCCTCAGCGCCGTCGGCGGCTTCCCCGAGGTCGCCGCGGCTGGCGCCGCCCGCCTCGTCCCGCCCGGGGACGTCGGTGCGCTCGCGTCGACCCTCGCCGCCCTCATTGCCGACGAGGCCGCCCGCGCCGAGCTGGCGGTCGCCGCCGAGCGCGCCGCCACCGGGCCGTTTTCCTGGGAGCGCTCGGCCGAGCTACACCTGCGGCTCTACCGCGAGCTGGTCGAGGCCCGGGCGTGACCGCGATCGCCACCGTCATCTTCTGGCTCAGCTCCGGGCTGATCGTCTACACCCACCTCGGCTACCCGGTGGCCTTGGCCGTGCTGGTCTGGTTCCGGGGGCGGGTGGTGCAAAGCAAGCTCGGGAAGCTCGAGGTCGCGGCCTGGGAGGCGCTGCCCCGCGTCACCCTGATCGTCCCCGCCTATGACGAGGAGGAGGTGATCGCCGCCAAGGTCGCCAACGCGCTCGCGCTCGACTACCCGCGTGAGGCGCTGCGGATCGTCGTCGCCTCCGACGGCTCCACCGATGCCACCGCCGAGCGCGCCCGCGAGGCCGGCGCCGACCTGGTCCTGGATCTGCCCGGCGGCGGCAAGACCGCCGCGCTCAACGCCGCGGTCGAGCAGACGGAAGGCGAGCTGGTCGCCTTCTCGGACGCCAACAGCCACTGGGAGCCCGACGCCCTGCGGCGCCTGGTCGCTCCCTTCGCCGACCCCACGGTCGGCTATGTCTGCGGCCAGGTCCGCTTCCTCGATCCCGCCGGCGACAACCTCGAGGGCGCCTACTGGCGCTACGAGATGGCGGTGCGGGAGATGGAGTCCTCGCTGGCCGGGGTCACCGCCGGCAACGGTGCCATCTACGCGGTCCGCCGCGACGCCTACCTGCCGCTCGAGCCCTCCGGCAGCCACGACCTCAGCTTCCCCTTCGCGTTCGCCAAGCGGGGCCTGCGCTCGCTATACGCAGCCGGCGCCCGCGCCGAGGAGAAGATGGTGCCGACCACCGCCGGCGAGTTCGCCCGCAAACGGCGGATGATGCTCGGGCTCTGGGACATCGTCGTCGGCGAGGGGATGGTCTCCCCCCGGGGTTACTCGCCCCTGTTCGCCTTCGAGCTCTTCTCGCACCGGCTGCTGCGCTACGCGAGCCCGCTCCTCCACCTGCTCGCCTTCCTCGCCAACCTGGTCCTGCTCGGCGACGGCTGGTTCTACTACCTGACCCTCATCCTCCAGCTCGGCTTGCTCGGAGCCGCGCTGCTCGCCCCGTGGTTGCCCGGTCCGCTGCCGCGAATCGCCCGCTACTACCTGCTGACCACCGCCTCGATCGCCCTCGGCCTCTGGGATCGCTGGCGCCGCGGCGGCGCCTCCGGGCGCTGGGAGAAGGCCGAGGGAACGCGGTGACGCATCTGGCCGGCGCATATCGGCGTCCTCGGTCGCTCGCGTGCAGAGCACGCCACGCTCCCTGCGTCCTTGATCTGCTTGGCCAACTGCGCCACCGAAGCTGATGCCAAGAATCCTCGACATCCTGATCGCCGCGATCGCCCTGATCGTTCTATCGCCCTTGCTGCTGATCGCCGCGGTCGCGATCAAGCTCGGCAGCCGCGGGCCGGTCTTCTACCGCCAGCTCCGGGTCGGACTCGACGAGCGCGAGTTCGAGATGCTGAAGCTGCGGACGATGGTGCAGGGCTCCGACCCGGTCGGGGTCGGCACCGTCGTTACCCGCGAGGACCCCCGCGTCACCGCCGCCGGCCGCTTCCTCCGCCGCACCTCGCTCGACGAGGTGCCGAACCTGGTCAACGTCCTCCGCGGCGAGATGGCGATCGTCGGGCCGCGACCGACGATCCCGGCGCAGGTCAGCGGCTATACCCCGTTCCAGCGTCGCCGCCAGCAGGTGTTGCCGGGGATCACCGGCTGGGCGCAGGTCCAGGGCCGCGCCGGCATCCCCTGGGAGGAGCGGATCGAGCTCGACGTCTGGTACGTCGAGCACCGCAGCCTCGCCCTCGACGCCCGCATCCTCCTCCGCACCGGCCGGTTGGTCCTCAGTGGCCAGGGCCTGGCGCCGGACTGAGACCTCGGGCTGCACATGTATTCCAGAGGGCGACAAGCGCCAACCGCCGGTTAGGCTGGCGCCTGTGAGCGAGAAGCCAATGGTCAGTCTGCGACGCTTCGAGCCCGGCGACGCGGAGGCCGTCCACCGCTGGTTCAACAACCCCGAGGCGACGAAGACGTTGATGGAGCAGCGCTCGGGTTTCTCGCTGGAGGAAGCCGAAGGCTGGGCCGCCCGGGCGGGGGATGACTCCGGCGAGGACCGCAAGTTCGCGATCGCCGTCGAGGGCTACGCGGAGCCGGTCGGCTTCACCGCCCTCTACGGCCTCTTCCGCCAGACCGCCCCCGAGCTCGGCGCCCTGATCGGCGACGACGTTCGCGGCAAGGGCGTCGGCCGCCGTGCCGAGGCGCTGACGATCGCCAAGGCCTTCGACGAGTACGGCGCCCACCGCGTCTACGGTCGTATCCCGGCCCGCAACGAGATCGCCAAGAAGACCGTCGCCAGCCTCGGCTGGCAGTACGAGGGGACGATGCGCTCGCACCTCGCCCGCGTCGACGCCGCGCCCGACGACTGCGAGGTCTGGGGCGTCCTTCCCGACGAGTTCCGGGCCGCCGCCGCCGACCTCCTGGAGGGGTGATCCCGAGCGGGGCGGGGATGGCCGCAGCGACCGCCAGGGCCGAATTGCTGCCGGATCGCGGCGAAGCCGCGGTCTCTGCCGACTTCTTCCGCTCGCGGGCCTTCCTCGACGCCGAGGCCGCCACCCACACCCTCCGCATCGAAGCTGCCGACGGCCTCGAGCTCGTCGCCCCGCTCCTGGTCCGCGAGATCCCGGGCACCGGCGCGGGTACCAGTGGCGGCGAGGGATCCCGCGACGCGATCTCCCCCTACGGCTACCCCGGCCTCGTCGGCCGAGTTGCCGGTTCCTCTCGCTATACGGCAGTAACTGGCAACTCGGCGGAGGGTGGTCTGCCCGCGGCGTTGGACCCAGGCGCGATCGACTTCTCGGCCACGGGGCTTGTGAGCGTTTTCCTGCGGCACACGCTCGGACCGCCGCCGCTGGCCGGCACGACCGAGCGCAACCTGGTCCAGCTCGCCGACCCGGCCCTGGCGCCGAAGAGCCGGCCCAGCGATCGCCGCCAGGTCCGCCGCAACCTCGAGGCGGGATACACGCTGGAGCTGGTGCCCGGCGCCGAGACCACGCCCGCTCAGCGCGCCGGCTTCCTCGACCTCTACGAGCAGACGATGCGCCGCACCGCCGCCGCTGAGCACTACTTCTTCGGCGCCGCCTACTTCGACCGTGCCCTCGCCGCCGAGCGCACCTGGCTCGCCCTCGCGACCGCCCCCGACGGCGTCCTCGCCGCCGCCTCGGTCGCTGCGGTCAGCGACGGCTTCCTCCACTACTACCTCAGCGGCAGCGCCGACTCGCACCTGCGCGACTCGCCGATGAAGAACGTGGTCGCGGCCCTGAGCGAGCAGGCGGCGGCGCTGGGACTGCCGCTCAACCTCGGCGGCGGCATCTCCCGCGGCGACGCCCTGGAGGAGTTCAAGCGCGGCTTCGCCAACCGCGAGCTGGGCTGGCACAGCTCCGAGCTGGTCTGCGACCGCGAGACCTACGAGCGCCTGCGCGCCGGTCGGCCCGACTCCGGCTTCTTCCCCGCCTACCGCGCGCCTGACCCGACCCCCTAGCGCCCGCGGCGCCCGAAGCTGTGGCCGGCGGGGGCGACGGCGCGCAGCTCGGCGACCGCGTGCTGGCGCTTGCGGCGGGAGGAGCCGGGCGCTGGTTCGCGGCGCTTGCGCCGGGCCGGCGCGGCAACCGGCGCCGCCGCCGGCTCAGCCCGCTCCAGCTCCCAGACCTCCGCGACGAGGACGTTGACGACGCCTTCGCGCCGCTCCAGCCTGCCGCGCGCGCCCAGCAGCGGCGCGGCCCGGACCAGGGCGCGGTGGCGCTCGTAGACCCTGCTCGGCACGACCAGGTTGACGACCCCGGACTCGTCCTCGAAGAGCATGAAGACGATTCCCTTCGCGGTCTCGGGACGCTGGCGGGCGGTGACCATCCCCGCCACCTCGACCTCGGCGCCGTCGTCGGCCGCGGCCAGCTCAGCGCTGCGGCGGATGCTCGCCGGCAAGCCGGGGCGCAGGAGCTCCAGCGGATGCTTGCCGAGCACCATCCCGGTCGAGCGATAGTCGGCGATCAACTTGCCCCACTCGCCGAGCGGTTCCAGCTCGGGCGCGGCCGGCGGCTCCAGCGGCAGCGCCAGCTGCGTGGCGCCGGCGGCGCCACGAGCGCTGGCGACGACGCCGACTCGCCACAGCGCCTGCCGGCGGTCGCCATCGCCCCCGACCGGGATCGCGTCCAGCGCCCCCGCCCAGGCCAGCCGCTCCAGGCTCGCCAGCCCAGCCCCCGAGCGCGAGGCGAGGTCGGCGACGCCGCCGTAGAAGCCGCCGCGCTCGCGCTCGGCGACCAGCGTCTCCATCTCCTCCGCTCGCACCCCCTTCACGTAGCCAAGCCCGATCCGCACCACCAACCCACCCCGCACCTCCGGGGCCGATGGGCCGATTTCGGGAGATATAGGCCCGAAATCGGCCCGTCGGCGGCGCGGCGATTCGACGTGGCAGAGGACGCGGCTGCGGTTGGCGTCGGGCGGGGCGATGCGGATGCCGCGCCGCTGCGCCTCATGGGCGAGCGAGTCGGGTGGGTAGAAGCCCATCGGCTGCTCGTTCAGCAGCGCGCAGAGGAACTCGGGCCCGCGGTGGACCCGCAGCCAGGCCGACTGGTAGGCGAGCAGCCCGAAGGCGGCCGAGTGGGCCTTCGGGAAGCCGAAGCCGGAGAAGCCCTGGATCTTGTCCCAGATCCGCTCCGCCAGCTCAGGGCCGGCGTCGCTCTTCGCGGCGGCGCCGGCGATGAAGCGCTGGTGGTGCTCCTCGATCGCCTCGGTCGAGCGCTTGCGGCTCATCGCTCGCCGCAGGGTCTCGGCCTGGGAGGAGGTGAAGCCGGCGAACTCCCTCGCCACCTCCAGCACCTGCTCCTGGTAGACGATCGTGCCCAGCGTCTCCTCCAGCACCCGCTCCAGCGCCGGATGCTCGTAGGGGATCCGGAAGCCGCCAGGGTCGTCGCGCTGGCGCTTGCGCCTCTCTATGTATGGATGGACAGCGCCGCCCTGGATCGGCCCGGGCCGGACCAGCGCCACCTGCACGGTCAGGTCGTCGAGGGTTTCCGGCTGGGTTCGCGGCAGCATCTGCATCTGCGCCCGGCTCTCGATCTGGAAGACGCCGGTGGTCTCGGCCTTGCGGATCGAGTCGAAGGTTTGGGGATCGTCGAAGGGGATCCGCGAGAGATCGAGCCACTCCTCCCGCGTCTGCGCGAGTTCGTCGACGCAGCGCTCGACCGCGGAGAGCATCCCCAGCCCCAGCAGGTCGATCTTGAGGAAGCCGGCCTCGCCACAGGAGTCCTTGTCCCACTGGATGATCTGACGGCCCGCCATCGCCGCCGGCACGACCGGGCAGACGTCGATCAGCGGCTCGGTCGAGATCACCATCCCGCCCGAGTGCTGGGAGGCGTGCCGGGGCAGGCCCATCGCGTCCTCGCAGAGCCACAGCAGCGCGCGCCAGCGCGGCGAGGCGGTGCGCTCGGCCCCGATCGCGGCGACGGCGTCGGCCGCGATCTCCCCCGCCGACTCGTGGAAGCCGACCACCTTCGCCACCTGTTCGATCTCCGCCGGCGGCAGCCCCAGCGCCTTGCCGAGGTCGCGGACAATGCCGCGCGGGCGGTAGGTCGGGAAGGCGGCGACGAGGGCCGAGCGGTCGACGCCGTAGACCTCGTGCACGCGCGGGATCAGGACCTCGCGGATGTCGCGCGGGAAGTCGAGGTCGATATCCGGCATCGACGCCGCCTCGTCGTTGAGGAAGCGGCCGGCGAAGAGACTGTTCTTCACCGGGTCGATGTGGGAGAGACCGGTCAGGTAGCAGACGATCGAGCTGACGCTGGAGCCCCGCCCGCGCCCCGGCGGCAGGATCGCGCGGACCGAGTCGCGGCCGCGGACCTCGAGCGCGACCTCGCGGGCGAGCTCCAGGAGGTCGTGATGGAGCAGGAAGAAACCGGAGAGGCCACGGCGGCGGATCGTCGCCAGCTCCACGTCGAGCCGCTGCTCCGCCGCCGACCAGTCGTCGCCCTCGCCGTAGCGCTCGAGCAGCCGTTGGCGGCAGAGCTCGGCCAGTGTGGAGTCGGCGTCAGGGCGTTGCGGGTAGTGGTAGCCGAGCTCGGTGGTGAGGTCGAAGCGCAGCCGCTCGGCCAGCCGCACGGTCTCGGCGACCGCCTGCGGGTACTCGGCGAAGCGCGCCGCCATCTGCGCCGGCGAGACCAGCACCGAGCTGGGATTGCCGCGCCGGTGCGGCTCGGACTCCTCCAGGGTCTCGCCACGGCTGACCGCGACGAGGACGTCCTGGAGCCGTCCCCGCCGGCGGCTGTGGGAGTGGACGTTGCCGGTCGCCACGCAGGCCACGCCGAGGCGGGAGGCGAGCAGCGCGAGCCAGCGGTTGCGGGCGCGGTCGTGGCGCCAGAACGGGCGCTGCAGCTCGACCCGCAGGCGCTCGCGCCCGAAGGCCTCGAGCAGTCGCCACCCGAGCTGCTCCCCCAGCGCCGTCTCGCCGCGCCCGAAGGCGCCGCCGAGGACGCCGTCGCGGGCGCAGCCGGAGAGGCAGAGGAGACCCTCCGCGTGCTCGCCGACCTGCTCCAGTGTCACCCGCGGCTGTGCCGCGATGCGGGCCGTGCTGTCACGCGTGTGTGCGTGCGCCAGGGTCAGCAGCCGGCAGAGGTTCCGGTACCCCCGCCCGTCCTCCACCAGCAGGGTCAGGTGCCGATGGGCCGATTTCGGGCCTATATCTCCCGAAATCGGCCCATCGGCGGCGAGGTTGACGGTGAGCTCGGTGCCGATGATCGGGCGCAGGGCGCGGTCGCGGCAGGCCTCGGCGAACTCCATCGCGCCCCAGAGGCCGTCGTGGTCGGTCAGCGCCAGCGCCTCGTAGCCGTGGGCCTCGGCGGCGGCGGCCAGCTCCAGGGGGGTCGAGGCGCCGTCGAGGAAGGAGAAGGCGGAGTGGGCGTGCAGCTCTACGTAGGGGGCCGAAGTCATCAGGCCCGCTGCCGGAACCAGCCCTCGCCGAGCAGGCAGCGGAAGACGACGACGGCATGGCCGTTGGCGAGCACCAGCTCGAAGTACTCGCGCCGCAGCCGTTGCGGCACCCACCAGCGGTCCTCGACCAGCCAGTGCTCGCGCAGCGCCTCGACCGCGACGCCGTCGACGCTGGCGGGGACGCCGTCGCCGTCGCCCCGGACGGCGGCGGGACGGGGCGCGTAGAGCCGTCGGGGCTCCGGGGTCACAGCTCTGGGAAGGGGGTCAGCAGCGCCCAGCGCTCGGGCACCCGCGAGCTGGCGTCGACCGCGAGGATCTTCAGCAGCGCCTCCGGCCCCTGGGTGGCGCGGACCTCGCGCACCGCCGCCCCGAGCCGCCGCCGCCGCGGCTCATCTCCCCCGACCGCGAGCTCGAGCTGGTCGGCGGCGCCGGGCCCGAACCCGAGCGCCCGCAGCCGCAGCGCCTCCGCCGGTCCCGGCAGTGCTGCCAGCCGCGGCGCCAGCAGCGTGCGCAGGACCCGCGCCGAGGCGCTCGGCCGGCCCAAGCCCTGCTCGACGCTCCAGCTGCCGCCGCCCGCCAGCAGCGCCCCCAGGCGCAGGCCGAGCAGGGTCCGCCCGCGCCGCTGCGGCGCCGCCAGCAGCCGGTCGACGAGCAGCTCCAGCGCCCGCTCGAGCTGACGCCCGGCGGTCCCCTCCGGCAGCTCGATCTGCTCGACCAGCTCCTCGTGCGGGGTGCGCGGCCGCAGCGGTTTCTCCACCCCGCGAGCGAGCCCGAGCGCCCGCAACCCGAGCGGCCCGAAACGGTCCGCGACCTGGTCAGGCGAGAGCCGTGCCAGCTTGCCCAAGGTCTCGATTCCGAGTCGCTCCAGCGCAACGACCAGATCCGCGGACTCCGACCCGGGATCGTCGAGGCGGTGCGGCAGGATCGCCACCCGCAGTGGCGCCATGAACCCCGGCAGCCCGGCCGGGTGGATGACGGTTCCGTCGCGGCGACGGGCGGCGGCGAAGGCGGCGAGCCGGGTCGGTGCCACCCCGATCCGCGGCGAGCCCTCTACCCCGAGCGCCCCCGCCACCGCCTCTCGTGCCGCCGCCAGCACGCCGGCGCGCGTGCCGCCGTGGATCCCCCGCAGCCCCCCGACCGCGAAGAACGCCTCGCCGGCGCGCTCGCTCTCGACCCCGGCACCGATCCCCTCCAGTGCTCGAACGGTCGCCTCGGTCCGCTCCGCCAGCTCGACCGGATCGGCGGGCGAAGCCAGGGAAGCGCGCCCGGACCGGGACCCCCCGGAGCGGTCCGGGCGCGCTGGAGCCGCCAGTTGGTCGATGACGCAAGCGATCTCCATACGAACGTATGTTCGTGTATCGGCAGCCCAGAATCAAGTCCAAAGCAGGACAAATTTTTGGCTCTGGGGAGCCAACCCGAGCTAGACCACGAAAGAAGTCAGCCCGCTTGGGCGAATGCCGCGGCCTCGGTGGTTCCGAGGTACGGGGTCAGCGTGAACTCGACCAGGTCGGGGAGCAGATCCTCCAACTCGGCGCTGTGGCCGGCGATGATGCGGCGGGAGATCAGCGAGACCATGCCGCCGACCAGGGCTTCCTCGGTGGTGGGCGAGAGCTGGGCGAGGACCTTGGGCGAGCGACCCTCGCGACCCGCTTCGAGATAGGGGACGAGGTTTCTGATCGCGGCGTCATAGCGCTCGACGACGACCGGGCCGGCGACCAACGCCTCGACCATGCTGAGGCGGGCCAGGTTTGGCTCGGCCGCGAGGAAGGAGAGCATCGCCGCGATCGCGGCGCGGAGTGCCTGCGGCCACTCGTCCTCTGTCTGGTAGGCGCTGGCGACGCGCTCGCGGAGCTGCTCCATCACCGTGTCGTAAGCGGCGACGAAGCACTCGTCCTTGCTCGCGAAGTGCTCGTAGAAGGTGCGCCGGGAGACCGCCGCGTGGCGGGTGATGTGAGCGATCGTCGTGCTCGCGTAGCCGTTTTCGGCGATTGCCTCGGCCAGCCCCGCGATCAACCGCTCGCGCTGGTTGTGGACTACGAACTCGCGCGGTAGCCCGTGTCTGCCGGGGGGAAGGCGGGAGAGCTCCGGCGGGTACTCGCTGGCCGGATCGGCAGATACGTCGGGGTCAGCGGCCACGAGGCGACGATACCGGTCTGGAAAATTGGTTACGCAACCTGGGCGCGCTGCTCAGGGATGGCCTTGTTCGCGGCCTCTCCGCCTATGTACGGAGTAAGCGCGAACTCCACCAGCTGCGGTTTCAGCGCCTCGATCTGCTCGGCCTCACCGACGATGATCCGGTGGTAGATGACCCAGAAGAGACCGCCGACGATCGTCTCCTCGAGCGTCTGCGGCAGCTGCTCTCCGTGCGCTGAGGACTCGCGTCCGATTCGCAGCAGCTCGATGAAGTACTCCATCGACTCTTCGTATCGGGAGAGTGAGGCGGGGCCCGCCGAGAGCGCTTCGACGATGCAGGTATAGGCGAGCGCGGGCTCGCTGGCGACGTAGTCGAGGAAGGCTGCGAGGCCGGCGTCAACCCGGCTCTCCCAGCCCTCGACCTCGAAGGCCGCCTCGGTGACCCGGCGCAGGGCCTCCTGCAGCGCGTGGTCCTGGGTGGCGAGGAAGCAGTCCTGCTTGGAGGAGAAGTTCTCGTAGAAAGTGTTGCGGGCGATCCCCGCGCGCCGCACGATGTCGGCAACGGTGACGGCGCGGTAGCCGCTGCTGGCCGTCTCCTCGGCGAGCGCGGCGATGATTCGCGCTCGCTGGTGTTGGGCAATGAACTCGCGGGAGAGCTGCTGGCGGCCGGGAGGAGGCCTCATCGTCGAACTGCGTTGGGTCACGAACGCCAGAGTACCTGAGCCGGACTCGGTTAAACCGGCTTGGCAGCGCCAGATACCGCCGATCTTTTTACGTACTCAATCGCGCTCCACCAACTTGTGCTCCCGCGGCTACGAGGGGGATCGAGGGGGCGGAAGCGCAGCTGCGCGAGCTGCAGAACTGAACCGAGGTTGGTTCAGACGCCGTCGCCGTGGCGACCCTCGCCCGAGGCAAAACGAGCGGCGCCGCGGACGGCTACCTCGAGCGTCTCGCGGCCGAGCCGGTGCTCGAGCGCGAGCCCGTCGGCCAGCGGCATCCCCAGGCCCTCGATCGCGGCGCGGCGGTCGGCAATCATCGTCTCCTGCGGGAAGCCGGCGATCCGCTCGGCCAGCTCCAGCGCCCGCTCGAGGTGCCCGCCGGCGGGCACGATCTCGTTCACGAGCCCGATCCGGTGCGCCTCCTCGGCGTCGACCGGGCGGCCGCTGAGGATCAGGTCGAGGGCGCGGCCGAGGCCGACCACCCGCGGCAGCCGTTGGGTGCCGCCGTCGACCAGCGGCACGCCCCAGCGACGCTCGAAATAGCCGAAGGTCGAGCCCGGGGTGGCGAGCCGCAGGTCGCACCAGAGGGCCAGCTCGAGCCCGCCCGCCAGGCACCAGCCGTCGATCGCGGCGATCGCCGGCTTCGAAGGGGTGAGTCGGCTGAAGCCCATCGGTCCGGCGGGGTCGTCAACGTCGAGGTCGATCGCCTTCAGATCGGCGCCGGCACAGAAGGCCTCGCCCCCGGCGCCGGTCAGGACCAACACCCGGGCCTCCTCGTCGGCCTCGAAGCGGTCGAAGCCCTGACGCAGCCCGCGCGCTGCGGCCGCGTCGACGGCGTTGCGACGTTGCGGCCGGTCGATCGTCAGGACCGCTGCCGCCCCGCGGCGCTCATAGCGAACCTCTTCGCCCATCGCGCAATCCTCCCACGGCCCCCAGACAGGCGACAGAGGACAAGCGACAGACAAAAGTGGCGCTTCAAATGGAGATGGGAGCGGGCGGGCTAGTCGCCGGCGACGATGCACACGGGGTTCGCTGGCGACACCCAACTCCCGGCGCGATGCGCCCCGGTCGCGGGCCGGGGCGGGCAGGACGCACCCGGCATCCGGCAAGCTAGGCGCAGGGTCGGACGCGGCGCCGACGAAAACGGGCGGGGGACGCGCTCGACGCCCCCCTCGCGTCAGCGGGTGGCGCCCCGCCGCCGCCGGGTGTACGTTCTCGCCGGGATGAATCAGGGAACCGACGCCTCCGCTCGCAGGGCGCGCCGCAACGTCGTGTTGACCGCGGCGATCGCCGGCCTCGGCGGCCTTCTGTTCGGCTACGACACCGGCGTCATCGCCGGTGCCCTGTTGTTCATCAAGGTCGACTTCGCGCTTGGCAGTTTCGCCCAGGGCCTGGTCGTCGCCGCGGTCCCGATCGGCGCCGTCGGCGGCGCCGCGATCGCCGGCCCCGCCGCTGACACCTACGGTCGCCGCCTGATGATCCTGATCGCCGCCGGCGTCTTCATCGTCGGCGCTCTCGCCAGTGCCGCCGCTCCCGGAGTCGAGATCCTGGTCGCGGCCAGGATCGTGATCGGCGTCGCGATCGGCCTCGCCTCGGCGGCCGCGCCGGTCTACATCTCCGAGGTGGCACCGCCGGAGAGCCGCGGCCGTCTCGTCACCTTCTTCCAGCTGGCGGTGACCATCGGCATCCTCGTCGCCTACCTGGTCGGTCTCGCCTTCGACGCCAGCGAAGACTGGCGCTGGATGCTCGGGCTCGGCTGCGTGCCGGCCCTGGCGCTCGCCTTCGGGATGATCCGGATGCCGCAGAGCCCGCGCTGGTTGGTGATGAGCGGCAACGACTTCGCGGCGCGGGCGACGCTGGCGAAGATCCGCGTCGACGACCCCGACACGATCGACCGCGAGCTCGAGGAAATCAAAGAGAGCCTCGACGAGAAGCCGGGCGCCTGGAGCGAGCTCTTGCGGCCAGTTGTGAAAGCGGCGCTGGTCGTCGGTGTCGGCCTCGCGATCCTGCAGCAGGTCACCGGCATCAACACGGTCATCTACTACGCACCGACGATCGTCGAATTCACCGGCGTCGATTCCTCGGCCGGCTCGATCCTGGCCGCGGTCGGGGTCGGGGTGATCAACGTCGCCTTCACGGTGCTGGCGCTGCGGCTGCTCGACCGCGCCGGCCGCCGCACGCTGCTGATGATCGGCGTCACGGGGATGGTGATCTCACTATTCCTGCTCGGCCTCGCCTTCGAGGGCGGCGGCGGCGCCAGTACCTTCGACTCGGTCCTCGCGATCGGCAGCCTGATGACCTACGTCGCCTCGTTCGCGATCAGCCTCGGGCCGATCTTCTGGCTGCTCAATGCCGAGATCTACCCGCTCAGCGTCCGCAGCAAGGCGGCCGGGATCGGCACGATGGCGAACTGGACCTTCAACTTCATCGTCTCGCTGACCTTCCTGCTGCTGATCGAAGCGCTCGGTCGCTCGGGCGCCTTCTGGTTCTACGGGGCGATCGGGATCGTCACCCTCGTCTTTTGCTGGAAGCTGGTCCCGGAGACCAAGGGCAAGCACCTGGAGGACATCCAGGCCGAGTTCCAGGCCCGGGTCGATCGGAAATCAGGCGGCACCTCCTCCGCTCCCGCGCCGCCGCGCTGATCCCCGCCGGAAGCTCGCGCCTGCGCTCCCGCGTCCGGGGGCGCCTTGGCTTACTCTCCCCCGATGCGCATCGACGAGATCATCGCCGCCAACAAGCCGACCTTCTCGGTCGAGTTCTTTCCGCCGAAGACGGCGGAGGCGACCGAGGAGCTGTACGCAACCGCTCGCGAGCTGAAGGAGCTGCAGCTCGATTTCGTCTCGGTCACCTACGGCGCCGGCGGCTCGACCCGCGACGGCACGGTCGAGATCACGACCGCGCTCAAGGACGAGATCGGCCTGGAGACGATGGCCCACCTCAGCTGCGTCGGCGAGACCACCGAGGGCCTGGGGCAGACGATCGACCGGATCGCCGCGGCCGGAGTCGACAACATCTTCGCCCTGCGCGGCGATCCGCCACGAGGCGAAGGCGAGTTCGTCCAGCCCGAGGGCGGCCTCGGCAGCGCCGCCGAGCTGGCCGCCTTCATCCGTGCCGGCTGGGACTTCTCGATCGGCGGCGCCTGCTTCCCCGAGGTCCACCCCGAGGCGCCCGACCTCGACACCGACCTCAACTATCTGAAGACCAAGGTCGATTCCGGCGCCCGCTTCCTGGTCACCCAGCTGTTCTTCGACAACCAGGTCTACTTCGATTTCGTGCGGGCGGCACGCGAGCGCGGGATCGATGTGCCAATCCTGGCCGGGGTGATCCCGGTCGCCAGCTTCGCGCAGACGAAGCGGATCTGCGAGCTCTGCGACGCGACTATCCCGGCGCCGCTGGAAGCCGCCTTCGAGGCCGTCGGCGGCGACCCTGAGCGGGAGTTCGAGCTCGGGATCGCCTACGCGACCCAGCAGTGCGCGGAGCTGCTGATCGCCGGCGCCCCCGGCATCCACTTCTACGCTCTGAACCGGGCTCCAGCCACCCGCGCGATTCTCGGGGCGCTGCGCGCCTCGCGCCCCTGGGAGCGGGTTCGTGGCGACGTGGGGACCCTGAGCGTCGGCGCCGATTAGTCTTCACCGAGCATGGGCAAGGGAGACAGAGAGCGCGAACGCGACCAGCTGCGCCAGGAGCGGCTCGAAGCCGAAGCCGCGGACAGCAGCTCGGGCCGCAACCGGCTGATCATCACCTACGCGGTCGCCTCGACCGCGGTCCTCGCGATCGCCGTGGCGGTCTTCCTGCTCGCCAGCGGCGGCAGCGACGACAGCGGCAGCGGCGACGCCCACATCAACCTCAACACCTCGATCGGCTCGACCAATGGGGTCAAGCCCGACAACCGGGCCGGCACGGTGCCGGCGGCGGCCACGACCACCGGCCTTCAGGCCGCGGCCAAAGCGGCCGGCTGCAAACTCCAGCTGGGCCTGAGGAACGAGGGGGCCGAACACATCCCGACTGGCTCGCCCGCGCCCGAATACGCGACCAACCCGCCGACCTCGGGCCCGCACGTGGAACCGCCCTACCAGCAGGCCGACGGTGCCTACGCGGAGATGCCGGCCGAAATCGACATCGTCCACTCGCTCGAGCACGGGCGGATGGAGATCCAGTACGCGCCAGATCTGCCCGAGCCGGCACAGCTGGAACTGAAGGGCCTCTTCGACACGATGTACGCGGCCACCCTGCTCTTCCCCAACGACAAAATGCCCTACGAGGTCGCCGCTACGACCTGGACCAACCTGCTCGGCTGCCCCGCCTACAAAGGCCAGGCGACCCTCGACGCGATCCGCGCCTTCGGCAAACAGACCTGGGGCAAATTCGGCGGCGAGCCGGCGGAAGCGTTCCCCTTCACCGGCCCGACTCCGGCCGACCCGGCCAGCTAACCGCTCGCACCGCACCTTCGGCCGCCGCATTTCCCCCAACCTCGGGCCGCTGCCGCTCTCCCCGGCCCTCGGGCCGGGAGGGACGGTGGGGGTGTCCTCCTCCCTCGCTGGATTTTTCGCCCCGAACAACAAGAAGCTCTCGAGAACGGACAAGCGAAAAATTAACGCCGCTCGTACGGAGGACACCCCCACCGTCCCTCGCGAACCGGGACCATCTCGAAGCTGACGAACGAGGTTCGACATCTCTAGAGATAGACGACCAAGGGTCCGGATCTCTCTAGATAGACGACCAAGGGACGCAATCTCCTCTCAAGAGGAAAGCCAAGGGCCCAATCCGCCCAAGGTTCATCCAAAAACCTCCTCCACGAGTTGCCGGTTGTTACCGCTATGCGGAACTAACCGGCAACTCACCAGCTGGGAGCGGGCTCGATCTCTCCCCGGCAGACGAGCGAACCCTGGGAGCGATCCAAACTGCAAACGATCGAACCCTGGGAGCTAGCGGAATCTTCGAGGTGCTCTGAGGGGAGGGGTTGGGGGTCTCTCGCGCACAGCGGCGTTAATTTTTCGCTTGTCCGTGTCTTAGAGCTATCCGAGAGTCCGGGCGAAAAATCCAGCGAGCACGAGAGACCCCCAACCCCTCTCACCAAACCCCCTCGAGCAAAAGCCCGCCCCCTCACGAAACCCGCAACACAATCTTCCCCCCACCATGGCTCGATTCCGCCAACCGGTGGGCATCCGCGACCCGGTCCAGCTCGAACACCTCGTCGACCCGCACCCGCAGCTGCCCCCGCTCGATCAGGTGGTCGAGGCCTTCGAGGCCGACCAGGTCGGGCTCGACGAGGATGCCGACGGCGCGCTGTTCCCTGCTCTTCGCTTTCTCGCGCAGGCCGTCGGCCGCACTC
The DNA here is from genome assembly GCA_963718595.1 of uncultured Thermoleophilia bacterium. Taxonomy (GTDB): domain Bacteria; phylum Actinomycetota; class Thermoleophilia; order Solirubrobacterales; family 70-9; genus VAYN01. Next base: position 1,414,991 of record OY970365.1, read on the forward strand.
GCGGAGACCGAGGCGAGGACGCCGCCGGGACGCAGGGGCGCCAGCGAGCGCTCGCCGTTGGCGCCGGTGCAGTCGACCACGATGTCGAGCGCGGTAAGGATCTCCTCGAAGCGTTCCTCGCGGTAGTCGATCGTCCGCTGCACGCCCAGCTCGGCCAGCCACTCGGCCTGCTCGGCGCGGGCGGTTGCGAAGACGTTGGCGCCGCGGGCGGTGGCGATCTGGACCGCGAGGTGGCCGACGCCGCCGGCGCCGCCGTGGATCAGGACGTCGTCGCCGGAGGTCAGATGGGCGGTGTCGATCAGCATCTGCCAGGCGGTCAGGCCAGCCAGCGGCAGCGCCGCCGCCTCCTCGTGGGTGAGCACCGCCGGTTTCGACGCGAAGTGGCGCGAGGGCGCGGTCACGTACTCGGCGTAGGCGCCGGCCTGGCGGGGGAACCAGGGCATCCCGAAGACCTCCTCGCCGACCGCGAACCTGGTCACGCCGACGCCGACCGCGGTGACGACGCCGGAGACGTCCCAGCCGATCCGCAACGGCGGCTCGCCCAGCACCGCGGCCATCCCCCGCCCGGTCCGGGTCTTGCAGTCGACCGGGTTGACGCCGGCGGCCACGACCCGGACCTGGACCTCGGTCGGAATCGGCTCCGGCACCGGGACATCTTCGATCCGCAGCACCTCAGGACCGCCGAACTCGCGCAGGACGACCGCCTTCATCGACCGCCGTCCTCCCCCGTCGGACGCACCGCCAGCAGGACAATGTCGTCGCGCAGGCTTTCGCCGCTGCGCGCCAGCGCGTCTTCGCGCAGCGCCGCGGTCAACTCCTCGATCTCGGCCTCGGCGAAGCCGGCGGCGATCTCGGCCAGCGCCTCCGGATCGCGGTGACCTTCGACGGGTCCCGCCTCGTGCCAGCCGTCGGTGCAGAGGACGAGCGTCTCACCCGCCACGATCCGCGCTTCGTGGCTCTCCGCCGCCACCTCGTCCCAGGCGCCCAGCACCGAGCCGCCGCCGAGCAATGCCACCTCCCCGCCGGCGCCGAGGTGGACCGCGGGCGGATGCCCGGCGCTGGCCAGGGCGACGCTCCACCCGTCCTCGTCGGCCCGCATCCGGATCAGCAGTGCCGTCGCGAAGTCGTTCAGGCCCGTTCCCTCCAGCAGCATCTCGTTGACCCGGCTCAGCACCTCCTCCGGCTCGTCGACCTCGCGGGTGAGGCCGCGCACGGCGTGGCGCACCGCGACCGAGACCGCGGCAGCGGCGCTGCCCTTGCCGGCGACGTCTCCGATCAGGATCCAGCAGCCATCCGCGGTTGGCAGCACGTCGTAGACGTCGCCGCCGATCTCGATCCCCTCCCCCGCGGCCTCGAAGACGACTGAGAACTCGAGCCCCGCCACCGCCGCCGGCCGCGGTGGCCGCAGCCCGCGCTGGAGGTCGTTGGCGATCGAGTCGCGCTCGCGGAAGAGACGGGCGTTGTCGAGCGCCAGCGCGGCGCGGTCGCCGAGCTCGGCGAGGAATTCGAGGTCGGTCTCGTCGTAGCGCTGGTAGCCCTCGGAGTGCAGGAAGGAGAGGGAGCCGAGCACGCGGCCGCGGGCGAGCAGGGGCACCACCGCGGCTGAGCTGTAGCCGGCGTCCTCCATCAGCTTCCGGTGCTCGTCGCTCTGGACGACCTGGTCGACGACGGACGGCGCTTTGAGGTCGCGCCAGATCATCGGCTTGCCCTTGTGCAGGACCTGCGCGGCCGGGTGCTCTCCCGCCGGGTCCAGCGGCGCAGCCCGCCGCAGTTGCTCCAGCGCCGCCGCGACCCGCGGCACCCGCGCGGCGACGACGCTGTCGCCGAGCCAACCGTCGTTGCGAACGAAGTCGATCACGCAGACCTCGGCCAGGTCCGGGATCGCGGCGTGGACGATGTTGCGCGCCGTTTCATCCGGGTCGAGCGAGGAGTCGAAGTCGCGGCTGGCGCCGGCGAGGAAGGCCTGCGCCCGCCGCCGCCGCACCTCGGCGGTGATGTCGCGGGCGACGACCGAGGCGCCCACCGTCCCGACCGCCGGGTCGACGATCTGGGAGACCGTGAGGGAAACCTCGATTCCCGCTCCGTCCTTGCGGATGCGATGGGTCTCGTAGGTTTCGAGGTTTTCGCCGCGGCGGATCCGGTCGAGGATCTCGCGCTCCTCGTGTTTGAGGTGGTCCGGCATCAGGAACGCCACGTGGCGCCCGGTCGCCTCCTCGACGCTGTAGCCGTAGAGCCGTTCGGCGGCGGGATTCCAGGAAGTGATGACGCCGTCGAGGTCCTTGCTGAAGACCGCGTCCTGGGTCCCGCGGACCACTTGCGCTAGGTGGTTCCGGGCCCGCTCGGTGTGGGCCCGCTCGCGGCGGCGGACGATGAAGGTGCCGAGCTGGTCGGCGAAGCCGCCCAGCAGCGCCAGCAGTTCCTCGGAGGGTGGGCTGAACGAGCGCGCGTGGAACTCGGCGACCGCCAGCACTCCCTCGGGGTGCCCGACCGGGATCGGAATCGCCAGCGCCGCGGTCAGACCCAGCTCCGCCGCGGTCGCCCCGCGCGGATAGAGCGGGTTGCGGGTGAAGTCCGGAGCCCAGGCGACCTCGCCCTCGGCCCAGGCACGCCCCGGAAGGCCCTTGCCAGGCTCGACGACCAGCTCGCGGCTGTGGCGCCAGAGCGAGTCGGCTTCGAGCCCGGCGACGCTCCAGCCGGAGACGAAGCGCAGGATCGGCTCGCCCTCGCCGGCCTCCCAGAGGGCGCCGGCGTCCCAGCGCAGCAGATGCCCGACCGTGAAGAGGAAATCGTCGGCGACCTCGTCGAGGGTCTCCGCCTCCAGCAGGCGCGCAGCCAGCTGACGCTGGCTGCGCAGGTATCGCCGCAGCTCCAGTTCCCCGGGTCGCTCCACGGTCCAAAGCTACCCCAGGCGGTTTGCGGCGAGCGCGGCGATGGTAGCTTCGGCCGATGCGACGTATCAACATCACCGCTCCCGACTTCGAGTACGACACCGAGGACCCCGACGGCTTTCGCGCCGGCATGGCCCGACTCGGCGAGGCGCTGGGCGCCAAGGAGTCGGGAATCAGCGTCTACGAGCTGGCCCCGGGGCAGGCGGTCTGCCCCTACCACTACGAGGTCGGTGAGGAGGAGTGGCTGCTGGTTCTCGCCGGGAACCCGACCCTGCGCCACCCCGACGGCTCCGAAGCGCTCGAGCCCTGGGATGTCGTCTGCTTCCCCCGCGGCCCCGAAGGCGCCCACTCGATTCGAAACGAGGCCGACGGGGTGGCCCGGGTGCTGATGTTCTCGACCGTGGTCGTCCCCACCGCGACCGTCTATCCCGACAGCGACAAGGTCGGGATCTGGACCGGCGACCCGGAGACCGACGTGCTGGTCAAGCGCGAGAGCGCGGTCGGTTACTACGAGGGCGAGGCCTAGAGGGTCTAGACGTTGGAGGTTGCCGGCTCGGCCTCGGCCTCGGCCTCCGGCATCGCCTCCGCCTCGCCGCCGTGCGAGGGCATCGGCATCGGGCGCAGGACGAAGATGGCGATCGCCACCGCGATCGCGGCCAGGCCGGCGCCGACCAGGTAGGCGAGGTGGTAGCCGGAGTTCAGCGCCGAGGCCTGGGACACCCCTTCGCTGATCAGCGAGTCCGAGCGTTCGGTCGAGAGCGTCGCCAGGATCGCCAGGCCGATCGCGCCGCCGACCTGCATGCTGGTGTTGACCAGCCCCGAGGCGAGGCCCGAGTCCTGTGGCGTCGCCCCTGACATCGCCAGGGTCATGATCGCGGGGAAGGCGGTGCCGACGCCGGCGCCGATAAGCAGGAAGGGGGGCAGCAGGTCGGTCAGGTAGTTGCCGTCGACCGGGGTGCGGGCGAACAGCAGCAGGGCGAGGACGACGGCGCAGACGCCCGGGATCAGAGTGTTGCGCGGGCCGAAGCGCATGATCAGTTTTTCCGAGAATCCAAGCGAGAGCGTGCCCATCACCAGCGTCGTCGGCAGGAATGCGAGGCCGACCTCGAAGGGCGAGTAGTCGAGTACCCGGCCTAGGTAGAGGGCGCCGAGGAAGAACATTCCGAACATGCCGGCGACCAGCAGCGCCTGCAGGGCGTTGGAGCCGACCACGTTGCGCGAGTGGAAGAGCCGCAGCGGCATCAGCGGGTTGGCGATCGTCGCCTGGCGGTGGATGAAGATCGCGAACAGCACTGCCGCGATCGCCAGCCCGCCGAGCGTGCGCGCGTCGACCCAGCCCCACTCGGTGATCTGCAGGATCGTGAAGACACCGAGCATCAGCGAGACGGTGGCGAGGGCGGCGCCGGGGTAGTCGGCGCCCTCGTGGAGGCCGATCCCCTCGCGGTTCGGCACCAGTCGCAGCGCCAAGTAGGCGACGGCGATCCCGATCGGCAGGTTGATCATGAAGATCCAGTGCCAGCTGATCGCATCGGTGAGGACGCCGCCGAGCAGCAGCCCGATCGAGCCGCCGGCGGAGGCGACGAAGCCGTAGACGCCGATCGCTTTGGCCTGGTTCGCGGGCTCCGGGAACATCGTCACGATCATCCCCAGGATCACCGCCGAGGAGAGGGCGCCGCCGATCCCCTGGATGAAGCGGGCACCAACCAGCAGCTCCTGGCTGACCGAGAGCGCGCAGAGCAGCGAGGCGCCGGTGAAAATGGTGAGTCCGAGCAGGAACATGCGGCGCTGACCGACCAGGTCGCCGAGCCGGCCGGCGAGCAGCAGCAGCCCGCCGAACGGGATCATGTAGGCGTTGACGATCCAGGCCAGGTTGCTCTGGGAGAAGCCGAGGTCGTCCTGGATCGAGGGCAGCGCCACATTCACGATCGTCCCGTCGAGGACGATCATCAGCATCCCGGCGCAGAGTACGTAGAGGGCGAGCCAGCGGTTGTCGGCGTTGTTCTCGGTGGAGGGCAAGTTGGGCACCCTAGCAAAAACGGAGTAGACGCTCCGTTAAAGCGGAGGGCACCCTCCGGATCAGGTATGGTGGGCGGTGATGGCGGTCACGGTGGAAGGGGCGATGGCGCTGCGCGCCGACGCCGCGCGGAACAAAGCGCGGATCGTCGCCGCGGCCGCCGAGGTCTTCGCCGAGCGCGGCCTCGAGGCCTCGACCGCGGAGATCGCCGACCGGGCCGGGGTCGGCGAGGCGACTTTGTACCGGCGCTTCCCGACCAAGGACGACCTGATCGCCGCGATCATCGCCACGAAGATGGACGAGGCGCTGGAGATCGCGACCCAGTGCCTGCTCGAGCCCGATCCCTGGCGCGGGCTCGAACGCTTCCTCTATGAGATGACCGAGCGCTCGACCCACGATCAGGGAGTCTCCGACGCCGCCAAGGACCGCTGCGTCGCCGCGGCCGAGCTGGCGCCACGGCGCAAGCGCATGCTCGACCTCTGCGGGGAGCTGGTCCGCCGCGCCCAGCGGGCGGGAGTCGTGCGCGACGACGTCGCCGGCCAGGACCTCGTCTTCCTGATCGGCGCCGCCGGCTCGCTCGGCATGCTGCCCTACCCGGACCTGCGCGAGGACCTCTGGAAGCGCTATCTCGGTCTCCTGCTCGACGGCCTGCGCCCCGCAGGTGCGACGAAGCTTCGCCCCGGGGCCCCGGCCCGACGCCTGATCGAGCTGCCGGCGGACGCCGGCGGTTCCTAGCTCTTCGGGCGCAGCACGACCAGGCAGAGGTCGTCGCCGATCGGCGCGTCGGTCCACTCGAGCACGGCGCTGTGGGCCCTCTGCGCCAGCAGCCGCGCCGGCAGCTCGACCAGCGGCGCCAGCAGCCGCGCCAGTCCCTCGCGGCCGAGCAGCTCGTTTTCGCGGCGGACGTCGGTGGCGCCGTCGGTGTAGACGAGCACGCCCTCGGTTGGTCGCAGCGGGATCTGCCCGCGGCCCACCGGCAGCTCAGCGCTAACGCCGAGCAGCATCGTCGACCCCTCGCGGTGCAGCTCCACCAGGTCGGGCAGTCGCAGCGGCGGCGGGTGGCCGGCGACCGCCCAGGAGAGGGTCTCCAGCCCGGGGTCGTAGCGCATGCAGACGGCGCTGACCAGGTCGTCCCCACGGCCAGGGCGCTCGAGCAGGGCCCCGTTCGCGAGTTCGAGGATCTGCGCCGGCTCGCTGGTGTTGGCCGCGAAGGCGGCGAAGCGAGCTCTGATGAAAGTGGCCAGCCGCGCCGCCCGCGGGCCGTGCCCGACGACGTCGCCGACGACGACCACGGTCGATCCGTCCGGTCCGTTGGTGAGCAGGTAGAAGTCGCCGGAGACGCCGAGCTCCGAGGGAGCAAAGGCGGCGCCGGCATCGACGTCGCGCAGCTCCGGCAGGCTCGCGGGGGTCAGCGCCGCCCTGATCGCGTCGAGTTCCTCCGAGGAGTGCTCGAGCACGATCACCCGCTCACGCAGGCCGGAAAGCAGGATCACGACGCCGGCGAAGGCGACGGCGCGGATCGTCAACGTCAGGCCGACGTTCTCGACGGGCTGCAACAGCGCCCCGAGCGCGTAGAGGACGCAGCAGGCGAGCGCGGCGACGAAGCCGGCCCGCATCCCGAACCACCAGGTCGTCAGGCCGATCGGGATCGCGTAGAAGAATGCGATGCCGCCGCCTCCGCTGGAATTGAGCAACAGCCAGAGAACGAAGACCGCCAACCCCGAGGCGCAGATCCAGGCAATTCGGACGGCGCTTGACTGGCCCTGGCTCGGCACGCCGCCAGCCTATAACGGGGCTCACGGCGCCGGTGGAAAGGGCGAGGGCCTAGAGCTCGATCTGAGATCCGAGCGTTACCGTGCGCTCGCGCGGCAGCCGGAAGTAGTCGACCGGGCTGGCGGCGTTGCGCGCCATCGCTACGAACAGGCGCTTGCGCCAGCCGCGCATCCCCGGCGCCGCCGTCGGCGTCACCGAGACCTGGGAGAGGAAGTAGACGGCACCCTCGACGTCGATCTCCGACTCGAGCCCGGTTTCGGCCGCCAGCTCCAGCAGGCGGGGGACGTCGGGTGGATCCTGGAAGCCGAGCCGCGCGGTCAGGTGGCTGATCCCGTCGTCCTCGAAGCCGAGCGGGTCGACGACCAGGCGCTCGGGCTCCGGCACGAAGGGGGCTTTGGTCGTCTCGATCGAGATGATCACCACCGACTCGTGCAGGGCGCGGGTGTGCTCGACCCCGGCCCGCAGGGCCAACGGCGTCGTCTCGCGGCGGACGTTGAGATAGACGGCGGTCCCCTGGACCCGCACCGCCGGCGGGTCCATCGCGTGCAGCTCGGCGATGAACGAGTGCAGGTCTCCCTCCGCGGCCAGCCGTGCCTCGTGGACCCTGGCACTGCCGCGCCGCCAGGTGCTGAGCAGGGTGAAGACCACGATCCCGACCGAGAGCGGGAACCAGCCGCCGTGCTCGACCTTGGTCAGGTTGGCGCCGAGGAAGGCAAGGTCGACGGTGAAGAAGACAGCGGCGCCGAGGCCGACCAGCCAGCCCGGCTTGCGCCAGAGCACGCTGGCGACGACCAGGAACAGCAGCGTGTCGATCGTGATCGTCCCGGTCACCGCGATCCCGTAGGCCGAGCCGAGCGCGGTCGAGGAGCCGAAGCCGACGACCAGCGCGATCACCGCCGCGAACAGGAACCAGTTGACCGCCGGCACGTAGATCTGGCCGATCTCCCGGGCAGAGGTGTGGCGGATTCGCAGCCGTGGCAGGAAGCCGAGCCGGATCGCCTGGCTGGTGACCGAGAAGGCGCCGGAGATCACCGCCTGCGAGGCGATCACCGTCGCCAACGTCGCCAGCAGCACCATCGGGATCCGTCCCCAGTGCGGGATCAGCAGGAAGAACGGGTTGTCGATCGCGGCCGGGTTGCCGAGGATCAGTGATCCCTGTCCCATGTAGTTGAGCGTCAGCGCCGGGAAGACGACGAAGAACCAGGCGCGGCTGATCGGTTTGCGGCCGAAGTGCCCCATGTCGGCGTAGAGCGCCTCGGCGCCGGTGATCGTCAGCACGATCGCGCCGAGGGAGATGAAGGCGATGCCGGGATGGTCGAGAAAGAACTCGACCCCGTAGGTCGGCAGCAGCGCCTTCACGATCGCCGGGTCGGCGAGCACCCGGCCCAGCCCGGCGGCGGCGATCACCGCGAACCAGACGATCATCACCGGGCCGAAGACGCGGCCGATCACGTGCGTGCCGAAGCGCTGGATCGCGAACAGGCCGACGAGGATCGCGATCGTGATCGGCACCACCAGCGACTCCAGGCTGGGGATCGCGATCTCGACCCCCTCGACCGCCGACATCACCGAGATCGCCGGGGTGATGATGCCGTCGCCGTAGAACAGCGCCACCCCGAACATGCCGAGGCCGATCAGCACCGCCTTGAACTTGGCTCCCCGCAGCGAGGCCCCCTCGACCAGCGCGATCAAGGCCATGATCCCGCCCTCGCCATCGTTGTCGGCGCGCATGATGAAGAGCACGAACTCGACCGAGACGATCAGCGTGATCGACCAGAAGACGAGGGAGATCACCCCGAAGACGTCGCCTTCGGTCGGCTTGACCGCGTGGTGGTCGGCCGAGAAGACCGTCTGCAGCGCGTACAGCGGGCTGGTGCCGATGTCACCGAAGACGATGCCGAGGGCACCAAGCGTGAGGGCGGCGGCCCCGAGCTGGCGGCGGGGGCGCCCGGAGGCCGGCGTCGGCATCCGGCAAACTTAGGCGATGGGCACTGCGCAGATCCCCGACCCCACCGAGTCGGTCCGCCATCAGCTGCGGCCGCTGTTCGACCAGATCGTGATCAAGGAGCTCGACCAGGACCGCGTCCGTCGCTCCGGCTTGGTCGTGCCCCCGGGCACCCACGAGCCGCCCCCCGAGCAGGGCATCGTGCTCGCGGTTGGCCCTGGGCTCGATTGGTGGGCGAACGCGGGCGTCGAGATGCCGGTCTCCCCGGGTGACCACGTCGTCTTCCCGGCCGCTGCCGGGGCCTGGGTCGAGATCGACGAGGAGCGCCTGCTCGTCTGCCGGGTCACCCAGCTGCTCGGTGTGCTCGAGTCAGTCTCGATCGACCGCTAGGAGCCAGATTGCTTGGGCATCCGCGGCCCCAGCCGCCTCGACGATCAGTCGAGCTCCCGCTCGTAGAAGAGCATCGAGGGGCCATCGGGGGAGCCTTCGTGGTTGCTGAAGCCGCGACTCTCATACAGCGCCCGCGCGACCGTGTCGGTCTCACCGGTGTTGAGGTCGATACCGGTGGCGCCGGCTTCGCGCGCGGCGGTCATCGTCGCCTCCAGCAGAGCTCCCCCGATCCTCCGCCCTCGCAGCAGCGGCGCCACATAGAGCTCCTGCAGGTGCGCTTCCGGACCACCCGTCCAGATCGACGTGCGCAGCCGCATCACCGCGATCCCGTCGGGGCCGGCGCCGGCGAGCAGAACGGTCGCCTCGCCGCGGCTCAGCAGCTTCTCGACGTGCCCGGTCAGGACTGCGACGTCGGGAGTCGGTTCGCCGAACTCGGTGTTGAAGTCGTGCAGCAGCCGCGCCGCGCCGGCGGCGTCGGCGGCGCTGGCGCGGCGGATCTCGATCGCTGCCACCGGTTCCGTCGCCGCTCTAGGCGAACCGTTTGACGAACCCGAGCGCGGTGTCGCAGACCTCGCGCCAGCCGCTGTCGATGGTCAGCGAGTGGCCGCGATTCGGGATTTTCACGATCTCGGTCACGCTCGGGTTGCGGCTCTGTTTCTTGTAGGCGGCGTTGGCGATCGCCCAGGGGACGGTGTTGTCCTTCTCGCCGTCGATGATCAGCAGCGGACCGCGGTCCGGGTTCTTCGGATCCAGCTTGGCCTCGGTCCGCGGGTTCAGGTTGGCGTTTGCCATCTGCATCAGCGCCACTCCCGGCGCTGCCACGTGGTAGCTCGCGTAGAGCTCTTTGGCCTCCTCCTCGGTGAGCGCGTTGGCCCAGCCGTACTTGAACTGGTCGAGCGTCAGCGTCACCGCGCGGCCTCTGTTGAGGGGGTTGGCGAGCACCGGTTTGGCCGACTTGAGGGCGGAGAGCGGCAGCGGCAGGACGCCGCGGAAGGGGCCGGGATCGATTGCCACGGTGGCGGCGGAGAGGCCGCGGTCGGCGATCATCTGGCAGAGCAGGCCACCGGTCGAGTGCCCCATCACCGCGGGCTTGTTGTCGAGCTTGCCGATCACCGCGGCGGTGTGGTCGGCGATCTGGCCGAGCGTCTTCTTGGCGAAGACGTCGGGATTGGCGCGCGCCTCCGCGACCGTCTCCGGATCGTCGGGCCAGGTCGGCTGGACCGCGGCGTAGCCGGCCTCCTCGAAGACCGCCGCCCAGTTGTCCCAGCTGCTCGGCAGCAACCAGAGCCCGTGGATGAAGACGACCGGCGTCTTTGCGCTCGCGTTCGCCTTCTCGATTTGCCCGTTCTCGTACTCGGTGATCGTCGCCATCGCCGTGCCTCCTCGTCGTGCCGGTGGGGGGCGGAGAATGATCGCAGCGCTGGCAAGTCGTTTCGGCGGCCTTGCGCGACCGTAGGATGAGCGGGTGCCGTCGCAGCAGAAGAAGCCGGTCAACTGGAAAGCCTGGATCCTCGGCGCGGTCGTCGTCCTCGTCCTCGTGGTCTGCCTGCAGAACTCCCAGCAGGTCAGCGTCGAGGTCCTCACCGCCAGCTTCAACGCACCGCTGATCGTCGTCCTCCTGATCGCGGTGGGCATCGGCGCCCTGATCGGCTACGCCGCGCCCGTCCTCCTGCGCCACCGCCGCTCAGAGCGCGTCAAGGCCAAGGGGCTGAAGGAGAAGAACTAACGGAGGGCGGGCGCCGTGCTCGCGAAGATCTCCGCCGAAGGAATCCCGATCACCTCGCCCTGGAAGCGCTTGCTGGTCCCGTAGACCACCCAGCTCGTGTCGATTTCGCCGATCTCCAGGTCGAGCCGTAGCTCCTCGGGGTGCAGCGTCCAGTGCTCGAGGTGGGTCAGTCCCGCGTCGTAGCGCCCCGCCAGCAGCTCTTCGGCGACGATCGGCTTCGACTGCACGTCGATGATCTCTTCCCAGTCGCCCGGATCGATGTAGCCCGCGGTTGCGGGTACGAGGCCGAGCGTCCTGGGCCGCTCGGCCTCGTGGCGGCTCAGCACCGCCAAAGCCTTGGTCGGGTAGATGAAGGTGTCGACCACGAAGACCTCGTCCCAGTATTTCTCGGTCACCTCGTGAACCAGCGGGTGCGCGCTGCACTGGATCAGGAAGGCGTTCTCGCGCCCCCGGATCAGCTCCAGCCCGTCGTCGAAGTCACCGATCAGCTCGAGGTCGTAGTCGGTGACCCCCTGAAAATCCATGTAGCGCTTGCAGGCTCGCTCGTGACAGGTCCCGGTCGGTCCCAAGGTCGCCAGCATCAGCTTCGATTTGGCTCTCTCCATCTTGCACAGTCGAGACTAATCGACTAAACAAGGAAGTCAATGAATTCAAACATTCCGATCTCGCCGTTCGATCGGAAGTGGAGGGACCATGACCGTGCTTTCGAAAAAGATCCCGCAGGACTGGTACGTGACCGCGTTCGACGGCGCCAGCGCCGACATGGCCTGGACCGAGCGCACCGAGTCCGAAGTCACCCGCGCACTAAAGATGCTGCGGCCCGCAGGCGGCGAGCGCATCCTCGACCTCGCCTGCGGGTCCGGCCGCCACGCGATCGAGCTTGCTCGCCGTGGCTTCTCCGTGGTCGGCGCGGACATCTCGGCGGAACTGATCGAGATCGCCAACCGCGCCGCCGCCGAGCCCGGTCTCGATGCCTCCTTCGTCGAAGGCGACCTTCGCGACATCGACTTCGAGTCTGAGTTCGACCTCGTGCTCAACCTCAACGACGGCGCGATCGGGTACCTGGAGACCGATGAGGAGAACCGCCGCACCTTCGAGGTGATCGCCCGCGCCCTCAAGCCCGGTGGCCGCAACCTGGTCCAGCTGCCCAATATTCTCTACGCCAAGGAGAACCTCCCCCAGCGCTCTTGGATCCCCAGCTCGACGATGGTCGAACTCGTCGAGCACCGCTGGAACAAGGGCGATCGCTGTATGGAAGGGATCATGATCGCCGCCCGCTTTGGCGAGGTCCTCGAGGGACTCGCGGGCATCGAGTTCCGCCAGCGTCTCTACACGGTGGAGGAGCTACGCGCCATTTACGACTCAGCCGGCATGACCCTAGGCACGGTCTTCCACGGAAACGGCCGCCCCCGTGAGCCGACGAGCTCCCAGTTTGAGATTTTTGCCGAGAGTCACAAGCGGGTCAGTTGACTTCGCTTTTTAATCAGTTAATCTCGTGCATTGGACGGTGTCTATCGAGGTAAGAGGGGGAAAGGTACGGTGCGAGCTGGAACCCATGCGCTGAGTTTGCTGGCGACCCCGCTCAACGTCTACGCGCTGACAGCGCTCGCGGACGAGCCGATGTCGTTGGTCGACCTCAGACGTGCCGTCGGTTCTCCGCCGCAGACGACGATGCGGGGCCATCTGAAGACGCTGACCGGCCTCGGCATTCTCGACCGCCGTCGCCAGACCAACTTCCCGGGAACGGTCGATTACCAGCTCGCGCCGGCGGGTGAGGACCTCTTGGCAGTCGTCTACGTCCTTCAGGCCTGGCTGGCCGAATCGCCGGAGGGTCCCATGCAGCCTGGTAGCCCCGCCGCGAAGAGCGCGATCAAGGCCCTGATCGAAGGCTGGTCGTCCGCAATCGTCAGGGCAATAGCCGCCCGGCCCCTCGCCCTGACCGAGCTGAATCGGTTGATCTCCACCCTCAACTACCCATCTCTCGAGCGCCGTCTCTGCGCGATGCGGCTGGCCGGCCAGCTCGAGCCGTCCCCGAACGGCGGCCGCAATCGTCCCTACGTGGCAACCGAATGGTTGCGCCGGGCGATTGCGCCCCTGGCTACCGCGGCTGGCTGGGAGCGCCGGCATGCCCCCGATAAGAGCGCACCCATTTCCCGACTCGACATCGAGTCCGCCTTCCTCCTCACGCTCCCGATGCTGCGCTTGGGGGAGGACGTCAACGGCACCTGTCGCCTCGCGGTCGAGACCCGCAGCGCCGGTACCGAACCTTTGGTCGGGGTGATGGCGCAGATCAGGTCCGGGCGGGTCGTGTCCTGCGTCGCCCGTCTCAGCGGCGAGGCCGATGGTTGGGCGTCGGGGCCGCCGAGATCTTGGCGCGGAGCCGTGCTGCGACAGGAAACCGACGTGTTGGATCTTGGCGGCAATCGCGACTTCGTGCGCGCGATTCTCAAAGCGCTCCATCTCGCGCTATTTGGCACTAAACAGCGGTCTGTCCACTAAGCAGAGAGCGGCACCGCCCTTGAGACTGGCTGTACATGCGGGTAGCCCATTCGCTTTCAATACTTCTTGAGTACCTTGACAGCACCGCTCGCATGCGGCTACGTTGACCGATTAGTCAATCTATTGCGCTCAGTCGTAACTGATTGGTGTGAAGGAAACGTAATCCATGAGTGGGAGGAGAATCTTTTATGAGGTCCAAGACCCTCGGCAAGCTATTGGGCGCGTTCGCGGTGGCGATGCTCGCCGTCGCGTTGCTCGTTCCGGCAGCGCAGGCCGCAAAACCGAAACCGCCATACGAACGGTTCGCAGGCTGCCCCAGCGTGAAAGAAGTGCCGACCAGCCTCGTCTGTCTGCGGACGGTCATCAAGGGCGGCTACTTCCAGATGGGCTCGAAGAACGTACCGATCACCAACCCGATCACGATCACGGGCGGTGTCGACGAAAACTTCGGCAACTTCGCCTACAACTCAGAAGGTGGAATGTCGAAATCTGCCCAGACGGTCCCGGGCGGAGTCATCGGCCTGACTGGCCTCACCTGGTTGCTGGAATTCTTTGGGGTTAACGCGCTGAGCCTGTACGCAACGACGGAACCGGCCGGCGCTCCCAACCTCAATCCGTTCGAAGAACCGATTGAGCTACCAATCAAAGTTCATCTGACGACCCCCTCTGGGGTCCTCGGGAACAATTGCTACGTCGGCTCGGTCTCCAGCCCGATCAACCTCAACCTGATCACGGGAACGACCAGTCCTCCGGCGCCGAACAAACCGATCAAAGGCAAAGCGCCAGAAGCGATCTTCGAATCGTCTGGCTTGATCAAGTTCCTCAACGGGACCTTCGTCGATAACTCGTTCTCGGCTCCGGGCGCGAGCGGTTGCGTCCTGACGCTCTTCGGGTTCCTCCCGATCAGCATCAATGGTCTCGTCAATACCCAGTCGGCACTGCCCAGCCCCGCGGGCAAAAACGCGACGTCCCAGATCTTCGATATCGAAGCTCAGGAATCGACGATCGTCTACCCGTAGCGGTCGTCTCGAGTCCGTTGTGAGAAGGGCCGGCCTGCTCCGGCCCTTCTCATGTCGACCGCGAAGGTTCCCTTGTCAGTACGCATGCGTTCCGCTAACTTTCTCGTGGCCTGGCTGGGATCCAGGCCACGAACTCGACAGGGAGGGAACACATGCTTTCTCGTATGCACCAGAAGCTCGGCACCGCCGGCTTCATCATCTCGATCGTCGCGCTTGTCGCCGCGGTTGGAGGCACCGCTTGGGCCGCTGCCGGCCTGAACGGGACGCAGAAGAACGAAGTCACGGCGATCGCCAAGAAGTACGCGGGCAAGAAGGGCGCCAAGGGGGCAGCGGGCGCCACCGGAGCGACCGGTGCGCCGGGACCCAAAGGCGACACGGGTGGCAAAGGCGATACCGGCACGGCGGGTACCAACGGCACGGCGGGTACCAACGGGAAAAGTATCGAAACGGGAATCGAGGCCTTGGCAACTGCGAACTGCGAAGGACGCGGCGGTGCATGGGTCCAGCCCGAAGGTACCCCGGGCTCCAGGAAATTCGCGTGCGCCGGCAAAGAAGGTTCACCTTGGACCGCAGGCGGCGTTCTCCCCAGCGGAAAAACGGAGACCGGTAGCTGGGCGGGATTCATCACCGTAGTCGAAGGCGAAGGGCTGGGAATGGGCGCGGTGAGCTTCCCGATCCCACTGTCGGCGCCGATCGCCGCATCGAACGTGAAAGCCGTGGTGGGCGCGCCGCCCGCCGACTGTGAAAACAGTGAACACGCCGGGACCGCCAGCGCAGCAAATCCCGAGGCCGCCAAAGGATTCCTCTGCGTGTGGCTCGGGTCGGAACTCGCCGGCGAATCAATTGCCGCCAAAGTGAACGGTATCTATCCCCCGAACAATTTCGGGGCGCTTCAAGGCTCAGGCGTTAGCGGTGCCACCCTGGAACTCAACGCGACCGGGGCCGGCTCTGCTTCCGGCACCTTCGCGGTGACCGCGCCCTAGCAAGAGCAGGAACAGGCCGGCTTGGTCCGGCTGAGGTGCCGAAGAGCGGCCCGGGCGACTACCGCCTGGGCCGCTTTCGCTTTCTGGACGGTGCGACTCCGCGACGACGGTCGCCTTTCCCCGCAAGCGCGGGTTCAGCGCGCGCGCAAAACGGTCGTGCGGGTTGTGCAGGCTGATCTTGTCTGGCCGGCGATCAAGGAGGGCTGTTTCCTCAGGAGACCTTGACCGCTGGAGCGGGGGGCCCGTATGGATGTCCCCACGCCACGGGCAGTCTGTACGGAAACCGAACTCCGTGGCCAAAGAAAGGAACAAGCATGACTCGCAAACTCAAGGTGCTCGGTCTGGCGCTGATCGCGGTGCTCGCCATGAGCTCCGTGGCCGCCTCAGCCGCTTCGGCCCAGAATTTCACAGCCTCTGCCTACCCGGCAACGGTCACGGGGAGTCAGTCGACCACCCATCAGTTCGTGATCGGCGGCAACCGGACGCTCACATGCGATGTGGCCACGTTCGCGCTCACCCTGACCGCCTCGTCGCCGACCGCAACAGTCACGCCAAAATATGGCAGCACGGAAACAGCCTGTCACGTCATTCTCCTCGAAAACACATTCGATGCGACAGTGGACATGAAAGGCTGTGACTTCCTGTTCACAGAACCGGTCGGGCTGGCCGGAAAAGTCCACGTGAAATGCCCGGCCGGGAGTGGTCCGATCACGATCACGGTCTACAACGGACACAAAGTAACGCACAACGTAGCGAACGAAATCTGTCGCTACACGATTGTCGAACAGAGTCCGGGCGGAGGACTCACCTACACAAATAACACGCCTGTGGCGGGCCAGATTACGGCTCACGCGAATGTCACCGGCGTTAACGTCGTGCGGGCATTCGGGACGCTTGCCGCTTGTGGGGCGGCTGCCCAAACCGCCGTCTACACCGGCAGCACCGTCCTCAAAGCGGTTGACAAAGAAGGTAAAACGATCAGCGGTGACGTCGGCTAGGTCGCGTCAGGGCTGTTGCGGCAACCTGGGGCCGGGAGCAATCCCGGCCCCATCTATTCCAGCTCCGCACACCGCGAGGTCCAGACGGTCATTGACAGGAACGCGGCCGGCCGGTTATGGTACGTCACAAGTACGCGGCCAACTGGCCGCAAACCCATGTTTTGCTCCAGGGAAAATTAGGGGACGGAGGCGTCGTGAAGGTAGCTCGTGGAGTAACGCTGTCTGCGACTGTTGCCCTTTGGCTCGCCGCGCTGCTTCCGGGTGTCGCCCAAGCGGCGCCGCCCTTGCAGATCAGCGAGTTCTGCCCGACGGGCTCGACTGCCGCCAGGTGCCAGATCCCCCGTGGGATCGCCATCAACCAGACGACCGGCGATGTCTACGTCGCCGACAACGACAACATCCGCGTCGACCAGTTGACGGTTTGGGGCGAGTTCGTACGGGCCTGGGGATGGGACGTGGTCGCGTCGGGGCCCGACAACACCGGTACCGGCTTTGAGATCTGCAACGTCGCGGCGAACCCGACCGACGTCTGTCAGCGGGGCAGTGAAGGTGGGGGTGTCGGTCAGTTCGAAGGACTCCAGGGAATCGCCGTGGACGGAGCCGGCAACGTCTACGCGGCCGACCGGCGAACCAATCGCGTGCAGAAGTTCGATTCCGACGGGCACTTCAAGTTGATGTTCGGCGGCGGGGTCAACCAGGGCCCGCTTCACCCCGGCAACCTCTGCACCGCCCAGAACATCGCGGAAGGAGACGCCTGCGGGGCGGGCACGATCGGCAATCCCGGACCCGGTGAAGGCCAGTTCGGGGACTGGCCGGTGGCGAGTTTCATCACGATCGGCGCCGGCAACGCCGTCTACGTCGGTGACCAAGAACGGATCCAGGTCTTCAACCCCAACGGCACCTTCAAAGAACAGATCTCGCTGGCCGGCAAAGGGTTCGTCTCCGGCCTGGCAAAGGCGCCGGGCGAGGAAGCGCTCTACGCGTCCTTTGCCTTCGACACGGGAAATCTCTCTCCGGCGTCAAATGTCCTCAAGCTGGCGCTGCCAAGCGGGACCACCAGCTGCACGATCGAGGCGGCCAAACCCACCGCGGTGGCGACCGGCATCGACGGCAGTGTCTACGTGCTCGACGGGATCGAGGGTGGCACCGCGAATCCCGTCCTGCGCAAATACAGCCCCGCCTGCGCCGAGGACACCGCGTTCAAATTCTCCGCCGGGGTCGGGTTCTCGACCGGGTTGGCGACGAGCTCGGCCTGCGGGATCACCGGCACTGACTTCTATGTCTCCAACTCGATTGTGGACCAGGCCTTCATCCGCTTCCTCGGCAGCCCACCGGACCCGACCGTCTGCCCACCGCCGAAAGTGGCACCCACGGTGGAAGATCAGTTCGCGATCTCCGCCGACACCGGCGCCGCGACGGTGAAGGCCGAGATCAACCCCAACTTCTGGCCTGATACCACCTACTACGTCGAATATGGAACCGGGGAATGCGCGGCGGGCGGCTGCCCGAGCAAAGTGCCGCTGACCCCGGCCTCGCTCGGGGGACAGGTCGTCAGCGATGGCGTGCCCACCGCCAGCACTCTTCTGAACGGCCTAACTCCAGACACCACCTATAACTACCGCTTCGTCTCGCAAAGCAGCGGCGGCGGTCCGGTCTTCGGAGTCGATCCAGATGGAGAAGGCCCCGAAGAAGCAACGTTCGAAGACGGACTGCAGGCTTCCCTCCACACCTTCCCGCCCACTCCGCCACCGAGTACCGGCTGCCCCAACCAGACCTTCCGGACCGAATTCTCCGCGTCGCTGCCCGACTGCAGGGCTTTCGAGATGGTCTCCCCGGTCGACAAAAACAACGGCGACATCGCCAAACGGGCCGGTGGGTTCGCCTTGTTCGCCGGCGCAGCCGGCCGGGCGACCTTTTCTTCCTACCGTGGGTTCGCCAACCCTCGGAGCGCGCCTTATACGAGCCAGTACCTGGCCGAGCGGGACCCGAGCACGGGCTGGCAAACGAGATCGCTCAGCGCCCCACGGGAATCGATCTCGGTCTACCCGACGTCTGGCACGCCGCTCTTCAAGGCCTTCAGTCCCGACCTCTGCGAAGGCTGGATGGTGCAGGACAACCGGATCGCGCTTGCTCCCGGCGCTCCCGACGACGTGGCCAACCTATACCGGCGGACGAACTGCGGACCTGACGACGATGCCTATGAGCTTTTGACCACCGTGGCCCCACCCGGATTCACCTACGAACCGTTCGACAGCACCTACTTCCCGCAGCCGCAGGGCTCCTCGGCAGATGGAACCCGAACGGTCTACCGGGCCGATGCGGCGCTGACCGCGAACGCCTGCACGACGCCGCCAAGCAAGCTCTTTCAGGTCTACGAGGCGATCGAGGGGGAAGCGGGATCGGACCAGCTCGAGCTGGTTAGCGTGCTCCCGAACGGAACGGCGGCCTGCACGCACTCCTCAGCGGGTACCGCGCAAGGTCTTGAAGGCGAATTCCGTTCTGACAACGTCCACAATGCGGTCTCGGCTGATGGAAGTCGGGTGTTCTGGACGAGCACCGAGAATTCTGAACCACCGCCCAATGGAGGGAGGGGTGACCAGCCAGGCCGGCTTTACCTTCGGATCAACGTGGGCGAGGAACAAAGTGCCCTGAGTGGCGAAACCTGCACCGAAGTGGCAAAAGCCTGCACGCTGAGAGTCTCACAGCTGATCTCCAGCGCCCCGGCACGCTTTTGGAGCGCCGATCCCGAAGGTAAGACGGCGATCTTTTCGATCGGTGAGACGCTTTACCGCTTCGAAGTCGAACCGACGCCGAAAGCGACCCCGATCGCTACCGGCTTCTTGGGGCTCATGGGGGCCAGCGAGGACGCCGGCAGCGTCTACTTTGGCTCCAAGGTCGACCTCGGCGGTGGTCCAAACGGCCAGGGTTCAGAACCGCAGGTCGGCAAGCCCAACCTCTACTTGTTCGAGCAGGGGGCGGGAGTGAGGTTTGTGGGGACGCTGAGCGCGGCGGACGTGTTCTCGGTTGGCCTCGGTGGGTTCCCCACCCCTTCGCCGATCGCTCCGGAACCGAATCTTCGCACCGCCCGCGTGACCGCCGACGGGGAGGTGGCGGTATTCCAGTCGACCGTCTCCCTCACCGGCTTTGACAACACCGATGTGGCCAGTGGGCAGCCAAATCTTGAGGTCTTCCGCTACGCAGCCTCGACGGGGGATTTGGTCTGCGTGTCCTGCAACCAGAGTGGGGTGCGTCCGGCGGGGCGGTTGATCGCAAGTGCCGAAAATGGCGCTTTCCAGCTCTGGGCAGCCGCCCAGATCCCCGGTTGGACCGAACAGCTGCGACCGACCCGTCAGCTCTCGGACTCCGGCGACCGCCTCTTCTTCGAGAGCTATGAGGCCCTGGTCACCCGCGACACCAATGGGGTCGGCGACGTCTACGAGTGGCAACGGGCGACCAGCCGCGCTCAGTGCGAGGGGGCTCCGATGGGTGGCGAAGTCTTCGTCCCCGAGACCTCCGGCTGCCTTAGCCTGATCAGCTCCGGCGAGAGCCCGGTCGACTCCGAGTTTCTCGACGCCAGCGTCAACGGCTCGGATGTTCTGATCGTGACGCAGGCCACGCTGCTCCCTCAGGACCCCGGCCTCTTCGACGTCTATGACGCGCGGGTCAATGGCGGCTTCCCACCGCCACCACCGCCGCCGGCGCCGTGCGAAGGCACTGCCTGCCAGAGCCCGCCACCGCCGCCGGTCGACCAGACCCCCAGCAGCGCTGGCTATCACGGCCCAGGCAACGTCAAGCAGCCAAGGCCCAAACCCTGCCCCAAGGGCAAGCACAAGGTCAAAAAGAACGGCAAGGGCAAATGCGTGAAGAACAAGAAGAACAGAGGCAGAGCCTCCCAGGCCCGGAGGGCGGCACGATGAGGCGCCTGGCGGTCGGCTTCGTCGCCTCGCTGGCGCTGGCGCTGATCGCCGCCTCGCCGGCAGCGGCGGACTTCGGTCTAAAAGAAGCCGCCGTCTCCTTCCAGAACGCCGACGGCTCGCCCGCGACCCTGGCTGGCTCCCATCCCTTCGCGATGGAGACCCTGCTCGGCTTCAACACCAAAGAAGACCCCGATCTCGGCTTTGAAATTCCCGACGGCTCACCGAAGGGCCTGAAGATCTTCCTGCCGCCGGGCTTTGCCGGCAACCCGACGGCAATGCCGTTCTGTCCGACCGCCGACTTCACCGCAGAAAACTGCCCGGTCACCGCCGAGGTGGGCGTCGCCGACATCGTCGCCGGCGAACTGGGCGAAGTGACCCACGTCGGCGTCTACAACCTGGCGCCGCCGCCCGGGGTTGCGGCAAAGCTCGGCTTCAAGGCGCTGAGCGTGCCGGTGACGGTCGAGCTCTCGGTCAACCCCGACGCCCCCTACAACGTCATCGCCTCGCTCGAAAACATCCCCGAGGTGATTCCCTTCTACGCCTCCACGGTGCGGATCTGGGGCACCCCGGCCGAAGAAGCCCACGACTCCGAACGGATCCGCTGCGGGGCCAGTTGCGCGCTCAGCATGGACGAAAAACCGTTCTTGCTTCTCCCCCGCTCCTGCCCGGCTACGCTCGACTCCCTCTTCGAAGTCTCCTCCTGGGAGGAACCGGCCAAATCGCTCAGAAAACCGGCCTCCACCGCCGGCACCTCCGCCTGCGGCACGCTGGGCTTCGGGCCGCGCATCACCACGACGCCGACCGATACCTCGGCCGGCACGGCGACCGGCATCGACATCGGGGTCGACGTCACCGACGAAGGCATCCTGAACCCCAAAGGCCAGGCCCGCTCAGACATCGCCAAGGCCGTCGTCACCCTCCCCGAGGGCGTGACCGCGAACCCGGCTCTGGCCGAAGGCCTGGCGACCTGCTCAGAAGACCAGCTCAAAGCCGAGTCCGCCTTCTCGATTCCCGGTCAGGGCTGCCCGCAGGCCTCGAAGATCGGCACCCTGGAAGCCCAAACGCCGATTCTCGAAGGCAGGACGCTGAAAGGCTCCCTCTACGTCGCCGAACCATTCAAGAACCGCTTCGGCACCCTGATCGCCCTTTACGCGACCCTGCGCGAACCCGAGCTTGGGGTCCTGATCCGCCTCGAGGGCAAGGTCGAACCCGACCCCAGGACCGGCCAGCTCGTCGGCACCTTTGAAGACCTGCCCCAGTTCCCGGTGTCCCACTTCAACATGCACTTCCGCGCGGGCGCGCGCTCGCCCTTGGTGATGCCGGCGCTCTGCGGTGAGTATGTGACCAAGGCGGTGCTCACCCCCTGGTCGAACCCCAGCGCCCCTTCCACGACCACCGCCTCTTTCATGATCGACTCCGGTCAGGCCGGCGGCCCCTGCCCGGCCCCCGGCGCGCCGTCCTTCGACCCCGGCTTCGAAGCCGGCTCGATCGACAACGCCGCCTCTCACTTCTCCCCCTTCTACATGCGCCTCACCCGCAAAGACGGGGAACAGGACCTGACCCGCTTTGACGCGGTCCTGCCTCCCGGCGTCGCCGGCAAGATCGCCGGCATCCCGCAGTGCCCCGAGGCGGCGATCGCCGCGGCCAAGGCCAAGAGCGGCCTCGCCGAGCGCGCCGCATCGAGCTGCCCCGCCGCGTCTCAGGTCGGCCGCGTGCTGGTCGGCGCCGGCGTCGGCCCCGAACTCACCTATGTGCCCGGCAGGGTCTACCTCTCCGGCCCCTTTGGTGGCAACCCGCTCTCGATCGTGGTCATCACCCCCGCGGTCGCCGGCCCCTTCGACGTCGGCACCGTCGTCACCCGCGAGTCGCTCACCGTCGACCCCACCACCGCCGAAGTGCGGGTCGACGGCGCCGCCTCAGACCCGATCCCCAACATCCTCGCCGGGATCCCACTGAAAGTCCGTGACATCCGCGTCTACATCGACCGTGACAAGTTCATCTTCAACTCCACCAGTTGCGCGGAGAAGAGCACTAGGTCGACGATCTTCGGTGACGCCCCCGATCTCTTCAGCCCCGCCGATGACATCGCGGTGCCAAAGAACGCCCGCTACCAGGCCGCCGACTGCGCCAGCCTCGGCTTCGGCCCCAAGCTCTCCCTGCAGCTGAAAGGCGGCACCAGGCGAGACGCCCATCCGGCCCTGCGCTCGATCGTCTCCTACCCCTACCCCTCCGGCCCCGGCTACGCCAACATCGGCCGCGCCGTCGTGATCCTGCCGCCCACCGAGTTCATCGATCAAGATCACATCAACAACCCCTGCACCCGTCCCCAGTTCGCCGCAAACGCTTGCCCAAAGAGTTCGATCCTCGGTAAAGCAAGGGCGTTTACCCCGGTCTTGGACCACCCTCTGGAAGGTCCCGTGTATTTCCGCTCGAACGGCGGCGCTCGCCCGCTGCCGGACATCGTCGCCGACCTTCGCGGCCAGTTCAACGTCGTCTTGGTCGGCGCCATCGACACCGCGACCCCGAAGACCAACGCCCGCCTTCGCACCACCTTCGCCCAGGTTCCCGACGTCCCGGTGACCAAGTTCAGCCTCAACCTCAAGGGCGGCAAAGAAGGCGTCTTGGTAAACAGCGCCGACCTCTGCGCCCGAAAGCGCCACGCGACTCTGAAGCTCACCGGCCAAAACGGCAAGATCACCGAGACCAACCCGCTGATCAAGACCAACTGCAAGAAGCGGTAGCAGCTGTCACGGAACAAGAATCCCTGATTAAATAGGGTCCCTTATGCGACCGCTCGCGATCTTCACCGCCGGTCTTCTGTCTCTGGGAATCCTGCTCTCTGGCTGCGGCCGCTCAGACTCCGACGCCGCGTTCACGATCAGCAAAGCGACCTTCGTCAGAGAAGCGAACGAGATCTGCAAGCGCACGCATGAGGCCTACCTGGCCAAAGGGTTCGCTGCGCTCGCCAAGGTCGAAAAGGAAATGCCCAACGCTGCGGCCATCGACCGCGAACTGGCGGTTACCACGCAGATCTTCCTGCCGACCTACCGCGCTCAGCTGCAGGAAATTAGGGAGCTCGGCACTCCTCAGGGGGACGCGAAGACGATCAATGCCTATCTCACGTCGTTTGAGAAGACGCTGGACAAGTGGGAGGAAGACCCCAGGGAGTTTCGCGAAGACCAGGCAAACTTCGGCAACCCCTACAAGAGGCCCTTCGCGATCGCCGAGCGCTACGGGATCAGGCCCTGCGGGCAACCTTGAGGCTCGCACTCGCGCGACCGACTCGGGCCAAGAAGAAGGGCGGCCAGTTGGCCGCCCTTCTTCCTTCCTACCTGTACTCGGGGCTTGCCTGAGCTCAGCCCTTGCCGGTGCAGGTGCGGACGAACTCAGCGGCGGCTTTGGAGCCGTCGGCGAAGATCGCCGTCGCTTTGGCCTGCAGCTTGCCGTCGGGGCATTTTGCGGTCAGAACGCTGACTTTCTTGCCTTTGTAGGTGAACTGTTTGCTGATCTTGAGGCTGAACGACTTCACTGAACCGCTACCGCCGGCGATCTTCGGGACCGAGGCGACGGAGAGGAGGCCGTAGCGACCTTTGCTGACTTTCTTGATTTTCACCGTGGTCACGATCGCGGCCGGGACCGGGACGGTGATGTAGGCGTGGATGAAGAACGTCGTGGTGCCGCCCTTGGAGCCGCCGTTGAAGACGATCAGGTCGCTCGTCACGTCGACGTTTTTGGATTCAGGGAAAGCGATCTCGACTTCGGTCTTGCCGGAGCCGATGATCGAGTCGGGGCAGATCGCTTTCGCGTGTTTGGTGTCCTGCGACTGCAATTTGCCCGAGGTGCAGGTCGGGTAGCCCTTGACGTTGACCGCGCCGTTTTTGTCGGTTTCGACGAGGACTTCTTTCAGGGCCGGCGGGTGCGTGCCGTCAGCGTTGAAGATTTTGCCCGAAGCGGTGAGCGTGATCGGCGCCAGCGTGTTCTTCGGCAGCGCCTTCGGGGTGAAGCCACCGTTGGCTTCAAAGCATAGGTTGCCGACGCACGTTTTAGTCGCCGGCTCCGCGCTGGCGAGGCTGGTCACCGAGACGGCGATCAGAGCCCCCAACGCCATCAGGACCATCAGGTACTTGCGCATATCCCTATATCTCTCCTTTTGCGGCCGCCCGTCCAGAGCACGCCGAAAGCTTTCGTGAAACAACATTCCCTCCGCGGCGGAAGCTACCAACTTCTGCCAGCTCATAAACCCCGCCACCGACGAAAAAGAGCGGCTTAACAGGCTCATGCGAAGCGGTCAGGCGTTTCGATTCGCCTGGCAAGCGCGCTCGCGATCGGCGGTGGCACCCGCGGCACCGAGGAAAAGGCAACTCGACTCGCGCGTTTCGTGGTCCGCACGCCCGAGCCCGCGAGGGTGATCCAGCGGGCCTGGACGTTCAGGCGCCGAGCCAGACCGTCTGCTCGCGGTCGGGGCCGACCCCGACCAGGCGCACCGGCACGCCGACGAACTCGGCGATATAGGAGAGGAAGTCGCGCGCGGCCTGCGGCAGCTCGGACTCCTCGCGGCACTCGCCGATCTCCTCGTCGAACCCGGGCAGCTCCTCGTACTCGGGCGTCGCCGAGTGCAGGATCGACTGGTGGTACGGGAAGCTGTCGAGCACAGCGCCCTCCTTGGAGCGGTAGCGGACCGCGACCCGCAGCGGGCCGATCCCGCTCAGCACGTCGAGCTTGGTGATCGCCAGCGAGTCCATCCGGTTCAGCCGCACCGCGTAGCGCAGCGCCACCAGATCCATCCAGCCCGCGCGGCGACGGCGGCCGGTGGTGGTGCCGAACTCATGGCCGCGCTCGACGATGCGCTCGCCGATCTCGTCGTGCAGCTCGGTCGGGAAGGGTCCGGCGCCGACCCGCGTCGCGTAGGCCTTGGCGATCCCCCAGACCTCGTCGATGTCGGCGGGGCCGACACCGGCGCCGACGCAGGCCGCGCCGGCGATCGGGTTGGAGGAGGTGACGAAGGGATAGGTGCCGTGGTCGAGATCGAGCAGCGCCGCCTGGGCGCCCTCGAAGATCACCGTTTCGTCGGCGTCGAGCGCGTCCCAGCAGAGTTTGGCGGTGTCGGCGATGTGCGGCTCGAGCCGGTGGCCGTAGTTGACGTGTTCCTCGACCATCGTGTGCACGTCCAGGCGCGGATCCGGGACCAGGCCCGAGGCCTCCGAGCCCTTCGCTTCCTCGCCGGCTGACTTGCGGGCCTTGCGCCGCTGCACCGAGAGCTCGCGCAGGGCCTGCTGCTTGGGCTCGATCGCGGCGCGGATCTTGGTCCGCAGGATCTTCTCGTCGAGCAGGTCCTGGACGCGGATGCCGAGCCGCAGCGCCTTGTCGGCGTAGGCGGGCCCGATCCCGCGCCGGGTCGTCCCGATTGAGTTCTTCCCCAGTTTCGTCTCGCCCGCCTGATCGAGCAGCACGTGGTAGGGCATGATCAGGTGCGCGTTGGCCGAAAGCCGCAGGTTGGCGATGCTGACTCCGGCTCGCTTGAGCCCGTCGATCTCGCTCAGCAGGACCCGAGGATCGACCACGACGCCGTTGCCGATCACGCACATTTTGTCGGCGTGGAGGATCCCGGAGGGGATCAGGTGGAACTTGAACTCCTCGCCGTCGCGGACGATCGTGTGGCCGGCGTTGTTGCCGCCCTGGAAGCGGACGATCGCGGTAGCCCGCTGCGCGAGCAGATCGGTGATCTTGCCCTTGCCCTCGTCGCCCCACTGGGCACCGACTATGACTACGCCTGGCATCGGGCTGGGATTCTGACGGTCAGAGCCGGCCGGTGTGGGCCGGCCTTCGCTCAGGCGGCCTGGATCTTGCCCCAGCGGCGGTCGTCGCCGACGATTTCGACCTCCTCGCAGATCTGCGCCAGGCGGGAAACCGTCCGCGAGCCGATCTGCTCTTCCAGTTCGTCGTGCTGAAGGTTGGTCGTGATCAGCATCGAGCGCTGGCTGTCATAGCGCTCGTTGACCAGCGCGTAGAGCTGCTCCAGGACCCAGTCCGAGCGTTTCTCGGCCCCGAGGTCGTCGATGTGGAGCAGGTCGACCGAGGTCAGGCGCTCGAAGAATGAGAGGTACGAATCGCCCCCCGGTTCTGAGTCGTAGGTGCGCCGGATCCGCGCCAGCAGCTTCGGCAGCGAGTAGATCGCGACCGTCTTGCCCGCTTCCAGCGCGGCCTTGGAGATCAGCATCGCCAGCGTCGTCTTGCCGGTGCCGGTGCCGCCGAAGATCCAAAGCCCGCGACCTTCTGCCAGCTGGTTATCGAGGTCGTCGATGTAGCCACGGACTTGGGAGATGGCGAGCTTCGTCTGTAGGTCCCGGGCCATGTCGGAGACCGGCGGGCGGTCGAAGGAGACACCCCGATAGCGCGCCGGGATCGTCGAAGAGATGCCGCGGCTGCGCCCGCGGTTGAGTCGCTCCGCGCGGCACTCGCAGGGCCGGGCCACGTCCTCGGGGCCGAGGATCCAGCCGGAGCCGTCGCAGACGCCGAGCGGGCAGGGGCCCTGGCTGCGGAACGGTTCGGAGCGGGCGACCGCCGGCATCAGAAGTCAGGCCCTGCCGCCGCGGCGTCTTCCAGCGGCGGCCCTTCGCCAGCCGGCTGCTCGATCGGCTGGTCCTGGCCGGAGTAGTCGGCGAATTTGGGAAAGCGATCGAGGAAGACCAGCGAGCGGGTCCCGATCGGGCCGTTCCTGTGCTTGGCGATGATCAGGTCGGCGAGGCCGTCGGGCTCCTCGTCGGGGTCGCGGTAGTAGTCGGCGCGGAAGAGGAAGGCGACGACGTCGGCGTCCTGCTCGATCTGGCCGGACTCACGCAGGTCGGAGAGCTGCGGTTTCGGCGGCGTCCGCTGCTCGGGCGCGCGCGAGAGCTGGGAGATCGCCACCACCGGCACCTCCAGCTCGCGGGCGAGGATCTTCAGCCCGCGACTGATCTGACCGACCTGCTCGACGCGGTTGGCGCGATGGTCGTCGGAGCGCATCAGCTGCATGTAGTCGAGGATGATCAGGCCGAGCCCGCCGCGCTCCTGTTCCTGGGCGTGCAGGCGCCGCGCCTTTGCCCGCAGGTCGAGGATCCCAAGGTCGGAGGAGTCGTCGAACCACAGCGGCGCTTCCTCCAGTTCGTTGCAGGCGCGCACCACCTTTGGCCAGTCGCGCGGGGAGACCTGCCCCTTGCGCAGCTTGTCGCCGGAGATCCGCGCCCGGCAGGCGATGAAGCGCTGCGCGAGCTCGACCTCGGACATCTCGAGTGAGAAGAAGGCGACGGCCTTGTTGCGCTTGACGGCGACGTTTTCGGCGATGTTGGCGACCAGGGCGCTCTTGCCCATCGCCGGGCGCGCCGCGACGATGATCAGGTTGCCGGGCTGGAAGCCGCCGGTGATCGCATCGATGTCGCGGAACCCGGACGGGGTCCCGGTCATTTCGATCTCGCCGGTCGAGAGTTTCTCGAGCCGGTCGATCTCGTCGTGGAGGATCTCCGAGAGCAGGCGGAAGTCGCTCGCCTGCTCTTTGTGCGCGACCTCGAAGAGCAGCTTCTCGGCCCGCTCGGAGAGCTCGCGCGGCTCGCCGTCGCGGTTGTTGACCCAGCCCTGGATCTCCTGTCCGGCCCCCAGCAGGCGCCGCAGCAGAGAGTTCTGTTGGACGATCTCCGCGTAGTGCTTGGCGTTTCCAGCCGCCGGCACCTTCGCCGCCAGCTCGGAGACGTAGTGCTTGCCGCCGGCGGTGTCGATCATGTTGCGCTGCGTCAGCGCCTCGCTGACGCTGAGCTCGTCGACCGGCTTCGAGGCTGCGTAGAGGTCGTGGACCGCCTCGAAGATCGCCCGGTGGCGGTCGAGGTAGAAGTCGCCGGCGTTGAGCTTGACCTCGTCGATCACCCGCGTCAGCGCCGGCTCCGCGACCAGCATCGCCCCCAGGACCGATTCCTCCGCCTCGATGTTCTGCGGCGGCACGTGGCTGGTGGAGGGCTGGGGCATCGGGTTCTAGTTAAGGCACCCGAGCGGCGGATTCAGGGAGCCGCGTCCAGGGTGGCTTCCAGCAAACCAGAGCGGGCACGCCGGCACGTCGTCCTTATGTGCAAATCCCGCGAAAAGGCGTTACACCTCGGTCACGCAATTGCCCCAGTTCCGAACGACAGTTGGTCGTGGTGGGAAGCTGGGATCAGACCCTCTTCCTCCTGGCGGCGCTCACCGCGGCGCAGCATTCGCAGGGTGAGGATGGCGATGCTGAGGATCGCGGTGGCACCGAGGCTGAGCTGGACGCTGAGCAGGCCCTCGCGGGTCCAGTAGACGTCGCGCAGGTCGAGCAGCAGGGCGGCCTCGTCGAAGGTGAGGCCGATGCCGGCGCCCATCGGGATCGCCAGCCGCTGCTCGAGCTCGTCGTTCTCGGTCAGCAGGGCGATCGTGCCGGAGGTGAAGGCGATCAGGATGCCCGGGACGAAGTGGTGGATGTGGTGACCGCGAACGTGGACGTTGCGGAACGGACCCCACCGATCGCGGATCGCCCAGGTTGAGAGGCGGACGGTGGCAAAGGAGCCGAGAAAGCCCGCCAGCAGGTTGAAAAGAACGGTCTCGCTGCGCGGCGCCGCCGTGTAGCCGCGTACCGCCACCGCGACCGTGTCTTTGGCCGCCTCGGCGGGGGCGAGTCCGAGCAGGTGCTCCTCGTCCTCCTGCGCCCGTCGGGCGAGCAGGCGCCCGAACTGGTCGGCGATCACGGCCCCGGCCCCGGCCATCGCCACCGCGGCCAGCCCGACCGTCGCCCGCTCCGAGCGCGCCCAGCCAAAGCGCGTACGTGCCCTGGCCCTGCGCCTGATCCTGGTCTGCCGCCCAAGTCCCGCCATCTATCTGAGCCTACCGACAGCTCAGCCTTTTTCCGGTGGGTGGCCCGGGGGGAGGTGCCGAGAACGAACACCTCGCCCGCAGGCGCCTCCCCCCGGGACAGGACCCGCCGGAAAAAGGCGGTGTGTGCGGAGGCCTTACTTCTCTTCGGATATGATCGTCTTCACCGCGGCGACGGTGCCGTCGGCGAGCTCGATCTCGACCATGAAGGTGCCGAGTTCGCGCAGCGGCTGCTCGAGCCGGACGCGTTTTTTCTCGATCCGCAGGTCGCGCGCGTCGCGCAGCGCTTCGGTGATCTCCTTGGCCCCGACCGAGCCGAACAGCTTGCCGTCCTCACCAGCGCGCTGGTGGATCGTCAGCACGGTCTTGCCGAGCAGGCCAGCCGCCTCGGCTTCACGCGCGTGGCGTGCTTCATCGGCGCGTTCGGCGGCCTCGAGGCGACGCTGGGCCTCCTCCAGGGCTCCGGCGGTCGCCGGCTGGGCCAGCTTGCGCGGGATCAGGAAGTTGCGGAGGTAGCCCGGCGCGACGTCGATCGCCTGACCGCGCGCGCCGAGGGACTCGACGTCCTGAAGCAGGATCGCCTGTGCCATCAACGCTCTCCGACGTAGGGAAGCAGGGCGATCTCACGCGCCCGCTTCACCGCCACCGAGAGCTGTCGCTGGTGGCGGCGTGAAAGTCCGGTGACGCGGCGACCGCGGGTCTTCCCCTTGTCGGAGAGGAAACGGCGCAGAAGGGTCAGGTCCTTGTAGTCGACGACCTCGGAATTGACCCGGGTGTACTTGCGTGGGCGGGCGCGCTCGGCGCCACGGCGGCCACGACGGTTGCTGCTGTCTGAGTTCTCTCTAGCTCTTGCCATCGGCGCGAGATGGTACAGACCCGAGGGCGCCTGCCGCTTGGCGCCCTCGGTCCGAGGCTAGAAGGGAATGTCGTCTTCGCCGCCACCGCCACTGGCGGGAGTGGGCTCGAAGTCCGAATTGTCGGCGGGCACGTCGCTGCTCGGGCTGCTGAACCCGTTGCCGTTGCCGCCCTCCTGGCCGCCGCCTCCGCCGCCGCCGGAGCCGTCGCGGGAGCCGAGGAACTGGACCGTGTTGGCGATGATCTGGACCGCCTGCCGTTTGCCGCCGTCTTTGGCTTCCCACTCGCGCCAGTCGAGCCGGCCTTCGATCGCGACGGGGCGACCCTTGGAGAGGTAGTTGGCGCAGTTCTCGCCCTGCGCCCCCCAGACGGTGACGTCGAAGTAGTTGGGCTTGTCGACCCACTGGCCGGACTGACCGTCTTTGCGACGACTGTTGACCGCGACGCGGAGCTCGCAGACGGAGGTTCCCCCACCCGTGCTTCGCAGCTCAGGGTCCCGGGTCAGGTTCCCGGTGATCACCACAACGTTGACGTTCGAAGCTGCCAATGCACTCACTCCTCTGAAGTTGCTTGCTGAACTTCAGTCTAAGAGGGCGGCCGGCGCGACTCTCCCCTGTGGATCGAGGCTTCCCGCAAAGAGCGGAGGCGGGCGCTACTCGTCGTCGTCGGAGTCGCCGAAGGAGTCGCCGCGATCCTCGCGGGCTCCGTGGGCGCTGCGCTCACGCGGGCCGGGAGCGGCGCTGGTGGCGGGGGGGACGATGACCGGGGCGTCGGGATCGACTTTGAAGATGCGGAAGCGCAGGACGCCGTCGGCGATCTTCAGGTTGTGGTCGAGCGAGTCGAGCAGGTCGACGCCGGCCTCGAAACGGAACCAGCGGTAATCCGCCTCGGTCCGCTTGTTGATTTCGTAGGCCATCTTGCGCAGGCCCCAGCTGTTTTCCGTTTTGAGCGTGCCGGCGGCCTCGATCTGACCGCGGGCGTCGCCTGCCAGCCCATCACGCGCGGGGGCATCCAAATTGGGGTCCAGCATCAGGACCAGCTCGTATTCGCGTGGGGCTGCCAAAACGGCGAGGGACTATAGAGGTTCGCTCAGTGTGGGGCGAACTCCATCGATCCGTCTTCGGGAGCGGGATGCGGAACCGGCACCGGCGGGGCCGGGAGCGGAGGCGCCGGTTCGGTGACCGGGGGAGGGGCCGCGGGAACCGGCAGCGGCGCGGGTGACCGCTGCTTCGGAGGCGGTTGCGGGCGGCTGTGCCGCTGCCGCCGCGGGGTCGTGCCGAGCACCGCGCTCGCCGGCGCCAGGCCGCGGGAAGGGCGCGGCTGTGGGCGCTCGGGCCGCTTGCGTTTCGTCGTCGGTCGCGGCTCCCGCCCGATCACGGCCGGCGCCTCCTCGACCGCGATTCCTGCCAGGCCCACGTCGGGTGCCAGCGGTGGCGCCTGCGGCGGGGCGAACGCACCGGGCAGCTGGCTCAGCGCGACCACCGCGGCCGCCACCAGCCCTGCCGCCTTGCCGACGCCGCGCCATCGCACTCTGATTCCCCCCATCCCGACCCAAGGCTGGGGCCGGGGGTGGTTCGCCCCCGTCCCCGGGAGCTAGCTGGCGGCGCGGCCCCGGGCGGCCTTGATGTCCTGCAGCTGGTCGTCGACCCAGTCACCGGGATTGCGGGAGAAGATGATCTCCTTCAGCCCCTCCGACCACTCGCGCCGCTGCTCGGCCGGCATCGTCAGCGCCCGGTAGATCGCGTCGGCCTGCTGCTGGATGTCGAACGGGTTGACTGAGATCACGTAGTCCCAGAGCTCCTGGTGGGAGCCGGTGTTCTCCGAGAGCATGAGGACGCCGTTGCGGGTGTTGACCGCCGGCGCCTCCTTGGCGACCAGGTTCATCCCGTCGAAGATCGAGTTGACCATCAGCAGGTCGAAGTGCTTGTAGCGGGCGACCGCCTCGGGGAAGTTCTCGTAGATCTTGAGGTCGATCGGCATCCAGTCGGTGGTGCCGTGACGGTGGTTGACGACCGCGACCAGGGCCTCGATCCGCTCCAGGTACTCGGCGTACTCGGGCACGTCCTGGCGTGAGGGCTGCAGGTGGGCGATGAAGGTGACCTCTTCGCGGAACTCCGGGTGCTGGGTGAGGAAGGTGTCGAAGGCGGTGAAGCCGCGGAGGACGTTCTTGGAGAGGTCGGCGCGGTCGACGCGGATGATCAGGTGCTTGCGGCGGCGCTCCAGCACCTCGCGCTCAGCTTCGGCCACCTCCGGCGACTCGGCCGCGCGGCTGAGCCGCTCGGCGTCGATCCCGAGTGGGTAGGCGCGGGCGAGGGTGCGGCCGCCGGCGTGATGGACCTCGCCGTTGGCGTAGTCGACCTCGGCTTCCAGCAGTTCGTCGCAGCAGCGCAGGAAGTTGATGCAGTAGGCGAGGGTGTGGAAGCCGATGATGTCGTTGGCCAGCATCCCGTCGAAGACGGCGTTGCGGATCCGCGTCGGCAGCACCCGCCAGCTGTCGGGCTGCGACCAGGGGATGTGGACGAAGTGGTGGAGGAAGACGTCGGGGCGCCGTTCGCGGATCATGCGCGGCGCCGTATACAGGTGGTAGTCGTGCAGCATCACCAGCGGCTGCTCCTGGCCCTCGATCTGGGCGACGACCGCTTCGGCGATGTCACGGTTGACCGCCTGGTAGCCGTAGTCCCAGGCGTCGAGCTCCTCCTGGCGGATGTCGGGTGCGTTGGAGAGGTCCCAGAGGTAGTGCTGGATGAACCAGAGGATCGGGTTGGCGATCACGTTGTAGAAGCGGTCGTAGGCTGCCGGGTCGCTGCCGACCAGGCAGACGCGGTACTCGATTCCATCCAGCGAGAGCTCGACCGCACCATCGCGTTCTTCGGAGACGGCTACGTCCTCCTCGGTCATCGCCGAGGCGATCCAGAGCGCGTCGCGGTGCTTGACCAGCCCGGAGAGGGCGGTAACGAGGCCGCCGCCACCGCGGCGCACGGTGCGCTGGCCGTCCTCGTCGAGCTCGAACTGGGCAGGTCCCCGGTTCGAGACGATGATCAGCGGCGAGGAAGTGTCCACGCCGCGAAGGTTACGCGCTGGGGCAAGGGCGCCCGTGGGGTCGGACGGGGCTCAGGTGTCGAGGTCGGTCAGCAGACCGAGCCAGTCGCGCAGCAACCGCGGCGAGAGGAACTCCTTGCGCGCGTGCTCCTTGCCGGCCCGCCCCAGGCGCTTGCCCAGCTCCGGGTCGCCGAGGATCTCCAGGCAGCGCTGCGCGCACTCCTGGGGTGAGTTGACCAGGTAGCCGGTCTCGCCGTCGTCGATCTGCAGCGGGATGCCGCCGACATTGCCGGCAACGGTTGGCCGGCCCTTCCAGAGCGCCTCGGTGACGGTCAGGCCGAAGCCCTCGCGGATCGACTTCTGCAAGCAGACGTCGGACTGCGACTGGAAGGCGTTGACCTCGATCGCGCCGACATTGTTGAGGTTGCTGAGAATCTTGATGTCGGGATCCGCGTCGGCGTATTCGAAGGTCTTCTGGAAGTACTCGCGGCCCTCGGGGTCGTCGGAGGCCATCGAGCCGACCATCGCCAGCTGCACCTCGGGAACCTGCTCGCGGACTTCCCGGTAGGCGTCGATGACGCCGATCGGGTCCTTCCAAGGGTCGAAGCGCGAGACCTGGGTGAGCAGCGGCCGCTCGACGTCGATCCCGAACTGACGGCAGACGAAGGCGGCGTCGTCGGGCGAGAAGGCCATGTTCTTCGGCGAGAGCGGATCGATCGCCGGGGGAATGATGTTGACGCCATCGCGGGCGGCGCCCATCGCGGGCGGCACGTAGGTCGGGAGATGCCAGACCGAGGCGTCGTATTCTTCGATCATCGGCAGCAGGCGCTCGATCGGCGCCGGGTTTGGCGTCGAGAGGTCGATGTGGCAGCGCCAGATCCAGCGCTTGCCCTTCTCCTTGGCGCCTTTGTGCAGCCCGATCGGCTGCGGGTCGTGGACGATCACCGCGTCCCATTCGCCCTGCAGGCCCTCGGCGTTGATCTGATTGATCTCGTCGAAGACCTTCCACTGCTCGTCGCTGAGCGTCGCCGGGTCGCCCTGCAGCGAGTTGTGCAGGAGCTTGGTCGCGTTGAAGAACTCCTCCTTGCCGAAGATCACGTGCCAGTGGGCATCGAGGCCGACGTCCCGCATCAGCGGCACGATCGTGTAGAGAATCTCCGAGACGCCACCCCCGAAGGCCGTGGCGCTGACGTGAAGGACGCGCTTGCCCTTGAGCGGCTCGGCGAGCTCGCGAATGCGCTCAGTCGTCTCCTTGCCGACTATGTGGGTGTAGTCGGTGAGGGACTTCTGGCCGAGGGCGACTTCCTGAAGCAAGGCCGGAGTTCTACAGGTCCGGGCGGCGCTGTGTCGGTCAGCCGCCGGAAACCGAGTCCGGGCGCTTGCCCAGAGTGACCTCTACGTCGTCTCGATCGCCATCGCGCAGAACCGTCAAAGTCACCTTGTCACCGGGGCGGTAGATGGAGATCAGGCGGGCGAGGTCAGCCGGTCCGACGACCTTGTGGCCTTCGACTTCGAGGATCACGTCGCCGCCGGTGCTGTATTCGCCGGCCTGGAATTTGAGCTCCTTGTCGCCGCCGCGTAGGCCGGCTTTCTCGGCTGGTCCGCCGGCGACGACGGTTGCCAAGAGGCCGCCGAACTTCGTGTCTAAACCGAGTTTGGTCGCCAGTTGCGGGTAGAGCGCCTGACTGGAGACGCCTATGTAGGCATATTCGGCGCTGCCGTCGGCGTCGAGCTGGGCGATTGAGCGCTTGATCGAGGAGATCGGGACTGCGAAGCCGACGCCGTCGTTGGCGCCGGAGCTGGTCTCGATCTGCTGGTTGATGCCGACCACGCGGGCGCCGGCGTCGAGCAGCGGACCGCCAGAGTTGCCGGGATTGATCGACGCGTCGGTCTGGATCGCCCCCTCGATCTGGAACTGGGTGAGCGACCGCACCGAGCGGTCGGTGGCCGAGATCACGCCGACCGAGAGCGACTGCTGCTCGCCGAACGGGCTGCCGATCGCCGCCACCGGCTGACCGACTTCGAGGTCCTCGTCGTCGCCGAGCTCGAGCGGGCGCAGGGGAACGCCGTCCGCTTCCACCTCGAGCAGGGCGACGTCGGCGAAGGGGTCGAAGCCGACGATCTCGGCCGCGACCACGTTGCGATCGGGGAACTCGACGAAGACTTCCTCGGCGGGCCGGCGGCTGCCGCTGCCTTCTTCGGTGACCACGTGGGCGTTGGTGACGATCTGGCCCTCGTCGTTGAGGACGAAGCCGGAGCCCTCGGCCGCCCCGCCGGCGCCCGGGAAGATCGAGCGGATCGTGACCACGCCGGGCGCCGCCCGGTTGTAGACCTGAGCCGCGTCGAAGCCGCTGGAGGCGGTCTCGACGATCACCTGCGGCATCGCCGTCTGCTTCTGCGAATAACCCGCACCCGCTCCCGAGCCCTCGCCGCCGGAGCCGCAACCGGCCACCAGCGCCAGGCAGAGCAGCAGCGCCGCGAGCGCTGTTCCCCGCCTCACCTCGCTGCCCTGGCAGTGGCTCTCGACACCGGCGCCGTGGTGCCCTGGCGGGCCGGAGGGAGGTCGAGGGTGAAGGCGGTGAAGCGACGGCTGGAGCTGATCGTGATCCGGCCCCGCATCCGTTGCGCGAGCTCGCTGGCGATCGCCAGGCCGAGGCCGGAGCCACCGGCGGAGTCGGCCGTGTAGAAGCGCTCGAAGATCCGGTTCTGGACGCGTTGGGGGATGCCTTCCCCTTCGTCGGAGACGGTCAGCTCGGCGCGGCGGTTGGCGGAATAGGTGATCACGGTGACGTTGGTGCCCTCGGGGGTGTGGGTGAGAGCGTTGTCAAGCAGGATACGGATGATCTGCCGCACCCGATCAGGGTCGCCCCTGGCAATCACAGATTGGTCGGGGGTGCGCAGCTCCAGGCGCGATCCGCGCAACTCGGCGCGCGCGCTGAACTCCTTGGTGACCTCGCGGGCGAGAGCGCCGAGGTCGACCGACCGCGCCTGCATCACCATCGCGCCGGCGTCGAGTTGGGAGAGGTCGAGGAGGTCGGTGGTGAGCTTGGTCAGGCGTTCGATCTGCTGGCGCATCGTGCGCACGAACTCGGCTCGCTCCTCGGGGCTCGGGTTCTCCTCGTCGAGCAGCTCGACGAAGCCGCCGAGGCTGAAGATCGGCGTTCGCAGCTCGTGCGAGGCGTTGGCGATGAACTGCTTGCGGGCGCTGTCGAGCTCGGCCAGCCGCCGTTGCATCTCGTTGAAGGTCCGCGCCAGTGGCGCCAGCTGGCCGACCGAGGCGACCGGGATCGTCGTTTCGAAGTTGCCCTCCGCGACTTTGTTCGCCGCCTCCTGCAGGCGCCGCACGTTGCCGACCGCCCGCTGCGCGTAGTAGATCCCGAGCAGGGTCGCGATCGCCGTCGCGATCAGGCCGCCGACGGCGATCTGCAGCTTGACCGAGGTAAGGCCGCTGGCGCCACCGGCGATTGTCACCGTGTAGAGGTAGATGACGGCGACGGTGCCGAGGCAGATGCCGACCGCCGTGACCGTGATCCGGCTGCCGAGGGTGGTCAGCCGCAGTTTGCTCATGGCTACTCCTTGAAGCGGTAGCCGACCCCGCGCACCGTGAACAGGAACTCGGGCAGCTTGGGATCCTGCTCGAGCTTCTCCCGCAGGTGGCGGATGTGGACGTCGACCGTGCGGGGGTCGCGGTACTCGGAGTCGCCCCAGACGTGCTCGAGCAGGGTCTCGCGGGTGAGCACGCGGCCGGGCGAGCGGGCGAGGGCGCCGAGGATCTCGAACTCGACGTAGGTGACTCCGACCTCGCGCTCGCCCAGCGTCACCATCCGCCGGTCGAAGTCGATTGTGAGCGCGCCGCTCTCGATCGCGCCTTCCTCGCCCTGTTCGGGACCGTTCATCCGCGAGCGCCGCAGCGCGGCTTTGACGCGGCTGCGGAACTCACGCATCGAGAACGGCTTGGTGATGTAGTCGTCGGCGCCGACCTCGAGGCCGGCGACCTTGTCTGTCTCGCTGCCTTTGGCGGTCAGCATGATGATCGGGACCTGGCTGCGCGAGCGCAGCTGACGGCAGACTTCGACCCCGTCCAGGCGCGGCAGCATCAGGTCGAGGATGACCAGATCGAAGCGCCCGTCGTCGAAGCGCTGCAGCGCTTCGGAGCCGTCGAGAGCCGAGGTGACGTGGTAGCCGTCCTTACGCAGGGGATAGCTGAGCAGCGTCTGAATCGACTGCTCGTCGTCGACGAGAAGGATGCGGGCTGACCCGGTAGCCACTACTCAAGGTTAATCGGGCCACCTACTGGATCAATATTGCGATTCCTTTGGACGCATGTGCGACTACTGAGAACTAAGGTCCCAGCGGGGGAAGCCGATAAAGAAATCGATGCAACCGCAAGAACTCAAAACGCTGGTGGAGTCCGGCCACTACAAGCCTGACCCCTCGCAGGTCGCGATGGCGATGCTGCAGCGTCGCGGCGTCAGGGAGCTCCTGGTCATGCCCCGGGCGGACGCCGGGCTAGCTGGTCGAAACCAGCCGTC
The DNA here is from genome assembly GCA_963718595.1 of uncultured Thermoleophilia bacterium. Taxonomy (GTDB): domain Bacteria; phylum Actinomycetota; class Thermoleophilia; order Solirubrobacterales; family 70-9; genus VAYN01. The sequence continues at coordinate 1,452,422 of OY970365.1, forward strand.
TCCAGGCAGCCCCCGCCGGGCAGCCTGAGCTCGACCCCCGATCCGGCGACGACCTCGCCGATCGGGGTCAACGCAGATTCTGCGGCGGCTCCGACCGCTGCGCTCGCCGCGGCGAGCCGGTCCGCCGGCAGCGCCGCCAGCAACTCGTAGTCCTCGCCACCACCGGCCGCGAGCTCGATGGGATCGCGGCCACTGGCGGCGGCGACCTCGGCGACGCCCAGCGCCAGCGGTAGCGAGGCGGCATCGATTCGCAGCCCGACTCCGCTCTGGGTGGCGATGTGCCCGGCGTCGGCGCCGAGGCCATCGCTGAGGTCGATCAGCGCGGTCGCTCCGGCCTGCGCCAGGGCTCGGCCGACCCGCAGCCGCGGCCAGGGTTCGAGCTGGCGCGCTCGCAGTCGCTCCACGGTCTCCGGTGCCAGATTCGCGCCGAGCGCGGGGCGCTCCAGCAGAGCCAGGCCGGCGGCCGCGCCGCCGAGCTCGCCGCTGAGGACGAGGGTGTCGCCGGCGACCGCGCCGGAGCGGCCGATCAGTTGCTCGGCCGCTCCGGCGTGGCCGACGACGGTGACCGCGAGGCTCAGCGCCGGCGCTCGGGTGATGTCGCCGCCGGCCACGGTGGTCCCGGTCTGGGTCGCCAGCGCGACCATTCCGTCGAGCAGTCGCAAGCATTCGTCCTCTCCGAGGTCGGGCGGGACGCCGAGCACGACGTAGGCCTCGCCGGCTTCCGCCCCCATCGCCGCCAGGTCGGAGAGGGCCGTGGCCAGAGCCTTGTGGCCGATCGCCTCCAGCTCCGTCTGCTCGCGGCGGAAGTGGACGCCGTCGACGATCGCGTCGACCGAGGTCGCGGTGGCGCCGCCGGGCACGGTGACCGCAGCGTCATCGCCGCTGCCGAGCCTGACCTGCGGTCCCGGCGCCGGCAGGCGGTCGCGCAGCTTCGCCAGCAGCTCGAACTCGCCCATCCGCTGACTATCCCAAACCCTCACTATGGTGAGGGGCTCGTGGAGCGCCGCCAACCACTTCTGCACCGGATCGGTGAGGCCGGAGCGCGGGTCGGCACCAAGCCGCCGCGCAGTCGCCGGGTTCGCCTCGCCCTCCAGATCGGCCTCGCCGTCGTCATCTTCGGCTTCCTCGTTCTGACCGTCGTCAACCAGTGGTCGGAGATCAAAGAGGAGGGCGTGCACTTCCACGTCGCGTGGCTGCTCCCCGCGATCGTGATCCTGCCGCTGTTCTACATCTTCAGCGCCTACGGCTGGGACCTGATCCTGCGCTTCCTCGGCTACCGGATCGGCTTCGGCCGCGCACAGGTTGCCTGGGGCCAGCCGCTGCTGGCACGGTATGTGCCGGGCAGCGTGCTCTACGTCCTCGGCCGGGTGCTGCTCTCCGAACGGGCGGGGATTCCCCGGAGGATGACGATCGCCAGCATCGTCTACGAACAGGCGATCTCGGCCACCTCGGCGGTCGTCGTCGCTGCCTACTTCATCATCAACCACCCCGATCTCCAGGGCGAGCCGTACCGGTGGGCGGTGCTGCTGCTGATTCCCGCTGCGATCACGGTTCTGCATCCACGCATCTTCGGTCCGCTTTCAAACAAGGTGCTGGGCGCATTCGGGCGCGAGGCGCTGCCGGGCGTGGTGCCGCTGCGCGGCGTCGTCTCGTTGATCGTCTACTACTCGCTGAACTGGATCGTGGTCGCCTTCGGGATCTACTGCGTTGCCCGCTCGGTCACCTTCATCCCGCTGCGGTTCGACGACATCCTCCTGGTCGGCTCGGCCCAGGCCGTCGGCTATTTCGCGGCGCTGGTGACGCTGGTGGCGCCGGCCGGGATCGGTGTCCGCGACGCCGCCTTTGCCTGGGCGGTCAAGGCGGCGGTAGGAGGCAGCTTTGCGGTCGGCTCGCTGATCGCGATCGCCGTCCGCGGCGTGATGACGGTGGGCGAATTGATCTACGTCGGTGCGGTCACGGCGCTGGGCCGGCGCGAGGGCTGGAGCATCGACACCGGCGTCCTCCACCCCTCGAAAGAGGAGCAGGAGGCCGAGCCGGAACCGGCACGGCACTCGCCCGAAATCCTCTAAAGCGGGATGCGGGCGCCTAGCTGGTAGGCGGTCAGGGCCAGCGTCAGCAGGATCAGGGGGCGGCTGCGGGAGATCGCCGCCAGCGGCAACAGCCAAACCAGGTACCAGGGCAGCAGCCAGGCGGTGGCGAGGAGCAGGCCGAGGGTCGCCCAGGCGGCGGCGGCGACCCAGTCGTGGCCACGCCAGCTGCGGATCAGGAGAACGACGACCGCGACCGCGTAGAGCGCCAATGCCAGCGCCCGCACCGGGTCGGCGTCGAGGCCGGTGAGGCGGGCGAAGGTGATCGGGATGCTCATGTGGCTGGTCCGATCCTGGTTCTCACCGGCAAGCCCGAGCGCCCCGGTCCAGTCCCAGCCGAAAGCGAGGTACGCCGCCCCCGCGAGCACCAGGGCCGCCCCCAGCGCCCCAGCCAACACCCGGCCGACGGGCCGATTTGTCGAGTCATAGGCGACAAATCGGCCCGTCGGCCCCGACGGTCGGGCTGCGGCGAGGAGGGCGAAGGGGGCGACGACGACGGCCGAGGCCTTGATCGCGACGGCGGCGACGAGGGCGGCGCCGGAGGCGGCGGGACGGGAGGTCAGTAGCGCGGCGACGGCGAGCATTGCCGCCAGCATCGCCAGGCCGTCGTTGTGGGCGCCGCCGACGACGTGGACGAGGACCAGCGGGTTGAGGGCGACGAAGGCGGCGGCCCGCAGGGGGTCGATCCCACGCCAGGAGGCGACCCGCGCGACGACCAGGGCCAAGCCCAGAACCGAGAGCGCCGCCACCGCCTTCAGCACCGCTACCGCGGCACCGACCCCGAGCCAGGCGAGCGGGTAGGTGGAGAGCGTGAACAGTGGCCCGTAGGCGCTGGTCGCGTCGGTCCAGGTGACGTCGGCGTAGGCCGGGTCGGAGGGGACGCTCGACGGCGGGTGGACGTAGGGGTCGAGGCCGTGGACGACGCCGAGGCGGGCGTAGTCGACGTAGCTGTAGACGTCGTGGGAGAGCAGCACGGGCGCCAGCGCGAAGCCGGCGACGCAGGTCACGATCGCGCCCCAGACGAGCCGGGGGTGCAGACGCGGCGCCAACGCGAGGACGCCGAGGTAGGCGAGGAAGCCGGCCCAGACGAGCGCGAAGGCGAGCCCGGGATCGATCGCCGCTACCCGTCGCCGCCGGCCGACTCGCCGCCGCCGACGCCGCCCTGGGCGGGCGGTTCGTAGGGCGGCGGGATCGGCGCCGGTTCCTGGCCGGCGCCGGGCGCGTAGGCGTTGGGGTCATAGCCGCCCACCGCGGCTGTCCCGGGCGGCGCCGCTTCGTCGTCGGCTGCGCCGCCGAACTTGTCGTCGCTCGGGGCCGAGCGGGCGAAGCGCCCGTAGTACGGAGCCCACTGGATCTTCTCCTCCGGTTCGGTGAATTCCTCACAGGGGACCCCGCCGGCGGAGTAGAGCGCGTGCCAGATTTCAGCCGGGAAGGTGCCGCCGAAAACGGTCCGCCCGTGCACGCTCGACATCGAGATGTCGTTGGACTCGGGGTAGCCGACCCAGACCGCGGTCGCCAGGTTCGGCTGGTAGCCGCTGAACCAGGCGTCGGTGTATTCATCGGTCGTCCCGGTCTTGCCGGCCTGGCCGGCGCAGCCCGTGTAGGCGGCGGTGCCGGTGCCTTCGGTGATGTTGTCGTGCAGGAGCCGGGTCACCTCCCACGCGACTGCCGGAGAGACCGCCTGCTCAGAGCGCGACTTCTGTGGGCGCTCGACGTGGCCGTTGGGGAAGACGACGCGGTCGATCGAGATCGGCTCGCGGTGGGTGCCGGCGGCGGCGAGCGTCGCGTAGGCGTCGGCCATCTCCAGCGGCGAGACGCCGATTCGCAGGCCACCGAGCCCCTCCGCGGGGATCCCGTCCAGTTCAGTCGTGATCCCCATCGACTTTGCCGTCTGCGCCACGCTCTTGGGCCCGACGTCGAGGTCGAGCTGGGCGAACACGGTGTTGTCGGAGCTGACCGTCGCCTGCTGCAGGTTGACCGTCCCCTGGTAGCCCTCGTCGGCGGTCGCCACCTCCCAGTGACCCCAGTAGGGCAGGTCGAGGCTGAGCGGTTTCGACGTGTAGTAAGTCGAGTAGGGGTCGATCCCCTGCTTGATCGCGGTGGTCAGCACGAACGTCTTGAAGGTCGAGCCGGGCTGGCGCCGGCCCTGCGCGGCGAGGTTGAACTGGGTTTGATCGTGGTCGGCGCTGGAGACCATCGCCCGGACCCAGCCGTTGCGGGGGTCGACCGAGACCAGCGCCGCGGAGGGGTCGGTCGAGTAGGGCAGGGCGCTGCGCATCGATTCCAGCCCGACCCGCTGCAGGTCGAGGTCGATCGTGGTGTGGACCTGGAGGCCGCCGCTGCGGACCAGTTCGGCGCCGTACTCGGCGATCAGCTCGTTTTCGACGTAGTCGAAGAAGTAGGGCTCCTCGTGTTCGAAGTAGCCCTCGGAGACGTCGAGGCCGAGGCCCTGCTGTTGCGCCGCCTGCGCCCGCTCCGGCGAGGCGTAGCCCTGCTTGGCAATCTGCCGTAGCACCTGGTTGCGCCGCGCTTTTGCGGCCGCGGGGTTGAGGATCGGGTTGTATTCGGAGGGTGCTTGCGGCAGCCCCGCAAGCAGCGCCGACTGGGCCAGGCTCAGCGCCCCGACAGGCTTCGAGAAGTAGATCCGCGCGGCGGCGCCGACCCCGACCGCGGTCGTGCCTTCGATCGTTCCGTAGGTGGCGACGTTGAGGTAGGCGCCGAGGACTTCCTGGCGGCTGTGGGTCTGGGCGTACTCTTCGGCCAGCTTCGCCTCCATGATCTTGCGCTCGACCGTCCGCTCGGGATCCTCCAGGCAGAGGCTGCGGACCAGCTGCTGGGTGATCGTCGAACCTCCCTCGATCGCCTCGCCGGCTTCGATGTCCTTGCGCAGGGCGCGAGCGATCCCCTCGGGGTCGACCCCGTCGTGCTCGTAGAAGCGCTGGTCCTCGATCGCCACGGTCGCGTGCTGGAGGCTCTTCGGGATCCGCTCGATCGAGACCGGGATCCGCGTCTGGCTGGAGACGACGCGGCCGAGCCGGGTGCCGTCGGCGGCATAGATCGTCGTGTTGCCGCGCTTGTCGACCGGTTTGCAGCTGGAAAGCGGGGGGGCGTCGGCGGCGACGTCGAGGACCCAGGAGGTGACGGCGATGACCGCGATCGCGATCACTGCGAAAACCGCACCGAGGCCCAGCAGCAGCTTGCCGCCGATCCCCCCGCGGCGTCTCTGCCTCCGCCGGATGCGCTGTTGCGCCATCGGCCTAGAGGGTACTCAGGTCGGCTTCTCCAGCTTCTGGAGTTCCGCCGTCTCGCCGGTCGAGTGGTTGTGGACGATTCCGTCAACCAGCAGCTGGTTGGGAATGACCACCGAGCTGCCGTCGCCGGGGTCGATGTAGGTGTAGGAGAGCGAGATGTCCGTGACTCGTCCCTCGGTTTCCTCGAAAGTCACCTTGTCGCCGATCCGAAACGGCTGCGAGACGCCGATCTGCACCCCGGCGACCATGTTGCCGAGCGTGTGCTGGGCGGCGAACCCGACGATCAGTGCGATCACCGCGGAGGAGGCGAGGACCCCGGTCGCCAGTCGCTCGAGGTCGGTGAACTGGCCCAGCGCGATCATTCCCAGGATGACCAGGACGGTGACCACGATCAACCGGCGCAGCAGGCGCAGGCGGGTCTTGGTCGAGCGCGAGACCTGTGAGACTTGCGGCGACATGGAGGCCAACTTAGCTGCGTCGGAGCCCGCCCGCACGCCCGGGCTGCGCTTTCCGTACTCCAACTGGGGACCGGGCGCGGCCGTGCTCGGCGTCGTCCTCGCGCTCGGCGCCGGGATCCTGCTCGGGATCCCGGCCGCCTTCCTCAGCACCGAAGACGGTGAGCTCAGCACCGGCGCCAACATCATCGTCCAGCTCGCCACCGCGCTCGGCTTCCTGCTGGTGCCGATGGCGATCGCCTCTTGGCGAGGGGCCACCTCGCTGCGGGAGATCCTGCAGCGGCTCGGGGTGCGGCGCTTTTCCCCCGGCTACTCCCTGAAGTGGATGGCCGCCGCGGTCGGCGCCTACCTCCTCTTCGCGATGTTCTACTCGCTGGTCATCACCCAGCCCGAACAGGAGGACATCGCTGAGGGCTTCGGGCCGCTGCCGGTGCAGATCCTGCTGATCGTGGTCGCGGCACCGCTGGCCGAGGAGGTCTGCTTCCGCGGCTACCTGTTCGGCGGCCTGCGCGAGAAGCTGCCGGCCTGGGGCGCCGCCCTGATTGCGGGGGTCATCTTCGGCGGCCTGCACGCGCTGACCGGGATCAGCGCCGTGCCTCCCCTGATGGCCTTTGGCGTGATCCTCTGTCTGCTTTATGAAAAGACCGGCTCGATCGTGCCCGGGATCATTCTGCACGTGCTCAACAACTCCGTCGCCCTGCTTGCCCAGTAGGATTTTCGGCCCGTGATCCGTCGTCTTGCAATGATCCTCGCCGCGCTGACGCTGATGGCGATCCCCGCCAGCGCCGCTGCCGCGCCGAAGAAGCAGGCCGGGCCGGTGCCGGACGCGACCGTGAAGATCAAGCTCGGCCACCTCGACAGGGGCCGCGCCGAGATCTTCTCGACGGTCCCGATCTTCGGCACGATCTCCCCCTTCGTCCCCGGCCAGAAGGTCCAGGTCGACTTCTTCCTCGACGGCAAGCCGCTGGTCAGCAAGAAGGTCGCGGTCAAGAAGGGCGGTGCCAACAGCGGCACCTTCAAATCGAACGTGATCGTGCGCGAGGACGGCCGCTACACGGTCAGCGCCACGCACGAGGCCAACCAGGAGCTCGGCGGCGACAGCACGATCCGCAAGCTCTGGAAGGTCAGCTTCCCGTCCCTGCGCCAGGGCGAGTGCGGCAAGGCGGTCGTCGGCTTCAAGAAGGCGATGCGGGAGATGGGCTACATCGCCAACAGCGGCTCCTGCTTTGGCGGCAAGACCGCCCGCGGCGTGCTCGCCTACCGCAAAGTCAACAACATGAGCCGCAGCATGCGGGCCGGTGCGGGCCTGGTCCGCAGCGTCTACGCCGGCAAGGGCGGCTACCGGGTGCGCTACCCCAATGCGGGCGAGCACGTCGAGGCGCCGCTCGACAAGCAGGTGATCGTCTTCACCAAGGGCGACAAGCCGTTCGCGATCTACCCGATCTCCTCCGGCAAGTCCTCGACCCCGACGGTGACCGGCCACTTCGAGTTCATCCGCACCGAACCGGGCTACAACTCGCACGGGATGTACTACTCGTTCTACTTCTACGGCGGCTACGCGATCCACGGCTACGAATCGGTGCCCGACTACCCGGCCAGCCACGGTTGCCTGCGCACCTTCATCGCCGACCAGCCGGAGATCTACCAGCGGATTTTCTTCGGCGAGGACATCTTCATCTGGTAGGTGGGCGGGCGGCGCGATGGCGCGCCTGCGGTCGTGTGTGGCGCTGCGCATCTCGGCGTCCTCGCTCGTCTGAATAGCGCTGCTATTCAGACTCACTGCGTCCTGGAGCTGCTTGGCCACACTCGCCCTCGGCTGCACCCTCGCGCCGCCCGACCACCTCCCAGATGAACCAGGGGGCCGGTGGCGCCGAAGAGGTCGCACAGGGGACGCTCAATTGGGAGAATGAGTGCTGAGGAAAAGCGGGGGCGAGATTGGAGGCGGGATGAAGGTTTTTGTGGCGGGGGCCAGTGGGGCGATCGGGAGGCCGGTGGTGAGGCAGCTCGTGGCCGCGGGGCACGAGGTGACGGGGATGACGCGGCGGCAGGAGGCGGCGGACGAGATCCGCGCTGCTGGGGCGCAGGCGGCGGTTTGCGACGCCTTTGACGCGGAGGGGTTGCGGCAGGCCGTCGCCGCGGCATCTCCGCAGGCCGTCGTCCACCTGCTGACGGCGCTGCCACACCGCTACAAGCCGAAAAGCGACTATTTGGCGGCGACCAATCGGATCCGGATCGAGGGCACGCGCAACCTCGTCGCGGCCGCTACTGCCGCCGGAGTGCGGCGTCTTGTCGCCGAGAGCATCGCCTTCCTCTACCTGCCGCAGGGTGGTTGGGTGAAGGACGAGGAGGCGCCGATCTTCGACGGTGCGCCCGGCGCTTTTGGTGCGGCGACGCGGGCGGCGGCCGATCTCGAGCGCCAGGTGCTCGGCGCCGGCGGGATCGACGGCCTCGTGCTCAGATACGGCTGGCTCTACGGGCCGGGGACCTACTACGACCGCGGCGGTCAGCAGGGCGACGAAGTCGAACGGCGGCGCTTCCCGGTCGTCGGCAAGGGGACTGGGATGTTCTCCTTCGTCCACGTCGAGGACGCCGCCGCCGCGGCCGTCGCCGCGCTCGGACGCGGCGCCCCCGGCGTCTACAACGTCGTCGACGACGAGCCGGCGCGGCTCAGCGAGTGGCTGCCCGTCTACGCCAAGGCGCTGGGAGCGAAGGCGCCGCGGCGGGTCCCGGCCTGGCTCGCCCGCATGGTCGCAGGCGCCGCCGTGTCGGGGGCGGCGTTGGAGCTACGCGGGGCCACAAACGCGAAGGCCAAACGCGAGCTCGGTTGGAAGCCCGGCCATCCGACCTGGCGACGCGGGTTCGCCGAGGCGCTGGCGGCGGCAAAGGCACCGTAGGATGGCGGCGGTGACCGACCTCGCCACCGCCAAGACCACGTTGCTGTCCGTCCTGCGCGAGCACTCGCTGATCCTCGCCGAGGTGACGCTGGCGAGCGGGGCGAGCGCCCAGTACTACGTCGACGCACGGCGGACGCTGATGCGCCCCGACGGTTTCAAGGCCGCCGGCGAGCTGATCGCGGCGACCGCCAACGAGCTCGGGGCGGAGGCCGTCGGCGGTCCCGCCACGGCGGCGATCCCGCCCGCCTGCGCGGCGATCGCCGTTGCCGCCGGCGCGGACCTGGTCGCCTACTTCGTCCGCGGCGAGCGCAAGGAGCACGGCCTCCAGCGCTGGGTCGAGGGTCCGGTCGAGGAGGGCATGAAGTGTCTCGTGGTCGAGGACACGGTGACCACCGGCGGCTCGACCGCGACCGCGATCGGGCGCATCCAGGAGCAGGGGCTGGAGGTCGTCGGCGTCGTCGCGGTGGTCGACCGGCTCGCCGGCGGCGGCGAGCGGATCGAAGCCGCGGCGGAGGTGCCCTACCGCGCCCTGGTCACGATCGACGAGCTCTATCCCGACCGCCCCGACCGCCCCGACCGGGGCTAGCGCGTGGAGCCTGACGCCGTCGAGATCCGCGTGCTCGGCTGCCTGATCGAGAAGCAGCGGACGACCCCGGACGCCTACCCGCTCTCCCTCAACTCGCTGCGCCTGGCCTGCAACCAGTCGACGAACCGCGACCCCGTCGTCGCCTACGACGAGGAGATGGTCAGCGCCGCTCTGCGCCGGCTCGCCCAGCGCGGCTGGACCCGCCTCACCAGCGGCGCCAGTAGCCGCGCCCGCAAGTACCGGCACCTGCTGCCGGAAGCGCTCGGGCTCGACGACGCCGAGGTGGCGCTGCTGGCGGTGCTGATGCTGCGCGGCGAGCAGACCCCCGGCGAGTTGAAGCAGCGCAGCGAGCGGCTGCAGGGGTTCGCCGACCTCGCCGCGGTGCAGGAGACGCTCGACGGTCTGACCGAGCGCGGCTGGGTCGCCCGCCAGCAACGTCGGCCGGGGCAGAAGGAGGAGCGCTTCTCGCAGCTGTTGGGTGGAGGCGACGAGGCGCAGGCGGCGGCCGAAGTCGCCGACCCGGGGGTTCCCGCGGTCGCCGAGACGGCTTCCATGGGCGTTCCCGACGAGGTCGTCGGCAGTGGCGACCCGGCGGCCGAAGACGACCGCCTCAAGCGACTCGAAGATGAGCTGAAGGCGCTGCGCGGCGAGCTCTCGAGCCTGCGCGAGGCGCTCGGCGGCGACTGAAGCTCCCAAGCCGTACGGGCTTTCGGAGTTCAGCGATGTTCGATCGCGACCACGGTCACCCGACGGCCGCCGGGGATCGCGGCGACCAGCTGGGTGCGCAGCTTGCCGCGCAGGCGCAGCAGTTCGCGGCCGCCGGGGCTGAGCGGGATCGTGAACGCCTGCGAGGTGGTGCCGGTCAGCTGGAAGGGGAGGCGAGCGAGTGAGCGCTTAACCGTGCGCAGCCGCGGCGGCCGGCCGCGGCCGCGCGGGACCGAGACCTTGAAGCGGGTGCGCAGCGCCAGCTGCCCCGGGCACGGCGTCCCCGTCGGCCAGGCGCAGGCGATCCGCACGCGGACGCCGTTGGGGGTGGCGCGGACGTTGGAGAGGGTGATCCCGACCGGGATGTGAGTCGTCTTACAGGCGATCAGGCGGTCCTCGCCGCGGCCGACGTCAATGGCGTAGACGCAGACCGGTTGCGCCCCCGACTTGATCGTCGGGACCCTGACGTCGAAGCCGTGCGAGGGACCCGCCTCGGGGTACTCCCTGGCAAGGTCGGTCCGCGGCAGGTTGGCGATTGGCCCGAGTTCGTATTCGAGCGCGTTCGGGGAGCCGGCGCGGCCGCCGACGAAGAGGCGGATCGAGAGCGGCACGCTCGGCTGGTTGGGGTCGAAGGCCCAGCCTTTGACCCGCACCTGAGCCGGCGCCGGCGCCCCGCTGAGGTCGAGCCAGGCGATCGGGTCGTCTTCGCCGGCCAGCCCGCCGCTGCCGACCGTCGACGCGTCGACGTAGTTGTTGTCGATGTTGATCGTGACCCCGCCGTAGGTCTCGTCGTGGCCGCCGCGGTACTGGTGGATGCGCTGGTGCCCGGCCCAGGCACTGGCCGGGACGTAGGGGTCGGAGGTGCTGGCGACCCCGTTCCAGTTGGCGAACCAGATGTCGTCGGGAAGGGTGTAGCCGCTGCCGACCTGGCCGGCGAGGTCGGCGATCCCGGAAGCGCTGCTGCTGTAGACGCCGGAGCTGTAGCCGAGCGCGTGCAGCTTCTCGGTCCAGGACTCGAGGAAGGCGAGGGTCGCTGCGGTCGCGCTCGAGGTCCGCGTGTATGCCTCCATGTCGAAGTAGATCGGGCTGCCGGGCCCCATCCCCAGCGCGCCGGCCTGCGTGACCGCGTCGGTCGCCGCTGCCGCGCCTTGCGCGGTCGCCTGATTGGAGTTGAGCTTGGCGCAGCTGGAGCAGGCGCTGGTCGGCGCCTGCAGCCCGACGTAGGTGGGGATCAGGTGCCAGCCGGCGGCCGTTTGCGTGCCGACCCAGCTCGCGGTCAGGTTCGGCTGAGAGCAGCCGCGGTTGCTGCCGCCGATGTAGACACCGATCGCTTCGTAGGGCGAGGAGGCGCGCCAGGCGCTCATCGACTTCTGCGAGGGGGCGGTGCAAGCGTCGAAGCCGAGCCCGGTGAAAACGGCGCCGCCGGCGGAGGCGCTTGCCTGCGGGGATGCCGCGCGGGGAGGCGCGGACCTGCTCGCGCCCGCCTGCTCCGGTTCGACCAGGATCGCCCGCTGGCGCCCGATCACCGCGGACGGGCAACGCTGGTTCGCCGCGGGGCGGCCCAGGTAGACGGCACGCCGGTCGAGCCGCACGCACATCCCCGGGTGCTGGGCCAGACGGTAGACCGGCCAGCCTTTCGGGACGGTCATCTGCGTGCCATCGAAGGAGAGGGTGCGCGGCGCGGCGCTAGCCGGAGCAGCCGGCGCGGCCAGCAGGGCCAGGGCGGCAAGCAGCGCAGTGAGAATGATCTGTTGGCGGAGGGTCCGGGTCATCGCCGAGGTTCTTCGCTACAAGCACGCCGAGACCTCGAAAGTTGCTCTCGGAATCCGGGTCAGCCAGGCAGCTGGCGGGCGAACGGCGGCTTGCCGCTGACCACTGCGCCGAGCGCCGCCGCGGCCGCCAGCCGGCGTCCGCGGCCCTCGCTCCCCCGTGCCAGCCCAAGGCAGAACCGCACGCCGTAGCGGAGCGCCAGTGCCAGCCGGTATCCCAGCGGTCGCCCCAGGTGCTTCTCGGCAAACTGCATCCGCGCGTACGCCGCCTGGGCTTCCAGCTGCGGGTTCGCCTCGCCCCCGTGCTCGTGGTGGCGGATCGTCACGCAAGGCAGATGCTCGATCTGCCAGCCCGCGGCGCGGATCCGCCAGCAGAGGTCGGTCTCCTCGGAGAAGAGGAAAAAGCGCTCGTCGAACCCGCCGGTGGCGGCGAGCGCCTCGCTGCGGGCGAGCATGAAGGAGCCCGAGGTCCAGTCGCAGGGCGTTTCCCGCTCGTACAAGCTGAGGTCGAGCTCGCGCTCGCCGAGAACCCGCCGCAGCCCCGGCACGCGCTCGACCCCGACCGCTTCGGCGACCATGTTGGGGACCGATGGGAAGCGCCTGATGCTGGGTGCCAGGGCGCCGCCGCTGCCGACCTGTCGGGTGCCGGCGAGGCCGATCTCCGGCCGCCGGTCAAGTGCCCCGATCAGATCGTCGAGCCGGCCGGCGAGAAATTCGGTGTCGGGGTTGAGGAAGAGAACGTAACGGGCGTCGGCGGTCGCCAGGGCCTGGTTGTTGGCGTGGCCGAAGCCACGGTTCTCGCAAGTGAGCGTGCGCACGCCGGGGAAGCTCCCCTCGACGTACTCGGCACTGCCGTCGCTGCCGTTGTCGACGACGACGACGTCGACGTCGACGTCCCCCGTCCGCGCGAACAAGCTGGTCAGGGCCGGCGCCAGCCAGCGCTTGCCGTTGTGGGAGACGATGACGATGCAGACGTCGTTCATTTCACCGAAAACAACGTTCTCGCCGCCACCCAGCTTGCGGAGCGGCGCCGGTAGCATCGCCGCGATGAGCGGAGCGAGCCTGCACCGATCCGAGTTGGCGCCCGGCCTCCTGCTCGGGGCCGATGTCGAGATCGGCGCCGACGTCCTGATCGGCGGCCACGCGATCATCCACGCCGGCGTGCGGATCGGCGAGGGCGCCAGGATCGGCGACCACGCCCAGGTGCGCGACGGCGCCACGATCGGCGCCGGCTCGACGATCGGGAGTTTCACCTCGGTGGATCCGGGGGTCGAGGTCGGGCAGCGGGTCAGCGTGCAAACCCGCTGCTACCTGACCGGCGGCGCCCGGATCGAGGACGACGTTTTCATCGGCCCCGGGGTGACGATGACCAACGACGACACGATGGACCGACATCCGCCCGAAGCCGGCTTTGCCGGCCCGACCCTGCGCCGCGCCTGCCGGATCGGTGGCGGCGTGGTCCTCTGCCCGGGCATCGAGATCGGCGAGGAGGCCTTCGTCGCCGCCGGTGCGGTCGTCGCCTCCGACGTCGCCCCCCGGGCGGTCGTCATGGGGGTGCCGGCCCGCGCGGTTCGCGAGGTCCCCGAGCGGGATCTGCTGCGGAACTGGCGCTAGCGCGAGGGGTCGGGCAGCGGCCGAGCGGGGTTGCCAGCCACGGTGGCGCCCGGGGCGACGTCACGGGTGACGACGGCTCCGGCCCCGATGGTCGCGCCGGCGCCGATCCGGACGCCGGCGAGGATCGTGGCGCCGGACCCGATCGCGGCGCCGTCCTCGACCTCGGTCCTGACCAGCTTCCAGTCGTCCTCGTCCTGCAGCTCGCCGTTTGGGTTGGTCGCTCGCGGCCGCAGGTCGTTGGTGAACATCACCCCATGGCCGACGAAGACCCGGTCGCCGATCCTCACCCCGTCGCAGATGAAGGTGTGGCTCTGGATCTTGCAGGCGGCGCCGACCGTGGCGCCGCGCTGGATCTCGACGAAGGTGCCGACCCTGCTCTGCGATCCGATCCGGCAGCCGTAGAGGTTCGTGAACGCCTGGATCCGCACTCCCTCGCCGAGCTCGACCTCGTCGAGCAGGCGGTGCGGAGCCTCGTTGGCCGGGGGCGTGGACGTGCTCGCTTCCATCACACGATGAACGGCCAGGTATCGCGGGACTTCCGTCTGGGCCGCGCAAACTTTCGCGCCCCCGCGCCGTTTGTGGTCCATGACGGTGCTCAGCGATCCGGTCGCACGCGTTCTGCCCGCAACCGAGCAGGTATGCGCGATCGTCTGTCCCGCCAGCTCCTCGACGCGCCGACGGATCACGGCGGCGTTGAGCAAGCAGGACCCCACCCTCGAGCTGCTCGGCTTCGAGGGCTCGGACCGGTTGGCCGGCGTCGAGATCGACGCGAGCGCGATCGTCGTCTTCGTCTGCGACCTCGAACTGCCGAGCGAGATGGCGGCGCTGCGGCGTCTGCGGCGGGAGGTCCGGGAGTCGGCAATCGTCGTCGTCGCGCCAATCTCCACCGGCACCGGCGTGCGCCGGGCGCTTGACGCGGGCGCCGATGCGATCGTCTTCGAGAACGACCTCGAGTCGACCCTGGCGGTGACCGTCAGGGCGGTCGGCTCCGGGCAGTCGGTGGTACCCCGCAAGCTCCGCGCCAGCGTCGAGCGGCCGACCTTCTCCCACCGTGAGCGCCAGGTTCTCACCTACGTCTCGGAGGGGATGACGAACGCCCAGATCGCCGAGGCTCTGTTCCTCTCGGAGAGCACGATCAAGAGCCACCTCGCGTCGGTCTTCTCGAAGTTCGGCGTGCGCTCGCGCCGTGAGGCGGCGGCCCTGTTCGCCGAACTGGAACAGCCACGCTCGGAGGAGATCGCATGAACGCGCCGACCGCAACCGCCAGCCCACTCTCGCTGGCCGCCACGGAGGGGACGAAGGTCCCCTTCATCCGCCTCGACAGCGCCTTCCCGGAGCTCTTCGAAGAGCTGATGGAGACGGTCGAGCGGATCGGGCGCGACGCTGCCTTCACCCTCGGTCCCGAACTGGAGCGGTTCGAGGGCGCGTTCGCCGAGTTCTGCGGAACCACCCACGCGGCCGGGGTCTCCTCCGGCACCGCCGCCCTGGAGATCGCCTTGAACGCGCTCGGCATCGGGCCCGGAGACGAGGTCATCGTTCCCACCTACAGCTTCATCGCCACCGCCGAGGCGGTCAGCACCGTCGGCGCCACGCCGGTGATCGTCGACGTCGACCCCGAGACGGCGCTGATCAGCGCCGAGCTCGTCGAGGCGGCCCTGACCGAGCGCACCCGCTGCGTGATCCCGGTCCACCTCTTCGGCCGCCCGGTCGAGATGGACCCGCTGCTGGCGCTCTGCCGCGAGCGAGACGTCTTCGTCATCGAGGACGCCTGCCAGGCGCACGGCGCGATCTACCGCGGCCGCCCGGTCGGCTCGCTGGGAGACGCGGGGTGCTTCAGCTTCTACCCGACCAAGAACCTCGGCGGTTGGGGTGACGGCGGCGCCCTCGTGACCAACGACGCCGCTCTCGACGAGCGGGTGCGGCTGCTTCGCTCCCACGGCGAGTCCCCGCGCCACCACCACCGCCTGGCCACCGGCACCCACCGCCTGGACACGCTGCAGGCCGCGATCCTCGAGGTCAAGCTGCGCCATCTGCCGGACTGGAACCAGCGCCGCCGCGATGCAGCCGAGGCGCTGCGAGCCGGTCTCGCCTCCAGCTCCGTGACCCCGCCGGCGCCCGCAACGGACGACTCCGACCACGTCTACCACCTGTTCGTCGTCCGCGCGGCCGAGCGCGACGCCCTCCGCGACCACCTCGACTCGCGCGGGGTCGCCAGCGCCGTCCACTACCCGACTCCGATCCACCTCCAGCCCGCCTACGCGGACCTTGGTCTCGGCCCCGGTTCGCTGCCGGTCGCCGAGCGGCTCGCCGGCGAAAACTGCTCGCTGCCGATCTTCCCGGCGATCGAGGACTGGCACATCGACGAGATCGTCGCGGCGGTGAAGGGCTTTGAGCTCGCAGCCGACCGCTGAGCGGGTCGCCCGCACCGAGGTCGGGGGTGGCCTGCGCGTCTGCATGATCCACTACTCCGACTTCGAGGTCGACTCGCGGATCCAGCGCCAGGCACGCGCCCTGGCCGAACGCGGCGACCGGGTCGACTGCGTCTGCCTCAACGACGACCAGGAGCTCGAGGTCGGCGCGGGCCGGATCGCCCTGCACCGGGCCGCCGCCTCGAAGCCGCGCGGCGGTACCCGCGCCTACCTCGACGGCAACGCCCGCTTCCTCGCCGGCGCCGCCCGCAAGGTGACCGCGCTGGACCGGCGCCACCGCTTCGATCTGATCGAGGTGCACAACATGCCCGACGCGCTGGTCTTCGCGGCGCTGGCGCCGAAGCTGCGGGGCACGCCGCTGATCCTCAACTTCCACGACACCTTCCCGGAGCTGTTCGCGACCCTCTTTGACCGTCCGGCCTCGCACCCGCTGGTTCGCCTGATCCGAACCGAGGAGCGGGTCAGCGCGGCAATGGCCGACGGTCACATCTTCGTCACCGCCGAGGCCCGCGACCTGCTCGCCTCGCGCGGGATCGGGGCCGACCACACCCAGGTCGTGATGAACACCCCCGACGAGCGGGTCTTTGGCGCGCGCCGCCGGCCTGCGCTGCCGCCGGTCGAGGGCGAGCTGCGAGTCGTTTACCACGGCGGCCTCGCCGATCGCTTCGGGGTCGAGGCGCTGGTCCGCGCCGTCGCCCTGCTGCGCGAGCGCGGCGCGCTCGTCGCACTCGATGTCTTCGGCTCCGACGCCGAGGCCGCCCGGGCGCTGGGCGCAAAGGCGGCCGAGATCGCCCCGGACGGGGTGCGGATTGCGCCGCGGCCGACCCCGGTCGAGCAGATTCCCGAGCGCCTGCTGGACGCACACCTCGGCGTCGTCCCGACCCGGCGCGACGACTTCACCGAGCTGCTCCTTCCCGTGAAGTTGCTCGAGTACGTACACATGGGCCTGCCGGTCGTCGCCTCGCGGCTGCCGGGGATCGAGAGCTACTTCGGCGACGACGTGCTGCTCGCCGAGCCCGGCGACCCGGGCTCGCTGGCTGCCGCGATCGAAGGTGTCCGGGCCGAGCCCCAGCGCGCCCTGGAGCGGGCTGAGCGGGCCTCGGAGCGCCTCGCCGCGATCGAGTGGCGGCGCCAGCGCGAGGGCTACCTCGGGTTGGTCGACGAGCTGGTCGCGAAGGCGAGGAAGCGCTGATGTCGCGCCTGCTGCTGATCACGCCCGCCCGCGACGAGGCGCCGTTCCTGGCCACCACGATCCGCGCCGTCGCCTCCCAGATCCGCCCTCCGGACCTCTGGCTGGTCGTCGACGATGGCTCCACCGACGACACCCCGAAGATTCTCCGCAGCCTGGCCGCGAAGGTTCCCTTCATGCGGGTGATCCAGACCCCGCACGCGGAAGAGGCTGGGGGGGACCGGCTGACCCTGGCCGCCGAGGCGCGCGCCTTCAACCTCGCCCTCGCCTCGGTCGACATGGCGAAGTTCACCCACCTCGGCAAGCTCGACGCCGACGTCGAGCTCGAACCCGAGTACTTCGAGCGCCTGCTCGGCGAGTTCGCGGCCGAACCCCAGTTGGGAATCGCCGGCGGGAGCCTGCTCGAGCGAACGGGCAAGAGATGGCGCGCGACCAAGATCCCCGAGCACCACGTGCGCGGCGCCCTCAAGCTCTACAGCCGCGAGTGCTTCGAAGCGATCGGCGGGGTCGAGGAGCGCCTCGGCTGGGACACGATCGACGAGACCTACGCCCGCATGGAAGGCTTCGTGACCCGGTCGCTGCCGGACCTGGTCGCCAAACATCACCGCCCCGTCGCGACCCGCGGCGGTGCCCTGCGTGGGCGCGCCCGGCACGGCCGCTGCGCTTACGTGCTGCGCTACGGGCTGGGGTGGGTGACCGCTCGCTCGTTCAAGGTCGCGGCACAGAAGCCCTACGGGCTCTCCGGCATCGCCTTCCTCTACGGCTACCTCAGTGCCCGCCTCATGGCTCAGCCGAAGGTTGAAGACGAGCGCTTCAAGCGCTACGTCCGCAGCGAGCTGCGGGCTCGTGCTCGCGGCGGTATGTCCGTTTTTCATCCCCTCCGACCGGACTAAATCCCGTATTACCCACGTTGACGAAGTAGGGCCTCCTGCCCCGATCGAAGGAACCTCTCGGAATTGAGCCATCCCCGCATGAAACTTCTCGCATCCTTGACCCTCGCGGTCAGCGCCGCCCTGCTGCTCTTCGCCGTTCCCGCGGGCGCCGACGTCAGCTGCCCGAGTGAAAACCCCGTGGTTCAGGAGAACAACTGCTCGGGTTCGGGATCCGACGGATGGCGACTGGTCGACTATGACCCGGACGTCGCCGGGTTCGCGACCAAGAGCAGCGTCAACCTGGGAGAAAGCGTGACCCTGAAGTTGGGTCGAGCGAGCACTGCCGACGCTTCCAGCGTGCGGGTCGACGTCTACCGGATGGGCTACTACGGCAACACCGGCGGGCGCCTGATCACTGCGGCCTCGAGCACCAGCGTTGCGGTCAACAACCTCTTCGCCGGCTGCTCGGCGACCAACTCGACGACCGGTCTCAAGAGCTGCGCCGGCTGGGCAGGCAGCTACACGATTCCCGGCTCCGCGATCCCCGCCTCCGGCGTGTACACGGTCAAGCTGACCACCCCGGGCGGCCTGGAGAACACGATCACCTTCGTCGTCCGGGACGACAGCCGGGTGCCGAAAGCGGAAATGCTCTTCGTCGTCCCGACCGCCACCTACGAGGCCTACAACGACTGGGGCGGCAAGTCGCTCTACTTCGACACCGGCGGGGGCGGCAACACGATCGCCGGCACCCCGCGCGCGGTCAAGGTCTCCTTCGATCGTCCGCTCAGCGACCCGCGCCAGGGCAACCGCTTCATCGGTCCCGACTTCTACCTCTTGCAGTGGCTCGAGAAGCAGGGCTATGACGTCGCCTACACCGAGGACGTCGCGGTCCATCAGACGCCCGCGCAGCTGCTCGGCCACGGCGTCGACGTGATCTCCGGCCACAGCGAGTACTGGTCGATGGAGCAGATGAAAGGCTTCCTCGCCGCGCGCGACGCCGGCATCGACATCGCCTCCCTCAGCGGCAACACGGCCTACTGGAAGGTGCGCTACGAGGACGGCGGCCGCACCCTGGTCTGTTACAAGACCGTCGAGGGATCGGGCTCCAACGGCAGCGGCGAGGACGGTGCCAACGACTGGGGGCCAGACGGCAAACTCGGCACCGCCGACGATGCCCTCGGCCTCGACCAGATCGCTGGAACCGCCGACGATCGCCCGGAGAACTCGACCACCACCTTTCGCGATAACGGCGCCCCGCCCGGGGATCCGAACGCTCCCGTCGGCGGCCGCGTCGGCCCCGACTTCCCCGAGAACCAGCTGCTCGGCAACATGTACTACGGGGCCGAGCTGCAGGCTGGCGCCTTCCCGCTGCAGATTCCGCCCTCCAGCGGCGGCAACTACGCCGGCGACCGGATCTGGCGCAACGCCGGCATCCCGAGCGGATCGACGACGACGATCGGGAGCAACCTGCTCGGCTGGGAGTGGGACGCGATCCCGACCCAGGCCCAGTACCTGAGCCGGCAGCCGGCCGGGGTGAAGCCACTCACCAGCTCGCCCGCGACCCTGGGTCAGAACGTCGACTGGCTGCAGGACGAGGGGCGGATCTATGCGAAAACCCCGCCCCCCGGTCAGTGCAACTGCGGACAGGCGGTCAAGTACACGGCGAAAAGCGGTGCGCTGGTCTTCGCGGCTGGAACCAACGACTGGGCGAACGCGCTGGCGCCGAACCCCGACAGCCGGATCATCCAGACGACCTACAACATCTTCTCCGACATGGGGGTGCAGCCGCAGACCCCGGTCGATGTGATCCTCGATCCGCCGTCGGGACCGCAGCCGCCGGTCGCCTCCTTCACGATCGCGCCGAACCCGGCGCAGACCAACCAGACCATCACCTTCGACGCCAGCTCCTCAACCGACCTCGACGGCGCCATCGCTCGCTACGAATGGGACCTCGACGGCAACGGCAGCTACGAGACCGATCGCGGTTCCAACCCGGTCGGCACCACCACCTACGCCAGCACCGGCGTCTACACGGTGCGCCTGCGGGTGACCGACGAACAGGGTGTGCGCAGCACCACCAACCGCGCCCTCTCGATCGACAACAGCGGCAGCGGCAGCTACCCGTCCCGGGTCCTGGGGACCACGGGCCTGGTCAGCTACTGGAGGCTCGGCGACGCGCCCGGAACCGGGACCCTGATCGACTCCTTCGGGTCCAGCAACGCGACGACCGGCGGTGCGCCGACGCTCGGCGTGACCGGCGCCCTCGCCGGCGACGGCGACACCGCCGCCAGCTTCGACGGCCTCGACGACGCGGCGAGCGCAAACCTCTCGCTGTCGGGCACCAGCAAAGTCACCGTCGAGTTCTGGATGAAGTGGAATGGCTTCGCCAACGACGATGATCTGGCGCTCGAGTACACGCCGAACTTCAACTCCGTGGCCGGCGGCTTCCTCGTCGACCCCAACGCGCCCCAGGAGGGCGGGAAGTTCGGGGTCGCGCTCGGCAACGGCTCCAGCCGAAACAACGCCTTCTTCGCCCGTCCCAGCGCCGGCCAGTGGCACCACTACGCCTTCGTGATGGACAGCTCCGCGGCCGCCACCGACCAGATCAAGCCCTACGTCGATGGCAAAGCGGCGGCGTTCACGAAGACGGCCTCCGGCACCGGCGCCGGCAACTTCGCCAACTCCGCGCTGCACTTCATGTCGCGCGCCGCCAGCGCGCTCTACGGGGCTGGTTCGCTCGACGAGCTGGCGGTCTACAACCGTGCCCTCGACGCGACGACGATCGCCGCCCACTACGCGGGCAACCCGCAGGCGCCGACCGCCTCGTTCAGCAGCTCGCCCAACCCGGCCGACATCGGCCAGACGGTCAGCTTCGACGCCAGCTCATCGAGCTCGCCGAACGGCGCGATCGCCAAATACGAGTGGGACCTCGACGGCAACGGCAGCTACGAGGCCAGCAGCGGGAGCACGCCGACCGCGAGCACCAGCTTCGCGACGCCGGGCCCGGCCACGGTCGGCCTCCGGGTCACCGACGCTGCCGGAAAAACCGCGACGACCACGGAGACCGTCAGCATCGACGGCGCCGGCGCCGGGACCTACTCGAGCCGGGTGCTCGCGACCGCCGGGCTGATCAACTACTGGCGGATGGGCGAGGCCGCGGGCCCGACGCTGGCTGACAGCAAGGGCACCGCCCCGGCGACCTTGAGCGGCGGCGCCAGCCTCGGAGGCGGCGGCGCGGTCGCCGGTGACGCCGATACCGCGGTCGACTTCAACGGCACCAACAGCGCGGCACAGGCCGCTCTGAATCTCTCGGGCACCAGCAAGCTGACGCTCGAGTTCTGGATGAAGTGGAACAACTTTGCCAACGACGACGACCTCGCCTTCGAGCTCACGCCCAACTTCAACTCCAACCCCGGCGGCTTCCTGGTCGACCCGAACGCGCCCGAGGAGGGCGGAAAATTCGCCGTCGCGATCGGCAGCGGCGAAAGCCGTAACACGGCCTATTTCACGCGCCCGAGCGCCAGCCAGTGGCACCACTACGCGCTCGTTCTCGATACGACCGCGCCGGCCGCCGAGCAGATCGTCCCCTACGTCGACGGTCAGGCGGTCCCCTACGTGAAGACGCGGACCGGAACGGGCGCCGCCAACTTCGCCAACTCCAGCCTCTTCTTCATGTCGCGCGCCGCCAGCGCCCTGTTCGGCGCCGGCGCTCTCGACGAGGTGGCGCTCTACAACCGGGCGCTTCCGGCGGCGACGATCGCCCAGCACTTCGGTGGCAACAGCCAGTCCCCCGTCGCCGCCTTCAACGCCGCGCCGAACCCGGCCCAGGCGGGCCAGCTGGTCAACCTCGACGGCTCCGCCTCCAGCGACCCCGACGGCACGGTCGCCAAATACGAGTGGGACCTCGACGGCAACGGCAGCTACGAGACGAACACCGGCACGACGCCGACCGCCAGCACCATCTTCACCTCTCCGGGCGCCTACGACATCAAGCTGCGGGTCACCGACGACGCCGGCAACAGCGGCCAGGCTACGCGCGCGGTCAGCGTCGAAAGCTCGGGCGCCGGCGCCTACCCGAGCCGGGTGCTCGCGACCGCCGGTCTGACCAACTACTGGCGGATGGGCGACGCCGCCGGGGCGACCCTGGCCGACAGCAAAGGCGGCGCCCACGCGACGGCGGTCGGCGGACCGGAGCTCGGCATCGGGAGCGCCCTGCCGGGCGACACGGACACCGCGGCCAGCTTCAACGGCACGAGCGCCGCCGCCCAGGCCGCACTCGACTTGTCAGGCACCAACAAGCTGACGCTCGAGTTCTGGATGAAGTGGGACGGCTTCGCCGACGACGACGACCTCGCCTTCGAGCTCACGCCCAACTTCAACGCCAACCCGGGCGGTTTCCTGGTCGACCCCAACGCGCCCGAGGAAGGCGGCAAGTTCGGGGTCGGGATCGGCAGCGGAGACAGCCGCAACACCGCCTACTTCGACCGGCCCAGCGCCGGCGCCTGGCACCACTACTCGCTGGTCCTCGACACCAGCGCCGACGCGGCGAACCAGATCACCCCCTACGTCGATGGGAAAGCGGTCCCCTACGCGAAGACGCGTTCCGGGACCGGCGCGGGCAACTTCGCCAACTCCAGCCTGTACTTCATGTCGCGTGCCGCCAGCGCCCTGTTCGGCGCCGGCGACCTCGACGAGGTGGCCCTCTACAACCGGGCGCTCCCGGCGACGACGATCGAAGACCACTACTTCGGCACCGTCGGCGGCGGCCAGCCGCCCGTCGCGGCCTTCAACGCGGCGCCGAGCCCCGCTCAGACCGCCGAAACGATCAACCTCGACGGCTCCGCCTCCAGCGACCCCGACGGCACGATCGCCAAGTACGAGTGGGACCTCGACGGCAACGGCAGCTACGAGACCGAAACCGGTGCCGAACCGGTCGCCATCACCAGCTACCCGACCGCCGGTGCCTACGACGTGCGCCTGCGCGTTACCGATTCGAGCGGCAACAGATCGAATGCGCTGCGGACGGTCACCGTGACCAACCGCGCCCCGGTCTCCTCCTTTACGGCGAGTCCAAGCGCGGTCAGCAAAGGCCAGAACGTCACCTTCGACGGCTCCGCCTCCAGCGACCCCGACGGCACGGTCGCGAAATACGAGTGGGACCTCGACGGCAACGGCAGCTATGAGACGAACACCGGGGCCAGCGCCACCACGAGCCGCTCCTACAGCGCGGCCGGAACGGTGGAAACGAAGCTGCGCGTGAGCGACGACAGAGGCGCGACTGCCGTCTCCACGCGCAACGTCACCGTGACCCTGCTGCCGCCCAGCGCCTCGTTCACGGCGGCGCCGAACCCGGCCGACACCGGCGCGACCGTGAGCTTCAACGGCTCCGCCTCCAGCGACCCCGACGGCACGGTCGCCAAATACGAGTGGGACCTCGACGGCAACGGCAGCTACGAGACGAACACCGGGACCAGCGCCACCACGAGCCGCTCCTACAGCGCTCCGGGCAACGTCGAGGTGAAGCTGCGTGTGACCGACGACGACGGCCAGACGGCGACCGCGAGCCGCACCGTGACGATCAACAACCGGGCGCCGGTTCCGTCCTTCACCGCGACCCCGACCTCGGTCAACACCGGCGCGAGCGTGAGCTTCAACGGCTCCGCCTCCAGCGACCCCGACGGCACGATCGCCAAATACGAGTGGGACCTCGACGGCAACGGCAGCTATGAGACCAGCACCGGCACGACGGCGACGACCAGCCGCTCCTACGGCACCCCCGGCACGGTCACGGTCGGCCTGCGGGTCACCGACAACCGCGGCCAGACGGCGGCAACGACCCGCACTGTGACGGTCAACAACCGCCCGCCGACGGCCTCCTTCACCATCAGCCCGAGCACGGCCAATACCCGCCAGAACGTCACCTTCAACGGCTCCGCCTCCAGCGACCCCGACGGCTCGATCGCCAAATACGAGTGGGACCTCGACGGCAACGGCAGCTATGAGACGAACACCGGGACCAGCGCCACCACGACCAAATCCTTCACCGCCACGGGCTCTCTGACCGTTGGCCTGCGGGTCACCGACGGCAACGGAGGTACTGCCACGACCACCCGGTCCCTGGCCGTTAACAGCGCCTATCGCACCGCGGTCCTCGGCACCACCGGGATCAAAGATCTCTGGCGGCTCGACGAGACCTCGGGCACGACCGTCGCCGACGCCAACGGCGCCAACAACAACGGCACGTACGTGAGCAGCCCGAGCTCGGTCGCGGCGCTGATCGGTGGCGAGACCAACAGCTTCGCGCGCACCTTCAACGGAACCAGCCAGTACATCGACCTGTCGGCGTCGCCGTTCGGCTCGCCGTCGAGCTTCTCGGTGGAGGTCTGGGTCCGCACCACCGCGGCGAAATCCTCCGGCGGCTACCACTTCCTGGTCAGCGACTCGAGCGCCGACTTCGACAATGGCTTCTCGCTGGTGGTCGACTCCAGCAACCGGCCGATCTTCGTCGCCGCCCGCGAATCGCTTTTCGGGACCGTCACGCGCGGCCAGGCGACCAGCGCGACCACGGTGCCGCCGAACACGACCCACCACCTGGTCGGCACCTACGACGGCAGCCGCGTGCGGATCTACGTCGACGGGGTCGAACGGGCCAACGCGACCTTCAGCGGCGCAGCCACCTGGAGCAGCTCCCGCGACCTGCGGATCGGCCGGCCGATCTCCTCGACCAGCCTCGCCCAGCGCTACCTGCAGGGCACGATCGACGAGCCGGCGCTGTACACGTCGGCGCTTTCGGCGGCGACGGTCCTCGCGCACTACGAAGCCGGCAAACCGTAAGCCCAAACCCGGCCGCAAGCGGGTCGGGCGCCGGTTCGTTGGTTTCCTGTGAGCGCGAACGACGCGACCCTCTCCGAACGTGGCCTGAGCGGGGCTAGGCGCGACCGCCTGGCCAGGCTGCTCGCTCTCGTCCGCTCCGCGGATGGCCTGGCGCTGGCCGGCCTCGGCCTCTTCATCGCCGTCCTCGCGGCGATCAGCTGGCGCAAGTGGGGAACGCCCGAGATCGACGCCGGCGCCGAGCTCGCGACCGCTGCGCAGGCAGTTCACGGCCACCTCCCCTACGAGGACGTGCGGTACTTCTACGGGCCGCTCGGCATCTACACCCTGACGGGGGCCTTCAAGCTGTTCGGGACCAGCCTGGAGACCGCCTACGCGCTCGGGCTGACGATGACCTTGGCAATCTCCGGTTCCTTCTTCGCACTCGCCCGCCAGCTGTTGCGGCCCCTCGCCGCGGCCCTCTCGACCGCGGTGCTGATCTCGATCGGCTTCTCCGGCACCCAGTTCAACTTCGTCCTGCCCCACACCAACTCCGCCACCTTTGGCCTCCTGCTGGCGATCCTCGCCCTGCTGGCGCTCACCCGCGACCACTTCCTGCTCGCCGGGACCGCGATCGGCCTCGCTTCGCTGACCCGGGTCGAGTTCGCCGCGGCCGCCGGCCTCGCGGGCCTCGCCTGGGCGGTCGGAATCTGGCGCGAAGACGAGTGGCGTGCGGCACTGCGCGCGCTCGGCTGGATGGCGGCCCCAGCGCTGGCGATCCCGATCGTGGTGCTCGGCGCGCTCTCTGCCTCCGTCGGGTTCGACCGCCTCTTCTGGCAGAACCTCTGGCCGATCGACTTCCTCCGCGCCGCGGGTTTCAACGCCTACCGGGAGTGGACCCCCTTCGACGCCGCCAGCGTCGCCTCCTCGCTGACTCGCGGAGCGATCTACCTGGCTCTGCTGGCGGGCCTGACCGCGACCGCGGTCAAAGTCCGGGCGGCGCGCGGGCCGGCGCGGGCGAGGGCGCTCTGGCCACTGGCCGTCGCCTGCCTCGGGTCTCTTCTCCTGCTCGCCGCCTGGAAGGCGAGCGGGGCCTTTGCCGAGGCCGAGGCCGCCGTGCAGGAGGAGGGCAAGCAACTGCTGCTGGGGATGAGCTGGCTGCCGCTGCTCGCGCTGTTGGCGGCGGCGCTGGTCGCGCGGGCGCTGCTGCGCCGCGACCGGGGCGCCCCGCTGAGCGGCCGCTGGCCGCTCGACTTCGCGCTCGCGGCGGTCGCCGTCCTCCTCTGCTCACGTGCGTACGACCAGTTCACGATGGACTCCGCCGCGCCCTACTACGCCGCGCCGGCCGTGCTGCTGCTCGGCCTCCTGCACCAGCGGGTGGGCGACCGTTGGCCGGCCGCGAGGCCGGCGGTGATGACCGCTCTCGCCGCCGTCGCCGCGGGCATCGCCCTCTACGCCGCCGTCGCCCTCTATCCAGACAAGGGTAGGACGATCCACACCGCCGCCGGCTCCTACCTGGGCGACTCGCGCAGCGCCGGCGCTCAACAGGAAGCGATCGACTTCATCCGTGAACGCACCCGGGCCGGCGAACCGATCCTGGCGATGCCGGCCGACGCCGGCATGTACTTCCTCAGCGACCGGCCGCAGGCGCTCTACGAGAACATGTTCCTGCCCGGCCTGATCGACACCGCCGCCGAGGAGCGCGCCGCGATCGCCCGGATCGAGCGCGAGCGCGTTCCCTTCGCGCTGGTCAGCACCCGCGACACTTCCGCCTTCGAAACCGGTCGCTTCGGCGTCGGCTACGACCGCGTCCTCGGCGCCTATCTGCGCTCCAAGCCCCTGATCGCGACCTTCGGCGACGTCGCCGCCGCTCCCGGCGGCGGCAACCCATCGCAGGGCTTCCGCGTCTACGCGTTGAGGTGAGCTGATGCTTCGCGTGGGCGTCTTCCCCGGCGCCGAGCTCAGCAGGCGGTCACGCCTCTTCTCCGCGCTCTCCGAGGCGTTTCCGGACGTTCTCTTCGAGTCGCGGGACGCGGGGGCATATGCCGCGCTCGACGCCCTGGTCGAGTTCGGCGGCTCGGGCCAGGCGAGCGCGGCGGCGATGGCCGGCGTCCGCGCTCTCGCCACGCTCGAGACCGAGGGCGAGGACGGCGCCGCAGCCCCCTTCGAGATCACGCCGGTAGAGGCGGTCGACCGGCGCCTGCGCGGGCGCGGGTTTGCCGACCGCCGCCTCGGCGCCGACCTGGCGCCGCTCGAGATCCCGGGCTCGAAGCCGATCGCGGCTGCCGCGGGCGGGCCGCTCTGGGTGCGCCGGGGTCCACTCGACGTCGCCGCGCTCGCGCCCGCCGAGCTGGACGTCGCCGAGCCTCTGCGCTCTCGCCTCTGTGCGACCCGCTCGCTGGCGCTGCTTCCCTTCGTCGAGCTGCTGCGGTCGCTGACCGCCTCCGACGGCTGGCGGCCGCCGCCGCTGCGGGCCACCTTCCTGCTTGACGACCCGAACCTC
The DNA here is from genome assembly GCA_963718595.1 of uncultured Thermoleophilia bacterium. GTDB lineage: Bacteria > Actinomycetota > Thermoleophilia > Solirubrobacterales > 70-9 > VAYN01. The sequence continues at coordinate 1,479,586 of OY970365.1, forward strand.
CACTGGCCGTCCTATGGCTATCTCTCCTTGCCGGCGGTCGCCGCGCACGCCGAACGCCACGGCTACCACCTCGCCCTGGCGATGGTTCCCCTCGACGCGCGCCTCAACCATCCCGGCGCGGTCTCGCTGTTGCGGCGGCACCGGTCTCTGTCCTTGCTCGTCCACGGCAACGATCACTTCGGCGGCGAGCTCGGCCGGGAGGTCACCGAGGAGGAGGCGTTGGCGGTCGCCTCGCAGGCGCTGCGTCGGATCGCGGCCTTCGAGCGCCGCACCGGGGTCGCGGTGCCACGGGTGATGGTGCCGCCCCACGAGACCTGCTCGGAGCCGATGGCGCGGGCGCTGGTGCGGACCGGCTTCGACGCGATCACGATGACCCGTCCCTACCCCTGGGCAGCGGCGCCCGCGTCCTGGCTCGCCGCACCCCCGGCGGCCGGATCGACGGTTGGTTGGTGGCCGGCGGACTCGGCGCCGGACCTGCCGCCGGTACTGCTTCGCCACCCCGTCGCGTCACCGCTCTACTCCCCCGCCGAGGTCGCTCTGCGCGCCTACCTCGACCAGCCACTGATCCTCTACGGCCATCACGACGACCTTCGCGACGGCCTCGACCTGCTGGCCGAGCGAACGGCCGAAGTCGAGAGCCTGGGGGAGATCCGGTGGGCATCCATGGGGGAGATCGCGGCTGCCAACTTCAGCGCTCGCCAGGTCGGCGAGCAGCTTCTGGTGCGGCCCCACTCGCGCCGACTGTCGGTCGAGATCCCGACCGGCGTCTCCACCCTCGTGGTCGAGCCGGCGGGCACCCGCGAGGACGAATCGGTCCTGTCGGGGGGCGTCCGGGCCGGGCTCGGCGAGCCGATATCGGTCTCCGGCCGGGAGCGAGTCGAGCTCGCACTGGAGTCTCCGAACGCGGTCTCCCCGAGTCAGGTGGCGCCGCCGCGACGCGAGATCCGCCGCCTCGCCCGGCGAGTGGCCGGCGAGGCACACGACCGCCTCACCCCGACCCTCTCGCGCCTGCCCCGACGCGCCTGATCAACAGGCGACCGGCTGCCTCGAAGCCGCATCCAGGGCCAGCTGGAGAATCGGCTCCTGGCGCCTGCTCCAGGAGTTTGCCTCGGCAAACGCCCGACGCTCGGAGTCAGGGGCCCTCCCCAGGGCCAGCGCCTCGCCGATCGCCTGCCCGAGGTCGTCACGGATGACGACGCTGGGGGAGACGTCGCGGATCGGCTCTAGGTCCAAGGCCGCCACCGGCGCGCCGCCGGCGAGGTACTCGTAGAGCTTCAGGGGACTCATCGCCCTGGTCAGGGAGTTGTTCAGGTGCGGCAGCAGACAGACGTCCGCGGCGGTCACCAGGCCGACCACTTCGGGCCGCGAGGCCGGTGGGCGCAGATGGACGTTTGGCAGCCGACGCAGCGTGCCGAAGTGCTCCGGCTCGAGCAGCGGTCCGACCAGCGCGAAGGAGGCATCCGGCCACGCCGTCGCGGCCCTCGCGAGGGCGTCGACGTCGACCCTCGACTCGAGGCTGCCGACGTAGAGCAGGCGCGGACCCGGCAGCGATCGAAACCAGGCGGGGGTCGGCTGGCGGCTGCTCCATTCCGCCGGATCGACTCCGTTGGGGACGACGACGCCACGGCCGCTGGGCCGAATCACGTCGAGGATCGCGGGTGAGACCGCGGCAACGCCGCGGCCGAGCTCCCGCACCCGGCGGTAGGCCTCGAGGATCGCGGGCCTGGAGCGCCGCAGTTCGGGCAGCTCGGCGAGGTCGTCGTAGGCGTAGTAGGTCACGGACGAGGCCCACTCCAGTGGGGCGAACCCGGCAACCAGGGGATGGGTGGTGATCACCGCGGGACGGACCAGTCCCTGGTTCCGGCAGGCGCCTCGCAGCCGCGCGTCCCAGCGCCGGAAGCTGGCCGCCACGGCCCGGATCGAGGTCGGGTCGCTGCGGCGCAATCGGGTCGGGCCGTAGAGCGAGACCCTGTCGTCGGCAGGCGGCCGCGGCGGTTGCCGCACCCGGTCCTTCAGCAGCTTGATCGGCAGGCTGCGCGGGGTCTCCGCCACCAGCAGCCGCTCCACCCTCGGGTCGCCGATCAGGGTCTCGACCATGCGGTCTTCGGAGAAGCACATGCCGCGCTCGATCGCGGTTCCCCAGGTGGCGTAGGCGAAACTGAAGACGACGTCCACGGTTCGCTCAGTGGTTGAGGGGGACCGGGGACGATTGCCCGCGGATGGCTCGCTCGAGCGGCCGCACCGCCGGGTAGTCCGCCGGCCGCACGTCCTTCCAGAGCACCGCGGCGAAGCCCCCGAAGAAGCAGATCAGATACGGCAGCTGTGGCAGCGCGAGGATGTCCAGCAGCGCGCCTCCGAGGGTCATCGCGCTGGCCGACGCGGCGATCGCGATCGCGGGCCCGGCGCGATCGGGGCCGCCGTTCCGGGCTACCCGGTGGGCGAGCAGGAAGATCGCGGCGAAGATCGAGAGATAGGCGAGGACCCCGACGATGCCGGTGCCGATGATCGTGGTCAGATACTGGTTGTCGAGGATCCGGTACTTCTTCTGGTCGTAGGTCTCGTAGCCGCGACCCAGGAGCGGTTGGTTGATCACGTCCGGCTCGATCGCCGCGTAGTCGCTCTGGCGATCGACGGTGCTGCCGAAGCCGAAGAAGTTCTGGGGCAGCAGCTGCGAGGTGACGCTGCCGAGCGCGCCGGGGGTGAAGAGGTGGACCAAGATGACGAAGGCGACCAACCCTGGCGCCAGCATGCGCAAGATCCGCGGGCGATAGGCGATCAGCACCGCGACCGCCACCACCGGGGCGACGATGCTGGTTTTCCGCTGGGTCGCGAGCGCGGCGGCGACCATGATCGCCGCCGCCAGCCCCCAGATGAGCTTGTGCCGCCGCTCGCGGCTTTCGTAGAGGGAGATCAGCGCATAGGGGAGCGCGCAGGCCATCATCATCGCCGGGGCCAGCGGGTGGATGGTCGGACCGATCACCGAACGACGGCCGATCGAGTCGGAGCTGTGGAGTTCGGGCGGCAGCGAGACCGGGATGATCCTGCCGAGGCCTTCGAAGAAGAAGTTGTATTCCGCCCGGTACTCCCAGATGACCCCGATCGCGGTGACCACCGCAAACCCGCACATCAGGTTCATCAGCGGTCGCACCTCGGAGGCGCGCACGCTCGAGGCGACGACGACGAACAGGGCCAGGTAGGACAGCAACAGCGCGAGCTTGCGCACCCCCAGTTCGAACTCACCGAGCCGCACCGTCGTCTCCGCGTTGTGTACCAGGCTGAGGATCGCGATCAGGGCGAAGCCGAAGAACGCGTAGTGAATCGCCGTCATCTCCAGTCGCTTCGAGCCCCCCATCATCACCATGGAAAGGACCCAGAGGGCGACGATCGCCAGCAGGAACGGACGGTCCAACTTCGCTTCGAGCGGCAGGCTGACCGGCAGGTCGACGCTGTCGAACGGGACCACGAAGAGCATCGCCATGAAGCCGGCGAGGCACCACGGCATCAGCCGGGTCGTGTGCGGCCAATCGCCGGCCAGGCTCCGCAGGGTACGGCGGTGGCTCGCCGTCAGGTCCGAGAGGCTGCCCGACCCGTCGCCACGGGTCGGAGTCACGGCCCGGCAGCCGCGGTACCGCTCGTGCGCTTCTCCTCGCGGCGTCTCCGTTGAGTCGCGGACTTGGCCGGGTTCGGCTCGGAGCCACTGCCGGTTCTCGGTGCCTCCGTCGCGGCGCTCTTTCCGCTTCCGGCCGGAGCGCGAGGCCCGCCGTTCTTCTCCTGCAGCCAGTCGCTGGCCTCGGTGCCGACCCGTTCCATGTCGCCGGCCAGACGCCAGTGGCGCATGAAGCCGGAGCCGGCGGCGATCGCCAGACTGCCGAGCCCCAGCACGGCGAGGAAGGCGAGGATCATCAGAACGTAGTCGGCCTTGCCCCCGACCAGGCCGCCCTCCGGGGCGCCGAGCTCGCGGACGACGATGTTTTCGACCAGCGGCACCGAGGAGGAGGGCTGCGAGGTTCTCCGCGGCGGGGCCTCGGCTTCGGCGCGACGGGCGTCGACCTTGAGCTCGTCGATGTACCGCTTGAGGACGTTGAAGGAGCTCTGGGCAACGGCCAGCGCCTGCGCGGTTTCGGGCCCGGTCGAGTAGACGGTGATGATCGGAACGTCTTCCTGCGCGGCAAAGACGAGGCGGTACTGCTTGCCCTCGTCGACGAGATCGCGAGCGCGGGACTCGGCCCCCTGCTGGTCGTAATCCTGGATACCGGTGCCTTCGCTGAAGGGGCCGGCGGCGGTGATCAGGGCCGGGTTGACGCCGACTTCGCGGGCGATCTTCCCGACTGCGTCGCGGCTGCTCAGGTACTGGGCGTAAACCCTGGCGCGGGTCCCGAGCGCGGCGATCTGGTCGGAGCCGGCGCCCTCGACCAGGGTCGATTCGGCCGAGTCGACGAGGATCTGCCCGGTGGCAGCGCCGACCGCGACCGAGCGTCGTTCGATCCCGTCGGGACCGATCTTGAAGGCGGTCAGGAAGGCGGCCAGAACCGCCACCGCGAGGAGGGCGCCGAGGACGGCCTTCCGCCGCAGAAGTGCCCTGACGAATCCAACTACCTCCATGCTCGCTCCGTTCCGCTTCTGGGTCTTTTCGCTCGCTTCACAACTAAAAGAACGAAGTTCGGCCCGAAAACTTGCTCGCACTTGCCGGCGCCCGCTCACAAGAGAGCGGCGTCCACACGCGTTTGTCTCAGGTGAGTGCGTCCGACGAGTCGAACCGGCACCAGTTGGACGGCGACCAACTGCGCGATGCGGCGGTCTCGGGCGTCCGCTGGTTCGCGATCGCCCGGATCGCGACCGAGGCCCTGCAGCTTGCCGTCGCGGTGGCCCTGGCCCGCCTGATCAGCCCGGCGGACTTCGGCAACGCCTCAGTCGCCCTGATCCTGATCCCGCTGGCGGTGATCCTCACCTACGAGGGGTTCGGTAGCGCCCTGGTCCAGCGCAAACTGATCGAGACCGGCCACTTCGAGGCGGCGACGCTGACCAGCCTCGCCGCCGGCGCCGCGTTCAGCTTCCTCGTCTACTTCCTGGCCCCGGTGATCGCGGAGCCGATCTTCAGCGCCGAGATCGCTCACCTGATTCAGGTCGCGGCTCCGGCTTTCGCGCTCGCCGGCCTCGGCGCCGTTTCCCGAGCACGACTCTCCCGCAACCTCGACTTCCGGCCGATCAGCATGATCGAAACCGGCGCCCTCGCGGTCGGCGGGCTCTCCTCGATCGGCCTCGCTGCAGCGGGTCTCGGCGGCGAAGCGATCGTGATCGGAGCCGTCGTCGGAATCGCCTTCACCTCGTTGGCGATGGTCGCCGTTGCGCCGCCGGGCCGGCCCCGCTGGCGGCGCAGGGAGCTGGTCGAAGTCAGCCGCTTCGGCGCCCCGGCCTCGGCCGCCGGACTCCTCTATGTGGCGATCAGCAACGTCGACTACGCGGTCCTCGCCGCCCGACTCAATCCCACCCAGGTGGGCATCTACTGGCGTGCCTTCCAGATCGGCGTTCTCTACCAGGACAAGATCAGCGGCATCATGATGCGCCTCGCCTTCCCCATCTACTCCCGGACCAACAACCTGGAGGAGATGAAGCGGTTGCACGAGCGCGCGACCCGCATCCACGGCGCCGTGGTCGTGCCGTTGCTGGCGATCCTGATCGTGACCGCGCCGGAGCTGATCCCGATCGTGTTCGGGGATGCCTGGCGGGCCGCGATCGAGCCGACCCAGGTGCTCGCGGTCGCGGGGATGATCGCCGCGATCCTCACCGGCTACTCCCAGGTGATGCTCGCCGCCGGGCGGCCGCGCCCCCTTCTGATCTTCAACTGCGTGGTGCTCGTGGTCTACGCGCTCGCCGTCTTCGTCACTGCCAAGCAGGGCCTTGCCACGGTGGCACTCGCGGTGGTGGGAGTCCACGTCGCGATGCTCGCCGCCGTTTACCTGATCCTCTTTCGCCGCGTCCTCGGGATGCCGGTCGGTCGCCTCTTTACCGACCTGGCCCCGGCGGTGGCGACCGCCGCCTTGGTTCTTGCCGTCGGACTACCGGTAGCGGACCTGCTGCGGGGCGCCGGCGCCGCCCCTGTTCTGATCGCCGGCCTCGCAGGCCTCGCCGGTTGCTGCGTGCAGGGGGCCGCCCTCCGCGCCTTCTTCCCAGAGGTATGGAGCGACGTCTCCCGGCTGCTTCGCCGGCTGCTGCCGGACCGGCTGACGAAAAGTTCCACCGTCCCGGAAGCGTTAGCCCAGTGATGACCGAAAAAGCGACCCACAGCAAGCACGCCCGGGCGGGGATGCTGATGGCGGTCGCGACCTTCGCGATGGCCGCCGCCGCCGCGATCCAGGCGGCCCTCTACCTCCACTCCAACGGAACCGACGCACTGACCGACGGGTTCTTCGTCGCTTTTTCCCTCTACACGGTCTTCGGCGTCTTCAGCCAGAGCATCCGGGTCACCTCGGCACCGCTGTTGGTCCACCCAACCCGGGCGCTGCCGCTGCGGGAGTTCGGAGCGACGCTCGTCTTCATCGCCGTCGTCGTAGCCGTGATGACGATTCCCCTCGCCCATCCGCTCTCGATCGCGCTCGCCCCAGGGTTGAGCGACGCCGGCCGCAGCGTCACCGAGGAGGCGCTGCCGATCCTCGGCGGCGCGATGATCCTGCAGCTCTGGGCCGCTGGGGGGGCGACCGTGCTCGCCGTGCGGGACCGCTTCGAAGCGGTCGCCGGCGCGTACATCGCCGGCGCCGGCGCCGGCCTTGTCACCTACCTGGTCAGCTCCGGCGCCGCCGGCGAGCTCTCGCTCGGCTACTCGATGCTGGCGATGGCCGTCGTCACCTGCACGCTGATGCTGATCGCGGTCCGCCGCAGTCAACCGGCCGGACCCGCCACCCCGGCACGCCCGCTGCGCCTGCGGCTGCTGATCGCCGACGCCGGCCTGATCCTTGGCCGCACCAGCATCTACCTCGCCTTCAACGCCCTCTACCTGGTCACCCTGGCGCTGACCACCTCATACGCGCCCGGCGATGCGACCGTCCTCTCCTACGCCTACCTGTTTGCCAGCTATCTGGTCGCCGGGACCGCCTTCGCGCTGGGGATGTCGCGAATCGCCGACATGAGCCGAGAGGTTCGCTCCGACGAGCTGAAAGCGATCGGCGGCACCGTTCCCCAGGGCTTCCGCTACTCGATCCTGATCTGTGCCCCCGCCCTCGCCGCCTTCGTCGCCGCCCTGGCGCCGATGATCGGCGTCCTCTTCTCCGCCAGCTTCGACTCGGGTGACGTGCGGATCCTGCAGGAGTTCGGGATGTTGCTGGCGATCTGGACCGTCGCCGCGCTGCTGGTCAATTTGCTGCTGCCGGCGATGTTCGCGCTTGGGCGAGCGCGCTTCACCAACCTCCTGACCCCAGCACTGCTCGCGGTCCACGTGGGCGCCTCGATCCTCGGCGGGGCCCTCTTCGGAGCGGTTGGGGTGGTCGGCGCCGCCTGCGTCGCGCCGCTGCTCTTCGCGGCGACGATGCTGCGAACGGGAGCTCCCTCGATCGCCGGGCACCTGGCCCGGGAGACCGGCCGTGATGCCCTCCGCTTCCTCCTCCTCGCCGCCGGCTGCTATGGCCTCGCCACCGGAGTCGGGGCGGCCTTCGGCAGCACGTTGGTCGGGGCGGTCGTGGCGGGGGGCCTCGGCTCGGTTCTCTACTTGGCGCTGCTGCCCCTGGTTGCCCCCAGCCAGGTCGAGGTCGTGCTGCGAGCGCTCCCGCTCGGGCTCCTCAGGTCCCGGCGGCGGTCAACGCCCCCCGCTCAGGCCGCCTGAAGGACTCGGGGGCACCCTCAGGGCCCGTAGTGCTGGTCGGCCGGAACCCAGGTGACGCCGCGGCCGCTCGCCAGCCGGTAGTCCCCGGCCGCAGGGTTGAGGAACGCCGGAGCGCAGTCTTTGGTCGTTCCCGCCGGCACCGACCAACCGCTCGAGTTGCAGTACGTGTTGCCCGTGCCGGTGAGGGTCGGCACGCTGCCGCCCCCGTCGGTGCTGGAGAGGCGGTCGAAGACGTTGTTCGAGAAATCGATGTCCGTGTAGCTGCCGGTCAGCACCGCGGTGCCACCCCCGGCGCCCCAGCCGACGGTGTTGTTTCTCATTTCCCCGCCGGAGATCGGACCGTAGATCTGCCAGGGCGAGAGCTGGTACCCGGTGCACAGCGTCGACGGTTCGCAGGGGCGGTCCTGGTCGACGATCAGGTTGTCGTTGGCGATGAAGCCTTTGATCGCGGTCGCCTGGTCCTTGACGAAGAAGCCCTGCCCGCCGAAGTCATGGAGATAGTTCCTGTTGAAGACGAGGTGGTCGCCGACCCAGACGGACTGGAAGACATCGTTGTGGCCACCACGCTCGGTGTTGCCCCGGAACTCGTTTCCTTCGACCAGGAGACCGATGCCGTCGCCGTCGGCGTCATGGAAGACGTTGGCGCGAATCTGATCCTCGTCCATCGCTCCGTCGAAGAGGTTGCCGACGATCTTCGTGTCGTCGCACTGGTCCGGCGGCGTCGCCGTGCAGACGAACACCCCGTAATGGTTGCCGGCAAGGATCCGGTTGTGGTCGACCACCGTCCGGTCGGTGTTGCGGGCGATGGTCACGCCCCCGTCGATGACGAAGCGGGAGATCGTGTAGCCAGATCCCGAGACCTGCACGCTGCCGATCGTGGCGCTCCCCGGGTTGGCCGCGCGCAGGGTGACCCCCGGGGCCGCCTTCGTGGAGCTCAGCGCGAGGCTGCCATAGGTGCCATCGGCGAGACAGACCACCTGTCCGGGCGAGGCCGAGGAGAGCGCCGTCTGCGCCGCGGAGACGCTGGAGACGGTCGACGTGCAGCCGGTTGGCGGCGGCGTCGAGGCCACCGTCCAGCTGCGGGCCGCCGGCGAGGCATCCGTGTTTCCGGCGGAGTCAGTCGCGCGGACGGAGAAGTCGTGGGCACCGACCGCGAGTCCGGAGTACCCCTGAGGTGAGCCACACGAACCCCAGCTGCCACCGTCGAGGCGACAGGCGAAGGTCGATCCGGACTCGCTCGCGCTGAAGCCGAAGGACGCGGTGGTCGCGCTGGTGGAGCCGCTCGGTCCGGAGGAGATCGTGGTCTCCGGTGCGGTGGTGTCGGGCGGCGTCGGCGTCGAGGCCACCGTCCAGCTGCGGGCCGCCGGCGAGGCATCCGTGTTGCCGGCGGAGTCGGTGGCGCGGACCGAGAAGGTGTGTTTTCCGATGGCAAGATTCGAGTAACTGTTGGGCGAGTCGCACGCGCCCCAGCTGCCGCTGTCGAGCTTGCAGGCGAAGTCGGACCCCGACTCGCTCGAGCTGAAGCCGAAGGAGGCGGTGGTCGCGGAGGTCGAGCCGCTCGGTCCGGAGGAGATCGTGGTCTCGGGTGCGGCGGTGTCGGGCGGCGGCGGCGCCACCACCGGCGGCAGCGTCGGAATCGAAGGGAAGGTCGGAACCGAGGGGGTGGTCGGGATCGAGGGCTTGGGGCCCCGGCCGCGATGGCGCCACCGCTTCGGGGAGATCGCGATCCGCTCATAGACGGCGTTGCCGGCACGAGCTGGACGGCAGAGTCGCGGCGCGATGCTCCAGCTGCCAAAGCCGGAGTTCAGCTCGAAGGATCCGACTGCGCAGGTCCGACCGCCCGGGACGGCGCCGGACGCCGCCGAAGGGACGAAAGCCGCTGCGACAAATGCCAGCAGCACCGCCACTACATAGAGAGGGCCTCCACTTATCCGTACGTCGGTACCGCGCATCGCAACTCCTTTTCCTGCCCGTCAGGTTCCCCACCATCGGGTGAAAAGTCGCCAGCTTGAAAAAACTCCTCCGACTGGTAGACGGATGTCCGATACCCAGGCTGGCGTCGCGGAAACGTCTGCTTAACGTACCCCGGTGGGTGCGAGCCTTGGCTTCTTAGCCCAGTCGAGCGTCGGTCGCAGCCGACAAGATCGGAAAGTGCACCTAACTTCTGACCGTTTTTCGTACTCTCGGCGAGACTAGGTCAAGGACCGTAGTGCTGGTCCTGCGGGGCCCAACGCACGCCGCGCTCGCCGGCGAGCCGGTAGTCGTCGCGAGACGGGGCGCGGAAGGCGGGGTCGCAGTCGACCACCTCGCCGGGGGTGTGCTGCGGCCAGGAGCCGCCTTCGGAGGACTGGCGCTGGCAGCGAGTGTTGTCCTCGTAGCGGACCGAGCCGAGGTCGGTCGAGGTCCAGAACTTGAAGGCGACGTTGTCGCGAATCGCCGATCCGGGCCCGGTCCCTTCCTGGAGGGCAGCGATCGCGCCGTTGCCCCAGATCGTGTTGTGGCGCATCTGGAACTCGCGATAAGGACCGAACACCTGGAAGTCGCTGGGAGCCCCGCACCCAGCCGCCCGCGGGGCGCAGGGGGCATCGTTGCGGAGGAAGAGATTGTCGACAACGGTGATCCCGACGATCTCCCGGTCCTGGTCCTTGACGAAGAACCCCTGGCAGCGATTGTCGTGCAGGTAGTTGCGGGTGTAGACGAGGTGGTCGCCGGACCACACGGTCTGCAGGCAGTCGCTGTGATTGCCGTTCTCCCTCACCTTGGTGAACTCGTTGCCGGAGATCAGGGCACCGATCCCGTCGCCGTCGGCGTCGTGGTAACGATTGAGCCGGATCGCGTCCTCGCCGAAGGGGCCCACGAACCTGTTGCCGACAATCGCGACGTCGTTCACCGTGACCGTCGTCGTCGGGCCGGCGTCGATGCCGAAGTAGCCGCCACCGATGCGGTTGTACCTGACCGACATCCCGGTCGAGCCAGGTTGGACCTCGATGTCGCCGGTGATCTTGAAGCGAGCGACCGTGAGGTTCTTTCCGTCCATGGAGAGACCGTCGAGGGAAGCCTTCCCGGGATGCGCCGCGCGCAGGGTCACGCCTGGGCCCGTCTTCGAGGCGTTGAGGTCGAGGCGTCCGAACTCACCGTCCCGGAGGCAGACGACCGAGCCCGCAGCGGCAGCCCCCACTGCCTCGCGGGCTGCCTCGATCGATCCGACGATCTGGGTGCACACCGCCCGCCCCGCCTGCTTCGGGGTCTGGGCGGCGGGCGCCGCCGGGCTATCGGAATCCGGCCAGGCGATCCAGGCGACGATCGCCGCGATCACGGCGAGTCCCCAGACCTCCCGCCGCCGGACGACCCGCGTCACTTCGCCCGCACGGGGCGCAAGCCGCGGTAGAACTCACGCAGGGGCGTCGATCGACCCAGCGGCACCTTGCAGGTCGCTACCGGCTCGGCGGGATTGCCGCGCACCATCGTCAGCGGCGGTACCGAGGTGGTGACGATGCTGCCCGCGGTGACCACGGCGCCGGCGCCGATCGTTACGTGCGGCAGGATCATCGAGCCGGGCCCGATGAAGACGTCGTCCTCGATTCGCACCGAGGGCTTGGATTCGTCGGCGATCTCTCCCTGCTGATGGGCGATCATCGTGGTCCGCATACCGATGTCCACGCGATCTCCGATCTCGATCAGGTGGGGAAACGCGGTCTCGAGGATGACGTCGGTGCCGACGAAACAGCCGCTGCCGATCTTCACCCCGCGCCGGCGGTGGAGGCGAACCCGGACGGTCTCCGCTCCTGGTCCGTAGAGAGCCAAGATCGCCAGCACTCGGCGCTTGGCTCCGGCCGTTGTCGACTCATACCTCACGTCACCGCTCCGCCGACGCCGCGACCTGCGCACCGACGTGCCCGCTGAGCGGTCCCAGGACCGTCAGCGCCTCCGGATCGACCTGCTCCAGGTCCAGCTCGACCCCGAACGTCTCCTCCAGCTCCACCACCAGCTCGACAAATCCGAGCGAGTCGATCGCGCCGCTGGCGCGGAGGTCGAGATCGTCGGTCGCCGAGACGGGATCGACGCCGCAGGCGGCAAGCGCCGGGCCACAGAAATCGAGAATCTTCAGCCGCGCCGCGGCGGCGGCGGATGACTCCGCGATCGCTTCCACCTGGGTGCCGGGATCCATACCCGAACAACGACTCGAAGACCTCGTACTTTCAACCTGCTCGGGAATCGAGGCGCGCCCGCAAGAATCGGCGCCACGCTGACGTTTCTGAGATATGACCGCGCCGCCTGACGCCACGCTGCTCAGCGGCCTGCTGCGCGGCGCCGCCGAGGCACCGGAACGGCCGGCCCTCGAGGTCGCCGCGGAGCGACTCAGCTACGGCGAGCTGGCGCTGTGGGCAGCGCGGATCGGCACCGCGATCACAAGCGCCGAGTCCGATGGCGACCCGGCTCTGACCGCCGTCTACGGATCACGCTCGACCGCGGCTTACGCCGGCATCCTCGGCGCGCTCTGGGCCGGCAACGGCTACGTGCCGCTCAACCCGAGCTTCCCTGTCGATCGCTGCCGCGAGATGCTGCTCCGCTCCGGTGCTCGGACCCTTGTAATCGACGGCGAGCGCGAAGAGCTGGTCGCCGAGTTGCTGGACGGCCTCGCAGACCCACCGACGGTGGTCGCCGCCGACTCGGTCGCCGACTCCGGGCTCGAGACGATCGACCCGGTTCCGCCGAGGCTCGGCGGCGACGCAATCGCCTACCTGCTCTTCACCTCCGGCAGCACCGGCCGGCCGAAGGGCGTCGGCGTCGCCCAGCGGAACGTCGTCGCCTTCCTCGAGGCGATCCGCGAGCGATACGACTTCGGCCCAGAGGACCGCTTCTCGCAGACCTTCGACCTCACCTTCGACCTCTCGGTCTTCGACATGTTCGTAGCCTGGGAATGCGGCGGCTGCGTCTGCTGCCCGTCGCCCGCGCAGCTGATCTCACCCGCTCGCTTCATCCGCGACTCCGAGCTGACGGTCTGGTTCTCGGTGCCCTCGCTGGGCGCGATGATGCGGAAGCTGCGGATGCTGAAACCCGACAGCTACCCGACCCTCCGCTGGAGCCTGTTCTGCGGTGAGCCGCTGCCGGGCGAGCTGGCCCGTGCCTGGGCGGCGGCGGCGCCCGCTTCGACGGTCGAGAATCTCTATGGCCCGACCGAGGCGACGATCGCCTGCACGATCCAGCGCGTCCAGCCCGAGCTCGATGGCGAGGACGAGGTCAACGGCATCGTCTCGATCGGAGCGGCGCTGGGGGCCACCGGAACGATCGTCGTCGACGAGAGCCTGCGCCAGGTCGAGCCCGGCGAGGACGGTGAGCTGCTGCTTTCCGGACCCCAGGTAACGCCGGGCTACTGGCAGGACGCCGAGAAGACCGCGGCTGCCTTCGTCGAACCCCCGGGAACCGAGGGCATCCACTATCGGACGGGAGACCGTGTCCGCAGGCCCGCTCGCCCGCAGGACCCGCTCGTCTACCTCGGCCGCCTCGATCACCAGATCAAGGTGATGGGGCACAGGGTCGAGATCGGGGAGATCGAGGCGGCCCTCCGGGATGCATCCGGCATCGACGCCGCGATCGCCCTCGGCTGGCCCCTGACCGAGAGCGGTGCCGGCGGCGTCGCCGCCTTCCTGGCCGACCCGGACGCCGACGTGCGCGCGCTTCGGGAAGCGCTGGCCGAGCGGCTGCCCGAGTACATGGTGCCGCGGCGGATCGAGTTGCTCAGCGAGCTTCCGCTCAACGCCAACGGCAAGTTCGATCGCAAGGCGATGCTCGCATTGCTCGAAGCCGAGCCCGCGGTCAGCTCAGCGGTTCGGTAGCCGCACCGGCGAGGTCGCGTCGCGGACCAGCAGCCGCTCTTCGCCGCTGCCGTCGGCGGGCACGGTGTAGACGTTGGTTTCGTCGGAGTAGGCGAGCGTCATGTCGCCGAGCCACTCGACCTGGTCGTCGACCGATCGGTCCTCGGCCACCGCGTGGTCCTCGAGCGTGCCTACGTCGAGCACCCGGACGCGCCAGTCGTCGCCCTCGCCGACACGGCTCTTGAAGGCGATTCGGGTCCCGTCCGGGGAGAGCGAGGGGCACTCGACCCCGTCGCGCAGGACCTTCACCGTGCGCCCGCTGACGCTGCCTTCGACCAGGTAGTGATGCGCGCCGGTCGCCAGGGTGGCGAAGAAGCGGTCGGAGTCGCGGGGGTCGAAGGTGACCCCCCAGTAGTTGAAGTCGGAGGCCTCGAAGCGCTTGCCGTCCACGCTCGCGTCGAACTGCTCCAGCTGGGCCAGCACCTCGCCGCCCGCCATGTCGACCACATAGGTGCGGGTCGAGAAGGCGGCGCTGGATTCGAGGTAGGCGTCACCGCTGACGAAGACCGTCATCGCGCCGTAGCGGCCGTCGGCAGAGACCCTCGCCCGCGAGGGCAGCCCGGTCAGCGGGAGCGAGTGGATCGCCTGCAGGTCGGAGTCGAAAATCGTCGCGGTGTAGTCGACGCCCGAGGCGGCGACGCCCATGCAGATCCCCCGCCCGGCGGCGAAGTAGACCCGCTCGCAGGCGAGGTCCTCGGACGGGCGCTCGAGCTCGCCGCCGGCGAGCACGTAGACGCGGCCGTTGAGGCGCGGGTTGTCGGGGTCGACCGCCCTCACCATCAGGTCGGTGTTGGCCAGGACCTCGCCCGCCTTCGGGGCGGCGTCGCTGGTCGTCTCGCCGGGGCCGGTCGCCGCTAAGGCGACGTAGGCGCCGCCGGCCAGGACGCAGACAACCGCCAGGGCAGTGAGGATCTTGGCGCGACGCTTATCCATTCGTCGCTGGGTCCGTCTTCGAGCGCTTCAGCAGTACCGCCGCCCCCCCGATCGCCAGGGCCAGTGCGACCCCGAAGACCAGCACCGCATCCTCCAGCCCAGCGGCCAGCCAGAGCGCCCCGAAGGCGACCGAGGAGACGAGGCGGCCGAGGCTGATCACCGTGATCAGGATGCCGATCCCGCTCGCCTGCAGGTGCTCCGGGAGGATCGAGCCGGCGATCGCCGTCATCACCCCTTCGGTCGCGGCGAAGTAGCCGCCGAGCGCGATCAGGCAGATCACCAGGCCGAAGTAGCCGAGTGAGCTGGAAAGCAGGGCGGCGTAGACGAGGAGCAGCAGCGCCTGCCCGCCGAGCAGAACCCGGATCCGGCCGACCCGGTCGGCGAGCTGCCCGAACGGGATCGCCAGTCCCATGAAGGCGACCGCGGTGATCACGAAGAGAAGCGGGAAGACGGCCGGCTCGAACTCGATCTTGCCCTGCAACCCAACGTAGATCATCGCGTCGGAGACGCTCGCCACCGAGAGCACGGCGGCGGCCAGCAGCAGCGGCCTAAAGCGGCGGTCGCGGAGCAGGCCGGCGGCGGCCTTCAGGGAGGGCGCCGTACCCTCGCGTGGCGCCCGCCGCGGCCGCCCTTCGACTCCGAGGAAGAGCACCGCGAGGCCGAGCAGGGCGAACAGCGTGCTGACCACGAAGACGGCGTCGAAGCGGGCCGGAGCGGCGATCAGGATCGCGAAGGCGACGAGCGGGCCGAGCATCGCCCCGAAGCTGTCCATCGCCCGGTGCACGCCGAACGAGGTGGCGAGCCCATCCTTGGCGCTGGACAGCGAGATCAGGGCGTCGCGCGGCGCCGTGCGAATCCCCTTGCCGATGCGGTCGAAGGCGACGATTGCGCCGATCCCGCCGATCGAGTTGCCGGCGACGACCAGCCCGACCTTGCCCAGGGCCGAGACCCCGTAACCGCACTCGGCGACCTCCTTGTGGCGGTGCCAGCGGTCGGAGACGACGCCGCTGGCGACCTGGACGATCGCCGCGGCGCCGCGGTAGAGACCGTCGATCGCACCCAACGCCAGTGGACTGGCGCCGAGCGAGAAGACGAGGTACAGCGGCAGGATCGTCGCCACCATCTCCGAGGAGACGTCGGTCAGCAGGCTGACCATCCCCAGCATGACCACGTTGCGCGGCACTCGCAGGCGCGAGCTCCGCCGCGCCCAGAGGCGCGGCTTCAAGAGGGCTTTTGATGCTTCTACCTGGTACATGGCACTCGGTGAGGACCGAGCCAGGTGGCTCACCCTCTAGGAATGCAACGTTCCAGCTAGTCCTTTTCTCGCACTCTCGACTCCCGCTCGGCCCGGAAGCCCGAGTCGCTCAGAGGCTTCTCCGGCGACCGATTCGGCGAAGCCCATCACCGAGTCGCCGTTCAGCAGGTAGGGGTAGATCTGGGCGTTGGAGGCCAGGGCGAGACCCTCGACGCCGGGCCAGACCGGCGCCGTCCGCACCTCGCCGGTGGCGGCGGCGACGCTGTGGACCGGCTCGACCAGCTTCGCGCGCTGAACCGTCCAGTCGACCACCTCGTCGCGGCTGAAGCCGGGGGAGAGGCGGGCCAGGTAATCGGTGAAGCGGCGGTAGACCGACTCGTCGTCCTCGCTCTGCTCGGGCGCGGCCGGGTCGCAGTACTTGGGCATGTAGACGAGGTGCAGGCCGTCGGTGTGGTCGGTCCCGAGCACCTGGGTCGTCTCCACCGCGCTCGTCAACGGAGTCGGCTCGACGATGTTGATCGCGTAGTAGGGCAGCAGCGAGCGCCGCACCTTGATGATCGGGCAGACGCAGCCGAGCCAGCGCTGCGGGTAGGGCTCGAGCAGGGCCTGGTGGCGCTCGGGAAGCAGGAAGCTCAGGGCGGGCGGCTGCAGGGTCGGGATCGTCAGGTCGAACTCGAGCGTGCGCTCGCCGAGCTCGACCCCGGTGACGGCGCCGCTCTCGTCGAGCGCGAGGCCGCTGACCGGGGCGCCGGTGATCATCTCGACCCCGAGCTCCCCGGCGCGGGCGACCATCGCGTCGATCAGGCGCTGGTGGCCGCCGACGATGTGGCCCATTTCCTCGCCGCCCTTGCCGCCGCCGCTGCGTGCTCCGGACATGCGCCGGGTGCGGGCCCAGAGGTAGGTGGCCGGCAGCCCCGAGGGGTCGCCGTCGAAGCGCGTGTCCAGCAGCGGTTTCCAGATTCGCTCCCAGACCTGATTGCCGCAGATCCGTCGCAGCCAGGTCTCGAGCGGGATCGTCTCCAGCTTGTCGTAGCTGCTGCGTAGCTGGCACTGGGCGACGAACATTCCCAGGCGTAGGCGCGCGAGCGGTCGCAGGGGCGAGAACCGCAGCAGGTCCCCGACTCCGTTGAAGTCGTGCATCCCACCGTCGGCGTAGAAGCCCGCGCCGACCGGCGTGAAGCGCAGCTGGTCGCCGAGGCCGACCTCCTCCGCCATCGCGATCATGCGCTGGTCGGCGGGGGTGATGACGTGGTAGAAGCGGTCGACCTCGTGGCCGTTGAAGTCGAAGCTGCCGGCGAGGCCGCCGAGCGAAGGGCCGCGCTCGATCACGGTCACCGCGGCGCCGGCCTGGGCCAGGCGCAGGGCGAGCGAGGTGCCGAGCACCCCGCCGCCGACGATCCCCACCCGGGGAGCCGCGGCGTCCATCAAGCCGGCGCGGTCGACTTGTGCCCGCTGCTGCCGTTGCTGGTCGGCGCGACCGTTGCCGCTGCCGGCTCGGGCACGCCGAGCGGCGCGGTGGCCTCAGCCAGAGGCGAGACCGGCGGTGGCTGGATGCGGCCGATGAGGTGCGCCGCCATCACCCGGAGATAGGCAAGCACGGTCGGTTTCAACTGCATCTTGGAGACGCCTTTGCGCGTCGTCCAGTCGTTCGTGGTCGGCACCTCGGCAACGCTGGCGCCGGCGTTGTAGAGCTTCAGCAGGAGCTCGACGTTGGCGGCGAAGCCGGGCTCGCGGACCAGTAGGTAACCGTAGGTATCGGCGGCCTTGCGCAGCGTCCCCGCCCGGTAGACACGGTACAGCGAGGAGAGCGTGTGCATCTCGCGCAGCCCGCCGAGCACGCGGAAGGTGTTGGAGACCGATTTGCTTGCCGCCAGACGCCAGCCGGCGACGCCGATGATCTGGCCGCCGGGGGCGTAGACCGAGGCGAGCACGATGTCGGTGCCCTGTTCGAACAGCTCCAGCATCCGCGGCAGGTCGGAGAGGTCGGAGGTGGTGTCGGCCTCGAGGGTGACGATCGCGTCCTCGTCGGAGGACTCCTTCAGGGCCGAGCGGATGCCGGTGTTGATCGCCGTCCCGAGGCCGCGATTGACGGTGTGCGTCACCACCGCCAGGTGCATGTCCTGGGCGTGTTCGCGGATCACCTCGCCGGTGCCGTCGGTCGAGCCGTCATCGACGATGATCACCCGGGCACCGAGCTCCCGGGCAACCGGGGCCAGGTCGGCGAGCAGGCGGGGGATGTTTTCGGCCTCGTTGTAGGCCGGGATGACGAAGCGGATCACGCGTAGACCTCCAGGGGGCGAGGGTCGGGGATGTCGAGCAGTTCGACCGGGCGCCGCACGGCCGCCGACTCGCGCACGGCAAGTGCCGCGGCCAGGGCTTTGACCCCGTCATGGGCGCTGACCGGCTCGGGGGTGTCGTCGAGCACGCAGCGACAGAAGGCCTCCAGCTCGGCCGCCAGCGGCTCGGCCTTGGCCAGCGAGAAGCGCACCGCGGCACCCTCGCCGTCGCCGCGCAGGACCGAGAGCCCGTCCCACTGCAGGGGCGCGGTCGGCGACTCGACGAACCAGACGTCCTGGGTGATGTAGCTGGCCCGCAGCAGCCCGTTCTCGCCGATCAGAGCGATCTCCCGCTTCTTCTCCGGGGTCAGCCAGTTGACGTCGAGCAGGCCCAGGGTCTCGCCCTGCCCGGCGCCGCCGAAGCGGGCGAGGCAGGTCAGCAGATCCTCCTGCGAGCTGTGCTGGAAGCGGCCGCCGTCGGCGTAGATCTCGTGGATCGAGAGGCCGAGGACGTGCTGCATCACGTCGAGGTCGTGGGTGGCGAGGTCGATTGCGACGCCGGTGTCCTGGATCCGGGTCGGCAGCGGCCCGACCCGGGTCGCGTGCGCCCGGTAGACGGTTCCGAGGCGGCCGTCGGCGACCAGCTCGCGCAGCTTCGTGACCGCCGGGTTGAAGCGCTCGACGTGGCCGACCATCAGCTTGCGGTCTGCTTCATAGGCGGCGCTGCGCATCCGCAGCGCATCCGGCAGGGTGGTCGCGATCGGCTTCTCGACCAGGACGTGCAGCCCCGCGGAGAGAGCTTCGAGGGCGACCGTGGCGTGGTACTCGGAAGGGCAGGCGATCGAGATCGCGTCCAGATGGTCGGCGCCGAACTCGATCAGGTCGCGCCAGTCGGAGTACTCGGACACCTGCGCCTCGCCGAGCGCGCGCCGGCGCGAATCCGCGTCGGGATCGGCGACGGCAACCAGGCGGGCGCAGTCGAGCTGGGAGTAGTTGCGAACGTGGAACGCCCCCATGCGGCCGCAGCCGACAACCCCGACTCGAAGCTGTTCTTCAGACAACGGACTTCTCCCGCTCGGCCGCGCTCGGGGCGCCCTCGACGTGGGCGACGGTGAGGGCGGCGATCCGCTCGGCCGCGTTGCCATCCCCGAAGATCGGGGGGCGCTCGGCCGGCCGCGGCTTCTCGAGCGCGGCGCGGAACTGCTCCGCATCGACCCCGACCAGCGTGTTCCAGCCGGTCGACACGGTCTCGATCCACTCGGTCTCCTCGCGCATGGTCACGCATGGGACGCCCCACAGGTAAGCCTCGCGCTGGACGCCACCGGAGTCGGTGGCGATCGCCTTGGCGCCGCGCTCCAGCACCAGCATTTCGGTGTAGGTGAGCGGGTCGCGCAACTCGACGTTGGCCGGCAGCTCGAGGTTCCAGGCTTCGATGCTCTTCAGGGTCCGGGGGTGGATTGGGAAGACCACCCGGCACTCCGCCGCCGCCAGGCAGTCGAGCACGGCGCCGAGCCGCTCGGGGGTGTCGGTGTTGTAGTTGCGATGGGCGGTGGCAAGGATGTACTCGCCCTGCTCCCCGGCTTCTGGGAGGCGGGACCGGGTCGCCAGGAGGACGTCGGCGAGGACGTCGCCGGTGACGTGGACGACGCCCGGCACCCCCTCTTCGTCGAGGACCTCGCGGGCGTGCTCGCAGGGAGCGAAGAGCAGGTCGGAGAGCCGGTCGGTCTCGATCCGGTTGGCCTCCTCGGGCATGTCGTCGCGGTAGCTGCGCAGGCCCGCCTCGACGTGTAGCAGCAGCACCCCGGCGGCAACGGCGGCTCGGGCGCCGGCGATCGTCGCGTTGGTGTCGCCCCTGACCAGCACCGCATCCGGGCGGGTGGTCTCGATCACTCGGGCGATCCGGTCCTCGGCCACCACGACAGCGTCCGCGTTGGGCAATGACCCGACGCCGAGGTTGAACTTTGGTAGCGGTAGGTGCAGGTCGGCGATCTGCAGGTCGGACATCCCGGGGTCGTAGTGCTGCCCGGTGTGGACCAGGATCTCGTCGATGCAGTTGGAGTAGGCGAGCGAGAGCGGCGCCGCCTGGACGATCTCCGGCCGGGACCCGATGATGGAAACGATGCGTGGTGCCATGGCCAACAAACGCGTCAGGCGGCCAGGTCTTGCGCGGCCGCGAAAAGTTGTCGCCGAGTTCACAGTCCAGACCAATTTCAACCCGCCCCGCCGAGGGGCCGGCGCAAGAGTTCGAGGCGCGGAGACGTTGCTTTGGCAGCGATGGAGGCACACGAACTCAACCGCGAGCAGCACCTGAAGCGCAGCGAGCGCGAACCACGCACGCTCGCCATCCTGCGCCGCGGCGCCGACCTCCTCGCCGCCCTCACGCTGATCCTCATCTTCAGCCCGCTGATGATCGCGATCGCGATCGCGATCCGGATCGACAGCCGCGGGCCCGCCCTCTTCAAGCAGCGCCGCGTCGGCTACGCCCAGCGCGAGTTCACGCTCTACAAGTTCCGCAGCATGTGCATCGATGCCGATCCGCGCGGCCACCAGGAGTACGTGACCGCGCTGATCAATGGGGAGGAGGCGGCGCCCGACGACGGCTCCAGCCTCTACAAGCTCGTCGACGACCGGATCACCCCGGTCGGCCGCTGGATCCGTCGCTGGAGCCTCGACGAGCTACCGCAGCTCTTCAACGTCTTCTTCGGCAACATGACCCTGGTCGGGCCGCGTCCCTCGATCCCCTACGAGGTCGCCGAGTACCCGACCTGGTACCTGAAGCGCTTCACCGTGAAGCCCGGCCTGACCGGCCTCTGGCAGGTCAGCGGCCGCAGCGAACGCACTTACGAGGAGATGGTTCGACTCGACATCGAGTACGCGGAGCAGCGCTCGCTCGGACTCGATATCTCGATTCTCCTCAAGACCCCCCTAACCGTTCTCAGCAGAAAAGGAGCAGCGTGAATCCAGGCGGACAGATAGGCACGATGGTGGTCGGGTACGGCTACTGGGGCCCGAACATCGTGCGCAACGTGGTCGAGCGGCCGGAGTATCGGCTGATGTGCCTCTGCGAGCTCGACGAGGGACGCGCCGAAGACTTCCGCCGCCGTCATCCCGGGGTCTGGGTCGAGAGCGATCTCGACGCCGCGCTCGCCGATCCGCGGATCGAAGCCGTCGCGATCGCGACGCCCCCGCACACCCACTACGCCCTCGTCCGTCGCGCCCTCGAAGCCGGCAAGCACGTGCTCGTCGAGAAGCCGCTTGCCCGCACCGCTGAGGAGGCGGCGGTGCTGATCGCGCTCGCCGAGCAGCTGGACCTGGTGCTGATGCCGGGCCACACGTTCGTCTACAGCCCTTCGGTCAACACGGTCCGCGACCTGATCCAGAACGACGAGCTCGGCGAGGTCTACTTCGCCACCTCCTCGCGGATGAACCTCGGTCTCTACCAGCAGGACGGGGTGGTGCTCGACCTCGCCCCGCACGACCTCTCGATCCTCCTGCACTGGCTGGGAAAGCCGCTGCAGGAGGTGTCTGCCAACGGTCTCAGCGTCTTCCAGGAGGGTGTGCACGAGACCGCGTTCCTGACCCTCCGCTTCGAGGGTGGAACCCAGGCGAACGTCCAGCTCTCCTGGCTGGCGCCGCGCAAGGTCCGGCAGATGGTCGTGGTCGGCAGTCGTCGCATGGTTCAGTACGAAGACACCGCCGCCGATGACTCCGTGCGGGTCTACGACCGCGGCCTCGACTTCGCCGGTCCCCCCGCCAACTTCGGCGAGTACCGGCTGACCTACCGGACCGGCGACATGGTGGCCCCGCGGGTCGAGGCGCTGGAGCCACTCGGCCAGGAGCTGCGCGACTTCGCCGCCGCGATCCGCGAGGGAACGACACCTGTCTCCAATGCCCGCCTCGGCCTCGAGATCGTGCTTGGCATCGAAGCGCTGGAGCAGTCCCTGGCTGCCGGTGGAGTTCCGGTGGCGGTCGGCGACGCCGACGCGGCGATCGCGGCTGCAAACGTCGGCCCGGTCGCTGCGCGCCCGCAGCCCCGCTGAACCGGGCCACCGTCCCGGGCCAAAAAAGTACTAGTGAGGGGGGGGGTGCTCCCTGCTCACGCTCGTACGTACGGTCAGCTGGAAGCGGTAGCCACGAACTCGTTCTCCGCCAGATAGACGAGGATCGAGTGGCCGACGATCTGGTTCACGGTGACTTTGCTGGCCCGCGCCTCGCGCTCGAGCAGTTCTTCAACTTCGGGGTCGATCGGCAGGTCGAGGACGAGGTGCGCGGGCCGGCTCTTCTGACCGGCGAGGAACGGCGGATAGGAGCGCGGACGGCGCCCTGCCTTCAGCTTTCCGGTGTAGTGGAAGAGGGCCGCCTGGACGCCGGCAGGGATGCCCCCGCGGTGCGTCTCGAGCCCCGAACAGGCTAGTTGGTTCAACCGTACCTTCATGACCATCTCCCTAAAGAACTCCGGCGGAGGTGCGCGATTTCTTCCGGCGGCGGTAACACCCGACTAACTTCAGCCTCCCCAATACTTGTGCAAACTCATCGCCATAGCTGTGCAATTGCGTCGGCTTGAGGTCAAGAACGAAAATTGGACGAATATTGGGGATTGACAGCCAAGCGGATAGCCCATAAACATCTCACTCAGGCTGACCGGTGGAAACAGATTGTTGGGCTGTCTCTCCAAACTGGAACAGTTTTTTGTTCCTTTCGGTGACCGGGCTTCAATTCCAACCGTAGCTACAAGATCTGAAAACCGAGTTCGCTGTACAGCATGCGGTGAGCATGCGGGGAGAAAAATGAACGGTAGACCCGAAGGCGATGCGAAAGCTCGCGGGGTTAGCCGACTTACCCGCCAGGCCATCTCCCAGGCCAAGGCAGGGGACTCGGAGGGGTTGCACTACCTCTACGTGCGATACGCGGACGACGTCCAGCGCTTCGTGATGAGCGTCGTGCGCGATCCGCACGACGCCGAAGACATCACCCAGAACGTCTTCGCCAAGCTGATGACGGCGATCCAGAAATACGAGGAACGGGACGTTCCCTTCGACGCCTGGATCATCCGCGTCTCTCGCAACGCCGCCCTCGACCACCTACGGGCGAAGCGGACGATCCCGACCGAAGAGGTGCGGCTCGTCGACACCGGGCGGACCCAGACCGGGCTCGACCGTGGCAGGGCGTTGCGTCAGGCCCTGGAAGATCTGCCGGCGGAGCAGCGCGAGGTCTTGGTCCTGCGTCACATCGTCGGGCTCTCGCCCGGTGAGATCGCCGGCACCCTCGACAAGACCGAGAGCTCCGTGCACGGGCTGCACCACCGTGGCCGCTCTTCGCTGCGCCAGAGCCTCACGGAACTCGAGGCGGCGCCGGTCGTCGCCCGCCAGAGCGCTTAGGCGGTCTCCCGCTCGCGGGAGCCGCCCGGCTCGCCCGGCTCGTCGAGGATGCGCTGGGTCGCCCGCCCGGCATCAAGCTCGGCGGCGAAGTAGAAGGCGGCGTGCTCGGCGAGCTGGGAGACGGAGACGCTCTGCTCGCTTGCCTCCGCCGCGAATGCGTGCGCCAGGTCAGTATCGAGCTCGAGCTCGAGCGGCACATCGCCAGCGGTTTCGCTGCCACGCAGGAACGACGGGTAGGGCCACGCCGCGCGGCCGCTCGCCTTGTCGTTGAGGTAGAGACGGATCGCGCCCTGGAGTCGGCGCTCGATCTGCTCCCGACCCGATTCACCCTCGCCGACGAGCGCGTCGAAAGCCGGCTGGCTGACCGCGAGAGCAACATTCTGCGAGGGGATCATCTGCGCGGAGCTAATTCCTTTTCGACTCATCGGGCGCCGCTCTCCTCTCCTCCTGAAACAAAGGTCAAAGACCCGATACCCGTTTGCGGTCCAGGCTAACGCCCCACGGCAGGTCCGTAAATGCCCCGAGCTGGATTCGAACCAGCGGCCTATCCCTTAGGAGGGGATCGCTCTATCCAGCTGAGCTATCGGGGCCTGCGGCGGGATTTTCGCTCAGAACTCGATTCGGCGCGTGAAAAGACCCTTTCCGCGAGCCACGGGTCACATCTTGCCGGGCAGGATTCCGTGCATGAGACAAGCACAGCTAGCGGACGTGTCCGACGCAGGGGTTAATGTGGTGCACATGTCCAAGATGATCCAGATCAGAAACGTGCCCGACGAGATGCACCGGGCGCTGAAGGAAAACGCGGCACGCGAAGGCATGTCGCTCTCCGACTACATCAAGCGGGAACTCGGCGGTGCCAGCAACCGTTCGCGGCTGGACCGGATCGAAGCCCGGATCCGCGCTCG
The DNA here is from genome assembly GCA_963718595.1 of uncultured Thermoleophilia bacterium. GTDB lineage: Bacteria > Actinomycetota > Thermoleophilia > Solirubrobacterales > 70-9 > VAYN01. The sequence continues at coordinate 1,504,022 of OY970365.1, forward strand.
CGGTCCATCTGGGCTGAAAACGCAGGACATCGTCGACACGATCCGCCAGCACCGGGGCGTCTAGTGACTGTTCTCGACGCCTCGGTGCTGGTCGAGTTCCTTACCGAGAGTGAACGTGGGCAAGAGGTCTCTCGGCGCTTGCAGGAGACGTCCGGGTGGCTCTGGGCGCCAGCAGTTGTCGACGCCGAGGTCGGCCACGCGCTGCGCTCCGAAGTCCGCCGCCGCCGGCTCTCGCCGAGATTTGCCGAGGAAGCGCTCGAAGACCTGATGGCGATGCAGCTGGAGCGCGTGTCCCACCGTTTCCTCTCCGAACGTGCCTGGCAGCTGCGCGAAAACGTCAGCTTCTATGACGGTCTCTACGTGGCTCTCGCCGAGGCCCTCGATGCACCCCTCCTCACCTTCGACGCCCGCCTTGCGAAAGCCCCCGGCCTGGAGGCCAAGATCGAGGTCCTCGCCAGCACCTGAGACAGAGCGGGCTAGGCCGCGTACAGGCTCTCGGAGGCGAGCTCCATCGCGCGGCGGCTCCAGAGCTTCACCTCCATGTAGACCGGGTCGCCGTAGGCCTCGAGGGCGTCGAGGGCGATCAGGGTAAAGCGTTCCTGGGAGATCTCCTCTTGGTCAACCGTCTCACCGTCGAGCACGGCGGTGGCGGCGACGGCGCCGCGGACGAGTGGCCGGCCCCAGACCAGGGTGACGGCACCGGCGCGGCCGCTCTCTCCCCGCCAGCGGCCGATCACGTCGTCGTTGAGGTCGATACGCCAGTCGGCATTGTCCTCGGCGAGGACATCGGTGAAGTCGGCCTTCGCCTCGAACTCGGAGGGCTCGCCACCGGAGGGCTGAACGTAGGAGACGTGGCCGAAGAGCTCGAGCTTGCCCTCCTCGCTGGCGCTGTGGGCGGAGACCGGGACCCAGACGCGGCCGCCCCAAGCGCGCTCCGGGAACCAGTCGAGCTCGGCCGGCAGCTCTATCCCGGCGGGCAGGTCCTCGATCTCGTCGACGGCCTTGGAGAACGCCTCGCGCAGGCGCTCGGCGAAGCGCCCGTGGGGGATCCCCTCCTGGGTCGTGTCGGAGATGAAGCGCGGGATCGGCCGTGGGTTCGGAGTCATCGGCAAAACCTACTGTGAGGTGACTGGTCAAGCAGATCAAGGACGCAGGGAGCGAAGCGTGCTTCGCACGTGAGCGACCGAGGACGCAGAGATGCGCCGGCCAGGCGCCTCACAGTGCTTCGCGCAGGTCGGCGGCGGCGCGCTCGGGCGGGTAGACGTTGATGTCGACGCCGGTGCCGAGCTCGAAGCTGGCCTTGATCGTCAGCCGCGGAGCGATGTCGACGTGCCAGTGGAAGCTCTCGCTGCCGCGTGGCGCCGTTCGCACCCAGAGGTTGAGCTCGGGTGAGCCGTCGAAGCGGGCGGCGAGGAGGCGCATCGCGGTGCGGATCATCGCCGCGCCGGTCTCGTCGTCGGCAAAGCTCGCCGCCTCGCGCCGCGGTAGCACCCGCAGCTCGAACGGCGAGCGCGAGGCCCAGGGGCAGATCAGCGCCGCCTCGTCGTCGATCGCGACCAGCCGCTCCTGCCGGCGCACCTCCTCGACGAGGACGTCGCCGAGCAGGCCGCTGCCGGCGGTGCGTTCGCTGTAGGCGCCGGCCCGCTCACGCTCACGCGCGACCGCCGCGGGGACGAAGGGGAGCGCGTAGAGCTGGGCGTGGCTGTGCTCGAGCGAGGCACCGGCACCACCGCCCTCGTTGACGATCAGCTGCGTGTAGGAGGCGCCGGCGTGGGCGCGCATCCGCTGCCGCCAGGTCGCAACCGCGTCGGCGAACTGGCTGTCGTCGAGCTCGGACATCGCGGTCGCGTGCTGCGGGCAGTTGATGATCACCTCGTGCGCGCCGGTGGCCGGGCGCGAGGAGAAGAGGTCCGGTTCGCCGGCTCGGCGCGAGGCCAGCAGCGGGTCGCCGCCGCTCGCGAAGGCACCGGCGTCGGCCCCGGGGGTCCCCTCGCTCTCGGCCGCTCCGCCGCCCAACGCCGGGTAGAGGTTCGGCACCACCCGGGTGCGCCAGCCGGGGCCGTTGTCCTCGCCGCCGTCGGGACGGAGCGCGTAGGCCTCGGGCGGGGTGCGATCCTCGCGTCCCTCGCAGAAGGGACAGTTCGCCGCCCCTTTCGGCTCGCTCTTGGGCGCCGAGAAGTTGTCGGGGCGGTCGGCCCGGCCGGGGGCGAGGATCGTCCTCAACCCACTCAGCTGGTCGATGCGTATCTCTGGCGAGCTCAGGACCGCGAGGGGGGGAGGTCGTCCGGGGGCTCGGGGAGGTCGTCCGGCGGTAGCTCGGGGACGGCCTCGGGCCGTGCCGGCGGGCTCGACGGTTTGGGCCGGTCCTCGCGCCCACCCTTGGAGCGCTCGACCGCGCCGGCGCCGACGAACGGCTCGAGCACGTCCATCGGCAGCGGGAAGACGATCGTCGTGTTCTGGTTGCTGCCGATTTCCAGCAGGGTCTGCAGGTAGCGGAGCTGCAGCGAGGCCGGGTTGGTGCTGATGATGTCAGCCGCATCGGTGAGCTTCTGCGCGGCCTGGAACTCGCCCTCGGAGTTGATGATCTTGGCCCGTCGCTCGCGCTCGGCCTCGGCCTGACGCGCCATCGCCCGCTGCATCTGCTCCGGGATCTCGACGTCCTTGATCTCCACCGCGGTCACCTTCACGCCCCAGGGCTCGGTCGACTCGTCGATGATCTTCTGCAGCTCTTCGTTGAGGCGCTCGCGCTCGGAGAGCAGCTGGTCGAGCTCGGCCTTGCCGAGCACCGAGCGCAATGCCGTCTGCGCGATCTGCGAGGTCGCGATCAGGTAGTTCTCGACCTCGACGATCGCTTTATTGGAGTCGACGACGCGGAAGTAGGCGACCGCGTTGACGCGCGAGGGAACGTTGTCGCGGGTGATCACCTCCTGCGGCGGCACGTTGAGGGTGATCGTCCGCAGGTCGACCTTGACCATGCGGTCGACCAGCGGGATCAGCAGGATCAAGCCGGGCCCCTTGGTCGCGATCAGGCGGCCGAGACGGAAGATCACACCGCGCTCGTACTCGCGCAGGACCTTGACCGAGAGGCCGACCGCGATCAGCCCGAAGAAGGCGATGACGACGATGACTCCGAGCACGGCTTCCATCAGGTGCCTCCTTGGCTGGGCTGCTGTGCGGTGGTGTTCTCTGGGCGGACCACGAGCGTCAGCCCATCGACCGCCTCGACCCGGACTCTATCCCCCATCCGCACCGGCCCTGCGGCGGTGTCGGCGAGGCGGGCGCTCCACATCGTCCCCTGCAGCCAGGCCTGCCCCTCGTCGCCGATCGTCGAGCGCGCCTCGGCGACGGCGCCGACGATCTCCTCGGTCCCGGTCCGCACCGGTGTGTCGCGGTGGGCCTCGACGACTTTGCGGGCGACGAAGTAGAAGCTGAGCGCGGAGAGGATCCCGAGCGTGATCAGGGCCGGCCCAGCGATCTCGGCGGCGCTGCTGTCGGAGTTGAGGGCGATGATGCCGCTGGCGACGAGCCCGGCCGCGCCGACCGCCGCCAGGGCGCCGCCGGTCGGCAGCAGCAGCTCCGCGAGCAAGAGCGCGAAGGCGACCAGGGCGATGACGATGAAGGCTTCCATTGCTTGATTATCCGCTTTCGCATTCTTCGCGCAGGGCAAAGCGACGGACGTCCGCTTCCAGGTCCGCGGCGTCCGGGTACTGCCCCTGCCAGACGTAGCAAAGGGTTCCATCGGCGTTGTAGAAGGCGGTGGTGGGCAGACCGCGCCCACCGATCGAGTTCTTGATGTCGGCGTTGGGGTCGCTGTAGCTGGGATAGGGGACGGGCGTTTCCGCGAGGAAGGTCTTGGCGGCGTCGGCGTCGTCTTCGGAGTTGACGCCGAGGAAGGCGACCCGTTTGCCGTAGCGGGCGGAGAGCTTCTGGAGGACCGGGAACTCGATCCGGCAGGGGTTGCACCAGGAGGCCCAGACGTTGGCGACGACCGGGTAGCCCTCGAGCGCGGCGATCCGATCCTCGTAGGCGTCGATGCTGCCGGGAAGCAGCTCGTTGCCCTGCTCGTGCAGGGCGGCCAGAGGCGCGGGAGATCCGGCCAGGAGGCGCTTGTATTCGGGCGGCTTGGAGCCCGAACCGTCCTCGCCGGAGGTGCCACAGCCGCCGACCGCCACACCCGCGAGGGCGAGCGCGATCAGCGCCAATTGGAGGGTGGGTCGCCTAGCCATCCGTTCCTTGATTACAATACGTACGTTCCGTCCGCGGGTTAGCGGACAGCTGAGAACGCCGGGGGGACGGGACAACGAATCCCCGGCAGCCTCGTTCACTCGCCTCCAGCCGTACGTCTAGTGCTCGGTGGAGGCAGACAGCAGAAGCCTTCCATGGCCAACACCAGCGACGTTGCCGCGTCAGCGGCAGTTCCCTCAAGCGCCGATATCGAGCGTGCAGCTCCGTTTGCCCGCGAGCCGTTCCTGCTCGACGGCGAGGGCCCGGAGGCTCTGGCGCCCGGGACCGCTCGCCGGCGCGCACTCGACGCGGCCCTGCGTGAGATCGACGCCGGTGCCGAGCACCCGTCGATCGAGTGGCGCCGCGACTTCTCGCTGCTGCTCGGCCTCGAGCGCCTGCTCGCCGACGAACCACCGAAGCTTCTTGACGGCGCCGAACTGAACCCGCACCAGGTCGACGCGCTCTCCGGCACCCTGACCGAGCTGATGGCCCAGCAGCAGGTTGGCGGCGCCGACGGGGTCGCCGACGAGGACGATGAGGCCTCCGCGCTCAGCGCCGAGCCCGACACCGACGAAACCGAGCTGGAGACTGCTGGCGAGCCCAGCGCCGACGGCGAGGAGGGTGACGAGGACGAGGAGCCGGAGGAGCTCGCCCCCGATGAGGAGCCCCAAGACTGGGAAGAACAGCCCGCCGACGAGGACGAGGAGGTCGTCGAGGAGGCCCCGGAGGATCCCGGCGCCGCGCGCCGCTTCTGGTTCGAGCATGCCACCGGCGCCGGCAAGACGGTCGCCGCCGTCGGCTTCATCGAGGCGACCAAGACCGGCGGCGTCCTCATCCTCACCCACCGCCGCAACCTCGTCGACCAGTTCATCGGCGAGATCTCCGACCGTGGCTACAAGGAGCGTCTGCGGCCGCCGCTGATGGACGGCCGCGACGATCCCGACGGCGCCGTCACGGTCGAGACCTACCAGTGGTTCGTCCGCAACCACAAGAAAGTCTCCGACGCCTACGCGGTGGTGATCTGCGATGAGGCCCACACCGCGCTCGGTGAGAAAACGAGCGCCTGCATCCGCGCCTGGGATGGCCCCGTCTACATCGGAATGACCGCGACCGGCGCCCTGATCGCCCGCCACGTCGCCGACCTCTTCCCGACCCAGACCTCGCGCTTCGACCTCGCCCAAGCCGCCCGCCGCGGCGTCATCTCGCCGCTGCGCTGCCTGCGGATCCCGCCCGGGCCGGGGGTGCGGACGATCGCCAAGGTGCCGCTGCGCAAAGGCGAGGTAGACCAGGACTTCGACCAGGAGGAGCTGGCGGCGCTGCTCGACCAGGAGCCCTTCAACGTCGCGATCGCCGACCTCTACCGCTCACGCTTCCGCAAAGTCCCGGGCGTCCTCTACACGGCCGGCGTCCAGCACGCGAAGAACGTCGCCAAAGCCTTCCGCAATGCGGGGATCAACGCCCAGGCCGTCTCCGGTGAAACGCCGAAGCGCGAGCTGGCCGAAATCCTCGCCGGCTTCGAGCGCGGCAGCGTCGACGTCCTCTGCAACGCGATGCTGCTGGCCGAGGGCTGGAACAGCCCGCGGGCAACGATCTGCATGCACCTGGCGCCGACCGCCTCGCGGCGGATCTACCAGCAGCGGGTCGGCCGTGTGACCCGGCGCGCGCCGGGCAAGGAGGCCGGTCTGGTGATCGACTTCGTGCACCCGGCAACGACCCATGACGAGACGATCGTCACCCTCCACAGCCTGCTCGATCGCGACGTCTACCGCGGCGGCGCGATCGTGGTTGGGCCGGTGCGCCGCGGGCGCGGGCGCAAGGTCCGGGTCGAGCGCCGGATCGTCCCCGTCTCCGACGTCGAGGAGAAACGGATGGAGGTGCTCGAACGGGAGATCTGGCGGATCGCGGTCGAGAACCTCGACTATCCCGAGCAGCACGCCTGGGCGGCGCTGGCGGGCGCGCGGGTCAACACACAGGGCTGGCGCCGGGCGCGGGCGATGCTGCAAAACGACCGCACCAAAGAGCTGCGCCGCCGCTTCCTACTGACCTGCGTGCAACGCAACCGCAACGCGCAGCTGCGGCTGAAAGCGCTGACCGAGATCTCCGACCTCGGCGACGCCGAGGCCTTCGACGACGCGATCGACATCGTCGGCACCTGGAGCCGCGAGGACAAACGCGCCGGCACCAAGGTGCTGCTGCAGGCGCTGATCGACAAGCGGATCGGCCGTCGCGACCAGGCGCAGGCCTGGGTCTGGCGACTGTCCACCTACACCCGTGATCTGCATGAGGAGTACGCGGTCCAGCGCTGGCCGGAGACCAAGCGCCTGCTCGGCCTGCTGGTCAACTCCTCCGGGCGCGCCCACGGCCGCAACGCCCGCCGCCTCGTCCACGCTTCCCGCAAACAGGATCGCCGCCTCGCGGTATCGCTGCTGGCCGCGGCGGTCTCGCACACGCCGGAGGGCGAGGAGGTCTTGCGCGGGGCGCGGATGCGGATGGCGAGGAAACCCTCGGCCGTCGCCCGCGAGCTGCTGCGCAACTTCCCCAAAGGCGGCAAGCGTCGCCGCAAACGCGGCAAGCGCAACGGCGGCCAGGGTGAGAACGGCAGCGCCCCCGAGGGTGAGTCCCAGGTCCAGAACGGCGGCGAGGAGTCGCGGCTCGAGGACGGAAACGAGGCCAACGGCGCCGCGGCGAAACCAAAACGCAAACGCAAACCGCGCAAACGGCGCAAACCAAAAGCCAATGAGGGCGCGCCCGCGCCCGCGGGCTCAGGCGCTGGTGAGGTGGACCTCGCCGGCACCGACGGCGACGCGCTTGCCGGCGGCGGTGACGACGACCAGGTATCCGCGGTCGTCGATGCCGTCGGCGACGCCTGAGCCGCCCTCCCAGGCGACCTCACGCCCGCGCAGCGCATCGCGCTCGCGCCACGCCGCCAGCACCTCCGCCTGATCGGCCTCGAGCCAAGCTTCGAGCCTCTTGCTGAGCGCCGTCGCGGCAGTTCGCAAGAGCGCGGCCTGTGCTCCTGCCTTTTGTATCCCTGTGGGTGACAAAAGGCAGGAGCACTCAATGGCGAGAGAGGTCGCGGTGTCGCGGAGCTCGGGTGGGAACTGGTCGGGGGCGATGGTGAGGTTGAGGCCGACGCCGACCACCGCCCAGCCGTCCTGGGGGCGAGCCTCGATCAGGATGCCGGCGAGCTTGCGGCGGCCGATGAGGACGTCGTTGGGCCACTTGACGCCGCACTCGACCCCGGGCGCCAGCTCCTCGGCCGCCTCGGCGACGGCGAGCGGGACGGCGAGCGGCAGCGTCAGGTGGCGCTCGCCGAGCGGGCGCACCAGCGCGGAGTAGAGCAGCGCCCCGCCCGGCGGCGCGGTCCAGACCCGCCCCTGCCGCCCGCGCCCGTCGCTCTGCTCACCGGCGGTGACCACGGTCCCGTGCGGAGCCCCCGCTGCGGCCAGCTCCCGGGCACGGGTGTTGGTCGAGTCGGTGCGGGCGAAGTGACGGTGGGGCGATCCGAAGACCGTCATCCGCGAGTTGCCGGTTGATCGCGCGGAGCGACAGTAAGTGGCAACTCGCGCTCCCCTACTTGGCGGCGTCGGCGAGGAGGGCGGCGAGGAGGCCGTCGATGTCGTGGCGCTCGGCTTCGACGTCGACGCTCAGGCCGGCCTCGATGACGGCCTCGGTAGTGACGGGGCCGATCGAGACGATGCGGGCGCCGCCGGGGAAGCGCTCGCCGAGCGCCTCGGTCAGGTTGGTCACGGTCGAGGAGGAGGTGAAGGTGACGTAGTCGGCGGCCTGGGCCGCCGCGACCGCATCCTCGTCGGGCTGCTCGCGCACGGTTTCGTAGAGGGCGACGACGTCGACCTCCGCGCCCTGCTCCTGGAAGTACTCGGGGAGGACGTCGCGGGCCTCGGCGGCGCGGGCGACGAGCACACGGGCGCCCTCGACGTCGATGTCCCCCAGCGCCTCGATCAGCCCCTCGGCGACGAAGCGCTCGGGGACGACGTCGGCGAGGACTCCGCGCTTGGCGAGCGCGCGGGCGGTACCGGGGCCGATCGCGGCCACGGTGGCTCCGGCCAGCGCGCGGCTGTCGAGGCCGGCGGCGGCGATCGCCTCGAACAGCAGATCGACCCCGTTCGGGCTGGTCAGGCAGATCAGCTCGTAGACGCCGATTGCGGCTGCCGCCTCGCGCACCTCGGCGGCATCGAGGCGCGGCTCGATCCGGATCGCCGGCAGCTCCACGACCTCGGCTCCGAGCTGGCGCAGGGTCCGCGCCAGGCCGCTGGCCTGAGCCCGCGCCCGGGTCACGATCACGCGTTTGCCGTGCAGCGGCCTGCGCTCGATCCAGGCGAGCTCCCCGCGGCGCTCGACGACGGGTCCGATCACGATCAGGGCCGGCGCCTTCACCTCGGCCAGGGCGACCGCCTCGTGGATCGTCCGCAGCGTCGCCGTCACCGTCCGCTGGCGCTCGCTGGTGCCGCGTTCGATCGCGGCGGCAGGTTGCTCGGGGTCGCGCCCGGCGGCGATCAGCGCGTTGGCGTTCTCCTCCAGCCGTTTCACCCCCATGTAAAAGACGAGGGTGCCGGGGAAGACCGCCAGCGCCTCCCAGTCGAGCGCCGTCTCGGGCTTCTCGGGGTCCTCGTGACCGGTTACGAAGGCGACCGCGGAGGCGTCGTCGCGGTGGGTGACGGGGATGCCCGCGTAGGCGGTGGCGGCAACGCCGGCGGTGATCCCGGGCACGACCTCGAACTCGATCCCGGCGGCGCGCAGCGCTTCGCCCTCCTCGCCGCCACGCCCAAAGACGAACGGGTCGCCGCCCTTGAGCCGGACGACGCTGCGGCCGGCCCGCGCCGACTCGATCATCCGCGTGCCGATCTCCTCCTGCGGCACCGAGGGCACTCCCGGCTGCTTGCCGACGTAGACGAGCTCGGCGTCCTCGCGGGCGCCGCCCAGAGCTCCCGGCGGGATCAGGCGGTCGTAGTAGATGGTGTCGGCGGCGGCGATCAGATCCAGCGAGCGCGCCGTCATCAGCCCCGGGTCGCCGGGACCGGCGCCGACCAGGTAGACGACTCCGGCCCGCGCACTCATCGCGCGGTTCCTTTTTCGCCTGTCAGGTCCTCAAAGAACCACGGGATGGTCATGCTGGGCCTCCGGCGGCCTCGGCTCGTTCCAGCAGCTCGCCGGCGCCGGCCGAGAGCAGGCGGCGGGCCAGCTCGTAACCGAGTTCGGCCGGTCTCTCGGCGGCGCCCTCGACGCGGTCGCGCAGCCACTCGCTGCCGTCGGGCAGGCCGACAAAGGACTCGATCGTCAACCGCTCTCCCTCGACCCACGCGTGGACGCCGATCGGGGTCGCGCAGCTGGCTCCCAGCGGCATCACCGTGGCGCGCTCGGCGGTCAGCTCGCGCATCGCCTCGAGGTCGGTCACGCCTTCGACCGCCGCCAGCGTCGCCTCGTCGCCGGCGCGGACCTGCAGCGCCAGCGTCCCCTGGCCCGGGGCGGGGACCATCTCCTCGGTCGCGAGGGTGAAGCCGATCTCCTCGGCCCGGCCGAGCCGGCGCAGGCCGGCGGCGGCGAGCACGATCGCGTCGAGCTCGCCCTCGGCCAGCTTGCGCAGACGGGTATCGACGTTGCCGTGCAGCTCCTCGACCCGCAGGTCCGGACGGGCAGCGAGCAGCTGCGCCCGCCGGCGCAGGCTGGCGGTCCCGACCCGGGCGCCCTCAGGAGCGTCGGCGAGCGAGGAGCCAGTGCCGATCCAGGCGTCGGCCGGGTCCTCGCGGCGTGGCACCGCCGCGATCTCCAACCCCTCCGGCAGCTCCCCCGGCAGGTCCTTGGCCGAGTGCACCCCGACCTCGGCCTCGCCGGCCAGCAGCGCGTCTTCGACCCCGCGCACGAACCGCGACTTGTCGTCGAGCTCACCGGTGTAGTTCACCTCCACCAGCTCCGCCCCCCCAAGCAACTCGCCAACCCACCCCGCCTGCGTCAGCGCCAGCTTGCTCCCTCGGGTTGCGATTCGAATCATCGGTGAAAGGTGCCGCATTTCCAGAGGAGCGATCCCGGTAGGGGTGAAGCGTCTTGCACTTTTTCGCGAGAGCGAATCTCGGACGGCCGGCAGGCGATCTCGAAAAAGTTAAGCGGAACCCCTACCGGGATCGCTCCTCCGCAACTCAGTGACCTTCCCCGGCGTTTCGACTTCGACCCCGGGCTCGTTCTGCACGTCAACCCCGAACAGTTCGCGTAGCGCCCCGAGCAGGAAGTGCGCGTCCTCCTCCCCGGCGGCGCGGCGCACCCGCAGCGTCGGCTCGTGCAGTAGTCGCGAGGCGATCGCCTTCGCCATCGCTTCCATCCGCTCGCGATCGGCGTCGGTCAGGTTCTCCCAGCGCGACTCGTTCTCGGCCAGCACCCGGCTAACCACCTCGTCGCCGCGCTGGCGCAGCGCCGCGATCGTCGGTACCACCTCCAACGAAGCGAGCCAGCGCTCGAAGCGCTCGAGCTCGGCCTCGATGATCAGCTCGGCCTGCTTGGCCTCGGCCTCGCGGCCGGAGGCGTTGCGCTCGACGATCCGCTGAACGTCGTCGATGTCGAAGACGCTGACGCCGGCGACCTCGCGGCACTCCGGGTCGATGTCGCGCGGGACGGCGATGTCGATCGCCATCAGCGGCCGCTGCGGTCGCGCCGCCATCACCTGTTCAAGCCCGTCGCGATCGACGATGTGGTGGGGCGAGTTGGTCGCGCTGACGACGATGTCGGCCTCAGCGAGCTGCTCGGGCAGGTCCTCGAAGCGGACGGCGCTGCCGTCGAAGGTCTGGGCGAGGCCGATCGCGCGGTCGTAGTGGCGGTTGGCGACGAAGACGGTGTGGACGCCGCGGGCGACCAGCGCGCGGGCGACAAGCTCGGCGGTCTCGCCGGCGCCGACCATCAGTACCCGGCGCTCGGCTAGGTCGCCGAGCGAGCGCCGCGCCAGCTCGACCGCGACCGAGGGGATCGAAACTCCCTTCTCACTGATCCCGGTCTCCTCGCGGGCGCGGCCGCCGGCGGCGAGGGCGCCGCGGAAGAGGCGGTTGAGGATCGGGCCGGTGCCGCCCTCGACCAGCGCCAGCTCGTAGGCCCGTTTGACCTGGCCCTGGATCTCGGCCTCGCCGACGATCATCGAGTCGAGCCCGGCGGTGACCCGCATCAGGTGCCGCGAGGCGTCGCTGGAGCGCAGCGAGTAGAGGTGGCCCATCAGCTCGGTCGGCCGCGTGTCGGCCTGGCGGGTGAGCACGCCGAGTGCCGTCGACTCGGCGTCGACCGGGTCGGAGACGATCAGGTAGAGCTCGGTGCGGTTGCAGGTCGAGATTGCCGCCGCCTCGTGGATGCCGGCCGCCGAGGTCAGCTCACGCAGGGCGCTGACGGCGCTGCCCTCGGTCAGCGAGAGCCGCTCGCGCAGGTCCAGCGGCGCGGTCTTGTGGGAGACGCCGAGGCAGAGCAGCTCGGACATCAGGCCCCTACCTCCTCCGTCTCCTGCTCGGCTTTGCGCTGCTCGGCGAAGGCAGCGACTTCGCGCAGTTCCTTCTCGATTCGCTGCAGTTTCGAGGCCATGATCGCGACGTAGACGACGAGCAGCACGACGAAGACGACGTAGGCGCCGGCGACGTACTTGCCGGCCTCGTCGAGCGGCAGCGCCGGAGTGGCGGCGAGCAGCGCGAGCATCAGCTGACCTCGGGGGCGATCCGCGAGCGGTTGGCGGCGCCGGGGGCGTCGAGGGCGCGGCGCAGGCGCTTGACCTGGCCGGAGGTGCTCTTGGCCGCCAGCTCGAACTTGACCAAGGTCACCCAGAGCAGCGCCATCGCGGCCAGGCTGGCGAGAAAGGTGAGCATCATCTCGCCGGGCAGACCGCCGCTGGAGGTGGCGAAGACGCGCGGGTGCACGAGCTGCTCGGCCATCCGCACGGCCATGAAGTTGAGCGGCACGAAGGCGCCGGCGGCGACGGCGAAGACGGAGGCGTAGCGGGCCTGGCGGTCGCGGTCCTCGATCGCGTAGCGGAACGGGTAGTAGGTCGCGTAGAGCAGGAAGACGATCAGGAAGCTGACCAGGGTCGGCTCGTCCCAGACCCACCAGTGCCCCCACGAGGCCTTGGCCCAGAGCGCGCCGGTGATGAGGACGGCGACGCCGAAGATCACCGACATGTGGATCGAGACGTAGGAGTAGGCGTCCCACTTGCTGTTGCCGGTGCGCAGGTGGGCGATAGCGAAGACGCCGCCGACGATGAACCCGATCAGCGCCGTGATCGCCAGCGGCACGTGGATGTAGAAGATCTTCTGGATGAAACCCTGGTCGGCGTCGAGCGGGGCATAGAAGAAGACCAGCGAAAGGGAAAGGGCAAGCATCGCCACGGTGGCGATGGAGAGTGGTCTCAGTCCTTTGCCGTACATGCCTTCGGGAGGTGGGGTGGCCCGGCCGGGTTCAATCCTCCAGGAGGAAGTCGAACACCGCGTAGCCGAGCAAGACGAAGATCAGATCGTATAGACCGAGGACCATCAGCCAGGTTCCGAAGCGCTCGTAACCGGGACCGCCCACGGCCAGCAGGGGGTCGGTTGCGCCGGTGGCGGCGATCATCAGCGGCACCACCAGCGGCAGCAGGATCAACGGAACCAGCAGGTCGCGGGCGCGAGAGTTGACCGCCATCGAAGAGATCAGGGTGCCGGTCGCGGCGAGGCCGAGGTCGGCCAGCAAGAGCACCGCGAGCAGCGGCACCAGCGGCTCGACCGAGTCGAGGAAGAAGAGGGCGAAGATCGGGACCGTGATCAGCTCCAGCACCAGCAGGTAGATCACCAGCGCCGTCGCCTTGGCGGCGAAGAGGACGCTGCGGTCGATCGGGGCGAGGCGGATCGCGTCGAAGCCGCCCTCCTCGCGCTCGGTGACGAAGAGGCGGTTGATCCCGAGTACCGCCGCGAACAGCAGCGTCGCCCAGAGCACGCCGGAGGCGAGGTCACCGGAGAGCTGGGTGCGGTCGAGCCCGAAGCGGAAGATGACGAAGGTGGTGACGGCGAAGATCGCCATCGCCGGCAGCGACTGCAGGGTGCGCAGCTCCGCCCGCAGGTCCTTGCCGAGGAGCGCCGCGAAGGCGGCGCGCGAGGGGGTCACGCGACCGCCGCCCGCTCGTCGATCCCCAACGTCAGCACCTGGTCGGCCTCGGGCAGGAAGCGCTCGGGGTCGTGGGTGACGACTACCCGGGTGGCGCCGGTGTCGGGACCGATCAGGCCGCGGGCCAGCTCGCGCCCCTCGGCGTCGAGGTTGGAGTCGGGCTCGTCGAGCAGCAGCAGCGCCGGCCGGTGCAGGACGCAGCGGCAGATCGCCAGCCGCTGGCGCATTCCGGCCGAGAGCTCGACCACGCGATCGTCGCCGCGCCGGTCCATCGCCGCCGCCGCCAGCAGCTCGCCGATCCGCGCCTCCGCGGCCGCGCCCTCGAGGCCGTGCAGGCGGGCGTGGAAGCGCAGGTTCTCGCGCCCGGAGAGGTCGCGGTAGAGCAGCGGTTCGTGGCCGAGGTAGCCGATCTGGCCGCGCAGCTTCCAGGCCTCGCGCGGCAGCGCGCAGCCGAGCACCTTCGCCTCGCCGCCGCTCGGGCGCAGCAGCGTCGCCAGGATCCGCAGCAGCGTCGTCTTGCCGGCGCCGTTGGGACCGAGCACGACCAGGGTCTCGCCGGCGGCGAGCTCGAGCCCGACCCCGTCGAGCGCGGCGCGATCGCCGAAATCGCGGCGCAGCCCGGCGAGCACGATCGCGGGGTTGGGTATTTCCTGCGCAGAAGCCATTCAGAGGTGATTGTGATGCGTGGCGATCATCTAGGCTGCCGCGGCGCTGTCCGGCAAGCGGCGCAGCAAATCTCGAGAAGGAGAACCTGGATGAAAAAGAGGAATCGAGTTGTGGCGGCGGCTGTCGCGCTCGTCGCGGCGCTGGCCGTCGCGGTGCCGGTGGTTACCGCCGCCGGCCCCGGGCAGACGGTCAAAGTGACCTCGACGGTCACGCTCGGCGCGAGCGGCTACCAGGGCAAGGTCAGCGCCGCGAACTCCAACTGCGTCGGGGAACGGACCGTCGTCCTCAAGCAGAAGGGCAACGGCGTCCTCAGCCGCAGCACGTCGAAGGCCAATGGAAACTGGAAGGCCGACCTCGACGCGCTGAACGAAAACATCACGATCCCCGCCAAGGTCTACGCCGAAGTGAAGCCGTTGACCCAGGCGACTGCGGGCCCGATCTACAAGTGCCTCGCCGCCACCTCGAAGACGGTGGAAATCGCCGGCGGCTGATCTCGCGGCGTCGAGTTAGGCGCTCATATGGCGATCAACTCGCCACGCGCCGCTTCTTCAGCGTGCGCCGGCCCACCGCGAGGAGTGGGCCGGCGCCTTCGCGCAGCGCCCTGGTTCGCGTCTCGCCTTTGCCGTAGAGGATCTTCGCCGAGGCCTTGACCGCCTCGCCGAGGGTGCGGTCGTAGGGGTGCCACCAGAAGTCGCGGGTGAACCCCGGCTCCCAGGCGTTCATCTTGATGTTGACGCACTCGTAGAAGCCGAATTTGGAGTGCGAGCGGCCGACGCCTGAGTCCTTGATCCCGCCCCAGGAGCACTGGCAGGCGCCGTGGCTGAAGGAGTGGTCGTTGATCCAGACCATGCCGGACTCGATCCGCCGCGCGATCCGCTCGCCGCGCTGGCGGTCGGAGGTCCAGACCGAGGCGCCGAGGCCGAACTCGGAGTCGTTGGCGAGCTCGATCGCCTCCTGCTCGGAGTCGACGACGACGATCGGCAGTACCGGGCCGAAGATCTCCTCGCGCATGATCCGCATCTGGTGCGTGACCCCGGTGAGCACGGTGGGGGCGATGTAGCGATTGGCCTCCAGGCCGTCGGGGTCGACGGCGCCGCCGCAGAGCTTTGTGGCGCCGGCGGCGACGGCGTCGTCGATCAGCTCGACGACGATCCCGTACTGGCCCTCGGAGGTCATCGGCCCGATCTCGGTCTCCCATTCGAGCGGATTGCCGAGCCGCAGGTTGGCGGCCTCACGGGCGACGCCGGCGATGAAGCGATCGGCGACCTCGCGCACCACGTACACGCGCTCGATTCCCGAGCAGGTCTGGCCGGCGTTGGCGAAGCCACCCCAGATCGCGCCGGAGACGGCGTTGTCGAGGTCGGCGTCGGCGCAGACGATCATCGGGTCCTTGCCGCCGAGCTCCAGCACCGAGCCCTTGAGCGCCTTGGCGCAGACCTGGCCGACAGTGCGGCCGACGTCAACCGAGCCGGTGAAGAAGACCTTGCCGACGCTGGAGCGGGCGAGCGCGTCGCCGACCATACCGCCGCCGTGGACGACCCGGATCAGTCCCTCGGGCAGCCCACCCTTCTCGAACACGGAGCGGATCCGCTCCCCCAACAGGGGCGTCAGCGAGGCCGGCTTGAGGACGACGCCGTTGCCGGCCATCAGGGCGATCGCGACCTCGCCGAAGGGGATTGACCAGGGGTAGTTCCAGGGGGCGATGACGCCGACCACGCCGATCGGCTCGTAGGAGAAGTGGCCGCTCTTGGAGAGCGTGAAGGCCTGAGTCATCCGCACCTTCTCGTCGGCGAGGATCTTCGGCCCCGCCTTCGCGCACCAGTGCAGAGCGTCGACGGTCGGCAGTAGCTCCATCGTGTAGGCCTCGGCGCGCGGCTTGCCCTGCTCGCGGACCAGCAGCTCGGCGATCTCGTCGATGTCGTCGAGCAGCGCGTCGGCGGCGCGGCGCATGTAGCTGGCTCGCGTCTTCAGCGATAGCTCCGCCCAGGCGGGCTGGATGCGGGCGACGTCGTCGACCACTGCCTGCACCTGGTCGGGAGTGATCGTCGGCACCGAGCCGACCAGCTCGCCGGTCGCCGGGTTGAACGACTCCAGGGTGGATACGGACTCTCTGATGCTCGTAGCGCTCTCCATTGCTCGATCTTACGCGGGCCTCATACTCAGCGACAGTGGACGAGCAGCTGTTCGATACCGGGACCGAAAGCGCCTCCAGCGTTGAACGGCCCCCCGCGGATGCGCCGCTGGCGGTGCGGATGCGGCCGCGGACGCTCGACGAGCTGGTCGGTCAGGAGCACGTGGTGGGGCCGGGCTCGGCGCTGCGCGACGCGATCGAGAGCGGCAAGCCCCACAGCGCGATCCTCTATGGGCCGCCGGGGGCCGGGAAGACGACGCTGGCGCGGATCGCCGCCGCCGGCGCCGAGGGTGCTTTCGAGGAGGAGTCGGCGGTCAACGCCGGCAAAGCCGAGATTCGCAGCGTGATCGAGCGGGCCCGTGAGCGCCGCAAGGGCTCGGGACGGCCGACGATCCTCTTCCTCGACGAGATCCATCGCTTCAACAAGGCCCAGCAGGACGCGCTGCTGCCGGCGGTCGAGGAAGGGCTGCTGACGCTGATCGGGGCGACCACCGAGAACCCTTACTTCGAGGTCAACTCGGCGCTGCTCTCCCGCGCCCAGGTCTACGAGCTGGTGCCGCTGGCGCCGGAACAGGTCGAAGCGCTGCTGCGGCGGGCGCTGGCCGACCCCGAGCGCGGCTTGGCTGAGCCGCCGCCGGTCGCCGACGCCGCCCTGGCGATGCTGGCCGAGCGCAGCGGCGGCGATGCCCGCGTCGCCCTCTCGGCCCTGGAGCGGGCGGCCGAGCGGGCCGGCGGCGAGGAGATCGACGTCGCCGCGGTCGAGGACGCGCTGCAGCGCAAGGCACTCGACTACGATCGCCAGGGGGACCGCCACTACGACTTCGTTTCGGCCTGGATCAAGGCCACCCGCGGCTCCGATGTCGACGCCTCGCTCTACTACCTCGCGGTGATGCTGGAGGGCGGCGAGGATCCGCGCTTCATCGCCCGGCGGATGGTCATCCTCGCCTCCGAGGACGTCGGCAACGCCGACCCGCAGGCGCTGCTGGTCGCCGACGCGGCAGCGCGCGCGGTCGACCGCGTCGGCCTGCCCGAGTGTGCGCTCAACCTCGCCCAGGCGACGGTCCACCTGGCGATGGCGCCGAAGTCCAACGCGTCGTACAAGGCGTTGGCGGCGGCCCGCGCCGAGGTGCGCGCCAACGGCGCCCAGACGCCACCGGACTACCTGCGCGACGCCCACTACCCGGGTGCCGAGAAGCTTGGCCGCGGCACCGGCTACCGCTACGCCCACGACCAGCCCGGCGGCGTCAGCGATCAGCCGCTGCTTCCCGAGGGCCTCTCCGGACGCCGCTTCTACGAGCCGACGGACCGAGGTCACGAGGCGGAGCTGGGGCGCCGCCTGGAGGAGCTGCGCCGCCGCCTCGGCAAGTCGTGACAACCGCCGCAACTTCCTCGCGCAGGCGGGGTTTTTAGGTTCGGCTTTCCAAGCTAGAGCCAGGGAGAGCCGATTACCGGCCGGAGGCCTGGACTGGGGGTCTCCGGCCGGGATTTAGACAGGGGGGAGAGGGCGCCGAAGCGGGACTGCTTCGGCGCCCTCATCATTTTGGAGCGCACAAACGCCATCGCCTATGGTGGATGGATGGCGGGCGTCGACCCCAAGAACCTGCGACTCGGCGGGATGGCGCTGCGCAACGGTCTCCTGATCCACGGTCCGACCCACTGGGCCGCCGCGGTTCGCGACGGCGAGGGGCAGATCCAGGTCGCCTCCGAACGCAAGCCGGAGCTGGCGCCACAGCTGGTCGCGAAAGCACCGGGGCTGCGCGGGCCGGTGAAACTCGCCGAGGCGCTCGCCGTGCTGCCGCTGGCGCGGCGGCGGCTGCGAGCGGCGCGGCTGCCGTTCGAGGACTGGCGCGTGGTGGCCGCGGCCGCCGTCACGCTGCTGGCGACGGCGGCATTGCGGCGACGGGCGCCGGCGACGGCGCTGCGGGAGGGACTGGTGCAGGCGATCGGCGTCGTCCCCGCCCTGGTCGCGCTCGGCGATCGCAACCTCGCCGCCTACCACGGCGTCGAGCACAAGGCGATCGCCGCTTACGAGCAGGGAATCGAGGACGTGGCCTCGGTGCCCAAAGAGCACGACCGCTGCGGCTCCAACCTGATCGTGCCGATGATGCTGCTCTCGGCCGGCGGCACGATCGCCCTCGAGCGCCTGGTCGAGCAGCCGGGCTCCGCGGTCCGCGCCGGCGTCGGCCTCGCCGGCGCCTCGCTCGCGGTCGAGATGTTCGCCTGGAGCGACCGCCACCACGGCGACCCCCTGGCAGAGGCCTTCCACGCGCCGGGCCGTGAGATCCAGCGCCACTGGGCGACCAAGGAGCCGACCCCCGAGCAGCTCGAGGTCGGCCTGGCGGCGCTGGCGGAGATCCTCCGGGCCGAGGGCGAGGGCGACGCGGACGAGTCGCCCGCGTCCGCATAGACTGGCCGCCGTGTTCGCAAGGATCGACCACATCGGAGTTGCCGTCGAAGACATCGACGCGGCCTTGGCGCTCTATGAGGGCGGCTTCGAGATGCCTCTGGTCCACCGCGAGACCGTCGAGTCCCAGGGAGTCGAGGCGGTCCTGCTCGACGTCGGCGACGGCCACGTCGAGCTGCTGCGGCCGCTCGGTCCCGACACCCCCGTCGGCAAATTCATGGCCAAGAACGGCGAAGGCCTGCACCACGTCGCCTACGCCGTCGAGGACATCGATGCCGAGCTAGAGCGCCTGATCGCCGCCGGCGTCAAAGCAATCGACACGACGCCGCGGGTCGGCATCCGCGAGAGCCGCGTCGCCTTCCTTCACCCCCGCTTCACCGGCGGGGTCCTGACCGAGATCGTCGAACCCGCGGGAGGGCACTGATGGCCGAAGCACAGCGAGTCGAGATCGGATTCGAGGGGGGCCAGGTCGTTTCCGCCCGGCTCGGCGATGACGACCTCAAGGACCTTCGCAAGCAGCTCGACAAGGGCAGCTGGCACGACCTCCACACCGAGGACGGCGTGCTCTCCGTCCACCTCGGCAAGGTCGCCTTCCTGCGGATCGCCTCCGGCGCCAGCCGGGTCGGCTTCGGCAGCGTCGAGTAATGCGCCTCCGCCTGCTGCTCGGTGCTGCCGCCGCGGCGGTTTTGGGCGCGGCTCTGTGGTGGCGCAAGAACCCGTCGGCCTGCCCTTACGGGCAGCGCTTCTGGGTTGAAGCTCCGCACCCGATCATCACCCGGGAGCGGCTACGCGAGGTGCTGGCAGCGCAGCCGGGCGAGCGCCTGCTGGAGATCGGCGTCGGCACCGGCTATTACAGCCACGACCTCGCCGAGTGGGTCGGTCCCGAAGGCACGCTGGAGCTGTTCGACCTCCAGCAGGAGTTTCTCGACCACGTCCTGCGCGACGCCGGCGAGCGCGGGCTGACCAACCTCGTCCCGACCCGGGGCGACGCCACCGCGCTGCCCTACGAGGACGCCTCGGTCGACGCCGTGGTCCTCACCGCCGTGCTCGGCGAGATCCCGGACTCCGCCACGGCCCTGCGGGAGATCCGTCGTGTGCTCAAGCCCGGCGGCCGCCTAGTCGTCGGCGAGCTCTTCGGCGATCCCCACTTCACCACCCGCGCCCGCCTCGAGCGCCTCGGCGCCGATGCTGGCCTGCGCTTCAGCGGGCACTCCGGCAACTGGTTCGGGTACTTCGGCCGCCTGACGCCGGCCTGACGCGAGCCGCTCAGGCCGGCCGCGGCGCGTAGCGGTTGTGGAACATCAGGACGTTGCCGTCGGGGTCACTGAAGAAGGCCATGTGGCAGACGCCGCTGTCGAGCGTCTCGCCCTGGAAGGCGACGCCTTTGGACTCGAGCTCGGCCCGGGCCGCCTCGACGTCGTCGACGTGGAGGGCGATCGGGTGGCGGCGGGGAGAGAACTCCTGACCGACCGAAGCGGCGTCCATGACCTGCAGCGTGACGTTGCCGGTCTCGTACTCTCCGGCCGGGATTTTCTCGTAGTCGACCGAGTGCTCGAGACCGAGCAGGCCGCTGTAGAACTCCTGCGCAGCCGGGTAGTCCTTGACGAAGACGGTGATGAAGTCGACCCCGGTTACCGAAACGGTCATTTGCTGTCTCCTGTTGGTTGTTGGTCCAGCGAATCTATTCGCTCGGCTCTTGGCGATCTAGGATCGGTCGATGGATGAGCTCGGCGCGAAACTGCGGGCGGCGCTGGAGCCGTCCCTAGAGGCGGGGGAGACGCTTCGAGGCGTCTGCGTCGTCACCAAGGTCGGCGTCTTCAAGGGCGGGCAGGTGGCGCTGGGCGTGACCGCGGAGCGGCTGCTGATCCAGGGAATAAACCGCAAGTTCGAGCCCGACGGGACCCCGCTCTCGCTGCCCCCTGAGCGCCTCGCCTCGGCCAAGTCCGAAGGTGCCGGCGGCGATTGGTGGTCGCTCAGTGCCGCGATCATGGACGGCGCCGCCGTCACCCTGAGGCTGCGTACGACCGACGGCGAGAAGCTGAAGCTGATGATGATGCGGGCCAGCGGCCCGTTCGCCAAGCTGGGCGGCGGCGAGGATCAGCGCCAGGGCCTGGAAGCGCTCGGCGCGTGGTTCGCCGCCGCTGGGTAGGCCGGCGCCGGCTCAGGCTGCGCGGGCGATGTAGATCGCCTTGTAGTGCTCGGTTTCCACGAGTGGCTGGTGCAGCGGCTCGCCGTCGGCGAAGCCGTAGACGGCGAGGCACTCGAGGTTGGCCTGCTCCAGCGCCGCCAGCACCTCCGCTTCGGGGAAGTGGCGCTCGCGGTGGCGCTCGGGCGGGATCGCCGCGCCCGCCGAGTCGTCGATCGGCTCGGCTTCGAAGGTCGCTTCTCGGATCGTTCCCGGAGGCGCGTCGGCGCGTGAGCGGCCATTCCAGATCAGTCGCCAGCCGTCGCGCTCGATCACGACCTCCTCGGCGAAGAAGCCGCGGTAGGCCTCGACCGTGTTGGCGTCGAACAGCAGCAGGCCGCCCGGGGCGAGGTTGGCGCGCATTCCCGCCAGCGCTACCACCAGCTCCTGCTCACTGAGCATGTAGTTGACCGGGTCGTTGAGCGCCCAGACCAGCTCGAACTCGCCGAAGACCGGCAGCTCCCGCATGTCCGCGACGTCCAGCTCGACTTCGCCCCCGCCGCGCTCCCGGGCCCGCTCCAGCATCGCGGCCGAGACGTCGCAGCCGCGGATACTCCAGCCGCGCCGCAGCATCGGCGGGAACGCCTTGCCCGAGCCGCAGCCGACGTCGAGCAGCCGGCCTTTGCGCAAGCCGCGCGCTTCAAGCGCCGGCAGCAGCGTGCCGAACCACGTCTCGTAGTCGTTTTGGTGGGTGAAGGAGTCGTACACGGGCGCCATCGCCTGGTAGGCGATCTCGGCCCAGCGTGGTCGCCCTTCCCCTGCGATCTTGGACTCCACTACGCAAAGACCGGAGAATGGTGGAAAGAGTTACACCGGTTTCTCCCCTCCCAGACCTATGGGCGATGTAAGTTCGTTTGATCAGCACTCCACACGCACATCGCGCTGAAAACGACGATGGTTGGGAGTGGGGAGAGGCCCGGAGGGTCTGTCTCCGGATGGCCTATCGCTACGCGAGCAATCCGAGCGAAGCCGAGGACATAGCCCAAGATGCCCTGCTCCGCGCCTGGCGTCGGCGCTCGACCTTGCGCGAGCCCGACCGGCGCAAGCAGTGGCTGGCGACGATCGTCCGCAACGAGGCCTTCCGCCAGCACGCCCGCGTTCGCCCTGATCCGACCGAACTGACCGAGGCCGAGGGGGCTGAGGACGTCCGCGTGATCGCCGCGGTCGAGCTGGCGGACTTACGGGCGGCGCTCAGCCGGCTCAGTGAAAAGGATCGCGACCTGTTGGAGATGCGCTACCAGGAGGACCTCACGCAGGGTGCGATCGCCCGGAAGCTCGGGATTCCCGAAGGCACGGTCAAGGTGCGGCTGCACAGGGCGCGGAACAAGCTGCGGCGGGTTTATGTGCCGCGGTAGGGGGCGGATTTTGTTCGGGGGGTTTGGTGAGAGGGGTTGGGGGTCTCTCGTGCTCGCTGGATTTTTCGCCCGGACTCTCGGATAGCTCTCAAGAGCGGACGAGCGAAAAATTAACGCCGCTGTGCGCGAGAGACCCCCAACCCCTCCCCTCAGACCCCCCGAAAAGATCCGCTAGCTCCCAGGGTTCGATCGTCTCTGTGAAAGCGCGAGTCTGCAGTTAGCCCCGTATAGCGGGGTCAACTGCAGACTCGTGAGATGAGATGCGTCCCTCGGGACCTTTTGCAAGAGATTCCGGGCCCTGGTCGTTCGTCAACTTCGAAACGATCCCGGTTCGCGAGGGACGGTGGGGGTGTCCTCCGTACGAGCGGCGTTAATTTTTCGCTCGTCCGTTCTAGAGAGCTTCTTGTTGTTCGGGGCGAAAAATCCAGCGAGGGAGGAGGACACCCCCACCGTCCCTCCCGGCCCGAGGTCGGGGAGAGCAGCGGCTCGAGGTTGGGGGTGCGGCGGCCCGAGGTGCGGCTGAACCGCCTGTACATCCGGGCGAGCGACGGCAGGGGAACTTCGGACCCCTGTACAAGGTCGACCGCGGCCGCTTAGCCGACTATTGGGTAATGAAGACGGTACCGCGGCAGATAGTCGCCTTCGGCGGCGGCGGCTTCTCGATGGAGTCGGGAAACCCGCTTCTGGACGACTACGTCCTCAACCTGACCGGGGCCGAGCGCCCGCGGGTCTGCTTCCTGCCCTCGGCCAGCGGCGATGCCGACCATTACATCGTCCGCTTCTACCGCGCCTTCTCCGCCCACCGCTGTGAGGCCAGCCACGTCTCCCTGTTCCGGCGCGAGCAGGGGCCCGAGGATCTGCGCCGGCATCTCCTCTCACAGGACCTGATCTACGTCGGCGGCGGCAGCGTGGTCAGCCTGCTCGGGGTCTGGCGCGCGCATGGGATCGACGTGATCCTGCGCGAAGCCTGGGAGGCGGGCGTGATCCTCTGCGGCCTCTCAGCCGGCTCGCTGTGCTGGTTCTCGGAGGCGGTCACCGGCTTCCACGGCGCCCCGAAACGGGTCGAGGGGATCGGGTTGCTGCCGTTCAGCAACTGCGTCCATTACGAGCCGAAGTCGAGCCGTCGTGGGTCCTACCACCAGTTCTTGCGCGAGGGGATGTGCCCCGGGTACGCCGCCGAGGACGGCGCCGCTCTGCACTTCACAGATCAGGAACTGAGCCGGGTCATCGCCTCGCGGCCGGAGGCCCGCGGCTACCGGCTCGACGTCTCCGGTCAGCGGGTGGTGGAGATGCGGATCGCCACCACCTACCTCGGTGACAAGGGGGCCGTCCCAGCGGCGCCCTTCCCCGAGGCGCTGTCCACCGCGGTCGCGGCCTGATGGGGCCACCCGATCGCGTCAGCGCCGGCTCCGGCCCGGCCGACTCGGCACCCGCCACCGCGGTGCGCCGGATCCTCGCCCTCGGCGGCCACGACTTCACCTCCCGCCCCCCCGACCGCGCCGTCTGTGAGTTGCTGCTGCGGCTGGCCGGCGAGCGCGGCGCTGAGCGGCCGAAGATCTGCATCCTGCCGACCGCCAGCGGCGACACCTCCGAGCAGATCGGCCGCTTCTACGCCGCCTTCGGCGAGCGCTCCTGCGAGCCCTCCGACCTCTCGCTGTTCCGGCTCGGGCGGCGGCCGATGGCGCTGCGCGACCACCTGCTCGAACAGGATCTGATCTACGTCGGCGGCGGCAGCCTGGTCAACCTGCTGGCGGTCTGGGAGGCGCATGACGTCGCCTCGATCCTCAGCCTCGCCTGGCGTCGCGGCATCGTCCTCGCCGGTCAGAGCGCCGGCGCCATGTGCTGGTTCGAGGCCGGCATCACCAAGTCCTCGGGCAAGCCGCTTGCCGCCGCCGGGCTCGGCCTGCTCTCCGGCAGCCTCTGCGTCCACTACAACAACGAACCCGAGCGTCGCGCCGCCTTCCTGGAGGCGGTTGCCGACGGGATGCCGGGCGGCTACGGGCTCGACGACTACGCCGGTCTGCTCTGGGAGGGCGAAGGATCGCCGTCCGCCGTCACCGCCCGACGCGGCGCCCGCGCCTACCGCGTCTGCGCCCGCGACGGCACGGTCGCCGAGTCACCGCTCCCCGCCCGCTTTCTCCCCGCCCCCGCCCCCGCCGCCCTGCGCGAGGACATCGCCGAGTTCCGCCGCATCAAAACGATGCGGAAACGGGCGGGGTGGCTCGGATAGCTCGTTGGAGATTTCCGCCGCTAGGCGACAGAAAGTCGCCCAGCGGTGCTAGTGACCCTCGCCGGCGACCGGCGGCGCGGTCGGGTCCGAGCTCTCCTCGCCGAGGCTCTCGCGGGCGATGTACTCCTCGGCCAGCAGCAGGTTGTCGATCGAGCGCTCGACGACGTTGAGCAGATCGCCCATCAGCGCCACCTCCTCGACCTGCTCCTTGACGAACCACTGCAGGAACTGCTCGGCCCGGTAGTCCTTGAGGTCGCGCGCCAGCTCGAACAGGGAGAAGATCTCCTCGCTGACCCGCTTCTCCTGCTCCAGCGCCATCTTCACCGGGGCGGCGCTGTCGGAATAGGTGGTCTCGGCCGCCTTGATGTCGGGGACGTGCACGCCCTCGCCGACGTCGAGCAGGTACTGGATCATCATCATCGCGTGCTCGCGCTCCTCGAGCGCCTGCCGGTAGAAGAAGGCGGCGAGGCGGGGCAGGGTTTCGGCGTCGTAGTAGACGGCGGCGCCCACGTACTGCTGGGAGGCCGCGAACTCGTTTGAGATCTGCTCGTTGAGCGCAGCGGCGAAAGTCTTGTCGGGAATGACGTTTTTGTCAGCCATCGGATCGGGTCCTTTCGGTGCAAGCGGCGGGGATCGGGGCACTCGGAACGTAGCCGAAAGCCCGGATTCGGTCGGCCGAAGCGACGCTTAGGCCAGCCGAAGCGGCTCAGACGATCCAGCGGAAGCCGAGCTCGTCGATCGACGGCTCGAGCGGGCTGGAGGGGAGCCCCGGCTTGGTCGCCTGGGCGGGATCGTTGTAGCCGCCGGGGGCGACGTCGTTGGGAGTGTCCGGGTGGAAGATCGCGGCCAGGTACTGGATCTGCCCACGGCCGGGACCAAGCTCGGTCTGGCCACCGCCGTAGGCGCCGATCCCGCGCTCCTCGCAGTAGTCGTAGGCGGCGAAGAGGCGGGAGATCGGGCCGAAGCGCGAAGGCTTGACGTTGACCGTCTTCGGGGGTGACCACGGCATCGCCTCGATGTCGCCGATCGAGTGGATCGGTGCGTCCCAGGTGACCCGCTCGGAGACGGGGTCAAGCAGCGGCCTGGTCTCGTCGGTCACGTCCGGGTCCTCGAGCCAGGCGTCGGGGAATCTCTCGATCAGCTTCGCGTAGAGCTCGGGGTCGGTGATCACGTCGACCGGGGTGCCTTTGTAGAAGCCCTTGAGGTCGAGCGAGTCGACGGCGCCGGTCTCGACCAGGGCGTCGATCAGCTCGTCGTCCCAGTCGTTGAAGGGGTCGAGCTTGAAGCGCAGCGTCGGGTAGACCGCGAGCCGTTCCCGCAGCGGCTCGATCGAGGACTTGGCGCCCTCTTCGAAGCCGGCCAGCCGCATCGAGTTGACGAAGTTCAGCGGCTTCGGCTCGCGGCCAAGGATCGCCGCCAGGTTGGTTCCCGCCTGCCGCAGCGCCAGGTCCAGCGCCGCCGACTCGAAGGCCCAGCGGCGGTAGTCGACCGAGATGTCACGCTGCGGCTCCGCCGCCGGGAAGAGGTTGATCCCGTCGAGGTGTTTGGAGAACCCGTCGAAGCTGAAGCTGCCGGCGAGGCCCTCGGGCGGGCCGGCGCCCTGCTGGGCGACATGGTCGACGGCGTCGTAGGTGACGTCTTCGCCGATCCCCTCGTGGCCGCCGCCGCTGAACTTGATCAGCGTCGTCAGCCGTTCGAACTCGCCGAGGACGATTTCCAGCCCCTCGAAGGAGCAGGACTCGATCTCCAGCGGCAGCTCGGCGATCGCGTCGTAGGAGGCCATGGGAGAAACCTAGATCATCGCCCGCGCCGGCCTACCTACTTGCTGACCCGCAGCGTCTTCAGCTCGCGGTCGGAGCCACCGCGGACGTAGCCGCCGTGGGCGACGCTCTCGCGGATGTAGTCGAGCGTCTCCGCGGTCAGCCGCTCGCCGGGGAGCACGTTGGGGATGCCTGGGGGGTAGGCGGCGAGGCCCTCGGCGGCGATGCGGTCGGCGGCGGCGTCGAAGGGGATCACCTCCTGCGGGCCGAGGAAGGCCTCGCGCGGGGTCAGCACCAGCTCGCCCCAGGGCGGCGGCGGCGCCAGCTTCTCCTGCGGGTCCCCCGGCTCGGCGCTGAGTTCGGCGACCGCCTCGCGCAGGGCGCCGACCAGGCGCTCGCCGGCTGCCGCGGCGGGCTCGCCGAGCCCGAAGATCGCGACGACGACGTTCTCGGAGTAGAGCTCGAGGTCGATCCCGTGTGAGTAGAAGATCGATTTCGCCAGCTTGTAGCCGGTCGAGCCGGTGCCGCGGACGTCGATCGAGAGCCGCAGCGGGTCCCAGCCGGAGATCCCCGGCTGCCCGACCAGCGCCTCGTCGAGCACGCCGAGGCCGGGGATCGATTTGACCGCCTCGCGGGTCGTCGCGACCGCGGTCAGCGTCTCCTCCAGCAGCTCGGCCCCGTGCACCGCCGCCTGACGGCGGGCGGCGTCGAGCGAGCCGGTCAGCAGGCCGCTGGGGCTGGTCGTTTCGACCAGGCTGACGCAGCGGTCGACCACGGCCGCGTCGATCCGCCCGCCGTGGCCGAGGTGCAGCATCGCCGCCTGGGTGAGGCTGCCGACGATCTTGTGGGTCGAGGAGGTCACGAGGTCGGCGCCGCAGGAGAGGGCGTCGGTCGGCAGCCGGTCGCTGAAATGCAGGTGGGCGCCCCAAGCCTCGTCGACGACCAGCGGCACGCCGCGCTCGTGCGCGACCGCGGCCAGCGCGGCGACGTCGGCGCAGGCGCCGAAGTAGGTGGGGGAGACGACCATCGCCGCCACCGCCCCCGGCGTTTCGTCGAGCCCGGCGGCGAGCGAGTCGGGGGTGAGGCCGTGGGCGATCCCGAGCTCCGGGTCGAGCTGCGGCGAGACGAAGGTCGGGCGCATGCCGCTGAGCACGAGGCCGTCGATCACCGAGGAGTGGACGTTGCGCTGGACGACGACGCGGTTGCCCCCGTGGGCGAGCGCCAGGCAGGCGCAGTGGTTGCCCTGCGAGGCGCCGTTCATCAGGAACCAGGTGCGGCGCGCGCCCCAGGCGCCGGCGGCGAGCAGCTGCGCCTGCTGGAACGGGGTCGGTTCGGGGCCGATGTCGACCCCCTCGGTGACCGAGGGGATGTCGTTGCGCAGGCCCGCCTCGCCGACCAGCTCGCGCATCGCCGGGTCGGCGCCGGCGCCGCCCTTGTGGCCGGGCACCTGGAAGCGGCCGGGGTTGCGGGCGGAGTAGGCGAGCAGGGCATCGACGAACGGGGTCGTGTCCTGATCGCGATCGGGCATCGATCCGAGTGTACGCCTGCGCGGTGTGCCTGCTGCGGCGATTTCAGCGCAGTCGTGGGCGCCGCGTGCGCGAGACTGTGGGCGATGGAGCACACGAGACTCGGCTACTGGCTGGCGGAGGCTGGACCGGTGGCGGCGGCACCCGCGCTCGCGGATCGGATCGAGGCCGACGTGCTCGTCCTCGGCGGCGGCTACACGGGCCTCTGGAGTGCCTGGTACGCGAAGCAGCTCGAGCCCGAGGCCCGCGTCGTTCTGCTGGAGTCGGAGCTTTGCGGGCACGGCCCGAGCGGTCGCAACGGCGGCTTCTGCAACGGCATGTGGTACTCGCTGCCGTCGATGCGCGAGCGCTGGGGGGCGCAGCCGGCGCTGGCCGTCGCCCGTGCCGCCGAAGCCGCGGTCGGGCGGATCGGCGCCTTCTGCGCCGAGCAGGAGGTCGACGCCTGGTGGCGGCCCGCCGAGTACCTGCACGTCTCCACCGCCGCCGCCCACGACGGGACCTGGGACGAAGCCGTCGCGACCTGCCGTGAGCTCGGCGCGCCCGAGGCGGTGCGCGAGCTCAGCGTCGCCGAGGTCGCCGCCCGCTGCGCCTCGCCGGCCCTGCGCGCCGGCGCCACCTGCCCGAGCTCGGCCAGCGTGCAGCCGGCACGGCTGGCGCTGGGCCTGCGCGAGCGCCTGCTCGCGGCCGGGGTCGAGATCTACGAGCGCTCGCCGGTGCGCGCGTTCCGCGAAGCCGATGACGGGGTCGAGGCACGGACGGAGGGCGGCGTCGTGGGGGCGCAGCGGGCGGTGCTGGCGATCGGCGCCGCCGCCAAGGGGCGCCACGGGCCGCTGCGTGGGCGCCTCTCGGTTGCCTCGTCGCACATCGTCCTGACCGAGCCGGTGCCGGAGCTCTTGGAGGAAATCGGCTGGACCGGGGGCGAGTGCATCACCGACGGCCGCGCCCTCCTGCACTACTTCCGCACCACTCCCGACGGGCGCGTCGCGTTCGGCTGGGGGGGTGGCCGGATCGCGATGGGCGCCCGCCTCGGCGGCCGCTCTGAGCTCGACCGCGATGTCGTCGCCGCGATCCACGCCCATCTCCTCGACTACTTCCCCGGCCTCGCCGGCAAGCGGATCACCCACGCCTGGGGCGGTCCGATCGACGCCTCTCCCTCGCACCTGCCGATGGTCCTCCGCCAGCCCCGGGGTAGTGCTTTCGCCGCCGCCGGCTACACCGGCAACGGGGTTGGGCCTTCGAACATGGTCGGCCGCACCCTCGCCGCCCTCGCGCTCGGCCGCCGCGACGAGAGCACCGCGCTCGCCTTCGTCGATCCCAAGGTCAACCACGTCCCGCCCGAGCCCTTCCACTGGATCGGCGGTGAGGCGATCCGGCTCGGCATCCTCGCCAAGGAGGAGGCCGAGATGGCCGGCCGCGCCCCCGGCAAGATCGCCTCCGCCGTCGCCGGCATCCCCAAGCTGATCGGCTTCCACATCGGCCGCTAACCCGGGGTGGTTAGGAGGCCGGGGCGTCGGGGGCTACGGAGGCCATGCGCTCGGCGCGGCGCTGTTGCCACATCACCCCGATCGCGGCGATGCTGGCGACCAGGAAGAGCAGGGTGGCGATCGCGTTGACCTGGACCGGGATGCCGCGCAGGCTGACCCCGTAGACGTAGAGCGGGAAGGTCACCGTCGTCCCCGAGTTGAAGTTGGAGATCACGAAGTCGTCGATCGAGAGCGCGAAGGCGAGCATGCCGGCCGCGACGACGCCGGGCGCGATCAGCGGCAGGGTGACCAGGCGGAAGGTCTGGAACGGGGTGGCGCCGAGGTCGGCCGCCGCCTCCTCGAGCTTGCGGTCGAACCCGATCAGTCGCGAGCGGACGACGACGACGACGAAGCTGATGCAGAACATCACGTGAGCGACCAGCAGCGTCTCGAAGCCGAGCGAGAAGGCGGCGTAGACGAACATCGAGAGCAGCGCCGCCCCGATCACCACCTCCGGGGTCGCCATCGGGATCACGATCAGCAGGTTGGCGATCCGGCGGCCGCTGAATTTGTGGCGGACCAGCGCGATCGCCATCGCCATTCCGATCGCGGTCGCGATCACCGTCGCCAGCGCCGCCAGCTCGATGCTGGTCACCAGGGCTTCGTTCAGCTCCGGGATGTCGAACATCGTTTCCCAGTATTCGAGCGTGAAGCCGTCGTCGAGCGCGAAGGTGAGTTTCCCTTTCGGCGTCGCACCGAACGAGAACAGGGCGATCACGAAGATCGGGACCAGCAGGTACAGGGTCGCGACCACGGCGTAGATCGGCAGCGCCTGTTGGCGGAGCCAGGCCCAGGCCTTTGCGGCACCGCTCATCAGCTCTCCTCCGTCTCGTCGTCGCCCATGAAGGCACCGACTCCGGCGAAGCGGATGTAGAGGCTGACGATGACCAGGATCACCGCCATCATCAGGAACGAGAGCGCCGCGGCTTCCGGGTACTCGCGCTGGTTGAGGAAGAGCAGCTGGATCACGTTGCCGACCATCTGCTGCTGCGGGCCGCCGAGCAGTTGCGCGTTGATGTAATCGCCGAAGGCGGGGATGAACGTGAGCAGGACGCCGGCGACGATTCCCGGCATGGTTAGCGGCAGGGTCACCTTGCGGAAGGCGGTGAACGGTGATGAGTAGAGGTCTTTGGCGGCCTCGATCAGGCGGCCGTCGAGCCGCTCCAAGCTCGCGTACAGCGGCAGGATCATGAACGGGAGGAAGTTGTAGGTGAGGCCGGCGATGACGGCGCCCGAGGTGGCGAGGACGCGGCCGTCGCCGGGCGCGAGCGAGAGGAATTCGAGCGCGTCGACGATCGGGCTGGAGTCGGAGAGGATCGTTTTCCAGGCGATCGTCCGGATCAGGTAAGTGGTGAAGAGCGGCGCGATCACGGCGAACAGCAGCAGGGTCCGGAAGCGACCGGCGCGGAAAGCGATCGCGTAGGCCAGCGGGTAGCCGATCAACAGCGCCAACACCGTCGCGGCGCCGGCGTAGTAGAAGGACCTGAGGATCTGTTCGGTGTTGCCGTCGAGGGCGTCCGGGAAGTTGGACCACTCCCAGGTGAAGGTGAAGCCAACCGTCGGCGTGCCCGACCGCAGGGCAATTTCACCCATGAAGTACAGCGGCACGACGAAGAACAGGATCAGCCAGAGCAGGCCCGGGCCGAGCAGCCAGTAGGGGACGAGTCTCTTGCTCCAGCTCATCAGCCGGCCACCACGTCAGCCCAGACCTTCGAGACTTCTTCGGGGTCCGGCGGCGAGTCCTGGATCGAGCAGTTCTTCTGGAACTCCTGGCTGGGGAAAACGAGCGGGTCTTCCGCCAGTTCGGGCGCCACCAGTTTCGCGACGCCTTTGACCGGCGAGATGTAGGTGATGTATTCGGTCAGGCCGGCGGCGACCTTCGGCTCGTAGACGAAGTCCATGAAGCCGAAGGCGGCGCCGACGTTGGGGGCGCCGACCGGGATCACCATGTTGTCCGACCAGATCACGCAGCCCTGTTCGGGCATCCGCCATTCCGCGTCCGGGTTCGCGATCAGCGAGGCGTCACCCGACCACCCGATCGCCGCGACGATGTTGCCGGCGGTGAGTTCCTCGGTGTAGTCGTTGCCGGTGAAGCGGCGGATCTGCCCGGACTGGACCGCGCCTTCGATTTTCTCGATCGCCTGCAGCCAGTCCTCGTTGGTCGCCTCGTCGAAGTCGACGCCTTCGGCCTTCATCACCAGCGGCACGGTGTCGCGCATCTCTTCGAGCATCGTCACCTTGCCCTTGTATTTCGGGTCGAAGAGGTCGTTGACGGATTTGATCTCCGGGGCGGCCGCGGTGTCGACCCAGATCCCGGTCATCCCGGTCTGCCACGGGATCGAGAACTTGCGCCCCGGGTCGAAGGCGGGGTTCTTCAGGCTGGGGACGATGTTCTTGAAAACCGTCGGGATCGACTCGGGCTCGATTTCCTGCAGGAAGTGGAAGTCGAACATCTGTTTCGCCATCCAGTCGGTGACGACCATGATGCTGCGGTCACCCGATTCGCCCGCTTCCAGCTGCGGGCGAAGCTTGCCGAGGAAGGCGTTGTTGTCGTTGACGTCTTCGATGTAGTCGACCTTCACCCCGGTCGCTTTTTCGAACTGGGCGACCGTCCCTTCCTGGCCCTTTTCGTTGGGCTGGATGTAGCCGGGCCAGTTGGAGATCGTCAGGTCGCCCTCGACCGGGCCGCCTTTGGCGACTTCAACCGGGTTGTTGGCGATCCCGCCGATCGTCCCGCCACATGCCCAGACGGTCAGCGATAGCACGATCGTCGCGCTCGCGGCCAGCGCCAGGTCAAGGGCAGCGCGGGTTCGCGACCGCCTCACCTCAATCCCCCTCGACCCCTCCGGGCGCTACCGGCTCAGCCTCTCTTTCGGCCGGGGTTTCGGTCACCACGTGCATGTGCTCGGGCTCCCAGCTGAGGACGACGCGGGCGCCCGCTCCAGGCAGTTGCTGCCGCGCCGCCTCGTCGGCGTTCGGGACCAGGACGGTCATCCGTACGTCCTCGCCGAGGTCGACGACGAGCTGGGTAGCGGTCCCGAGGTAGAGGGAGCTCTCGACCATGCCCTCGACCCGCGGCGTACCGTCGGCCGGCGCGGCGTCGCCGGCCAGCTCGACCCGCAGCTTCTCTGGCCTCACGACCGCGGCACAGCCCTGGCCGGCGCTCAGCGGCTCCGTGTTGCCCGCCACTTCGGGCCCGCTGTCGAGCTTCACCGTCCCGGGTGCGGAGACGGTTCCCGGCATCAGGTTGGAGACGCCGATGAAGCCGGCGACGAAGGTCGTCGTCGGCCGCTCGTAGACCTCCTCGGCGCCGTCGA
Source organism: uncultured Thermoleophilia bacterium (assembly GCA_963718595.1). Classification (GTDB taxonomy): domain Bacteria; phylum Actinomycetota; class Thermoleophilia; order Solirubrobacterales; family 70-9; genus VAYN01. The sequence continues at coordinate 1,536,457 of OY970365.1, forward strand.
TCTGCTCGATCCGGCCGCGGTTCATCACCGCGATCCGGTCGCTCATCGTCAGCGCCTCCTCCTGGTCATGGGTGACGTAGACGAAGGTGATTCCGACCTCGCGCTGGATCCGTTTCAGCTCCACCTGCAGTCCCTTGCGCAGTTTCAGGTCGAGGGCTCCGAGCGGCTCGTCCAGCAGCAGCACCTTCGGCAGGTTGACCAGCGCCCGGGCCAGCGCCACCCGCTGCTGCATGCCGCCGGAGAGCTGCGCCGGCTTGCGCCGTGCCTCCTGGGCGAGCCCGACCCGCTGCAGCTCGGCGGCGACGCGCTCGGCGATCTCGTCCTTGCCGACCTTCTGGCGCTTCAACCCGAAGGCGACGTTGTCCTCGACGCTGAGGTGGGGGAAGAGCGCGTAGCTCTGGAAGACGGTGTTGGTCGGGCGCTTGTGCGGCGGCAGCCCGGCGACGTCGGTGCCCTCGATCTTGATCTCGCCCACGCTCGGCTGCTCGAAGCCGGCGATCATCCGCAACGTCGTCGTCTTGCCGCAGCCGCTCGGGCCGAGCAGGGTGAAGAATTCGCCGCTGCCGAGGGTGAGGTCGAGATCGTCGACCGCGACGAAGTCGTCGAAGCGCTTGGTCACGCCTCTCAACTCGACGCTGGGGATTGACTCTGCATCCATTGGAATGGCTTCTTCCCTTCCGTCGCGTCGGCTACCCGCCCCGCCGCTATTTATCCGCTGGAACCACAAGCACCGGCCGCTCCGACAGGTGTAAGAGCTTGTTCGGCGTCGAGCCGAGGATCACGCCCTTGAGCGGTGGGTCGCCGAAGCTGCCGACGACGATCATCCGCGCGTCGTGGCGCTCGGCGGCATCGAGCAGCGCGTCGGCCGCCTTCTTGGCGATCAGCTCGATCTCGATCTCCATCCCGCGGGCTGCAGCTTGAGCCTGCGCCTGCGCGACGACCTTCTCCCCGAGCTCCTCGATCGCCTCCTCGTGGTCGGCGATCTCGCCTCCCCACAGGCCCGGGGGGGCGTAGCCGAAGACGACAACCACACGGTCCTCCAGCGCCTCGGCCAGCTCCAGCGCCTCGGCCAGAGCGCGCTCGCCGCAACCCGATCCGTCGAAGCCAACGACGATGTCAGCCATCAGACCTCATCCTCCGCGGCCCCGGTCGGTTCCGGCGGCGGCGCTTCGCCCTCGAGGAAGCCGGCGGGAACAACCTCGGGCTTGCGCCGGAAGAATTCAGGGAACTTCTTCCACTGGATGAACATCAGCACCACCCCGAGCAGTAGGAAGAAGACCGCGATCACCAGCGGCGGCCCGATCCCGAACCAGGCGTTGCCCGATTCCGAGTTGGCCGGGTCGGAGAGTTCGATCCCATTCTTGACCAGCAGGTAGAAGAGGATCGCGCCGCCGAAGGCGGGGCCGAGGCCGATGAAGAAGAAGTTCTTGACGCTGTGCAGCAGCTCGTGGCGGTAGTACACGGCGCAGGCGAAGCCGGTGAGGCCGATGTAGAAGGAGATCATCAAGCCGAGCGCGGCGAGCGAGTCGAAGAGGATGTCTTCGCTGACCAGGGTCAGTCCGACGTACCAGAGGACCGAGAGGGTCCCCATCAGGATCGTCGAGACGTGCGGGGTTAGGTAGCGGGGGTGGACCTTGCCGAGGCTCTTCGGCATTGCGTGGGCCCGCGCCATCGAGAGCGTCGTCCGCGCCGTCGGCAGGATCGTCGTCTGGGTCGAGGCCGCGGCAGAGGTCAGCACGGCGATGATCAGGATCTTGTCCAGGGGCGACCCGAAGACTTCGGCGCCGAGGTGGCTGAGCACGTCTTCTGGTTCCGCCGTAAGGCCCTGGACGCCGTCGTAGGCCTGCGCGGCGAAGGCGACGACGAGGTAGATCCCGAGCAGGATCAGGGTGCTGATCACGGTCGCTCTGCCCGGTGCCTCGCTGGAGTCCTCGGTCTCCTCGTTGACGGTCGCGGTCGTGTCCCATCCCCAGTAGATGAAAACGGCCAAGAGCATCCCGGCCGAGATCTCGCTGGGGCTGAGCGAGAATGGATTGATCCAGTCGAGGCTGGGGTGGACCGCGTGGGGGCCGGCGTCGCCGGTGTAGACCTTGTAGAGGGCGACGATCGCGAACAGCGCCAGGGTGATGACCTCGGCGCCGAGCAGCCCGACCTGGGTGCGGGCGGAGAGCTCGATCCCGATCACCACGATCGAGGTCATCAAGACGATCCAGAGCACGCCGACGGCGGTTACCGCAGCGGTCGATTCGGCGGCGCCGGTCATCCCGAACAGCTCGAAGGTGTAGATGCCGGCGATCTGCGCCAGGTTCGCCATCACGATGATGTCGGCGACCACGATCGTCCAGCCGGCGATCCAGCCGAGCTGCGGGCCCATCGCCTTGGTCACCCAGGAGAAGCTGGTGCCGCAGTCCGGGTCGGCTTTGTTCATGTAGTAGTAGCCGGCAGCGACCAGGAACATCGGCACGAAGCTGATCAGCAGGATCGCCGGCGCCTGGAAGGCGACCGCGGCAGCGACAAAGCCGAGGGTGGCGGCGAGGCTGTAACCCGGGGCGGTGGAGGCGACCCCGATGACGACGCTGGAGACGAACCCGATCGCGTTCTTCTTCAGCCCCTTGTCTTCGACGCCGCTGCGCGGCGGGGTGGAGCTGGGCGGCGGCACCGATGCGCTCTCCATCGGCCGACCGTATGCCCAGGCGGACACCAGCGCAAGTGGCGAATGTCCCAAAAGCACAGCGGGCACTTGTACTCGGTGTACAAGCGGAGACCCGCTTACTTCACCTACCGACCACTTGCGCCAGTCCCATCTGGGCTCTAGCTTTATCCATAACGTCGTAGTACGAGAGGAGATCCGCATGGCCACCGCCGCGTCGCAGTCAGTTGACACCGGGCTCCAGCAGCTGGCACGGCGCCACCTCTGGATGCACTTCTCGCGCATGGGCGGCTACGACGCCGAGCACGAGATCCCGATCATCACCCGGGCCGAGGGTTGCTACGTCTTCGACGAGCACGGCAACCGCTATCTCGACGGCCTCTCCGGCCTCTTCTGCGTCAACGCCGGCCACGGCCGCAGCGAGTACGGCGAAGCGGCGGCGCGCCAGGTCGAGGAGCTCGACTTCTACACGTTGTGGAGCTACGCGCACCCGCGGGCGATCGAACTCGCGGCGCGGATCGCCTCGCTGGCGCCGGGCGAGCTCAACCGCGTCTTCTTCACCGACGGCGGCTCGGAGGCGGTCGAGTCGGCGCTGAAGCTGGCCCGCAACTACCACCGCATGCACGGCAAAGGGCAGAAGCACAAGCTGATCGCCCGCGAGGTCGCCTACCACGGCACCTCGATGGGAGCGCTCTCGGCGACTGGGATCACCGAGCTGCGGTCCCAGTTCGAACCGATGACGCCGGGTGGCTGCCACGTCCCCAACACCAACGTCTACCGCTGGCCGGAGGAGCGCGAGCCGACCTTCGCCGCCGACGCGATCGAGGAGCGCATCGTCTTCGAGGGGCCGGAGACGGTCGCCGCGGTGATCCTCGAGCCGGTCCAGAACGCCGGCGGTTGCTTCGTCCCTCCCGACGGTTACTTCCAGCAGGTGCGCGAGATCTGCGACCGCTACGACGTGCTGATGATCTCCGACGAGGTGATCTGCGCCTGGGGCCGGCTCGGCCACTACTTCGGCTGCGAACGCTTCGGCTACCAGCCGGACATCATCACCGTCGCCAAGGCGCTGACCTCGGCCTACGCCCCGATGGGGGCGATGATCGCCTCCGACACGGTGGCGGCGCCGTTCATGGAGGGCGACGCGTCCTTCTCCCACGGCTTCACCTTCGCCGGCCACCCGGTTGCAGCGGCGATCGCGATGGCCAACCTCGACGTCTTCGAGAAAGAGGACCTCTGCGGCCACGTGCTCGCCAAGGAGGACGAGTTCCGGGGAATGCTGGAGACGCTGCGCGACCTCCCGATCGTCGGCGACGTCCGCGGCGCCGGCTTCTTCCAGGCGATCGAGATGGTCAAAGACAAGGACACGAAAGAGAGCTTCAACGACGAGGAGGCCGAGCACCTGCTGCGCGGCTTCCTCTCCGGCGAGCTCTACAAGCGCGGCCTGATCTGCCGCGCCGACGACCGCGGCGACCCGGTGATCCAGCTGGCGCCGCCGCTGATCTCCGACACCGAGCAGTTCGAAGAGATCCACGACGTGCTTCGCGCGGTGCTGACCGAGGCCTGGGACCAGGTCGTCCGTTAGGAGCCCGGTGCTCACGGTCCAGAGCCTGCTCGACGAGCTCGACCTCGAACTTGCGGCGGGTGCCAAAGCTGTGGCCTCGCCGGTCCGCTGGGTCCACATCTCCGAGCTCGAGGACCCGACGCCATGGCTCTCCGGCGGGGAGCTGATGCTGACCACGGGTATCCCGCTCGACACCGCCGCCAAGCAGCGCTCGTTCGTGCGCCTGCTCGCCGATTCCAACCTGGCCGGGCTCGGGATCGGCACCGGCTTCAGCCACGACAGCGTGCCCGCCGCGATGGTCGAAGAGGCCGACGAGCGCGAGTTCCCGCTCTTCGAGGTGCCCTACTCGACCCCGTTCATCGCGATCACCGAGAAAGCCTTCGCCCGGCTCGTCAACGAGCAGTACGAGGTCCTGCAGCGCGGCATCGCCGTCCAGCGCCGACTCGAGCGGCTGGTCTTGGAGGAGCGCGGGCTGGAGGAAATCGCGGCGACGATCGCCTCGGCGGTCGGCGGCACGGTGGCGATCCTCGATGGCCGCGGCGATCGCCTCGCCGGCCGCGGCTTCCGCCGCCAGCTCTCCGCCGACGCGATCGCCGGCATCCGCAAAGAGGCGCTCGGGCACTCCGGCGACGGCCACCCATTCGTGCCCTCGCACTCCTCGGTCGCGGGCCGGGCGCTGGCCCACCCGGTGGTCTCGCCCGGCGGCGGCCCGCCGCAGGCCTGGGTGGTGATCGTCCGCGACTCCGGCGGGCTCGGCGACTTCGAGCGGTTGATCCTGCAACAGGCGGTCGCGGTGGTGGCGCTGGAGCTGATGCGCCGCCGGGTCGCCCGCGAGACCGAGCGCCGGCTCGCCGGCGACGTCCTAGCCGGCGCCCTCGGTGGTCGCATGGAGCCGACCGAGCTGCGGCGACGGCTCGAGCCCTTCGGGATCGGCGAGGAAGCGGCGGTGCTGGTCTTCTCGCTCGAACATCCCGCGGCCGCGACCTCGGCCCTGGAACGGGCACTGGCCGCCGCCGCCTGCCCGGCGGTGGTGGCGCCTTTCGCGACCGGAGGCCGCGAACTGCTCTGCGCCGTGATCGACGCCGCCGACCGTGACCCGATCGATGTCGCCGCCGCTGCCCGCCGGGCGCTGCGACCCGATCGCGGCCTGATCCGCGCCGCCGCCAGCCGCCCGGCCGCGCCAGAGGCCTTGCGCCACTCCTTCCACGAGGCTCGCTGTGCGCTCGAGGCGACCGCCTTCGACAACGGCAACGCCCCCGAGGTCGCCTCCTGGCGCGACCTCGGCGCCTTCACGCTGCTGCTCTCGATTCAGGACGACGATGCGCTGGCGCTCTACTGCGACAGCGTGCTCGGCCCGATCGAGGCTGGCGACGAGGAGTACGGCGGCGAGCTGCTGCGCTCGCTGGAGGCGTTCATCGAGCAGAACGGCCAGTGGGAGCGAGCTGCGCGCGAGGTCTACTGCCACCGCCACACGCTGCGCTACCGGATGCGCAAAATCGAGGAGCTGACCGGCCGCGACCTCTCGCGCGCCCACGACCGGATCGAGTTCTGGCTGGCCCTACGAGCAAGGGAGTTGGTTGCATGAGGATCGGAGTGCCCACCGAGATCAAGGCCGACGAGTACCGGGTCGCGATCACCCCGGCCGGAGTGCGCGAAATGAACGACCACGGCCACGAAGTGCTGATCCAGGCCGGCGCCGGCGATGGCAGCGCGATCGCGGACTCCGAGTACGAGGCGCAGGGGGCGAGGATCGTCGCCGATGCCGCCAGTCTGTTCGAGGCGGCGGAGATGATTCTCCACGTCAAGGAGCTGCAGCAGAGCGAGATCGAGATGCTGCGGCCGGGGCAGCTCCTCTTCACCTACCTGCACCTCGCTCCCGATCCCGATCAAACCCGCAGCCTCTGCTCCTCCGGCGCCACCTGTATCGCCTACGAGACGGTCGAGGACGCGCACGGGCGCCTGCCGCTGCTGGCGCCGATGAGCGAGATCGCCGGCAAGATCGCGACCCAGGCCGGCGCCTTCATGCTCGAGAAGCCGCTCGGCGGCCGCGGCATCCTGCTCGGTGGCGTTCCCGGTGTAGCCGCCGCCAACGTGATGGTGATCGGAGGCGGCGTGGTCGGTATGAACGCGGCCTTCATCGCGATCGGGATGGAAGCCGACGTCTTCGTCTTCGACCGCTCGATCGACCGTCTGCGCGAGCTCGAAGTCGCCTTCGGCGGCCGCTGCTCGACCGTCTACTCGACCACGCTCGCGGTCGAGGAGATGCTGCCGCGGGCCGATCTCGTGGTCGGTGCCGTGCTCGTCCACGGCGCTCGCGCCCCCTTCGTGATCCGCCGTGATCAACTGGCGCTGATGAAGCCCGGCGCGGTGCTGGTCGACGTCGCGATCGACCAGGGCGGCTGCTTTGAGACCTCGCGGCCGACCACCCACCGCGACCCGACCTTCGAGGTCGACGGGATCACCCACTACTGCGTCGCCAACATGCCCGGCGCGGTCCCGATCACCTCGACCCACGCGCTCACCAACGCCACCCTGCCCTACGCGATCGCGCTCGCCGACCTCGGTGTCGGCGAGGCGATCCGCCGCGACCCTGGCCTGCGGCCGGGGGTCAACGTGGCGGCCGGCAAGGTGACCCATGCGGCGGTTGCCGAGGGAGTGGGTATGGACTACGTACCGGTCGAGGACGCCCTCGGCCTCGAACCTTCAAATTGAGAGCAAGAGGGAGAGCTGAATGAGCACTTACGCGGTAGTCAACCCAGCGACCGGCGAGACGATCAAGGAGTACCCGGAGATCACCGACGCGGAGCTGCGCGCCGCGATCGACCGCGCCGCCGCCGCCTCGCAGACCTGGTCGGGATCCTCCACCGTGGCCGAGCGCGCCGCTCTGGTCCGCAAGGTCGGCGAGCTGCACGGCGAGCGTCGCCAACAGCTGGCCGAGATCATCGTCGGTGAGATGGGCAAGCCGATCGAGCAGGCCCTGGGCGAGGTCGATTTCGCGGCCGAAATCTACGCCTTCTACGCCGACAACGCCGAGGATCTGATGGCCGACGAACCGGTCAAGGGGTTCGCGGGAGAGGGCACCGCAATCGTCCGCCGCAGCGCCTTCGGCGTCCTGCTCGGGATCATGCCCTGGAACTTCCCGTACTACCAGGTGGCCCGCTTCGCCGGGCCCAATCTGGTGATCGGCAATCCGATCCTGCTCAAGCACGCGCCGCAGTGCCCGCAATCGGCGGAGGCGATCCAGCAGATCTTCGACGACGCCGGCGCTCCCGAGGGCACGTTCCAGAACATCTACGCCACCAACGAGCAGATCGAGTGGGTGATCGCCGACCCGCGTCTGCACGGAGTCTCGGTCACCGGCTCCGAGCGTGCCGGTGCCGCTGTCGCCGAGATCGCCGGTCGCAACCTGAAGAAGGTCGTGCTCGAGCTCGGGGGCTCCGACCCGTTCATCCTGCTCGGCACCGACGACCTCGACGCGACCGTTCAGTCGGCGGCCGAAGCGCGGCTCGACAACACCGGCCAGTCCTGCAACGCCGCCAAGCGCTTCATCGTCGTCGACGACCTCTACGACGACTTCGTCGAGAAGCTGACCGCGACGGTCGGCGCCTCGAAGACGGGCGATCCCAGCGCCGAGGACACGGCAATCGGTCCGCTCTCTTCGGCGGCCGCGGCCGACCGGCTGGAGGAGCAGGTCAACAAGGCGATCGAGAACGGGGCCGAGGCCACCGTCGGTGGAAAACGCGACGGCAACTACTTCGAGCCGACCGTCCTGACCGGCATCGCGCCGGGCTCCGAGGCCTCCCAGGAAGAGTTCTTCGGACCGGTGGCCCAGGTCTACAGGGTTGGCTCCGAGGAGGAGGCGGTCGAGCTCGCCAACCAGACCCCCTTCGGACTCGGCTCCTACGTGATGACCACCGACAAGGAGCAGGGCGAGCGGGTCGCCGACCAGATCGAAGCCGGCATGGTCTACGTCAACCTGGTCCTCGCCGACAGCCCGGAGCTGCCGTTCGGCGGCTTCAAGCGCTCCGGCTTCGGCCGCGAGATGGGTACCTACGGCGCCGACGAGTTCGTCAACAAGAAGTTGATCCGCAGCGCGTAACCTTCTGTCGATGAAGCTGCGGAGGGGGGTCACGGCGGTTGTTGCTGCGCTGCTGCTGGTCGCGGTCGTGTTCGCGGCCGGCGCTCTGGCGGCCGCGGAGGCACCGCAAGAAGAGGCGCCTCCGCGCTGCCACGGGCGGGTCGCGCAGATCGTCGGCACCGATGGCGACGACGTCCTCCACGGAACCTCGAGCCGCGACGTGATCTGGGGCGGCAAGGGCGACGACAAGATCTACGGCAGTCTCGGCAACGACCTGCTCTGCGGCGGCCCCGGCGCCGACCTGATCCACGGCGGCCGCGGCAACGACGAGGTCGACGGCGGCGCCGGTGACTACGACCGCGTGATCGGCGACCTCGGCGACGACAAGGTGGTCGGCGGCGCCGGTGCTCACGACGAGGCAGCCGGCAGCCTTGGGATCGACATCGTCAACGGCGGCGCCGGCGACTTCGACCTGGTCCGCGGCGACTACGGCTGGGACCGGATGTCGGGCGGGGCCGGCAGGGGGGACATCGCCTCCTTCGCGACCGCGGTCGCCGGCGGCACGGGCACGGGCGTCTGGGTCTCGCTGCAGGACCACAAGGCACTTGGCGACGGCCACGACAAGCTGTTCGGCTTCGAGGACCTCGAAGGATCGGCCTTCCGCGACACGCTGATCGGAGACAAGGGCAACAACCTGCTCGACGGCGGTCTCGGTGACGACAAGATCTTCGGCGCCGGCGGCGGCGACACGATCGAAGGCGGCCAAGGCAGCGACGGCTGTCAGGGGGCAAAGGGGCGGACAACTTCCTGCGGCAAGGAAAAGGCGCCGAAATCCACGGCCTATGTCGAGCTCAACCCGATGGCGCGCGGTGGCTCCGGCCTGCAGATCGTTGGCGGCGGCGGCCCCGACCACTTCCAGGTCGCCTTCGACGAAGCGAGCGAGACTTACTCGGTCAGCGCTCGCAAGGGCGTTGCGGTCGGACCAGGCTGCGAGCGCCCTGGCGGCCGCGCCACCCACGTCGATTGCCCCGCCGACGGACCCGGCCTCTGGTTGATGGCGGACCTCGGCCCCGGCAACGACAGCCTCAGGGTCGAGGGCTCGCTGAAAGCCGTCGGCACCACCCGCATCGCCGGCGGCTTCGGCAACGACGAGATCCACGGCGGCCCCGAGGACGACCTGATCGAGGCCGGCCGCGGTGCCGACAAGCTGTACGGCGGCGCCGGCGCCGACGGCCTGATCGGCGGCCTGCCCGGGCCGACCCTCCTCTTCGGCGGCCCCAACGGCGACCTGCTGGCCGCCGGCGGCGGCTGCGCCGGCGGCGGCATCATCGGCGGCCCGGGCCGCGACGACGCCTCCTTCGCCGAGACTCAGGCGCACCCTGGCCTGCTGATCATCTCCTTCCCCCGCCACGCGGCCTGGGTCGACGAGATCGAGGGCTGCGACAGCGTCTTCCTCTCGCCGACCAACGAGGACATGGAGGGCTCGTTCGACAACGACGTCCTGATCGGCGATGGCCGCAAGAACGCGATGCTCGGGCAGCCCGGCCAGGACAGTTTCTTCGGCAACGGCGGCGACGACGTGATCGATGCCCGCGACGGCGTCCGCGATCTCTCGATCCAGTGTGGCCGAGGCGACCCGCCGCAACCGAAAGCGAAAGGCAAGGGCAAAGGCATGACCGCACCGACCGGCAAAGCCGCTGGCCGCGCCCTCCGCGACGTCTTCGATCCCGCCCCCTTCAACTGCGCGATCGTCAAAAACGGCACCCCCGTCCCCGGCCTCAACGGCTAGGGGGGAGACCCCACCACCCCCTGCACTTGTCGCCCTGTGGGCGACAAGGAGCGGATCGGAGAGGGACATCACCAGCTGCGCGAGCTTGCGACGCGGCAGCACGGGGTGGTTTCGACGCGGCAACTCGCGCGGATCGGCTATTCGCGGAGCTCGGCGTCCAAGGCGCACGGGGTCGGCAGGCTGACCAGGGTTCACCGCGGTGTCTATGCGGTCGGCCATACCGAGATCAGCTGGCGAGGGCGCTACATGGCCGCGGTGTTGGCGAACCGGCCGTCTCTGGCGAGCCACACCGCAGCGGCGAGAGTGTGGGGGCTGCTCAGGTATGAGCCCGAAAGGATTCATCTCACCGTTCCGACCTGGCGCCGTTTCAAGCGGGAGTTCGCCCTGCATTTCGCCTGCCTGCCGATGACCGAGATCGGGGTCGAGGACGCGATTCCCGTCACGTCGGTGGCACGCACCAAGCTCGATCTTGCCTCCCACTTCTCCGGACATCGGCTCGAACGCCTTCTTGAACGCTCGGAGGAGCTGGGGCTGTTCGACCTCGATCGGCTTCGGGACGTACTCGGCCGCCACCCGCGCCACCCTGGGTTCCGCCCGCTGCTGGACGTCCTCGCCATATATGGAGATGAACCCGCGGTTCTCCGCTCGGACCTCGAGAGGCGCTTCCTCGCCCTCGCTCGCGACGCGGAGCTGCCGAATCCCGCGATGAACTACGGCGTCGGTGGCATGGAGTTGGACGCCTTCTGGAAGCGCGAGCAGTTCGCGGTCGAACTCGACGTCTATGAGACCCATGGCACCCACGTCGCATTCGAGAGGGATCGGATTCGCGCCGACGATCTGCTGGCCCTCGGGGTGGAGATGATCCGGGTCACCGGTCCCCGCCTCAGCCGCGAACCCGACGAGGTGATGCGTCGCCTCGGCCAGCACCTTGCGCGTCGGCGCGATGAACTCGCTTAACCCCTGCACTTGTCGCCCTGTGGGCGACAAGTGCAGGGGTCGCGCTTGAACTAGGCTTGCTGCATGGCCCGCAAGACCGCAACGGGGGACGAGGCTGCTGCGATCGCGGCGGCCGTGGCGCGGTTCGAGGCCGAGTTGGCGACCGCGCCGGGGGACGGTCCCGCAGTGACGGTCAGCCCGTGGCAGCGAGCGGCGCTGCTGGAGGGAGTGGGGGCCAAGGAGGCGGTCCAGGAGTCGAAAGGAAAGGGATCGACATGGCTGTCGTAAAAATCATCGAGTTGGTCGGGAGCTCCAAGACCTCGACCGACGACGCGGCGAAGCAGGCGCTCAACCAGGCCGAAGGCTCGCTGCGCAACATCCGCGCGGTCGACATCGTCTCGACCGGCATCCGCGGTGAGAATCTGGACGAGTACCGGGCCCACGTGCGGGTGGCGTTCCTGGTTGAGGGAACCGAGGTCGACTGATGGCCGAGGCAGGGGAGCCGAGGGAGGTCTCACGCGAGCAGGCCCAGCAGCTGATCGACGCAGGCGCTCAACTGATCGACGTCCGCGCCGACCACGAGTGGGAGGTGGGCCGGATCGCCGGCGCCTCCCACCTGCCGCTGGACGATCTCGCCACCCGCGCTGGCGAGATCGACCGCGACCGACCCGTTGTCCTCTACTGCCGCGGCGGCAACCGCTCCTCGATGGCGACCGCCGCACTGACCGAGGCCGGCTTCGACGCGGTGAAGCTGACCGAGGGCATCGTCGGCTGGTCCGAAGAGGACCGACCGCTGGCGCCCGAGGGTGGCTACGTGGCCGAGTCCGGGGAAGCCGCAGCCGTGCTGCAGGCACGAAAAAGGGCTGCTCAGGCTTAAATACCCTAATCCCGGTCAGGTTTTGCTATTTTCCTCCCATGGAGGTAGTCGTCGCAGAGAACAAGGAGCAGCGCGGCAAGGGCCGCGTCGGCACCCTTGAGAACCCGGAGAGCTACGTAAACGTCCCCGGGCACGTGATCCCGATCATCGAGCGCGAGTTCGACGATTTCGACAACGAAGCGGAGACCTTCCTCGCCGGCAAGATGGAGGAAACCGAGTTCATCGGCTTCCGCCTCAAACAGGGCGTCTACGGTCAGCGCCAGCCCGATGTGCAGATGGTCCGCGTCAAGCTCCCCTTTGGCGGCGTCACGCCGGAGCAGATGGACGCTTTCGGCGACGTCGTCGAAAAGTACGCGCCGCTCGACAAGGGCCACGTCACGACCCGCCAGAACATCCAGATCCACCACGTGCCGCTGCGCGACATGGAGGCGCTGATCCGCGAAATCTCCGCGGTCGGGCTCTCCTCCCGCGAGGGCTGTGGCAACACGGTCCGCAACGTCACCGGCGACCCCTGGGCTGGCGTTGCCTCCGACGAGATCTTCGACCCGACGCCCTACGCCGGCGCCTACGTCCGCTACTTCGTCCGCCACCCGACGACCCAGCTGATGCCGCGCAAGATCAAGACCGCCTTCAGCGGCTCCGACGAGGACCGGGCGATCACCGGCATCCACGACATCGCCTTCATCAGTCGTGAAAAGGACGGCGTCAAGGGCTTCGAGGTCCGGGTCGGCGGCGGCACCTCGATCATGGCCCGCGTCGCGCCGACGCTCTACGACTTCGTCGAGGCCGACAACGGCGACTTCATGAAGGTCTCCGAGGCCGTCTTCCGCATCTTCGACCGCCAGGACTGGCTGCGCGTCAACCGCGCCCGTGCCCGCATCAAGGTGCTCGTGGACAAGATCGGCATGGACGCCTTCCGCGAGCTCGTCGACGAGGAGCTCGAAGGCGACTGGGTCGCCGAAAGGGAATTCGACGCCGACCTGGTGGACCGCCTGATCTTCCACGACGACGAGGAGGCCAACGCGCCGAAGCCGCCGCCGGAGACCGCCTCGCCCAACGGCGACCGCACCGAGTTCGAGCGCTTCCTCGCCGCCAACGTGCAGGCCCAGCGCCAGCAGGGCTTCTCCTCCGTCGAGGTGAAGATCGAGCGCGGTGACCTCACCGCCGAGCAGTTCCGCGGCCTCGGCCAGATCATGCGCGAGTACACCGGCGGCTACGCCCGCAGCACCGTGCAGCAGAACTTCGTCCTGCGCTGGGTCCGCGATGAGGCGCTCTACAACGTCTGGCAGGAGCTGACCGCGCTCGGCCTCGGCGAGGCCGGCCCGCGCGAGGTCACCGACGTCGTCAGCTGCCCCGGCACCGACAGCTGCAAACTTGGCATCACCAGCTCGATGGGCCTCAACCGCGCGGTCAAGGAGCGGGTCACCTCGATGCAGATCGAGGACGAGCTGACCAAACGGATCCACATCAAAATGAGCGGCTGCCCGAACGGCTGCAGCCAGCACCACATCTCCAACATCGGCTTCTACGGCGCCTCGCTGAAGGTCGGCGGCCGCCAGATGCCCGCCTACATCCCGCACATCGGCGGCAACTTCGAGGGCGGCGAGGTGATCTTCGGCAAGCGACTCAAATCGCGGCTGCCCGCCAAACGCGTCCCGGAGGCGGTCGAGCGCTGGATCCGTCACTACGAGGCCGAGCGCAACGCGGGCGAGGAGTTCAACGACTTCGCCGAGCGCACCGGCGCCGAGCCCTTCGAAGCGCTGATCAAGGACCTGACGCTGCCGGCCGAGTTCAGCCTCGAGACGATGCAGCAGTTCATCGACTGGAACCGCTCCAGCCCCTACAAAGTCGAGCGCGGCGAGGGCGAGTGCGCGATCTGATGAAGCCGCCGCCGATCACCCTCTCGGGCACCGTGCCCACGATCTCGGACATCGACCACGAGAAGGTCGCGGCCGAACTCGAGGACCGCACCGCGCAGGAGGCGATGGAGTGGATGTTCGAGAGCTTCGGCTCCGACCACTACATCGCCTGCTCGTTCCAGAAAACGAGCTCGGTCACCGCCCACATGGCGAGCACGATCAACCCCGATGCGCGCTTCTTCTACCTCGACACCGACGTGCTCTTCGAGGAGACCTACGAGACCCGTGATCAGCTGGCCGAGGCGCTCGGGATCGAGTTCGACCGCTTCCACAATCTGACCCTCGAGGAGCAGGCCGAGCAGTACGGCGACGAGCTCTGGAAGCGCGCGCCGGACGCCTGCTGCGGAGTCCGCAAGGTCGAGCCGATGCGACGTGCCCTCTCTTCCGTAGACTGCTGGGTCGCCGGGGTTCGCCGCGGTGACTCGAGTTCACGTTCCAAGACGCCGAAGTTCGGTTGGGACAAGAAATTCGGCCTCTGGAAGCTGAACCCGCTCGCCGCTTGGAGCGAGCGCGACGTTTGGAACTACATCCGTGAGCACCACCTCCCGTACAACCCGCTCCACGATCACGGCTACCCGTCGATCGGCTGCACGCATTGCACGCAGCCAGTGGGACCTGGTGCTTCCTCGCGCGACGGCCGCTGGGTCGGCACGGGCAAGACCGAGTGCGGGATCAACTAGCTCCCTCCCGGCAGGTCGGGTCGAGGGGCTGATTCGCTGATGGACGAGGTCACCAAAGTGCGCCCGGCCGCCGTCGAGCTCTCCGATCTCGACACGCTCGAGGCCGAGTCGATCCACATCATCCGCGAAGTCGTCGCCGAGTTCGAGAACCCGGTGATGCTCTTCTCCGGCGGCAAGGACTCGGTCCTGATGCTCTACCTGGCCCGCAAGGCGTTCGCGCCGGCGCCGGTCCCGTTCCCGATCATGCACGTCGATACCGGGCACAACTTCCCCGAGGTGATCGAGTTCCGCGACCGTACCGCCGCCGAGCTCGGCCTGCGGCTCGACGTCGCCTCCGTGCAGGAGCTGATCGACTCGGGCCGGATCAAGGTCGGTCACGAACTCGAAAGCCGCAACCGCCACCAGACCGTCGCCCTGCTGGAAGGGATCCAGAACGGGGCCTTCGACGCCGTCTTCGGCGGTGGCCGCCGCGACGAGGACAAGGCCCGCGCCAAGGAGCGGGTGCTCTCCTTCCGCGACAAATTCGGCCAGTGGGACCCGAAGAACCAGCGGCCCGAGCTCTGGCGCCTCTACAACGGCCGCCACCGCAAGGGCGAGCACATCCGCGTCTTCCCGATCTCCGACTGGACCGAGCTCGACGTCTGGCGCTATCTCGCCCGCGAGCAGGTCGACCTGCCGCAGATCTACTTCGCCCATGAGCGCGAGGTGGTCGAGGTCGAGGGGCTGCTGATGGCGGTCAACGAGTTCTTCCCGCTGCCCGATGGCGCCACCGCGGAACGGCGGATGGTCCGCTACCGCACCGTCGGCGACGCCACCGCGACCGGCGCCGTCGCCTCCGACGCGGTCGACTACGAGGCGGTGATCGCCGAGACCGCGATCTCGCGCATCACCGAGCGCGGCGCCACCCGCGGCGACGACCGTTTCTCCGAAGCGGCGATGGAGGATCGCAAGAAGGAGGGCTACTTCTAATGAGCTCGCTGCTGCGGATCGCCACCGCCGGCTCGGTCGACGACGGCAAGTCGACCCTGATCGGGCGGCTCCTGCACGACACCAAATCGATCTTCGAAGACCAGATGGCCTCGATCGAGGCGACCTCGGTCAAGCGCGGCGACGAACACACCGACTTGGCGCTGCTGACCGACGGCCTGCGGGCCGAGCGCGAGCAGGGGATCACGATCGACGTCGCCCACCGCTACTTCGCGACTCCGAAGCGCAAGTTCGTGATCGCCGACACGCCCGGCCACATCCAGTACACGCGCAACATGGTCACCGGCGCCTCGACCGCGAACCTGGCGCTGCTGCTGGTCGACGCCCGCAAAGGCGTGCTCGAACAGACCCGCCGCCACGCCCTGCTCTCCTCGCTGCTGCGGGTGCCCCACCTGATCCTCTGCGTCAACAAAATGGACCTGGTCGACTACGACGAGGCGATCTACGACGAGATCCGCGAGGACTTCACCGCCTTCGCCGCCAAGCTCGAGATCACCGATCTCGGCTTCGTGCCGATCTCGGCCCTGGAGGGCGACAACGTGGTCGAGCGCTCGCTGAACATGCCCTGGTTCGAGGGCCAGCCGCTGCTGGGCCAGCTCGAGGAGGTCCACATCGCCTCCGACCGCAACCTCGTCGACAACCGCTTCCCGGTCCAGTACGTGATCCGGCCGCAGTCGGCCGAGCACCGCGATTACCGCGGCTTCGCCGGCTCCGTGGTCGGCGGCATCTTCAAGCAGGGAGACGAGGTGATGGTGATGCCCTCGCGCCGGACCTCGAAGATCTCCCGCATCGACACCCCCAACGGCGAGGTCGAGCAGGCCTTCCCGCCGATGGCGGTGACGATGCTGCTCGACGACGAGCTCGACATCTCCCGCGGCGACATGATCTGCCGCCCGACCAACCAGCCGTCCGCCAACCGTCGCTTCGAGGCGATGGTCTGCTGGTTCGACGAGACCTCGCGGCTGCGGACCGACGTCCAATACCAGCTCAAGCACACGACCCGCTGGGTCGCGGCCGAGGTCGAGGAGCTGCGCTACCGGCTCGACGTCGACACCCTGCACCGCGACCTCGATGCTGACACGCTCGAGGTCAACGACATCGGCCGGATCTCGATCCACACCACCTCGCCGCTCTTCTTCGACGAGTACCGACTCAACCGGACCACCGGCAGCTTCATCCTCGTCGACCCCTCCACCGACCTCACCGTGGCCGCCGGGATGATCATCGGCGCCAGCGGCGAGAGCGGCACCGGGACGCACTCGATCGTCGCCGAGAACATCACCTTCCACCCGAGCAAACTCTCGCGTGAGGAACGCTGGGGGACGCTCGACACCGGTGGCGCGACGATCTGGATGACCGGCCTCTCCGGCTCGGGCAAGTCGACGATCGCGACCGCGCTCGAGCACAGCCTCGTCTCCAGCGGCCGCCACGCCTACATGCTCGACGGCGACAATCTGCGCCACGGCCTCAACGCCGACCTCGGCTTCAGCGAGGAGGACCGGGCCGAGAACGTGCGCCGGGTCGGCGAGGTGTCGCGGATCCTGGCCGAGTCCGGGACGGTCTCGATCGTCTCCCTGGTCAGCCCGTACAAGGGCGAGCGCGACAAGGTTCGCGCCGCCCACGAAGAGGCGGGCATCCCCTTCTTCGAGGTCTTCGTCGACACGCCGCTGGAGGAGTGCGAACGGCGCGATCCCAAGGGCCTCTACGCGAAGGCGCGGGCGGGGGAGATCACCAACCTGACCGGGGTCGGCGCTCCCTACGAGGCGCCGGCGAACCCGGAGCTGGTCACCGACCCCGACCTCGAGACCGCGGTTCGCCAAGTACTCGGTTTGCTGGGCTAGCTCCGGCTAGGGCTTCGGCTCGCGCACGATCACGGTGCGGCCGTCGCTGAGTTCGTAGACGGTGCCGATCGCCTCGCCGCGGCCGACCACCTTCTCGCCCGGTTTCACCTGCACCTGCTTGACCTTGTCGTCCTTGTCGGCGACGACGGTGTCGGCCGGCTGGGTTTTGGGGCTCTGCTCGGCTTTGCCGGTGATCGCCGAGGTGAGGTCGAGCGAGGAGAGGGCGGCGAGCAGAAAGGCCACCGAGAGCACGATGCCGAGGTCGAAGAGGTTGACGAGGCCGTCGAGCGGGTCGCCGGCGCGGTCGTCGCGGCTGCGGGCGCGGGCGCTGACCTTCACGGTGCCACCGCCAGGTGACTGTGGGGGAGCGGCGCGTCGTGGGGGCTGGGAGTGGTGAGGCGGGCGGCGACGAACTCGACGTCGGAGTAGTCCTGGGCGTAGAGGCGGTCGCGGACGAGCGAGATCGCGAAGGCGATGCCGCCGATCAGGAGGCCGGCGACGGTGACGCTGAAGGCGACGCGGAGGTTGTCGCTGAGGGTCGCGACATCGCCGTCGGCGAGCCCGGCGAGGGCGGGGGAGAGCGGGATCAGGGTCCCCATCAGGCCCAGCGCGGGGCCGAAGCGGACCAGGATCCGGGTCCGCTCCAGCCGCTTCAGCGAGCGGTAGTCGTACTCGGCCAGCCGCTTGGCGATCCGCGCTTCGGCGTCGGGCTGGTTGCAGTGCTCGACGATCCCGGCCAGCGCTTCCTCCATCTGCCGGTTCCAGGCGTAGGGGAGCAATGCGGCCAGGGCCGGTGCGGGTGTGCCGGCGACGAGGCGACCGCGGCACTCCTCGATCGCCCGTTCGAGCCCGAGCAGGCTGCGCCGTCGCCGGCGCGAGGACTCGACCAGCAGGGCGCCGGCTTCGACGACGACGACCAGCAGCGCCAACAGAGTCAGCACCATCACCGGGACCTTCAGCGCTTCGGAGACGTCGAAGAGGATCTCCTCGATCACGCGAGGCCCCCGCGCCGGCCCGCCAGCAAGCCGCCCAGGCCGCGTGCCTCCAGCAGCGCGCCGGTGCCGAGCAGCCCCAGCGTCGCCAGTGTCCCCCAGGCGGCCGGGGGCAGGCCGCCGGTCCCACCGTCGCCCCGAAGCCTGCCGCTGCGCGCTTCCGCCTGCGGCTGGCGCTCGGGCGCGGGCGCGCCCGAGGCGGTCAGCAGTTCGCCGCTCACGGTCTCCTCCGCCGAAGTCGTGGTTCCTTTCCGGTCCTTTTGGCCGCTTTGGAACCGCGACTCTTCCGGGGAGGGAGGCGCCGCGGTTGCGGGGGTTGCCGCGGCTTCGCTCTCGCCGCCCGTGCCGGTGCCGCCTGCACTGGGGCCGGCCGCGGCGCCGTGGTCGGGCGCGTCGGCTTTCTCGTTGCGGCCGCCGCCCTTGCGGTCGGGCCCGGCGATCGGCGCGCCGACCTGGATCGTGACCACATCGGAGGCCCCGGTCTCGTTGCCCTCGGCGGTCACGCCTAGCGTCACGTCGTAGCTGCCGCGCTTGGCGAAACTGTGGGTCGGAGCGGCGGTTTCGGCCCCGTGGCCATCGTCGAAGTACCAGGAGTAGGCGAGCGCCTCGCCGGCGCCGGCGCCTTCGACCACGGCACTGAAGTCGATCGCCCGCCCGGGCTTGGTCTTGACCGTCGAGGCCTCGGCCCTGACCCGCAGCTGCGTTCCTTTGCGCAGCACCACCGTCACGCCCTGCGGCGCCTCGAAGGAGTCGCTGGCATTGAGGTCGTAAGCCCCGGTGCTGGGGCGTAGGAAGGCGGTTCCGGTCGCGGTCGCGTAGACGACCGGCGGACCTTCGGCGAAGGCGCTGGAGTCGAGCGCCTGGTGGCGACTCAGCGTCACCGCACCGCCGCCGGGCCGCTGCACTTCGAGGTAGGAGAAGGAGAAGGGGTCGGCGCCGGCGGCGTCGATCAGGGCGGCCAGCGAGAAGCCGCTGACGCTCGCCGTCGTCTCACCGCTGCCGGAGCGCAGGACGTAGCCGCGGTCGATGACGTCCTCGCCGCCGGCCAGCGCGTCCAGGGCCAGCGTCTGCTCGGCGCCGCCGGGTGAGACGACGCTGACCTGGGCGGTGTCGGCGCGAGCTGTGCCGCCACCGACGCCGCCCAGCAGAACCAGCACCGCCGCCAGGGTGGCGGCGGTGCGTGGTCCGAGGCTGGTTACCGCGCGATCCATTACGCGGATCTTAGGCGACCCTAATCGCCGCTAGGGGGCCGGCAGGAGGATCTGCGCCGCTACCGGGTCGAAGCCGCCCCCGACTTTCGTCGGGTCTTCTTTCGTGCTCGCTTCGGTCAGGCTCGCGATCGAGAACGCTTCGGTCCGCAGGCCGACGTCCGGACCGGTTCCAAACTCGATCGGGATGCCGTTTTCGAGCGGATCGTTGTCGCCGTTGATTTCTCCCCAGCTGACGGTCCCGGGTCCCGCGACCGCGTCGACCGCCGAGGTGTTGAGCTCGACCACCTCGACCCGGCCTCCGATCCAGCCTTTGGCGGCGCCGGCTCCGAAAGGTCCGGCGTAGCTGTAGGCGTTGGCGATCAGGCGCGAGTCGGCGCCGTCGATGACCAGGGTCGGCTTCGAGATGACCAGGGCGAAGCCGCCGAATTTGACGTTGCAGAAGCCGACCGTGGCGTCGCTGGTCGCGATCAGGCGGTCATCGCCCGGGTCGCCGGTGCCGGCTTCGTAGGAGTAGCTGCTGACCGGGAAGCGGAAGAACTTCCCGAGCCCGGCGCTCGCCGCGGGCGGGAAAGCGTTGGCGCTGCCGCCCATGCTCCCTGGGAACGATTCGGTGGCGCCGCCGAGCAGCTGGAACGCGTTCGTCGCCGGGTCCGCCCCGCTCACCGTGGTGCTGCGGGTCGAGCGACGGAAGCCCCAGTTGATCGTCCCGAGGTTCTCGCCGCTGCGAACGACCGGGTTGGCCAGAGTCGGCAGCGGGGCCAGAGTGAAGTCGACCGCCGGCGGCGTCGGGACCGTCCCGGCGTCGAGCGTGCACTGCGTGGTCAGCGGTCGATCCAACGTCGTTTCGACGGTGATCGGGTCGAGCGCCTCATTCTCTTTGTAGATCGCGCCCAGTGCCGTCTGGCCGTCCGCCGACAGTTTTGCCGGCACGTCCTCCCAGACGAGCGTGTTGCCGCCGTCGGTGACATCAGGCTCGACCGAGCTGAGGTCGAGCCTGGCGATGTCGGCACGCTGGTAGGGGTACCAGACACCGTTCATGTTGGCGCCGACGGTCGCGGTGATCCGCGAGTTGGCGCCGTCGATCGTCACCGTCGGATTCTTCAGGGCGATGTTGAAGCCGTGCCCAGCCTTGCAGAAGAGCACGGTGCCGGTGCCGTCGACGACCAGCTTGTCGTCGGAGTGGCCGGGCTCGCTGCCCGCTTCGTACTCGCCTCCGCTGCTGGGGAAGCTCCAGTAGGAGCCGGCGACGGCCATGGTCCCATTCGGGTGGGCGACGGCGCCGTCGAGCGCCTGCAGCGAGCCGGCCGGGGGGACGAAGGCGACGTAGCTGCGGAACGAGTCCTTGAAGCCCCAGTCGATCTCGGTCCCGGTCACCTCCTGGCCGGTTTCGGCTGCGAAGGCCGGGGAGGCGGCGATGCCGGCGACCTTGCCGGGGGCCTCGCCGAAGCCGGGGTTGCCTTCGACTGCGGGCACCGGGCACTCGGCCGCGTAGGGGTACGCTTCTTTCGGCTCTTCGGGCTGTTTTTTCGGGGGATCGGGGAGGACCGGAGCCGGAGCCGGCGTCGCCGCCTTGATCGAGGCGAGGGCCGAGGCCGAGCCGAGTTTGCCGGCGCTGATCCCGTCGAGGCCGAGTGCCTCGCGCAGCGCCTTGGCGCCGCCGCCGGTCAGCGAGAGCGGTCCGCTGGCGCGGACCGAGAGGCCGTCGACGCTCGCCGCTCCCTTGGCGCGGAAGAAGACCTTGCTGTTACCGCCGAGCTTGGCGCTGATCGCGGTGCTGGCGGCGCCGATCTTGAGTTCGACGTCCTTCAGCTTCGCGCTCTTGCCGCCGCCGCTGAGGGTCAGGATGGCGCCGGTCTTGACGACGCTGGCTCCGCCGAGCTCGAGCTCGGCGACCGGCAGCTTCACGGTCTGGGTCTTACCTTTGCCGCTGCGGGGGCTGGCCTTGACGCCTTCGCGCAGGAGCGAGCTCTGGGCACCGCTCTTGAGGGTCAGGAGGACCTCGCCAGTGGCGGGTGCGGCGCTGGCGCTGGCGGCCGTCGCGGCGATGATCGCGGCCAGTGCCAACGCCAGGACGGCGAGGACGCGGGGGCTGCGCAGGGATGGGATCGAGAGCGTGCTCATCGGCAGTGCTGTCTCCTAGGTCGTAGTGGAGGGGAAGAAAGGGGGGAAGGCGACCCTAATTAGGCATACCTAAGAAATTCACCCTAACAAAGTCGGAATTAGGCTGCCCTAACGGGTCCGACGGGCTAGGGCTGCGCCGGCTCGAGCCAGGCAACGTGCAACGCCGTGCGCCCGTCGTGCTCGCTGAGGCGGGCGTTGGCACCCCAGACCTCGGTCAGCCGCTCCGGGGTCAGCACCTGCGTCGGCGGGCCGGTGGCGACCGTGCGCCCGTCGGAGACGACCACGACGGTGTCGGCGACCGCCAGCGCCAGCGCCAGGTCGTGGACGACCAGCAGCACCGTCAGCTCGTCGGCGACGAGCCCGCGCAGCAGGCTGGCGACGCCGATCGTGGCGCCGAGATCGAGCTGGGAGGTCGGCTCGTCGGCGATCAGCACCGGCGCTTCCTGGGCGAGGCCGATCGCGATCTGGACCCGCTGCAGCTCGCCGCCGGAGAGCGTCGTCAACGAGCGCTCGGTGAACCGGGTGACCCCAGCTCGCTCGATCGCCGCCGCGATCGCCCGATGATCTTCGCGGGTCAGCCGGCCCAGCATCCGCAGGTGAGAGGAGCGGCCGATCGTCACCGCTTCACGCACGGTGATCCCGGCCGGGACCGGCATTCGCTGCGGCACGAAAGCGCGCAGCTTCGAGAACTCGCGGCCGCGGATGCAGTTGATCGAGCGCCCGCTCCAGAGCACCGAGCCTCCGCTGAGACCCTGAAGCCCGGAGACGGCCCGGACCAGGGTCGACTTGCCGGCGCCGTTGGGGCCGACGACGGCGACCAGCTCGCCGCGCTCGAGCCGCAGGTCGGCACCGGTGAGGATCGGTGTCCCGGCGATCTCGACCTCGACCCCGTCCGCCTCGAGCAGGGGCACTCCATCCGGCGCCGCCATCAGACCGCCTTCCGCAGCAGCCAGAGGAACAGGGGCACGCCGAGGATGACCATGAACGGCCCGACCGGCATCTCGATCGGCGCCCGCAGCGTTCGCGCCAGGGTGTCGGCACCGGCGAGCAGGGCGGCGCCGCCGATCGCCGAGGCGGGAACGACGTAGGCATGGCTGGAGCTGCCCCCGGCCATGCGGACGACGTGGGGGACGACGAGCCCGAGGAAGCCGAGCAAGCCGGCGATCGCGGCCGAGGCCGCCGCCAGCAGCGCCGCCGCGATCCCCGCTCCGAGCCGGATCAGCTGCGGCCGCGAGCCGAGCGAGGCGGCGACGTCGTCGCCCAGCGCCAGCCGGTCGAGCGGCCGGATCAGGAGCAGGGCGAAGACGAAGCCGACCGCGAAGTAGGGCCAGATCGTCTCCATCTCCTCCCAGCCGCTGGAGGTGAGGCCGCCGGCGATGAAGAAGATCGCCGATGGAGCCCGCTCCGGGTAGGCGGCGAGCAGCCCGGTGGTCGCCGCCGTGAACAGCGAGAGCATCGCGATCCCAGCCAGGATCACCTTGCCGACGCTGCCGCGGTTGCGGCCCGACCAGGCGAAGCCGAAGACCAGGGCCGCCGCCAGCAGCCCGAAGGCGAGGGCGCCGACCGGCAGCAGCGCGATCGAGCCCGGGAAGAGGATGATGATCAGGATCGCCCCGAAGCCGGCGCCGCCGGTGACCCCGATCACGTCGGGCGAGGCGAGCGGGTTGCCGAGCGCCCCCTGCAGGATCGCGCCGGCGATTCCCAGTGCCGCCCCGACCACCAGCGCCTCGACCGTGCGCGGCAGCCGCAGCGCCTCGACGATCTGCTGGTCGGGCCCGCCCGGTCCCTTGCCGAGCAGGATGTCGATCACCTCGCCGAACGGGACCTTTACCGCGCCCAGCGCCAAAGAGGCGACGGTGGTGAGGGCGAGGGCGACCAGCAGCGCCGCGAAGACCAGTGCACGGCGGGCCATGTGGCGCTCAGTTCTTCAGGTACACGCTGCGGACCTTGCGGATCGTCCGGGCGATGTCGGTGCCGGCCTGCAGCAGCGAGTTGTCGACCGAGACATAGACCTGGCCGCTCTGGGCCGCGGTCGTGCTCGACCAGGCCGGGTTGTCGCGCAGGTACTCGGTCAGGCTGGGGATGTCGCTCGCGTTGGCGTGCGGGACGGCGATGATCACGTCCGGGTTTTCGGCCACCACGACTTCGTCGGAGATCCGCTCGAAGCCCGACTTGGAGCTGACGCCGCCGGTCAGCAGTTCGCCGCCGGCCTTGGTGACGATGTCGCCCCCCCAGCTGTTCGGCAGCATCGTGAACGGGGTGCGGCCGACGCCGAGGATCAGCATCACCTTCGGGCGCTCGGTGATCCCCCTGGTCGCCGCGTCAACGTTGGCGCGCATCGATTTCAGCAGCGCCCGCGCCCGCTGGCGGTGCCCGGTCATTTCGCCGATCTTGAAGGTGTCGGCATAGGCGTTCTTGATCGTCTGCGGCTCGCGGATGACGACGTCGATCCCGAGGTTCCCCATCGCCTGGTTGCCTTTGGCCCAGGTC
Source organism: uncultured Thermoleophilia bacterium (assembly GCA_963718595.1). Taxonomy (GTDB): domain Bacteria; phylum Actinomycetota; class Thermoleophilia; order Solirubrobacterales; family 70-9; genus VAYN01. Next base: position 1,560,589 of record OY970365.1, read on the forward strand.
GGCGCCGAGAAGACGAGGTCCGGATCGAGCGAGGCGAGCTGCTCGAGATTGGCGCCGTTGGGGTGGGAGAGCGGCAGCACCGTGACGTCCTTCAGCTTCGGCGAGAGCCGGGTCTCGCCGCCGAGCGTCTGGCCGACGCCGACCGGCGTCACGCCGAGCTTGGCGAGGGTGTTGGCGGCGAAGGGGGTGAGGGCGACGATCCGCTGCGGCTCCGCCGCGGCGGCTGCGGGCAGTACCAACGCCAGCACGGCGAGCGCCAGCGCAGCTGCGCTGGCGAGTTTCTCTCGCATACCGAGAGGAAGTCGCCAATCGCGGCGCAGGGGGGCGACCCTCACGCCGGGACCCGGGTATCGATCACGTCGTAGTTCTGGACTCGGCTCTTTTCGGCCAGCTGGCCGTCAGCGTGGCGGTGGCTGAGCGCGAAGAGGTCGCTGCCGACCCAGGCCTGGAACGCCTCGTCGCTCTCCCAGCGGCTGAGCACGATGTACTCGCCGTCGCGGTCGCGGCGCAGCAGCTCGAAGCCGGCGAACCCCTCGGCTTTGTGGACGTGGCTCTCGCGCTCGAGGAACTGCCTCTCGAAGGCCTCCCGGTTCTCCTCCTTGACCTCGACCACGTTCATCACGACTCTCAAGACCGTTGCTCCTTCTCCGCGAGCGCTCTCAGGGCGCCCTAATTAGGCGTACCTAATTAGGGTAGCCAAAGCTCGGCCGGTACGTCGATCAGCGGGGCGAGCGGTGGCGCTAGGGGCGCGGCGGCACCTGCGGCTCGCCGAGCCCGTAGGTGTCGTAGTCCCCGAACTTGGAGAAGGTCTTGTGGGTCGGGCCGTGGTAGTCGGAGGAGGCGGTCGCGACCAGGCCGAGCTCCTCGCAGAGACCGAGCAGGTGAACGGTCTGCTCGCGCGTGTGCGGCGGGTAGTAGGTCTCGATCCCGTCTGGCCGCAGCGAGCGGATCAGGTCCTCGACCTCGCCTGGGTCGGAGATGTCCCAGTAGGGGTGGGCGATCACGGCGGCGCCGCCGGCAGCGCGGATCAGCTCGATCGCCTCGGCGGCGCTGGGCCAGCGCCGCGGCACGAAGGCCTTGGCGCCGGGGACGAGGTACTCCTCGAAGAAGGGACCGAGGTCGCCGCTGGCGCCGGCCGCCTTGGCGATGTGGGGGCGGCCGATCGAGTCGGCGGCGCCGGCCTCGCGAATCGCGTCCTCGAGGGTGAGGTCGAAGCCCTCGCGCTGCAGGTTGGCGACGATCTCCGCCGCCCGCGTGCGCCGCTCCTCCTGGGCGCGCTCGCAGATCGGCGCCATCGTCTCGAGGTCGATCCAGTAGCCGCAGATGTGAAGGTCTTCGGCGTACGGGTGCACACAAGACATCTCGATCGCCGGCACCAGCTCGATCCCCAACCGCTCGGCGGCCTCGGTCGCGGCGGGCACGCCGGCGACCCCGTCGTGGTCGGTCAGCGCCAGCGTCGTCACCCCGGCCTCGGCGGCTTCCGCGACCACCTCGGCCGGCGCCAGCTGACCGTCGGAGACGGTCGAGTGGCTCTGTAGCTCGATCAGCACGCCCGGCAACCTATCGCGTGGTTCCTTATCGGTCTCAGGGACCGGAGAAGAACCACGCGATGACGGAGCCCGCAGTTAGGGCGCCCTAATAGACCCTGCTATCTTGGCCGCGATGGCCCGGCGCTCGATCCCCCTCGCCCTGCTCGCAGCCCTGCTCCTGGCGCTGGCCGCCGCTTCTGCCTCAGCCCAGCTGCGCTACGTAGGCGACAAGGGGCTGGCCACGGTCGGCGTCGTCACCTGCAAGGGAACCGCCTGTGAGATCTCCGCTCCGAAGCGGGTCAAGGTCAAGGTGGGGGAGCGCTCGTTCTGGGCGCAGGTGCTGGTGCCGAAGCGGCTCGCCGCCGGCGCCAAGGCGAAGGTCCGGGTCAAGCTCGGCGGCCTTGCTCTCGCCGACCTCTCCGGCCGCACGACCACGATCGAGGTCCGCGCCGTGATCCGCCAGGGCAGGTCCGAGCGCACGCAGCTCCTGCGCCAGCGCCTGCGGCGGGCGGCGTTGCCCACTGGCGCTGGCGGGGGCGGCGGTAACCCCACCTCAGGCCCGCTCAGCTCGGAACCCCCGCTGCTGGCGCGCCCGGCAACCGCGGTCGACGTCAGCGCCGTGCAGGTGAGCTGGTATCCGCGCGATTCCTGGATCCGCTACGTCTCCAGCGGGAGCGCGGCCGGAGACGGCATCCTCCTCTCCGGCGGCGCCACCGGCTTCGACTCGGCCGCCTCCGAATGTCCCGACCGACCAAGTGGCAGCGATGCGCAGCTGCCCTATCGGGTCGCGTTCACGCCGCGTGCGAGCTGGTTCGACGCGGTCAGCGGCAGCGTCGGGATCTACGGCCAGGGCGCGGTCACCTTCCGCTGGAAAAGCCACGGCATCGACCTCACGGCGGCCGACCCGGAGATCGAGATCAACGGGGCGGCCTCGCGGGCGATCTTCCGTTTCCAGGGGCATGGCAGCACGCCCTACCCGAACCAGCGCGCCGCCCTGCTCAGCCTCGACACCGGCGCCGGGCCGGCGATCTCCGACGGCGGCAAGACCTTCACCTACGGCCTGGTGCGGGGGACGCTGACCGCCGACGGGGTCAACGTCTTCGCCGGTTTCTACACGCCTCCCGACAACGACGAATTCGGATGCGTGTCGGTCGCCTTCACCACCCCCTGACCCGGGACCGCCGCCGGCCGGCATCGCGCCCGCCGCATAAATAGACTGCGCCGCCGTGTTCCAGAAGGTCCTCATAGCCAACCGCGGCGAGATCGCCATCCGCGTGGCCCGCACCCTGAAGGAGATGGGGATCACCTCGGTCGCCGTCTACTCGGAGATCGATCGCGACGCCCCCCACGTGCGCGCCGCCGACGAGGCTTTCCTGATCGGCCCCGCGGTCCCGGCTGAGAGCTACCTGAAGATCGAGAAGATCATCGAGACCGCGCAGGAGGCCGGGGCGGAAGCGATCCATCCCGGCTACGGCTTCCTCGCCGAGAACGCCGAGATGGCCCGCGCCTGCGCCGAGGCCGGGATCACCTGGATCGGCCCGCCGCCGGAGGCGATCGAAGCGATGGGCTCGAAGACCAAAGCGCGCGAGATCATGGAGCAGGCCGGGGTCCCGATCGTGCCCGGTTCGACCGAGGTCGCCGAGGACGTCGACGCGGCCCGCAAGCAGGCCGAGGAAGCCGGCTATCCGGTCGCCTGCAAGGCGGCGGGCGGCGGTGGCGGCAAGGGCTTCCGGGTCGCGATGACCCCCGATGATCTCGAGGAGGCCTTCGAGGGCTCGGCCCGTGAAGGCGAGAAGTTCTTCTCCGACGACCGCGTCTATGTCGAGCGCTACCTCGAGGACCCACGCCACGTCGAGGTTCAGGTGCTGGCCGACGCGCACGGCAACGTGATCCACCTCGGCGAGCGCGACTGCTCGATCCAGCGCCGGCACCAGAAGGTGATCGAGGAGGCTCCCGGGCCGCACGTCGACGAGGAGATGCGTGAGCGGATCGGCAAGATCGCCACCGACGCGGCCGCGGCCGTCGGCTACCGCGGCGCCGGCACGATCGAGGGCATGCAGGTCGGCGACGAGTACTTCTTCCTCGAGATGAACACCCGCGTCCAGGTCGAGCACTGCGTGACCGAGATGATCAGCGGTGTCGACATCGTCCGCGAGCAGATCCTGGTTGCCGCCGGTGAGCCGCTCTCCCTGGCCCAGGACGAGGTCGAGCTGCGCGGCTGGTCGATCGAGTGCCGGATCAACGCCGAGGCCGCGCACAAGAAATTCGCCCCCGCCCCCGGCCCGATCGGCAGCACCTACCACGAGCCTTCCGGCCCAGGCGTGCGCGTCGACTCCGGCGTCGAGGCGGGCGGCGAGGTGACGCCGATGTACGACCCGATGGTGGCCAAGCTGATCGTCTGGGACTCCGATCGCGAGAAGGCGACCCGGCGGATGCTGCGGGCGCTCGGCGAATACGACTCCGGCGGGCTGACCACCCTGATCCCCTTCCACGAAGCGATCCTCGCGACCGAGCAGTGGTCCAAGGGCGAGACCTGCCGCGACCTGATGGAGGACACCGACTGGCTGAAGTCGACGGCTCCCGCCGACGCGTCCCCGCCCGAGCCCTCCGAGGAGGGGGCGGAGATCGTCACCCGCGACTACAAGGTCGAGGTCTCCGGCAAGCTCTTCGACGTCAAGGTGATCGGGGAGGCCGTGGCCGGTGGCGCCGCTCCCGCCGCCGGTAAGAAACCGCCCAAGCGAGAGCGCAAAGTGGGCGGCTCCGCCGGCTCCTCCAGTGCCGCCCTGCCCGCACCGCTCCAGGGCACGGTCTTCAAGGTTGTCGTCGAGGAGGGTGCAGAGGTCGCCGAGGGCGATCTGATCCTGGTGATCGAGGCGATGAAGATGGAGAACGAGATCACCGCGCACCGGGCCGGCAAAGTCACCTCGCTCAGTGCCAAAGAGGGCGACGCCGTGAACGCCGGCGACACCCTCGCGACGATCGAGTAGCGCCGCCGCGCCTGCCTCACGGAGCAGTTCATCTCAGGCGGCAGGGAGCGCCGCAGATTCTCGGCCGGAGAGCAGCCGAATCACCAGCGGAAGAATTGCTTCGGATTGCGGGAAGGGGGATACCCCCTCCGAACGGCATCAACTTCTCGCCCGATGCGGATCTCGGACGGGCGGCGACGAAACAGCGAGCAAGTGAGAGAGGAGGGGGTATCCCCCTTCCCCAACGCAAACCCTATTTCTGCTGTTTTTTCTGCTGTTCTTCCCGCTGTTTCTGCGCCCGTTCCCGTTCCCGCTGTTCCTTTTCCTTTTGGCGCTTGATCTCCAACTGCTGTTTCTTCGTCAGCGGCATCTTCGGGGTGGTTTCGCGGCAGCTGTTGCCGGAGCATTCGGCGAGTTCGCGCAGCTCGTTGTGGAGGAAGTTGCGGATCGGGGCGTAGTTCTTGTCGCGGGCGATGTTGTTGAGCTCGTAGGGGTCTTTGGTGATGTCGTAAAGCTCCTTCTCGCCGGAGGGCCACTCGATGTACTTCCAGGCGCCGAGGCGGATCCCGATGTAGTCCTTCGGCGGCGCCACGATCGAGGCGGTCGCCTTGCCGTCGCCGCCGATTGCGCTCGACTCGTCGCTCTGTTCGGCGCGGGTGCCCCCGGGTCGGGCCGACTTCGGCAGGGTCGACGGTTCCGCCCCGTTGGCCTCGACGTCGTTGGTCTCGACGAAGGACTCGAAGAGGAGCGGCCGCCGCGTGCGCAGGCTGGTGTCGGTGATGTAGGGGACGAGCGAGCGGCCGTCGAGGCTCTTGTCGGCGGTGGCCCCGGCGAGTTCGAGGATGGTCGGCGCGATGTCGATGTTGGCCGCCAGCTCGCCGGTCGTCGTGCCCGGTTTGATCCCCGGCCCCCGCATCAGGAACGGCAGGTGGGTGGAGGGCTCGTAGGCGAGGAACTTGCCCCCGGTGAGGCGGTGCTCGCCGAAGAAGAAGCCGTTGTCGGAGGTGAAGATGATGTAGGTGTTGCGCAGCCGGCCCATCGCCCCGAGCGTGTCGACGATCTGTTTGACGCCCTCGTCGATCGAGCGCAGCGACTCCAGCTGCTTCTCGTAGTAGACGCGGTAGATGTGAAGTTCGGCCGGCGAGAGGAACGGCGCTTCGCGGATGAACCGCGGCTTGTCGGCGACGCTGCCCTCGTTGACGCCCTGCTGGCGCGTGTGCGGCAGCCGCGCCCCGGCGAGCGTGTTGTAGTGGCGGGTCGCCGGCTCCGGCCCGGCCGGGCGGCGGAAGTCGCCGTGCGGCGCGGTGTAGTCGAGCTGCAGGTAGAAGGGCGTGCCTTTGGGCGTCCCGATCATCTCTTCGGCGGCGACCCGGTTGAAGACATCGGTCTCATAGAGGCAGGGGCGGCCGTTCAGCGGCGCCAGCGGGCAGCCGAAGTCGTCACGGGATTCTTCGCCGTATTCGCGCGTCTCCCAACTCCCGGAGTCCCCGTAGGGCCCCTCGATCGTCCCGTTGTTGTTGAGCCGATAGCCATAGAAGTAGTGGTCGGTGTCGGCCTTGAGGACCGTGTGCCAGGCGCTCCAGCCCGGAGGTACGACGGAGCCGTTGTCGAACGGTTCGTCGCCGTAGCCGTTGAGGAACTTGCCGATGTGGATCGTGCGGTAGCCGGAGGTCTGTAGCCAGGTGGCGAGGTGGTGGGTGTTGGCGCCGCGGTAGGAGAAGCCGAAGTAGCCGCCGTTGGGCTGGACGTTGCCACGAACGTTGTGGTTATGCGCATAGCGACCGGTCAGCAGGCTGACCCGCGAGGGGCAGCAGAGCGGGTAGGAGACGTAGTACCGGCTCAGGGTGACGCCTTTTTCGCCGATCAGCCCCAGCGTGTTCGGCATCACCTGGACCGGCTGGCCGCCGGGTGGGGTGTAGGTCGCGTAGAGGCTGTCGATCGTCTGGTCGTCGGTCTGGATGACGACGAAGTTGGGCCGTTCGTGGGCCGGCAGTAGATCCGCCGCGTTCTTGGCGCCAGCCGCCTTTTTCTTGGCCGGGGCGGCACTGGCACCCTGGGCGCCGGCGAAGACCAGCGCGCCGAGCAGCGCCAGCAGGCTCAGGGCGAAGGCGAGCCGCATGCCGGCGAGGGCACGTAGTTGAGTCCTTGGTTGCGCGTACCTATTCATCAGGGCCATGGAGAGCGACTACCGACGGAAACCGGCGCCTGCCACCGGAGTTGCGCCCTGAACGCTAGAAAACGGTTAGGACGCGCCGAGCTTTTTGGCCGCTTCGCGGAAGTTTTTCACCGTGGCGCTGGGGGCTTTGCGCCCTTCCAGTTTCTCGCCATGGCGGTTGACCCAGATCACCGGCACGTTCATTTTCAGCACCGGGGCGATGTCGGTCGTGTAATCGCAGCCGATGTGAAGCCAGCCTTTCTTGCCGCCGATCCGCCGTGCGCACTCTTTGAAGTGGACCGGGTCCGGCTTGTAGCTGCGGACCTGCTGGGCGGTTACGACGAGGTCGAGTTCGGTCCGCAGGTGGCGGCGCGAGATCCCGAGAAGTTTGTCGTCGATGTTGGAGATGATCCCGACCTCGTACTTCTTCCCGAGCCGGTCCATCGCTGCGTTGGCCTCGCGGAAGGGCAGCCAGTAGGCGACGCTGTTGGGCAGGAACTGGGCCCGCGAGGGCTCCACCTCCCAGCCGAGCTCGCCGGCGACTTTGACGATCGTGCGGCGCAGCACCTCGGCGTAGAGCTCGTAGGAGCCAGCCATGATTTCGGCTTGGACCTCCATGAAGCGGGCGAGGAAGGGACCCTCTTCGAAGCTGAACCCGTCTTTCGCCGCCTCTTTCTTGCAGGCGTCGATGATGCCCTTCTCCCAGTCGATCAGGGTGCCGTAACAGTCGGTGGTCACCCAGTTGATGTTTTTTAGACTTGGAAGGGCCATGGGGCAGCGCGGCATTATGGCATTGCCCCCCGCTTGGGGGTTTCACCTATGCCCGCCAGCCACGATGTGGCGCCCGAGCGGCGAACTTGGATAGGGTCCCGGACCGCGCCGCGGCGCCCCTCTATGGACCTCCTCGAGTATCAGGGAAAGCAGCTCTTCGCCAAGCACGGCATCGCCGTGCCGAGTGGCGAGGTCGCCGACACCGTCGACGAGGCGGTCGCCGCCGCAGAGAAGATCGGCTACCCCTGTGCGATCAAGGCCCAGGTCCTGATCGGCGGCCGCGGCAAGGCCGGCGGCATCAAGATCGCCAAGGACGCCGAGGAGGCGCGCGAGTATGCCGACGCGATCCTCGGCATGGACATCGTCGGCCCGCACGGCGAGGGCCCCTTCCGCGTCGATCAGGTCTGGGTCGAGGGCGGCTCGGACATCGCCGAGGAGTACTACGCCTCGGTCATCCTCGACCGCGGCGAGAAGAAGCTGCTGGCGATGGTCTCCGCCAAGGGCGGGATGGACATCGAGGCGGTCGCCGCCGAGGACCCCGACGCCCTGGTCAAAGTCCACATCGACCCGACCGTGGAGTTCGACACCGCCGCCGCGCGCCAGATCGTCGCCGCCGCCAAGCTCGCCGATGATGCCCTCGACGAGGCCGCCGAGGTGCTGGTGAAGCTGGCCGAGGTCGCCACCGGGGAGGATGCCAACCTGATCGAGGTCAACCCGCTGATCGTCACCGCCGACCGCGACGTGGTCGCGCTCGACGCCAAGGTGACGATCGACGGCAACGCCCTCTTCCGCCACCAGGACCTGGCCGACATCGCCGACACGGTCGAGGACCCGCAGGAGGCGATGGCGAAGGAGAAGGGCCTCACCTACGTCAAGCTCGACGGCAACGTCGGCATCCTCGCCAACGGCGCCGGCCTCTGCATGTCGACGCTCGACGTCGTCGCCCAGGCCGGCGGCGCCCCCGCCAACTTCCTCGACGCCGGTGGCGGCTCCAAAGCCGAGGCGATCGTCAACGCGCTGGAAGTGATCAAGTCCGACGACAAGGTCACGGCGATCCTCTTCAACATCTTCGGTGGCATCACCCGCTGCGACGAGATCGCCAAGGGCATCGTCACCGCCTCCAGCCAGCTCAACCTCGAGCTGCCGCTGGTGGTCCGCCTCGACGGCACCAACTCCGAGGAGGGGCTGGCGATCCTGGCCGAGGCAAACCTGCCGAACCTGCAACAGGAGAAGACGATGCTGGACGCCGCCCGGCGCGTCGTCGAGCTCGCCGGAGGGGCCTCATGAGCATCATCGTCGGCAGCGAGACCAAGCTCGCCGTCTCCGGCCTGACCGGCCGCGAGGGCTCCTTCCATGGCCTCCGCAACAAGGCCTACGGGACCGATCTCGTCGCCGGCGTCACGCCTGGCAAGGGCGGCCAGGACGTCGAGGGCGTGCCGGTCTTCGACACGATCAAGGACGCGGTCACCGAGGCCGGCGCCAACACTTCGATGATCTTCGTGCCGGCGCGCTTCGCCGCTCCGGCAATCGACGAGGCGATCGAGTCCGGGGTCGAAACGGTGATCGCGATCACCGAGGGCATCCCCGTGCTCGACATGCTGAAGACCTATTGGAAGGCGCAGGAGGCGGGCGTGCAGCTGATCGGCCCCAACTGCCCCGGCGTGCTCTCGCCCGGCAAGGCCAACGTCGGCATCATCCCGGCCCAGTTCTTCGAGCCCGGCTCGATCGGCGTCGTCTCCAAGTCGGGGACGCTGACCTACCAGATCGGCAACGAGCTGAAGCAGGCCGGCGCCGGCAACTCCTCGATCGTCGGCATCGGCGGCGACCCGATCGTCGGCTCCGACTTCATCGACATCCTCAAGCTCTACGAGGCCGACCCCGAGACCGAGCTGATCGTGATGGTCGGCGAGATCGGCGGCGACGCCGAGGAGCGGGCCGCCGAGTTCATCGCCTCCGACATCACCAAGCCGGTGGTCGCCTACATCGCCGGCTTCACCGCCCCCCCCGGCAAGCAGATGGGCCACGCCGGCGCGATCATCTCCGGCTCCTCCGGCACCGCCACGGCGAAGAAAGAGGCGCTCGAGGCGAAGGGCGTGCGGGTCGGCGAAAGCCCGACCGAGACCGCGGCGATCGCGGTCGAAGTCCTCAAGTCGCTTTAGGCGTCGTCCTCAGAGCTGCCGCTGCGGACGCAGTCGCAGTCCCTGGACTGCCGCTTCTATCTCGGCTGCCGTGAGGATCGGTTCGGTGCAGGTGTAGCAAGGGGGGAGGTTGAGGCCTAGTACGACGCCGTCCCGCTGGACGACGGCGGTGACTACATCGGGCGGCTTGCCAGGGCAGACGGCGTGGTCTCTGGAGTAGCCGCGGTAGATCGTCGCTTGACCGCTCGCCAGCGGCACCGTCGTTGCTTCGGTGCAACGCCAGGTGAGGAAGATGCGGCCGAGTTTGGTCTCCGTGTAGCGCTCCCAGGAGGCAGGCGTCCAGGTGTCGATCCGCAACGCCGCGTCGGAGTACCAGAGTTCGATCTTGGTGCCGGGTGGCGCCTCTCCTTCTCGAAGTTTCGCTTGGACCGCGGTCAGCTCGAGCTTCGCGCCGGCCGCGTCGAACCGGCGGTCGAGCCAGTAGACCGGAAGCTTCAGCTGTGGGTTGCCGAGAGGGACAAGCAGGTCGTCGCGTGCCCTCGCCGGATAGGGCGTCGGATTGCGCATGTGGCGAGCCTGGAGGCGCGCAAAGCGGGTGGCAAGGCGGTCGTTCGTCGCCCTGTCTTTTCCGCCGACCAGCGTGGTGCCGATCAGGGTGCCCTGCTGCCAGGTGATCAGTGAGCCCGGAACGGTCTTGCCGAGCGCGTTTGCGTGCGCGGTTCGGAAGAGTCGCGTGTTCTTTCCGACCGACACCTCCACCGGATGCTCGTCCGGCGGGATATTCCCCGTCATCGTCCGACCGACAAGTTCGGGCAGGATGCCTTCTGCCTCCTGCAGCCCCTCGGCCGTTCCGAGGTCGATCACCAGGGACCTGACGGTGGGCGGGTTCCCGCCCTTGTTGGGTACCGGGTAGAGGCGGCCGTACTCCGCTTCGCACCCAGTCGGGCGGTAGCGCTCGGCGAACTCCGCCAGCGGTGGTTCCGCTCCCTCCTGGGGGAAATAGCCGAAGCAGCCGAGTTCTTCGTCGACGAGGTATCCAGGCGGCAGCTCGTGCAGGCGCACGAGCATGCCGATGCTCAGGCGGGGGTCACCGGGCTGCTGGGAAGCAGCGGAGACCACAGCGGCGGCAACCAGCAAGAGGGCAAGCGCAGCGGCGATTGCGATGGCTCGGATCCTGGACGAGACCGCCATGCGGCGCGAGTATAGGCGGGGTTCGCGGGCTCGATTGCGTTGCTAGGGTCGGGGTCGATGGCGAGTTCGACGATTTCCTTTGCGCGCGGCGCCCCCAGCGCCGACATCCTGCCGCACGAAGCGGTGCGGGAGGCGGCTGCGCGGGCGCTTGCCGAGGACTGGGAAACCGCTCTCTCCTACGGGGTCGGGATCGGCCATCCCGGTCTCTGCCAGTGGGTCGCCGAGCGCCACGGCGGGCTCGATCCCGCCCAGGTGATGATCGCCAACGGCTCGCTCGAGGCGGGGGCGATGCTGTTCGAGCACCTGCTCTCGGCCGGCGACCGGGTGATCGTCGAGCAGCCGACCTACGACCGCACGCTGCTGCTCCTGCAGCGGCTCGGGGTCGAGCTGGTGCCGGTGCCGCTGGAGTCCGACGGCCTGGACGTCGGGGCGCTTGAAGCGGCGCTCGCCGAGGGGCCGATCCGGCTCGCTCACATCATCCCCAACGCCCACAACCCCGCCGGCTGCACGCTCTCGGTGGCCAAGCGCGAGCGCCTGGTCGAGCTCGCCGCCGAGCATGGCTTCTGGATCTTCGAGGACGACCCCTACCGGGAGCTCCCCTTCGAGGGCGAGCCGCTGGCGACGATGCTCTCGCTCGACCAGGCCGACCGCGTCATCCACGCCTCCTCCTTCTCGAAGACGGTCAGCCCCGGCATCCGCGTCGGCTACCTGGCTGGTCCTGAGGAAGAGATCAAGAAGATCGCCAAGCGCGCCAACGAGACCTACATCTCACCGAACATGCTGGCGGAGTCGATCGTCCTCGAGCTCTGCCGCTCCGGCGCCCTGGACCGCAACATCGAGTTCTGCAAAACCGAGCTGAAGGCGCGCTGCGACGCGCTCGTCGCCGCCCTGCGCGAGCAGATCCCCGAGGCCGAGTTCGTCGTCCCCGAGGGGGGCTACTTCCTCTGGCTCGACCTCGCCGAGGGGACCGACGCGGTCGCCCTCCTGGCCGAGGCCAAAGCCGACGGCGTCTCCTTCGTCGCCGGCCCCGACTTCATGATCGACGGCGGGACCAACAGCCTCCGCCTCTCCTTCGCGCCGGTTCCGGCCGCGCAGATGTCCGAGGGCGTCGGCCGCATCGCCAGCGCTCTGGCCCGCCTGCGCTCCTAGTTCTTTTGCGCCAATTCTGATCCGCCTCGCCGCCGCGGCGCGTAGTGGAACGACGAAAGCGCAAACCAGCAGGGAGGCGATCAGATGCCTGACAGTAAGCAACGCGACAAAGCTGAAGTAGAGGGAAAGAGCGCGGTCGCGCGCGCCGTCGGTGACCCGGTCTCGCGACGCAAGTTCATGGCGCTCACCGGTGGCTCCGCCGCCGCGGCCGCCTTCCTCGCTGCCTGTGGCAGCGACGACGGCACGACCATGTCGGAAACCACCAGCAGCGCCAAGTCCGGCGGCGACAGTGAAACCGCGCAGTTCGGCAAGGGCGATCTCGGCATCGTCAACTACGCGCTGACGCTCGAGTACCTCGAGGCGGCCTTTTACGCCGACGTCGTCAAGAGCGGCCTCTTCAAGGGCGCAGAGCTGAAGACGATCGAAAAATTCGGCCAGGAGGAGCAGGAACACGTCGAAGCGCTGACCGCCGCCGCGAAGGAACTGGGCGGCAAGCCGGCGCCGGAACCGAAAGCTGAATTCCCGCTGGAAAGCGCGAAAGCGGTGGTCGAACTGGCCGGAACCGTCGAGAACCTCGGCGCCGCCGCATACCTCGGTCAGGCGGCCAACATCCAGAGCCCGGACGTGCTCGCCTCGGCCCTCGCCATCCACAGCGTCGAGGGCCGCCACGCGGCGACCCTGAACACGCTGCTGGGCGAGCCGATCACCCCGGACGGCGCCTTCGCCAAGCCGGCGGACGCGGCCACCGTCCTCAAATCCGTCGAACCCTTCATCGTCGGCTGACCCGGCGTAGAGAGCGAAAGGAGACAGCAATGACTCAGAACGAACTTGCACATCCGGAGCTCGCCGGCGTCACCGTCGACGAGGACAGCGAGGACCTCTCCCGCAGCGAGGTGATCCTCAAGGGCGCGCTCGCGGCCGGAGCCGTCTACGGCACCTTCATGGTCGGGCCCTTCGTCCGCAAGGCGCTGGCGATGAGCGGTGGCGGCGACGTCGACATCCTCAACTTCGCCCTCACGCTGGAGTTCCTGGAGGCGAAATTCTACGAAGAATCGAAGTCCCGGGCCGGCGCCAAAGGTGAACTGAAGAGCCTGGTCGACCTGATCGCCAAGGACGAGAAGCAGCACGTCGAAGCACTGACGGCGACGATCAAGCAGCTCGGCGGCAAGCCGGTGGCGGAACCGAAATTCGACTTCGCCTACAACGACACGGCCGGCTTCCTGGAACTGGCGCAGACCTTCGAGGACACCGGGGTCAGCGCCTACAACGGAGCCGCTCCGGCGATCAAGTCGAAAGACGTGCTGGCCGCGGCCGGCTCGATCGTGCAGGTCGAGGCGCGCCACGCCGCCGCGATCCGGCTGCAGAACAAGGAAGAACCGTCCCCCGACGCCTTCGACCCCTCGCTCGACGAAGCGCAGGTGCTGAAGGCAGTGGAACCGTTCATCGCCTAGCCCCGTCGGGGTAAAGGCGGACAATCAAAATCATGACGATCAGACGGGAGAAGGCCGAGCGGCTCGCCGACGAGGAGTTGATGCCGCTGATCGGGGCAAAGGACCCCGAGGCCTTCGAGGTCTTCTATGACCGCCACGGCGGTGCCGCCTACTCGCTGGCGTACAGAATCGTCGGCGAGCGGGCGGCTGCCGAGGACGTCACCCAGGAGGCCTTCATCTCCCTCTGGCGCAGCGGCGCCCGCTTCGACTCGACCCGGGGCAGCGTCCGCTCCTGGATGCTCAGCATCGTCCGCAACCGGGCGATCGATTTCCTCCGCAGCAAGTCCGGCAAAGCGCCGAAGCTGACCTTCGACGACGACTCGATCCTCGAGCAGCGCCCCTCGGAGGAACGGACCGAGGACGAGGCGATGCGGCACGAGACGGCGAGCGAGGTCCGCGGCGCGCTCGGGCAGCTGCCGGGCGATCAGTCGAAGGTGATCGAGCTCGCCTACTTCGGCGGCTTCAGCCACTCGGAGATCGCGCGCATGCTCGGGGTCCCGCTGGGGACCGTAAAGGGAAGAATGAGATTGGGCCTGGAAAAGATTCGCGGCGAGCTGGCGGAGGGATTGGCATGACGAACGAGCACGACAAGCGCTGGAGCGACGACGTCGCCGCCTACGCGCTGGGCGCCCTCGAGGGCGAGGAGGTGAGCGCGCTCGAGGCCCACTTGGAGAGCTGCGAACGCTGCCGCTCGGAGCTGCGCTGGCTGACCCCGGCGATCCAGCTGCTGTCGGAGAGCGCCGAGCGGGTGCAGCCACCGCCGGGCCTGCGCGAGAGCGTGATGGCCGAGGTCCGCGCCGACGCCAGGCGCGCCCAGGCCAACGGCGGCGCCGCCAAGAACGGCAGCTGGCTGGATCGGATCCACGTCGGCTCGCTGAGCTGGCGCCCGCTCGCGGGTCTGGCGGCGGTGGCACTGGCCGTGGTCGCGATCGGCGGTTACGAGATCGGCAGCAGCGACTCTGGCGGCGGCGGCCAGACGATGAAGGTCAGCGCTAAGCAGGCCTCCGGTGTGTTCGCCGAAGTCGTCAGCGACGGCGAGGCCGGCACCGTGCGGCTGACCAACGTCGAAGATCTCCCAGACGACCGCGTGCTCGAGGCCTGGGTCGAGCGCGAAGGCGAAATCGAAGCCGTGCCGGCACTGTTCGTGCCCGACCACGAAGGCCGCGCCTCGACCACGATCGAGGACATGGACGGGGTCGAAACGGTGATGGTCACGCGCGAGCCCGAGGGCGGCAGCGAAGCGCCGACGTCAGATCCCATCGTGAACCTGCCGGTCGCGGAGTAGGCGCCTGTTAGCGGCCGTAGCGGTCTGAGCTGAGCACGAGCTGCTCCGGGATCGCCGCTCGCGGCGGCGGTGCCGGGTCGGCGCGGACCGAGACGGTCTCGGCGACGCTGCGGCTTACCTCGTGGTCGCCGTCAGCGGAGGCGATCACCACCTTCTCGGAGTCCGAGCTCGCGACCTTGCCCTCGAGGCCCGGATCGAGCCCGGCCGCCTTCAGGTAGTGCAGCAGCTCCTCGGCCTCGTTCTCGAAGCGCAGGACGGTGACCTCGGCTCCGACCGTGACATCGGCCAGCAGTGAGCCCTGCTCGCGGATGCCCTCGATGATCGGGTGGCCGTGGGGGCAGGTGGTGGCGTCGCCGATCGCGGCGCGCATCCGCTCCTCCAGTACCGGTGACATCGCGTGCTCGATCCGCTCGGCCTCCTCGTGGACCTCGTCCCAGGGGATGCCGAGGACGTCGGTGAGGAAGCGCTCGATCATCCGGTGGCGCTGGACGATGTGGGTCGCGTGCTTGCGGCCGGACTCGGTGAAGGTCAGCGATTTGTTCGGGTTGCGGTCGACGTAGCCGTCCTCGACCAGGCGGCCGACCATCTCGTGCACCGTCGGCGGTGAGAGCTGCATCGCGCGGGCGATGTTGGCGCCGGTCATCGGCAGCCCAGCCTCCTCCAGCCAAAACATCGTCTCCAGGTACTCCTGCTCCGCAACGGTCGCCTCGCTCATCGGGTCGATACTAGCGACGCATCAAGCTCGTCACCACGGCCTCGTAGAAGCCGTCGCCGTTGCTGCCCTCGGTGACCGTGACGTTGTCCCACTTGGGCAGTTGTGAGCGCAGGCCGGGGTCGCGCTCGGGGCCGTTGGCGACGACGAAGAAGCGGCCGACCGCGGCCGCCACCTCGAGGTCCTCGACCGAGTCGCCGACGGCGATGCACTCGGCCGGGTCGTAGCCGCGGGCGCGAGCGTGGGCGGCGGCGGCGTTGGTCTTGCTGACCATCCGCGGAACCAGGTGGTAGGCGTGGGTGCGCCCCTCGACCGTGGCCATCGGAGCCCCGATCGCCCCGTTGTCGAGGATCCGCAGGTCCTCTTCGCCACGCTCGGCCAGCAGCGCATTGGCCTCGTCGACATCGACTTTGCCGCGGAAGAGGTGGGAGAGGACACGGCCGTGGTGCCAGGGATGGTGGTACTCGAGCCTGCCCTCGAAGTGATCGAACAGCGCCCGCGGCGTGCCACGAGCCTCCAGTTGCTCGTAGATCGTGCCGTCCTCGTTGGGCTGGAACTCGCCGGTCAGCAGCGTCGTCTCGCCTTCGATCGCGTAGGCGCAGCCGGCCTCGTAGATGTAGGAGCCTTGGCCCATCAGCCGCGCCAGCTCGTGCACCTGGGGCTCGCGGCGGCCGGACATGACGACGATCTCGACCCCGGCCCGGTGGCAGGCCTCGATCCCGCGCGCCGGCGCCATCGAGAAGGCGCCGTCGGCGTCGCGGAAGAGCGCGCCGCCCTGGCCGAGCAGGGTGCCGTCGAGATCGGTGTAGACGCAGCGGAGGGCCATCGAGCGGCAAGGCTATTCCGTCAGCGGCTTTGAAATCGCAAACCGCGCCGTTAATCTGCGGCGCATGCGCTGGGGACTCGTTGGAATGTTGGCGGCAATCGCCGTGGTCGCGATCGGCGCCTACGCGATCGGAGCGGGCAAATCGTCGACCGACCTCGTCCTTTGCGCGGCGAAGGACGATGGCGACCTCTCGCTGGCGAGCGCCAAAGGCAAGTGCGCCAAAGGCGAGAAGAAGCTGACGGTGGCTAAAGAAGGCCCGGTTGGTCCGACGGGGCTGCGAGGTGAGCCGGGGCCGCGGGGCGCGACCGGCGAGCGCGGCCCCTCAGGCGATTCTGGTGCTGAAGCGGTTCACCTCGTGGGGACTCAAAGCGAAGGCTGCAAGACGGAACTCGGCAGGTTCTGCAACAACACGGATGTGCTCCGCTCCTGGGCCAATCGTTCAGGCTCCGGCGCGGCCGGCTATTACAAGGACCAGGGCGGGACCGTGCACCTGGTCG
Source organism: uncultured Thermoleophilia bacterium (assembly GCA_963718595.1). GTDB lineage: Bacteria > Actinomycetota > Thermoleophilia > Solirubrobacterales > 70-9 > VAYN01. The sequence goes on from OY970365.1 coordinate 1,577,298, forward strand.
GCGCGGCGGAACGGAGCGTAACCAGCGGCGGTGGCAGCCAACCGCAACCGCCGGAAGGGATCTTCTACCTGCCGCCCGGGTTCCGGCCGACCGCCACCGAGATGTTCATCGTCGCTGGCGAAGCCGGACTGTTGGGAACCGCGCACCTCGAAGTTCGCGTGGACGGCGCCGTGAAGCAGCCAGGTGCATTCCAGGCTGGCACCAGCATCCTCAGCTTCGCCGGCGTGGCATTCCACCCGTAGAACGGCCGTCCCGATCGTCACCCGGCCAGGGCACTGCGGTCAGCTAGAAAGGGGGGAGTGACGGACTCTCCCTCATGGCGCCTCTCCGACCGGGTCCTCGACCTGGCCGAGCCGCTCGGCGCCGCGATCGTCAACGTCACCGTCGACTCGATGTTCGAGGGGGCGCGCAGCGGCACGCCGGAGCAGGCCGTCGCCGACGGCCTGGCGCTGGTCGAGGCGGGCTTTGACATGCTCGACGTCGGCGCTGTCCCCGCCCGCAGCGGCCCCCCGGTGGCGCCGGAGGACGAGGCCGCAGCCCTCGTCCCGGCGATCGAGGGCCTGGTCACCGAATCGCGTGGTTCCTTACCGGTCCCTGCAACCGAAAAGGAACCACGGGATGGATCGGGGACCCCGATCTCGGCGGATACGTTCTCGGTTGAGGTAGCGCGACGGGCATTAGACGCCGGAGCGCACGCGGTCAACGACATCTCCGGCGGCTCGGAGGAGATGTTCGAGCTGGTCGCGGAGTCCGGCTGCGGCTACGTGCTGATGCACATCGAGGGGCCGCCCCGGGTCGACCGACCCTGGCGCCGGTACGGCGACGTCGTCGATCACCTGCGCGCCTGGTTCGAGGGGAGAGTCGAGCTCGCCCGCGAGCTTGGCGTCGCGGAGGAGCAGATCGCGATCGACCCCGGACTCGACTTCGACCTCAGTCCCGACCAGGACCTGGAGATCCTGCGGCGGCTCGGCGAGCTGCGGGCGCTCGGGCTGCCGCTCTACGTCTCGCTCTCCCGCAAGGACTTCATCGGCGCCGTCCTCGCCGGCTCCTGGGAGCGGCGGCTGCCGCCGGGTGAGCGCGAGTGGGGCACCGTCGCCGCCGTCGCCCTGGCCGTCCGCGAGGGCGCCGACGTCCTCCGCATCCACGACCGCAGCTCCCTGCAGGCGATGCGCGTCGCCGGCCAACTCCGGGCCGATGGGCCGAATTCGGGAGATATAGGCCCGAAATCGGCCCATCGGCGGGGGGTTTGATGGGGCGCGGGGGCTCGCTGCTGGGCCATCCTTGGTCGGTGGCGATCGATCCGGCGCGCCGGGACGGGCGGATCGTCGCCGAGAGCTCGGAGGCCGATCGCAGTGCCAAGCCGGTCGGCCTTCCCGACGGGCTCGACCCGGGGCTCGTCGACGCGCTCGCTCGCGCCGGGGTCGAGCGTCTCTACAGCCACCAGCTCGCCGCCTACGAGGCGGCAGAGCGCTCGAACCTGGTGATCACCAGCGGCACCGCGTCCGGCAAGAGCCTCGCCTTCAACCTGCCGGTGCTGGACGGGATCGCGGCCGAACCGAAGAACCGCGCCCTCTATCTCTACCCGACCAAGGCGCTGGCCCAGGACCAGGCCCGCAAGCTGGCGCAGCTGCGCCCGCCGGGGCTGCGCGAGGCGATCTACGACGGCGACACGCCGAAGGAAGAGCGGCCGGCGATCCGGCGCAAGAACAACCTCGTGCTCACCAACCCGGACATGCTGCACGTCGGGATCCTGCCCCACCACAAGAGCTGGGGAGACTTCATGGCCAACCTCGGCTGGGTCGTCGTCGACGAGGCCCACACCTACCGCGGCGTCTTCGGCTCCCACGTCGCCAACGTGCTGCGGCGGCTGCGCCGGGTCGCCCGCCACTACGGCTCCGAGCCGCGCTTCCTGCTCGCCTCGGCGACGATCGCCAACCCGGTCGAGCTGGCCGAGAAGCTGGTCGGCACCCCGTTCGAGCTGATCGACGACGACGGCGCCCCGCGGGCCGGGCGCGAGATCGCGATGTGGAACCCGCCGCTGCTCGACAAGGCGACCGGGGCGCGGCGCTCGGCGCTCTCGGAGGCGGCCGACCTGCTGGCGGAGCTGGTCAGCCAGGACGTGCGGACGATCTGCTTCCTCAAATCGCGGCGCGGGATCGAGCTGATCCAGCGCTTCGCCCGCGAAAGCCTGGAGCGGCGCGGCAAGCCGGAGCTGGCGGCGCGGATCGCCCCCTACCGTGGCGGCTACACGCCGCAGCAGCGGCGGGAGATCGAGGACCGGCTCAGCCGCGGCGAGCTGCTGGCCGTGGTCGCCACCGACGCGCTGGAGCTGGGGATCGACGTCGGCGAGCTCGACGCGGCGATCTGCGTCACCTTCCCCGGCACCGTCGCCAGCCTGCGGCAGATGTGGGGGCGGGCGGGCCGGCGCCGCCGCGGTCTTGCCGTCTACGTCGCCGGTCAGGACGCGCTCGACCAGTTCTTCTGCCGCCACCCGGAGGAGTTCCTCGAGCGCCCGGTCGAGGCGGCGATCCTCGACCACGCCAACGATCAGATCGCCGGCCGCCATCTGATCGCGGCGGCCTACGAGCTGCCGCTCTCCGAGCAGGACGCCGAGGTCTTCGGTCCTGAGTGGAAGCAGCGGGCGGACCGGCTGCTGGAGGCGGGCGAGTTGCGACGTGTCGGCGGCCGCCTGCTGCCGCGCCGCAGCGACTTCGTCGCCTCGCGGATCCCGCTGCGCTCGGCCTCGGCCGAGTCGGTCGCGGTGATCGAGCGCGAGTCGGGGGAGATGCTGGGCCTGGTCGAGGCCGAGCGCGCCTTCCCGACGATCCACCCTGGCGCGATCTACCTCCACCTCGGCCGCTCCTACGAGGTCGAGCGGCTCGACGTCGCGGAGCGGCGGGCGATCGTCTCCGCCTTCGACGGCGACTGGTACACGCGGCCGAAAAAAGAGACCGACATCTACATCGAACGGATCCACGAGCAGCGTCAGGTCGCCGGCGTCGAGCTCAACTTCGGCGAGGTCTCGGTCTCCGAGCAGGTGATCGCCTTCCAGCGGGTCTCGATCTCTGAGCAGGAGCCGATCGACATCGTCGCCCTCGAGCTGCCCGAGCAGAGCTTCGTCACCCAGGCGCTCTGGTACGTGCTGCCGGATCGGCTCAGCGCGAAGCTGCCGCCAGAGGTGCTGCTCGGCGCCCTGCACGCGACCGAGCACGGCCAGATCGCGGTGCTGCCGCTGATCGCGATGTGCGACCGCTGGGACATCGGCGGGCTCTCTACCAACGTCCACTTCCAGACCGGCCGCTCGACGATCTTCATCTACGACGGTCACCCCGGCGGCGTCGGAATCACCCGCCGTGGGTATGACGAATTCGAGCGTCTGCTGGGCGACGCGGAGCGTTTGATCGCCGAGTGTCCGTGCGAGTCCGGTTGCCCGTCCTGCGTTCAAAGTCCGAAGTGCGGCAATCTCAACGAACCACTGCATAAGGCGGGGGCGCTGGAGCTGATGGGTCAGATGAAAGGGGCGGTGGGGAGATGAGCGATACGCGTGAGGCGGAGAAGACCGGCAACGGACGGCCGCGGCAGGTCGCGGTGATCGGCGCCGGGCGGGCCGAGGTCGGCTCCGAGGCCTGGCTGCTGGCCGAAGAGATCGGCGGCCGCCTTGCCCGGGCCGGGGTGGCCGTGGTCTGCGGTGGGCTCGGCGGGGTCATGGAAGCCGCCTGCCGCGGTGCCTCCGGCGCCGGCGGCACCGCGATCGGGATCGTCCCCGGCAGCTCGGTCGAGGAAGCGAACTCGTACTGCACGCACGTCGTCGCCACCGGCATCGGCCATGCCCGCAACCTCGCCGTGGTCAGCTCGGGCGACGTCGTGATCGCGGTCACGGGAGAGTGGGGGACTCTTTCGGAGATCGGTTACGCGCGGGCGATCGGGCGCTCGGTGGTGACGCTGCAGAGCTGGACCCTGGTCGGCCGCGCCGAGATGGAGGGCGCCCCCGGCCTGATCCCCGTCGACGACGCCGAGGCGGCGGTCGCAGCGGCGCTCGACGCGCTCTAGGGCCGGTCCTCGCCCGGCGCCGGCCAGAGCTCGCGCAGGGCGAGGATCGCGAAGGCGTGCGGCCAGGCCAGCGGTGTGGTCGAGGTCGGGACGCCGGTGCGCGCGTCGACGCGCTCGGGCAGGGCGCCGGCCGCAGTGGCGGCGCGGCGCAGGTCGGCGAGCAGGGCGAGGGACAGGCGCCGGTCCGAGCGCGCGGCGCGACGGCTGGCGGCGGGTTCGCGGGAGAGCGCGGCGAGGCTCCAGGCGCTCCAGGCGCTCGGCGCCATCCAGGGATCGACGCCCCCGCTCCAGCCTTCGCCGGGCGTGATCCCGAACGGCGTGCGGTCGGCGGCAAGCCGCTTCAACGTGTCCCGCACCCGCGGATAGAGCGTCGGGCGTGCGAACGGCCGCACCGCCCACGCCGCGGCCGAATCGAGGCCCGACCCCGGGTCCCCCGCGCGCCGCACCAGCCCCCCCCGCGCCGCGAAGCCGCTGCCGATCCGCGCTTCCGAGTTTGAGGCCCCTCTAGGGACCCCAAACTCGGAAGCGCCGCTGGCGATCGCGTTGGCGAGGTAATCCCCCGGTTCGCCCTCCTGGTAATCGGCGCGGTCACGCCAGGGGGTGGGGTAGGAGTCGCCGAGCATGCGGGCGGCGTGCCTGGCGCTCGAGATCAGGCCGGCAGCCTCGGCGGCGGCAGCGGTCCAGCCAATCGCGTCGCCTTGAGCGGCACGCCCGTCCACGGTGCTGCCATCACCGTGGAAGCGGGCTGCGCCCTCCAAGTCGAGTCCGAGCAGGAAGCGGGTGATCAGCGTCGCCTCGGACCGAAAGCCGGCGCTGGCGAGAGCGATCGCCGCAGACCCGGCGTCGCGGGGCCAGACATAGGCCCAGCCGTCGCGCGCCCCCGCGGCCACGGCGCCGCTCTCACGATCGGTCAGCGCCCGCAGGGTGAGCAGCGAGCGCTGGTACATCTGCGCCGCCCAGGCCGGCGCATCGGCTCCGAGCGGCCGAGCCTCTCTCAGCCAGATTCGATCGTCCCTGGCCGCGGACCCGATCACCCGCGAAACCCCCCGTCCCGCGGACCCCGCTGCCGCCGCCGTGGCAACCGGACCAGCTCGACCCACCCTGCAAAGTAGGTCGAGCTGGTCCGGTTGTTCCTGGCGCGTGCAGCGAACTCCGTCCTCGACGTTCACCGCGACCGAAGGCGCTGCCTTTTTCGCCTCGTCCCCGCTCGTCCCAATCCTCATTGCCAGCCACCCGCCCCTCGCCGCCGCTGTCACCGTCGCTCGCACCCGTCCAAACCGTCCCACCGTCCGCACCACGTTGGTCCCCGGCAGGTAGCGCTGCGCCACCGCGTCCGCCTGCCAGAGCGCCCGTGCCGTGCCGCCGCCGACGCTGACCCGCGGCACGATCCCGGTGCTCTCGACGTCGACCGTTCCCGCAGCCTGCCGCGCCGCCGGGTTGTCGATCAGCGCCCGGCCCGCCGGCTGCGGCCGCAGGTCGACGACATCGCCGTAAGCGTCGATCGCCCCCGTCAGGTCGCCGCTTCCGGCCACGGCGGTCCCGAGGAACGGCGGCGGCGTCCCCGCCAGCGCCGCCGGCGTCCGCGGGTCGGCCCCGGAGCCGCCGGAGATCGCCAGCAGCGCCAGCGCTCCCGCCGCACCCAGCGCCAAGGTTGCACGAGTCCAGGCCACGTCCCAATGCAAGCAGCCTCGTCGCCCGCCGGCCGCTAGCCTTCCCGCTGCGCGACCTGCTCGCGCGACCAGGCGAGGTAGCTCAGTTGGTAGAGCACACGACTGAAAATCGTGGTGTCGCGGGTTCGAATCCCGCCCTCGCCACTTACCCGGGGACCCAGGCGATCACCCGCGGGGCGAATTCGCAGTAAGAGCGGCAGCCGATACCGGGCAGCAGGCGCGGCGCGGTGCCGTCGAGCCCGGCGATCGTCAGCCGCGGGCCGCCGCTTGCCGGCGTGGTGGCGACCAGGCGGGTCCCGTCGGGCGAGAAGAACGGGGAGTAGACGTATTCGGGCAACGTGATCACGGTCGCGGCCGGGTTGGAGCCGTCGGCCGGCGCCAGGAACCACTGCCGCGGGAAGTGGACGGGCAGTTCGCCCTTGGGATCGGATTCACCGCCGGTCCCGTCGGAGAGGATCAGCCGGCCGCCGTCCGCCGACCAGGCGACGTCGTGGATTTCCTTGCCGAGCCCACTGCTCTGGTAGACGAGCGTGCGATCGCCGCCGTCGAGGCCCATCGTCAACACCGACTCCGTCTCGTCGGTCGGGCAGCCCGGGACCAGGCAGCCGTAGGCGACGACGGCGAGGCGGCGGCCGTCGGGGCTGGGGACGACCCGTTCGTCGATCACCACGCCGTTGTTGAAGGCGGTGATCTTGCGCGGCTTCTCTCCCAGCCCCTGCCCGATCAGCCACTTGTAGCCCTTGACCCAGAAGGCGGCGCCGGTCGAGCTCAGGGTGACGACGTCGTAGCGGCTGCCGCGGGGCAGATCGTCGAGCTGCCGCAGGTGGCTGCCGTCGGTGCGGACCGAGTCGATCTCGCCGCGGCGGCAGATGCAGAAGACTCGCTCGCCGTCGCGCGCGAGCATCGCCGTTCCCCCTTCCGGGTCGACCGGCATCCGCCGGCGCAGGAGTTGCGGGTGGGCCCCGTTCTCCTTGACCGACCAGAGCTGGGCGATGTGCGGTTGCGGTGAGCCGACGGTGAAGAAGAGCGTGCCCGGCGCGGCCGCTGCCGATGGCGCGAAGACCAAGACGACGACAAGGACGAGCGCGGCGAACACGACACTCTCAGTTAACCGCGTCAGGCGCGAACCGGCAACTGCCAGGAAGGCTTCGCGCTAGGCGGGCCGGCGCTGCTCGCGCAGCAGCCACCAGTCGACCACGTAGCCGCCGAAGGGCAGCACGGCGCCGACCAGGATCCAGAAGGTGACCTTGGCGCTCCAGCCCTGCTCGGCGCGGATCGTCAGGGCGATCGCGACGTAGGCGACGAAGAGGAGCCCGTGGATCGGGCCGAGGATCTCGACGCCGCTCTCATTGCCGTCGGTGCGTTTGACCACGGCGGCGATCAGCAGCAGGAGGAAGCTGGTCGCCTCGGCGAGGGCTACGTAGCGGAAGAACTTCAGGGTCACGTCAGGGGACCCTAATGGCTGGTGGGGGCCTGCGGTTTGGACATTCGTCACCCATGGGTATGGGCGAGGAGTGGCCCCAGAGATAGCCGAGAACCCGGAGCGATCGCGCTTTGAGCTGCGCCTCGACGGCGAGCTCGTCGGAGTCGCCGATTACATCCGGGCCGAGTCGGTCGACTCGTTCATCCACACCGAAACCGTGCCCAGCCACCGCGGCCGTGGCTTGGCCGCGGCGCTGATCGAGTTCGCGCTGGCCGCGAGCCGGGCGGCGGGGCGAGAGATCCTGCCGTACTGCTCGTTCGTCAGCGAGTACATCGCCGCCCACCCGGAGTACCTCGACCTGGTGCCGGCCGATCGGCGCGACGAGTTCCGCCTTCCCGTCGCCGCCTGAGCGCTTCTCGCGCCGCGCCTCAGTGGCCGTTGGCCGAGAAGTGCTGGTAGTCCTTCGGCCAGTTCCAGTAGCCACCCCAGGCCCAGCCGATCGCGGCAAAGGCCTCGACGACAGGGCCGCCACGGTGGACCAGTCCGGGAGCGCGCTGGGTGCGGTCTTCATAAGGAGCGCCCGCGGGGGGCGAGACGTAGCCGTCGCCGTCGGCGTAGGGGTTCTCGATCGGGTTGACGTCGATCGCGTGGCCGTAGGCGTGTTCGGACCATTCACTGGTGCCGGAGACGAAGCGGCAGTTGAAGGCGGAGGTGTTGTCGGCGTCCATGCTGCGGTGGTCGTCGCCGCCGTAGGCGTCGACCAGCCGCATCCGCCGGATCTTGAAGTGGAGGCGGAAGAGTTTGCGCATCGCCTGCACCATGTCGCGGGCGGAGTCCTCGTTGACGACGAGGCGGCCGCGGTGAACGCGACCGTCGAAGCCCCAGTGGCGCACTTTCAGCAAGCGCAGGTCGTTGAGCCCGACGGGGCAGCCGCGGTGCCAGGAGACGCCGGCCATCCGCTGCTTGGTCGTCGCGTCGATCGGCCCGAAGCTGAAGCCGGGACGGGCCGCGGCGGGAGCGGCCGCGGCGAGCACGAGCAGGCCCACCGCCAGGGTGGCGAGGAGGCCGGGGCTGGGCCGGAATCGCCTCATCGCCGGCAACGCTAGAGCAGCGGCTGGCGCGCCGCAGATAATGCGCCGCGATGCAGATCACCCGACACCCGGGGCGCACGCTGGCGGCGATCTACGCCGGCGGTGTCGCCGGGGCGCTGCTCCGGGTCGGGCTGGCCGAGGCCTTCCCGCCCGCGCCCGGCACCTGGCCCTGGCCGACCTTCGCGGTCAACCTGGTCGGGGCGCTGGCGCTGGGTTACTTCTTCGCCCTCTACCGCGACCCCCGCCAGAGCCTGCACCATCCCTTCCTCGCGACCGGGATCTGCGGCACCCTGACCACCTTCTCGACCCTGCAGCTCGAGCTCTACGAGCTGGTCGACGGCGGTGACACGGCCCTGGCGGCTGCCTACTGCGGCGCGACCGTGCTCGCCGGCTATCTCCTGGTCCGGGTCGGGATCGGGCTCGAGGCACGGCGGCCGCGCCGCGCCGCCGGCCGCCCGCGGGGAGCACGATGAGCCTGCCCGCCTGGATCGCGGTCGGGCTGCTCGGCGGCGTCGCCGCCGCCGCTCGCTTCGCGCTCGACTTCGAGATCTCGGCCCGCGCTCGCGGCGCCTTCCCGCTCGGCATCCTCGCCGTCAACCTCGCCGGCGCCCTGCTGCTCGGCATCCTCGCCGGCGCCGGCCTCGACGGCGAGCTGCGGGTGATCGTCGCCGGCGGCGCGATCGGTTCCTTCACCACCTTCTCGACCTGGATGCTCGACACCGATCGGCTCCAGCGCGACGGCCGGCTCGACCTCGCCCTGCTCAACATCGGCGTCTCGATCGTCGCCGGCTTCGCCGCCGTCGCCCTCGGCCACTGGTTCGGCGGCCTCTGACGGTCAATAAGGTCCAGGGGTGAGCGACGAGCGGCAGACGACGACCGATCCTGGCCTGGCGCTGCGCGGCGACGCGAGCTCGCTGACCCGCGATCAGGGCCCCGAGCGCGTCGTCCACGCCAAGGGCAGCGCCGCCCATGGGTTCTTCGAAGTCACCGAGGACGTCTCCCAGTTCACCAAGGCCGATCTCTTCCAGCCGGGCGCGAGGACGCCGCTGTTCCTGCGCTTCTCGACCGTCGTCGGCGAGCTCGGCTCCGCCGACACCGCCCGCGACCCGCGCGGCTTCGCGATCAAGTTCTACAGCGAGGAGGGCAACTACGACCTGGTTGGCAACAACACCCCGGTCTTCTTCATCCGCGACGCCGCCAAGTTCTCCGATCTCATCTACGCGCAGAAGCGGCTGCCCGACACCGGCATGCGCTCGAACGAGATGCAGTGGGACTTCTGGACGCTCTCGCCGGAGAGTGCCCACCAGGTGACGATCCTGATGTCCGACCGCGGCACCCCCCGCACGCTGCGCCACATGAACGGCTACGGCAGCCACACCTTCTCCTGGGCCAACGCCGGCGGCGAGAAGTTCTGGGTCAAGTACCACTTCAAGACGGCACAGGGGATCGAGAGCTACACCGAAGCCGAGGCGCTGGCGATCGCCGCCGAGGACCCCGACGCCCACCGTCGCGACCTGCGCGAGGCGATCGATGCCGGCGATGCCCCCGAGTGGCGGCTGGAGGTGCAGGTCATGCCCTTCGAGGAGGCCGGCTCCTACCGCTTCAACCCGTTCGATCTGACCAAGGTCTGGCCGCACGGCGACTACCCTCCGATCCCGGTCGGCCGCCTCGTCCTCGATCGCAACCCCGACCACTTCTTCAACGAGGTCGAGCAGTCCGGGTTCTCCCCCGCCAACCTCGTCCCGGGGATCGGTCTCAGCCCCGACACGATGCTGATGGGAAGGATCTTCAGCTACCACGACACGCACCTGCACCGGATCGGCGCCAACTACGAGCAGCTTCCGATCAACTCGGCGCTCGCCGCCGCCGACCCCTCCGCCCAGGCGGCCGCCGAGGCGATCTGGTCGGTCGATCCCGCCGAGATCCGTCACTACGCCGAGGTCAGGCACGCCGAGGACGACGACTTCGGGCAGGCCGGCGCGCTCTACCGCGAGGTCATGGGCGCGGGCGAGCGCGCCCGCCTCGTGGAGAACATCGTCCGCCACGCCAGCGCCGACGTCTCCGCTGAGGTCCAGGCCCGAGTGGTCGACTACTGGACCCAGGTCGACTCGGTGCTCGGCCTGCGCGTCGATGCCGGCCTCGAGGCGGGTCCGCAGGGCGCCTGAGGTCCATCACACAATGTCCGCAGCCGTCTCTAACTTGGGAGAGGCGATGGACGTTGAGCAGCAGATCTCCATTCCGACGCCGCCGGAACCCCGGGTTCCGCTGAACCGGATGGAGGACGGGCAGAGGGTCAGCGGCGTCTACGCGGTGCGCGAGCGCGAGCTGCGCCGCAAGAAGAACGGCGAGCCCTGGCTGCGACTCAGCGTCGGCGATGCCAGTGGCAGTGCCGAGGCCGTTTCCTGGGAGAGCGCCGAGGAGCTCTACGCGCTCTGCGCCAAGGGCTGCGCCGTCCACATCAGCGGCCAGTTCGAACAGAGCGAGCGCTGGGGGGCGAAGATAAAGCTGGTCTCGATCCGGATCGCCGAGGCGCACGAGTACGAGCAAAGCGACCTGGCCCCGTGCTCGGAGATCTCCGCCGAGACGCTGGAGTCCGACCTGCGCGCGCTGCTCGACACGATCGAGGAGACGCAGCTGCGCCAGCTGCTCGACTACTTCTTCGGCGAGCTCTCGCCGACCTGGCACCGCTTCCGCGACGCCCCCGCGGCCAAGGTCTACCACCAGGCCTACCAGCACGGTCTGCTCGAGCACTCGCTCTCGGTCGCCCAGGCGGTCAACGCCGCCGCCGGCTTCTTCCCCGGGGTCGACCGCGAAGTCGCCGTCGCCGGCGCGCTCCTGCACGACGTCGGCAAGATCGTCGCCTACAACGACGACCCGCTGGCGATCGACCTCACCGACGCCGGTCGCCTCGAAGGCGAGATCCCGCTCGGCTACTACACGGTGCGCCGTCAGATCGAGGACATCGAGGGCTTCGACCCTGGCCTCGCCCGTGGCCTGCTCCACATCATCCTCGCCCACCACGGCTCGCTCGAACACGGCTCGCCGGTGGTCCCGCAGACCCGCGAGGCGGTCCTGGTCCACATGATCGACAACCTCGGCGGCCGCCTCGGCAGCTTCGACCGCCTCGAGCGCCAGCTCCCCGCCGGCGAGTCCTGGTCGGGCTTTGACCGTGCCCTCTCAGGTTCCGCCTACTTCGGCGCCCGCGAAGCGGCTTAGCTCAACCCGCCGGCAGGCGGGCGGCATCCTCGAACTCGTCGAGAAGGCCAAACAGCTCCTTCGCTTCCCAGCTGTCGCCGCGCTTCTGGTTGCGGTGCCTGGTCAGCGCGCCGATTTCCGCTAGGCGCGAGAGAGCTTCGATGGTGACCGGGCGCGAGCGCCCGATTTCCTGCTCCGCCACCGCCGCCGTGATGATCGGCAGCTTGGGCAGGATGTCGATCAGCGGGAAGACCGCAGAGTCGGCGCGAGCGGGCTTGATCATCGCTCGCCATCGCTCCTGCAGGTCAACCACTGCGACGGAGAAGCTCCTCGCCTGCAGGGCGGCTCGCTCGACCGCGAGGGAGAAGTAGTTCACCCAGGCATCCAGTTTCCCCTGGCGAAACTCGTGGATTCCCGCGATATAGGCGTCCTTGTTGGCGCCGAGGACGAGGCTGATCGGAGGCCCATACGTCGGCGCCAGGTCCCGCCGTCGCAGGATGACTTGGATCAGGCACCTCCCAACGCGGCCGTTGCCGTCGCCAAAGGGGTGGATCAGCTCGAACTGCGCGTGTGCGATTGCGGCCTGCGCAATCGCACCGACGTCGTCGCGATCCATGAATTCGCATAGGTCGCCGAGGAGGGCGCGGACGTCCGGGTGGGGAGGCCCCACGTATTCGGCATCCAGTGGCGAGCTGCCACCGATCCAATTCGCCTCCTCGCGGATCTGGCCGGCGATCCGATCGAGTGGCGGCGCGATCGCCAGAGCTTCGTGGATCCGGGTGATCGCATCGATGCTCAGGGGGTCCGCCGCCGAGCCGATCTCCATCGCCAGCTCCATCGCATGCACCGCTCCGAGGACCTCCCGAGCCTTGTATGGCCCCGCCTGCCCGTGCAGTTCAGCTTCCGCGAGCTTCCGATTGGAGATCGAGAGGCCCTCGATCTGGCTGGAGGCGAGCGCCTCCGAGCGCAGCAGCAGCCTGCCGAGTCCCTCGAGGGGGGCGAGAGCCGCTTCGTCCGCGTTCAGGTCCCTCACTGCCTGGCTCGCTCGTTCGGACCGAGTGCTCGAGCGGCCCGCGAGCGCCGGTTCCTCTCCTGCGATCGGGGCTGGAACGAAGGCACGGTAGGTGCCGCCCTGGCGTTGGCGGCCGGTTTCCCGGCTCAAGTCGGGATCCCAGCGGCACTCGACGTAGCGTCCTCGCTCAATCGACATCGCAGATAAACCTCATGCCTTCCGTCCTAGCGTTAGGGATAGGCATATAAACCTAAAGCTAAAGGCGGATGCTTAAGGGTTAGCGCAAGGCTAGAACTTCACCGTGCAGCGCTGAATCCGCGCCACGTCACCCTTGGCGCGCTGGATGCACTTGACCAGCCGCTTCGGGTTGCCGTCCTTCTTCGCGACCTTGAACGACTTGCGGATCTCGCGCTGGACCTGGCGGTTGACCTGCTCGATCGTGCCATTGATGTCGGTGATGTCGACGCCGTTCGTTCCGAAGCCTTTTTCGAAGCTCCGATTGGCGCTGTCGATCGCCTTGTTGGTCGTGTCGAGAGCCGGCTTGACCAGGAAATAGCCGATCGCGGCAATGATCCCGACCGTCACCAATAGCCGGATGATGCCCGAAGTTAGGTTGCCGAAGAGGTTGCGCAGGAAGTCCATGGCTCTCGCCGCAGACTATCCTGCGCGTCAGTGGCAAAGGACACCGAGAAGCTGATTCGCCAGCTCTCTCTGATCTCGTTTCTGATGGCGCAGGGGAGGCCGGTCTCCGCGCTGGAGATCAAGCGCGAGGTGGAGGGCTACAGCGACATGAACGACGACGCCTTCGCGCGTCGTTTTTACGCCGACCGCGCGGAGCTGGAGAGCCTCGGCATCCAGCTCGGGGTCGAGAAGCCCGGCGAGGGCTTCTTCGAGGCCGAGCTCTACTCGCTGCCGCCGGAGAACTTCTACCTCGACGCGATCAAATTCAGCGACGAGGAGCTGGCGGCGCTGAGCACGGCGCTGCTGCTGCTGACCGACGGCGGCTTCGCCTACGCGGAGCCGTTGCGGCTTGCCCTGCAGCAAGTCGCCTGGGGCCACCCGAACCCGCTCGTCGAGGGCGAGCGGGCCCCGGTCGAGATGGCGATGACCGCAAGTGCCGGCGGCCGCGACCTCTCCCAGCGCCTCTCCAAGATCGAGACCGCGATCAGCCGCCGCAAGACGATCGAGTTCACCTACTTCACGATGGAGCGGGGCGAGACCGAGAAGCGCAAGGTCGACCCCTTCCACCTGGTCTTCCGCGGCGGCCAGTTCTATCTGATCGGCCACTCGCACGAGCGCGACGCGGTGCGGGTCTTCCGGCTTTCGCGGATCCAGGGCAAGGTCGGATACGCGTCGAAGGCCGAGCACGACTTTTCGCCGCCGGAGGACTTCGACCGCCGCGACTACGGCAGCCGCGCCGACTGGCAGCTGGGAGAGACCCAGGGCACCGCGAAGATCTTCATTCGCGAGCGGATCGCCTGGCTGATCGAGCGCGACTGCGGTGGCTACGGCACCCTGCGGGAGGCGAAGAAGTCCGACGGCGCGCCCGGCAAGGGCAAGGTCTTCGAAACCAGCTATGCCTCGCACCGTGAGCTGATCGCCTGGGTCCTGCGCTGGCGCGCCAACGCCCAGGTGCTGGCCCCCGACGACCTCCGCGAGGAGGCCGGCAAGCGTCGGGCGCTGCTGCTGGACCGCCACGAGAACGGCTTCAAGCCGGCCAAGGTCGTCGACCGGCCGCTGCGCGACGCGCCGCGGCGCTCGCGCTCCAACGGCCGCGGCGAGGCGGCGATCCGCCCTGAGCGCTTCGCCCGTCTGGTCACCCTCGCCGGGATGCTGATCGATGCGGCGAAAAAGGGCGAGCGGCTGCAGATCGCCGACCTGCGCTCGCGCCTGGAGCTGACCGGCGAGGAGCTGCGCGAGGACGTCGAGCTGCTCAACGTCGTCAACTTCGGCGGCGGCACCTACGTCCTGTACGCGGAAATCCTCGGCGACGAGATCGAGGTCGACTCCGAGCCCTACGGCGACAACTTCGCCCGCCCGGCCCGACTGCTGCCGCTGGAGGCGAAGGCGCTGATCGCCGCGATCGATCTCTTCGGCGACCACCTGCCCCAGTCCAACCTGCAGAGCGCCCGCGAGAAGATCGTCAAGGCGCTCGGCCACGACCCCTCCGAGGAGGGGCTGGAGATCGTCCCGGCCGGCGGCGGCGACGCCGCGGTCGCCCGCAAGGTCAACGACGCGATCGCCGCCAGCCGGGTGCTGGAGATGAGCTATTACAAGGAGAACGAGGATCAGCTGACCGACCGCCGGGTCGAGCCCTATCGGCTCGAGAACGGGCGCGAGGGCTGGTACGTCGAGTGCTACGACCTGACCAAAGAAGGCGTGCGCCACTTCAAGCTCGACCGCATCAAGGAGGCGAGCCTCTCCGAGGAGCGCTTCGAGCCGCGGGCCGAGGTCGAGGAGTTCGCCGGGGTCGAGGGCTGGATGACCCACGGCGAGGTACCGACCGCCGAGGTCGCTCGGGTCTGGGTCTCGCCGGAGCGGGCGCGCTGGCTGCGCGAGGAGCGGACGGTGGTCGAGGAGCTGGCCGACGGCGCGGTCGTCGTCGAGCTTCCCTACGCGGGCAAGCCCTGGCTGGTGCGGGAGATCCTGCGCGGCGCCGGCGACCTCGTGGTGCTGGAGCCCAAGGACGCCCGCGAGGCGATCGCCAAAGAGATCTCGGAGTGAGGCCATCCCGGTAGGGGTTCCACTTAGCTTTTTTGTGGATCGTCGCCAGCCGCCCGAGTGGCGCGCCGGCAAAAAAGTGCAAGACGTTTCACCCCTACCGGGATGGCCTCACGCGTGAGCTTGGCTCCCGGCCACCCCGAGGTAGTTCGGATCCTCGCCCCGAACCCGGGGCCGATGACGCTGGAAGGGACGAACACCTACCTCTACGGGGACGGTCCCTGCGTGGTGATCGACCCCGGCAGCGATGACCCAGCGCACCTCGAGGCGATCCGCACCGCCGCGGCCGAGCGCGGTGGCATCGGCCTCGTCCTCCTCACCCACTCCCACGGCGACCACACCGCCGGCGCCGATCAGCTCGGTGCCGAGGTCCTGCTGCCCGGCGATGGCGAGGAGCACGGCGGCCTGCGCACGCTCGCCACCCCCGGCCACGCCGCCGACCACGTCGCCTTCCTGGCGCCGACCGGGGTCTGCTTCAGCGGCGACCTCGTGCTCGGGCTCGGCTCGACGATCGTCCCGCCCGGCGGCGGCGCGATGGCCGCCTTCATGGACTCGCTGCGGCTGTTGCAGGCGCAGGAGATCGAGCTGATCGCCCCCGGCCACGGCCCCTGGATCACCGACCCCGAGGCGAAGCTGGCCGAATACGTCGAGCACCGCGAGCTGCGCGAGCACCGCCTGTTGGCCGCCCTCGAGGCCGGCGAGCGCTCCCGCGCCGAGCTTCTCGTGACCGTCTGGGAGGACGTCCCGACCGAGCTGCTGCCGATGGCGGCGATGGCGATGGAGGCCCACCTCGAAAAGCTCGAGGACGAAGGGAAGCTGCCGGAGCTCTCGGAGTAGCTCAGCGCCTGCTGCCGCCGAGCCGGCGCTTGGCGGCGCGCAAAGGTTGGGTCAGCCGCCATGAGGCCGACGATTGCAGCCCCGTCAGTTGCTCTTCCTGTTGCCCGCGCAGCGCCTCTTCGTGGTTCAGCCGCTGCCGGAGCAGAGCCGCCTCTGCCTGCTGATCGGTGAGGGCCTTGCGCAGCCGTGCCGATTCCTCGCGGTGCTGGTCGACCAGGTGCTGCAGGGCGGTGATCTCGCGGGGCTCGTCGGGCTGCAGCCGAACCAGGTCCTCCTCGGTCAATTCGACCTCGCGCTTGCGCAACAGTACGTAGCCGTGGTTGACCATCGCCTCGGGGCCGATCGTGGGCTCCAGCGCGATGATCTCGAAGGCTCTGCCCCAGTGGCTGCGGATCCACCAAGGCGAGTTGAAGGTGACCGGACCGCCCAGCTCCCAGGGGTGATCGTGCAGCAGCGAGTTGCGGCCGATCCGGTCTTCGTCCCAGGTCTCTCCGATCAGCTGCTCGATCATCCCCTCGCCGAGGAAGGTCGCGAAGAGCAGGCCGCCGGGTTTGAGGACGCGATGATGCTCCAGCATCCAGCCGGCCCAGTTGTCGGTCAGGTGGGTGTAGACGCTGAGCGCGTAGATCAGGTCGAAGAAGCCGTCCTCCTGCGGCAGGTCGGCGACCTGCTCGGACTCGAAGAGGTGGAAGGGCGGGGAGAGGTTCGACTGCAGCCACTCGATGCTCGGGCGGTCGATGTCGCAGCCCCAGAACTCGGCCTCGCCCGCCTCGGGGGCGAACTGCCGGAGGATGCGGCCGCTTCCGCAGCCGAAGTCGAGGACGCGGCGTCCCGCCCAGGCCCAGTCCGCGGGCAGGGTCGCCTCGATCAGCTCGCGGTGCTCGCGGCCGGTCCGCTCATAGGTCCCGCCTGGGTCCTCTTCGCCCATCGGCCCGATCCGCTGCAGCAGCTCCGCGGGTGGAATCGGGAAGTCAGAGGCGGTGCTGCCCATCGGGCAACGCTATTCGATGCTGCTGCGTGCACAGCGTCTGGCGATCGGACTCGAAAGGGACTTCGTGGTTCGGCGCCGGCACGAGGCCGTCTGGTTGTTCCTAGGAACAGTTCCGCTGGAAATCTCGAGGCAGAACTGGCTGGCTGGCCAGTCCTGGTTACACTGCTCCGATGGGGCTGTTGAGTAGTCGAGCGGCGCAGGTGGGACTGCTGGCTGGAGTTGCCGGAACCGGGATCGCCGCCGCCTCGGCCGCGACCGCCTGGCATCTGATGGCGCGCCGGCCGCTGCCGCAGGTCCGCGGTGAGATCGAGCTTGAGGGGTTGGAGGGCCGGGTGCGGGTGCGGCGCGACCGCTGGGGAGTCCCCCACATCGAGGCCGACGAGCGGCACGACCTCTACTTCGCCCAGGGCTTCTGCCACGCCCAGGACCGGCTCTGGCAGATGGACTTCTACCGCCGCGTCGTCCGCGGTCGGGTCGCCGAGATGGCTGGGGCCGACGGCCTGCCGATCGACCGGCTGCTGCGCACGCTAGGGATCCGCCGGGTCGCCGAACGCGAGGTCGCCGCGCTCGACCCGACGCTGCTGGCCCAGCTCGAGCGCTTCTGCGCCGGCGTCAACGCGGCCGCCGCGCAGGCCAAGGCGCCGCCGTTCGAGATGCGCCTGCTCGGGCTCAACTTCGACCCCTGGGAGCCGGTGGACATCCTCAGTCTCGGCAAGCTGCTGGCCTTTGGACTCTCGACCAACTGGGAGCGGGAGCTGGTGCGGGCCGACATGCTGCGCGAGCTCGGGCCCGAGCTGACCGCCCGCCTCGACCCGACCTACCCGGCCGACAACCCGGTCGTCACCCAGGAAGCGTGGAGCGGCGACGGACTCTCGATCGTCGGCCAGATCGACGCCGTGCGGCGCTCGATGGGCCTCGCCGCCGAGGCCAGCGGCTCCAACAACTGGGCGGTCAGCGGCGCCCGCTCGGAGACCGGCACGCCGCTGATCGCCGGCGACCCGCACCTGCCCCCGAGCATGCCGGGCATCTGGTACGAGATCAGCCTGCGCCAGGGCGAGCGCTTCGTCCGCGGCGCCTCGATGCCGGGCATGCCGGGCATCTACATGGGACAGAACAACGACGTCGCCTGGACCATCACCAACGTGATGGGAGACGTTCAGGATCTCTTCGTCGAGCGCCTCGATGGCGACACCTACCTATTCGAGGACGAGTGGCTGCCGGTCGAGACCGTGCGCGAGCAGATCCCGGTCAAGGGGCGGGAGCCGGTCGAGCTGACCGTCCGCAGCACCCACCACGGTCCGATCGTCAACGATGCCCTCGGCGCCAGCGACGACGAGCCGCTGGCGCTGCGCTGGCTGGCGCTGGACATGCCGACCGCCTTCGGCTCGATGTTCGAACAGCTCGACATCGACTCCGGGCCAGAGCTGGTGCGCCGCTTCGAGGGCCACACCTCACCCGCCTCGAACATGATCTGGGCCGATCGCAGCGGCTCGATCGGCTACAAGCTGATCGGCTGCCTGCCGCTGCGCCGCGGCAACTGCCCCGACCTGCCGAAGCCCGGCTGGACGGGGGAGTTCGAGTGGGAGGGGACGATCCCCTACGACGAGCTGCCGGAAACCGTCGACCCCGAGAGTGGGTTCCTGATCACCGCCAACAACCGCATCGTCGGCGACGAGTACCCGCACCACATCACCAGCGAGTGGCTCGACGGCTTCCGCGCCAAGCGGATCGAAGATCTGCTGGAGGCGCGCGAGCGCCACGACCTCGAGAGCTTCGAGGCGATCCAGTCCGACAACCTCTCGCTGCCCGGGCTGGAGGCGGCGCGGCGGCTCGGCCGTTTGCAGCCCTCCGGCCAGCGCGAGCGCAGCGCGATCGAGCGTCTGCGCAGCTGGGACGGGCGCCTGGATCCGGACACGATCGCCGGCACGATCTACCAGGCCTTCCTGCTGCGCCTGGCGCGGGAGACCGCGCGCGCCGCGATCGGCGACCGCGACCTCTCCGAGCGCTGGCTCGACCGCGCCGACAACGGCTTCACCTCGCACTCGACCTCACCCTGGCGCTGGCACTCGCACCTGATGGCGCTCTGGGCCGAAGCCGATGAGACATTGATCGGACGCACCTGGGACGGGCTGGTACTGGAGGCGCTGTCCGCTGCCCTCGACGATCTCGAGGAGCGCTTCGGGCCCGACCTCGAGGCCTGGCGCTGGGGCCGCGTGCACGAGATGGAGTTCCCGCACCCGCTCGGCGACGCCAACCCGCTGCTGAAGCGCTTCCTCAACCGCCGCCTGCGGGCCGGCGGCGCCCAGGAGACGGTCAGCCAGATCGCCTATGACCCCAACGATCCCTACCGCGCCGTCTGGGGACCGAGCTGGCGGATGATCGCCGACCCCAACGACCCCGATCGCTCGCGCTGGCAGATGTTCACCGGCCAGTCCGGCCACCCCGCCAGCCCGCACTACGACGACCTCCAGCCCGACTGGCTGGAGGGGCGGACGCAGCCGATGTGCGGCGAGGGGCCGTGGAGCGAGCTGGAGCTAGTCCCGCATACTTAGCTGCGAGCCGCGGGTCTCGGCGACCGCGGTGATCAGCTCGACGATCGCGGCGGGGGCCTTGTCGGGCGAGCCGGCGTCGTGGGGAGGCTGGGGGTCGTACTCGATCGCCAGCTGCACGGCCTGGGCGACCTCGGGGCCCGCCTCCAGGGTGACCAGGTGCAGGGCCATGTCGATCCCGGCGGAGACACCGGCGGCGGTGATCACCTTGCCGTCCTGGATGTAGCGGCCGCCGACCGGATCGGCGCCGTAGGCGCGCAGCGGCTCCAGCTGCAGCCAGTGGCCGGTCGCTCGCTTGCCCGCCAGCAGCCCGGCGGCCCCGAGCACCAGCGAGCCGGTGCAGACCGAGGTGGTCCAGGTGCTGGTGGCGTCGACCTCGCGCAGCCAACCGAGCACCTCCTCGTCCTCGAGCAAGGCGCGATTGCCGATGCCGCCGGGGACGAGAACGATCTCGGGCGGCTCGACGTCGGCCAGTGCTCTGTCGGCGCTGAGCCCGAGCGCACCGCTGTCGGTGCGGACCTCGCCGCTGGACTTTGCGACGAATTCGACCTCCCATCCCGGGACCGAGCGCAGAACCTCATAAGGTCCGACCGCGTCGAGTGCGGTGAGCCCGTCGAAGATCAGAATCGTGGTACGCACGGGGCCATCCTAGTCGCATGTTACGAATGCGACGCAACCGGGAAGGGGGAAGGGATGCATAGGCTCGAACGGCTCGTGATCGAGCTCGAGGAGAGGATTCCAGGGACCGCCGGTCACTCGCGGCGGGTTTCCGACCACGCGCGGGATCTCGCTCAGCGGATGGGCCTCTCGGCAGCGGAGGCGAACCGGATCGCCCGTGCGGGCACGGTGCACGACGTGGGTAAGACCTGCATGCCCGGCGCGGTGCTGAGCAAACCCGGCCCGCTCGACCCGCGGGAGCGCGACCTGGTGCGCGGCCATGCGGCGATCGGGGCGGCGATGGTCGGTCAGCTCGGCGACCCCGAACTGACCGCCTACGTGCGCCACCACCACGAGCGCTTCGACGGCAGCGGTTACCCCGATCGGCTGGCCGGGACGGAGATCCCGCTGGGTGCCCGCATCCTCGCCGTGGCCGACACCTTCGACGCCCTGACCAGCAACCGGCCCTATCGGCGCTCGCTCACGCACAGCCAGGCGCTGGATCTGCTCGGGGCGGAAGCGGGAACCCAGCTCGATCCGGAGGTCGTCGCCTGCTTCGACGCCGGCCGGAGCCTGCTGCAGGCAGCCTGACCGTTCCGGCGCTGTAGCGTTCGGCGGGTGAGCCGCCGCGACCAGATCGTCCTCAGCGACGCCGAGCTGGCGGAGCTGTTGGAGGCCGAGCGGGTGGCGATCGTCTCCAGCCTCGGTCCGCGCGGCTGGCCGCACTCGATGCCGCTCTGGTTCGTCGCGCGCCAGGGCGAGATCTGGATCTGGACCTACGCGAAGTCCCAGAAGGTGCGCAACCTCGAACGCGACCCGCGGGCGACGATCTTGGTCGAGACCGGGCACGAGTACGGCGAGCTGCGGGGGGCGATGATCGAGGCCGAGGCGGTCCTCCACCGCAACCTCGAGACCGTGCTGGGGTTCGCCGAGGAGCTGACCCTCCGCTACGCGGAGGGGATCTCCTCGCTGGAGGGGGACGCCAAGGCGGGGTTGGAAGCGCAGGCTCCGAAGCGGGTCGCGATCCAGTTCAAGCCGGTGCGCACCGTCAGCTGGGACCACCGCAAGCTCGGCGGCACCTACTGAGCGGCGACGGGATCGCTACATCCGGTCTCGCGTCGTGTTCCAAGCTGACCTGACCGCTACCCTGCCCGATTTCATGAAACGACTTCTCACCACCTCCCTGCTCCTGGCCGCCCTCGTCACCGCGGTCTTCATCGGTGCCCAAGCGGGGTCGGCGAAAGCGCCGCCGCAGGCGCCGAAGACCTTCTTCGGGATCGGTCCCCAATCGGGGCTGACGCCTGAGGACTACGAATACATGAAGGCGGGAGGGATCGGCAGCGTGCGCATGCTCGTCTCCTGGCCGGGGGTGCAGCCGAGAGAGAAGGGTCCGTATGTATGGGGCAGCATCGACGTGGCGGTGGAACAGGCGGCTCGCAAGGGCCTGCGCCTGCTGCCGTTCGTCTACGGGACGCCGCCCTGGCTGAACCGCGACGAACGCCGGTTGCCGATCGACAACGGGCGCCAGCGGAGCGCCTGGGCCAAGTTCCTCAAGGCGCTCGTCGAACGCTACGGGCCCGGCGGCGCGTTCTGGGACGAGCGCTCGCCCGGCGTCGTCCAGTACCAGACCGAAGCGATCTTCCGGCCGCAGCCGATCCGCGACTGGCAGATCTGGAACGAGGTCAACTTCTTCTACTTCGCCTACCCGGTCTCGGTTCCGCGCTACGCGCGCCTGATCTCGCTCTCGGGTTCGGCGATCAAATCGGTCGACCCGAACGCCAACGTGATCCTCAGCGGCCTCTTCGGCGAACCGAACGCGACCGGCAAGAAAGGGATGGATGCCGCCGACTTCCTCGCAGGCCTCTATCGCTATCCCGGGATCGAGAGCCGCTTCGACTCGATTGCGCTTCATCCCTACGCGGTCGACTCCGAATCGCTCGAAGAAATGGTCGAAGACGTCCACGAGGTGGCGGTCGAAAGCGGCGACCGGCCTGGCCTCTTCATCACCGAGCTGGGATGGGGTTCGCAGAACAACTTCCAGGAAGTGGCCTTTGAGCAGGGAATCAGGGGTCAGGTGACGCAGCTGCGCGCCTCCTACCGCTACATGCTCGAAAACCGCCGCCGTCTCAACCTCAAGGGCGCATACTGGTTCTCCTGGAAGGACCTCAAAGGATCGTGCAGCTTCTGCGACTCGGTCGGGCTTTTCCGCGAAGGGCCGAAGTTTCACGCGAAGCCGGCTTGGCGGGCGTTCGTTGCGCTTAGCGGGGGGCGGACGCGGCCTTAGCGGCTGGCGGATCTTGTTCGAGGGGGTTGGCGAGAGGGGTTGGGGGTCTCTCGTGCTCGCTGGATTTTTCGCCCGGACTCTCGGATAGCTCTAAGACACGGACAAGCGAAAAATTAACGCCGCTGTGCGCGAGAGACCCCCAACCCCTCCCCTCAGAGCTCCCGAAAAGATCCGCTGGCTCCCAGGGTTCGATCGTTTGCAGTTTGGATCGGTCCCAGGGTTCGATCGTTTGCTCTTGAGATCGCTCCAGGGTTCGATCCTCTGCCGGGAGAGATCGAGCCCGCTCCCAGCTGGTGAGTTGCCGGTTAGTTCCGCATAGCGGTAACAACCGGCAACTCGTGAAGGAGGTTTTGGATGAACCTTGGGCGGATTGGCCCTTGGCCTTCTCTTGAGAGGAGATTGCGTCCCTTGGTCGTCTATCTAGAGAGATTCCGTCCCTTGGCGTCTTTTTGCAGGGATGCCGGCCCCTGGTCGTCTCTCTCTAGAGATGATGGACCCTGAGTCGTCCCTCTCTAGAGATGTCGAACCTCGTTCGTCAGCTTCGAATTGGTCCCGGTTCGCGAGGGACGGTGGGGGTGTCCTCCGTACGAGCGGCGTTAATTTTTCGCTTGTTCGTCCTTGAGAGCTTGCTGTTTGTTCGGGGCGAAAAATCCAGCGAGGGAGGAGGACACCCCCACCGTCCCTCCCGGCCCGAGGTCGGTGAGTAAGCGGCCCGAGGTCGGTGAGTAAGCGGCCCGAGGGCCGGGGAGAGTGCAGCGCCCCGAGGCCCAGAAGACTCAGCGCTGCCGGGCGCGGCGGTGGTGCAGAACCTTGATTCGCAGCCTGCGCGAGGCCGCGGCGACGTAGTTGGCGTCTTCGGCGACGGTGGCGCGGAAGTCGGCGCGGCGGGTGATGCGAGGGCGGAAGCGGACCGAGCAGGCGCGGTCGAGGCGGCGGGTGGCGAGGTGCACGCGCCCGCGCCACAGCTTCACCGGCTCGCCGAAGCGGCCGCCGCAGGGGGAAACCCAGGCGGTGATCTGCGCCTGCTTGCGCTTCTTCACACGGCGGCCCTGCGCCTTGATCCCGACGAAGGAGGCCTTGCGGGGCGTGGCCGCCAGGCAGACGGTGGCGCTGGACCCGACCAGGCGCGAGACCCGGCCCGCCGCCGAGGCGGTGTAGAGGCGACCGCAGGAGTCCTCCCCAAAGGAGGTCAGCTGCGCGACTTCGAGGCCCTCGGCGCGATCGCTGCCGGCGGGGTCGGAGAGCGCGAAGGAGCGGATCACGCCGCCGCCGCAGTAGTCGCCGTAGAGGTAGCGGCCGTAGAGGTCGCCGAGGCTGTCGTCGCGGACGACGTAGCCGCCGACGATCGCGCAGCGCGAGCCGCCGGGGCCGGGATCGTCGTGGCCATACTCGAAGATCGGCTCCGTATAGCCCCCGGCCGGGGGAGGCGTGCATTCCAGTTCGCCGATCCGCGGTCCGGGGAGGGAGCCCTCCCGGCAGGCCCAGCCGTAGTTGAGGCCAGCGGCGCCGGCCGGCGCGTAGTCGACCTCCTCGCGCGCCTGCTGGCCGACGTCGCCGATCGCGATCGTGCCGGAGATCTCGTCGAAGGAGAAGCGGTAGGGGTTGCGCAGCCCCAGGCTCCAGACGAGGTCGTCGGCCGCCGTGCCGCCGGCGAAGGGATTGCCGGGCGGGATCGAGTAGGGCAGCAGGCCGGAGGGAAGCGGGTTGATGCGGAGGATCTTGCCGAGCGGTTTCTCGGGGTTCTGGGCGTTTTCCAGCTGGTCGTCTTCGCCGCCGCCGTCACCGGTCGAGATGTAGAGCATCCCGTCGGGGCCGAACTGGAGCTGGCCGCCGTAGTGGTTCGACTGCTCCGCGTGCGGGATGACCAGCACGTCGCGCAGGGTGGAGAGCGGCGCGGTGGCCCCCTCGGCCCGCATTTCAGCGACGTGAATCTCGCCTTCGAAGCCGGTGTAGTCGACGTAGAAGCGGCCGCTGCTGGCGAAGTCGGGGGCGATCGCGATCGACTGCAGGCCGCGCTCGCCGCTGCAGCAGCCGACTTTGGTGGTGAGGTCGGCGAAGTTGCTGATGACGCCGTTCTGGGACTGTTCGATTCTGCCTTCGCGCTCGGCCACGAAGATGCGGTCGGGGTCGGGGGCCGAGGTCACGTACATCGGCTGGTCGAACAGCCCGACCTGTTGCAGGGAGGCGGCTCGAGCGCTGCCGGCCCCCACCAGCGCGACCAGGACCGCGAATGCGCTCGCGACACGAATCACCCCCTCAAGGTAGCTAATAGCATCGCCGAATGTCCCAGATAGCGGCGCCGGGGCCGGCCTGGCTGGTGCTGCCGACCTACAACGAGGCAGGGAACATCGAGGCGCTGGTGACGGCGGCCCGCGCCAGCCTGCCCGCCTCGGCCCGGATCCTGATCGTCGACGACGACTCGCCCGACGGCACCGGCCGCCTTGCCGACCGCCTCGCCGGCTCGCTCGACGGCGTCGAGGTCCTGCACCGCCCGCGCAAGGAAGGGCTCGGCCCCGCCTACATCGCCGGCTTCCGTCGCGCGCTGGGAGCCGGCGCGGACTTGGTGTTGGAGATGGACTCCGACTTCTCCCACGACCCGGCCGATCTGCCGCGCCTGCTCGCGACAGGCGCCGAGGCCGATCTGGTGATCGGCTCGCGCTACGTGCCGGGTGGACGGATCGCCGACTGGAGCGCCCTGCGGCGGGCGATCAGCCGCGGCGGCAGCAGCTATGCGCGGCTTGTGCTCGGCGTCGGCGTGCGCGACCTCACGGGCGGCTTCAAGTGCTTCCGGCGCGAGGTCCTGGAGGCGATCGACTTCGACGCCGTCGACTCCCGCGGCTACGCGTTCCAGGTCGAGATGACCTACCGGGCGATCCGGCTCGGCTTCCACGTCGTCGAGATCCCGATCGTCTTCCGCGACCGCCGCCAGGGCAGCTCGAAGATGGATGCGCCGATCGTCGCCGAGGCGATCTGGCAGCTGCCGCGGCTGCGGGTCGCTCAGCGCAGGTCGAGCCGGTAAACGATCGCTTCCGGGGGCTGTTCGCCGGGGACCGCGACCGCGCCCGCGTAGCCGTCGCCGAGCTTCAGCTGGGTGACCGCCACCGGCCCGGCCGGGGCGGGGCCGCCGAAGCCGCCGCCGCCGCACTTCAGCCGCGCCTCGTGGCGGGTCCAGGCGGCGAAGAAGAGCTCCGCCTGGCGGACCCCATCGGCGCCCGCGATCTGCTCCGCCTCGGCGGCGTTCAGAGCCCGCGCCGCCAGCGCCCCCAGGTTACGCCGCGGCTTGACCCGCTCGACGTCGACCCCAACTGGGCCCGCCGCGAGAGCAACCAGGGCGAGCCCGCCAGAGTGGCTGAGGTTGAAGCCCAGCCCCGGCGTGGGGCCGGCGAGTTCCGGCTTCCCGTGCGGGCCGTGCTTCAGGTCGATCTCGCTGGGCTCGTTGCCGAGTCGCGCAGCGAGGACCGCGCGCAGGGCCCAGCGCGCAGTCGCCCAGCGGAGACCGGCGGCGGGGTCGCGGAACGCCGCCGCCCGCTCGTGCTCGGCCGCGCTGAGGATCCCGGCCGGCGGTTTGGCGGCCGAGTCGAGATCGACGCGCCAGACCGCGACCTTGGCCGAGCTCAGCTCGCCAGCGACGCCGCGATCCTCTCGTCGAGACATGCCGCCAGCATTCTGGCGCCTGGATCGCGCAGCATCTCGATGTGGCCGAGCGGCAGCGGGCAGCGCTCGATTCGCGCCCGCTCGGGCCAGGCCAGGTAGGCGGGTTTGTCGGCGTACTCGGCGGAGCTGATCAGGGTCACGGTCCCCGGCCACGGTTGCGCCCGGTAGCTGCGGCGCGCCTCATACGCGGCAGCGACGATCCGCCGCTCCGTTCGCGGGCGGGTTCGCGGCAGCGGCCGGCCGAGTCGGCGCTCGAGCTCGTGTGCCGCCCGGTCTCGAGCCGCCTCCAGCGCCCGTGGCGAGGCCCGCTCGGCAAGCACGCGCAACCGCGAGGTGCGCCGCTCCCAGGCGCGCGCCAGCATCTCCCCTCGCAGGCGGTGCGGGCGGCGGCCGCGCGGCGGCGCCGGCAGCAGCTCGGGATCGAGGCCTTCCTCGAAGCCACACGTCCAGGCCCAGCTGAGCAGCGCCTCGAGGTCGCCTTCAAGCGGGTCGGCGATCGCGGCGGCGAGATCGGGCCGAGTCGCAGCTGCCAGCAGGTAGCGGTTCGCGACGCCGCCGGCGCGCGGCTCGAGCGCGCGCGCTCGCAGCCGCCGCCAGCCATCGCCGCGCAGCGGGTCCGACGGCGATTCCCCCGCCTCCCGCCAGATCGCGTCGAGCGCCCAGTCCCAGCGATGCCCGCCGGGAAGCCGGCAACCGTCGGTGGCCACCGGGCGAAGCAGGTGAGGCGCGAGGCCGTGCTCGGGCACGCCGCTCTGCCACGCCCATTCGGCGAGCGCGGAGGCGTCGGCGCCGAGCGGGTCAGGCCAGCGCTCGCGCAGGTCCTCGCGCCAGTGCCAGACCTCGAGGGCGTAGCGGCTCACCCCGGGCGCGGCGGCTCCGCGCAGCCACCCGACCAGCTCCTCGCCTTCCCCGTAGGGCCAGGCGGGCGGGCGCTCGCCGGCCTCGCGGCCGCGTATCGTCGCTGTCTCCATGAACGGATCGGTGGGCAGGCCGGGTTCGAGCTCGCTCGGGCCGGCCGCGGGCGGGTCGGAGTCGAGTGCGACCAGGAGCGGCACCTCCGCGCCGCCCCGGCGCAGCTGCTGGGCGATCTCGTAGGCGACGGTGGCGCCGTTGCAGCGGCCGGCGAGGAGGTAGGGGCCGTGCGGGCGGACGGCGCGGATTTCCTCCACGCAGGCCGCCGCCATCGCCTCGATTCCACGGTCGATCGCGGCCTGGCCGTCGAGCCCCGAAGGCTGCAGCGCGTAGAGCGGCTGCTCGGGCGCGATCTCGCGGGCCAGCGGGCCGAACCCGACCACGTTGCCGTCGCCGGCGGTGACCGCGAACAGCGGCGGCCGGGTCCCGAACGGCTTCAGCGCGACCAGGTTGCTCCAGCGCCGGCGCGGCAGGGTGGCACCGCGCAGCTCGGCGGCCAGTGCTCGCGGGGTGGGGGCGGTAAAGACCGTCGCCAACGGCAGTCGCCGGCCGCCGCCCCGCTCGAGCTCGGCGAACAGCGCGACGGCCAGCAGCGAGTGCCCGCCGAGCGCGAAGAAGTCGTCCTCGGCGCCGACCCCTTCGACCCCGAGCACCGCCTCGAAGCAGGCGATGACCCGGCGCTCGAGCGCGTCCCGGGTGGCCCCGCCACCGCCGCTCACGGCCAGGTGGCCACGCCCCGGGCTCGGCAGCCGGTTGCGGTCGACCTTGCCGTTCGGATCGAGCGGAAGCGCGGCCAGCGGGACCCAGGAACCCGGGACCATCGCCGCCGGCAGGCGCTCGGCGGCGAACGCGCGCAGCTCCGCCGCGCTTGGGTCCGCGCCGGGGGTCGCGGGCACGAGATAAGCGGCGAGCGCCCGTTCGCGCCCGCGGTCCTCATACGGGGCGACGGCGACGTCGGCGACGCCCGCGTGCTCGCGCAGGACCCGCTCGATCTCGGCTGGCTCGACCCGGACCCCGCGCACCTTCAGCTGGCGGTCGGCCCGGCCGACGAACTCGAGCGCGCCGTCGGCCCGGCGGCGCACCATGTCACCGCTGCGGTACCGGCGGACGCCCGGCCGGCCAGGGTCCTCGCCGAAGCGCAGCGCGGTCAGCTCGGGATCGCCACGGTAGCCGCGGGCGACGCCATCGCCGCCGATCCAGAGCTCGCCCGTCACCCCGACCGGGGCCGGCTGGCCCGCCGCGTCGAGCACCTCGCACAGGGTGCCCTGGATCGGCCGTCCGAGCGGCACGGTCGCCCCGACCTCGTCGCCGGGCCGCAGGTCGTGGGTGAGGGCGAACGTGGTCGTCTCGGTCGGCCCGTAGCCGTTGCTGAGCCGCCCGTGGGGCGGCAGCTCGGACAGGGCCCGAGCGACGTGGGCGGGGGAGAGGACGTCGCCGCCGGCGAGCAGGTGTCGGATCGCGCGTAGACACTCCGGCCGGCGGTCGACCAGCTCGTGGAAGAGACCGGCGGTCAGCCACATCGTCGTCACCCCGAGAGACTCGATCGCGGCCGCGATCGAGTCGGGCGCCGGCTGCTCGGCGAGCACCGCGACGGTGCCGCCGTTTGCCAGGGGCCCCCAGAGCTCGAGCGTGGCCGCGTCGAAGGCGGGCGAGGCGGCGTGCAGCATCACGGTGCCGGGGCCGAGCTCGGCGAACCCGGGGTCGTCGACCAGCCGGCAGACATTGCGATGGGTCACCTCGACGCCCTTCGGCTCGCCGGTCGAGCCCGAGGTGTAGATCACGTAGGCGAGATCCTCCGGTCCGGCTTCGCTCTCGATCAGGGGCTCGTCCCCGTTCGCCGCCGCCACGTCGATCGCCTCGACCCCGGCGGGTAGCGCGCCTGCGAGCGCGGCGGTCGTCAGCGCCAGGGTGGCGCCGGCGTCGGCCAGGGTGCGGGCGATTCGCGGCCCGGGGTGGCCCGGGTCGAGCGGGACGTAGGCGGCGCCGGCGAGCATCGCGCCCAGGGGGGCGATCGCGCCGAGCGCCGAGCGTGGCAGCAGCACCCCGACCGCGTCGCCGCGGCCGACCCCGCGCGAGCGCAGCGTTCCGGCCAGGCGGCGCGCCCGGTCGAGCAGCTCGGCGTAGGTGAGCGCGCCGGCGTCGTCGACGATCGCGATCGCGTCCGGCCGCAGCCGCGCCTGGCGCACCAGCAGCTCGGGCACGCTCGCCTCGCGGTCGAATCCGCCGGCCGTGCCGGTCCAATCCGCCAGCTCGGCGAGTTCGGGCGGATCGGGCAGGCGCAGCGAGGAGATTGGCGCGCTCGGGTCGGCGGCGAACTGCCCGAGCAGCGCCAGATGGTGTCCGGAGAGGCGGTCGGCGGCGGCGTCGGTGAGCAGGTCGGAGTGCTCCCAGATGAAGAACGGGTCGCCGTCGCCGTGGTCGACCCCGATCACGTTGAGGTCGGCCTTGGCGGTGCCGTTTGGGATCGTCTGCACGACCTTCGCCTCCAACCCCGACCAGTCCATCGCGCCGGTCGGCGCGTCGTCGAAGGAGAACATCGTCTGGATCAGCGGCGAGCGATGCGCCTGGCGCTCCGGGGTGAGCGCGTCGACCACGTGCTCGAAGGGGACGTCGGCGTTGGCGATCGCGTCGAGCACGGTGGCGCGGGTGCGGCGCAACAGCTCGCTGACGGTCGGGTCGCCGGAAAGGTCGATCCGCAGGGCCGCGGTGCCGACCGTCATCCCGACCAGGCGCTCAGCGGCCGGGTCGGCGCGGTTGGCGAGGCCGGTCCCGATCTGGACGTCCTCGACACCGGCACTGCGGCCGATCAGGACGGCGAAGGCGGCGAGCCCCGCGGTGAAGGCGGTCGCTCTCTCTGCCCGCGAGAGCTCGCCGATGGCGGTGGCGAGCTCAGGCGGCAACCGTCGCCGCACCGAGCCCCCGGCGAAGGACTCCCGCGGCGGCCGGGCTCCCGCGGCGGGCAGCTCGAGCAGGGCGGGGTCGGGGTCGAGGGTGCGGCGCCAGTACTCGAGCTGGCTGCGCTCGAGCTCCGGGGTGAGCAGGGTGCGCTCCCAGCTCGCGAGGTCGCCGAGATCGACCGGCAGCGGCTCCAGCTCCGGCCCGCGGCCCTCGACCCTGGCCGAGTAGAGCTCGGCGATCTCGGCGAGCACGATCGGGAACGACCAGCCGTCGTGGGCGGCGTGGTGCTCGACGTCGATCAGGGTCCAGCGGCCCGGCCCGCGCCGGACCAGGGTCCAGCGGACCAGCGGCCCCCGTTCCAGCTCGATTCTGGCGCGGACCACCCGGCGCACGAGCCGGGCCCACTCGCCCCCGTCCTCGCCCGGCAGGTCGACGACCTGAAACGGCACCGGCATCTCGTCGGCGACCAGCTGCACCGGTTCGCCGTCTCGCTCCACGATCGCCGTGCGGAAGACCGGGTGGCGTCGCATCAGGTCACCGAGGGTGGCTCGCAGAGCCTCCTCATCGAGCTCGCCCCGCAGATGGACGAGGGCGGCGAACTGGAAGGAGCGGGATTCCGGGTTCATCCGCTCGAACAGCCAGGCCCGCCGCTGGGCGAAGGTCGCCGGAGCCGGTAGCGAGCGGTCCGCGCGCGGCTCCAGCGGCGGCCGTGCGTTGGCGCTGGCGTCGGCCAGGGCGGCGCCGAGGCGACGCGGCGTCCTTTCCTCGAACACGGTGGCGACGTCGGCTTCGATCCCGAGCCGGTCGCGGATGCGGCCGACCAGCTGAATGGTCAGCAGCGAGTCACCGCCGAGGGCGCCGAACTCGTCGTCGGGCCCGACCGCGTCGAGGCCCAGCACCTCGGCGAACAGCTCGGCGATGGCGGCGCTGTCTTTGTCTGCGGGCGCCGCCCCGCCCCCGTCACCGGACTGGGGCGGGGGCGGTGGCAGCGCCCGGCGGTCGAGCTTGCCGCGCTCGGTCAGGCGGATCTCGTCGAGCAGCACGATCGCCGCC
The DNA here is from genome assembly GCA_963718595.1 of uncultured Thermoleophilia bacterium. Taxonomy (GTDB): domain Bacteria; phylum Actinomycetota; class Thermoleophilia; order Solirubrobacterales; family 70-9; genus VAYN01. The sequence continues at coordinate 1,608,295 of OY970365.1, forward strand.
GGCAGCATGTAGGCGGGAAGGCGCTGGCGCAGGTGATCGAGCAGGTCCTCACCGCTGGCGCTCGCGTCGCTCCGCAGCGCGGCGTAGCCGATCAACCGCTTGTGGCCGCGAACGTCCTCGCGGGCGATCACCGCCGCCTGCGCGACAGCAGGGTGCAGGCCGAGCGCCTGCTCGACCTCGCCCGGCTCGATCCGATGGCCGGAGATCTTCACCTGATCGTCGCTGCGGCCGAGGAACTCGAAGTTGCCGTCCCCGCGCTCGCGGACGACGTCGCCGGAGTTGTAGATCCGAGCCCCCTCGCGCTTGCCGAGCCGGTCGGGGCGGAAGCGCTCGAGCGTGCGCTCGGGATCGCCGCGGTAGCCGCGGGCGACGCCCCTGCCACCGATCCAGAGCTCACCGCTCTGGCCGCGGGGAAGCGACTCGCCGTCTGCCCCCAGCACGTGGAACTCGTATCCACGCAGGGGCTTGCCGATCGGCAGCGGCGAGCCGTCGACGGCAGAGACCTCGAACTCAGAGGCGATCACCGTCGTCTCAGTGGGCCCGTAGCCGTTGACGACCCGGACCCCGGGATGGGCGGCTCGAACCGCGCGGGCGGCGCTCGGGGCCATCACGTCGCCGCCCGCGGCGAGCAGACGCATGCCGCCGAGCTCCGGCAGCGCCCACCGCACCACCTGCTCGAAGAGCCCGGCGGCGAAGAAGGCGAAGCTGACCCCGCGCTCGGAGATCAGGCGGCCGACGGCGCGGGGGTCGGGGCGGCCATGCGGGACCAGCACGATGCGGGCGCCGACGCTCAGCGCTCCCCAGACCTCCAGCGCCGCGATGTCGAACTCGATCGGGGCGACGGCCAGCACGGTGTCGCCGGCCACCGGCAGCAGGGCGGAGCCGCTGTCGAGCATGTGGAGCAGGTTGGCGTGGGTGATCTCGACCCCTTTCGGGGTCCCGGTCGAGCCGGAGGTGAAGAGGACGTAGGCAAGCGCCTCGCCGCCGCCCGCGGGAGCGCGCCCGTCCGCCGGCGTGGCGGTCAGAGCCCCGACGTCGAGGCCGGCGACGGTGGCCGGGAGGGTCTCGATCTGGTCGCGGTCGCAAACGACGAAGCGGGCGCCGGCCAGCTCCAGCAGCGCCCGGTTGCGCAGCGGAGGTTGATCGCTACCGACCGGGACATAGGCGGCGCCGGCGCGGACGATGCCGACGAAGGCGCAGATCGCCTGCCGGGAACGGGGCAGGCAGACGCCGACCGCCTCGCCCTCGCCGCAGCCTGCCGCTCGTAGCCCGGCGGCGATCGCGGCGCCGGCGGCATCGAGCTCGGCGTAGGTGAGTTGCCGCTCCCCGTCCTCGACCGCGATGGCCTCGGGCTGCCGTTCGGCCAGAGTGGCGATCGCCGCAACGATCGAGCTGGAGCCGGGCGAATACAAGGTAATCCCGATCCTAATCGGGACCGGAGCCGGCCCGCCTCCCACCGCGATAGGTTGTCCGGCTCGTGGCCGATTACTCGGGAAAGTCAAAGGCGGAGGGAGCGCAGGGGTGGGCCCGCCGAGTACTCGCCACCTATCCGGAGCTGGTGCCGATCGGCGCCTACGCGCTGGTCGCGATCGCCGCCACGATCACCGCCTACTTCTCGATCTTCACCGTCTTCGCCTCCTACGACGACGAGGGCACGCTGCTGGTCACCCTGCGCGCTTTCGTCGACGGCGACGCGCTCTATCGAGACATCTGGTCGGTCTACGGCCCCTTCTACTACGAGCTCTTCGGCGGCTTCTTCTCGGTCACCGGCCTGGAAGTCAGCACCGACGCCAGCCGCACGATCGTGATCGTCCTCTGGGTCGGAACCAGCCTCCTCTTCGGCCTCGCCGCGCACCGCCTCACCCGCAACCTCTGGATCGGCCTGACCACGATGATCGCCGCCTTCGGCTCGCTCGCCATCCTCGTCAACGAGCCGATGCACCCCCATGGCCTCTGCGTCCTCCTGCTCGGCGCCTTCACGCTGCTGGCGGTGGCGGCGCCCGCGAAGCGGGCGCTCTGGCTGGGCGGCGGCGGCGGCGCGCTGCTGGCGGCGCTGGCGCTGACCAAGGTCAACCTCGGCGCCTTCGCGATCGCCGCCGTCGTTCTGGCGGTGGCGCTGACGGTTTGGCCGCTGGCCCGCCGGGCGTGGATCCGCTGGCTGGTGATGGCGGCGGTGCTGGCGCTGCCGCTGTTCGTGATGGCCCGCGACCTCGACCTCGGCTGGACCCGGGAACTGATCCTGCTGGAGGTTCTGGCGATGGCGGCGATCCTCGTCGCCGCGCAGCCGCTGCGCCCGACCGCGCCCGACCGCGACCTCTGGCGCTGGGTTCTCGGCGCGCTCGCCGGCTTCGTCCTTGCCCTGGTTGCGATCCTCGCGATTCTGCTGGCCACCGGGCCTTCGCTGGCCGACGCCTACGACGGCATCGTCCGCCAGGCGATGGGGATCCGCGACCTGCTGATGATCGAGACGCCGTTCCCGCCCGGATCGGCGATCGCCTGGGCGGTGGGCGCGCTCGCCGCAGCGGTGCTGGCGGCGCGGGCGATGACCACCGCCGGGGCCAAGCCGGCGCTCTGGTCGGCGCTGCTGCGGGCGCTCGCGGGCCTGGCGATCTGGCTCGCGATCGCCCACATCGTGGTGATCGGTCTCAATCCCTCCAGCGCCAACCCGGTGATCGTCCCGATGCTGGTCGCCTGGGTCGCGGTGATCGCCCCGCCGGGGGTTGCCGAGTCGCCCCACAAGCGCTTCCTGCGCGTCCTCCTGCCGGCCCTGGCGGTTGCCGAGACCCTGCAGCTGTACCCGGTGGCGGGCAGCCAGCTCGGCATCGCCTCGGTCAGCTTCGTCACCGTCGGGGCGATCTGCCTCGCCGACGCCCTGACCGAGCTGAAAGCGTTCTACGCGGCCAGGGAGCGGGGCGGACAGCTCGGCTCCGGCGAGGTCGCCACCGTGCTCAGCGCCGCCGTGGCGGCGATCTTCGCGATCAACGTGCTCGTCCTCCCGGCCGCCAGCCATGTGGTCCTCTACCGCGACCAGGAGAAGCTGCCCCTGCATGGGGCCGGCCTGATGCGGCTGCCGGCGGATACGGTCGGGCAATACGTCGGGCTGGCCGACCTGCTGCGCGAAAACCACTGCACCACCTTCGTCGGCTGGCCCAGCTTCAACAGCCTCTACCTCTGGACCGACCTGCCCTCGCCGGCCCCGCAGCCGCCCAACGGCTGGTTCTACGGGCTCGACGACGACCAGCAGCAGCAGGCGGTCGACGCGCTGCGCGCCTCGCCGCGGCCGTGCGCGATCCGCAACGAAGGAGTCGCCGCCAACTACCTCAAACAGCTGCCGCCGCCGGACCGGCCGCTGGTCCGCTACGTGGAAGACAACTTCAAGCCGGTCGCCGAGGTCGGCGAGTTCGAATTCCTCCTGCCGAAGCCCTCGGCTACGGCGGGCTGAGCTCGCCGTCCCCCAGCCCGGCCTCGACCCTGGCCGCCGCGATCGCCGCCACCGTCTCCCGGTCGAGCTCGAGTCCTGCGGCGCCGATCCAGCCGTCGACCTGGGCGGGGCTGCGGCCGCCGACGATGGCGCCGCCGACGCCGCTGAAGGTGAGCGTCCAGGCGATCGCCAGCTCGGCCAGGCTGGTTTCGATCCGATCGGCGAGCGGGCGCAGCAGCTCGACCAGGGCCAGCGCTCGCTCCACCTGCGGGCTCTGGAAGCGAGGACGCCGCCGGCGCCAGTCGTCATCCGGCAGCGCCGCCAGGCGGGACAGCGAGAACCTGCCCGAGAGCAGGCCCGACTCCAGCGGGCTGTAGACGAGCGCCGGCACGCCGTTGCCCGCGAGCCACGGCAGCTCCTCGCCGACGATGCCCTGCTCGAGCAGGGAGAGGGGGTACTGGCCGGAGTCGAGGGGGCGGATCCGCGCGCAGCGCTCGAGCAGCTCGGGGCCGAAGTTGCTGACGCCCGCCCAGCGGATCTTCCCCTCCTGCCGCAGCTCGCCCAGGGTCGCCCACGCCTCCTCGACGATCGCGTGGTCCTCGACCGGCCAGTGCAGTTGGTAGAGGTCGAGGCGCTCGACCCGCAGCCGCCGCAGCGAGCCCTCGCACTCCTCGCGCAGCGAGGCCGGGCTGAGGTCGCGGCGGGTCGCGCCGTCCGCGTCGATCCTGATCCCGGCCTTGGTGAAGACGAGGGGCCGCTCGTCCGGCGCCAGGCCGTCCAGCGCCTCGCCGACGATCGACTCGGCGTGGCCGCCGCCGTAGACCGCCGCGGTGTCGATCCAGTCGACGCCCGCGGCCACCGCGTGGCGGATCGTGGCGACCGAGTCGCGGTCGTCCTGGGGCCCCCAGCCGACGCCCCCGAAGGCCCACGCCCCGAGCCCGATCCGGCTCAGGGCGGGAAGGGCTTGGCCGGAGCCTGCCGATAGATTGGGGCCTTCCGACATGGAGCTAACAAATCAAACCAGGTTGAGTGCCGTAATTCCCTGCTACCAGGAGGCGGAGTCGATCCCGGTCATGCACGAACGCCTGACCGCGGTCTTCGAAGGGCTCGGCGTCGACTGGGAGATCATCTTCGTCGACTCGGGCAGCCCCGGCCGGGAGACGCCCGAAGTCCTGGCCGAGATCGCCGCCCGCGACCGCAAGGTCACCGTCGTCCACCACACCCGCGCCTTCGGCTCGCAGAGCGCCTACTCCAGCGGCATGCGCTTGGCCACCGGCGACGCCGTGATCCTCCTCGACGGCGACCTGCAGGACCCGCCGGAGCTGATCCCCGAGTTCGTCGCGCGCTGGCAGGAAGGCTACGAGGTGGTCTACGGCGACCGGGTGACGCGCGTGGGCCCGACCGCGATGAACGCGGCCCGCAAGGCCTTCTACCGGGTTTTCCAGCGGCTCTCCTACGTCTCGATGCCGGTCGACGCCGGCGACTTCTCGCTGCTCGACCGGCGCGCCGTCGACGCGATCAACGCGCTGCCGGAGACGCATCGCTTCGTCCGCGGCCTGCGCGCCTTCGTCGGCTACCGCCAGATCGGTGTGCCCTACGAACGGCCGGAGCGGCTCTTCGGCAAATCCTCGAACAACTTCATCGCCAACATGGGCTGGGCGCGGCGGGCGATCGTCTCCTTCTCCTACGCGCCGCTGGACCTGATGGGTTGGCTCGCCTTCTTCACCACCGCCCTCGCGGTGCTGGCCGGGATCGCCGAGATCATCCTCAAGATCGTCAACCCCGACGCGGCTCCGGAGGGCTTCGCGACCCTGATCGTGGTCGTGCTGTTCATCGGCGGGGTGCAGCTGATGTGTTTCAGCGTGATCGGCTCCTACCTCGCCCACATGTACGAGGAGATCAAGTCGCGGCCGGCTTACATAGTCGAGCAGGTCCTCAACCCGCCGCGCTCGCGCGGGGCCGGGGAGCCGGCGTCGGCGGAGCTTGCCGGCGCCGAGGTTCGGGTGGTCGCGCCGGCGGACGAGTCGGCGGTTGCCCCGAACCGCCCTTGCTAACGTCGCCCCCGGCAGGAAACCCTTGATGAGCCCTGATTCCGATCGCGCAGCCGAGCTCCGCGCCCAGATCCTCGATCTGGTCCGCGAGTACCACGACGTTGCCTTCGCGCCCGGCGAGTTCGTCCCCGGCGAGACCCCGGTCCCCGTCGCCGGCCGCGTCTTCGACGACGCGCGAGATCGTCAACCTGGTCGACTCCTCGCTCGACTTCTGGCTGACCACCGGGCCGCTGCGGCGCACAAGTTCGAGAAGCGCTTCGCCAAGCTCGTTCGGCGTCCGCCACGCGCTCCTGGTCAACTCGGGCTCCTCGGCGAACCTGGTCGCGCTCTCCGCTCTGACCTCGCCCAAGCTCGGCGAGCGGCGGCTGCGGCCCGGCGACGAGGTGATCACCGTGCGCCGACCGGCTTCCCGACCACGGTCAACCCGATCATCCAGAACGGCCTGGTCCCGGTCTTCGTCGACGTCGACATCCCGACCTACAACATCGACGTCGACGCAGCTCGAGGCGGCGCTCTCGGACCGCGACCAGGGCGATCATGATCGCCCACACGCTGGGCAACCCGTTCGACCTGGGCGCGGTCACGGCCTTCGCCGACGAGCACGACCTCTGGCTGGTCGAGGACTGCTGCGACGCGCTCGGCTCGACCTACGACGGCCAGCACGGTCGGCACCTTCGGCGACCTCGCCACGGTCAGCTTCTACCCCGCCCACCACATCACGATGGGCGAGGGCGGCTGCGTGCTGATCGACAAGGGCAAGCTCAAGGTGCTGGCCGAGTCCTTCCGCGACTGGGGCCGCGACTGCTGGTGCGAGCCCGGCAAGGAGAACACCTGCGGCAAGCGCTTCGACTGGCAGCTCGGCGACCTGCCCCACGGCTACGACCACAAGTACATCTACTCGCACATCGGCTACAACCTCAAGCTGACCGACATGCAGGCCGCGGTCGGCGTCGCCCAGCTCGACAAGCTCGACGGCTTCATCGCCGCCCGACGGGCCAACTTCCGCCGCCTCTACGAGGGGCTCTGCCGACCTCGAGGAGCTGCTGATCCTGCCCGAGGCCGACCCCCGAATAGCGACCCGAGCTGGTTCGGCTTCCCGCTCGCGCTGCGGGACGGCTGCCCGGTCGACCGCGATCGCATCCTCCGGTTCATGAACGAGCGCAAGATCGCCACCCGCCTGCTGTTCGCCGGCAACCTGCTGCGCCAGCCCGCCTACCTGAACTCCGAGCATCGCCGGATCGGCGACCTCGCCGACGCCGACTTCGTGATGAACAACGTCTTCTGGGTCGGCGTCTACCCCGGCCTCACCGAGGCCCAGGTCGACTTCATGATCGAGAGCTTCCACGAGGTGCTGGCGCCGACGGCGGTCGGTGCGGCCTCGCGGAACGGGGGCGCCAAGCCCGCGGGTCTCGCGGAGCGCAAGTAGTGCAGGGCGCCGACTGGATCGCGAAGTTCCTCGCCAGGCAAGGGGTCGAGGCGGTCTACGAAGTCGCGGGGGGGATGATCGCCAACCTGATCGACGCGATCCACCGCGACGGCCAGCTGCGGATCGTCGCCTGCCACCACGAGCAGGCAGCCGGCTTCGCCGCCGAGGGGCACGCCCGCATGAACGGGGTGCCGGGGGTTGCGATGGGGACCAGCGGGCCGGGGGCGATCAACCTCCTGACCGCGCTCGGAAGCTGCCACTTCGACTCGACCCCGGCCGTCTTCATCACCGGCCAGGTCAACCGCTCCGAGCAGAAGCGCGAGCGGCCGATCCGCCAGCTCGGCTTCCAGGAGACTGACGTCGTCGCGATGGCCGCGCCGATCGCGAAGGCGGCGATCCGGGTGGAGACGATCGAGGAGCTGCCGCGGCAGCTGACCGATGCGTTCGCGCTGGCCCGCGCCGGCCGCCCGGGCCCCGTCCTGGTCGACATACCCCTCGACCTGCAGCTCGCCGAGCTCGACGCGCCGCTGCCCGGTTCGCCGGAGGAGATCGAGGTGCGCGAGCAGCCGCTGATCCCGGCTGACGCGGTGGCCCGCATCGTCGACGACCTCGCCGCCGCCGAGCGCCCGCTGATCCTTGCCGGCGGCGGCCTGCGCGCCGGACTCGCCGTGGCCGGCTTCCGCCAGCTGGTCGATCTGCTCGGGGTGCCGGTGGTCAACTCCTTGATGGGCGTCGATGCGCTCCCCTTCGACCATCCGCGGCGGGTCGGGATGATCGGCACCTACGGCAACCGCTGGGCCAACATCGCCCTCTCCCGCTGCGACGCCCTGTTGGTCCTCGGCAGCCGCCTCGACATTCGCCAGACTGGCGCCGACACCGACGCCTTCGTCGCCGATCGGGTCATCCACCACGTCGACTGCGACCCTGGCGAGGTCAACAATCGGATCAGCGGCTGCCATGAGCTGATCGCGCCGCTGCGGCCGGCGATCGCCGCGCTGAGCGCCGCCGCGGCCGCGGGCGCTCACGAGAGCTGGTCCGAGGAGATCGCCGAGCTGCGCGCGAAGTGGCCGGACACGGGCGAGCTGCCGGGGATCGAGGGCATCAACCCCAACCTGTTGATGCACCAGCTCGCGAATCCGGCCGCCAGCGCCTACGTGGCCGACGTCGGCCAGCACCAGATGTGGGCGGCCCAGTCGCTCGAGCTGAGCGGCGACCAGCGCTTTCTCACCTCCGGCGGCATGGGGGCGATGGGATCGGGTCTGCCGCTGGCGGTCGGCGCCGCGGTGCAGAGCGGCGCCGCGGTCGTCTCGATCTCCGGTGATGGCGGCTTCCAGCTCAACATCCAGGAGCTGCAGACGCTCGTCCGCAACCGGATGCCGGTGAAGATGGTCGTCCTCGACAACGGCTGCCACGGGATGGTCCGCCAGTTCCAGGAGTCCTACTTCGACGGCCGCTACCAGTCGACCGTCTGGGGCTACTCGGCGCCCGACTTCGTCGCGGTCGCGGAGGCTTACGGGATCCCCGGTCGGCGGGTCGAGAAACCCGAGGAGGTCGCCGCGGCGGTCGCGGAGATGTGGGCGGCGGAGGGGCCGTACATGCTCGAGACGGCGATCGCCCTCGAGGCCAACGCCTATCCGAAGATCGCCTTCGGCCACCCGATCAGCGAGATGGAGCCGTTCGTCGCCCCGCGGGCGATGGAGTCGACCTAGGGACGACTAGGAGGGCCCGGCGTGCGCGCCGAGGCGCTCGAGCTGGGCGAGGGTCAGCGCCCGCATGTCGGCGCCGGCGTCGAGCTCGCGGTACCAAGCGGCGGTCTCGGCCAGGGCCGGCTCGAGCGAGACCAGGGGCCGCCAGCCAAGCCGTGCCCGGGCCAGCGAGGAGTCGAGCTTGAGATAGCGGGCCTCGTGGGGGTGGGGCCCATCGTCGACCGTCCACTCGACCCGGTCCGGCCAGAGCTCGGCGAGGCGCTCGATCACCCAGCCGACCGGGCGCGCCTCCTCGTCGGCGGGGCCGAAGTTCCAGCTGCGCGCGAACCGCGGCGAATCCCAGATCGCCTGGGCCAGCTCCAGGTAGCCGCTGAGCGGGTTGACCACGTGCTGCCAGGGGCGGATCGCATTTGGGTTGCGGACGCGCGTCGTCTCCCCCGCGAGCGCCGCCCGCATCGCGTCGGGGAGCAGCCTGTCCTCGCCCCAGTCGCCGCCGCCGATCACGTTGCCGGCCCGGGCCGAAGCCAGCCGCGGCCCCTCGGGATCGGAGAAGAAGGAGCGCCGGTAGGCGCTGGTGACGAGCTCGGCGGCGCCCTTGGAGCTGGAGTAGGGGTCGTGGCCGCCCATCGGCTCGTCCTCGCGGTAGCCCCACTCCCACTCGCGGTTCTCGTAGCACTTGTCGGTGGTCACGTTGACGACGGCGCGGACGCTCTTGCCGCCGCGCACCGCCTCCAGCAGGTTGACGGTCCCCATCACGTTGGTCTCGTAGGTCGCCCGCGGTTCGGCGAAGGAGCGGCGGACCATCGGCTGCGCGGCCATGTGGATCACCACCTCGGGATCGGCGGCGGCGAGGGCGGCGGCCAGGGCTTCGGGGTCGCGCACGTCACCTTCGACGCTCTCCATCCCCCCGCCGACCCGGGCCAGCTCGTAGAGCGAGGGCGTCGTCGGCACCCCCTGCGAGAAGCCGGTGAGCTTGGCGCCCAGCGACTGCAGCCAGAGGGAGAGCCAGGATCCCTTGAAGCCGGTGTGGCCGGTGAGGAAGACGCGGCGGCCTTGCCAGAAGCCGGGATCGACGCCGCCGCGCCGTTCCGCCTCCGCACCCGCCGGCGTCCGCTCTAGTCCCAGATCCGCCACGGGGCCGAGCCCGAGTCCCAAAGCTCTTCCAGCGAGGTGCGGTCGCGCAGCGTGTCCATCGGCTGCCACCAGCCTTCGTGGCGGTAGCAGGCGAGCTCGCCGTCGGCCGCGAGCTGGCGCACCGGCTCCTGCTCCCAGACGGTCGAGTCGTCGCCCAGGTACCGCGCGATCTCCGGCGAGAGCACGAAGAAGCCGCCGTTGGTGGTGCCGTGGTCGCCCCGCGGCTTCTCTTCGAAGCGGCGGACCCGCTCGCCCTCGACGTCGAGGGCGCCGAAGCGGCCGGGCGGCTGCACGGCGGTGACGGTGGCGATGCATTCCTGCCGGCGGTGGAACTCGATCAGCGCGGAGATGTCGATCGGGGCGAGGCCGTCGCCGTAGGTGAAGCAGAAGTCCTCGTCGTCGAGATAGGGCAGGGCGCGCTTCAGCCGCCCCCCGGTCATCGTGCTTTCGCCGGTGTCGACCAGGGTTACCCGCCAGGGCTCGGTGTTCGAGCGGTGCACCGTCATGCTGCCCGAGGCGAGGTCGAAGGAGACGTCGCAGGTGTGCATGTAGTAGTTCGCGAAGTACTCCTTGATCAGGTAGCCCTTGTAGCCGAGGCAGATCACGAAGTCTTCGATCCCGTGCGCGGAGTAGATCTTCATGATGTGCCAGAGGATCGGCTTGCCGCCGATCTCGACCATCGGCTTCGGGCGCACGGAGGTCTCCTCGCTCAGTCGCGAGCCGAGACCGCCTGCCAGGATCACCGCCTTCACCGGGCGCGAAGGCTATCGAAGGGTGGAGCAGCTCCCACCCCTTGCTGCCGCGCGCGGGTTCGGTAGCGTCAGGCGGAATGCGATCCCTTCGAGCCCGTCAGAGGGCGGGTTGAAGCGCCTGCTGATCACCGGTGGCGCCGGCTTCGTCGGCTCCAACCTCGCGGTCTCGCTCGCCGCCCGCCACCCGGACTGGGAGATCGTCGCCTTCGACAACCTCTACCGGCGCGGCTCCGAACTGAACCTGCCGCGGCTGCAGGAGGCCGGCGTCGAGTTCGTCCGCGGCGACGTCCGCGAGCCCGGCGAGCTGGCGGCGCTGCCGGAGATCTCGGCCTTGATCGAGTGCTCGGCCGAGCCCTCGGTGATGAGCGGAGTCGACGGCGACAGCGGCTACCTGGTCCACACCAACCTCACCGGTGCCTACAACTGCCTCGAGCTGGCGCGTCGCGACACCGCCTTCCTGGTCTTCCTCTCGACCAGCCGCGTCTACCCGGTCGCGCCGCAGCTGCAGATCAACCTCGAAGAGGCGGAGACCAGGTTCGAGATCGCCGCCGAGCAGGAGCTCCCCGGCGTCTCCCCGGCGGGGATCTCCGAGCGCTTCCCGCTCGACGGTGCCCGCACCCTCTACGGCGCCACCAAGCTGGCCGCGGAGCTGCTGATCGAGGAGTTCCGCTCCGGGCTCGGCGTTCCCGCCGTGATCGACCGTTGCGGCGTCATCGCCGGCCCCTGGCAGATGGGAAAGGTCGACCAGGGCGTCTTCACCCACTGGATGCTCGCCCACCACTTCGGCAACCCGCTCACCTACATCGGCTTCGGCGGCGAGGGCAAGCAGGTCCGCGACCTGCTCCACGTCGAGGACCTGGTCGACCTGGTCGAGCGCCAGCTGCTCGACCCGGAGGAGTGGGACGGGCGCACCGTCAACGTCGGCGGCGGCCGCGAGTGCAGCCTCTCGCTGCGGGAGACGACCGTGATCTGCCGGCGGCTGACCGGCAACGAGGTGGCGATCGAGCCGGTCTTGGAGACGCGTGCCGGCGATGTGCCGATATACCTGTCCGACTGCACGGAGCTTTTCGAGCTCGACGAGTGGCGACCCCGTCGCAGCGCCGAACAGGTGCTTGCCGACATCCATGCCTGGGTAGCGGCCGACGAGGACCGAATCGCCGAGGCGCTCAACATCGACGCCCCCGCGGGGGGAAGGGAGTAGGCGGGAATGCCGGTTGCGATCATCACGGGGGCCGGGGGGCTGATCGGCTCCGAGGCCGTCGAGCACTTCATCGCCGAGGGCTTCGACGTCGTCGGAATCGAGAACGACATGCGGGCGCGCTTCTTCGGCCCCGAGTCCTCCACCTCCCACGTGACCGAGCGGCTCGTCTCCGAGCACGACTCCTTCCACTGGGAGGAGGCCGACATCCGCGACACCGAGGAGATCGCGAGGATCTTCGCCAAGCACGCCGGCCAGATCGAGCTGGTCGTCCACACCGCCGCGCAGCCGTCCCACGACTGGGCCGCGAGCGACCCGCAGACCGACTTCGGAGTCAACGCCACCGGAACCCTCAACCTGCTGGAGGCGGCCCGCGCCCACTGCCCCGACGCCCCCTTCATCTTCTGCTCGACCAACAAGGTCTACGGCGACACGCCCAACCGCCTGCCGCTGCGCTCGCTGGAGAAGCGGCTGGAGCTGCCGGAGGACCACCCCTACTACAAGGGGATCGACATCTCGATGTCGATCGACACCGCGACCCACTCGCTGTTCGGCGTCTCCAAGGCCGCCGCCGACCTGCTGGTCCAGGAGTACGGCTACTACTTCGAGATGCCCACCGTCTGCTTTCGCGGCGGCTGCCTGACCGGTCCCCAGCACGCCGGCGCCAAGCTGCACGGGTTCCTCGCCTACCTGATGAAGTGCACGGTGACGGGCACGCCGTACACCGTCTTCGGCTACGAGGGCAAGCAGGTCCGCGACAACATCCACAGCGCCGACCTGATCGCCGCCTTCGACGCCTTCCGCAAGGCGCCGCGCGCCCACGCCGTCTACAACATCGGCGGCGGCCGCTTCTCCAACTGCTCGATGCTGGAGGCGATCGACGCCTGCGAGCGGATCGCCGGCCGCGAGCTGAGCTGGGAGATGGGCGAGGAGCCGCGGATCGGCGACCACCGCTGGTGGATCTCCGACCTGGCCCCGTTCCAGGCCGACTATCCGGAGTTCGAGCTGCGCTTCGGAATCGACGAGATCCTCACCGAGATGTACGAGCAGAACCTCGAGCGCTGGACGGCGGCGCCGGCATGAAGCTCTCGGTGGTGATGCCGGCCCAGAACGAGGAGGGCTCGGTGGGGGCGACCGTCGAAGGCGTGGTCGCGGTGCTGGAGCGGGAGGGGATCGACTACGAGGTCATCGTCGTCAACGACGACAGCACCGACACGACGGAAGCGGTGGTCGACGCGATCGGCGCCGGCAACCCGCGCGTGCGCTGCCACCGCTCCCACTACGAGCGCGGCTTCGGGATGGCGATCCGCGCCGGGCTCGACGTCTACGAGGGCGACGCGGTGGCGATCGTGATGGCCGACGCCTCCGACGACCCCGAGGACCTGGTCCACTACCAACGGCTGCTCGAAGGCGGCGCCGACTGCGCCTTCGGCTCGCGCTTCGTGCCTGGCGCCAGGGTCCACGACTACCCGCGTCTGAAGCTCTACATCAACCGCCTCGCCAACCAGTTCATCCGCGTCCTCTTCCGCCACCGCTACAACGACACCACCAACGCCTTCAAGGCTTACAAGCGCGAGGTGATCGAGACGATCCAGCCGCTGCTCTCCAAGCACTTCAACCTGACCGTGGAGATCCCGCTGAAGGCGATCGTCCGCGGCCACAGCTACGAGGTGATCCCGACCAACTGGACCAACCGCACCAGCGGCGTCCCGAAGCTGGCGATGAAGGAGATGGGCAGCCGCTACCTGTTCATCGTCCTCTACGTCTGGCTCGAGAGCACACTCAGCCGCGGCGACTACGCGGTGCGGAAGACCAAGCAGGCGGGATCTCAAAAAAGCACTGCTAAGGGCTAGCTTCTGGATGCACGCTTTTGCGAGGGTCGATTGAGCTGAGCAAATTCTCGATGCGCCCGCCCCGTGAAAAGTGAGCTAGTCCGCTAAGGGGCAATCCGAACGACACGCCGTCGTCCGCGACGGTCAGGGGTTCTGTTCCTCGACAAACGTGATAATACTCAACGGTCCTGTGACCTTGGGAGGCTGAGTATGCGGTTTGGTGTCGTCGTTCGTGCATTGTGGTTGGGGGCAGTGCGGGGTGGGGGGATATTCGCTCTTCTAGCGATTGTCGCCGGGCTGGTATTCACCGGTTCGGCTGGCGCTCAGCGACTGCCGGTCGCGAATGACATAGTGCCGCCCACCGGAGTTGCGGCTTTGCAGGGTTCACAAGGTGCGCTCGCCGCTACTGTCGAAGATCAGGGATACGCGCTGATCATCGGGGGCTCCGTGGATCGGCCTTCTTACACCTTGCGACTGCTCGCGAACGGCCAGAACGTCGAGGCGCTGCGGCTTGCCGCGGAAATGGTCGCGATCGACGTCTCCTCGGCGAGCGGGTCGAAAATAACGGTGGCGCCCGGAACGGTTCCCGAGACTGTGCCGCCCCGCCAGCCCGGGCAAGGCGAAATCCTGCTGTCCATCGACACCAGCGAGCCGTGCGGGACTGGGCCCGACGGTTGCGCTACGCCGTACTTCGCAGGCAGGCGCCCCGCCGATTCCAGGCCGCTTGTGGGATCGGGTCGGATCTGGCTTTACCCGGCGGTCCTGGGCTACGGCTGGGCGGGCCGGCAGCACTTGATCGCGCACGAGCTGGGCCACGCGCTGGGGCTGGATCACTACCGCGCGCTCTACAACGGTCTGCCCCAGGTCATGGGTGCCAGCAGCGCGGCCCACTATCAAGCCGGAGATCGCAATGGGATCTCCTTTCTCAACCAACCGCCGGTCGACCTGCCGCATGTGGCGTTCGCCGAATCCATCGGCAAAACGGTTTCTGAATGGGCATCCAGTGCCGCCTCCGGGTGGCTGCCGGAAACTCGCGGCGGGCACCCCGTGGCGACTGGGACCAGCCCCAGCGCCGTCATGATCAACCACATCCCGCACATATTCTTCGTCGACGCCGCCAACGGCAACACGATCACGGACTGGACCTGGACGGAAAACGGCGGCTGGCAGGCGACGCCGCTCGGGGGCGATCCGGTCGCCGCGGGAACGAATCCCGTCGCCACGGTCGTCAATGGGAAACCGCAGGTCTACTTCGTCGACGCCGCTGAAGGCAACACGATCACGCAATTGGCCTGGACGGGCAGCGCTTGGCAGCAGACGCCGCTCGGGGGCGACGTGGTTACGGCAGGGACGAGCCCCAGCGCGCTCACTTTCAACGGGCTCCCGCACATCTACTTCGTCGACGCCGCCAAAGGCAACACGATCACGCAATTAGCCTGGACCGGCACCGGCTGGCAGCAAACGCCTTTCTATGGCCACCAGGTCGCGGCCGGGAGTAGTCCCAGCGCCACGGTGGTGTACGGCGCGCCCGCGGTCTTCTTCGTCGACGAGCTAAACAACAAAACCATCACGATGTGGGGGTGGAACACGACCACCGGCTGGCAGCAAACGCCTTTCTATGGCCACCAGGTCGCTGCCGGGAGTAGTCCCAGCGCCACGGTGATGTACGGCGCGCCCGCGGTCTTCTTTGTCGATGAGCTAAACAACAGAACCATCACGAGGTGGGCGCGGACCGCGACCACCGGCTGGCAGCAGACGTTCTTCTACGGCCATCAAGTCACGGCCGGATCGAGCCCCAGCGCCACCGTGAGCGACGGCGCCCCGCACGTGTATTTCTCGGATGCCACGAACAGCAACAGGGTCACCGACTTCACTTGGAACTCGACGAGCGGCTGGTACCAGGTGTTCATGCAAGCCCTGCCGCTCGTCGCGGGATCAAGCCCGAGCGGGTTTTGAGGACCGGCGATCCGGCTGTGGTCAGGGCGCCTGTGGCGATCACGAGTTCGGGCCCCTAGCGCTGGTGGTTCGTCGGCGCGATGCGCACGCTCGGCTAGGGGACTGCCGGGTGCGGTAGCACCGCCGTCGAAAAAGCGAGCGCTAAGCCCCCTGGGAGGGCCTCGGCAGTTGCGGCGATCGTGCGAAGGTCGCGCTCAATCCCAGGCACTGCCGCCGACTGGTCACCGTCGCGAACTGCCCGTTGACGGTGTCGACGAAGTAGGTATGTCCGTACCGGGAGCCGAACCGCCCCAGCTTCCCCGCGGCGGGGGGCGGGTATTCGTAGTGGCCCCCTGGAACCACTCCATCGCGGCTGCACTCGAAGCTGGTCCCCGGGAAGGCGACGTAGCCCCGGACGGTGCGGTCATGGTAGGTCAGGGCCACGCCGGCCGACATATTCCAGTAGTTCGCGAAGACCGGTACGCCGGGCACGATCTCCACCGGCTGCCCGAAGAGCCAGATCGCCGAGCCCCTGGCGGGGCTGGGAACCGCCCTCCTGACGACGTCGAGCACCCGATCGCCTTCCTTCTTGGCGGCGATGTACGACTTCGATTCCTCAGCTATCGGGCCGAGCCAGCTGGCTCCCAGCACGATCGCCAGTGCCGCGGTGGCGAGGCTGGCGTAGACCGGAGTCAGTCGCAGGCCGTGCGCGACCAGGGTCGCGATCAGCGCCAGCGCCGCATAGAGGAGCAGTACCCAGCCAATTCCCGCAATTGCGTTGACCCGGTCGCCGATGCCGCTGGAGAGCGGCATGTAGTAGCTGAGGCCGGGAACGTAGATCAGGTATCCGAGGGCGATTACGACCAGACCGGCGGCGGCCATCGCGAAGAGAAGTCGGAGCCGGACCCGGAGAGGGTGCTGACCGGGCAGCGACCTCATGATCAGGACGCCGAGCGCGAATATGGCCGCGAGAACGAGCGACGCCAGGGCTCGAACGGAACTCAGCGGCAGCAGGGTGCCAAAAAGCAGGCTGGGCAGCTGCGCGACCATCTCACGGGCATGCGAGATCGAGCCTGCCAGCCCCTGACTCTGGGCTTCGGTCGAGCTCGTGACGGCAAGGGCGATCGGCAGCAGGACGATGCAATCGACGAGCCAGCGGGCGAGTGCCGCCCGGTGAGGAGCTCTGAGCACATAGATGAGGAAAGAGGCGAGGAAGATAGGCAGGCAGACCTCGTAGAGCAGCAGGCTGAGGACGAACATGAGGATCGACGCCCCATGCAGGACCCAGCGTCTCGCCCCTTCGGCGCGCAGCGCCCGCAGTGCAAGCAGGAACCCGATGCACCCCAACGCAATCGCCAGCGAGGCGTGAGCCACTGCGGACCAGAGCCACAGCGAAGCCGAAACGGGGAAAACGACCAGGAGGGCGGATACGGCGGCCGCGTCGAGGTAGGGCAGGCCAACCTCCCGCATCAAAACGAACAGGGCGAGGCACATGCAGACGCAGGAGGCCACCTGCCAGGCGAGCCAGGCACTCGTGTCGGCCCCGAACCACTCGTTCAGGGTGACCCTGTACACGGCATTGGCCGGCCTCGTCGCCATGCTGTCCAGGTCGAGGAAGTGACCTACGGAGTCGAAGAAGTTGGTGTGTGGGTACGCGGCGTACCAGGCGCGGGTCACCCAGGCATCGCCGACCCAACCGCCGTCGCGGACATGATCGCCGTAGACGAGGGCGGCGAGGACGGTGAGCAGGACGGCGAGTGCGACTGCCTGCCAGACAGGCTGCGCGCGTCTTACAGCTTTGAGCATCCCAGACGAGCTAACGCTGGAGCCCGAGGGCCGCACTCATTTTTCTGAGGAAGCCGGTGAGCTGCCAGCTCCGCGAGCCTACGACCGCGTCCACCTGGGCCCGTAGCTGAGCGTTTTCCTCATACAGTTCCGCCAGTCGGTGCTTGAGCACGGGAGCCTGGGCAAGCTCCTGGTTGGCGTCGATCAGGGCCGCGCTCGTCTGCCGCAGGCGCGCGGAGGCTTGCGCCTCCTTTGCCGCCGCTTCCTGTAGGAGCCGCGCCATCCCGAGCTCCTGCTCAGCCACGCGCGCCTCGGCCTGAGCGACGGCTTCACGGGCGGCGCGTTCGATCGAGTCGGTGGCCTCCGCGAGGGCCGCATCTGCCCGCTGCTTCCCCTCCGATACCTGGTCTTTCCACCATTTCACCTCGAAGTCGTCGCCGAGGCTGATCATGGCGCCGAACTCCGGAGGCTCTGCGCCGCAGCCGACCGCGATCGCGAAGGTGGATCTGTTGGGCTCGAGGCGGTTCGTGCGGCGGACCCCGACCCCGTTCTTCGGATGGCCGTTGGTCTCGCTTGGCTCGACGCTCTCGGCGGGTTCGATGACCGAGGCCAGCCAGGGATGCTGCAGATACACCCGGGTGGTCGGGAAGTGGCTCTGGACCAGCTGGCGCAGCTCGTCTGGCCGTAGCTCACGCAGGTGGTGCTCGTTGCCGCTTGGGTAGACATCCGGGTTGGGCGAGGAGACGATCAGTATCCCGTCGGGGCGAACAACTCGCCTCAGTTCGGCAAGTCCCTGCTCGGGCGAGGCCAAGTGCTCGATCGTCTCGAAGCAGACGGCGACGTCGAAGCTGTCGTCGGGGAGTTCGAGGGCCTGGAGGTCTCCCTGGGCGACAGTCGCTCCGCGCTCGGCGGCCCTGTCCTGGGCCGCGGCCACGGCGCCGGGGTCGATGTCCACCCCGGTCAGCTCGCTGGCGCCGGCTTCCGCCAGGATCGCCAGCCCATACCCAGTTCCGCATCCCGCGTCCAGCACCGACTGGCCGGTGACGGCCTGCGCCGCCCAGCAGTAACGGCCGCGATGCTCGGACTCCATCAGCGTGTTCGCCGACATCTCAGGATCGAAGCGCTCAGGATGAGCCGTTCCGATCGCTGCCATCCCGTTCTCGACTGGTTCTGCACGCGACTGCGCGCTCTCTTCCTCTAACGCCACGTAACCGCACTCTCTGTATGAGGACCTACCCGTCTCCCCTGTGGCGAAAGATTGTAGACGGGAACAGTGGACCAAGACCTTCAACCACCTGCGGGAGCTCGACAATCGCCTCGAACGCTCACCAGTCCGCTTGGAAGAGGCCTGGCTGGACTAGTTGATTCGTCCAGTGGCCTGTCGATCGCGGCCGTTTGCGTTCGTAGACGGCGCCCCACCAACGCCAGCGAGGGTTCGGTAAGGGGCCAAGCGTCTCCTCGACCACTGGCTCGAAGCCCTCTGCCGCGATCGCGGCATTGAGGAACGACGGAGTCATCGCCCAGATCCAATGGGAATGGTTGACCTGGTCGACATCGAACAATTTGTGATCGGAGGCTTCGGCATCGAGCGGGTAGAGGCTCCCTACCGAGCTGTTGCCCGGTAGGTAGATCAACGTCCCGGGCTCGGCTCCCTCCTCCAGCATCGGCTGCACTACGCAGAAGCGTTTCTCGACCAGGCCCAGCATCAGGGCGATCGTGCCAAGCATCGCGGGCTGATGCAGGAGGATGTCGAAGACAACCCCGAGGTCGTACTTCTCGCGGATGCTCGCCATGAAAAGGGCATCGGAGAAGTCGCCCTTGCGGAAGTCGATGGCCGGGTTGGCGATGCGCTCCTCCTGCCAAGCTGGAGTCTCGAGGCTGTCGATCAGCATCACCTGGCTGCAGTGCCGGGCGCACTCGACGGTATAACCGCCATCGACCCGCCACATGTCGCCAAAGAGAACGGTGCTGTCGAGGTCCGGCAGCGCCTGGGCAAGCAGCTTCAGCTTGAACTCAACAACCGGTTCGCTTCGGTCGAGCATCAGGGCCCGATGATGGCGCCGAATGACACCGGTCGCGGGTGGACGCGCCCACGAGCGACGGGCGTCCTCACCTCGGCATGCCTCAGCACGCGTCGGTGACCGTTTCTTCGATGCCTTCTCCGTAGTTGATGAGGCTTGACTCGCCGTTCAGCGAACCGATCACCTCGATGCCGGCCGCCGGCGTTCCGCATTCGACCGCGGCGAGGGGAACTCGCAGTTCGAAGCCGCTGTTGCCGAGCCCGGGCTCGCCCAAGGCTTCCACCACATCCTGGCGTTCGATGGTCGGAACTGCCTTGGCCACGGTCTTTCCTCCCACCACCGCGACCACCTGCGTCGCCGGTTTCGAGAAGTCATCCGTGGCGGCCCAGCCGCTGAGGATCATCGAGTCGCCTTCCACTTTGACGTTGTCCACGTATCCCGTGACCGGTCCGGATTCGGTTGGGATGTCAGCTGGGTTCGTCTGTTGTCCTTCTTGCTTCTTGGGCGGCTTCTCCGTCACAGGCTCGGTCACGGTGACGGTGGTCTCGCCGCCGCCGCAGGCGGAGAGGCCGAGCAAAAGCAGCGCGACGATTGGGAGGATGAGGACCGGTCTGCTGCTGCGCAGGCGAGGGAGGCAACGGATCACGCGCGGCAATCTAGCGCAATGTGGCTGGCCCGCGCCCTCTGTGCCACCGGCCGGCCGCGGCACCGTGCGTTCAGGCTCTGTCTGCGACGAGGCCGGGATGGCGTCGCAGCAGGGCGCCCCAAGCGGCCGTGACGTCGACATTGGACAGGGCGATCATCGAGTGCGGGCTTCGGCGGTAGCGGGCGACGAAATCGGAAACGTGAGCCCCTTCGTCGCCCCGCTCGGCAAGTGCCAGCCAGACGGCAAAGTCCTCCCAGCCGTAGAGCGCCGGGTCGGTGGAGTAACCGCCGATCGCCTCCAGCGCCGAGCGTCGCAGCATTGCCATCGCGTCGATGTAGTTGCCCTGGCGCAGCCGCGCGGGATCCCAGGGCAGCCAGTTCATCAGGTCCGACGGGCCCTTCGAGTCGAAGGTCTGGACGATTCCGTAAGCGAAACCCGCGTCGGGGCGCTCGTCGAGCGCGTCGGCGAGCCGCTGCAGGCCTTGGGGCAGGACTTCGTTGTCGGCATCGAGGACGAAGATGAGATCTGCGCGTGCGTGGCTAACTGCCAGGTTGCGCGCCGCTGGGAGCCCGCGGTTGTGGCTCAGCCTCAGGTGCGTAAGCGAAAGCCAAGGAAACTCCCGGCAGGCAGCCTCCACGGCGGCGACCGAGTTGTCGGTCGAGGCGTCGTCGACGGCGATGACCTCGACGCCCTCCATGGTGCTGAAGGCAACGCTGCGAATCGCGTCACCGACGAAATCGGCATAGTTGTGCACCGTCAGCACGATGCTCACCTTCGGC
Organism: uncultured Thermoleophilia bacterium; assembly: GCA_963718595.1. Taxonomy (GTDB): domain Bacteria; phylum Actinomycetota; class Thermoleophilia; order Solirubrobacterales; family 70-9; genus VAYN01. Next base: position 1,628,981 of record OY970365.1, read on the forward strand.
TCGGCGATCTCCGGGCCGAAGTGCATGATCGCTTCGTCCTCCTCTTCGCCGCGGCCCAGCAGCTTTTCTACGTGTTGCTCGAGGTTGTTCATCCGCAGGATCAGGTGCTTGAGCCCCATGCGCACGGTGAGCAGCTCGCCCGCGTGCTCGGCATACTCCTGCCACGGCGATTTCGGCTCCTCCGCCGGTCTTGGCATCGGGATCGACTGAGGGGCTTGAGCCGGCGTGGCCGCCGGCCTGCCGCCGACGCGTTCGACCGCGGCGAGGAGCCGTTCCAGGGTCAGGGACGCGGGCATCTCCTCCTGAACGAACGCGTAGGCGGCGTGTCTGATTTCCTGGACCCGCTCCGGATCCTCGAGAAGGCCGCCGACAACCTCGGGCAGCTGCCAGTAGCCCGCCGAGATGTAGTGCTCGCCGGCGATCAGAGGCTCGATCCCTACGCAATGCTCGGTGACGACCACGCAGCCGTTCATCTGGGCACCCAGTACCCGATGCCACTCGGCATATGGCAGCGCACTGCGGTGAACGTTCAGGAGCAGCTGGGAGTTGGCGAGCATCTGCCACTTGTGCTCGCGAGACCAGTAGCCATCGTTGGCGCCGGTCTGGGGCCGGTTGGACTCGGCCAGCTTGATTGCCGCCTGCCGTCCTTCGAGGTAGTCCGAGCATCGGGCCAGGACGTGGCCGCGTCGCTCCGCGTAGCCACCGAGAAAGACCAGATCGATCTCGCGGTCGCCCTTGTCGTTGCCGCCCCAGGCATCCCATCCTGGGACATAGCCGATAGGGAGGTGGTCGGCCTCGATGCCTCTGGCGCGCAGCTCGGTCACTCCGAGCGCATTGATGTCCAGAACCGCCCCCGCTCGGGCCGCTATGCCGGCCGAGAGGTCAAACCACTGGGTCTGCGGCTGCTCGGTGCAGATGACGACGGATCGTGCCAGCTGCGCTGGCGTCGGGTGGGCCAGATCCTCGACCAAAGCGTGGAACTCATGCGGGATGAATAGGTAAACGAGATCGTCGGCAAGGGCGGGGAAGCAGTCGGCCGACCCCTCCACCGTCACACCGGCCCTTGTGAGCATCTCGCCGAAGGCCTCAAGGATCTCGGAGAAGAACACGTTCTGGCGGCTTGCCGAAACGACGCATACTCGCGTGTTGTTTCCCATGGGCGTCAACTCCTTCCCGCCCCGAATCGCCCTCTACTTGCGCCCGATTACCAGGAACTGCTTGCCCAGCAGCTTCCAGGCGAGCGGCGTCTTCAGGTAGGTGCGGGTCAGCAGCGGCGAGGGGGGGAGGATGCCGCGGAAGGAGTAGGGGAGGTAGCGGGGGATCGTGCGCTCGATCTCGAAGCCGGCCGCGTAGAGGTGCTCGCCGATCGCCACGTGGGTCAGCGCCACGTAGTGGTCGGCGCAGTCCCAGTACTCGTCTGAGCAGTAGCGGTAGTTGGGACCCATGATCGCGATCCGGCCGCCCTGCTCCATCGAAGCGTGCATCTTTTCGAGGAAGGCGGCGATCGCCTCCTGGTCGTAGAGGTGCTCGAGGAAGTTGGAGACGAAGACGCCGTCGAAGTGGTTCTGGGGCAGCTCGGCGTCCATGATCATCGAGGTGATCACGGTCGTGTCGGGCTTGTGGGCGGCCTCTTCGTAGCTGACCGCGTCGACCGCCCAGGTCTCCTTGGCCGGCACCGCGCCGATGAACTCACCGCGCCCGGCGGCCGGGTCGAGAACCTTCTGCGGGCCCCCCATCACCGAGTGGACGTGGGGCGCGATCTCGCCCCAGACAGCCATGCGGCCGTTCTGGTCGATGTCGCGGAAGCGGTAGGTGTAGAGGCGCTCGTAGTTCATGTGCCGGCGACTCTAGCGAGAGCCCGCGGACGGGTCAGGCTCGCTGGGCGAGCTGGCGCAGCGTCGGTCGGCTGCGCTTGGCCCAGCTGAGGAAGGCGGGGATCCGCGGCCGGCCGCGGCGCAGGTTGGGGTTGCCGAAGGGGTCGACGGCCACGATGCCGCGCCAGCGGTCGGTCAGCCGTTCTTCCTCCCATTTCTTGACCTCCGGGTCGCGGGTCGAGGACTCGAAGTGGAAGAGGATCGTGTCGGGGTCGTAGACGATGCGGTGCCCGCCGGAGTGCAGCTTGAGGCAGTAGTCGACGTCGTTGAAGTTCATCGGCAGCAGCCTCGTCATCCCGCCGACCTCCTCGAAGGCCGCGCGTGGGCTCATCAGGCAGGCGGCGGTGACGGCGAGGCAGTCGCGGGCGATCACGACGGCGTTCGCGTAGCCGCGGAAGTCGCCCGCGAAGCCGTGGTAGTGGTGGCCGGGAAGCCCGTCGTCGAAGCCGACGCCGACGTGCTGGAGGCGGCCGTCGCCCCACAGCAGCCGGCCGCCGACGGCGCCGACCCCCTCGAGCTCCGAGTACATGACCATGCGCTCGATCCAGTCGGGCGTCGTCACCTCGATGTCGTCGTTGAGCAGCAGCAGGTGCTCGCCCTCGCTGCGGACGGCGCCGAGGTTGATCTTGGCGGAGAAGTCGAAGGGGCCGTCGAACTCGACCAGTCGCAGCCGCTCGCCGGCGATGTCGCGCAGCTCCTGCAGGATCACCGGCAGCGTGCCCTGGTCGAAGACGCAGACGATCTCGTAGTTCTCGTAGCTGGAGCGCTCGACGATGCTGCGGACGCAGTTGACGACCAGCACCATCTGCTCGAAGCGGACTTCGCGGATCTGGCCGTTGGTGGGGATGACGATGCTGACCAGGGGCTGCTCGCGCAGGCGTGGCTGCAAGTGCAGGACCCCCGAGTCCTCGGCGTCTCGTTCGACCTCCGCCGGCAGGCCGATGCGGTCGCAGTGGGCCTGCACCGCCCGCGCCCCGGCTTCGAAGGCGTAGGGCTTGACGGCATCGCCGCCGCTGGCCGCCGAGGTGTCGAGCATGCGCCAGTGGTAGAGCACGCGCGGCACGTGGACGATCTCCCGCGCCCGCTCGCTCACCCGCAGCACCAGGTCCCAGTCCTGCGAGCCCTCGAAGGCGGGGTCGAAGCCGCCGACCTCCTCGACCAGCTGGCGCCGCAGGACGCTGAAGTGGCAGGTGTACATCTGGGTCCGCATCCGCTCCGGCGACCAGTCCGGCTTGAAGAACGGCTGGGAGTGGCTGCCGGCGAGGTCGATCTTGTCCTCGTCGGTGTAGACGTAGTCGACCCCGGGCCGGGAGTCGATCGCCGCCGCGACGTGGGCGAGCGCGTCGGGGTGGAGGGTGTCGTCGTGGTCGAGCAGGGCGACGAACTCGCCCCGCGCCATCGCCAGGGCGTCGTTGGAGGCGGCGACGATGCCGGCGTTCTCGGCCCGGTACTCGACCCGGATCCGCGGATCCGCGGCGGCGGCCGCGTCGAGGGTCTCGCGCACGTGCGCGGCGCTGGAGCCGTCGTCGACCAGGCACAGCTCCCAGTCGCGGTGGCTCTGGCGCCGGACCGAGGCCAGCATCTTGCGCAGGACGCCGGCCGGCGTCTCGTAGATCGGCGTCAGGATCGAGAACCGCGGCCCGTCCACGGTCGCCTACTTGCCGCGGCGGAGCAGAGCGCCGATCAGCTTGCCGAAGAAGGGGATCTGCGTTTCGACCCTGGTTTTGACCCCGGTCAGGCGTTTCCAGCGGTCTTCGAGCTCCGTGTACTGGCCCCGCACCGCGCCCAGCTCGGCCTCTTTGCCGATCAGCAGGTCGCGCAGGCGCAGGATCTCCTCATTGCGGGAGTCCAGCTCCGCCAACAGCTCCGGGCGATTGCCGACGCCGCCGCCGGCCTCGAGCTCCGCCAGCTGCTCCTGCGACTGCAGCAGCGACTGCCGCACCTCGTCGGCCTCTTTGCGCAGGCGCCACCAGCTGCGGTCGTAGCCCCGCACGGCCGCGCTCAGCGTCGGGTCCTGGCGGGTGTAGAGCGCCGCCCAGGGCGAGACGTAGGAGATGTCGCGATCGAGGTCGCGGAGAAAGCCGTGCTCGGCCAGTTTCGCGGCCCAGCCCTCGGGCGGCTGCACGTTGAGATGGGTGGGCTCGCCGAAGTCGCCGGGCGTGCTCGAGATCAGCAGTCGGTCACTGGCGTTGCAGAGGTTCTCGAGCGCTCGGTCGCACTCGGCGGGGGGGAGGTGCTCCAAGACCTCGATGCAGGTGATCAGGTCGTAGCGGCGGTCGAGTGGCTCGGTCAGGCTGGCGACGCGGCAGTGCTCGGCCACCGACTCGTGGACCTGTGAGATCGCGTACTCGGAGACGTCGATGCCGCTGGCGTCGACCCCGCGCTTGCGCAGTTCCTCGACCAGGAACCCCATCGCGCAGCCGGCGTCGAGCACTGAGCTGGGATGGAAGTCGCGGACGATCGCGTCGGCGACCCCGCCGAAGAACTTCAGCCAGCGCTCGTTGCGCTCATAGGGTCCGCCGCCGCCCCAGTAGTTGGAGTAATAGGTGGCTCCGTATTCGGTGGCGGGAGCCTCCTCGGCGAGAGGACCACTCGAGGTTGCCTGCTCAGCCATTCCGCCGCAGTGTACTCAGTAATCGTTCGTCGCTTGCCAATACACTCCCGCACCGCCATGGAGAGGCTGATCCGCAACGCACCGATTCTGCTCCTGGCCGCGGCGGCTGCCGTGGCCGCGGCGCTGACCCTCGGGCTGACCGCCGACACGACCTTCTACGCGGACACCTGGGACCTGCTGATCAACCGGCGCGATCCGACGCTGGACACTCTGCTGACGCCCCACAACGAGCACCTGATCGCGGTGCCGACGCTGGTCGAGCAGCTGCTGCTGCGGATCTTCGGGATGACCTCGGCGCTGCCGGAATACTTCGTCCTGGTGGCGATGCTGATCACCACTGCGGTCCTCCTCTTCGTCTACGTGCGCCGCCGCCTCGGCGACTGGCCGGCGCTCTTCGCCGCCGTTCTCATCCTCTTCTTCGGGCCGGCCTGGGAGGTGCTGCTGTGGCCTTTCGAGATCAGCTTCTGCGGGCCGATCATGTGCGGGCTGGCGATGCTGCTGGCGCTTGAACGTGAAGACCGGCGCGGGGACGTCGCGGCCTGCGCCCTGCTGGTCATCGGCCTCGGCTTCTCCAGCCTCGGGGTGCCGTTCATCGTCGCCGCCGCGGTCGCGGTCCTCCAAGGCCGGCGCGAGACCTGGGTGCGCCGCTCCTACGTCTTCGTCGTGCCGGCGCTCGCGTTCGTCGCCTGGTACGTCGGCTGGGGGCATGAGGCTCCGTCCCACGTCAGCCTGCGCAACCTGCTCGCGGCTCCGCGCTTCGTCGCCGACTCGATCGCGCCGCCGCTCGGCAGCCTCGTCGGCCTCGGCAGCAGCCCAGAAGCGACGGCGACCCTGGACCCGGTCTGGGGGCGGGCGCTGCTGATCGTCCTCGTGATCGCGGTCGGCTACCTGGTCTACCAGCGGCGCAGCGTCGGCGCCGGCCTCTGGCCGATCGCCGCCGCCGCCGCGACCAACTGGTTCCTGACCGCCCTCAACGCCTTTCCTGGCCGCGAACCGACCGCCAGCCGCTACCAGTACGCGGGTGCCGTCTTCATCCTGATGATCCTCGCCAACCTCCTGCAGGGCGTCCGCATTCCCCGCGGTGCGCTGCTGGCCGGCGCCGCGGTCACCGTGCTCGCGATCGGGCCCAACATCGTCGTGCTGAAGGGGGGCAGCGACTACCTCGACGACCAGGCGGTGCTGACCAAGGCTGATACGGCCGCGATCGAGATCGCCCGGCGCACGGTCGCCCCGGAGTTCCAGCTCAACCCGGAAATCTCCGGCACCCCCGCCCTGGTCAACGTCTTCGCCGAGCCGTACCTGGAAGCGGTCGAGGAGTACGGCTCACCCGCCTACAGCATCGACGACCTGGTCGACGCGCCCGAGCTGGGCAGGCGCCAGGCCGACATCATCCTCGCCCAGGCGCTGCCGCTGAAGACCGTCGTCGACCCCGGTGCCTACGCGACGAGCGCGCCGCCGGGCTGCACGATCGTCGCCGGCGAAGGCGGCGGCCCCGAAGCGGTCGCGCTGCCCAGCGGCGTCAGCCGGATCGAAGTGGCGCCGGGGCCGCCCGCCGCGTTCGCCCTGCGACGCTTCGCGGTCGAAGGGTTCCCGGTGCCGACGGCCGGCGCTCCCGGCGGCTCCGTGACCGAACTGAAGATCCCCCGCGACGGAGCCGAGCAGCCCTGGTTCCTGCACATCGAAGCGAGCCAGACGGCTCGCGTCTGTCCCGCTTAGAGATCCTCGGCGACCCGCGGGGCCTCGCGGCGGAAGATCCAGACGCTGTAGGCACAGATCGCGACGAAGATCGCCAGCGCCGGCAGCAGGTACACCTTCCCCCCGGCGGCCTCGGCGGCGGTCGGGGCGTTCGGTTCGGCGAGGACCCAGACCCGCACCTGCTCGAAGATCACCGCGATCGGGTTGAACATCAGGACCCGTTCGATCTTCGGGTCTTCCAGCAGCTCGATCGGATAGAGCACCGGCGTCGCGTAGAAGAGGACCTGCGCCAGCACCACCCAGATGATCGCGACGTCGCGGAAGCGCACGTAGAGCACCGAGAGCATCGCGCTGACCGCGCAGGTGAGGACGAAGAGCGCCGCCACCGCGACCGGGAAGAGCAGCCAGGTCCAGGTCGGGTCGACGCCCCAGGCGAGGATGAAGACGAAGACGATGATCAGGTTGAGGCAGAAGTTGAAGCTGCTCGTCAGGACCGTCGAGAGCGGGATCACCAGGCGCGGGAACTGGGTCTTGCGGACCACTGCCTCCTGCTGGACGACCGAGGTGACGGCGTTCTGGGTCGCTTCCTGGAAGAGCGTGAAGAGGACGATTCCGAGCAGCAGCAGGACTGGGTAGTTGGGCAGCTCGGAGCCGACTTTGAAGACCTTGGTGAAGACGAACAGCAGCACTCCGAACAGCATCAGCGGGCGGATCAGCGACCAGGCATAGCCGAGCACGGTGCCGAAGTAGGTGCGCTTGAATTCGGTTACGCCGAGCAGCCAGAGGAGGTCGAAGAAGCGCCGGGTGCCGCCGCCCAGGGCCGAGGGCCCGGTCACCTCCCGCAGCGGCCCGACCGCCCGCGGGCCGCTCATCCGCGCTTCCCTGCCGCCACGGCGCTGATCTCGTGCGGCAGCGTGACCAGGCCGTTGCTGTGACCGGTACCGAAGACGACGAAGTCGAGCGCGTTGTGGACGTAGAGGGCGACGCCGGCCCCGTGCGGCGCCCGGTTGACGCCGAGGTGGAGGAAGTAGCGGCCAGGGTTGAGGAGGTTCTCGACCTCGGCTGAGACCTCGATCTGTTCCCCGGCGAAGAGCTCGTGGGACTTGCCGCCGCGCTTGACCGGCGCCCCGAAGTCGAAGACGCCGACGCCGTCGGCGTTCATCACGCTGAAGCCCACCCCCATCCCGGGGTTGTCGCGCAGCGCCTGCAGACGGACTCGCAGGTGGAAGGTCGATCCGTGCTCGACGTTGGTCAGGCGCTGGCCGGCGTCGTCCTCGATCCAGGCATCCAGCAGCCGAACCTCGTCGCTCCCGCCCTTGGTCGCGGCGTGGTCCTCGGGACTGCCCCGTTCGAAGTTGAGCTGCAGGTACTCGCGCCCGATCTCCCCCGGGTCGCCGATGTGCTGCACCTTGCCGTCGTTGATCAGCATCGCCCGGTGGCAGTAGGTCTCGACGGTCCCCATCTCGTGGGTCACGAGGACGATCGTCTTGCCCGCCTCTTTCATCTCGTGGAAGGCGTCGGCGCACTTCTGCTGGAAAGCGGCGTCGCCGACCGCCAGCACCTCGTCGATCAGCAGCACGTCGGCGTCGGCCTGCAGCATCGCCGAGAAGGCGAGGCGGACCAGCATTCCCGAGGAGAAGTTCTTGATTTTGAGATCGGCGAATTCATCGAGTTCGGCGAACTCGATCACGGCGCCGACCCGCTCGCGGGTCTGCTGCGGGGTGAGGCCCATCATCACCCCATTGAGGACGACGTTTTCACGCGCGGTCAGATCGACGTTGAAGCCGACCCCGAGCTCGATGAAGGGCGCCAGGCGCCCGGCCATCCGGACTGTCCCACCGTCGGCGCGGTAGATGCTGGCGAGCAGCTTCAGCAGCGTGCTCTTGCCGGAGCCGTTGCGCCCGACGATGCCGAAGAACTCACCCTGGTGGATGTCGAAGGAGACTCCGTCGAGGGCGCGCAGCTCGCGCACCTCGTGGGCGGCGAAGGGGTGGGAGATCCGCTCCTTGATCGAGTCGACCCGGTGGGTCGGGATGCGGAAGGTCTTCTCCAGCCCCCGCGCTTCGATCGCCAGCGGCGCGCCTTCCTGCGCGGGCGCGCTGGCTATGGCCGTGCCCTCCGCCGGGCTACCGCGGCCCGGACCCTGCCGACCGCCTTGCGCGCGCGGGCGCGCCAGATGTGAGCGCGGGTGGGCGGCGGTCCGGCCGGCCAGGGCGGGATCGGCATCTCTCCCTGCTTGCGGAGCACGACGATGAACTCGATTCCGACGCGGACCGCCGCCTCGATGTCGAGCGCGTCGCCGGAGCGCTCACGGATCGCCAGGATCAGGCGCAGGAAATCCGCTTCGGTCCAGACGTGCATGTGGATCGAGTACTTGCTGGCTTCGATCCGGCGCGCCCAGCTCTGCACCCACTCCTCCTGTGGCTGCTCGTCGCCGGAGCGGACCTCGCCGCTTTCGTCGAGGACGAGGCGGCACCACTCCTCGTAGTGCTCGGCCCGGGAGATCTCGCCGCCGCGCTCGTAGTCGGCGACCATGTGCTCGATCGGCGTCACCGGGCGGCGGAAGTCGAAGGTGAAGCGCTTGTCGGGCACCGCGTAGAAGAGGACGCCGCCCGGTTTCAGTTTGCCGAGGTGGGTGAGGATCGTCCCGATCGGGTTCTCGGTGTGCTCGAGGAAGTGGTTGGCGACGATGAAGTCCTGGCTCTCCTCGGCGACCGTCGCCAGGGTCTCGCCGTCGTCGACGATGTCCACCTCGGTCAGGTCCCAGTCGACCAGCTCGGGGTACTCGCGGCGCAGGTCGGCAACGCTCATGCGGTCGACGTAGCGGGCGTGGGCGTGGGCCGGCAGCGCCAGCGGCTGGTGCAGCGGGCCGATCTCGAGGCCGCTGCCGAGCAGATAGCTGTTGGCGAGGGCGCTGCGGGCGTCGAGGTAGACGGGCACGGGATCGCGCTGGCTGGCCGGCTCCCCTGGCCTCTCGGTCGTGCTCATGGCGTGCAGGCTACCTTCCGTTTCGGCAGGGCGATGCGCTCGCAGCTGTCAGGCTTGGGCGCGTGAGCGCTGCTCCGTCCCTCGCCGTCGTGATCCCCAGCTGGAACTCGCTGGATCTGCTGCCACGCTGTCTTGACTCCCTCACCAACCAGGGAGGCGAGCTCGAGTTGCTGGTCGTCGACAACGGTTCCAGCGACGGCTCGGTCGAGTACCTGCGCGAGCGCGGCGTCGAACACGTGGCGCTGCCGACCAACCACGGCTTCGCGGCGGCCGTCAACCTCGGCGTCGCCCGGGTCGGCGCGGAGGCTGTGCTCGCGCTCAACGCCGACACCGTGCTGGAGCCCGAATGCGCCCCGCGACTGCTGGCCGCGCTCGGCGCCGACCCCCGGCTGGGCGGGGTGCAGCCGCGCATCCTCCAGCTCGAGGCCGAGGGCGGCCCGGGGGAGGTCGCGAGCGCCCGCCTCTACAGCGCCGGCCAGGCGCTGACCGCCGACGGCCGCGCGATCGAGGTGGGGGCGGGGGAGGACCAGAGCGCGACAGCGCCGCGACAGCACGAGATCTTCGGCGTCTGCGGCGCCGCCTGCCTGATGCGGAGGGAGCTGTTCACCGATCTCGGCGGCTACGACGAGCGCTACTTCGCCTTCTATGAGGACGTCGACCTCAACGTGCGGGCGCGGATCGCCGGCTGGCGCTTCGCCGCCGTCCCCGACGCCGTCGTCTGGCATCTGGGCAACGCTTCCTGGCAGGCCGGATTCGAGCGGCCCGGGGCCGAGAACGCTCGCCTCGTCGCTCGCAACCGCCTCGCCACCCAGGCCAAGTTCATGCCCGCCGGGGCGCTCCCGCGGATCGCCGCCGTCGAGGCCGGCGCCTTGCTGCGGGCCGCTCGCCGCCGGCGCTTCGCCGCCACCGCCGCCGGCAAGCTGGAAGCGCTGCTCTGGCTGCCGGCCCTGCTGCGGGAGCGGCGCCGTCTGCGCCGCGAGGGCGACCCCGAGCGCGCGAGGCGCTGGCTCGGCGCCGGCGGGCGGGGGCTGTGAGTTGAGGGTCTGTCTGGTCTCGCCGGGGCCCGCGGGCCCGGCCGGCTCGAACCGGTCGGTGGCAAGGCTCGCCGAGCTGCTCGGTCGCCGCCATGAGGTCGCGGTGATCGAGCCGGCCGAACCCAGCGAGGAGGTACGTGCGCTCACCTTTGCCTGCGCGGCTCACCGCCGCGCGGCGGCGACGATGGAGGCGCTCCGCAGCCACTACGGCGCGAGCGGGCCCGACTACCTCGAGCTGCCCGAGCAGGAGCCGCTCGGCTTTGTCGCCCTCCAGGCCCGCCTGGTCGGCGACCCGCTGCTCGCCGCGACCCTGGTCGGCGTCCGCGCCGGCGCCGACGCAGAGCTGCGGGCGCTTCACGACCGATTGTTGAGCCAGGTCGAGCAGGCGCGCACGGCCGAGCTCGGCCGCGAGCAGTTGCGGCTCGCCGACCGACTGATCTGGCCTGGCGGCGACATCCTCCACGCCTATCAGTGCTACTACGGCCCCGGGTCGCTGCCGCCGGCGGTGCGGATCGCCTTGCCGGCCTGCCTCGACCCCGCGCCCCCTGCGCGAGTGCGCGATGGGCCGTTGCGAATCCTCTACCGCGGCGATCTGCGGCGCCATCGTGGGCCACTCGACCTGGTCGAGGCCTGCAGGTCGCTGCCCGTCGACGCCTGGGAGCTGACCGTGGCCGGCTGCGACAGCGCGACCGCGATCATGGGCCAGTCGGTACGCCTGAGCCTGGAAGCGATGGCCGGCGGCGACCCCCGGATCCACGTCGAGGACGAGATTTCCCAGGCCGAATGGATCCGCCGCTCGGGGGAGTTCGACCTCGTGGCGCTCCCCTCGCGGGTCGAGGGGTGGAGCGACGTCGCGGTCGAGGCCATGGCGGCCGGGCTCCCCGTCCTCGCTACTCCGGTCGGCGGTCTGACCGAGCTCGTCGACGACGGCGTCACCGGCTGGCTTGCGGAAGGGATCGGCCCCGAGCCCCTGCGGCACAAGCTCCTCCAGCTGCTCGAGGATGCCGATGCTCCGGCGCGCCTACGACGCTCCGGCGCGATTCGCGCCCGGCTCCGGCGCCTGGCTGACCCCGAGCGGATTCTCGCCGGCTACGAGTCGATCGCGGCGGCGGCAGGTGAACGCGCCGGCCGGCGCCGATCGCGCGGCCGGCGAGCTGAGGAGCCCTTGGTGAGCGCGATCGTTCCCTATTTCGGCGCCCCCGATTTCATCGCCGAGGCGGTCGGGTCGCTGCTCGCGCAGACCCACCGCAGGGTCGAGATCCTGATCGTCAACGACGGCTCCTTCGAAGCGGCCGATGTCGTCCTCGACGAGCTCGCCGAGATCCCCGCGGTCACCGTCATCACCCAGCCCAACGCGGGCGAGTCGGCGGCGCGGAACCTCGGCACCGTGCTCGCCCGCGGCGAGTACCTGGTGATGCTCGACTCCGACAACATGCTCGAGCCTGAGTTCGTCGCCCGGGCGCTGCGCGCCTTCCGTGGGGATCCGCAGCTCGCCTATGTGACCTGCTGGCTGCGGATGGTCGACCGCGACGGAGTCGAGCTACCGGCCGAACACGGATACGCTCCGCTCGGCAACGGAATAGTTGAGGACGATTCGAGGAACTGGGACGGTGACACGATCGCGATGTTTCCGCGTCGCATCTTCACGGAGCTTGGCTACTGCTATGACCCGGAGGGTTCGATGCACTCGGACTGGGAGCTCTACCGCTGGCTCCGCTCCGAGGGTCGGATTGGAGCGGTCATCCCGGAGCGCCTCGCCCGCTACCGGGTCCTGCCCGACTCGATTCTGCGCGCCCACGCCGCCGGGTTGCGGGAGCGGGGTTGGGAGGAATCGCGGGTCCGTAACCGCGAACGGAGAGGCAGATGGGTAGCGAAGCAGCCCGGCTGAAGGCGGAATCGATCGACGTGCAGGCCCCTGCGAACCCGCCCGGGCAGAATGATCCCGAGCGGCGCATCGAGGAACTGATGCGGATCAACGCCGGCCTGGCGGCGGAGGTGCGGGCGTTGGCGAGCGGCAAGATCGAGGCGCCGCGGGGCTCCGCGATGACCACCTCGCGCCGGATCGCGTCGCTGAGCGACGAACGCGACACTCTCGCCGGCCAGCTCGAGGAGACCCGGGTGGGCCTGGCGGCGGCGCAGGCGAGCCTGAGCGAGCTGGCAGGGCAGAACCAGGAGTTGGTGGGGGAGCTCGCGAGGCTGAGGTCCGGCTACGCCGGGTTGCTGCGCCGCGCACGGACGCGACTGCTGCGCCGCTGAGAATCCGCGCGCAAGCCTCAGCCCCGCCGCCTTCGCCGCCAGGCCAGCGCTTCGCGGGCGCTGATGTCCAGCAGCGGGGCTCCGCCGAGGTCACGCCGGCCGAGGCCGGCGCCGTCGCGCCAGCCGCGCACGCGGCCGCCCCAGCCCTTGGCGGTGCGGTCCTTGAGCAGCTGCCCGGCGCAGAGGGCGCCCTCGCAGGCGAGCGCCCGCAGTGCCTGCCGCGGGCTCGACATCACTCCATAGCGGCGCAGCATGTAGCCGCGGCTCCAGCCGGTTCGCTCGTACTTGGACGCCGAGGCGGGGCCGAGGCTGGCCGAGTAGGCGTGCAGTGCCCGCGCCTCGCCGGCGAGCTGACAACGGCCCCCGGCGGCGGCCAGGCGCAGGGCCAGGTCGAGGTCCTCGTAGTAGAGGAAGATGCGCTCGTCGAAGCCGCCGACGGCCTCGAAGGCGCGGCGCCGGTAGAGCCCGGCTCCGCCGGTCGGGCCGAGCGGATCGGGGGCCCTCAGCGCCGCCTCGAGCGGCTCGCCATGCAGGTAGTCGAAGCCCATCAGGGTGGCATCGGCGACGATGCCGGCGGAGTCGATCAGCGCCGGGGCCGCTTCCTGGACGAGCACGCCGGCGACCGCGTCGGCGCTCTCGCCGAGACCGTCTAGCAGCGCCTCGACGAAGCGCGGCTCGCACTCGGCGTCGTTGTTGAGCAGGATCATTGCCTCCGCGGGATGCTCGTCGACCGCCCGGTTGAGAGCCGGCCCGAAGCCGATGTTCCTCCCCAGCTCCAACAGCTCCACCTCCGGGAAGCCGGCCCGGATCAGCTCCCTGGACTCGTCGCTCGAACCGTTGTCGACGACGACGACGGCGACCGGGCGGGTTTGCGCGCGCAGGCTCTCGAGCGCCCGGCCGATCCAGCGGGCTCCATTGAAGTTCGGGATGTAAACGGCTGCTTCCACAGGTCTTTTCGCCAGTAAGTAGGGTTGCAGCCTCGCATGGAGCCCCTCAAGGGATTGATTCTCTCCGGCGGTGCTGGCACGCGCCTGCGCCCCATCACCCACACCTCGGCGAAGCAACTCGTGCCTGTGGCGAACAAGCCCGTGCTCTTTTACGGGATCGAGGCGCTGGTCGAGGCCGGCGTCACCGAGATCGGGATCATCATCGCCCCCGAGACCGGCGATGAGATCCGCAAGGCTGCCGGCGACGGCTCCCGCTTCGGTGCCGAGATCACCTACATCGTCCAGGACTCGCCCGCCGGGCTCGCCCACGCGGTTCTCACCGCCGAGGAGTTCATCGGCTCCTCGCCTTTCGTCATGTACCTCGGCGACAACCTCCTGCGCGACGGGCTGCGCGGCCTCGTCTCGACCTTCACCCGGGACGAACCGGAGGCGCTGATCCTGCTGACGCCGGTCGACGACCCGCAGTCCTACGGGGTCGCCGAGCTCGACGGCGAGGGCGGGATCGTGCGCCTGATCGAGAAGCCGAAGGACCCACCCTCGAACCTCGCCCTGGTCGGCGTCTATCTGTTCACCTCCTCGATCTTCGAGGCCGCCCGCTCGCTGCAGCCCTCCTGGCGCGGCGAGCTGGAGATCACCGAGGCGATCCAGAAGCTGATCGACGAGCGGCGCCCGGTCCAGTCCGAGGTCGTGCGCGGCTGGTGGAAGGACACCGGCCAGCTCGCCGACATGCTCGAGGCAAACCGGCTGGTCCTGGAGGAGCTGCAGACCTCGCTCGAGGGCGAGATCGACGCCGCCTCGCGGGTCGAGGGCCGGGTCGTGGTCGAGCCGGGCGCGACGCTGACCCGCTCGGTCGTCCGCGGCCCCGCCGTGATCGCCGCCGGCGCCTGCATCGAGGACGCCTACATCGGTCCCTACACCTCGATCGGCGAGGAGGTCCACATCCGCCGCTCCGAGGTGGAGCACTCGATCATCCTCGCTGGCTCCGTGGTCGAGGACCTCGGCACGCGGATGGAGGCGAGCCTGCTCGGCCGCAACGTCAAGCTGACCCGCTCCGACGGCGTCCCGAAAACGTTGCGCCTCTTGGTCGGCGACCGCTCCGAGATCGAAATCGTCTGATGGCGGCGTCGACGAGTCCCAGGCGCCGCCAGGCAAGGACGCAGGGAGCCCGAATAGCAGCGCTATTTGGGCGACCGGGGACGCCGCATGGCGGCGATCTGGGGCCGTCGGGATGAAGGTGCTCGTCACTGGCGCGGCGGGGATGCTGGGCCGCGACCTGATGCTGGCGGCCGGCAACGCCGGCCACGACGTGGTCGGTTTCGGCCGCGCCGAGCTCGACGTCACCGACGCCGAGGCGGTCCACCGCCGGATCGACCTCGAGCGCCCCGACGTGGTCGTCAACAGCGCCGCCTGGACCGACGTCGACGGCGCCGAGAGCGCCGAGGCGGACGCCTTCGCGGTCAACGGCACCGGCGCCGGCAACGTCGCCGCCGCCGCGGCCGGGGTCGGGGCCAGCGTCGTCTATGTCTCCACCGACTACGTCTTCGACGGGGCCAAGAGCGAGCCCTATGTCGAAACCGACCAGCCGGCGCCGCTCTCCGCCTACGGCCGCACCAAGCTGGCCGGCGAGGAGGCGACCGCCGCGGCCAACAAGCGCCACTTCGTGGTCCGCTCGGCCGGCCTCTTCGGGATCGGCGGCAACAACTTCGTGGAGACGATGCTGCGCTTGGCCAGCGGCCAGAGCGAGGTGCTCGTGGTCCGCGACCAGGTCGGCTCGCCGACCTACACCTGGCACCTCGCCTACGGGATCGTGCGCCTGATCGAGGGCCTGGAGTTCGGCATCCACCACATGGCCGCGGCCGGCCAGTGCTCCTGGTACGAGTTCGCCCGGGAGATCTTCGAGCAGGCCAAGGTCGACAGCAAAGTGCTCTCGGTCAGCACCGAGGAATTTGGCCGGCCGGCGGCGCGACCGCCGTTCTCGGCCCTGACCAGCCAGCGCCAGCACGCGATCGGACTGCCCTCCTGGCAGGACGGGCTGGCCGGCTACCTCGCCCAACGCGAAGCGGAGGAAAACTAGACATGAAGCTCCTGGTCACCGGCGCCGCCGGTTTCATCGGCTCGACCTACGTCCGCATCGCCGGCGCCGAGCACGAGATCGTCGTCCTCGACAAGCTCACCTACGCGGGCCGGCCGGAGAACCTGCCCGAGGGCACGCAGCTGATCGAGGGGGCGATCGAGGATCCGGCGATCGTGCGCGAGGCGATGGAGGGCGTCGACGCGGTCGTCAACTTCGCCGCCGAGTCGCACGTCGACCGCTCGATCGACGACCAGGACGCCTTCGCCCGCACCCACGTGATCGGCACCGGCACCCTGCTCGACGCCGCCCGCGAGCTCGGCGTGCAGCGCTACCTGCAGGTCTCCACCGACGAGGTCTACGGCTCGATCGAGTCCGGCTCCTTCACCGAGAGCTCGCCGCTGGATCCCTCCTCGCCCTACTCGGCGACCAAGGCGGCCGGCGACCTGCTCGTCTCCGCCCACGTCCACACCTACGGGATCGAAGCCTCGATCGTCCGCGGCTCCAACAACTACGGCCCGCGCCAGTACCCGGAGAAGCTGATCCCGCTGATCACGCTGAACGCGATGCACGGCGACCCGCTGCCGGTCTACGGCGACGGCAAGCAGGTCCGCAACTGGCTCTACGTGGAGGACTTCTGCCGCGGCATCCACGCGGTGCTGCTGAAGGGCAAGGCCGGCGAGGCCTACAACGTCGGCGGCCCCGACGAGTGCGAGAACATCGAGGTGATCAAGCGCGTGATCGAGCTGACCGGCCAGGACGAGTCGCTGATCGAGTACGTCACCGACCGCCCCGGCCACGACCGCCGCTACTCGCTCTCCTCCGCGAAGCTGAAGCAGGAGCTCGGCTGGGAGGCCCAGGTCCACTTCGCCGAGGGGCTGGAGAAAACCGTCGCCTGGTATCGCGACAACGAGGAGTGGTGGGCGCCGATCCGCTCCGGCGAGTATCGCGAGTACTACGAAAAGCAGTACGGGAAGGCTTTGGGTTAGCCCGATGGCGGCTCCTGCAAACCGGCGCATCTCGGGGTCCTCGGTCGCTCGGATCGGGTCACGCACTGAAAAGTGCGCTCCCCTCACCTCGCTCCCTGCGTCCCCCGACCTGCTTGGTTTTCAGAGCCGTTCTTACTTTTGATGAAGTCACTTCCGACCAAGCTCGACGGGGTGGTGCTGCTGGAGCCGGCGGTGCACGGCGACGATCGCGGCTTCTTCGTCGAGACCTTCCGCCGCGACGCCTGGGCCGAGGCGGGGATCGAGCCCGAGTTCGTCCAGCACAATCATTCGCGCTCAGGCAAGGGCACCCTGCGCGGGCTCCACTTCCAGACCGAGCCGGGGCAGGCGAAGCTGCTGCGCTGCGCCCGCGGCGCGATCCTCGACGTCGCCGTCGACCTGCGCCGCGACTCGGCCACCTACGGGCAGTGGGAGGGGCACGTGCTCGACGACGAGCGCCACCGCCAGCTCTTCGTCCCGATCGGCTTCGCCCACGGCTTCGTCGTGCTCAGCGACGTCGCCGACGTGGCGTACCTCGTTTCCAGCGTCTACGACCCCGCCACCGAGGCGGGGATCGCCTGGGACGATCCCGACATCGGGGTCGACTGGCAGGTCGCCGAGCCGCTGCTGTCAGGGCGCGACCAGACCGCCCCGCGCCTTTCCGAGATCGCCGACTCCCTCCCCTGGTAGGCGATGGGACGATTTCGGGCCCATATGTCCCGGAATCGGCCCGCCGGCGGCAGCGCTGGGGTGACGCTGGCGGCGATGACCCTCGCCAGCAGCATGATCCTGGTCGACCAGACCGCGGTGCCGCTGGCCAGTCCCGACGCGATCGATGCGCTCGGTGCCGGCGTCTCGGAGGGGCAGTGGCTGATGACCGCCAACATCATCCCGCTGGCGGCGCTGATGGTCTTCGGCGGCCGCCTCGGCGACATCTTCGGGCTGCGCCGGATCTTCATCTGGGGCGCGATCGCCTTCGCGATCGCGACCACGGCGATGGGCGCCGCCCAGAGCTTCGAGTGGGCGATCGCGGCGCGGGCTTTCCAGGGCGTCGGCGCGGCGCTGATGATGCCGACGGCGCTGGCGATCGTCAGCGCCGTCTTCCCGGCTGAGAAGAAGGGCCAGGCGCTCGGCATCCTCGCCGGCGCCGCCGCCTTCTTCGCCGCCCTCGGCCCGGTGCTCGGCGGCCTGCTCACCTCGATCGACTGGCGCCTCGTCTTCCTCATCAACGTGCCGCTGGCGCTGCTGACGATCTTCCTCACCCTGCGCTCGACGCCGCGCCTGGATCCCGACCCCGACGCCCCCCGCGACCTCGACCTGCCCGGGGTGGCCAGCTTCGCGATCGCGGTCGGGGCGATCGTCTTCGGGCTCAGCCAGGGCGCGACCGAAGGCTGGAGCGACGCGGCAACGGTGGTGCCGCTGGCGATCGGCGTATTGGCGCTGCCGCTCTTCGTCTGGATCGAGCGCCGCGCCGCCCACCCGATGATCCAGTTCCGCCTGCTCCGCCACGATAATTTCCTCGCCGCCAATCTGAGTCAGATCCTGGCCGGGATGGTGGAGCTCGGGCTCGGATTCCTGACCCCGTTCTTCCTCCTGTTGGTGGTCGGCGTCTCGCCCGCCACGGCCGGCATCTGCCTGATCCCGGCGACGATCCCGATCATCCTCGCGGGGCCGCTGGCGGGTAAGGCCTTCGATCGCTTCGGCGGTCGCTGGCCGCTGGTGATCGGCTTTCTCGTGCTCGCCGCCTCGGGCGTCGTGCTGGCGGCGTCGGTCTCCTCCGAGAGCGCGGTGGCGCTGATCCCGGGCCTGCTGCTGCAGGGTCTCGGGCTCGGCATCGTGCTCACCGTCAACGACCCCACCGGCCTCACCGCGGTGCCGCCGGAGGACGCTGGCGAGGCCTCGGGGATGATCAACACCTCCGAGCAGTTCGGCGGCGCGATCGGGATCGCGGCCCTGACCGCGCTGGAGCTCGGGATCAACTTCCACCACATCCGCGAGAGAGTTGCCGACGCCGGCCTGCGCCCGACCGCCGCGCAGGAAGAAGCGGCCCGCGACCTGATCCTCCGCGCCGAGCAGACCGGGCTCAAAAACCTGCCGGAAACGGGCCTCTACAAAACCGTCGTCCCGACCGTGATCGATGCCCACGTGACCGCCTTCGAGGTCACCTTCGCCGCCTCGGCCGGGATCGCCCTGCTCGGGGCGCTGGTGGCGCTGCTGCTGGTCCGCAAGACCGACCGGGTCGCCGGCGGCCCCGTCTTCGGCCGCCGCTCGCGCTGGATCTTCGCCGCGCAGGGGCGCTCCTCGGCAGTGACCAAACGGCCGCCGCCCTAGCGCTTCCGGGCCGCGACTTCTTGAGCGGCCGGTGTTGGTGTGATCGGGATGAGACAGCAGACGCGAAGCCGGATCGCAAATGGCCTCGAGCGGACGCGTCTGCTGGCGCCCGCCGAGCGCCTGCGCGAGGGTTGGCTGACCGCCCGCGCCCGCGACGACCACCTCGCTTTCGACGGCCTGCCGGTGCCGCCGGCGCGGCTGCGGCTCCTGGTCGACGGTCGCAGCGGCGACGCCGGCCGCTTCCTGGCCATCGGCAGCCGCATGGCGGCGGCGATCCGCGGGGCGGTCTCCGTCGCCGGCTCTCCTCCGGAGGACATGGCGGCGATCCTCGACTTCGGCTGTGGCTGCGGGCGCGTCGCCCGCCAATGGGCCGGCCTGCGCGGGCCGGAGATCCACGCTTGCGACTACAACCCCGAGCTGGTCGACTGGTGCCGGGCCAACCTGCCGTTCCTACAGGCCGACGTGAACGCGCTGCTGCCGCCCGCGCCCTACGTCGCCGGCAGCTTCGACCTGATCTACGCGCTCTCGGTCGTCAGCCACCTCGACGAGCAGCTGCAGGCGGCCTGGGTCGCCGAGTTCCACCGCATGTTGAGGCCCGGCGGCCTGCTCGTCCTCAGCGTCCTCGGCGAGTCCGTGCGCGGGCGCCTCGCCCCCGACGAGCGCGCCCGCTTCGACCGCGGCCAGCTCGTCATGCAGCGTCCGCGGCTGGCGGGCCGCAACCTCTGCTCCGCCTACCACCCGCGCGATTACGTCACCTCGACCCTGCTGGGCGGCTTCTCCGACGTCACCGGTTTCGATCTGGGCGCGCCCGACCTCGCGGTCCTGCAGGACGCCTACATCGCCCGCCGGTAGGCTCCGATCGCCAGGCTGAGGGCGAGTTTCGACCCGATCCCGGCGTAGACGACGAGGTTCAGCAAGGGGTTGTGCCCGGGCGCGTCGAAGCGCCGGTAGAAGCGACCCATGCCGCGATGGAAGGCGATCTCCTGTTTCGGCGCCCGGCGGCCGCCGCTGGAGGCGCCCTTGACGTGCAGCGCCACCCCGGCCGGCTCGTAGAAGACCTTCCAGCCGGCGTCCCAGAAGCGGTGGCACCAGTCGAGGTCCTCCATGTAGAGCCAGTAGCCCTCGTCGAGCAGGCCGACCTCGTCCAGCGCCTCGCGGCGGCAGAGCATGAAGGCGCCGTTGACGGCGTCGACCTCGCCGGGCTCGTCGTCGCCGAGGTGGGTGGCCCGGTACTGGCCGCGTGCCCCGCCGGCGTTCTCGCCGCGGCCGATGCCGGTGAAGTGGGCGAGGGCCGAGAGCGGGGTCGGGAAGGAGCGCTTGCAGGCGTGGTCGAGCTCGCCCGTCTCCAGCACCAGCTTCACCCCGACCATCCCGATCCCGGGGTCGGCGGCGAGTCGCGCCAGCCCCGCGTCGAGGCTGCCGGCGTAGACCTCGGTGTCGGGGTTCAGCAGCAGCACCGTCGCCGCCCCGCTCTCGCGCAGGACGACGTTGTTGGCGGCCGAGAAGCCGATGTTGTCCCGGCGCAGCAGCCGCACCCGCGGAAACTCGCGCGCGACCATGTCGGGGGTGCCGTCGGCGCTGCCGCTGTCGACCACGGTGACCCGCATCTCCGCCGCCGGGGGGTGCAGATCGAGTGAGCGCAGGCAGCGCCGCAGCAGCGCTTCGGCGCCGTGGCTGACGATCACGACCTCGAGCTCGGGAGGCATCGGCCGCTCGCTAGTAGGCGCCGTCGCCGCGGATGATCGCCCGCGGCGTCCGCAGCAGGATCGCCAGGTCGGTCAGCAGCGAGAGGTTGTCGAGGTAGTCGCGCTCCATTGCCAGCCGCTCCTCGAAGGTGAGATCGCTGCGGCCGTAGACCTGCATCGGGCCGGTCAGCCCTGGCTTGATCGCCAAGCGGCCCCGCTGGCGTTTGTCGTAGAGGGCGACGACGCTCTCCTCCTCCGGCCGCGGCCCGACCAGCGACATGTCGCCGCGCAGGACGTTGATCAGCTGCGGCAGCTCGTCGATGCTGGTTCGGCGCAGGAGTCGGCCGCTGCGGGTGACCCGGGGGTCGTCGGGGATCTTGAAGGCCGGCTGGTCGAGCTTGGCGAGATCGACCAGCTCGCCCAGCCGCTGCTCGGCGTCGGCGACCATGGTGCGGAGCTTCAGCACCGTGAACGGCTTGCCGTCCTTACCGGCACGGCGCTGGCGGAAGAAGACGGGCCGGCCGCTGTCGACGAGGATCGCCAGCGAGGCGGCCAGCAGCAGCGGTGAGACCAGGATCAGCAGAGCGCCGGAGATGACGATGTCCATCGCCCGCTTCATCGCCTGGGTCGAGCGCGGAGGGTCGCTGAAGCGGAAGTCGAGCACCGGCAGCTCGGCCAGCCGGTTGAGCTCGATCCCCGGCCCGAGTAGTCCGTAGTGCTGAGGGAGGAAGGTGAGCGCCAGCCCCGCTGCCTTGCACTCTTCGATCAGCCGCTCGGCCGCCGGCTCGCTCATTTCCTGTTCGGTCACGACGACGCGCTCGATCGCGTATTCGCGGGCGACCCGGGAGATGTCGGCGATCGAGCCCAGGAGCGGCAGCTCGGTCGCTTCCTCGCCGCGCTCGGAGGAGAGATAGCCGACCAGCGCCAGGCGCGTCTCCGGGTGGGTGGAGACGCGGCGGGCGACCATGTCGACCGCGCCCGCCGGACCGACCACGAGCCCGGAGGCGAGACCGGTCAGGTGGTGCCAGAAGAAGCGCAGCAGCCCTCTCAGCACGAAGCTGGCCGCCAGCGTCCCGGTCCCGACCAGGACCGCGCTGGTCGGGGAGAGGGGGCCGACGGGGCTCAGCGCCAGCAGTCCGTCGAGCACCAGCGTCCCCAGCACGGCGGCCGAAACCAGCGAGGGCAGCTCGTCGAAGGTGCTGTGGCGGATGCGCCGATGGTCGTTGTCGTAGAGGCCGTGGAGCTTGACCACGAGGATCCAGGCGGGGCTGAACAGCAGCGCCCAGAACAGCGTTCCGACGTCCGTCGTCGAGGTCGAGGCGGTGACGACGAAGAGACTGGCGACGAGCGCGAACCAGTCGCCCAGCGCCAGTAGCCGCCGCAGCAGCGCGCCGCGGCGGCGCGAGCCCTCGGCGCCGGGAAACGCCCCGGGCCCTGGGTTGGGGGGCCGCGCGGGCAGGGCCGTGCTGGGCTGCGTGGGCTCCCGCGCCGTCGCCTTCTCGGTGTCGGAGGCCCGCGCCATCAGCACCCTTCGAAGCCCTCGTTCAGACAGTCTTCTTCGGGGTTCAGTTCCAGCGCTTTGTCGATGTCGGCCCGGGCAGCGGCGCGATCGCCGGCTTCGCCCTCGAGCCGCGCTCGCACGTAATAGAGGATCCAGTTTCGGTCTTCGCGGTCGATCGCCTGGCCGAGCCTCTCACGGGCCGTGGCGAAATCGCCTTGGGCCTGCGCGAGCAGCCCCAGTTCGAGGTAGGGGGTGGCGGCCCAGGGCTCGATCGAGCGGGCGGTGTCGGCGTGGCTGACCGCGGATCCGAAGTCACCCTCGCCGGCCGCGGCGCGGCTGGCGTCGAGCTCGCGGTCGACCAGCAGCGGCCCGACCAGGGCCAGGGCGGTGATCCAAGCCAGCGCCAGGCCGGCCACG
Source organism: uncultured Thermoleophilia bacterium (assembly GCA_963718595.1). Taxonomy (GTDB): domain Bacteria; phylum Actinomycetota; class Thermoleophilia; order Solirubrobacterales; family 70-9; genus VAYN01. The sequence goes on from OY970365.1 coordinate 1,651,380, forward strand.
GCGAGCCCGAAGCGCCGCCGCTCGCCACGGCCCTCAGCGCTCGCCCTCGCCCGCGCCAGCTGGGCGCAGCGGGCGGCGACCAGAACGCCGGTGACGAGGAAGAAGACGAGCCCGATCCCGGTGACCTCCCAGAACCAGTCGATCGCGACCGCGACCGCGAAGGCGACGGAGACGGCGAAGAGCGCCGCGTGGAGCTCACGCTGGCCGCCGCTGGCCGCCCGCCAGGCGCCGAAGCCTGCCCACAGCAGGACCCCGACCATCGCCAGCACCAGCAAGCCGCCGATCGCCCCCAGCTCCGCGAAGGCCTGGAGATAGAGCGAATGGGCCTGGGTGGAGATGACCGGGATCTCGCGCAGTTGGTTCCAGGAGAACTGGTAGGTGCCGGCACCGTGGCCGCCGATCGGGTCTTCTCCGAAGGCGTCGATCGCCGCCCGCCAGAATTCGTTGCGGCCGCTGCCGCCGAGGTCGTTGAACCGTTCCTCGGGCTTCACCACCTGCAGATCGGAAGTGGTGAACTGGTCCCAGGCGCGCCCGCCGACCGCGACCGCGGCCCCGATCGCCAGCAGCGCCGCGAGCACGGCGATCCATTTCAGCAGCCGGCGGTCGCGCGAGAGCGCCACGGCTCGCTGGGCCAGACCACGCTGGCGGCGCTCGATTCGGCGCATGCCGGCGAACAGCAGCAGGGTCAGCGCGCTGCCGGCGAGCAGGATCAAGAACACGGTCAGCCCCTGGTCGACTGCCTGCTGGCTGTCGATGTTGTCGGCGAGGTAGCGCCGGTCCTGGACCGCGACCACCGCCGGCAGGGCGCCGAGCGCTCCGATCGCCAGCGTGCCGAGCAGCCAGAGGCGGTCATGCGAAAGCGCGATCAGGACGCCGCAGGCGATCAACAGCGAAAGCAGGCCGCCGCGCGAGTAGGTGAAGTAGAGCGCCAGCAGCACCGCCGGCAGGGCCGCAACCGCGAACCAGCGCAGGCCCACGTTCACCGAGCGCCGGCTCATCCAGAGGATCAGCGCCGCCGCCAGCGCGAAGGCGAGCCCGTTGGCGTTCCAGTAGTCGAGCGGGTAGCGCAGCCGCGGGCCGCTGCCGAGGCCCTGCGTGACCGAGATCAGATCGGGCAGCAGGCGGCTGCCGAGCCCGAGGATCGCGACGCCGATCAGTCCAATCGCGACCCCTTCAGCGAAACGTTGGCGCCTTTGGTCGGTTTGGGCGATCAGGAAAGCGGCAAGGAAAGCTCCGAGGTAGACCAGGACGCGGTCGACCTCGGTGACGCTCAACTCGATCGAACCGGACCAGAGAGAAGAGATTGCTGAAAACAGCGCCACAGCCCCGATCAGCCCACTCGTCCAGTAGAACGGCCGCTCGAGCACCGCTCGGCCAGCGGCTCCGAAGACGAGCAGGACAACCACAACCAGCCAGATGGCGAGGCCGGCCACATGCCGATCGCCCAGGTCGAAGCCCCCTCCGGCCAGCGCCAGCCCGAGGATCAGCGCGGCGGGAGCGAAGAACGCCGCCCATTCCTCTAACCTTGCGCGGAATGCATTGGTCTCGCCACCGCGGCCGTAGCTCGGCCCGACCCCTCTTCTCGCTTCTGTCAGTGCTTGCTCTGCTGGCAATGGCTTGCTTTCCGGTTTTCGCTCAGGCCGATTCGGTCGGGTCCGTGTACGAAACCGAACCCCCGGACGTGCCGAACGAAATCAAGAAGCACAACTCGATCGACGAACCCGACGCGGGAAAGTCGAGCGGCAAGTACAAGGCTTCGGACAACTCTAAAACCGAAGATGAATCCGAAAGTTCTGGCGTAGCTGGAGGCAAGACGGGCTCCGACGGAGGGAACGATGACAGCGGCACCGACCCGGATAAGGGCGGCACCGGCCAGACTAGTCCAGGCGACGGCTCCAACGAGGGTCAGAACACCGGCCTGGGAGGGAACGTCCCGGTCGCCAACTCCGCCCAGTCCGCCGATGACGGCGGATCTTCCTCGCCCCTGGTCCCGATTCTGATCGCGATCGCCGCCCTCGCCGCGATCTCGGTCGGCGCGGTCGTGATTCGCCAAAAGCGCCAGCGCGATGACGCCGGTGGCCAGATCTCGCCCAAGGCGAGCTAGCCGATGGCCAGAGCGATGATGGATATCAACGGTCGTGTGCGTGCCTTTTCGGCGATTCTGGCGGTGGCGCTGCTGGGCCTGATGGCCTTTGCGGGCACCGCTTCGGCGTTGCCGGCCAAGTTCTGGGGCGCGGTGCCGCAGTCGGTGCCCAGCGTCGAACACCTCCAGCGCCTCCAGCAGGGTGGCGTCAAGACCCTGCGGATCCCACTCGACTGGGGCGGGGTCCAGCAGGGCGGCAACACCGCCCCGATCGACTTCGGCGGCTTCGACCTGATCGTCGAACGCGCCGCCAAGGCCGAAATCGAGGTTCTTCCCTTCCTCACCGGCGCCCCCAATTGGGCGGTTCCGAGCGTCTTCGTGCCCGGCGACCGCAACGCCAAAGCCCCCGCCCACCTGCCCGCCTCCGGCGCCGCGGCCACCTACTGGAAGATGTTCGTCACGGGTGCGGTCGCCCGCTACGGCACGACCGGGACCTTCTGGGCCGAGAACCCGGGCGTCCCGAAGCGTCCGATCAAGGTCTGGCAGATCTGGAACGAGGAGAACTTCAAATACTTCGTCGCCCACCCCAACCCGGCCGAATACGGGCGTCTCGTAAAGCTCTCCTACACGGCGATCAAAGCCGCTGACCCGAGCGGGCAGCTGCTGCTCGGCGGCATGTTCGCGTTGCCCAAGGGCTGCGCGGTCGAAAAGAAGCCGAAGAGCATCTGCGCGGTTGACTTCCTCGAACAGATGTACAAGAAGACGCCGGGAATCAAGACCAAGTTCAACGCGGTCGCCCTGCACCCCTATTCGAGCAGGTACCAGGAACTGGCGCCCCGCATCGAAGAATTCCGCGGCGTCCTCACGCTCAACAAAGACGCGGGGAAGGGCCTCTGGATCACCGAGCTGGGCTGGTCCTCGCAGCCCCCGACGCCGACCAACATCTTCGCCAAAGGCACCGCCGGCCAGGCGACCCAGCTCAAGGGCGCCTTCACCCTGCTGCGTAACAAGCAGGTGAAATGGAAGCTCAAGCGGGTCTACTGGTTCTCGGTCGACGACGCGACCGGCTCCTGCAACTTCTGCGACGGCTCCGGTCTCTTCGGCGACGGTTTCGTGCCGAAGAAGGCCTGGTACGAATTCGTGAAGTTCACCGGCGGCACCCCCTAGCGCCCCAGGGCCCCTGCGGCGCTCGACTACATATTCGACTTGATGAAGTCGCGATAAGACACGCATAGCGTGCATTAGGACAACCTCGTGGGCCGGCGGGCGCGGCTGCGTAAGATCGGTGGGTTGGCCACGGCGAAGAAACGCACCCCGAAGTCTGACCCACTGGCGCCGTTCAGCGCGCCGGTCAGGCGCTGGTTCGAGGCCTCCTTCGAGGGGCCGACGCCGGCGCAGGCCGGCGGCTGGGAGGCGATCTCGGGTGGCGACAACGCGCTGATCTGCGCTCCCACCGGCTCCGGCAAGACGCTCGCCAGCTTCCTCTGGGGCATCGACAAGCTCGCCCGCGCGGGCGAGGACGGCGGCAAGCCGCTCGGCACCGGTGTCCGCCTCGTCTACGTCTCGCCCCTCAAGGCGCTCTCCTACGACATCGAGCGCAACCTGCGCGCGCCCCTGCGGGGGATCGGCGCCGACATATCCGTCGGCCTGCGGACCGGCGACACCTCGCAGAAAGACCGTCGGGCGATGGCCAAAACTCCGCCCGACATTCTCATCACCACCCCCGAGTCGCTGTACCTGATGCTCTCCTCCCAGGTCCGCTCGATCCTTGCCACCACGGAAGCCGTGATCGTCGACGAGATCCACGCGGTAGCGCAGAGCAAGCGCGGCGCCCACCTGGCTCTGACCCTGGAGCGGCTGGACGATCTGGTCGCGGCGGCGCGGGAGGAGGGGGAGGGCTCGCCCTCACGGCAGCGGGGAGGTTCGGTTGAGCCCTCCCCCTCCTCCCGCGCCGGGTGGCCAGGGGTCCAGCGGATTGGGCTGTCGGCAACGCAGCGCCCACTGGAGCGGATTGCGCAGTTTCTGGTCGGGCCGAAGCGCAAGTGCGAGATCGTCGATGCGGGGCAGCGCAAGGAGCTCGACCTCGAGATCGTGGTCCCGGTCGACGACATGGCCGACCCCGGCGCCCCGGCCTATCCCAGCGAGGACGGGCTGCCGCCGACCGAAGTCGAGCCCTCGGCCCACATCCGCTCGATCTGGCCGGCGATCTACCCGAAGCTGGCGGAGCTGGTCTCCGAACACACCTCGACGATCATCTTCGTCAACAACCGGCGCGCCTCCGAGCGCTTGGCCAAGCGGATGAACGAGCTGGCCAACGGCGAAGGGGAGCAGGAGCTGCCGGCCACCGAGCATGCGGGGCACGGCTCCGGTGGAGAGGGCTCGCCCTCACGACAGCGGGGAGGTTCGGTTGAGCCCTCTCCACCGGAGCCCTACGTCGAGATTGCTCGGGCCCACCACGGATCGCTCAGTCACGAGGAGCGAACCGTGGTCGAGGAGATGCTGAAGTCGGGGGAGCTGCCCTGCCTCGTCGCGACCAGCTCCCTGGAGCTGGGGATCGACATGGGGGCGGTGGATCTGGTGATCCAGGTCGAGTCGCCGAAGTCGGTGACCCGGGGGCTGCAGCGGATCGGCCGCGCCGGCCACGGGCTCGGCGAGGTCTCCAAAGGCCGGATCTTCCCCAAATATCGCGGTGATTTGCTCGAGTGCGCGGTCGTCGCCCGGCGCATGCGCGAAGCCGAGATCGAGGAGACGACGATCCCGCAGAACCCGCTCGACGTGCTCGCCCAGCACCTGGTCTCGATGGCGGCGCTGGACGAGTGGGAGATCGACGCGGTCGAGCGTCTGGTCACCGCCACGTACTCCTTCCACGAGCTCTCCCGCGAGCAGCTGGAGAACGTGCTCGACATGCTCGACGGCCGCTACCCCTCCGACCGCTTCGCCGAGCTGCGGCCGCGGATCGTCTGGGACCGCACCCAGGGCACCATGCACGGCCGCAAAGGCTCGCGCCAGCTGGTCGTCACCAACGCCGGCACGATCCCCGACCGCGGCCTCTACGGCGTTCACCTGCCCGACGGTCGCCGGGTCGGTGAGCTCGACGAGGAGATGGTCTACGAGGCGCGCCCCGGCCAGACCTTCCTGCTCGGCGCCAGCACCTGGCGGATCGAGGAAATCACCCGCGACCGGGTGATCGTCATCCCCGCCCCCGGCGCCCCCGGCGCGGTCCCGTTCTGGCGCGGCGACGGGATCGGCCGTCCGGCCGAGCTCGGCAAGGCGATCGGCGCTTTCAGCCGCGAGGCGGTATCGCGTGAGCCGGCCGAGCTGGCCAAGGAGTACGACCTCGACGAGCGCGCCGCCAACAACCTCGTCTCCTACCTGCGCGAGCAGCAGCAGGCGACCCGCGTCATTCCCTCCGACGAGACGATCGTGGTCGAGCGCTTCCGCGACGAGATCGGCGACTGGCGCCTCTGCATCCTCTCCCCCTACGGTGGCCGCGTCCACTCCGCCTGGGGGCTGGCGCTGGCGGCGAAGATCCGCGCCGAGCACGACCTCGAGGCCGACGCGATCTGGTCCGACGACGGCATCGTCATCCACCTCCCCGACGCCGACGAGGCGCCCTCCTCCGACCTGGTCCTGATCGACCCCGACGAAATCGAGGACCTGATCGTCTCCGAGCTCTCCGGCTCGGCCCTGTTCGGCGCCCGCTTTCGCGAGAACGCCTCGCGCTCGCTGCTGATCCCGCGCGCCTACCCGGGCAAGCGCACGCCGCTCTGGCAGCAGCGGCTGAAGTCGCAGAGCCTGCTCGAAGTGGCGCGCGACTTCCCCCGCTTCCCGGTCATCCTCGAGACCTACCGCGAGTGCCTGCAGGACGTGCTCGACCTGCCCTCGCTGCGCGACCTGCTGACCAAGCTGCACTCGCGCCAGCTCAGCCTGGTCGAGGTCGAGACCCCGACCGCCTCGCCCTTCGCCTCCTCGCTGCTGTTCGACTACGTCGCCACCTACATGTACGAGGGGGACACGCCGAACGCCGAGCGGCGGGCGGCGGCGCTGGCGCTCGACCGCGACCTCCTGCGCGAGCTGCTCGGCCAGGAGGAGCTGCGCGAGCTGATCGATCCGGCGGCGCTGGAAGAAGTCGAAGCGCAGCTCCAGCACCGCACCGAGGCCGGCCGCGCCGGCGATCGCGACGCCCTCCAGCAGCTGCTGCGCAACCTCGGAGACCTCACCGCCGCCGAGTGCGACGAACGCGTCTCCGAGGGCTACTCGGCGAAGTCGATGCTGGAGAAGCTGGTCGCCGAGCGGCGTGTCGCCAAGGTCCGGATCGCCGGCGAGGAGCGCTACATCGCCGCCGAGGACGCCGGCCTCTACCGCGACGCGCTCGGGGTGCCGCCGCCGGGCGGCCTGCCGGAGGTCTTCCTCGAGGAGCACCCCGACGCGATGCGGACCCTGGTCCGCCGCTTCGCCCGCACCCACGGCCCCTTCCCGACCGCGCGCGCGACCGAGCGCTACGGCGTCGACCCGCTGCCGGCGCTGCGCGAGCTCGAGTCCGAAGGGGCGCTGGTCCGCGGCGAGCTGCTGCCGGGCGGGACCGAGCGCGAGTGGTGCGACTCCGAAGTCCTGCGGCGGGTGCGCCGGGCCAGCCTGGCGCGGCTGCGCAAGGAGGTCGAGGCGGCCGACACTCGCGAGCTGGCCCGCTTCCTGCCGAGCTGGCAGAACGTTGACGCCTTCCGTCGCGCTGGCGCCGGCATCGACCGCCTGCGCGAAGCGCTCGGGCCGCTGCAGGGGGTGGCGCTGACGCCGAAGGTCTGGGAGGCCGACGTGCTGCCGCGCCGGCTCGGCGCCTACTCGCCGACCTGGCTCGACGAGCTCTGCACCAGCGGCGAGGTGGTCTGGGTCGGGGCCGGCGCCCTCGGCCGCTCCGACGGCCGCGTCGCCCTCTACTTCCGCGAAGACGTTCGCCTCGCCGGTCCGCCACCCGCCAACGCCAAGCTGGAGGAGCCGAGCGGGGAGGTCCACGAGGCGATCCGCGAGCGTCTCGCCGCCGGCCCGTCGTTCTGGCTCGACCTGCTGGCCGACCTCAACCACCCCGGCGAGGATCTCCACAACGCGCTCTGGGACCTCGCCTGGGCCGGCGCCGTCACCAACGACGCCTTCGCGCCGCTGCGGGCGCCGCGGCTGCGCGCGGTCGGCTCCGGCGACCGTCAGGGCCGCCGCTTCGCCCGCCGCCGCTCGACCGCCGGCGCCGCCGTCCAGGGCCGCTGGTCGCTGACCGCGCCGCTGTTCGCCAACGCGCCCGGCCCGGGAGCCCGTCTGCGCGCCCAGGCCGAGCTGATGATGGAGCGCTACGGGATCGTCACCCGCGAGACCGTGCTCGCCGAGGGCGTGCCCGGCGGCTTCTCGACCCTCTACTCCGAGCTCGGCAACCTCGAGCTGCTCGGCACCGCCCGCCGCGGCTACTTCGTCGAGGGCCTCGGCGGCGCCCAGTTCGCCCTTCCGGGTGCGGTCGAGCGCCTGCGCTCGCTGCCCGAAGCCGACGGCTCCTACCTGCTTCTCGCCGCCACCGACCCGGCCAACCCCTACGGCGCCTCGCTGCCGTGGCCGAAGCTGGAGGGCGGTCGCCGACCCGGCCGCACCCCCGGCGCCCACCTGCTGCTGCGCGACGGCGAGCCGGCCGTCTTCCTCGAGCGCGGCGGCCGCGGCCTCCTGCGATTGACACCGATGGAGGGAGGCGACCTGGAAGCGGCGATGCAGGCCCTGGCCGACGCCGTCAGCGCCGGCCAGCTGCCGAAACTGGCGATCGAGAAACTCGACGGCGAGGCGGTGATCGGCTCCGGTCACGAGGAGGCGCTGATCGGCGCCGGCTTCAGCCGCGGCCCGCGCAAACTAACCGCCTCGGCGCGCTGATCTCTTGAGTCTCTCCCCACGAGGGGGATAATCCCCGCATGGGGAGCGTCGAGAGCCAGACCGCGGTCGAGCTGCTGCAGAGCGTTGCTCTCTTCGCCGACCTCGAGGAGGGTGAGCTGGAGCGCTTCTCGCACGTCGCCGTGCCGCGCACCTTTCCGGCCGGCACCCGGGTCTTCCACGAGGGCGACAGCTCCGATGCCTGCTACATCGTCAAGGAGGGCAGCTTCCGGGTCACCCGCGAGCACTCCGACGGCCGCGCGATCACCCTCGCCACCCTTGGTCCGGGGGAGATCTTCGGCGAGCTGGCGATGCTCGACGGCGACAGTCGCTCGGCCAGCGCCGAGGCGCTGACCGACGGCGAGCTGCTGGCGCTGCCCGCCAACGACGTGCGCCTGCTGCTGGCCCGCCATCCGGAGATCGCCCTGAAGCTGGTCGCCGGCCTGGTCCGCCGCCTGCGCGCCGCCAACGTGCGCCTCAGTCGCCAGTCCTTCCAGACCGTTCCCAGCCGCGTCGCCGGCATCCTCGCCCAGCTCGCCCGCGAGCACGCCGACGGCAAAGGCCCCGGCGAAGAGGTGACGATCCGGATGAACCAGACCGACCTCGCCCAGCTCGCCGGCACCTCGCGCGAGAGCGTCAGTCGCTTCCTCGCCGAGCTCGAGCGCGCCGGCGTCGTCCGCTCCGGCCGCGGCCGGGTCACTGTCCTCGACCCCCCCAAACTCCGCAACTACATCTACTGACGGCCTCCGAGGCTGTCAGGCGGTGTCCTCGGTCGCCCAAATAGCGCTGCTATTCGGGCTTCCTGCGTCCTTGCCTGGCGACCCCGGAGCCTCGTCAGGGCTGAGGTCTCCTCTGGCGCAGGGCGGTCTGGGCGGTGGTCGTAGGCGGAGGAGGACACTTGCTCGGTGACCGACTTCGCCGACCGCCGCGCTGGAATGGTCGCGCGGCAGTTGCGCGGGCGGGGGATCGAGGACGAGCGGGTGCTGGCGGCGATGGGCCGGGTGCCGCGCGAGCGCTTCGTGCCGCGGCGCTCGCGCCGACATGCCTACGACGACTCGGCGCTGCCGATCGGGGCCGAGCAGACGATCTCCCAGCCCTGGATCGTCGCCGCGATCTGCCAGGCGCTGGAGCTGCGCGGTGCCGAGCGCGTGCTCGAGGTCGGGACCGGGTCCGGCTACTCGGCTGCGGTGCTGGCGCGGCTGGCAGCCGAGGTGGTCGGGATCGAGCGCCACGAGTCGCTCGCTCTCGGTGCCGCCAAGGCTCTGGCCGAGATGGGCACCGACAACGTCGAGGTGCTGGTCGGCGATGGCAGCCGCGGCTACCCCGAGCGGGCGCCCTACGAGGCGATCGCCGTCCACGCCGCCGCCCCGGCGCCGCCGCCGGCCCTGATCGCGCAGCTGGCCGAGGGCGGCCGCATGGTCGTCCCGGTAGCCGGGGTCGGCGGCGACGAGCTGGTCGTGCTGCGCCGCCGCGGCGAGGCGATCGAGCGCGAGGCGATCGCGCCCTGCCGTTTCGTTCCCTTGATCGGCGAGGAGGGTTTCTAGCCGTCCTGCCGGCCCCGCTCAGCAGCTGTGAGGGCTCGGGTCCTTCGGGTCCTTCAGGGCTTCGTCGTCGCCGCCACCGCACTCGATCTGCTTGTCGCGCTGGCCGTCGATCGCGTCGATGAAGTCGTTGCCGCCCTTGCCGATGAAGGTGTCGGCGCCGAGGTGGCCGAGGAAGCTGTTGTCGCCGTTGTCGCCGACCAGCACGTCGGCGCCGTCGGATCCCTCGAGGCTCTCGTTGTTGGCGTTGATGCTGTCCAGGTTGCCGCACCCGCTGGGACCGCCGCTGCCGCCGAGGGTGGCGCGCACGCCGTCGCTGGAGCGGGCGTAGGAGACCGTGTCTTCGCCGCCGCCGCCGTCGTAGGCGTTGCCCTGGCAGACGGGAACGGCGTTGACCAGCAGGTCGTTGCCGGCCCCGCCGCTGAGGTTGTCGGCGCCTGGGTCGGAGTAGAGGACGTCCGAGCCGGCGTTGCCGACCAGCGTGTCGTTGCCGTTGTCGGGGCTGTTGTAGTTCTCGCCCGCTTCCAGCACGTCGTCGCCGGCGCCGCCGACCACGGTGTCGTTGCCGGAGTTGCCGTTGATCCGTACTTTGGCGCTGCCGGGGACGCCGCCGTCGATCTGGAGGTCGTCGTTGCCGGGTCCGCCGGTGACGACGACGAGGGCCAGCGGCGCGGGGCCGGGGCAGGAGGCGACGCTGTCGTTGCCGGGCGCGTTGGCACAGCCGCCACCGGCGTAGATCGGGCCGGCGTCGCTGACCGACCAGGCTCCGGCGGCGTAGCCGATGCGGACCGTGTCGGAGCCGTCGCCGCCCTGGACCACGAGGCTGGCGCCGTCGAGACCCTGGTTGAGGATCACCGAGGGGACACCCGGGGGCGGCGGCGTTTCCGGGCCGCAGGAGGTCTCGACCGCGAAGCCGTTGCACTCGTCGGTGCCGGGGCCGCCGAAGGCTTCGCCACCGCCACCGCCGCTGTCGAGGGTGTCGTCGCCGACGCCGCCGTCGAGGCGGTTGTCGAGGCCATCGCCGGTGATCGTGTCGCCCTGCGGGGAGCCGACCACGTCCTCGAAGGCGCTGAGGTCGTCGTGGCCGTCGCCTTTGGCCTTCTCGGTCGCGAGGTCGACGATGATGCCGCCGCGGGTGGCGCTGGCGTAGGAGACGATGTCGTCGCTGCCGCCACCGCCGGAGAGGGTGTCGGTGCCCGAGTCGCCGCGGACGACGTCGCCGTCGCCCTCGCCGCCGTCGACGTCATCGATGCCGGCGCCGCCGAAGACCTGGTCGCTGCCGCCACCGCCGTCGAGATCGGCGTCGTCGCCCGGGCCGCCTTCGACGCGGTCGTTGTCGGGGCCGCCGAGCATCGTGTCGTTGCCCTTGTCGCCGTGCAGGAGGTCTTCGCCGGCGCCGCCGACGATCTCGTCGCTGCCCTGTTCGCCGTCGACGAAGTCGTTGCCGCCGCCGCCGTCGAGCTCGTCAGGGCCTTTGAAGCCGACCAAGGTGTCGTCGTCGCCATTGCCGTAGAGGGTGTCGGCGCCTTTGGAGCCGGAGAGCTGGTCCTCGCCGCCGCCGCCGCTGAGCAGGTCGGAGCCGGTTTCGCCGAGCAGGGTGTCGTCGCCCTCGTCGCCGTAGAGGGAGTCGTAGCCCTTGCCGCCCTTGAGGACGTCGTCGCCGGGGCCGCCGCAGATCGTGTCGTTGCCGTTGCGACCACCGCTGATCCTGTCGTCGCCGCCACCGCCGTAGATGACGTCGCTGGCGCCGCGGCCGACGATCGTGTCGTCGCCGGGGGTGCCGGTGATCGTCACGCGCTTACCGGCGCAGGTCTTGGCTGCGGCCTGCGAGGCGAGCGGGATCGCGAGCAGGACGCCGAGGGCGCCGAGAGCGAGGAGGAAGAAGCGAATTCGGTTGAGTTGGGTGGTTGCCACGGTTCTCCATCGGCCGGGCGTCGGAAAACTCGAATCCCGGTCGAACGAACGTCCAAACGCCGAGATCGGCCCCGGTGATTGGAAGTGCAGACACGTGGTGGCGGCGAGAATCACCCGCCGAGCCCGGTCCTATACGCTCGCGGCGCGAATGAGGGGTGGCACTTACGTTCTGAACTTCTACTCAGCGGTCTTCATCGACCAGCTGAAGCGCGGTCGCAAGACGGCGACGATCCGGCTTGGCGACAAGACCAACAAGTACGAGCGCGGCATGGTCGTCTGGATCACGGTCGGCTTCCGCCACAGCCCGCGCGAGAAGATCTTCACCGCGGTCATCGACGACGTCGAGGTGAAGCGGGTCGGCGATCTCTCCCGCCGCGACATCGAGCACGACAACCCCGAGTTCCGCCGCCTCGAGGAGACGATCAAGTCGCTCGAGCAGCTCTACAGCCGGCCGGTCTCCGAGGACGACACGGTCACGGTGATCCGCTTCTCGCAGATCGTCGAGCCGCCGCGCGCGCACCTCGGCAACGGGGAGACGCCGCACCACAACTGAGGTTGCGGGCCGCGAGCGTCTAGCCTGGCTCGGCGATGGCCGCGTACGCGTTCCTCACGACCTGGCTGCTGGAGTCCCCCCGGGAGCCGGTTTGGGAGGCGATCCACGACCAGGCCAGCTGGCCGAGCTGGTGGCGTGGGGTGGAGGAGGCCGAGGAACTCTCGCGCCCGCCCGGCGGCGCGGACGTGGGCACGGTCTCGCGGATGGTCTGGAAGAGCCTGCTGCCGTACCGGGTCGAGTTCGAGGTGACGACGACCCGGGTCGAGCGCCCGAGCCTGCTCGAAGGGCACGCCGTCGGCGAGCTGGAAGGGACCGGCCGCTGGCGCTTCTACGAGCAGGACGGGATCACCGCGGTCCTCTATGAGTGGAATGTGGCGACCACGGTGCCCTGGATGAACCGGCTGGCGCCGCTGCTGCGGCCGGCATTCGAGTGGAACCACGACTGGGTGATGGCGCGGGGCGGCGAGGGGATCGCCCGGTTGCTCGGTTGCAGATTGCTCGCCGCCGACTGAATCTGCCCGGGCGGGCTTGACCGACGCCCGCACATCGCTATCTTTCTCTTTGTTGGCACTCGGACTGTGAGAGTGCCAAGGCCGCTCGCACGCCGGAAAGGGCTCTGCAGCGGCATTTCCCGCCTTTTCCCACCAGACACTTACCGATGACGGAGGTATACGAATGAAGCTGAAGCCCCTCGGGGACCGGCTGATCGTCAAGCCGATCGAGGAGGAGGAGACGACCGCCAGCGGCATCGTCCTCCCCGACACGGCCAAAGAGAAGCCGCAGAAGGGCAAGGTCATCGCCGTCGGCGATGGCGCCATCAACGAGGACGGCAACCGCCGACCGCTCGACGTCGCGGAGGGGGACGAGGTCCTCTACTCCAAATACGGCGGCACCGAGGTGACCGTCGAGGGCGACGAGCTTCTGGTCCTGCGCGAGTCGGACGTTCTGGCCAAGCTCGGCTAGAGCCACCCACCCGGATTTAAAGAACCAAGGAGGAATACCCACATGGCTCATAAGGAGCTGAAGTACGCAGAGGAGGCCAGAGGGGCCCTGCAGGGCGGTGTCGACGCTGTCGCCAACGCCGTCAAGGTCACCCTCGGTCCCAAAGGCCGTTACGTCGTGCTCGACAAAAAGTTCGGTGCGCCGACGATCACCAACGACGGCGTCACCATCGCCCGCGAGGTCGAGGTCGAGGACGTCTTCGAGAACCAGGGCGCCCAGCTCGTCCGCGAGGTCGCCACGGCGACCAACGACGTCGCCGGTGACGGCACCACCACCGCCACCCTGCTGGCCCAGATCATCGTCCGCCAGGGCCTCAAGAACGTAGCCGCCGGCGCCAACCCGCTGGCCCTGCGCCGCGGCATCGAGAAGGCTGTCGACGCTGTCGTCGAGAACCTCCGCGAGCAGCAGTCCAAAGAGGTCGCCGGCAAGGAGCAGATTGCTCGTGTCGCCGCCATCTCCGCCGGTGACGACGAGATCGGCAACGTGATCGCCGACGCGATCGAGAAAGTCGGCAAAGACGGCGTCGTCAACGTCGAGGAGGGCCAGACCTTCGGCATGGAGCTGGAGTTCACCGAGGGCATGCAGTTCGACAAGGGCTACATCTCGCCCTACATGGTCACCGACCAGGACCGCATGGAGGCAGTGCTCGAGGATCCCTACATCCTCATTGCCAACCAGAAAATCGGCTCCGTGCGGGACATCCTGCCGGTGCTCGAGCAGGTCATGCAGGGCGGTAAGCCGTTGCTGATCGTGGCCGAGGACGTCGAGGGCGAGTGCCTGGCGACCCTGGTCGTGAACAAGCTGCGGGGCACCTTCACCGGTGTCGCCGTCAAAGCCCCCGGCTTCGGCGATCGCCGCAAGCGGATGCTCGAGGACATCGCCGTCCTCACCGGTGGCGAGGTCATCACCGAGGAGATGGGCCTCAAACTCGAGAACACCCAGATCGATCAGCTCGGCAAAGCCCGCCGCGTGGTCGTCTCCAAGGACACGACCACGATCATCGACGGTGCCGGTGGCGCCGACGACATCAAGGGTCGGATCAAGCAGATCAAACAGGAGATCGAGAACACCGACTCCGACTTCGATCGCGAGAAGCTCCAGGAGCGCCTCGCGAAGCTCGCCGGAGGTGTCGCCGTGGTCAAGGTCGGTGCCGCCACCGAGACCGAGATGAAGGAGAAAAAGCACCGCGTCGAGGACGCGCTGCAGGCGACCCGTGCCGCGCTCGAGGAGGGCGTCGTCCCGGGTGGTGGCGTTGCTCTGCTGAACGCCCAGAGCGGTCTCGACCCGGAGAAGCTCACCAAGGACCCCGATGAGGTCACCGGTGCCCGGATCATCCACCGCTCGCTGGAGGAGCCGGTCCGTCAGATCGCCGAGAACTCGGGCCTCGAGGGCTCGGTTGTCGTCAACGCCGTCCGCGACCTCAAGGCCGGTGAAGGCCTCAACGCCGCGACCGGCGAGTACGGCGACCTGATCAAGGCCGGTGTCATCGACCCGACCATGGTCACCCGTTCCGCGCTGCAGAACGCGGCCTCGATCGCGAAGAACATCCTCGTGACCGAGGCGATCATCGCCGAGCCGCCGGAGGAAGGCGGCGCCGGTGGTGGCATGCCCGGCGGTATGCCGGACATGGGCGGCATGATGTAAGCACCCCTCTCACGAGGGAGCTTCGAAAAGGGCCCGGCTCACGCCGGGCCCTTTTCTTTGCCCAACTCGACACCTTCAGCGCACCACCCGCGCGTCGTCGCCAGCCAGGCTAGGACTCATGCCGCGCCCAGCCCCCACTCTCCCCGCCGATGGGCCGATTTCGGGAGATATAGGCCCGAAATCGGCCCATCGACCTTCGGGGCGCTCCCGGGGCGGCTATTTTTTCTTTTCCTTGGGCGGGAGCGGTGGGAACAGGCTGGCGTTGTAGTCGGCGTAGGGGAGGAAGTTGGCGCGGCGGATCTTCTTGCGCAGGGTGTTGGTCGTGCGGGGGTAGAGATTGATGTCGTACTCGTTACCGGCGCCGAAGCCGGTGTAGTAGACGAGCATCCGCACGCGCGGGCGCTTGACCACCCAGGAGATCAGCTCTTTGACGAAGCGCGGTTCGTCTTCGCGGGAGACCGCCCACTCGGTCACCGCGACAGGCTTGGTCTTCCACTGCACGCCCTTGTAGAAGCGGTCGAGGTCCTCCCAGACCGGATACTGCGAGTAGAAGTCGGTGCCGACCCAGTCGACCCAGCGGCTACCGGGCCAGTAGTTGCCCGGGAAGTTACCTTTGACCCGCGGCGACCCGCCGGGCAGCGGACTCCAGATGATGCTCACCGGCGCCGCCGGCAGGCTGGTCGGGTTCGGGCCTTTGGTCCGGCTCAGCGGCGGTAGCCCGATTTCCGCCAGGGTCGCGTTGATCCCTTCCAGCGTCTGGCCGCCGCGGACGATCGCGGAGATCCGGCGGAAGGCCTGTTTGTACCAGCCGCTGGTGTGTTCGCCGCCGCGCTGGCTGCCGTCGCAGTAGACCGCGGACCAGGCGTTGAGGCAGCGGTTCGGCTCTCCCAGGGGCCGGATGTAGGCGGGCAGTCCCCGGGTCGCGAAGAAGGTGTTCAGTTGCAGCAGGTAGTCGTCGCCGCCGCCCAGCGCGATCTGCTGCGGGGTGATGATCTCCGCCAGGGTCTGGTCGTCGGCGGTGGAGATGTGGAGGATCGGCCGCGTCGCCGTTTCGCGCCAGCGTTCGTAGGCTTCGTTGAGGCTGTTCCCCCAGGGGTGGAAGGTCTGCAGCAGCGCCGGGTGCTTACCGGTCAGCGCCGCGAATTCGTTGAACTCCTGCGTGGAGCCGCGATCGGAGACGCCGAGGAAGAGGTTCGGCTTCGGCGGGGTCAGGGTCAGCGCCCCCGCGCCGGGCGCGGCCACCAGCGCCACGGCCACGGCCGCCAGCGCAACGACTCTCTTAGGGACCCTCCAAGACATCGCTCATCCTTCGCGGTTGCACGCCGAGGGCCTGCGCGTCGGCCGTTCCGCGCTCGCTC
Source organism: uncultured Thermoleophilia bacterium (assembly GCA_963718595.1). Lineage (GTDB taxonomy): Bacteria > Actinomycetota > Thermoleophilia > Solirubrobacterales > 70-9 > VAYN01. Next base: position 1,667,370 of record OY970365.1, read on the forward strand.
ACCATCGGCACCTCCATCAGCTCGGCCTCCTCCCAGGTTGCAAACACGGCCTCGCCGAAAAGGGAGCGGATCGCGATCAAACCCGAGCGCACCAGCCCCAGCGGAACGTGGACCAGTGGCCGCGGCCGCCCGGCGATGCGGCTGACCAGATCGGACATCTGGTCATAGCTCATCGTCTCCGGACCGGCCAGCTCGTAGCGGTCGCGAGCCGGGGTCGCGGCCAGTGCCGCGACCACGCAGCGGGCGACGTCGTCGGCCCAGATCGGCTGGAACCGCGCCTCGCCGTCGCCGGAGACCGGCAGCACCGGCAGGAAGGAGAAGCGCCGGAGCAGCGTGATCCAGGGATCCGAGTGGTCGTAGACGATCGAGGGGGCGAAGACCGTGGTGTCGAGCGGCGAGGAGTCGACAGCCTGCTCGGCCAGCCACTTGGCGCGGAAGAAGCGAGTGCGTTGCGCCGCGCCGGCATCGAGCGCGCTGAAGAAGTGGAAGCGCTCGACGCCGCTGCGCTCCGCCGCTCGCAGCAGGCGCACGGTCGCCAGCCCGTTCAGCTCCTCGATCCGTTTCGGCGGCTGGTCGCGGATCGTCGCCGCCAGGTGGATCACCGTGTCGACCCCACGCAGCGCCTGGCGCACCAAATAGGGATCGGACATCTCGCCGAGGTCGCCGAGCGCGATCTGGACGTCGACCCGCCGCTCGCCCAAGCGCCGCGGCTCGCGCACCAGGCAGCGCACGTCCTCGCCGCTCTCCAGCAGCAGCGGCAGCAGCCGCGATCCAATGCTTCCGGTGGCCCCCGTCAACAGCAGCATGGGGCGTGATGCTAGTGGCGGGGAGGCCTCGGCTTCGGCCCCAGCCGCAAGTTGACGGCTGCCGTTGCAGTCGCCCCGGCAGCTGGCGAGGATCTCTTGACGACCAGCTTCTGCCCTTTCCTGGTTTTCGGCTTGGTCGTCTTGCCGAGCTTGCAGCCCGCTGCCGTCAGCGCGGCCCTAGCCCGCGCCGGCGCCTTGCCGGCCAGCTTCGGGACCGTGCAGCCGGCGGGTTCGGGGGTCGGTGGCACGAATGGGGGCAGCATGACGGGCGCCGTTTCGCCTCCGATCGGCGTCGTGTTGGTGTAGCCGATCGGCGTCGAGCAAGGGGAGGTGTTGTCAGCCGCGTCGGTTGCGGTGGCCGAGTACTGCGTCGCCGTCGCGGCCGGAGCGAAGACTTCGATTCCGGGCGAGGCGAGCGTCCCGGCGCTCGCGCTCCTCATCACCGCCCCTTCGCAGGCGGGATCGCGATAGATGCGAACCGTGGACCCCGCCTCCGCGGAGCCGATGATCATCGGGGTCCCGTCAGCCGCCGGCGACGCCGGCGAGGTCGCGCTCAGGACTGGCGCCGCCGGCGCCACTTCGTCGGGCTCCTCTTGGGTATAGGTGAGCGGTGCGGAGCAGGCGGAGACGTTCGCGGTCGGGACCGCCGTGTCGGTCGCCTTAGCGCTGAAGATGGTGGTCGTTCCCGGGCCGACGGAGACGGTGATGCCGGTGGTTTCGAGCTGCTCAGCACTAACGGTTTCCAGCGGCGTCCCTTCGCAGTCGCCGCCGAGGAACAGGCTGACGCTGGAGCGCTCCTCGGCGCTGCCGGAGATCACCGGTTCTTCCGCGGCCGCCGGCGAGGCGGGGGTAACGGTGAGCGCCGCCGCCGCCGGTGCGACTTCGTCGAAGCGGTCGAGCGCCGCGGAGGCGTCGAGCCGGCCGCCGGTGACCGTTTTGCCGCTCAGCGAAGCGATCGGGTCGACGCTGGCCAGCAGCGCGCTGCGAACCTCGGTCACCGACGCCCCCGGTTTCTGCGAGAACAGCAGCGCCGCCACTCCGGCCACGTGCGGGGCCGCCATCGAAGTGCCCTGCAGGAAGGCGTAGGTCGAGACCTGGCAACGGATGCGGAGGTCGTCGAGCCAAACGCCGCTGCCGGCTTCCGTGGTTGCCCCGGTGGTGAAGCGAAAGCGCAGCTGCACCGATCCACCGGCTTTGAACCCCGCGGGGAGATCGAGCGTGCGGACCTCGATGCCTTCTGGCGTCGTCGTCGCGGTTGGGGTCGAGGTCGCGAGGGGGGAGCCGTTGAGCACGACCGAGTACTGGAACTGGTCACCGGCGGCGAGCACGATGCGCCGGCTCTGAAACAGCGTGCACCCCTGGTTGGGCGGCAGCGTGAACGCCTGCGAGGTGGTCTCACGCACCGTGTTCGACGCCGGGGCCCCGACCACGTCGGTCATCCCGAACGAGGTGAGAGGGGTCTCGTTGGTCCGCTCGAAACCGCCGTTGGCGCCGGTCGGAGGCCACTCGGTGGCGAAGTCGTCGACGGTGAAGTGCTCTTCGAACGGTTCGGAGACCGGGTAGGTGCTGAGCGACTCGGTCCCCGGCGCGGCGAGGTCGACCGAACTCGCCCCGTAGTCGGAGAACCCCGCCAGGGCGTCGGCCTGGTTGGTGGCGGCGACGCAGACCACGTTGTCGATCGCCCCCGGAACCGCCGGTTCGGCGTCGGCAACCGGTTCGTAGTCGCACGGGTAGTGGGGGGTGGCTTCGTTGTCCTGGCCGTCGTTGCCGGCCGAGATCACGAACAGGGTGCCGGGGTTTTTCGCCAGCGCGTTGACTTCGGCCTGTGATTCCAGCGTCCCGCCCAGCGAAATGTTGGCCACTCGCGCGCCCATCTCGCCGGCGTAGTTGATGGCGTCGACGATTGCCGAGATCGGGCAGCGGTTCAGCCCGACGACAGGGAAGCGGCTGCAGACGCGCAGCGGCATGATCCGCGCGTTCTGGGCGACCCCGGTGATCCCGAGCCCGTTGTTCCCCGCTGCCCCGATCGTCCCCGCGGTATGGACCCCGTGGCCGCCGCTGAGGAGATCGTCGTCGGTCGGATCGTTGTCGGGCGCGATCGCTTCTCCGTTGGCGCCGACGAAGTCGTAGCCGTGGAGGTCGTCGACGTAGCCGTTGAGGTCATTGTCGATGGCGTCGTCGCTCTCGCCCGGGTTCGTCCAGACGACCGGCGCCAGGTCGGGATGGTCGAAGCGGTAGCCGGAGTCGATGTCGGCGACGACCACGCTGGGGCTGCCGAGGGTGCGGATCCAGGCGCCCTCGACGTCGATGTCGTCGCCGGCCACCGCGCCGGAGAATCCTTTGACGCCGGCGCCGGTGTTGCGCAGCCCCCAGAGCTCCCCGAACAGCGGGTCGTTCGGGAGCGCCGTCGGTTCGCGGTAGCCGTTGCGTTCGGCCAGGACCACCGCCGGGTCGCGTTCGAGCGAGCGGATCGCCGCCGCGCGGGTCTGGCCGGGCTCGACCTCGACCAGCTGGAAGTCGTGATCGCCGAGGTCCGCCTGGAACTCGACGCCGGCGTCCGCCCGCGCCTCGGCCCGGTCGGAGCGGGGGCTGCCGCTCTGCCACTGGACGATCAGCGTGTCTTCCAGCAGGATCGCTTCCGGGGCCGGCGGCGCCGACGGGGAGCCCTCTTCGACCGCAGCGGAACTCGACGCTGCCACCAGCAGGCAGAGCGCAGCAGAGAGGGCCGACAGGCGTGCGAGCCGTTTCACGGGCCACCGAGGTTAGGGAAAGGGTCGATCCTCCTCAAACGCAATATTGGAACCTCGGTTGCGCGCTGCCGCCACTCGGCGCCCTCGCAATCCCTAGAATGTGCGTTCGTTTTGGCGGCGGCCGCAAAAGCCTCTGTCCCGGCACCGAAACCGACTTAGTAGGAGAACTTCCGAATGACCTACGTAATCGCCGAGCCGTGCATCGGCACCAAGGACAACTCGTGCGTCGAGGTATGCCCTGTCGACTGCATCCATCCGACCCCGGATGAGCCCGATTACGATTCGGTCGAGATGCTCTACATCGACGCTGACGAGTGCATCGACTGCGATGCCTGCGTCGAGGCGTGCCCGGTCGACGCCTGCTTCGCCGAGGACCAGCTCCCGGCCGAGTGGGCGAAATACGCCGAGATCAACGCCCAGTACTACAAGAGCAAAGCTGCCTAGCGGGACTGCCCCGGTAGGGGTTTCGCTTAACTTTTTCGACGTCGTTTGCGGCCGTCCGAGTTTGCGCGCCGCGGAAAAAGTGCAAGACGCTCCACCCCTACCGGGACAGGCCCGGTAGGGGCGAGCGCCTTTCCTCTAGCTAGCTAGTAGCCGGAGGGGTGCCTGGCTGCGAAGGGGCCGCTGGCCCCGGCATCCAGGCTTTCGCTCCAGCGGGGGCCGCTGGAGCCATTGTTGCCGGCGGTGTCCCAGCGTAGGCCGGCGATCACCGCGTAGGCGTGGCCCGAGTTGGCGTAGACCGTGATCCAGCGGCCTTTCCCGGCCTCTCCCCAGCTTTCCATCGGCCCAGAGGGCATCGGGCTGGTGAGGAACTTGCCGCCGCGGAGCGCGAAGCTGACGGCGCCGGAGCAGTCATAGCCCCGGTCCCACCAGCGAGCGTGCCCGCCGCCGTAGATGTACGGCTTGCTGCGGATCTTGTTCGCCGCGGCGATCACCTTCTTGACCGCAGGAGGCGCGTCCATCGGTGCGACAGCGCGTCCGTCGACCAACATCGCCTTGCCCGCGGGTGCGGTCGGCGACGTTTCGCTCGCGGGCGGGGGCGCGTACGTAGACATGCCACCGGGAGCCGCCAAGGCGGACTCCGGTGCCGTCGCCAGACCGGCAACCGGCACCACCGCAAACGCACTGCATAAGGCGACCACGCAGGCCGCCCGTTGGGCGAGCGTCATCCATTCCTCCTTCGAATGCCTGCGGAGTTAGCTGACGGGCTAGCGCTGAAGGAGACTCGCGCTCCCACCCCGGAAGGTGAGTTCGCCCCGAAAACATGGTTCCCCCGCTCCCCGGCATTCTTAGCCGGGGACTAGGCAATTGTTTGGAAAAACTAACACAACCCCCCGGCGGGAGTTGTGGCGCGAACCTAAATCTTGTCCCTACTGGACGACCGGGAGCGGCGTGCCGCTGACCGGCGGCAGTTCGGCGCCGTTCGGTTCCGCCTGCAGGACCGGCAGCTCCTGCGGCGTCATCGCGATGATTCCGCGGGCCGCCTGGCGAATCGCCTGCGACGCGGGAGCGTCGGGCTCGGCCAAGACCAGCGGTGAGCCGGAGTCGGCGTGCTCCCGCAGAGGCTCGGAGAGCGGCACCTTGCCCAGCAGCGGCACGTCGAGTTCGTCGGAGAGCAGCTGGCCGCCACCCTCGCCGAAGATCGTGAAGCGCTCGCCGTCGGGGGTCGTGAAGCCCGACATGTTCTCGACCACGCCGAGGATCTCGAGGTCGAATTTCGCGGCCATCTGGGCGCCACGCCGGGCCACCGACTGGGCGGCGGGCTGGGGCGTGGTCACGATCACGAACTTGGCCTGCGGCAGCAGCTGCGCCAGCGTCATCGAGACGTCGCCGGTCCCCGGCGGCAGATCCAGCAGCAGGTACTCGAGCTCGTCCCAGGCGACGTCCTCGAGGAACTGCTGGATCGCCTTGTGCAGCATCGGGCCGCGCCAGACGACGGCGGAGTTGTCCTCGACGAAGAAGCCGATCGACATCACCTTGACGCCGCTCGGTGAGTCCAGCGGCAGGATTTTGCGCTCGCCGTTGACTTCCGGCTTGGCGTTGACGCCAAGCATGCGCGGGATCGAGTAGCCGTAGACGTCGCAGTCGAGGGCGCCGGCGGGGTGTCCTTCGGCGGTCAGCGCTGCCGCCAGGTTGGCGGTCATCGTCGACTTGCCCACCCCGCCCTTGCCGGAGGAGACGCAGATCACGTTCTTGACCTTGGCCAGCGCCCCCTGGGGCAGCTTGCCGCGGCCGAGTGACTGCTGCAGCGTGCTTTTCTCCTCGTCGGAGAGGACGTCGAAGCCGACGCCGACGCTGGTCACGCCGTCCAGCTCCGCGACCGTTTTGGCGACGGCCCCTTCGAAGTGCGAGCGGATCGGACAGCCGGCGGTGGTGAGGGAGACGATCACCTCGATCCGCCCGTCCTCCTGGATGTCGATCGAGCGGACCATGCCCAGCTCGACGATGTTCTTGCGCAGCTCGGGGTCGATGACGACGCGGAGCTTCTCGGTGACCTGCTCAGGGCTGGGAAGGGGCATGGCGCCATTCTCGCAAAGGCGGAGCGGCGGCTGCGCGGTCGGGGAGGGGGAGAGTTTGCGCCGCCCAGGCCTTGGTCTCGGCACGTAGGCGAGCGAGGGAGGCAGGATGCAGGGGACGCGGGGCGGAATCGGCCGGATCTTGGCGATGGGCGTGGCACTGGCATTGGCGCTGCTGCTGGCCCTGGCGTCGGAGGCACGCGCGAACAAGTTCGCCGTCGCCCAGTGCGGCTGGTACGTCGGCGCCGACGCCGACTGGGCCGACAACACCGGCGGCGCCAAGTTCCGACCCGACGGTTTCTGCGTGCCGCCCGGCGGCGGCGACCCCTTCGACGGCTCCCATCTGAAGAGCTTCACCCGTGAGGGCGCGGGCACGGTCAGCGGCAATCGCTTCGCCCGCTGGCGCTGGTCGGCGCCGCCGGGAGCCTGGATCACCCAGGTGCGGGGCACCTGGTGGCACGCCTTGCACGATGGCATCGAGCAGCGAATCGGTGCGGTCGACTTCGCCGGCGGCTTCTCGCCCTTTCTCGCGTCCGGCGCCACCGACGTCGCCCCGCGCGAGTTCGTCAACGGCTTCGCGGCACCGGTGGCGGCCCTGGAGGACCGTCTGCTCTGCGCCCGCGCCGAGTCGAAGTGGTGCTCGCTGGCGGCGCCTTCCTGGTCTTCGTTGCGGGCGCTGACGATCACGCTCGAAGACCCCTCGGTTCCGGCACCGTCGGTCGCCGGCGACCTGCTCGCGCCGGGCTGGTTGCGGGGCACCCGCCTGCTCGCGGTCTCCGGCGTCGACGGCGGCTCCGGGATTCGCTTCGCCGAAACCCTGATCGACAGTGCCCGGGGAGCATTGACCGAGTTCCCCTGCGCGATCGCCCCCATCGGCAGCGAGTGGCGCGGGACCCGGATGCTGCCCTGCCCGCTGGCGGTCACCGGCACCCAGGCGATCGCGACGAACGCTTACAGCGACGGCCCGCACGCCTTCGGACACTGCCAGCTCGACTTCTCCGGCAACCTCGGCTGCGTCGGCGGCCGCACCCTGTTCTTCGACAACACGGCGCCCGCGCATCCCCGCTCTCCGGTGATCGCCGGCGGCGATGGTTGGCGCCGAGTGAACGACTTCGACCTCAGCTGGGTCAATCCCGCGCAGGCCCCGGCAAGCCCGATCGCGGGCGTCGGTTGGCGGATGACGGGGCCGAACGGGTTCGACACCGGTGCCCAGTTCGCGGCCGGGCGCGAGCGCGCAACCCTGGCCGACCTCCGGGTCCCCGGTCCCGGCTCCTACTCGGTGGCGCTCTGGCTGCGTGACGAGGCCGGCAACGAGGCGCCGGGGTCGGCGCTGACCGTGCCGTTGCGCTTCGACGAGCTGGCACCGACGCTCGCCTTCGCCGCGGGTCCCGATGCGCCGGCGCCGGCGCAGCTGGTGGTGGCGGTAGGCGACTCCCACTCGGGGCCGGCGGCGGGCGCGATCTCATACCGCCGTGCCGATTCCGAGCGCTGGCTCGAGCTGCCGACCAAGCTGGCGGCGATTGCCCCCGGCGCCGCCGAGCTGCGAGCGCCGACGCCGGAGCTCGGGCCGGGCACCTACGTCTTCCGGGCCGAGGCCCTCGACGCCGCCGGCAACGCCGCTTCCTCGACCCTGCGCGGTGACGGCTCGCGGATGGCGGTCCGGATCGAGGCCCCGGCGCAGCTGGTGGGAGTGAAGACGCGCCTGTTTGCCCGCCTGCGCGGCGGCCACGGCCGCGGCGAGTCGCTGACCGTGCCCTTTGCGGCACCGGCCCTGCTCAGCGGCCGCCTCACCCGCGGCGACGGCGCCGGGGTTGCCGGCCGCGAGCTGCGGATCGTCGCCCGTCCCTCCCGCGGCGCGCTCGCCGAGCGCCTCGCGATCACGGTCAGGACCGGCGAGCGCGGCGGCTTCGAGCTGCGCCTCGCGCCTGGGCCATCGCGCCGGATCACGGTCGCCTTCGCGGGCGCGCCGGGGCTGGAGCCCTCGCGCCGGGCGGCGCTGGTGTTGCGTGTGCGGGCCGGCGTCAGCCTGCGCGCCGCCCGCACCGAGCTGCGCAACGGCGAGACGCTGCAGCTGAGTGGGTTCGTGCGCAGCCGCGGTGCCTCGATCCCGCGACGCGGCAAGTTGGTCGCGATCCAGTACCTGGAGCAGGCGAGCGGGCGCTGGCGGCCGGTCCTGGTCACCCGCTCCGACCACGACGGCCAGTTCCACGCTCGTTACCGCTTCCGCTACGTCAGCGGTGCCGCCCGGGTGCGATTGCGGGCGACGGTGCTGGCGGAGGAGCGCTGGCCCTACGCCCCCGGATCCTCGAGCCCGGTGACGGTCGATGTCAGCGGTCGCTAGGGTTCCGGCGCATGTCGAAGGCAACGCTTCATACCAACGCCGGGGCGATCGTGCTCGAGCTTCACGACGAGGACGCGCCGAAAACGGTCGAGAACTTCCGCAAGCTCGCGGCCGACGGGTTCTACGACGAACTGATCTTCCACCGGGTGATCCCGGACTTCATGATCCAGGGCGGCTGCCCGCAGGGCACCGGCACGGGCGGTCCAGGCTACGAATTCGAGGACGAGTTCAACGACCACAAGGTCGTGCGTGGGGCGCTGGCGATGGCCAACGCCGGGCCCAACACCAACGGCTCGCAGTTCTTCATCGTCACCACCGGGGCCGCGCCTTGGCTCGACGGCAAGCACACCGTCTTCGGCAACGTGGTCGACGGCATGGACGTCGTCGACGCGATCGAGTCGACGCCGACCGGCGGCGGCGACAAGCCGATCGATCCGCAGATGATCGAGCGCGTCGAGCTCGAGGACTAGGACTGGGGGGCTGACCCGGGGGCGGGGGAGTCGTCCCCGCCGCCGCGCTGCTGGCGGCGTTTGCGCATCCCCTCGCCCGGGCGCCAGAGACTGACCAGACCGGCGACCAGGGTGACGAGGAAGATCTGCCCGATCATCATCTCCAGGCCGGCGACCATCTCCCCCGGCTGGCCGTCGGGGACCAGATTGCCGTAACCGGTCGTGGTCAGGGTCGTGTAGCTGAAGAAGATGAAGTCGCTGCCGCTGGGGTGGGGGTGGCCTTCGAAGAAGGGCGTCGACTGGACGCGGTCGATCGTCCCGTAGAGGAAGGTGAAGAGGATCCCCATCACCGTGTAGACGCTGATCGCGCCGAGGATCGTGCGTGAGCCGACTTCGGCGGTGGAGACGACCCGCCGCAGCACCGCCGCCATCGCCACCGCCAGCAGGGCGATCTGGACCCCCGAGCCGATGTTGAGCCAGACGTGCGCGCTGCTTGCCGCCGCCGCGATCCCGAGCAGGATCGTCAGCCCGGAGACGAGGATCGCTGCGCGCACGGTGCCGGGGGAGGAGTGGGAGCTGGTCAGCGCCACGATCGAGGTGGCGCTGGTCGCGACCATCAGCACCACCGCCGACCAGCCGCGGTTGTCGAGCAGCGAGGTGAGGACGTAGGTGAGCAGGACCAGCGCCAGGACGAGGCCGAACGCGTCGCGGGCCCGTTCGGCACGGTGCCGCCAGCGCTGCTCGCGGGCGGCCCGTCTGGGGACCCTTTCCATAACGGCTCGTTCGGCTCTGGGGTGGGGTTTCCTGCTCCGTGGCGCGCGATGGGGTGTGACGCGAACCACTGAAGTTCGGCGCCAGCGTGCCTAGGCTGGGCCGGTGGCGCGCGACGATTACTACGCCTCCCCCTTCGGCGCCGCCTATAGCGCCTACATGCAGCGACCGCGGCTGGCGCGGCTGGTCAGTCGCCTCGTCTGGGGTTCTGATGTGCGCCGCTACTACGCGGACATGGCGGCGATCGAGACGGTTCCCGACGGGTCCACCGTGGTCGACTGCCCGTGCGGGGCCGGGGCGGCGCTGCCGGCGCTGCCGCCCGGCCGCGACCTGCGCTACGTCGCCGTCGACCTCTCGCCTGCGATGCTGGCTCGGGCCCGGCGCCGCGCCGCGGCGGGGGGGCTGAAAGTCGAGCTGGTCGAGGCCGACGCGACCGCGATCCCGCTCGAGCCATCGAGCGCCGACCTCTTCCTCAGCTTCTGGGGCCTGCACTGCTTCGACGATCCGGCGGCGGCGCTGCTCGAGGCGGCCAGGGTCCTGCGGCCGGGAGGCCGCCTGATCGGCTGCTGCTTCGTCCGCGGCGAGAGCCTGCGCCAACGCCTTCTCCTCCGCCCCCACCGCGGCGACTTCGGACGGCTTGGGACCGAGGCGGAGACGCGCGGCTGGCTCGCCGCTGCCGGGTTCGAGCTCACCGATGTCGAGCGCTCCGGGCTGTTCCTGTTCTTCGCCGGCCGGCGCTAACGGAGGGGGTGGGATTCGAACCCACGAGCCTCCTTGCGAAGGCCACCGGTTTTCAAGACCGGCGCATTCAACCGCTCTGCCACCCCTCCGGGTCGTGCGCGTGGGCAATGCTAAAGGGCGCCGATCCAGCACATCGCGATCTCCTGATTGGATGGACGTATGCGCCGCTTGGTGATTCTCGCTTCGACGATGGTCTTCCTCGACGTCGTCTTCTTCTCGGCGATCGCGCCGCTGCTGCCGGAGTACGCCGACGATCTCGACCTCAGCGACGCCCAGGCCGGAATCCTCTCCGCCTCCTACGCGGCGGGGACGCTGCTCGCCGCACTCCCGGCCGGCTTCGTCGCCAGCCGGGTGGGCCCGCGGCGGACCGTCATCTGGGGTCTCTGCATGCTCGGCGTTGCCAGCCTCGCCTTCGGTCTCGCCGAGCAGATCCTGCTGCTCGACAGCGCCCGCTTCATCCAGGGCATCGCCGGGGCGCTGATCTGGTCCGGCGCGCTGACCTGGTTGATCACCTCCGCGCCGGAGGAGAAGCGCGGCTCGGTGATCGGGACGGCGCTGGGCACCGCGGTCGCCGGCGCCTTGCTGGGACCGGCGCTGGGGGCGGTGGCGGGGACGGTCGGCACCGGCCCCGTGTTCGGCTCGGTGCTGGTGATCGCGCTGGTGCTCGCCTACCTCGCTTCGCGGCTGCCGGAGACCGCGGTGCCGGAGACCCAGACCCTGCGCGAGGTCGCGACCACGATGGTCAGCCGGCCGGTGGTCAACGCCGCCATCTTCGTCGCCGTGCCGTCGGCGCTCTTCGGCGCGATCGAGGTGCTGGTGCCGCTGCGGATCGACGACCTCGGCGGCAGCCACGGGGTGATCGCCGCCGGCTTCATCGTCGGCGCCGGCCTGGAGGCGGTGTTGGCGCCGATCGCCGGCCGCCTCTCGGACCGCGTCGGTCGCCGCACGCCCTACGTCATCGGCCTCTCCATCTGCGCCTTCGCGATGGTCCTGCTGGCCGCCGCTCAGGTGCTCGGAGTCGTGCTTGCGACCCTGATCGTTGCCTCGCTCGGCGCTGGGCTCTGCTTCGCTCCGGCGATGACGATGATCTCCGACATCGCCGCCTCCAGCGGCCTGCACCAGGGCTTCGCGGCCGGCCTCACGAACATGGCCTGGGCCTCGGGTCAGGTGCTCGGCGGCGTCGGCGGCGGCGTCGTCGCCACCCTCACCGGCAACGCGGTCCCCTGCCTGGCGCTGGCGGCGCTGCTGGCGGTGACCGTCCTCTACGCCTTCCGGGCGCTCTCACCCGATCCGGTCGCGCCGCCGGTGGAGGCCTGAAAAGGATGGCGCGGAGGGGGAGGCGAGCCGCCGCCCGCGAGTGGTCCAACTGGGCCGGCGACCAGAGCTGTCGGCCGACGGAGATCGCCTACCCGGCGAGCCGCGACGAGCTGGCCGAGGTCATCGGCAGCGCGGCCGCGGCGGGAGGCAAGGTCAGCGTCCCCGGCTCCGGTCACTCCTTCACCGAAGCGGCGATGACCGGGGGGACCATGGTCCGGGTCGAGGCGCTGGCCGGGGTGCTCGACGCCGACCCCGGCTCCGGCCTGGTGCGGGTCGGCGGCGGCACCGTGCTGGCCGACTTGAACGAGGAGCTGGCGCGGCTCGGGCTGGCGATGGAGAACCTCGGCGACATCGACGCGCAGACGATCGCCGGCGCGATCTCGACCGGGACCCACGGGACCGGCGCCCGCCTGCGCAACCTCTCGGCCCAGGTCGAGGGGATGGAGCTGGTGCTCGCCGATGGCAGCGTCCGCCACCTCGCCGCCGCCACCCACCCGGAGCTGTTGCGGGCGGCGCGGGTCGGGGTCGGAGCGCTGGGCGCGATCGCCGCGATCACCCTGCGCTGCGTGCCGGCCTTCACCCTGGCGCGGGTCGACGCGCCGGAGCCGCGCGAGGCTGTGCTCGACGCCTTCCAGCAGCGGGCCGACGCCAGCGACCACTTCGAGCTCTTCACCTTTCCCTACTCCGACAGCGCCCTGGTTCTGGAGCGCAACCGGGTCAGGGAGCCGCCGCGCCCGCGCGGCCGAGCCGCGGCCTACCTCAACGACGTCGTGCTGGAGAACTGGGGGCTGGAGGCGCTCTCGGCGGCCGGCAAGGCGTTTCCCGACCGGATCCCGGCGCTCTCCCGGCTTGCCGCCCGCCTCGCCTCCGGCAGCCGCACCACCGATCGCAGCGATCGCGTCTTCGCCAACGACCGCCGCGTCCGATTCACGGAGATGGAGTACGGAATCCCGCGCGAGCACGGGCCGGAGGCGGCCCGCCGGGTGATCGAGTGGGTGCGCGCCAATCGCTACCCGGTCTTCTTCCCGATCGAGCTGCGGGTGGCGGCCGGCGACGACGCCTCGCTCAGCCCCTCGCACGAACGCGACACCGCCTACATCGCCGTGCACCAGTACCGCGGCATGGAGTGGCGACCGTACTTCCAGGCGGTCGAGGAGATCATGGACTCCTACGGTGGCCGCCCCCACTGGGGCAAGCGCCACTTCCAGACCGCCGCGACCCTGGCCCCCCGCTACCCCGCCTGGGCCGAGTTCCAGGCCGCCCGCAACGAGCTCGACCCGGGACGCGTCTTCACCAACGAGTATGCGCGGCGCGTCCTAGGGCCGTAGGCGAGCGAAAACCAAGCCCGGCAAGGACGCAGGGAGCGCCGTGTGCTCCGCACACAAGCGACCGAGGACGCAGCCGGGCGCAGGTTTGCAGCCGCCTAGAGGAAGTTCTTGCCTTCGCCTCGGTACGTGGGGACGGTGTCGACGATGGCGTCGCCCTCGACCAGGTGGAGGACGTCGAAGCGCTCGCAGAGCTCGCCGGCCTTGGCGTGGCGCAGGTAGGCGCGATCGCCGATCCGGAGCTCGGCGGCGGGAGCGCCGAGCAGTGGCGTCTGCACCTCGCCGGCGCCCTCCTCGGGGTCGAGCTTCAGGCCCTCGGGCAGCCACGGCGCCGGCAGCCGCGCCGCGTCGCCGCTGCCGGAGGCGAGGTAGCCGCCGCCGAGCGCGGTCGCCACCCGCGGCTCCGGCTTGCGCACGATCGGCAGCGCGAAGCCGGCGGCTGGGGTCAGGCTGAAGCGGCTGTAGTGGTCGAAGAGGGCGGGTGCGTAGAAGCCCGAGCCGGCGGTCACCTCGGTCACCGCCGCCTCCGCCGCGGTCAGCTCGAGGCTGCCGGTGCCGCCGCCGTTGACGACCTCCAGCTCGACGAACTCGCCGAGGGCGGCGACGATCGCGGCCCGGCGCTCGGCCAGCTCCTTGGCGGAGCGGCGCTGCATGAAGCGGATCGCCGCCCCCCGCAGACGCCGCCCCGGCGGCTGGTCCCCGACGCCGGCGATCTGCCCCTCGTAGGCCATCAGCGCGTCGAGTTCGATCTGTGGCCGCCGTTCGATCTCACGCGCCAGCTCCACCGCCTGCTCGACCGTGTGCACCGGCGAGCGCTTCGGACCGACCTTGATCCGCCCGCCCAGCGCCCACCAGCCGGCATCGACGTCGATGCAGACCCGCACCGGCGAGGCGCCCGCACCCAGCACCGACTCGATCGCGTCGAGGTGCTCGGGGCAGTCGACGGTGACGATTGGCGCTCCCGCCGGGCTCGCGACCGAACGCAGCGCCAGCTCCCCCATCGACTCCGAGTCGGTGGTCGGGTAGGCGAGCAGCAGGTTCTCGAAGCCCTGCTCGGCCAGCCACAGGGTCTCGGCCAGCGTGTAGGTCATCAGCCCGGCGAACCCCTGGTCGCGGCGCAGGATCTCCTCCAGCAGCGCCCGGCAGCGGATCGACTTGGTCGCGACCCGGATCGGCTTGCCCCCGGCGCGCTCCAGCAGCGCGTCCGCGTTGGCCCACATCGCGTCGAGGTCGACGAAGGCGAAGGGCGCCTCGACCTCGGCGAAAATCCGCTCGTAGCGGTCGTGCGACTGAGGGGGCGGAGCGGACACCCAAATCAGCCTATCCCCGCCTGCTCCTGAAAACGGAGAGGGAGGGATTCGAACCCTCGAGAGAGCTTGCGCCCCCTACTCGCTTAGCAGGCGAGTGCCTTCAGCCACTCGGCCACCTCTCCACGAAGGTTTGGATTGTAGGTCCAGTCGCCCCGGCTGTATTGTCTACTAGTTCAGTCAAGAAAGATCGAGCTCGAGGGTCAGCGTCTTTTGCCCTCCAAACCGGAGGGTTTCCAGATGGATTTACGACAGGTTCACGAAGCATTCAGCTCGCGCCCTCTATCTTCAGTCGCGTGAACTCCGTACCGGTGGCACAGGCACATATGGACCGGCGCACGAAGATCGTCGCCACGGTTGGCCCTGCCAGCTGGGAGCAGAGCACGCTGGAGCAGATGATCGCCGCCGGGGCCGATGTCTTCCGGCTCAACTTCTCCCATGCCGGCCCCGACAAACAGGCGCAGACGATCGAGACGATCCGCGCCGCCGCGGCCAACGTCGGTCGCGAGGTCGCGGTGCTCGGCGACCTGCCGGGGCCGAAGCTGCGGATCGGCGAGCTGCGCGACGACTTCGCCGAGCTGGAGACGGGGATGCACGTGACCCTCACCAAGCAGCAGGGCGAGGGCGACCGCGACCGCATCCCGGTCCCCTGGGCCGGGGTCAGCAACCTGCGCGAGGACCAGCTCGTCTACCTCGCCGACGGCGCGATCCGCCTCCGGGTCCGCGACCCCGAGGCCGACCAGATCGATTGCGAGGTCGAGGTGGGAGGGACGCTCTCCTCCCACAAGGGGATGAACATCCCCGACGGCGGCGGCCTCCCCGCCACCACCGACGGCGACCTCAGCTGGGTCGAGTTCGCCGCCTCCCACGGCGTCGACCTGCTCGCCGTCTCCTTCGTCTCCACTGCCGCCGACCTGACCCCGGTCCACGACCGGCTCGCCGAGCTCGGCTCCGACATCCCGCTGATCGCCAAGATCGAGCGCCCGCAGGCGACCCACGACATCGAGGCGATCGTCGAGGCGGCGACCGGCGGCATCATGGTCGCCCGCGGCGACCTCGGGATCGAACTGCCGCTGGCCGAGGTGCCGGGCGTGCAGAAACGGATGATCCGCGCCGCCGGCAAGCACTCCAAGTCCTCGATCACCGCGACCCAGATGCTGGCCTCTATGGTCACCGCCCGGCGCCCAACCCGGGCCGAGGTGACCGACGTCGCCAACGCGATCTACGACGGCTCCGACGCGATCATGCTCTCCGAGGAGACCGCGGTCGGCCAGCATCCGGTCGAGGCGGTGCGGGTGATGGATCAGATCGCCCGCGCCACCGAGCCCGACCTGCCCTACGGCGAGTGGCTGTTCTCGCGCACCGACCAGGGGACCCAGGACGTCGCCGACGCGGTCGCCCAGGGTGCCGTCGGCTCGGTCTACCGGCTCGGCCTCAAAGCGCTGGTCGTGCCGACCACCAGCGGCCGCACCGCGCGGCTGGTCTCCGCCCACCGCCCCGACGTGCCGGTGCTGGCGATCTCGCCGCGCCCGGAGACGGTGCGCCGGCTCAGCCTGCTGTTCGGCGTCACCGCCGTGTACTCCGACCACGACACCGACGTTCGCGGGCTGCTCAGCGACTGCGCCCGGCTCGCCGCTCACCACGGCGTCGCCCAGAGCGGCGACCTGATCGCGATCATCGCGGCGCTGCCCGACCAGCACCTCGGCACTAACCTGTTCGAGGTCCATCGTGTCCCCTGAGCCCGACGCCCCCGTCCGGCTGGAGCGGGAGGAGAGCGGCCTCGCCGTCCTCACCCTCGACAGCCCGCCCCTGAACCTGTTCAGCCAGGAGCTGATCGATGCCCTCGCGGCGGCGATCGCCGACGTCGCCGCGCGGCCGCCGCGGGCGCTGCTGATCCGGGCCGAGGGTCGCGCCGTCTCCGGCGGCGTCGACGTCAAGGTCTTCGACGGGCTCACCCCCGAGACTGGCAGCGCGCTCTGGGTCGAGCTGCTGAAGATGATCGACGCGCTGGAAGCGCTGCCGGCGCCGGTCGTCTTCGCCGCCCACGCACTGACCCTGACCGCGGCGCTGGAGATCGCGCTCGCCTGCGACCTGATCGTCGCCAGCCCCAAGGCGAAGTTCGGCCTGGTCGAGAAAGTGGTCGGGCTGACGCCGTCGATGGGCGGTACCCAACGCTTTGCCGAGCGCGCCGGCAGCGGCCGCGCCCGCCAGTTCGTGATGAGCGGCGCCATCTTCGATGCGGAGACGCTGGAGCGCTGGGGGGTGGTCAACGAGATCTATCCCGAGGACGAGTTCGAGCGGCGCTCGCGGGCGCTGGCCGAGGAGCTGGCGGCCGGGCCGACCGTGGCGCACGCGATGACCAAGCATGTCCTGCGGCGCTTCCGCGAGGGCGGCGTCCCCGCCGCCGACGAGGTGATCCGCACCGAAGCCGCCGACCTCTTCGCGACCGAGGACCTGCAGAACGCGGTCAAGACCTTCCTCGAGCATGGCGGCCCCGGGCACGCCACGTTCGAGGGTCGCTGAACTCGGCCGCGCCGGGTAATCTGCGCCGATGCCAGGGATGCCCAACGTCGACTTCGACGCCATCGCCAAGGGGATGGCGATGGCCGTGCCCTTCGCCGGCCACCTCAACCTCGAGATCACCGAGGTCGGGCCCGGCGAGGCGACCGTCGTCCTGCCCCGGCGCCCGGAGCTGACCAACCACGTCGGCAGCCAGCACGCGGGCGCCCTCTTCACCGTCGCCGAGACCGCCTCCGGCGCGGCCTTCGTCGGCGCCTTCGCCGTCCGCATGGGGGACGTCACCCCGCTCGCCCGCCAGGCCGAGATCCAGTACCTGAAGATCGCCAACGGCCGCATCGAGGCCCACGCCAAGCTCGGCGTCGACGCCGCCGAAGCCCTCGCCACCCTCGATTCCGAGGGCAAGGTCGAGTTCCCCTGCGAGGTCTCCCTCATCGACAGCTCCAGCGTCGAGGTCGCCACCGCGACCGTCCACTGGCACGTCCGCCTCAAAGACCCGTCCTAGGCGCCCCTCCCGGCGCCAGACCCCTAGAATCTCGCTCCCCGCATTTCCGTGTCCTCCGGGCGCGCGATTCGCCGGGCACGCGCCCGTAGCTCAGCCGGATAGAGCGTCGGTCTACGAAACCGAAGGTCACTGGTTCGAATCCAGTCGGGCGCATTCCTCTCGACGGCCTCCGCTAGGGGTTGCGAAAGCGGAAGGCGACCGTGACCGCGCCGTCGTTCTTGGCGCAGCGGACGGACACTCCGGGTCCGGGTGGGTTGCTGCGCTTGCACTGGAAGTCGTCGATCCGGGTCGTTGATCCGCCATTTCCCCCCACGACCGTCTCCGCCCACTTCGCTGAGAGGGTGCGGGCGTCGTCGCAGCCGATGCCCTTGGCCCGCAGCTTGGTGACCGTCTCGCCGATTCCTTCGCAGCGCTTGGTCTTGGCGGCGGCACGGGCCGAGAACGGCTCGACCGGGGCGGGGGCGCGGACACTGAAACGCGCGTGCATTGGCTTGCCGCCGCCGGGCGTTGCCCGCAGCCGGTAGGTACCGGGTTTCAGGTTCGGCAGCTTCCAGAAGCGTTTGTGGGCGCCGGCGAAGGCGCGGCGGAAGTTCGACGGGCCCGCGGCTCCTGGCTTGCCCCACTTCTTCCCCAGCTTCCGCTGGAGGGTGAACCCGACAGTCGCAGCGCGGTCGAGCGCGAAGCTGATCTTGACTCTGTCGCCGGGCGCGGCGGCCGCCGGGGAGATCTTCAGGGCGCTGAGGACCGGCGCCGGGTCGACCGGCGGGGTCGGCGCCGGTAGGGGGAGCGGCGCCGGCGGCGGCTGGACCTCGAAGGCGCCGATGTCGCAGGGGATGCCGCGGGGCAGGCCGCGCTGGTCGGTGGCGAGCGCCGTGCCGGCCGCGTCGAGGCAGGTGGACCCGCCCGCGTCGATCGCGGCGCTTCCCGGCAGCAGCGCCCTGGTTGCGGTCCCGCCGCCGTTGTCGGCGAGCGGGTCGAGGCCGGAGGGGGCGCCGAGGAGGTCGCCGGTGCCGGCAGCGAGGAAGCATTGGCCGGCGCGGTCGATCAGGTTGTGGCCGAGGCTGGTGATCGTGCCGGAGCTGTTCGTCGTGCAGTTCTCCGCCCCCGCCTGGCCGATTCCGAGGGCGACGATCGAGTTGCGCAGCGAGAGCGCCGCGGTGGTGACGAAGAGGTTGGCGCCGCGGCCGCCAGAAGCCGTGCCAGCCGCACCGGGGGTCCCACCCGGACCGGCCGCGCCGCCGCTGCCAGGCGTGCCGGCGGTGACCGTGTTGCCGGCGACCGTGGTCGCCGCGAAGACCCCCTCGGCGCCGTTGAAGAGCGAGGCGCCGCCCCCGGCCCCGCCGAAGGTGATGCCGCCCTGGCCGCCCGCGGCGCCCGCCCCGCTGCCGGCTCCCCCTTTGCCGCCGATGCCGCCGTAGGACACGTTGCCGGAGATCGTCACGTTGGTCATCTGCACGTCGCCGTTGGAGAAGAAGCCACCCGAGGTCGCCGCTTCGCCCTGGCCGCCTTTGCCGCCAGTCCCGGAGGTGGCGCCGCCTTTGCCGCCGTCGCCGGCGGCGGCGGTTTCGGCGACGTTGCCGGAGATCGTCGAGTCGCGGACGGTGACGGTTGAGAAGCCGGTGCTGATGCCGACGCCGCTCGAGTAGCCGCCTTTGCCTCCGACCCCGCCGTTGCCGGTGGCGCCGCCGTTGCCACCGCTGCCGCCTTTGCCCGGTTTGGCGACGTTGTCGGTGACGGCGACCCGGATCAGGGTCAGCGGGTTGCCGCCGCTGATCCCGGCGCCGCTGACGGTGCCGCCGCGGCCGCCTTCGCCCCCGCTGCCGGCGCCGCTGCCGTTGGCCCCATTGCCGCCGTTGCCGCCGACCGCGAGGTTGCCGGTGACGACGACATCGGTCAGGGTCGTCGGCCCGCTGGTGCTGAGACCGGCTCCGGAGACCGAGCCGCCGTCTTTGCCGTGCTCGCCCGCGGCGACGCCGTTGCCCCCCGCATTGCCGACCAGGTGGCCGCCGGTGATCGTCAGCCCGGTCAGTTTGATCCCCGCTTGTTCTTTGACCTCGATCACCGCTCCGGCGGCCGGCGCCGACTGTCGGATCGTCGTCAGCCCCGGCCCGGCACCGATGATGTTGAGCAGTTTCGAGGGCTTCAGCGAGCCGAAGCTGAGGCTGTAGGTCCCGGCTTTGAGCTGGATCGTGTCACCCGCTTTGGCGACCGCGATCGCGCCCCGCAGCGAGCAGCTGGGCGGCGCTTCGGGCGGCGCGCATTCGCTGCCACCGATGATCGGATCGCTGAACAGGCTCGGTCTGTAGGTGTCCGCGGCCGCCGAGGCGACCGCCAGCGAGAAGATCGCTGCGACGAGGGTGACAAAGGTCGCGAACGGGCGGAGGGCCGAGAGCATCCGCGCATCTTCCACGATCTAGAGCCAGACGTGCTCGAAAGCCAGCCCGGCCTCGCCGCAGGTCAGCAACCCCATCGAGGGACGCGGCGCGCGCCGCCGCTCGGTCGGGCTGCCGGGGTTGAAGATCTGGAAGCCGTCCTGGCTTTCGAGCAGAGGCATGTGGCTGTGGCCGAAGACGACGGCGTCGGCGGCCGGGAAGCGACGGCGCAGCCGTGCCAGTCTGCCCTTGGCCGGACCCGCGTCGTGCACGATCGCGACTGTCCGCCCGACCTCGATCTCCAGCTCGGCCGGCAGCGAGCGCCGCAGCCTCTCCTCGTCGACGTTGCCGTGGACCGCGTGGACGAGTGGGCAGAGCCTCCGCACTTCCTCCAACGCCGAGGTCGCGAAGAAGTCACCGGCGTGAATCACCGCATCGGCGGCGCCGAGCAGCTCGACGCAGCGGTCCGGCAGCCGGCGCGCCCCTCTGGGCATGTGGGTGTCGGCGATCACGGCGATCAACCGGATGGATTCTTACGGCTCGGCTGCGGGGTGAGCGAGTCCACCCCTTGGGGTCCTGGTTGGGGCGCCCGTCCTCGCCGAGCATGTTCCTTGCAAGCAGCGCCCAACCAACCAAGGAGAAACACAATGACCCGCAAGACCAACTTCCGCAACGTGCTCGCCGTCCTCGCCGTCTCGGCCCTCGCTCTGGCCGGCCTCGGCGGCAGTGCCGCCAGCGCCGCGACGCCGGCGACCAAGGTCGTGATCAAGGCCGAGTCCGGTGGCTTCTACGGCTTCCTCAAGAGCTCGAAGCTCGAGTGCAAGAGTGAACGGACCGTCGTGCTCTATCAGCAGCTCGGCGCCAAACAGAAGCCGCGCAGCGATCAGCAGATCGGGATGGACACCTCCGGCAGCGCCGACAACGGCTACGAATGGAATATGGGCAACCCCGGCCTACGCACCGGCCGCTACTACGCCCGCGCCGTCGCCACCCCGAACTGCCCCGGCGTCAACAGCGTCACCCTGCGCGCCCAGCAGTAAGCAACGAACAAACACAGCAACACGGCTCACCGCCGGTGCGGGATTCCCACGCTAGCGGTGAGCTTTGTGTTTGCGCTGCTGCTTGTGCCTGGACTTGCGCACCAGCTTCGCCTTGCGCGAGACGGTGGCGCTGGTCGCCGCCAGCGGCGCGTAGGTCACCTGGATTCCGACCTTGCGCTTGCCGCGCTTGCGCAGGACCTTCTTCATCTTGCCCTTGGTGGCGATCGCGAAGGTGACCGTGGTCGTGGTGCCGTCCAGCGCTTTGCTGCGCGGCTTCAGTCCCTTGCCGCCGAGGCTGATCGTGCCGAGGTTCGGCGAGGGGAGGAGGACGGTCAGCAGCGCCGTACCCTGCTTGCGGTTCCTCTTCAGCTTGCCGAGCGCGATCGCCGTCGACGGCTGCAGCTCGACCGCGCCGATGTCGGAGCCGTCGCCCCCGGCGGCGTTGGCGATCGAGGGGAAGTCGATCGGCCGGGTCAGGCCGCGCTGGTCGAGCGCCAGACCGAGCCCGGTCCCGTGGTCGACCGCGGGGCTGGTGGCCGCGGGCACCAGCGTCGGGGTCGGACCGCCGTTGGCGCCGAGCGGGCCGAGTTGGGGGTCGGCGTTGGCGAGGTCCCCGGGGGCGGCGAAGCCGCACTGGTTGGCGCTCTCGAGGTTGAAGCCTTTGGAGCTCGGCCGCTTCGACGCCTGTTTGCTGCAGTTGCCGGTCGCGTTGGGGCCGACGCCGCCGCTGAGGATCGAGTTGCCGATCGTGCCTTTCGCGTCGGCGCTGAGGTTGCCGCCTTCGACGATCGCGTTGGCCGGGCCGGCGACGGCGTTGCCGGCCAGGGTCGAGCTGAGGACCGAGGTCTCGCCGGCGGTGAAGTCGTCCGCGTTGAGGCCGCCGCCTTCGGAGATCCCCTCGGAGCCGGTCGTGGCGCTGTTGGCCGCCAGGGTCAGCTGCGTGAGCACTACCGGGCCATCCCGTGCTTCGACGCCGACACCACCGCCGGTGGCGATGCCGCCGTTGCCGCCGGGGCCGCCGAGCGAGCGCACCGAGTTGCTCGCGGCGGTGCTGGAGAGCACGTTCGAGCCTGGGGCCGGATCGCGGAGGGCGACGCCGCCCCCTTCGGCGATCCCGCCTTCTTGATCGACGCTGGATGCGGCCTGGCCGGCGTTCGCGTCGGCTTCGTTGCCGGTGAAGGTCGAGGCCGAGATCGTCGTCAGCGCTTCCTGGGACATCGCGCCGCCGCCTTCGGCGATGCCGCCTCTGGCCCCGGGCCCGCCGCGGGAGATGGCGATGCCGCCGTTGAAGCTGCTGGCGGAGATCGTCAGCGAGCCCTTCCGGCTGGCGGCCCCGGCCCCGTAGGCGATGCCGCCGCTCTGTTCGGACGTGGCGGCGCCCCCGCCGCCGCTGGCGTCGGCGAAGTTGCCGTTGAAGGTCGAAGCGGCGATCGCGATCGGCGATTCCTGGCCATAGGCGCCGCCCCCTTCGGCGATGCCGCCGCTCTCGGCCGTGCCGCCGCGGGAGATCGCCACGTTGCCGGTGAAGCTGGAGCCGCTGATCGCCAGCCGGCCCTTGCGGGCCGCGACCGCGCCGCCGCCGGCGATCCCGCCGCTTTCGCCGGCGGGGCCAGTGGCGTTGACGGTGTTGTTGGCGAAGGCGACGTTGCTGATCGAGATGCCGCCTTCTTCGACGAAGATCCCGGCCCCTTCGGCGATGCCTCCCGGTTTCACCAGGGTCGCGTCGCGGATCGTCATGCCGGAGAACGTCACCTCTTTGCCTTTGCCCACATGGAAGAGGCGGAAGCCGGGGGCAAGGGCGCGAACCACCGTCGCGGCGGGACCGGCGCCGCTGATCGTCAGGTTCTTGTCGACCAGCAGCTCGCCGGAGGAGATGCCGTAGGTGCCCGCCGGCACCGAGATCGATTCACCCGGGTTGGCGCCGACGATCGCCGCTCGCAGCGATCCGGGGCCGCTGTCGGCGGTGCTGGTCACGGCCGGGGCGGCGGCCGCGCTGGTCGGGAGCAGCGCCAGGGCGAGAACCGCGAGCAGGAGCACCAAGCGCTGGCGGGGCCGAGGCATGTGCGTTTTCTACCACGCCCGCCGCCGGCTGGATAGAGAGATCACCTCGGCTCGGAGCCGCGCCTCGACCCGAGTGCGACCCCTACGCGCCGCCGAGCTCCGGCGGCAGCGCCTTCGGCCCGTCCGGGTAGAGCGCCCGCAGCTGCGCCTCGCTCATCTCCAAAGTGTTCGCCAACTCCGGCGGCGCCCCGACGACGAGCCAGAGCTGGTCGGCCGCGGTGTCGTTGAAGAGCTGGCGCACCGCGTCGGGGCCGACTAGCAGCGTGTCCAGCGGCGCCAGGGTCAGGGCCTCATCGTCGATCCGCACCCGGCCCTCGCCCTCGAGCAGGACGTAGAGCTCCTCCTGCTCGGTGTGACGGTGCTTGGTCGAGGCCTGTCCCGGCTCCAGCCGCCACAGCCGCGATCCCATCTGGGTCGCCTGTAGCTGCTTACCGAGATCCGTGTTGAGGACCTGCATCTGGTTCGAGCGCCGCCAGAAGGCGTCCTCGGCGCGTAGCAAGCGGAAAGGCATGTCGGAATTATCGCCCTCGTTGGGTTAGGGCCGCTATAGCGACCTCAACACATCGAGGGCTCGGCCGGCTCCGCGTCTTCGCCGTGGAAGCGCTCGAGCAGTGCCAGCTCGCGCTCTTTCTTCGGGAAGAGGAAGAAGACGACGGCGATGCCGAGGGCGACGGCGATCATCCCGGCGGCGTAGGTCCAGTCGCCGCCGTCGAGGAAGGACGTCCGCGCCGCCTCGATGATCTGGGGCGCGTACTGGGGGTACTGCTCGGCGGTGCCGGCGGCGCTGGCGAACGACTTGGTCAGCTCGTTCTGGACCTGCTCGCTGACCTTTTCGGCCTGCGGCGATTCGCCGATCTGGGAGCTGAAGCTGGCGGCGTAGCCGGCGGTCAGGAGGGCGCCGAAGATCGATTGCATGATCGCGCCGCCGAGGTCGCGCTGGAGGTCGGCGGTGCCGGAGGCCATGCCGGCGCGCTTGACCGGGACCGAGCCGGTCAGGGAGCGGGAGGCCGGAGTTCCGGCGAAGCCGACGCCGAGCCCGAGCAGCAGGTAGCCGAGTCCGACCACGTAATAGGAGCAGCCCTCGTCCCAGAGCAGGAGCATCTCGAGGAAGGCGAGCAGGCAGAAGCTAAAGCCGAGCAGCAGCGTAAAGCGGGAGCCGTGGGAGCCGACCAGCCTGGCCGAGCGCGGCGCCACGATGATCATCCCCAGCGCCCCCGGCAGGATCGCCAGGCCCGCCTCCAGGGTCGTGTAGCCGAGCACGTTCTGGACGAACTGCTGCCCGATGAACATCGCCCCCATCAGCGAGCCGAAGACGATGATCCCGGCCAGGGCCGCCACCCAAAAGGTCGGTCGGGCGGCGATCTTGAGGTCGAAGAGCGGGATCCGCACCCGCTTCTGGCGCAGGACGAAGGCGCCGGCCGCGGCCACGGCGAGGACTCCGAGCACCGCGGCGGTCGTGCCCTTGCCCGGTTCCGGGGCGAGGTTGATCGCCAGGACCAGCGTCGCCACCATCGCGATCGAGAGGATGCCGCCGAGGTGGTCGACCGGCTCGGTCGTCTCGTTGACGTGAGCGGGGATCAGCTTCCAGGCGAAGAAGAGCGCGATCGCCGCCAGCGGGGCGCTGATGATGAAGACCGAGCCCCACTCGAAGCCTTCCAGCAGCGCCCCCGCGATCAGCGGCCCGAGCGCCGAGATGCCGCCGCCGAGCGCCGACCAGAGGGCGATCGACTTGGTCCGCTCCTGCCCCGACCACAGCGCCGTGATCAGCGCCAGCGTGGTCGGGTAGGCCATGCCGGCGGCGACGCCGCCACCGACCCGGGCGACAAAGAGGACGGTGGCGCTGGGGGCGAAGGCGGCCAGCAGCGAGAACGGCACGGTCAGCGCCATCCCCAGCAGCAGCAGCGTCTTGCGGCCGTAGCGGTCGCCGACCGCGCCGAGGTAGAGGACCGAGGCGGCGAGCCCGAGCGAGTAGCCGACCGCGATCAGGTCGACCGTGGTCTGGCCGGCGTCGAAGGCCTTGCCGATATCCGGCAGGGCGACGTTGGCGACCGCGAGGTTGAGGTTGGCGACCCCGGCGACGAGGATCAGCGTCGCCAGCACCAGCCCGGCGCGCTTGGGGCCGCCCGACTCCACGCGCCCTAGATCTCGATCCAGGTTCCGCTCGGGCCGAGGTTGTGGAGCGGCGTCGCCCCGACCTCGCTGGCGCAGCCCCAGGCCTCGTGGATGTGGCCGCAGACGGCGAGGCGCGGCTGCTTGGCGTCGATCGCCCCCAACAGCGCGGGGCTGCCGAAGTGGCTGCCGTCGGAGCCGCCGTCGCAGTGGCCCTTGGGGGGAGAGTGCAGGACCAGGACCGCGCCCTCCGGGCACGGCGCCAGGAGGTCCGTCGCCTCCGAGTCTTCGAGGTCGAAGCTCCAGTCCCAGGGGGTGGTCGGGATGCCGGCGCCGAGCCCGAAGAACTCGACACCGTCGATCTCCAGCGCCTCGCCGTGCAGGACCGTCGCCGCCTCCCAGCTTGCCGTCGCCGCGCGCAGCGCCGCGTCGGTCTCGTTGTTGCCGGGGACGAGCACGGTCGGGGTCGCGATCGGCGCCAGCGCCGCGATCGTTTCCTCCAGACCCTCGTGCACGGAGGCGAAGTCGCCGGCACCGATCACGACGTCCGCCTGCGCTGACATCTCGACCAGCGTTGCCGCCTGGTCGAGGTCGCGGTGGAGGTCGCTGAAGGCGAGCAGCTTCATTCGCCGCAAACCTATCCGCTCGTGGCCGGCTGCGGGGAGCCCGCGGCGTCCTGCACGGGGCGGCCGAACCGACGTGGGCGCCAGACCTTCCACGAGCGCGCCGGCTTGATCCCCTCGGCCTCCGCCCGCTTGCCGAGGTCGAAGTAGAGCAGCGTGTCACCGAGTGCCACGTAGGGAATCATCAGCGAGAAGACCAGCGCTCCCAGCATGTTGGCCCAGAACAGCGGCAGGGTGGTGAAGATCAGTGCGAAGCTGACCACCGGTCCGACGACGACGGCGAGCACGGAGAGGAAGACGACGAGCCGGACCGTGTGCCACCAGCGGCCGCGGACCAGGTCGGAGCTGCCGTGGAAGGCCTCGCGGATGCTCTTGTCGGTGAACAGGACCTCCTGCTGGACGAAGCGCCAGGCGACCAGCTTGTTCAGCGCGAACGGCAGGCCGACGATCGTCAGCGCCAGCAGGACGATTCCCAGCGTCGCCGCCAGCTGCGCCAGCACGACCCGCCAGAAGCGTTGGCGCATCGCCCCCCAGGCGCGGGTGAAGCCGGCCGGCTTCGCTTCCACCAGCAGGCGGACGAAGACGACCACGACGGCGGCGACGATCGCCTGCGCGATCGGCCGCCCGATCCCTTCGAGCAGATCGCCGAGGGCGAGGTTGAAGCCGCCGCGGCCGGCGGCGGCGTCGACGTCCCTGTTGGTCGAGAGCGCCCCGGCCAGCAGGTTGGCGCCGCCGACGATCGGGATCGCGGTCAGCCCGACCAGGGTCAGCGGCAGCCAGTGGCGGCCGTAGAGCTGGCGGGCGGTGCGCAGCATCTGTCCGAACGAGCGCCGCGCCCGCAGCCGCTGCAGGTCGACCGGCCCCCACTTGGTGAGGCCGACGAAGAGACCGATGAGCAGCAGGATCGCGACGATCGTCGCGATCGCCGCCGGGCGCGACTTGGCGTCGAGGTTGATCAGTTCCGAGGCGCCGGCGACAACGCCGCAGAAGGCGCCCGTCACCTGCGGGCCGACGATCGAGCCACCCGGCAGGCGCGGGCTGGTCGTGCGCTGACCTTCCATCCAGGTGAACGGTTCGCGCCAGACGGTCTTCGTCACCGGCCCGGTCGGGCCGTTGTTGTACCCCTTTTCGCGTTCGCCCCAGCGGCCTTCGTAGCTGAGCCAGGAGAACTTGCCCTCGAGCGGGGCGCGGGCGGGGATCAGGACCGCCCGCGGACGCAGTTCGCGCACCGGCTCGGAGGTGTTGTCGCAACCGAGTCCGGAGCCTTCCTGCCCGTTCTCGACGTAGACGGCGGAGTCGTAGAAGGTCGCGTGCGAGCCGGCGGCGGGGTAGACGATCGGGTGCGTGCCTTCCTTCTGCACCTTCGAGTCGTCCCAGCTGGCGCGCTCGCCGCCGGCATGTTGGAAGAGGATGATCTCGCTCGGTTCTTCGGCGGTGGCCAGCGCTTCCTGCGGCGTTTCCGCTTCGAAGGTGAGCTGCATCCCCTCCCAGTCGCCCTCGTGCAGGTCGTTGAACTGGTTGAAGTACCAGAAGAACCAGTACTGCAGGGCGAACCCGGAATGGTCGGCCTCGCGGGCGATGTGGGCGTAGGTGGTGGGCGGCGCCCTGCCTTCCTTCAGCAGCTGCGCGAAGTCGCGTGCGTAGACGCAGGTGTCGTCGAGCACCTTGCCTTCGAGGTCCATGTAATAGCCGTCGGCGAGGCCGGCGATCTCGGCCGCGCTCGGGCCCCGCTCGACCTCTTCCAGCTTGCCGTCTGGCTTGGCCCGCTCCAGCGCCACGTCGGGATTGCCGAGCACGGTGTCGACGCTGGTCGGCTCGTACTGCTCGGCGGTCGTTTCGCAGGGCGGATCCTGCTGTTCGCGCAGCATCGTGATCGGCGCGAAGCGGGCGGCGAGGCGCTTGGCGGCGGCGCCGCCGTCCTCGCCGGCGGTCGCGCCCGCGGCCTGGGCGGCGAGCACCAACACGAGCAGGCCGGCTCCGAGGAGCGCGATGCGGAGGCGAGCGAGCCGGGCCTTCACGCGCTCAACGTACAGCCTCCAGCACCGATGGCGAGCTCGTTTCCGGCCGCCGGTTCGGTATTGTCGCCGCCGTCATGCCCCCCGTCTTCTGGATCGGTCTCGGAATCGCCGCCGCCATCTTCTTGGTCGGCGTCATCGCCGGCGCCAAAGCCCGCACCGCCTCCGTCGGGACCGGCGCCGCGATGGGTGCCTTCCTCGGCATCCTGCTCGCCTTTCCGCTGCTCGCCATCGGCCTCGCCACCAGCTAGCGCCCGCCTCCTCGCGGCATATCCCCCGCCCGGTTGGGTACACGCAGCGGGAGGGCAACCGAACGAGGAGCGCAGATGAGCGACGTCGCACAGATCCCGACCGTCGAGCTGCACGACGGAGTCGAGATTCCCCAGCTTGGCTTCGGCGTGTTCCAGGTGCCGCCGGAGATCACCCAGAAGGTGGTCGAGGAAGCGCTGGCGAGCGGCTACCGCCACATCGACACCGCCGCCATCTACGGCAACGAGGAGGGGGTTGGGGCGGCGATTGCCGCGACCGGGATCCCGCGCGAGGAGATCTTCGTCACGACCAAGCTCTGGAACTCCGAGCAGGGCTTCGGCTCGACCCTGCGGGCCTTCGAGCGCAGCGTCGAGAAGCTGCGGCTGGAGCAGGTCGACCTCTACCTGATCCACTGGCCGATGCCGGCCGAAGACCGCTACCTCGACACCTGGCGTGCCTTCGAACGGCTGCGCGGGGAGGGCGGGACGCGCTCGATCGGCGTCTCCAACTTCCGCGTCGAGGAGCTGGAGCGATTGCGTGCCGAGGCGGAGCTGCAGCCGACCGTCAACCAGATCGAGCTGCACCCGCGGCTGGCGCAACCCGAGCTGCGCGCCTGGCATGCGGAGCACGGCGTCGCCACCGAGGCCTGGAGCCCGCTCGCCCAGGGCGAGGTCCTGGCCGAGCCGGCGATCCTCGCGCTGGCCGAGCATCACGGCCGCACCCCGGCCCAGGTGATCCTGCGCTGGCACCTGCAGATCGGCAACGTCGTCTTCCCGAAATCGGTGACGCCGGAGCGGATCCGCGAGAACATCGAAGTCTTCGACTTCGAGCTCGAGGTGGACGAGATGGAAGCGATGGCGCCGCTCGACGTCGGCGAGCGCGTCGGCCCCGACCCCGCCACCTTCACGTAACCTCCGCGGCCGATGGGCCGATTCCGGGAGATATGGACCCGAAATCGGCCCGTCGACCGCGATGGTTGGCGGTCCGGCAGGCGCGACCGGCGGGCGATGCGCAAGCGCGGAATCCTGCGCGACCTTGGCGAGGAGCTGGGGGCGGCGCGCGAGCGGGCCGATCGCGACACGCTGGCGCGGCTGCGCCGGATCAACGCGATCGCCGCGACCGCCTTCGTGATCGGCGGCTCGCTGTTCGCGATCGGCGCCGCCCTCGCCCAGGCTGACGTCGGCGGCCCGCTGCTGCCGGCCAGCGTCTTCCTCGTCGGCGGCGCCTTTTTCAGCACCGGTGGCTATGCCTCGGTGCTGCAGGTGGTAAACGGGCCGCGCGAGGGCGCCGGCGGCGAGTTCCTCATCCCCGGCCACTGGCGCTGGTGGGCGCCGGAATGGCAGCGCCTGGAGTGGCTGGCCGCGGTCGTCCTCTTCGTCGGCACCCTCGTCTTCGCGATCAACCTGGTCGACTCGTTCATCGCCGAACTGACGCCGCGCCAGGCCGACCGCCTGATCTGGTCGCCCGACATGATCGGCTGCGCCCTCTTCCTCGTTTCCGGCCACCTGGCGATGGTCGAGCTGAGCGGACGCTGGTACCCGTGCTGGCGCCCGCGTGAGCTGGGCTGGTGGATCACCGTCGTCAACCAGCTCGGCTCGATCCTCTTCATGGTTTCCGCGGTCGCCTCCTTCATCCACGCCGACGGCGACCTGACCTCGGTCGGCGTAGCAAACTGGGGCACGCTCACCGGCGCCCTCTGTTTCGCCGTTGCCGGAGTCCTCCAAGAGTTCGAGCGTCCCTAGCCGCCGGCCGGGGCGGCGGCTGCGAGGATCCATGGCGATGGCTTCCGATCCACGAGCGGTCGCACCGCGGGCGGAAAAGATCCTGCCGGGGATCTGGCGGTTGCGTCTGGCCCTGCCCTGGCCCGGAGTCCCGCACGGGAACGCCTGGGTGCTCGCGGCCGGCGACGGGCTCGTCCTCTTCGACACCGGCATCGGCGGCAAGGGGCGGATGCGCAGCTTCGAACTGGCGCTGGCGCAGAGCGGCTTCTCGGTCGAGGACATCGACCTCCTGGTCTGCACCCACTCGCACTCCGACCACTACGGGCTGGCGGCACCGATCACCGATGCCGCCGAGTGCGAGCTCTGGATCCACCCGGCCTGGGGGCACATCCGCCTGCTCGCCTCCGACCCGGCCGCTGCGGTCGAGGCGAGGGTCGAGGTGGCGCGGCAGAGCGGCGTCCCGGCGGCCGCCCTGGAGCGCTACCGCTCCGAGCGCGCACAGGAGGACGGCGACCCCACCATCGACGCGATCCGCGAGCCCGACCGCGAGCTCCTGCCCGGCGTCGAGGTGGTGACCGACCACGGCGCCTGGCAGGTCTACGAGACGCCGGGGCACGCGCCCTCGCACGTGGTTCTGCACCAGCCCGAGAGCGAGCTGATGATCACCGGCGACCACCTGCTCGGGCGCACGGTTCTTTTCTTCGATTACGGCCACACCCCCGACCCGGTCGGCGAGTTCCTCACCAGCCTGGAGAAGGTCGAGCCGCTGGGGCCGAACCTGTGCCTGCCCGGCCACGGCAAACCGTTCCGCGACCCGGAGGTGAAGATCGCCGAGGCGCGGCGCCAGATCGAGGAGTTGCGGGGCAAGGTCCGCGGCGTCCTCGGCGGCGGCGAGCACACCGCCTTCGACGTCGTCGCCGAGATCGTCGGCCCCGAGAACCTGCGCTCGCCGACCACCGGATTCCTCCTGCAGATCGTCCTCGCCGTGCTCGACAACATGGCCGCGCGCGGGGAAGCGCACTCGGTCGCGGAGTCAGACCCGCAGCGCTGGGCGTTGAACCGAGGGTCGATCACGTAGCCTTTCCTCGATGGCGAGCTTCACCATCGAGCGGCAGATCGCGGCGCCGCCGCAAACGGTCTTCGACGTGCTCACCGATCACCGGCTCTACGCGCGGATGACGCCGCTGCGCAGGGCGGAGCTGGAGCGGCAGGGGGAGCCGGCGCCCAACGGAGTCGGCGCGGTTCGCGTGCTCAGCGGCGTCGGACCCCCTTTGCGCGAGGAAGTCGTCGCCTACCGGCCGCCTGAGCGCTTCTCCTACAAGCTGCTCTCCGGCCTGCCGGTCCGCGACCACGTGGGCACGGTCGAGCTCATTCCCGAGGGCGGGGACACGCGGATGGTCTACGCGGTGAAGACGATCCCGACCGTGCCGATCGGCGGTGGCGTCGTCGTCGCCGCGACCAAGCAGGGGGTCAAGGTGCTGATCAAGGGAATCGCAACCGAGTCCGAGCGGCGCGCGGCGGCGAATGGCTGAGGGCGGGCCCAAGGCCCGCCGCATCCGCGACGCACTCCTGTTGCTGCGGCATCCGCGGCGCTTCTGGGAGCAGCACCGGACGCTGGCGATGGCGCTGATCGCGGCCGGGGTGCTGGCGATCTTCGGCGTCTTGATCGCCTACAACGAGCTCAAGCGGCCGCCCGACGTCCACAACGAAGACGTCGTCTTCGAACCGCAGAAACCGAAAGCGCCGCCGCCGCGGGCGAAAACGCTGAACTGGCCGTTGTTCGGCCTCAACCCGGCCCGCACCCGCTACATGCCGGCAAAAGGGATCGTGCCGCCGTTCCGCAAGCTCTGGCGCTACACCGACCGGCCGCTGCTGGAGTTCCCGCCGATCTTCGTCGGCGGCACTCTCTACGCGGTCAACAACAACGGCTACGCCTTCTCGCTCGACGCCAGATCCGGGCGCACGCTCTGGGAGCGGCGCATCGGCACCCTCAACGCCTCCTCGCCGGCCTACGCCAAGCACCGCCTCTACATCGTCAACCTCGTGCCCGGCCACATCGTCAAGCTCGACGCGAAAACCGGGCGGACGATCTGGAAGCGCGAGCTGCCCGGCCGGGCCGAGTCCTCGCCGCTGGTGATCGACAACACCGTCTACTTCGGCTGCGAGAACGGCGAGCTGTTTGCGCTCAGCACGGTCACCGGCGAGGTGCGCTGGAGCACTCAGCTGGGGGGCGAGATCAAGGCCGCGCCCGCCTACTACGGCGGCCGCCTCTTCGTTGGCGACTACGGCGGCCACATGAACGCGGTCGACGCCAAGAGCGGCAAGCTGGTCTGGCAGGCCGGCTCGCTGGGGCCGGGCTTCGGCGGCTCCGGCGCCTTCTACTCGACCCCCGCGGTCGCCTTCGGCCGCGTCTACTCCGGCAACAACGACGGCCGCGTCTACAGCTACTCCACCCGCGACGGCGAGCTCGCCTGGAGTTTCTCGACCGGCGGCTACGTCTACTCGGGACCGACCGTCTCGACCACCCGCCACAGTCCGCCGACCGTCTTCATCGGCTCCTTCGACGGCAACGTCTACGCGCTCGACGCCAAGGACGGCAGCGAGCGCTGGAGCCGCAGCGCCGGCGGCCAGGTGATCGGCTCGCTCTCCGGCGTCGGCGACATCGTCTACGTCGCCGAGTTCACGAACAAGACGACGAGCGGTTTCATGATGCGCAGCGGCCGCCGCGTCTTCACCTACCCCTACGGCACCTACTCGCCGGTGATCTCCGACGGCCACCGCATCTACCTGACCGGCTACTCCTCGATCACGGCGCTGCAGCCCTACAACGTCAAACGGCTGCGGGCGGCGCGGGTGAAACTGCGGCGCGAAGGCAAGGTGCCGGGGATCGTGTTGCGAGAGTTGGCCAAAGACGCCCGCGTCAAAGCGCGCAACGAAGGCAAACGCCTCGCCGCTCAGGTGCGCGCCGGGCACCTGGCGGTGGCCAGGGCTCAGGCCCGGGCGCAGCGCCTGGCAGCGGCCGCTCGGACGAGAGCCAAAGCCGCGCGATCGAACGCAAGGCCGTGACGCCCTTCCGAGTTTGAGGCCCCCAGAAGGGCACCAAACTCGGAAGGGCGATCAAGACGTAGCGGCAGCCTCCGTCTCGCGAGCACGACCCGGATGTCGCCGGTCGTGCGATCACGGTCCCCGGGCGACCGTCCTCGACGAGGGTTCCGGCCATGGGCCACTCCTGGACGGGGTGGGTCTGGAGGGGGATGCGTGGCTCTTTGAGCCCCTGGAGGGATATAGGTGAGTTTGGCGACGGCGGTGCTCCGATCGGGGGTTCGCCGGGCTCTCCGTTCGACGAACCGCAGACGCCGAAGCCGAACGTGCCGGCCACGACCAGTGCCCACCGCAAGGACCCCATGCCCTGCGCGGTGGCTAACGCCCAGGCGCGAGCCCGCCGGGTGGCGGCGGCGGTAGCCGCGGGAAGCCCTTCGCGTAGGACGGAAAAAGCGGCGAGTGGAGACGGTCCCTGAGGACCGAGAGGCTGGCCGACCAGTTCTGGATCCGGTAGCTAGAGCTGGAACCGAAGTCCTGGTAGTAGACCATCATCTTCGCCCGCGGATGGGTTTTGACCCACTGGAAGAGGCGGCTGACGAAGTCGGGGTCGTCGCCGGCTTCGACGCCCCACTCGGTGATCGCGAAGGGCTTGCCCTTGAAGCGCTTGTAGACGCCGTTGAGCGATTTCCAGTCGGCGTAGCCGGCGTAGAAGTCGGTGCCGGCCCAGTCGACCCACTTGGAGCCGGGGTAGAAGTGGCGCGGGCGGTTCTGGGGGACGGTTGGGGAGCCGGCTGGGAGCGGGCTCCAGACCACGGCGACCGGCGCCGCCGGCAGGCCGGTGGCGTCGACGGTCAGCGGCGGCAGGCCCGCTTCGGCGAGGCGGGTGTTGATCGTGCCCGCCTTGCCGCCACCGTGGACGAGGATGTAGATGCGGCGGAAGGCGCGTTTGTAGGCACGGGTGCTGTGGGCGGCGTCGCGGGCGTTGCCCTCACAGTCGTAGGCGGCGTAGACGTTGAGGCAGCGGTTGGGCTCGCCCAGCGGCCGGATGTAGACCGCCATCTTCTTGCTCCAGAAGAGTTTGTTGAGGCGCAGCAGGTACTCGTCGCCGCCGCCGTTGGCGATCGCCGCCGGGCTGATCAGCTCGTGGCCGTCGTTGTTGTCGGCGGTGGTGATGTGGAGCATCGGCCGTGCCCGCGCGGTCTGCCAGCGGCGGATCGACTCCGGGAAGTCGCTGCCCCAGGTGCGGAAGGACTGGATCACCGCCGGGTGGTGGGCGGTGTCGGTGCTGAAAGCGCCGAAGTCGGCCATGTCGCCGGTGTCGGAGACGCCGAAGTAGACCTTCTTGCCGGGAGGTTCGAGGATGCCGGCCCGGGCCGAGCCCGCCAGCGCCAGCACGGCGAGGGCGATCGCGGCGACCGCGAGCGTGCCGGCGAGGGCGGTGAGGTGAGGACGCAGGTGGACCATTCGTGACTTCTTCAGGCGGCCGGGGGACATGCTTCCCCGAACACGCGAAGACGGGCGTATGCTCGCTTCTCGGTGAGGAGATTTCTCTATCGGGTGGCTGCCTGGGCGATCCCTGTCACCGCCCTGATCGCTCCGGCCGGTGCCAGCGCCTCCGCCTCGGCCCCGTTCGGTCACACCTGTCTGGCCGAGAACGGCGTCCGCTTCTGCCCGACCGTCGACCGCGCCAGCCGCATCCCCTCCTTCGACGGGGTCCCGCTCGACGTCGACGTGACCCTGCCGGCGAGCGGCGAAGGCCCGTTCCCGACGATCGTGATGCTGCACGGCTTCGGCGGCGACAAGACCAACTTCGAGACGACCAGCCCGGGCGGGCCGGCCCCCGACGAAGCCGGCAACGGCTCGACGATCTACCGCTACAACAACAACTTCTTCGCCCGCCGCGGCTACGCCGTCGTCAACTACAGCGCCCGCGGTTTCGGCGACTCCTGCGGCGGCGGGCCCAACGGCGACCACGCCGGCCCCTGCGGGCTCGGCTACGTCCGCCTCGCCGACAGCCGCTTCGAGGCCCGCGACACTCAGTACCTGCTCGGCCTGCTGGCCGACGAAGGGGTGACCAAGCCGCGGGCGATCGGCGTCACCGGGATCTCCTACGGCGGCGGTCAGAGCATGGAGCTCGCCTTCCTGCGCGACAAAATCCGCAAGCCCGACGGCAAGCTCGTGCCCTGGCGCAGCCCCGATGGCAAGAAGATGCGGATCGCCGCCGCCTATCCCCGCTGGCCCTGGTCCGACCTGGTCGCGGCCCTGATCCCCAACGGCCGCTACCTCGACACCGAGGTCGCGCCGAAGGGTCAGAGCCTGGAACCGTTCGGGATCCCGATCGCCAGCTACCTCAGCGGCCTCTACCTGACCGGCTTCCTCAACGGTTACTACTGCGGCGGCGCCCCGGCCTCGACGCCCTGCACCGACACCGAGGCCAACGTCACCCAGGACTTCGCCTCTATCCAGGCGGGGGCGCCGCTCGCGCCGGCCGCGCAGGGTGCCCTGGCCAGCATCTACCGCAACAGCGGCGGCTACCCGATCCGCTTCCTCGAGGGCTTCGAAGGAACGGCGCCACTGCTGATCGAGAGCGGCTGGACCGACGACCTCTTCCCGCCCGAACAGGCACTGCGCGTCTACGCCTACCTGCGCAAGAGCGACCCGGCCCTGGCGCCCAGCCTGCAGCTCGGCGACCTCGGCCACAGCCGCGGCTCCAACAAGCCGACCGCGAACCACGCCTTCAACAACCAGGCGGCGCGGTTCTTTGCCCACAACCTGCTCGGCGCCAGGAAGCGCGGGCCGGCACCCGGCTCGGTCACCGCCTTCACCCAGACCTGCCCGCTCACCGCGTCCGACGGGGGACCGTTCAAGGCGAAGCTGTGGAAAGAACTGCACCCCGGCCGCTTCGCCATCAGCTCCGCGGCGACGCAGGAATTCACTTCCGCCGGCGGGGTGCCCGGCGTCGCCAAAGCCTTCGAGCCGACCTTCGGCACGACCGAAGCCTGCAAGGCGATCCCGGTCACGGCCGAGCCCAACACCGCCGTCTTCTCCCGCCCGGTCGAGAACGGATTCACGATGCTCGGCCTGCCGACGATCGCGACCAGGATCTCCTCCACCGGCCAGTACGGCCAGATCGTCGCCCGGCTCTGGGACATCTCTCCGGAAGGGATGCAGACGCTGATCAGCCGCGGCGTCTACGCGCTCGAAAACGGCCAGGGCGGAAGGATCGAGTTCCAGCTCCACGGCAACGGCTACCACTTCGCCAAGGGCCACACGGTCCAGCTGCAGCTGCTCGGCCGCGACGCCCCGACCTACCAGGCCGGCAACTTCCCCTTCACCGTCCGCGCGTCAGACCTCACGGTCGAACTGCCGACCGTTCAGGGCAAGCCGCGCTGATCAAGAGCAGGGCGCGAGCCCACCGAGCGACGCGTACTCGAGCGTGTTGCCCGCTCTGAAGGCCGTGCCGAAGCTGACCCCGATCTTGTCGCCGCCGCCTGGGAAGCCGATGTTCCCGCCCTCGCCGGTTTCCGGCAGTTCGCTGTCTGGCGGCTTCACCGTGTTGCTGAAGGTGGTGCCCCCGGAGCGCACGAAAAACCTGGCCTTGCCGCCGGGGCCGTAGCCCACGTGGTAGAAGCCGAAACCGCCGAACGGCTGAATGCGGACGGTCAGCGCCCAGCCGCTGGCGCTGGCGGTGCCGGTGAAGCCCTTGGCTTTGCTCGTCTTGCAGGCGACGCTGCCGAAGTTGGCGAGCTTCTTGCCGTCGGCGTCGCGCAGGGTGATCGCGGCAGCGGCGGAGCCGGTGCTCACCCAGCCGACCGCGATGGCCAGCGCGACGACCGCGAGGCCGATCCTGATCTGGGCGCGGAGCCCGCCGACGCGGAGCACTCTCCAACTGTAGCTCGGTTGAGCCGACCCTCACCCCCTTTTCGATCATCCGGCCAAGGGTTGAGCACGACCGGGTCACCGTGGTAGGAGTGGGCAATGAAGGCGAAGGGGATCGCAGTCCTGATCGTGGTTGCCGCCGGGCTGGCACTGCTCGCTCCTGCTGCCAGCGCCGGCTGGAACTACACCTTCAAGCACTTCATCAAGACCAGCCAGACGACCGGTGCCAGCGCCCTCACCTACGCCAAGCGCTGCGCCCCCGGCATCGCCGGCGACTGGCGCTTCACCTCCAAGATCGAAGTCGAAGCCAACACCTCCTTCGCCCCCAAGGGCAATGAGGTCGAGATCGAAGTCAAGGCGATGCTGCCGGTCACGACGAAATTCCGGCCCGTTCATGACGTCGACGTGGACTGGCGGGCGAAGCTGCCGCAGGATCCCGACCTGGCCGCGCTGCTGACCGAACACTACGAGCGCCTCGCCAAGAGCCAGGAGGACTTCTACGGAGGCATGGCTGTGCGCTGGCGCCCGGCCAAGCAGAAGCTCGACATCGAGCACGCCGGCCTCTTCTACGACGAGATCGAGCAACTCCCACCCGGCGAGTTCACCACTCCCTTCAAGCCCAAGCCCGGCTGCTGAAAAACCAGCGGCCGATGGGCCGATTTGTCGCCTGTGGGTCAACAAATCGGCCCATCGGCGGTTTCCTCGGGGGCCTGGGCGGGGACTGGGGTGGCCTACGAGGGAAAGGAATGGATATGTCGACCGTTGGAATCATCGTCATCGTCGTCGCGGTCTTGATCGTGGCCGCGATGATCCTGGC
Organism: uncultured Thermoleophilia bacterium; assembly: GCA_963718595.1. Taxonomy (GTDB): domain Bacteria; phylum Actinomycetota; class Thermoleophilia; order Solirubrobacterales; family 70-9; genus VAYN01. The sequence goes on from OY970365.1 coordinate 1,704,643, forward strand.
CTATTCGCGCAAGGCGGCTGAGAAGAAAGAGCTGGCGCGGACCCAGGTCCGGGCAAAGCAGGACGACGTCCAGCACCATCGCTCTCGCGCGGACGAGCGCCGGGCCGAGGCCGACCTCGCCGAGGAGAAGGCGAAGCGGGCACGGGCCGAGGCCGAGCTCGACGAAGCGCGGGCCGTCGATCGCGAGCACGAGCTTGACGGCGACGGCGTCGCCGTTTCCGATCGCCAGACCGACCGCGAAGCCGACCAGCGCTGAGCGCGCCGGGCTACGCCGCGTCGGCGAGGGGCGCGGCGTGCTCGGCGACTATCGCCAGCACCTCCGGCGCGAACTTGGCGATGAAGGCGGGGCCGACGCCGCTGATCACCAGAAGGGACTGCTCGTCGGTGGGGCGGGTGGCGGCGATCGCGGACAGCGTCTTGTTGCTGGCGACCGTGTAGGCGGGTTTGCCGACGGCGGCGGTGAGGCGCCAGGTTTTGAGCGCCTCGAACAGGGGGGCGTCGGCGGGGGACAGGTCGGGAGCGGGGGAGGAGCTGCGGGAGCCGGAGCTGGCCGGCTTGCGGACCGCGATCGTTTCCGGGTCGGGCAGCCAGTCGAGCATGTCGCAGACGTCGCAGCAGCGCTCCAGCGGCGCCCCGGCGGTGCGGTCGCCGAAGTGGGCGAGCAGCGACTGGCGCCGGCAGTCGAGTCCGTAGATGAAGGCCTTGATCGAGTGGTAGGCGCGCCAGCCGCGCTCGTGGGCGATCGCCAGCTCGGGGTCGCCGGCCCGCTGTTCGTTGAAACGGACGAGGCGGCCGAGGTCCATCTTCAGCGCCAGCATCACCGCCCGCGAGGGCAGCCCGTCGCGCCCGGCGCGGCCGGCCTCCTGGTAGTAGGCCTCGACGCTGGTCGGGATCGTCATGTGCCAGACCGAGCGCACGTCGGCCTTGTCGACGCCCATGCCGAACGCATTGGTGGCGACGATCACCCCCCTGTCGCTGGCCATGAACCGCTCCTGCACGGCGCTGCGGCGCTCGGAATCCAGCCCGGCGTGGTATGGGACGGCGGCCACCCCCACCTCGCGCAGCTGCTCGGCGACGGCTTCGGTGTCCTTGCGGGTGCCGCAGTAGACGATCGCGGGGAGGTTGGCGGGGTCGGCGAGCCCGGCCTCCAGCAGCGCCTGGCGGCGCCCAACCGAGCCCTTGCCCTCGAGCGCGACCACGTCGAAGGAGAGGTTCGGCCGGTCGAAGCCCGAGCGCACCTGCAGCGGCTCGCGCATCCCGAAGCGCTGGGCGATCTCGGCCGCGACCGGCTTCGTCGCCGTCGCCGTGCAGGCCATCACCGTCGGCCGCCCCAGCCGCTCGGCGATCTGCGGCAGCCGCAGGTAGTCGGGGCGGAAGTCGTGGCCCCACTCGGAGACGCAGTGCGCCTCGTCGACCGCGAGCAGGTCGACCTTGCGCGAGGAGAGCGCCTCGAGGAATGCCTGCGAGGCGAAGCGCTCGGGTGCGCAGTAGACGATCCGCGCCTCGCCGCTGCGGACGTCGTCCAGCGCCGCCCAGGATTCGCCTTCGTCCATCCCCGAGGAGATCATCGTCACCGGCTTGCCGGCCGCGGTCAGCCGCAGCCACTGGTCGCGCATCAGCGCGATCAGGGGGCTGACGACGATCGTCAGGTCCTCGCTAGCGAGGCCGGGCAACTGGTAGCAGAGGCTCTTACCGCCGCCGGTCGGCATCACGATCAGCGAGTCGCGCCCTTCCAGCGCCGCGACCACCGCCTCGCGCTGCCCCGTTCGCCACTCCGCATAGCCGAGCTCGTGCAGCAGTTGATCCGCTTGTTCGCCCGTGGTCATCGAGCTAAGCACCATAGGCGGCTGGGCGGCGGGCGGTGCGGGGGGAGGTGCCGAGAACGTAAACCTCGCCCGCAGGCGGCTCCCCCCGCGGCGCCCGCCCATCCTGCGACTAAAAGCCCAGCACCTTGTCGGCTTCGGTTTCCGGCAACCAGGGTTCGGACCAGGTGGCGACCCCGCGCAGCAGATCGTCGGCCGCCTGCGGTCCCCAGGTGCCGGGCTCGTAGGGGAGCACCGGACCGGGGTCGTCGAGCATCGGCTGCACGATCCGCCAGGTCTCTTCGATCGCGTCCTGGCGGGTGAAGAGGGTGTGGCGGCCGGCGATCGCGTCGCCGAGCAGGCGCTCGTAGGGCTCGGGATCTTCGCCGGGGGTGCGCTCGAAGAGGACCTCGAGATCGGCCGGCTCGAACTCCTCGACGCCGGCCTTCTTCGCGTACATCCGCATCCTCGAGCCGGGGGTCGGCTCGATCCTGAAGGTCATCTTGTTCGGTTCCGGCGTTTTGCCGTGACCGATCCCGAGCTGCGGCGGGCGGCGGAAGACCGCGGTCACCTCGCTGGCCTTGGCCGGCAGGCACTTGCCGGCGCGGATGAAGAAGGGGACGCCGCTCCAGCGCCAGTTGTCGACCTCGAGCTCGACCGCGGCGAAGGTCTCGGTGGTCGAGTTCGGGTCGACGTCCTTGACGTCGAGGAAGCCGTCGTACTGGCCGCGCACGTAGCGGTGGGGGTCGGTCGTCCGCATCGCCTTGAACAGCTCCAGCTTCTTGTCGCGGATCGAGTCGTGGTGGTTGCCGGTCGGCGGCTCCATCGCGATCAGCGCCAGCACCTGCAGGGCGTGGTTCTGGATCACGTCGCGCATCGCCCCGACCGCGTCGTAGAAGCGGCCACGATCGTCGACCCCGAAGTTCTCCGCGATCGTCATCTGCACGTGCGAGATGTGGTCGCGGTTCCAGACCGGCTCGAGGATCGAGTTGACGAAGCGCAGGTAGGTGATGTCCATCACCGGCTCCTTGCCGAGGTAATGGTCGATGCGGAGGATCTGTTCCTCACGCAGCACCTCGGCCAGTTCGGCATTCAGTGCCCGCGCCGAGGCGAGGTCGTGGCCGAACGGCTTCTCGATCACCACGTGGGCGCCGTCGGTCAGGCCGGCCCTGCCGAGCCCTTTGACCACGGTGGAGAAGAGGAAGGGCGGGATCTCCAGGTAGAAGACCGGGTTCGCGGCTCCCTTCAGCGCCACCTTGACCCGCTCGAAGGTGGCTTCGTCGCCGTAGTCGCCCTGCACGTAGGAGAGCCGCTCTTCGAGACGGGCGATCACCTCCTCGTCGGGCTCGGAGACCGTGCCCTCGATCGCCGCGCGCGCATGGGCGCGCAGCTTCGCGTCGTCCCACTCGTCGATCGCGACGCCGACGATCGGCGTCAGCAGCTTCTTCGAGTGCTCCAGCCGGTAGAGCGCCCGGAAGGTCATTTTCTTCGCCAGGTCGCCGCTGATCCCGAAGATCGCCAGGACCCCGGCGGCAGTCTCCTTGTGTGCCTTGGCCATGCGTCGAGCAGGCTACTCGCTCCGGCTGCGGTGAAAGTACGATGCGGCTGCACCCCGTCCCGCAGCGCTCACTCGGAGGTCGTTGGAATGGAACTCGGAATCGTCGGCCTCGGCCGCATGGGAGCGGGCATGGCCCGTCGCCTGATGAAGGACGGCCACAAGATCGTCGCCTATGACGTCAACCCCGACGCGGTCTCGGCCCTCGCCGCCGACGGAGCGGAGGGCGCCTCCTCGCTGGCGGACCTGGCTTCGAAGCTGAGCGCGCCGCGCTCGGTCTGGGTGATGGTCCCGGCCGGCGAGATCACCGAGCAGACGGTCAAGGACGTGGCCGCGGTGCTCGACTCCGGCGACGCGATCATCGACGGCGGCAACTCCTATTACCGCGACGACATCCGCCGCGCCGGAGAAGTCGGCGAGCAGGGGATCGACTACGTCGACTGCGGCACCAGCGGCGGCGTCTTCGGCCTCGAGCGCGGCTTCTGCCTGATGATCGGCGGCCCCGACGGGGCGGTGGCGCGGCTCGACTCGATCTTCGCCTCGCTGGCGCCGGGCGTCGAGTCGGCGGAGCGCACGCCCGGCCGCAGCGGCGAGCCCTCGCCCTCGGAGAACGGCTACCTGCACTGCGGCCCCAACGGCGCCGGCCACTTCGTGAAGATGGTCCACAACGGGATCGAGTACGGGATCATGGCCGCCTACGCGGAGGGCCTGAACGTGCTCAAGAACGCCAACGCCGGCAAGGTCGAGCGCGAAGCCGACGCCGAGACCGCCCCGCTCGACCACCCCGAGTACTACCAGTACGACCTCGACCTGCCGGAGGTCGCCGAGGTCTGGCGCCGCGGCAGCGTCGTCGGCTCCTGGCTCCTCGATCTGACGGCGGCGGCAATGCAGGAATCGCCTGAGCTGGCAGAGTTCTCCGGCCGGGTCTCAGACTCCGGCGAGGGCCGCTGGACGGCGATCGCGGCGATCGACGAGGGCGTGCCGACGCCGGTCCTGACCACCGCCCTGCATGAGCGCTTCTACTCGCGCGGGCTCGGCGACTTCGGCGACAGGATCCTCTCGGCGATGCGCAAACAGTTCGGCGGCCACGACGAGAAGCCGAGCTAGGAGCCCGGCGATGGCGCCCCGGCTCGAGGTCGTCGGTGACGAGCGCGCGGCGGCGCGGCGGGCGGCGGAGCTGATCGCCGAGGCCGGCGCGGCGGCGGTCGCCGAGCGCGGTGTCTTCGGCATCGCGATGAGCGGCGGCCGCTCGCCCTGGGCGATGCTGGCGATCCTCGGCGAACTCGAGCAGATGCCGTGGGCGGAGACAGAGCTCTTCCAGGTCGACGAGCGGGTCGCCTCGCCCGGCAGCGAGGACCGCAACCTCACCCACATGGTGCTCGGGCTCTCGATGGAGCACCAGCCGGCGCTGCGGCCGATGCCGGTCACCCAGCGCGATCTCGACGGGGCTGCCCGCGACTACGAAAACACCCTGCCCAACCCCTTCGACCTGATCCATCTCGGGCTCGGCCCCGACGGCCACACCGCCTCGCTCGTCCCCGGTGACCCGGTGCTCGAGGTCGACGACCGCCACGTGGCGATGACCGGCGGCGAGTATCAGGGCCACCCACGGATGACCCTCACCTACCCCGCGATCGACGCCGCCCGCCAGATCCTCTTCCTCGTCACCGGCGCCGAGAAGCGCGGGCCGCTGGAGAAACTGATGGCAGGGGATCACTCGATCCCGGCCGGACGGGTGGAAAACGACGCGATCGTCGTCGTCGCCGACGAGGCGGCCGCCCCTGAGCAGCGTTGATAGGGCGTCGAGGAGCCGCGCGGCACCCGCGACCTCGACGTCAACATTTTCCGCGACGCCGGCGATGCCGCCGCGGTTCTCGGCGCGCTGCCGGATGGGGTCCGGGTCACGGCGAGGGACGTGGCGGCGGTCGAGCGCGACGGTCAGACGCGGCTCTTTTGGGACGGTGTCCCCGTCGACGTCTTCCTCAACACCATCCCCCTGCACGAGGCGGTCGCCGGCGCGGTCGTGTGGGTGCCGCTGGAGGGGCGCCAGGTCCCGGTCCTCGATTGCGCTTCGCTCGTCATCTTCAAGTCGATGTTCGATCGCACCAAGGACTGGGCCGATATCGAGGCGGTCGCGCTGGCCACGCCTGAGGACATCGATGCGGCGGCCGGGACGATGGCCGACCTGCTGGGAGAGGACGACCCCGCTTTTGTACGTCTCCACTCCATCCGAACGCAAAACCCCGCCTGAGCGATTCGCGGCGGCGTAGTGTGAGGTGGATGGCCACCTCGGGTATTGCTGCGAGCGTTCCGGCTCCTAGAGCTGGAACCGTCGAGGTGCTCGTGGGGCTGCTGGCCGAACTCGACGCGGCGACCGAATCGGGGGTCTTCTACGACCGCGTCTGTCGCGCCGTCTGTTCGCTGACCTCGATGCGCCGCGCGGCGCTGTTGCTGCACGACGACACCTACCGGACGGTGATCCCGATGGGCTCGCACGGGGTCGACCCGGAACTGGTGCAGCGGATCGAGGGCACGCTCGACGAGACGCCGATCGCGCGGCTGGCGCTGGAAGAGGACCGGGTGGTCGAAGTCTCCGGCAGCCTCTCCGGCCACGTGCCCGACCGCTACGCCGAGCTCGCCGACACGCCGACGATCACCTGCACGCCGATTTCCGCCGCCCGCCGTTGGCTCGGCGTGATCTTCGCCGACCGAGGCGGTGAAGACTTCACCCTCGACGACGGCGAGCGGGAGACGATGTTGACTCTGGGCCGGCTGGCGGCGCTGACCGCCAGCGTCGAGCACTCGACCGAGCAGCGCGAAAGCGAGCGGCGCTTGGCCGAACGCGTCGAGCTGACCCGGGAACTGCACGAGAACGCGATCCAGCGGCTCTTCGGTGTGGCCCTCGCGCTCGGCTCCGAGCGCGGTCTCTCGGCCGACGAGCGCCGCCGTTGCCAGGAGGAGCTGCGCTCGGTCGTCGCCGACCTCCGCCACGCGCTGACGCGGCCGGTGGGACCGCCGCTGCGCGGCAAGCAGGTCGGACTCGACCAGGTTCTGGCGCGCCTGCTCGAGCGTCGCGAGGACGTGCGCCTGCAGTGGGAAGACGGCGTCGCCGTCCCCACCGACCTCGAGCCGCTGGCGCAGTCGGTGCTGAACGAGGCGCTGCGCAATGCCGACCGCCACGGACACCCGACCGTGATCGACGTCCGCGTCACCTCCGACGGCGACACCTTCACGCTCGCGGTCGAAAACGACGGCGCCCGCGACGGGCGCGCGACCAAAGGTGGCGGCCTTGGACTGCGCCTGGCGGCGCTGGAGGCGCTCCGCTACGAGGGCCTGATCGAGTTCGGCTCGCCTCGTGCGGGATATTGGCGCGTCCGCCTCGTCGTCCCGGTGGGGGCGTCCAGCTGATGGCCGCCGAGGAGGGAAAGCTGCGCGTTCTCGTCGTCGACGACCACGACGTCGTCCAGTGGGGCTTCCGGCTCCTGCTCGAGCGCCAGAGCTGGGTCGAGCGCTGCCTCGCCGCCTCCAATGGGGCCGAAGCGGTCGAGACCTGCCGCAAACTCCGTCCCGAGGTGGCCCTCGTCGACATGCTGCTCGGCAGCGAGTCCGGGGCAGAGGTCTGCGAGGAGATCCGCTCGGTCAGCCCCGGCACCCGGGTGCTCTTGATCTCCGGCGCCGGCGTCATCTCCCCCAACGTCGCCCGCTCCGCCGGCGCCTCTGGCTTCATCTCCAAGGACTGGTCCGCAGTCGATGTCGTCAAGGCGGTGCGGATGGTCTCGCTGGGAACCGAGGTCTTCGCCGACCAGGCGCCGCTGGACTCGCCGCTCTCCGAACGCGAGCAGGAGGTGCTGTCGCTGATCGCCACCGGCTCCACCAACAAAGAGATCGCCGGCCACCTGCACCTCTCCCCGCACACGGTCAAGGAGCACACCAGCGCGATCTACCGCAAGCTCGGCGTCCGCAACCGCGCCGAGGCCACGCGGCAGGCGCAGCGCCTCCGGATCCTCGTCTAGGGGGAGACCCCAACCGCCCTTCCGACTTTGGTGCCCCTATGGGGACACCAAACTCGGAAGGGCGAAGCGCCCGGGCCTGGAGGTTGGCGCGAGAGCAGCATGGGGTGATCGCACGACGGCAGCTGCTGGCCCTCGGCTTCAGCCCGAAAGCGGTCAGACACCGGGTCAGGTCGGGCCGCCTGCATCTCGTAACCCGTGGCGTCTACGCCGTCGGCCGCAGGGGGCTCTCCCCCAAGGGAAGGTGGATGGCGGCGATCCTGGCCTGCGGCGAGGGCGCCTGCCTCTCGCACCGAAGCGCCGGCGCCCTCTATGGAATCTGCGAGGAGCGCAACGGGGTGATCGAAGTGAGCGTGCAGGGCACGTCCGAACCGCGCCGCGAGGGCTTGAGGGTCAGAACCAGGCCCGCCCTATCCAGCCAGGAAGACCGGGGAGATCGTCAACGACTTCGAGGTCGACCTCTTCTGGCCCGAGCTAGACCTCGTGGTCGAGACCGACGGCCGTCGCTACCACCGCACCCCGCTCGCCCAGGGCCGCGACATCGAACGCGATCAGACCCACACCGCATCCGGGCTCACGCCCCTGCGCTTCACCCACCACCAGGTCAAGTACCGGCCAACCTACGTCCACCGCATCCTCACCTCCACCCGCCGCCGCCTCGAACCCCGAGCGGTTCCCGCTGCGACCACACTCAGCCGGGGTCGCGGCGGGAACCGCTCCAAAGCACCCCCCGACCGTCGCCTTCCATCCCCCCGAACGGAGGGGAGCGGAGTTATTTGACGTCACCTTCGCCGCCCTCGGGACCACTATGAATCGATGGCAAGCGCGAGTGCACGCACCGCAGTTTTGTTCCCCGGCCAGGGGAGCCAGACCTCCGGCATGGCCGCGGTCGCCGCGGCCCAGCGGCCCGACCTGCTGGAGCAGGCGCGCTCGGAGCTAGGCCTCGACCCCTTCGAGCACATCGCCGACGGCACCCACCTCGCCCAGCCGGCCCTCTACTGCGCCAGCCTCGCTCACTGGAAGCAGGCCGGCAGCCCGGTCGGCGAAATGGTCGCCGGCCACTCGCTCGGCGAGCTGGCGGCGCTGGTCGCCGGCGGTGCCCTCGGTGACGAGCAGGGCCTGAGCCTGGCGGTCGTCCGCGGCCGCCTGATGGAGGAGGCGGCGCAGCAGACCCCCGGCGGGATGCTCGCTTCGCTCGGTGGCGAGGAGCCGGCGGTGCGGGAGATCGCCGCCCGTTTCGAGCTCACCGTCGCCAATGAAAACGCCCCCGGCCAGCTCGTCCTCTCCGGCGCGGCCGAGTCGATATCCGAGGCCCGCGCGGAGCTGCGCGCCAACGGCGCCAAGGCGATTCGGCTGCCGGTCGCCGGCGCCTTCCACTCGCCGCTGATGGCCGGCGCCGCCGAGGCCTTCCGCGCCGCCCTCGACCAGGTCGAGTTCCGGGAGCCGACACTGCCGGTCTACTCCTCCACCGCGGCCGCCCCCTTCGACGGCCCCCGCGACCGCCTCGCGGCGGCGCTGACCGAGCCGGTGATCTGGTGCAGGACGCTGGCGGCGATGGAGGGTGCGGGCGCGCGGACGTTTCTGGAGACCGGACCCGGCGACGTCCTCACCGGCCTCGTCCGCCGCACCCTTCCCGACGCCGAGGCGAGCTCCCTGGCGGAGACGGAGGCGGTCGGCGCATGAGCGCTGAGACCGCCGCCGTCCCGATCGGGACCGTCCCCTCGCCGCCGCCGCGCACCGGAGCCGAGATCGCCGGCCTCGGCGTCGCCGTGCCCGAGGCCGTCGTCACCAATGCGCCGATCGCCGACTGCCTGGGGATCGATGAGAGCTGGATCGTGCGCCGCACCGGCATCTCCGAGCGCCGCGTCGCCGACCCCTCCGAACCCCTCTTCGAGCTCGCCGCCGCCGCCGCAACCCGCGCTCTCGCGGCCGCCGCGGTCAACCCCTCCGAGGTCGACCTGGTGCTCGTCGCGACGACCAGCAACGACGAGCTGATGCCGGGCGCGTCGCCCCGCGTCGCCGCCGCGATCGGCGCCGTCAACGCCGGTGCGATCGACCTCAACGCCGCCTGCACCGGCTTTGTCTCTGGGCTGGCGCTCGGCTGCGGGCAGATCGAGTCCGGCCGCGCCGACCTGGTGCTGCTGGTCGGCGCCGACATGATGACCCGGCTGACCGACCCCGACGACCGCGGCACCGCCGCCGTCTTCGCCGACGGCGCCGGTGCCGTCGTTCTGCGCGGCGCCGCGGAGGGCCGGATCGGGCGCGTGATCCTCGGTGCCGACGGCGACAAGGCCGGGCTGATCTTCACCCCGAAGGCGACCGGCAAGACGGTGATGCATGGCCACGAGACCTTCCGTCACGCGGTTGACCGCATGAGCGAGGCGACCCTGGCCGCCGCCGCGGCCGCCGGCCTCGCACTGGCCGACGTTGATCTCTTCGTCTACCACCAGGCCAACGCCCGCATCCTGCGCTCGGTCGGCGAACGGCTGGAGCTGCCGGAGGAGCGGGTGGTCAACTCGATCCAGCACTTCGGCAACACCTCGGCCGCCTCGGTGCCGCTGGCGCTCGAGGACGCACGCCTCGCCGGCCGGCTGGAGAGGGATTCCAAGGTCCTGATCGCCGCCTTCGGCGCCGGCTTCACCTGGGGCGGCACCGTGGTCGAGTGGGGGAACGCCTGATGGCTGCCGAGTTGCCAGTTGATAGCGCTATGAGTGAGAAACCGGCAACTCGCGAGGGATGCGCGCTGGTGACCGGCTCCTCGCGCGGGATCGGCGCCGCCACGGCGCTCGCGCTTGCCGCCGATGGCTGGCCGCTGCGGGTCAACTACCGCTCCGACGAGGAGGGCGCCCGCGAGGTGGCGACCAAGATCGAGGCCGCCGGCGGCAGCGCCAGCGTGATCCAGGGCGACGTCGCCGACCCCGCCGCCGTCAAGTCGTTGCTGGCGCCCGGCGACGACGGCCCGGTGCTGGTGTTGGTCAACAACGCCGGCCTGCGCCTCGACGGCCTCTCGCCGCAGATCGGGGACGAGCAGTGGCAGCGGGTGATCGACGTCAACCTCAGCGCCACCTTCCGCGCCACCCGCGAAGCGCTGGCGCCGATGCTGCGCGCCCGCTTCGGCCGCATCGTCAACGTCGCCTCGATCGTCGGCCTTCACGCCAACGCCGGCCAGGCCAACTACGCCGCCTCCAAGGCAGGCGTGATCGGCTTCACCAAGACCGTCGCGGTCGAGGTTGCCCGTCGCGGCGTCACCGTCAACGCCGTGGCGCCGGGGTTGATCGAGACCGCCCTGACCGCGGAGATCGCCGGCGGCGAGCTGGAGCAGGCGATCCCCGCCCGCCGCATCGGCAGCCCCGAGGAGGTCGCCGCCTGCATCCGTTTCCTCGCCTCCGAGCAGGCCTCCTACGTGACCGGAACCACCCTGACCGTCGACGGCGGCCTCAGTGCTTGACCCCATTTCAGACCCAGAAGAAACGAGGAGAACAGATGCCAACTGATGTGAGCACGGAGAACGTCGAGAAGACGATCTACGACGGCCTCGTCGAGCTCGGGACCGAGCGCGCGGAGCTCTCGCGCGAGGCGACCCTCGAGGATCTCGACGTCGACTCGCTCGACCTCGTCGAGCTGGCCCAGATCGTCGAGGACGAGTTCGGTGTCGAGCTCAAGGGCGACGACGTCAAGGACGTCAAGACCGTAGGCGAGGTCATCGACCTGGTGGTGAGCAAGGCCGGATGACCCGTCGTGTCGTCATAACGGGAGTCGGTGCCGTCACCCCGCTCGGGGTCGGCGCGGAGCCCCTGATCGAGCGCTGGATCGCCGGCGAGTGCGGGATCGAGGACGGCGCCGGGCGCTGCCGCGAGTACGAGCCGAGCGACTTCCTCTCGAAAAAGGAGGCGCGCCGCCTCGACCGCTTCGCGCAGATGGCCGTGGTCGCCGCGGGTGAGGCGACCGCTCAGGCCGGGATCGCCAAGGAACTGCCCTACGAGGCGCACCGGATCGGCTGCGTGATCGGAACCGGAATCGGCGGCCTGCCCTCGCTGGAGGAAAACCAGCGCAAGCTGATCGAGCGCGGTGCGAAGGCGGTCTCGCCGCTGGCGGTGCCGCTGATGATGGGCAACGCCGCGGCCGCCGCGGTGGCGATGCGCCACGGCCTGCACGGCCACTGCTACGGCGTCGTCTCCGCCTGTGCGGCCGGCGCCCACGCGCTCGGCGACGCCTCGCGGATCATCCGCGCCGGCGACGCCGACATGGTCGTCTCCGGCGGTGCCGAGGCGGCGATCTCCGGCGTCGCCACCGCCGCCTTCGGGGCGATGGAAGCGACCTCGCCGACCGGCATCTCGCGCCCCTTCGACGCCCGCCGCGACGGCTTCGTGATCGGCGAGGGCGCCGGCGTCCTCGTGCTCGAGGAGAGGGAGGCGGCCGAAGCCCGCGGCGCCGAGATCCTCGGCGAGCTGCTCGGCTACGGCGCCACCTGCGACGCCTTCCACCTGACCGCGCCGCAGCCGGAAGGGATCGAGGCGGCGGCGTGGCGATCAACCTGGCGATCGCCGACGCCGGCCTGACCGCGCCCGACGTCGACTACGTCAACGCCCACGGCACCTCGACCCCGCTCAACGATCGCAGCGAGACGATGGCGCTGAAGGCCGCCCTCGGCGAGCGCGCCGGCGACATCCCGGTCAGCTCGACCAAGTCCGCGATCGGCCACCTGCTCGGCGCCGCCGGCGCGGTCGAGGCGATCGCCACGGTCGAGGCGCTGCGCCGCCGCGTGGCGCCGCCGACGGTCGGCTGGGAAGAGGCCGAGGAGGGCCTCGACCTCGACTACGTGCCCGGAACAGCGAAGCCGATCGAGAATGGGGAGGGGCCGCTGGTCGCCATCTCCGACTCCTTCGGCTTCGGCGGTCACAACGCCGTCCTCTGCCTGGCGGCGTGATGGCGACCGCGACAGCCAAGCCCGCCGTCGCCGAGCTCGCCCCGGACGCGCCGCTGCCCCTGCTGGAGCGGCTCTGCGACCCCGGCAGCTTCCGGCCGCTGCGCAGCGGCGGCCGTCTCGATCCGCCTCGGCGAGCGCGCCACCCCCGGCGACGGCGTGCTCGGCGGCGCCGGCGAGGTCGACGGCCGACCGGTCTTCTGTTACTCGCAGGACCCGCGCTACCTCGGCGGCTCGCTCGGCGAAGTCCACGCCGACACGATCGTGCGGCTGCTGCGGATGGCCGGCGACGCCGGCGCTCCGGTGGTCGGCTTCGTCCGCTCCGGCGGCGCCCGCCTGCAGGAGGGCCACGCCGGGCTCGCCGGCTACGGCCGCATCTTCCGCGCCAGCGTCGAGCTCTCGCGCAAGGTCCCGCAGATATCCGTGCTGAGCGGGGTGTCCGCGGGCGGCGGCGCCTACTCGCCGGCCTTGACCGACTTCGTCTTCATGACCGAGGACGCGCGGATGTTTCTTACCGGCCCCAAGGTCGTCAAGCCGAGGCGATGGGAGAAGAGATCTCGATGGAGGAGCTGGGCGGGCCCAGGGTCCACGGCCGCAACGGCGTCTCCCATCTGGTCACCGCCGACGCCGACGGGGCGATCGCCGCGACCCGCCACCTGCTGGGCCTGCTGCCGCAGTCGATCTCGACAGCCGCCGCGGGCGGTCGAGCCGGTCGAGCCCGACGGCAACGACCCCGGCCCGATCGTCCCTGCCGACCAGCGCAAGGTCTACGACGTCCGCGACGTCGCCGACGCGATCCTCGACCGCGGCAGCTTCCTCGAGCTCTCGCCGCGCTGGGCGCCGAACATCGTCACCGGCATCGCCCGCCTCGAGGGCCGCTCGGTCGGATTGATCGCCAACCAGCCGCGGGCGCTCGGCGGCGTCATCGACGCCGCCGCCTCGGAGAAGGCGGCGCTCTTCGTCGAGTCCTGCAACCGCTTCCGGCTGCCGCTGCTGGTCTTCGTCGACACCCCCGGCTTCCTGCCCGGCAAGCGCCAGGAGGAAGCAGGGAGTGATCCGCCACGGCGCCTCGCTGCTGCGCGCCTTCGCCGGCGCCACGCGTGCCGAAGGTGACGCTGGTCCTGCGCAAGGCCTTCGGCGGCGCCGCGATCACGATGAACTCCAAAGAGCTCGGCGCCGACGTCGTCTTCTCCTGGCCCGGCGCCCAGATCGGCGATCATGGCCGCCCGCCAGGCGGTCGGGATCGTCCACCGCCGAGCGCTGAAGGAAGCGGGGGGACCGTCCCGCGACGAGCTCGCCGACGCCTACGCCGCCGAGCACCTGACCGCCCCCGCGGCCGCCGCCAGCGGCTGGGTCGACGAGGTGATCGACCCCGGTCACAGCCGCGACCGGCTGGCCTGGGCGCTGCGCTCGATGGGGGGCTCGTGATGGCGGCGGTGGGCACCTGTCGCCCAGAGGACGACAAGCAGCGACCTCCGCCGCGGCGGAGTGGGCGCATCATCTCCAGCTACGTCGCCCTCGGCGACAGCTTCACGGCTGGGCGCGAATCGATCGAAGCGCTGCGCTGGGCCGACCTGCTCGCCGACTCGCTGCGGGTCGCCAACCCGGAGCTGACCTACGCCAACCTCGCCGTCGACGGCGCCACCAGCGCCGAAGTGCTCGAGCAGGTGCCGGCGGCGCCTGGCGCTCGACCCCGACCTGGTCACGGTGATCTGCGGCGCCAACGACATCCTGCTGACCTCGCGGCCCGACGTCGACGGTTACGAAGCGCGCTTCTCGCTGATCCTCGAGCGGCTGCGCGGGGGCGCGCCGGAGGCGGCGATCCTGACCACGACCGCGCCGGAGAGCTGGCACTTCATGGACCTGCGCCCGCGGACCAAGGCGCGCCTGGTCAAGGCGCTCTCCGAGCTCAACGCCGTCACCCGCACGGTCGCCGCCCGCCACGGGGTTCTCTGCCTCAACGTCGCCGGGCACCCTGGCGCTCAGCGACCGCGCCAACTTCTCCGCCGACGGGCTGCACCCGTCGTCGCAGGGGCACGAACGCGCGGCGCAGGAGATCGCGCTCTCGCTGCACGCCCACTTCGGAATCCAAGCCGACTTCCATGGAGGATCGATCTGATGGACGACTCCCTCTCCCGCGACTTCGACGCGCTCGAAGTCGGCGGCCGCTTCGTCTCGCGGGCGCGCACGATCACCGAGACCGACCTGGTCTCCTTCTCGACCCTGACCGGCGACTTCCACCCGCTCCACACCGACGTCGAGTGGGCGGCCGCGAGCGAGTTCAACGGCCGTATCGCCCACGGCATGCTGCTGCTCTCCTACTGTGTCGGCCTGGTCCCGCTCGACCCCGCCCAGGTGCTGGCGCTGCGCGGCTTCGAGCGGGTCGCCTTCAAGCGGCCGGCGCGGATCGGCGACACGATCCACGTCGAGGGCGTGCTCGACTCCAAGCAGGAGCTAGACGACGCCAGCGGCCTCGCCGTCTTCAACTGGAAGATCGTCAACCAGCGCGCTGAGCTCGTCGCGCTGGCCAAGGTGCGCGTCGTCTGGCGCCGCGCCGCCAGCGCCGCCGAGCTCAGCCCGCCGCTGCCGGAAGAGGTCTACCTGTGATCCTCGAGGGCAAGAGCGTCCTCGTCACCGGAGTCGTCAACCGCCGCAGCATCGCCTTCTCGATCGCCGAGCGCGCCCAGGCCGAGGGCGCCGAGGTGCTGCTGACCAGCTTCGGCCGGATGATGCGGATGACCGAGCGCTCTGCCGCCCGCCTCGAGCCGGCCGCCCGACGTGCTCGAGCTCGACGTCAACGACGATGGCGACCTGGCGGCCCTGCGCGACGAGGTCGCCAGCCGCTGGGGCCGGGTCGACGGCATCGTCCACGCGATCGCCTTCGCTCCTGCCGACGCGATCGGCGGCGACTTCCTCGCGACCCCGCGCGCAGCGCGCCAAGGCCGCCTTCGAGACCAGCGCCTACTCCTACAAGGCGCTGGCCGAGTCCCTGGCGCCGCTGATGAGCGACGGCGGCGCGCGTCGTCGGCCTCGACTTCGACGCCACCGTCGCCTGGCCGTCCTATGACTGGATGGGCGTCGCCAAGGCGGCGCTGGAGTCGGTCAACCGCTACCTCGCCCGCGACCTCGGGCAGCAGAGCATCCGCGTCAATCTCGTCGCCGCCGGCCCGATCCACACCGCCGCCGCCTCCGGGGTCTCGGGCTTCGCGGACCTCGAGTCGGCCTGGGCGGCGCAGGCGCCGCTGGGCTGGGAGGCCGAACGACCCGGCTCCGGTCGCCGACGCCGCCCTCTTCCTGCTCTCCGACCTTGCCCGCGCGATCACCGGCGAGATCGTCCACGTCGACGGCGGCGTGCATGCGATCGGCGCCGCGACGCCTTCGCCCTCACGCCCCTAACCCGTCACCGGGTGGTTGGCGTGGAAGAGGTTCTCGGCGTCGTAGCGCTGCTTGACCTCGCGCAGCCGCGCCACCGTCGCCGCCGGAAAGGCGGTGTCGAGCTCGGTCTTGTCGTCGCGGAAGTTGAGGTAGTTGCCGGCCTCGAAGGGCTCGAGTGCAGCCCTAAAGCTCGCCAGCCAGCCGAGCGTCGGCTCCATCGCCTCCGGGACCGGGACCATGCCGACGCCGAAGGCGAGGAAGGACCCGGGCAGGGTGGCGAGGGCTCCGGCCCCCTCCGGCGCTCGCGAGAAGGCGCCGCCGCAATGCCGCAGCTCGACCGCGACCAGTTGCGAGCCGGAGCCGGGGCCGATCGCGTCCAGCATCGCGTCGATCGCCGCCGCCGGCAGCTCCCCGGTCAGCAGTGAGGTGCCGGAGTAGGGCGAGGGCTCGGGCGGATCCATGTGGAGGTCGGTGATGCCCGCCGGGGTGGACCGCTGCGATCGTGTCCATCTCCGGGCCGAGCGCGCGCAGCGGCGCCACCAGCTCCTCGCCTTCGGCCGAATCGCCGCAGTGGATCACCTCGACGACCGCGAACGATTTCCCGCGGAACGGCTCCGGGATCTCGGGGATCGGCGGGAAGTTCATCAGCCTGCCGACCGAGGTGACCTCCTCGGGCACCGTCGCCGTCCACTCGTGCCAGGCGTGCAGCACCTCGCCGGCGCGCTCGGCCGGGAAGAAGAGGGCCCCCGCGAACACCTCCGGCAGCTCGAGCAGATCGAACTCGAGCGCGGTGACGACCCCGAAGCTGCCGCCGCCGCCACGCAGGGCCCAGAACAGGTCCGGGTCGTTGGCGGCGTCAACCCGCCGCAGCTCCGCGTCGGCGGTGACCAGCTCGATCGCGCTGACCCGGTTGCAGGCGAGGCCGTGCTTGCGGCCGTAGAAGCTGACGCCGCCGCCGAGGCTGTAGCCGGCGATGCCGACGGTCGGGGTCGAGCCGTGCAGCGCCGCCAGGCCGTGCTCGGAAGCGGCCGGCACGAAGTCGCCCCAAAGGGCGCCGGCGCCGACCCGGCCGCGGCCCGCCCCGGCGTCGATCTCGACGCCGCCGAGGCCACCGGTGCGGACCAGTACGGTCTCCGCGAGAGAGCCCAGCGGCGCCGCCGAGTGGCCGGTTCGCTGCGCCGCGACCCGCATGCCGTCGGCCGCGGCGGCGCGGACGATCTCGACCACGTCGTCGGCACTGTCCGGCACGGCGATACCCGCCGGTTGCTGGTCGAGCAGCACGTTGAAGGCGCCGCGCTCGGCGTCCCAGGTCGCGTCGGTCGGGGTCAGCAGCTGGCTCGCCATGGCACTCTCCTCAGGTCGGTTGGGGGAGCGCCACGCTAACGACTTCGTCTCAGCGCGCGAACTTCGCCGCTTCCTCGGAGCCGCCGGTCGCGTTGCCCGCCGAGTAGGAATGCGCTCCCGCTCCAGCCAAGCCGCCGCCGTCGACGATCAGGTATTCCTCGCGCTGCGAGCGTCCGGCGAAATAGTTCTCGAGGATCTCGCGGGTCCCGGCCGCGTAGCGCGTCTGCGCCGAGAGGCTGGAGCCGGAGATGTGCGGGGTCATGCCGTGGTGGGGCATGGTCCGCCAGGGGTGATCCTGGGGCGCGGGCTGCGGGAACCAGACGTCGCCCGCGTAGCCGGCCAGCTGCCCGGACTCGAGCGCGGCGACGATCGCGTCGCGGTCGCAGATCTTGCCGCGGGCGGTGTTGATCAGGTAGGCGCCGCGCTTCATCTTCGCCAGCAGCTCCGCGTCGAAGAGGTTTTCGGTCTGCGGGTGCAGCGGACAGTTGATCGTGACCACGTCGCAGACCTCGACCAGGCCCTCGACCGTCTCGTGATGGGTCGCGTTCAGTTCCGCCTCGACCTCTGCGGGAAGGGGGTGGCGGTCCATGTAGTGGAGGCCGACGTCGAACGGCGCCAGCCGCCGCAGGACCCCGAGGCCGATCCGCCCGGCGGCGACGGTCCCGACCTGCATGCCCTCGAGGTCGTAGGAGCGGGCGACCGCGTCGGCGATGTTCCAGCCTCCGTCGACGACGATCTCGTGGGAGGGGATGTAGTTGCGGACGAGGCCGAGGATCATCATCACCACGTGCTCGGCGACCGAGATCGAGTTGCAGTAGGTGACCTCGGCGACGGTGATGCCGGCATCCATCGCGGCCTGCAGGTCGACGTGGTCGGAGCCGATCCCGGCGGTGATCGCCAGTTTGAGCTCGGGCGCCTTGGCGATCCGCTCGGCGGTCAGGTAGGCGGGCCAGAAGGGCTGGGAGATAACGATCTCGGCGTCGCCCAGGTGGCGCTCGAACTCGGAGTCGGGGCCGTCCTTATCGGCGGTGACCACGAGCTCGTGGCCGGCTGCCTCGAGGTAGGAGCGCAGACCCAGCTCACCGGAGACCGAGCCCAGCAGCTCGCCCGGGGTGAAGTCGATCGCCTCCGGGGTCGGCGCCGTCTGGCCATCGGGATACGCGGCGATCTCGGGGATGCCGTCGCGTGCGTAGCGCGACGGGTAGCCGTCCACCGGGTCGTCGTAGAGCACGCATAGAACCTTGGCCATCGCTCATTCCTCCTGGTCCGAATCTAACTCACCGCTGGAGAATGTCCATCAGCGGCCGCTCACCATCTCCTTCAGCCGCGTGAAGGAGACCTCCCAGTGGACCGTGGTCTTGACCCAGTGGTCCGCGGACTGCTCTTTGCGGGTCCCCTCGGCGATCGAGATCCACTTCCGGAACTGGGGGTCGAAGAGCTCGTCCTGCGAGAGGTCGGCATAGACGAACTGGTCCTCCCCAGTGCGTTCGACCAGCAGGTTCGGGAAGGTCATGTAGCCGGCCCCGCTGCAGTGTTCGAAGGGGTCGTCGGTGGCGTGGTAGGAGGACAGCACCAGCGCGCCCTTTTTCTGTTCGGCGTACTGGAGCCGGACTTCGAACGGCTTCACGGTCTTGGTCCCGCAATCGGGCTGCGTGACCGTGTCGACGCCGCCGCCGTTTTCTTCGCAGGGGATCGCGGGGCTGTGGACGCGGGGGGTGTAGCTGCGCTTGATCACCGCCTTGGTCGGGATCGCGAGCTGCCGGGTGGAGAAGAATTCCGGGTTGTCCTGCCCCTTTATGTAGGAGGCGATCACGTAGTAGGGCTTGGTGGTCGCGAAGGTGAATTTCTCCGAGCCGCTCGAGTAGTCGCTGATGTCGCACTCGTTTTCGGGTGCGTGCGTGCTCTGCTGGACCATCTTCTGCCAGCCCTTCACCTCGACCTTGAATTTGGACATCTTGTAGCCGTTGCCGTAGGAGGCCGCGCCGGCGGTGCTCGCCAGCGCCATCGTGGCCATCGCCGCCGCGCAGAGCGCCAGCCCCAGCGCGATCAGCTTGTCGCTCCTCTTGATCTCCCTCGCATTCATTTGTCCTTCTCTCCTTTCGCTGGCTCGGACCCGCCTCAGCGGGCCGCGAGCTCGTGGTTGGCCTGGAACAGGTGGGTTGGGTCGTAGGCGCGCTTGGCGGCCAGCAGCCGCTCGGCGACGGCCGGCTCGAAAAACGCCTCGGCCGGGGTGGTGCGCTCGGTGAAGTTGAGGTAGCTGCCGGCCTCATACGGCCGGGTGGCCGCCGCGACGCGGGCCAGGTCGGCCTCCGCCTTGGCCGCCGTCGGCTCGTCGATCGCCATTCCGACCGCGAAGCTGACGTACTCGCCCGGCAGGGTCGCGACCGCGCCGGCGCCCTTCTCGGCCCGGCTCAGAGCGCCGCCGCCGTGGCGGATCTCGACCGAGACCAGGGACGAGCCGGAGCCCGGCCCGGCGGCTGCGACCAGCTCGCCGATCGCGGCCGGCGTCAGCGCGCCGAGCATCGCGTGCTCGCTCGCATAGGGGGCTGGGTCGCGCGGATCCATGTGCAGCTCGCTGATCCCAACCGGCGGCACCATCGCGAAGCTGTCCGTCAGCGGGCCGAGCTCGCGCAGTGGCGCCAGCAGCTCTGCCCCCGCCTCGGCGTCGCCGAGGAAGACCGCCTCGACGACCGCGAACGATTTGCCGCGGACCGGCTCCGGCACCTCCTCCAGCGGCGGGAACCGCAGCAGTCGCCCGACCGAGGTGACCTCCTCCGGCGCCTCGGCGCTCCAGCGCAGCCACGCTTGCAGCACCTCCTCCGCCCGCTCGAAGGGGAAGAAGAGGGCGCCTGCGTAGACCTGCTCGACCGGGAAGAGGTCGAACTCGAGCGCGGTGACGACGCCGAAGTTGCCGCCGCCGCCGCGCAGGGCCCAGAACAGCTCCGGCTCGTGGTCGGGGTCGACGGTGTGGATCTCGCCGTCGGCGGTTACCAGCTCGATCGCGGTGATCGCGTTGGCGGCGAGCCCGTGCTTGCGTGCGTACCAGCCCATCCCGCCGCCGAGGCTGTAGCCGGCGACGCTGACGTCGGGGGTGGAGCCGTGCAGGGCGGCGAGCCCGTGTTCGGAAGCGAGCGGGACGACGTCCTCCCAGCGGGCGCCGGAGCCGACCCGGGTGCAGCGGGCGCGGGGGTCGACGTGGACGCGGTCCAGGCGCGAGGTCTTGAGCAGGATCGTCCGCTCCAGCGAGCCCATCGGCGCGGCGTTGTGGCCGGTCCGCTGGGGGGCGACCCGCAGGCCGGCCTCGCGGGCAAAGCGGACCACCGTCGCCACCTCCTCGCGGCTGGCCGGCACGGCGATCAGCGCCGGTCGCTGGTCGACCCGCAGGTTGAAGGCACCGCGGGCGGCGTCCCAGTTGTCGTCGTCGGGCCCGATCACGGCGCCGCCGATCAGGCGGCGCAGGGCCACGGCCTCGTGCTTCGTGGACAGGGTCTCCGTCGGGTTCATGCCGTTCTCCTCGGTCGTGCTCGTCGCGAGCAGCTCGTCGATCGTGTGCATCAGGCCCAGCCTGCCGCTGAACTCGCGGCAGGCGCCGCCGCCATCGCTGGCTCGCCCGCTGAGGCCGTCTCCGGCCAGCAGCAGCTCGAGCGTGATCGTCTTGGTGCGGTTCATGGCCCCAGAATCAACTCTGCAAGGGGCCTGCACATCGAGGGCAACCCAAAACCGACCCCCCAAGATCTAGATGTGGGGGGTCCTAGGGGTTGGGGCGCTTCGCCCTCCGGACTTTGGTGTCCCCATAGGGGCACCAAAGCCGGGAGGGCGGTTGGGGCCTCTCTCTAACGGGAGGGGAGGGTGAGGCGGATGGAGCGGAGGACTCTGGTCGAGCGCTGCCCGCGGGAGTCGAGTGCGGTGGCGACGACTTTGGCGCGGGCGTTGGCGCCGGCCTTGAGGCCCGCTTTGGCCTTGCGCAGCGTCTTGCCCGGCAGGCTCAGCTTCAGCTTGGTCCGCCTGAGGTTGCTCGCTTTGCGCGTCGCGGTGCGGACTTTCAAACGTTTGCCGCCGAGGGCGAGCTTGCCGCGCACCGTCACCCGGCAGGGCTTGTCGCAGAGGACGCGCAGCTCGATCGTGCCGTCGAGCGTCTGGCGCTTGGCGCCGAACAGGCGCAGCCTCGGCGGCGGGTCGGCGACCGGGACCGAGCGCTGCGTGCGGGCAACCGGGGAGCCGTTGCAGGAGGCGGTCTGGCCGCTGAAGACGAACGTCGTCGAGCAGCCCTCGGCGTCGGTCAAGGTCACGCTGGCCGCGTAGGTCCCGAGCCCGGGATAGGTATGGGTGGGGGTCGGGCCGCCATTCGCCAGGCTGGACCCGTCGCCGAAGTTCCAGTCGTAGCGGGCGATCGTGCTGTCGGCGTCGGTCGAGGCGCGGGCGTCGAAGCGGACGGCTTCGCTGCGTCCCTCCTGGGTCGCCGTGAACGAGGCCACCGGCGGCTGGTTGGGGGAGATCGCCAGCGAGTCGAAGATCGGCAGTTTGACGTTGGACGGGAAGGGCGTCGGCGAGGTCAGCGCCAGCAGTCCCGAGGTAGTGGCGAAGGTAGAGACGCCGCCGTTGGCGATGTCGCCCGCCGAGTAGACGAAGCGGCCGTCGGGGGTGACCGCGATGCCGTCGGTTTCGCCGGCCGCGGCGACCGGGGTGCCGAGCGGGCTGAGGGTGCCGAACTCGCCGATCGCATGCGACTCCAGCGAGCCTTTGGGACCGCCCTCGCGGGCGGCGTAGACGTACTTGCCGTCGGGGCTCGCGGCGATGCCGTTGTGTTCGACTCCGGTCGCGTAGGGCGAACCTTTGAGCTGCAGCAGCGTCCCTTCTTCGAGCGCAAACGCCTGGATGCCGCCGGTGCTGTTGGCAGCCGCCGAGTAGAGGGTGTTGCCGTCGGGCCGGATCGTGAGCGCCTGGGTCCCGGCCGTGGCAGCGGTGAAGGCGGGCGTCTGCGGCGTCAGTTTGCCGTCTATGCCGACCGCGAACCCATATATGCGCGCCGGAAGGTTGGAGGAGGCGACGAAGAGTTGGCTGCCATCCGGGGTGATCGCGACGCCGCTGACGTTGTCGGCGCCGGTCAGGGTGACCGTGTCGATCGGGAGCAGCGATCCGCTTGGCTCGATCGCGAATATGCGGACCGCCTCCGGTTCCCCGTCGGTCACATAGGCGTGCCTGCCGTCGGGGGCGATCGCGATCGCGTCGGGGTCGGCCGGGCCGGGGAGGACGATCCCGCCGGTTGCCTGTAGCGAGCCGTCGGCGTTGACGTCGTAGGTGTAGATCTCCCCTTTGCCGGCGTTGGTCGCGAAGAGATGGGCGCCGTCGGGGGTCAGCGCAACGGCGTTGGACGAGTTGGTCCCGTTCGGCGAGCCGGCGGTCGCGGTGAGCGAGCCGTTGCCGCCGATCTCGAGCGAGGCGATGCCGTCGCCGAAGACGCCGCCGACGTAGAGCGCCCGCCTGGCCTCGGCTGCGCCAGCGCTCGCCATCAGGACGATTGCCGCGGCCATCAATCCGAGCGGCAGCCACCGCCCCCGACTGCTTCGCCAACCGCTTTCGCTCAGGTTCCCCAAAGTGGGGCCAGGGTACCGTGCTCAGGCAGCGGTCAACGCATCGGCGAGCTGTCGGCGCGAACGAATGTCCAGCTTGCGGTAGGCGTTGGAGAGGTGGACCTCGACCGTCTTCGGGGTGACGAAGAGCGCTTGCGCGATCTCGCGGTTGGTCATCTCGTCGGCCGCCATGTCGGCGACCCGGCGCTCGCTCGGGGTCAGTGACTCGATCCCGCCCAGAGCCTCGCGCCGGGGCCTTGCCCCGGCCGCCCGCAGCTCGCCGCGGGCGCGCTCGACGAGCGCGTCGGCGCTGCAGGCGCTGCCGATCTCGATCGCTCGGCGCAACGGCTCCCGCGCCTTGGTCGGCTGCCGGGCCAGCCGCAAGGCCGTGCCCAGCGCCAGCAGTGCCTTGGCCAGCTCCAGGCGGGCGGTCGAGCTCTCCAGCACCTCCACCGCTTCCTGCAGGTGAGCGAGGCCGTCCTCGCGCTCGAGCGTGCCGAGTACCCGCAGGGCGCGGCCGGTCGGCTGGCGGCCGCCCCAGGTCTTCGCGACCTCGATCTCCTCGGCGCAGAGCGCGATCGCCTCTTCGGTCCGTCCGAGCCGGTCGAGGACTTCGGCCCGCAGGCTGCGCCAGGGCGCCGGGCCGGGGTTGTCCATCGTCCCCAGCTTCGCCGCGTAGACGTCGCACAGCGCCAGTGCCTCCTCGGCGCGACCTCGCGCCAGCAGCAGCTCGATCTTCGCTTTGCGCCAGAAGTTCGGCCCGTCGCCCAGCAGCTCGCCGGGGTCGCCGCGGTCCAGCACTTTTTCGGCCGCGTCGAGGTCGCCGCGCTCGACCTGGATTTCGCCGAGGAAGGCGGTCGGCCACTCGATCACCATCTCCGACTCCGAGCCGGACCACAGCATCATCTCTTCGAGCCCGTTCTCGATCGATTCCTGGGCCTGTTCGAGATCGCCGCGGCGCAGCAGGTCGAAGCCCCGCCAGAGATTGATCGTCAGCACCGTGAAGAGCGAGCCGCGACGGTGGGCGACGGTTCGCGCCTCCTCCCAGATCTCGTCGGTCTCCTCGCGGTCGGAGTAGATCAGCACCACCACCGCGGTCACCCAGAAGAGCCCGTTGTCGATCGTCAGCAGGGTGTTGCCGGCGAGCGCTTCGTGGGCCAGCGCCGCGCAGCGGTCGGAGGGGCCGCCCGCATTCGCCCAGGTGTACGCGGTGACCGCGGCCAGCATCTGGCTGCCGGGTCCCTCGCCGGGCACCCCTTTCTCGCGGTAGGCGACGGTGCGCTGCAGCTCCGGGACCGCGTCGCGACCGAAGAACACCGTCTGCAGCTCGATCGCCTCCAGCGCCCGCGCGAGGTCGTCGAATCGTTCGGGCAGCTCGGCCCTCGCCTGCGCGGCCACCTGCGCCCCCTCGTTCTCCGCGCGGGTGAACATCAGCGTGCGGGCGAGCGCGTATCCGGCCCAACCCTTCTCCTCTGGTTCGGTCAGCCCCTCGTAGGCCGACCGCAGGTGCGGAACCGCTTCGGCGCCACGCACGTCCATCTCCCGCTGGCCGAGCTCGTAGACGACAGCCGTGCGGCGCGCCGGCGACAGCGGCTCCTCCAGCGCTCGCCGCAGGTAGGCGACGGCGGTGTCGGCGCCGCCCTTCTCGGCGGCGGCGCGGGCCGCCCCGACCAGCAGCTCGGCGACCCAGTCCTCGCCGACCGGCGGCACCCGCAGGAAGTGAGCCGCGATCCGCTCCGGCGGCGCTCCGGCCTCGTGCAGCATGCGCCCGGCGCGGCTGTGTTCGAGCTCGCGCTGGCCCGACGGCAGGTCGTCGTAGACGGCGTCGCGGACCAGGGGGTGGACGAACGCCAGCGGCGCCTCGCGGCGCAGGATCTCGACTCGGACCAGCTCCCCGGTCGCCCGCGCCACCGCCGCCTCGTCGAGGCCGGTCAGCGCCGCCAGCTCGGACAGCTCGGCGCCCTCGCCGAGCACCGCCAGCGCCCGCGCGACGGCGACGTCGGAGTCGCTCAGCCGCGCCAGCCGCATCAGCACCGCCCGCGAGACTGCGCGCGGCCCGAGGTCGCGGACCACGCCGGCGCGCTTGGCGCGCGGTTCGATCCCCTCCGCCGCGAGGCCCTTGAGCAGCTCTTCGAGCAGCAGCGGGTTGCCGCCGGTTGCGTCGTGGCAGGCGGCCGCGAAAGCGCCATCCGGAGCGTCGCCCAGCCGTCGCTCGATCAGTGCAGGCATCGCCGCCGGGCTCAGCGGCCCGGGGTGGATGCGCTCGGTCATCGGGTCCTGGGCGATCTCGGCCAGCAGCGCCGGGTCGGTGCCCGGCTCGGTGTTGCGCATCGTCCCCACGATCAGCAGCGGGATCCCCTCCAGGCGCCGGATCACGTAGGCGAGCATCCGCAGCGAGGGACGGTCGCACCAGTGCAGGTCGTCGATCGTCAGCAGCAGCGGTTTATCGCCGACCAGGTCGAGGGTGAGCCAGTAGAGCCCGTGCAGGACCGCGAAGGAGGCGTCCTCGCCGAGCGATTCGGTCCCGGGAGGGGCGAAGACGGCGCCGGCTACCTCGGCAGCCCCCTCGAACAGCTCGGTCCGGTTTGGCCGCGCCATCAGCGCCGGCTCGATCATCTGGCGCACGACGCCGAACGGGAACTCGCGCTCGAGCTCGGACCCGCGCGCGCCCAGCGAGACGATGCCGCGCTCCTTGGCCTCGGCTCGCGCCGCTGCCAGCAGCCGTGTCTTGCCGATCCCGGCCGGCCCTTCGATCAGGGCCGCGCGCGACCGTCCCGCCGCCAGCCCGTCCAGCAGCGCGGTGAGGGCGTCCAGCTCGCTCTCGCGCTCGACCAGACTCATCGCGCCCGGAAGTCGGACCTCTCGACGCTTTCGCCGCGGCAGATGAACAGCTCGCTGACCATCGACGGCGGAAAGAGGCCATGGGCGGCGACCCCGGGGTCGGCCTCGAGCCGGGCCGCGAGCGCGGCGGCGTCGCTGATCTCGCCGCGGTAGTCGGCGATCATGCCGCCGTCGGGGCTGGGGGGGACATCGCGCAGCGCGACCTCGCCGCCGAGCCGGGCCAGGGTCGAGGCGGCGCCGAATCCGAACAGCTCCAGCGGCACCGGCCCGCGCAGGGCCTCGACCGGCTTCGAGGAGTCGGCGATGACGACGAAGCGCGCCGCCGCCGCCGCGACGATCTTCTCGCGCAGGTGAGCGGCGCCGCCGCCCTTGATCAGCCACCCGTCGGCGGTCACCTCGTCGGTTCCGTCGATCGCGATGTCCAGGTGCGAGAGGGAGTTGAACTGCTCGACCGGGATGCCGAGCTCGCGCGCCTGCTGCTCGGTTGCGACCGAGGTGGCGACGCAGCGGATCTCGCTCAGCCCACGCCTGGCGATCGCGGGCAGCAGATGGGCGACGGTCGATCCGGTGCCGAGTCCGACCGTCATCCCGCTCTCCACCAGCTCCGCGGCCGCCTCCGCCGCCAAACGCTTCTCCGTATCCGCGTGGCTCACGACGCGGACTCTAATCGCTGAGTTGTCCATACTTATCGGCAATCAGGCAAACGAAGACCGGGAGAAACTCGACTCAATGACGACCAGCACCGCAACGCAGGACTACAAGGTCGCCGACATCGGCCTCGCCGAGTTCGGGCGCAAGGAGATTTCGCTGGCCGAGGTCGAGATGCCGGGCCTGATGCAGACGCGCGAGGAGTTCGGGGCCGCCCAGCCGCTGAAGGGCGCCCGGATCACCGGCTCACTGCACATGACGATCCAGACCGCCGTCCTGATGGAGACCCTGGTCGCGCTCGGCGCCGAGGTGCGTTGGGCGTCCTGCAACATCTTCTCGACCCAGGACCACGCCGCCGCGGCGATGGCCGCCGCCGGGATCCCGGTCTACGCCTGGAAAGGCGAGACCCTGGAGGAGTACTGGTGGTGCACCGAGCAGGCGCTGCTGTGGCCCGACGGCGAGGGTCCGAACATGATCCTCGACGACGGTGGCGACGCCACCCTGCTGGTCCACAAGGGAGTCGAGTTCGAGCAGGCCGGCGCCGTCCCGGATCCCGCGTCGGCCGACTCCGAGGAGTTCCGGATCGTGCTGGAGACGCTGACCCGCTCGCTCGAGGCCGACGGCCAGCGCTGGACCAACATCGCCGCCAGCATCAAGGGCGTCACCGAGGAGACCACCACCGGCGTGCACCGGCTCTACCAGCTGGCCGAGACCGGTGGTCTGCTGTTCCCGGCGATCAACGTCAACGACTCGGTCACCAAGTCGAAGTTCGACAACCTCTACGGCTGTCGCCACTCGCTGATCGACGGGATCAACCGGGCCACCGACGTGATGATCGGCGGCAAGGTCGCCGTCGTCTGCGGCTACGGCGACGTCGGCAAGGGTTGCGCCTCCAGCCTCCGCGGCCAGGGCGCCCGCGTGATCGTCACCGAGATCGACCCGATCTGTGCCCTGCAGGCGGCGATGGAGGGATACGAGGTGCGCAAGCTCGACGAAGTCGTCGAGACCGCCGACATCTTCGTCACCACCACCGGCAACAAGGACATCATCACCGTCGCCCACATGTCGCGGATGAAGCACAACGCGATCGTCGGCAACATCGGTCACTTCGACAACGAGATCGAAATCGCGGCGCTGGAAGCCTCCGACGCCGAGCGGACGAACATCAAGCCCCAGGTCGACGAGTGGAGCTTCTCCGACGGCCACTCGATCATCATGCTCTCCGAAGGCCGGCTGCTGAACCTCGGCAACGCCACCGGGCACCCGAGCTTCGTGATGTCGAACTCGTTCACCAACCAGGTGATCGCCCAGATGGAGATGTTCGGCAAGGGCGAGCAGTTCGAGGAGAAGAAGGTCTACATCCTGCCCAAGCACCTCGACGAGAAGGTCGCGCGCCTGCACCTGGCCGCGCTCGGCGTCGAGCTGACCGAGCTGACCGAGGACCAGTCCGCCTATCTCGGCATCCCGGTCGGTGGTCCATACAAGCCGGATCACTACCGCTACTAGGAGCGCCAGGCCTCCCATGGACCCGCGGCTCTGGCTCTCGGTCGCCGGTGAGGCGCCGCGGTCGGTGCCACTGAGCGGCGAGCGCACCGTGGTCGGGCGCTCGCCGGAGGCCGACGTGCTGATCGACGACGAGGCGGTCTCCTGGAACCATCTGGAGATCGAGTGCCGCGGCGAGGTGCTGATGGCGACCGACCTCGACAGCCGCAACGGCACGGCGCTGAACGGCGAGCCGCTGGACCGGCCGCGGCGGCTGCGCGACGGCGACACCCTGATCGTCGGCGGTCACCGGCTGGAAGTGAGGACGGGGTCTGTGACCCCGGTCGGCGCCACCGTGGCCAGCTCCGAGCCCGCCGTGGGTCTCAGCGAGGAGGAGCGCGCGACCGCCGCCGCCCTCGTCGCTCCCTACCGCAGCGAGGGCGCCTTCGCCGGCCGCCCCGCCACCCGAGCCGAGATCGCGACCGAGCTGAGCGTCTCCGAGCGCACCGCGCAGCGCCGCCTCGATGCCCTCGCCGCCAAGCTCGGGGTCTCCGGCGAAGCCGGCCGCGACCGTCCCCGCCAGATCGCCGCCCGCGTGATCGAGCTCGGCCTCGACCGCCCCCGCTGACGCTGCCTTCGCGAGTTGCCGGTTGTTATCGGTATGAGGCACTAACCGGCAACTCGGCGGGAAGACTCGGCTGACCCGGACCGGGCCAAACGCGGCCCGAAGGGGGGCGGGGCTGTCGTTGGCTGGCACGGCGCCGCGGCCGAGCATTCGTGGGGCAATCGCAATCGCTCGAAAGGAGCACCCGATGTCCCACCGCACGATCATCAGCGCCCTGCTCGCCCTCATTGCTCTCGCCGTACCCGCCGCCGCCAGCGCGGCGTCGAGCCCGGCGGTCGTCTTCTCCAAGGTCTCGACCGTCGAAGACAAAGCCAAGGGCGGCCTCTACGCAGTTCGCGACGGGCGCCTCAACCAGCTGACCGAAGACCCGACCGACACCGAACCCAACTTTTCCCCCGATGGCCGGACGGTCGCCTTCGCCCGCAACGGCGACCTCTTCTCGGTCCGCCCCGACGGCTCCGGCCAGCGCCAGCTGACCAGCGGCCCCGAGGTCGACTCGATCCCGGTCATCTCCCCGAACGGCAAGTACGTCGTCTTCGAGCGCCGCGCCAGCGCCGGTGCTCCGGCCGACCTCTATACCGTCGGCGCCACCGGCGGCGGCCTGCGAGCCCTGACCTCTGGCGCCAATGACGACCGCGAAGCGGCCTTCGCGCCAGATGGCAAGGCGATCGCCTTCGTCCGCGGCACCGCCGACTCGGCCGATGCCATCAACGACGACATTTTCTCGGTGCGGCCGACCGGCGGCAACCTGGTGCGGCTGACCACGACCGCGGTCGTCGATGAGTTCGCGCCCCGGTTCTTTGCCGGCGGCATCCTCTACAGCCGCGGTGAGAGCTCACTCGGGCCCGCCGCCTACGCCGACGTCTACACGATGAAGCGCAACGGCTCGAAAATCCGCACCCAGGTCGCCGGCGTCGGTTCCGCCTACGTCGAAGACGTCTCGCCCGACGGGCACACGGTCGTGTTCCGGCGCGACCAGGGCCTCTGGGTGAAGCACATCGGCGCCGGCAAGGCCCGCCGCCTCAGCGCCCTGCCCGACGGCTCGCAGACCAGCTCCGTGTTCTCCTCCAACGGCAAGCAGGTCGCCGCCTTCGTCGCCATCGAGAACGAACAGGCCCTGGTCTCGATCGACGTCGCCAACGGCCGCCAGACCCGGCTCGCCGACGCAGTTCACTACGCCGAAGGTGACAGCACCGTGATCGGCCCGGTCATCGACTGGCAGCCGGTTCGCTAGGGCCCGTGTACGCCCGGCCCGAGGTTGGCACTCCTCGCTGACCTCGGGCCGCCGCACTCCTCCCCGGCCCTCGGGCCGCTTGCTCCCCGGCCCTCGGGCCGGGAGGGACGGTGGGGGTGTCCTCCTCCCTCGCTGGATTTTTCGCCCCGAACAACAAGAAGCTCTCGAGGACGGACAAGCGAAAAATTAACGCCGCTCGTACGGAGGACACCCCCACCGTCCCTCGCGAACCGAGACCATCTCGAAGCTGACGAACGAGGTTCGACATCTCTAGAGAGGGACGACCAAGGTTCGGATCTCTCTAGAGAGACGACCAGGGTCCATGATCTCTAGAGAGAGACGCCAAGGGACGCAATCTCCTCTCAAGAGAAGGCCAAGGGCCAATCCGCCCAAGGTTCATCCAAAAACCTCCTCCACGAGTTGCCGGTTGTTACCGCTATGCGGAACTAACCGGCAACTCACCAGCTGGGAGCGGGCTCGATCTCTCCCGGCAGACGAGCGAAACCCTGGACCGATCTCAAGAGCAGACGATCGAACCCTGGGAGCGATCCAAACTGCAAACGATCGAACCCTGGGAGCTAGCGGAATCTTCGAGGTGCTCTGAGGGGAGGGGTTGGGGGTCTCTCGCGCACAGCGGCGTTAATTTTTCGCTTGTCCGTGTCTTAGAGCTGTCCGAGAGTCCGGGCGAAAAATCCAGCGAGCACGAGAGACCCCCAACCCCTCTCGCCAAACCCCTCCGAAGCAAGTCCGCCCCTAAGTCTCAGCCGCCGGACAAATCAACCGGTAATCGCACCAAGAGCAGACAGTCGGCGACGGCCGCGGCTCGAAGTCCTGCCCGAGGATCCCCTCGCCCACCTGCAGCACCGTCCGCTCGACCCGCTCGGCGTCGTCGGGATTGGTCGGCGCCGGCACTTTGTCGGCGTCGAGCACGTAGTAGTAGCTGCCGGTGCTGGCCTCGACATCCCAGGCCTCGCGGGCGGCGAGGCGGTAGAGGGCCAGTTGCAGGTCGCTCTCGAGCTGCGCGGCGGTGCGGCGTTCGCCGGTCTTGTAATCGATCAGCTCGTAGTCGCCATCGGGCAGGCGGTCGACGCGGTCGACGCGGCCGCGGACGTGGTGCTCGCCGACCTTGAAGTCGAACTTGCGCTCGAGCCAAACCGGTTCGCCCTCGGAGTCGCGCTCGTTCTCCCAGTAGCGGCGCAGCGCCTCGCGGGCGCGGTCGCGGAACTGCAGCTCGTCGTCGGTCGAGCCGAACCCGGTTCGCCTCCAGCCGTTCTCGAACAGCCCGGTGAGCTGGCGCAGGCCGTCCTCGCCCGGCCCCGGCGGTTCCTTGTGGAAGCGCTCGAGCACGTTATGGATGAGGATCCCGAAGCGCTGGTTGATCGTCGGTTCCTGCGGGATCCCGAACACGCGCGCGAACTTGTACTTCAGCGGGCAGGTCAGGTACAGGCTGAGGTCGGAGGCCGAGAGGCTCAGCATGCCGTCGCCGCGGCGCGGCAGGAAGGCCGCCAGCGAGGGCTCGTCGCGGGCCGCGATCAGCTCCAGGCGGCGGTCGCGCTCGCTCTCGGATCCGAGCAGGTAGGAGTCGAGCGAGGAGGCGTCGAGCTCGGCCTGCTGCTCGGGAGTCGCCACCTGCCGCAGCAGCCCGTTGACCGCCTCGATCGCCTCCGCCGTCTGCTCCTCACCCGGCCGCTGCGCCAGCGCCGCCAGCTTCAGCAGCTCCAGGTAGCGGGCGATTGCGCGGTTGACGTCGATCGCCGTGTCCAGTCGCGGCTCGGAAAGCTCGCGCCCCGCCCGCCAGGAGGCCTCGAGCACCTGCTCACGCAGCTTGCGGTAGGTCGCGTGCAGCCCTTCGGCCGGGCCGAACAGCTCCTCCTCGTGCAGCTCCTCCTCGGCCTCGGCGCTCGCCAGCGCCCGCTCGTAAAAGCGGGAGGGACGGGCCTCGCCCTCGTCGCCGCGGCGCAGCCGCGAGAGCACCAGCCCGTCGCGCGCCGGCCAGCCGATCCGTGACCACTCGCCCTCGCCCTCGAGACCGAGCACGAAGACGTGGTCGAAGCCGATTCCCTTCACTGCCTCGACCGCCATGCCCTGGATCGAGCCCGGCGAGCGCGGCTCCTCCCCGGCTCCCGGCTCGACGCCGGCCTCGGCGACGGCGCTGAGGTAGGCGACGAAGCCGCGGGTCGAGCCGTGCGGCTCGCGCCGCGTCCAGGCGGTCGCCAGCTCGGCCAGTTGCGAGAGCCCCAGCAGGCGCTCTGCGACCTCCGGCTGGGCCGCGAACAGCCGCTGGCGCCGCAACCCGACCGCCTCGATCAGCCGCCGCACGAAGACGTCGGCGCGGCGCTCCTCCAACACCGCCGAGGCGGTGTTGTAGAGCTTGAGGAAGGCCTGCACCCTCTCGCGTGCCTCGGGCTGGAACTGGGGGCTGTCGAGCGCCGCCTCGCAGCCGGCGACCATGTCGGTCTTGCGACGGCGGGCGATCGTCGTCAGCCGCGCCAGGTCGCCCGAGCGCAGCTCGATCGGCGGCCGGGTCAGCGCCCGCGCCGCCGCGGCCGAATCGTCGGGGTCGGCCAGCACCCGCAGCCAGGCGATCGCGTCGCGCACCTCTGGCCGCTGGAACAGCGCCTTGGCTCCGTTCACGTGGAAGGGGATGCCGCGCTCCTCCATCGCCGCGGCGACGGCGCCGCCCTGGGTCGAGGGGTCGGCGAAAAGGACGCAGATCTGCTCCGGCGCGGTGCCGCCGGCAACCAGGTGCTCGGCCTCTCGCGCCACCGCCTGCGCCTGGGCGCGCTCGTTGTCGCAGCTCCAGAAGCCGAGCTCGGGATCGCGGAAGCGGTGTTCGAGAACCACCACCTCGCCCTCGGGGTGGAGGTCGCGGAACCAGAGCTCGGTGCTGTTGTCGTCCTCCAAGACGAAGACCTGGTTCGGGTTGTCGGCGGCGAGCGAGCGCAGCAGCGTCCGCTGCGCCACCGTCGCCTCCTCCAGCTCGTCGACCATCAGGTGGCGGAAGCGCTCTGCCAGCTGGGCGCGGACGTCGGGCCGCTCGACCAGCAGGCACTCGAGGGCGAGGAAGACGTCGCCGCGGTCGAGGCTGCCGGCCTCGGCGAGGATGCGATCGTGGGTACTGAAGAACTCGGCGAACTCGAGCTCGCGCCTGGCCGCCTCGCGTTCGGCCTCGCCGCTCGCCGCTGTCTCGGCCTCGCGGGCGCGGCGCTCCAGCGAGGTCGCCCCGACCGCGTCGGCCTTGAAGCCGTCGATCCGGGCCAGCAGCCGGGCCAGCAGCCCGGCCGGGTTGCCGCGGATCTCGTGCCGGCGCAGCGGCAGCTGTTCGAGCCGGTCGAGCAGCATCGCCAGCCGCTCGGCCGGGCCGAGCACGTCGAAGAACGGTTCGAGCCCGGCCGCCTCGGAGTGCTCGCGCAGCAGCCGCTCGCCGATGCTGTCCCAGCTGCCGATCCAGAGCTCCTCGAAGGGGCCGCGCAGGAGCGCCTCCGAGCGTTCGCGCAGCCGCCGCGCCGTCGCCTTGGTCGAGCCGATCGTCAGCACCCGCTCGGGACCTTCGACGGCGGCGAGGTTGGCGAGCCGGCGCGCCAGCAGCTCGGTCTTGCCGGTGCCGGCGCCGCCGACGATCAGCAGCGGCCCGTCGCCGTGGGCGGCGATCCGCTCCAGGGCCGTTTTCTCCGCCGTTGACCGTAGCTCGCGCATCCCCCAACGCTAGCGGCACGTAGAGTCCGGCCGATGGACGTTTTCTCCGCAGACTGGCTGGGAATCTGCCGCCGCATCGTTGCTGCCCAGCGGGCGGTCTACGCGGCGACTCCCAGCAGCGAGGCGCGCACCGTCTACGAGGGGGTCGGCGAGGGCGGCGACCACACGCTGGTGATCGACCGCGAATGCGAGGACGCGGTCTTCGCCGAGCTCGAGCAGCTGGCCGCCGATGGCGCCTCCTTCGTCGCCGTCTCCGAGGAGCGCGGCGAGGTCAGCTTCGGCTCCGGCGGCGAGGCCCGGGTCGTGATCGACCCGATCGACGGATCGCTCAACGCTCGCCGCACGATCCCCTCTCACAGTCTCAGCCTCGCCGTCGCCTCCGGCTCCTCGATGGCCGACGTCGAGTTCGGCTTCGTCCACGACTTCGGCGCCGGCGAGGAGTTCTCCGCCCGCCGCGGCGAGGGCGCCCTGCTCGGAGATGCCCCGGCCCGGGTCGCGCCTGAGGTCGAGAGGCTGGAAGTGGTCGGCCTGGAGTCGGCCGAGCCCCGATGGGCGCAGGCGCCGCTGCGGGTGCTGGAGGGCAAGGCCTACCGCCTGCGGGTGGTCGGCTCGATCGCGATCACCGCCGCCTATGTGGGCACCGGCCGCTTCGACGCGATGCTCAGCCTGCGACGCTGCCGCTCCGTCGACGCCGCCGCGGCGCAGCTGTTCGTTCGCGAGGCCGGCGGCGCCGTCGCCTTCGGCGAGCTGGCGCTGGAGGATGCCGCGCTCGACCTCGAGGCGCGCTACCCGATCGCCGCTGCCAGTGGCGAGGCCGGCCTGGCAACCGTGCGCGCCGCCCAGTCCGCCTGATCTGGCCTCGAGCTCCACGCCGCAGCCGCCTGAGGTGTAACCGGTCGGGCGAAAGTGTTTAAGAACGTGTGTTCGTGGAACGTATGTTCGCTAGACTCGCACCGCGAGGCAGCCAAACAATTCGAAGGGATTTCAACACTTCATGGCAACTACCAAAAGCACCAAAGCAGCCAAAACGCAGGCCAAACGCGCCACCACCGAAGCGAAAAAATCGGCGAGCGCCAGCGCCAAAGCCACCAAACGCGCTGCGACGAAGACCGCCGTCGCTGAGAAAAACCAGATCCTCACCGTCGCCGAGTCGGCCGTCGACCTGCCGGTCGGCGTCGTCCTCAGCGTCAGCGATCGCGTCTCCGACTTGGTTGAACCGTGGACCGGCCGCAGCAAGGCCGAGAAGCAGATCAAGTCGTACCAGACCTCGCTGCGCAAATCGGTCAAGCGGACCGAGCGTCGCGGCACCAGCGCCCGCCGCAAAGCCGCCACCGAGGCCCGCAAGACCCGCAACCGGGTCGAGCGCGAAGCCCGCAAGCACCAGCGCACGGTCGAGACGACCCTGAAGCGCAACCGCAACGAGGTCGAGTCGCGCGTCCGTAAAGCGATCGACGAGCAGACCTCCCGCGCCCAGGGCCTCGTTGACCAGATCGCCGCCCTGCGTTAGGAGCACCCAGTACCGGCGCGGATGCGCCACCTCAAAAGGGCCCGCATGCAACCAGCATGCGGGCCCTTTTTCGTCGTCGCCCCACTTGGTTCTGGGCACTCCTAGCTGCAGGATTTGGCGTTAGCGGCCGGTCACTGCGACCGGGCGCGAGACCGCCGGCTCATACGGCCAGCCGGGCTGGGGTGGGGCGTAGGCACGGAAGAGGAAGCGGACGCCGCGGCTGTCGTCGTCGTTGAAGCCGTAGGGGAAGTGGAAGCGGCCGGTGGCATCGGTCTGGACCGTGCGGAACTCGGTCCAGGCGCTGCCGGGGAGGCGGAACTGGAACTGGACCGGGCGCCCGTACGAAGGGATGGAGGTGTCGAGGTGGCCGACCCGGCCGCTGAAGATCACCGGGGCGCCGCCGATCGTCGCGCTGGCGCTGGAAGCGCGGAGGCGCACCGAGGTCTGCACGGCGAGGCGCAGGGCGCGGCTGGTGCCGTGGGTGAGGACGCGATTGCCGCCGAAGCGAGCCTCGACGTGCCGGCTCGGCCCGGGCTCGAGCCGGGAGACGAAGAATCCGTCGGCGTCGGTCTCGACGCGCGTGGCCCGCGACCTGGTGGTCGCGCCGGCGTCGAAGCTCTCGACCAGGTCGACCGCGTAGCCGGCGAGGGGTGCGCCCGCGGCGGACACAAGCCGTCCGCCCACCTGCAGCCCCTGGCCATGGGGGACCACCCGGACCGCGGGCCGCTTGCCGAAGCCCTCGATCACCTCGCGGTGACAGCGCCGGCCTTCGCCGGAGCGCACACAGCGCTGCCAGACCAGCGTCTTGCCGCCGAAGCCGAAGCGGAGCGCGGTTGGCGCCTTGACCGGGTTGGCAAGGACCATGGCGGCTCCGTTTGCGCGCAGGGTGGAGTTGGTCGCATTGCCCGCGAGGTCGAATCCCGTCACTCGGAACTCGTACTCCCCGAGCGGGTAGGCGTCGGAGTCCCAGCGTGCCCGCAGCCGCCCCTGCGAGGCCGTGGTGGGCAGTGGCTCGAAGGGCCTCCCGGAGCCGAGCGGGCGTACCGCGATCGAGCCGCGGCTGAGCTCGGACCCCGAGAGAGCGTCGCGCACGGTCGCTTCGATCAGCTCGGGTTCGCTGGGATCCTCGGCGGCGCTGAAAGCGACCGCGGGCGGCGCTTCGTCGATCCGCACGACCGCAGTCTGCGGCGCCGACGCACCGTCCTCGCCGCGCACGTTGCCCGCCGCGTCACGAGCACTGGCGGTGACGGTGTGGACTCCGCTGCCGGCGACAATCGCCGCGACTTCGTCACCCTTGGCCACAGTCCTGGGACCGCCGTCGGCCGCGATCGAGGTCGTCGGGCCGGCCGGGCCCGAGGCGACCATGCCCGCGAGCGCATCGGTGGCCTTGGCGACGACGCGAACCGGTTCGCGCGACCAGCCGCCGCCACTGCCCTGGATCGCGATATCCGGCCGGGTGGCGTCGATCCTGATCTCGGCGGTCTGGGCTTGCGCGGATCGCATTCCCGAATTCGAAACGGCGACGACGCTCACCACATGGATTCCCTCCGCGAGCAAGCCGAGCCCGAGCGTCCGCCCGTTGGGGCCATCGATCAGGTCGGTCTCCCCGAGGCTGCACCGGTCCGGGCCCGCGCAGGGTGGCGCGGCTTCTCCGGGGCGGACCGATATCGCGTATCCACGGATGCCGGAGATCGGCTGCGGGCCGCTCGGCGGGGTGATCTCGACGGTCGGCCCGACGTCGCCGCGAATCCAGCCCACGGGGAGGTGCGGCGCCGCATCCGCGGGGCGGCGATTGTCATAGCGCAGCGTGACCTCCTGCGTCGGTCCGTCGCTGGTGCCGGTCGCCCAGACCTGGACCGTGTATTCGCCGGGAGCCAGCGGACCGGTCCCCGGCGGGGGAGCCACTATTGCGCCGCTGATCTCCCTCGCCCGTCCGTGCAAATCGCCGGCCGTGAAGATGATCTTCCGTTCTGCGTCGAGAACTCGGCAGTGCACGGCCTGGACCGCGTCTTTCGACGTGTTGGGGGGCAGATCGAAGTCCCAAAAAGCGTCGAAGCGGTTTTCGGCCCGCCAGGCGCCGTCGAGACCGTCCAATTTGAGCCCGGTCAGGCGCGGTGCGGCCACGGTTTCGACCATTCTGGGGGCTCGGGGGGCGCCCTCCGCACTGGGAACGGTCGCGAGCAGGATCGCGACCGTTCCCAGTGCGGCTCCCCAGCTGCCCAAAGCCCGCCTCATGGCCCGAACTCCCCGGCGGCTTCACTGCTGCTGGACCCGGACGAGGAGCTGGAGCTGGTGGAGGGTTCGGCGGCCGGCGGGGGCGGCGGCGGGGGCGTGAATTCGACCGCGCCACTGGACGCGGCAGGCGTCGAGGTCGGTTCAGGTTCAGGTACGGGTTGCGGGTCCCGCTTCGGCTCGGGTTTGGCGGCCGGCGGGATCGGCGAGGGCGTCGGCTCGGGTGCCACTTCGGGTTCGTAACTGGCCCCGCTCGTCGTCGCCGGCACTTCGGTTTCGCGGTGGCCCTGGCGCTCCAGCGCCGGCTCGGAGCGACCCGACTCGAGCGCCAGCGGGGCCGGGATCACCCCGGTGGCGGCGCAGGCGGCCGCACCACCGACCGTGCCCGCGCAGACGGCCAGCGCTTTCGCCAGCGCTGCCATCCCGGCACCCCGCGAGCCCCCGGCGGCGGCAACCTGGGAGATCGCGGAGTCGCCCCCTCCGCCGCCGACGCGGGTGGCGACGGCCGCAAAGGCATCGTGGGCGCGCTCGAACAGCGAGCGGTGCAGTGCCGGCAGCGTCGGCGCCAGCGCGGCTGCCGCCGCCGGCGCCGCCCGGTAGGAGCGCAGGGTGACGCGGCAGTGCGGGCAGGCGCGCAGGTGCTCGCGCAGCTCCACTTCCTCGGCGGCGCTCGCCTCGCCGTCGCAGAAAGCCGAGAGCCGCGGACCCATCTCAGCGCAGCGGCGACCGTCCTCGCTGCGGGCCAGCAGGCTGCGGAAGCGCTCCCGCCCCTCGGCCAGGCAGCGGTTGATTTTGGTCTGCGAGTAGCCGGTGATCTCACCGATCTCGCGGTAGGAGTAGCCCTCGGCGAGCAGGCTGAGGGCTCGCAGCTCCTGTGGCTTCAGCGTCTGCAGGGCCTCGCGGCTTCGGGCAATCGCCTCACTGCGCTCGGCCCGCTCGGCCGGGCCCGCGTTCCTCGCCGGAATCATGGCGACCCAGTCGACCTCCCCCTCGTCGGTCGGCAGCGCGGCCGGGCCGCTGAGGATGCGCTCGCGGTCGCGGCGGACCGCCAGCGCCTCGTGCTTGACGACGGTTTGGGTCCAGCGGATCAGTTCCCTGGGGTCGGTCGTCGGCGCTTTGCGCAGGAGGATCTCCAGCGCCCGCTGCAGGGCTTCGTCGGCGTCGTCGGCGCAGAGCGAGTAGCGCCGGGCGGTGCGCCGCAACGTGCTCTCATGGCGCGCGTAGGTCTCGACCGCCGCCCGCTTGCGTGCCGCCTCGTCGGTCGCCGCGGCGGCGGCGCCAGTCCCCTCCCGACAACTCTCACTCACTACTCGACTCTCCCTGGGCGTTTTATTGTGTTGCACCAAAACATGCCACGGAAAGTCCACTCTGTGGGACGTTTCTCCCCCTTTGGCCACGGGAGGCGGCCCGAGATTCACGGAAATTGCACGAAACTGCGCCGCCATGCGCTTGTCCCGATCCCCGATAGCATCGGCTCATGTCCACTTGCGTAGTCACCGGCGGCGCCGGCTTCCTTGGATCGCACCTCTGCGAGCACCTGCTTGGCAACGGCCACCGGGTGATCTGCATCGACAACCTCGA
This sequence comes from uncultured Thermoleophilia bacterium, assembly GCA_963718595.1. Classification (GTDB taxonomy): domain Bacteria; phylum Actinomycetota; class Thermoleophilia; order Solirubrobacterales; family 70-9; genus VAYN01. Next base: position 1,743,069 of record OY970365.1, read on the forward strand.
GACGGGGTCGCTGGAGAACATCGCGCACATCCGCGATGACGCCTTCGAGTTCCGCAACGTCGACATCACCACGTACGTCGACGTCCCCGAGGACGTCGACTTCGTCTACCACCTGGCCTCGCCGGCGAGCCCGATCGACTACCTGCGGTTGCCGCTGCACACGCTCAAGGTCGGCTCCCACGGCACTCACCACATGCTCGGCGTCGCCAAGTTCAAGCGCGCCCGCTTCCTCATCGCCTCGACCAGCGAGGTCTACGGCGACCCGCAGGTCCATCCCCAAAAAGAGGACTACTGGGGGCACGTCAACCCGATCGGCCCGCGCGGCGTCTACGACGAGGCCAAGCGCTATGCCGAGGCGCTGACGATGGCCTATCACCGCCAGCAGGGCCTCGACACCGCGATCGTCCGCATCTTCAACACCTACGGCCCCCGCATGCGGCCGCACGACGGCCGCGCGATCCCGACCTTCCTGCGCCAGGCGCTGCAGGACCGGCCGCTGACCGTGTTCGGCGACGGCAGCCAGACCCGCAGCTTCTGTTACGTCGACGACCTGATCCGGGGCATCGTCGCCCTGGCCGAGTCCGACATCCACACTCCGGTCAACATCGGCAACCCCGACGAGTTCACGCTGCTGGAGCTCGCCAAGGCCGTGATCGAGGTGACCGAGTCGCGTTCGGAGATCGTTTACGAGGCGCTGCCGACCGACGACCCGCAGCAGCGTCGCCCCGATATCGGCCGCGCCCGCGACCTGCTCGGCTGGGAGCCCTCGGTGGCCCTGGTCGACGGTCTGCGCAAGACGATCGAGCAGACCGGCGTCGAGCGCCTCGTCGGCGCCACCGACTAGCGCGCGCTCGCAACCGGGGCAAAGAAAAGGGCGGCCCGGAGGCCGCCCTTTCCAAGTTCCCTTTGGCGAGGAGTTACTGGGTCTGCGCCGTGAAGGAGAACAGACCGAGCGGGTCACCGGCTTCGAATTTCACGTCGTCCGGTGCTTTGGTCGCATCTTCGATCGGTTTGATGAACACCGAGTTCAGCGTCTCCGCGGTTACCGCCTGCAGCGTGGCCGAGGCGTTGGTGACGCTGATGGTGCGGGTGGCTGGATCGGCCGTGACGGCACCGATCACGAGGTCGGCGATCGAGGCCCGGCCCAGGTTGCCCAGGTTGGCCGCCGGGGTTTTCGGGTTGGTGATCGAGACTTCGACGGTCGCCTGTTTCGTCGCCATGTCGACGAAGATGTTGCCCAACGTCAGCGTGGTTTCGCCGGCGCCGACGGCTTCCAGATCCTGTTTCAGGGTCAGGCCCCCTGCGGACTGCAGGGTGCCGGCGATGCCGGTCGGGCCCATGGTGCCGCCGCTGATCGGGAACGCGGCCGTGACCGGGGAGAGGGCGACGACTTTGGTCGGCTCAACGGGGGCCAGGGTGACTTTGAACGGGTGGTTGCCCGAAGCGGGCGGGTTTTCCGGTCCAACTTTGGCCAGCTTGGCCAGGGCCGAGACCGACAGCGCTAGCGTCGCATTACCGCCCGGCAGAACTACAACCGTGCTCGGCTGCGTTTCAGCCGCGGACTTGCCGATCAGCTTGTTGCCGAGGAACGGCTTCGGCTTGCCTTTGGAGTAGCCCGTCTTCTTGTTCAGGGCGCTGGCGGCGGAGCCGGTCAGCTTCAGCTTCTTGACCGTGAGGTTGGTGCCGAAGCCGTTGCGGGCGAAGGACCAGCCGGCGAGGGTGGCGACCTTCATCTGCTTGCCGGCGACCTTGCCGGTCAGCGATTTTTTGGTCGTGTTGAGGACGAGCCCCTTCACGGGCGCGGTCTTTTTGCCGGCCTTGAACTTGAGGCCGCCGCCGAGGGTGACTTCGCCGAGCCCGGTGAGCGGGTCGAGCGAGCCGCCGGTGACCGTGAGGGTTGCGGTCTTGCCTTTCAGCTTCGTCACGCCGTCCTTCTGCACCGTGATGCCGAAGGTCTTCAGGTAGTTGGTGAACTTGCCGTCGAGCGTGATGGTGGTCTTGCCGCTCGCGAGCGGATCGGGCGCGGCAGACGCGAAGGGGGCGAAGGCCAGCAGCGCGAACAGCGCCGTCGCCAGGATCCCGGCGGGCACCGTCTTCCCCCTAGCCTTGCGTGGCTGGGATGCATCGTTCATATGGATACTCCTCCGTTGATTGCCGCCCCCTGCGTTCCCGAGCTGGCGACGCACGGCAAAGTTTGGTTGAGACCAGACTATTCCCGGTCAATGACCTTAACAACCCACTTTTTCGGCTTTTGTTGCGTACCTCCAGTGGGCCTGGAATTGCCCGCGAGACCCTTCATAGCTCGCCTCAATATCCTCCCTGACGATGGCATCGACCAAACGCTCTGCCGCGGAGGAGACGCATCGCACGATCGCCCCGCTGGTGGGCCCCGACGACGACCGCGTCTTCACTGACTCAGGCATCGAGATCGACGGGCTCTACGGGCCGGAGGATGTCGCGCCCGACCTCGAGGAGCGCCTCGGTGAGCCGGGGCAGCCGCCGTTCACGCGCGGGATCCATGAGGGGATGTATCGCGACCGGCTCTGGACGATGCGCCAGTACGCCGGCTTCGCCTCTCCCGAGGACACCAACGAGCGCTACCGCTACCTGATCGAGCACGGTTCGACCGGGCTCTCGATGGCTTTCGACCTGCCGACCCAGCTTGGCCGCGACTCCGACGACCCGCTCTGCAACGGTGAGGTCGGCCGCACCGGGGTCCCGATCGACACGATCGAGGACATGCGGATCTGCTTCGACCAGATCCCGCTCGACAGCGTCTCCACCTCGATGACGATCAACGCCCCGGCTCCGATCCTGCTGCTGCTCTACGAGCTGGTCGGCGAGGAACAGGGCGTGCCCTCCGAGAAGCTTCGCGGCACCGTTCAGAACGACGTGCTCAAGGAGTACATGGCGCGCGGCAACTACATCTACCCGCCGGTGCCGACGATGCGGCTGACCACGGATCTGTTCGAGTACTGCCAGACCCATGTGCCGAAATGGAACACGATCTCGATCTCCGGGTACCACATCCGCGAGAAGGGCTGCTCGGCAGTTCAGGAGGTCGCCTTCACGCTCTCCAACGCGATCGCCTACGTCGAGGCGGCGCTGGAGCGGGGACTGAAGATCGACGATTTCGCGCCTCGCCTCGCCTTCTTCTTCAACTGCCACAACAACGTCTTCCAGGAGATCGCCAAGTTCCGGGCGGTGCGGCGGATGTGGGCGAAAATCGTCGCCGAGCGGTTCGGTGCCGAGAACCCGAAATCGATGCAGATCCGCTTCCACACTCAGACCGGTGGCGTCACCCTGCAGGCCCAGCAGCCAGAGGTCAACATCATCCGCGTCGCCCTCCAGGGCTTCGCCGCCGTCGCCGGCGGCACCCAGTCGCTGCACACCAACGGCTTCGACGAGGCGCTGGCGCTGCCGACCGAGCGCTCGGCCCGGATTGCTCTGCGCACCCAACAGGTTCTCGCCTACGAGTCCGGCGTCGCCGACACCGTCGACCCCTTCGCCGGCTCCTACTTCGTCGAGTCGCTGACCGACGAGATCGAGCTGCGCTCCTGGGAGCTGATGGAGAAGGTCGAAGAGCTCGGTGGCTCGGTCGAGGCGCTGGAGTTCATGCAGCGGGAGATCGAGGAGTCGGCGCTGAGCTACCACGAGCGCTACCGCTCCGGCCAGGACACCATCGTCGGCGTCAACAAGTTCGTCACCGACCAGGTCGACGACGTCGACATCCTCCGCGTCGACCCCGAGGCCGAGCAGCGTCAGCTGGCCCGGCTCAAAGCCTTCAAGGAGTCGCGCGACTCGGCCGGGGTTGAGGAGAAGCTCGAGGTCGTGCGCGACGTCGCCCGCGGCGACGGCAACCTCCTGCCCCCGATCCGCGCCGCGCTCGCCGCCGACGCCTCGATCGGCGAGGTCTGCGGCGCCATGCGCGAGATCTTCGGCGAATACAAGGGCGGCGCCTTCTTCTAGGCGCTCCGCTGTGCCTTTGTTCGGCTGGCGACCAGAGAAGGCACAGCTGAACGGACTTTCCCAGGCAGGAGCCGGGGCAGGAACGGCAGGTCGCCAGTGGAAGCGGCCAGCATGATCGAGGTATCGAGGACGCTGATGAAGTCCGAACCCGAGCTCGCCGACCTGATCGAGGCCGTCGACGGGCTCGAGGTGACGATGGCCGAGAAGGGCTTTGGCACCCGGGTCGAGATCCGTGCCGCTGAGCACAGCGGCCTCGTCGAGGCAGATCTGGAAGCGGTCCTCGATCGCCTGGCGGAACCGCAGCGCCGCCCGTTCAGCTGAGCTGCGCCGAAATTCCAAGCTCGCGTCGGCGACACATAAATGTGCCTGGGAGGGCCCGTGTGAGCGGGTCCTCCGCACGTCTGGGGGCACCGCCAGGCCGGCGTAAATAGAATCCCGCGCCGCCCCCGACCCGGGAGTCCCTGACCGATGCGAGAGAAGAACCCGATCACCCACGACGAGAAGCTCGCCTATCTGCGTGAGCTGCGCCAGTCGGCGATCAACTCCGCCTCCGAGGAGGCCGTGGAGAAGCAGCACGCCAAGGGCAAGATGACCGCCCGCGAGAGGGTCGAGAAGCTGCTCGACCCCGGCTCCTTCGAGGAGCTCGACACCTTCGTGCGCCACCGCACCTACGACTTCGAGATGCAGAAGAAACGGCCATGGGGCGACGCAGTAGTCACCGGCCACGGCACGATTGAAGGAAGAACTGTTTTTGTTTTTTCCCAGGACTTCACGGTGTTCGGAGGGAGCTTGGGTGAGGTGATGGCGGAGAAGATGTGCAAGGTGATGGACCTCGCCGCGCAGGTCGGGGCGCCGGTGATCGGGATCAACGACTCCGGCGGCGCCCGCATCCAGGAGGGCGTGGTCTCGCTCGGCGCCTACGGCGACGTCTTCGTCCGCAACGTTCAGTGCTCGGGCGTGATCCCGCAGATCAGCCTGATCATGGGACCGTGCGCCGGCGGCGCCGTCTACTCGCCGGCGATGACCGACTTCATCTTCATGGTCAAAGAGACCTCGCACATGTTCATCACCGGACCGGAAGTGATCAAGACCGTGACCGGCGAGGAAGTCGAGTTCGAGGAGCTCGGCGGGGCGATGAGCCACAACTCGAAGTCGGGCGTCGCCCACTTCGCCTCCGAGGACGAGGACAGTTGCCTCGAGGACGCCCGTTACCTGCTCAGCTTCCTGCCCTCGAACAACCTCGAGGCGCCGCCGCGGTTCGAGCCCTCCGACGATCCCGAGCGCGAAGACGAGGAGCTCGACACGCTCGTCCCGGACGATCCGTCCAAGCCTTACGACATGCGCAAGGTGATCGCCCGCATCGTCGACGACGAAGAGTTCTTCGAGGTCCACGAGCATTTCGCGAAAAACATCGTCTGCGGCTTCTCGCGGCTCGACGGCTATCCGGTCGGGATCGTCGGCAACCAGCCTGCCTTCCTCGCCGGCGTGCTCGACATCGAGGCCTCCGAGAAGGCGGCTCGCTTCGTCCGCACCTGCGATTGCTACAACGTGCCGATCCTGACCTTCACCGACGTGCCCGGCTTCCTTCCCGGCACCGACCAGGAGTGGAACGGGATCATCCGCCACGGCGCCAAGCTGCTCTACGCATTCACCGAGGCGACCGTGCCGAAGCTCACCGTGGTCACCCGCAAGGCCTACGGCGGTGCTTACGACGTGATGAACTCGAAGCACATGCTGGCCGACTTCAACGTCGCCTGGCCGACCGCGGAGGTGGCGGTGATGGGTCCGGAGGGCGCCGTCAACATCATCTACCGCAAGGACATCGCCACCTCGCCGACCCCAGACGAGCGGCGCCAGAAACTGATCGACGATTACAAAGCCCACTTCGCCAATCCCTACTCGGCGGCTGAGCGCGGCTACATCGACGACGTCATCGAGCCGCGCCAGACCCGCCCGAAGCTGATCAGGGCCCTGCGCATGCTCCAGAGCAAGCGCGTGGCGCAGCCAAAACGGAAGCACGGCAACATCCCGCTCTAGCCCCTTCCGCCCGACCTCCCGGTTTGCTTCAATTCGCAGACCAGAGAAAGGAGGTGGTCCAATTTTGAGTCACATGCTTCAGGGGACTCTGGAGGTGCAGGGCCGCTAGGCGCCGCACTGGTTCGGGCGTCCGGCGGAATCCACCCCGGGCACCGGCGAACGCAGGGAGGCCGGGCTTTGTCCCACTCGGCTGCATCACCCCGCGTTCGTTTCCCAAGCACCATGCAAGGGCCGCCTCCGGGCGGCCCTTGCTGTTTCCGAGCTGAAATAGGAACTGAAGTGAGATCGTTTCGGCACGGTAGGGTGTTTCGCAACAGGGAGCCGAGCGGTCAGGGGGCGCAGTGGTAGAAGAGGGGATGATGGAGGTTCGGCGCAAGTCCTCGCGCAACAAACGGGACGAGATCATCAACGTCGCGATCGACAACTTCGGCCGCGCCGGGTTCGAGGAGAGCAAATGGGCCGACGTGGCCGCCGCCGTCGGCGTCGGCTCGACCGCGCTCTACCACTACTTCGAGTCCAAGCAGCATTGCCTCTACGTGATCATGGCCGAGGCGATCGAGGCCGCTCGCGCCGATTTCGACCGGATCACCGGCGAGCACGACTTCGCCGACTCGGTTCGCCTCGTACTCGAGGACGCCTTCGATCTTGACGAGCACGAAGTCCAGCGCAGCCGCGTCCTCATCGCCGGGCAGTCGCGGATCAGCGGCCGGCGCAAGTCCCCGCGCGAGGAGGAGGCACGGCAGGCGGCGCGGGTGCGCGGCCACGACCTCGAAGTCGCCTGGGCGACCCTGCTTGCCCGCGGCATGGCGCAGGGGCTGATCCCGGAGGCCAACCCGCAGCTGCTGAGCCGGGCCGTGATCGGTCTTCAGCACAGCGTCTGGATCTGGTACCGGCCTGGGGGCATGCTCAGCCTGCGGGAGGTCGCGGATTTCTACGTGCCTCGGCACCTGGAGATGATCGGGCTCGGCTCCTGAGGCTCGGGCCGCCGCACCCCCAACCTCGGGCCGCCGCGCTCCTCCCCGGCCCTCGGGCCGGGAGGGACGGTGGGGGTGTCCTCCTACCTTCGCTGGGATTTTTGCTGGGGAGTGCTCCCACCGTCCGAGATACCGCTGCAGCGCAAAAATGAGGACGCCGCTCGTACGGAGGACACCCCCACCGTCCCTCGCGAACCGAGACCATCTCGAAGCTGACGAACGAGGTTCGACATCTCTAGAGAGGGACGACCAAGGTTCGGATCCCTAGAGAGAGACGACCAAGGGTCCGGCATCCCTGCAAAAGAGATGACAAGGGACGGAATCTCTCTAGATAGACGACCAAGGGACGCAATCTCCTCTCAAGAGAAGGCCGAGGGCCCAATCCGCCCAAGGTTCATCCAAAACCTCCTTCACGAGTTGCCGGTTGTTACCGCTATGCGGAACTAACCGGCAACTCACCAGCTGGGAGCGGGCTCGATCTCTCCCCGGCAGACGAGCGAACCCTGGGAGCGATCCAAACTGCAAACGATCGAACCCTGGGAGCTAGCGGAATCTTCGAGGTGCTCTGAGGGGAGGGGTTGGGGGTCTCTCGCGCACAGCGGCGTTAATTTTTCGCTTGTCCGTGTCTTAGAGCTATCCGAGAGTCCGGGCGAAAAATCCAGCGAGCACGAGAGACCCCCAACCCCTCTCACCAAACCCCTCGAACAAAGCCCGTCAGCCGCTAGACCGCAATCCCCGCTGCGCCTCGTCGAGCAGGTGCGCCGCGACCCGCCACTGCTTCTGCAGGACCGGTTCAACGGTCGCCGCGTCGCAACCGCTTTCCCCGATGCACTCGCCCCAGGCATTGGCGGCCTCGATGTATTTACCGAAAGCCTTCTCGCCCGGGGTGCCGGCGCTGGAGACGCAGCGCAGGGCCATCTCGTCGACCGGGATCTCGTCATAGGTGGCCCGCACCTGCTTGATTTCGGCGACGTACTGTTCGTAGCTGAGCCCGGCGACGAGGCGTTCGCGCAGGAGCGCCATGGCGCCGAGGAAGGTGCCGACCTGGCTCTTGCAGCGCCTGCTGGCCGCGCCGACGTCGACCTCGATCTGGGCGCTGGCCTTGGTGCCGGTCGCCGCGGCGACGGTGCCGTCGGCCGTGGCCGCGGAGTTGTCGCCACAGCCCGCGAGGGCGATCGCAAGCGCTGCGAGGGCGGCTGCGCAGGCGACAAAGGGCAGCCGGGTGAGCGCGCGGGACGCCGGGATCATGCTCGTAATGTAGAAGTTGGCCGATGCGGAAAGCGCGCAGGCAGGCTGCGGGAGCCCTGGCGGCCCTGGCGGTCGGGTTGGTGGTCACGGTCGGGCCGGCCGCGGCGAGTGCTGCGCCAAAGGTTCTCGTGGTCGGCGACAGCCTCGAGGAATCGACCGGCCCCAACCTCGACAAGTACCTGCCCGGGGTCGAGGTGACCGTGAACGCGGTCGGCGGCTCCAACACCTTCGAAATCCTCGACCTCTTCGAAGAAAGCTACGAACCCTCGTACTCGGTGATCGTCTTCGACGGCGGCACCAACGACAACCCGAACTATCCCGAGATCCTCGAAGAAAACCTGGCCAAGGTCGCGGCGACGGTGGGGCCCCGCTGCATGGTCGTGCCGACGATCCACGGCTACACGGTCGAAGGCGCCAACAACCGTGGCAAGAACCGCGTCGTGCACGCGTTTGCCGCCTCGAGGCCGGGGACCCAGGTGCCCGATTGGGCGACCGTCGCCAACACCCGCCCCGACTTGATGCAGGCAGACAACCTGCACCCCAGCGAAGAGGGAGCCGACTACCGGGCGCAGCTGATCGCCGACGGGATCATCGGCTGCCTCACCGTCGCCGAGACGACTCCGGGGCCGGTCGCCGAAACCGCCTCGACCTCGACCGTGGCGCCGGAGGAGATCAAGCCGGTGAGGCGGATCGCCAAGCGCGAAGAAGAGCTGCTGGGCGAGATCGGGATGACGGCGCTGCGACGAGCGGCGGCGACGGTCGCGATCGAGGCACTGTTCTCCTCGTGAACTCGCAGCCGCTCCCCTTCGACCCGATCGGGGAGGCCCGCCGCCAGTGGTTGTCCCGCTGGTCGGAGGACGCTGCCGCGGAGATGGTCGCGGTCACCTCGATCATGCGCGTGCACCAGATCCTGATGGCGCGGCTGAACGAGCTGCTCGAGCCCTTCGACCTCACCTTCCCGCGCTACGAGGCGCTGATGCTGCTCCAGTTCAGCAGCCGCGGCTCGCTGCCGCTCGGCAAGATCGGCGAGCGCCTGCAGGTGCACCGCACCAGCGTCACCAACACGATCGACGGGCTCGAGCGGGCGGGCCTGGTCCGCCGGGTTCCGCACGAGAGCGACCGTCGCGCCGTGCTGGCCGAGATCCTGCCGGCCGGGCGGCGGGTCGCCGAACAGGCCACCACCGTCCTCAACGAGGCCTCCTTCGCCACCGAGCCACTGGCCGAGCAGGACCTCGGCGAGCTCTTCCGGATCCTGCGCGAGATGCGCGCCGGAGCGGGCGATTTCGAGTAGCAAGTTGCTTCTAGGCAATATATGCGGTATTCCTACTATCTGTGATCCACCTATGCTGATTCGATGACCACGCTCACTGACAAAGCCGGCCAAGGGCCTGCCACCGCGCCGGACGAGCTGCCCCTGCGCTTCGTCACCGCCGCTTCGCTCTTCGACGGCCACGACGCGGCAATCAACGTGATGCGGCGGTTGATCCAGGACAGCGGTGCCGAGGTGGTGCACCTCGGCCACAATCGCAGCGTCCGCGACGTCGTCGGGCGGCGGTCCAGGAGGACGTCGACGCGATCGCGATCAGCTCTTACCAGGGCGGCCACAGCGAGTACTTCAGGTACGCGGTCGAGATGCTCGACGAGTACGGCGCCGGGCACATCCGCGTCTTCGGCGGCGGTGGCGGCACGATCACGCCGGAGGAGATCGCGGAGCTGCAGGAGTTCGGCGTCGAGCGGATCTACCACCCTGGCGACGGCATGTCGCTGGGTCTGGTCGGGATGATCGACGACCTGGTCGAGCGGGCCGCATCGAAGCGGGTCGCGGCGGCGGTTCCGCAGGCGCGCCGGGTGCTCTGACGAGCTCTCGGTGGCGCGCATGCTCTCGGCGCTCGAGGACGGCGATCGTCGGCGAGGCGGAGCTCGGCGAGCTGCGCGAGCGAGTGGGCCGCGACCGGAGCGGGGGTCCCGGTGGTCGGCGTCACCGGCACCGGCGGTGCCGGCAAGAGCACGGTCACCGACGAGCTGCTCTCCCGCTTCGCCCAGCACCTCCCGGACCTGCGGATCGCCGTGCTGGCGGTCGACCCGACCCGGCGGCGCACCGGCGGCGCCCTGCTCGGCGACCGCATCCGCATGAACAGCCTCCGCCACGAGCAGATCTTCATGCGCTCGATGGCGACCCGGCGCCAGAACCTGGCGACCAGCGCCGTGCTCGAGGACGCGGTCGCCTTCCTGCGCGCCGCCGGCTTCGACCTCGTGATCGTCGAGACCGCCGGGATCGGCCAGAGCGACTCCGAAATCGTCGATCTCGTCGACATCCCGATCTACGTGATGACGAGCGAGTTCGGCGCCGCCAGCCAGCTCGAGAAGATCGACATGCTCGACCTCGCCGAGCTGGTCGTGATCAACAAGTTCGACAAGCGCGGCGCCGAGGACGCCCTGCGCGACGTGCGCAAACAGTGGCGCCGCAACCACGCCGCCTTCGACGTTGCCGAAGACGAGATCCCGGTCTACCCGACGATCGCCAGCCAGTTCAACGACCCCGGCGTTGAGCTGGATGTTCGTCAACCTCTGCCGGCTCCTGGCCGGGCGCGCCGGCGAGACCGCGCAGCGCTGGGACCCGAAGCTGGGGTTCGAGTCCCAGGAGCCGCTCGGCAACACTCTGATCCCCGGCGCCCGCGTGCGCTACCTGGCTGAGATCGCCGAGCAGGGCCGCCAGGTCAACGCCGACGTCGAGCGGCTGGCCGAGCTGGCCGCCCGCGCCCAGCACCTCTACGAGGGGCTGAAGGCGCTGCACGACCCGGCGCTGCCGGCCGCGGTCGAGAGCTACGCGGAGGCCGAGCTGGGCGTCGACGGCGACGGGTCGCGGGTCGCCCTGCGCCGCGCCTACAACGACGCGCTCACCGAGCTCGGCGAGGAGGCGAGGGGGCTGCTGCGCGGTTGGGAGGGGCGGATCGAAGGGATCACGGCCGAGAGCTTCAGCTACAGCGTCCGCGGTCGCGAGATCACCGGCTCCAACTACCGCGAGTCGCTCAGCGGTCAGCAGATCCCGAAGATCGCCCCACCCCGCTTCGACGGCTGGGGCGAGCGCCTGCGCTTCCTGATGAAGGAGAACCTGCCCGGCTCCTACCCCTACACCGGCGGCCGTCTTCCCCTACCGGCGCGAGGGCGAGGATCCGACCCGGATGTTCGCCGGCGAGGGCTCGCCGGAGCGGACCAACCGGCGCTTCCACTACCTCTCCCAGGGGCAGCCGGCCGCGCGCCTCTCGACCGCCTTCGACTCGGTCACCCTCTACGGCGAGGACCCGGGTGAGCGGCCGGACATCTACGGCAAGGTCGGCAACTCGGGGGTCTCGATCGCCACCCTCGACGACGCGAAGAAGCTCTACTCGGGCTTCGATCTCTGCGCGCCCACCACCTCGGTCTCGATGACGATCAACGGGCCGGCACCGATCATCCTCGCCTTCTTCATCAACGCCGCGATCGACCAGCAGGTCGAATTACACCTGCGCAAGAGCGGCCGCTGGGAGGAAACCGAAGCCAAGCTCGACGAGATCTTCGGCGCCCGGCCCCGGCCTCGATACAAGGGGGACCTGCCGGCCGGCAACGACGGTCTCGGGCTCGGCCTGCTCGGGGTCTCCGGCCAACAGGTCGTCGACAGCGAGACCTACGCCAAGATCAAGGCGGAAACCCTGCGCAGGGTCCGCGGCACGGTCCAGGCCGACATCCTCAAGGAGGACCAGGCCCAGAACACCTGCATCTTCTCGACCGAGTTCGCGCTGAAGATGATGGGCGACGTGCAGGAGTTCTTCGTCGCCAACGAGGTGCGGAACTTCTACAGCGTCTCGATCAGCGGGTACCACATCGCCGAGGCGGGGGCGAACCCGATCTCGCAGCTCGCCTTCACCCTCTCGAACGGGTTCACGATCGTCGAGTACTACCTCGCGCGCGGCATGGACATCGACTCCTTCGCGCCCAACCTCAGCTTCTTCTTCTCCAACGGGATGGACCCCGAGTACGCGGTGATCGGCCGGGTGGCGCGGCGGATCTGGGCGCGGGCGATGCGCGAGCGCTACGGTGCCGGCCCCCGCAGCCAGATGCTGAAGTACCACGTGCAGACGTCGGGCCGCAGCCTGCACGCGCAGGAGATCAGCTTCAACGACATCCGCACCACGCTGCAGGCGCTGTACGCGATCTTCGACAACTGCAACAGCCTGCACACCAACGCCTACGACGAGGCGATCACGACCCCGACCGAGGAGTCGGTGCGGCGGGCGGTCGCGATCCAGCTGATCATCAACCGCGAGCTCGGCCTCAACTTCTGCGAGAACCCGTGGCAGGGCTCGTTCGCGATCGAGGAGCTGACCGATCTGGTCGAGGCAGCCGTCTACGACGAGTTCGACCGCATCTCCGAGCGCGGCGGCGTGCTCGGTGCGATGGACACCATGTACCAGCGCGGCAAGATCCAGGAGGAGAGCCTCCACTACGAGCGGCTCAAGCACGACGGCACCCTGCCGCTGATCGGCGTCAACACCTTCCTGCCCAGGGAGGACAGCGGCGGGCAGGCAGCCGGCCAGGAGCTGATGCGCTCGACCGCCGATGAGAAGGACGACCAGATCGCCTCGGTGCGGGCCTTTCAGGAACTCGGGGCGGCCGGCCGGCCGCAGGCGCTGGAGCGGCTGCGCGAGGTCGCCCGCCGGCGCGAGAACGTCTTCGAGTCCCTGGTCGACGCGGTCAAGGTCGCCTCGCTGGGTCAGATCTCCGGCGCCCTCTACGAGGTCGGCGGCGAGTACCGGCGCAACATGTAGCTTGGTGCGGGTGCCCGCCGAGCCGCGGATCGTCTGCCTCGTCCCCAGCATCACCGAGCTGCTCTGCGACCTCGGCTTGGAGCGGGCGCTGGTCGGGCGCACCGGCTTCTGCATCCACCCCTGGGAGACGGTGCGCGAGATCCCGAAGGTGGGGGGGACCAAGGACCTGAAGCTGGACAAGATCAGGCAGCTGGCGCCGACCCACGTCGTCGTCAACGTCGACGAGAACCGCCGCGAGGATGCGGAGGCGCTGGCCGAGTTCGTCCCCGAGGTCGTCGTCACCCATCCCCAGGCCCCGCGCGACAACCTCGATCTGTACCGGCAGCTCGGCGCTGTCTTCGGGCGCAAGGAGGAGGCGGAGCGGCTCTGCGCGGAGTTCGAGCGCGCCTACGCGCTCGCGTCCGCGCGGGAGCAGCCGCCGCAGCGGGTGCTGTACCTGATCTGGCGCGACCCCTGGATGAGCGTGGCGCCGCAGACCTACATCGCACAGACGCTCGGCCTGTTCAACTGGCGGACGCAGCCGCCCGAAGCCGCCGAGCGCTACCCGGAGGTCGACCTCTCTTCGTTCGTCGGGCAGGTCGACCGCGTCCTGCTCAGCAGCGAGCCGTTCCACTTCAAGGAGGGTGACGTCGCCGAGGTCGCCGCGGCCCTGCCGCAGGCGACGGTCTCGCTGATCGACGGCGAGATGACCTCCTGGTACGGGTCGCGGGCGATCCGCGGGCTCGGTTACCTGACCCGTTTCACCGCCCCTGGATAGGGTGGCGGCATGAGCACTGCAACCAACTCCGACGTCTACTCAATCCCCCAGGAGCTTCTCGACTTCCGCGACACGATTCGCCAGATCGCGCAGGAGAAGATCGCCCCGCGCGCCGGTGAGATCGATCGCAAAAGCGAATACGCCTGGGACATCCGCAAGCTGCTGGCAGAGCAGGACATCCTGGCGCTGCCCTTCGACGAGCAGTACGGGGGAACCGGGACCGGCACCCTGATGCTGCAGATCGGGGTCGAGGAGATCGCCAAGGCCTGTGCCTCCAGCGCCCTGATGCTGATGATCCAGGAGCTCGGGACGCTGCCGATCCAGCTGTTCGGCTCCGACGAGCTGAAGGAGCGCTTCCTGCCCAGATGCGCCAGCGGCGAGTGGTCGCCGGCCTTCGGGCTCTCCGAGCCGGAGGCGGGCTCGGACCCGGCGGCGATGCGGACCTCCGCCGTCAGAGACGGCGACGAGTGGGTGATCAACGGCCAGAAGGCCTGGATCACCAACGCGGGGATCGCCGACTTCTACGTCGTCTTCGCGATGACCGATCGCGAGAATCGCCGCACCAGCGCCTTCGTGGTCGAGAAAGAGCGCGAGGGCTTCGACCCGGGCCAGCTCGAGCACAAGCTCGGGATCAAAGGCTCGCCGACCGGCTCGCCGAGCTTCACCGACGTCCGCGTCCCGCACGAGAACCTGGTCGGCGAGGAGGGCAAGGGCTTGAACGTCGCCCTCGGCACCCTCGAGCGGACCCGGCTCGGCGCTGCCGCGCAGGCGGTCGGGATCGCCCAGGGGGCCACCGACTTCGCCAACGAGTACGCGAAAGAGCGGATCGCCTTCGGCAAGCCGATCAACGAGCTGCAGGCGATCCAGTTCAAGCTCGCCGACATGGAGGCCGGCACCGCCGCCGCCCGCGAGCTGCTCTACAAAGCCTGCTCGATGGCGGACCAGCCGCAGCGCCCGGCCGCGCTCCCCAAGTACACCTCGATGGCGAAGCTGATCGCCTCCGACAACGCGATGAAGGTCACGGTAGAGGCGATCCAGGTGCTCGGCGGCTATGGCTACGTCAACGAGTACCCGGTCGAGCGGATGATGCGTGACGCCAAGATCACCCAGATCTACGAGGGCACCAACGAGATCCAGCGCGTCGTCATCGCGCGGGCGATGCGCTGAGGCTCAGGGCAGCGCCCGCTATTCTTTACCTATGGCGATAAATGTAAAGAAAGATGGTGGCGGCGGCGCGCGGCCGCGAAATCAGACGAAAGTCTCCAGCAAGCACCAGGTGACGATTCCGGCGGGCGCCTTCCGGTCCGCGGGTCTCGAGCCGGGCGACACGCTCAGGGTCGACGCGGACGGAGCGGGCCGCATCGTTCTGACCAGGATCGACGAGCTGCTCGACCGCTACTCCGGCTGCCTCGACACCGGTGGCGGCCTGCGTGGGCGGGTCGAAGGATTGCGCGAAGAGTGGCGGTAGCTCTCGACTCCAGCGTCGTCGTCGGGTTCCTGGACCGCTCCGACAACCTGCACAAAGCGGCGGACAAGGAAATTCGCGAGCTGATCCGGGAGGAACAGCTAGTCGTCTCGGTCATCACCTACGCCGAGGTCCTGACCGGTGCCCGTCTCGGGCACCACAGCGAGGAACACGCCAGGGGCTTCTTCGACGATCTGATCTCGCGGATTCTCCCGGTCGACGCCGCCGTCGCCGATTGCGCTGCCGGATTGCGAGCTGGGTCGAAATCGTTGGCGATGCCGGACGCTTTGATTGCCGCGACCGCCGAGCTGGACCCCGACGTTTCGCTGCTTCTCAGCGGGGATCGCGGTGTGGCGAAACTTAAGGGCCTTGTTTGCCCTGTGACTCTGCTTTCCGCTGCGTCGGGCTAGCTCGGAGGTCTGGCTGGTTCCCCGGCACTGTCGCGAAGCCGCCGGCGAGCTCGCGGAAGGCGTCGTCGAGGCGGCGGTCGAGCTGCTCGCACGGCGCCCGCACCCAGCGTGTGAAGGCGGCCATCGCCGTCCCCAGGGCCGCGTAGGCGATCGCCTGCGGCATCAGCTCGTCGGGCCGGCACCGGCTGCGTTCGGCCGCGAAGTCGGCGACAACCCGGTGCCAGGCCGCATAGCGGACCTTCGCGTGCGCCTGCAGGATCGGGTCGCGGGCGATCAGGGTCGTCTGGATTCTCAGGACCGGCAGCTGCTCGTCCCTGCGCTTGTTGGCGAGCAGGACCGCCCGTCGCAGCGCCTCCATCAGCTCCAGCTCCGGATCGGAATCCGCCAGGGCCTGTCGCAGCCGCTTCTGGTGGACGTCGAAGTCGGCGATGACGATGTCGCTCTTGGCAGGGAAGTAGCGGAAGATCGTCCGTCGCCCGACTCCGGCCGCGGCGGCGATTTCATCGACGGTGGTGCGCGAGAAGCCCTGGCGGGAAAAGAGCCCGAGCGCGACCTCGACGATCCGCCCGTGGCTGGTGCTGGGCGGTCGCCCGCCGGCGATCGTGGTGCTCGGCACCGCGTCCCCTGCGCTCAGCGGAAGGCCTGGATCCCGGTCACGGCGCCGCCGATCACCAGCGCGTGGACGTCGGCGGTGCCCTCGTAGGTGAGCACGGTCTCGAGGTTGTTCATGTGGCGGATCACCGGATACTCGAGCGTGATCCCGTTGGCGCCGAGCACCTGGCGGGCGGAGCGGGCGACGTCGAGGGCGGCGTTGACGTTGGCCAGCTTGCCCATGCTGACGTGCTCGTTGCGCAGGGTGCCGGCGTCCTTCATCCGCCCCAGGTGCAGGCTGAGCAGGGTCGCGCGGTTGACCTCCATCGCCATGTAGGCGAGTTTCTGCTGCTGGATCTGGAAGGAGGCGATCGGCTTGCCGAACTGTTCGCGCTCCTTCGCGTAGGTGAGCGCCGATTCGTAGCAGGAGCGAGCGGCGCCGACGGCGCCGAAGACGATCCCGAAGCGGGCCTCGTTGAGGCAGGAGAGCGGCCCTTTCAGCGAGCTCACCTCGGGCAGGACGGCGTCGGCGGGCAGGCGCACGTCGTCGAGCAGCAGCTCCGAGGTGATCGAGGCCCGCAGGCTCATCTTGCCGTGGATGTCCTGGGTCGTGAAGCCCTCGGTGCCCTGGGGGACGAGGAAGCCGCGCACGCCTTCGTCGGTGTGGGCCCAGACGACCGCGACCTGGGAGACGGAGCCGTTGGTGATCCACGTCTTCTGGCCGTGCAGGATCCAGTCGGAGCCGTCCTTGCGGGCGCGGGTCCGCATCGCGCCCGGGTCCGAGCCGGCGTCGGGCTCGGTCAGGCCGAAGCAGCCGAGCGCCTCCCCTGAGGCCATCCGAGGCAACCACGCTCGTTTCTGCTCCTCCGAGCCCCAGCGCCAGATCGCGAACATCGCCAGCGAGCCCTGAACCGACACCAAGCTCCTTACTCCCGAGTCGCCCGCCTCCAACTCCATGCACGCGAGCCCGTAGGCGGTGGCGGAGGCGCCGGCGCAGCCGTAGCCCTCCAGGTGCATCCCGAGCAGGTTCAGCTTGCCCAGTTCGGCCGCCAGCTCGAGCAGCGGCGGCTCCTCGGTCTCGAACCACTCGCCGACGTAGGGAGTGACCTTGTCGGCGACGAATGCGCGCACCGTGTCGCGGATGTCGCGCTCCTCATCGGAGAGCAGTTGGTCGATCGCGAGGAAATCCTCGGGCCGTATTTCGGTGCCTGCCACGGGGGCGTAGAGTAGCCGGCCGATGACCGTGGCCGAGAGCATGCCGGTGTGGGAGCCGACCCCGGAGGAGATCGAGGGTTCGCAGCTGCACCGCTACGCGGAGTGGCTGGGGCGCGAGCGCGGCGTGCGGACCGACGGCTACCGGGAGCTCTGGCAGTGGTCGGTGGACGATCCCGACGCCTTCTGGGGCTCGCTCTGGGACTACTTCGAGGTGATCTCCGACGCTCCTTACGAGCGCGTGCTCGGCAGTCGTGAGATGCCGGGCGCCGAGTGGTTCCCGGGCACGCGGCTCAACTACGCCGAGCACGTCTTTCGCGGTCACGACGACGAGGAGGTGGCGATCGTCCACGCCTCCGAGCTGCGCGAGCTGGGGGAGCTGACCTGGGGCGAGCTGCGACGGGAGACCGCCCGCGTCGCCGCCGGCCTGCGCGAGCTCGGGGTGGGGGAGGGCGACCGCGTCGTCGCTTACCTGCCGAACGTCGCCGAGGCCGTCGTCGGCTTCCTCGCCACCGCCTCGCTGGGCGCGATCTGGTCCTCGGCCTCGCCCGACTTCGGCGCCGACTCGGTGGTCGATCGCTTCGCCCAGATCGAGCCCAAGGTGCTGTTCGCCGTCGACGGCTACAGCTACGGCGGCAAGGAGTTCTCGCGGCTGCAGGTGGTCGAGCGCCTGCGCTCGGAGCTCGGGGTCGAGCAGACCGTGCTGCTCTCCTACCTGGGCGGCGAGACCGGCACCCTGGAGGGGGCGATCGGGTGGGACGAGCTCGGGCCCGCCGAAGGTGCCGAGCTGGAGTTCACCCGAGTCCCCTTCGAGGCCCCGCTCTGGGTCCTCTACTCGTCCGGGACCACCGGTCTGCCGAAGGCGATCGTCCAAAGCCAGGGCGGGATCCTGCTCGAGCACCTGAAGAAGCTGAACCTCCACTTCGACCTGCAGGAGGGCGACCGCCTCTTCTGGTTCACGACGACCGGCTGGATGATGTGGAACCTGCTGGTCTCCGGCCTGCTGACCAAGGCGCCGATCGTGCTCTTCGACGGCAGCCCCGGCTATCCCGACCTCGGCGCCCTCTGGGACCTCGCCGAGCGAGCGGGGGTCACCTGCTTCGGCACCTCCGCCGCCTACGTCTCCAGCTGCATCAAGGCCGGCATCGAGCCCGCCGCCGGCCGCGACCTCTCGCGCATCCGCTCGCTCGGCTCGACCGGGTCGCCGCTCTCGCCGGAGGGCTTCGACTGGCTCTACGAGCAGCTCGGCGATCGCCTCTGGCTGTTCTCGACCAGCGGCGGCACCGACGTCTGCACCGCCTTCGTCGGCGGCGTCCCGACCCTGCCCGTGTACCGCGGTGAGCTGCAGGCGCCGGCGCTCGGCGCCGCCCTCGCCTCCTTCGACGAGGCCGGGCAGCCGGTGGTCGGCGAGGTCGGCGAGCTGGTGATCACCGAGCCGCTGCCCTCGATGCCCGTCTTCTTCTGGGGCGACGAGGACGGCAGCCGCTACCACGACGCCTACTTCGACATGTACCCCGGCGTCTGGCGCCACGGTGACTGGATCGAAGTCACCGAGCGCGGCAGCGCCGTCATCTACGGCCGCTCGGACTCGACCATCAACCGCGGCGGCATCCGCATGGGGACGGCGGAGATCTACCGCGCCCTCGACGGCATCGAGGACGTGCTCGACGCGCTCGTCGTCGACCTCCCGCGCGAGGGCACTGAGGGCTGGATGGCGCTGTTCGTCGTGCTGCGCCCGGGAGCCGAGCTGAACGACGACCTGCGCAAGCGGGTCGCGAAGGAGATCCGCGGCCGCTGCTCGCCGCGCCACGTCCCCGACGACCTCTTCGTCGTCACCGAGATCCCCCGCACGCTCTCCGGCAAGGTGATGGAGGTGCCGGTGAAACGGATCCTGATGGGCGCCGACCCCGAGCAGGTGATCAGCAAGGGCTCGATGGCGAGCCCCGGCTCGCTGGCCCCCTTCATCGAGCTCGCGGCGGAGATCGCGCCCTAGCCGTGCCGGTCGAGCCCGACGAGTTCCGTCGCGTCCTCGGTCACTTCGCCACCGGCGTCTCGGTCTTGACCGCGCTGCGGCCGCAGGGACCGGTGGGGATGACCTGCAACGCGCTCACCTCGGTCTCGCTGGAGCCGCCGCTGATCGCCGTCTGCCCGGCCAAGGGCTCGGAGACCTGGCCCGAGATCCGTGCCGCCGGCCGCTTCGTCGTCAACCTGATGAACAGCGACCACGAGGAGACGGTGCTGCGCTTCGCCCGCAAGGGCGGTGACCGCTTCGAGGGCGTCGCCTACCGCCGGGGCGAGTACGGCCCGGTGCTCGACGACGCCGTCGCCTGGATCGAGGTCGTGCTCGGGGCCGAGCACGACGCCGGCGACCACACGATCGCCCTGGCCGAGGTCGAGCGGCTCGAGGGCCGCGAGGACCTGGAGCCGCTGGTCTTCTTCCGCGGCCACTACGGGACCTTCAAGCCGATCGACTAAGTGGGGCGTGTCGAGTTGCTCACGCACGTGCGTGAGCAACTCGCATCAAGCGAAGCGGATGACGCTGCGGATGCCGTCCTGGGCCTCCATCAGCTCGAAGCCGCGGTTGACCTCGTCGAGGCCGATCTCGTGGGAGACGAAGGGGGCGACGTCGATCTCGCCGGCCATCGCCATCTCGACGAACTCGGGCACCTGGTCGCGGCCCTTGACGCCGCCGAAGGAGGAGCCGGCGACGCGGCGACCGGTGATCAGCCAGCGCGGGATCACGTCGAGCGTCTCGCCCTTGCCGGCGACGCCGGTGACGGTGCACAGGCCCCAGGCCATCCGCGCCGCCTCGACTGCCTGCGCCATCACCTTGACGTTGCCGGTTGCCTCGAAGGTGTAGTCGGCGCCGAAGCCGTCGGTCAGCTCGAGGATCGACTCGACCGTCTCGGGACCGCCGATCATCAGGTCGGTGGCGCCCTGGCCGCGGGCCAGCTCCAGCCGCTCCTCGGAGAGGTCGACGCAGACGATCCGCTCGGCTCCCTGCAGGCGGGCACCGGCGACGGCGCCGAGGCCGACCATGCCGGCGCCGAAGACGACGCAGGTGGTGCCGGGCTGGACCTTGGCGGTGTTGATCGCGGCGCCGAGCCCAGTCGAGAGACCGCAGGCGAACAGGCAGGCGTGCTCCAGCGGCGCCTCGGGGTTGACCTTGGCCAGCGCGATCTCCGGCATCACCGTGTACTCGGCGAAGGTCGAGCAGCCCATGAAGTGGCGGATCTCCTCGCCGTCGCGGTGCAGCCGCGTGCTGCCGTCGGGCAGGTGGCCGAGGTTCTGCTCGGCCCGGATCGCCATGCAGAGGTTGGTGCGCTCGTCGACGCAGTGCACGCACTCGCGGCACTGCGGCGAGAAGAGGGTGACGACATGGTCGCCGGGAGCCAGCGAGCCGACGCCCTCGCCGACCTTTTCGACGACGCCGGCGCCCTCGTGCCCGAGCACGGCCGGCGCGTAGCCGGACGGGTCGGCGCCGGAGGCGGTGTAGAGGTCGGTGTGGCAGACGCCGCAGGCAACCAGTCGCACCAGAACCTCGCCTGCCTTTGGCTCGCTCAGATCCAGCTCCTGGACGGCGAGCGGGGCTCCGAACTCCTCCAGTACCGCGGCACGGATCTTCATGCCATCTCTCTTCCTGGTCGTAGTGGCGGGCCGGTGACGCCGCAGCTGTACTCGTCCTCCAAGTGCTCGTCGCCGGGCTCCTCGTGGAGCACGGCGGAGTCGATGGTGAACCAGGCGAGGACGCCGCCCACGGCGGCCAGCGCGGCGCAGGTCATCATCCCGATCTGGAAGCCGTCGGTCATCGCCTCGGGGTCGTAGAAGCTGTCGCCGGTGAGGCCGGCGATCACCGGCAGCACGGCGACCGCGAGCAGCCCGGCGACGCGGGCGACGGCGTTGTTGACGCCGGAGGCGATCCCGGAGTGGTTGGCATCGGCGGCGGCGAGCACGGTCGCGGTGACCGGGGCGACGACCAGGGTCAGGCCGGCGCCGAAGATCACCACCGCGGGCAGGATCGAGGTCAGGTAGGAGTCGCCGGGCGCGACCATCGAGAGCCAGGTGAGGCCGACCGCGATCACCAGCGGCCCGACCGTGAGCGGGATCCGCGGCCCGATCTGCTGCGCCAGGTTGCCCGCGCGGGCGGAGAAGACCAGCATCAGCGCGGTCACCGGCAGCGAGGCCGAGCCGGCCTCGATCGGCGTGTATCCCATCGAGATCTGGAGGAAGGAGACGAGCAGGAAGAAGACGCCGCCGAGCGCCGCGTAGACGACGAAGGTGACCGCGTTGGCGGCGCTGAACTGGCGCGAGGAGAAGATGCTCAGCGGCAGCATCGGGTTGGGCGTTCGGTGCTCGTGGACGAAGAAGGCGACGAGGGCCGCAACGCCGCCGATCGCGGTGACGAGGATCGCCGCCGAGGCGCCCTTGGCGGGCGCCTCGATCAAGGCGTAGGTGGTGCCGGCCAGGCCGAGCGCGGTCAGCACCGCTCCGGTCAGGTCGAGGCGGCCGCCGGCGCCCGGGTCGCGACTCTCGGGCACGTGCTTGGCCGCGGCCCAGATCACGAAGGCGCCGAGCGGGATGTTGATGAGGAAGATCGCCCGCCAGGAGATCGCCCCGATCAGGTAGCCGCCGACCAGCGGCCCGATCGCGGCGGCGACGCCGCCGAGTCCCGACCAGGCACCGATCGCGCGGGCGCGGTCGGTGGGGCGGAAGCTGGCCTCGATCAGGGCCAGGCTGCCGGGCGTCAGCAGGGCGCCGCCGACTCCCTGCAGGAGCCGCGCTCCGATCAGCATCTCGGCGTTGGGCGCGGCCGCGCAGAGGGCGGAGGCGAAAGTGAAGAGGCCGACGCCGAGCGAGAAGACCAGCCGCCGCCCGTAGCGGTCGCCGAGCGAGCCGCCGAGCAGGATCAGCGAGGCCAGGGTCAGCAGGTAGCCGTTGAGGATCCACTGCAGGGCGCTGGTCGAGGCGTCGAAGTCGCGGCCGATGTCCGGCAGGGCGACGTTGACGACGGTGCCGTCGAGGAAGGCCATGCCGGAGCCGGCGACGGCGACGGCGAGCAGCCAGCGCCCGGGTCCGCTCTCGAAGGCGATGCCGTCCGGTGCCTTCGCCTCCATCGTCCGATGGTAACCGGCGCCTGCCCCGTGCCTGCCGTGGTCCCAGGCGACAGTGTTTAGGAAACGTTGAGTGGCAGTTAGGCGAGTGTTGAGTGGAGCCCGAATCCGAACACAGGCGGCATTCCCGGGTCTACGATCGCGCTGCCGTTGGGAGGCGGCCAGCCATGGTCAGTGTCGCGGGTTCCGCATCGAGTGTCTTTGCCCAGGCGGGGAGCATGATGATCCTCACCGCGCGCACGATCTGGTCGGCGCTGCGCCCGCCCTACCCCTACGGCGAGGAGCTGGTCGACCAGTTCCACTTCACCCTCAAACTCTGCTGGTTCCCGCTGCTGATCTCGACCTTTGCGCTCTGCCTGGGGGCGCCGGGACTGCAGGCGGCGGGGCCGCTGCAGGTATTCGGCGCGCTTGACCGGCTCGGCGGCTTCTTCGTCCTCACCGCGATCCGCTGGATCGGGCCGGTGGTGACCGCCGTCGTGGTCGGTGGCGTCGCCGGCACCGCGATCACCGCCGATCTCGGCGCCCGCAAGATCCGCGAGGAGCTCGACGCCCTGCAGGTGCTCGGGGTCGATCCGATCAAGAACCTGGTCGTTCCGCGCTTCCTGGCGCTGATGATCGTCACCGCCCTGCTCGACATCTTCGCGATCGTCTTCGGCCTCACCGCCGGGATCGCCGCCGAGCTGCTCTACGGGCAGAGCCTCGGCGGCTTCTTCGCGACGCTCTTCTCCAACGCCTCGGTCACCGACCTCTGGGGCTCGATCCTGATGTGCACGATTTTCGGCGCGATCATCTCGGTCGTCTGCTGCTACAAGGGGATGACCGCCTCCGGCGGCGCCGCCGGCGTCGGCCGCGCCGTCAACCAGGCGGTCGTCGTCTCCCTGGTCGGGGTCTTCGCGTTCAGCTACGTCTTCACCGCGTTCCTGCTCGCCACCAACCCGGAGTTGCAGACGATCCGATGAGGGCGATCTCGTGAACGGCTGGCTGGCGGCCCCGCGTGGGTGGTTCGACTCCTTCGGTGAGATCGGCCGCTTCGGCGTGCGCGTCGCCGGCCAGGTCTACAGCGGCAAGGCGCTGCGCTTCTTCGGCGAGACGATCCGCCAGGCCGGCATCCTGATCCTCGGCTCGGCTCTGATCATCTGGGCCTTCGTCTTCATCCTCGGGCTCCAGTGCGGGATCCAGGGCGCCTACTTCTTCCGCGCCCAGGGGGTGCCCTCCTACGCCGGCCTCTTCGCGGCCTACTGCGACCTGCGCGAGGCGCTGCCCTACGCCTTCGGCTACATCCTCTCGGCCAAGGTCGGGACCGGGATCGTCGCCGAGATCGGGGCGATGCGGATCTCCGACGAGATCGACGCCCTCGAAGTGATGGGGGTGCCGCCGATCAGCTTCCTCTGCGCGACGCGGTTGCTGGCGGCGTGGATCGCGCTGCCGTTCATCTACCTGGTCGGGATCGGGGTGATGTACGCGGCCAGCTACATCGCCGTGGTCGACCAGGTGGCCGACGTCTCCGCCGGCGGCTACGAACTGATCTTCTGGATGTTCCAGGACCCGACCGACCTCGTCTTCAGCCTGATCAAGGGGATGGTGATGGCGACCGTGATCGTGGTGGTCGGCTGCTACTACGGCTACACCGCCAGCGGCGGCCCGGTCGGAGTCGGCACCGCGACCGCGAAGTCGATGGTCTTCAACATCGTCGCTGTCCACATCCTCGGCATGCTCGGGACGCTGATCTTCTGGGGCGCCAACCCGCGGATGCCGATTGGCGGCTAGGCCGCCCGGCGGCGCAGATGCCCGAATACGGCGGCGGCCCAGGTGGGAGGGATCACCCACGGCGCCACCAGCAGGGCGAGGAAGCTGAAGGCGATCGCCGCGACCGCGACCGCGACCTTCAGCCATCTGTCTGTTTCGCGCTCCTTCAGCGACATGCGCTGGCGGTCCTCGTCCAGCTTGGCGTCGATGACCGCCTTGCGGCGGCTGATCCGGTCGATCTCCGCCAGCACGGAGGGCAAGCTACGGGAACGCCGGCGTATCTGTCAAGAAATGTTTCTCAAACGGTGGGGTGGAGTGGTTGGTCTCGGCGCTCCAGTCTGCGAGGTGCAGCCCCGAGGCATCTTGACATGTGACTAAACAGTCACGTATGCTCGGTTCATGGACGAGGTGTTCAAGGCGCTCGCGGACCCGACCCGGCGGCAGTTGCTCGACGAGCTGTTCGAGCAGGACGGGCAGACCCTGAGCGAGCTCGAGCGGCGCCTGCCGATGTCGCGCTTCGGCGTGATGAAGCATCTGAAGGTGCTGGAGGGGGCAGGTCTCTTGACGACCCGGCGCCGTGGCCGCGAGAAGCTGCATTTCCTCAACCCCGTCCCGATCCGGCTCGTCCACGAGCGCTGGGTCAGCAAGTACGCGGAGCCCTGGGCCTCGGCGCTCACGGAGCTCAAACGAGAGATCGAGGAGGAGCAAGCATGAGAGACGAGGAGAAGGCCTACGCGGTGATCGGCGGGCGCGGCTCGATGACCGTGTTCGAGATCTACATCAAGGCGACGCCGGAGCGGCTCTGGGAGGCGATCACCGACCCGGAGATGCGGGCCAGGTACAGCTTCGGCGTCGCGGTCGAATCCGACTGGACGCCCGGCTCGACCTACAGGTCGGGGGTGCCGGGCGTGATCGAGATCGCCTCCGGCGAGAACCTCGAGGTCGAGCCGCCGCGGCTGCTGGTGCAGACCTTCACCGCCCACTGGAGCGAGGGGGTCGAGGCGGAGGGGACCTCGCGGGTGACCTGGGAGATCGAGCCGGTCGGCGACTCCTGCGCCCTGCGGGTCACCCACGACCAGCTCTCCGAGGGCGCCAATAGCGAACTGTTCGGCGGCTGGCCGATGATCCTCTCCGGCCTGAAGACGCTGCTGGAGACCGGCGAGCAGCTCGACACCCCCGGCTCGCTGCGCTACTCCGGCGCCGCCGAGTGGTGAGCCGCCCATAACCCCAGCAGCGCCAGCCAGATCCCGAAGAGGATCTGGTCGGCGCGCTGGATCAGGCCCTTGACCGCGTCGACGTCGCCGCTGACGTAGCCGACGGCCGTCAGCGCCGTCAGCGCCGCCAGCGCCAGCCAGGCGCCGCCGATCGCCAGCGTCACCTGCCCGGCCCCCCAGGGTGTGGTCGCCATCCGTTCCGGATAACGGAACGAATGGCGACCACCCGGCGAGCGCAGGGCGAGGCCGAGGAAGAGGAAGGCGAGGACGGTGGCGACGATTTCGCCGCCGGTGGCGAGCGCGTGGACGACGTCGAGCGGGTCCTCGGCGAGGCTGCAGGAGGGTTCGATCCCTTCCGGGCAGCTGAGCGGGGCGGCGCCGGCGACGGTGGCGAAGGCGCCGACCGCGAGCAGCGCCAGCAGGCCCCGCCGGAGCCCGCGCGCCCGCGCCGGCGTCGGCGCGAAGCTACGCAGGAGGAGGACGGCGAAGGCGGCGATCGCCAGCCCGGAGAGGACCGCGAGCGCCTGGAAGCGCCAGCCGGTCGCCTCGCCGCGGGTGGCGATGTCGCTGATCCACGAGCGCGGCGTGTCGGTGCGTTCGGCCAGCCACGATTCGAGCACCCAGTAGTTGCAGAGCAGGGCCGCGCCGAGGCCGGCCAGAGCGATCGGGCGGGAGCGGTCCAAGGGCCTCACACTAAGAGGATGCGGCGGCGTCAGGGAGAATCCCGCCGCATGAGCGCCAACGGTCAGGAGCGCGGCAACCTCGACGCGATCCTGGTGACCGCCGAGCACGACCGCAAACGCCTCAACGCGAACGCGCTTGGAGTCTTCAGCCTCACCCTGCTCGGAATCGCCAGCGTGGTCGGCGCCGGCATCTTCGCGGTCACCGGCGTCGCCGCCGCCGAGCATGCCGGGCCGGCGGTGGTGATCTCCTTCGTTCTCGCCGGGATCGTCGCCGGCCTGACGGCGCTCTGTTACGCCGAGCTCGCCTCGATGATCCCGGCCGCCGGCAGCACCTATTCCTATGCCCTCGCCGCCTTCGGCTCCTTCATCGGCTGGTTCATCGGTTGGGACCTGCTGCTCGAGTACCTGTTCGCCGCCTCGACCGTCGCGGTCAGCTGGTCGGCCTACTTCGTCGATCTGCTCGGGTCGGTTGGCATCCACTTTCCGCACGACCTCGCCAACCCGCCACTCGGCGACGACCCGGGGATCGTCAACCTGCCGGCGCTGGGAATCATGCTGCTCACCTCCGCTGCGCTCTGGATCGGCACCAAGGAGTCCGCCGTCGCCAACAACGTGATGGTCCTGCTCAAGCTCAGCATCCTGCTGCTGCTTGTCGCGGTCGGCGGCTTCTACGTGATCTCGTCCAACTACGAGCCGTTCATACCCGCCTCCGGTGGCGGTTTCGGCGACTTCGGTTGGAGCGGGGTGCTGCGAGGCGCCGGCGTCGTCTTCTTCGCCTACATCGGCTTCGACGCGGTCGCGACCGCCGCCGCCGAGGCGCGCAACCCGAAACGGACCGTGCCGATCGGGCTGCTCGGCACGGTGATCATCGCGACCGCGATCTACGTCGCCGTCGGCGCCGTGCTCGTCGGCATGGTCAACTACAGCCAGCTCGGCGTCGGCGACCCGATCTCGGTGGCGCTGGAAGCCGGCGGCCGCGACCTCGACTGGCTGTTGAAGCTGACCGACATCGCCGCCGTCGTCGGTCTCGCCTCGACCGTGCTGGTCACCCTCTACGGCCAGACCCGGATCTTCATGCGGATGTCCGAGGACGGGATGCTGCCGCCCGCCTTCGGCCGGGTCAGCCCTCGCACCAAGACGCCGGTGTTCTCGATCGTGCTCAGCGCGATCGTCGGTGGTGTCGTCGCCGGTCTGGTGCCGCTCTCGATCCTCGGCGAACTGATCTCGATCGGCACCCTGCTGGCCTTCATCATCGTCTCCGCCGGCGTCCTGCGGCTGCGCCGAACCCACCCCGACCTGCCCCGCTCGTTTCGCGTCCCGGCGCTGCCGCTGGTCGCCGGCACCGCAATCGCCGCCTCGCTGGCGCTGATGGCGACGCTGCCGGGAGACACCTGGATCCGGCTCGCGGTCTGGACCGCGGTTGGCCTCGCGATCTACTTCCTCTACGCCCGCCAGCACAGCGCCGACCGGATCGAGGCGGTGCTCGCCGGCAACCACCCGGCGACGGCAGAGGACGGCGCCTCGTGAGCTTCCACCCGCTGCACCGCGCTTCCCGCAACGTCAACCTCCCAGCCCTCCACCTCGCCTTTTTCGTCACCGCGATCACCACCGAGCTCTGCATCCGCACCCAGCTCTACCTCACCCACTACCCGCAGCTCGGCGGCCACGGCCTGCACATCGCCCACCTGCTCTGGGGCGGCCTCTTCATGGTGGTTGCGCTGGCGATCCTGCTCAGCTTCCTCGGCCGCGGCGCCCGCCAGTTCGCGGCGATCGTCGCCGGCGTCGGCTTCGGCTTCTTCATCGACGAGCTCGGCAAGTTCATCACCGCCGACAACAACTACTTCTTCAAGCCCGCGGCCGGGATCATCTACCTGATCTTCATCGGCCTCTACCTCGGCTCGCGTGCCTTCCAGCGCCACCGCGGGTTGAACGAGGCCGAGCGCGTCCGCAACGCGGTCGAGCTGATCGGCGAGGCGACCCAGGGGCCGTTCAAGGTCGAATACCGCGACCAGGCGCTGGCCCTGCTGGCCGAGGTCCCGGCCGCCAACCCGCTGCGGGCGCCGCTGGAAGCGCTGGCCGGCGAAATCGATACGACCCCGAACCCGAACCCGCCCTGGTACAGGCGCATCGCCGACTGGGTCGGCATCCACTACGCGGGCTGGACCGAGCACCGCTGGTTCCACGGCGTCGTGATCGGCGTCTTCGCCTTCTGGGCGCTGGCCTCGGTCCTCGCCATCGTCGGCCTCGTGCTCTCCTTCGGCTTCGCCGGCGACGCCGCCCGCGCCGGCTTCCAGGAGGACGCGATCCCGCACCTCAACTTCGTCAACTGGGCGACCCTGGCCTCGACCTCGGTCTCGGCCGTCTTCGTCGTGATCGGCCTCACGCGGCTGCGCTACGACCGTCTCGACGCCTACCGCTGGCTCTCCTGGGCGCTGCTGGTCTCGATCTTCGTCACCCGCGTCTTCGTCTTCGTCGAGTCTCAGTTCGGCGCCGTCTTCGGCGTCGCGATCGACATCCTGCTGCTGATCTCGGTGCAGCTGATGATCAAGCAGGAGACCCGGCGGGCCCCGGCTGCGGCGACTGCTCCGCCTCGACCCGTTGGCGAATCGGCGGCTCCAGCACCCGGCTGAGCACCGGCACGTCGAGGAAGCCCTCGACGCTGGCATAGAGCATCGCCACCCGCGGCAGGTCGGAGACGTCGTCGAGCACGATCGAGCGCGGCACCCACTCGGGGTCGAACTTCTGATTGAAGTCGCGCAGGCTCTGGATCTGGAAGAAGGGGTTGAGTCCTTTCGCCATCAAGCGCTGCAGTTTGCCGCTGAGGCCGGCATCCTCGGCGCTGTCGAGCAGCCGCCCCCAGGCGGCGAAGTTGAGCGAGAGCCGTTTGAAGCCGCGGGCGCCGAGCGCCAGCGCCGCCTCGGAGATCAGGTACTCGGTGAGGCCGTTGGCGGAGTCGGGTCGGCGCCGCATCAGGTCCAGCGAGTAGCCCGGTTCGGCGCCGTAGACGGGGACGAAGCGCAGGAAGCCGGCGACCCGACCGCCGTTCTCCCTGGCGATCGCGATCACGAAGTCGTGCTGGATGCCCTCGACTTCCTCGCCCAGCTCCATCGTGAAGCCGCGCTCGGGGGAGCCGTCGCGCCACTCGGCGCTGATCTCGTTCAGCTCGGCGATCAGCTCCTCGCCGGCCTCGTCCTCGGCAATCAGCTCGAAGCTGTGGTCCTTGCCGACGTGCTTGACGGCGGTGCGGGCGGCCTTCATGTCCGGCCCCTCGAGGCTGAAGCGGTCGGGGTGGACGATCGCCTCGTCGCCGAGGTAGATCGGGTGCATGCCGCGCTCCTTGTAGAGGTCGGCGTCGGACTCGCGCACGGCGAAGAAGGCCACCCTCCAGCCGCGGGTGCCGCAGAAGCCGAGGAACTCGTCGAGGGTGCGGGCGGTGTCCGCGGGCGGCCCGATCGGGTCGGCGGCAACCATCGCCGTCCCGCGCACGTAGAGGTAGGCGATCAGCGAGCGGCCGTCGCTGGAGAAGAAGTAGTTCTTGTCACGGCGCAGGGCGAAGTAGTCGAGGGTGTCGTCGCCCCACTCGCGGACGATCTCCTCGGCGTGGCGGCGGCGCTCGGCGGTCGGCGGCTCGGCCTGGACGAAGGTGCGCAGCAGCAGGAAGAGGAAGCTGAGGAGGCCGATCACGCCGAGCATGATCAGGGTGACTTCGAAGAAGTCGCCGAAGACCTCGCGCCCATACGTGTAGGGCCCGTCGAGCCCGATCATCCCCTTGTAGGCAGTCTCGACGTTGCCCCAGAAGCTCAGGCCGGGGCTGACGTGGGCGCGCTCGGCGAACAGCGTGATCGAGCTGAAGACGAAGACGAAGAGCAGGTAGGCGGGGACGAAGGTGGCGGCCTGCAGCAGCGAGCCGGGGTCGCCGTGGGCGCGGAAGTCCTGGCGGAACCAGATCAGCGCACCCAGCATCGCGGCCGAGAGCAGGACCGAGATCGGGTCCGGGCCGTGGATCAGGTGGACGATCGCGGCGGCGGCAAAGAGGATCACGGCGATCGCCCAGGCGCGGCGCTTGCCGCGGCTGAGGCCGCGGGCGACGGCGAGGATGCCGAGCCCGATCGCGACCGAGGCGATCAGCCCGGCCGAGCGGCCGCCGCCCTCGATGAAGCTGAAGTGGCCGATGTCGAAGCGGATCGAGGTCGCGGTGGGAAGGAGCGAGAGCAGGGCGACGAGGACGGAGAGCCAGGCGAGCGGGCGCAGGCTGCGGGCGCGATGGCCGGGGGTCGGCAGCGCCGCCGCGGCGGCGACCGCGGTCTCCTGGGCGGCGGCGATGTCGGCGGCTTCGGTCTCGGTCGACTCGGCGGCGAACTCGGCGGCGGATGGTGCGCCGTCGGAGGCGAGCGCGGCCGAGCCATCGGCTCCCTCGCCACCTTGCGGGCGCAGGGTCGGGAAGAGGATCACGTCGCGGATCGCCTCGGCGCCGGAGATCAGCATCACCAGGCGGTCCATCCCGATCCCGAGGCCGCCGGTCGGCGGCAGCCCGTACTCGAGCGCTTTCACGTAGTCGTCATCGACCGGTTCGCCCTCCTCGTCGCCGCCGGCCTGCAGGTCGGCCTCGGTCTGGAACCGTTCGGCCTGGTCGACCGGGTCGTTGAGCTCGCTGTAGGCGTTGGCGAGCTCGCGGCCGGCGACGACCAGCTCGAAGCGCTCGGTCAGTTCGGGGTCTTCGCGGTGGGCGCGGGCCAGCGGCGAGACTTCGCGCGGGTGGTCCATCACGAAGGTCGGTTCCAAAAGCAGGTGCTCGGAGCTGTCGTCGTAGACCTCGGACATGATTTTGCCCGAGCCCCAGACGTCGAGGTACTCGACGCCGCGCTCGTCGGCGATCTTCCGCGCCTCCTCGACCGGCATCGACGGGTGCATCTCGACGCCGGCGTTTTCCTTGATCAGCTCGGCCATCGTCGCCCGCCGCCAGGGCGGCTTCAGGTCGACGTCCTTGCCGTTGATCTGCACCACCGTGGTCCCGATCGCCTCCGCGCAGGCGGTGGCGATGATCGCCTCGGTCAGGTCCATCATGTCGTGGTAGTCGCCGAAGGCCTGGTAGGCCTCGAGCAGCGTGAACTCGGGGTTGTGGCGGGTGTCGAGGCCCTCGTTGCGGAAGACGCGGCCGATCTCGAAGACCCGGTTCATGCCGCCGACGATCAGCCGCTTCAGCGGCAGCTCCAGCGCGATCCGCAGCGTCATGTCGATGTTGAGCGCGTTGTGGTGGGTGATGAACGGTTTCGCCGCGGCGCCGCCCGCCTGGCTCAGCAGCACCGGCGTCTCGACCTCGGTGAAGCCTTTTTCGGTCAACACCCGGCGGGTGGTCGCGATCACCGCGGAGCGGATCCGGAAGACCCGGCGCGAGTCCTCGTCGAGAGTGAGGTCGAGGTAGCGCTGGCGATAGCGGGTCTCGGGGTCGGCGACGCCGCGGCGCACGTCGGGCAGCGCCCGCAGACTCTTTGAGAGCAGCTCGAACCTGGCGACGCGGACGCTCAGCTCGCCCTTGTCGGTGACGATCACGGTGCCCTCGACGCCGACCCAGTCGCCGAGATCGAGATCGGAGAACTCGTGCAGCTCGTCGGCGCCGACCGCGTCACGGGTCGCCATCAGCTGGATCTCGCCGCTCTCGTCCTGGAGGTCGGCGAAGTCGAGGCCGCCGTGGCGGCGGGAGCCGAGGATGCGGCCGGCGATGTGGACGACCTTGCCGCTGTCGGCGCCGGCGGCCAGGTCCCCGAACTCCGCCCGGATCGCCGCTGCGGTCGTGTCGCGGTCGAAGCGCACCGGGTAGGGCTCGATCCCGCGCTCGCGCAGCTTCGCGAGCTTCTCCAGGCGGTGGGCGCGGACCTCTTGCTGGAACTCGGCGCGAACGGCGTCGTCCTCCTGCGCGTCGCCCGGGGGGTTCTCCTCGCTGCTCATCCGCGGCTAACCCTAGAGGCAGGCTAGGCGGCGGCGGCCGCCGGCTCGGCGGGTACTGGACCCTGGGCCTGCGACTGCGAGCGGGACAGCAGCGCCATCCCGACCAGCGCCGCTGCCAGCGCCAGCACCGTCCCCGCGATCCCGGCGGGGGACGTGTGCAGCGACTCGTTCAGCAGAGTGACGCCGATGATGACGCTGGTCAGCGGGTCGAAGGCCAGCGCGGTGGCGACCGCCGGGGCGAGGGCGCCGGTGTTGAGCGCCAGCTGGTTCAGGGTCATCGAGGCGTAGCCGACGACGATCAGCGCGTAGAGGTGCCAGTGGACGAAGACCTCGAAGAGGCCGTCGTCGACCTGGTCGGCGGCGACCTTGGTCAGCGCCGCCGAGAGCGCGAAGAGGACGCCGGTCGCGGTCCCCAGCGCTGCCGCCCGCCGCGGAGCCGGGCCGCGCTGGCCGAGCAGGACCAGCGGCACGCAGACGGCGGCGCAGATGCCGCCGGTGACAAGCCACTCTCCGAGCGGCGCGTCGTCGCCGCCCCCGGAGGGGTCGGCGATCGTCAGGAAGGCGATCAGCGCGAAGACGACCAGGAAGGCGGCACCGATGTCGATCCGTTTCACCTTCTGGCCGGTGAACCTGGCCCCCAACGGCAGCGCGAAGACGACGGTCGAGACCAGCAGCGGCTGCACCACCGCCAGCCGGCCGATCGCCAGCGCCACCGCCTGGCAGACGAAGCCGAGCGCGTCGGCGGCGATCCCGGCCAGCCAGACCGGCCGCTTCGCCATCTGGACCAGTAGTCCCGCACCCTTGCTCTCGGTCGGCTTTTCCAGCCCGGCCTTCTGCTGCAGGACGGTGCCGAAGGCAAAGAAGAGCGCCGCGGCGAGGGCGAGAACAATGTCCACGTGGGGACCCTACGGAACCGCGGTGGCCTCGGCGGCGTCCGCCGCGGCGCCGCCTTTGGCGCCGGCGCTGACCCCGGAGTCGCTGGAGAGGCGGTGGGCCAGATACACGGGGATGATCGAGAGCAGGATCACCAGCAGGGCGACGACGTTGACGATCGGCAGCTGCTGGGGCCGGAAGAGGTTGCGGAAGATCCAGATCGGCAGCGTTTCGTCGCCGGCGCCGAGGGTGAACGTGGTGACGATGATCTCGTCGAAGGAGAGGGCGAAGGCGAGCAGGCCACCGGCGACCAGCGCCGTTTTCATCGTCGGCAGGGTGACGAAGCGGAAGGTCTGCCAGGAGTCGGCCCCGAGATCGGCCGAGGCCTCCTCGAAGGAGGCGGAGCTGCGCCGCAGGCGGGCGATCACGTTGTTGTAGACGACGACGATGCAGAAGGTGGCGTGGCCGACGATCACGGTGAAGAGGCTGAGGTCGATCCCCAGCACCTGGGTGAAGGTGTTGGAGAAGGCGACGCCGGTGACGATTCCGGGCAGGGCGATCGGCAGGATCACCAGGAAGGAGATCGTCTCGCGGCCGAAGAAGCGGTGGCGGGCGACGGCGAGCGAGGCGAGCGTGCCCAGGAGCATCGCGATCGCGGTCGCGACCAGGCCGACCTCGACCGAGGTGAGCAGGGCTTCGCGGGCGCTCTCGTCTTCAAGCGCCTTCGGGAACCAGTCGAGGGTGAGGCCGGAGGGCGGCCACTGCTGGGTGGTGCCGCTGGCGTTGAAGGCGTAGATCGCGACCACGATCAGCGGGACGTAGATGAAGGCGAGGCCGACCCCGACCCCCGTCCGCAGCACCCAGGTTGCGCGCTTGGAGAGCCTCATACGTGTTCGAATGCCCCCAGCTTTCGCGCGACCAGGAGGTAGGCGATCATGACCACGATCGGGACTATCGCGAGGGCGGCGGCAAACGGCTGGTTGTTAGTGATGTTGTTGAAGATGACGTTGCCGATGAACTGGTCGTTGGAGACCAGGCGCGGCGTGATGTAGTCGCCGAGGGTCAGCGAGAAGGTGAAGATCGACCCGGCGACGACGGCCGGAAAGGAGAGCGGCAGGATCACCCGGCGGAAGGTCGTCAGCGGGTGCGCGCCGAGGTCCTCGGAGGCACTGATCAGCGAGCCCGGGATGCGCTCGAGGCCGGCGTAGATCGGCAGGATCATGTACGGCAGCCAGAGGTAGCTCATGACCAGCCAGACGGCGACGATCCCGTAGCCGGGGCCGTGCAGCCCGAACGGCTCCAGCGCCCAGTTGACGATGCCGTCGTTGGAGAGCATCGTGCGCCAGGCCAGCACCTTGACCAGGTAGCTCGACCAGAGCGGCAGCAGGATCGCCACGACCAGGATCGCCTTGCCGCGGTTGCTGGCGATCTTCGCCATGTAGAAGGCGATCGGGAAGGCGAGGATCGCGTCGGTGACGGTTACCGCGGCGGCGACCGCGACGGTGCGGCCGATGATGTCGCGGTAGACCGGTTCGTTCCAGATCGCCTCGAAGTTTTCGAGGCTGAAGCCCTCGATCACTTCGCCGCTGAGCGCATCGACCGACCAGAAGGCGGTGATCAGCAGGACCGCCAGCGAGCCCAGGTAGCCGATGACCAGCCAGCCGACCGGGCCGGCCAGCAGCGTTCCCACCTGCAGGCGGGGACGGCCGTAGAAGAGGCCGGCGAGCTTGCGGCCCGCCGACCTCCTCGGTGTGGCTGCTTCAGCAGCCATGGCTTACGAGCGTCCGCCTCAGCCTTTGATCGCGGTCCAGGCTTTGACCCACTCGTTGTAGTCCTTGCAGTCTTCGGACCCGTCGCCGCAGTCCGCAAGGGGGGTTTCCCAGTAGTAGACGCGCTTCCAGAACGCCGGGTTATCGGCGTGGTAGTCGGCGCAGAACTCGGGGTTTTCGGTCTCGTCGCAGGCGAGGCTCTGGGCCGGCGCCTCACCGAACCATTCCGCCACTTCGGCGTTCACTTTCGGTTCGATGATCCAGTTCATCCACTCGTACATGCAGTTCGGATGCTTGGCTTCGTTGCTGATCATCCAGGTATCCGACCAGCCGGTTGCGCCCTCCTTGGGGAGGAAGCCCTGGCTCGCTGGGCTCGCCGCCACCGGCTCTTTTTCTTCCAGCAGGGCGAAGTACTGGTACTGCCAGGTCGTCCCCACCGTGGCATCGCCGTTGGCGAAGGCGGAGATCTGTTTTTCGGCTTCCGACCAGTATTCGCCGACGTTCGGGGCCTGTTCTTCGAGCAGGCTGACCGCCGCTTCGAACTGTTCGTCGTTGAGCTCGTAGGGGTTCTCGATCCCCAGGTCGGGCTGGTGCGCCTTCAGGTAGACGGCCGCGTCGGCGATGTAGATCGGGTCGTCGTAGACGCTGATCTTGCCGGCGTATTTGGACGCCAGTTTGGGATCGAGGATCACGTCCCAGGAGGTCGGTGCCGGCGCGACGTCGTCGCCGTTCCACATCAACAGGTTGGCACCGCGCCCGTGCGGGATCCCGTAGGGCTGGTCGTCGAAGGTGTTGTAGGGCTGGTCCTTGAGGTCGGCGAAGACCGTTTTGTAGTTGGGGACGAGGTCGACGTTGACCGGGGCCACGTCGCCGCCCTCGAAGAGGCGCGCGGTGGCGTTGCCGGAAGCGGAGACGCCGTCGTATTCGCCGGTCCGCATCAGCGCCACCATTTCGTCGGAGGTGCCGGCCACTTTGTTGTTGACTTTGCAGCCGGTTTTCTGTTCGAACGGCTTCGACCAGCCCTCTTCGACGTAGCCGGCCCAGGAGATCAGGTTGACCTGACCCTCGCCTTTACCGAGTTTCTGCAGCGCCTCGCTGCCGTCGCCGGAGCTGTCCCCGCTGTCATCGCCTCCGCCACATCCGGCCAGGACGAGCATGAACACGACGAGACCGGCGAGGACCATCCACGCCGTTCGTGCCGGGTGTGATTCCCGTTTCATTGTGCAACCTCCTCTTTCGTTGACTTGCCGCCGATGGCGGCCGCGTGCTGCGGCCGCCATCCGACCAGCACTGTCTTCCCCTGCTCGGGAAGCGCCTCCGGAGAGGCGCTGTCCACGTTCTGCCTGACCAGCTGCAGCGTGCCGCCGGCCTCGAGGTCGACCGTGTAGCGGGTTATCGCACCCGCGTATGCCACCTCGCTGATCCGGCCTGGCTCACTGTGGAGGTCCGCCGAGGGAGCCTCCAGCAGCTCGATCTTCTCGGGCCTGATCGTCAGCGTCTTCCCCTCGCGTTCGATCAGGTTTGAAACGCCGACGAAGCCGGCGACAAACTCGTTGGCCGGGTGCTCGTAGAGCTCCACCGGCGGGCTCACCTGCTCGATCCGACCGTCGCTGAAGACGGCGACCCGATCGCTCATCGTCAGCGCCTCGTCCTGGTCGTGGGTGACGTAGACGAAGGTGATGCCGACGTCGCCCTGGATCGCCTTCAGCTCGACCTGCATCTGCTCGCGCAGCTTCAGGTCGAGGGCGCCGAGCGGCTCGTCGAGCAGCAGCACCTTGGGCCGGTTGACGATCGCCCGCGCCAGCGCCACCCGCTGGCGCTGGCCGCCGGAGAGCTCGCCCGGCTTGCGCTCGGCGTAGCCGGGCAGGCGCACCATCTCCAGAGCCTCCTCGCCGCGCTTGCGGCGCTCGGCCTTGTCGACCTTCGCCACCTTCAACCCGTAGGCGACGTTCTCTCCCACGGTCATGTGCGGAAACAGCGCGTAGTCCTGGAAGACGGTGTTTACCGCTCGTTCGTAGGGCGGCACGCCGCTGACCTCTTTGCCGGCCAGTTCGATCGTGCCGCTGGTCGGATCCTCGAAGCCGGCGATCATCCGCAGCGTCGTCGTCTTGCCCGAGCCCGACGGCCCCAGCATCGTGAAGAACTCGCCCGCTTCGATCTCGAGGTCGATGCCGGCAACCGCGACCACCTCGCCGTAAGACTTGGTGAGGGAGCTCAGGCGGATGTCGGGCGCTGGACCGGAGACCGCTTGAAGTTATCCCAGAAGGCCGAGAATGCAAGAACAACAGGGACGCGACGGCTTAGACGCAGTGGAGTACGGAGATCTGGAGGGGTTGGGCGGGAGGGGGTGGGGGTGTCCTCCTCCCTCGCTGGATTTTTCGCCCCGGACAACAGGTAGCTCTCAAGAGCGGACGAGCGAAAAATTAACGCCGCTCGTACGGAGGACACCCCACCCCCTCCACTCAATCCGTCCAGCTACGTACATGGGGTGGCCCCAATCGGGGACGGCGAGGACTCGAGATGTG
Source organism: uncultured Thermoleophilia bacterium (assembly GCA_963718595.1). Taxonomy (GTDB): domain Bacteria; phylum Actinomycetota; class Thermoleophilia; order Solirubrobacterales; family 70-9; genus VAYN01. The sequence goes on from OY970365.1 coordinate 1,780,404, forward strand.
CCGGCTATGGATCTGTGCCCGGCTATGGATCCCGTGCTGTTGCTGGCTAGTAGCCAGCGGGGTGGCGGGCGATGAAGCCGATGTTGTCGCGCAGGTCCTCGTGCCAGCGGGGGCCGGTTTCGCCACCGGAGTCGCCGGAGGTGTCCCAGCGGTAGCCGGCGATCACGGCGTAGGCGTGGCCCGGGTTGGCGTAGGTGGTGATCCAGCGACCTTCGCCGGAGAGACCGAACTTTTCCATCGGGCCGGAGGGAAGCGGGGAGGTGAGGAATTCGCCACCCTTGAGGGCGAAGCTGACGGCGCCGGAGCAGTCGTAACCCCTGTCGTACCAGCGGGCGTGGCCGCCGCCGTAGATGTACGGCTTGCTGCGAATCTTGTTGGCCGCGGCGACCACTGCCTTGACCCGGGCGGGAGCGCTCTTCGGCGGGATCAGCATCCCGTTGTCGAGCAGCTTCGCTTTCGCGGTCGGGGTGCAGACGTCGATTTCGGCGGGCGACATGCCACCGGTGGTGCAGGCGGCGGAAGCGCTTCCCGGAGCCGCGACGGCGAGGGCCGAGAGAACTGCAATAGCTGCAATTCCAGCCTTGAACTTGAACTTCTTACGCAAACCGATCTCCTTCGTCGGCCTACGGGGTTAGCTGTCGGGCTGGCGCTGAAGGAAGCTCGCGCCCCCACCTAAAGCGGTGAGTTAGCCCCGAAAACGTGGTTCCCCCGCTCCCGTCCGCCCTGTTGGCATCGAGGATTCGGCATTCCGGTCTTTCGGACTCGCGGCAGTGTAGACCATCGCCCGGCGCTCTGCTCACGAAACGCAAACATTCGGTTGGTTTTCTTTGTCGCATCCCAGAATCCTGTCGGCAGCACGGCTGCTAGCTTGCCTTTTGGGATGGAACTTTCCGGCCGCAAAGCACTGCTTACCGGCGCCACCGGCGGCCTCGGACGCGCGATCGCCCTGGCTCTGGCCGAGCGGGGTGCGGTGCTGACCCTGAGCTCGCGCAAAGCGGAGGAGCTCGAGCAGCTCGCCGCCGAGCTGCCGGGCTCGGGCCATCGCTCCCTGCCGACCGACCTCGCGGAGCCGGGCGCCGCTGAGCAGTTGGCCGCCGCGGCGGCAGGGACCGAGATCCTCGTCGCCAACGCCGGCCTTCCCGCCGCCGGCCGCATGGAGGACTTCAGCGCCGACCAGGTCAAGCGGGCGCTGCGGGTAAACCTCGAGTCGCCGATGTTGCTTGCGCAGGCTCTCTACCCGGCGATGCTGGAGCGCGGCTGCGGCCACCTCGTCTTCGTCGCCTCTCTCGCCGGCAAGTCACCGGCGCCGCGGTCGTCCATCTACAACGCGACCAAGTTCGGCCTGCGCGGCTTCGCGCTCGGCCTGCGCACCGACCTCTCGTCGCAGGGCGTCGGCGTCTCGATCGTCTCACCGGGGTTCATCCGCGATGCCGGGATGTTCGCCGAGTCGGGTGCGAGCTCGCCGCCGGGGCTCGGTACCGCGACCCCCGAGGAGGTCGCGGCGGCAACCGTGAAGGCGATCGTCTCCGACAAGGTCGAGATCGCGGTGGCCCCGGCCCGGCAGCGCTTCCTCGCTCACTTCGGCCTCGCCAGCCCCGGCGTCGCGGTGCGCGTCTCCAGCGGCTCTGCCGGTCAGAAGTCGGCCGCCGAGATCGCCGACGGGCACTCGAAGGACAAGAGGTAAACCCCCCACTTGGAAGGAAGTCCGCAGATATGAGCAGCGATTCATTTGGCGCCCGTTCGACCCTCGCGGTGAGCGGGCGCGAGTATGAGGTCTTCCGCCTCGATGCCCTGCAGGAGCGCTTCGACGTCGCCCGCCTGCCCTACTCGATCAAGGTCCTGCTGGAGAACGTGTTGCGGCTCGAGGACGGCGTCTCCGTCAGCGCCGCCGACGTCGAGGCGATCGCCGGCTGGGACGCCGCCGCCGTCCCCAGCGTCGAGATCCCCTTCGTCCCCGCCCGCGTCCTGATGCAGGACTTCACCGGCGTCCCGGCGGTCGTCGACCTGGCGGCGATGCGCGACGCGATGGAGGAGATCGGCGGCGACCCGTCCGCGATCAACCCACTGGTCGATGTAGACCTCGTGATCGACCACTCGGTCCAGGTCGACGCTTTCGGCAACGAGCGCGCCTTCGCCGTCAACGCCGCCCGCGATTTCGAGCGCAACCTGGAGCGCTACTCGTTCCTCAAATGGGGACAGCAGTCCTTCGACAACTTCCGCGTGGTGCCGCCGGCGACCGGGATTTGCCACCAGGTCAACCTCGAGCACCTCGCCCAGGTCGTCTACAGCCGCGAGAACGGCGGCGCCCTGCAGGCCTACCCCGACACCCTGGTCGGCACCGACTCGCACACGACGATGGTCAACGGCCTCGGCGTGCTTGGCTGGGGCGTCGGCGGGATCGAGGCCGAGGCGGCGATGCTGGGCCAGCCGATCTCGATGCTGCTGCCGCAGGTGGTCGGCTTCAAACTGACCGGCGCGATGCCCGAGGGGGCGACCGCCACCGACCTCGTCCTGACCGCGACCGAGATGCTGCGCGAGCGCGGCGTCGTCTCCAAGTTCGTCGAGTTCTACGGGCCCGGGATCGGCACCCTCGGCCTCGCCGACCGCGCCACCCTCGGCAACATGTCACCGGAGTTCGGCTCGACCTGCGCGATCTTCCCGGTCGACGCCGAGACCCTGCGCTACCTCGACCTCACCGGCCGCCCGACGGCGACGATCGAGCTGGTCGACGCTTATGCGCGGGAGCAGGGGATGTTCCACGACGAGTCGACCCCCGACCCGGTCTTCTCCGACCTGATCGAGCTCGACCTCGGCGACGTCGTCCCCAGCATCGCCGGTCCGAAACGGCCGCAGGACCGGGTTCCGCTCTCGCAGTCGAAGCGCTCCTTCCTCGAGGCGATGCAGGAGTTCGACCCCGAGGCGGCTGAACGGATGGGCGACGGCCGTGACGAGGCGATCGAGGAGTCCTTCCCCGCCTCCGACCCGCCGGCCGAGGACCACGAGGGCGAGAACGGCAAGCCGCGACCGGCTGTGACCGGCGCCCCGGTGGCGACGATCAACGGCTCCGGCGACGAGATCGCCGTCCGCCTCGCCGACGGCTCTGAGTTCGATCTCGACCATGGTCGCGTGGTGATCGCCGCGATCACCAGCTGCACCAACACCTCGAACCCGAGCGTGATGGTCGGCGCCGGTCTGCTTGCCCGCAACGCGGTCGAAAAGGGCCTGGCCCGCAAGCCCTGGGTCAAGACTTCGCTGGCGCCGGGCTCGACCGTCGTCACCGACTACCTCGAGCGCGCCGGCCTGACCGAGTATCTGGACAAGCTCCAGTTCAACCTGGTCGGCTACGGCTGCACCACCTGCATCGGCAACTCCGGCCCGCTCGACGAGGAGATCTCGGCCGCGGTCGCCGAGAAGGACCTGGCCGTCTGCGCCGTGCTCTCCGGCAACCGCAACTTCGAGGGCCGGATCAACCAGGACGTCAAGGCCAACTACCTGGCCAGCCCGCCGCTGGTGGTCGCCTACGCGTTGGCCGGCCGCATGGACATCGACCTCGCCTCCGAGCCGCTCGGCGAGGGCACCGACGGGCCCGTCTACCTGAAGGACGTCTGGCCCTCGGCGGAGGAGATCAAGCAGGTCGTCGGCGCCTCGGTCGCGGCGGAGATGTTCGCCGACAACTACGCCAGCGTCTTCTCCGGCGACGACGAATGGAACGCGGTCGAGGTCCCGGCCGGCGACCGCTACACCTGGCCCGACTCGACCTACGTGCGCCAGCCCAGCTTCTTCCAGGAGATGCCGGCCGATCCGCCCGGGGTCGAGCCGATCGCCGGCGCCCGCGCGTTGGCTCTGCTCGGCGACTCGATCACCACCGACCACATCTCACCCGCGGGGGCGATCAAGCGCGACGGCCCGGCCGGCCGCTGGCTGGTCGAGCAGGGTGTCGAGCCCGGTGAATTCAACTCCTACGGCGCTCGCCGCGGCAACCACGAGGTGATGATCCGCGGCACCTTCGCCAACATCCGCCTGCGCAACCAGCTGGTCGAGAAAGCCGGCGGCTACACCCGCCACTTCCCCGACGGCGAGGAGACCTCGATCTACGAGGCGGCGATGCGGTACGCCGAGGAAGGCGTGCCGCTGGTCGTCCTCGCCGGCAAGGAGTACGGCTCCGGCTCTTCCCGCGACTGGGCGGCGAAGGGGACCAAACTGCTTGGCGTCCGTGCCGTGATCGCCGAGAGCTTCGAGCGCATCCACCGCTCCAACCTGATCGGGATGGGCGTCCTTCCCCTGCAGTTCGCCGACGGCGAGAGTGCCGCCAGCCTCGGCCTCACCGGCAAGGAGACCTACGACTTCGGCGAGCTCGACGATGGTCGAGCGAAGTCGGTCATGGTGACGGCGCGAGCCGACGACGGCAAGACCACCGAGTTCAACGCCACCGTCCGCCTCGACACCCCCAACGAGGTCACCTACTTCCAGAACGGCGGCATCCTGCAGACGGTGTTGAGGAATCTCAAAGGCTGAGCTTCGCGTGGCCGCACCTCGGGCCGCCGCACCCCCCCAACCTCGGGCCGCCGCCGCTCTCACCGTCCTCGGGCCGGGAGGGACGGTGGGGGTGTCCTCCTCCCTCGCTGGATTTTTCGCCCCGAACAACTGGAAGCTCTCGAGGACGGACGAGCGAAAAATTAACGCCGCTCGTACGGAGGACACCCCCACCGTCCCTCTCGAACCGAGACCATCTCGAAGCTGACGACCAAGGGTCGGCATCTCTAGATAGGGACGACCAAGGGTCCGGGATCCCTAGAGAGGGACGACCAAGGGACGGATCTCTTCTCACGAGGTTGCAGTTGACCCCGCTATACGGGGCAAACTGCGACCTCACGAGGTTGGGGGTCGCTCGCGCACAGCGGCGTTAATTTTCGCTTGCCCGCTCTTGAGAGCTATCCGAGAGTCCGGGCGAAAAATCCAGCGAGCACGAGTGACCCCCAACCCCTCTCGCCAAACCCCCCGGACAAGATCCGGATTTGCCCAGGGCACAGTGAAGGCCGCGGGAGGCAGGGGGGTCCGCGCGACCCTCACTGCACCAGCGCGTCGGTAGCCAGGGAGGGATGCCGACGCCTAGCCGTTCCTGCGGGCGGGACTGCCCACGTTGGAACGTCGAATTAGCTATACCGCTTGACTCCCCTCGGGTCAAGCGGAATGGACCTCTTTAGGTACGTTCAGATGCAGTCTGCGGGCGCTCGACGCCCGGAGCATCGGGCGTGGCCACGCCCCAACCCTTGCGCTCGATCAGTTCGATCCCGATCACACTGCCGACCGGTCCAACCGGGGTCAGGGTCGCTGCCAGCAGGGTGTAAGGCGCCTCGTGGCGCACGCAGGCGATCCAGATAACCGCGCACAGCGCGATGAAGCCGAGTCCGTGCGCCCACCCGAACAGCATCGTCTCGGTTTCGAACCCCGGTGCCAACCAGAACAGCAGCAGCCCGGCGAAAATCGCCAGCTCGACCCAGGAGAAGCGCTTGACCCAGACGAACAGCCGGCCCGGGACGGGCTTTTCGAACGGGCGCCAGGCCATGGCGCTCAGGCGCCTGGCGTGAGGGCGGTGAGGACGATCCGTTCCTGCTCGCGCGCGTGCGCCCCCGAGTAACCCTCGCCGGGGCTGGCGCGGCCGGGACGGCCGATGTAGGTGAGGTCGACGCCCTCGGGCAGCACCTCCGGCATCCGCCGCGACATCACCTTCCAGGCGCCCATGTTGCGCGGCTCCTCCTGGACCCAGGCGATCTCCTTCAAGTTCGGGTATTCGCCGATGATCCGCGCCAGCTGCTGCTGGGCGAAGGGGTAGAGCATCTCGACCCGGGCGATCGCCACGTTCTCGGCCTCGGCGCGGCGCTCGGAGGCGTCGATGTCGTAGTAGACCTTGCCGGTGCAGAGGACCAGTCGCTCGACCTTCTCGCGGCGCCCCTCGGCAGTCGGGTCGTCGAGGGTGTACATGAACTCGCCGCCGGTCAGCTCGTCGAGGCGAGAAGAGGCGCGGTCCAGCCGCAGCAGACCCTTCGGGGTGAAGACGATCAGCGGCCGCGGCTTGCGGATCAGCGCCTGGCGGCGCAGCAGGTGGAAGTACTGGGCCGCGGTGGTCGGGTTGGCGATGCGGATGTTGCCCTCGGCGCCGAGCGCGAGGAAGCGCTCGATGCGGGCGCTCGAGTGCTCGGGCCCGGAGCCCTCGTAGCCGTGCGGGAGCAGCAGCGTGAGCCGGCTGGTCTGACCCCACTTGGCCTCGCCGGAGACGATGAAGCTGTCGATGATCACCTGGGCGGCGTTGGAGAAGTCGCCGAACTGCGCCTCCCAGAGGATCAGCGCGCTCGGGTTCGCCGCCGAGTAGCCGTACTCGAAGCCGAGGCAGGCGATCTCCGAGAGCGGGCTGTTGTGCAGCTCGAAGGGCGCTTTCGCCCCGGGCAGGTTCTGCATCGGCGTGTACTTGAGGCCGGTGTTCTCGTCGTGGAGGACGAGATGGCGGTGGGAGAAGGTGCCGCGCTCGGAGTCCTGGCCGGTGAGGCGGATGTGAACTCCGTCGGTGAGCAGCGAGGAGAAGGCGAGCGCCTCGGCCTGGCCGAAGTCGATGCCGCCGGCCTCGATCGCCTCGGTGCGTCGCGAGAGCGGGCGCCGCAGCTTGCGGTGGACGGTGAAGCCCTCCGGCGTCCGCAGCAGCTCCTCGTTCAGCGAGCGCAGTTTGTCGGCCTCGACCGAGGTGTCGACCGGCGGGCTGGCGGTGCGGTCGAGCTCACCGGTGCCGGTGGTCACGGTCGGGTCCTCGTACTCGCCCGACTCCATCCGCTCGCGCAGGCTCTTCAGGGCCGCCGACATCTCCTCGCGGCGGCGCTCGGAGTTGTCACCGACTTCCGCCGCGGAGGCGACGCCCTCGTCGATCAGCTGCTCGGCATAGATCTCGGAGACCGGCGGGTGCGACTTGATCTTCGCTGCCATCACCGGCTGCGTGTAGGCGGGCTCGTCGGTCTCGTTGTGGCCGAAGCGGCGGTAGCCGATGACGTCGATGACGACGTCGCGCGCCCAGCGCTCTCGGTAGGCCATCGCCAGCCGGATCGCCGCGGAGCAGGCCTCGACGTCGTCGGCGTTGACATGGATGATCGGGACGTTGAAGCCCTTCGCCATGTCGGCCGCGTAGGGGGTCGAGCGCGACTCTTCGGGGTCGGTGGTGAAGCCGACCTGGTTGTTCTGGATCAGGTGGATGGTGCCGCCGGTGCTGTAGCCCCTGAGGCTCTGCAGATTGAGCGTCTCGGCGACCACGCCCTGGGCCGGGAAGGCGGCGTCGCCGTGCAGCAGGACCGCGACCGCGAGCTTCGGGTCCTGCTCGATCTCGGAGCCGTCGATCTTCGACTGCAGGTAGCGGGTGCCGCCGGTCACGACCGGGTCGACGAACTCGAGGTGACTCGGGTTCGGGTAGAGGCGCACAGCCATGTTCTCGCCGTGGCTCGTCTCGTGGGTACCGCGGTGGCCGTAGTGGTACTTGACGTCGCCGGTGCCGCCATGCGGGATCGCGGTCACGGCCTTGACCGCGTCGATCCGCTTCGAGCCCTCGAACTCGGCCAGGATCGACTCGACCGAGCGCCCGAGATTGTGGGCGAGGACGCTGAGGCGGCCGCGGTGGGCCATCCCGAAGACGACCTCCTCGGCGCCGCTGCGGGCGGCGATGGTGACCAGCTCGTCGAGCATCGGCACGATCACGTCGAGCCCCTCGATCGAGAACATCTTTTGGCCCAGGTAGGTCTTCTCGAGGAAGCGCTCGAACTGGAAGACATCGATCAGGCGGTCGAGCAGGCGGTGTTTCTCGGGATCGGTCAGCGGTTGGCGGTGGGCGCCGGTCTCGATCATCTCCCGCAGCCAGATCCGCTGCTGGTGTGAGGAGAGGTGCTCGAACTGGTAGCCGATCGTGCCGCAGTAGGCGGTTCGCATCCGCGGCAGCGCTTCCAGCAGGTTTTCGCCGGGGACGCCGATCCGCAAAATGTGCGCTGGGATCCGTTCCATCAGCTCCGGCGTCAGGTTGACGTTCTCGGGCTCGAGCGCCGGATCGCCCTTGGGCTTGGAGCCCAGCGGGTCGAGCTGGGCGGCGAGATGGCCGTGCGTACGGAAGGCCTTCAGTAGCGAGGTCGCGGCCTGCACCGCCTGCAGCAGCTCTTCGTCGACCTCGCCGGGGACGGGGGTCGGTTCGGTGCTGGTCGGGGCGGCGCTCAGTGGCGGCGCCGAGGCCGAGGCGGGGTGGGCGCTGGTGACGGCGCCGGCGTCGATCCCGAGGTCGGCGGCGACCGCCTCGTAGAAGCCGTCCTCACCCTGCAGCAGTTGCTCGAGCCGGCGCAGGAAGGCGCCCGACTCGGCCCCCTGGATCACCCGGTGGTCGTAGGTCGAGGTCAGCGTCATCACCTTCGAGACGCCGATCTGCTTCAGCCGTTCCGGCGAGGCGTGCAGCCACTCCGGCGGGTAGGCGATCGAGCCGGTGGCGATTATCGCGCTCTGGCCCGAGAGCAAGCGCGGGACCGAGGCGACGGTGCCGATCCCGCCCGGGTTGGTGAGCGAGATGTTGGTGCCCTGGAAGTCGTCCGCGGTCAGCTTGTTCTCGCGGGTCTTGGTGATCAGGTCCTCGTAAGAGGAGTGGAAGCCGGCGAAGTCGAGGTCCTGGGCGCCCTTGATCGCGGGAACCATGAGGCTGTGCGAGCCGTCTTTCTTTTCCACGTCGACGGCGATGCCGAGGTTGATCGGGCTGCCCTCGATCGCGAACGGTTTTCCGTCTCGTTGCTCGAAGGCGCGGACCATGACCGGGAAGTCTTTGGTCGCCTGCACGATCGCCCAGGCGACGAGGTGGGTGAAGGAGACCTTGAGCCCGCGCTCCTTGAGCACCACGTTGATCGCCCGGCGCTTGGCGTCGAGCGTGTCGACCGCGATCGTGCGGAAGGAGGTGGCCGTCGGCACCGCCCGGCTCTCGTCCATCGCCTTCGCCAGCATCGCGGCGGGCCCGCGCAACGGCTTGGCCTCACCGGCGGCAGCAGCCTTGGCTGCCGGCGGAGCACCGTTCCCGCTCCCGTCCTTCGCAGCGAGCACGTCCTCCTTCGTGACCTTCGAGCCCGGGCCAGTACCGCTAACCGAGCCGAGATCGACACCGGTCGCCTGCGCAACTCGCCGCGCTACGGGCGTCGCCTTCACGTCGGCCCCGCCATTGTCCGCGCTGGAACTTTCGGCGCTCTCGGATGCTCCATTCGCGGGTGGCGCCGTAGGGGGGCCCGCCTCCGAGGAAGCTTCAGCAACCGGAGGGGGTGGGGGGTCCCCTGCGGCGACAGGACCCGCGGGTGGAGCATCCGAGCCGTCTCCCGCTTCCATCTCAGCCAACGGAGCCCCGACCGGCACTTCGTCGTCGACGGCCGCAACTAGTTTCGTGATCACGCCGTCCATCGGCGCCGGCACCTCGGCGTCGACCTTGTCGGTGGAGACCTCGACGACGGTGTCGCCCTCGGAGACGACGTCTCCCTCGGCGACGTGCCACTCGAGAACGATGCCCTCGGTAACCGACTCGCCCATCTCGGGCATGGCAATTTGCACGGTGACCGTCTCTGGCATTTCTCGTTTGAGTCTATGAAACCGGGCCTATCGGCACGATCTCGATATACCCTGGTACCCGATGAGCTATTTCGTCACCGGCGCCACTGGATTTATCGGCCGACATCTAGTCGAGCGGCTGCTGCAGCGCGAGGGCACGATCTATGCCCTGGTCCGGGCCGGATCGCGCGGTCGCCTGGAGGAGCTGCGCACCAGTTGGGGAGCCGACGGGGCGCGCGTGGTTCCGATCGCCGGCGACCTCACCCAGGCCGGGCTGGCGGTCTCCGAGGAGGACCTGGTCGCGATGCGCGGTGAGATCGACCACTTCTTCCACCTGGCGGCGATCTACGACATCACCGCCGACGCCGAAGCGCAGGAGATCGCCAACGTCGAGGGGACCCGGCACGCGCTCGAGCTCGCCGGCACCGTCGAGGCGGGCTGCTTCCACCAGGTCAGCTCGATCGCCGCCGCCGGCCTCTACCGGGGCGAGTGGCGCGAGGACATGTTCGACGAGGCCCAGCGCCTCGACAACAACCCCTACTTCCGCACCAAGCACGAGTCCGAGCGCCTGGTCCGCGAATACGCGCGGCCGTGGCGGGTCTACAGGCCGGGGATCGTCGTCGGCGACTCGCGGACGGGCGAGATCGACAAGATCGACGGCCCCTACTACTTCTTCAAGGCGCTGCAGCGGGCGCGCCGGGTGCTGCCCTCCTGGCTGCCGACGGTTGGGATCGAAGGCGGGGAGATCAACATCGTCCCGGTCGACTACGTCGCCGCGGCGATGGACCACATCGCCCACCAGCCGAAACTCGACGGCCGTGCCTTCCACCTCACCGACCCCAACCCGCGCACCGCGGGCGAGGTGATCAACCTCTTCGCCCGCGCCGCCGACGCGCCGCAGATGGCGCTGCGGCTGGACACCGACGTAACGGAGCCGGCTACCAACGCGATCCGCGGCGCCCTCAAGCTCTTCCCGCCGGCGAAGCGGGCGCTGAAGATCGGGATCGGCCAGCTCGGGCTGCCGGCCGACGTCCTCAGCTACGTCGACTACCCGACCACTTTCGACTCCAGTGGCGCCCAGGCGGCGCTGAAGGGGTCGGGGATCGAGGTGCCGCCGCTGGAGAGCTACGCCAGCCGCGTCTGGGACTACTGGGAGCGCAACCTCGATCCCGACCTCTTCAAGGATCGCTCGCTGTCGGGTGCCGTGCGCGGCAAAATCATCCTCATCACCGGCGCTTCCTCGGGGATCGGCAAAGCGACCGCGGTCAAGGTCGCCGACGCGGGGGCCACCGTGCTGTTGGTCGCCCGCAACGTCGAGAAGCTGGAGGAGACGAAAGCGGAGATCGCCGCCGCCGGCGGCAGCGCCCACATCCACCGCTGCGACATGGCGGACATCGAGGACATCGAACGGATGGCCGAGGAGGTCCTCACCTACCACGGCCACGTCGACATCCTCGTCAACAATGCCGGCCGCTCGATCCGGCGCTCGGTGGCTCTTTCATATGACCGCTTTCACGACTACGAGCGGACGATCCAGCTCAACTACCTTGGCTCGCTGCGGCTGATCCTGGCGCTGCTGCCGGCGATGCGCGCCCGCAAGTCGGGCCACATCATCAACATCAGCTCGATCGGCGTGCAGACCAACCCGCCGCGCTTCTCCGCCTACGTCGCCTCCAAGGCGGCGCTCGACGCCTTCAGCCGCGTGATCGCCTCGGAGATGGTCGAAGACAAGGTCCACATCACCACGATCAACATGCCACTGGTGCGGACGCCGATGATCGCGCCGACGCGGATGTACGACATGTTCCCGGCGATCACCCCGGAGGAGGCGGCCGAGATGATCGCCAAGGCGATGGTCAACAAACCGAAGAAGGTGGCGACCAAACTCGGCAACTTCGGCGAGCTGCTCTACGCGGTGGCGCCGAAAATCAACGACAAAATCCTCAACACCGCCTACAAGCTCTTCCCCGATTCGCAGGCCGCGAAAGGGAAAGAGAGCGAGGCGCGCGACAAGCCGCCGACCACGGAGGCGGTCGCGTTTGCGCACTTGATGAAAGGCGTGCACTGGTAGCGCTCCGGCCGGCGGGTCCTGTCGCCGGGGTGGGGCCTCGTTGGCCCTTCGCACTTCTTCGGGCAGAGGGTCGGTAGCGGGCAAAGGGGCGAAGTCTCGCCCTCAGAAGTCTCCGGGCTGCACGCGACCCCACCCCGGCGCCACCCGCCGGAGGAGCGCTACCAAGGGGACGCTTTGCTCGGGCGTGGGCAAAGCGGCCGCCGCGTGGTCGTGAGATGAACGAGGGACGGCTCGCGGCTCGCGAGTTGTGGTTCCTTTTCGGTCGTATGGGCCGGTAAGGAACCGCGGGATTGCGTATAGCGTGGGGTGATGGCTGAGCGGAGGCTCAAGCACTGGGGGTGGGGGTACGAGGACCAGACGCCGACGGCGACGCAGATGCGCGAGGCCGCGGAAGGGATTCGGGAGCGCTTTGGGTTCGGGGGCGAGGTCGAGAGGCCGGTGCCGCTGGATCGGATCGAGCTGCGCGAGCCGCGGCTGAAGCGGCCGTCTCCCTTTGGGGACCTGTTCAGCGACGACCGCTACGAGCGGGTCTCGCACGCGCTCGGCAAGGCCTACCGGGACGTCGTTCGCGGCTTCCGCGGCGAGTTCGAGAATCCGCCGGACCTGGTCGCCTTTCCGCGCGAGGAGGCGGAGATCGAGACGGTGCTGAGCTGGGCCGAGGCCGAGGGCGCGGCGGTGATCCCGTTTGGCGGCGGCACCAGCGTCTGCGGCGGCGTCGAGGCGCGGCTCGGAGAGCGGCCGGTGGTGACGATGGACCTGCGGCGGCTCGATCGCGTGCTCGAGGTCGACCCCACCTCACTGGCGGCGCGGATCCAAGCCGGGGCGACCGGGCCGCGGCTGGAGGAGCAGCTGCGCGAGCACGGCCTCACCCTGCGCCACTTCCCGCAGTCCTTCGAGTACGCGACCCTCGGCGGCTGGATCGCGACCCGCGCCGGCGGCCACTTCGCGACCCTGCTGACCCACGTCGACGACCTGGTCGAGTCGGTGCGGGCGATCACCCCGCGCGGGACCTGGGAGAGCCGGCGGCTGCCGGGCTCCGGGGCGGGCCCGTCGCCGGACCGGATGCTGGTCGGCTCCGAGGGAATCCTCGGGGCGATCTCCGAGGCCTGGGTGCGGGTCCGCCCGCGACCCGAGTTCAAGGCCTCGGCCGGGGTCGAGTTCGATGACTTCCTCGCCGCCGCGGGCGCCGTCCGCGATGTTGCCCAGTCAGGCCTCTTCCCGGCCAACTGCCGCCTGCTCGACGCTTCCGAGGCCGAGCTGACCGGCGCCGGCAGCGGCGAGTCGAACCTGATGATCCTCGGCTTCGAGTCCGCCAGCCAGCCGGTCGACGCGCCGATGGAGGCAGCCCTGGAGATCGCCCGCGAGCACGGCGGCGTGCCCGGCGAGGTCCGCAGGCAGAGGGCCGGCGAGGGTGGGGGCGAGGACGCGGTCGGCGCCTGGCGCGGTGCCTTCCTGCTGGCGCCCTACCTGCGCGACACCTTCGTTGCCTGCGGGGTGCTCTCGGAGACCTTCGAGACGGCAATCACCTGGGACCGGCTGGAGGAGTTTCACGCCGAGGTGATGGAGACGACCCGGGCAGCGGTGGCCGCGGTCTCCGGCGTGTCGCGCGAGGGCCCGGGGGCGCCGCGGGTCAGCTGTCGCTTCACCCACGTCTACCCCGACGGCGCCGCCCCCTACTTCACGGTCCTGGCCCCGGCGATCCGCGGCGGCGAGGTCGAGCAGTGGGACGAGATCAAGGCGGCGGTCTCCGAGGCGCTGATCGCCGGTGGCGGCACGATCACCCACCATCACGCAGTCGGCCGCGACCACCGACCCTGGTATGACCGCCAGCGCCCGGCACCCTTCGCCGCCGCCCTGCGCGCCGCCAAGGCCGAGCTCGATCCCGCCGGGATGCTCAACCCCGGCGTCCTGATCGATCCCTGACGACTGCTGGGCTTCGCGGTCGCGACTCTGATCGCCTCGGTCGCCGCTGCCGTGGGACCTTTCTAGACGCCTCTCAGCGCGAGCGTTTTCGCCCGCGATCGGGGTCTGCCGCGCGGGTTGACGGGCGCCGCAGGTACCCTTTCGCGGCCTCCCAGATGGAATCGATCACCTCCGAACAGCCGACCGTGCCTGAGCCAGCCCACGGAAACATCGACGCCGACGGCAACGTCGTCCCCCGCCGCTCGCCGCTGCGTGCTGCGATCAAGACCGGGCGCCCGAAGGAGTGGATCAAAAACGTCTTCGTCTTCGCCGGCCTGCTCTTCTCCGGCAAGTTCAACCAGTCGCACGACGTCCTCCTCTCGATTCTCACCTTCGCCTCCTTCTGTCTGATCTCCAGCGCCGGCTACTTCGTCAACGACCTGATCGACGTCGAGCTCGACCGCAAGCACCCGAAGAAGCGCTTCCGCCCGATCGCCGCCGGCGAGCTCTCCGAGAGCACCGCGAAACTGATCGCGCCGGCCCTGGCGGTCGTCGCGATCGCCCTCGCCTTCGCCACCGTCAACTGGGAGGTCGGGCTGATGGTGGTCGGCTACGGCGTCGCCCAGATGGCTTACAGCCTCGGCCTCAAGCAGATCGTGATCATCGACGTGATGACCCTCGCGGGTCTGTTCATCCTCCGCGTCGCCGCCGGCGCCAGTGCCGTCGACGCCCACGCCTCCGAGTGGCTGATCCTCTGCACCGGCATGCTCGCCGCCTTCCTCGGCTTCACCAAGCGTCGCCAGGAGGCCGTCTCCGAGCTGCACGAAGGGACCTCGACCCGGCCCGTGCTCGAGCACTACTCGCTGCCCTTCCTCGACCAGATGGTCTCCTTGGTAACGACCGGCACCGTGCTCAGCTACGCGATCTACACCGTCAACTCACCGCTGATCGGCAGCCAGATGATGCTGACGATCCCGCCTGTGGTCTACGGCATCTTCCGCTACCTGTACCTGATCTACGACCGCTCCGACGACCGCTCGATGGCCCAGATCGTCGCCGGCGACCGCGGCATCCAGGCGGCCGGTGCCTCCTACGCGGTGATCGCCTTCCTGCTGCTGTACGTGTTCAACTGAGCGCGGCGCGCCCGGGCCGCCCTCAGGCCAGCTCGTCCTCCGCCGCCCCGCCTTCCATCAGGTAGAAGCGGCCGCGGCCGAGCTCCTCGCCGTTGACCTGGACGACGGCGGCGTGGGGGCCGGGGGTGGTGAAGGCGGCGGTGGCGGCGATCGACATCACCAGGCGCTGCTCCTGGCCCGGGGGCATCCCCGGCGGGCGGCCGGTCTCGAAGTTGGCGGTGAGGCCCTCGCCGAGCTCGATGCCGTCGGGGTCCTGAACGGTGACGATCAGCTCGTGCGGGTCGTTGGTCTCGTGCCAGGCGACGTCGATGCCAAGGCCGATGTGAAAGGACCACTCGTGCGGGAGCTCGGGCAGGTTGAGGACGTTCCAGCCACCACCGGTCAGGTAGAGCTTGCCGTTGACGGCCTCGCTGTAATCGGAGAGGAGGACGAAGCCGAGGTTCACGGGCGCTCGTCGGCATAGGGGACGATCGGCAGGTCGGGGATCAGCTCGACCTTGCCGTTGCGGCTGAACTGGAGGTCGATCTTCTCGTCCTTGCGGTAGGTCCCGAAGAGGCCGAGGTACATCGCCAGCCAGCGACCGGTGTTCATCTTCTCCTTGATGATCGGCCGCGTGAAGACGATCTCGGCGCCTTCGATGTCGTAGTCGGCGCCCGGGCTCTGCTCGACCCCGTTGATGAAGACGGTGAACGGCGCCTCGGCGCCGGCGGGGATCTTCACCCGCTCGCCGGCGGCGTAGCTGCCCTTCGGGATGTCGGTCTTCGGGTCGCTCATCGGGTCTCCGCTTCCAGAGTCTCGCGCACGAGGTCGAACGGCGTGTCGTGGCCGCTCGGGTCGAGCTCGGCGCGGCCGACGCCGCCGCTGTATGGCATGAAGGTTCCGTCGCCGCGCACGTCGACGCCGGCGACCGGCTTGCGCAGCAGGCCGCGGCCGCTGATCTGCAGCCGTGCCTTGATCAGATCGCCCGGCTCGTAGTCGCGCAGCGAGCGAACCCGGTCGGCCGGACCCTCGGAGCGGATCGCCAGCGCCCGTGCGCGCATCGCCGCCACCGCCTCGCCGAGGTCCGCGTAGGCCTCGTGCGAGACCTCCGGTCCGTGGCGCACGGTCAATTTCCATCTGGGCCGGGCCATCGGCCTCAGCCTAAGGATTCTCGGCGGCGGGGCGGGCGCCGGGCCCGCCCCGCCTGCCGGAGGGCCTAGAGGTCCGGCGGGATCAGGACCGCGTTGATCGCGTGCACGATCCCGTTCGAGCAGCGGATGTCGGGCGTGATCACCCGCGCGTCGTTGACGAACGCCTCTTTGCCTTTGACGCTGAACTCGACCTCGCTGCCCTCGGCGGTTTTCGCCGACTCGCGCTTGACAACGGCGCTGGCCGGGACCGACCCCGGGAGCACGTGGTAGAGCAGCACCTTGCGCAGCAGCGCCTTGTCGCCGAGCAGGGTGTTCAGCGTTTTCTTCGGCACCTTCGAGAAGGCGGCATTGGTCGGCGCGAAGACGGTGTACCTGGCCTTCCCGGAGAGGGTGCCGACCAGTCCCGCCTTCTTGACGAGGGAGACGAGGGTCGAGAACTGCGGCGCCCCGGCGGCGGTTTCGACGATGTTCTTGCTGGGCGGGGCGGCGGCGGCGGAGCCGACCGGCACGGCCAGCACGCCGACGGCGACTACGAGTGCGACCATACGTTTGAGCATGGGATCTCCTGAGTCGGGTTGCGGATGTGCTGAGCTACGGTCGCGAGCCGGGCGCCGGTTGAGCAATCGCCGCCGACGCTCAACCGCCGCCGGCGGCGGCGCGTATGAACTGACGTGGAGGCGATAGCGAGCATGGTTCCGAGGCTTGGAGATCGAGCCGGTGAGCGCCCGCGGCGGCGCGTCGCCGATGCCGACGAGCGGCGGATCGCCGAGCTGCTGCAGGCTGGTGACGAGGGCGCGATCGGGCTGGTCGAGGCGCGCTTCGGCCGTGTCCTCGGCGGCTTCCTGCGCGAAGCGCTGCCGGATCGATCGACGGCCGAGGAAGTGATGCAGCAGGTTCTGGTCGAAATCTGGCGCCGGGGGCCCGACTACGACGCCGATCGGGCCGGGTTGCTGACCTGGATGATGACGATCGCCCGCTCGCGGGCGATCGACGAGCGACGCCGACGCCGGCCCGAGCCAGTCGATCCGGCAGCGATCGACGAGGGCGACGCGGTCCCGGCGCCCGAGCTCGACCAGATGCTCGAGCGCTGGCGGCTGGGCGGGCTGCTCGACCGGATCCCGTCCGAGGAGGCGACCGCCCTGCGCCTGCGCTTCTACGAGGAACTGGCGCAGCCCGAGATTTCCGAGCGGCTCGGCGTCCCGCTCGGCACCGTGAAGACGCGCATGGTCCGCGGCCTCGCCCGCCTGCGTGGACTGATCGCCGAGGAGGAACGATGAACACGCGCGAACTGGCGGCCGCCTACGTTCTCGACGAGCTCGAGCCGGCGCGCCGGGCGGAGGTCGAGCGCCGGCTCGAGTCCGACCCCGAGCTGCGGGCGGAGGTAGAGGCGATGGGGCCGTTGACGGCGACGCTGGCCGAGCTGCCGGTCGAGGTTTGGCCCGACGCGCCCGCCCCGACACCCGCGCCCGATCCGGCGCGACCGGTCGCCGCCAAGCGCCCGCGGCGCGTCTGGTCCCTGCGTCCCGCCTTCGCGATCGCCGGCCTGCTGGTGGCGCTGGCGATCGGCGCCGGTCTCGGCGCTGCCCTCGACAGCGACGCCGGGGGCGAGAGCGGCCCCGAACTGACCCTGAGCGGGCTCACCCCAACCGCGTCCGCGAGCGGGCGGGTGACGATGC
Source organism: uncultured Thermoleophilia bacterium (assembly GCA_963718595.1). Taxonomy (GTDB): domain Bacteria; phylum Actinomycetota; class Thermoleophilia; order Solirubrobacterales; family 70-9; genus VAYN01. Next base: position 1,797,907 of record OY970365.1, read on the forward strand.
CGAGCCCCGAAGAGATGGTCCTCACCGTCGCCGACCTGCCCCGCTCCGCACGAGGCCAGTACTACGAGCTCTGGCTGCTCGGCGACGAGGAGACGGTGCCGGTCGCCTCCTTCCGTGTCGGCGCCGAGGGGACGGCGACGGTGCGGGTGCCGCTCCCGGTCGACCCCGGCGAATACCGCTACTTCGACGTCAGCCGCCAGAGCGCGGCCGACGGCACCGAACACTCCGCCGACTCGGTTCTGCGAGGGCCGACCGCACCGCCGAGCTGAGCCGGCCCGGGAAGGCTAAGCCCCGCGCCGCGGGCGTTTCGGGCGCCGCGCCGGCGGCCCGAGGATTTTGTCGGGGCCGTCGCGGTCGTCGATCGGCACGTACTCGAGCTCGCGGGCGCCGGTGTAGATCTGCCGCGGCCGGGCGATTTTGGTCGCCGGGTCTTCGTGCATCTCCATCCACTGGGCGACCCAGCCGGCGGTGCGGGGGATCGAGAAGAGGACCGTGAACATGTTGGCCGGGATCTCGAGTGCCTCGTAGATGATCCCCGAGTAGAAGTCGACGTTCGGGTAGAGCTTGCGCGAGGTGAAGTACTCGTCGGCGAGCGCCTGTTTCTCCAGCTCGCGGGCGACCTCGACCAGTGGGTTGTACTCGGTCGCGGCGAAGACCTCGTCCATGTGGCTCTCGATGATTTTCGCCCGCGGGTCGAAGTTTTTGTAGACCCGGTGGCCGAAGCCCATCAGTTTCTCCTCGCGCTCCTTGACGCGATCGAGGAAGGCGGGGATGTTCTCCGGCTTCTCGATCCGCCGCAGCATCCGCAGGACCGCCTCGTTGGCGCCGCCGTGCAGCGGCCCGTACAGCGCCGCGACCCCGGCCGCGACGGCCGAGTAGGGGTCGACGTCGGAGGAACCGACGCCGCGGACGGCGTTCGTCGAGCAGTTCTGTTCGTGGTCGGCGTGAAGGATGAAGAGCACATCCAGGGCTCGCGAAAGCGCCTTCTTGGGGATGTGTTTGTCTTCGGTTTTCTTGAACATCATCGAGAGGAAGTTCTCGCTGTAGTTCAGCTCGTTGTCCGGGTAGACGTAGGGGAAGCCCATGTTGTGCCGGTAGGAGAAGGCGGCGAGCGTCGGAATCTTGGCGATCAGCCGCACCGCCGACATGTAGCGCTCTTCGGGATCGTCGATCTGCTTCGCGTCGGGGTAGAAGGTCGAGAGCGCGCCGGCGCCGGCCAGCAGCATCCCCATCGGGTGGGCGTCGTAGCGGAAGCCCTGGAAGAACTGCTTCAGGTCCTCATGCACGTAGGTGTGGTGCGTGATGTCGAAGGTCCAGCGGTCCAGCTGGGGCCCGGTCGGCAGCTCGCCGAAGATCAGCAGGTAGGCGACCTCGAGGAAGGTGGACTTCTCGCAGAGCTGCTCGATCGAGTAGCCGCGGTGTTCGAGGATGCCGGCGTCGCCGTCGATGAAGGTCACCGAGGAGCGACAGGAGGCGGTATTGGTGAAGGCCGGGTCGAACGACATCAGGCCGAATTCGTCCTCGCGGACTTTGATCTGGCGCAGGTCCATCCCGCGGATGGTCCCGTCCTCGATCGGCAGCTCGTAGCTCTTGCCGGTGCGGTTGTCGGTGACGGTCAGCGACTCCGCGCCCGTGTCGCCGGGGGCGTTCGCATCCTGGGTCTGCTGCTCGGTGGCCATCGCCCTCCTTTGGGTGCCGTGTGGGGAGGCGTCAGTATCGCAGCTTGTATACAGCGGCCTGTTACCGAGGTGCTGCGCTGTTGGCGGTCCCGACTAGGTAGATCTACCGGGCCGGCAGTGGCTCGAACTGCGTCATCTGCCGCAGCATCTCGAAGCGTCCCTCGATCTCCTCGCGGCTCAGCCGCGAGACCCGCTCGGTGCCGAACTCCTCGACGTTGAATGAGGCGAGCACGGTCCCGTAGCCCATCGCCCGGCGCAGATCGGCGTCACCGGCCTCGCCCTCGAGGCCGTCGAGATAGCCGAAGAAGCCGCCGGCGAAGCTGTCGCCGGCGCCCGTCGGGTCGCGAACGTCCTCGAGCGGGAAGCCAGGCAGCGCGAAGAAGCCGTCGGCGGTGAACAACGCCGCGCCGTACTCACCCTGCTTGGCGACAACGGCGCGCGGCCCCAGGTCCATCACCGCGCGGGCGGCCCGGGCCAGGTTCGACTCGCCGGTCAGCATCCGGATCTCGGCGTCGTTGACGACGAGCACGTCGACCTCGGCGATCGCCGCCAGCAGCGAGTCCCTGGCGATTTCGATCCAGAGGTTCATCGAGTCGAGGCCGCTGAGGCTGGCCCCCGCGCACTGGGCGCGGACCTGGCGCTGCAGGTCGGGCTGGATGTTGGCGAGGAAGAGGGTGTCGGCCGCCTGCGCCGCCGCGGAGAGCTTCGGCTCGAAGGTCTCGAAGACTCCGAGCTGGGTGTCATCGGTGTGGGCGGTGTTGAGGTCGAAGTCGTAATGGCCGCGCCAGAAGAAGCTCTGGCCGCCGGCGACCCGCTCGATGTCCTCGGTGAGGATGCCGCGCGTCTCCAGCACCTCGAACTCGGCGGCGCCGAAGTCGTCGCCTACCGGTCCGACGGGGCGCACCTGGGTGAAGAAGCTGGCGGCCAGCGAGAAGTGGACAGCGGCGCCGCCAAGCATGCGCTCGCGCTCCCCGAAGGGGGTCTTGACTGCGTCGAACGCGATCGAGCCGACTACCGTGAGCGCCATGCGGACGGCAGCCTAGATGATCGATCCTCTATTGCGGTGTGACCGGGGGTGGGCCCGGCCGAGCAGATCAAGGACGCAGGGCGCAGCCTTTGCCGGTGGCAAAGGCAAGTCCGAGGACGCCGAGATGCGATGTGCCGGGCACGCCATCCGGGTGTGCCGGAATAGGGGATCGATCATCTAAACGTTTGCCCTGGGAGAATCACTCCCCGATGCAGGCCATTCGCATAGAGGAGTTCGGCGGGCCGGAGGTTCTCGAGTATTTGGAGATCGCCGATCCGGCTGCCGCCGAGGGCGAGGTCGTGGTCGAGGTGTCCCGCAGCGGGATCAACTTCGCCGACACCCACTCGACCCGCAACGACTATCTCGCCGCCCAGTCGCTGCCGCTGGTCCCCGGCACCGAGGTCAGCGGCCGCACGCCAGACGGGCGCCGCGTCGTGGCCCTGCTCGGCAGCGGCGGCTACGCGCAGAAAGTCGCGGTCCCGGAGGCGATGCTGATCCCCGTCCCCGACGAGGTCGACGACGACGCGGCCGCGGCGGCGTTGCTGCAGGGCCTGACCGCGATGGCGCTGGTCGGTCGCTGCGCCCGGATCGAGCCGGGGGAGACGATCGTGATCGAGGCCGCGGCCGGTGGCACCGGGACCCTCGCCGTGCAGCTCGCGAAGCGGGCCGGCGCCCGCGTGATCGGGCTCGCCTCCAATCAGGAGAAGCGGGCGCTGGTGAGCGAGCTCGGCGCGGACGCCGTCGTCGACTCGCGGGCCGAGAACCTCGGCGAGGCGATTCGCGCCGCCAACGATGGCGCTCGCGTCGACGCGGTCCTGCACATGAGTGGCGGCGACGCCTTCGACGAGGAGATGGGCGTGCTCGCCCCGCTGGGCCGGATGGTGGTCTTCGGGATCGCCTCGCGCGACCAGCGTCAGGTCTCGACCGCGGCCCTGTTGCGCGGCTCGAAGTCGGTGATCGGCTTCTGGCTGGCGCACCTGCTGGCGCGTCGCGAGCTCGTTGCCCCTATGATCGGCGAGTTGTTAAGTGCTCTCGCCGCAGGAGATCTGGAAGTTAGGATCGGCGGCGTCTATCCCCTCTCCGATGCGGCGCAGGCCCACGAAGACCTGATTGCCCGCCGCACCACCGGCAAGCTTCTGCTCGACCCCTCCCGATAGAACGGTGTCATGACGACCTTCAAAGACCTGGGCCTCTCGCCCGACATTCAGCAAGCGATCGACGAGCTCGGCTTCGACGAGCCGACCGCGATCCAGGAGCAGGCGATCCCGGAGCTGCTGGCCGGCCACGACGTGATCGGGCAGGCTCAGACCGGGACCGGCAAGACGGCCGCCTTCGGTCTGCCGCTGCTGCAGTACCTCGACCCCGCCAACGAAGAGGTGCAGGCGGTGGTGCTGACGCCTACCCGCGAGCTCTGCATCCAGGTGACGCAGGCGCTGCGCACCTTCGCCGAGCACCTCGACATCGAGATCGTCGCCGTCTTCGGTGGCGCCCCGATCCGCTCTCAGCAGTCGCAGCTGCGCTCAGGCGCCCACGTCGTCGTCGCCACCGTCGGCCGCATGAAGGACCTGATGCAGCGCCGCTCGCTGGTCCTCACCGCGGCTCGCTACGTGGTCCTCGACGAGGCCGACGAGATGCTCGACCTCGGCTTCATCGAGGACGTGGAGAAAATCCTCCGCATGTGCCCGAGCGGGCGCCAGACGGCGCTCTTCTCGGCGACGATGCCGCCGCCGATCCAGAAGCTCGCCGAGGGCTACATGTATGACCCGACGACGATCAGCATCACCCCGAAAGAACTGACCGTCGACAAAATCTCCCAGGCCTTCGTCGAAGTCCCGGCCAAGGAGAAGACGGCGCGCCTGGTCGAGCTGCTGAAGACCGAAGAACCGGAGCAGGCGATCATCTTCACCCGCACCAAGATCGGCGCCACCAAGCTGGAGCGGACCCTGAAGGACAAAGGGCTCGACGTGAAGGCGCTGCACGGCGACCTCAGCCAGGGGGTCCGCGACGGAGTGATGATCTCCTTCAAGAACCACCGCGTGAAGCTGCTGGTCGCCACCGACATCGCCGCCCGCGGGCTCGACGTCGACCACGTCACCCACGTGATCAACTTCGACGTCCCGAACTCCTCGGAGACCTACGTGCACCGGATCGGCCGCACCGGCCGCGTCGGCCGCACCGGCCGCGCGATCACCTTCGTCACTCCCGACCAGCGCGACGAGATCACCCGCATCGAGCGCGACGTCAAGACCAAGATCGGCGAGTGGGAAACCCCCGAGGAGCGGCTCGAGCACGCGCCGCCGCCGCGCCGCCGCGAGCGCTCCGAGCGCCGCCGCGAGATCGAGAAGGTCGGGAAGGTCGAGCAGGCGGCAGAGCCCGAGAAGGCCGCGCCGGAAGAGGCAAAGCCCGCTGCCGACGGTGCCGCGGTCGAGGCCAGCGCTGACACCGCCGCCGAAGTCGAGGTCGAGGTCGAGGGTAATGGCGCCGAGGCCGAGGGCAACGGCGCCGAGGATGGGCCCAAGCGCGATACCGTCAAGCTCTTCGTCAACCGCGGCGAACGCAGCGGCATCGAGGAGGAGGATTTGCGCTGGGCGCTGCGCGAGGGCGCGGTTCTGCCCGAGGACGCGATCCACGATGTCCGCGTACTGCACCGCTTCTCCTTCGTCGAGGTCGCCCCGGATCACGCCGAGCGGACCGTCGAGTTCCTCGACGGGACCAAGCTGAAGGGCAAGGAGATCCGGCTGGAGATCGCCAAGAGTTAGGGGCGGGTGCGGGGAGGGTCGGGTGGCCCTCTTCGCTTAACTTTTTTGGGGATCGTCCGGCGGCTGACGCCCCGGAGCGGGGAAGCAAAAAAGTGCAAGACGCTTCGAGGGCCACCCGACCCTCCTCACGAGACGTCCCAATCTCTCGGAGATCTCAAACCGGATCTCCCCCCTTGGAAGCTGATTCACCCTGAGGAGGAGCTATCTCTTCACGAGAGCTGCCTCACTCTGGGACCCCCTTCTCCGAGACCTTTTCCGAGAGCTGATTCTCCTTGGGAGCGGGGAGGGGGCTCGATGGGAGGGGGTGGGGGTCTCTCGCGCGCAGCGGCGTTAATTTTTCGCTCGTCCGTCCCTGAGAGCTTCCAAATCTTCCGGGCGAAAAATCCAGCGAGCACGAGAGACCCCCAACCCCTCACGCCAAACCCCATCCCCCGTGAGCTCCTACCGAGTCAGCGCCGCGATCTCATCCAAGAGCCGGTCGAAGTCGATCGGCTTGGTCACGTAGCCGCTGATCTCGACGTCCGAGGCGGCGTCGGCGTCGCCTGGGTTCTGGTGGGCGCTGACGATCAGCGCCGGGATCTCGACCCCGGCTGCCCGCAGCTCGCGCAGGGCGTCGATGCCGGACTTGCGCGGCATCATCGCGTCGAGCAGGAGGACGTCGGGCTCGGCCTCGCCGCCACTGACCAGCTCGGTCACCTCCTGCCCGTCGGCCGCGGTCGAGACCTCGTGGCCGGCCAGCTCCAGCCGGGTCCGCATCAGCAGCAGGATCGTCTCCGAGTCGTCGGCGACCAGGACGCGTGCCATCAGCGCTGCTCCGCTGCGGCCGCGCTCGGCTCGCTGGCAGTGCCGCCCGCCGCCGGCAGCCGGAAGCGGAAGGTTGAGCCCTTGCCGAGCTGCGATTCGGCGCTGATCGTGCCGCCGTGCAGCTCGACCAGAGATTTCGAGATCGCCAGGCCGAGGCCGGTGCCGCCGACCCGCTGGGTCAGGCCGGCATCGCCGCGCGTGAAGCGCTCGAAGATTCGCTCGAGTTGATCTGCCGGTATCCCCGGCCCGTCGTCGCTCACCGCAACCTCCACATCGGAATCGACTACCCGGGCGGATACTTCTACAGACGCTCGTTCGGGCGAGTACTCATGGGCGTTGGTAACCAGATTCACCAATATTTGGCGGATGCGCCCGGGCTCGACCACGATCAGCGGCAGATCTGGCTCCAGATGGGCTGTCAGGGACTGGTTGGCGCTTTCGGTCTGCGCCCGCATCGTCCGCACGACCTCCTCGATCAGCGGCCCGGGCTCGGTCGGCTCCCGGCGCAGCGCCAGGCGGCCGGCGTCGGAGCGGGTGAGGTCGAGCAGGTCGTTGAGAAGACGGCCGAGGTGGCGGCAGTTGTCGAGGATGATCTCGACCGTCTCCAGCTGCTTCGGCGTCAATTTGTCGCGTTCGAGCATCAGCAGCTCGGCGAAGCCCTGGACCGAGGTCAGCGGGCTGCGAAGCTCGTGTGAAGCGGTGAGGACGAACTCGTCTTTGAGCCGGTCGAGCTGTTCGCGCTCGCGGGCGTCGATCTCCAGCTGTCCCGCCATCTCGTTGAAGGCGGCGCCGAGCGTCGCCGTCTCCGAGAGGCCCCCGACCTCGACCCGGGTACTGAGGTCGCCGGCGGCGAGCCGCCCGGCGGCGTCGACGAGCTCCTCGAGCGGCCTCCTCAGCGAGGCGATCAGGCCGCTGAACAGGAGCAGCGCTCCGGTCAGTCCGGCGATCAGCCCAACCGCGACGAGGATCGCGGTGTCGCGCGTGTCGGAGGAGATCTGCTCCTGCAGTTCGTCGCGGCGGTCGACCTGGGCGGCGACCGTTTGCCGCGGGGTGGTGGTGCCCTCGCCGGCGGCGATCTGGACCCGGGCGGTCATCTCGACCTGGTAGGAGCGGGCGATCGCGTCCTCGTAGTCCTGGCGCTGCTGGATGAAGCGGCCGACGCCGATCACCGCCATCGCGGTGAGCACGGCGAAGCCGATTGCGAAGCCGATTCGCAGCCGGTTCGCCAGCGACGGGCTGAGCCGCCGAGGTTGTCGGGAATATGCTTGAGCGCTAATGGGGGACGAGGTTATAGGCCGGGGCGACCGCTCCACCGCGGTTCCGGACGGCATCGATGCCGCGGCGCTGGAAGTCTGGTTCGAAGCCAACGTCGCGGCGGCCGAGCTGCCGCTGCGCTTCGAGCGCATTGCCGGCGGCCACTCGAACCTGACCTACCGGGTCACGGACGCCGGCGGTCGCAGCTGGGCGCTGCGCCGGCCGCCACTCGGCAAGCGCCTCGGCTCAGCTCACGACATGGTCCGCGAGCACCGGGTCGTCTCCGCGCTCGGAGCAACCGAGGTTCCGGTGGCTCCCGTGGTCGGACTCTGCGAGGACGAGGAGGTCAACGGCGCCCCCTTCTACGCGATGGAGTTCGTCGAGGGCCCGGTCCTGCGCGGCCTGGCCGAGGCCGAGGCCTTTCGCGCTGAAGCCGATCGGCAGGCGATCGGCGGTCGGGTCGCCGACACCCTGGTCGCGATCCACGCCGTCGATCCGGACGCGGTCGGGCTCGGCGACCTCGGCCGCAAGGAGGACTACGTTGCCCGCCAGCTGCGCCGCTGGCAGGGCCAGTGGGAGAGTTCGAAGACGCGCGAGCTGGAGGCCGTCGACCGCGTCCACGAGAAGCTGGCGGCACGTATCCCGGCGCAGGGCGCAGCGACGATCGTGCACGGCGACTACCGCCTCGACAACATGATCCTGACCGCCAGCGGTGAGGTCGCCGCGGTCGTCGACTGGGAGCTCTGCACGCTCGGCGACCCCCTCGCCGACCTCGGCCTGCTGATGGTCTACTGGGCCGACGCCGGCGAAGAGAACCCGATCGGACTCGGCCAGCCCGCCAACCTGGCGCCGGGCTTCCCAACCCGCGAGGAGCTGCGCGACCGCTACGGCGAGCGCTCCGGCCGCGACCTCTCCCAGCTCGACTTCTACATCGCCCTCGGCTACTGGAAGCTGGCGGTGATCATCGAGGGCGTCTACGCCCGCTACACCGCCGGCGGCTACGGCAAGGTCGACGACGGCGTCGAGTACTTCGCCCGCCTGGTCGAGCGGCTCGCGGCCGAGGCGGAGGCCGTGGTCGAGCGGTAAAGCGGAGTCCGCGCCTGGCAATAGGCTGGCGCCGTTCTCGATTCCAACCTCGGGGGAGTGATGAACTTCATTCGCAAGCGACTCACGTACGCGAACGTGATGTCGTCAATCGCCGTATTTCTGGTCCTCGCCGGCGGCACCGCCTTCGCGGCCTCGCAGCTGGGCAAGAACAGCGTCGGCTCCAAGCAGCTGAAGAAGAACGCCGTGACCGCGGCGAAAATCAAGAAAGGCGCGGTAACCGGGGCGAAAGTCAACGAGGCCAGCCTGAGCCAGGTGCCGAGCGCCGCGACCGCCGTTAGCGCCGCGACCGCTGGAACAGCTGGAACCGCCGCCAACGCCAATGCCGTCAACGGCCAGAGCGTCGTCAAGCTTCTCAAGTTGTTGCCGCAGGGCCCCGCCCCGCAGACCGTCGCCAGCTTCGCCGGCTTCTCGATCGTCTCTGTCTGCAACGAAGGCCAGGTGAAAACGCTGGAACTGGTTCCGCCGCTCAACGTCGACATCGAGACGAAGGTCTCGACCGGTGGGGAATTCGAAGGGCTCTTCGCCGAATCAGCCCAGGGGTTCAACGAAGCACTGGATCTCAAGGGCGAAAACTTCCGCGGCAATGCCAGCTTCTCCGGGGCGACGATCGGCGGCACCGTCTTCAGTGGCAACCTCGGCTTCGACGACACGATCTCCTTCGACGACACCGACGCCTGTGCCTATTACGGGCACGTGATCGTCTCCGGCTGAGGCGGCGCTAGACCATCCGTGGCGCGTGCCGGGGCTCCAGGTTCCCGGCGCGCGCCGCTTCGTCGCGCTTGGCCCAGCGGTTGAGCTCGCGGCGGGCGAGGACCATCTTGTGGACCTCGTCGGGACCGTCGGCGAGCCGCAGCATGCGGCTGAAGCGCCAGAGCGCGGCCAGCGGCGTGTCGTCGGTCATGCCGAGGCTGCCGTGGATCTGGATCGCCCGGTCGAGCACCTCCATCACCATGTTGGCGGCGACGATCTTGATCGCCGAGATCGACTGGCGGGCGGCACGCTTGCCCTCGGTGTCCATCTTCCAGGCGGCATAGAGGGTCAGCAGCCGGGCCTGGTCGATTTCCATCCGCGAGGTCGCGATCGCCTCCTGGACGAACTGCTTGTCGCCGAGCGGGCCGCCGAAGGCGACGCGCTCGTTGGCGCGGCGGCACATCATCTCGTGCGCGCGCTCGGCCGTCCCGATCGCCCGCATGCAGTGGTGGATGCGCCCTGGGCCGAGCCGGTCCTGGGCGATCGCGAAGCCGCCGCCGCGCTCCCCCAGCAGGCTGGCGGCCGGGACGCGGCAGTTGTCGTAACGGATTTCGCAGTGGCCGGGACCGGCCGTGTGGCCCATCACCGGGATCGGCCGCACCAGCTCGAAGCCGGGGTTGTCGGTCGGCACGCAGATCATCGAGGCGCGGGCGTGGGGCGGGGCGTCGGGGTCGGTGACGACCATCGCGATCGCCAGCTCGGCGCCGACGGCGCCGGAGGTGAACCACTTGAGGCCGTTGATCACCCACTCGTCGCCCTCGAGCACCGCGGTCGCCTCCAGCAGGGTCGGGTCCGAGCCGGAGACATCGGGCTCGGTCATCGAGAAGCAGGAGCGGATGCGGCCCTCCAACAGCGGGTCCAGCCATCTCTCCACCTGCTCGTCGGTGCCGTGCTCGGCGAGGATCTCCATGTTGCCGGTATCGGGAGCCGAGCAGTTGAAGGACATCGCCGCGATCAGCGGGCTGCGGCCCATCTCCTCGCAGAGCAGGCCGTACTCCCAGTTGCCGAGCCCCGGTCCGTAGCGCTTGTCGGGCATGAAGAGGTTCCAGAGGCCGGCGGCCTTGGCCTGCTCGCGGACGGCGACGAGGTTGGCGGAGTAGGGGACGCCGGGGCCGACCTCCGCGTCCATCGCCTCCATCAGCTCCCGCTCCTGCGGGAAGACGTGCTCGTCCATGAAGTCGAGCACGCGCTCGCGCAGCGTCTCGACCTCGGGGCTCGGGTTGAAGTCCATCGTCTCCTCCTCGTCGCTCGGTCGCGGCAACGCTAGAGGATCGCGGTGGGGTTCAGGAACGCCGGTAGCGGGCGAAGAGCTCGCCCTCTTCCTCCAGCAGCCAGGCCAGCTCCAGCTCGGCGGTTGCGGGTAGGGCGCCCTCGAGGATCGAGGGCCCGGCTCCGGTCAGCTTCGGCGCCACGGTGAGGAACAGCTCGTCGACGAGGCCGCTGGCCTGCAGCTGCGAGTGCAGCCGCGGGCCGCCCTCGCAGATCAGCGCCTGCACCCCGCGCTCCGCTCGCAGGTGCGCCAGCGCCGCGGCGAGGTCGACGCGCTCCTCGTGGCGGATCACCTCCAGCGCCGCTGCCGTCGCCGGCGGCTCCTCGTCGGAGGCGGTAAAGATGAGCACCCGGCCGCCGCCGGTGAACAGGGGAGCGTCCCAGGGCAGGTCGAGGCGGCCGCTGACGATCACCATCAGCGGGTCCGCCGGCAGGCCGAGCTGCTCGCGCTCTTCGCGCCGACCCTGGTCGGAGACGATCCGCCCGTAGCGCTCGGCCCGCATCGTTCCCGCCCCGATCATCACGGCGTCGAAGCGGGTGCGCAGCCGCGCCAGCATCTCGGTGTCGGCGCCGGAGCCGATCGGGCCGGAGACACCGCCGATCGTCGCTCGCCCGTCAACGGTGGCGACGAAGTTCATCGCCACCAGCGGCCGCCCGTCCTGCGGCTGCTCCCAGGGGCGGTAGCCGTCCAGCTGCTCGGCAACGGTGGTCGGCCCTGGGTCTGGGAGCAGGCGCCGCATCGGTTCGACCTACCCGGTCGGCTCAGCTGTAGTCGTGCCAGCCGGCGAACTCGCGGCCGGCGAACTGCTGCAGCGCCGCCACGTCCTCGCCGAAGTGGCCGCGAATCGTCTCGAAGAGGTCGTCGGGCAGCTCCGGCTTCGGCGCCGGCGGCTTGTCGGGGTCGTGGACGACCTTCTCGACGAGCCAGCGCATCGACTCCGGCAGGCGATCGAAGTTGCGGTCGAAGGAGCGGAACCCCGGCAGCTTGATCAGCTTCTCCATGAACTGGTATTTGTCGCCCTCCTTCGCCCCCGACTTCTCCCACTCGCGGTCGAACTGCTCGGAGACGAAGTCTTCGTCGACGCCGGCGAAGCCGAAGGCCTTGCGCATCGTCGCCTCGCGCTCTGACTGCAGCTCCTCCTGGGTGATCACCTCGATCTGCTCGCGGTCGAAGTGCTCGAGGTAGGGCTGCAACTGCATCCAGTACTTGGAGCGGTTGATGTACTGGGTGCTGGGCATCGAGAGCGTGGCGATGAACTCGCGGGTCTCGTAGCCGGCGCCGGTGGCGTGCACCCAGTGCGAGAGGATGCGCTTGATCGGGTCGCGCACCATGTAGAGCAGGCGGGCGTCGGGGCAGTGCTCGCGGATGCGCTCGGCGACTCCCTCGAAGCGAGGCAGGTTCGTGTAATGCGGGGATGACTCGCCGCGCACCTTGAAGCGGTCGTCGAAGCGGCTCGCGTACCAGTCGAGGCCGAGGTCCCAGTTCATCTCCTCGACGAAGAAGTTGAGCTCCTTCGGCTTCGACATCTGGATTTCCGGATGCAGGCCGAGGTAATGGTGAATGCTCGTGGTGCCGCACTTGAGCCCCCCGATGATGATCAGGTTCGGCAGCTGTGCGTGGCGCTTGCGGCGGCGGCGGAACCGGCTCTTGCGGTCGGCCGTGTAGCGCTCGCGGGCGCGTGCGCACATCGCCTCGTCGGTGGGATGTGGGGTGGCCTGGCGGGGCAAGGTGTGCGTGTCGGTGTCCGGCACGAGCGGGCTAGTGTAGCTGCGATGACGCTTGCCGATCTCGGATCCAGCTTCGAGTTCTTCTTCGATCGGGCGGCGGAGTTCTTCCGCAACCTCTCAGAAATCGATTGGACCTCGTTCGGCCTCGCCCTGCTCTGCCTGCTGGCGATGCAGCTGGCGCGGGCCTGGGCCTGGCGCAACGTGCTCCGCGCCGCCTACCCGGCGCAGCGGATCCCCTACATGCCGCTCGCCGCCGCCTACCTGGCCGGGGCCGGGATCAACGCGATCATCCCGGCCCACGCCGGCGACGTCACCAAAGTTTTCCTGGTCAAACGCCAGATCCCGGACTCCTCGTATCCGGCGGTGACCTCGTCCTTCCTGGTGCAGACGGTCTTCGACACCAGCGTCGGCGTCCTCGTCCTCCTATACGCGATCACCCAGGGCCTACTGCCGCCGCTGCCGCAAATTCCCGAGCTGCCGGCCTTCGAGATCTCCTTCTGGGTTGAGAACCCGAAGATCTTCGCCGCTGTCGTCGCCGCCCTGCTGATCGCCACCGCGATCGGCATCTATTACCTCGCCCACCGCGTGCGCCGCTTCTGGGATCGGGTCAAACAGGGCTTGGTCATCCTCCGCGAGCCGCGTCGCTACATGCGCGAGGTCTTCGCCTGGCAGGGGATCGGCTGGCTCTTCCGCTTCGCCGCCTTCTGGTTCTTCCTCGACGCCTTCGGGATCGGTGGCTCGGTCGGCGACGTGATGCTGGTGATGAGCGTTCAGGCGATCGCCAACATCGTCCCCTTCACCCCCGGCGGCGCCGGCGCCCAGCAGGCGCTGCTGGTCGCCACCCTGCACGGGCCGACCCGGACCGCGGTCCTCTCCTTCTCGGTCGGTACCCAGATCGCGATGGCCGCCTGGTCGATCTTCCTTGGCTTCGCCGCGATCCTGCTCGTCTTCAAAACGACGGACTGGCGCGGGTTGATCAGACAGGCCCAGGACGAAAAGGACGAGGAAGAGGAGAAAAGCGGGATTGAGGCCGAGGCTGCGTCAGAGGGCGCCAGGCAAGGACGCAGGGAGCCCGCATAGCAGCGCTATGTGGGCAACTGAGGACGCCGCATGGTGGTCTCTGACGCAGCCTCGGCGAGGGCGAAGGGGCTGCCCTCGGAGTCGCGGCAAACGGACCAGCGCTCGCCGGGGTGGATGACGGAGCCGCCCAGCTCCTTGACCCGGCCCAGCGCCGCCTCCATGTCGGCGACGGTGAAGTAAGGGAGCGAGCCGGTGTCTCCGGGCCCGACGCCGCGCTTGTGGACGCCGAGCCGCAGCCCGTCGGCGTCACTTTCCCAACCTTGACCAGCCTCCGCGCCTCGCGGCGAGAGCTCGAGGCCGAGCACGCCGCTCCAAAAGCGCAGCGCCCGCTCCGGCTCGTCAGCTGGGAACTCGATCAAGGGTTCGGCCATTGCGGCAGTATCGCCGAGGAGTGCATTGACCACGCATATGGGGGTCAATGCACTCCTCGATCTGGCAGGGGTGCGGATCGGGGTCAGCTCGACCAGCCGGGGTAACGGGCGCCGACGTGCCACCGCCACGGCGGCGCTTCGTCGGTGGGGAACTCGTAGTGGTTGCGGCCGGGCAGGGTCTCGAGCGGGACCAGGGCGGGGTCGGTGCTGAGCAGGACCTCGGTGCCGGCGGCCGCTGCGAGGTCGGCGGTGCCGGCGCGGCGGACGAGGCGTTCCCAACCGAGCGTCGGGCGGTAGAGCCAGTAAGTGACCTCGATCGAGCCGCTGGAGCCACGGCGGTCGACCACCTCGGTGAAGGCGGTGGTGCGGCGGTTCGAGGCGGTCAGGTGAGGACCGGAGGCGACGGCGCAGCTCTCGCGGCGGCAGCGCCTGAAGTCGACCGGGACCAGCGGCAGGCCCGACGGCCCGGGACGGGCCAGAGGGGGAGGGGCGAGCGCCCGCACCAGCCGCGCGACCGGCCACCCGTACGCCGGCACCAGCGGGTGATGCCGGCACGCGTCCGGCAGCCGCGGCCCGCATACAAGCCGCTTCCCGATCGTGGCCGCCAGATCCCGCCCCGCCTTCACCTCTCCACCCGCCACCATGGCCGCCACCACCCCGACGAGCAACAGCGCCACGAGCGCCACCAGCCCCACGTGCTCGACGCTCGCCGCTCCGCGCTCGGTTCCGTCCTCAGCCGCCGCGGTCCCGTCCTCGCTCCGCCCGCCCCGGTCCCCAGCCGCAACGGCCACGCGCGACCCCTCACCCTCTCCCCACCCAGCCTGTCCCATCGCAACCCCACCTTCTCTTGCTTCGTCCAAATCGACCGCCCCGAACCTAAGCCGTCCCTACACACCCCTGGCGCGCAGAAAGGACCAATTCCCAACCCCCGAAGTGCCGGGTTTGCTTTGATTGGGGAATGGAGGGCAGCCCCTTCAACCTGTTCGGCGACCCCGATGAGTTCCGCCAGCGCATGGAGGAGCTCTCGGAGCAGATGCAGTCCTCCCAGCGCGTCGCCTGGGCCGACAACGCGATCAAGCTCGCGGTCGAGATGACCGTCGCCTCGATCAGCCGCCTGGAGCTGACCGGCAACGCCGACGAGCAGGCGATGCAGGTCCGCGACGCAATCCGCGTCCTCTTCCCTGAGGCCGTGACGTTGGTACGCGAGGCCCGCGAAGGCCTGTCCTGAGGCCACCGGGCCGGCGCATTTCGGCGTCCTCGGCGGCTTGTGTGCGGAGCACACGGCGCCACCTGCGTCCTTGAACTGCTTGGCCCGGCGACCTCAGGACCTTTAGACAAGGCCGATCGGGCCTTCGGCAATCGCGATTTGTCTTAAGTTGAGTTCTTTGGTCAGCTTCATCAAGAATGAGTGAGATCGCGACCCGACCGTTGCTGGGCTCGCTGCCCAGGACGGGGGAGCCGGCCCGGCCGCGGGCGATCGTGGCGCTGGTCACGGCGGCGATGTTCATCGACGCGGTCTTCTTTGCCCTGATCGCGCCGCTGCTGCCGGACTACAGCGAGCAACTCGGGCTCTCGAAACTTCAGGTCGGGTTGCTGTTCGCGGCCCACCCGGCGGGCACGCTGTTGTTCGCGCCGGTGGCGGCGGTGCTGGTGCGGCGGGTTGGTACCCGGACGACGATGACGGCCGGGCTGATCGCCCTCGGCGCCGCCACGATCGTCTTCGGGTTCGCCGCTTCCCTGGCGCTGCTCGCGTTCTGCCGGTTCGTCCAGGGCGCCAGCGCGGCGCTGGTCTGGTGCGGCGGCCTGGCCCGCCTGCGCGACGTCGCGCCGCCCGAGCGCCGCGGTGCCGCCCTCGGCCTGGCCGGCAGCGCCGCCGGCGCCGGATCCCTGTTCGGGCCGGGGTTCGCGGCGCTCAGCGTCCTGCTCTCGACCGAAGTCGTCCTGCTCGCCCTCGGCCTCGTGGCGCTCGTCCTCTGCGCCGCCCTGCATTCCGCGGGGGAGCTGCCCGGCGAGCGCCGCGGCGCCGGCGGGCTCGAGCCGGAGCCGGTCCGCGGCGGTCACCTGGCTGGAGTGGCCCGGCCTCTGGCCGTGATCGTTATCTGTGGCGTCGTCTTCGGGGCGGTGACGACGCTGGCGCCGCTGCGTCTGGCGGACCTCGGCGTCGGCGTCGCCGGGATCGCGGCGGTGTTCGCGCTCGCCGCGGTGATGGAGATCGTCGTCTCGCCGCTGGCCGGGCACGCCTCCGACGTCGTCGGCCGGATCCCGCCGATCCGCCTCAGCCTGGCCGTGGCGATGCCGCTGCTCGTCCTCCAGGCGGTCGCCGGCTCGGCTTGGGCGCTGGGCGCCGCGGTGGCGCTGACCACCGCTGTCGCCGCCTCGCTGTGGCCGCTCGGCACCGCCCTGCTGGCGGACGAATCGGGCGAGCGCAGTGGCTCGCCGGCGGGGGTTTTCGCCGCCAGCGTCGTCGCCTGGAGTGGCGGCCTGGCGGCTGGCTCGTTGCTCTGTGGCGCCCTTGCCGAGCACTTGGGGGAGGGCGCCGCCTACGGCGTCCTCGTCGTCGCCTGCGCCCTCGCGCTGCTCTCGCTGGCCGCGGTTCCAGGTCGGCGGATTTCCCCTGCGCAGTAGTTCCACCCGGTTCTTGATAGTTGACTATTTGGCTCTAAAACAGGGTTTCAGGATCTATCCTGTCTTTCTTGATGAACTTAATAGGGAATACCGATCAGGCCCCTCGAACTCCCTATTTGACTCTCGCCCCGACACCCCACATTCTCCCGGCCTCGTTTGATGACCAAGCGACTCAACAAACCCACCCGCTCGCTGAGACGTGGGCAAACACCAGGAGACCGCCACGCATGAGACCCAGCTTGATCGTTCGCCTCTTCGCCCTTCTCGCCCTTGGCGCGAGCGCCCTTGCGCTGGCCGCCTGCGGCGGCAGCTCGTCCACCGCGGCCGACGGGCCGAGCACCGAGGCCGAGGTCGGCTCCGGCGCGGGTGCCCCCGACACGGTTGAGGGCACCCCGGTCCAGGGCGGCTCGATCGTCTACGCGACCGACCGCGAGCCGACCTGCCTCGACCCGCACAACCTCGGCGACATGCCGCAGACCTACCTCGCGCGGCAGTTCCTCGACTCGCTGGTCTCGATGCAGCCGGACGGCTCCGTCGTTCCCTGGCTCGCCGACTCCTGGACGATCTCTCCGGACGGCCTCCAGTACACGTTCAAATTGAAAGAGGGCGTCAAATTCACCGACGGCACCCCCTTCGACGCCGAGGCGGTCAAAGCCAATTTCGAGCAGACGCTCGATCCGGAAACGCAGTCCTCGACCAACCTCGTCTACCTGGTGCCGATCTACAAGGGCATCGACGTGCTCGACAAATACACGGTGCGGGTCAACCTGAAACGCCCGTACTCGCCCTTCCTCGACGTGCTTAGCCAGGCCTTCTTCGGGATGGAGTCGCCGAAGGCGATGGCGCGCGGCATCAAAGCCAACTGCGTCTCTCCGGTCGGCACCGGGCCCTTCATCGTCAAGAAGTGGCAGAAAGGCCAGCAGGTCGACCTGGTCCGCAACGACGCGTACACCTCGCCGCCCCAGGACGCCAAGAACCAGGGCCCGGCCTACCTGGACGCGATCACCTGGCGCTTCCTCCCCGAGCCCTCGGTGCGCTACTCGGCCCTGGAGAGCGGCGAGGCGCAGGTCATCTTCAGCATTCCGCCCGAGGACTTCGTCGCGGCGCAGTCCGACCCGGAGATCGAACTGCAGCAGTTCGTCCACGCCGGGATCGGCCACTACATCGTCCTCGACAACAGCGAGCCGCCGTTCGACGACCTGAAAGTGCGGCAGGCGTTCACGCTGGCGGCGAACGCGCCGGCCGCGGTCGAAAGCGCCTACCAGGGCGCCTACCCGACCTCGACCAGCGCGATCAGCTCCGGCACCCCGTTCTACACCGACAAGTACGCCGATACCTACGCACCCGATCTCGCCCGGGCGGAGAAACTGCTCGACGAGGCGGGGTGGACGGAGAACTCCAGCGGCGTTCGTGAGAAGGACGGCAAGCCGCTGACGGTGAAATTCATCTACGGATCCGGCACCGGCGAAACGCCGCCTGCCGAGCTCACCCTCTACCAGAACATCCAGGCCGCGGTGAAGGAAGCCGGCTTCGAGGTCAACTTCGTGCCGCTGCCCCAGGCCCAGTTCTACGACGCGGCCAACGTCCCCTCCGAGTTCGACGCCGAGCCGACCTACTGGAACTGCCCGACGCCGATGTGCATGTACATCGTCTCCTCCGAGGAGACCTACGACCAGCCTTTCGCGAACATGGCGAAAGTCAAAAACCCCGAGGTCGACAAAGCCCTGCTCGCAGCAGCAGCGGCCGATCCCGAGGATCGCGCCACCCAGGCCAAGCTCTACGAGAAGGCGCAGAAACTCCTCGTCGAGGGTGCCCACTGGGTGCCGATGTACCCCGAGCAGACCCTGCTCGGCATCAACAAGAAGCTGAAGGGAGTCTGGATCGAGCCCTCCGAGGGTGAGCCGGTTCTCTCCGACGCCTGGTTGGAAGAGTAGGCATGAGCCCGACTCCTTCAATCACCCACGGGGGGGCGCTCGAGGCGCCCCCCCGGCGCCGGGTTCCGTGGCGGGCGGTGGTCAACAAGCTGCTCGGCGCGCTCGTCGTGCTCTGGGCGGCGGCGACCCTCTGCTTCGTCCTGCAGGAGCTCTCGCCCGGCGATCCAGCGATCGCCGTTCTCGGCGGCTCCGGCGCCAGGCCGACCGAGCAGCAGCTCGAGGCCGTCAACGAGCAGTACGGCTTCAACGATCCGATCCTGCAGCGCTACGGCGACTTCATCGGCAACCTCGCGACCGGTGACCTCGGCACCTCCTACCAGTACAAGCAGCCCGTTACCACCGTGATCTCGGAGCAGGTCGGGCCGACGATCGTCCTGATCTCCGTCTCCACCGTGCTCGCCTGGTTGATCGCGGTCTCCTCGACGCTGCTCACCGCCGGGCACGGCAGGCTCCGCTCCTCGCTGGGGTCCGGCTTCGAGGCCTTCTTCGCCGGCCTGCCGCAGTACTGGCTCGGCCTGGTGCTGCTGGTCGTCTTCGCTTTCGAACTCGGCTGGTTCCCGGTTTCCGGCGGCACCTCCCTCGATGCCCTGTTCCTGCCGGCGCTGACCCTCGCACTACCGCTGGCCGGCTTCCTCGGTCAGGTCACCCGCGACGAGTTCGAGCGCGGCTTGAAGCAGCCGTTCGCGATCTCCGCCCGCAGCCGCGGCGCGAGCGAGTCGGAAGTGCGCCAGCGCCACGTTCTCCGCCATGCCCTCCTGCCCGGGATCACGCTCACCGGCTGGGCGATCGGGGCGACCATCTCCGGCGCCGTCCTGGTCGAAGTGATCTTTGCCCGGCCGGGCCTCGGCCAGGTGCTGGTCAACGCGGTCAGCAACCAGGACCTGCCGGTTGTGGTTGGGATCACGATGCTGGTGGCGCTGATCTACGTCGTCGTCAACCTGCCGTCGACGCGCTCTACGTCCTCGTCGACCCACGGCTGCGGACCGCGGGGGCCGTCTGATGGCCGGCACCGCCGACGTCCTCGGCCCCGCACCGCTCTCCGGGGGCGGCCCGGCCCTGGCCGGCAGCCGCACCTTTGCCCGCGTCCGCGGCATCCGTCCCGCGGTCGCCCTCTCGGTCCTGTTCCTGGCGGTGATCCTGGTCGCCGCGGTTGCGCCGTCGCTGCTGACCAGCCGCGACCCGCTCGGGATCGACCTCGCCCACAGCCTCGAAGCGCCGACGCTCGAATTCCCCTTCGGCACCGACCAGTCGGGGCGCAGCGTCTACACGCGGGTCATCTACGGCGCCCGCGAGTCGGTCCTGATCGGCATCGGCGCCACCGCGGTCGGGCTCGGGCTCGCGGCCCTGCTCGGCGTCGCCGCCGGGCTCGGCGGCAAGATCGTCGACGGCGGCATCAACCGGCTGCTGGAGGTGCTCTTCTCCTTCCCGGGGCTGCTGCTGGCGCTGTTCCTGGTCGGCGGTATTCGGCTCCGGCGTCTCGACCCAGATCATCGCGGTCGGGATCGCCTCGGCGCCCGGCTACGCGCGGATGATCCGCGGCCAGGTGCTGCAGGTGAAGGGCGCCGACTACGTGATCGCCGCCAGAGCGCTCGGCCACCCGCCGTCGCGGACCCTGTTCAAGAACATCCTCCCGAACGCCTTCCGGCCGCTCGTGGTGCTGGCGACGCTCGGGGTCGGCCAGTCGATCGTCTGGGCCTCGGCGCTCAGCTTCCTCGGCCTCGGCGTCGCCCCGCCGGCGCCGGAGTGGGGGGCGCTGCTCGACGCCGGCCGCGACTACATCCAGACGGCCTGGTGGCTGACGCTCTTCCCCGGCGCGGCGATCGTCGCTCTTCACCCTCGCCGCGACCTGCCTCGGCCGCTACCTGCAACGACGCATCGAAGGAGAGAACACCTGATGAGCAGCCCCGAGCCAGCCAACCCCGGCGCACCCCTGCTGCGGGTCGAGAACCTCTCGGTCGGCTTCGGCGCCGCAGCGGCGACGTCAACCAGGTCGTCAACGGCGTCTCCTTCTCGGTCGAGGCCGGCGACTGCCTGGCGATCGTCGGCGAGTCCGGCTCGGGCAAGAGCGTCACCGCGCGCACCCTGGTCGGGCTGACCGGCGAGCGCTCGCACGTCGAGCGCCGGCCGGCTGGAGCTCGGCGGCCAGTCCCTGCTCGGGCTCAGCGACCGCCGCTGGCGCGAGCTGCGGGGCAAGCGAGGTCGGCTTCGTCCTCCAGGACGCGCTGGTCTCGCTCGACCCGCTGCGTAAGGTCGGCAAGGAGATCGCCGAGCCGCTGCGGATCCACGGTTGGGGCGAGCGCTCCAAGCGCGAGGCAGAAGGTGTCGAGCTGCTGACGCGAGGTCGGCGTTCCCGAGCCCGAGCTGCGCGCGAGGCAGCTGCCGCACGAGCTCTCCGGCGGCCTCCGCCAGCGCGCCCTGATCGCCTCGGCGATCGCGCTCGACCCGAGCCTGCTGATCGCCGACGAGCCGACGACGGCGCTCGACGTCACCGTGCAGGCGCAGATCCTCGATCTGCTCGAGGCGACCAAGGCGCGCGGTCAGGGCCTGATCCTGATCAGCCACGACCTCGCCGTCGTCTCCCGCCTCGCCGACCACGTCGCGGTCATGAACAGGCGGCGCGATCGTCGAGCAGGGGCCGGTCGCCGCGGTTCTGCGCGCCCCCAAGCACCCGTACACGCAGGCGCTGCTCGACGCGGTCCCCGCCGCGCACTCGAAGGGGACCCGCCTGGCGCCGCGCGTCGAGGGCGCCTACATCGCCGCGGGCGAGCCGCGGGTCCCCGCCGTCGTCGGCGAGCGAGCCGATCATCACCGCCGACCGACCTGGTCAAGCGCTACCGCGGCCCCGACGGGGCCAGCCGCACCGTGCGTCGACAAGGTCTCGCTCGAGATCCGCCCGGGAGAGACGCTCGGGATCGTCGGCGAGTCGGGATCGGGCAAGACGACCGCGGCACGGATCGTGCTCGCCCTGATCGACCCCGACGAGGGCAACGTCACCCTGCGCGGCAAGCCGTGGACGACCCTGCGCGAGCGCGACCGCCGCCAGCGCCGTCGCCGGGTCGCCGTCGTCTACCAGGACCCGCTCAGCTCCTTCGACCCGCGCTGGACCGTCGGCCGGATCATCGACGACGCGATCGCGACCGAGGACTACAAGGGCAAGGAGGCCCGCGCCGCGCGGGTGCGCGAGCTGCTCGGCCACGTCGGGATCGGTGAGGAGCTGCTCGGGCGGCGGCCGCTGCAGCTCTCCGGCGGCCAGCGCCAGCGCGTCGCGATCGCCCGCGCGCTCGCTCCGCAGCCGGACCTGATCGTCTGCGACGAGCCGGTTTCAGCGCTCGACGTCTCGATCCAGGCGCAGGTGCTCGACCTGCTCTCCGACCTGCAGGCCGAGCTCGGCATCGCCTACCTGTTCATCTCCCACGACCTCGGCGTGATCTACCACGTCTCCGACCGGGTGCTGGTGATGAAGGACGGGCGCGTGGTCGAGTCCGGCAGCGCCGACCAGATCTTCAAAAACCCCCGCGAGGCCTACACGCAGAAGCTGCTGGCGGCACTGCCGCAGCTGAACGCCCCGCCCGAGACCGAGAAGAAGGTGGCCGTATGAGCAGCGCCGGCAAGCAGATCCTCGTCAACGCGTTCGACATGAACTGTCCCACGCACCTGGTCGCCGGCACCTGGCGCGACCCCGACAGCAACGCCGCGGGCTACAAGGACCTCGCCTACTGGACCGAGCTGGCGCAGATCTGCGAGCGCGGCCTCTTCGACGGGATCTTCATCGCCGACGTGCTCGGCATCTACGACGTCTACGGCGGCGGCCCCGAGGGGGCGCTGCGCGGCGGCGCCCAGGTGCCGGTCAACGACCCGCTGCTGCTGGTCCCGGCGATGGCGGCGGTGACCGAGCACCTGGGCTTCGGCGTCACCTGCTCGACCTCGTTCGACCACCCGTACACGTTCGCGCGCCGGATGTCGACCGTCGACCACCTCAGCAAGGGCCGGGTCGGCTGGAACATCGTCACCTCCTACCTGGAGAGCGGCGCCCGCAACATCGGCCTCGACGGGCAGATCCGCCATGACAACCGCTACGACATCGCCGACGAGTACATGGAGGTCCTCTACAAGCTCTGGGAGGGGTCGTGGGAGGACGACGCCGTCGTCGCCGACGTCGAGCGCAACATCTACGTCGACCCGGACAAGGTGCACGCGATCGAGCACCAGGGCGAGTACTTCAAGGTGCCCGGGATACACCTCTGCGAGCCCTCGCCGCAGCGCACGCCGCTGCTCTACCAGGCGGGCCAGTCCAACCGCGGCAAGACCTTCGCCGCCGAGCACGCCGAGGCGGTCTTCATGGGCGCGCCGACGGCGGAGCGGATGGCCGCCAACATCGCCGACCTGCGCGAGCGCCTGGTCGCCGCCGGGCGCGAGCGCGGCGACATCAAGGTCTTCAGCAGCTACTCGGTGGTGGTCGCTCCGAGCGGGGCCGAGGCGGAGGAGAAGGCGGCCTACTACCGCAGCCTGATCGACCCCGAAGGGACGCTGGTGCTGTGGTCGGGCTGGCTCGGCTTCGACCTCTCCTCCTACGACCTCGACGAGCCGCTGCGAATGGTTCCCAACGAGGCGATGCAGTCGACCAACGAGACCTTCGGCGACGGCAAGTGGACGGTCCGCGACTTCGTCGAGGGCCTCGGCTTCGGCGCCGACGGCCCGACCGCGGTCGGCAGCCCCGAGTCGGTCGCCGACCAGATCGAAGCCTGGATCGACGAGACCGACGCCGACGGCCTCAACCTCAACCACGTCGCCACCCCGGCCTCCTATGCCGACTTCGCCGAGCTGGTGGTGCCGGAGCTGCAGCGGCGTGGGCGCTACCGCACCTCCTACGAGGAGGGCGCGCTGCGCGAGAAGCTGTTCGGGCGCGGCCCACGTCTGCCCGACACCCACCAGGCCGCGGGCTACCGCCGGGTCCCGGCCGGGGCTCGGGCATGAGCGCGCCGACCGCCGCCAGCGGCATCACGGTCGCGCTCGGCTACGCCGCCGCCGCTCCCGACGCGCAGCTTGGGCCGCACTCGTTTGAGCGCCGCGAGCTGGGTCCGCACGACGTGCGGATCGAGATCCGCCACTGCGGCGTCTGCCACTCGGACCTGCACATGGCCCGCGACGAGTGGGGCGGGACGGTCTACCCCGTCGTTCCCGGTCACGAGATCGTCGGCCGGGTCAGCGAGGTCGGCTCCGAGGTCGAGCGCTTCGCAGTCGGCGAGCACGCCGGCGTCGGCTGCCTGGTCGACTCCTGCCGCGAGTGCGAGGCCTGCGGCGAGGACCTCGAGCAGTACTGCGAAGGCGGCCTCACCTACACCTACGGCGGCGTCGAGAAGCAGACCGGCCGGCCCACCGCCGGCGGCTACTCGAACCAGATCGTCGTCGACGAGCACTTCGCGCTGAAGATCGCCGCCGACGCCGACCTGGCGGCGACGGCGCCGCTGCTGTGCGCCGGCATCACCACCTACTCGCCGCTGCGCCATCACGGCGTCGGGCCGGGTTCGCGGGTCGGGGTGGTCGGCCTCGGCGGGCTCGGTCACATGGGCGTCAAGCTGGCCAGCGCGCTGGGGGCCGAGGTGGTCCTCTTCACGACCTCTCCCGACAAGCAGGCGGTGGCGAGCGAGCTGGGCGCCGACCGGATCGTCGTCTCGACTGATCCGGCGGCGATGGCGGAGCTGGACGCCAGCCTCGACCTCGTCCTCGACACGGTCGCCGCGCCCCACGACCTCGACGGCTACCTGCAGGTGCTGGGGCGCGACGGCGCTCTCGTCCTCGTCGGTATTCCCGCCGAGCCCAACCCCTCGCCGTCGGTCCAGCACCTGCTCGGCCGGCGCTCGCTGACCGGGTCCTCGATCGGCGGCATCGCGGAGACCCAGGAGATGCTCGACTTCTGTGCCGAGCACGGGATCGTCGCCGAGATCGAGTCGATCGCGATCGGCCAGATCAACGACGCCTTCGAGCGCATGCTCGCGGGCGACGTCCGCTTCCGCTTCGTAATCGACATGTCAAGTCTGGAGGACTAGCCCAATGCCTCGACTCCGCTTCAACGCTTTCGCGATGAACTGCGTCTCCCACATCCACCACGGCCAGTGGGGCCGCCCGGACACGCGGCAGACCGAGTATGCGAGCCTCGACCCCTGGGTCGAGCTGGCGCAGATCCTCGAGCGCGGCAAGTTCGACGCGCTCTTCCTCGCCGACGTGATCGGCACCTACGACACCTATCGCGGCGGTCGCGACACCTCGGTGGCCGAGGGGCTGCAGATCCCCGTCAACGACCCCTCGCTGCTGATCCCGGTGATGGCCCACCAGACCGAGAACCTGGGCTTCGCCTTCACCCAGTCGGTGCTGCAGGAGCAGCCGTTTAACTTTGCCCGCCGGCTCTCGACCCTCGACCACCTGACCGGGGGTCGCGTCGCCTGGAACGTCGTCACCTCCTACCTGGAGAACGCCGGCCGCAACCTCGGCTACGGCGGCCTGCCGCCGCATGAAGAGCGCTACGACCGCGCCGACGAGTACCTGGAGGTCGTCTACAAGCTGCTCGAGGGCAGCTGGGACGACGACGCCGTCGTCGTCGACCGCGAGCGCGGCATCTACGCCGATCCGGCCAAGGTCCACGACATCGACCACACCGGGCGCTTCTATGACGTCGTCGGCCCGCACCTCTCCGAGCCCTCGCCGCAGCGCACGCCGGTCCTCTTCCAGGCCGGCTCCTCCGAGCGGGGCCGCGAATTCGCCGCCCGCAACGCCGAGGCGGTCTTCATCCTCGCCCGCAACCCGCAGGGCGCGCGGGCCCAGATCGAGGACATGGGCGCGCGGGCGCTCCGCCACGGCCGCGAGCCCGGGGACATCGTCTACTTCCAGGCGCTGAGTGCGATCGTCGGCGGCACCGAGGAGGAGGCGCGGCGCAAGGAGGCCGAGCTCGACGAGCAGGCGAGCGAGGAGGGCTACGCGGCCCACATGGCCGGCAACATCGGCCTCGACCTCAGCGAGATCGACCTCGAGGCGCCGATCGACGAGCTGCCGGAGCGCTTCGCCGGCCAGAGCATGATGAACGGGCTGGTCGAGGCCGCTCCCGACAAGACCTGGAACTTCGGCGAGCTGCTGCGCTGGGTCGCCAGCGTCCGTGTCGTCGGCACCCCGGAGCAGATTGCCGACCAGCTCGAGGGCTACGCCGAGGCCGGGATCGGCGGCATCAACCTCATGTACTACACGACCCCGGGCTCCTTCGTCGAGTTCATCGACGGCGTCACCCCGGTCCTGCAGGAGCGTGGATTGCAGCAGTCCGAGTACCGGCCCGGCACCCTGCGCGAGAAGCTCAGCGACGGCGCCGACGGGCCGCGAATCTCCGAGCGCCACCCGGCCGCCGCCTACCGCCGCCAGCCGGTGTCGGCGTGAGCGTCGCGACCGCAAACGAGGCGCGGCGGATCGGGTCCGACGCCGAGGCGATCGAGATCGCCCGCGGCTACGCGGACTCGATCGCCCCGGGTGCGATCGACCGCGACCGCGAGCGCCGGGTCCCGGTCGAGGAGCTCGAGCAGCTCGGCCGCAGCGGCCTGCTGACCCTGGGCATCCCGGCCGAGTGGGGTGGGCCGGGGGCGAGGGCGGAGACGATCGTCGAGGTCTTCCGGGCGATCTCGGCGGCCGACCCGGCGATCGGCCAGGTCCCCCAGAACCACTATCAACTGGTCGACGCGGTGGTCCGCTACGGCAGCGAGGAGCAGAAGCGGCTACTGCTGGGTGACGTCGTCGCCGGCGCCCGCTTCGGCAACGCCCTCTCCGAGCGCGGCGGCAAGAGCCCGGTCGACGTGCGCACCACACTGCGCGCGGACGGCAGCGGCGGCTACCGGCTCGACGGCCGCAAGTACTACTCGACGGGGGCGCTGACGGCGCGCTGGGTGCCGGTGCTGGCCAAGCGCGAGGACGACACCTTGGCCTTCGTCTTCGTGCCCCGCGACGCCGACGGGGTCGAGGTGAGCCAGGACTGGACCGCGTTCGGGCAGCGGGCGACGGTCAGCGGCACCACCACCCTCGACGACGTCGCCGTGCGCCCCGAGTGGGTGCTGCCGCTGCCGGAGCGAGAGGCGGCGGACACCTTCGCCGCCTTCGCCCAGATCCTCCACGCCACCGTCGACGTCGGCATCGCCCGCGGCGCCCTCGACGACGCGATCGGGTTCCTCAACGGCCGTAGCCGCGCCTGGTTCGAAGCCGGCGTCGAGCGGCCCTCCGAGGAGCCGCACGTGATCGTCCACTTCGGCCGCCTGCAGACCCGCGTCCGCGCCGCCGAGACCCTGCTCGCCGACGCCGCCCGCCGGCTCGACCTCGCCGCCGCCGATCCGAGCCCGGCCCGGGTCCAGGTGGCCCGCCTCGGCGTCGCCGAGGCGCGGGCCTTCGGAGCCGAGACCGCGCTCGACGTCAGCAGCGAAGCGATCGACGTGCTCGGCTCGGCCGCCGCCGACGAGGAGCACGGACTCGACCGCCACTGGCGCAACGCCCGCACCCACACCCTGCACGACCCGACCCGCTGGAAGTACGTGCACATCGGCGGGGCGCTGGTCGCCGCGATCGACCCCGCCCCCGACAACTTCCTGATCTAGGAGAGCGAGCAAGCCATGACGACCCACCAGACCCAGACCGCGACCCTCGAGGCCGTGCCCGCACAGGGCCTCGATCGCCTGCTCGAGCCCGGCTCGCCGGAGCTGGCGGCGCTGCTGGAGACGATCGCCGACGGCGCCAGCGAGCGCGAGCGCGACCAGACCCCGCCGCACGAGCAGATCGACCTGATCCGCTCCAGTCGCCTCGGGGCGCTGCGGCTCCCCCGCGACAACGGCGGCGCCGGCGCCTCGGTCCGCGACCTCTACCGGGTGCTGGTCGCGCTGGCCGCCGCCGACGCCAACGTCGCCCACATCCTCCGCTCGCACTTCTGCCTGGTCGAGCAGATCCTGCGGCTGCCGGACGTCGACCCGCGCTGGCGCCAGGAGGTCGCCGCGGGGTCGATCTTCGCCGGCGCCGCCACCGAGCTCGGGCCGGGCGCGCTCGGCGGCATCGCGCCCGGGACCACGCTCACCCGCGAGGGCGACTCCTACCGGCTCGACGGCACCAAGTACTACTCGACCGGCAGCCTCTACTCCGACTGGTTGATGCTGACCGCGACCGACGAGGCCGGCGAGCTGGCGATCGCGCTGGTGCCGGCCAACCGCGACGGCGTCGTCCTCGAGGACGACTGGGACGGGATGGGCCAGCGCCTGACCGGGTCCGGGACCACGCGCCTGAGCTCGGTCTTCGTCAACGCCGACGAGCTGCTCGACCCCGAGGCGATCGCCGCCTCGGCCCCCCGCTTCGCGATGCCCCAGCTCTACCTGACGGCGGTGGTCGCCGGGGTGATCCGCGACGCCGCCGGCGACGCCGCGGCCCTGGTCCGCTCCCGCGAGGGGCGGCCGTTCGCCCACGCCGCCGCCCGCCCGGCCGAGGACCCGCTGCTGCAGGAGGTGGTCGGGGAGATCGCCAGCGCCGCCTTCGCCGCCGAGGCGACCGTGCTGATCGCCGCCGAGGCGCAGGACGTGGAGATCGCCTCGATCGTCGACGGGGTGGTCGACCGCGCGCTCGCCGACTCCGCGGCGCTCGCGGCGGCGCAGGCCAAGGTCGTCGTCGACGGGCTCGCCTTCCGCGCCGGGACGCGGCTCTTCGACGTTGGCGGCGCCTCCGCGACCAAGCAGGCCAACAACCTGGACCGCCACTGGCGCAACGCCCGCACGCTCGCCTCCCACAACCCGACGATCCACAAGGCGCAGGCGATCGGCGATCTCGAGATCAACGGCACGCCGCTGCCGGACAACTGGTTCTTCTAGGAGGCCGGCGACCATGCAGCGACTGATCGACACCGACGTCCACGAGCGCGCCGAGCTGGAGGACCTGCTCCCCTACCTGCCGGCGATCTGGCACAAGTACATAACCGACTACGGCTGGACCCCGGAGCGCTTCAACCCCTACAGCCAGCCGACGGCGGGCGGGCTCGACCGTGCCGACGCCAAGCCCGGCGACGGCCGCCCGGCCGGCTCCAGCCTGCCGCTGCTGCGCGAGCAGCTGCTCGACGAGTACGGCGTCCAGCAGGCGATCCTGACCGGCTGGCTGAGCGCCTCGGCGACCCAGGAAGGGTGGAGCGAGTTCAAGACCGCGCTGATGTCGGCCTACAACGACCACCTGGTCGAGCGCTGGCTCGAGCCCGAGCCGCGCCTGTTCGGCTCGATCCAGGTCAACGCCTGGGACCCCGAGGGCGCCGCCCGCGAGATCGAGCGGATGGCCGAGCACCCGCGGATGGTGCAGGTGATGCTCTACATCGGCGACCAGCCCTACGGGTCGCCGCGCTACGAGCCGATCTTCGCTGCCGCCGAGCGCCACGGCCTCGTCGTCGGCATCCACCACAGCGAAAACTCGCCGACCGCGCTCGGCCGCCACCGCTACTACGCCGAGTGGCACACGCTGATCTCCCAGGTCTTCATGTCGCAGGCGGTCAGCCTGATCTTCAACGGCGTCTTCGAAAAGCACCCGGAGCTGAAGGTGATCCTGATCGAGGGCGGCTTCTCCTACGTGCCGCACCTGATGTGGCGGGCCGACCAGCAGTACCGCGAGCTGCGCCACGAGGTGCCGTGGGTGAAGCGCTCGCCGAGCCGGATCATCCGCGAGCAGATCCGCTTCGCCAGCCAGCCGATCGAGGAGTTCACCTCGCCGCAGCTGCTGGGGTTGATTGACCAGATGGGCTCCGAGGAGCTGATCTGCCTCTCCAGCGACTACCCCCACTGGGACTTCGACTCGCCCTTCGAGGCGCTGCCGGTCAACTTCCCGGAGGAGCTGCGGCGGAAGATCTTCTTCGAGAACGCGCTGGCGACCTACAGCCGGCTCCCGGTGGCGGTCCCGCAGCTCGGCGCTGGAGCCCCCGCCTGACCGTCGCGACCGAGAAGCAGCAGGCCAGTTGCGCTGCCTCCGGGCTCGGTGTTGGCGGCATGATCAGCCTCCGGGTCGGCGCGCTGCCGGTGGTCGTGATCCGCACCCCCGAGGGCGAGCTGCGCGCCTTCGTCGACCGCTGCGTGCACCAGGGCGCGCCGCTCTCGCGGGGCAAGCTGCGGGCCGGGACCGACGGCGACCAGCCCGGCGAGTACCGCCCGGTCGAGGGCCAGAGCGTGATCAAGTGCCCCTGGCATGGCTACGAGTACGACGCCCGCAGCGGCTGCGCCCTGTTCGACCCGCGCCGGCGCCTGCGCAAGGTGGCGGTCGAGGAGGTCGACGGCCGCATCGTCGTCTCGGCCTAGCCTGAGCGCCGTCGCTTGTCGCCCGCTGGGCTACATGCGACGGAACGCCGAGGTTCAGGCTGCGGCTGCGTCGACCGGCGCCGGCGCCATCAACGCCTGCCCGTGGGCGACGAACAGTCCGTGCAGGTCGTCGGCGGCGCCACCGGGCGACTTTGCCGGCCGCCGCTGGATCACCAGCAGGACGTCGGTGTCGTCGTCGATCTCGCGGCAGGTGATCGCGCCGCTCAGCTCCAGCGGGTCGCCGAGCACGCTGTAGTCGGGGAGGACGGCGGCGCCGAGGCCTTCGGCGACCATCAGCTTGCCCATTTCGGCGCCGTCGGCGGAGTAGGAGAACATCGGCGTGCGGCCGTCGAGCAGGCGATGCACGTAGCGGTGCATCACGTAGCCGGTGCGCATCGCGATCAGGTGCTCGCCCATCAGATCGTCGGGCCCGATCTTCGCCAGCTTCGCCAGCGGGCTGTCTGCGCGCACGCAGACCACGGGCTTGCCGCGGATCAGCTCGGTCGTCTCCAGGTCCGGCGGCACGTCGTCGCCGCCGAGGTAGTTGACGAGGCCGAGGTCGAGGCTGCCGTCGAGCAGATCGCGGTGGATCCAGTGCTGCTGGGAGGTGATGATCTCGATCTGGGTCGAGGGGTGGGCCTCGGAGAACTCGCGGATCGTCGGCGTCAGCAGCGGCGCGGTGGCGGCGGTGACGGTGCCGAGCCGGACCACGCGGCTGCTGTGGTGCTGGTCGTCGGCGGCGTGGCGGAGCCGGTCGACCGCCTCGATCACCTCGAGGATGTGGGGCAGTAGCTCGCGACCGGGACCGCTGATCGCTACCCCGGAACGGCCGCGGGCAAGGATCTCGACCCCGAGCTCGCTCTCCAGCTTGCGCACGGTCTCGCTCAGCGCCGGTTGGGAGAGGTGCAGCTCCTCGGCGGCGCGGCGAAACGAGCCCACCCTGGCCACCGCGGTTATGTATTCGAGCTGCTCGATTCGCATGGTTCGAAAGAAAGTATATAAAGTTGACCAACTAGATCGACTATAGCCGTTCGGCCTATCGACCAATCGGCGATTTCGATTTGACGCTCGCTCCCCCGGACCCGATCATCTCTCTTTCATGAGTAAGTCAGTCAAGAAGGGATCCTGATGCCGAAACCGATCCGCCTCAACGCCTTCGACATGAACTGCGTCGCCCACCAGTCACCGGGCCTCTGGCGCCATCCCGAGGACCGCGCCTGGGACTACCGCAAGCTCTCTTACTGGACGGAGCTGGCGCAGCTGCTGGAGCGGGGGCGCTTCGACGGGCTCTTCATCGCCGACGTGCTCGGCATCTACGACGTCTACGGCGGTGGGCGCGACGCCACCATCCGCCAGGGCACCCAGGTACCGGTCAACGACCCGGCGATGCTGGTCTCGGCGATGGCCGGGGTGACCGAGCACCTCGGGTTCGGACTCACCGCCTCGATCTCCTTCGAGCACCCCTATCCGTTCGCGCGGCGGATGTCGACGCTCGACCACCTGACCGAGGGCCGGGTCGGCTGGAACGTGGTCACCTCCTACCTCGACTCCGGCGCCCGCAACCTCGGCGAGGTTGCCCAGCTCACCCACGACAACCGCTACGACGTCGCCGACGAGTACCTGGAGGTTTGCTACAAGCTCTGGGAGGGGTCCTGGGAGGACGGTGCCGTCATCCGCGACCGCGAGTCCGGCGTCTTCGCCGATCCCGCCAAGGTGCACGGGATCGAGCATGAGGGCGAGTTCTTCAGCGTCCCCGGCATCCATCTCTGCGAGCCCTCGCCGCAGCGCTCGCCGGTGATCTACCAGGCCGGCGCCTCCGATCGAGGGCGCCAGTTCGCCGCCGAACACGCGGAGGCGATCTTCACCGCGGCTCCAACCAAGGAGCAGCTCAAGGAGGTGGTCGGGGACATCCGCGAGCGCATGCGCGCCGCCGGCCGCGACCCCTACGAGGCCCGCATCTACACGCTGATGACGGCAATCGTCGACGAGACCCGCGAGAAGGCCCACGCCAAGCAGGCCGAGCTCGAGCGCTACTCCTCCGACGAGGGCGCGCTGGTCCTCTTCTCCGGCTGGATGGGTATCGACCTGGCCGAGTACGACCTCGACGACCCGATCGGCGAGGTCGAGTCGAACGCGATCCAGTCCGCGGTCAAGGCCTTCCAGCAGGCCGACCCGGAGGGCGGTGAGTGGAAGGTCCGCGACATCGCCGCCTGGGGCGGCGTCGGCGGGCTCGGCCCGCGCATGGTCGGCTCCGCCGCCGAAGTTGCCGACCAGATGCAGGAGTGGGTCGACTACTCCGACGTCGACGGCTTCAACCTCGCCTACGCGATCACTCCCGGCACCTTCGTCGACCTCGTCGAGCACCTGATCCCGGAGTTGCAGCGGCGCGGGGTCGCCCCGACCGAGTACCCGCCGGGCACGCTGCGCGAGCGCCTCTTCGGGGCCGGGCCGCGGCTGCCCGAGAACCATCCCGGCGCCCGCTACCGCGACTTCGTGGGTGCGCGATGACTCCGGCCCCGCTGAAATTCCACTGGTTCCTCCCCACCCAGGGCGACGGCCGGGCGCTGATCGAGACCGGCGGCACCGGCCCGACCGGGGTTGCCGGCGGCCTCCGCGACTCCTCGATCTCCTACCTGACCCGGATCGCGACCGCGGCCGAGGACCTCGGTTTCGAGGCGGCTCTGACCCCGACCGGAGCCTGGTGCGACGACGCCTGGATGGTGACCGCGATGCTGAGCGAGACCTCCGAGCGGCTCAAGTTCCTGATCGCCTTCCGACCTGGCATGGTCTCGCCGACCCTGGCGGCGCAGATGGCGGCGACCTTCCAGTGGCACTCTGGCGGGCGCCTGCTGCTCAATGTGGTGACCGGCGGCGACGCCGACGAACAGCGTGCCTACGGCGATTTCCTCGGCAAGGACGACCGCTACCGGCGCACGGGCGAGTTCCTGCAGATCGTCCGCCGGCTCTGGTCTGGTGAGACCGTCGACTTCAGCGGCGAGCACCTGCGGGTCGAGGGAGCGGCGATCCACCGCCTGCCCGAGCCGCCGCCGCAGATCTACTTCGGCGGCTCCTCTCCGATCGCCGGGGAGGTCGCGGCCTCGCAGTGCGACGTCTACCTGACCTGGGGCGAGCCCTTCGGCGCCGTCGCCGAGAAGATCGCCTGGGTCAGCGCCCTCGCCGCCGAGCGGCAGCGGCGGCTGCGCTTCGGCATCCGCCTGCACGTGATCTCACGCGATCGTCCCGAGGAAGCCTGGGCCGAGGCCGAGCGCCTGCTCTCGACCGTCGACGCCGAGACGATCGCCCGCGTGCAGGAGAAGCTGCGGCGCTCGGAGTCGGTCGGCCAGAAGCGGATGCTGGCGTTGCACGGCGGCTCCGCCGCCGACCTCGAGGTCGCGCCCAACCTCTGGGCCGGCGTCGGGCTCGGCCGTGGCGGCGCCGGCACGGCCCTGGTCGGCAGCCACGAGGAAGTCGCCGAACGGATCGAGGAGTACGCCGGCATCGGCATCGAAGAGTTCGTCCTCTCCGGCTATCCGCACCTGGAGGAGCTCTACTGGTTCGGCGAGGGGGTGCTGCCGCTGCTGCGCGAACGCGGGCTCTGGAGCGCCTCCGGAATCGGGCCGGCGGCCAGCGATCGCGATCGCAGCGCCGTTCCCTTCGCGGTGGGTGCGCGATGAGCATCAGTCCCGCCAACGGGAGCGCAAGCGCCAATGGCAACGGCTTCAACGCCGAGCCGCCGGTGCGGATCCGCCGCGCCCCCGCGGGGGTCCGGATCGCGATCGTCGGCGGCGGTGCCGCCGGCACCCTCAGCGCCGTCCACCTGATGCGCCGGGTCGAGGAGGGCAGCGTCGACCTGACCATGTTCGACGCCGGCGGCGACTTCGGCCCCGGCCTCGCCTACGGCACCTCCGACCCCCTGCACGTGCTCAACGTGCCGGCCTGCCGGATGGGCGGGATCTCCGGTCAGGCCGAGCACTTCCACGACTGGGTGTGCGGGCGCGGCGAAGATGCCGGTCCGCAGGACTTCCTCCCTCGCGGCCTCTTCGGTGCCTACCTGCGCGAGCTGCTCGACGAGACCGCGGTGGCCTGTTCGCAGCGGGCGCGGCTCGAGCGTCGCGCCGGCGAGGTCATCTCGCTCAGCGTCCCGCACTCGCCCCTGCAGCCGCTCGCGCTCGGCCTCGCCGACGGCAGCCGGGTCGAGGCCGAGCAGGCGGTGCTGGCGCTGGGCCCGCTGCGCGGCGGCGACCCGATCGCCGTCCCCGAGGAGCTGCGGGCCGACGGCAGCTACATCTCCGAACCCTGGGCGCCCGGCGCCCTCGACCCGCTCCGCGGCGACCGCGACGTGCTCGTGATCGGCAGCGGGCTGACGATGGTCGATCTCGCGCTCAGCCTCTGTGCCGGCGGTCGTGGCCCGGCGATCCGCGCGATCTCCCGCCACGGCCTCGTTCCGCGCCGCCACCGCCGGGCGATGACCGAGATCAAGCGCTTTCCGGTCCCGCTCGACGACGGCCGGCTGGAGCCGATCGTGACCGCCGTCTTCGAGCAGATCTGCCGGGTCTCCCAGCAGGGGGGCGACTGGCGCGACGTGATCGACTCGATGCGCTCCGCGACGCCGACGATCTGGCGCTCGCTGCGGGTGGAGGAGAAGCGGCGCTTCCTCGACGGCCTGCAGCGGCTCTGGGACGTGCACCGCTTCCGCATGGCGCCGGCCGTGGCCGACCGCTTCGAGGAGCTGGAAGCGGCCGGGCGGATCAGGGTCGACGCGCGCCAGGTCGTCGCTCTGGAGCCGCGCCGCGGTCGCGTCCGCGTCTCCCTGCACGCGGTCGGTGAGGGCGAGCCCGAGATCATCGACGTCGACCGGGTCGTCAACTGCACCGGTGCCGGTGCCAACCTCGCCCGCCAGGCGCCGCCGCTGGTCCGCGACCTGCTCGGCTCCGGGACGGCACGTCCCGACCCGCTGGGCATCGGCCTCGACGTCGCCGAGAACGGCGGCTTGATCGACGCGGCCGGACGTGCCTCCGAGCGCCTGCGCGTGGTCGGTTCGCTGCGCAAGGGGGTGGAGTGGGAGGCGATCGGGGTGACCGAGATCCGCGACCACTCCGAAGCCGTCGCCGCCGCTCTCTTCGCGACCGTCGAACGACCGCTGCAGGTCGCCTCGTGAGCGCGCCGCGCCAAGGCGCCGCGACGGCGTCCCCCAGCGCCCGGGTCGCCGCCGTCGCCGCGGATCTGCGAGCCGGCCGGATGGCTCTGCTGACCGGTGGCGTCGGCCGCGAGGACGAGGCAAGCCTGGTGCTGGCGGCGGAATTCACGAGCGCCGAGGCGATCAACTTCATGGCCAAGGAGGCACGCGGGCTGATCTGCTTGGCGCTGAGCGCCGAGCGTTGCGACGAGCTCGGGCTGGAGCCGATCAGCCGCCCTGGCGGCCAGGGCGGCGAGTCGGGCTTCATGGTCTCGATCGAGTCCCGCGAAGGGGTCACCACCGGCATCTCCGCCCACGACCGCAGCCGCACGATCCGCACCGCGGTCGATCCCTCACAGGGGCCGATGGATCTCGTCCAGCCCGGCCACGTGATGCCGCTGCGGGCGCGCCCCGGGGGCATCTTCGAGCGGGCCGGACAGGCCGAGGCCGCGGTCGACCTGGCTCGCCTCGCCGGCACGGCGGCGGCGGCGATCGTCTGCACCGTGCTCGACGAGGACGGCGCCACCGCCAACGGTTCCGGGCTCGCCGCCTACGCCGAGCACCACGACCTCAACACGGTCTCGGTCGACGACCTGCTTGCCCACCGGCGCTCGGCGGCGCTGCTCGGCGGCACGATGCGGGAGGCGATGGGCCACTTCGCGACCGGGGTCAGCGTCGTCACCGCCCGCGACGGCGACGGCGAGACGGTCGGCACCACGGTCAACGCGGTCTCCTCCGTGTCGCTGCAGCCGCCGCTGCTGCTCGTCTGCCTCGCCCGCGACAGCCACACCCTGGCGGCGATCCGCGGTTCCTCCCGCTTTGCGATCAACGTCCTCGCCGACCACCAGCGTGACCACTCCAACCGCTTCGCGGCCAAGGGCGCCGAGGCGCGGGCGGGGGAGATCCCGTTCGCCGAGCACCCGACCGGCGTTCCCCATCTGCCGGGATCGCTGGCGACGATCTCCTGCCGACTTGACGCGATCCACGTCGCCGGCGACCACGAGATCGTGATCGGCGAGGCGCTCTCGATCTCGACCGACGCCGGCGCCTCGCCGCTGCTCTTCTACCGCGGCTCCTACGCCGGCCTCGGCGGCGAGCACGAGGTCGAGCTGCGGGCGGTGAGCTGATGCACGGCGACCGCGTGCGCTTGACGGTGGTGCTCGGCAGCGTCACCGCGCCGGGGCGCCTGCACCGCGCCCTGAGCTCGGCCCTGGCCAGCCCGCCGCCGGGAGCCGATGTCGGGCTGATCGACCTCGCCGAGCTGCAGGTCGGCTTCGTCGGCGCCCTCGACCGCGGCGAGGATGAAGTCGAGGCCGTGATCGAGGCGATCGCCGCCGCCGACGCGGTGGTCTTCGCGACGCCGGTCTACCGCGGCTCGATGACCGGGGCGCTGAAGAACCTCTTCGACGCGGTGCCGGTCGGGGCGCTGGAGCGCAAGCCGGTCGGCCTGGTCGCGATGGGCGCCTCCCAGCACCACCACCTCGGCCCCGATCGCCACCTGCGCGACGTGCTCAGCTTCTTCGGGGCGCTGGTGGCGCCGGTCTCGGTCTACCTGACGTCGGTCGACTTCGAGGACGGCGAGCCGAGTCCGGCGGCGGTGGCGAGGCTCGAGGAGCTGATCGCGGGCCTTGCCGCGATCGCGATCGGGCTCGACGGCATGGATTCCCTGGGCCCACGCCCACTGGCGGCGCAAACCGCCGCCGCCGGCTGAAGGACGCCGGGCCGGCGCATGTTCGGCGTCCTCAGTCGCTTGTGTGCGGAGCACACGGCGCTCCCTGCGTCCTTGAACTGCTTGGCCCGGCGCCTCAGTCCGTTTAAAGGAGTTGAGAGCGGAGGCGGATCACTGCGCCGCGGCGGAAGGCGCCGCCGGCGAGCTCGATCGGGAGCGCGATGATCAGCGCCGGAATCGCCAGCACGATGCTGGCGAGGGCGTCGATCCGCCGCTGCCACGGCTCCCTTGCCGGCGCCGCGACGGCGCCGCCGCCGAGCGCGGCGAGGGCGACGTTGTGGCCGAAGGTGACGCTGTTGAGCATCGTCTGCCAGGTCGAGGCGAGGCCGGCACCCGGCTGCCAGCGGGCCGCGGCAACGACCTGGTCGCGGCGGGCGATCAGCCGTCGCGCCGACTCGACCGTGAACAGGTAGCGGCAGCCCGGGACGAGCCCGGCCCAGCCGGCGCTGCCGAGCGCCCCGGCAAAGCTGTCGCGGTTGGCGACGCTGATCCACTCGCCGTCGCGCAGGCGGTCGAGCTCGCGCAGCGCCTCTTCGGCGTCGGCGTCGCCGCCGACCACGCCGAGGCCGCAGCTCTCGCAGCGACTGACCGGACCGCCCAGGCCGGGCTGGGCGGCGAGCCAGCCGAACAGCGGCTCGCCGCAGGCGGGGCAGGGAGGGTTGTCGGGGCCGGCGCCGGCCTCGAGCGGAACGACAGGGGTGTGCTGCGCATTGCTGATGCCCGATAGCGTACGGCCCGTGGACACGACGGCGATTCTCGCGCGCGAGCGCCATTGGTCCTCCCGGGTCGGGGTCGCGGCCGTGGTCGGCGGGCTGCTGGCGCTGCTCGGCTTCATCCTCCTGCAGAGCTCGCTCGGCGGCGATGCCAACTTCGAAAGCCTCGAAGAAGCGCATGAGAATGCCTCCACGGTCTGGCTCGCCGGCGCCGCCACCTGCGTCGGCTACCTGCTGCTGACGGCTCCGCTCTTCTTCCTCTTCCGCGCCGCCCAGGTCCGCAGCCCGCGGGTCAAAAACCAGATGATCGGCCTGGTCGTGCTGGGGCCGCTGCTGCTTGGGCTCTCGGCACCGCTGATCTCCGGCGGCACCCAGGAAGCAGCGAACAGCTATCTCGACGGGAGCGCCAAGTCGACGCTGACTCCGGCCGAAGCCAAGGACGAATGCGCGGACGACGAAGACGGCAAGAGCGCTGAGGAGTTCGCCGACGAATTCGAGCCCGCTGCCGGCCAGACGCCGCTCGCCGCCTGCGAAGACCAGAAAACCGAGGAAGAGACCGCCTCGAACGCGATCAAGGACTCGACGCTGCTGAAGATCGGCCAGTTCGCCGGCCTCGCCGGCGGCCTCTCGCTGGTCATCGGCCTCCTCTACACCGGCCTCTGGGCGATGCGCACCGGCCTGCTCTCACGTTTCTGGGGCTCACTCGGGATGGCGGTCGGCTTCGCCTCCCTGATCGGCTTCTCACCGCTGACCTTCATCTGGTTCATCTACGTCGGCGTCCTCCTCCTCGGCATCATCCCCGCCGGCAAACCACCGGCCTGGGAGGCCGGCGAAGCGGTGCCCTGGCCTACTCCCGGCCAGAAAGCGGCCGCAGAGATGGAACCCAAAGATCCCGACACGATCGACGTCGGCTCATCCGAGATCGACCCGGACGACTCCTCTTCACAGCCGCCCAATGGCAACGGCAGCGGCGGCGAGCCCCCGCGCAAGCGCAAGCGCCGCGATTAGTTACTCGGAGCGCCCCGCCGCGACCTGCTTGCGGTGGGTTCTGATCTCGGACAGCATGCGCTCCAACCGCGGCTCGGTGGACGTATCCACGTAGGTCATCGCCTGCGCCACGCCCGGGTGCACGGCGGCGATGCGGTCGTGCATGGCGTGGGCGACGGCGCGGTAGGTGGGGTGCCCCTCGCGGCCGGAGCGCAGCTCGATCAGGTGCATCGCCTCGCGGGCATTGAGATCCAGGACGTAGCGAATGCGGTAGGCGAGGCTGAGGGCGTAGGGGGCCAGCTCCGGGAGGCCGGCGTCGGCCAGGCGCTCGTACTCGCCGCGGGAGACGTCAAGGGCCCGTTCGAACTCGCCGCCGACGCCGGCTTCGACCACCTCGCCGGGGATGCCGGCGCCGAGATCGGGGCCGAGCCGCTGCCACTGGCAGGTCAGCATCCGGTGGCGCTGCAGGTCGCGGAAGGCGCCGTAGTCGGAGACGATCTCGAAGCGATAGCGCAGCGCCTCGAAGCCGCGGCCGGGCCGATGGCGGCGGTTGCTTCGATCGCCGGCCAGCGCCGCCAGCAGCGCTCCCCGCTCGCCCTCGTCGAGGGCGTCGATGCGGGCCATGATCGCGGCTTCGGGGGCAGTGGAGGCCTCGAAGAGGCAGGCGGCGAGCAGGTCCTCTTCGCTGCCGTCGACGTGAATCAGCTCGACCGCCGGTGCCGCCTCGTCGTCGCCCCGGCGATCGAGACCGAGCCGGGCCACCCAGCCCTCGGTCCGCTCGCGCCGCTGCTGCAGGTAGGAGACCCACTCGCCGCCGCGGTCGGGTCGCTCGACCCGGGAGACGAAGCTCGGCATCACCCGCTGCAGCTCGGCGAGGATCATGCCGCCGTACTCGCGCGCCTCCGGCAGCGGCGACGCCATCAGCCGCAGGATCAGCTGCTCGTAGGCCTGGCCGGAGGCGTAGATCCCGACGTGGCTGAGGGTCGCCGCCGGCAGCAGCCCGCGCAGCAGGTCGAGCGCCTTGGCTCGGATCGAGCGCGCCCAGGGGCCCTCGGGTTCGCCGTCGCCACGCGGCCAGCGCTCGGCCGCCCACTTCTCGACGGCGGTCAGCGAGCGCGAGTAGATCCCGAACAGCTCGTCCATCGCGGTTGCGAACTCCGGCCCCAGCTGGGGATCGGCGTAGAAGCGGTAGCCACCGCCCGGCAGCGGCTCGTCGTAGGGGATATAGCGGGTCGACTGCTCGAGGTAGGCGGCGAGGCGGCCGCGCTGCAGCAGCTTGGTGAGGATGTTGGAGACCCACTCGCAGGCGACGTGGGCGCCGCCGACCTGGGCGATCGAGTCGTCGCCGTAGCCGACGAACACGCGCTCGTAGAGCTGCGCCGCCCGCTCGCCCTCCTCGGCGTCGAAGGGCCGCCCACCCACCGGCGCGTCGGCCGCGAACTCCTCCAGGTAGAGGCGCCGGACCGTCCCCGAGTAGCGGGAGTAGCGGGCGAAAAGCGCTCCTTTGACCGTTTCCGGCAGGTTGACGAGGGCGAAGACGGGGCGGTCGAGATTGGTGAAGTGAGGGGCGAGGACCGCTCTCTCCGCGGGGCTGAACTGTTCGACCGGATAGCGCACCGGGGCATCGTAGTGACGCCGGGAGACGCGGCCGCCTGAACCGCGTGGCGAGTGGGTACGGGATCCGCCATTACCTAAAATAAATGATCATCAGACCAGATTCAGACAAATCGCCGGCCCGGGTTCCCGTTGGCCCCAGGCTGCTCGTGGCCGGATTGGCCGTGATCGCCGTCGGCCTGCTCGGGCCGCTGGTGATCGGTTCCTTCTCCGACACCCAGACCATGGTCCTGGCGCTGGCCGAGGTTGTCTGCCTGGCCGTGATCGCGGCGGGGGTGGTGGTGATGGCGCGGCGGTTGCAGGCCAGCCACCGGGCGCTCTGGGCACTCGCCCGCCGCGACGAGCTGACCGGGGTCGGCAACTACCGCAGCCTGCACGAGCGCCTGGCCGAGCAGATTGCCCGCCACGGTCGCCACGAGCGCCAGTTCGCCCTGATCCTGCTCGACCTCGACGGCTTCAAGCAGGTCAACGAGCTCTTCGGCCACCTCGAGGGGGACCGCCTGTTGACCGAGGTCGGCGGCGCCCTGCGCGACGAGGTGCGCAGCGAGGACTCGGTCTTCCGCCAGGGCGGCGACGAGTTCGCGGTGATCGTCGAGGAGGCCGACGCCGAGGAGGCGACCGAAGTCGCCGCCCGAATCCGCGCCCGTATCGCCAACCGTGGCTTCGGCAACGACGAGGCGCGACCGCTCTCGGCCTCCACCGGCTTCGCCGTGTTTCCGCCCGACGGCACCAGCGCCGAGGCGCTGCTCGGCTACGCCGACCTCGATCTGCTCGCCGCCAAGCGCGGCGACGGACGCCTGACCAGGAGTTAGATCGCGCCGCCGCCGGCGCCGAGGTAGCTGAAGCGGACCGCCAGCGCCACCGCCTCGGTGCGAGTGTCGACCTCGAGCTTGGCGATCGCGTTGCGGACGTGGGTGTGGACCGTCGCCGGGCTCAGCGCCAGCCGCTCGGCGATCTCTTTGACCCGCAGGCCCTCGGCCAGCAGCTCGAGGATCTGACGCTCGCGCGGAGAGAGGTCGAGCAGTTTTTCGACCTCGGAGGGCTTGCCGCCGGCGAAATCGCCGCCGAGGAAGGTGCCGCCGCCGGTCACAGCCTTGACGGCGCGGCCGATGTCCTCGGCCGGGGCGGACTTGAGCACGTAGCCGGAGGCGCCGGCCCGCAGTGCCAGCGCCAGCAGGTCGGGCTGGGCGTGGGCGGTGAAGATGATGACTTTGGTCCGTGGCCGCGCCTTCAGGACCTCCTTAGTCGCCTCGATCCCGTCGCGCTTTGGCAGCTCGACGTCGATGATCAGGACGTCGGGCTCCAGCTCCTTGACGACATCGACCACGTCGCGGCCGTTTCCGGCCTCGCCGACGATCTCGACGATGGACGAGTTTGCCATCCGCGCCTTGATTGCTTCGCGGACGATCTCGTGGTCATCGCAGAGGACGACCCGCTTGGCCTCGCGCACACTGGAGTTCATTGAGGCGCGATTGTGTCAGGGCTGCCAAATTCCTGCAAAGAATTAGGTAGGGAGAACCCTCCGTCCCGCTCCTGGCGGTTCTCGATCAGGGCGATGATCGTGCGCCCGACGGCGCAGGCGGTGCCGTTGAGGGTGTGCACCGCTACCGGCGCCTCGCCCTCGGCGGGGCGGTAGCGGCAGCCCATGCGGCGGGCCTGGTAATCGGTCGTGTTCGAGCAGGAGGTGAGCTCGCGGTAGCGCTCCTGACTTGGGATCCAGGCCTCGCAGTCGTACTTCTTGGCGGCTGGGGCGCCGAGGTCGCCGACGGCGACGTTGACGACGCGGTAGGGGATCTCCAGGGCGCTGAGGATGCGCTCCTCGGTGGCCAGGATGCGTTCGTGCTCGGCGGCCGATTGCGAGGGCTCGACGAACGAGAACATCTCGACCTTGTCGAACTGGTGGACGCGGAAGATGCCGCGGGTGTCGCGACCGGCGGCGCCGGCCTCGCGCCGAAAGCAGGTCGAGAAGCCGCTGTAGCGCAGCGGCAGCGCCTCGGCCTCGAGGATCTCGCCGGCGTGCAGCCCGGCCAGGGCGACCTCCGAGGTGCCGGTCAGGAACAGCTCGTCCTTGGGGATCTCGTAGATCTGGTCGCGGTCGCCGGGCAGGAAGCCGGTCCCCTCCAGCGCCTCTTCGCGGACCAGCACCGGCGGCACCACCGGTTCGTGCCCTTCCTCGCGCGCGATCTCCAGCGCGAAGCGGACCAGCGCCAGCTCCAGCATCACCAGGTCGCCCTTGAGGTAGGCGAAGCGCGAGCCGGAGAGACGGGCGCCGGCCTCCATGTCGATCAGGCCGAGCTCGGTGCCGATCTCGAGGTGGTCGCGGATCGGGAAGTCGAAGCTGGGAGGCTCGCCGACCTTGCGCACGACCACGGCATCGTCCTCGGTCATCCCGTCGGGGGCGTCGGGGTCGGGCAGGTTGGGGAGGGCGGTGGCGATCCGGCCAAGGTCGGCGTCGACTGTCTCCAGCTCGGCTTTGCCGGCCTCGATCTGATCCTTCAGCCCCTGCACGGCCGCCATCAGCTCCGCGGCGTCCTCGCCGGCTTGCTTGCGCTCGCCGATCTGCTTGGAGAGGGTTTTGCGCTCCGCTTGCGCGCTCTCCACCGCCGGCAGCAGCTCGCGACGGCGGCTGTCCAGCGCCAGCAGCTCGTCGACCTGCTCGGCGGCGCCGCGGCGGGCCAGCGCCGTCTTGACCCGCTCAGGGTCGGAGCGGATCAACTTCAGGTCAAGCATGTCGCTCCGAGCTAAGGATTCTGGCCGGGACGGGGCGGTTCGCCCGCTTCGTTCCCGGCGTACTCGGAGACGAAATCGGCAATCGCTTCCGCCTCTTTGCCGACGACGATGTTCTGGGGCATGATCGCGCCGGAGAAGCCGCCGTTCTCGATCGCGAAGAGCGCGTCCTCGTAGGTCTCGGTGCGCTGGTCGAGATTCGGACCCTGGACCCGCTCACCGCGGTTGCCGCTGCCCTGGGTGCCGGCGGCGCTGAGCGTGTGGCAGCCCGAGCAGTGGCTCGCGAAGAGAACCGCCCCTTCGCGGTTGGGGTCGTCCTTGGAGACCGCGATCCCCTCTTCGCCGAATCCGCAGGCCGCCAGCCCGAAAGCCGCGGCGACAACCATCGCTATGACCAGTACTGGACGCACGCGGCGCGCATCATATTGGTCTGGGAGGCCGCGGCGGCCCGCGACGCTCAGGCCGTGTGGCAGACAGCCTCGACGTTGTTGCCATCGGGGTCGAGCACGAAGGCTCCGTAATAGCGCGGGTGGTAGATCGGGCGCGGCCCGGGCCCCCCGTTGTCGGTGCCCCCCACGGCGAGCGCGGCGGCGTGGAAGGCGTCGACCGTGGCGCGGTCGGGAGCGGCGAAAGCGAGGTGGGCGCCGCTGACCACGGGCCGACCGCGCGAGTGGACCCAGAAGTACGGCTTCGGCCCGATCTCGGTCTCGCTGCCGAAGCCGGCGTTCGACTCGGCGAGCTCCATCAGCAGTTCGATCCCCAGCGGTGCCAGCACCGCCTCGTAGAAGGCCTTGCTGCGCGGGTAGTCGCTGACCTCGAGGCCGATGTGGTCGAGCATGGGGTGGAGGTTAGACCGCTAACTGTCGAGGGCTGCATTAACCACGCTATAGGGGGAATATGCAGCCCTCGATCTAGAGGCCGCTGGTGAAGGCGGCGCGCATCGCGACGAAGAAGATGACGCCGGCGCTGACGGCCATGATTCCCATCTCGCGGCGGACGATCGCCAGCGCGGTCGCCTGCTGGGTCTCGGCGTCGAGCTCTTCGAAGTCGGTCTCGCCCAGCTCGCGGGCGGCGGCGCCGGCGCGGGCGCCCTCGGCGATGAAGGAGATGAAGAGGGGCAGGATCCCGTACAGGTAATGGAGGTCGTTCGGCTGTTGGTGGTTGGTGACGACGAGCAGACCGCCGAGCAGCGCCTGCACGAAGACCGAGACCTGAGCCAGGCGCAGCAGGTACCAGAAGGGGACCGAAGGGCGGTCGCGATACCAGGCGAGGCCGCCGAGGGCTCCGGCAGCCAGGTTGAGGACGATCACCGAGAAACCGACGGCGATATGGACGGCGACCATCCCCTAAATCCTCCCAGGGGGGTCGGGATTCCGCTTACAGATGCGGAAAATCACTATGTAGCAAGTTGTCACAAGCTGGGTGTATAACAGCGTGTACCCCGGACTTTTTCCCCTGTGCTCAAGACCTACCTCCCGATTCTCGTCTTCGCCTTCCTCGGCCTCGCCGTGGCCAGTGTCTTCATGGTCGTGAACCACCTGGTCGGCCCGAAGAAGCCGCGGGTGCCGACCGCGGCCAGCCGCCGCCAGGGCGAGCCCTACGAGTCCGGGATCCCGGTCGAGGCGATGAAGGGGATCAAATTCGGCGTCAGCTTCTACCTGCTGGCGATGCTCTTCATCCTCTTCGACATCGAGGTCGTCTTTCTCTATCCCGTCGGCGTGATCCTCAACGGCGCCGACAGCTTCCTCGTGCTCGGCGAGCTGATCACCTTCGTCGTGCTGCTGCTCGTCGCCTTCGTCTACGTCTGGCGTAAGGGGGCCC
Organism: uncultured Thermoleophilia bacterium; assembly: GCA_963718595.1. GTDB lineage: Bacteria > Actinomycetota > Thermoleophilia > Solirubrobacterales > 70-9 > VAYN01. The sequence goes on from OY970365.1 coordinate 1,842,388, forward strand.
TGGATTGGAGGTAGAGCGCCGCAGCTTCGAGGCCAAGCAGGCCTCCGCCCGCGACATGCTCCGCGGCGACCTCGAGGGCGATGACCTCGAGCGCTACGTCGAAGAAAAAGTCGTCACCACGACCTTCGAGAAAATGATCAACCTGGCGCGGTCGAACTCGATCTTCCCGCTCACCTTCGGTCTTGCCTGCTGCGCGATCGAGGCGCCGATCTCGATCGTCACCGCCCGCTACGACCTCGCCCGCTTCGGCGCCGAGGCCCTGCGCGCCTCCCCGCGCCAGGCCGACCTGATCATCCTCTCGGGCCGGGTCTCGATCAAAATGGCGCCGGTCGTCCGCCGCCTCTACGACCAGATGTTGGAGCCGAAGTGGGCGATCTCGATGGGCGCCTGCTCCTCCTCCGGCGGCATGTTCTCCAACTATGCCGTCGTCCAGGGCGCCGACAAGTTCATGCCGATCGATATGCACATCCCCGGCTGCCCGCCGCGGCCGGAGGCGGTCATGTACGGCTTCACCAAGCTGCAGCGCAAGATCCAGGGCAGCCCCGACCAGGGCTGGCGCCAGCGCTACAACGCCGCCGGCACCGAGGAGTGGGCGCGCGGGGGCCCGGCCAGCCTGCCCAGCCCCGAGGCCGCGCTCGCCTACGAAGAGGCGCGGGGGCTCGCTCGTGCCTGACGCTCCAGGACTGGAGCTGCTGCGGGGTGAAATCGAGCGCGACCTCCCCGGTGCGGCCCTCGCCACCTCCTTCGAGTGCGGGCAGGCGGCGCTGATCGCCGACTCCGAGCAGATCCTCGACGTCCTCTCCTGGCTGCGCGACACGCCGGGCCAGCGCTACACGTTCCTCTCGAGCCTCCATGTCGCCGATTACCTCCCGGCCCGCCCTCGCTTCGGCGTCCACTACGAGCTCTTGAATCGGGACAGGGTTGAGCGCATCCGAGTGAAAGCGATGCTGAGCGATCCGGCCGCGGGTGGCACGGTAGGGGGGCCCATGCCCGAGGAAGCTTTAGCTACCGCAGGGCATGGGGGGTCCCCTGCCGTGACAGGACCCGCGGCCGGATCGCTCCCCGCGATCGATTCATGCGTCTCCCTGTTCCCCACCGCCAACTTCCAGGAGCGCGAAGCCTTCGACTTCTTCGGGATCGAGTTCCGCGGCCATCCCGATTTGACCCGGATCCTGTTGCCCGACGACTACGTCGGCTGGCCGCAGCGGCGCGACTTCCCGGTCGGCGGCGAGCCCGTCACCTTCACCTACAACGAGCGCAACTATGGCTGAGCTGCCGACCACCCTCACGGCCACGCACGAGACCGAGATCATGACCGTGAACATCGGTCCGCATCACCCTGCCACGCACGGGGTGCTGCGCCTGGTCGTCGACCTCGAAGGCGAGATCGTGCGCGACCTGCGGCCGGTGATCGGCTACGTCCACACCGGGATCGAAAAGTCCTGCGAGGACAAGAGCTACTGGAAGGTCATCCCCTTCGTCGAGCGGATGGACTACGTCTCCTACTTCTTCCAGATGCAGGCCTACTGCGGCGCCGTCGAGCAGCTGGTCGGTCTGGAGATCCCGCCCCGGGCCAAGTATCTGCGCACGCTCTTCCTCGAGCTCAACCGCATCCACTCGCACCTGGTCTGGCTGGGGACGACGGCGCTCGACCTCGGCGCGATCTCGATGCTCTGGTACTGCTTCCGCGAGCGCGACAAGATCCTCGACCTCTTCGAAATGGCGACCGGGCAGCGGATGCACACCCGCTACTTCCAGGTCGGCGGCGTGATCGAGGACATCCCGATCGGCTTCGAGGAGAAGTGCCGCAAGTTCGCCGAGGAAATGCCGATCCGGGTCGGCCAGTACGAGGCGCTGCTGGACCGCAACGAGGTCTTCCTGCAGCGGACCAAAAACGTCGGCATCGTCGAGCGCGAGCGGCTGCTGGAGCTGGGCGTCACCGGGCCGCTGCTGCGCGCCGCCGGCGAGCCCTGGGACCTGCGCAAGGCGACCGACTACCTCGCCTATCCGGAGCTGGAGTTCAAGATCCCGGTCGGAACCATCGGCGACAACTACGACCGCTACCGGGTCCGGGTCGCCGAGATGGTCGAGTCGGCCAGCATCGTTTCCCAGTGCCTCGATGCGCTCCCCGAGGGCCCCTTCATCGCCGACGACCGCAAGTACGTGCTGCCGCCGCGCTCTGAGCTCTCGACCTCGATGGAGTCGCTGATCCACCACTTCAAGCTCGTCACCGAGGGCTTCCGGGTCGAGCCCGGCGAGGTCTACTACCCGATCGAGTCCCCGCGTGGGGAGCTCGGCTGCTTCGTCCTCGCCGACGGCTCCTCGAAGCCCTCTCGGGTCCACTTCCGCGATCCCTCCTTCATCAACCTGCAGGCCTTTCGCGACATGGCGCTGGATACCTACGTCGCCGACATGATCTGCAGCCTCGGCATGCTCGACCCGATCCTCGGCGGGGTCGACCGATGAGCCCCGTCGACGGTCCCGGCATCTTCAACCCGAACCTCCCGGTCGACGTCGCCGTCACCGAGGGCCGCGTCCCGCCGCGCGCCGAGGAGCCGATCCCGGAGCTGCACGAAGTCGACTGTCCGCCGGAGCTGAAAGAGCGGATCGAGGAGTTGATGGCCCGCTATCCCGACCGCCGCTCGGCCTCGATCCCGGCGCTCTGGGCGGTGCAGGAGCGCTACGGCTGGTGCACCCCCGAGGGGATCCGCCAGGCCGCCGCGGTGATGCGCTTCACCCCCGCCGAGCTGGAGTCGGTTGCCAGCTTCTACGACCTCCTCCACACCGACCCGGTCGGGACCCACCGGATCGAGGTCTGCACCAACATCAGCTGCTGGATGCGCGGCGGCGACGAGCTGCTCGACGCCTTCGAGGCCGCCGCCGGCGACGCCGACGTCTACATCACCGGCTTCGAGTGCCTCGGCGCCTGCGACATCGCCCCGATGGCCTCGATCGACCAGCGCTACTACGGACCGTTGGAGGCCGCCGAGGCCGCGACCGCGATCGAGCAGCTGACCGGCGGCGCCGCGGTCCTGCCCGGCAAAGAGCTGCTCAAGCGCCCCCTCGCCGGCGACACTCCGCCGCCGACGGGCCGAAATGTCAACCCTGAGGCGACAAATAGGCCCATCGACGGGGAGGTGCGGGGTGGCTGATCCGCGCGAGACCCGGGTCTTGCTCGAGTGCGCCGAGGATCCGGCGCTGCGCACGATCGAGGGCTACAAGCGACTGGTCGGCGGCTACGCCACCCAGGAGAAGGCCTACCGCGAAATGGAGCAGGACGAGGTCCTCAAGGAGCTCGAAGACTCGGGCCTGCGCGGCCGCGGCGGCGCCGGCTTCTCGATGGGCAAAAAGGCCTCCTTCCTGCCGCGCGGCGAGATGGCCAAGTACCTCTGCTGCAACGCCGACGAGTCCGAGCCCGGCGCCTTCAAGGACCGGGAGCTGATGCAGCGCAACCCGCACCAGTTGATCGAGGGGATCGCGATCGCGGCATTGGCGGCCGACGCCGGCCACGCCTTCATCTTCATCCGCGGCGAGTACGCCGAGCAGGCCGACATCCTCGACGTCGCCGTCGCCGAAGCCTACGAGGCGGGTTACCTGGGCAAGGACATCCTCGGCTGCCACCGCGACCTCGAGCTGGTCGTCCACCGCGGCGCCGGCGCCTACATCTGCGGTGAGGAGACGGCGCTGCTCGACGCGCTCGAGGGCAAGCGCGGAAACCCGCGCCTGAAGCCGCCGTTCCCGGCCGTCCAGGGCCTCTACGGCGGCCCGACCCTGATCAACAACGTGGAGACGCTCTCCAACGTGCCGCGGATCGTCGCCAAGGGCGCCGAGTGGTTCAAGGGCTTCGGCACCGAGCAGTCGCCGGGGACCAAGGTGGTCTCGATCTCCGGCGGCGTCCGCCGTCCCGGCAACTACGAGGTCGAGCTGGGGATCCCGACCCGGGAACTGATCTTCGGCCTCGCCGGCGGCCCCGAGGAGGACCACGAGATCAAGGCCTTCTACCCCGGCGGCTCCTCCTCGCCGGTGCTGACCCCGGCCGAGCTCGACCTTCCCTACAGCTTCGAGGCGATGGCCGAGGCGGGCTCGATGCTCGGCTCCGGCTCGATCATCGTCGCCGACGACCGCGTCTCGATCCCGCACATGGCGCTGCGGACCGCGCGCTTCTACCACCACGAGTCCTGCGGCAAGTGCGCACCCTGCCGCGAGGGCACCAACTGGACGGTAAAGATGCTGGAGCGGGTCGTGCGCGGCGAGGCGACGCCGATGGACCTCGACATCATCAGCTCGGTCCAGCAGAACATCATGGGCCACTGCCTCTGCGTGCTCGGCGACTCGATGGCGATGCCGGTCTCGGCGATGGTCAACAAGTTCCGCGACGAGTTCGAGCGCGTGATCGCCGCTGCCGGGCCCGCGCTCGACGAAGGCGAGCAGTTCGCGGTGGTCCAGGGCATGGAGACGACTCTGGGAGCGGCGACGTGAGCGCCAAAGAGGTGACGATCGTCGTCGACGGCCGCGAGGTGATCGCCGCCGAGGGCGAGATGCTCCACGACGCCGCCCGCAAGGGCGACGTCGAGATCCCGGTCTTCTGTTACGAACCGAAACTCGGCGAGCCGGTCGGCGCCTGCCGCATGTGCCTGGTCGAGATCGAGGGGATCCCGAAACTGCAGACCTCCTGCTCGACCCCGGTCCGCGACGGGATGGTCGTCCACACCCGCACCGAGCAGGTCAAGCACGCCCAGAACGCGGTGGTCGAGTTCCTGCTCGTCAACCATCCGCTCGACTGCCCCGTCTGCGACAAAGGCGGCGAGTGCCCGCTGCAGGACATCACGATGGGCTGGGGCCCCGGAAAATCGCGGGTGATCGACGAAAAGCGCCACTTCCAGAAGCCGATCGAACTCTCGCCGCTGGTCGCGATCGACCGCGAGCGCTGCATCCTCTGTTACCGCTGCGTGCGCTTCAGCCAGGAGGTCTCCGAGGACTCGCAGCTGCAGCTGCTCGAGCGCGGCGACCGCACCTTCGTCGGCACCTTCGACGACCGCCCCTACGTCGCCCCCTTCCACGGCAATATCACCGACATCTGCCCGGTCGGGGCGCTGACCAGCTACACCTACCGTTTCCGCGCCCGCCCCTGGGACATCGAGCAGGCCGGCTCGGTCTGCACGCTCTGCCCGGGGCAGTGCAACGTCAGCTTCACGATCCGCGACGAGAAGGTGAAACGGGTGATCACCCGCGACAACCACGACGTCGACGACGGCTGGCTCTGCGACCGCGGTCGCTACGGCTTCGAGATGTTCGATGCGCCCGAGCGGATCCGCGGCCCGCGGCTCAAAGGCGGCGACGAGGTCGAGTGGAGCCTGGCGATCGAGGCGGCTGCCGCGGCGCTGCGTGCCGGCGGCAGCGACATCGCCGCGATCGTCGGCGACGCCTCCAACGAGGAGGGCTACATCGTGCAGCGGCTGCTGCGTGAGGGCCTCGGCTCCAACGACGTCGACTCGCGAACCTCGCGCGGGCTCTCGCGCGAGGCGGTCGTCCGCCTCTCGCAGCCGGCCCTGACCGCCAGGGTCCGCGACATCGACGAGGCCGACGTGATCCTCGTCGCCGGGGCCGAGCCGATGCACACGGCGCCGATCCTCGACCTGCGCGTGCGCAAGGCGATCCGCCGCAACGGCGCCCGCCTGGTTGTCGCGACCGAGCGGCCGACCGCGCTCGACGGCGGCGCCGAGGCGATCGCCCGCTATGCCCCCGGCGCCGGCGCCCACTTCCTCGCCGAGCTGGCGGCCGCCGTCGGCGGCGCCGAGAACGTCGCCACGCCGGTGGCCGAGAGCCTGCGCGGCGCCGGCAAGGTCGTCGTCCTCTGGAGCGGCCGGATCGGCCGCGAAGGCGACGCCGCCGCGGCGGCGCTGCTGGAGCTGGCCGAGGCCTGCGGGATCGCTGCCGCCGAGGGCGCCGGGATGCTGGAAATCCCCGACGTCGCCAACGGGCGCGGCCTGCGCGAGTCGGGCTGCCTGCCCGACGCCGGCCCCGGCCTCGCCGAGCTCGCCGGCGGGCGCTCGACGGAGGAGATCCGCGCCGGCCTGATCAGCGGCGAGATCAAGACCCTGCTGCTGTTCGGCGCCGACCCTCTGCGCGACTTCCCCGACACCCCCGCCTGGGAAGAGGCGCTGACCGTCGCCGACCACGTGATCGCCTTCTCGATGCACGAGAACGCGACCACCGGCAAGGCCGACGTCGTCTTCCCGCTCGAGACCCACGCCGAGAAAGACGGCACCGTCACCCACGCGGACGGTCGCCTCCAGCGCGTCCGCCCGAGCGCCAGCCGCCCCGGCACCGTCCAGTCCAACATCCTCGTGCTCTCGCTCCTTGCCGAGGCCCTCGGCCTCGAGCTCGGCATCGACTCCCAGCCGACGGCCTTCGCCGCGCTAACCGACGCCGTCCCCTTCTACGCCTCGATCAGCGAGGAGTCGATCGGAGGCCAGGGAATCCGCTGGCAGGAGACGGAGGCAGTATCCGCCTGCCCGGCGCCCGGCACCGCACTCTCCCCCGAGCCAGCCGCGACCCCGACGCCGGACCAGGACGGCTTCGCGCTCGGCACCTACAAGGACCTGTGGGCGGGCCCGATCACGGAGCTCAACCCGCCGCTGAACTTCCTGGTGCCGCAGCAGCGTCTGGAGATGTCACCCGGTGACGCCGAACGGGTCGGCGTCAAGCAGGGCGACGTCGTCCGCGTTGGCCAGAACGGCTCCGCGGTCGAGGCCCACGTCCTGATCAAGGAACGGATGGGGGAGGGCACCGTCTTCCTCGCCGAGGGCGTCGGCGGCGCCAACGCCAACGGTCTGCTCAATGGCGGCCCGGTCTGGGTCGAGATCCAGAAGCTGAGCGAGGTCGACGCCTAGTGCTCTCGCTCGCGGAGGTCGGCTACGCCGAAGCGACCTGGATCATGATCGTCAAGTCGCTGGTGATCTTCGCGATCGTCTTCGGCATCCTGCCGGTCCTGACCGTGGTCGAGCGCAAACTGATCGGTCGCTTCCAGCACCGCTACGGCCCCAACCGGGTTGGCCCGTTCGGCATCCTGCAGCCGCTCGCCGACGTCGGCAAGCTGATCTCCAAGGAGTCCTTCCGGCCCGCCAACGCGGTCTCGACCCTGTTCGTGCTGGGGCCGCTGCTGCCGGTCCTCTCCGGCGTCCTCGCGCTCGCGATCCTGCCCTGGGGGGACGTCCAGGACGGCGTCGGCCTCTACGGGATCGACGTCCCGATTGGGATCCTCTATTTCTTCGCGGTCGGGTCCATAGCGTTTTATGGCCTTGTGCTGGGCGGCTGGTCCTCGGGCTCGAAATACAGCCTGCTCGGCGCCATGCGCTCGGCCGCGCAGCTGATCTCCTACGAGGTCTCGATGGGGCTGGCGCTGCTCGGCGTGGTGATGATGGCCGGCTCGCTCTCGCTGGTCGACGCTGTCCACGCGCAGGGGGAGGTCTGGTACATCGTGCCCCAGTTCGTCGGCTTCCTGATCTTCATGTTGGCCGGCTTCGCCGAGACCAACCGCACCCCGTTCGACATGCCCGAGGCCGACGCCGAGCTGGTCCAGGGCTTCATGACCGAGTACGGCGGCATGCGCTTCGGCTCCTTCCTGCTGGTCGAATACATGGAGATCCTGGTCGTCTCCGGGATCGCCGCGGCGATGTTCCTCGGCGGCTGGATGGGTCCCGGCCCGAGCTTCCTCGACCCGATCTGGATGCTGGTGAAGATGTTCGCGCTCGTCTTCGTCTTCATCTGGGTGCGGGCGACCCTGCCGCGGCTGCGCTACGACCAGCTGATGACGCTCGGTTGGAAGATCCTGCTGCCGCTGGCGACGCTCAACGTCCTCGTCACCGCGATCCTGGTGGTGGCCACGTGATTGGCGACTTCCTCTCGCTATGCGAGAACAACTCGCCAAGGGGGACCGCATGAGCGAGTTCGACCCCAAGTCGGTCTCCTACCTCGACTCGATCGAGGTGATCGAGGTCCAGCGCGGTCCCGAACCGGGCGGCCTCGGCGGCGCCTACCGCTCCTTCGGCGAGACCCTGCGGGGGCTGAAGACGACGATGTCCCGGCTGATCGAGGGTCCGCTGACGATCGAGTACCCGGAGGAGAAGACCCCCGTCTACCCGCGCTTCCGCGGCCGCCACAAACTGCACAAATTCGAGGACACGGGGCTGGAGAAATGCGTCGGCTGCTCGCTCTGCGCGGCCGCCTGCCCGGCCGACTGCATCCGCGTCGTCGCCGCCGAGAACATTCCCGGCGAGCGTGTCTCCGCCGGCGAGCGCTACGCCGCCGTCTACGAGATCAATCTCTCGCGCTGCATCTTCTGCGGCTACTGCGAGATCGCCTGCCCCTTCGACGCGATCACGATGGGCCACGACTACGAGATGGCCGATTACGACCGCGGCGACCTTATCTTCACCAAGGAGATGCTGCTCGCCGAGCCGATCGAGCGCACGCCGCTGAAAAGCGAGGACGAATGAAGGTGGCTCGCCACTGATGGAAGAGGTCCTGTTCTTCTTCTCCGCGATCGGAGCGCTCGGCGGCGCGATCGGCGTGGTCGCGATGCGCAACCCGTTCTACAGCGTGCTGGCGCTGATCGTTCACCTGTTCTCGCTGGCGGCGCTGTTCCTGCTGCTGACCTCGGCCTTCGTCGCCGCTGCCCAGGTGGTCGTCTACGCCGGCGCGGTGATGGTCCTCTACATCTTCGTCGTCGCCTACGTGGGCGGCGGGGGGGAGTCGGCCTGGGAGCCGATTCCCGGCCAGCGCTTCCTGGCGCCGGCGCTGGCGATCGCGCTCTTCGTCGAGCTCTCGATCGCGGTCCTCGCCTCCTCGCTGCTGGCGCTGGGGACCGCCGGCCCGGAGGTCGGCCCCGGCTTCGGCAACCCGGAAGCGATCGGCAAGCTGCTGCTGGAAAAGTTCCTCGTCCCCTTCGAGGCCTCCTCGATCCTGCTGCTCTTGGCGGCGGTCGGAGCGATCGTCCTTGCCGGTCGTAAACGCGAGGAGACCGCGTGAACATCGAGTGGTTCATCGTCCTCTCGGCGCTGCTCTTCGCCACCGGCGCGGTCGGCATCCTGATCCGCCGCAGCCCGATGGTGATCCTGCTCTGCCTGGAGCTGATGCTGAACGCAGGCAACCTGGCGCTGGTCGCCTTCAGCCGCATGGTCGGCAACCAGGAGGGCCAGATCTTCGCGATCGTGGTCATGGTCGTCGCCGCCTGCGAGGTCGTGATCGGGCTCGGTCTGATCGTCGCGATCTTCCGCCGCAAGCTGCCGCTCAACGTCGATGACCTGAGGGAGCTGCGCGGATGACCGCGACCAGCTGGGCCTGGCTGGTCCTGCTCTTCCCGCTGCTCGGCTCGATGGTGATCGGGCTCAGCTTCAAGGTGATCCCGGCGAGGGTCGCCGGCCTCATCGGCACGCTCTCGATCGCGCTCGCCTTCGCCTGCGGAATCGGCGCCCTGTTCTGCCTGCTCGGCGAAGACCCCGAGGCGCGCCACCACGCCTCCTCGCTCTGGGACTACGCCAGCGTCGCCGGGCTTGACATCAAGCTCGGCATCTACGTCGATCCCCTATCCGTCTTCATGGTCCTGGTCGTGACCGGCGTCTCGACCCTGATCCACCTCTACTCCTACGGCTACATGCAGTCCGACAAGGGCTACCACCGCTTCTTCAGCTACCTCAACTTCTTCGTCTTCTCGATGCTGCTGCTGGTCCTCGCCGGCAACTTCGTGCTGCTGATCGTCGGCTGGGCCTTCGTCGGCTTCGCCTCCTATGCGCTGGTCAGCTTCTGGTACCGGCGCAAGTCGGCGACCAGGGCGGGAATGAAGGCGTTCGTGATCAACGTCGTCGGTGACATCGGCCTCACCCTCGCCGCCTTCCTGATCTTCCGCGAACTTGGCACCTTCGACTTCGGGCCCGCCTTCGAGAAAGCGCCGGAGGTCTTCACCACCAACGAGTGGTCGATCACGGCGATCTGCCTGCTGCTGCTGGTCGGCGCCTTCGCCAAGTCGGCGCAGCTGCCGTTCCACACCTGGCTGCCGGACGCGATGGAGGGCCCGACCCCGGTCTCATCGCTGATCCACGCGGCGACGATGGTGACCGCCGGCGTCTACCTGATCGCCCGCACCCACGTCTTCTTCGAGCTGGCCCCGACCGCGGCCGACATCGCGGCCTTCGTCGGCCTGGCGACGCTGCTGATCGCCGGCACGATCGCCCTGGTGATGACGGACCTCAAGCGCGCGATCGCCTACTCGACGATGAGCCAGATCGGCTACATGATCATGGGCGTCTCGATCGGCGCCTACAGCGCCGGCCTCTTCCACCTGATGACCCACGCCTTCTTCAAGGCGCTGCTGTTCATGGCCGCCGGCTCGATCATCGCCGGCATGGCCAACAACCAGAACATCGACAAGATGTCGGGCTTCGGCAAGGCGATGAAGTTCACCTCGATCGCCTTCCTCTGCGGCGCTCTCGCCCTGGCCGCCTTCCCCGGCACCTCCGGCTTCTTCTCCAAGGACGAGATCCTCGCCTACGCCGAGGCCCGCGGCGGGATGTACCTGATCTTCACGATCGGCGGCTACGTCGGCGCCCTGATCACCGCGATCTACACCTTCAGGCTGGTCTTCCGGATCCTGCCGGGGACGCCGTGCAAGGAGGCACAGGAGCTGATCGATACCGGCCACGTCGCCCACGAGGAGCCGCGCAACCCGGCCACCGGCGAGCTCGAGGACACCGAGGTCGGATTCCCCGGGGCCGAGCATCACATCGCCGACCAGAACTGGCCGATGAAAGCGGCGATGGGCGTGCTCTCGGTGCTGGCTCTGATCGGCGGCCTGATCCAGATCCCGGGCGTCGACGAGGTGCTGAGCAAGTGGCTGGACCCAGTCTTCGAGAACTCGCCGCTGGTCCACATCCACCCGACCCTCAGCGCCGACTGGATCGGGCTCGGCGTCGGCGGCGCGATCTCGGTGATCGGGATCGCCATGGCGCACTTCTTCTACGTCCAGCAGCCGACTACGCCGGCCTACCTGATCGAGCGCCTGCGCCCGCTCTACACCCTCTTCGTCAACAAGTGGTACTTCGACGAGCTGATCGACCTCCTGATCGTGCGCCCGGCGCTGGCGATCGGCCGCTTCGCCAACCGCGTCTTCGAGAAGGTCGTCGTCGACGGCCTAGTGACCGGGACCGAGGGCACCGTGCGCGGCGCCGGCGGCGTCGTCCGCGCGGTCCAGAACGGGTTCGTCCGCAGCTACGCGCTGCTGCTGGTCGCCGGCTTCGCCGGCCTCGCCCTCTACTTCCTCATCTCCAGCTCATGATCAACGCACTGCTCTGGGCACCGCTCGCGTTCGGCCTCGTCGGCCTCTTCCTGCCGAAGCGGGCGGTCGGCTGGTGGGCGACTCTGGGCGCGGTCGCAACCCTGGCAATCGCCGTCTTCATGGTCTTCGACTTCGACAACGGCTCCTCCGGCCTCCAGCACACGGTCGACATCGCCTGGATCTCCGGCCTCGGCGTCGACTACAGCCTCGGGATCGACGGCCTCAACCTCTTCCTGATCGTGCTCACCGCGGTGCTCTGGGTCGGCGGCGTCGCCTTCGCCGCCTTCCGCGAGTGGGAGCGCCCGCAGCTCTTTTTCTTCCTGATGCTGCTGGCCGAGACCGCGACCCTGGGCTCGTTCCTGGCTCAGGACCTGCTGCTCTTCGTGCTGTTCTTCGACTTCATGCTGGTCCCGTTCTACTTCCTCTTCGGGGCCTGGGGCAGCGACCGCGAGGGTGGCCCGACCGCCGCCGCGGCGACCCTGAAGATGATGATCTACACCCTGATCGGCTCGCTGCTGATGCTGGTCGGGGCGATCGCCGCGGCGATCATCTCCGCCGACGGTGGCCACCTCACCTTCTCGATCGCGGCGATCGCGCAGCAGGGTCTCGACGTCGACTCCCAGCGCTGGATCTTCTGGTTCTTCGCCGCCGCCTTCCTGGTCAAGATGCCCGCCTTCCTGCTCCACGGGTGGATGCCCGACGCCTACCGGGCGGCGCCGCTGCCGGTCCTGGTCGTCTTCTCCGGTGTGCTCGCCAAGGTCGGCGCCTACGGCTTCCTGCGGGTGGTGCTGCCGATCTTCCCCGACGCCACGATCGAGTTCCAGGAGGTGATCCTCGTGGTCGCCCTCGCCTCGATCCTCTACGGCTCGGTGATGGCCTTCACGCAGACCAACCTGCGCTTGATCGCCGGCTACTCCTCGATCGCCCAGCTCGGCTTCATCACCGCCGGCGTCTTCGCCCTGCGCGCCGACGGCGCCGACGGGGCGATCCTGCAGATGGTCAACCACGGCCTCGTCGTCGCCCCGATCTTCATCATCGTCGCGATCCTGGTCGAGCGGACCGGCACCGAGGACATCCGCGAGATGGGCGGGATGGCGCTGCGCGCCCCGGTCCTCGCGGTGCTGTTCCTGGTCGTCGCGATGGCGACCCTGGCGATCCCCGGGTCGGCCAACTTCATCGGCGAGTTCTACATCCTCAACGGGCTCTTCCAGGAGAAGATCGTCTTCGCCTTCATCGCGATCAGCGGCGTCGCGATGTCGGCCTACTACGCGCTGCGGCTCTACCAGCAGACGATGCACAACCGCCCCGCATCGGCACAAAACAACGGGATCGCCTCGCGGGAGATCGGCCTGCGCGACGCCGTCGTGCTGGCGCCGCTGGTGCTCTGCATCGTCGCCCTCGCCTTCTACCCGCAGCTGATCCTCCACCGCACCGCCCCGACCGTGCAGCAGACGGTCGCCGGCGTCACCAACGGCGACGCCCCCGAAGCGGAGCTGGCCAACGACCCCCCGCCGACGGGCCGAAATGTTGCCTATACGTCGACAAATAGGCCCATCGACCGATGAACTTCAACGAGCCGACCATCGACTACGCCGGGATCTCGCCGATCATCGCCCTGACGGTGGGGATCTGCGTGGTTCTGCTCAGCGCCGTCTTCAAGCCGGTGCGGCGCTGGGGGCCGGGGTTGACCCTGGTCGTCCTCGCGACCGTCGCCGGCCTGCTGATCTGGCAGTGGGGCGACCCCAAGGACCTTGTGTCCGGGGCGCTTCGGATCGACGACCTGGCGATCTCGATCTCCCTGATCGCGATCCTCACCGCCGCCTTCTGCGTCGTCCTCTCGTCCCGCGAGCCGGCCACCGAACAGGCCGGGGTGGGGGAGTACCACGCGCTCCTGCTGGGCTCGGTGCTGGGCATGGTGCTGCTGGCCGAGGCGCAGAACCTGGTCACCTTCTTCGTCGCGATCGAGACCCTCTCGATCCCGCTCTACATCCTCTGCGCCACCAACATGCGCCGCGAGGGCTCGCTCGAGTCCGGCCTCAAGTACCTGATCGTCGGCTCGCTCGGCTCGGCGACGCTGCTCTACGGGATGGCCTTCCTCTACGGCGGCAGCGGCTCGACCGACTTCGCCGGGATCGCGGCCGGGACCGCGCACGGCGGCCTGATCGACGACCCGCTGATTTTGGTCGGGATCGCGATGTGCGCGGTCGGGCTCGCCTTCAAGACCTCGATCGCGCCCTTCCACGAGTGGACGCCCGACGTCTACGAGGGGGCGCCGACCCCGATCACCAGCTTCATGGCGGTGGCGACCAAGGCCGCGGCCTTCGCCGTCTTCGCCCGCTTTTTCGACGTCGCCCTCGGCCCCCAGGTCGACGAGTGGCAGCCGGCGCTGGCAGTGCTGGCCGCGATCTCGATCGTGGTCGGCAACGTCGGCGCGCTCGGACAGGACTCGCTGAAGCGGATGCTCGGCTACTCGGGAATCGCCCAGGCCGGCTACATGCTGGGCGGGATCGTCGTCGCCACCGAGTCGGGCGTCAGCGCACTCGTCTTCTACCTCGCCGCCTACGCCTTCACGAACCTCGCCGCCTTCGCCGTGATCATCGCCCGCGAGCGCGAAACTCCGTTCGGCGACGACATCCGGGCGATGCGCGGGCTCGGCGCAGAGCGGCCGCTGTTGGCCTGGCCGCTGACGATCGCGATGCTGGCCCTGGCCGGCCTGCCCGCCACCGCCGGCTTCATCGGCAAGCTCTACCTGATCGAGGCGCTGGTCGAGGGCGACTACACCTGGCTCGGCGTCTTCATCGCGATCGGCACGATGATCTCGCTCGCCTACTACCTGCGGGTGGTGGCGGCGATGTGGATGCGGCCCGAGGGGGAGGCGGCGACCGGCACCCCCGCGATCGCCGGCGCCTCACCCGAGGCCGACCCGATCGACCCCGACGCCGGCAAGCGCTGGTACCTGGTCGGGCCGGCTCTGCTGGCGGCCGCGGCCACTGTCTTCTTCGGCGTGATCCCGCAGCCGCTGGTCGAGTTCGCCGAACATGCCGGCGCGTCGCTCTTTTAGATGGTTGATGCCACGGCCCACCCCCGGTCACACGCGGCCGTGGCGTCAACCATCTAGGCCGGGGAGGGACGGGCCATCGGCGTTCTGCTGACCGCCGGCGCGATCTTCATCTCGACCGGGATCGGGATCTGGGCCGAGCGGCGCTGGCCCGAGGGCGCCGCCAACGCCGCCCGCAAGTCGCTGGTGGTGCTGCTCTACCTACTGCTGCCGCCTGTCATCTTTTTCAACCTCGCCGCCGCCGACATCGATCTCGACCACGGCGCCGGGCTCGGCCTGGCGCTGATCGCGGTGACGATTGCGGCGCTGCTCGCCTGGTGGGTCGCGAGCCGGATCCTGAAGCTGCCTCGCTACCAGGTCGGCGCCGTCGTCTGCGTGGTCCTAAGTGTCAATACCGGCTACCTCGGCTACCCACTGACGGTGGCGCTGCTGGGTCGCGACCAGCTCTCCGACGCGGTCCTCTACGACGTCCTCGTCACCGGCCCCTCGTTGCTGCTCGGCGCCTTCGCGGTCGGCGCCGCCTTCGGGACCAAGGCGGGGGAATCGCCGCGCCAGCGGGTCGCCGCCTTCTTCACCCGCAACCCGCCCCTCTACGCCGCGATCCTCGGACTGCTCGCTCCCGCCTCATTTGCGCCGGCGATCGCCGTCGACATCTCGCAGGCGCTGGTGGTGGCAATTCTCCCGATCGGCTTCTTCGCGATCGGCGCCACCCTGGCCGAGGGGGCGCTGCACGGCGAGCTGCCGCTGCCGCCGCCATTGACCAGGCCGGTGGTGCTGGTGCTGGCGGTGCGGCTGGCCCTGGTGCCGGCGCTGCTGATGCTGATCGCGGCGCCACTGATCGACCTCCCGCCCGCCTACCGGCTGATGGCGGCGATGCCCTGCGGGATCAACTCGATGGTCGTCTCCCACGCCTACGGTCTCGACAACAAGATCGTCGCCGAGGCCGTTGCCTGGTCGACCGCCATCGTCGTCGCCGCGGCGCTTGTCTCGCTGGCGTTCTAGAAGCGACTAGAGCTGGGTGGCGATCACGCCGATCAGCGCGGCCGCGAGGACGAATCCAACCTGGAGCAGGACCCGCATCAAGGCGTCGAACCGGGCGTCGATTCGGGCGAAGCCGGCGTCCATGCGTGCGTTGACCTTGTCGAATCGCTCATCAACCTTGTCGAATCGCTCATCAACCTTGTCGAATCGCCGGTCGACCTCATCGAACCGCCGATCCACCTCATCGAACCGCCTCCCCACGTCCTCGCGGAAGTCGTCGAGCCGCTCGTCGGTCCAGCTCTGCCTCATCGCCTCCATGTTTGCACCGTAGCGGACAAAACGTTACATCCGAGTGAGCGATGTGCCATCTCTGTAACTCTTGGCGGCGATGATTCACCACGTCGGAATCGAGGTCGCGCCGGAGGACGTCGAGCGCGTCGCCGAGCTCTTCGAGCTGCTCGGGTTCGAGCGCGTGCAGCCACCGCCGAGCCTGACCGAGTTCACCTGGCTGGAGCGCGAGGGCACCCAGGTGCACCTGATGCCCGATCCCGACCCGGTGGCGCCGCCGCGCGGCCACCTCGCGGTCGTCGTCCCCGAGTTCGAGGCGACGCTGGCGGCGCTGCGCGCGCGCGGCTTCGAGGTCGAAGCCGCGCGCGAGCACTGGGGCGCGGCGCGGGCCCGGGTGCTGGCACCCGCGGGGCATCGGGTGGAGCTGATGGCGGCGCCGCCCGGCGCCTGAGCTACTACTTCTCGTCGAAGGTCAGGGCGCAGCCGTTGATGCAGTAGCGCTGGCCGCTGCTGCCGGGGCCGTCGTCGAAGACGTGGCCGAGGTGGGCATCGCAGGTCTTGCAGATGACCTCGGTGCGCTTCATGAAGTGGCTGTTGTCCTCACGCAGCTCGACGTTCTCGAGGTTGGCCGGATCGGTGAAGCTGGGCCAGCCGGTGCCGGAGTCGAACTTGGTGTCGGAGGAGAAGAGCTCGGTGCCGCAGCCGACACAGCGGAACATGCCGTCGCGCTTCTCGTCGAGGTAGGGCCCGGTGAAGGCACGCTCGGTGCCCGCCTTGCGCGTCACCTCGTACTGCTCGGGCGTCAGCTGCTCACGCCACTCCTGCTCGGACCTCTGAACCTTTGCCGTCATCTCAAATCTCCTTTCGTCCGTATGTCCAGACTACGCCCTCTCCCTTACGTGTTTGTGACGAATCGCCGCTATTCCGGTTAGATGCTCCAGGTGCGCGCCGTGGTCTCTTTTCTCGTCGCTCTCGCCGGCCTGGGGGCCGTGGCGCCGGCTGCCGGCGCTCTGCCCCTGAGGGGCCTGATCGCCCCGGCTTCGGCCTGTCCGAACCAGAGCGACCCGGCCGCCGAGAGCGCCGCGCAGGTGGAGGCGATGCACTGCATGACCAACTTCGCCCGTGAGCGCGCGGGCAAGCTCGCGCTGGCCCGCGCGACGACCCTCGACCGCGCCGCCCGCGGCAAGTCCGGAGACATCCTCAGTTGCGACCGCTTCGACCATGAAGCCTGTGGGCGTGAGTTCACCTACTGGTTCGAGCAGGTCGGCTATGGCGGCGGCTGCACCGCGCTCGGCGAGAACATCGCCTACGGAACCGGGTCGCTGGGGTCGGTGCGGAGGATCTTCAGCTCCTGGATCCACTCGCCCGGCCACCGCGCGAACGTCCTCGGCCCATACGCCGATCTCGGCGTCGGCCTCCGCGTCGGCGATCTGGAAGGCAATCCCGGCGCCCACGTCTGGACCCAGGAGTTCGGCTCACGGCGGTGCCGCTAGGAGGTCCTAGGATGGCGGCGTGCCCGACGCCTTCTACGAACCCGACGGCGAGCTGCTGGTCGCGACCGAGCTGACGCGGGGGCCGTGGGACGCCGGCGCCCAGCACGCCGGCCCGCCGGCAGCGCTGCTCGGGCGCGCAATCGAGAACCTTCCCGACGGCGAGGGCTTCCAGCTCGGCCGCGTCACCTTCGAGATCCTGCGCTCGGTCCCGATCGCGCCGGTCACCGTCAGGGCTGAGATCCTGCGGCCCGGGCGGCGGGTGCAGATGGTCGCCGCCGAGCTCAGCACCGACGGCGAGGTGCTGATGCGGGCGCGCGGCTGGCGCCTGCGGACCTCGGAGCTGGAGATCCCGCCCGACGTCGTCTCGACGCCGCCTCCGCCTCCCTTTCCGGAGCACGAGACGGGCTTCGAGTTCTTCCCCACCGGGCACGAGCTCGGCTATCACTCGGCGATGGAGCTGCGCTTCCAGTCGGGCGGCTTCATGGAGCTGGGGCCGGCGACCGCCTGGCTGCGGATGCGCGACCCGCTGGTCAGCGGCGAGCAGCCCTCGCCACTGCAGCGCACCCTGATCGCCGCCGACGTCGGCAACGGGATCAGCGCCGCCCTCGACTTCCGCCGCTTCGTCTTCGTCAACGTCGACCTCACCGTCCACCTCGAGCGGATGCCGGTGGGGGAGTGGGTCTGCGTCGACGCGGCGACGCTGCCGCAGCCGAGCGGGATCGGGATCGCCGAGTCGGTTCTCAGCGACCGGCAGGGGCGGATCGGCCGCGCCCTGCAGACGCTGCTGATCAGCGAACGTCCGAGCTAGGCCGCCCGCCGGCCCGCCCGGCGCGCAGCATCGTCAGGCTCAGCAGGGTCGAGCAGATGGCGATCGCCGCGGCGAGCACGAAGGCGCCCTCGTAATCGGTCAGCGCCGCCGCCAGCCCCGCCAGTGGGGCGCCGAAGCCGACGCCGGCGTCGAAGAAGGCGGTGTAGGTGCCCATCGCGGCGCCGCGAGCGCTTTCGTCGACCCGTCCCAGAGCGATCAGCATCAGCGACGGATTCAGCAGCGAGAAGGCGGCGCCCATCGCGCAGCCGCCGATCAGCGCCATCGGCAGGCTGTGGGCGAGCCCGATCGTCAGCAGTCCGGCTGCCTCGACCAGCGTGGCGACGATCGCCACCTTGAGGGCGCCGACTCGGTCGGGCAGGTCGCCGGCGACGAGTCGGGTCAGCACGATCATCGCCGCGAAGGCGCCGAAGACGACGACGCCGTGGCCGACCCCGCGGTCTTCGAGGTGGAGGACGACGAAAGCGGCGACGGCCGCATAGCCGACCGAGGCGAGCGCGATCGCCAGGCCCGGCCGCACCGCCTCGGGGGCGATCAGGGGATGCGGCTCGGCATGGGCCAGCGGCACGAACGGGTCCTCGACCCGCGAGGCGATCAGGGCGCCGAGGAGCGGCATCGCCGCGGCGAAGATCCAGACCGCCCGGTAGCCGCCGGCGTCGAGCAGCAACTCGCCGGCCAGCGGCCCGACGCTGAGCCCGCCCCAGACGGCCAGGCCGTAGAGCCCGAGCACGCGCCCGCGGCGCGCGGTCGGCGAGATGTCGACGATCCAGCTGGCGCCGGCCGTGTAGAGGGCGCCCTCGCCGGCGCCGAGTGCGAGCCGAGCGACGATCAGCCCGGCGATCCCGAGGCTGGGCAGGTAGAGCAGGCCGCTGACGGAGAGGACCAGAGCGCCGAGCAGGACCGTCGGCTTGCGCCCGCGGCGGTCTGCGAGGCGGCCGGCGAAGGGACGCAGCAGCAGGCCGGTGATCGCATAGGCGCCGATCACGATTCCGACCGCGACGTCGCCGGAGTCGAGCGGGCCGTGGATGTAGCGGGGCAGGACGGGGAGGACGGCGCCGACCGCGACCAGGCCGCAGAAGGTAACCGCGAAGAGCGCCGCGAAGCTATGCCCGAGCGGGGACTTGGACGGGCCGGTTTTGGCGCTCACCGCAGCAGGGCGGCCAGGTCCGCGACCACGTGGTCCGGCGTCACGCTGGCCGCCCCTGGGTCCTCGCTCTCGGTGCCGCTGCGGACCAGGATCGTGGCGAGGCCGGCGTTCTGGCCGCCGGCGATGTCGGAGGAGAGCCGGTCGCCGACCATCGCCACCCGTTTGGCGCCGCCGATCGCAGCCAGCGCCAGCTCGAAGAGGTGGCGCTCGGGCTTACCGCCGATCTCCGCCCGCAGGCCGGAGGCCGTCTCGACCGCGGCCAGGACCGAGCCGGTCCCGGGCCACTCGCCGCCGGGCATCGGCAGCGTCGCGTCACGGCTGGTCGCGACCAGCGCCGCACCAGCGTCGAGCGCGAACTTCGCCGTCAGCAGCTCCTCGTAGTCGAACCCGCGGTGACCGGAGACGACGACCACCCGGGCCGCCCGCGCCGGCTCACCGATCAGCAGCTCGACGCCGGCCGCGGCGATCATCTCCTTGAGGGCGTCGGCCCCGATCACGAAGGCGCCGCCGCCGGCCGCCGCCTCTGCCGCCAGCCGCGTCGTCGCGATGCCGGCGGTGACGATCCGCCCGGGGTCCACCTCGACGCCGAGCCTGCCCAGGCGCTCCGCGTAGGTGGCTGGCAGCTTGGCGGGGTTGTTGGTGACGAAGACGAGCTGCTTGCCGGCGTCCTGCAGCGCGAGCAGGGCCTCGACCGAGCCAGGCACCGGCTCGCGGCCGATCCAGACGACCCCGTCGAGGTCGATCAGAAGTCCGTCGAATTGGTCCGCGAGGGCCATCGCGGCCAGGCTATTTCACTGATCTCGATACGGTGTCGCCAGTGAGTTCGAACGGACAGGTTGTGGTCGCGACCGACCTGACTCGCCGCTACGGCGAGGGCGACGCGGCCGTCGATGCGCTGGCGGGAGTCAGCACCGGTTTCGAGCGGGGTCGCTTCACCGCGATCATGGGTCCCTCCGGCTCGGGCAAGTCGACCCTGATGCACATCCTCGCCGGCCTCGACAAGCCAACCAGCGGCACGGTCGAGCTCGACGGGGTCGAGATCTCCGGCCTCGACGACGGCGAGCTGACCAAGCTGCGCCGCGACAAGCTCGGCTTCGTCTTCCAGTTCTTCAACCTGCTGCCGGTCCTCACGGCCGAGGAGAACATGCTGCTGCCGCTCTCGATCGCCGGCCGCAAGCCCGACCCCGAGTGGCTGGAGCGGCTGGTCGAAACGGTCGGGCTCGGCGACCGCCGCACGCACCGCCCGGGAGAGCTCTCCGGCGGTCAGCAGCAGCGGGTCGCGGTGGCGCGGGCGCTGCTCTCCAAACCCGCCGTCGTCTTCGCCGACGAGCCGACCGGCAACCTCGACTCGAAGTCGAGCGAGGACGTGCTGGCGCTGCTGCGCCAGGCCGTCGACGAGTTCGGCCAGACCGTGGTGATGGTCACCCACGACCCCGCCGCGGCCGCCCACGCCGACCGCCTGATCACCCTCCGCGACGGCGAGATCGTCCACGATGCGGCGCCGGGCTCGGCCGACGACGTGATCGAGTTGATGAAGACGATTGACTAGCCTCGCGCTCAAGAGCCTCTGGGCTCGCAAGGTGCGCGCCCTCACGACCACCTTCGCGGTGGTGATCGGAGTCGCCTTCATGGCCGGCTCCTACGTCTTCACCGACACGATCTTCGCCGCCTTCGACGAAATCTTCAGCGAGTCGTTGGAGGGGACCAGCGTCGTCGTCAGCTCCGAGAATCTGGTCAAACAGCAGAGCGGTGAAGTGCCGACGATCTCGGCCGACCTCTTGCCGCGGATCCAGCGGACGCCTGGCGCTCGCGTCGCCTCCGGAGCGGTCTTCACCCCCGGCGGCTTCTTCGACGAAGAAGGCGAGGCGATCGGAGCCAAATTCTCACCCAAGTTCATCTCCTCGACCCTGCCCGAGGGCCTCGAGTCGCTCACCTATGTCGACGGGCGCATCCCGCGTGGGCCCGGCGAAGCCTCGCTCGACGAAGCCGCCGCCGACGAATTCGATCTCGACCTCGGCGACACGATCTCGATCGTCGGCCGCATCCCCGCCCAGAAGTTCGAACTGGTTGGGATCACCAGGCTCGGCAACGCTTCTTTCGGGGGGGCCAGCATCGCCCAGGTCTCGCTGCCAGAAGCACAGCGGCTGACCGACAAGGAGGGAGAGTTCGACCAGATCTCAGTCGCGGCCGAGGAGGGGGTCACGCCCCTGGAACTGAAGCGGCGCATCGCCAAGCAGATGCCGGCCGGAGTCCGGGTTGAGACCGGCGAAGAAAACGCCGAACGCTCCTCCAGCGAAATCCGCGACAACCTCGGCTTTCTGACCACGATCCTGCTCGTCTTCGCCTTCGTCGCGCTTTTCGTCGGCGCCTTCCTCATCTTCAACACGTTCTCGATCACGGTCGCCCAGCGGATCGCCGAGTTCGGGATGTTGCGCACGCTGGGCGCCTCCCGCGGGCAGATCCTGCGCTCGGTGATCGGCGAATCGTTCGTCATCGGCCTGGTCGGATCACTGCTCGGGATCGCCTTCGGCTTCGTGATCGCGATGGCGCTGAAAGCTCTGTTCGAAGCCGTCGGCGCCAACCTGCCGACCACCGGGTTGATCCTCGAGAGCCGCACCGTGATCGTCTCGATCGCGGTCGGGCTCGGGATCACCCTGATCTCCTCGCTGCTGCCAGCCCTGCGCTCGACGCGGGTGCCGCCGATCGCCGCCCTGCGGGCCGAGATCGCGGTGCCGAGCCGCCGTCGCCGCGTCCTCAACGCGGTCCTGGCGGCGCTGCTGGGTCTGGTCGGGATGGCGATGCTGTTGATCGGCCTCTTTGGGAACGCAGATAGCGACGCCGCCGCCGGGTTGATGGGCGCCGGCGCCGTCCTCTTCGTTCTCGCCGTCTCCCTCTTCAGCCCGGTCCTGGTGCGGCCGCTGGCGGCGCTGGCCGGCTGGCCGCTGGAGCGGGCCCGCCGGCTGACCGGCCGCCTCGCGCGCGAGAACGCGCAGCGCAACCCGGGGCGGACCGCGATCACCGCGGCGGCGCTGATGATCGGCCTCGCCCTGGTCGCCTTCGTCACCATCTTCGCGGCCGGCGCCAAGGACTCGATCGCCTCCGCCGTCGACGACACCTTCCAGGGCGACCTGGTGATCCAGAACAGCGACGGCTTCTCGCCGATCCCGCCGGGCGCCGCCGAAGCCGCCCGCAAGGCCCCGGGGGTCGAGCTGGTAGCGACGATGCGAGCGGCAGAAGCCAAGCTTTTCGGCGCTGGCTCGAAGCAGCGGATCAACGGGATCTCCCGCGACGCCGGCGACGTCTTCAAGCTCGAATGGAAGCAGGGGGGCCCGGAGACCCTGCGTGATCTGCGCGACGACCAGGCAATCGTCAAGGAGTCGTTCGTCGAAGCGCACGACATCGGGCTCGGCGACAGCTTCCAGCTGCTCAGCCAGTCCGGCAATCGGCCGAGCTTCGAAGTCGTCGGCATCTACGACACCAAGGTCGGCCTGATCGGTAGCGCGCTCGTCACCCAGGAGGTTCTTGCGCGCGACTTCGGCCAGACGCAGGACACGATCGATTTCGTTCGCACCGCCGAGGGTGTCGACGCCGACGAGGTCCAGCAGCGGCTGGAAGCGGTGATGGAAGGCTCCTTCCCCACCGCCGAGGTCGTCAACCAGCAGGAACTGAAAAAGAAACAGGAAGATCAGGTAAACCAGCTGTTGGTCCTGATCTACGCGCTGCTCGTGCTGGCGATCGTGATCTCGTTGTTCGGGATCGCCAACACGCTGGCGCTCTCGATCCACGAGCGCACCCGCGAGCTGGGGATGTTGCGGGCGATCGGGATGTCACGCCGCCAGGTGCGGACGTTGATCCGCTACGAGGCGGTGATCACGGCGCTGATCGGGGCGATCCTGGGGATGGCTCTGGGATTGATCTTCGCCGCCCTGATCGCGCAGCCGTTGAAGGATGAAGGCTTCACGCTCAGCTACCCGATCGGGCAGCTCGTCCTGCTGCTGGTCCTTTCCGGGCTGGCTGGCGTGCTGGCCGCGATCGCCCCTGCCCGCCGTGCATCCCGGCTCGACGTGCTCGAGTCGCTCCAGTACGAGTAGCGGCGCCGGTTCAGGCGGCGCCGGCCGCCAGGCCCATCCGCAGGGCGCCGGCGATCTCGAACATCGCCGCCCGCGAGGACCGACTCACCGCTGTCTGGTTGGCGAAGCCGTGGATCAGGCCCGGGTAGCGGCGCAGCGCCACGGTCACGCCCGCCTCGCGCATGCGGATCGCGTAGGCCTCGCCCTCGTCGCGCAACGGGTCGAAGCCGGCGGTGGCGACGTAGGCGGGGGGGAGGCCGCTGAGGTCGGGGGCCTTGAAGATCGAGACCCGCGGGTCGTTGGCGTCGGCGGCGTTGGGCAGGTAGAAGCCTTCGAAGTGGTCCATGTCCGCCTTGGTGAGGAGGAAGCCGTCGGCGAAGAGGGCGCGCGAGCGCGGGTCGTCGGCGGAGTCGGTGACGGGGTAGAGCAGCAGCTGCATCGCCGGCATCGGCGCGCCCTCCTCGCGGGCCCGGATCGCGACGCCGCCGGCCAGGTTGCCGCCGGCGCTGTCGCCGGCGACAGCGATCCGGCTTGGGTCGACGCCGAGCTCGCGGGCGTTGACCGCCGCCCAGGAGAGCGCGTCCCAGGCGTCTTCGATCGCTGCGGGGAACGGGTGCTCGGGGGCCAGCCGGTAGCCGATCGAGAGCACTGCCAACCCGGCCGCGGCGGCGAAGAAGCGGCAGACGCCGTCGTGGGTGTCGAGGTCGCCGATCACCCAGCCGCCGCCGTGGTAGTAGACGAGCAGCGGCGGCACGCTGTCGCCGGGCAGGTTCGGCGGCAGGTAGAAGCGGGCGCCCATCGGCCCGGCGGCAGTGGGGATCGAGAGGCTCTCGGCCTTTGCCATCGGAATCGGCGTCGGTGGCTGGGTGGCCGCGGCGGCCCGGCGGTTGAAGGCCCGCGCCTGCACCGGTGGTAGACCGTTGGTGTAGGAGCGGACGCCGGAGAGCCGGGCCATCGCGATCAGCGCCTGGACGTCGGGCGCCAGGACCTGGCCGTCGATCTCGGGCGGCCCGCCGAACAGCCGCCGCTGCGCGCCCGGGCGCAGTCCGCAGGCGCGGCGCAGCAGCTTGAACTCGAGCTCGGTCGGCAGGTGCGGTGCGGCCACGGCCGCGCCAGGGTACTTGAGTCGACGGGGGGAGAACTCGCGCTCGCCGTGCCCTCGACAGGGAGTGAGACGCTTCGCTCCGTTCCTGATCACCTTCTCCGCCCTGCTCCCCGCGATCGTCCCGGCGGTCCCATCGGGCGCCGCCGCCGGCGTTTTGCACGGGCCATCGACCCCCGCCACGGCGCCGCTGCGAACCGAATGCCGCAACCCGCCGACGCTGCGCCTGCGTCGCTTCGAGGACGGCTCGGCGCAGCTGCTTTGCGCTGCCCGCGTCATCGTCCGTGTCGCCGTCCCGCGCTAGGCACAGTTTCCTCTCATATCGTTCACTACTTAGGAACGTTTAGGGTGTCGCCGTGATTTGCAACGGCGACAGGGGGATCAGATGAAGTGCATAACCGTCGCGGTGCTCGCCACCGTATTCGCGCTTGCGTTCAGCGCGGTGCCGGCGAGCGCTGGCGACAGGGACTGTGCCGACTTCAACAGTTGGCGGCAGGGACAGAACTTCTACAAGAAGCACGGCGGCCCGAAGAAGGACCCGCACCGGCTCGACGCCGACCGCGACGGCATCGCCTGCGAGGACCTCCGCTAGCGGCTGCGACGAGTCTGCTCTGGGGTCCGCATACCGGACCCAGGAGCAGACTCGTGGGGTAGGGCGGACGAACGTCACACATTCCTGTGTAGTGGACGGAGTAGGTTGATCCGAGGGACGATGGAGGCCACGGTCAAAGAGGCGGCTCCGATTTCGGCGCCGCCGCGCGCCGTCAAGCGGGGTCTTCCTCCCGGCCCGCGGATGCCACGGGCGCTGCAGACGGCAATCTGGTCGCGGCAGGCGCAGTGGATGCTCGAGCAGTCGCGGGCCCGCTTCGGCGACATGTTCACGATCCGGATCGCCCACGAAGGCAACTGGGTGATGATCTCCGACCCGGCGATGGTGAAGCAGGTGTTCACCGGCGACCCGAAGGTCTTCCATGCCGGCGAGGGCAACCAGATCCTGCGCCCGATTCTCGGCGACAACTCCGTCCTCGTCCTCGACGAGAAGCCGCACCTGAGCCAGCGCCGGCTGCTGCTGCCGCCCTTCCACGGTGAGCGCATGCAGGGCTACGAACAGACGATGACCGAGATCTCCGCCCGCGAGATCGCCAGCTGGCCGACCGGCACCCCCTGGAAGCTGCGGCCGCGGATGCAGGCGATCACGCTGGAGATCATCATCGAGACCGTCTTCGGCGTTCACGAGCGTGAGCGGATGGATCCGCTGCGGGCCGCACTGCGCGAGTTCCTCGACCTCACCACCGACCCGCGCTTCCTCTTGCCGGTGGTGCTGGCCGGCCCCGAGCGGATCCGCCGCCTGCCGATGTTCGCTCGCCGCATCGACCGCGTCGACGAGCTGATCCACCGCGAGATCGCCGACCGCCGCGGCGTTGAGGATCTGGAGGCCCGTGAGGACGTCCTCTCGATGCTGGTCGGCGCCCGTCACGAAGACGGCAGCCCGATGAGCGAGTCCGAGATCCGCGACGAGCTGCTGACCCTGCTGGTTGCCGGCCACGAGACGACGGCGACGGCGCTCTCCTGGGCGGTGGAGCGGCTGGTCCGCCACCCCGAGAAGCTGGAGCGCCTGCGGTCCGAGGTCCTGGCCGGCGAAGAGGCCTACCTGACGGCGACGATCCAGGAGACGCTGCGGCTGCGCCCGGTGATCGTGCTCGTGGTCCGCAAGCTGACCGAGGCTGTGGAGCTCGGGGGCTACGAGCTGCCGGCCGGAGCCCGGGTCACGCCGAGCATCCACCTCGTCCACCGCGACCCCGAAACCTACCCCGAACCCGAGCGCTTCCTGCCCGAGCGCTTCCTCGACAACCCGCCGGGCACCTACACCTGGATCCCCTTCGGCGGCGGCGTCCGCCGCTGCCTCGGCGCTGCCTTCGCCCAATTCGAGATGGCCGTCGTCCTCCGCGAGCTGGTCAAGGCCCACCAGATCCAGCCCGCCCGCCAGGGCTCCGAGCGCCCTTTCCGCCGCGCCATCACCGAGACCCCGCGCCACGACGCCGAGGTCGTGCTCAGCTGAGCTGCGCGCGATGTATTTCCGCCCTTATGAGGGCGGAAATACATCGGGGAGTCAGGGGCTGAGGAGGCGGGGGCGTCCGAGGCGGAGTTGAAACCCAGCACCCGACTCGGTGCGGACGGTGAGGTGGACCGCTTTGGTCCCGACGATCCTGATCCCGCCAGGCCATGGGGTCCGCGACCGCTGGGCGCAGGGTTCGAACAGGACATCGGGATAGCCGACCGCGTTCTGGAACGAGGTCGTCGGCTGCCCTTGTTTGTCGAGGACGTTGCCGTAGTAGAGGAATACCCGTTTGCGCAGCGCCAGCGGCACGCTGACCGAAACCGGAGCGTGCCCTTCGACGATCATCGGCATCTTCGCCACCAACCCGTGCTCGGTCCGCGACATATGACCAAGTGGATCCTCGAACACGCCGACCGGCCCGGCCCGCAACGAGCGCTGCTTCCAATCCGTCGGCCCACTGCCCAGTACTGCCTTGTCGCAGGGCGCGACGTTGGCCGCGGCCGGTCCCGCCAGCGCCATGCCGACGGCGATCATGACGGCGATGGCGACCGGGAATCTCACGAGCCCGGGCGCCCGCGTCCGAGCGTGAAGAGCGGCAGCAGGGCGACCGGGAGCAGGTAGAGGATCATCAGCACCCCGTACACGCGGTCGCCGATCTCGAAATCGTCGCTGAGCACCTCGAGCACGCCGAGAAGAGCGAGCACGACGATG
Organism: uncultured Thermoleophilia bacterium; assembly: GCA_963718595.1. Lineage (GTDB taxonomy): Bacteria > Actinomycetota > Thermoleophilia > Solirubrobacterales > 70-9 > VAYN01. The sequence continues at coordinate 1,869,455 of OY970365.1, forward strand.
ATCAGCGCCGCGCTGTAGCCGAGAAAGCGCACGAACCCCCCGTCACGAGCCCAGGCGAGCAGCAGCGAGACCTGGCCGCAGGCGAGCGAGACGAAGAGAGCGACCGTCGGCAGCTCCCAATCGTTCGACCCGAAGAAGAGGATGCCGTTTTCCTCCCAAGCGTGCCTGGTGAGGACGATGAAGGCGAGGAAGGCGATCGCGGTCGTCGCGTAGCCGAACCAGGCCAGCTCCGGCCGGCGCACCGCCAGCACGACGCCGGCGAGCCCGATCGGGCTGAACAGGATCAGCATCCCCGCTACCGAGGCCGTCTTGGCGATGGCCATCCCGGGCTCGGAGTCACCGAGCACCCGGACCAGCCCAAACATCGCGACGACACACAGCGCCGCGGAGATCACCGCCACAAAGATCCGGATTGACTCCGTCTCCTTCTCCATCGCTCCCCCTCCCGGCGGCTGAGGCGGGCCTCCCGCCCGCTGATTCTCAGCCGCAGCCGGTGTTGTTGCCGCAGGAACTACAGGTGTAGCAAGAGCCCGTCCGCTGCATCATGCCGCCGCACTGCTCGCAGGCCGGACCGAGGTCGAGGCCCTGCATCTTCGCCGGCACCACCGGCGGGCTGTCGGTCATCGCCGCCGCGGCCGCGACCGTGGTCCCCGGCTTGACGGTGGCGCCGCCGTTGCCGTTGCCAGCCTTGGCGTGCCCGTTGCCGCCGTTGACCGGGCCGGCCGTGTCGCTGCTCAGGCCGATGCTCATCTGCGAGGTCTCCGCTTCCTTCTTGTTGCGGACCTCCTGGGTCATGATCCCCAGTTCCTCCAGTGCTTCGGTGTCCTCGATGAAGCGACTGGCGACCCAGCGCATGATGTAGTCGGGCAGCGATTTGGCGAAGGGGATCTCCGGGTTGCCGGTCATGCCCTCCGGCTCGAAGCGCATGTAGCTGAACTTGCGCACGAAGGTCTCCAGCGGCACCCCGTACTGGAGGCCGAGCGAGATCGACGTCGCGAAGGCGTTGAGCAGCCCCCGCATCGTCGAGCCCTCCTTGCCGATGTCGGTGAGGAAGATCTCGCCGACCGTGCCGTCGTCGTACTTGCCGGCGGTGATGTAGCCCTCGTGGCCGGCGATCGAGAACTTGTGGGTGATCGATTCGCGCTCGCGCGGCATCTTCTTGCGCACCGGCTGTGCCATCTCGACCTCAGCCTCGGCCTGCTTCTCGTCCTGGGCGTCGGTGCGCAGCGCCTGCGCCGTCTTCGACCCGTCGCGGTAGATCGCCAGCGCCTTGAGGCCACCGTTCCAGCCGCGGGTGTAGGCGTCGGCGATGTCCTCGACGGTCGCCGTCTGCGGCAGGTTGACCGTCTTCGAGATCGCCCCGGAGATGAACGGCTGGGTCGCCGCCATCATGTCGATGTGGCCGGTGTGCGAGATCGCCCGCTCGCCGACCGCGACGTCGAAGACCTCGAGGTGCTCGTCCTTCAGCCCGGGGGCGCCGACGATCGTGTTCTTCTCGGCGATGTGAGCGTTGATCTGGTCGATCTCCGCCTCCGAGTAGCCCATCGCGTCGAGCGCCATCGGCACCGATTTGTTGACGATCGTCATCGAGCCGCCGCCGACCAGCTCCTTGAACTTGACCAGCGAGAAGTCGGGCTCGATCCCGGTCGTGTCGCAGTCCATCAGGAAGCTGATCGTTCCGGTCGGCGCCAGCACCGTCGCCTGCGCGTTGCGGTAGCCGTGCTCGTCGCCGAGCTCGACCGCTTCGTCCCAGGCCCGTTGCGCGGCCTCGAGCAGCTCACCTTTGATCCCGGTCCCGTCGACGTCGTAAGCGGCGTCGCGGTGCATCCGCATGACCCCGTTGTGCGGCTCGCGGTTCTTCTCGTACTCGTCGTAGGGCCCGGTCGCGCCGGCGGCGATCAGGGCCGACTGGCGATAGGCCCGGCCGGTCATCAGGGCCGTGATCGCGGCGGCGACGTTACGGCCGGCGTCGGAGTCGTAGGGAAGGCCATCCGACATCAGCAGGGCGCCGAGATTGGCGTAGCCGAGGCCGAGCTGGCGGAAGGCGAACGCGTTGGCGGTGATCCCCTCGGTCGGGTAGCTGGAGAAGCCGACGACGATCTCCTGGGCGAGGAAGACGATGTCGACCGCGTGCTCGAACTCAGCCGTGTCGAAGCTGCCGTCCTCGCGCCGGAACTTCATCAGGTTGAGCGAGGCGAGGTTGCAGGCCGAGTCGTCGACGTGCATGTACTCGGAGCAGGGGTTGGAGGCGTTGATCCGGCCCGACTCCGGGCAGGTGTGCCAGCGGTTGATGATCGTGTCGTACTGAATACCCGGGTCGGCGCAGCGCCAGGCGGCGTCGGCGATCTGGTTCATCAGCTCGCGCGCGTCGAGGGTCTTCACCGACTCGCCGGTGGTGCGGGCGGTCAGGTTCCAGTCCTCGCCGGCCTCGACCGCCTCCATGAAGGCGTCGCTGACCCGGACCGAGTTGTTGGCGTTCTGGTACTGGATCGAGGTGAATCCCTCGCCGTCGATCGACATGTCGAAGCCGGCCTCGCGCAGCGCTTCGGCCTTTTTCTCCTCGTCGGCCTTGCACCAGATGAAGTGCTCGATGTCCGGATGATCGACGTCGAGCACGACCATCTTCGCCGCCCGTCGCGTCTTGCCGCCGGACTTGATCGTCCCGGCCCAGGCGTCGGCGCCGCGCATGAAGGAGACGGGTCCGCTGGCGGTGCCGCCCTTCTGCAGCGGCTCCATCGAGCCGCGGATGTTGGAGAGGTTGATGCCAGAGCCGGAGCCGCCGCGGAAGATGTTGCCCTCCTTGGTGTTCCAGCCCAGGATGCTCTCCATGGTGTCCTCGACGCTGAGGATGAAGCAGGCCGAACACTGCGGCGTCTCCTCGAAGCCGACGTTGAACCAGACCGGCGAGTTGAAGGCCGCCTTCTGGTTGAGCAGGATCGAGGTCAGCTCCATCTCGAAGGCGTCGGCGTCGTCCTCGGAGGCGAAGTAGCCGCCTTCGCGTCCCCAGTTGGAGATGGTGCCGGCGACGCGGCCGATCATCTGTTTGACCGAGCTCTCGCGCTCAGGGCTGCCGAGCTGGCCGCGGAAGTACTTCTGGGCGACGATGTTGGTCGCGTTCTGGGACCAGCTCTTGGGGAACTCGACCCCGCGCTGCTCGAAAGCCGGATTCTCCGGATTTCCGATTACGGCATCGCGGATCTCCCACTCGATCTGGTCGAAAGGATGCACGTCGGCAGCCGAAAACCGCCGCTCTATAGAGAGGCCCTGCAGACCGTTTTTGGGACTGGTAGTGGCGGTCTTAGACATCGAACTACTCCTCTCGCAGCGACTTTTAGGGGTAACAGAGGAGGATTGCTCCTAGGTCGGACAGAACTCACGCTGAATTGCGCAAGGAAGGGGCAAACTAGCGCCGCGGGACCGACCGAAATTCGCCCTCCTATTGTGGCAGCCCGCAATTTCGGGCAAGGGACTTCGCGCTACGCTGCCTGGCGATGGTCGAAGACCTGCGCAAAGGCGCCGAGCGGATGGGAGAGAAGGCCAGCGCGGCCCGCGATGCGATGGGCGATCGCGCCAGCGCCGCCAAAGACGTCGTCGGTGAGCGCGCCACGGCCGCCAAGGAGGCGACGGCCGACGCGATCGCCGCGGTCAAGCCGAAGCTGCGCGGCAGCTCCCACAAGTGGGCCTTCTTCGTCTCGCTGATCCTCGGTGTCGTCCTGATTCTGGTCGCGGAGACCCCGAAGGCGACCCTGGCGGTCGCGATCTACGCGGTCAGCCTCTCAGCCCTGTTCGGTACCTCGGCCCTCTACCACGGAGTCAACTGGACGCGGCCGCAGATGCGAATGTGGATGCGCCGGCTCGATCACTCGATGATCTTCTTCCTCATCGCCGGCACCTACACGCCGTTCGCGCTCCTCGCCCTCAACGGCACCCTCGGCATGGCGATCCTCGTCGTCGTCTGGATGGGGGCGATCGCCGGCGCGATCGTGGAGACGATCTGGATCGACCACCCGAAATGGGTCTCGGCGCTGATCTACATGTCGCTCGGCTGGGTCGCGGTCGTCGCCTTCCCCGACCTCTGGGCCGCGCTGGGAGTGGGTGGCGCGCTCTTGGTTATCGCCGGCGGCCTGCTCTACACGGCCGGCGCGGTCGTCTACGCGACCCAACGCCCCGACCCGGCGCCGAAGGTCTTCGGCTACCACGAGGTCTTCCACCTGCTGGTGATCGCCGCCGCCGTCGCCCACTTCTCCGCCATCGCCTTCTTCGCCCTACCCAAAGCCTGATCGGAGCCTCCCAATGCCCAGGTACCTCGTCCTCGCCGTCCTCGCTTTCACGCTGCTGCTCGCCGCCCCCGCGTTGGCTCAGGCCTCTTGGGGCTCGATCGCGATCAACCCGGAAACGGGGAAGACAGGAGTCGCCAGCGGCAAGGCAACCGCCCAGGACGCCAAGGATGCCGCCAAGAACCGCTGCGGCGACCCCCACTGCAAGTCGGCACTGTGGGTCTCCAACGGCTGGGGCGCGGTGGTCCAGAAGAAGAACGGCGTCTACGTCTCCGCCCTCGGCACGACCAAGGCCAAGGCCTTCGGCAACGCCCGCAAACGGGCGGGCGAAAACAGCGCCCGCACCGTCGCGTCTGTATTCAGCGGCCTCAGCTAAGCGGCGACCGCCAGCTCCTCGACTTCGGAGAGCAACTCGGCCAGCAGCTCGTCCAGTTGCTGGGACTGCTCGGGGCTGAGCTCGAGCCGCCCGTCGCTGTAGTGGTCGGCGGCGCGGGAGACCGGCAGCTCGGCCTCAACCACGCGGCCACCGAGGGCGCCGAGCACCTTGCGCGCCTCGGCCTGCGCCCAGACCGCACCGAACATTCCGGTCGAGGCGCCGATCGCGGCCGCCGGCTTGCCGTTGAGGGCGCTCTTGCCGGCCGGCCGGGAGATCCAATCGAGCGCGTTCTTCAGCTGCCCGGGAAGCGAGTGGTTGTACTCCGGGGTGGCGAGAAGGACGGCGTCGGCGGAGCGGACCGCCTCACGCAGCTCGGCGACCACCGCGGGCGTGCCCTCCGCTTCGAGGTCGGCGTCGTAGGGAGGGATCTCCCGCAGCCGCTCGTACTCGGTCAGCTCCGCCCCGGCGGGCAGCCGCTCGGCGGCCGCCCGCAGCAGGGCGCTGTTGAGCGAGTCCCGGCGCAGGCTTCCGGATATGCCCAGGACCCGCATCGTTAGTTACTCGGCCTCCGCGACGAACTGCAGCTCGACCTGGATCGCGACCTCGTACTCGAGTGCCTGGCCGCCGCTCGGCAGATCCGCGTTCCAGTCGAGGCCGAACTCGCGCCGGTCGACCGCCGCCTCGATCGAGAACCCGAGCCGCTCCTTGCCGTCGAGGTAAGCGCCGACCCTGGCGAACTCGCCGACCGCGCTGACCTCGCGGGTCTCGCCGCGGATCTCGAGCTCACCGGCGAGGCGAACGCTGCCGTCGTCGCCGACGGCGAACTCACTGGAGCTGAACTTGAGCTGTGGGTAGTTCTCGAGGTCGAAGAACTCGGGGCTCATCAGGTGTCCCTTGAGCTGCTCCTCGTCGATGTCGATGCTGGCGACCTCGACGGTTCCCTCCAGCCGTGGCCGCTCGCCGCCGGTCAGGGTGGCGGCGTACTCGCCAAAGCCGCTGCGGAAGGTGGAGATTCCGCCGTGGGTGATCCCGAACTGGATCGAGGAATGGACCGGATCGACGGTCCAGGTCCCGACTGGGATCTGCTGGTTGAGGGTCTCGGTGCTCATCTCACTGCCTTTCTCTCGCGCTTCTTAGAAGTTGTTGCTGCTGAAATGATTGAGGCAGAAACAATCGTATCAGAAATGATTTTCACGTCAACTATTGTCCCGACAACGTTCATCTGCGATGATCTGGAGGCATGACCGAGCAGGCAACCGCCACCAAGACCGCAGCCCCACCGAGGGAGTGCCCCGCAAACACGCCCCACGGCGAGGCCTGGGGCTCGCTGTCCCGCACCCACGCGGCGATCTCCCTGCGCCTGCAAGAGGCGCTGGCCCAGGGCGACTTTCCGCCTCTGCCCTGGTACGAGGTGTTGGCCACGGTTGCCGAGGCGCCCCAACAACGGATGCGGATGGGGGACCTCGCCGAGGCGCTGGTGATCACTCGCGGTGGCTTGACCAAGCTGGTCGACCGGCTCGTCAAAGCCGGCTTGCTCGAGCGCACCTTCCACGAGACGGACCGCCGTGTCAGCTACGCGACTCTGCTGCCGGCCGGGATCAGCCTGCTGACGGAAATGCGGCCGGTGATCGTCGGCGAGCTCGACCTCGCCTTCTCGGCCAACCTCAGCGTCGAGCAGGCCAACGAGCTGCGCGCGACCCTCGACGGGCTTCGTTCGGACGCGTGCAGCGGCGTTAACTAGCTGGCGGCGGCGAACTTCTTCCCAGGGATCAGGGTGGAGCGTGGAGGGTCGGGTGGCCGTCTACCTTCGCTGGATTTTTCGCCCGGACTTCCGGAATCTCTCGAAAACGGGCAAGCGAAAAATTAACGCCGCTCGTACGACGGCCACCCGACCCTCCCCCTCGGTCCTGGTCCCTGGATCAAAGTTGGGAAGGCGGAGCCGAGCTTCGCTCCAGAGATAGCGGCAGTCCTAGATGGAGCAGCCCTTAAAGGGGGACAGAGGGAGGGACCAGCGATCCGTGGTTCCTTATCGGTCATATGAGCCGGTAAGGAACCACGCGATTCATAGGAAGCGTCCGTCCCTTGGGATCTTTCAGCCAGTGCGGAAGCTGCTCACCTTGGGAGCGGGGGCGGCGTTTCGATGGGAGGGGTTGGGGGTCTCTCGCGCGCAGCGGCGTTAATTTTTCGCTCGTCAGTTCTCGAGAGTTGCCCTTACCTCTGGGCGAAAAATCCAGCGAGCACGAGAGACCCCCAACCCCTCACGCCAAACCCCGTCCCCCGCGAGCCTCGGGTTAAGCCAGCGCCGCCGCAGCCCGCTCTTTGGCCGCCTCGATGATCGCCAACACCGCACTCTCGTCGCCCGCCCGAATCAGCTCGATCGGATCGGGTTCGCCGTTGACGATGCCCTCGAAGAAGTCTTTGCGGTCGTTGTAGGTCGGCAGCGTGCCCTTGGCCCAGCCGCGGGCGTCGTTCAGCATCACCGCCAGGCGCGCGTACTCGTCGCCGAAGAGGTTGGAGATCTCGCGCTTCATCCGCTTCGCCAGTGCCGGTGAGGCGCCGGCGGTGGAGATCGCGATCGCCAACGCCCCGGTGCGAACGATCGCCGGCAGGATGAAGTTGCAAAGCGGCGGCACGTCAACGATGTTGACCAGCATCGCCCGCTTCTCGGCGTCGTCGAAGACGCCGATGTTGACCTCGCTGTCGTCGGTCGCGGCGATCACCATGAAAGCGCCCTCGAGGTCCCTGGCGCCGCCGTAGGGCCGGCGCTCCCAGGCGATCGAGCCCTCGGCCGCCAGCGCTTCCAGCTCCGGGTGCGCGGTCGGCGCGATCAGGGTGACGTCGCCGCTGCAGGCGAGCAGCCCCTCGACCTTCTCGAGGCCGATGTCACCGCCGCCGATGACCAGGCAGCGCCGCCCGGTCAGTTTCAGGCAGGCGATGTAAAACGGCGTCTCCAGCATGTCGCGCACGCAGGTCTGATCGCAGATCCCCTTGCGGAACTGGCAGACGCACTCCTTGCCGGCGTAGGCCTGAGCTGGCATCCCTCTGAAGGTTAGTGATCCGTCACTGCATGGAGTCGAGGGTCAGCCGCAGGCCGTCCTCGAGGCTGATTTGCGGCCGCCAGCCAAGCTCGCGCTCGGCCAGGCTCGCGTCGAGCGAGATCCGCTGCACCTCGCCGGCCCGCGCCGGCGCCAGCTCGGGCTCGAAGTTCTCCGCGCCCCCGAGCCCGGCGAGGATCTCGACCAGGTCGAGCACGCTGGCCTCACGGCCGGTGCCGATGTTGATCGAGCCGTTGGTCCGCGAGGCCGCGGCCGCGAGCGCCGCGTCGACTACGTCGCCCACGTATATGTAGTCCCGGGTCTGGGTGCCGTCGCCGTAGACGGTGGGGCGCCCGCCGGAGCGGACCAGGCCGCAGAAGATCGCCACCACGCCGGCCTCGCCGAGCGGGTCCTGGCGGGGGCCGTAGATGTTGCCGAGCCGCAGCGCCATGCTGGAGATCCCATAGAGGCGCTCGTAGAGGGCGAGGTACCCCTCGGCCGCGTACTTGCTCTGGCCGTAGGCGGAGAGCGGCGCGATCGCGGTGCTCTCGTCGAGCGGCAGCGTCTGACCGGCGCCCTCGCCGTAGATCGCGCCGCCGGTGGAGACGAAGACGACCCGGCCGGTCCCGGCGCCGCGCGCCGCCTCCAGCACGTTGGCGGTGCCGCCGACGTTGACGGCGGCGTCGAAGGCGGGATCCTCGAGCGACTTGCGGACGTCGATCTGTGCGGCCAGGTGGAAGATCGTCTCGGTTCGGCGCTCGGCCGCCAGTGCCGCCAGCGCGGCGGCGTCGCGAATGTCGAGCTCGACCAGCTCGGCGCCCGCCGCCAGCGCCCCGTCGAGGTTGACCAGACGCCCGGTCGAGAGGTTGTCGACCACGGTCACCTCGTCTCCGCGCGCGAGCAGTCCGTCGACCAGATTCGAGCCGATAAACCCCGCGCCGCCGGTGACCAAGCACTTCATCAGGGGGTCGATCCTATGGGGATCGGCTCGGGGCCGGCGGGAGATCGGCCGAGAGCCGTCTGAGTCGGGCAGCCGAACGTCCCTGCTACCTTGCCGCCCCATGAGACTGATCGTCACCGAGAAGAACAACAGCGCGAAAAAGATTGCCGAGATCCTCGGCGCCGGCAGCGGCGGCCCCAGCACCGACAAAACTTTCAAAGTCCCGTACTACACGTGGAGCGACGCCGACGGCGACCACATGACGATCGGGCTCAAGGGCCACGTGCTCGGTCCCGCCTTCCCCGAGGGCTACTCGAACTGGCAGAAGACCGACCTGCACGACTTGATCGACGCTGAGCTGATCAAGGAGCCGACCGACAAAAATGTCGTCAAAGCGATCAAAAAGGTCGCTAAAGAGGCTGACGAGCTCGTGATCGCGACCGACTTCGACCGCGAGGGCGAGCTGATCGGGCTCGAGGCGCTGGAGGAGATGCTCGACGCGAACCCGAACCTGGGCTCCCGCGAGGGCACCGCCGACGGCAGCTTGGTGATCCAGCGGGCCCGCTACTCGGCGCTGACCAAGGAGGAGATCGAGCGCGCCTTCGGCAACCTCGACACGCTCTCCTACCCGCTCGCCAACGCCGGCGCCGCCCGCCAGGACATCGACCTGCTCTGGGGCGCGACCCTGACCAGGGCCGTCTCCCTGGCCAGCCGCCGCTTCGGCTCAAACTTCCTCTCGGTCGGCCGCGTCCAGAGCCCGACCCTGGGCCTGATCGTCGAGCGCGAGATGGAACGCCGCGCCCACGTCGCCAAACCGTTCTCGGAACTGTTCGCCAAGTTCGAGCATCCCGATGGGACCTTCGAGACCCACCACAGCGTCGACAAATTCTGGGAGCGCTCCGAAGCGGAGGCGGCGCTGGCCGGGACCAAGGCCCCGGGCATCGTCAAATCGGTCACCGCGCGCAAAAACACGCGCAAGCCGCCGACGCCGTACAACACCACCGCCTTCAGCACCGACGCCTCCAGCCGGCTCGGCATCACGCCCGCAAGCGCGATGCGGATCGCCGAGGACCTTTACATGGATGGCTTCATCTCCTACCCGCGTACCGACAACACGGTCTATCCGTCCTCACTGCCGGTGCGCGAGCTGGTCGCCTCGCTGGTCCGGGTCAAGGAGTTCTCCGCCGCCTCGGGCTTGCTCGACGGCGAGCTGAAAGCGACCCGCGGCAAAAAAGAGACGACCGACCACCCGCCGATCTACCCGACCCAGGCGATCCACCCCGGCGCCCTCGAGGGGCCGAAGAAACGTGTCTACGAACTCGTCGTGCGTCGCTTTCTCGCCACCTTCAGCCCGCCGATGATCACCGAGTCCACCCGCGCCGACATCGAGGCCGGCTCGGAGACCTACTTCGTCCGCGGCTCGGTCCTCGTCGACGCCGGTTTCGCCGGTATCTACACCTACGCCCGCTCCGCCGACGAGGAGATCCCGGCGCTGCAGGAGGGCCAGGAGCTCGCCCTCGACGGTGAACCCTGGATCGTCGACAAGGAGACCCAGCCCCCCGGCCGGATCTCGCAGGCGAAACTGATCGAGATGATGGAGGAGCGCGGCCTCGGCACCAAGGCGACCCGCGCCGACATCATCCAGAAGCTCTTCGACCGCGGCTACGTCTACGGCAACCCGCCGGTCCCCTCGGAGACCGGGATCGCCCTCTACGAGGCCTTCAAGAACTTCGTGCCGGCGATGGCGACGCCGGAGATGACCGCCCAGCTCGAGGCCGAGATGGACCGCATCGCCGCCGGCGAGATGACCAAGGGCGCCGTTGTAAGCGAAAGCCGCGACCTCCTGCACAAGACCTGGACCGAAATCGACGGCAGCCGCGAGGACCTGGCCAAAGTCATCTGGAAAGGGATGGACGAAGACCGCATCCTCGGCCCCTGCAAGGTCTGCGAGGAAGCCGGCCGCAAAAAGGACGACGGCTCGCCGCACATGCTGCGGATCATCCGCGCGAAAAAATCGGGCAAACGCTTCGTCGGCTGCAGCGGCTGGACCCTCGACGACCCCGACTCCTGCGACCAGACCTTCCCGCTGCCCCAGCGCGGCGACGTCTTCAAACTCGAGGGTCGCTGCTCGATCTGCGAGCAGACGCCGCGGCTGAAAGTCCAGCCCTTCCGCGGCCGCCCCTGGAACCTCTGCCTCAACGACGACTGCGAGTCGATGCAGGAGATGAAGAAACGCCGGGCCGAGCGCGAAGCGGCCAAAGCTGCCAAAGCTGCGATGGACGAGAAACCGCCGGTCAAAGGCGACGAGGACGCTCCGGCCAAACCGAAAAAACGGAAAGTCAAAGCGTCCAAGGCCGACACCGCCACGCGGGGGCGCAAACGCGCCAAAACCGCGGCCAAAAGCTGAGGCCTCAGGCAGTTGTTCATCTCGCTCGAGGGAGTTGACGGCTCGGGCAAGAGCACCCAGGCGAAGCTGCTCGTCGAGGCGCTCGGGCCGGAGACGGTGGCGATCCGCGAGCCCGGCGGCACCAGCGCCGCCGAGCGCATCCGCGACCTGCTCGCCGACCCGGCGCTCGACATCGACCCCTTCGCCGAGCTGCTGCTCTTCTCGGCCGCCCGCGCCGACCTCGTCACCCGCGTGATCCGGCCGGCGCTGGAGGCGGGCAAGGTCGTCGTCGCCGACCGCTTCGCCGACTCCAGCGTCGCCTATCAGGGCGGCGCCCGCGGGCTCGGGACCAGCCACGTCCTCTCGCTCACCGACACCGTGATCGACGGCCTCTGGCCCGACCTCACCCTGCTGCTGAAGGTCGACCCGGAGACCGGCCTCGGTCGGGCGCAGAGCGACGACCGCTTCGAGGCCGAGGGCCTGGAGTTGCAGCGCGCCGTCGCCGAGGCCTACGAGGAGATCGCGATCATCGCCTCCGACCGCGTCGTCGCGATCGACGCCAGCGGCACGGTCGAGGAGGTCCACGCCCGCGTCATGGAAACCGTCCGCGCCCACAGCCGCACCCCATGAGGCGAGTTGCCGTTTCTTCTCGCCATACGGAAGTAACTGGAAACTCGGCGTGAGCGCGGTTCTCGACAGCGCCACCGAGCACCAGGCGCGCGCCCGTGTCGCCCTGACCGCGGCCCTCGCCTCCGGGCCCTCGCACGCCTACCTCTTTCGCGGCCCGCGGGGCGCCGGCAAGAGCGCCGCCGCTCGCGCCCTCGCCGCCGAGATCCTCGCCACCGGCGTCGCCGACCCCGACGACGTTCGCCGCCGTGCCCTGCTCGACCCCTCGCCGCACCCGGACCTCGTCTGGCTGGTGCCGCGCGGCGCCCAGCACCTGGTCGACGAGGTCCGCGAGCGGGTGATCCGCGCTGCCGCCTACCGCCCCTTCGAAGGCAACAAGCGGGTCTTCGTGGTCGAGGCGGCCGAGGCGATGCGCGACGAGAGCCAGAACGCGCTGCTGAAGACGCTCGAGGAGCCGCCCGAGTTCGTCCATCTGATCCTGCTCAGCTCCGAGCCCGACGGCCTCCTGGAGACGATCGCCTCGCGCTGCCAGCCCGTCGACTTCGCGCCGCTCCCGGCCGAGGTCCTGGAAGCCGCCCTCACCGCCGATGGGCCGATTAGTGGCCCTATAGGCGACAAATCGGCCCATCGGCCGGCGGTTGGGGCGGCGGCGCGGTTGGCGGCGGGGGACCTCGAGCGGGCGCGGCTGCTGGTCAGCCCGCGCGGGGTGGAGCTGCGAGGCGAGGCCGAGTGCTGCCTTGCGGCGGCGCTCGCGGGTGAGGTCGGCAGGGCCCCCTGGCGCAAGCTGCTGGCCGGCGCCGAGGCGGCGGGCAGCGACGTCGAGGAGGAGACCCGGACGCTCTTGGAGGAGGAAGCGAAATCGGGGATCAAACGGACGGCCAAGGACATCACCGACGAGTCCAAGCGGGCCGGGCGCCGGCAGCGGACCGAGATCCTCGACCTCGGGCTCGAGCTCTGCGCGCTCTGGCTGCGCGACCTGGCGGCGCTTGCTGCCGGCGCCGAGGAGGTCGTCTTCCACCGCGACCGCCTCGACGCCCTCCGCGCCCAAGCTGCCGGCCTCGACCCCGGCGTCGCCCGTCAGGGCGCCGAGCTCGTTCAGGAGACCCGCCGCAGCCTCGATCTCAACGTCAGCGAGGAGCTAGCCCTTGAAGCGTTGTTCTTTAAGCTCGAGCGGACGGTCTCAGGCGCCGTTATGCGGCGTCCTCAGTCGTCCCAATAGCGCTGCTATTGGGACTCCCTGCGTCCTTGCCTAACGACCCCTGAGCCTCGTCTTGGCGTACTCCCTCGAGGGCGCGTTCCTGGGCCAGCCGGGTGATCTGCGCGGCCTGCCGGGACATGATCACGCTGAAGTTGAGCGCCAGGCCGAGCAGGAAGAAGAGGACGATCGAGAACAGGGCGACGTTGGTGTCGCGGACTCCCATCGCGTCGGCGACCAGCTCCAGCAACCCGGGGAAGGCGGCGCCGGCGAGCATCCCCAGCCCGGCGACGAACCAGATCACGCTGTAGCGCTCCTGCAATCGGTCGCGGCGGATCAGCTCCAGGATCGCGAACATGAAGGCGATCGCCAGGATCGCCGCCAGGATCCGCGTCCGCGAGGTCAGGTGGACTGCGTTCGGGTCGCTCGCCAGCGCCAGCAGCGGCCCCATCAGTCCGCCTCCACCCGCCGTGGCCGGAACTGGCCGACGAGCAGGACGACGATGCCCTTGAAGATGAAGAAGGCCGAGCGCACCGGCGTGAGGAAGGAGCTGCCGCCGGCCCGCTCCAGCATCCGCACCGGCACCTCCTCGACCCGCAGCCCCTCGCGCACGGCCAGCTGCAGCGACTCGATCTCGGCGAAGTCGGGTGAGTAGTGCCTGCTGAACAGCGACATCACCCGTCGGTTCGCGGCCCGCATGCCGCTGGTCGTGTCGGTGAAGCGCTGGCGCGTGGCCAGGGTGAGGAAGAAGCGGAAGACGCTGATCCCGATCCGGCGCGAGAGGGTCGCGCGATAGTCGTCGGCGTTGGCTTCCGCGCTCGGATCGCTGAAGCGGGAACCGATCACCAGATCGGCGCGGTCTGCTTCGACCTCGGCCAGCAGGCGCGCCACCTCTGGGGCGGGGTGCTGGCCGTCGGCGTCGAGGTGGGCGCAGAAGTCATAGCCCTCGCGCAGCGCGAACAGGTAGCCGGTCTGCAGTGCCGCTCCCAGCCCCTGATTGAAGGGCAGGGTGGCGACGAGGACGCCGTTCTCGCGCGCCGTCTGGGTCGTGGCATCCTCGGAGCCGTCATCGATCACGAGGATGTCGACCTGAGGCATCGCTTTGCGGACGTCGGCGATCACCTCGGAGATGGATGCCTGCTCGTTCCAGGCGGGTATGAAGACCAGTGTGCGCATTCTGTTTCGATTCTCCCACGAAGCCGCCCGCCCGCCGCCGGCATCCCACGGCAAGCAAAGGATTGTGTTAGTAAACCCTCATGAGTAGCCCGACCAAGCTGCCGGCGCGCTCCCGGCCCAGCGCGCCGAGAATCGGCATGCGTCTGTGGCTGACCGGCGCCTTCGGCTCTGTCAGCCTGATCACCGCCTCCGCCGTCTATCTCTTCGGCGACAACGTGCAGGCGCTGATCGCGGCGGTGATGATCGGGGTCCTGGCCGGGTTCCTGATCGCGGTCGCGATCTCCCACCGCGTCGTCCGCCTCGCCCGCGCGGCCAAAGAGATGGCCGGCGGCTCCTTCGACGCGCCGCTGAACGTCTCCGGGCCCGACGAGATCGGCGACCTCGCCCGCGCCCTCGACTCGATGCGGGCCTCGCTGAAGGAGAGCTTCGGCGTGCTCACCGCCGACCGCAACAAGCTCGCGGCGATCTTCGACGGTCTCACCGACGTCGTGATGGTGGTCGATTTCGAAGGCCCGATCCGCTTCTCCAACAAAGCCGCCTCGCGCCTGCTCGACTCCGCCGGTCGGCCGCCGGAGGTGGTGCTGCCGCAGCTGCACCGGGCCTCGGAGGTCGGCTTCGCCGCCCACCCGGCCCTGCGGATCGGCGACCACGCCTACGCGATGACCGCCCGCTCGCTGCCGGACGAGCGTGCCGTCCTCGCCGTCCTCCGCGACCGCACCGACGAGCTCCGTCGCGAGCTCGCCGAAGCCGACTTCGTCTCCAACGCGGCGCACGAGCTGCGCAACCCGCTGGCCGGGATCTCGGGTGCGATCGAGGTCCTGCAAAGCGGCGCCAAGAACGATCCGAACGACCGCGATCATTTCCTCTCCCGGCTCGCCGACGACGCCGAGCGGATGAACCGGTTGACCCAGTCGCTGTTGACCCTGGCCCGGGTCGAGTCGCGCGGCGCCGCGGAGAGCGAGGTGGTCGACGTCCCGGCTGCGATCCGCGACGTTGTCGCCGCCGTCGAGCCGCCTCCGCATGTCGCCCTCGAGGTCGAAGTCGAGGGGGAGCTGGCCGCCACCGGCGACCCGACGCTGCTCCGTCAGGTGATGATCGGCTTGCTCACCAACGCCTTCAAGAACACGCCACCCCCCGGCAGCGTTACCGTTCGCGGCCGGCATGAAGGCGAGTCAGAGGTCATCTTGGAGGTAACCGATACCGGCACCGGAATTCCGGTGGCGGAGATCGAGCGCGTCTTCGAGCGTTTCTACCGCCGCAGCGAGTCGCGCAAGCAGGAGGGCTTCGGCCTCGGCTTGGCGATCGCCCGCCGCATGGTCGACGTGATGGGTGGCCAGATCGGCGCCGACTCCGTCCTTGGCGAGGGCAGCACCTTCTGGGTGCGCCTGCCCGTCGCCCAACCTAGCCCGACCCCGGTCGCATGAACGGAGACCCGAGAAGATGAGCACCGGACGCATCCTGATCGCCGACGACGAGCCCTCGGTCCGCGACTCGGTCGGCTACGCGCTGGCCCAAGAGGGCTTCGAGGTCACCGCCGCCGCCGACGGCGACGAGGCGACCGAGCTGCTCGGCAACGGCATTCCCTACGACCTGCTGATCCTCGACATCATGATGCCCGGACCGAGCGGGCTCGACATCTGCCGCGACGTGCGCTCGCGCAGCGCCGTCCCGATCATCGTCCTCACCGCCAAGGACGCCGAGGTCGACAAGGTGGTCGGGCTCGAGGTCGGCGCCGACGACTACGTGACCAAGCCCTTCTCGGTGCGCGAGCTGCTCGGCCGTGTCCGCGCCCAGCTGCGCCGCCGCGAACTCGACCGCTCGCCGCTCGCCCAGGCGGTGAAGATCGAGGCCGGCCCGGTCTCGATCGACCTCGTCCGCCACGTCGCCACAGTGCGCGGCCTGCCGGTCAACCTGACCCGCTCGGAGTTCCAGTTGCTGCGGCTCCTGGTCGGCCGCCCCGGTGAGGTCTTCGCCCGCGCCCAGATCATGGAGGAGCTCTGGCAGACCGAATTCGACGGCGACGAGCGCGCCTGCGACGTCCACATCTCGAATCTGCGCCAGAAGGTGGAGCGCGACCCGCAGCGGCCCGAGCTGGTGCTGACCGTGCGCGGCGTCGGCTACAAGTTCAACGCCGACGGCTCCTGAATCAGGCCGGCGAGCGGATCGCCGCCCTCCCAGCTGCCGCGCGACGCGTAGGGGCGTAGGCGGACGAAGGCGGAGGCGTGGTGGAAGGGTCGCTCGCGATCGGTCCTGACCGCAGTCGCATGGGCGCCGTCCTTGCCGTACGCGTACTCGCGCATCGCCGCGAAGCTGCGCCAGATCGAGAAGGTCGCGACCAGCCTCGGCAGTCGCGCCAGGCCAGTCGACGCGATCACGGCGCCGTCGCGGGCGGCGGCCCCTTCGGCGGCGGCGGCACT
Source organism: uncultured Thermoleophilia bacterium (assembly GCA_963718595.1). Taxonomy (GTDB): domain Bacteria; phylum Actinomycetota; class Thermoleophilia; order Solirubrobacterales; family 70-9; genus VAYN01. Next base: position 1,885,884 of record OY970365.1, read on the forward strand.
GCGCAGAAACGGCAGCACCCGGTTCAGGCGCGGGCGCCCGAGGGTGAGCGCGGCGATCGGCTCGTCCTCGTCGACCGGGAGTGGCCGGGCAGGGAGGCCCGGCATCTCCGGCCAGGCGCCGGAGACCCGCAGCGGCTCCATTCGCGCTTCCCAGCCCGCGGCGAGGATCTCTCCGGTGGGGTGCCCCGAAACGAAATCGTCGATCGCGGCGTCGTTCTCCCAGGCGGCGATCATCCCGACCCGTCCGGGCTGGGGAGCCGGCAGCAGGCGCTCGCTGATCGGTGCCGCGACCGTCGTCCGCGCGTAGGTGAGGCCGGTGACCCGGGTCGGCGCCGGTTGCCGGCGCAACACCTTCTGGGCCGTCCGCGGACCGACGTCGGCGATATGGACGGAGACGATCATTCGCATTCCCCTCGCTCTCGGCTTAACTTAGTGGTCACTAGGAAGTTCCGGGCAGTCTACCTAGGGGTGATTAGGTTGTCAAAAGGGAGCAGCGCTTCAGCGGTCCGCACGCGGCTTTCGGCGTCTGCGCGCCGCGAGCTGATCGTGAACGCCGCCACCGAGCTCTTCGCCGAGCGCGGCTACCGCGGCGCCTCGATCGAGGAGATCGCCCGCCGCTCCGGGGTGACGCCGCCGGTCGTCTACGACCACTTCGCCTCCAAGCGGGAGCTCTACCGGGCTCTGCTCGAGTCCCACTTCGCCGACCTGCGCGAGGTCTGGCGCCGCAACTTCCTTGGTGAGGAGCCGCCGCGTGAGCGCGTCGCCCGCTCCTTCGACGCCTGGTTCGCCTATGTGGAAGAGCACCCGTTCGCCGGGCGCATGCTCTTCCGCGACACCACTGGCGACCCCGAGATCGCCGCCATGCACGCCGAGGTCGCCGGTGACAGCCGCGCCGCGGTGATGCCGCTGGTCAGCACCGAGCCGGGGCTGCTCGGGGTCGCCGACGGCGCCGCCGAGGCGGCGCTGGAGATGATCTGGGTGGTCCTGCGCGGCGTCCTCCAGGGTCTGGCGATCTGGTGGTCCGAGCACCCCGAGATTCCGCGCGAGCAGGTCGTGACGGTGGCGATGAACAGCCTCTGGATCGGCTTCGAGCGGGTCCAGGCGGGTGACGGATGGCACCCGTCGTCGGCGGGCGGCGAGGAGCCGAGCGGGCCGCCTGGGTAGGGTCAAGCCTGCAAGCTTGAACTAGGAAGACAGGGGAGGCCGAATTGCCACTGGTACCGATGGTTGTCGAGCAGACTGCTCGGGGCGAGCGCTCCTTCGATATCTACAGCCGCCTGCTGGCGCAGCGGATCATCTTCCTCGGCGAGCAGGTCACCGACGACCTCGCCAACCTGATCATCGCCCAGCTGCTGCACCTCGAGTCCGACGATCCCGACAAGGACGTCAGCCTCTACATCAACTCCCCCGGCGGCAACGCCTATGCCGGCCTGGCGATCTACGACACGATGCAGTTCATCAAGCCCGACGTGCAGACCATCTGTTACGGGATCGCGATGTCGGCCGGCTCGCTGATCCTCACCGGCGGAGCCAAGGGCAAACGGATGGCGCTGCCCAACAGCCGCATCCTCATCCATCAGCCCAGCGGCGGCTTCGAAGGTCAGTCCTCCGACATCGAGATCCACGCCAGAGAGATCCTCTCGCTGCGTGAGCGCCTCGACGGCATCTACGCCCACCACACCGGGCAGGATCAGGCGCAGATCAAGGACGACATGGAACGGGACAAATTCTTCCTCCCCGAAGACGCCGTCTCCTACGGCCTGATCGATCGCGTGATCGAGTCGCACGAATACAGCGAGACCGGCAACGGCGTCGCGATCGGCGGCGTTTAAGCGCGTAGCGCCGCGGGGAATTGAGGCGCTGAGGGGGAGACAGACGTCCCCCTGTCGACTTGCGCATCACATCGGTGCACAAGTCGACAGCCTCGATTTGCGGGTCGCTCGGATCGCTGCGCTGCAGCACGGTGTGATCACCCGGCAGCAGCTTCGCGAGCTGGGGATGGGCCGCGGCGCGATCGCGGCGCGGGTGAGGAACGGCCGCCTGCACCGCCTGCACCGCGGCATCTACGCCGTGGGACACGCAGCGCCGAGCGAAGCGAGGAGCTTCATGGCGGCGGTGCTCGCCTGTGGTGGGGGAGCGGCACTGAGTCATCGGAGCGCGGGGGTGCTGTGGAAGTTCTTGAAGCCGGTCGCCGGCCCCATCCACGTCACCTCACCCAGCATGAGCGGCAAGGCTGAGCGAGCGGGGCTCGTGCTTCACAGATCTCCCTCGCTGAGAAAAAAAGGGGTCGTGACGCAGCGCCACCGGATTCCGGTGACCTCACCCCGCAGGACGATCGAAGATCTCGAGGGCACGGTCGAGCCCTACCTCTACCGTCGCGCCAAGCGCCAAGCCGAGTTCCTCGGGCACAGACTGGACCTTCCAACCGACCGCTCGCGCTCGGACCTCGAGCGCGACTTTCTCACTTTCCTCACCAAGCATCGATTCCCCCAACCCGAGGTAAACGCCAAGGTTGGCCGCTACGAAGTCGATTTCCTCTGGCGCTCCCACGGGCTCGTCGTCGAAACCGACTTCTTCGACTACCACCGAGGCTCCGTCGCCTTCGAGGATGACCACCAACGCGAGATGGACCTGAGGCGCCAGGGCTACACCGTTCGTCGCTACACCGGAGCGCAGCTCGACGGCAATCCGGCCGAGATAGTTGTCGAGCTGGGCGAGGTCTTGGGCGGGACCGTGGTCCCAGTCCCCAGTCCCCGTTAACCCAACCGTCGCGCCGCCCAAAACCCGGCGCCCGCGGCGGCGCCGGCGGAAAGCGCGCCTCCGACCGCGGCCCGCCGCAGCTGCGGGTCGCGCAGGGCGAGCGCGAAGGCAACGGTGTCGGCCGCGTCGAGCGCCGCGGCGGCGAGGGTGACCGCTCGCAGTGCCGCCCGGTCTTCGCGGCTGGCGATGGTCAGCGCCCCGACCGCGAGGTCGCGGGCGCCCAGAACCCGAGCAAGCGCCCGGCCGGCGGCGTCGGTCTCGCCGAAGCCGAGCGCGCGCAGGGCCGGGCGGGTGGCAAAGAGGGCGCCGCCGCCGACGGCAAGCCGCCCGGCGGCCAGCTGCAGGGCCAGCGCCCGCCCGAGGGAGTCGATCTTCATGATTGGAGAGTGGCAGAGGGCGACACGATTCTGCGCCTGGCACGCCGACTCGACTCCGCGCTGGCGGGGGAAGAGCTGGCGGTCAGCGCCCCCAATCGGCGCGGCCGGGCGGCCGGGATCGAGCGCCTCGACGGTCGCTGTCTGGAGGGCGCCGAGGCCCGCGGCAAGCACCTGCTGCTGCGCTTCGGCGAGCTCGTCCTCCACAGCCACCTGGGGATGAGCGGCGGCTGGCACCTGTACCCGCGCGGCGCGGCCTGGCGACGGCCGCGCTCCTCTGCCTGGGCAGTGCTCTCCGGCCGCAACCAGGAGGCGGTCGAGTTCGGCGGCCCGACGATGCGGCTGCTCACGGCCGACCGGGTTCGCCGCGATCCGCAGCTGGCCCGGCTCGGCCCCGACATCCTCGCAACCGACTTCGATCCCGAGGCCGTCGTGCTGGCGATCCGCGCCGACCCCGCTCGCGAGATCGGCGACGCCCTGCTCGACCAGCGCCTGCTCGCAGGGATCGGCAACATCTTCAAGAGCGAGGCGTGCTTTGCGGCTCGCATCAATCCCTGGCGGTCGGTTGGCGATCTCTCCGACGCCGAGCTCGTCGCGGTCCTCCGTGCCGCCCAGGAGGCGATGCAGGACGCGGTCGACAGCGGCCGCAAGACCTTCGCCATCTACCGCCGTCGGGGTCCCTGTGCGGTCTGCGGCGGCCCGGTCTCCTCCCGCGGCCAGGGGGACGACAACCGCACTACCTATTGGTGCCCTCGCTGCCAGCGCTGAGCTCGCCGCCGGCACGACTGATCAGGCCGTTGGCGCCGCAGCCGATCCTCCCTTCGGGGGTCTCCGGGTGGATCACACCGCAGTTGCATTCCTCGAATTTTCCGGTGCCGGCGCCGTGCCCGTCGGCGGCGGGCGGCGCCTCTTCGACGAAGGCGATCGAGTGTCCGCAGCGCGGGCAGGGCCCGGTCTTCGAGCAGGTGTCGTCGTGCCGCCGCCGCCAGGGGATGCGATCGACGCCGGCCTCCCAGGCCGGGTCGCGAGTGTCTTCGTAGGGAATCTCGAAATCTGTCAAGCGCTGGATCGTAACCAGTTGCCGACAAAGTTCGTTAACTCAGTGATTCTTAGGCTTAGGTGGCAGCGCCCCTCGATCAGCGAGGAGGCGGCGAGGGTCCCCAGCCGAGCGCGGCGAGCATCGATCAGAATTACGCCGCGTGCGGGTCGCCAGCTACTTCCTCGTCGCCGGCATCCCGCTCGACCGGGAGATGGATCGCCTGCGGGCGCTGCCCGTCTTCGCCACCGGCCCGTTGGCCGCCAAGCGCCCCGACCTCCGCATCCGCCGCGCGCGGAAGAAGCCCAACCGCCTCGGCTTCGCGGTTCCAACCCAGTTCCGCCTCTCGGTCACCGCCTACCCCGGGATCGGCCCCGGCGACGTGCTCGAGACCCTGCTCCACGAGCTCACCCACCTCCACGTCGGCCGCGCCCGCGAAGCCCACGCCTGGCACGGCCCCACTTTCAAGCGCACCCTGGCCCAGGCGATGCGCGAGGCATACGGTCTCGAGATCCCGGTCCCGCGCAACACCCTGCACGGGGTCTACGCGGAGGCGATCGCGGCCGCGAACCCCCAGCTCCCGCGAACCGATGCCGAGCTCTTCGAGCGCTCGGTCTCGACCCTGGTCCACTCGTGGGCCTACCTCGCCGCCGGCTCGCCGAACGCTGCGGTGATCAGCGGCAGGGGCACCACGATCGCTTCCTTCGTCCACGAGCCGGACCGGCAGTTCCTCAACAACGCCCTCCTCGCCGGAACGGTCACCGATGTGGGTCGGACCCTCGACGCGGTCGAGCGCGTCTACGCCGAGCGCGGGATCGACCGCTTCGCCGTCTGGGCGCACGAGGGCGAGCCGGCCCTGGCCGGCGCGGTGGAGTCGCGCGGCTACCGCTACGACTCTTCGACCCGGGCGATGGCGATGCCGATCGGCGACCTCGCCGAGGTCGACACCTCGCCTCTCGACTTGGTCGAGCCGAGTCTCGAAGAGTTCTGGGCCGTCGACGGCCTCGAGGGCCTGCTTCCCCAACTCGCAGCCGAGAGTGCGCACTTCTACGTCGCCCGTCAGCAGGGCGAGAACGCGGCCGTGCTGATGGCCTTCGATCACGGCGGCGACTGCGGCATCTTCATGGTCGGGACGGCACCCGCCGCGCGCCGTCGGGGCCTCGCGACGATGCTCTCTGCGCACGCGGTCACCGAGGCGCGGGCCCGCGGATGCACGACCGCGAGCCTGCAGTCGACCCGGATGGCGGAGGGGGTCTACGCCGGCATCGGCTTCCGCGACCTCGGCCGCTTCCACGAGTACGTGCCCGGATCAGAGCCGACGCCCGGACTTGAACCGGGGACCCCTTCATTACGAATGAAGTGCTCTACCAACTGAGCTACGCCGGCGGGCCGGTGGCCATTCTAGGAGGGATCGCGTTGCGGTTCCGTCGCGCCCGCCGTCGATGATGCCGCGATGAGAAGAGAGCGGCAGATAAAGCGGCGTGAGGACAACGAGATCGAGTTCTCGCGGATCGTCGCTTTCAGCGACGGCGTCTTCGCAGTGGCGATCACCCTGCTGGCACTGAATCTCAGCATCGACGCGGACGTGCCCAAGAGCGAAGTCGCGGACGCGATCTGGGACCAGCGGGAAAACTTCCTCGCCTACGGGATCAGCTTCGCGGTGATCGGTCGCTTCTGGCTGGTCCACCACCGCTTCTTCGGCGAAGTCAAAGCCTTCGATTCGCGCCTGATCTCGCTCAACCTCCTCTACCTCGCCTTCATCGTCCTGATCCCGTTCAGCAGCCAGGTGCTCGGCGACTTCGGCGGTGAGACCGTGTCGGTGGTCGTCTACGCGGCGAACCTCGCGGCCGTGGTCCTGATCGGCCAGTGGATGATTGCCGACGCCCGGGGCGCCGGGCTGACCACGATCGATGCGGAGTCCCATCGCGAAAATCGCATCCGCTCCGGCTACATCGCGGCCGTGTTCCTCGCCTCCATCCCGGTCGCCTTCGTGGCCCCGAGCCTGGCGCCGCTGATGTGGCTGGTGCTGTTCTTCGACCCGGCCGAGCGGATCGTTCGCGGCGGCTCCGGCTAGCGCCTCGCGGTCAGCTCGGCTTGATCGTGAAGGCGACCGAGCGCCCGGGGCGGGCGCAGCTGACGGCGAGGCCGCGGCCGGTCATCGCCGCCAGGCAGTCGTAGTCGCCCTCGAGCTGGCAGGAGGAGCGCGAAGCGCCGTCGGGGGGTGCGCAACCGGCGGCCTCGCTCCAGGCCTTTGCCAGCTTCTTCGCCTGCTTGCAGCTGACCCCGGTCGCGCGCAGGGACTTGGCGGCACCGGCGTTGTCCGCGCACTCCCGGGCGCTCGCGCCGGCTGGAGCCCTCTCGGCACCGCTCTTCGGCGCCGTCGCGGTACTCGACCCCGAGCTGTCATCGCCAGAGGAGCCGCAGCCACCCGCCAGGGCGGCGGCGAGGACGACGACCGCGATCGGGATGGCGAACCTCATCGGTCGCCAAAACCTACCCCTCGGCGGCCTCTTTCATCCGTTCGACGGGCTGAAGGTGGGCGCAGACCGGGCACTCGGGCTCCGCCGCGACAGGCTCGCGCTTGACCTCCATCGTCATCAGGTCGTAGATGTGGGCGACGCCCTGGGTCGACGGGCGGCTGAGCCCGGTCAACAGGTGCAGCACCTCCATCCCGACCTGGCCGCCGATCAGGGCGCAGGCGGGCCCGAGGGTCGCCGCCGGGCTCGGCAGCGCCCGCAGCTGATCGACGGTCTCGTCGTAGAGCGGGTATTCGCGCCGGTAGGCGATCTCCTGGCATGAGTAACAGCCGGTCTCCCCGGGGACGTAGAGCGGCCCGACCCGGGCGATCGGTGGGTAGTGGCTCATCGTGATGTATGGGATGCCGAGCTCGAAGCAGGCGGCGTTGCACCAGCGCTCGATGTCGTGTGCGGGCCAGTCGGCGGCGTCGATGACGACGTCGGCGCCGGCTATGAACTCGGCCAGCTCCGCCTGGCTCTCGATCCTTCGGTTTGTCGCCGTCACCCGCATCAGGGAGTTGAATGCCCGCAGCCTTTCCGCCCCGAGCTGCGCCTTCGGCGCTCCGATGTCGGCCTCGGTGAAGAAGATCTGGCGGTTGAGGTTGCTGGTCTCGACCACGTCGCCGTCGATCAGCCACATCTCGCCGACCCCGCAGCAGGCAAGGGACCATGCGCACCAGGTTCCGAGCCCGCCGACGCCGAGCACCGCGACCTTTGCCTCGCGCAGCCGGCGCTGGCGCTCGGACGGGGGCGTCTCGGTGCCGCCGGTGTCGCTGAAGTAGCGCAGCTGGCGCTCGAACCTCGGCAGCTCCCCGGCGGCGAGGAGGTCGTAGTCGGCGGCGTCCTCGACCACTTCCAGCTCCTGCAGCTGGGCGAGCGTGTCCTCGACCAGCTCTTCGCCGAACTCCGCGTGCAGCCGCTCCAGCGTGTGCTCGCCGTCGAGCGCGGCGAGGAGTCGCCGGTCCTGATCGCTCGGCCGCTCGATCCAGATCGATTCTTCGCTGCTGGGCCGCATCAGGATTACGTCCCCGTTCGCGGCATCGATCGGCTCCGTCGTCCGTTTGATGCGTGGTCTGCGCATCGCGCCCCCCATCTACGTGGTCCCCCCGGTGGCCGCGTTAGGCGATGCGCACCCGGCTGTTTGCTGGAGACCTATCGATTGATGGAATTAGTTCCGGTAATCGATGGGCGCTGCGTTCTACCCCGCCAACTCGCGAGCGCGCGCGAAGGCGGCATCGATCATCGGCACCGTCAGCCGCCCGGTGAAGGTGTTCTGCTGGCTGGGGTGGAAGCAGCCGATCAGCCGCCAACGTCCGAGGTCCGCCTCGGCGCCGCGTCCGAAGCGCGGCTTCGGCCGCGGAATCTCGACGCCGAGGCTCCGCGCCGCCCGCAGGGCGCCATCCCAGCCGAAGGCCCCGAGGGCGACGATCACCCTGGAGCTCTCCAGCAGCTCGAGCTCGCGCTCGAGGTAGGGCAGGCAGCGGTCGCGCTCCTCGGTCGTGGGCTTGTTGGCTGGCGGCGCGCAGCGCACCACGGCGGTCACGTAGGCGCCGCTGAGGCGAAGGCCGTCGCCGCAGTGCTCTGACTCGGGGCGATTGGCGAAGCCGGCACGGTGCAGCGCGGCGAAGAGCCACTCGCCGGAGCGGTCGCCGGTGAACATGCGCCCCGTCCGGTTGGCGCCGTGAGCGGCCGGCGCCAGGCCGACGATCACCACCCTCGCGGCCGGGTCGCCGAACCCGCTCAGGGGCCGCGCCCAGTAGCCCTCGCCACGGTAGCGGCGGGGAGGATCGGCGGCGCAGGCCTGGCGCCACTCGACCAGCCGTGGGCACAGCCGGCAGCCGTGGATCGTCTCCGCCAGCTCCGGCAACGACTTGCCGCGCACCGAGCTCATAAGGTTCGCCACCGACTCATGAGACCGAACCGAATCATGCGCAGCGGCGTCGTGCGGCGCGTCGCCCCGATCGCGGTGGCCTGCCTCGTCCTTGGGCTGGCGCTGGGCGCTTGCGGCGGTGGCGGTGAGGAGACCGGCGAGAGCACCGTCGTCGCCGAAAAGGAACACGACGCCGACGTCCTCAATCAGATCCTCGGCCGCCAGCGGGCGGTGATCGGCGCCTACGACGCCGTCCTGCCGGGCCTGCGGGGTCGCGCGCGCATCTTCGCCACCCGGTTCCGCGCCCAGGAACAGGAACACTCCGTCGCCCTGCTCCAGGCCCTGCGCGATCTCGACGGCAGCGAAGAAGTCGAGGACGAAGAAATCGATCCCGGCGAACCGCGCACCGAAGCCGATCGCCTCCGCTTCCTCTACGAAGTCGAAAGCGAGTCGATCGAGGACGGGATCGGCGCGATCGGCCGGCTCGATTTCGGCTCTCCCCGCGCCCTGATGACGACGATCGCCGCCAACCAGGCCCAGCACCTCGTCCTGCTCCGCCGCGAGCTCGGCGTCAAGCCCGTGGAATGGGTGCCGTCGGCCTTCGAGGATGGCGCGACGGGCGCCCCGTAAGGGATGATTGTCCGGTGACCGGGCCCCTCTACGCGATCGGCCGGTTCTGCTCGCGCCACCACTGGCCCGTGATCGGGGTCTGGGTCGTGCTCGCGGTGGCGCTCGTGCTGATCGGCCAGGCGGCCGGCAGCAAGACGGGTGAAAACCTGACCCTGCCCGGCACCGACTCGACGATCGCGACCGAACTGCTGGAAGACAACCTGCCCGAACAGGCCTACGGCAGCAATCCCCTGGTTCTGGTCGCGCCCGCGGGCCAGAAGCTGACCGAGCCGCAGTTCGCGAAGGCCGTCGAAGAAACCGGGAAAAACCTGGCAGCGCTGCCCGACGTCAACTCGGCGATCAGCCCGCTCAGCCCGGAAAGCGGCGGCAAGCTCCTCAGCAAAGATCAGCGCATCGGCTACTTCCCGGTCGTCCTCGGCATCGGCCCTGGGGACATCGACGAAGAGGAGGCGCAGGAAATCCTCGATACCGCCGCGCCGGCGCGCCAGGCCGGCATCCACACCTCCGTCGGCAGCTACGTCGGCCAGCAGCTCTCCAAGCCCTCGACCGAGGTGAGCGAGGCGATCGGCCTCGCCGCCGCGGTGATCATCCTCCTCTTCGCCTTCGGCACGGCGACGGCGATGATGCTGCCGATCGCCTCGGCGGTGATCGGGCTCGCCTGCGCGCTCTCGATCGTGCGCCTGCTCGAGCACGTAATCGAAGTCCCGGCGGTCGCCTCGACCCTGGCGACGATGATCGGGCTCGGCGTCGGCATCGACTACGCGCTCTTCATCGTCACCCGGCACAAACTGCAGCTGGCCGAAGGGATGGACCTGCACGAGTCGATCGCGCGGGCCACCGCGACCGCCGGTGGCGCCGTCGTCTTCGCCGGCTTCACGGTTGTGATCGCGCTCTGCTCACTCGCCTTCGCCGGCATCCCGCTCGTCTCGACGCTTGGCTTCACCGCCGCGATTGCCGTCGTCGTCGCCGTCTGCGCCGCGGCGACCCTGCTACCGGCGATGCTGGGCGCGCTCGGCCCCCACATCAACTCGTTGCGGGTCAAGCTCGGCAAGACCCACCCCGACGACAGGAAGCCGCACGGCTGGCTGCGCTGGGCCGACGGCGTCGCCGATCGTCCCTGGCGCTCCGCGATCGCGGCACTGGCGGTTCTGGTCGTGCTGGCGCTGCCGATCTTCCAGCTCCAGCTCGGCCAGAACGACATCAGCGCGCTGCCGAAGGACACGACCTCGCGCCAGGCCTACGACGGTCTCAACGCCGGTTTCGGGCCCGGCGTCAACGGACCGCTCTTGATCGCCTCCGAGTTCTCCAGCGCCGAAGAAGCGAAGGCGCTGCTGCCTCAGCTCCAGAAAGCGGTTGCCGAAACCGACGACGTCGCCGCGGTCAGCGAACCGACCCTCGACAAGCAGGGCACGGTCTCGGTCTTCACCGCGATTTCCGCCTCGGAGCCGTGGGCCGACGAAACCGTCGACCTGGTCGAAGAGCTGCGCGACACGACCGTCCCCGTCGCGCTCGAAGGCAGCGAGGCCAGCACCTACGTCGGCGGCCAGACCGCCGGCTACATCGATCTCGCGACCCAGATCGCCGACAAGCTACCGCTGATGATCGCGATCGTGGTCGCGCTCAGCTTCCTCGTCCTGCTGGTCGCCTTCCGCTCGATCCTGGTCCCGATCAAGGCGGCGGCGATGAACCTGATCTCGGTCGCCGCCGCCTACGGCGTCGTCACCGCCGTCTTCCAGCTCGGCTGGGGCTCTTCGCTGATCGGCCTCGACCACTCGATCCCGATCGTCTCCTTCGTGCCGCTGTTGATGTTCGCGATCCTCTTCGGGCTCTCGATGGACTACGAGGTGTTCCTGCTGACCCAGATGCGCGAGCACTTCAAATCGCACGGCGACGCCCGCCGCGCCGTGGTCGAAGGTCTCGCCAACACCGGCCGCGTGATCACCTCGGCGGCGGCGATCATGGTCTGCGTCTTCACCAGCTTCGTCCTCAACGGCGACCCGGTGGTGAAGGAGTTCGGCGTCGGGTTGGCGGTGGCGATCGCGATCGACTCGACCCTGGTCCGCTGCCTGCTGGTCCCGGCGGTGATGGTGCTGCTCGGCGAGCGCGCCTGGTGGCTGCCGCGCTGGCTCGACCGAATCCTGCCCCACATCAGCATCGAGGGCGAGGAGTTCTTCGCCAAGCGCGACGCCGAAGCAGCGAAGTCTTCAAACTGAGCTGACGATGTTCCCGCTCAACCTGCCGAATGCGCTCACCATGCTGCGCATCCTGGCGGTGCCGGTGGTAGTTGTAGCGCTGCTGGGGGAGACGCCCAACGGCGACACCCTGGCCGCGATCGTCTTTGCTCTTGCCGCCGCCACCGACGGCCTCGATGGCTACTTCGCCCGCTCGCGCGGCTCGATCACGACCTTCGGCAAGCTGATGGACCCGCTCGCCGACAAGCTCCTTATCATCGGCGCCCTGGTCTCGCTTGTCTCGCTGAACCGGCTCGAAGCCTGGGTGGCGATGGTGATCATCGCCCGCGAGGTCGCCGTCACGATTCTGCGTACGATCGCCGCCGAGCGCGGCCTCGTGATTGCCGCCAGCTGGCTCGGCAAGCTGAAGACGGTTCTCCAGATCGCCGCCATCTTCGCCCTGATCCTCGCCAATCCGGCGCCGCTCGGCGTCGACCTGCTCGTCTACCTGGCGCTGTTCGTGACCGTGATCAGCGGCGCCGACTACTTCTTCGGCCTGCGCCGCCGGATCGAGGAGCAGCAGCGGGAGCGTTCCGGACGCTCCTCGACGGCTAGCTAAGCCGAGGCCTCGAGCCACTCGCGCATCGTCTGATGGCGCGAGGGATGGGCGCTGTCGGCGAGCTCGGCGCGAAGCTCGCCGAGGGTGCCGTAGCGCTCGGCAACGACGTTGTGGCGGTGGATCGTCTCCAGGTTCTCCTGGCGCGCCATCACGAAGGTCTCGTCGGGGAGTCCGGGATAGCCGGCGACCACCTGCCGCACCATCTCGCGGACGCAGTCCTCGACGAAGCGAGGCTGTTCGTGCGCCTTGACCACGACCGCCATCTCGTCGGGCCGCTTCATCAGCTCGTAGATCTCGGAGCTCATCGAGCTCTCGACGATCCGCAGCAGCTCCGGCGCGTCGATCCAGGCCGGGCCGCCCTCGGGGCAGCCGACATGGAGGGTGCCGATGCCGCGCTGGTTGTGGGTGGCGATCGGGACGACCTCGATGATGCGCTCGATCTCGTCGGCCCCGAAGCCCTCCTCGGCGAGACGTTCGCGGGCCAGCCCGGCGACCATCTCCTGGGCGCACGGGCAGGCGGTCATGCCCTGGGCTTGGACCCCGGTCAACGTCCTGGTGCCCCGCTCGGAGGCGACGGCGGTTCCAAAGAGGACGTAGATCTCCTGGGTGCTCTGGCCGCTCTTGGGGGTCTTCACCGTCTCCGGGTAGCGGGCCGTGACCGAGACCTCGGCTCGCACCCCGCCCTGGCGCTCGCGCACCCGCTCGGCGACGTGGGCGGCCAGCACCTCGGCCCGGAAGGCCTCGCCGAGGACCACCTCATCGATCGCCTCGCCAACGATCTCCTCGAAGCGCGACATGTGGACGCCGGCCTGCAGTGGGTTGAGGTCGACGAAGCACTCGAACTCGGCGTAGAAGAGGTTCTCGGCCTCGTCTGCCTTGACCCGGATCACCTTCTCGACCCCGGTCACTCCGACCCGGGAGAGGCTCACCTGGGTGGCGGGGAGGGAGGCTTGGACGTCGGGCGCAACGGAGGTGGCGGTCGGCTGGTCTGCCATCGGTTCGTGAAGCGTAGGCGACCGGCGGCCTTGGCGGTTCAGCGGATTGTTCCATCCGCCTATACTTCGACGCGGTCGCAGCGAGGGGTTGCGCCAGGGAACGGGGAGAGGGATTTTGGAGGAAGTGATCATCGATCCGCTGGAGTCCTCGAACGAGGTCGAGTCCGGTGCGGCCGGAAGCCCGCTCGGCGAGATCGAGGAGCTGCGCGGCCTCGTTGCCCAAGGCCGCGAGCGTGGCTACCTGACCTTCGAGCAGATCGCCTCGACACTCGAGGAGGTCGAGATCACCAAGGAGCAGGTTTCCCAGCTCCACGCTCACCTGGTCGAGCACGGGATCGACGTGATCGCCGAGAACGGCGTTAGCGCTTACAAAGAGCAGCGCGGCGGCGAGGCCGAATCCGGCGGCCAGTCCAAGAAGGAAGAGCTCGACCTCACGGTCGAGCCGAGCCTCGACTCGCTGCGCCTCTACCTGCGCTCGATCGGCCAGGTGGATCTGCTCACCGCCGCCCAGGAGGTCGAACTTGCGAAGCGGATCGAGCGCGGCGACATGCTCGCCAAGCGGCAGATGGTCGAGGCCAACCTGCGCCTCGTCGTCTCGATCGCGAAAGGCTATCTGGGCCGCGGGCTCAGCTTTCTCGACCTGATCCAGGAGGGCTCCCTGGGGTTGATCCGCGCGGTCGAGAAGTTCGACTACCGCCGTGGCTACAAGTTCTCCACCTACGCGACCTGGTGGATCCGGCAGGCGGTGACCCGGGCGATCGCCGACAAGGCGCGAACGATCCGCATCCCGGTCCACATGGTCGAGAAGCTCAACCGCGTCGCCCACGTCGAACGCCAGCTGGTCCAGAAGCTCGGACGTGAGCCCGAGGCGGCGGAGATCGCCGACGAGTTGCGCTGGCCCGTCTCCGACGTCCGGGACATCATCCGCGTCGCCCAGTTGCCGGTCTCGCTGGAGAAACCGGTCGGCGACGAGGACGAATCGGAGCTCGGCGACTTCGTCGCCGACGACGCCGTGCTCGAGCCCTTCGAGGAAGCCAGCGAGCACCTGCAGAAGGAGGGCGTGCGCCGGGCTCTCGACGCGCTGCCCGAGCGCGAGCGCCAGGTGATCGAACTCCGCTACGGCCTCTCGGGCACCGAGCCGCTGACCCTCGAGGAAGTCGGTCGCACCTTCGGCGTCACCCGCGAGCGGATCCGCCAGATCGAGAACAACACGCTGAAAAAGCTTAAGCGTCTGCCGGAGGCGCAGATGCTCCGCGAAGCTTCTTAGCTCACCGGCTCCAGCACCCAGACCGAGGGGGTGCGCTCGAGTTTTGTGAGGTAGAAGTCGAAGCCGGCGAACTGGTCGATGTGCTTGGCCCAGAGCTCGGCGCGCTCCTCACCCTCGGCGACGCGGGCCGTGACCTTTCGGCGCTCGCGCCCGACCTCGACCTCGGCCTCCGGCTTGGCGCTGAGGTTGAGCGACCAGGCCGGCAGCTTCTCGTTGCCGGCGTTGGTGTCGATCAGGACCACGCGCTCGCCGTCGGCGAGGTAGACGACCGGCGCGGTACGCGCCTGGCCGGATTTGCGGCCGGTGGTTGTCAGCAGCAGCAGCGGCGCCTTGCCGACCTTGCCGGCGATACGCCCGCCGCTGAGCCGGTAGAGGGGCACGTTCAGCTTGCCGGTCCAGCGCAGCCCGGTCGCGCCCAGGGAGTTGGAGAAGCGGGAGTAGAGACGATCGCTCGGCATCGCCCGAGTATCCCAGCCCGATTAGAGTGACGCCATGCCCGAGCCCCATCCCTTCCGACTCGCCGCCGAAGCCAAGGACCTGGACCTGCTGAGCGAGGCCCTGCGCGAGGACGTCGTCCTCCATAGCCCGATCCTCTTCCGCGGCTTCGAGGGGCGGGAGATCGTCAGCCAGATCCTCACCTTCGTCGCGATGACGCTGGAGGACCTCACCTACACCGACGAGCTGGCGGAGGGCAACACCGTCGCCCTCCGCTTCAAGGCCAACGTCGGCGACCGCGAGCTCGAAGGCATCGACTTCCTCACCCTCGACGAGGACGGCAGGGTCGCCGACCTGACCGTCTTCATGCGCCCGCTCTCCGCGCTCAACCGCTTCAACGAGCAGATGTCCGCCCACCTGGCGGCGGCGCAGCAGCCTCCCGGCGCTCCTCTCTAAACTCTCGGCCTGCTGCAACTCGGGGGAGTGTCCGAGTGGTTAAAGGAGACGCGCTGTAAACGCGTTGGCTATGCCTACAGAGGTTCGAATCCTCTCTCCCCCACTAGGCGTACGATGGGTCGATGAGCTCGCAGTCTCTCGACGGACGCGTAATCGCAATCGCCGGCATCGGCGGCGGCCTTGGGCCGGTGGTTGCGAAGGAGCTCGCCGATGCCGGCGCGATCGTCGCCGGTACCGATCGCAACCAGGAGCTATTGGACGCGCTTCCCGCGGAGCTCGGGATCGACCCCGGCCGCTTCGACGGCCGCGCCGTCGACCTGCTCAACGAGGAGGCGGCCCGGAATTGGTGTGCGGCGCTGGTCGAGCGCTTCGGCCAGGTCGACGGCCTGATCCACCTGGTCGGCGGTTGGCGTGGGGGAGAGCCGCTGCACGAGGCCTCCTTGGCTGACTGGGATTTCCTCCATGGACTGCTGGTGCGCACGGTCCAGCACACGACCCGCGCCTTCCACGACCAGCTTGCGGCCAGCGAGCACGGCCGCTTCGTCCTCGTCTCCGCCAGGCAGGCGCAGGCACCGACCAATACCAATGCCGCCTATGCGGCGGCCAAGGCCGCGGCGGAGGCCTGGACCCTCGCCTTTGCCGACGGCTTCCAGCCCGGCGGCGCCACCGCCAACATCATCGTCGTCGAGGCGATCCTGACGCCGCGGATGCGGGAGGAGAGCCCGGGCGAGGAGTTCCCGACTTTCACTCCGGCCGAGCACATCGCGGCGGCCACCGCATTTCTCTGCTCAGAAGCGGCCGCGAAGATGAACGGCCAGCGGCTGCCGCTTACGATGGGCCGATGAGCGCGGCGAAAAAGCGCGCGGCGCCCGACGGCAAGCTGACGATCGGCCAGCTGGCGCGCCGGACCGGGATGACCGTCCGCAATATCCGCGCCCATCAGACGCGCGGCCTGCTGCCGCCGCCGGAGGTCCACGGGCGCACCGGCTACTACAACGAGGAGCACGTGGCGCGGATCGAGCTGACCCGCGAAATGCAGGCCGAGGGGCTAAACCTCGAGGCAATCCGCCGTGTGCTGGAGACCACCGGCGGCTCTTCGCAGGAGATGGTCGACTTCGCCCGCGCCGTGCGCGCCCCGTTCGAGGACGAGACGCCGGAAATCTTCGATGCGGCCGAGCTGGCCACCAGTTGGGGCATCGACAAGCTCGACCCGAAGCTGCTTCGCCACAGCGAAGAGCTCGGCATCCTGCGCGAGCTGCCCGACGGCAAGATCGAGACGATCAGCCCGCGCCTGCACCGTGCCGGCGTCGCCCTGATCGAGCTCGGAGTCAGCCCCAAGGCTGCCCTGGCGACCGCCGACAAGCTGCGCCGCAACGCCGAAGGCTCCGCCTGGGCCTACGTCGACCTCTTCGTCAAGGAGATCTGGGAGCCGTTCGACAAGGCGGGCCGGCCCGAGGAGGACTGGCCCAAGGTGCGTGAAGCGCTCGACCGGATGCGACCGCTGGCCTCCGACGCGCTGCTGGCGATGTTCCAGATCACGATGGGAGAGGCGACCGAGACGGCCGCCGAACGGACCCTGCACGAGGCCGGCAAGCCACCCCGCAAGCGCCGCTCCCAGAAGGCGCCGAAACGCTCCAAGCGCCACCCCTGAGCCGAGCGCTCAGCCGAGAATCTCGAACCGCTTTTTGATCGGCTTGGAGACGTTGTTTGCGGTGTCGGCGGCCCGCAGCACGACCTCGTAGCGCCCCGGCTTGGCGCCGAAGTGCTTCCAGCGGGCGCCGAGCTTGAGGTGGTTGACGCCGATGAAGGTGTCCCATGTCTTGTAGCCGTTGTAGACGCGCTTGCCCTTGGAGTTGAGCCGGTAGTACTCGGCGTCGAGGACGCCGCGGTCGCTGATCTCCGCGCTCAGCGCCACCCCCCTGGTGCCGCGGAAGCGTTGGCTCTTCAGCGCCAGCGAGCCCAGGGTCGGGGGCTTTACGTCGACGTTGAGCGGCGGCTGCGGCCCGGGGTCGGAGTTGGGGTCGCCGGGGGTCGATGAGACGACCACCTCGCCGCGGACCGAGGCGTGCAGTTTGCACTGGAAGAGGTAGGTGCCCGGAACCGAGAACTGCAGCGAGTAGGAGTCGCCGGCCCGGTGGACGGGGGCGTCGGTGCCGGGGTCGGAGTCCCACTGCAGGTCGTTGGCGGAGATCCCGGTGACCGAGTGCGCGAGGTCGGGACCGAGCCAGTCCCAGGTCACCTTCTCGTCGAGATCGATGTGGACCTGCGGGTTCGACCAGGCGTAGTTGGCGATCGAGACCCGCGTATTGGCGGCTCCGGCGGCGCTCGGCCAGGCACAAGTCGCCAGCGCCAGTGCCGCCAGGGCGAGCCTCAGGTGACGAGGTACCAACCGTTCATCCCCTGATGCAGATGCTGGAAGACGTGGCAGTGGTAGAACCAGCGCCCCGGGTTGTCCTCGACGAATTCGACCCGGAAGGAGTCGGCCGGGCCGAAGGTTTTGTTGTCGGCGATGCGGCCCGTCCGGTTCCTTCCAGCGGTGGCCGTGCAGGTGGAAGGTGTGGAAGAAGTTGTCGATGCCGTAGACGTGGAAGGCGACCCGCTCGCCGACGTTGGCTTCCAGGGTCGGCGTGTTGCCGGCGTAGGCTTTGCCGTTGACGCAGTAGTAGGTCGTCTTCAGGCCGGTGATCGAGGGGTCCCAGGTGTGGAAGCCGAGGAAGAACTCGCGATTCGGGCCGGGTTTCGCCGCGGGGCGCGGATCACCAGCGGGCCGAACAAGCCCTTGAAGACCGGCAGCGGATCCATCGGCCCGTGGTCGTGGTAGAGCCAGGTCCCTTCGGTCCCTTCCTGGGCCTCCCAGACGTAGGTGAAGGTGCGGTTGGTCTGGACGAAGCCGCCCGGGTCGGTGCACTTGCCCTTGTAGGCGCCGTCCATCTCGTTGGCAGTAGAAGATCCCGTGCGGGTGCATCGTCACCGGCGCCTGCAGCTTGTTGCGGAAATGGACGACGACGGTGTCGCCGACTTCGGCTTCGATCAGCGGCCCCGGCACAGTCGCCGGCGCCGAGCGGCTTCTTGAAGCCGGCGGTGTAGGCGCGGTAGCCGTAGGCGGTGAAGGTCGTCTTTCCCTGCTTGACCTTCTGCGCGATCATCTGGTCGCGGTGGGTGGGGACGATGTTCCACCTCATCGTCTCCGCCGCGATCCAGTACTCGCGGGTGCTGCCGCCGGGACCGAGCGACGCGAGCCGGCGAACCCCCGGCGCGCCCCCGCTCCACTCCGCCGCCGCCACCTTCGGCGGCACCTTGACCTGCTGTGAGAGCCCCTCGACGTCGATCTGGCCCTCGTTGGCGACGACTTCCTGACCCGCGAGCGTGCAGATCAGCGCGCCGCCGGTCAGCGCCAGGAAGCCGCGGCGGTCGATCGCCCGGTTCACCGCGTCCGCCTATTTCTTGACGGTGACGGTCAGTTTCATTTCCGTCGGGTGGATCGTGCAGATGTACTTGTAGGTGCCGGGAGTGGGGAACGCCTTCTTGAACTGGGCGTTGGTCACCGCGGTCGTCTTGGTCGAGTAGGAGCCCTTGCTCTTCAGCCCTTTCGGCCCCTGCTTGAGGTGCACGTCGTGGGGATAGGTGTTGAACGAGGACCAGACCCACTTGACGCTGCCGCCCTTGTTGACGGTGACCGCGGTCGGCCCGAAGTAGAAGTCGTTGACGGTCACCGTCTTCGGCTTTGCGGCCGGCTTGGCGCTCGCCGACGCCCCCAGCAGGGCGACCGCGACGACGCAACCGGTCAACAGGGCAACGGCCCGGGATTTGGCTGCACGACTCATTTGCACGTCAATTCGCCGGGCAGCGCGGCCACCTCGACCGGCTTGTACTTCTTGAACGCCGGGTGGGCGGCAAGGCGCCGGACCCAGGTGCACTGCTGGTTCTGCGGCGGGTTCGAGCCGGCGTAGCCGAGGATCGTCGCTCGGGTCGCTTTCGTTTCCGAGGTTGATCTGCAGCCCCGCCGTGATGTTGAGGCTCTTCGAGGTGTCGTTCAGCACTTCCGGCTGCGGGCAGGCCGGGTAGATCGTGGCTCAGCGGGGTTTTCCCGTTGCCCGGCGCGAAGGTCGAGTTCGCGCTGTTTGCGACCAGCAGTTGCCGCCGCCGCTGGCGTCGTTCCAGATGTCGTATTCGCCGTTGGGGTCGGCGCCTTCGCGGCCGAGCACGTTTTCGACGATCTGGTTGTTGACGTTCTTGGCGTCGTCGCCCTCGTTGGCGACGAACAGTTTCGCCGGGGCCCGAGAAGGAGGCGATGCCCCACTTGTAGTTGCCGAAGACGTTGTTCTTGCGGACCACGTTGTGGTCGCCGCCGTAGAGGGCGATGCCGACGCCGGTCGGGTAGTTGACGGTCGCGCCGGCCAGTTCACCCCGAGCCCGCCGGAGACGGTGTGGAAAGCTGCGCCGGAGAGGAAGTAGTTGTAGTTGTTCCAGAACACGTCGTTGCCTTCGAAGACGTTCCAGCCGTTCGGCTCGTAGCCCTCGCTGTCGAGCGTGTTCGGCACGATCCCGGCGCCGTTGTTGTAGAAGGCCGAGTCGACGATCTTCACGTACTTGGAGTTGGTCCCCGAGTAGCCGAGCACGTTTTCGTAGCTCTGGTCGTTCTTCAGCAGCGTCCACTGCGGCTTGCGCTGGCACGGCTTCGGCGGCGGCACGACGCCGTGGTTGGTCCAGGTCGGCCGAGTCGCACGGCGTTTCGCCGACGTAGAAGGCGGAGTCGCCGTGGTGGTAGCCGGCCGAGTTGATCATCTTGCCGCCCTTGCAGCCCTTGGCGAAGAGGCCGTAGGAGCGGTTGGCCGAGGCCAGCAGGTTGTCCATCGTGTAGCCGTCGCAGTGACTGGCCGCTGGAGGCGTCGGCGTGGACGAAGAAGCCGTTGGACTGGTAGTTGCGCGCCCACATGTTGCGCAGGACGACGCCGTCGACGTCGATCGCCTCGATCCCGTTCTGGGCGGCGCCGAGTTCGCCCTTGGCGTTCTTGCCCTCGAGCACGACCTTCTTGCGGTCCTTCTTCGTCCCTTCGATCGTCAGGCCCTCGAAGTCCTTCTTCCTGCGCGGTGCCGTCGAGGACGACCCCCTCGACGTACTTGCCGGGTTTGACGGCGACGACCGCCTTCACCTTCGCGTTCTCTTTCTTCGCTTTGAAGCTGCCGGCGGCGTCGACGCGCCTTCTGGATCGTGCGGTACTTGCAGCCGTGCTTGCAGACTTCGAAGACCTTCGTCTTCGGTTGCTTTTCCTTGCCGCCACCCTTGGCGAGCGCGGGGGCCGCGAGGCCAGCCAGGGCCAAGCACAGCACGAGAGCGAGCGCGGGAACTGCCGACCAGTGCTTCATCTGTCTCCTTGCAGCGTCGTTTTGCCGTCGACCCTGCCTCCCTAGGGACCGCGTGCGGAGTCCCCTGACCCCACGCCGAGAGGTTAGCGGAGCTTGGCTGTTCAGCCAGGCAGGATCTTCTTCATCGCCTGTTCCAGTTCGGCCACCCCGTAGGCCCCCTCGATGCGGTCACTGAACGATCGCCGTTTTTGTCGATCAGGAAGGTCCAGGGCTCGGTTTCGAGCCCGAATGCGGTCAACTGTGGCCGCACGCCCTTGCTGGCGTCGTTGTCGTTGTAGACCTCCATGTGGATGAAGTCGGCTTCGTCGCCGTATCTGTCGGCAACCTGCTGGACCTCGTCGACGACCGGTCCGCAGACGCGGCTCTGGCAGAGCGCGGGGGTGGCGAAGACGAGCACGACCGGTTTCTTGCCGAGCACGTCGGCGAAATCGACGGCGTGCATCTGGTCGGGCGGGATCCCGGTGTCGATCTGGGCGAGGTCGCCGCCGACGTCGTCGGCGGTCGGCGTGTGGATCACCGGCGCCTTGTCGCCGATCTCCGGGATGTCCGGAAACTGGCCGACCACGGGACTCTGGGTGGGGCGGGTGGCTTCCAGCCCGTTTTCGCCTTTCAGCATCGCGATCGCCAGCCAGGGGCCGTCGCGGTCGAAGTCGACCTTGGGGACTACGTAGACCGTCTGGGTCTCGCCCGGGCCCTCGCTGCCGGCCGCCCGGTAGGCGGGCTTCGTTTCCAGCGAGGAGACCTCCGCCGGCAGCGGTCCCTGCACGGGCGCGCCGCTGTCCTTGGCGAAGTAGAGGGCGACGTCGGCGTCGTCGACCTGCCGGTTGCCGAGCGTGAAGACGCCAAACGGGTAGCGGTTCGGACCGAGCTCGAAGCCCGCCGCGGCCGGCGCGACGACCAGCTTGCTCGGCTTCGCCCCCGAGCCCTTCAGTAGGCTGTCGATCGTCTCGCCCTTGGCGGAGGGAAACTCGGTCGCGGGCGGCGCCGGACGTGCCGAGTCGTCGGGGCTGCTGCCACCACAACCCCAGGCGAGGACCGCCAGGCCGCACAGCGCCAACAGGGAGAGAATCGTTCGGGTCCTGCGCAT
Organism: uncultured Thermoleophilia bacterium; assembly: GCA_963718595.1. GTDB lineage: Bacteria > Actinomycetota > Thermoleophilia > Solirubrobacterales > 70-9 > VAYN01. The sequence goes on from OY970365.1 coordinate 1,907,467, forward strand.
CGCGACCAAAGTACTGGAGCGCGCCGTCCGGCAACTTCGGGGGCGGCAGCGAATCGCACGGGGGCGAGCGGGTATTGAGCATGTGATGAGACGAGCGGGTGACAGGTTGACGGTGACCCTGGCGGCGGTGGTGCTGGCCTGCCTCGCTCTGTCCGCGGCCGCCACCGGGGCCGAGCCGGCCGCACCCAGCTGCGGCGACGGCCCGACCCGGGTCGGCGCCACGATCCACGGCACGCCATGTGACGATCGCATCGTCGTCCCACCTTCCATCCAGGCCGTTGAGGGCGGGCCCGGCGACGACACGATCCTCGCCGCGCCGATCACCGCGGTCGCCTCCTGTCCCAGCGAGTGCCACCTCGGGGTCGGCAGCCAGACCTTCGACGGCGGCCCTGGCGACGACATCGTCTTCGGCGAGCGCGGCAACGACATCCTCCGTGGGGGCGAAGGCAACGACCGCCTCTTCGGCGGCATCGGCGACGACCAGTTGCTCGGCGGCCCCGGCGACGACCGCCTCGCCGGCGGCTTCGGCGCCGACTCGATCGACGGCGAAGAAGGCAGCGACGCCGTCCGCGGCGACGGCACCATCGACCGCATCTTCGACACCGGCGCCCTCGGCATCGACACGCTCAGCTACGCGACCGGCGTCACGCCCGGGTTCGGCGGCAGCGTCGCTGCGCCGGGGTTCCCGCCGGCGGGGGGCGAACGCGGTCTGCGGATCGAGCTCGGCAATGGAGGTCAGAACGCCAATGACGGCATCGCCGCGCTCGGCGGCGGCGTCGACGAAGTCGAAGTCGGCGCCTTCGAGACCGTGGTCGGCACTCCATTCCCGGACCTGATCGTCGGCAGCAGCCGGTCGGAGGCGCTCTACGGCGGCGGTGGCGCCGACGTGATCCTCGGCGAAGGCGGCGCTGACACGGTCGAAGGCGGCGCCGACGGCGACACGCAGAGCGCCGGTGGCACGGTCGTCCCCCGCGACCCGAGCAAGGTCAGCGTCGGATTCATGGTCCCGGGGGGAGCGGGCCCGGCGCAGCTCTACCTGACCGGCAGCAGCGCCGGCGACACCGTCGTCGCCACCTACGGGTCCGGATCGGTCGGCTTCACTCTCGCCGGCGCCAGCTTCGACGAAGCTCCCAGCGCCGCGGCGGGATGCACCGCCACCACCACGACTGCCACCTGTCCGCTGCCGCCCGCTGGCCTCGACTCGGTCCTGCTCGCCGGGCTCGGCGGCGACGACGTGATCAGCGCCAGCGGCTTCCCGGCGACCACCAGCGTCGTCGTCCTCGGCGGCGAGGGCAACGACGAGCTCGGCGGGGGAGAGGCCAGCGAAGAGGTGCTGGTCGACGGTCCCGGCTCCGGCGCCGACAGCCTCGACGCGCTCGGCGGCGACGACGCGCTGCTGCACAACGGTGGCGCCGACGAAATGCTCGGTGGCAACGGCAACGACCTTTTCCTCTCGGTCTCGATCTGCGACGGCGAGGTGCTGGTCGGCGGTCCCGGCCGCGACAACTCCTCCTGGGCGCGCCTGGATGGGGTCGGCGTCACCGCCCGGCTCGACCTCGCCCAAGCCGGCGGCGTCGGCGCCGGCACGACGCCGGAGTGCGGCGGCGACAGCCCCGACACCCTGAGCGGTGTCGAGGACCTCGAGGGCTCCAACCAGGGCGACGTCTTCTTCGGCGATGGCGGCCCCAACCAACTGCTCGGCCACCAGGGCGCTGACGTCTACGCTGCCCTCGCTGGCGACGACTCGATCCTCGCCAACTCCGCTCCTGCCGGCGGTTCGGACAGCGACCTCGCGATCGACTGCGGCGAAGGCAACGACTCGACGCTGATCGACTTCCACCCCCAGTCGAATGACCCGGCGCCGGTCGGGTGCGAGAGCGTGCGCGAAGCCGAGGGCAACAACTTCCGCACCGTGACCGAACTGCCGCCGCCCCCGCTGCCGCCCGAGCCTCCGCCGCCTCCCGTCGACCGCAAGCCACCCGCGACCCGGATCACGCACCGGCCGCCGGCCTTGATCCGCGCCCGGGTGCTGCCGCGTCGCGTCAGCTTTCGCTTCAGCTCGAGCGAGGCCGGGTCGAGCTTTCGCTGCAAGCTCGACCGCAGGCCGCTCCGAGATTGTGCTCCCCCTAGCGTATTCAAGTTCGGAAGCGGCCGCCACGTCTTCCGGGTTTTCGCGGTCGACGCCGCCGGCAACCGCGACCGCACCCCGGCCCTGTTCCGATTCCAGATCCGCCGCCGCTAGTCGGCAGGCCGGCGGGCCCGGCTGACTACAGTTGGAGCTCCCAGCCTGCGAGAGATTGGAGCGAGATGAGCAAGGTCCTCTACACCGCCGAGGCGCATGTGACCGGCGGCCGCAGCCAAGGCCACGGCAAGACCTCCGATGGAGCCCTCGAGGTCGACCTCCGCACCCCCACCGAGATGGGCGGCGAGGGCGGCGGCACCAATCCCGAGCAGCTCTTCGCGGTCGGCTACGCCGCCTGCTTCGAGGGTGCGCTGGGCGCGGTCGCCCGCCGCAACGAGGCCGAGGTCGGCGACGTCGCGATCGACTCCAAGGTCGCCCTGACCACCGGCGAGGACCGCAGCTTCGAGATCGCAGTCGAGCTGCACGTGACCCTGCCCTCGGTCGAGGGCGACGAAGCGGTCGAGCTTGTCCGCGAGGCCCATGGCGTCTGCCCGTACTCGAACGCGACCCGGGGCAACATCGAGGTGACGCTGACCGCCAACGGCGCCGCCGTCGAGGCATAGCACCGACGACGTGGCCGACCTGCGGATAAGCGTTCTCGACCAGACCCCGGTCTCCGAGGGCTCGACCGCGGCGGCGGCCCTGCGCAACTCGATCGACCTCGCGCAGCTCTGCGACCGGCTCGGCTACCACCGCTACTGGGTGGCCGAGCACCACGGCGGCGGGTTGGTCGGCGGCCCCTCGCCGGAGGTCCTGATCGGCCCGATCGCGGCAGCGACCAAGCGGATGCGGATCGGCAGCGGCGGGGTCATGCTGCCCCACTACAGCCCGCTCAAGGTGGCGGAGAATTTCGGCGTGCTCGCGGGCCTGTTCCCGGGCCGGATCGACCTCGGCATCGGCCGCGCCGCCGGCACCGACCCGATGACGACGCAGGCGCTGCAGCGCGACCGCACCCGCGCGATGGCCGACGACTTCCCCGAGCAGCTGACCGAGCTGCTCGCCTACTTCGAGCGCAGCTTCGCCGCCGACCATCCGCTGGCGCGGCTGGCCGATTCGCTGCCCGGCAACCCCGAGGCGCCGGAGCCGTGGCTGCTCGGCTCCTCCCCGCAGAGTGCGATCTGGGCCGCCGAGATGGGGCTTCGTTACGCCTTCGCCGACTTCATCAACCCCGCCGGCTCGCCCTACGCCGAGACGTACCGCGACGGCTTCCAGGCCGGGGTGCGGCTGCCGGGGCCCCAGCTCGCCGTCGCCGTGCGGGCGATCGTCGCCGAGACCGAGGAGGAGGCGGAGCGGATCTCGACCAGCTGGCGGATGGCCTTCGACCTGCTGCGTCGCGGCCGTCTGGTTCCGGTGCCGCCGCCGGAGAAAGCCGAGCGCTACTTCGAGCTGCACGACTACGAGAGCGAGCGGCCGCGCAAGCCCCGCAAGCTGACCGGCACCGCCGCCCAGGTTCGAGCCGAGATCGAGCAGGTCGCGGCCGAGTACGGGGCGGAGGAGGCGATCGTGGTGACGATCACCCACGACCACGAGGCCCGCCGCCGTTCCTACGAGCTTCTTGCCGAGGAGTTCGGGCTCAGCGCCATCCGCGCGGCTGCATAGGGTCCGGCCCGTGGCCCGCTTCCGCAAACCGCAGCTCCTGATCGTGCTCGCGCTGGCCTGCTCGTTCGCCCTCGGCGCGGTCCTCCCGGGGGCCTTCGCGCAGAAGAAGGTGGCGCCGGAAGTGGTCCGCAACGCACTCGCCCAGACTAACGTCGTCCAGGGCGCCCCGAAGCGGACGATGGTGCTGAGCCGCGTCGTCGTTAACCCCGGCGCCAAGCTGGCGCTGCACCATCATCTCGGCACCCAGATCTCGCGCGTCAGCGCCGGCACCCTCACCTACACCGTCGAACGCGGCTCCGCCGTGGTTCGCGAAGGCGAAGCCGACCAGGACCCGCGCCTGGTCCGCAAGATCGCCACCGGCCAGACCGGTCAGGTGCGCGCGGGCCAGTGGCTGGTCGAGCAGCCTTCCGACATCCACCGCGCCGCCAACCGCGGCTCGGTCCCCGTCGTCATCTACCTGGCGACGCTGCTGGAAACCGGCGCCCCGCCCTCGACGCCGGTCGTCCTCGGCTCAGACTGAGGGGGTCTCGCCGACCCCCAGGTGGAACTGCTCCCGGTAAGCCTCCGGGACCAGGTCGGCGTACTCGGGGTGGCGCTGGATGTAGCTGTTGGCGAACGGGCAGAACGGCAACACCTCGAGGCCGCGCTCGCGCACGTCGTCGAGGGCGCCGGCGATCAGGGTGCTGGCCAGGCCCTGGCCTTCGAGCCGGTTGTCGGTCTCGGTGTGCACGAAGGCGATCAGCCCCGGCCGCTCGCGGTAGGTGACGAAGCCGACCATCTCCTCCCCTTGCCGAACCTCATAGCGGTTCTGCTCAGGGTTGTTTATGACGTCGGTCTGCACCCGAGCCTCCCGTCTTCTCGCCGCCGGGCGCGCCCGGCTCTTTGATCGCAGCCGCCGCGTCCTTGGCTTTGTCCTTGATGCTGCCTTTGCCCGCGGCGATGTTCTTTAGCTCCTGCGCGTCGCCCTTGAGGCTCTCGATCCCGCCCCGATCGTCGATCGTCTTCTTCGCTCTGTCGAAGAGCTTGTTGAGTTTCATCGCGTTCCTCCGTGACCGTTTAAGATCGCCGCTCAGCAGGTTTGACTCCGCAGGGAGTCGCCCGCCCGGATAGCTCAGTTGGTAGAGCACTTCCATGGTAAGGAAGGGGTCACGAGTTCGAGTCTCGTTCCGGGCTTCGCACGATTCCCCGCTACGGCGGGGTTTCAGCGTTCTGGGGGGTCCAGTTGAGGTAGTCAAAGCAGGCCAAATGGCAGCGGATTGGCAGCCTTTCTCCTCCGAGACCCCCCCTATTACTTCCTCCCCGGCACCCCGCTTCACCAGCGCCAGACAGTGTTCCGCCGTCTATACCGATGGGCTAATTGACTACCGGAGCTATCCTGAGTGGGTGTCGGCGCTCCTCAGATTCAGCGGTTGGATCGAAGCCGTCGCCGAACGGCTCTGTCGCCGTCCCGTTGCGGCCGGGCTGGCGGTCGCTGGTTTTTGCGGCCTCATGGCTGCGCCCCACTCAGCTGTGGGCGTAGGGGTCCTGGTCGCATCCCTTGCCGCTTTGGTAGCGGTCGGCCTCCTGTGGCTGCTCAACAGGGATCTACGGCAGCTACAGGGCAAGGCCTGATGGTTCTGCGAAGCGGTGACGCTCACCGGCGAGGCTGGATCGGCGGAGATTGAGAATCGCCTTTCGCTCTCCCAGCCGGTCAGTCGAGCTAGAGATATTTGGGGGTCGAAGGCGATTGACTACCGGGTCGGACAGGTCGCGGAGCGGATCTACACTGATTCCCAAATGGCGACGCTCGACGTACAAGACGAACTTGGGGCAGCGGAGGCGGGTGAGACCCTGCTGTCTTTCGCGATCACGATTGCCGAGGGCGGCGACGTTCCGAAAGCCGAGTACCGGGCGGTTCATAAGCGCCTATTCGAGTCACCGACCGCCCGCCGCGTTGGCCAGAAAGGGCTACGGAAATACGCGACTCCCGATCTCCTCTGGGGCTACTTGCGTTCGCAGGCGACCGGGGCGGGGTCTTGGAGGCTGCGCCGCGAAGCAGCCCACGCGCTGATAGATCCGATCCTCGAAGCTCTCTACTCCGCGACCGAGCACCCCGCCGACGAGCTGATGACGCTGGCGGCAACCCGGCTCAACGCCGAGTCGGTCAGCGAGGCTTGGTCCCGCGCTCTCGATCGGCGCGACACGAACCCTGACGGCGCGATCACCACGGCGCGGACGCTGCTGGAGTCCACGCTGAAGACGATCCTCGACGATCGGGAAGTCGCCTACAAATCGGACGCCGATCTGCCTGCTCTCTACAAAGCAGTGAGCAAGGAGATGAACCTGTCGGCGGGAGCCCATACCGAGCAGGCGCTCAAGCAGGTGCTCGGTGGCTGCCATTCGGTAGTAGTCGGTCTCGGGAGCCTCCGCAATAAGGCGGGCGACGCTCACGGCGCTGGACGCAAGCGCTATAAGCCGGCCCCGCGTCACGCTTCGCTCGCCGTCAACCTCGCGGGCTCGATGGCCCTTTTCCTGATCGAGACCCACGAAGCAGAGCTAGCGTAGATCGGCAGCCAGCTCGTCTCTCAAAGGGCGGAGTTGACTACCTGCGTCGCCGCTGCAAAGTTGCCGCCGCTGAGTCTGCAACTCTTTTTCTGCGGTCCCAGCCGGCGAGTCCACTGGGTCCAGCCGACAGCCTGTCACTGGAAACCGCCGCCATAGAGGATCAGCGGACTGCGACCCGCCCCCTCGGAGCCTTCTGAGCGAGCCGAATGGCACCTCAAAAGGGGTACCCCGACAGTCGTAGGCAAGGGCGTACGAATCCCGGCCGGAGTCTAAATCCGCGTCGGGATTCCTTGTGTCTGGGGGAAGTGGACTACTCCCCTCTGAGGTGGCTCTCCAGTTTCGTCAGCACGTCCCGCAACTCTGAGATTTCGGTCAGATTCAACTTGACCGCCACTGCCGGGTTATCGCCGTCCGTGGTCGTGAACCACGCGCCCGGAGCATCTGAATCAGTAATCGGCTCAATCTCCAGAACCTCGGTGCCGCCGGCTGGGCTGACCCGATAGGCGACCGTCACGACGCGACCCCAGCGGTGACTTCCTCCTCGGAGGTCGCGGTTTCGGTGAGCACACCTAGGATCGCCTTCAACTCCAGTGCCTCGTCCTTGGTCATTTTGACTAGGAACTTCGCATGGCCGTACTCGTCGTCGTCGGAAGAGCAAAGCCATACAGCGGTTTCCCCATCGGGACTATTGGCGCTGATCTGTAGCGAGGTACCGTCGTTGTCGCCGTCCTCCTCGTGCTTGAAGTACAGCCTGTACTCGGTCTTAATTGCCATGCCGCCTCCGTGGTCGGGTTAGGTGACCGACTCTAGGGAGGCTTGCGACGGGGTGCCCCAGGAGACCCCGCAATAGCGGCAAGAAACCCGCCGCGCGGGTCCATCCGCTGCTGCCCGGCAAGAGCCTCGACTTGCATCCGATCGAAGGCCGACCATGCCCGTATGGGAGAGCCGGACGACTGTGGCCAGAAGATTCGAGCCGGCGTCGAATTCGTCATCGCCGAGGGGGATATTCCTGCCCTGGACTACTCGGGGCCGCGAGTCATCGGGGCCGCGAACTTCATCCTCTACGCCGCGCCGGTAAACCCGGACTGGGAGCCGATACCCGGAGGCGAGCCTAAGATCGAGCTGTACGTCGATGCCGTCGATCCGGCCGACGCCCGACAGCAGGCCGAAGACCTCTACGCCAAGATGCGGAAGGAAGGAGGGCTACCGCCTCAGCCCGAGCCTCGGTTCGTTGGTGTTTACATGAATGCCGGGGCGGACCCGCTCTGGTTACAGCACTTCGATGAAGCGTCGGACATGATCGAACAACAGCGCTACGAGTTGGCGATCGTCGCTGCGCAGATTGCCTGCGAGATTGAGATCAAGGAGGCGGTCGAGACGGGCGTCGATGCCCCGGAGGGGTCGCTTGCCCGAATGGCAATCGACGGTCCCCGCAGTTGGTCTCTCATCGACAAGCGGGCTCAGAAAGTCTTCGCTGCGGTCATCGGGGAGACGCCGACCGAGGAGGATTGGTGGCGCGACTACAGGGATCACGTCGAGCGTCGAAACAACATCGTTCATCGCGGAGCCCGCGCTGCCGAGCTTGATGCACGCCGCTCCTTGGGGGTGGCGGAAGAATTGGTGGACTGGGTCCAAAGGACCCGGCGAGGCCATGCCGGCAGCTAAGCGTCCGGCCAATGGCTCCCTCCCAAGGGTGCCAATGACCTGTCACGCGATCAAAGGATTTCGGCGAACCGATCCGTTAAAAAAGCGAAGACCCTGTTTCCCTCGTCGGTTTCGTCTTCTTTCCGCGCCTTCACAAGATCGACCAAGTCGCCATCGTCAAGCACGATGACAAAGCCGCGATCGTCCTTTGCAGTATCCCGGCAGCGGTCGATGAACTCCGACTTCTTCTTGAACTGGCGGCAGACCAGGAGGCCGAAATTTCCACGTTTATCGCTGAATCGGCCTGAGATCTGATCAAGCTCATCATTCTTCAGATCAGCTTTGTAGTTCTTGCACTCGATCCAACAATACGGCTGCGGAAAGTAGTTCTTCTGCGCCCACCCGAAGAACCCGCCGATGCCCGTATTCGCGTAGCGGATATCGACCCGCTTTCGACCCTGATGAATCTCGGACTCGATGCGAGGCTCGGTTAGAGACGGATAGAAAAAGGCCGTCAAGAACTTCTCAATCGCTCGGTGGAAGGCTTCCGAGTCCCCGTGGCCAGGCTTCAAAGCGGTGATCTCACCTAGGAGGGCGTCCCAGTCGGGCAGCGGTGACCCAGTTAGGCGCTCGAAATCCTCGAAGGTCAGCGGAGGGTCGCGATGCTCTTGCTTCGCCTTGTCGGCCCGATACTGCTCCAGGATCTTCGGGTCAGCGAGGGTGTGTTTCTCGTTCTTCTCCTTGAGCGTCGAGTCAGGGTCGGCGTATTTCTTCTTCAGATCCTTCTTGTAGACCCGCTGGCGACCGTCTTTGAGGACTTGGACAAGGCCCGATCCGGCTGAAATCTCCTGCTCGCCCAAGGCTTGGAGGATGTAGTGGTTGTAGTACTCGTCGGCATTGAAGTCGAGCCTGCGCCGAACGATCACCTTCGGGACCAGTAGCAACGGACCAACTGGCGTTTTCGGGAGGGCGGCGTAGGTGTTTTCACTCCACATTCCCGCTGCCGGGTCCCAGATGCGGCCAGCGGCGAGCTGCTCGGTGGGGATGCCGTAGTGCCCTGCCATCTCCTGCGTGTAGTCGATAAGGGGCTGCCGGAGGATATTCGTCGTGATATCGGAGATTCGATCTACGTCGATTTCCCGGACCACGAGGGCCGTCTCCTCCAGGTCATTGAGTAGGCCGGTCTTGGCTGCCTCGCTTTCCCTTAGCCGGTTCCAGACTTTCTCGATGAGACCTGGCCCTAGGCCGGTACCTCTTGGTCGCTCGGTTGACATCCCGAGATGGGTCTCGTTGGGCTCCCTTAGTCCATAGAGGAGATGGAAGCCGCGTTTGCGATTGTCATCTCGGACCGCATCAAGGAGGTGATCAAAGAAATTCTGAAGTAGGCCGACGCACCCTTTGGCCCAATCATCTTCAAGACGGCGAATGGCGCGGGGCTCAATGTATGCGTTGGTGTCGCCGTCAATCGCGACATCAATGAAGTCGAGCGTACCCTGGCTTTGATCGAGTTTGAAATAGTCGGAGACCTTCATCCGCGCGAAGGGTATCGCGCATAACGGCGCTCCTAGTACACATTCACGAGTCGCCGGGATTGACTACCGCTATTCGAGCAAACTGCTTGAGCCCACTGCACCGCGCGGCTCGCCGAAGGTCGGCCGGTGCTCAGGCGTCTAGCTTGTTGACCAGCTCGCCTGGTTCGATGCCGAGGCCATCGGCCAACTTCAGGATCGTGGTCAGTCGAGGCTCGCGACCGCCGCGCTCGATCCGGCCAATTGAGGTCGGATGCATCCCTGAGGCATCGGCAAGGCTGTCCTGCTAGACGCCTTCGCGGGCTCGTAGCTCGCGCATCCGATCGCCGAATGCTTGGCTGGCGCGGTCGGGGTTTTCGTGGAGAGGTGCGGCCATCGGGGAGAGCGTTCACCGAGGCTGAGCTAGCGGCAACGCTTCGCGCTGCGGTCGGTCAGAACCGGATCATCTTCGCCACGGCTGGAACGGTAGGTAGTCGAATCTCGGAAACGCTGGGACTGACCGAGGACAACCTAGACCTAGCCGACCTGGACGCCGCCTCGATCGGCTTCTCCCACCAGGTAGACCGCAAGGGCGAGCGCGTCCCGCTCAAGACCAAGGCAGCCAAGCGCACGATCGAGATACCCCGCAGCCTTGCCGTCCTGCTTGCCACCCATCTACTCGGCACCGCCGATCGACGCGGGCTCAACGGGGAACCGCGCTATGTGTTCTGCACCCGCTCAGGCCGACCCCTCTCGCAGCGCAACGTCTCCCGCGAGCTGCGAGCAACGATGAAGCGAGCCAAGTTCGACAACGGCCGGCTTGCTTTCCCGGTCCTCAGCGCGACCGACGCCGACGACAAGCCGGTCAAGGTCGAGCGGGGAGAGCTGCCGAGCTTCCATTCCTTCCGGCACACGGCCGCGTCTCAGGTGATCGAGGACGGGGACGGTGCCGAGGAGGCGAGCTGGCTTCTAGGGCACAAGGATTCGACGGTCACCCGCCGCGTCTACGTCGAGGAGATCAAGAGCGCAGAGCGCAGCTCCAAACGGCGGGCGAAGCTAGAGGCCCGGATGGGCCGACGCTCTCAACCGCTTGGCAGCCTGCAAGGCAGCGCGGGGACCGATGAGGACCGATCAATACCGACTACTGCAACGGACAACTTGTAGCTCTGAGGCCAAAGGCAGCGGCGACCGGCTAGGGCCAGCGACCCTGCCGCTTCATGGTAAGGAAGGGGTCACGAGTTCGAGTCTCGTTCCGGGCTTTCCATTCTGAGCGCAACCCGACGCCCCCGAAGAGCGCTGAATACGTTGAACGATCGAGCCGACCAAATGTTGCTCGCCCGGTTCTTCAACCTTCACGGTTTGGGTGCACATGTAGCATGTCGATGACCAAGTGACGGTTGCTCCCCTGTCAGACAGTGGTACCTGTCTCTGACACCGACCCTCCGCCTCCAGCCACCAAACGTGGACTCCGGACGGGTCGATGTGCCCAGGGAGAGACAAAGGGATGTCGGGTTTCGAACAGCTGGACTCGCTTGATCAGGCCCGGGAAAGCGAGCGCTTTGGCTTGGTTCAACGCCTCGCGGAGATCGGAGTGTTCGAGCGCGACCTGCGCACGGACCGACTCTGGTGGTCGCCGCAGATGCTTCTTCTGTTCGGTCACGCGCCGGACGAGCGGACGCCGAGCACCTTCGCGGAAGCCATGCAGGCGGTTCATGACGACGATGCTCCGCTCCTTGAATCCGTTTTCAAGGGGGCTGCGGAGAGGGGGAAGAGCGGAGTCGTCCAGTTCCGGTTCGACCGCAAGGGGGAGCTTCGCTACGGGGAGATCCGGTGCGAGCCGCGGTTCCTGTCCGGCGAGATCGTCGGATACCGCGGAACGATGCAGGACAGAACCGACCGCAAGCTGAAGGCGATCGCCGCCGAGACCGAGTTGGAAATGCGGGCGCGACTGCTGGACGCCGTCGACGCCGCCGTAATCGCGACCGACGCGGAGGGTCGGGTGACCCACTGGAACGCCGCTGCGGAGCGGATGTACGGCTGGAGCTTCGGCGAGGCCCGCGGTCGGCCGCTGCTTGAGCTGGCCGTTGGCGCAGACGAGGGCCGGGCTGACGAGATCATGAACTCGTTCATCGAGACCGGCCAGTGGGAGGGGGAGTACGAATGCCCCAACCGGGACGGTTCGAAGATCGATGCGTTTGTCCGTCTCGCCGCCGTCCAGGACGCCGACGACAACCCCGCCGGGGTGGTCAGCGTCTCTGTCGACCTTGGCCAGCGGTTGGCGATGGAGAACGACCTCCGGGGAGCTCGCGACTACCTCAAGGCCGTCACGGCCAGCATGGCGGAAGGGCTGATCACGCTGGACCCGCAGGGAAGACTCGCTTACATGAACGACGCAGCCGATGCGCTCCTGGGCTGGCGAGAGGAAGGCCTGATCGGGGAACCGATCTCCAAGCTCGCGAATCACCGGCCTGCCGACATTGCCAGCGATTGGGGCGAGGGCTTCGCGGCCGCCGACCTGGAGCTGGGCGACGAGCCGACGCGGGTCGAGTCCGAGCGGATCGTCGGCCGCAATCACACCGAGATCGAGATCTCCTATACCGCCGCTCCTTTCGAAAGCGAACTGGGCGAGCACGGCACCGTGATCGTCTTCGCCGACGTCACGGAGCAGCGCTCGAGCGAGAGGCTCGCCCGCGAAAAGCTCGAAGGGCTGAGCTGGATCGGCAAGATCAGGGACGCGCTCGACGACGAACGTCTGGTCGCCTTCGCCCAGCCGATTGTTCCCCTCGCGAGCGGTAGGGCCAGCCACCACGAGCTCTTGCTGAGGATGCTCGACGAGGAAGGTTTGCCGATCGCTCCCGGCCACTTCCTTCCCGTTGCCGAGGAGTTTGGCTTGATCGTCGAGATCGACGAATTCATGGTGAAGAAGGCGGTGGATCTGGCGGCCCGCGGTCATCGCGTCAATGTCAACCTCTCGGCCCAGTCGATTGGGAAAACGGGGATGAGTGATTTCATCGGCGCCGAGCTGAAGCGATCCGCCGCCGATCCGGCGCTGCTGGCGATCGAGCTGACGGAGACGGCCCTGATCAAAAGCGAGCACGCGGCGCGGCGCTTCGTTGAGCAGTTGGCTCGGCTCGGCTGCGGCTTCGCTCTCGATGACTTCGGCACCGGGTACGGCGGCTTCATGTACCTGAAGCAGCTGCCAATCGACTACCTCAAGATCGACATGGAGTTCGTCCGCGACCTCACCGTCAACGAGGGCAGCCAGCGCGTTGTCCGTGCCGTCGTCGACCTGGCCAAGGGATTTGGGCAGCAGACGATCGCCGAGGGAATCGAAACCGCCGAGACCCGAGACCTTCTCGCCGCGATGGGAATCGACTTTGGGCAGGGCTACCTGTTCGGCCGCCCCGCCGCGATCGACCTCTGCTTCCCCAACGACAAGGAGCTTTGCAATGCCAGCTGATGTCACCGCCAACGACCAGCAGGGTGAGCTCGACAAAGAGCACGCCTTCGCCAACCTCGACCAGACGATCGGTGATCGGGAGCAGGCGATCGAGGACGTCGAGCAGGAGCGGCTTGACGACTCCCAGGCTTCGATCGACAGCGACGACCAGGAGGCCGTCCCCGAGGATGGCGCTGGTCGCCTCCAGCGCCAGCATCGCCAGCGAGAGCAGGGCCTGGCACAGGCGCGTCGCGATGCTCACCAGGAACAGCTGGACCAGGGGCAGAGCGGCCGCGACCGCCGCCAGTCGATGCTCGACGTGCAGCAGAAGGAGCTCGAAGATCCGGTCGAGGCTGAGCCGGTGTCCACCGAGCAAACCGCAGCAGCGGCCTTGGACGATCGCGTGCAGCTAGCCACCGAGCGAGCCGCTGCGGCCCGCCTCAGGGCTGCCGTGGCCGTCAAGCGGGCCGAAGACGCTGAGAAGCGGGCCGACGCTCTGGCCAAGCGACACGAGGATTAGCCAAAGAACCCGCGGGTATGCCGAGGTGCCGAGCCCCGTTGGCTGAATGGCCAGGCGCGGCGCTCGATATATAGGCTGGCGCCGTGGACTTTGCCCTCTCCGACGAGCAGAACGACTTCGTCGACGCGATCCGCAATTTCTGTGACCGCGAGTGCGGCACGCAGGATCAGCGTGAGCGGCTGACCGAGGGCTATACCGAGCACCACAGCTTTCAGATCTACGAGCAGATGGCCGCGCTCGGCTGGCTCGGGGTGACGATCCCCGAGCAGTACGGCGGCTCCGGCGGCTCCATGCTCGACGCCTGCCTGTTCATGGAGGAGACCTCGCGCGGGCTGGCTCCGATCGGCGGCTACGCGACGACGCTGATCGTCGCCGGAGCCGCCCAGCGCTTCGGCAGCGAGGAGCAGAAGGCGAAGGTCCTCGGCGGCATCGCCGGCGGCGCCGTCGAGGCGATCGCGATGACTGAGCCCGAGGCGGGCTCCGACGTCGCAGCATTGAGTACCAGCGCCGTGGCGGTCGAGGGCGGCTTCGTCCTCAACGGCCAGAAGGTCTTCTGCTCCAACGCCCACATCTCCGACCACGTCCTCGTCGTCTGCCGCACCACCCGCGGCGAGAGCAAGCACGAGGGGATGACGATGATCTGGGTTCCGCAGGGCGCCGAGGGGATGGAGATCGTCCCGATCGAGACGATGGGCGGCCGCGAGACCAACCACCTCTACTTCACCGACTGCGAGGTCCCTGCCGATGCCGTCCTCGGCGAGGTCGACCAGGCCTGGACGCAGCTGATGGCCGGCCTCAACGTCGAGCGCCTGATCCTCGCGGCGACGATGCTGGGAATCGCCCAGCGCGCTTTCGACGACGCTCTCTCCTACGTCAAGGAGCGGCGCCAGTTCGGTCGGCCGATCGGCTCCTTCCAGGCCCTCCAACACCGTCTCGCCGATCTCGCCACCGACCTCGAGGCGGCCCGACTGATGACGCGCTGGGTGGCGACCCTGACCGACGAGGACCCCGACCGGATGCTGCCTCAGCAGGCCTCGATGGTGAAGCTCTTCGTCACCGAAGTCGCGAAACGGACGACGATCGAGGGCATGCAGCTGATGGGCGGCTACGGCTACTCCTCCGAGTACGACATGGAGCGCCTCGTGCGCGCCGCGATGGTTTCGACCATCTACGGCGGCACTTCCGAGATCCAGCGCACGATCATCGCCAAAACGCTCGGTTTGTAGCCAAAAGACGATTCGACAATTGTCCGCCCAGGCGCGGTTTCTTGGCTCTGTAAGCGGCTCGGGCGCCGACTTTAGCCCCACGGCCGCGCTCTGGACGTTTGGACTAGAGAAGTTGTCGTACATATGTGGTCCCATTACCCCATGGACTTCGCAGGGACCCGCCGCCTCGCCGCCCTTGGCCTCACCTCCGCCGCCCTCCTCGCAGCCGCCTTGGCCCCGGCCGCCGGCGCCTCTCCCGGCCTCGCCGCCGGCAAGGCACTGACGCCGCCGGCTGCCGCCAGCTCCTCTCAGGTCGAGCCTGGGATGTCGATCGAGTTCACCCGCGCGACCGCGACGGTGGCCGGGCCCGGCGCACTGGTCACGGTCAGGTGCGAGGGCAGCGGTTCTCGCAGCTGCGTCGGCACTCTCTCGATCGAAGCTCCCGGCGAACCGCCAGAGGTTCCCTTCTCGATCGACCGCGGCGAGGAGCGGGTCGTCGTCGTGCCGCTGGGGGAGCAGCGGGGCATGTTCGACGGCCTCGTCTCGGTGAAGACCCGCGTGACCGCTCAGACGGCGCAGCCGACCGGCGAGCCGGTCCGCACCTCGCGCACGCTTCGCTTCAAGTAAACCCGGGCAGCAGCAGCCCGCTATCCTTGCACCAGCCTCGCGCCCTGGGCCCGAGGCTTTTCCTTGTAACGGCAGAGTTAGGAAGAGGGAAGCAATGGCTCGCGGAGATGTCCGCATTGCGGTAACGATGGCTTGCGAAGACTGCAAGCGCAGGAATTACCAGACCAATAAGTCCCGGCGTAACTCGCCGGATCGCATCGAGATGCGCAAGTTCTGCCGCTGGTGCGGTCACCACACCGCTCACAAGGAGACGCGGTAATCACCCATGGCCAAAACGCGCGCACAGCGGAAGGCCGAGCGTAGGGCTCGGGAAGCTGAGGAGCGCAAACGCTCTGACGGTGGCCGCGAGGCCGCCACTTCGCGCGCGCAGCACGACACCCAGGTTCCGATCTCCGGCGACATAGCCGAGATCGAGGCGGTCGAGGCCGGCATGGCCGCCGGCGTTCCCGAGTCCGAGCTGGAGACGCCGGACGCGCCGAAGGCGACTCGCTCGGACCGTCGCGCCGAAGCCCGCACGCAGAAGGAAGCGGAGAAGCGCCAGCGCGACGAGCAGAAGCGCCGCGAGTCCCAGCAGCTCGAAAAGAAACAGAAACAGGCGAAGGCCGAACGCTCCCAGCGCGGCGGCGTGATCGGATTCCTGCTTTCCTGCTGGGCGGAGCTGAAGAAAGTGCAGTGGCCGGATCGCGACACGCTGATCCAGGCAACTGCCGTCACCGTCCTTTTCGTCGCCGTGGCAGCCGCTTACCTGGGCGCCCTCGACGCGATTTTCAACGAACTCATCAAGCTGATCCTGTAGTCGCGGGATCTCCGAACAAAGGCTTCTGATTTGTATCGCTGGTACGTGATCAACACCTACTCCGGGCACGAGAACAAGGTCAAGCACAACCTCGAGCACCGGGTGCAGACGATGAGCCAGAACCGCAACGTGCGGCAGGTCGTCGTCCCCACCGAGCAGGTCTCGGAGATGAAGGACGGGCAGAAAATCCAGACCGAGAAACGGACGATGCCCGGTTACGTCCTCGTCAACATGGAGATGACCGACGACGCCTGGGGCCTGGTCAAGAACACCCCCGGCGTGACCGGCTTCGTCGGTTCCCGCAACAAGCCGGTGCCGCTCTCCAAACCTGAGGTCGACCGTCTCCTGCACCGCGAGACCGCGGAGCGCCCGCGCACCCAGGCTCAGTTCGCGATCGGCGAATCGGTCAAAGTCATTTCAGGCCCGCTTTCGGACTTCTCCGGCGAGATCGCCGAGATCAACGAGGACGCGGCGAAACTCAAGGTTCTGGTCTCGATCTTCGGTCGTGAGACCCCGGTCGAGGTCGGCTACGACCAGGTCAAGAAGATCTAGGTCGCCAAGACCGCTACCCTCACCAACCCCTCATGGCCAAAAAAGTACTCACCCTCATCAAGCTTCAGATCCAGGCGGGCAACGCCAACCCGGCGCCGCCGGTCGGTCCTGCGCTGGGCCAGCACGGCGTCAACATCATGGACTTCTGCAAAGCGTTCAACGCGCAGACCCAGTCCGAAGGCGGGACGATCATCCCGGTCGAAATCACGGTCTACGAGGACCGCTCGTTCACCTTCATCACCAAGACGCCTCCCGCCGCCGTCCTGATCAAGGAGGCGATCCGGATCCCGAAGGGTTCCGGCGAGCCGCACGTCAACAAAGTCGGGACGATCTCCCAGGATCAGATTCGCGAGATCGCCGAACGCAAGATGCCCGACCTCAACGCCAACGACATCGACGCCGCCTCGAAGATCATCGCCGGCACCGCCCGCTCGATGGGCGTCGACGTCAAATAGGAGATTTCGTGGCTCACGGCAAGCGATACCGCCAGCAGTACGACAAGGTCGACCGCGACCGCGCTTACCCCGCGGCAGAGGCGATCGACCTGGTCAGGGAGACCGCCAGCGCCAAGTTCGACGAGACCGTCGAGGTCCACTTCTTGCTCGGCGTCAACGTCCGCCACGCGGACGAGCAGTTGCGCGGCACCTTGGCGCTTCCGCACGGACTCGGCAAAGACGTGAAGATCGCCGTCTTCGCCCAGGGTCAGCAGGCGCGTGATGCAGAGGCCGCCGGCGCCGACGTCGTCGGTGGCCAGGATCTGGCCGAAAAAGTCCAGGAGGGCTGGACCGACTTCGACGTCGCGATCGCGACCCCGGACATGATGCCGGTGGTCGGCCAGCTCGGCCGCGTCCTCGGTCCGCAGGGCAAGATGCCGAACCCCAAAGTCGGAACCGTCACCGAGGACGTCGAGAAGGCTGTCAGCGAGGCCAAGGCCGGCAAAGTCGAATACCGCACCGACCGCCAGGCAATCATCCACATGGCGATCGGCAAGGCCGGCTTCGACGCCGACAAGCTGCTTGACAATTACACCGCGGTGCTGGACGAGATCGTCCGCGCCAAGCCGGCGTCCGCCAAGGGCAAATACATCATCTCCTGCACGCTCACGAGCACGATGGGGCCCGGCATCCGCGTCGACACCGCCAAGTCCGCCGAGCGCGAGCTGGTCGGGGCTGGAGCGGGGCAGACCGCAGAGGAAGCTCCGACGCCCTAAACTGCGTCGCCGCTCACCCCAGACCACCGGCGGGGCACTGCCCAAAAGCCCGGTGCAGGTAAGACGATGAACCGCGAAGAAAAGTCAGCCACCATCCAAGAGATTGCCGCCCAGATCGAGGCATCTGAGGCGATCTTTGCTGTCGATTATCGCGGCATCAGCGTTCCCCAGGCAGCCGAGCTGCGCACCAAACTGCGTGAGTCCGACGCCAGCTTCCGCATCGTCAAGAACCGCCTGACGAAACTGGCCGCCGTGCAAGCGGGCGAGGACCGGCTCGCCGAGCTGCTGCAGGGGCCGACCGCGCTCGCCTTCGTCCGCGGCGACACCGCCCAGGCCGCGAAAGCGATCACCACCTTCAACAAAGAGCACGACGTGCTCACCTACAAGGGCGGCTTCATGCAGGCGACCTCGCTCGACGAGACCGCCTTCGTCCTGATTGCCCGCCTGCCCAGCCGCGAGGTCCTCTACGGCCAGTTCGCCGGCGTCGTCGCCAGTCCGATCACCGGCCTGGTCCGCGGCCTCGGATCGATGATCCAGGGCCTCGCGCTGCAGCTCGGCCAGATCGCCGAGAAGGGACTTGTCAGCGGTGAGTCGCCGGCAGCCGCCGAGCCCGAGCCCGAGGCAGCGCCCGAGGCCGAGGCAGCGCCTGAGCCCGAGGCGGCGCCCGAGGCAGCCGCCGAGGCCGAGCCCGAGGCGCCCGGCGCCGAGGCGACCGAGGAGGTCGCCGCGGAGCCCGAGCCCGAGTCAGAGACTGCGGCTGAGGAGCCCAAAGCTGAGGCAGACGATTCTGCCGACGAGAAAACTTCAGATTCGAACGAGGAAGAGGGGTAACACCAGATGGCAGCAGCAACGAAGATTTCGACCGAGGACTGGATCGAGGAGCTGAAGGGCATCTCCGTCCTCGAGCTCTCCGAGCGGATCAAAGCGCTCGAGGAGGAGTTCGGCGTTTCCGCGACCGCGGTTGCCGCCGCGGCCCCGGCCGCTGCCGGTGCCCCGGCTGAGGGCGGTGGCGAGGAAGAGGCTTCGACGGTCGACGTCGTCATCACCGAGGTCGGCGGACAGAAAGTCCCCGTGATCAAGGTCGTCCGCGCCGCTACCGGCCTCGGCCTCAAAGAGGCCAAGGCTCTGGTCGACGCCGCTCCCGGCCCGATCAAAGAGGGCATCGAGCGTGACGAGGCCGAGAAGCTCAAGGCCGACCTCGAGGAGGCTGGGGCGACGGTCGAGCTCAAATAGAGCGCCGTCCCCCGGTCCTGGGAAGCCCACTCCCAGAGCCAACTTCGCGGCCGCGAGCAGCGGTGTGTTATTTTTCGCGGTCGCGCTTCATTTGAGTACCCCTGCCCAATCTTGCGCTGTATCCACGTCCCTCTGACCGCCCGAGGAGTCGCCGACTTTGGCACGTTCCAACGCTGCCCCCGTAACCCGTAGGAATTTTTCCCGCCTAGAGAACCCCCTCGAGGTCCCGCATCTGATCGATATCCAGCGACGTTCCTTTGAGGAACTGACGGATCCCGAGAGTGGTGGGCTGAGGGAGACGATCAACGACATATCCCCGATCGAGGACTACACGGGGAATCTCCAGATCGTCTTTGGTGCCTTCAAGTTCGAGGAGCCACCGCACTCGATCGATGAGTGCCGTGAGAAGGACATGACGTACTCGCGGCCTCTGACCGCGACCGTCGCCTTCCAGAACAAGGAGACCGGCGAGATCCGCGAGCAGGCCGTCTTCATGGGTGACTTCCCGTGGATGACCGAGCGCGGGACCTTCATCATCAACGGCACCGAGCGCGTCGTCGTGACGCAGCTCGTGCGTTCGCCTGGCGCCTACGTGATGGCGCCGAAGGACCCTGAAAAGCAGGTCTTCATCGCCAACCTGATGCCGGCCCGTGGCTCCTGGTTGGAGCTCGAAGTCGACAAAAAAGGAAAAGTCTTCGTCCGCATCGACCGCAAGCGCAAACTTCCGGTCACGGTGCTGTTGCGCGCGATGGGCTACGTCGAGGACCAGCAGCTGCTGGACATGTTCGACAACTCGATCTACATGCGGCACACGATCGAGGCCGACACGGAAGCGACCCGGACCGAAGAGGGCGCCCTGATCGAGCTGTTCAAAAAGCAGCGCCCGGGCGAGCCGCCGTCAGTCGACGCCGCCCGTGGACTGCTCGAGCAGCTCTTCTTCGACTCCAAGCGCTACGACCTCACCCGGGTCGGTCGCTACAAGCTCAACGCCCGTCTCGATCTCGACATCGATCTCGAGACGCGGGTGCTCACCCACGACGACATCATCGCCCTGGTCAAAGAGCTCGTTCTGCTGCCGAAACTGCTCGGGATCCCCGAGGAGATCGACGAGGAGAACCCGATCAAAGACTACGCCGCGGAGGCCATCACCTACCCCCGCGAGCCCGTCTACGAGCACCTCGACGAGTACGAGCACTTCGGCAACCGCCGCCTCCGTACGGTCGGCGAGCTGATCCAGGAGGCCTTCCGGATCGGCCTCTACCGGATGGAGCGCGTGGTCCGCGAGCGCCTCACCACCGAGGACTCGGACGCGATCACCCCGCAGACGATCATCAACATCCGCCCTGTCGTCGCGGCGATGAAGGAGTTCTTCGGCTCCTCGCAGCTCTCGCAGTTCATGAGCCAGACGAACAGCCTCGACGGGCTCACCCACAGGCGCCGTCTCTCGGCTCTCGGTGCCGGCGGCCTGACCCGCGAGCGTGCCCCGATCGAGGTCCGCGACGTGCACCCGACCCATTACGGCCGGATGTGCCCGATCGAGACCCCGGAGGGACCGAACATCGGCCTGATCGGCTCGCTGGCCTCCTACGCGGAGGTCTCCGAGCACGGATTCGTCACGACCCCGTACAGGCTGGTCGAAGACGGTGTGGTCAGCAAAGAGATCGTGCACTACGACGCCACCCAGGAGGAGGACAAGGTGATCGCCCAGGCGAACTCCGAGTTCGACTCCAAGACCGGCAAGCTCAAAGGCCCGACCGTCCTCGTCCGCGCCGGCGAGCAGGAGTACGCGACCGCCACCCCCAAGGAAGTCGATCTGATGGACGTCTCACCGTCCCAGATCTGGTCGGTGGCAACCTCGCTGATCCCGTTCCTCGAGCACGACGACGCCAACCGGGCGCTGATGGGCTCCAACATGCAGCGCCAGGCGGTGCCGCTGTTGAAACCGGATCCGCCGCTGATCGGCACCGGCATGGAGCGCCGCGCCGCCGTTGACAGCGGCGACGTCCTCCTCGCCACGCACGACGGCGAGGTCGCCCACGTCGACGCCGATCGCATCGTGATCGCGCACGCCGAGGGCAAGGACGAGTACACGCTGCTCAAGTTCACGCGCTCGAACCAGGGCACGATCATCCACCAACGGCCGATCGTCAAGACCGGCCAGAAGGTGAAGGAGGGCGACGTGCTCGCCGACGGCTCCTCCACCGGCGGTGGCGAGATCGCGCTCGGCAAGAACTGCCTGGTCGCCTTCATGTCCTGGGAGGGCTACAACTTCGAGGACGCGATCATTCTCTCCGAGCGCCTGGTCAAGGAGGACGAACTCACCTCGATTCACATCGAGGAGTACGAGATCGACGCCCGCACGACCAAGCTCGGCGACGAGGAGATCACTCGCGACATCCCCAACCGCTCCGAGGAGAGCCTGCGCAATCTGGATGAGCGCGGGATCGTCCGGGTCGGCGCCGAGGTTGACGCCGGCGATCTGCTGGTCGGCAAGGTGACGCCGAAGGGCGAGACCGAGCTGACTGCCGAGGAGAAGCTGATCCGCGCGATCTTCAAGGAGAAGGCGCGCGAGGTCCGTGACACCTCGCTGAAAGTCCCGCACGGCGCCGGTGGTGTCGTGATCGAGGTGCTGACGTTCAGCCGCGACGACGGCGACGACCTGCCCCCGGGCGTCAACGATCTGGTCCGCGTCTACGTCGCGATCAAGCGCAAGATCGCCGAGGGCGACAAGCTCGCCGGCCGCCACGGGAACAAGGGTGTGATCTCGAAGATCGTGCCCGAGGAGGACATGCCTCACCTCGCCGACGGCACCCCCGTCGACGTCATCCTCAACCCGCTCGGCGTGCCGAGCCGGATGAACATCGGCCAGATCCTCGAGACCCACCTTGGCTGGGTAGCGGCGAACGGCTGGTATGACGACGGCTCGGAGGCCTACAAGCAGGCTCATTCCGAGGAGGGCGATGGTCGCGTCTACGTGGCGACCCAGGTCTTCGACGGAGCATCGGTCGAGGACGTCGACACGGCCCTGGTCGAGTGGTCGAAAGAGAACGAAGACCGCGGCATCGACCTCGGCATCGACATGAGCGAGCGTGCCGGCGCCAAGGCGTCCGGGACCGCGCAGCTGTACAACGGCCGCACCGGCGAGCCCTACGAGGGCAAGGTCACGGTCGGCTACATGTACATCCTCAAGCTCCTGCACCTCGTCGACGACAAGATTCACGCTCGTTCGACCGGCCCCTACTCCCTCGTCACCCAGCAGCCGCTGGGCGGCAAGGCGCAGTTCGGCGGCCAGCGCTTCGGCGAGATGGAGGTCTGGGCCCTGGAGGCCTACGGCGCTGCCTACACGCTGCAGGAGATGCTCACGGTCAAGTCCGACGATACGGTCGGGCGGGTCAAGGCCTACGAGGCGATCGTCAAGGGCGAGAACATCCCAGAGCCCTCGATCCCGGAGTCCTTCAAAGTGCTTTTGAAGGAGATCCAGAGCCTCTCGCTGGACGCCAACGTCGTCTCCGAGGGGACCGACGTCGAAATCTCCGACGAGGAGGACGACCTGCTCAAAGCGGCCGAGGAGCTGGGGATGGACCTGACCGGCGTACGCGCCGACTCCTCCAACGGAGCCGCGGACGAGCAAGAGGAGCAGATCGTCTCCGAGGGCGAGGCTGGAACTGATGGTGATGCCGCCGAGGCCCAAGAGGCCGCGCCGGCAGAGGTGGAGGACTGATGATCGACATCAATAATTTCGACGCGATCGAGATCGGGCTCGCGTCCTCGAAGAAAATCCGCTCCTGGAGCTGGGGCGAGGTAACCAAGCCCGAGACGATCAACTACCGGACGCTGAAGCCCGAGAAAGACGGGCTCTTCTGCGAGCGCATCTTCGGTCCGACCAAGGACTGGGAGTGCTACTGCGGCAAGTACAAGCGCGTCCGCTACAAGGGCATCGTCTGTGAGCGTTGCGGCGTCGAGGTAACCCGCTCGAAGGTGCGCCGCGAGCGCATGGGTCACGTCGACCTCGCCTCGCCGGTCTCCCACATCTGGTTCTTCAAGGGCGTCCCGAGCCGGATCGGCTACCTGATCGACATGGCTCCGAAAGAGCTCGAGAAGGTTCTCTATTTCGCGGCGTCGATGGTCACCTGGGTTGATGAGGAGGCCCGTGACAAAGACATCGGCAAACTCGAGAAAGAGGTCAAAAAAGTAACCGACTCCTACGAGTCCGAAAAACAGAAACGGACCCAGGAGCTGAGCGAGTCGCTCGAGCGCCGGGTGCAGTATCTGGACGACGGCACGCAGGACAAGTTCGACGACGAGGACCACATCTGGGCCGACTCGCTGAAACTGACGACGGCGCAGCTGCGCAAGCTCAAGGACGACGAGCGGGCGAAAATGACCAAAGAACTGCGCAAACAGTTCGACGCCGAGATCGCCGACACCGAGGCCTACCTCGAAGAGGCGATCGACCGCATGGGCGAAGTCTGGAAGATCTTCACCGAGATGAAGGCGAAGGACGTCGTCAACGACGAGACGGTCTTCCGTGAGCTCAAGGACCGGTTCGGCTCTCCGTTCGGCTGGGGCGAGTACTTCCGCGGCGGCATGGGTGCCGAAGCGGTGCGCGACCTGCTCGAACAGGTCGATCTCGAAGCCGACTGTGAGGAACTGGAGCAGATCATCAACAGCTCCAAAGGTCAGAAACAGGCCCGTGCGGTCAAGCGCCTGAAAGTCGCTTCCGCCTTCCTGCACTCGGACAACCAGCCGGCCTGGATGGTTCTCGACGCGGTGCCGGTGATCCCACCGGAGCTGCGCCCGATGGTCCAGCTCGACGGTGGCCGCTTCGCGACCTCCGACCTCAACGATCTCTACCGCCGCGTGATCAACCGCAACAACCGGTTGAAAAGGCTGCTGGATCTCGGTGCCCCCGAGATCATCGTCAACAACGAGAAGCGGATGCTGCAGGAGGCGGTCGACGCGTTGTTCGACAACGGCCGTCGCGGCCGCCCGGTCACGGGCCCCGGCAACCGTCCCCTGAAGTCGCTCTCGGACATGCTCAAGGGCAAGCAGGGTCGCTTCCGCCAGAACCTGCTCGGTAAGCGCGTGGACTACTCGGGTCGATCGGTGATCGTCTCGGGTCCGAACCTGCGCCTGCAGCAGTGCGGCCTCCCCAAGCTCATGGCGCTTGAGCTCTTCAAGCCGTTCATCATGGCCCAGCTCGTCGAGCGCAAGGCCGTGCAGAACATCAAGGCGGCGAAGAAGATGGTCGAGTCGATGATCCCGGAGGTCTGGGACGTGCTCGAGGAAGTCATCCACGAGCATCCGGTGCTGTTGAACAGGGCGCCGACCCTGCACCGTCTCGGGATCCAGGCCTTCGAACCGATCCTGGTCGAGGGCAAGGCGATCCAGGTCCACCCGCTCGTCTGCTCGGCGTTCAACGCCGACTTCGACGGCGACCAGATGGCGGTCCACGTGCCGCTCTCCGCCGAGGCCCAGGCCGAGGCGCGGATCCTGATGCTCTCGGCGAACAACATCCTCTCGCCCGCCCACGGGGCGCCGCTGGCGACCCCGACCCAGGACATGGTGCTCGGCATCTATTACCTGACCTACGGTCCTGACAGCGATGAGCTGGTGAAGATCGACGAGCAGCTGAAGGCAGGCAAGGGAGCCAATGGCTCCGGCGCCAAGGTCAAGGTGTTCCGCTCCTCGCAGGAGGCCGAGCTCGTGTACGAGAACGGCGGCTGCAAACTGCACGACCAGGCCGAGTACCGGCGTGCCGGTCGTGGCCACTTCCTGACCACGGTCGGGCGCATCATCTTCAACGAGAAGATCGAGCGTGCCCTGGCCGATGCTCTCGGCGAGGACTTCGACCCGGAGCAGTTCGAGTTCGTCAACTTCTCTCTGAAGAAGAAGGACGTCAACAAGATGGTCTCCGACCTCGTCGTCGCCTACGGCGCGCCGCCGGTCTCACAGGTGCTGGATGCCTTCAAGGACCTCGGCTTCGAATACGCGAGCAAAGCTGGCATCACGGTGGCGAAGAACAACGTCGTCTCCCCGCCCGAGAAGGCTGAAATCCTCGAGCGCTACGAGAAGGAGACGGAAGCGATCGTCGCTCAGTACGACGACGGCTACATCACCGCCGAGGAGCGTCACGAGGCTGTGACGGCGCACTGGAACCGCGCCACCGACGAGGTGGCGCAGGCGATGGAGGACAACCTCGACGAGCTCAACCCCATCTTCATGATGGCCAACTCGGGAGCGCGTGGATCGTTCAAACAGATCCGCCAGCTGGCCGGGATGCGCGGTTTGATGGCCAACCCGAAAGGCGAAATCATCGAGCGGCCGATCAAGGCCAACTTCATGGAGGGGCTGTCGGTTCTCGAGTACTTCATCTCCACTCACGGTGCCCGAAAGGGCCTCGCCGACACGGCGCTGAGGACGGCCGACTCCGGCTACCTCACGCGTCGCTTGGTCGACGTCGCCCAGGACGTGATCGTGCGCCAGGAGGACTGCAAAACCAAAGACCACATCGAGATGACCCTCCACAAGGAGGACGGCTCGCTCAACGACAACCTGTTCGGTCGTCTGGCTGCGAAAAAGCTGGAGACCAAACGCGGTCGCGACCTGCTCAAGCGCAACCAGATGATCACCCTGGCTGACGTCGAAGCGATCGCCGAGGCGTTCGAGGGCGAGGAGATCAAGATCCCCGTTCGCTCGGCGCTCAAGTGCGAGGCCGAGTCGGGCGTTTGCCGCTCCTGCTACGGCGTCGCCCCGGCGACCGGGTTCATGGTCAACATCGGCGACGCGGTCGGCATCATCGCCGCCCAGTCGATCGGCGAGCCTGGGACCCAGCTGACGATGCGGACCTTCCACACCGGCGGTGTTGCCGGCCAGGACATCACCCAGGGTCTGCCGCGGATCGTCGAGCTCTTCGAGGCTCGTAAACCGAAGGGCTTGGCACAGATGGCCGAGGCCGCGGGCAAGGTCTCGCTCGACGAAACCGAAAAAGCACTGAAAATCAACGTCACCGAGCCCAGCGGCGAGGAGCACTCATACAGCTTCCCGCTGCGGACCCGACTGCATGTTGCCGACGGCGAGAAAGTCGAGGCCGGCCAGCAGCTCAACGAGGGTTCGCTCTACCCGGCCGACCTGCTCTCGATCCGCGGTCGTACCGACGTCGAGCTCTACCTGGTGGCCGAGGTGCAGAAGGTCTACCGCGCCCAGGGTGTCGACATCAACGACAAGCACATCGAGCTGATCGCACGGCAGATGCTGAAGAAGGTGCGGATCGAGTCCAAGGGCTCGACCGGCCTGCTGCCCGGCCAGCTCGAGGATCGCGGCAACCTCAAACGGCTCAACAAGAAGACCAAGGAAGAGGGGGGGACCCCGGCCAAAGGCGAGGAGGTCATCCTCGGGATCACCAAGGCCTCACTGGCCACCGAGTCCTTCCTCTCCGCGGCCTCCTTCCAGGAGACGACCAAGGTGCTCACCGACGCCGCCCTCGAGGGCAAACGGGACAGGTTGGTTGGCCTCAAGGAGAACGTGATCATCGGCAAGCTGATTCCGGCAGCGACCGGCCTCAAGCACTACCGCACGGTCGCGATCGAACCGGCGGTATCGGTCGAACCGCCCAGCGACGAGGACCTGCTCGAAGAAGATGAGCTGGCCGCGGAGCTCGGCGTCGACGGTGTCGAGGCCCCGGTCGAGGGCTTCGGCCTCTCCTTCGCGGAGGAGCTCGAGGAGCTCGCGCAGGAGATCGAGTCGACGACTGACGAGCCTAAAAAAGCGGGTTAGTGGGGGAGGGCATGGCGCCCTTCTTCGTGAAGCGATTGCGAGCAACGCAAAGAGGCCGGAGCGAAAGCTCCGGCCTCTTTGCGTTGTGGGTGTTGGGCGGGATCAGTTGCTGCTGCCAGCGGAGAGGCAGTAGGCGTAGACCTTGATCGTGGTGTCGCCGCTGGCCTCGCTGCGGGCGTCGAGGTGCCAGCCGTTGGCGGTCCGGTAGGACCCGGAGGCCTGCACCTGGTAGAAGCCGCCGCGGAAGCCACCGCTGATCAGCTCCGTCCCGGCCGGGCAGTCGACCGAGGCGCTTGCGTTGGAGTTGCCTTTGATCGCCACCTCGTTGCTGACGGTGAGGATCGCTCCGAGCTCAGAGGCACGGACTGATGCTTCCTGCAGCTCCGAGGAGCCGACCGAGTTGGCCGCCAGGTCGTTGGCGGTCAGCGACTGGTCACTGACGTCGGCGGAGCCGATCGAGCCGTCGGCGATCTCCGAGGAGGTCACCGAAGCGGCGCCGAGGTCCTGGTTGGTCAGCGAGTCCGCGGCGACCTCGGGCGAGGAGACGGCGTTCTCGGCGATCTCCTCGGCGCCGATTGCGTCCGGAGCGACTTTGGCGGCGTTGACCGCGTTGTCGCGAACGTCGATCGTGCGAACGGTGCCGTCGACGATCTGGGCCGAGCGAACCGAGTTCTTGGCGACACCGACGGCGAAGGCGCTGCCGGTCAGTGCCAGGAACAGGGCCAGGCAGCTGATGATCGTGGCGGGCGAGATGCGGGTCTTACGGGTCTTGCTGGTCATCGGAGAGTCCTTTCGTTGGTTGGTAGATCCGAGGGGTCCAGCTTCCGGCCGATCGCCCGCCGCGGCTACGGACCCAAGGGGGGGATCGGCCCCTCTCCGGGGTGGGCCGATCCACCCCTGGGGGTGGCGCCGCGCTCGAGGCCGGACTCTCCATCCCGCGCGATTCCAGTCAGGACTGGCCGGGCAGCCAGTCGTATAGATTTCGGCCATGGTCCCGTCGGAGAAGGTCTGCGTGATTGGAGCCGGTTCCTCGGGGATCGCTTCCTGTCAGGTCCTCAATGCCCGTGGAATCCCCTTTGCTTGCTTCGAGAAAGGCTCGGGCGTCGGCGGCAACTGGCGCTACGAAAACGACAACGGGATGTCCTCGGCCTACCGCTCGCTGCACATCAACACCTCGCGCGGGCTGATGGCCTACCGCACCCTTCCGATGCCGGAGAACTACCCGGACTACCCCAACCACTTCCAGATCGCCGCCTACTTCGACGAGTACGTCGATCACTTCGGCTTCCGCGACAAGATCGCCTTCCGCACCGAGGTCGTCTCGGTCGAGCCCGTCGACGGCGAATGGGAGGTCACCGTGGAGGACGCCGGCGGTCGGCGGACCAGCGATCGCTATCGCGCCGTGATGGTCGCCAACGGGCACCACTGGGACCCGCGCTGGCCGGAGCCGTCCTTCTCCGGCTCCGATCAGTTCGAGGGGGAGCAGATCCACGTCCACGACTACCGGGAGCCGGAGATCCTGCGAGACAAGCGCGTGCTGGTGCTTGGCATCGGCAACTCGGCGACCGACATCGCCGTTGAGTCGTCGCGGATCGGTGAGAAGACCTTCCTGGCGATGCGGCGCGGCGCCTACGTCCTGCCGAAGTACATGGGAGGCAAGCCGACCGACGAGTCCGCCTCGGCCTGGCTGACCCGCCTGCCGCTACCGGTGCAGCGCTTCTTCATCTCGCGAATGGTCGGGCTCACCGCCGGCGACATGACCGCCTATGGGTTGCCGAAGCCCGACCACAAGCTGCTCGAGGCCCACCCGACGATCTCGGCTGAGCTGCTCTCGAGACTCGGCCACGGCGACATCGCGGTCAAGCCCAACATCGACCGCTACCCCGGCGGCCGCACGGTCCGCTTCGCCGATGGCAGCGAGGAGGAGATCGACCTCGTCGTCTACTGCACCGGCTACAAGATCACCTTCCCGTTCTTCGACCCGAAGCTGTTGGCGGCGCCGGAGAACCGGATGCCGCCGCTCTACCGCCGGGTCGCCGCGGTCGACCATCCCGGCCTCTACTTCATCGGTCTGATCCAGCCCCTGGGGGCGATCATGCCGATCGCCGAGGCGCAATCGGAGTGGGTCGCCGACCTGCTCGGCGGGCGCGGCTCGCTACCGCCGGCGGCGGAGATGCGGAAAGCGGTGACGGAGACCGAAACGCGGATGCGCAAGCGCTACGTCGCCTCTAAGCGTCACACGATCCAGGTCGATTTCCATCCTTACCTGCGCGAGATCCAGCACGAGCGAAAGCTGGCTGCGCAGCGGGCCTGACCCCGCGGGGGCGTCCGCCCGGCGGACAGGCTGGCAGCGGCAGCGCGGCGCCACCACCATGGGGCCCGCGGCGCGGGCCGCGCGGCAGCTTCGGCCGCGGACGGCGGCGCTGGAAGCCGCCACCCGTATCGTCGGCGGGCTCGGGCTCGGGTTCTCGGGCCGCCCACCAGACGAGCCAGATTCCCGCCAAGACGGGAATCTTGAGGACAACCGCGAGGAAGAAGATCGGCCAGAACCCAGTCACCGCGGTCAGTGTAGAGAGTCGGCCCTAGCTGCTTTCGCGCTCGAGGCCGCGGGCCCAGCCGGCGAGGGCCTCGGTCTCGACCTCGCCGAGCCCGCGCGCCGCCTCGGTGGGGACCAGCAGGGTCGGCTCCGGCCGATCCTGGGCCCAGCGGTAGCAGCTCTCGTCGAAGTTGTCGTCGATCCAGGCCAGCGCTCGGCCCCGACCGTACTCGTCGAGCGGACCCAGCTTCCAGTGGGCGGAGCCGAAACGGGCGGCACCGTCGAATGTCAGGTGCGGCAACTCCGGCAGCCCCAGCATCCGCGGCAGGTAGAAGTTGGCTTTGTCCTCCCAACCGCTCGCCCAGATCAGGTCATAGTGCTCGGCCAAGCGCCGCAGCCGGCCGCCGGTCGGCAGCGAGATGCAGTGCATCACCCCGTCGACCATCTCCAGCCTGCATTCGTTCGGCGTCGCCTCGAAGCCGAAAAGAGAGATCACCCCGTCGATGTCGACGGCAAGAATTGGCTTCCCCGAACTCATTCCTGAACTCTAGGAGAGGCGCTGAGGGCGTGACTGGCAAGGACGCAGGGAGTGAGGCGAGGGGAGCGCACTAACAGTGCGTGACCCGACCCGAACGACTGAGGACACCGCCAGACGCGCCCTCAGCGCCTCTACCAACGATAATGAGCAAACGCTTTATTCGCCTGGGCCATGCGGTAAATGTCGTCCTTCCGCTTCCAGGCGCTGCCCTGCTGCTGGGTCGCATCGAGGATCTCACTGGCCAAGCGCTCGGCCATCGAGTACTCGCGACGAGCGCGGGCGAACTGGACCAGCCAGCGGACCGCGAGGGTGCGGGCGCGACGGGCTGGGACCTCGACCGGGACCTGGTAGGTGGCGCCGCCAACACGACGGGAGCGAACCTCCAGGACCGGGGTAAGAGCTTTGACCGCCGCCTCCAACGTCTCGACCGGATCCTCGCCGTTGCGCTCGCCGACGATCGCCAGGGCGTCGTAGACGATCCGCTCGGCGAGCGACTTCTTGCCGTCGCTCATGACCTTGTTGATCAGTTGCTGGACGAGGCGGTTGCGGTGCCTGGCGTCAGGCTCGACCGGCCGGATCGTGGCTGCGGAGCGGCGCGGCATTAGGAGGCCTTGACCCCGTAGCGCGAGCGCGCCTGCTTGCGGTCGGAGACGCCGGCGGCGTCGAGGGTTCCGCGCACGACCTTGTACCGGACTCCCGGCAGGTCCTTGACGCGACCACCCCTGATCAGCACGACCGAGTGCTCCTGAAGGTTGTGTCCCTCGCCGGGGATGTAGGTCGTGACCTCCATCCCGTTGGTGAGCCGCACACGGGCGATCTTGCGAAGGGCCGAGTTCGGCTTCTTCGGGGTGACCGTTGCGACACGGGTGCAGACGCCGCGCCGCTGCGGGGCGGCTACGCCCTTCTTGCGACCCTGCCCGGACTTGAGTCCTGGCGTCGTGGTCTTCTTCTTCGGGCGCTTGCGGCCCTTTCTGACGAGCTGATTCGTATTCGGCACGGCCGCGCATAGTAGAGCAGTCCGGCAATGACCAGCCCTGCGGCTGCCGCCAGCTCTGCATAAAAGCCGTCGTCGAGCACCGCGGAAGCGCCTGCGAAGCGCGAAGTCTCGGCTCCTGGATCGAGTCCTGCAGGGCGATCGACGAGCAGCACCACCGCCACCGAGAGCAGGCCGATCGCGACTACCGACAGGCTCAGTCGGGGCCTCTCGCGGCGTGCACAGGCGAGTCCGAGGATTGCGGCGAGCGCCCCCAGCGGCAGCAGCAGGAAGGCGTGCGCTTCGCCGGCGGTCTTGACGTCGACGGTCGGCGCCGTGGCCGCCTGCACCCCGGCATAACCGGGTTGCCCGATCTCGACCCCCCGGTAGTCGAGGAACTGGGAGACGGCGAGGCCGACCCCGGCGGCGAAGATCGTCGCCGCGATCGCCCGCCGTGGCGTCACCACGCCGCTGGCCGCGGTGGCGGCACGCACGGAGAGCCCGCAGGCTCGTCGCACTGCCGCATCGGCAAAGGCGAGGCCGCGGAAGAAGGCGGCGGCCGGTGGCCGCAGCCGCGGGCCGACCCAGGCCGCGCTGGCGGTGGCGGCGCGGGTGGCGCCGCGGCTGAGGCGGAGCACCGTGGGGTGAGCCCGCTCGAGGGCACGGTCGGCGCTGCGATCGAGCCGCCGGGTCCACCTGACGACGGCATCGGGAAGCGCCATGAGGCCCCTGCCGATGCGCGGCCGCTTCGCTGCTATCATCGCCCGTCGCTCAGGCAGTCTCTTCGTCGTTCGCGTCTTCGCAGCACGCTTCGCCGGGCCCGCTGGGGCCTTTTTTTTGCGCCGGCTGCGCCGATCTGAGTCGGCCTTCGTGCGCCGAAACTTCACCCGCAACCCCCTTCGAAAGAAACGATCAGCTCAAAAACCATGGCACGCAGCTTTCCACTAGAGAAGACCCGCAACATCGGGATCATGGCGCACATCGACGCCGGTAAGACGACGACCACCGAGCGCATCCTCTACTACACGGGCCGCACCCACAAAATGGGCGAGGTCCACGAGGGCGCCGCGGTCATGGACTGGATGGAACAGGAGCAGGAGCGAGGGATCACGATCACCTCGGCTGCGACCGCATGCGAGTGGAAGGACCACCGCATCAACATCATCGACACCCCGGGCCACGTCGACTTCACCGTCGAGGTCGAGCGTTCGCTGCGCGTGCTCGACGGCGCGATCGCCGTCTTCGACGCCGTCGCCGGCGTCGAGCCCCAGTCGGAGACCGTCTGGCGCCAGGCCGACAAGTACGGCGTGCCGCGCTTCGCCTACATCAACAAGATGGACCGCACCGGCGCCGACTTCTTCTACTGCGTACAGACGATGAAGGACCGGCTGGGCGCCAACGCGCACCCGATCCAGCTGCCGATCGGCGCCGAGGAACACTTTCAGGGCGTCGTCGACCTGCTGGAGATGAAGGGCCTGATCTGGACCGACGAGCTCGGCGCCGCCTACGAGACGGTCGAGATCCCGGAGAACCTCCAGGACCAGGCGGCGGAATACCGCACCCAGCTGATCGAGGCCTGCGCCGACCACGACGACGAGCTGATGGAGTCCTACCTCGGCGAAGAGGAGATCTCGGCCGAGCGACTGCTCAAGTCTTTGCACCGGGCATGCCTCGACACCAAGGTCACCCCGGTCCTCTGCGGCACCTCGTTCAAGAACAAGGGCGTGCAGCCGCTGCTCGACTCGATCATCTCGCTGCTGCCTTCGCCGCTGGAGGTGCCGCCGGTGACTGGCGTCGTCGCCGCCGGCAAAGGCCAGGCCGAGGCGACCGAGGCCGAGCGACCGGCCGACGACAGCGGCCCCTTCGCGGCGCTCGCCTTCAAGATCATGACCGACCCCTACGTCGGCAAGCTCACCTACTTCCGCGTCTACTCGGGCAAGCTCGAGAAAGGCGGCCGCGTCCTCAACGTCAAAACCGGCAAGACCGAGCGCATCGGCCGCCTGCTGATGATGCACGCGAACAGCCGCGAGGAGATCGAGGAGGTCCACTCGGGCGACATCTGCGCCGGCGTCGGCCTCAAGGAAACCGGGACCGGTGACACGCTCGCCGCCCCCGATGCCCCGATTGCACTAGAGAGCATCGAATTCCCGGCGACGGTGATCGCTGTCGCGATCGAGCCGAAAACGAAAGCCGACCAGGAGAAGATGGGCAACGCCCTGCAGCGCCTGGGCGAGGAGGACCCGACCTTCCGCATCGAAAGCGACGAGGAAACCGGCCAGACCCTGATCCACGGGATGGGCGAGCTCCACCTCGAGGTGATCGTCGACCGGATGTTGCGCGAGTTCAACGTCGACGCCAACGTCGGCAAGCCGCAGGTCGCCTACCGCGAGACGATCCGCAAGCGGGTCGAGAAGGTCGTCGCCCGCTTCGTCCGTCAGACCGGCGGGCGCGGCCAGTTCGGTCACGTCGTCATCAACGTCGAGCCGGCGCCGGGCGAGGGCTTCGAGTTCGTCAACAAAATCAAGGGCGGCGTCATCCCCGGCGAATTCATCGGCCCGGCCGAACAGGGGATGCGCGAGGCGCTCGAGAACGGCGTCAAGGCGGGCTACCCGATGGTCGACGTCAAAGTCGAACTGGTCGATGGCTCCTACCACGACGTCGACTCCTCGGAGATGGCTTTCAAAATCGCCGGTTCGATGGCGATCCAGGAGGGGGCCCGCAAGGCCAACCCGGTCCTGCTCGAGCCTGTGATGGCGGTCGAGGTCGTCACCCCCGAGGACTTCCTCGGTGACGTGATCGGCGACCTTTCACGGCGCCGCGGCAAGGTCCAGGGTCAGGAGCAGCGCGGCAACGCACTCTCCGTCCAGGCTTACGTCCCGCTTGGCGAAATGTTCGGCTACGCCACCGACCTGCGCTCCTCGACCCAGGGTCGGGCCAGCTACACGATGCAGTTCGAGCGCTATGAAGAGGTCCCCAGCAACATCGCCGAAGAGATCGTCGAACACCGCTCTGGAGGCGGGGACGGAGCCAGTTCCTAGACCCAACCGCGACCGACGGCCACATCTGGCTATATTTCCCAGGTTCGCCCGCAGGCAGGGCCGAGCACCCTGCCACGCAGAGTTCCACCGACTTAAGCACCTAAATCAGACAGAACACGACTTCGAAAGGTAGAACGGAGAGAGATGTCAAAGGAGAAGTTCGAGCGCGATAAGCCGCACGTGAACGTCGGAACGATTGGTCACATCGACCACGGGAAGACGACGCTGACGGCCGCGATCACCCAGACGCTCTCGACCGTGGGCGGCGCCGAGGCTCAGAGCTTCGCCGAGATCGACAACGCTCCCGAGGAGAAGGAGCGCGGGATCACGATCGCGACCTCCCACGTCGAGTACGAGACCGACAACCGGCACTACGCCCACGTCGACTGCCCGGGCCACGCCGACTACGTGAAGAACATGATCACCGGCGCCGCGCAGATGGACGGCGCGATCCTGGTCGTCTCCGCGGCCGACGGCGTCATGCCCCAGACCCGCGAGCACATCCTGCTCGCCCGTCAGGTCAACGTCCCGCACGTCGTCGTCTTCCTCAACAAGATCGACCAGGTCGATGACGACGAGCTGGTCGAGCTCGTCGAAGAGGAGGTCAAGGACCTGCTCAACGAATACGACTTCCCGGGTGAAGAGACCCCGATCATCAAAGGCTCTGCCCTGAAGGCTCTGGAAGGCGACGAGGAGGCCCAGAAAGCCGTCTTCGAGCTGGCCGCGGCTCTCGACTCCTACATCCCGGAGCCGGTCCGCGAGCTCGACAAGCCCTTCCTGATGCCGGTCGAGGACATCTTCTCGATCACCGGTCGCGGCACCGTCGCCACCGGCCGCGTCGAGCAGGGGATCGTCAACACCGGCGACGAGGTCGAGATCGTCGGAATCCACGACACGACCAAAACCACCGTCACCGGCGTCGAGATGTTCCGCAAGATCCTCGACGAGGGTCGCGCCGGAGACAACATCGGCGCCCTCCTGCGCGGCACCAAGCGCGAGGAGATCGAGCGTGGCCAGGTTCTCTGCAAGCCCGGCTCGATCACGCCGCATACCAAGTTCAAAGCCGAGGTCTACTGCCTGAAGAAGGAGGAGGGTGGCCGTCACACGCCGTTCTTCTCCGGCTACCGGCCTCAGTTCTACTTCCGCACCACCGACGTGACCGGGATTGCCAACCTCCCCGAGGGGACGGAGATGGTGATGCCCGGAGACAACGTCGAGATGACGATCGAGCTGATCCAGCCGATCGCCATGGATCAGGGTCTGCGGTTCGCCATCCGCGAGGGTGGCCGCACCGTCGGCTCGGGGGTTGTCGCCGAGGTAATCGAGTAGCGACTCCCCTAGGGGCGGGCGCTGCCCGCCCCGATGATCGCCGCCCGCCCGGGCGGCGTGACAACTGCAAGGACATACGACCGGGGCGGCGCCCCACCTACTGGGGCCCCGCCCTTATTGCGCCCTAAGAGCGCCCGCAAAAGACACGTAACAGGACCTAGAGACAGCAGGAAAAAGTGGCAGCGATAGCAGCTCAAAAAATTCGAATCAGGCTCAAGGCCTACGACCACGACGCGATCGATCGCGCCGCGCGCGAGATCGTCGAGACGGCCGAGCGCACCGGTGCCAGCGTCTCCGGCCCGGTTCCGCTGCCGACCGAGAAAAACGTCTACTGCGTGATCCGCTCGCCGTTCAAGGACAAGGACTCGCGCGAGCACTTCGAGATCCGCACCCACAAGCGTCTGATCGACATCCTGCAGCCGTCGCCGAAAACGGTCGACTCGCTGCAGCGCCTGGACTCGCTCCCGGCCGGTGTCGACATCGAGATCAAGCTCTAGGACGATGGCTGCGATTCTCGGCAAGAAGCTCGGCATGACTCAGGTCTTCCGTGAGGACGGAACCCTCGTGCCCGTGACCGTGATCGAAGCCGGCCCCTGCAAGGTGACCGCGGTCCGCGAGTCCGACCGCGACGGCTATGCCGCCGTCCAGCTCGCCTTCGGCGAGGTCAAGCAGGGCAAGCTCAGCAAGGCCGAGGAAGGCCATCTGAAGAAGGCCAGCGCGGCGCCGATGCGCCATCTGGTCGAGTTCCGCGACGAGGACCTCGGTGCCGAGGACGGCCCCAAGATCGGTGACGACGTCACCGTCGCCGGCTTCGAGGCCGGCCAGAAGGTCAAGGTCGCGGGGATCTCGATCGGCAAGGGCTTCCAGGGCGGTATCAAGCGCCACAACTTCAGTCGCGGGCCGGTCAGCCACGGCTCGCACAACGTCCGCGCCCCCGGTTCGATCGGCGCCAGCGCCTTCCCCGCGCGCGTCTTCAAAGGGATGCGGATGCCGGGCCAGATGGGCAACAAGCGCCGGACCCAGAAGGGCTTGGAAATCGCCGATATCGATACCGACCGCAATTTGCTGTTGATCAAAGGCTCGGTTCCCGGTTCGCGCAACGGGATCGTCGAGGTGCGGACCGATGGCTAAAGCAACCGTGCTCGGCAAGACGACCAAGACCGATCTGCCCAAAGAGCTGTTCAGCGAGCCCTTCCACCAGTCGCTGGTGCACGAGGCTGCCCGCGCCGACATGAACTCGCGTCGCCGCGGCACCGCCTCGACCCTGACCCGCGGCGAGGTCGCCTTCACCACCGCCAAGGCCTGGCGTCAGAAGGGAACCGGCCGCGCTCGCGTCGGCGCCCTCGGCGTCTCCAGCCGCTACGGCGGTGGCGTCACCTTCGGTCCGAAGCCCCGCCACTACACCGTCAAGGTCAATCGCAAAGCCCGCCGCAAGGCCCTGCGTTCCGCCCTTTCCGTGCACGCCGAGCGCGAATCGGTCGCCGTCCTCGACGCCACCGCGTTCGACACGCCTTCGACCAAAGACGCCGCCGCGGCGCTGGGAAAATGGGCCGCCAAGAGCCCGACTCTCATCGTCCTCACCGCCGAGGAGGTCGGGGCGATGAAGAGTTTTCGCAACATCCCCCGCACGGTCGTGCTCGAGGTTGGCGCCACCGGCGTCGCCGACGTGATCGCGACGGCTTCCCTGGTCATCTCCGAGACGGCCCTGAAAGCACTTGAAGAGAGGCTCGGCTGATGGACGCGCGCACGATCCTGATCCGCCCGGTGATCTCGGAGAAGAGCTACGCCCTGATCGCCGAAGGCAAGTACACCTTCCGCGTCGACGATCGCGCCCACAAGACCCAGATCGCGCAGGCGGTCAAGGAGGTCTTCGGTGTCGAGGTCGCGCAGGTTCGCACCGCCAAGGTGCGCTCCAAGCCCAAGCGCCGCGGGCTGACCCAAGGCCGCACCCGCGCTTGGAAGAAGGCGATCGTCCAGCTCGCCCCCGGCGAGCGGATCGAGCTGTTCGAGGGCGGACAAACCGCCTAGGAGATCTGAGAGATGCCGAACCGCAAAACCAAACCGACCAGCCCGGGCCGCCGCTTCGCGACCTACCCATTGCGCGAGCAGCTGACGGCCACCGAGCCGGAAAAGAAGCTGACCGAGGGTTTGAAAAAGTCTGGCGGCCGCAACGTCAACGGCCGCGTCACCGCCCGCCACCGCGGCGGCGGTGCCAAGCGGCGCTACCGCAAGATCGACTTCAAGCGGCTCAAGGACAGCGTGCCCGCGAAGGTCGCGACGATCGAGTACGACCCCAACCGCACCTGCTACATCGCCCTGGTGCATTACTCCGATGGCTTCAAGGACTACATCCTGGCGCCCTCGACGTTGGCGGTCGGCGACGTCGTCATGTCCGGTCCCGAGGCCGACATCAAACCCGGCCACGCGATGGCACTGAGCCAGATGCCGACCGGCACCATCGTCCACAACGTCGAGCTGATCCCCGGCCAGGGCGGCAAGCTCGGCCGCTCTGCCGGCACCGCGATTCAGCTGGTCGCGAAGGAGGGCGAGATGGTGACGCTGCGCCTGCCGTCGTCGGAGATGCGGATGGTTCGCGCCGAGTGCCGCGCTTCGATCGGCACCCTCTCCAACGCCGAGCACCAGAACTTGAAGGTCGGCAAGGCCGGCCGTAGTCGCCACAAGGGCAAGCGCCCGCAGAGCCGAGGCGTCGCGATGAACCCCGTCGACCACCCGCATGGCGGCGGCGAGGCGCACCACACGCCCGGTGGGCACCCGGTGACCCCGTGGGGCAAGCCCACGCTCGGCTACCGGACCCGCAAGAAGGGCAAGCAGTCCGACCGCTACATCGTCCGCGGCCGTCGCCGCGGCAAGAAGAAGGGTGGCCGCTGATGGGCCGTTCGACCAAAAAGGGCCCGTGGGTCGAAGAGCGCCTGATGGGGCGGATCAACTCGATGAACGAGGCCGGCAAAAAACAGATGGTGAAAACCTGGTCGCGGATGTCGACGATCTTCCCGGAGATGGTCGGTCACACGATCGCCGTGCACGACGGCAAAAAACACGTGCCCGTCTTCATCTCGGAGTCGATGGTCGGGCACAAGCTCGGCGAGTTCGCTCCGACCCGGACCTTCCGTTCGCACTCCGGCACCGGTAAGGGCGACTAGCGATGGCCGACGAGATCGACAAAAAAGAGTCGAAAAAAGCGCCGGCGAAAAAAGCGGCTGCCAAAGCCGAGAGCAAACCGGCGAAAAAAGCGGCTGCCAAAAAACCGGCTGCGAAAGCCGACGCCAAAAAACCGGCGGCCAAAAAAGAGCCGAAAAAAGCCGCCGCGAAAAAAGAGACTTCGAAAAAATCCGCCGCCAAAGAGCCAGCCAAAAAACCGGCGCCGAAAAAAGCCGCACCAAAAGCTCCGGCCGCGCCGCCGGTCGTCCGCGCCAGCGCCCGCTACGTGCGGATCGCGCCGCGCAAGGCGCGCCTGATCGCCGACCAGGTTCGCGGCCTGCACATCGAGAAGGCCCGCGCGCTGCTGCAGTTCTCGCCGCGCGGTGCCGCCGAGGACATCCACAAGCTGATCAACTCCGCCGCTGCCAACGCGGAGAACAACCACGACCTGATCGGGGATGAGATGCGAGTTTCTTCGATCACCGTCGACGAGGGCCCGACGCTGAAGCGCTTCCGGCCCCGCGCCCAGGGACGGGCGACCCCGATCCACAAGCGAACCAGCCACATCGCCGTGGCGCTTACCCCGGTGGAGGACTAGGTAATGGGACAGAAGATCCACCCCGAGGGTTTCCGCGTCGGCTACATCCACGACTGGAAGTCGACTTGGTACGAGGAGAAAAACTTCGCCGACGTGCTCCAGGAAGACCTGCAGATCCGGGATCACATCGTCAACAAGCTTTCGCACGCCGGTCTCTCGAACATCACGATCGAGCGCCGCGGCGAGGTCGCTGTAGACATACACACGGCCCGCCCTGGCATCGTCATCGGCAAGTCGGGCAGCGAAGTCGACGCCCTGCGCAAGGAGCTTCACAAGCTCACCGGTAGTCCGGTGAAAGTGAACATCCGCGAGGTCAAGCGCCCCGAGCTCGATGCCAAGCTGGTTGCCCAGTCGATCGCCGAGCAGCTGCAGAACCGGGTCGCCTTCCGTCGCGCGATGAAACGCGCCCTGACCTCGGCTATGCGCTCCGGCGCCAAGGGCGTCAAGGTCCAGGTCTCCGGCCGCCTCGGCGGAGCGGAGATGGCGCGGACCGAAAGCTACTCCGACGGTCGCGTGCCATTGCACACGCTGCGCGCCGACATCGACTACGGCTTCTTCGAGGCGCGTACGACGACCGGCCGGATCGGCGTCAAATGCTGGATCAACAAGGGCGAAGTGATGCCCGAGGGCTTCCGGTCCGACCTTGCCTCGACCGATGGCGAGCCGCAGGGCAACCAGCGCGGCGGCGGTCGTGATCGCGGTGGACGTGGCCCCGGCGGCGACCGTGGTGGTCGTGGGCCGGGCGGCGATCGCGGTGGACGCGGCGGCGGGCCCGGCGGTGG
This sequence comes from uncultured Thermoleophilia bacterium, assembly GCA_963718595.1. Lineage (GTDB taxonomy): Bacteria > Actinomycetota > Thermoleophilia > Solirubrobacterales > 70-9 > VAYN01. Next base: position 1,947,255 of record OY970365.1, read on the forward strand.
CCGTGGCGGCGATCGCGGTGGACGCGGCGGCGGTAATCGCGGAGGTGGTCGCTGATGCTGATGCCGAAACGGGTCAAGCACCGCAAACAGTTCCGCGGCCGCATGCGCGGCAACACCAAGGGCGGCAGCACGGTCGCCTTCGGCGAGTACGGACTGAAGTCGCTCGATCGCGGTTGGATCACGAACCGTCAGATCGAGGCCGCTCGCGTGGCGATGACCCGCAAGATCAAACGTGGCGGCAAGGTCTGGATCAACGTCTTCCCCGACAAGCCCTACACGAAGAAGCCCGCGGAGACGCGGATGGGCTCGGGCAAGGGCAACCCGGAGGGTTGGGTCGCTGTGGTCAAGCCGGGCAAGGTCATGTTCGAGCTCGCCGGCGTGCCCGAGGAGCTGGCTCGCGAAGCGCTGCGGCTGGCCGGGCACAAGCTTCCCGTGAAGACGAAATTCGTCAAGCGCGAGGGTGTCGAAGACTGATGAAAGCTGCTGAGGTGCATAACCTGAACGACCACGAGCTGGTGACGAAACTGATCGACGCCAAGCAGGAGGCCTTCAACCTCCGCTTCCGCCACGCCACCGGTGAGCTCGAGAACACCTCCCGGCTCAGCGTGGCCAAGCGCGATATCGCGCGGTTGCTGACGGTGGCCAAGGCTCGCGGGATCGATGTCGAGAAAGAGACGCGCAAATCATGAGTGACGAGACGAAAAACGAGAGCACCGAGCCCGACGAGGCTCAGGCCGAGGAGACCCCGGCCGAGGAGACCCCTGCCGCCGAGGAGACCCCGGTGCAGGAGGCCCCTGCCGAGGAGGCTCCCGAGGCTGCTGCCGACGAGGCCCCCGCCGCCGAGGCGAAGGAGGCCCCCGCCGCAGAAGAGGCGCCGGCCGAGCCGAATCCCGAGGACGACCTGCCATGGAAGCAGCGCCGGCGCTTGCAGCGCTCGCGCCGCCCGCATCAGTCCGGCCCGGCGCTGTCGCCGGAGGACCGCGCCAGCAAACGCGCTGACCGGCGCGCACACAAGGCGGCCGAACGGCGCAAAGAACGCGCCGCCGAGAAAGCCAAGCGCGATGGGGCGGGCACCGGCACGCCGGTCGCCGAGCACGACGCCAACGCGGCCAAGGTCCGCCAGGGCATCGTCGTCTCCAACAAAGGCGACAAATCGATCACGGTCCGGATCGACATCGCCCGGCGTCACCCCACTTACGAGAAGATCGTCCGCCGCTCGCGCACGCTGCACGCACACGACGAGCGCAACGAGGCCGGTGAGGGCGACGTGGTGCAGGTCGTGGAGACGCGGCCGCTGTCGAAGACCAAGCGTTGGCGCCTGGTCGGGATCTTGGAGAAGGCAAAGTGATCCAGCAAGAGTCCAGGCTCAAGGTCGCCGACAACTCCGGCGCTCGCGAGATCCTCTGCATCCGGGTCAAGGGTGGCTCGCACCGCCGCTATGCCAGCGTCGGCGACGTGATCACCGCGACCGTCAAATCGGCCAGCCCGCAAGGCGGCGTCCGCAAGGGCGAGGTCGTGCAGGCGGTCGTCGTCCGCACCCGCAAGCCGCTTAGCCGTCCCGACGGCACCTACATCGCCTTCGACGAGAACGCGGCGGTGCTGATCGACCCCGCGAACAACAATCCGCGCGGGACCCGCATCTTCGGCCCGGTGGCACGCGAACTTCGCGATCGCAACTTCATGAAAATCATCTCGCTCGCCCCCGAGGTCCTCTGATGGCGAAGTCGATGCGGATCAAGACCGACGACCAGGTCGTCATCACCAGCGGCAAGGACGCCGGCAAGACCGGCCGCGTGGTCCGCACGGACCCAAAAAAGCGGCGCGTCTACGTCGAGGGCCTGAACATCATCAAGCGCCACGAACGCCCGCGTTCGACCGGCGACATGACGAAAGCCCAGGCCGGCGGCATCGTCGAGAAGGAGGGTCCCATCGACGCCTCCAACGTGATGCTGCTCGACCCCAAAGACAACAAGCCCACCCGCGTCGGCGTACGTGTCGACGACGGTGGCAAGCGCGTCCGTTACGCGAAGCGCACGGGGACGGCGATCGACTGATGGAGGCCACCGTGGCACCGACTTCACAGGCGGCTCCGCCGCCGCGCCTGCGCGACAAATACGAGCAGGAGATCCTGCCCGAGCTGACGCGGAAATTCGGCTACTCGACGCCGATGGACGCGCCGCGCCTACTCAAGATCACCTTGAACATGGGTCTCGGGACCGAGAAACAGGACAAGAAATCCTTCGAATCGGCCCAGAACCAGCTGGCGCTGATCGCCGGTCAGCACCCGAACGTTCGCCGCGCCCGTAAGTCGGTCGCCTCGTTCAAGCTGCGCGAGGGGATGCCGGTCGGCGTCTCGGTGACCCTGCGCCGCGCCCGCATGTGGGAGTTCCTCGACCGCCTGACCTCGGTCGCGGTGCCGCGCATCCGTGACTTCCGCGGCCTCAACCCGCGTTCGTTCGACGGCCGAGGCAACTACTCGATGGGCGTCAAAGAGCAACTGATCTTTCCGGAAATCGACTACGACACGGTCGATGTGGTGCGCGGTCTCGACATCACGATCACGACCACGGCGAAGACCGATCTCGAGGCATTCGAGCTGCTGCTCGGCCTCGGCATGCCCTTCGCCCAGGAGGGCCGCCCCGGCCAGCAGGCCCGCGAAGAGGCGAAAGCGGCCGAAGAAGAGGAGCAGCGCAAAGAGGAGGCCCGGCTCAAGGCCGAGGTCGAGCAGGCGGCGCTGGAGCAGTTGAAAGAGGAGAACCCGGAGGCCTACGCCAAGCCGGAGACCGACGAGGGTGAGGGCGGCGACGACGCCGGCGACGGAAACGAGCAGGCCGGCGAGAGCGGGTCCGAGGAGAATTCAGATGGCTAAGACTTCCCAGAAGGTCCGCCAGGGCCGCAAAGCAAAGTACAGCTCGCGCAGCTACAACCGCTGCCGGCGCTGCGGTCGCCCGCGCGCCTACTACCGCAAATTCGGCCTCTGTCGAATCTGCCTGCGCAACGCTGCGCACGAGGGGTACATCCCCGGAATGACCAAGTCGAGCTGGTAGGACCATGCAGACCGATCCAATCGCCGATTACCTGACCCGCATCCGCAACGCGATCCGCGCCGGCCATGACGAGGTGGACATTCCTGCCTCGGGCCTGAAGATGGAGATGTCGCGGATCCTCAAGGAGCAGGGCTACATCACCGACTTCCACAAGAAGCCCGCCAAGGTCGGCGAGGCGATCAGCGTGCGCCTCAAGTACACCGAGGACCGCCGCCCTGTCATTCTTGGCATCGAAAGGGTCTCCCGCCCCGGCCGCCGTCGCTACGTCGACCACGACAACGTGCCGCGCGTACAGGGTGGAACCGGGACCGCGATCGTCAGCACCTCCACCGGTGTGATGACCGGCCACGAAGCCCGTGCCAAGGGCGTCGGTGGCGAGGTCGTCGCCTACGTCTGGTGAACCCATGAGCCGAATCGGAAGAAAACCCGTACCCGTTCCCGAGGCCGTCACGGTCGAGATCGCCCCTGGCAACGTCGCCGTCAAAGGCCCCAAGGGCGAGCTCACCCAGGTCCTCTCGCCGGACATGGCGATCGAGCAGGGCGATGGCGTCATCACCGTCGCCCGTCCGACCGACCGCGGCGAGCACCGGGCCCTGCACGGCCTCACCCGCAGCCTGATCGCGAACATGGTCGAGGGCGTCACCGACGGCTTCGAGAAGCGGCTGGAGATCCAGGGCGTCGGCTACCGCGCCGCCCTCAAAGGCAAGAACCTGGAGCTGGCCCTCGGCTACTCGCACCCGGTTCCGATCGAGGCACCCGACGGCATCGAGTTCGAGGTCCCGCAGCCGACCGAAGTGATCGTGCGCGGGATCGACAAGCAGCTCGTCGGCCAGGTCGCCGCGGACATCCGCAAGCGCCGCAAGCCGGAGCCCTACAAGGGCAAGGGCATCCGCTACAAAGGCGAGCAGGTTCTGCGCAAGGTTGGTAAGCGCGCATGACCGTCATCACCAAGCGCCAGGGACGGCTGCGTCGTCGCCGTCGCGTTCGCGCCAAGGTCAGCGGCACGGCAGCGCGCCCGCGCCTGTCCGTCTACCGCTCCAACCGCGGTGTCTTCGCACAGCTGATCGACGACACCAAAGGCCACACCCTGGCCGCCGTCAACTGGATCGAGCCCGACCTTCGCAAACTCACCGCTTCCGAGCAGGCCAAAAAGGCCGGTGAACTCCTTGCCGAGCGCGGCAAGGCCGCCGGCGTCGAGACCTGTGTCTTCGATCGCGGTGGCTACCAGTACCACGGCCGCGTCAAGGCGCTGGCCGAGGGTGCGCGCGAGGGAGGGTTGGCCTTCTAGACCGTTTCGCTACGGTTGGCCGCTGCTATGAAGGGAATGGAAACCAAGCACGTCGAGACGGTCAGCCCCCGCGGGCTCGACCTGCAGGAGCGCGTGATCGAGATCAACCGCGTCGCCAAGGTGGTCAAGGGCGGCCGTCGCTTCTCCTTCACCGCCCTGGTCGCCGTCGGTGACGAAGAGGGTGTGGTCGGGATCGGCTACGGCAAGGCCCGCGAGGTCCCGCTGGCGATCCAGAAGGGCGTCGAGGACGCTCGCAAGAACATGATCCGCGTGCCCAAATACGGGCAGACGATCACCCACCGGATCATCGGCCGCTTTGGCGCCGGGCACGTGGTTCTGCGCCCGGCCAGTCCCGGTACCGGTGTGATCGCCGGCGGTGGCGTCCGCGCCGTGCTCGAGCTCGGTGGCGTCCGCGATGTCCTCACCAAGAGCATCGGCACCCAGAACCCGATCAACCTCGTCAAGGCGACCATGGACGGCCTGATCCGTCTGCGCCGGCCCGAGGAGGTCGCCGAGCTGCGCGGCCTGACCGTCAAGCAGGTGCTGGGCCTCGACCTGAATGGAGCTTCGACCAACGGTGAGCACCTCTCGGCAAAGGCTGAGCCGGCCGCCGCCGAGGATACCCCCGCCGCCGCGGAGCCAGTCGTCGATCAGTCGCCGAGCTCGGAGACCCCGGTCGCCGACGCCCCGAGCGATGCCGCCCCGGCCGCAGAGGCCGAGCCGGCCGCTGCTGAGGAGCCCGTTGCCGAGGAGCCGGCGGCTGAGGAGGCACCGGCTGCCGAGGAGACGCCCGCGACCGAGGAGACCTCGTCGTGAGCGCTGTCAAGATCGCCCAGGTGAAGTCGACTAACGGCACCGACCCGAAGCAGAAATCGACCTTGAAGGCCCTTGGCCTCGGCCGAATCGGCAAAGCGGTCGAGCGCAAGGACAGCCCCCAGCTGCAGGGTCAGCTGAAGGTCGTCTCGCACCTGGTGGAGGTCTCCTGATGGCCGCCGATACGCCGCGCTCCGAGGAGATCGGCCTCCACAACCTGAAGCCGAAGCCCGGCTCCAAACGTCCGCGCAAGCGGATCGGTCGCGGTGAGGGCAGCGGTCTCGGCAAGACTTCCGGCCGTGGGCACAAGGGCGCCGGCTCGCGCGCCGGAGCCAAGCAGAAGGCCGGCTACGAGGGCGGGCAGAACCCGATCCACATGCGGATGCGAAAGCTCCGCGGCCCGCACAAAAAGCAGTCGATGCCGTTCGAGAACTTCCGCACCAAGACGCAGCCCGTCAACCTCTCCGACCTCGAGGAGCGTTTCGAGGCCGGCGCCGAAGTAACGCCCGCCGGGCTCAAGGAGAAGGGTCTGGCTAAGCGCTCTGACCCGGTGAAGATCCTCGCCCGCGGGGAGATCGGCAAAAAGCTGGACGTCCACGCACACGCGTTCAGTTCGGCCGCCAAAGAGAAGATCGAGGCTGCCGGCGGCACCTGTCACACTCTGGAGCCGTAATGCTCAAAACTATTCTCAACGCGTTCAGCGTTGCGGACATCCGCAAGAAGCTTGCGTTCACCGCGGCGATCTTGGCGCTGTACCGACTCGGTGCGTATATCCCGGCCCCGGGCGTCGACGTAGCCGCCGTCAAGGAAATCGAGAATAACTTCAGCGGCTCCGGGATCCTCAGCTTCCTCAACACCTTCTCGGGCGGCAGTCTCTCGCGGCTCTCGCTGTTCGCGCTGGGGATCATGCCCTACATCACGGCCTCGATCATCTTGCAGCTGCTGACCGTGGTCGTGCCCTCGCTCGAGCGTCTGCAGAAAGAGGGGGAGGTGGGGCAGCAGAAGATCACCCAGTACACGCGCTACCTGACCGTCGGCCTCGCCTTCATGCAGTCGCTGGGCTACGTCTTCCTCTTCCGCTCCTTCGGCGAAGAAGCGGGCACCAGCGTCGTCGGCACCCTCACCTTCCCGAAGGTCTTCCTGATCGTCATCGCGCTGACCGCCGGCTGCACCCTGCTGATGTGGATGGGCGAGCTCATAACCCAGCGCGGGATCGGCAACGGGATCTCGTTGATGATCTTCGCCTCGATCGTCTCCGGTCTGCCGAGCGGGATCAGCAAGTGGTGGAACAGCCCCGACCAGATCTTCGTGGTGATGATGCCGTTCGTGGCGCTGGCCGTGATCGTCGCGATCGTCTTCGTCCAGGAGGGTCAGCGGCGGATACCGGTCCAGTACGCCAAACGCGTAGTCGGCCGTAAAATGACCTCCGGTGGCTCGACCTACCTGCCGCTGCGGGTCAACATGGCCGGCGTCATCCCGGTCATCTTCGCCGCCTCGATCATGGCCTTCCCGCCGACGATCGGCCAGCTGCTGAACACCCCGGCCGCGCTCGACTTCGCCGCCTTCTTCGAACCCAACGGCTGGGCCTACGTGGCCGGCGAGGTTTTCTTCATCATCATCTTCACGTACTTCTATACGGCGGTCACCTTCAATCCCGTGGACCAAGCCGACAACCTGAAGAAATACGGCGGCTTCATCCCGGGCGTGCGTCCCGGCCGGCCAACCGCTGAGTACCTGGACCGGATCCTTTCGCGGCTGACCTTTCCCGGGGCGCTCTATCTGGGTGCAGTGGCGGCCCTGCCGACGATCCTGATCAGCCAGACCTCGGCCAACTTCTTCTTCGGTGGCACCTCGATCCTGATCGTCGTCGGCGTCGCGCTGGACACGGTCAAGCAGTTGGAGGCGCAGCTGATGATGCGTAACTACGAGGGCTTCCTCAAATAGATCGCCGGATCGCTCCGGCTTCAACTAGGCTGCCCGAATGCCTGAGCTGAACCTCGTACTGCTTGGCCCACCCGGGTCGGGAAAGGGAACCCAGGGAGAGCGGCTGAACGAAGATCTGCGCCTCCCGTACTACGCGACCGGGGACATCCTCCGCGCCGCTGTCCGCGACGAGACCGAGCTCGGTCGCACCGCCAAGGGCTACATGGACGCCGGCGACCTGGTTCCGGACGAGGTGATCGTGGGGGTGATCGTCGAGGCGCTCGACTCCGACGCCGCCCGTGACGGCTTCATCCTCGACGGCTTCCCCCGCACCACACCCCAGGCCGAGGCGCTCGACGCCAAGCTCGAGGAGCTGGGCCGCGGGGTGACCGCGGTGCTGCTTATCGACGTCTCCGACGACGAGGTGGTGCGGCGACTTGGCGGCCGTCGCACCTGCGCCGAGAACGGCCACGTCTTCCACGTCGACTTCAACCCGCCCAAGCAGGAGGGCGTCTGCGACATCGACGGCAGCGAGCTGATCACCCGCGACGACGACAATCCGGCGACGATTCGCAACCGGCTGGACCAGTACCACGAGAAGACCGAGCCGCTCGTCGACTATTACGACCAGCGCAGCGTTCTGCGTCGCCTCGACGGGCAGAAGGATCCCGACGAGGTCGCCGAGGAGATCCGTCGCACCCTGGCGACGATGCGCCTCGAGCAGGACGAGGCTGTCTAGCTTGTACCGGATGATCATCCGCAAGACCCCTGAGCAGCTTGATCAGATGGCCGCCTCCGGCGAGATCCTCGTCCGCTGTCTGAAGATGTTGACCGCGAAGGCACGCGCCGGCGTCACCACCGAGGAGCTGGACGAAGCGGCCGAGAAGTTCATCCGTTCGCAGGACGCGATCCCCTCGTTCAAGGGCTACCGTGGTTTCCCCGGTTCGATCTGCGTCTCTCCCAACTCGATGGTGGTGCACGGAATCCCCGGGCCCTACGAGCTCAAGCGGGGCGACATCCTCTCTATCGACGTCGGCGTGACCAAGGACGGCTGGGTCTCCGACGCGGCGATGACGATCCCGATCGGGCCGATCGACCGCGGCGCCCGGCAGCTGCTCGACGTCACCAAGGCCTCGCTCTTCGCCGGCGTCGCCCAGATGCAGGTCGGCAATCATCTCGGCGATGTCTCCGCGGCGATCCAGCGCTCGGTCGAGGCCGAGGGTCTCTCGATCATCCGCACCCTGGTCGGCCATGGCGTCGGCCGCGAGATGCACGAGGAGCCGCAGGTCCCGAACTTCGGCGAGCCCGGCAAGGGGCCGGAGCTGGAGGAGGGGATGGTGCTGGCGATCGAGCCGATGGTCAATGCCCGCGGGCCGCTGGTCAAGATGGGCGACGACGGCTGGTCGGTCTACTCCGAGGACGACTCGCTCGCCGCCCACTTCGAGTTCACCGTGGCGGTAACGGCGGATGGGCCGCGGATCTTGACGCCTTGGCACGAAGAGCCCTAGGTCTTTCACCAACCTCGGGCCGCCGCATCCCCAACCTCGGGCCGCTGCCGCTTTCCCCGGCCCTCGGGCCGGGAGGGACGGTGGGGGTGTCCTCCTCCCTCGCTGGATTTTTCGCCCCGAACAACAAGAAGCTCTCAGGAACGGACAAGCGAAAAATTAACGCCGCTCGTACGGAGGACACCCCCACCGTCCCTCGCGAACCGAGACCATCTCGAAGCTGACGAACGAGGTTCGACATCTCTAGAGATAGACGACCAAGGGTCCGGATCTCTCTAGATAGACGACCAAGGGACGCAATCTCCTCTCAAGAGGAAAGCCAAGGGCCCAATCCGCCCAAGGTTCATCCAAAACCTCCTTCACGAGTTGCCGGTTGTTACCGCTATGCGGAACTAACCGGCAACTCACCAGCTGGGAGCGGGCTCGATCTCTCCCGGCAGACGAGCGAACCCTGGACCGATCTCAAGAGCAGAGGATCGAACCCTGGGAGCTAAGGAAGTATTCGGGGGCTCTGAGGGGAGGGGTTGGGGGTCTCTCGCGCACAGCGGCGTTAATTTTTCGCTTGTCCGTGTCTTAGAGCTATCCGGGAGTCCGGGCGAAAAATCCAGCGAGCACGAGAGACCCCCAACCCCTCTCACCAAACCCCCCGAAGCAAGTCCGCCAGCCCAGCCAGCCAATCGGCTAGTGTCATCCCCAAGCGGTGGGGGCGCCGCTAAACGGGAATGGAGTGGTTTTGAATCGTCGGGTCCTTCGTCTTGCGCTGCCGCTGCTGTTGGCCACCGCCTTCTTCGCACCCGGCGTGAGTGCTGCGGCGCCGTCCCCCTACGGGACCAATGACGCGGGCGGGTTCCGCAACGTCCTGCCTCCGGGCGAGAACGGGCTCGACACGCTGTCGCAGATCTTCTCCTTCAGAGGGCTCGGCACGATCCCGAAGCACTTTGCCGACCAGCAGCCGCTCTACGAAAACCTGGTCTACGCCAGCCCGGGCCTGACCGAAGACCAGATCCCCAACTACTTCAAGGACGCGACCTTCGGGATCCCCGCGGGAGGGGTCGAATCGACGATTGAACCGCGCCCCGGGGTGACGATCCAGCGTGACTCCGCTTTCGGCGTCCCCCATATCTACGGCGACACCCGCGCCGACACGATGTACGGCGCCGGCTACGCGGGCGCGGCCGACCGCCTCTTCCTGATGGACGTCCTGCGGCATACCGGCCGCGCCGAACTTGCCTCTTTCCTTGGCGGCTCCAACGCCGAAGCCGACGCCGGCCAGTGGAGCTTCGCCCCCTACACCGAAGCCGACTTCGAAAAACAGATCACGCAGATGCCGCAGCTCTACGGCGCCCTCGGCCAGCAGGCGGTCGATGACGTCCAGGCCTACGTCGACGGCATCAACGCCTACGTCGCCGCGGCCAGCGTCAACCCCGAACTGAGACCCGGCGAGTACTCGCTGCTCTCGAAGCAGATGCTGCCGTGGAAAGCGACCGACGTGATCGCGATCGCCTCGTTGGTCGGCGGCATCTTCGGCAAGGGCGGCGGCAACGAGCTCAACTCGGCGCTGACCATGCAGGCGATGGTCGAACGGATGGGCAAGGCGGCCGGGCGCAAGGCCTGGCTCGGGTTCCGCTCCAAGAACGACCCGGAGGCGCCGACGACGATCGCCAAGAAGTTCCCCTATGAGACCCGCAGTGCCTTCGCCAAGAAGGGCCTGGCGCTGCCGGACAAGAACTCGGTGCGCCTGACCCCGACCGCGACGACCTCCTCGGCGCCGTCGAGGGCTGGCGGCGACGGCATCGCCAGCGTCGGCGATCGCCTGCAGACCATGCTCGAGTCAGCCGCCCATGCCTCCAACTGGGAGCTGGTCTCGGCGAAGAAGTCGGCCACTGGCCACCCGATCGCGGTGATGGGTCCGCAGGTCGGGTATTTCGTGCCGCAGATCCTCATGGAGCAGGATCTACACGGGCCGGGGATCGACGCCCGCGGCGCTTCCTTTGCCGGAGTCAATCTCTACGTCCTGCTCGGGCACGGCCGCGACTACGCCTGGAGCGCAACCAGCGCCGGGTCCGACAACGTCGACACCGTCGCCGAGGTGCTCTGCAAGGACAACCTCCACTACCTATACCGGGGCAATTGCCTGGCGATGGAAAAGCTGGAAAAGGCCGAGGCCTGGACTCCGAACGCGATCGATCCGACCGCCGCCGGCTCGCAGACTCTGGTCGCCTACCGGACCGTGCACGGGATCGTCTACGCCCGCGCCAAGGTCGGCGGCAAGAAGGTCGCCTACGTGCGCCAGCGCAGCACCTACTTCCACGAGGCCGACTCGGTGATCGGGTTCGCGCAGTTGAACGAACCGGGCGTCATCACCGGCGTCTCCGGCTTCAAAAAGGCGGTCTCGAAGATCAACTTCACCTTCAACTGGGCATACGCCGACTCCGAGCACATCGGCTACGCCCTCTCCGGCGCCTATCCGCAGCGGGCCAAGGGCACCTCGCCCGACTTCCCGGTCCTGGGTGGCGGCAAGTACGACTGGATGGGCTTCGACCCCTCGACCCAGCTGGCCGATTACCTGCCGTTCAGCAAACACCCGCAGCAGATCGATCCCGACTACCTGGTCTCCTGGAACAACAAGCAGGCACCGGAATGGGCGGCGGCGGACGACAACTACGGCTACGGCCCCCTGCAGCGCCAGCAGCTGATCGCCGACAAGGTGCGCGCCGCGACCAAGGGCAAGAAGAAGATGACGATCACCCAGCTGGTCCAGGCGATGGCGGAACCGGCGACGCAGGATCTGCGCGGTTACCGCCTGCTGCCGCTCCTCTTCGAAGCCATCGGCAAGCCGAAGTCCGCACAGCTGAAGGGCGCCCTGAGGACGCTGAAGGCCTGGCACAATGCCGGCGCCCACCGCCGCGACCTCAACCGCGACGGGGTCGACGAGGAAACGCCGGCGATCCAGTTGATGGACGCCTGGTGGCCAAAGCTGGTCGAGGCCGAGTTCAAGCCGGTGCTCGGAGCGAAGGCGTTCGAACGGCTCTCCGGGATGCTGCAGATCGGCGACTCGATCGGCGGCTCGCCCGACGCGCCCGCCTTCTATGACGGCTGGTGGGGCTATGTCTCCAAGGACCTGCGCGGGGTGCTGGGCCAGGGCCCGAAGGGCGCCTTCAGCCGCGAGTACTGCGGCGGCGGCTCGGTCGGAAAATGCCAGCAGGTTCTGCAGAAGGCGCTGAAGGAAGCGCTGAAGGTGACGCCAGCTGAGCTCTACGGCGGCGGCAACGGCAAGTGCGCGGCCGATCCGCAGCCGGCCTGCTTCGACCAGAACCGGCCGCAGGTGACCGCGGGCGTCGAACTCGGCCACTTCCCCTTCCAGAACCGGCCGACCTTCCAGCAGGTGGTGACGCTGACCCGACGATTGGGTCGCTGAGGAGGAACCGGGCGCGGCCTGGAGCCCACCGCGTCCGGCCCTCTCAGTGCGAGTGGCCGTGGTGGGCGTGGACCACGGCATGCCCCTTGCCGCGGGAGATCAGCCAACCATTGAGCGGCCAGGCGACGGCGCCGGCGATCAGCAGGCCGAGCCCGAGGCTCCACCAGAAGAGGAAGTCGCCGAGCCCCGCCGCGATCGCACCCGGGACGAGCACGACGAAGAGGTTGTCGACGATCTCCATCGTCCCGATCGAGGCGGTGTCGGAGGCGAGCGCGAGCGGCGCCGCCTCGCGCGGCGTCATCCCGTTGCGCAGCAGGGGCAGCATCGTCAGCGCGTAGCCGAAACAGAAGGCGAGGAAGACCGCGAGGGCGATCTGGGCGACGTCGTGCCAGCCCCACCAAGTGGCGAGGACCATGCCCAGTACCTCGCCGATCGCGCAGCCGCTCAGGCAGTGCAGGGTGGCGGTCAGGGAAAGTCGGTTCAGCATCTCTAGCCCCTTCTCAGCAGGCGCCCCACGGCGCCCATCAGCTCGTCGGTCCGGTCCGCCCGCAACTCGTCACCGGCGCCCATCACGCAGTGGCGTGCATGCTCATCGAGCAGCCCGAGCGCGACTTTGTCGAGCGCGGCCTGAACGGCGGAGATCTGGGTGAGCACGTCGATGCAGTAGCGGTCGTCCTCGACCATTCCCTCGACGCCGCGGACCTGGCCTTCGATCCGTCGCAAGCGTTTGAGGAGCTGGTCCTTGGACGCGGTGTAGCCGCGCGGTTGTTGGCTCTTCGATACCCCCATGGGGTATACGGTAGCAAGGGTTCGTCAGAATGGCCGTGATGAGCTCCGAACGCTGGTCAGCCGTGGACAACTTCATCGCCGAGACCCTGGTGCCTGACGACGAGGCGCTGGACGCCGCCCTGAGGGCGGCCGAGGCCGCGGGGCTGCCCTCGATTCAGGTCTCCGCTCCGCAGGGCAAGCTGCTGCAACTGCTGGCGCGTCTGCAGGGAGCGCGCAGCATCCTCGAGTTCGGCACGCTCGGCGGCTACAGCTCGATCCTCCTGGCCCGGGCGTTGGCGCCGGGCGGCCGCCTGATCACGCTCGAGGCCAAACCGGAGTTCGCGGAGGTCGCCCGCGCCAGCATCGAGCGGGCGGGGCTCGGCGACGTGGTCGAGATTCGGGTCGGGCCGGCCCTGGAGACCCTGCCGAAGTTGGACGAGGAGGGGAGAGGTCCGTTCGACCTCGTCTTCATCGATGCCGACAAGGTCAACACGCCGAATTACTTCGCCTGGGCGCTCGCCCACGCCCGTCCCGGCAGCCTGATCATCGCCGACAATGTCGTCCGCGACGGCACTCTCGGCGACGGCACCGACCCCGACCCGGCGACCAAGGCCCAGCGCCGGCTACACGAAGCCCTTGCCGAGGAGTCGCGGGTCACGGCGACGACGATCCAGACTGTCGGTGTCAAGGGCTACGATGGCTTCACGATCGCCTTGGTCGAGGGCTAGGCGACGCTCGCGGAGCCTCCCCTGCTATCTTTCTCCGTCGGCCCAATGGGCCGTTTGTCAGTGCCCTGCCGTCCGACTCATGGGGCGTGAGGGAATCCTGTTTTCGAGACGAGACCGGAGCAATGAAGGTTCGAGCTTCCGTTAAGCCGATGTGCGAGAAGTGCAAGATCATCCGCCGCAATGGCGCGGTGCTTGTGATCTGCCAAAACCCACGCCATAAGCAGAGGCAGGGTTAGGCATGGCACGTATCTCCGGCGTCAACCTCCCGGTCAACAAACGGATCGAAATCGGTCTGACCTACATCTTCGGCATCGGCCAGTCGACCGCCCTGCAGATCCTCGCCGAGACGAAGATCGATCCTGGCACGCCGACCAAGGACCTGACCGAGGACGAGGTCATCAAACTGCGCGATGCGGTCGACAACCACGAGGTCGAGGGCGACCTCCGACGCGAGCGCTCGCAGAACGTCAAACGTCTGATGGAGATCGGCTCCTACCGCGGCCTGCGTCACCGCCGCGGCCTGCCGGTCCGGGGTCAGCGGACCAAGACCAACGCGCGTGGACGCAAGGGCCCGCGCCGGTTGAGCATCGCCGGCAAGCGCAAGGTCAGGTAGGGGAGACACATGGCTGAGAAAAAACCCGGCAAGGGTCGCGCCCGTCGCCGCGTCAAAAAGAACGTCACCTACGGACAGGCGCACATCAAGACTTCGTTCAACAACACGATCGTCACCCTGACCGACACCGACGGCAACGTGATCGCTTGGGAGTCGGCCGGATCGGCCGGGTTCAAAGGCTCGCGCAAGTCGACTCCCTTCGCCGCCCAGGTGACCGCCGACGCGGCCGCCAAGAAAGGCATGGAACACGGGCTGGAGCGGGTCGAGGTCTTCGCCAAGGGCGCCGGCTCGGGCCGCGAGACGGCGATTCGCTCACTGCAGGCCGCCGGACTCGACGTGACCACGGTCAAGGATGTCTCCCCGCAGGCCCACAACGGCTGCCGGCCGAAGAAGCGGAGGCGCGTCTAGTGGCTCGCGACACTTCCCCGCAGTGCAAGCAGTGCCGGCGCGAGGGCCAGAAGCTCTTCCTCAAGGGTGAGCGCTGCTTCACCGACAAGTGCGGTGTCGAGCGGCGTTCCTATCCGCCCGGCGAGCATGGCCGCGGCCGTCTGCGCCAGTCCGAGTACCGGGTGCAGCTGCGCGAGAAGCAGAAGACGCGCCGCTACTACCAGGTGCTGGAGAAACAGTTCCGCGCCTACTACGACAAGGCTTCGCGTCAGGACGGCGTCACCGGCGAGAACCTGCTGCGGTTGCTCGAGTCGCGTTTCGACAACGTGCTCGTCCGCCTTGGATTCGCCGCCTCACGGCGTCAGTCCAGGCAGCTGATCAGCCACGGCCACTGGATGATCAACGGCCGTCGTGTCGACATCCCGTCCTACCAGGTGCGTCCCGAGGACATCATCTCGATCAAGCCGGGCTCTTCGGGCACGGACACGATCCAGCGGGCCACCGAACTGGTTTCCACGGTTCCCGCCTGGTTGCAGGCCGATCACGATGCCCTTACCGCCAAGGTCCTGCGCCTCCCCGAGCGCTCCGAGATCTCGGCCCCGGTCCAGGAGCAGCTCATCGTCGAGCTTTACTCCAAGTAGTCCGGAACCCCCCGCAATTTCTGAACACGCATACGCAAGGAACTCATGACCACTGATTTCCAGGTCCCCCGCATCATCTCCGAGAAGGTCGACGACCGTCGCGGCACTTTCACCATCGAGCCGCTTGACAAGGGCTTCGGCTACACCTTCGGCAACAGCCTTCGACGCGTCCTGCTCTCCTCGCTGGGAGGGGCCGCGATCACCAGCGTCCGGATCGAGGGCGTCGCGCACGAGTTCTCGACCGTGCCCGGTGTCAAGGAGGACGTCACCGACATCATCCTCAACCTCAAGGACCTGGTCGTCCGCATGCACACCGACGCCGACGAGGTCGAGGCGCCGCTGGTGGCGACCGGCCCCGGCGAGGTGAAGGCCAAGGACATCGACCTGCCTTCCGGCGTCGAGATCCTCAACCCCGACGCCCCGATCGCGACGCTCGAGAAGAAAACGAAACTCGAGGTCTACCTGACGATCGGCCGCGGCCGCGGTTACTCGCCGGCCGAAGAGAACAAGTCCGACGAGCAGCCGATCGGCGTAATCCCGATCGACTCGATCTTCTCGCCGATCCGCCGCGCTTCCTACGCGGTCTCGGCCGCTCGCGTCGGTCAGCGCACCGACTTCGACAAACTCGAGCTCGACCTCGAGACCGACGGCTCGATCGAGCCCGCGGCGGCGCTGCGCGAGGCCTCGGAGATCCTGATCAAGAGCCTGGCGATCTTCACCGACGCCGAGCGGGTCGAGGAACTGACCGCGCGTGAACCGATTCCGGCGCCGCTCAGCGACTCGCTCTCCGCAGGTGGCGGCGACGGAATCGCCTCCAACAACGGCCTCGACGAGATCCTGATCGAGGAGCTCGAACTGGGCGTCCGCTCGTACAACTGCCTCAAGCGCGCCGGCGTTCAGACCGTCGGCGACCTCGTTCGCAAGTCCCGCGCGGAACTCAACGCGATCCCCAACTTCGGTCAGAAGTCGATCGAGGAAGTGATCGAGACCCTCCACGCCCGCGGCCTCGACCTCCAGCAGGACTAGGTACGAGCTAGAGGCAGAGGGAGAGTCCGGTGCGTCATAAAAAGAAGCGCAACAAGCTGAGCCGCACCTCTGCGCACCGTGAGTCGCTGCTCGCGAACCTCTCCAAGCAGCTGATCGAGCACGAGCGGATCGAAACCAGCCAGGCGAAGGCGAAGGCGGTCAAGCCCGAGGTCGAGCAGCTGATCACGCTCGCCAAACGGGGTGACCTGCACGCCCGTCGCCAGGCGCTGGCGACGCTGCACAACGACAAGTTCATCGTCCACAAGCTGTTCGACGAGGTGGCGCCGCGCTACTCCACGCGCCCCGGCGGCTACACCCGCATCGTCAAGCTCGGTCCGAGGCGTTCTGACTCGACCGAGATGGTTTACCTCGAGCTCGTCTAGCTCACCGGTAAGCCACGGACATCAGGTAGAGCCCGTGCGGGGGGGCCGTCTCGCCGCCCTCGCAGCGCGGCGCGCCCTCTAGGAGGGCGGCGAAGCTCTCGACGCTGCGGCGGGAGGAGGCGACCTCCAGTTGCGTGCCGACGAGGACGCGGACCATGTTGCGCATGAAGGAGTCGGCGCTGATCTCGAACTCGAGCAGGTCCCCAGAGCGTCGCCAGACGGCGGCGAGGACGTCGCGGTCGAAGCGGACGTGGTCGGTCTGGGTCGGGGTGAAGGCGGTGAAGTCGTGGTTGCCCGGGAGGGTGGCGGCGCAGGCTTCGAGTCCCTCGAAGTCGACCCGGTGCGGCCACCAGAGCGCCCGCAGCTGCTCGAACGGGTTCGGGGCCGAGCGCGCCAGCAGCCGGTAGCGGTAGGTGCGCGAGCGGGCGTCGCGGCGGGCGTCGAAGCCGTCGGCGACGACGCTGGCGGCAGTCACGCCGAGGTCCCGCGGGCCGATCCCGTTGAGGCGGCGCACCAGGTCGCCGGGCGGCTCGGCGGCGGCCTCGAAGCTCGCCACCTGACCGCGGGCGTGGACGCCGGTGTCGGTGCGCCCCGCCACGGTCAGCTCCACCGGCTCGCGCAGGACCGTGGCGAGGGAGGTCTCCAGCTCACCCTGCACGGTGCGCAGTCCGGGCTGCTTTGCCCAGCCGCGGAAGCCGGAGCCGTCATATTCGATGTCGAGCCGCATGGTGGGCATCCGGGGCAGTATCTCCGACACCTAGAATCGAGTCCGTGCGGATCCTCCTCACCAACGACGACGGCATCTCGGCGCCGGGGCTGCAGGCGCTGCGCCGGGCCCTGCGGGAGTTCGACGACGTCAGCGTCGACGTGATCGCACCGAACGCCAACCGCAGCGCCACCGCTCGCAGCATCACCACCCGCTCGCCGCTGGCGGTCGACGAGGTCGAGTTCGACGACGGCGCCAAGGGCTACGCGACCGACGGCACCCCGGTCGACTGTGTCCGCTTCGCCGAGGTCGGGCTGGTCGGCGGTCGCCCCGACCTGATCGTCTCCGGGATCAATCACGGCGCCAACCTCGGCGACGACATCACCTACTCGGGGACCGTCGCCGCGGCCTTGGAGGGGGTCATTCTCGGGATCCCCGCCGTCGCCTTCTCCCAGCAGTCCTCAAACGGCGGCATGGGCTACGTCAGCGGCCGCTTCGACTTCACCCACTCGGCCGCCTTCGCCGCCGCGCTGGTCGGGCGCCTGCGCACCGAGACGATGCCGGAGGCGACCCTGATCAACGTCAACGTCCCGGCCGGCGAGCCGCGGGGGATCGAGGTGACGAAGCTCGGCAAACGGATCTACAACGACGAGCTGCGCTTGGTCGAGGAGTCGGACAACGGCCGCTGCCACTATGAGATCTACGGCTGGCAGCCCGGCCATGAAGAGATCGAGGGAACCGACCTCCACGCGGTCGCCCAGCGGCGAATCGCGGTTACGCCGATCCACTTCGACCTCACCGACCACGGCGGGCTCGAGAGCCTGCGCGGCTGGGGCTTCGAGGAGATGCTGGCGGCGAGCGCGACAACGGCGTGAGCGCACCGGTCGAGCAGCGGGCGGAGGAGTTGCGGGCGCAGCTCGCGCATCACAACCGCCGCTACTACATCGACGACGATCCCGAGATCGGCGACGACGCCTACGACGCGCTGCTCGACGAGCTGCGCGCGATCGAGACCGAGCACCCGCAGCTGCGGGTGCCGGACTCGCCGACCCAGCGGGTCGGGGCGCCGCCGCTCGATCGCTTCGAACAGGTCGAGCACCACGAGGCGATGCTCTCGCTCGGCAACGCCCGCAACGAGGAGGAGCTGCGCGGCTGGGAGAACCGGCTCGCCAACTACCTGAAGCGCCTCGACATCACCGCTTCCCAGTTCAGCTACACGACCGAGCCGAAGATCGACGGGCTCGCGATCACCCTCACCTACGAGGACGGGGTGCTGGTTCGCGGCGCCACCCGCGGCGACGGCAGGATCGGCGAGGACGTGACCCAGAACCTGCGCACGATCGGATCGGTGCCGTTGAAGATCGAGGACGCGCCGGAGCTGATCGAAGTCCGCGGCGAGGCCTACCTGCCGATCGCCGCCTTCAAAGCGCTGAACGAGCGCCGGGCCGAAAACGAGGAACCGACCTTCGCCAACCCCCGCAACTCCGCTGCCGGCTCGATTCGCCAGCTCGACCCGGCGCTGGCCGCCGAACGGCCGCTCTCGACCTGGATCTACGGGATCGGCGCCGTCCGCGGCCTCGACCTGGCGACCCATATGGACGAGATCGAGTGGCTCGGGGAGCGCGGCTTCAAGGTCAATCCCGACACCGACCACCACCAGGGAGTCGAGGGTGTCGTCAAGCGCTGTCACTGGTGGGAGGACCGCCGCGACGCACTCGACTACGAGATCGACGGCGTCGTCGTCAAGGTCGACGAGCGGGCGCTCTGGCGCGAGCTCGGCGTGGTCGGGCGCGAGCCGCGCTGGGCGATCGCCTGGAAGTTCCCGCCGACGACTGCCATTACCGTGATGGTGGAGGTCGTCTGGAACGTCGGCCGGACCGGCCACCTGGTCCCGTTCGCGATGCTGGAGGCGGTGCACGTCGGTGGCGTCACCGTCACCACCGCCACCCTCCACAACGAGGAGGACCTCGAACGCAAGGACGTGCGCAACGGTGACGAAGTGGTGGTGATGCGGGCGGGAGACGTGATTCCGCAGGTGGTCTCGCCGAAGCTGCCACGAAAGAACAGGAGCGCGCGCAAGCCGAGGCCGCCGAAGAAGTGCCCGGCCTGTGGGACTGAGACGGTCAAGCCCGAGGGCGCGGTCTTCACGATCTGCCCCAACCGGCGCGGCTGCCCCGGCCAGTCCTTCCAGCACGTCAAGCATTTCGTATCCAAGGGGGCGATGGACATCGACGGGCTGGGGGAGAAGCAGGCGCTTACCTTCCTCCAGCGCAATGTGATCGCCGACGTCGCCGACATCTACGACCTCACCGAGGAGAGACTGGTCGAGCTCGACCGCTTCGGGGAGACCTCGGCGCGCAACCTCGTCGCCGCGATCGGCGCCTCGCGCCAACGCCCCTTCAAACGGGTCCTCTACGCCCTCGGCCTGCCCGGCGTCGGCTACGTCACCGCCGAGGCCCTGGCCGACCACTTCGGCTCGATCGACGCTTTGCACGAGGCCGCTCCGGAGGCGATCGAGGAGGTCGAGGGAGTGGGGCCGATCATGGCTGTGCAGATCGCCGAGTCGCTTGGAGACGACGCCACCTGGGCGCTGATCGAGAAGCTGCGCGAGAAGGGCCTGCGGCTGGAGGCCGACGAGTCCGAACGGCGCCCGACCGGCGGCCCGCTGGAAGGCAAGACCGTCGTCCTCACCGGCACCCTGCCGGAGCTGACCCGGGAGCAGGCCGCGGCTCTGGTCAAGGGCGCCGGCGCCAAGGTGACCAACTCGGTCTCGAAAAAAACTGACTACGTGGTCGCTGGCGACAACCCCGGTACCAAGCTCGCCAAAGCTGAGAAATTCGGTACCGAGGTGCTCGACGAAGCGGGGCTGTTGGCGCTGGTAGCGCCTGACCCCTCCTAGTAACTGGCGACGACGCCGGCGATCCGATCCTGCTGCAGATGGGCGAGGCTGAGGTTGCCTACGCTGCCCATCAGGATCGAGAAGACGACGATCTTGCCGCTCTTGTTGAAGCAGTAGCCGGAGAGGTTGGAGACCCCGGTCAGGGTGCCGGTCTTGACCCGGCAGCGCCGGTTGGCGGCGGTGCCGTGCATGCGGTCGTCGACGGTGCCCTCGGCGCCGGTCAGCGGCAGGTCCTGGATGAGCTCGTCGCCCACCTCCTCTTTGCGCATCCCGAGCAGGAGGTCGGTCACCTCGTGCGGCGAGGCGCGGTTGGAGCGGGTCAGCCCGGAACCGTCGACCGAGTGGACGCTGGCGCCGAGCGAGCCGGCGAACCTCTCGACCACGCCGGCGCCGGCGGCGGTGGTGCCGGCGCCGGCGACCTCCGCGCCGAGCAGCTTGATCAGCATCTCCGCGAAGAAGTTGTTCGAGTAGATGTTGGTCAGGTCGATGATCCGAGTCAGCGGTGGCGATTCGACGATCGCGACCCGGTCGGCGTCTGGCGGCGTCACGCCGAGCGCGATCGCGCTCGGCATCGAGATGCCGACGCCGCGCAGTGCCCCGACCAGCTTCCTCGCCGCCAGTTTGGCCGGGTCCGAAGAGAAGCCGCTCGAGCTGGTGGCGCCGCGGTAGCCGGCGTTGAACGAGAGGCCCGAGAGCGGGCCGATGTAATAGCTGGTCGCGTAGCCGGAGTCGGCAACTCCGCGGAGGCGGTCGAAAACCGAGTCGTCGGCGTAGAGGCGGCCGGTGATCGACTTGATCCCGGCCTGGCGGATCTGCGCCCTCAGCGCGAACAGATTGGCGCCCATGCCGCCCAGGTAGCTGTTGACGAAGGCCGGCGTGCCGAGCGTGGGGTCGCCGCCGCCCTGTAGGTAGAGGCTGCCGTGGAGGACGCCGCGGGAGTCGACCTGGCCGTCCCGGAAGACCTTGGTAGTCATCCGGTATTCGGGCCCGAGCTCGGAGATCGCGGTGGCCGTGGTGAAGAGCTTCGTGTTCGAGGCCAGCGGCAACGACCGCTCGGCGCCGCTGGCGCAGAGTGCGCGGCCGCTTTCGGCGTCGACGACGTAGAGCCCGCTGGCGCTGCCGCCACCCGAGGTCAGGAGGCTCTTCATGCGGTCGCAGGCGGGCCCGGCGTGGGCACTGGAGGCCAGGACGAGGGCCATCGAGCAGACCGCGGCCAGGAGCATCGAGAATCGTTTCATCGTCGCTTTCAACACCTGAGCCGGTCAAGGTAGCGGGCGCAGCGGCCTGGTCAGCCGGCCAGGATGGGATAATCGTGCGTAGTCATGGGGAAAGTCGTCGATATCGAGTCCAAGCCGCGCCGTCGGGCAAGGCGCAAAAGGCCGTCGAAAACGGCTCTGGTCCTGGGCGGAGGCGGCTTCACCGGTGGCGTCTACGAGATCGGCGCCCTGCGGGCGCTCGACCTGCTCGCCGTCAACAGCACGGTCAACAACTTCGACGTGTACGTCGGCACCAGCGCCGGCTCCTTCGTCGCCTCGATGCTTTCCAACGGCGTCACCCCGGACGAGATGATGCAGGTGCTGAACGCCCAGGAGCCCTCCGAGCTCGAAGATCTCGACCTCGACCGAGTGCTGAGGCCGAATTACCTGGGCTTCGCCCAGAAAGCCGTGGCTCTGCCGCTGCGGACGCTGGGGTTGATGCGCTCGCTGGCCAAGCTGCGGGAGCTCTCGGCGATGGACATCGGCGTCGGTCTGGCCGAGGCACTGCCGACCGGGCTCTATTCGGGCTCCGGCCTTGCCGACTATGTCGCCGGCGTGCTCTCCGACGGCGGCCGCGTCAACGACTTCCGCCTGCTCGATCGCGAGCTCTACCTGACCGCCACCGACCTCGACACCTGCGAGCGGATCGTGTTTGGCGAGGACGGCTGGCAGGACGTGCCGATCTCCAAGGCCGTCGAGTGCTCGACCGCGCTGCCGATCGTCTACAAGCCGGTCGAGCTGAAGGGCCGCCAGCTCGTCGACGGCGGTATCCGTTCGACCACCAACGTCGACGTCGCGGTCGAAAAGGGCGCCAAGTTCATCGTCGTGATCAACCCACTCGTGCCTTACGTCAACGACTTCGAGAAGACGATCCCGACCATGACCGGCGACCGCGTGCGCCGCGTCTCCGACATGGGTCTGCCGGCGATCGCCAACCAGACCTTCCGTCTGATCGCCCACCAGCGATTGCACCAGGCGGTCGACGTGTGGCAGGAGAAATACCCCGGCGTCGACATCATCCTGATCGAGCCAGAGCCGACCGACGAGCTGATGTTCGGCACGCCGATCATGGATTACCGCCGACGCCTTCAGATCGGCCGCCACGGCTTCGAATCCGTTACTGCCACCCTCGCCAAGGACTACGACCGCTTCGAGGAGATCGCCGGCCGCCACGGACTCGAAATCTCCGGCAGCCGTGTCCGCCGGGTCGTCGAGCGGGCCTCGGAGGTCGAGCCCGGGCAGATCTCGGCCTGGAAGCGGGTCCTCGAGCAGACCACCTCAGTGCTGCTGCGTCAGTCCGGCGAAGCTTCTTAAAAGCCTCAGGGCTCGGGCGCGGGCTGGTGGGGGTCCCTCACTCGCTCTTCGTCGCCGGAGACGGACGAGCTGACGCCCGGGCCGGGTTTCTCCTCCTGCTGATACGTTCGAGACCCCCACCAGCCCGCGCCCAAACCGTGTGCTTCAGCAGCGTCGATAGCTGCCCCGGGGACCTACGCGGCGTAAAGCTCCTCGATCGCGTCCTCGTGCTTCGACGCGACCACGGCCCGTTTGACCTTCAGCGTCGGCGTCAGCTCGCCGGACTCCTGGGAGAGGTCGTTGGGAAGGATCGAGATCTTCTTGACCTGCTCGACCCGGGCGAAGTTCTGGTTGATCTTCTCGACGTGGGCCTCGATCGAGGCCTTGACGTCGGGATTGGCGGCGAGCGCGGCGGGATCCTCGGAGAGGTCGTGCTCGTTGGCATAGGCGACGGCTTCTTCGGGGTCGAGGGTGACGAGGGCGACCAGGTAGGGCCGGCGGTCGCCGACGACGACGCACTGGGAGACCAGCGGGTGCTGCTTGATTTCGGCCTCGAGGTTGGCAGGGGTGATGTTCTTGCCGCCCGCGGTGATGATGATGTCCTTTTTGCGGCCGGTGATCTTGATGAAGCCGTCGGCGTCGATCTCACCGAGGTCGCCGGTGTGCAGCCAGCCGTCGATGATCGTCTCGCGGGTCGCCTCCTCGTTCTTGTGGTACCCCTGGAACACGTTGGGGCCCTTGACGAGGATCTCGCCGTCATCGGCGATCTTCACCTCGCAGCCGGGGAACGGTTTGCCGATCGTCCCGACCTTGAAGTCGTCGGGGGTCGAGATCGTCGCCGCGGTCGAGGTCTCGGTCATTCCCCAGCCCTCCAGCACGAGCACCCCGGCGGCGTCGAAGAAGCGCAGGATCTCCGGGTTGATCGGGGCGGCGCCGGAGACCGCGAGGCGCAGGTTGCCGCCGAACAGGCCGCGGATTTTCGACAGCACCTTCTTGTCGGCGAAGGCGTATTTGCGCTGCAGCAGGATGCCGGGCTTGCGACCGCTGCGCTCGACCTCGCGCATCTTCGCACCGACGTCGATCGACCAGTCGAAGATCGCTTTTTTGAGGCCGCCGGCTTTTTCCATGCCGCTGGTGGCGGCGGTGTAGATCTTCTCGAAGATGCGGGGCACCGAGGGGAAGTAGCTCGGTTTCAGCTCGGCCAGGTTGGGGAGGATCTTCAACGGGTCCCGCTCCCAGTAGGCGATCGTCGAGCCGAGATCGAAGCTGCCGAGCTGGATCAGCAGCGCGAAGGAGTGGGCGAGCGGCAAGTAGAGGTAGCTGACGTCTTCGGGCTCGATGACGCTGGTCGAGGCGACCATGTCGAGCATCGCGCGGTAGTTGCCGTGACTGATCACGCAGCCCTTCGGCGGGCCGGTGGTGCCGGAGGTGTAGATGAAGGTGCAGATGTCCTGCGGAGTGACCGAGGTGTAGCGCTGCTCCCAGACCGAGGGGTCGACGCCGGCACCCCTGGCGGCCAGGTCCTCGCTGGAAATCGCGTCGGGGTGGGTGCCGGTCATCAGCACGATCTGCTCCAGCTTCGGCAGCTGCGAGCGCACCTGCTGCACCTTCTCCAGTTGTTCGGCATCCTCGACGACGACCACCTTTGCGTCGGAGTTGTCGAGCACGTAACGGCACTCCTCGGGGGAGTTGGTCTGGTAGATCGGGACCACGGTGGCGCCGATCGAGAGCGCCGCGAAGTCGAAGTAGGTCCACTCGGGGCGGGTGTTGCCGAGAATCGAGACCCGGTCGCCCTTGGCGATGCCGAGGTCGGTCAGGCCCAGCGCCAGCGGCCGCACGATCTCCAGGACCTCGGCGAAGCTGCGGCTGACCCACTGCTCGCCGTCCTTGAACCGAACCGCCGGGCGGTTGCCGTAGATCTCCGCAGACCGCTGCAGCAAGTCCGCGAGCGTCTTGGAATTAGTACCCCTCCCCTCCATCTGGGGGGAGTGTAGTTAGTGGCGCGTTTCCAGGTCAGCTTGTCGCGGCTCGAGGGCGCCGAGACTGCGCAGCGAGCTTTCGAAGAGCGTCCTGTCGATGCGGCCGTGGAAGATCGGGATCCCCATTGCGACGCACTTCCCGATCACCTCCTGCTGGTCCATCTGCAGCTGGTCGGCGAGCTCGCTGGGCGTCAGGTGATTGGCCATGTAGACCCTCCCGAATAGTTGAAAGTGGGTAGCTCAGTTCTATCGCGAAATTCCGACCTGTCAACCGCCTCTTCGGCGGGTCGCGGATTGCCGGCGCCAGCGGCTCGCGATAATGCACGCGATGCCCGAAGCCAACGCCGAAGTCGCCGTCAAGCCGATCCCGCGCCGCGGGCGCCTCTGGGTCATCGCCGTTCTCGCCGTCTTCCTCTTCGGTCTCGGTTACCTGGTCGTCGAGATGGCGACGATCGAGCCGGGCGACGACGTCGTCCGCATCGACGGCGTCAACGACGCGCAGCGGCTGTTCGGCGGGGTGCCGCAGGAAGGCGACCGTCTCGGCTCCGCCGACGCGCCGGTCGCGATCCAGGTCTTCAACGATCTCCAGTGCGCCAACTGCCGCCAGGACTTCCTCAGCACGATTCCTACCCTGGCCGAAGACTACGCTCGGCCCGGCGACGTGCAGCTGCTCTACCGCCACTACTCCAACAGCGAGAACGTCGAGCAGCTCGGCTTCTTTGGGGCCGAGGCTGCGGCCGAACAGGGTTACGGCTGGAACTACACCTATCTCTTCTTCCGCAACCAGGGCGAGGCCAATCACTTCGGCGTCAACCAGGATTTCCTCGACTCCGTTGCCAGCGGCGTCGAAAAACTCGACGGCCCCGAATGGGAGGCGGCGTTGGAACAGAACGGCGGGCCCGACGGTCCGATCGCGCGGCGGCTCAAAGGCTACGAGGAACTAGGGCAGGACCTCGGCATCCGCGTCCGCCAGGCGGCGATCGTCAGCGGGCCAAACGGCACGATCACGCTCCAGGACGGCCCCACGCTGAGCGAAATCGAGAAAGCGATCAGCGAAGTCGAGTAGGAGGGCCGCGGCGCTCAGGCGGCGCGGCGCAGGCGGTGGCGGCCGCGGCGGCCGATCACCGCGCCCCACTCGGAGTCGACGATCCGGGTCGGCTCGGTGGCGGCGATGAAGTCGCGCAGCACCTCGGCCAGGCCCTCGGGGTCTTCGAGGTTGGGGAAGTGGGCGGCGCGGGGGAGGGTCTCGAAGCGGCAGTTGGGGATCGCCCGGTCGGCTTCGATCCCGTGCTTGATCGGGATCGTGCGGTCGCGCTCGCCCCAGACGATCAGGGTCGACATGTCGCCGAGCAGGTAGAGGCGGTCGCGGGCGCTGACTTTCTGGCCGTGGACGTCGATCACGGCGCGCAGGGTCTGTAGGAACGCTTGTCGGGACCCCTCCTCGGCCAGCGGGCCGAGCGCCCGAGCCACGGCTTGCAGGTAGACGCCGGTCTTGTTGCCGCCGGCGCGCAGCTTGGCGCCGGCGGCGGCGATGGCGCCGACAACCTGGCGCTGGGTCGCGAGCCGCAGCAGCGCCGCCGAGCCGGGCAGAGCAGCGCCCCGCAGCAGCGGGCTGACCTCGTACCCGAGGCCGCCGCTGGAGATCAGGACTAGCCGATCCGTGCGCTGGGGAAATTGGTAGAAGAACTGCATCGCGACGCCGCCGCCGAGCGAGTGGCCGACGATCGTCGCCGATTCGACCCCGAGGGTCGAGAGCAGATCGCGGATGCTGGCCGCGTGGGCGCCGAGGGAGTAGTCCCCGCGCGGGGTCGCCGAGTCGCCGTGCCCGATCAGGTCGGGCGCAATCACTCGGTGGGAGCCGGCCAGCCGCGTAGCCACCGCCTCCCAGTGGCGCGAGGAGTTGATCATCCCGTGGACCAGGACGACCGGGGGGCCGCTGCCGACCGTGCGGTAGACGACCCGGTGCCCGTGGATATCGACCTCATGCGCCTCGAAAGCGCCGACGGGTTCCATCGCGGAGACCCTATCTGGCGACGGAGCGGTCGGAAGCCGTCGCGGTGACTCATCGGGGCGCCCGGATTTGAACCGGGGACCTCACCGACCCGAACGGTGCGCGCTACCAGGCTGCGCCACGCCCCGAGAGCGGCGATTATCCCAGAGCCGGGCGCAAACGCAGGTCCGCCTCCCGCGGCGGCCGCTACTTTGCTTGGTTGACCGGTTCCAGCAATGGCCATGGCGCGCAAACTCTCACTACTCCTGACCCTGTTCGCGCTGGCTTTGCCGGCGGCGCCCGCCGTCGCCGATATCCCCCCGGGCTTCATCGGCGTCTCGCCGCAGAGCGCCGCCAAAGCGTCGGATTACGAGTTGATGCGGGGAGCCGGGATCACCGAGGTCAGGCTGCCGCTCTACTGGCTCGGGGCGCAGCCGAAGAGCCCCTACTTCGCGGATCCGAGCTGGCGCGGCTTCGACCGCGAAGTCGCAATCGCCGCCCAGGAGGGGATCCGGATCATGCCCTTCGTCTGGGGTAGTCCTGGCTGGGCGGCGCCGGAGCTGGGGTTGATGCCGGTCAGGACCCCCTTCCAGCGCTGGGCCTGGGCGGACTTCCTGCGTGCCGCCGCTGAGCGCTACGGGGCCGAGGGGGAGTTCTGGGAAGAACACGCGGCGCTGCCATACCTGCCGGTGACGCGCTGGGAGATCTGGAACGAGCCGAACCTCGTCACCTTTTCGGCCGACGACCCCAGCCCGGCGCGGTTCGCGACTCTGATCCGGATCTCCGGTAAGGCGCTGAAGCGGGTTGACCCCAAGTCCGAAGTGATCATCGGCGGCTTCTTCGGGAGGCCGTTGCAGATACCGCCGAACGTCGCCTCGGGCGATTTCCTCGCGCGCATCTACCGAGCCGGCAACGTCAAGCCCTGGTTCGACGGGGTCGGCCTGCACCCCTACGTCGCCGAAGCACGGGCGATGGGCTCACAGCTGCGCAACCTGCGGCGGATCATGCGCCAGCACGGCGACGCGGCGACGCCGCTCTTCATCACCGAGCTGGGCTGGGGATCCGACAGCGGCCCGACCCGCTGGGAGCGCGGCCTGCACGGCCAGGCAACCCAGCTCACCCGCGCCTTCGAGATGATCTCCGCCAATCGCGTGCGCTGGGGAATCGGCGGCGCCTGGTGGTTCACCTGGAGCGATGAGGGTGGCAGCTGCAGCTTCTGTCGCTCGGCCGGCCTGTTGACTGCCGATCGCAAGGCGAAGCCCGCCTGGTACCGCTTCAACGAATGGACCGGCGGCGATCCCGACACCGTGCCGCGGGCCGCCGCCGCGATTCCAGAAGGGTTGGAAGGGTAGGCTCCAAGGGACTTCGCAATCCGAGCAAGGAGACCCTTCGATGGCATTTTCGGTACCTGATCTTCCGTACGCCTACGACGCCCTCGAGCCCCATATCGATGAGGCGACGATGCGCGTGCATCACGACAAACACCACCAGGCATACGTCGACAAAGCCAATGGCGCCCTCGAGGGCACCGAGTGGGCCGACAGCGACGTCGAGGACGTGCTGAAGAGCCTCGGCGACCTGCCCGCCGACAAGCAGGGCCCGGTCCGCAATAACGCCGGCGGCCACTACAACCACTCCCTCTTCTGGAAGATGCTCAGCCCCGACGGCGGCGGCGAGCCCGGCGGCGAGCTCGGCGAGGCGATCACCAGCGCCTTCGGCTCCTTCGACGCCTTCAAGGAGGAGTTCAAAAACGCCGGCATCGGTCAGTTCGGCTCCGGCTGGGCCTGGCTGGTCAAGAACGCCGACGGCAGCGTCGCGGTGACCAAAACCGCGAACCAGGACTCGCCGATCTCGGATGGTCAGACGCCGCTGCTGGGCGCTGACGTCTGGGAGCACGCCTACTACCTCAAGTACCAGAACAAAAGGCCCGAATACCTCGACGCCTTCTGGAACGTCGTCAACTGGGACTACGTCGCGGAGCGCTTCGCCGCGTAGCTAGTTGATCGGGACCGGCCGCGCCGCCTCGGGCTGGCGCGGCCCGGTCTCGCCTTTCGGCGGGATCTCGCTCATTGCGTGCTCGGCCAAGGCAGTGATCGTGAGGCTGGGGTTGACGCCGACGTTGGCCGGCACCGCGGCACCGTCGCAGACCAGCAGGTTCTCGTAGCCGAAGACGCGCTGATTGGCATCGACGACGCCGTCCTCGGGTCCGTGCCCGATCACCGCGCCGCCGAGGATGTGGGCGGTCGTCGGGATGTTCATCAGCGCCTCGCTGGCTGAGCTCTGGGCGACGCCTCCGGTCCGCTGCGCCAGCCACTCGGCGAAAGCGTTGGCGGCGGGGATGAAGGTCGGCATCGGCCGCTCGGGGTCCTGTTCGGTCTGCAGCCGTACATCGCCGTTGCGCTTCAACGTCGGTCGCAGCGCGATCGCGTTGTCGAGCGTCTGCATGACCAGGACGATGATCGTCCGCTGCGACCAGTTGCGCGGCCAGAGCGTCTTCGCGAAGCGGCCCGGGTGGCGGAGGGCCTGCGCCAGCAGCTTCAGCGGCCGCGTGGCGCGGGTCCCGTCGCCGACCATCAGCGTGTAGAGCAGGTGCATCGAGTTGCCGTCCTTGCCGTAGGTGACGGTCTCGATATGGGTGTGGGGGTCGGGGTAGATACTGGAGGTGATCGCGACCCGCGTGGTCAGGTCCTCGGGGTAGTCCTCGGGCACGGTGACGGCGAGGATCGACTCGCTGTTGGTCCGCACCAGCTCGCCGAGCCGGTTGGAGATGCGCGGCAGGGCGCCGCCCAGGCGGCAGCGCTGCAGCAGCTTGTTGGTGCCGAGCGGGCCAGCGGCGACGATCACTCCGCGGGCGCGGAGGGTCTGCGTGCCGCGGCCGCGCAGCAGGCCCGAGCGCTCGCTGGTGACGGCGTAGCCATCGCTGCCGTCGGCCGCCCCGAGCGGGGAGATCTCGGTCACGGTGCGCTCCGCCGTCACGGTTGCGCCGCGCTGCTCGGCCAGCCAGAGATAGTTCTTCACCAGGGTGTTCTTGGCGCCGTGCGGACAGCCGACCATGCAGCGGCCGCACTGCATGCAGCCGGTGCGGTCGGGGCCCTCGCCGCCGAAGAACGGGTCGGCGACGGTCTGCCCCGGGTTGTCGAGGTAGATCCCGATCGGCGTCTTCTGGTACGTCTCGCCGACGCCGATTTTCTCGCCGTACTCGCGCAGCAGTTGGTCGGCGGGGTCATCGCGGTCGTGGACGACGACCCCGAGCATCCGCTGCGCCTCCGCGTAGTGGGGGGCCAGCGTCGCCTCCCAGTCGCCGAGGTCGCCCCACTGCGGGTCGTTGAAGAAGTCGCTGGGAGGGACGTAGAGGGTGTTGGCGTAGCCAAGGCTGCCGCCGCCGACACCGCAGCCGCTGACCACGGAGACGTCTTTGAAGGTGGTCAGCCGGAAGATCCCGCGCAGGCCGATCCGCGGCGCCCAGAAGTAGCGGCGAAGGTCCCAGGTGGATTTCGGGAAGTCCTGGTCGCGGAAGCGCTTGCCGCACTCGAGGACGTTGACCGAGTAGCCCTTCTCGGCCAGGCGCAAGGCCGAGACCGATCCCCCGAATCCCGATCCGACGACTATCCAGTCAAAGTCAAACTGGCTCATCAGCCAGGACTCTAACTGCTGAGCGAGGGGGTTAGGCCTCGCCGGGCTCTAGCGGGCGGAAATCGGAGGTGCGAGCGCCGCAGACCGGGCAGAACCAGTCCTTGGGGATCTCCTCGAAGGCGGTGCCGGGCGGGATGCCGCCGTCGGGGTCGCCGATCGCGGGGTCATAGATGAACCCGCAGCTGTCGCAGATCCAGAGCGTCGCCTCTTGCGTCTCGGTCATGCGCTGATTCTAGGGAACAGGCTATTTATCGAAGCTGACCACAACCGGCTCGCGCTCGGCCTCGGCGATCTCGAAGAACTCGCGGTCCTCGAAGTTGCCGGCGTTGGCGACGATCGAGCCCGGGAACTGCTGGATGTCCGTGTTGTAGGACTGGACGTTGGAGTTGTAGATCCGGCGCGACGCCTGGATCTCGTCCTCCAGCTCGGAGAGGTTGCGGCTGAGCTGCTGGAAGTTCTCGGTCGCCCGCAGGGTCGGGTAGTTCTCGGCGACCGCTTTGAGGTCGGCCAGCGCCTGGGTGAGGTGCTGCTCGGCCTGGGCCGTCTCGCCGACGCTCTGTGCGGCCATCGCCTCGGCCCGCGCTTTGGTCGTTTTCTCGAACGTTTCGCTCTCGTGCGCGGCGTAGCCCTTGACCGTCTCGACCAGGTTCGGGACGAGGTCGTGACGCCGTTTGAGCTGGACGTCGATCCCGCTCCAGGACTCGTCGACGCGGTTGCGCGAGGAGATGAACGAGTTGCGCTTCGCGATGAAGTAGAAAACCGCGATGAGGATGATCGCGACGACGACGATTAGAGCGATAAGCAATTGAGACTCCTGTATTAGAGCGGCCTTGAGGCTCATCCTAGCGCCGATCGGCGGCGCCGCAACGGGGCCTGGACGCTTAGGATCGCCGGATGGGCGCCAAGCAGGAAGCGGGGGAGTGGGCCGAGATCGTGCGCCGCTATGGCGCCACGCACGACCTCACCTATGAGCCGGTCGGCGGGATCAACCCCAAGGACGCGCCGGTGGCCCTCTGCGTCGGCGGCGTCAACCGGCTGACCGGGCAGCTCGCCGAGGGCTTCTGGGGGTCGAGCTGCGACGCCGACGAAAAGGAGATCGGCAGCCTCTTCAACAAGGCGGTGCTGCCCACCGCGCTGCTGGCCAAGGCGCACATGCCGGACCTGGCCAGGGTCGTTCCCGCCTTCAACGTCGAGTCGCTGGAGGGTCATGAGCACCTGACCCAGCGCTTCTCGCGCAAAGTCGAGTTCGAGTCGCTCGACTTCAACAAGCGCTTCTGGGCGACGGTGCCGAAGGAGTACGACCCGGTCTCGCTGCGCGAGCTGTTCAGCCCTGGCTTTCTCAGCTGGGTGACGACGATGAGCGGCGAGATCGACTTCGGCGTCAACGACCGCCAGCTCTGGTTCCTCTGGCGACTGCGCGAGCGCAGCGAGGCGGAGCTGAAGGAGGCGCTGACGAACGCCGGTCAGCTGTTCAAACGACTGCAGGGTGAGATGGACGAGAGCGGGATCCACACCTACCCGCCGGGCCCCTGGCACGCCGGCCTCGAGCCCTTCCCAGCGAGCTAGTCGTCGTAGCCCGGGTCCCCGGGCAGCACCGGGCGCCAGCCGGCGCCGCCGTCGGCGTCCTCGACGATCTTCGGCATCACCGAGTCGATCTTGCGCCCGCGGTAGGCGGCGAGCGCCTCGTCCGAGGTCCGGTAGGGCAGCAGCCAGCGCAACTGGTGCAGGGTCGGGAAGGCCATCGAGTGCTCGCCGGCGGCGTTTGCGTCGAGCGCTGCGGCCGGTTTCACCCAGGCGGCCTCGGTGGTCTCGACGCCGTCGGGCTTGGGCGGCGTGTGGGCGGGGGCGAGGGCGAGGAAGAACCAGGCGTCGAAGCGCGTGGAGACGATCTCCGGCGTGACCCAGCGGGAGAACAGCACCAGCTCCTCGCCGGCGGGTAGCTCGATCGAAGCCTCCTCGGCCAGCTCGCGCATCGCGCAGGCGCGGTGCCCCGCCTCGTCCGCGCCATCGCCGGGGTCGACGGCGCCGCCGGGGAAGACCCAGACGCCGGGCATGAACGAGGCCTGCTCGCTGCGCTTGAGCATCAGCACCTCCAGCGCCCGTTCGGAGTGCTTGCCGCCGCGGCGCAGGAGGACGATGCCGGCCGCCGGTCGCGGCGTCGACGGCTCGCCTGTGTTCGGCCGCTCGGCGGGGCCGCGCTCGTAGTCGGGCATCGAGCCACCCTATATCTGGGGGTCGGCTAGCCGAGGGCGTGGCGGCGGGCGCGGCGGAGCCAGGCGCGGTGCGCGAGCCAGGCGAACAGGGCGATCAGCGCGATCGGCCCGACGATCGCGAGGCCGACCAGGCTGACGGCGGCGCCGACGGCGAGGATGCGGCCGGCGTCGCCGAGCGCGTCGCCGATGCCCCAGGAGCCACCGGCGTCGGGGGCTGCCCCCTCCTCGCCACTCTCGATTCGCAGCTCGACCCGCGAGAGGTTGGCGCGGCGGTCGAGGTTCTGGAGGTCGGCGCGCAGGCCGGCGGCACGGCGGCGCTCGGTCGCCAGCTCGGCTTCGACCGCTTCGCGCTCGCCTTCGGTTTCGGCCGCGGCGAGCTGGGCGAGCAGGCTGTCGATCCGGGCCTGGGAATCCTGGAGGCGCTCGGTCGCGCTGACGGTCGGCGCCGTGATGTCGTCGGTCGCCTCGTGGCGGGAGCGGACTTCGGCGATCCCGGAGAAGGCGGCCATCGCGTCGCCGAGCTTGCCGCTGGGGATCAACAGCTCGAACTCGGCCGAGGCGGAGTCGGTGGCGCCGTCGTCGATCGAGGAGCTGAGGACGACGCCGCGGTAGGCGTGGACCGTGTCGAAGACCTTGGCGGCGGCGTCGCCGACCCCGGCCGGATCGGTCCCGAGGGTGATCTCCGCCGAGCGTTCGACGGCGCGCTGGCTCCGCCCCGCGGCGAAGCCCGGGTTGCGGTCCGCCGCACCCCCTGCGGCCGCGCCGGCATCGGCGGCGCCTGAGGCGCCGCTGGGAAGTTCGGTCGCCTCGGTTTCGTACTCGGCTTCCGCTTCGCCGGCGCCCGAGGACTGGTCGACCTCCGAGGGCTGGCCGACGCCGCTGGCGGTGCCCGCCCGCTGCGGGGCGGCCGCTTCCTCGGAGAGGCGGGCGGAATCCGGCTTGCCGAGGCTGAGTTCACCGGAGTCGCTCGAACTGGAGCTGCCCTGCGCGACGACGACGGTGGCGACGACGATCGCGGTCAGCGCGAAGGCTCCCGCCGGCAGCAGGACCTGGCGCGGCTTCAGGGCACGCAGGCGATCGAACGTCTCCAGCGGCGAGAACTCGCCGAGCCGCGACTTGCGCGGGAAGCCGGCGGCGACCCGCGCGTCGAGCTCGGCGGCGAAGGCCGGCCGGGGCTCCGGGCGCAGCGTGCTCAGCGCCGCGGTGAGATCGTCGTCCCTATAGGGCTCCATCGCATGCCTCCCTCAGCTTGGTCACGGCTCGGTGCAACTTGGTGCCGGCGTTGGACTCGGAGACGCCGATCACGGCGGCGATCTCGGAGTTGGCGAGGCCGGCGAAGAACTTGAGCGCGATCAGCTCGCGCTCGGGCGGGGCCAGGGTCGCGAGGCCGGCGGCGAGGGCGAGGCGGCGCTCGGCTTCCTCGGCGCTCTCGTGGGTTGGGGCCTGGGCCAGATCCGCGGGCTCGGCCGCCAGCTCGACCTGGCGGCCGCGGCGGCGCAGCTCGTCGAGGGCGGCGTTGCGGGCGATCCCGAAGAGCCAGGCGCGCGGCTCGCCTTTGCTGGGGTCGAAGCGCTTGCGCTTGCGGTAGCCGCGCTCGAAGGTGGCTGCGGTCACTTCCTCGGCGGCGGGACCGTCGCGGAGCAGGCCGGCGACGTAGGCGTAGACGTCGTCGCGGCTCTCGCGGTAGAGCGCGTCGAAGGCGACGTCGGCTTCGCGGGGAGCGTCCTCGGCGGTGGCAACCAAAGTCTGATTCACGTCTCTACTACGGCGCCGCCAGCGGTTCATCACACCAGTCTGCCGTCCACAGATCGCCGAGTTGCCGGTTAGTCCTCCCCAGCGACATCAACTGGCAACTCGCGGGCTAGGTGGCGACGGCGGCCTGGATCGAATCGGAGCAGATCGACATCAGCTCGCGCAGCTCGTCCTCGGAGATCGAGAGCGGGGGGACGATGACGACCGTGTTGCCGAGCGGGCGGATGATCGCGCCGCGTTCGCGGGCCTCGTTGGTGACCCGGTGGCCGATCCGCAGCGAGGCGACGTGATCGCCGAGGTCGATCGCGACCATGAAGCCCTTCGAGCGCACCTCGCTCGTCTCCGGCAGCGCCGCGATCCCGGCCAGCAGCTCCTCCAGCAGGGCGATCTTCGGCTGTAGGCACTCGATCGTCCGCTCGGTCTCGAAGACGTCGAGGTTGGCCAGCGCCGCCGCGCAGGCGAGCGCGTTGCCGGTGTAGGTGTGGCCGTGGAAGAAGGTCCGGTACTCCTCGGGAGCGCCGAGGAAGCCCGCGTAGATCGCCTCGGTCGTCAGCGTCGCCGCCAGCGGCAGGTAGCCGCCGGTGATCCCCTTCGCCAGGCACATCAGGTCGGGCGCGACTTCCTCCTGTTCGCAGGCGAACATCGTCCCGGAGCGGCCGAAGCCGGTCGCGACCTCGTCGACGATCAAGAGCACCCCGAAGCGGTCGCAGAGCTCGCGCACCGCTCGCAGGTAGCCGGGCGGGTGCATGATCATTCCCGCGGCCCCCTGGACCAGCGGCTCGAGGATCACCGCCGCGACCTCGTCGGCGTGGGCGGCGAGCACGCGCTCCATATCGGCAGCGTCGCCCGGCTCGGCCGCGTGGGTCTCGAACAGCAGCGGCCTGTAGGTGGCGTGGAAGAGGTCGATGCCGCCGACCGAGACCGACCCCAGCGTGTCCCCGTGGTAGGCGTCGCGGAGGCGGACGAAGGTCTTGCGCTCCCGCTCGCCGCGCTGCTGCTGGTACTGGAAGGCCATCTTCAGCGCGATCTCGGCCGCGGTCGAGCCCGAGTCCGAGTAGAAAACGCGCGAGAGGCCCGGCGGCGCGATCGCGACCAGGCGGGCGGCCAGCTCGGCGGCGCCGGGGTGGGAGAGGCCGAGCATCGTCGAGTGGGAGATGCGGTCGACCTGGGCGCGGATCGCCGCGTCGATCGTCGGGTGGCGGTGGCCGTGGACGTTGCACCACAGCGAGGCGTTGCCGTCGAGATAGCGGCGTCCCTCGCGATCGAACAGGTAGGAGCCTTCGCCGCGCTCGATGACCAACGGCACCTCCTCGCCCCAGCCCTGCTGCTGGGTGAACGGGTGCCAGAGGTGCTGGTGGTCGAGCTGCGCAGGGTCTGCGGACATCGCACCTCCGAGCCTAGTGGGAACCCGAGTTGGCCCGAAGGAAATGGGTACCGGTTATGTGATCAGGGTTCCACAACCGTTACACCGATCCGTGTAATACTGAAAATCGATGGCAGAGCGAGGCGCGATCCCCAGAGTGTCGAAAACTCGTCAGCGCGCCCTGCGTGCGGTCGGCGCGCTGTTCAGCCCGCTGCTCCCCGACGACTACCTGGAACTGATCAACCCGCTCTGGTCGACCCGGGAACTGCGCGGGCGGATCGAGCGAATCCAGCCCGAGACCGCCGACGCTGCAACCGTGCTGATTCGCCCCGGCTTCGAGTGGCCGGGGCACCGTCCTGGCCAGTACCTGCGAATCGGCGTCATCGTCGACGGGGTCCATCACTGGCGTGCCTACTCGCTGACCTCGGATCCGGGCCGGCCCGACGGCTGCATCGCGATCACTCCGAAGCTGGTCGAGGCCGGCAAGGTCTCTCCCTTTCTCGTGCGTCAGGCGCGGCCGGGGGACCTGGTCCGCCTCGGCGGCGTCGAAGGGACCTTCGTCCTGCCCGACCCCGCTCCGAAGAGGCTCCTCTTCATCAGCGCCGGCAGCGGCATCACCCCGATCATGAGCATGGTCAACAGCCTCGCCGCCGCCGGCGGCACTGGAGACGTCGTCCACATCCACTCCGCCAGGACCGCCGAGGGCGTGATCTTCGCCAAGCGCCTGAGTCGGATCGAGGCCGAGCACGACGGATTCGACCTGCACCTGCGCCTGACCGGCGAGCACGGCCGGCTCGCCCCGACCCACCTCGACGAGATCTGCCCCGATTGGCGCCAGCGCCACGCCTTCGCCTCGGGGCCGGGCGAGATGCTCGACGACCTGACCGAGCACTGGCGGCTCGAGGGCGATCCCGGGCTGCTCAGCATGGAGCGCTTCCAGCCGCACGTGGGCGCCGCCGCCGGCGAGGGCGATGGCGGCACGGTTCGCTTCGCCAAGAGCGGGGTGGAGGCGGCCTGCGACGGCGCCACGTCGGTCCTCGCTGCCGGCGAGGAGGCCGGGGCGGTGCTGCCGTTCGGCTGCCGGATGGGCATCTGCCACACCTGCGTCGGCGAGCTCCGCCAGGGCAAGGTGCGGGACCTGCGCACCGGTGAGGTCCACGGCAGTGAGGGAGAGATGGTCCGGACCTGCGTCAACGCCCCTGAGGGGCCGATCGAGATCGCACTTTGAGCCAACCGAGAGGAACACGATGAGCGCAACGACCGAGGCACCCGTCAGCCCCCTGAGCCGGCTCACCACCGAGCAGATCGAGTCTCTCGGCCACGAGTTCGACGCGATTCGCGACCGCGTTCGCGCCGATCTCGGCGAGCGCGACCGGCGCTACATCGAGAGCATGATCGAGATGCACCGACGGCTCGGCACGCTCGCGCGGGTGCTGCTGCTCGCCTCCAACAACCTGCCGGCGCGCGCGGTCGGGACCGCAGCGCTCTCGGCGGCGAAGATCCTCGAGAACATGGAGATCGGCCACAACGTCCTGCACGGGCAGTGGGACTGGATGAACGATCCCCGCATCCACTCCTCGACCTGGGACTGGGACACCGCCTCGACCGCCGAGGCCTGGAAGCACTCCCACAACTACGTCCACCACACCTTCACGAACATCCGCGGCAAAGACAAGGACCTCGGCTACGAGATCATGCGGATCGACCCGGAGCAGCCCTGGCACCCGGTCTACCTCTTCCAGCCGTTCTACAACCTCCTCCTCGCCGCCTTCTTCGAGTGGGGCGTGGCGGTCCACGATCTCGACTTCGATGCGATCCGCAAAGGGGAGAAGTCCAAGCGGCAGGTCAAGCGCGAGCTGAAGGGCATTCGCGAGAAGGCGAAGAGCCAGGTCGTCAAGGACTACATCGCCTGGCCGGCGCTGAGCGGCCTGGCGACCGCGGCGGTCGAGTTGGCCCTCGACGCGGGAGTGCAGCGGCGCCGCGACGGCGGGCTCGCCGGCAGTCTGCGGCGTGCCGCCGGCAAGGGCGCCCGCGCCTACCGCAAAGCCGCGGCCGCCAACGCGACCGCCAACGCCGCCCGCAACGTCTGGTCCTACGCGATCATCTTTTGCGGCCACTTCCCCGACCAGACCTACACCTTCAGCCAGGCTGAGGTCGAGGACGAGAGCCAGGGAGGCTGGTACGTGCGGCAGCTCCTGGGTGCCGCCAACATCGAGGGCAGCCCGCTCTTCCACGTCGCCAGCGGCAACCTCGGATACCAAGTCGAGCACCACCTCTTCCCCGACCTGCCGAGCACCCGCTACGCGGAGCTGGCCCCACAGGTCAAAGACATCTGCGAGCGTTACGGGCTCCCCTACAACAGCGGCCCCTTTGCCCAGCAGCTGGGGATGGTGCAGCGGACGATCCTGCGACTCGCGCTGCCCGGAGGAGAGGCGCGGCCGAAGCCCGGCCCCTATCGCGGCGAGCAGGCCGTAACTGCGTGATGTAGCTCACAGGAGCAACTATTTCGCTAGAGAAATGATTGCGTGTATGCAACTATTGTGCACATGCAAGCTAGCGAAATAAGAGAGATCGCCGAGAAAGCATCCTCCGAAGCGACTCCGGAGGCCCGCGAGACCGCGGCCCGGATGACCGCGCTGCTGCGCCACGTCTTCCTCTATGACCGCGGCAACCAGTTGCGGGTGATCGAGGACTCCGGCCTCTCGATGACCCAGTGCAAGTCGCTGCTCGAGCTCGGCGGCCTCGGTCGGGAGAAGGCAGAGGCCTGGCAGGTCGGCGACCTGGCCGAGCACTTCGGCGTTTCCGTGCCATCGATGAGCCGGGCGGTCGACGGCCTCGTCAAAAAGGGGTTGGCGACCCGGATCGAGGACCCCGACGATCGCCGCGCCCGGCGGGTCGCGATCACTGCCAAGGGCAAGGACCTGGTGGAGACCCTGGTGACCGTGCGTCAGACCGGGATCGAGTCTTTCGCCGCGACCCTCAGCGCCGCCCAGCGCCGCAAGCTCGACGCCGCGGTCGACTCGCTGATGGAGCGCGAGGACGTCGCCAGGACCTACGAGCTTCTGAGGGGAAGTGACCCCGCTTGACCCGCTACAGCCATCTGATCACCGACGACAACCGCAAGTGGTGGACGCTCGGGGCGATGTGCTTCGCGCTGTTCATGCTGATGCTGGACAACACCGTCGTCAACGTCGCGCTGCCGTCGATCCAGCAGGACCTCGACGCATCGATCTCCGGCCTCGAGTGGACCGTCAACGGCTACACGCTCTCGATCGCCGTCCTGCTGGTCACGGGTGGCCGGCTCGGCGACATCTTCGGCCGTCGCCGCATGTTCCTCACCGGGATCGTCATCTTCGCGGTCTCCTCGGCAACGGCCGGGCTGGCCCCTGACGCGACCGCGCTGGTGCTCAGCCGCGTCGTCCAGGGCGTCGGCGCGGCGCTGATGATGCCGGGCACGCTCTCGATCATCGCCGACGCCTTCCCGCCGCAGGAGCGCGGCAAGGCGATGGGGACCTGGGCCGGCGTCTCGGCGCTGGCGCTGGCGATCGGGCCGGTCGTCGGCGGCTTCCTCACCGAGCACGTCAGCTGGCGGGCGATCTTCTATCTCAACATCCCGGTCGCGATCCTTGCCGTGGCGGCGACGATCTTCGCGGTGCGCGAGTCGCGCGACACGACGGTCGGCAAAGACGTCGACTACCCCGGCGTCGCCGTGCTGACCGTCGGCCTCGCCGCCCTGGTTCTGGCCCTGGTCGAGGGCAACAGCTGGGGCTGGGGCTCGGCCGAGATCTTCGCTCTCTTCGCCATCGCCGCGATCGCCCTCCCGGCCTTCGTCTACGTCGAGAACCGGGCCAAGGCGCCGATGGTCCAGTTCGACCTGCTCTCCGACCGCAATTTCCTCGGCGCGGTCGTGGTGGCGCTGGTGATCTCCTTCTCGATGCTGGGCGTCTTCTTCTTCCTCGCTCTCTATATGCAGGACATCCTCGGCTACTCGCCGCTGGAGGCGGGCATCAGGTTCCTGCCCTCGACGCTGATGATCGTCGGCGTCGCCCCGGTCGCCGGGCGCCTTGCCGATCGCTTCGGGCCGCGCTGGCTGATCGTCGGCGGCCTGCTGATCGTTTCAGCCTCCTTGTTCAGCTTCAGCGGGATCGCGGTCGACTCCAGCTACCTCGACCTGCTGCCCGGCTTCATGCTGCTCGGCATCGGCATCGCGATGACGATGTCGCCGATGACCAGCGCCGCGATGAACGCGGTGCCGGTGCAGAAAGCGGGCAGCGCCTCGGGCGTGCTCTCGATGTTCCGCATGGTTGGAGGCACTCTCGGCATCGCAGTCACCGGCGCGATCTTCCAGAGCCTGGTCAGCTCGCGACTCGGCGACCTGCTCGGCAGCAGCGGCATCTCGACTGCGCAGCAGGACTCGATCTCCGAACAGCTCGGCAGCGGCGTCGTCGCCCACGTCCCGGGGCTCGATCCCAGCCTGGTCGACCAGGTCGCCTCTGCCGGCAACGAAGCGTTCGTCTACGCGCTCGGTTCGGCGATGACCGTCTCGGCGGTGATCGCGTTGGTCGGCGCCGTGATCGGCGGGCTGGCGATCCGCGCCAAGAGCAAGGGCGAGGCCGAGCCTCTTAGAGTCCCGGCCGATGCTGATCCTGCTGCCGCCCTCCGAGGGTAAGGCGATCCCAGCAAAGGGCGCGCCGCTGGACCTCGACTCCCTCGTTTTCGCCGAGCAGTTGGGCGGGAAACGGGAGGCGCTGCTCGACGCGCTGGAGCGGCTGGCGGCGGCGCCGCGCAAAGCCGCGGCGCGCCGGCTCGGCGTCTCTCCGGGGCAGGCCGACGAGGTCGAGCTCGGGGCTGGTCTGCGCAGCGCCCCGGCGGCGCCGGCGGCCGAGGTCTACACCGGCGTCCTCTACGAGCGCTTGGGCCTCGCTGCGCTGCCGAAGGTGGCGCAGCGGCGGGTGCTGATCGCCAGCGCCCTCTGGGGCGTGGTCGGCGCCGAGGATCGCATCCCCTACTACCGCTTCTCCTCGAAAGCGCGACTCGGCCGGATCGGGCCGCCGGCCGCCTTTTGGCGTCCCGCCCTGGTCAAGGTCATGCCCGACGAGCCCGGGGCTCTGATCGTCGACATGCGCTCCGCTGCCTACGCCGCCGCCTGGAAGCCGAAGCGGGCGACACTGGTCTCGGTGCGAGCGTTCAACGAACAGGCCGGCAAGCGCAAGGTCGTCTCCCACATGGCGAAGGCGGTTCGCGGCGACGTCGCCAAGGCGTTGCTGAGGGCAAAGCGGCCGCCCGGCGACCCGGAGGCCGCCGCCGACGTCGTCGCCAAGGCGGGCTTCGAGGTCGAGCTGGCAGGGGCCAACCTCGACGTGATCGTCAGCGGCTGAAGCGCAGCCGCGGCCAGGTCTCCGGCGCGGCGAGGTCGAGCTGGGGGAGGGTGAGGACATCGACTGCG
The DNA here is from genome assembly GCA_963718595.1 of uncultured Thermoleophilia bacterium. GTDB lineage: Bacteria > Actinomycetota > Thermoleophilia > Solirubrobacterales > 70-9 > VAYN01. The sequence goes on from OY970365.1 coordinate 1,988,325, forward strand.
CCGAGTGCGGCGATCGTCTCCCGGTTGGAGCGCTCGATCTCACTCGGCTCGGCCGGCCAGGGGGTGAGCACGACCGCGGCGACCTCAAGGCCGGCGGCGCGCGCTACCTCGATCGTCAGCAGCGTGTGGTTGATCGTGCCCAGCCCGGGCCCGGCCGCAACCACCAGCGGGTAGCTGAGCTCGGCCGCGAGGTCGCGCACCAAGTACCCGCCGGCCAGGGGCACCAGCAGGCCGCCTACCCCCTCGCAGACGAGCTCCTCGGCGCTCGCGGCGGCCTCGGCGGCGGCGGCGCGCAGCCGCTCGGGATCGATCTGCTCCCCGGCCAGCGCTGCCGCCAGATGTGGCGACGCCGGCGGCCCGTAGCGGTAGGGCGCGATCTGCTCGTCGCTCTGCCTCGACCCCGCCCCCAGCCGCAGCAGCTCATGATCCGCCAGTCGATGGGCCGATTTCGGGTCCATATCTCCCGAAATCGGCCCATCGGCGGGGAGTTCGTTGAGCCCAGTGACGCAGGGCTTGAAGACGGCGACGCTGGCGCCGTCGGCGGCGAGCGTGCGGGCGGCGACGGCGGCGACCACGGTCTTGCCGACCTCGGTGCCCGTCCCCGTTATGAAGAGCCCGCTCAAGCGGGCACTGGAATCAGGCCGGTCGCGCGGGCGGCGGCTCCGATCGCCTTTGCGGCCGCGGTCAGCTCGGCGGCTTCGTGGGTCGCCATCACGGTCAGCCGCAGGCGCGAGGAGCCGGCCGGGACGGTCGGCGGCCGGATGCCCTGGGCAAAGACGCCGCTCTCCAGGGCCAGCTCGCAGAGGCGCATCGCCGGCTCGGCCTCGCCGACCTCGACCGGGAGGATCTGGGTGGCGGAGTCGCTCCCGAGGCCCTCGGCCGTGAGCGCCGCGCGCAGCGTTGCCGCGTTGGCCCGCAGCCGCTCGACCCGCTCGGGTTCGGCGAGCAGCAGCTCCAGAGCCTTAGCGGCGGCCCCGAGCGCGGCGGGGGGCGGCGCGGTCGAGAAGATGAAGGGGCGGGCGCTGTTGAGGAGGAAGTCGATCGTCTCCGCGCTCGCGCAGGCGAAGGCGCCGTAGGAGCCGAGCGACTTGCCGAGGGTGCCGACGACGACGTCGACCTCGCCGCTGAGCCCGGCGGCGGCGACCGAGCCGCGCCCGCCCGGCCCGAGGGCACCGATCGCGTGCGCCTCGTCGACCATCAGCCGGGCGCCGTGGCGGCGCGCCAGCTCCAACAGGTTCGGCAGCGGTGCGACGTCGCCGTCCATCGAGAAGATGCCGTCGCTGACGACCAGGGCGGCACGGTCGCCGGCCTCGCGCAGCCCCCACTCGAGGTGCTCGAGGTCTGCGTGGCGGTAGACGAAGGTCTCGGCCCGGGAGAGCCGGCAGCCGTCGACGATGCTGGCGTGGTTGAGCTCGTCGGAGAAGACGACCTCACCGGCCCCGACCAGAGCGGCAATCGCGCCGGTGTTGGCGAGGTAGCCGGAGCCGAACAGCAGCGCCGCCTCGTAGCCGCAGAACTCGGCCAGGCCCGTCTCGAGTGACCGGTGGACCTCCATGTTGCCGGAGATCAGGCGCGAGGCGCCGGCGCCGGCGCCCCAGCGCAGCGCCGCCTCGGCCGCGGCCTCACGCACCCGCCGGTCGTCGGCGTAGCCGAGGTAGTTGTTGGAGCAGAGCAGCAGCACCGGGCGCCCGTCGAGGGTCACGCTGGGCCCCTGAGGGCCTTCGATCAGGCGCAGGCGCCGGTGCAGGCCTCGGTCGCGGAGGGCGTGCAGCCGCTCGGCGACGTCGGTCACGCAGCGGTCGGGTAGGAGGGCGCCCTCTTGCCCTTCTTGACGACCCGCAGCTGGGTCGACGGGTCCCACATCGGGGCCTCGTCCTGGGAATCGATCAGCTCGTCCATCGGCGTTCCCGGCGACTCTCCGTCGAGCCATCCGGAGCGGTTGTCGGGCCGAGGGTTGGCGCCGTTGTCGGGCTGGCGGGCGACGTTCAGCCCGAGCTCCTCGAACATCGCCCGGTCCTCGGCCGGCTCGGCGCCGAGGGTGGTGAGGAAGTTGCCCATCATCACCCCGTTGAGGCCGGCCTTGACCGCGAGCTTGTGCATCGAGCCGAGGTTCTCGACCCGGCCGCCGCAGAGCCGGAAGAGGGCGCCGGGAATGATCAGGCGGAAGATCGCGATCCACTTGACGACGTCCCAGGGGTCCATCACCTCGCGCTCGCCGAACTTGGTCCCCTGCTTGGGGATCAGCAGGTTGATCGGCACCGAGGTGGGATTGATCTCAGTCAGCTCGAAGGCCATCTCGACCCGCTGCTCGTCGGTCTCACCGAGGTTGAGGATGCCGCCGACGCAGGTCTCCAGGCCGGCCTCCTTGACCGCCTGGATCGTCCGCAGGCGACCCTCGTAGCGGACCGTCGAGGAGACCTCGGGGTAGTAGGACTTGGCCGACTCGACGTTGTGGTGGACGCGCTGAATGCCGGCGTCCTTGAGCGATTTGGCCCGCTCGGCCGACATGTGGCCGATCGAGGCGCAGCGCTTGAGGTTGGTCTTCTCGGCGACCAGTTCGGCGCCCTCGAGGATTTTCGCGAAGTCGCGTTTGGAGAGCCCCTGGCCCTGGGTGACCATGCAGAAGCGGTGGGCGCCGGCCGCCTCGGCGGCTTTCGCGTGTTCGAGGATCTGCTCCGGCTCCATCATCGCGTGCATGACGGTGTCGGCGTCGGCGTAGCGCGACTGGGCGCAGAAGCCGCAGTCCTCGGCGCAGCCGCCCGACTTGGCGTTGACCAGCGAGCACATGTCGGTCGAGTCGCCGAAGTTCTCGCGGCGCACTTCCCAGGCCCGTTCGACCAGGCCTTCGATCTCCCCGTGCTCGGTGAGGGCGCCGTAGGCGAGGGCTTCCTCGACGGTGATCAGCGATGCCATCCGTCGTAGCATCGCACTATGGATCGGACGAAGGCGCGTCGCCGCCGGGTCGCGTTTGGAGTTTTGATCGGGCTAGCGCTAGCGGCCTTTGCGCTGGGCGCCGCGCTCGGCGACGAACCGGCGCCGAAGCAGGTCGAGGTGGCCAGCACGCTGCCGGTCGGCCAGCTCGCCGGCCAGCGCCTGGTCGCCGGCCTCGGCGACAATGAGGTGACGCCACGGCTGCGCAAAGCGATCGCCGAGGGCCGGATCACCGGTGTCGTCCTCTTCGCCGCCAACTTCCCGAGCCGGGCCGCCGGGCGCAAGCTGATCGCCCGTCTGCAGATGATCCGCCGCCCGCGGGTGCTGCGCGACCCGCTGCTGATCATGGTCGACCAGGAGGGCGGCCAGGTGAAGCGGGTCGGCGGCGCTCCGACCGCCTCGGCGCGGCAGATGGGCAACCGCGGGGCGGCGTTCAGCCGCGAACAGGGCCGCCGCGCCGCCGCCAACCTGCGCGACCTCGGCGTCAACGTCGACCTCGCTCCTGTCCTCGACGTGGCCCGCCCGAACGGGACGATCGCCGCCACCGACCGCGGCTTCGGCGCCACCGCCGCCAAGGTCGAGGCGACCGCGATCCCGTTCGCCGAAGCGCTTCAGGCCGGTGGCGTCGCCGCCACCGCCAAGCACTTCCCCGGCTTCGGCGCCGCCGGCGAAAACACCGACTTCGCGGTCGAAGAAATCGAGCTTCCGAAGGCGCAGCTGCGGGCCGTCGACGAGGCGCCCTTCGCCGCCTTCGTCGAGGCGGGAGGCGATCTGGTCATGCTCAGCACCGCGATCTACCCGGCCTTCTCGGACAAACCCGCCGCCTTCGCGCGGCCGCTCGCGACGACCGAGCTGCGCGGCCGCCTCGGCTTCGAGGGCGTCTCGGTCACCGACGCCCTCGGCACCGTTGCCGTCGAGAGCTTCGGCGGGCCGGCGAGGGCGGGCCTGGCCGCCGCCCGCGCCGGCACCGACCTGCTCCTCTTCAACGACCTCCCCCAAGCCGAAGCGGCATGGAAGGCCCTGGTCGCCAAGCTCCGTGCCCACAAGCTCCCGCGCGCGCCCTTCGAGCAATCCGTCCAGCGCGTGCTCGACCTGCGGGCGCAGCTTCCGCGGCGTTAGGGGTTGGGGCGGGCGCTCAGGGATGCAAGCGTGTCACGGAGGATGCGGCGCACGTACTCGGGTTCGTGCCTCACCTGCCAGTGGGTGAAGCGCAGGCGGGAGAAGCCTGCGGCGGTATGGGCCTGGTCGCGGCGGGCATCCCGAGCCTGAGCAAGGGGGGTGCGGTGGTAGCGCAAGCCGTCGGTCTCTACGACCAGCTTTAGCTCGGGCCAGAAGAAGTCAACCTCGTAGCCGTTCAGCCAGATCTTCGTCTGGGGGAGGGAGAGTCCGACTCCCAGGGCCAGAGGGAGAAAAAGGCGTTCGAGTTCCTCGTCGGAGAGCACAAAGGTGTCGCGATCGAGGAGGGCGCAGAGCGCCTTGACGCCCGGCTGACCGGCGTAGCCCTCCAGGGCAATGCGTAACTCGTCGGCAGCAATCACCTCGAGCTTGTCGGCCTCGTTGATCGAGCGCAGCAAGGTCTTCGGGCCCTGCACGGTGGCGAGGTCGATCATGGTCTGCAGCGGGGAGGTGACCGGGATGCCGTTCAGGGTTCCCACCTCCCGGCTGGGCAGAGCGGCTCGGCTGCGAACCTTGATGCCTGGCCGCGCGATCTTGCCGCGGTGGCGCACGCTGACTTCGATGACCCCCGGTCGCTCCTCGGCGATTCCGAACAGGGCGCCGGCACTGCGATGACTGAGCACGGCCGTGGGGCCGCAAGCGAGAACCGCGGCCATCCACCGGCCCTCGGGTGAGCCCTCGGGCATGCCAACCACGTAGATGCCGCGGGCGATGGGGTGTAGGCGCCGGCGCTCGATCCGTCGTTCAATCTCCTTCGGGCTGAATCCCAACCGCAGCAGCTGGCGCCGCGCCACCACCCCATGCTGCATTCGAGCCATCCGCCAAGCCGCCGCGTCGCGCCCTCCGTGGTTTCTCCCCCGCATACGGGGGACAAGGCACGGAGGGCGGCTGGGGCTCCCCCTTGGAGCGGGAGCCCGGTTGCGGCTGCGGTCCTCCCTCTTTAGCTCGGGTGGTCCTCGCGCAGGGCCTCGGGGTCGAAGATCCGCACCTCGTCGCGGCCGGCGTCCTTAGCCGCGTACATCGCCGCGTCGGCCTGGGAGACGACCGAGCCGGCGCCCTGGCGCGGGTCGGTGCCGAACATCGCCACCCCGACGCAGGCCGTGATCGAATCGCCGCCGCCGTTCGCGGGCACGTGCTCGCGAATCGCCCGCGCGATCGCCTCTGCCGTGAGCAGGGCCTCCTCGCGGCTGCAGTGCGGCAGCACGACCGCGAACTCATCGCCGCCGAGTCGGCCCAGCGAGTCGCTCTCGCGAGTGCGCCGCCGCAGGACGTCGGCGATTTCGACGATCAGCCGGTCGCCGGCGGGATGGCCGAAGGTGTCGTTGACCGCCTTGAAGTGATCGAGGTCGAGCATCAGCATCGCCCCGGTGCTGCGCTCGCGGCGGGCGCGGGCCATCGCCGCACGCAGGTCTTCGTCGAAACGGCGCCGATTCTTCAGTCCGGTCAGCGGGTCCTCGCTGGCCTCGCGCTCCAGTTCCTGCATTTTTTCGTTCCGGCTCCAGGCCAGGATCAGCGAGCCGAGCAGGGTGGCGAGGGCGATGCCGATCACGCCCAGCAGCAGCGGCAGGCTGATGTCGGGGCCGTCGGGATCGCGGACGATCAGCAGCAGATTGCGGTCGGCGATCCGGATCGGCGTCGCCGCCGCTTCGTCGAGCTCGTTGCCGACGACCGTGCGACTGCCGGCCCGCAGCTGCGTTTCGGCCTCATCCGGGAGGGCGCCGACGGCGGTGGCGACGAGATCGCGGGCACGGAAGCTGCCGACGACGAACCCGACCAGGGCCAGTCGCCGCTCGGCCCTCGTGCCGGTCGGCGCCCCGTCGCGGTAGACGGCGCGGTAGACGTTGATCCCGGGACCGCCGAGGACCAGGTCGATGACCGGCGTCGCCACCGGCTTGCCGGTATCGGCGGCGCGCTCCAGGTAGGGCGCGCGGTCGGGGTCGGACCCGAGGTCGAAGCCGAATGCCCGCCGCAATGCCGCCCTCGTCTTGCCATCGGCAACCGCGTAGGTGAGCGGGTAGTAGACGGCGCGTTCGGCCGCCCGTTGCGGCTTGCTCGGGAGCCGACCCCGTTCGGTGATCTCCACTCCCTGCCGGCGTTCGAAGCCGGCGCGCATCGAGGTGGGCACGCGCTCCACGTAGGCGGTGGAGTTGAGCACGCCCTCTTCCAGCAGCGAGCGTCCCAGCACCTCGAACTCGTGCGCGTCGAGCCCTTCCTGGGCCTGCACGAAGGCGGCCGAGGTCGAGAGCTGTCCGATCGAGAAGGCGGTGACCGCCTCGGTCTGCTGGGCGGCGCGTGAAGCCTCTTCGCGCTCTAGCTGATCGAGGTCGTTGACGTTGTCGGCGTGGATGAAGAGGCCGGCGGCGATGGCCCCGAATGCGATCACCAATACGGCCGAGAGGCCTATCCAAAAGCGTGCGCGCATATGGCTTTTGTCGGCGTTGTACACGGGGGTATTGAACCTGGGACAGCGTATGCGTAGGACCCGCCGACCCGGCGCGGGGATTCGTTCGCTCAGTCGGGGACCGCCGCCAGGCTCTCCCAGAGGTAGAGCGAGGCGAGGCTGCGGTGGGGGCTCCAGCGTTCGCTCAGCGCCACCACCTCCTGCGGCGAGGGCATCTCCTCGAGCTCGTACTCGATCTGGATCGCCTTGCGGATGCCGAGGTCGCCGCCGGAGAGGACGTCGGGGCGTTCGAGGTGGAAGATCAGGAACATCTCCGCCGTCCACTGGCCCAGGCCCCGCACGGCGACGATCTCTTCGATCGCCTGCTCGTCACCGAGCTCGTCGAGCCGCTCGAGCTCGAGCTCGCCGCTGAGCACGTGGCGGGCGAGGTCCTGGATGTACTCGACCTTGCGCCCGGAGAGGCCGGCGCCGCGCAGGTCCTCCACCTTCGCGTCGAGCAGCTGCTGGGGCGAGGGGGTGGTGCCGCCGAAGAGGTCGATCACGCGCAGGTAGATCGTGCGGGCAGCTTTGGTCGAGAGCTGCTGGCCGACGATCGCCCGCAGCAGCGCGCCGTAGGCGTCGGGCGGGGCCTCCTCCTGGCGGCGCCGCAGCCGCGTCTCCAGATCGATCTCACCGACCCGCTCGATCAGGGCCGCCAGCTTCGGGTCGGAGGCGGCGAGGGCAGCGCGCGCCTCGGCGCTCACCGCCCGGTCCAGTCCGGGTGCCGCTTCTCGGCGAAGGCGCGGATGCCCTCGCGGAAGTCCTCGGAGGAGAAGCAGGACTCGCGCAGGGCGACTAGGCCGGCCTCCTGTTGGGGAGTCAGTTCGGGCGAGGAGTTGAGCAGGTTTATCGCGCTCTTGTTGCCGCGCATCGAGAGCGGCGCGTTGGCGGCGATCGCCGCCGCCACCCGCACCGACTCGTCGCCGAGGCGGTCGTCGCTGACGACTTCGTTGACGAGGCCGATGCGGTCGGCCCGCTCGGCGTCGAGGTTGCGGCCGGTGAGGAAGAGCTCCTTGGTCCGCGCCAGCCCGATCGTGTCGAGGAACTTGCGCAGCCCGGTGTGGCCGTAGATCAGGCCGAGTTTCGCCGGCGGCATTCCAAGCAGCGCGCCGGAGGCGCAGATCCGCAGGTCGCAGGTGATCGCCAGCTCGAGGCCGCCGCCGAGGCAGTGGCCGTTGATCGCCGCCAGGGTAGGCCAGGGGTGGTGGGAGATCGCCTCCATCGCCGCGTGGAACGGGTGGGCGACCAGGGCCTCGGCGTCGCGCTCGAAGGTCTCTTCGGAGATCGCGGCGATGTCGTAGCCGGCGGAGAAGACCGGCGGCGCGCCGGTGATCATCACGCAGCGGGTCTCGATCCCGTGGTCGAGCTGCGGCAGCACCTCGGCCAGCGCGTCGAGGATCTCGTGATCGAGCGCGTTGCGCCGATCGGGGTTGGAGATGCGCAGCCGGGCCACCGCCTCGGCGGGCCGGTCGAGCAGGACCTTGCCGCTGGCAAGCCGCTCTTCCACGCTGCTACTCCAGCACTACGAGGACGTCGCCTTCACTCACCGACTGACCCTCCTCGCAGCGAATCTCCTTCACCGTGCCGTCGTCTTCGGACTCCACCGGGATCTCCATCTTCATCGACTCGAGGATGGCCACGGTGTCGCCGTCGGCGACCGTGTCCCCGACCGCAACCTCGATTTTCCAAACGTTGCCGGTGATGTGAGCCTCGATGTCTGGCATGGCGGAGGACAATAGCCGCCGTGAAGGACTCACTAGCCGTCATAGTCGCCGCCCGCAACGAGGCGGACCGCATCGCCGACACCGTTGCGGCGCTGCGCCGCACGTTCCCGGCGGCGGCGATCTGGGTCGCCGACGACGCCTCGGGCGACGGCACTGCCGAGCGGGCGTTGGCGGCCGGCGCCCAGGTGGTCAGTCGCGGCAAGCCACACGGCAAGGGGGCCAATGTCAGCGCCGCTGCCGAGGCGGTGCTGAGCGTCGGGTCGCCGCCGGCCCTGGTCCTGCTCTGCGATGGCGATCTCGGCGCCTCGGCGGGCCGGCTGGGGCCACTGGTCGAGGCACTGGAGCGCGGCGAGTGCGACCTCGCCGTCGCCACCTTCGCGCGCCGGGTCGGGGGCGGTTTCGGCCTCGCGCTCGGCTTTGCCCACTGGGCGATCCGCAGCCTCTGCGGGGCCGAGACCGAGGCCCCGATCTCCGGCCAGCGGGCGCTGCGCACAGACGTGCTGCGGGCAACGCTGCCGTTCGCCTCGGGCTTCGGGATGGAGATCGGGATGACCGTCGACGCGGTCCGCGCCGGCTATCGTCTTGGCGAGTACGAAATCGATCTCGAGCACCGGGCAACCGGGCGGACTGTCTCGGGTTTCCGGCACCGGGCGGTGCAGCTACGGGACTTCGCGGTCGCCTATGCTTCGCGGCGGAAACATCGCTGATCATCCGCTCTGCAGGGGCACCGTGTACCGCTCTTGACATAAACGCTGAATTCCTTCTAAGCTCCCCGGCCGAAATGGCAGGCGGCGAATCCCAGCAGGGGGATCCGAGAGGTAACGGCGAGGCGGGTCCCGAAAGGGATCGCTTCATCGCCGCCTTCGGCAAGGCGGCCGCCGAGCACGGCTACCGGGACTTCACGTTCGAGCAGGTGGCGCGCTACGCCGAGACCTCCCAACAGCAGGTGGAGGCCCATTTCGCCAACAGAGAGGAGGGTCTGGCGGCGGCCCAGGACGCGTTCCTCAACCGCATCTGGCTCGACGTCCTGGACGCCTGCGGATCGGCGGGCGAGTGGCCGGTCAGGGTTCGTGCAGCGCTGCGCGCGGTGATCTTCTCGTTGACCGAAGCCAGCACGCTGGCGCGGGTCTTTGCGATCGAAGCCACGGCGGCGAACTTCGCAGCCGCCGAGCGCCAGCTCGCCGCCCTCGACGGTTTCGCGCGACTGCTGCGCGACGGGCGCCGCCTCTACCCGGATGCCTCGGACCTGCCCGTCGCCACCGAGCGGGCCCTGGTCGGTGGCATCGCCTCGATCATCTGCGGCCACCTGCTGGCGGAGGAGCCGCGCGCCCTCGCCGCCATGGAGCCCGACCTGGTCGAGCTCGTCCTCGTGCCCTACGTCGGCCGCGCCGAAGCCAAGCAAATCGCCCAGGGTTGATGCCGGTCGGCAGGGCGCTCTGATCGCGCTCAGCGGGTCAGCGCGATGCGGGTGATCTCGGGCGCCAGCTGCGGCAGGAACCCAGCGCGGTCGCGGGCGATCTCGTACTGGATCACCGACCAGATGCCCATCCCGATTGCTTCCAGAACGGCTTTCGGCACCGGCTTGCCGAACCCCCTCGAGGCCTGCTTCGGCTCCATGAACGAGGTGAAGGTGTCCATGATCGCGTCGGCTCGATCGAGCGCTGCCGGCCCGGCGGTCGGAAGCTCGAAGAAGGCGAGCCGGGCAAAGATCCGGTTGGCCGCGATGTACTCGGTCATTGCCCGCATCGCGGCTCCGATCGCCTCCGGCCCATCCGGGGCGGCATCGAAGGCGGAAACGGCGAAGGCAAGAGCTTCGCCGCCGACCACGTCGAAGGCGGCCAGAAAGGCCTCGCGCTTGCTGCTGAAGTGTTCGTAGAAGGTCTGGTTGGAAGTTCCGGCGGCCGCGGAGATTGCCGGGATGCTGAGCGCGTCATAGCCGCGCTCGACGACGACCTGGGCGGCGGCCCGGACAATTCGTTCGCGCTGGGTCAGGGTGGTTTTGCTGAGCGGGCTGTCGGGCGGCTCTTCCCAGCCGGGGAGGTCGGCGTCGTCGAGCGCCTCGAGGCTCGCGTCCGTCGGCGTTTCGGCGGTCGCGACGGCCCGGCGGACGGTCTCGCTTTCAGCCCGCTGGTAGCTCAGTGCCCAATCGACCAGGGTCTCGACCAGCTCCGGCAGCTCCTCGGCGTGGCCGGTCCGCAGCCGCCTGTAGGCGACTCCGCGGATCCCGGCGACGATCGCCCGCACCGTCTCCTCGGAGACCACGTGCTCGGACGGAGAGTGGTCGAGGCTCTGCTGGATCAGGGCCTCGAAGGTCTCCGAAGCGCGCTCGCGATGGGTGACGCCGGCGACGCCGAGCGTGAGTGACTCGACCGCGGTGAGCGAGGCTGCCGCCGGCTCTTCGACGGCCAGGTTCATGAAGGCGGTCAGAGCGTTGAGCAGGCGGCTGCGAAAGTCGCCTTCCGTGCGGTAGGCCTCGGTGACCCTGGCGCTGAGGACTGCAACGATCTCGTCGAAGGTGGAGAGGAAGCAGTCCTGCTTGCTCTCGAAGTGCTGGTAGAAGGTCGTCTTGGAGACTCCGGCGAGGCCGACCAGCTCGCGCAGGGTCGTGCCGGCGTAGCCGTGGCGGGCCACGGCCTCCATCATCGCCCCCTGAAGGCGAGCCTTCTGGTGGCGCGCGACCTGCGCGGCGGGCAGCCGCCGCGGCCCGCCGCTGAGCTGCGGGAAGAGTGGCTTGGGTGCCCGTGAGGTCGAGTCGGTCGACGCCATCCCGTACCCAAGATAGTCGCCACCCTGCCCGGTAACAGCGGGCAATCGAAATTACCCCCATGTAACGGGGGTGACACAAACGCCCCCTCAGGCGGCCTGTGCGTCGCGAAGGTCGCGTACCCGCTTTTTCGAGATCATCCTGTACCGCCCTTGACAGCAGCTCGCGGCCTCCGTAAAGTCGTTCGCGCTCGCCGGGAACGCGGGCTGGGTTTTCATCCAACGACCGGGCCAGGGGCCCGTATCCTCCAAGCATCTCCGGGGGATCGGGAAATGGCCGGTTAGAGCAAGGGAGGATCGCGGTGCAGCACAACGCAGGGCCTTTGGCCCCATCGCTTAACCGCGTCGATCCTCCGTTGGCGGGTTAGTGCGGAAGACGGAACGGAAGCTTTGAACTACCTCAATTTCAGCCCGCTCGGTACGCATGGCGCCCGCCGTCGGCGTGCTGGGCGCACCGCGCTGGTCCTGGCCACCTCGGCTCTTGCCCTGGTCGCCGTCGCTCCCACCGCTGCCATGGCGGCGACGCCCTGTCCCAACGAGAGCTCGCGGGTCGGAGCCTCGGCCAACCTGCCCGACTGCCGCGTCTACGAACTCGCCACGCCCGGTCTCAACAACTCCGCCCCTGCCGGAGGATTGTCCGCACTCATCGTCGAAGCCGTTCGCGCCGACGGCAACGCACTGGCTTTCCAGAGCACCGACGCTCCGGACAACGCCGAAGGCTCCACCGCTACCACCAACACGATCCTCGCCCTCCGCGGCCCGGGGGGCTGGAGCACGAAAAGCCTCTCCGCTCCGACCCCGCAGGCCTCGGGCACCGACTTCGGCGCCGCTCGCTCGACCGTGGGACTGTCCGCCGACCTGACGCAGTCGGTGCTCTGGAGCAACCAGCCGCTCGCCGGCGGCTCCTCGCCCGCTGGGACCAACCTCTACCTGCGACGCGCCAACGGCAGCTTCCTCCCACTGACCACGATCGGCGCCCCGACCTTCAGCGCCGGTGGGGAGCTCACCGGCGCCTCCCAGGACTTCACCCACCTCTTCATCACCTCCACCGTCAAACAGCTGGGAGCGGACCCGGTGAACGGCGGCAATACCTACGAGTGGGTGAACGGCAATCTGCAGCTGTTGGCGATCCTCCCGGGGGGGAGCGAACCGGCGCCGAGCGGTGGCGGCCTGCCCGACGGTCCGCTCCCGTCCGTCTCCGACGCCGGCAGCCAGGCTCTCTTCAAGGCCGTCGGCCTTCCCGGCCTCTATCTCCGCAGCAACGGCTCCAGCAGCGTCGAGGTCTCCGCTTCGCAACGGACCATCCCCGACCCCAACCCGACCGCCGACGCGGTCTCGGTCGGGCTCGCCGCCGATGGTTCCGAGGTCCTCTTCACCAGCGCCTCGGAGTTGACCGACGACGCCAACACGGGGGAGACGGCGGGCATTCCCAACAACCAGGGCAGCGATCTCTATTCCTACGACGTCTCCAGTGGCGTGCTCACCGACCTCACCGTCGACGAAGATCCGGCCGATGCGGCGACCGGCGCCGACGTCGAGCAGGTCGTCGGCGCCAGCCGCGACGCCTCCTACATCTACTTCGTCGCCACCGGCAAACTCGCCGCGGGCGCGACCTCGGGCGCGCGGAACCTCTACGTCGAGCACGAAGGCCAGATCACCTTCGTCGCCGCCGACCCGAGCGTCGACGCGAGCCATCCTTTCTATGTCACCCCCGACGGGCTCCACGCCGCCTTCACCAGCACCACGCCCCAGAGCCCCTATAACAACGCGGGCTTCAACCAGGTCTACAAGTACACCTACGCGGGCTCGCTCGAGTGCGCCTCCTGTCGGCCCAACGGCGAAGCGCCGACCGCCGGTGCCTCGATCGCGGGCCGGACGCTCTCCGACGACGGCGCCCGCCTCTTCTTCCAGAGCTCCGACGCGGTTCTGCCCGCGGCCCAGAGCGCCGCAGCCAACGTCTTCGAGTACCAGGCCGGGAAAGTCAGTCTCCTGACTCCGGGTGAAGGCTCCGCCTCGGTGCTCCTCGGCACCAGCGCCTCCGGCCAGGACGTCTTCATTGCCAGCTTCGAAGGACTCTCATCACAAGGCCAGGGCGGGTACTTCGGTATTTACGACGCACGTGAAAACGCCGTGGTGCCGCCACCGACGACGGCGGTTGGCTGCCAGGGCGAAACCTGCCGCGGCGCCGGACCGCTGGCGCCGGTACTCGCCGGCCCAGGCTCGGCCAGCTTCGAAGCGCCCGGCAAGGTCACGGCCCCCGTCACCAAGGTGGCCGAAGGCTCCAAGGTCCTGCTGCGGGCGATCGTCCCCGGCCCGGGCGCCCTCACCATCTCCGGCCGCGGCTTCGCGAAAATCAACAAGCAGCCGACGAGGGCCGGCTCGGTCGCCTTCACTCTCGCCCTCGGCAAATTGCCGCAGCAGAAACTGCGCCGCTACGGCGTCTTCCGAACCGAAGCTGAAATCCTCTTCCGCTCCCCCTCCGGCACGTTGTCGCGGGCCGGCGTCTCGCTGACCTTCAGGGCTTCGGCCGAGGAAAAGGCAGCGGCCAAGAAGAAAAGGGCCGCCGCCAAGAAAGGTGCAGCGTCGTGATCGCTTCGACCAAGACCGCGCTCCGTACCAGCCTCGCGCTGGCCGGGGCCCTCCTCTGCCTCGCCGTCCTCTTTGCGGCACCCGCCGGGGCCCGCACTCTCGAAGCAGCGAGCTTCGTGGCCCCCGGCGTCAATCCGGACCAGTCGCCCTCCACCCTCCCCGGTGGCCGCCCCTACGAACTTGTCAACGCCTTTGCCTTGAACCAGACCCCGACCACGGAAGGGATCACGGGAGCGCCGGCCAACATCCGCGACCTGAGCTTTGAGCTCCCTCCGGGGTTTGTCGCCAATACGGCGGGCTTCCCCCGCTGCAGTGCGGAATCCTTCGCTGCGAGCGCCTGCGCCACCGCCGCCCAGATCGGCGTCGCCGAGCTCATCCTCAGCGGCGGCGTCGGGACTGTGACCGTTCCGATCTTCAACCTGACTCCGCCCGCGGGCATCCCGGCGCAGTTCGGTTTCCGCGCCACGGGTAGCGCCGTCCACATCAACTTTCAGCTGCGCGCCGGCACCGACTACGGCGTCACCGCCAGCGTCAACGGTCTCAGCGCGGCGGCGGGCGTGCTCTCCTCCTCGGTGCGGATCTGGGGGGTGCCCGGCGACCCCGGTCACGACGCGATGCGCTTCACCGGCAACGGCTCGCCCGCTCCCGGCCCCTATCCCGAAGCGCCCCCCTTCCGGTCGTTGCTCTCGAACCCCACCTCCTGCAACGGCCCGCTGATCACGACGATGCGGGCGACCACCTGGCAGCAGCCCGGGGAGCCGATCTTCGCCGCCCCCTTCGAAGCGCCGGGCGCGGTTGGCTGCAACCAGCTCGACTTCAACCCCGACATCGATGCCAAGCCGACCACCAACCTCGCAGACTCGCCGTCGGGGCTCGACTTCCACCTCCACATCCCTCAGATCCAGGACCCCGAAGGCAGCGCCGCCGCGCACTTGAAGAGCGCGCGGATCAATCTGCCCGCCGGGCTCACGGTCAACCCAGCAGCCGCCAACGGCCTCGGCTCCTGCACCGAGCAGCAGATCGGTTTGATCCCTGGCGCCAACGAACGTCAGCTGCTGCGCTATGACCTGCCTCCGATCAGCTTCTCGGGCTCCTTCAGAGTCACCCACGGCGGCCAGAGCACGGCGCCGATTTCCGCCACCGCGACTAGTGCACAGGTCGCCGCCGCGATCGAAACCCTGCCCGGTTTGGCTGGCAACGTCAGGGTCGGCGGCGCCCGGGGCGGCTGGATCGTCACCTTCGTCGGCGCCCTCGCCGGGACCAGGGTTCCGCTGCTCACCGGCACCGTCACCGACAACCCGAGCCAGACCATCGCGGTCACCGCTACGGGGGGCACCTTCACGCTCGAATACGGGGGCGTCACCACCGCGCCGCTGCCCTTCGAACCCACCCCGATCGAAATCCGCGAAGCGCTGCGCGCGATCCCGGCACTCGGGCTCGGAAACATCTTTCCCGGCAACGTTTTCGTCAATGATCTCGGCAGGGAAGAAGAAACCAGCTCCTACCAGGTGATCTTCGCCGGCGACTTGAACGGCGCCGAACCACTGCTCAGCGCCAACTCCTCGCTGGTCGGTCCCGCCGCCGGCGTCACGATCACGCCCGTCCCGCCGTCGTCCCCGCGGGTGCTGAGCACCACTGGCTTCGCCGACAACGCCCCCGGCACCCTGCAGTTCACCTCGGCGCCGGCGACCTGCCCGGAATCCTCGAAGATCGGCATCGTGCGGATCGACTCGCCGGCGGTCCTCGACCGCCCCCTCTCAGGCTTCGTCTACCTGGCGAGCCCTGGGGCCAACCCCTTCGGCTCCCTGCTCGCGATCTACATCGCGGTCGCCGATCCGACCACCGGAATCTCCCTCAAGCTGCCCGGCAAGGTCGATGCCGATCCCCAAACCGGGCGTCTCAGCGTCACCGTGACCGAAGCCCCGCAGCTGCCCTTCGAAGATCTGCAGGTGGAACTCTTCAAGGGCACGACGGCGCCGCTGCGCACCGCCGTCGCTTGCGGCACCTACACCGTCGAATCGCAGATGACCCCCTGGTCGGCACCCGAAGCCGCAGTGCGCCGGCCCAAAGACTCCTTCACGATCGCCGGCGGAGCCGGGGCGGGTGCCTGCGTCTCCAGCGAGGCCACGGCGCCGGCCACCGCGAAATTCGAAGCCGGAACCGTCGACCCATCGGCCGGGACCTACTCGCCCTTCAGCCTGACGCTCGCGCGCCCTGACGGCGCCCGTCAGCTGACCGCGATCGACACGACCCTGCCCGCGGGCCTGCTCGCCAAGTTGACGGGCGTCTCCGCCTGCTCGGACGCCGCCCTATCGCTCGCCGCGACGCGCTCCGGCGCTCAGGAGCAGGCGGGCCCCAGCTGCCCGGCCGCCTCCCGGGTCGGCTCGGTTGCCGCCGCCGCCGGAGCCGGCCCTGCCCCCTACAACCTCTCCGGCTCCGCCTATCTCGCCGGCCCCTACAAGGGCGCACCGTTCTCCCTGGCGATGATCACCCCGGCGCTGGCCGGTCCCTTCGATCTCGGCACCGTCGTGCTGCGGGCTGCCCTCTACGTCGACCCGCACAGCACCCGGGTCCGAGCGGTTTCCGACCCCCTTCCCACGGTCCTGCGGGGCATCCCTCTCGACCTGCGCTCGTTCGCGTTGAATCTGGACGCCGCCGCCTTCACCCGGAATCCGACCTCCTGCAACGCCCTCGCCTTCAGCGGCGCCACCCCCGCCCAGAGCGCCCACTTCCAGGTCGGCGACTGCGGCAAGCTCAGCTTCAAGCCGAAGCTGGAGCTCGCCCTCGCGGGGGCGACCACCCGGGGCGCCCACCCCGCGCTGAAGGCAACCCTCAGCTTCCCCGCTAAGGCTGCCAGCGGCAACCTCGCCAACACCTCGCTTGCTCTGCCCAAGTCGCTGCGACTCGTGAAGTCCCGCCTCAGGTCGGTCTGCAGCCCGGCTCGGTTCGCCGCCGGTTCCTGCCCGCCGGCGAGCGTGCTCGGCTCCGCCAAGGCCACCACGCCGCTCCTCGGGGCTCCTCTCCAGGGCCCGATCTACCTCGGTTCGAAAGGCGCCAAACAGCCGCCCGCGCTGCTCGTCGATCTCAACGGAGCCGTCCGGGTGATGCTGGAGGGCCAGCTGCAGGCCTCCAAGGCGGGCGCCGTGCGGGCCGCCTTCGATGCAGTTCCCGATGCCCCGATCTCCAAGTTCGTCCTCAATATCGACGGCGGTAAAAAGGGCGTGCTCGAAAACGCCGCCAACCTCTGCGCCGCCCCCCTGCGGGCAGCGGCCCTGTTCGACGGGCACAACGCCGTCGGCAGCGAACAGAGCCTGACTTTCGCCAGTGGCTGCAAGAAGGCCGGCAAGGGCAAAGCCAAGCGCGGGGGAGGGGCGGCACGATGAAGCGCAGTCTCCTGATCGCGATTGTCCTCGCCGCCCTCGGCCTGACCGCGCCGGCTGCGCAGGCGGCAGCGCCGACGGTGGTGGGCACCTGGCCCAGTGGGGTCAGCACCGAATCCGTCAATCTGCGCGCCCAGATCGACCCCGGCGACCTGCCGACGACCTACCTCTTCGAATACACGACCGAAGCGGACTTCCGCCTCAAAGGCTTCACCGGCGCCACCAAATTCCCCCAGACGGGGGTCGGCATCGGCACCGGCCTCGTGCTCAAACATCTCGGTGAACTTTCAGCTGCCACCGCCTACCGCTTCCGCGTCGTCGCCACCAATAGCGATTTTGTAACGGTCGGCCCGGTCCGCTCGTTCGAAACGGGTGAACCCGAGGCGGTCTTCAGCCTCCCCGACAACCGCGGCTGGGAGATGGTCTCCCCGGTCGACAAGAACGGCGGCGAAATCCAGGGCTTTGGCGCCAACCTGGGCGGCGGTGTGATCCAGGCTGCGGCGCAAGGCGGCGCGGTCACCTACACCTCGGCCTCCTCCTTCGCCACTCCGCAGGGATCGCCGGGACCCAACCAGTACCTCTCCACCCGCAACGGGAGCGGCTGGACGACGAGCAACCTCACCCTGCCGATGCTCTCGGGTACCTACCCCGAAGCTCCGACCAGCGGCGTCCCATACCAGCTCTTCTCCAGCGATCTCTCCGGCGCCCTCGTCTCGAACGGCCGCCGCTGTCGCGTCTCCACCCTCACCGCGTGCCCGGTCGAAAACTCGCCCCTGGCCGGCTCTGGTGCTCCGGCTGGATACCGCAACTACTACCTGCGTTCCGCCGCGAATGGCTCCTTCAAAGCGCTGCTCTCGAGCACCGACATCTCCGGCCTCGCGCTCGATTCGTCTCATTTCGAACTCGCCTTCGTCGCTGCCACCCCGAACTTCGCGCACGCGATCCTCTCCAGCTGCGCGGCGTTGACCGCCACGGCGACCGAAGTCCCCGGCAGCGGCGGCGAATGCGACCCGACCAAACCCAACCTCTACAAATGGAGTGGGGGAGGGCTGACCCTCGTCAACCTGCTCCCCGGCGACAGCACCGGCACCCCCGGGGCCTTCCTCGCCGCGCAGAGCAGGGCGATCTCCGCCAACGGGCAGCGCATCTACTTCACCGACGGAGAAGGTGGCCCGATCTACCTGCGCGAAACCGGCGGGGCGACCAAGCTGCTGCCCGAAACGGCGGGGGGAGGGGCGCGTTTCGAAACCGCCTCCGCTGACGGCTCGCTCGCCTTCTTCATCCAAGCGGGGCACCTGTACCGCTACTCGGCCGTCACCGAATCCGTCGTCGACCTCACCTCCAGCGACGAAGTCCTCGGCGTCCTCGGTGCCTCCGACGACGGCAGCTTCGTCTACTACCGGACCCCCGCCGGTCTTTTTCTAAGCCGCAACGGGACCAACATCTCGATCTCGGCGCAGGTCGACCCCAAAAGCACCCCTGCGAGCAGCGGCAACGCCCGCGTGACCGCCGATGGGCGTCGCCTGCTCTTCCTCTCCACGGCCGAACTCTCCGATTACGACAATCGCAACCCGCTCAATGCGCCGCAGCCCGAGGTCTACCTCTTCGCCGCGCCGGGCACCGCCGGCGCCGGCATCGTCTGCGTCTCCTGCAACCCGTCCGGCGAACGGCCGCTCGGTGGCGCCAGCCTGCCGGGCGCCAGCCCCAACGGCTCGGGGTCGTTCGCCCAGAACTCCTACAAGCCGCGAGTTCTCTCGGCTGACTCCAAACGGGTCTACTTCGAGAGCTTCGACGCGCTCGCCGTCGGCGACACCAATGGAGATCGCGACGTCTATCAATGGGAGGCGGTCGGTAGCGGCGACTGCGCCAAGCCCAGGGGCTGCGTCAAGCTGATCTCGAGCGGCCGGGCCGAAGGCGGCGCCAGCTTCCTCGATGCCTCCACCGACGGCGTCGACGTCTTCTTCCTCACCGACGGCCCGCTGGTCCCCTCGGACGTCGGCGGCGTGGACGTCTACGACGCTCGCGCCGGCGGCGGCTTCCCGACCTCGAGCTCGGCGATTCCGTGCTTCGGCGATGCCTGCCAGGCTCTACCGCCCGAACCGGCGACCCCCACCCTGGGCACGCTGCGCTCCAAGCCGTCGGGCAACCTCGCACCGGTCGTGACCAGAGCGCACCGCTGCAAGAAAAACCAGTTCAAAAAACAGGGCAAGTGCGTGAAAAGGAAGTCCAACGGCAGGAAGTCCAACAACAAAAAGGCAGGCCAGAAGTGAGGATCCTCCGCTCCATCCGCCTCGTGGTCACCCTCGGGGCCGCGATCCTCACCACGCTGCTGCTGGTCGCTCCGGCCGCCAACGCCGCCTTCGGCTTTCTCCCCGGAGAAGCGGGCTTTAAAGCCACCGCCACCGCCGGACCGGGTGGTGAAGTCGCGACTCTCGCCGGCTCCCACCCCTACTCGCTGGTCACCGAGGTCAACTTCAACAAAGCCGGCGAATTCTCCGACGGCGACCTCAAGGACCTGACCTACGACCTGCCGCCGGGCCTGATCGAAAACCCGATCGCGATTCCCCGCTGCGGCGCCGTCCAGTTCACCACCCCCCGTGTTTCCCCTTACGAAGCCACCCTCTCGGGCGAGAGCTGCTCCGGTACGACCCAGATCGGCACCATCACCCTGCAGAGCTCCCACGCCGGCGGTGAAACCAGGACCTTCGGAGTCTTCAATCTCGCGCCGCCGCCGGGCTCACCCTCGCGCTTCGGCTTTTCGCCTTACGGGGAACCGATCACGATCGCCCCCCGCGTCCGCGAAGCCGGCCGCGAATACGGCCTCACCCTCGACCTGCGCAATTTCTCCCAGAAGCTCAACGTGTCCGGCTTTCGCTTGGTGATCTGGGGCGTGCCCTGGGCAACCGCCCACGACAGTCAGCGCGGCAACTGCCTCAAAGAGACCGAACCGACCGTCGGCAATGGCAACTGCCCGGTCTCGGACCTCAGCCCGCCGCACGCCACGCAGGCGTACCTGACCCTGCCGAGCAACTGCGAAACGCCGCTCAACTTCCACATCAACGCCACCTCCTGGCAGCAGCCCGCCACCGTCGAACGTTCTTGGACGAGCGGCAGTGCTCTGACCAAATGCGACGAATTGTCCTTCAACCCGGTTCCAAGCGGGAGCCTTTCAACCAACCGCGCCAGCTCACCCAGCGGCTATAACTTCACCCTCGACGGCACCAGCGCGCCGTTGCTCAACCCGGCTTCGCGAGCCTCTTCCCAGGCAAAAAAGGCGGTCGTGATCCTGCCGGAGGGGATGAGCGTCAACCCCTCGGTCGCCTCGGGCCTCGGTACCTGCTCAGAGCAACAGTTCGCGGCGGAGACGGTCATCTCGCCCCCGGGCGCCGGCTGTCCCAACGCTTCGAAAATCGGCGAATTGACGATTGAAAGCCCGCTGGTCGAAGGCCAGATCGAAGGCTCGATGTTCTTTGCCTCGCCGCGGACGAACCGCTTTGGCACCCTCGTCGCTCTCTACATGGTCGCCAAGGACACCGATCGCGGCATCCTCGTCAAGGTCGCCGGCCGGGTCGACTCCAACCCGTTGACCGGGCAGCTGACCGCGACCTTCGACGACCTGCCCCAGCTGCCCTACTCGCACTTCGACGTTCACTTCCGCGAAGGCCAGCGCAGCGCGCTCGCGACGCCGGCGGCCTGCGGCACCTACACCAGCGAGATCGAAACCAGCCCCTGGCTGGATCCCAGCCAGATCCTGCGCCAGTCCTCGCCCTTCACGCTTTCGGCCGGGGTCGGCGGCGGTCCCTGCCCGACCTCCTCGCTCGCACCCTTCGCCCCGGTCGCGGTCGGTGGAACGGTCAACGCGAACGCCTCTTCCTACACCCCCTTCTATCTGCACCTGACCCGCAGCGACGCCGAGCAGGAGATCACCTCGTACTCGGCGACCCTGCCGCCCGGCCTGCTCGGGAAAATCAGCGGCATCCCCTTCTGCCCCGAGGCGCAGATCGCCGCGGCCAAGCTGCAGTCGGGCGCCGAATCCGCCGTCGCGCCGGCCTGCCCCGCGGCCTCGCTGATCGGCCGTACCGACACCGGCTACGGGGTCGGCTCGTCGCTGTCATACGCGCCGGGCACGCTCTACCTGGCGGGTCCCTACCACGGCTCACCGCTCTCGGTGGTCGCGATCGACTCCGCAAAGGTCGGTCCCTTCGACCTCGGCACGGTGGTGATCCGCTCCGCGATCCGAATCAACCCGAAAACCGCTCAGGTCGCGATCGACTCCGCCGGCTCGGACCCGATTCCCCACATCCTCGAGGGCTTCCCGCTGCGCCTGCGCGACATCCGGATCGACATCAACCGCCCTGACTTCATGGTCAACCCGACCTCCTGCGACCCCTTCACCCTCACCTCGACCCTGACTGGATCCGGCGGTCGCTTCTCCGACCCCAGCGACGATTCCAGCGCCAGCTCGAGCTCGCCATTCCAGGTCTCCAACTGCTCGGCGCTCAGCTTCACGCCCAAGCTCGCCCTTTCCTTCAGGGGCGGACATGAACGCTCCGACTTCCCGGCCCTGAAAGCGGTGCTGACGCCGCGGTCCGGCGACGCCAACCTCAGCAGCGCGACGGTGACGCTTTCACCCCGACTCTTCCTCGCCCAGGAACATCTCGACACGGTCTGCACCTTGAAACAGTTCGCCGCCCACACCTGCCCCAAGGGGTCGATCTACGGCACCGCGACCGCGATTACGCCGCTGCTCGATGAGCCGTTGAGCGGCCCGGTCTACCTGCGCTCGAACGCCAGCGCACGCGAACTGCCCGACCTGGTCGTTGCGCTCAGCGGCCGCGGCATCGAAGTCGAGGCGCTCGGCAAGATCGACTCGTACAAGGGCGGCCTGCGGGCGCGCTTCGACCTGCTCCCCGACGCACCGCTGACCAAGTTCACGATGTCGCTGCGCGGCGGCGACCATGGCATCATCGCCAACGCCACCGACACCTGCCTACACCCGCAGGTTGCGAGCGTCAAATTCGTCGCCCAGAGCAACGCCGTCCGCAAGCTGCAGGTGCCCTTGAGGGTTAAATGCGGGAAGAAGTCCACTAAGGGCAAGAAATCCACGAAGGGGAAGAGATGAGCTACGTCAGGGAACTTCGACCCCTCGCACGCCACGCGAAGGCGCGCGCAGCCCTCGCCGGCTGCCTGCTCCTCGCGGCGCTGTGCCTCGCCGGCCTGGCGCAGGCCGAGACCGTCCAGCGCGGCGGTCTGCGGGTCAGCTTCGAAGGCAAGCTCTCCCCGACGGCGCTGCCCCGATCCGCTGAAGCTGGGGTATCGGTATCGGTCTCCGCCAAGGTCAGCTCGACGACCGACAAGCCGCCGCCGCCGATGAACAAGATGTCGATCGCGATCAACAAATACGGGCACCTCAACCGCACCGGTCTCCCGGTCTGCCAGCTCGACCAGATTCAGCCCGCCACCACCCAGGACGCCCTGGCGGCCTGTCATCGCTCCCTGGTCGGCGAAGGCCGCTTTCTCGCCGACGTCGTAGCCACCGGCACGGCCCCGTTTCCCTCTGACGGCAAGGTCTACGCATTCAACGGCGAGATCGACGGCCGCCCGGCGATTCTCGCCCACGTCTACGGCACCAAGCCGGCTCCCGCTTCCTACACCATCCCCTTCGTCATCTCCCAAGCCAAGGGAACCTTCGGCACCACACTGAAAGCCACGTTGCCGCCGGTCAAGTCGGGCTCGGGCTACATCACCGCCATCTACCTGACCTTGGGCAAAAGCTTCAGCTCGGGTGGCAAGCGCCAGTCTTACTTCACCGCCTCCTGCCCCGCGCTGAAGGGTTCCAACAAGGCCATCTTCTCCTTCGCGAAAGCCAGCGTCTCCTTCCAGGGCGGCCGCACTCTTGGCTCGACGCTGACCCGCACCTGCAAGGCAAAGGGCTGACGAAACACCCGTCTCTTCCCGCCGTCGCGCGCCTCCTATAAGGGGGGTCGACCGCAGCGGCTTTGTGCGCCCGCTTGCCGCGCCGCCAGCGTGTACTAACTTTTACAGTTATTCCTGTACCGCCCTTGACATGACACTCTCGGGCGCGTAAGGTCACACCAGTCCGTCGGGAAAACGGACTGAGTTTTATTAACGCCGGGCCAGGGACCCCGGATTCTCCAGCGTCATCGGAGGATCGGGAATTGGCCGGTCAGATCAAGGAGACAGAGGTGCAGCGCAAGGCAGGGCCTTCGGGTCCGAGCGGCAACTTCGCGGCGATCCCGTGCACGATCGCGGCATCTCGCGCGATCCCGTTCCGCGCCGCCCCGACCTCTCCGGCGCCCCCGATTGATTTCTCCGTAGGCGCGCCGCGCATCGTCGGCGCCCCACGGATAACCGCCCAACCCCAGTGGGGGGCGGCGGCATGAAGTTCTCCGGCAAGAACAGCAACAAAGGAGCTACCCGAGTGACGCAACGAGCGATGGCAACGTCAGCGAGAATGACCCAGGCCGGCGGCAGCGCCCGCGGCCTCTTCCGCCGTGCCTTCGCCACCCGTGGTGCCTCCAGCGACGCCAAAGGGAGTGGTGCGCGCTCACATCGTCCCTCGGGCCGCCTCCGCACCTCCCTCGCGGTCTTCGCCCTCGCGCTGCTCGCCTTGGTGGTCACCGCCGCCCCGGCTCTCGCCGCCCCCTTGGCGACGACGACGCCGGAGATCTCCGCCGTCTCCTACACGTCCGCCCACGTAAAAGCCAAAATCACCAGCCCTGGCTGTGGTTTCTTCTGCGCGACCTCCTACAGCTTTCAGTACTCCAAAGACCCCGGCTCCGAAGGCTGGAGTACGGGTCCGTCCGGTGGCTTCGAAGAAGCAGCCGACGGCAAAGAAATCTCCGGCGATCTCGAAGGCCTCCAAGCCGGCACCAAATACTTCGTCCGCCTGACAGCCGCCGTCGGTGCCGAAGAAGCGACGTCCCCTGGACCCAATCCCGACTTCACCACCCTCCTCGCCAATCCGCCGACTATCCCGGGTGTCGTCGCTGCCTCCCAGGTCTTCTCACTCTCGGCCACGGCCACCGGCAAGGTCGTGCGCCCCGCTAGCTCCGACGACGTCAAATGCCGCTTCGAGTACATCGGCGACGACCAATACAAAGCCAACGAACTCGCATCGGCACCGCTCTTCGAAGGCGCAATCTCGGTCGACTGCGCGCAGAGCCCGATCAAACAAGCCGACGCCGGCGTTGAAAAAGACGTCACCGCCCCTCTCGCCGGCCTTGAGCCCGCCACCACCTACCATCTGCGTCTGATCGCCGAAAACGCCGCCGCCAGCAGCCCCGTGATCAAAGTAGGCAGCACTTTCACCACCGCTCCCAAAGTGGCTGAACCGAAAGTCCTCACCATCAACAATGCCACTGACGTCAGCTACAGAAGCGCCAAAGTCTCCGGGAGCGTCGAACGCCCCGCCGGCGCCGACCCCGCCCTGGACACGAGTTGTCGCTTCGAATACATCACCGACGCGCAATTCACCGCAAACGTGGGCAACAGCGAACCGGGCTTCACCGGCGCCGCTGCGGCCAAATGTGACAAAGACCCGGTCAAATCGAGCGACCCGACCCCGACCGCGGTCAAAGCAAACCTGACCGGCCTCAAATCGGGTGCCACCTACCACCTGCGACTTGCTGCTGAGAACGCTGGTGGCACTGCCACCAAAGAAGCCGCCAGCACCTTCACCACCATCCCCGGCGGAGAGCCCTCCCTGACCATCGACCCGAATCCCATTCCCGGCTCAACTAAGGTACGGCTGACTGGAACTGCGGCTCGCGGTCTGGGCTTCTCAAAAGACTCAGATCTGGTTGTCGTCTACGAATACGCCGAAGCTGGGACCGAAAGCTTTTGCTGTGGCGACGGCTACTACGAATATCTCCCTCCCGGCCCTGGCCCAAAGAGCCTCTCCTTTGATGTCCCAAACCTCAATCCGGATACCGAGTACGAATTCCGAGCGCGCCTGGTAGAGCGTGACCCCAGTGGTGAAGTCGAGATCACCAGCCTCAAACCTAATCCGACTGCCACCACCGGGCCCCCCCTCGCGGCGCCGACCGCCACGATCGATCCGGTCACGACCTTCACCGCCACCACCGCCCACTTCTCGGGCACGGTCGATACCCACGCCCCCGCCGGGCCCCTCAACGTCGTCGAGAAAGAGGGCTACAAAGTTGACTGGCACTTCGAGTGCACCCCCGAGTGCAAAGACGTCAACGGCAAACCAGTTGGCGGCACTGTCGAGGCCGAAGAAGGAAGCAAAGTTATTTCCGCCGATGCCGTGCGGCTCTCACCCAACGCCTACTACGAAGTGAAATTGGTCGCTCACAATGAAGCCCAAAGTGTGGAGACTGCAGTCCAGACCTTTCAGACTCCGCTGATTCTCGCCGACGTAAAATCCTTCCCCGGTGCCCCTGACGGCCAGAGCGGCTACACGCTCGAGGGCCTCGTCAACTCCAACAACTCAAAACTGAGCAGCTGCCGGTTCGAATACGGAACCACCGCCACCTACCCCAATACTTACCAGAGCGCCTGCCTGCCGAGCCCCTCAGGCTCTGACGAGGTACAGAAAGTCAGCGTCGACGCCACCGAAGGTCAGTTCAAGCTCTCCTTCCGCGGCCAGACGACCGCAGACATCGCCTACAACGCCAGCCCGGCCACGGTGGCGACTGCGCTCAAAGCGCTCTCTTCGATCGGCGCCTCCGGAGTCAGCGTCAGCGGGGCCCCGGGGACCTACGACGTCAAATTTGCCGGTCCCCAGCTCGCCGGCTCGAACATCGAGCCGCTCAAGGGCAGCGACGGCACCATCCCGCTCGGGGGCGGTGGCGGTCTCGCCATCTCGGCTGTGACCGAGGGCGGCAGAAGCGGCGCGGTCACCGTCGAAGCCCGCCTTGAAGGGCTCACCGCCGGCGCCACTTACCACTTCCGGATTTTTGCCACCAACGCCGCCGGCACCGCCTCCACTCCCGACCGCATCTTCATCCCCACTCTCGATCCCAAAGGGCCAGGCTGCGCAAACGAACAGTTGCGCAAAGAAAACAACTCCCTTGCCCTGCCCGAATGCCGCGCCTACGAGATAGTCACGCCTCCCGTGGGCAAGGAAGGCTTTGACGCGACTTTCTCATCCTTCGATGGCGGCGAAAGCGTCGCCTATGGCTCGGGAGCCGGAAACATCGCCAAATCCGGCCAGAATCTCCTCGGGAATGTCTATGTGACCACCCGCACTGCAACTGGCTGGAAGACGATCCCCAATCTCAATGGATCGTCCGGGACCTTTAGGGATGCCCCGTCCAACATCGATGGCACCCTTGGGGGTTGGGTAGCTTATTCTGCAGATTTTCGCTCGTCGATTTGGCGGACGCACAGGATAGGCGATCCTCTCCCGCTTAATTACTACCTTCGTGCTCCCGACGGCACGTTCACGATGATTGGCTCATTGAATTCCACGGTAGGGTTTCCAACGAGAACCTCAGCGGACCTATCGCATCTCGTCGTTGAACCCTACGTTGATGGGTCAAGCAACAATCAGCCCACCCAGTGGGGTCCGGGCGTGTACGAGTTCATCGGCACCGGCGTGGACGTGCCACGCCGCGTGGACCTGGACAATTTGGGCAATCCAGTTTCCGAGTGTGACATTTACCGCGGATCTGGCGCTCCCATCCATGCTGTAGGAAAAGCGATCTCCAAAGATGGCCGGATAATCGTCTCCGCCATCGGGGGTGGCTGTGGCGGCGCCAACCCGTCCTCCAACCAGCTCTGGGCCCGCGTCAATGGCACGACCAGCTTCAACGTCTCCGCCTCGCTCTGTAACCGCACCGTCGGCGACCCGGGCGGCATCTGCAACGGTCCCGTCGGGGACGGCGTTTGCACCAACACCTTTAGCGAGGGTGGCGAGCCCTCCTTCAGGGGAGAAGCAGGTCCGGGCTGCCGTGGCGCTCAGTTCCAGGGTGCTGCCAAGGATGGCTCCCGCGTCATTTTCACCACCAAGCAGCAGTTGGTCAACGGCGACACCGACCAGACCAACGACATCTACGCCTGCGACCTCCCCGCTGGCAACCCGGCGCCGACCGCCGATAAAGCCAACCCCTGCGCCGCGTTCAATCAGGTCTCCGGTGCGCAGACCGGCGCTGACGTCGAGAACGTGCTGGCAACCTCCAACAACGGCGCCACGGTCCTGTTTACCGCCAAAGGGGTTCTGGCCGACAACGAAGACGCCCTCGGCAAAACAGCACTAGGCGGCGACCACAACCTTTACATCTGGCGTACCGATGGCGCTCATCCTGCCGGGCAAACGACTTTCGTCGGCAGGCTCGACGTCATTCTACGGCCCAACGGTGCGAATGAGTTGAACGCTCAGAGCACGCCCGACGGTCGCTACCTGGTCTTCACCACCGCTAACCAGCTCCTCGACACCGACACCGACGAAGCCCGCGACGTCTACCGCTACGACGCCGGTGCCGGCCAGCTGACCCGTGTCTCGACCAACGCCTTCGGCGTCGGCGGCAACGGTGAAGGGTTTGATGCCGACGGCGGCAGCGTCAGCGACGACGGTCAGAAGATCGTCTTCGGTACCTCCGAGGCGCTTGCCGCCGCGGACGGCAACGGCACGGGCGACGTCTATCTCTGGACGCCCGGCCGTGTCTCCCTGATTACCACCGGGGCTGTGGGGGGTGGAGGGGGTTCAGCGGTTATCTCCGCCTCCGGTCAGGACATCTACTTCCAGAGCGGCGCCCTGATCCCGGTCGATGGCGATGGCCTGGGAGATGTCTATGACGCCCGCATCGGCGGGGGCTTCAGCTATGCCGAAGCCGAGCCCTGCTCGGGCGAAGCCTGCCAGCCCTCCTCATCCCCTTCGCCGTCCACGTCGCCTACGGTCACCAACGGGCCCAACGGCGAGGGCAACGTCAAGCCCAAGGTCTGCCCCAAAGGCAAGGTCGTCAAGGGCAACAAGTGCGTCAAGAAGCCCAAAAAGAAGCACCACAAGAAAAAGGGCAAGGGTCACGGCAAGCGAGCGAGTCACAACCGCGGAGGCAGCAAGTGAGCGTCCACGGCAGCAGCTCTCGCACTCTTTCCACCGCAAGCAAGGAGACCAACACCGTGACCCGCCTTCGTCGCCTCCCTCAGATAGCCAAGTTGGCCGCGGTACTCGCGATCTTCGGCATGTCCCTGAGCGCCGCCCAGGCGCAGGCAGACGATCCGCCGTTTGGCCTCGCCACCTTCAGCAACCAGACGACGGGCGTCGGCGGAGGCTCCTACGCCATCGCCGGCGGGCATCCCGACCGGAACGTGACCGAGTTCTCAATCTCCCGCAAAGAGAACTCATCAATTACGGTGGAGAACCTCAACGGCAGCTATGTCAAGCCGCCACTGGGCTTTCTCGGCAATCCAGCCGCCGCCCCCCGCTGTTCGATCGGAGCGATTCCCCAGTCCGAACTCAATGAGGGCGGCCCGTTTGATGGCGACTGTCCCGCGGGTTCTCGGGTCGGTCTCGTGGACGTCGGAAACAACACCAAGCCTGTGGTCAATGTGCCGCTCTACAACATCGCACCCGAACGCGGTTACGCGGCTCAGTTCGCGTTTAAGATTCTCCACACGCCCACCGTCATCTCGGTCTTCCCGCTCTCGCGCAGCGAGGGCTACGGTCTCGCGGTCGGCACCCCGAACATCCCTTCGCTGGAAATTTCGGCGGTCAACGTCGATTTCTTCGGCACCCCTGCCCTGTACGACTCGGGGACCAGCAATGCTCCCTTCCTCTCCAACCCGGTCAACTGCTCTGAGGCCAACCCAACCTGGAGCATCACCATCGACAGCACGGAGCACGCGGGCGCCCTGCTCGGTCTCGGGGTCCCCGACCTCTCCGACCCCGACTGGAAGACCGACAGCGAACCGGCTCCCCCGGTAACCGGCTGCGATGACCCGGCCCTGACCTCGCAGTTCGCCCAGGCCAGCCTCGGCGTCAAACCGCTACAGGGAGGCGGCGCAACGCAGGCCGACTCGCCGACGGGCCTCGCGGTCGACCTCGACTTCCCGCAGTCAAACGATCCGACCGACCTCAACACCAACTTCGACCCCGAGATCCCCCAGTCGCCCCCACCCAAGGACATCACCGTCACCCTCCCCGCTGGGGTGAGCATCAACCCGTCCTCGGCCGGAGGACTGGGCGCCTGCTCTGACCTGGCCTCCAGCCCGGCCGGTGACCAGGTCCACTACGACAACACCAAACCGGTCACCTGTCCAAGCGCCTCGAAGATCGGCAGCGCCGTCGCCACTTCGCCACTGGTGGCGATCTACGACCCGATCACCGACAAAGTCAACGGCCCGCAGCCGATCAATGGCGATGTCTATCTCCTGTCGCCCCATCCCGGCGACCTGCCGACCAGCGGCGGCAACCAGCAGGGCAAGTTTCGCCTGCTGATCCAGCTCGAAAACGAGCGCTACGGGGTCAACATCAAGCTTCCGGGTATCGCCACCGCCGACCCCAACACGGGCCAGCTGACCACGGTCTTCACCCAGAACCCCCAGCTCCCCGCCTCACATATCACCGTCAACCTCAAAGAAGGCCCGAGGGCCCCCTTGGCGACCCCGGTCACCTGCGGCGCCTTCGGCTCGACGAGCACGATCGTCCCCTGGTCAACGCCGGGTACGCCCGACGCTCACCCGACGGCCAGCTTCCCGGTCTCCAGCGGAGCCAACGGAACCCCCTGCCCCGCCTCGGCGGCGGCCCGTCCCTTCGCCCCGAAAATGAGCGCCGGCACCCAGTCAACTCAGGCCGGTGCCTCATCACCCTTCACCCTCCACCTCGCCCGCGCCGACGGCGAAGGCGAGATCTCAGCCCTCGAGGTAACCCTGCCCAAAGGACTAGCCGCCAAGTTCGTCGGCGTCCCCTACTGCTCAGAGGCCGCCCTGGCAGCGGCAGCCGCCAAGAGCGGCAAAGCCGAGCAAAACAGCGCCAGCTGCCCCGCAGCAACCAGGATCGGCGCCGTAACCGTAGGCGCCGGCCCCGGCTCCAACCCCTTCTACACCGGCGGCAACGCCTACCTCTCCGGCCCCTACAAAGGCGCCCCGATGAGCGTCTCCGTCATCACCCCCGCCGTCGCCGGTCCCTTCGACCTCGGAACCGTCGTCTCCCGCAACGCCCTCTTCGTCGACCCCGACACCGCCCAGGGCCGCGTGGTCTCAGATCCCTTGCCGACGATCCTCGACGGCGTCCCGCTGAGGCTTAGGTCGATCGACGTCAACCTCGACCGGCCGGACTTCACCCTCAACCCGACCAACTGCACCCCGATGTCCGTCAACGCCAAGCTCACCTCGGTCAACGGCGCCACCTCCAACCCGTCGAGCTACTTCCAGGTCGGCAACTGCAAAGCGCTGAAATTCAAGCCGAGCCTCTCCCTGGCCCTGAAGGGCGACACCAAGCGCAGCGGCAACCCGGCCCTGACCGCGACCCTGAAAGCACCCCCCGGCCAGGCCAACATCTCCCAGACCACGGTGCTCTTGCCCGCCAGCCAGTACATCGACAGCGCCCACGTCAACAACCCCTGCACCCGGGTCCAGTTCAACGCAAACGCCTGCCCACCGAGCTCGATCCTAGGCACCGCCACCGCCTACACCCCGCTGCTAGAGCAGCCCCTGACCGGCCCGGTCTACTTCCGCTCCAACGGAGGGGAGCGCGAACTCCCCGACATGGTCGTCGACCTAAACGGCCAGATCCACGTCACCCTGGTCGGCTTCATCGACTCGGTGCCGATCAAGGGGACCGAAAGCGCCAGGGTGCGGACCCGCTTCCTCTCGGTCCCCGACGCCCCGGTGAGCAAATTCGTGCTCAAACTCAAAGGCGGCAAGAAGGGCCTGATCGAAAACTCCAAGAACCTCTGCGGCAAGGAAGTCGGCCCGGCAACGGTCCAGATGGCGGCCCAGAACGGCCTCGTCAACAACTTCGACACCAAGCTGAAGACCAGCTGCACGAAGAAGGGCAAGAAGAAGGCCAAGAAGGCCGGGCGCCAGGGCGCCCGGGTCAGTGGCTTGGCGCTTTCGGGCTGGTGAGGGGGAGGGGGCAGGGCCCCCTCTGAGAGCTGCTCGGCGCTCCCCGTCCTCGGGCGCCGGCAGGGCGTGGGCCCGATTCTCCCTGGCTCAGGTCCACCGCTGCGAACGGCCCCGCCTTTGACGGGCCGTTCGCGCGCTCGCATCGCAGGCAGAACTCTCTATGCCACCTCGAGGTCGCCCTCGCCCGCCCGCTCCATCTCGGCCGAGGCGCGCTCGGGCCCGAGGAACGGAACCAGCACTGAGAACAGGATCGCCGGGCACAGGCCGGGCAGCTGTGCCGCCCGGCCCGCTTCGACCTCTTCGAAGACGATCGCCTCGGCGGCGCCGACCGCGAGCATCTCCACCTCGATCGGCAGCTCCTCGTTCATCCCCGAGAACTCCCGACCCCCCGCCAGCAGGTTGGCGAAGCCTTCGACGAAGGCCTGATAGCGGCCGCGAGCCTCAGGCCCGATCGCCGGGAAGGTCCGGATCAACACCGTCGCCAACGGCGGTCGCGCCGCAAGCCCCTCCAGCAGCGCCGTCAAACCACAGCGCACCTGCGCCGGCCAATCCTCGCCGAGCGCACAACCTTCACATGTCCTGCGCAACAACCGCTCGGTCAGCTGCTCGTATGCCGCAAACAGGCAGCTGTCCTTATCCGGGAACTCGCGCAGCCACTCACCACCGCTGAGGCCGACCCGATCCAGGGCGGCCTCGACTTCGACTCCCTGGTAATCGTGTTCGGCCATCTCCTCGAGCATCCCGTCCAGCAGGCGCTCGCGCTCGAACTGCGTCACCGTCCTCATTCCGATCCACCTCGTTCTCACCTGCCATTGTTCAGCTGCTCCCTGGCCATCTCCGCGTAACGGAGCGCCTCCTTCTGGTCGAGAAACGGCACCAAAAGTCCATAGATGATGTCCGGCAAGAGCTCCGGCAGGCGCTCGGCGCGCCCGGCCAGGAGTTCTCTGCGGATCAGCGCCTCGCCACCTCCGAGCGCGGCGCGGGTCGCGGTCGGCGGCCGCGACATCTCGCCGCCGGCGTAGGCCCGGATCCGCTCGAGCATCGCCAGCAGCATCCGGATCGCCGACGTGTACAGCCCGTAGGCTTCCGGCGGCATCGCCTGGCGCGCCTCGATGCAGGCCAGGCGCGCAAGCGAGGGTCGTGCCGCCAGCAGTTCCAAGGTCGTCCTCACCCCGCGCAGGAGGATCTCCCACTCCGAGCAGCGGGACGAGTACGCGGACGAGGCGACCGCGGTGATCTCGGCCAGGATCCGGCTGGTCGCGGCGATGCCGCAGGCCGACTTGTCGGCGAAGTTCTCCTCGAAGCTGTGAGGCGGCACCCCGGCCCGTGCAATCACTTCCTCGACGCTCGTCGCCGCGTAGCCGTGCTCCGCGCAGCTCGCCGCCATCGCGGCCACCAGGCGGTCCCGCTCCGACGGGGGGAGGAGGTCGCGAGGAAACCCGTTGATCTCTAGCGATCCGCGCCCGTGCGGGTCGGCAGCCGGTGCACCCATTCGCGCAACCTCTCACTGCGTATCGCTTCGCACAAGAGGACCAATGCGATTCATGCCACTCCGGAGTAAGGACGCATCAGCAGTGGGCCATTTCGGCCCAACCGCCTACGCCGCGCGTTCCATCTCCGCCGAAGCTGCCTCTGGGCCGAGGAACGGAACCAGCACCGAGAAGAGGATCGCCGGGCCCAGAGCGGGCAGCTGCGCAGCTCGCCCGGCCTCGATCTCGTCGAAGACGATCGCCTCGGCGCCGCCGACGGCGAGCATCTCGACCTCGGCCGGCAGCTCCTCGCTGATTGCTGTGAACTCCCGCCCCTCTTCCAGCAGCGTCGCGAAGCCTTCGACGAAGCCCTGGTAGCGAGCGCGGGCCTCGGGACCGATCGCGGGGAAGGAGCGGATCGCCACCCGCGCCATCGGCGGCCGCGCCGCCAACTCCTCCAGCAGGGCCGAGAGCCCGGAGTTGACCCGCTGGGGCCAATCCCCGCCCGCCGCGCAGCTCTCGACCGTCTTGCGCATGAGCCGTTCGGTCAGCTGCTCGTAGGCCGCGAACAGGCAGCTGTCCTGGTCCGGGAACTCGGCCTTGAAGTCCGCTTCGGCGACGCCGGAGAGGGTCAGGACATCGGTCAGCTTGATGCCGTCGTAGCCGGTCTCGGCCAACTCGGCCAGCATCGCCTCGAGCAAGCGCTCCCGTGCCG
This sequence comes from uncultured Thermoleophilia bacterium, assembly GCA_963718595.1. GTDB lineage: Bacteria > Actinomycetota > Thermoleophilia > Solirubrobacterales > 70-9 > VAYN01. The sequence continues at coordinate 2,021,564 of OY970365.1, forward strand.
CTTGTTCCATCTCAGTTCTTGGCATCCGATTGGCCGCGGACGAGCCCTGGGCGATGCCCAACCCTCGCCCTTGGCGCCGATCTCGTGCTCCTGCTGGTTGCAGCTTGCTTCACTTTCTCGGCGTCTCCCGATGCCAGTACACCCGCGTCGTGTTGGGGGATATTACATGGCCCTGTAAAGGACAGGACTTGGTTCTAGAACCAGCGTCTATCCTCAGTCGGATGGATCGCTCCTCGCCGTCGCATCCTCAGCGGGTCCAGCCCGGCGGCCATCAGCTGCGCCGCGAGGTCGTCGTCCATCATCAGCGTCAGCGCATCCTCAGCGCCGCCGTCGACTTGGTCGCCGAGCGTGGCTATCGCACCGTCACCGTCGCCGACATCGTCAAGCGCGCCGCGACCGCCCGCGTCAAGTTCTACGAGAACTTCTCCTCCAAGCAGGACTGCTTCCTCGCTGCCTACGACGCTGCGCTCGCCGAGGCGACGCGCAGGGTGGGGGAGGCCACCGGCGCCCCGGGCGCCTCCTTCCCCGTACGCGTCTCGGCTGGGATCGCCGCCCTCGTCGAGTACGCCGCTGCCGAGCCGGCGCTGGCCCGGGCCTGCCTGGTCGAGGCTCCCGCTCTGGGCCCTGTGATGCAGGGCCGCCGCGAGCAGGCCCTGGCCGCCTTCGCTCCCCTCCTGCGCGGCGGGCGCGAGGAGGGGGGGAGGCCGAGCTGCCGGAGAGCGTCGAGGAATCGGTCCTCGGCGGCCTCTACTGGCTGCTCTACGACGCGATCTTCGCCGCTGGGCCCGAGCCGATCCAGGAGCTGCAACCGCAGCTGGTCGAGTTCGCGCTGCTCCCCTTTCTCGGCGCCGATGGCGCGCGCAGCGCCGCGGCCTCCTGACCGGGGCCCCACCGGCGCCAACGGCTACGCAAAGCCGCTGCAATTGCGAATATTATTGGCGGGTGCCGAGCGACCCGCCCGGGGAGAGTTCCGAGCAGCCCGACGAGCTGGCGCGATTGCCGCACGGCCGCCACGGCCTGCCCCCGGAGTTCGTCGCCCACAACCAGCGTCAGCGCCTGCTTGCGTCGCTGATCTTCAGCGTCGCCGAGCACGGCTACAACGAGACGACCATCACCCGGATCATCGAGGGCGCCTCCGTCTCCAGCCGCACCTTCTACAAATACTTCGCCGACGTCGAGGCGGCATATCTCGCCGCCTTCGACGCCGCCGCCGACTCGCTCGCCACCCGCCTCGCCGAGGCCTGGAACGCCGAGAAGGAGTGGCCGTTGCGGGTCCGCGCCTCGCTTGCGGCCCTGCTCGAGTTCTTCGCCGCTTCCCCCGACCTGGCCCGCCTCTGCCTGGTCGAGCCGTTCGTCGCAGGCCCCGCGATCTCCCGCCGCTACCAGGAGCAGATCGAGCGCCTGGCGATCTACCTGCGCCAGGGCCGCGAGCTGCGCGAGGACGCCGGCGCCTTCCCCGAGACCACCGAGCGCGGCCTGCTCGGCTCGATCGGAACCCAGATCGGCCGCAGGGTTTCCGCCGGCGAGGCCGAGGGCCTGCCCGAGCTCCTTCCGGACCTGCTCCAGTTCGCGCTGACGCCATACCTGGGCGCCGCCGAGGCCCGGCGGATCGCCCTGCTCGGCGACTGAATCAGCCGCCTCTGAACCTCTGAATCCGGCTTTCCAAGCGCCCTTGCTGCGCGGGCGTCGCCTTAAGCTGCCCACCAGAACCATGTACCATCCTTGACGGAACCGCCTGTCTGTGTAACAGTTACCAGCGGCTTCCGAAGCTGGAAGTCATGGGAACTACAGAAATTTGCGATCCGTGAGCGCAGGGCTCATCCGCATTGGGAAAACGCTGAGGGATGAGCGGCCGCGGAACGCAGAACATGAGGAGCGGTTCGTGCAGGCAGAGATTTCTTCGATCGGTTTTTCCCCCGCGTCAGCGGGGGCGAAAGCGCAGGGCGGCGTCCGACGTAGGCGGCCCAGGCCTCGGCGATCCACCTCGACCTGGACCGCCTATGTCGGCGCCGCCCTTGCGGCGCCCGTTGTCACAGAGCTTCCCCCGGGACCCGTCCGTCGCGGGCTCGGCAGAACGGCAGTCGTCTCCATGTCCCTGGTGGACGACGTCGATTGGCCTACCGGTCTCCTTGCCGGAGGCGCCAACGCAGTGAACGAGGAGGCGCTCGCAGCTCTCAATGGGCAGCGGCGTTTGACGATCGGCAGCGCGGGCGACCCCCAGCGCCTCGGGCTATTTCCCAGCCCTCTGGCATGGGTCGCCCGCGCCTGCTCCCTCTGGACCGACCACCTCGGGTCGACCCCATCACCAACTTCCACCACCACGTCACCGACTAAGGAGCGCAATCAGTGAGACGCCACGTGAGGGCATCGTCCGCGGGATCGACCGAAGGCGGCGGCAACGGCCGCGGCCTCGTCCGCCGTGCCTTCGCCACCCGTGGTGCCTCCAGCGACGTCAAAGGGAGTGGTGCGCGCTCGAACGGACGCCTCCGCGCGGCCCTCGCCGTCCTCGCCCTGGCGATCGCCGCCTTCGCCGTCACCGCGGCCCCCGCCAGCGCTGCCACCTCGCAGATGGGCACGATCACGGAAGTCTCCTACGCCTCCGCCCACGTCACCGGCAAAGTCAGCGGCGGTGGCTTCAGCACTGAATACTCGTTCGAATACTCCAAAAATCCAGTTGGTGAAGGTTGGACCCCTGGCCCTGGAGGAAGCTTGTGCTGTGGCGCCGTCACCGCCACCGTCCAGGGAGACTTCGCCAACCTCAAAGGCGGAACCAAATACTTCGTCCGCCTTAGGGTGTCGAGCTTCTCTGAAGCAGACGCGTTCTCTCCCACGGTGGCGCCCTATCCCGATTTCACCACCCTCGCCGTCGACCCGCCGACGATCGTCGCCACCGACAACGCCTCCGCGGTCTTCTCCACCTCCGCCTCGGTGAGCGGCAAAGTCAAACGCCCCGCCAATACCGACCCCGCCTTCAACATCAACTCCTGCCGCTTCGAGTACGTCACCGACGCCCAGTTCACCGCCACCGGGTTCCAAGGGGCGAGCGGGGCGAACTGCGAACCGGCCACCCCCTACGAAGCGCCGAATGTGGAGACCGACGTCAGCGCCAAACTCACCGGCCTCAGCCCAGGTACGACCTACCACCTGCGCCTCGCTGCCAGCAATGCGGCCCCCAATGCCGCCACGAAAGAAGCGGCCGCCACCTTCACCACCGCGGCCAAAGTGGCCGCGCCGATCATTCTCGCCACCAACAACGCCACCGACCTTGTGACCCTCGGTCGCACCACGTATGCCAAATTCTCCGGCGAAGTCCAGCGCCCCGCCGGTGATGACTCCGCCCTCGACGTCATCTGCAGCTTCGAGTACGTGACCGACGCGCAGTTCAACGCCAACGATCCCGGGGAACGGTTCGCCGGCGCCGGCCAAGCGCCCTGCGCCCAGAACCCGATCACCAAAGCCAGCGCCAATGCCGAAGGTAAACAGGCGGTCAGCGCAGAGATAGCCGGGTACTCCGGGCTCACCCCTGGAACCACCTACCACCTGCGCCTCGCCGCCGAAAACAGTGGCGGCACCGTGGTCAAAGACGCAGCCAGCACCTTCGTCACGCCGCCGGCCAGGCCCCCTGTCTTCACCGTCGATTCGGCCACCGGCGGCTACACCTCGGTTGAAGTCTCGGGCACGGTCAATCCCGAAGGCGGGAACATCAATTCGAACTATCTGGAATGGGACATTGAATACAGCACCGAACCCGGAAATCCCAACAGTTGGACGTATTCGGGCGCCCTAGGGTATATCCAAAGCACCGACGAAACCCCGATACCGATTGCCGGAACGATCACCGGACTCCAGCCTGGGACCACCTATTTCTTCCGCCTCTTTGCCCGGAACTACTTCGATATTTCCGACACCTCACCGGCGCCCTACCTCGAATTCACCACCAAAGGCACCAGTACCCCCGCCACCGCCACGCTCAATCCGGTCACCGGCGTCACCGCCACCAGCGCCCAGCTGTCCGCCCTGGTCAATCCCAACGCCCCCGCCGGCCCGCTCGACGCCGAAGGCAAAGCCACCTACAAAACCGACTGGCGCTTCGAATGCACCCCGGGGTGTCCCGGCCCAGGCGGCGAACCGTTCTCCGGCACCGTGCAAGCCGAAGAAGGCGGCAAAGCGATCTCCTTTGACGCCCAGCGCCTCCAGCCCAACACCTTCTACGAAGCCAAGCTGATCACCACGAACGTCCTCGGAACCGTCGAATCGGCGGTCCAGACCTTCCAGACTCCGCTGATTGCGCCCACGGTCAAAGCCAACGAAGGCGCCTCCGACGGTCAGGGCGGCTACTTCCTCGAAGGCATCGTCAACTCCAACAACACCAAAGTCACCAGCTGCAAGTTCGAATACGGCACCACGGCGACCTATCCGAACACCTACGAAGCCCCCTGCCTGCCGACCCCCTCGGGCCCCAATGAGGTGCAGCTGATCAACGTCGACGCCACCGAAGGCCAGTTCAAGCTCTCCTTCCGCGGCCAGACGACGGCCGACCTGCCCTTCAACGCGACGCCGGCCGCAATCCAGACCGCACTGCGCACCCTCTCCAAAATCGGCTCAACCGGGGTCAACGTCTCCGGCGTCGCCGGGGCCTACAAAGTCACCTTCGCCGGCGGTGGGGTCGCCGGCGCCAACGTCGAGCCGATCAAGGGCACCAACGGCACCGCGCCGCTGGGCGGCGGCGGTGGCGTCAGCGTCTCGACTGAAACCGAGGGCGGCATCGACCACGCGGTCTCCATCGAAGCCCACCTCGAAGCGCTCACGATCGGCTCCACCTACCACTTCCGCATCTTCGCCACCAGCGCCGGCGGCACCACCTCCACCATCGATCGCACCTTCATACCTACTCTCGACCCGCCGGAAGATTGCGCCAACGAGCAGGTGCGCAGAGAAAACAGCTCCTTCGCCCTGCCCGAATGCCGCGCCTACGAGCTCGTCACGCCTACCGCCGGCAAGGAAGGCTTTGGCGCCGGTCTGATCGCTTATGACGGCGGCGATCGCGTTCTCTATATGTCGAATGCGGGGAATATCGTCAAATCGGGGCAGAATGGCCTGCTCAAGAACAACTACGTGGCCGCCCGCTCTGACACCGGTTGGGAGACGATTCCAAACCTCAATGGGTCCTCCGGATCCATCTATGACGCCCCGTATTACTTCAATCCGTTCGGTTCTGGTGCTGTTCTCCCGGAAGAATATTCTTCAGATCTCCTCTCGTCGCTTTGGTCCACCACGAAACAAGGGTCTACTGCGCAAGATTTTTATCTGCGCAGGCCGGATGGAACGTTCGTTGTCCTCGGGAGAGGCAGGGCCGAGGGAGATGTACAGTCCTCGATCCAAATTGGCGGTGTTTCAGACGATCTCTCGCACCTGTTCGTAACCTCGAGCAACTACGGCGTGACTCCCTGGGGTCAGGGCATATACGAGTACGTCGGCACCGACAACGAGGAGCCCTTGCGGCAAGTCGACGTTGACAATTCCGGCAGCCCGATCAGTACCTGTGACCGCGGCGCCCAGAATGAGCTCAACTCGAGCATCTCGAGGGATGGCCGCGTAGTCATCTTCAGGGTCTACGGAGGCTGCGGCGGCACCAATCCGCCAGCCCGGGAAATCTGGGCCCGCGTCGGCGGCACCACCAGCTTCGATGTCTCCGCCTCTCAGTGCAACCGCGTCGCCCCCGCCTGCAACGCCCCCGCCGACGCCGAGTTCGCGACCGCGACCCCCGACGGCTCGCGCGTCTTCTTCACCACCTCCCAGCAGCTGGTCAACGGCGACACCGACCAGACCAACGACCTCTACGCCTGCGACATCCCGCTCGGGACCCCGGCTCCGACGGCCGGGAAAGCCAACCCCTGCTCTGCCTTCAGACAGGTCTCCGTCGCCGAAAGCGGCGCGGCGGTAGTCGAGAACGTCCTCACCGCCTCCGAAGACGGTTCGACGGTCCTCTTTACCGCCAGGGGGGTGCTCGCCAGCAACGAAGACGCCCTCGAGGAGCAGGCAGTCGCCGGCGACCACAACCTCTACGTATGGCAGCAGGACTCTGCCCACCCGGATGGGCAGACGACCTTCGTCGCCAGGCTCGATTCCAACGATGCCGGTGGGACCCTCGCCGGGCCGCAGGCCACTCCCGACGGCCGCTACGTGGTCATCACCACTGCCAGCCAGCTTGTCGAAACCGACACCGACAGCGCCCGTGACATCTACCGCTTCGACGCCGAAACCGAAGAACTGATCCGGGTTTCGACCAACGTCCTCGGGGTCGGCGGCAACGCGGGCGGCTTCGACGCCGAAATCCAATATGAGCGGCTCCAGTCGTTCACGCTCGGGGGCAACTTTTTGCCCGGCAGAATGTTCCAACCCGCCATCTCCGACGACGGTCAGAAGATCGTCTTCACCACCGCGGAGGCGCTTACCCCGATCGATGGCAACGGCGAAGGCGACGTCTACCTCTGGACTCCCGAGCGTGGCTCTCTCATCAGCTCGGGGTCTGTTGGCGGTGGATATGGTTCTATCATTGGGTCTGCTCTGGCCTCAATCGACGGGTCGGGCCAGAACATCTACTTCTCAACCCCCGGCGCCCTCAGCCCCGCCGATGGCGACGATCTAGTCGACGTCTACGACGCCCGCGTCGGCGGCGGCTTCAGCTTCGCCGAAGCAGCCGGCTGCTCGGGCGCCAGCGGTGCCTGTCAGTCTCATCCCCCGGGCCAGGCGCCCGCTCCGGCCCCGGCCACCGCCCAGCCACCGGCTGACGGCAACGTCAAGCCCTGCCCCAAGGGCAAGGTCGCCAAGGGCAGCAAGTGCGTCAAGAAGCCGAAGAAAAAGCACTCCGGCAAAAAGCATCACGGCAAGAAGCACAAGCAGGCCGGCTCGAACCGCGGAGGCGGCAAATGACCTCCCGCTCGAAGCACGTTGCCACCACCAATTTGTCTGCGAGCAAGGAGACCCACCGCATGACCACCGCCCACCGTCTCTCCAATCTGTTCCATATTGCGAGGACGCCGCGATACGCAGTGTCGGCCGCGGTCTGCCTGGTGCTTGCCGCTCTCATGGCGCTTCCCGCCGCCGCGACAGCTGCCCCCAGCTGGCAGTTGCAGGGCTCTCAAAGCCCCTATTTGTTCCCCAGTGGCGAGGCGGGCTCCTACACCCTGACGATCAAAAACACCGGAGACGTCGCCACCACCGGTCCGATCACTCTCACCGACACCCTCCCCGCGGTCCTGACCTTCACGGGTGTTGACTCAGGGCCCTCCTTCTCGTGCACGGGGGACGGTACCGTCGCGACCCCTCTGAACTGCACGAGGACGGCACCGATCGGCGCGGGCGAGACGGCTTCGGTGCGGATCGACGTCGCCATCGGCGTGCCTGCCTCCGCGGCGATCAACACGGCAACGGTTTCCGGCGGGGGCGCAGCCGCCGATGCCTCGCTCAGCGACCCGATCAAATTCGCTCCCGAGTTCGCCCTCAGAACCTTCGGCAGTCTCACCATCGACGCCGCCCAATCCCCCTACACCGTCGCCGGCGGTCACCCCGACAAGAACGTGACCGAGTTCTCGGTCTCGCTCCCGGGGCCCCTCAACGGCACCTACATCAAGGCGCCGCTGGGATTTCTCGGCAATCCTGCCGCGGTTGCTCGCTGCCCGGTCGGGCGGGTTCCCGTACAGGGAGCTCCGAACCTTTGCCCCCCGGGCTCCCAAATCGGTATCGCGGTGATCAAGATCTGTAGTGGGTGTTCAGAAGCACAACGAGCCGCTGCCGCTGTTACCACCGTCCCGGTCTTCAACATTCCGCCTGAACGCGGCTATCCGGCCCAATTTGTGTTCAAGGCGACCCAGGCCGACGTCCCCACGGTCTTCTCGGTCTTCCCGCAACCTCGCACCGATTCCTACGGCCTCACGGTCGCCACGCCGAACATCCCCGCGGTCGGAGCCTTTTCCGTCGACACCACCCTCTTCGGCACGCCCTCCCAGTACGGCTCGGGCGACTCCCCCGCGCCGTTCCTCTCCAACCCGGTTGACTGCTCGGAGGCCGATCCGACCTGGAACATCGCCGTCGACAGCGTCTCTCGCGCGGGGTCGCTGCTCAGGCTCGGCGTCCCCGACCTCTCCGACTCCGACTGGAAGACCGACAGCATCACCGCACCCCCGGTGACGGGCTGCGACAACCCGGCCCTGACCTCCCAGTTCGCGCAGATCAGTCTCGGAGTCAAACCGCTGCAGGGCGCTGGCGCCACCCAGGCCGACTCGCCCACCGGCCTCGCCGTCGACCTCAACCTCCCGCAGTCAAACGACCCGACCGATCCCGCCAACACCACCTTCGACCCCGAGATCCCCCAGGCCCCCGAGCCCAAAGACCTCACCGTCACCCTCCCGGCCGGGGTCAGCATCAGCTCCTCCTCGGCCGGCGGCCTCGGAGCCTGCTCGGACCTCGCTTCGGACCCGGCAGGCGACCAGGTCCACTACGACAACGTCAAATCGGTCACCTGCCCGGCGGCCTCGAAGATCGGCTCCGCTCTCGCCTTCTCGCCGCTCTTGGCGACCCGCGAACCGGTCACCGACAAAGTCACCGGCGCCGAGCCGATCCCCGGCGACGTCTACCTGCTGAAGCCCCACCCCGGCGATCTGCCGATCGGCGGCGGCAAACAGGAGGGCAAGTTCCGCCTCCTGATCCAGCTCGAAAACCCGCGCTACGGAATCAACATTAAGCTCCCCGGCATCGCGGTGGCCGACAAGAACACGGGCCAGCTGACCACGGTCTTCACCGACAATCCGCAGCTGCCGGCCAAGCACCTCACCGTCACCCTCAAGGGCGGCCCCTGGGCCTCGCTCGCGACCCCGGTCACCTGCGGCTCCTTCCAGACCACGAGCACGATCGTCCCGTGGTCGACCCCAGGCACCCCCGACGCCCACCCGACGGCCAGCTTCAATGTCAGCTCGGGCGCCAACGGTACCCCCTGCCCCGCTAACGCCGCCGCTCGTCCCTTCGCCCCCAGCATGAGCGCCGGCACCGCCTCCAACCAGGCCGGCGCCTCGTCTCCCTTCACCCTCCACCTCGCCCGCGCCGACGGCGAAGGCGAGATCAGCGCCCTCGAGGTAACCCTGCCGAAAGGCTTGGCCGCCAAGTTCGTCGGCGTCCCCTACTGCCCAGAGGCCGCCCTGGCGGCAGCAGCCGCCAAGAGCGGTGTCGCCGAGCAGGCCAACTCGAGTTGTCCCGCAGCAACCAGGATCGGCGCCGTAACCGTAGGAGCCGGCCCCGGCTCCAACCCCTTCTACACCGGCGGCAACGCCTACCTCTCCGGCCCCTACAAAGGCGCCCCAATGTCGGTCTCGGTAATCACCCCCGCCGTGGCCGGTCCCTTCGACCTCGGCACCGTAGTCAGCCGCAACGCCCTCTTCGTCGACCCCGACACCGCCCAGGGCCGCGTCGTCTCCGATCCGCTGCCGACGATCCTCGACGGCGTCCCGCTGAGGCTGCGCTCGATCGACGTCAACCTCGACCGCCCCGACTTCACCCTCAACCCGACCAACTGCACGCCGATGAGCGTCAACGCGAAGCTGACCTCGGTCAACGGCGCCAGCTCCAACCCGTCGAGCTACTTCCAGGTCGGCAACTGCAAAGCGCTCAAATTCAAGCCCGGCCTCAGCCTGGCCCTGAAGGGCGGCACCAAACGCTCAGATAACCCGGCCCTGACCGCGACCCTGACCGCACCCCCCGGCCAGGCCAACATCGCCCAGACCACGGTCCTTTTGCCCTCCAGCCAGTACATCGACAGCGCCCACGTCAACAACCCCTGCACCCGGGTCCAGTTCAACGCAGGCGCCTGCCCCCCCAGCTCGATCCTAGGCACCGCCACCGCCTACACCCCGCTGCTGGAGAAACCCCTCACCGGCCCCGTCTACTTCCGCGCCAATGGAGGGGAGAGAGAACTCCCCGACATGGTCGTCGACCTAAACGGCCAGATCCACGTCACCCTGGTCGGCTTCATCGACGCCGTGACCAAAAAAGGCTCAGAAGAAAGCCGGGTCAGGACCCGCTTCCTCAGTGTCCCCGACGCCCCCGTCTCCAAATTCGTGCTCAGCCTCAAAGGCGGCAAAAAGGGCCTGATCGAAAACTCCAAGAACCTCTGCAAAGACAAGATCGGCCCGGCAACGGTGCAGATGATCGCCCAGAACGGGCTGGTCAACAACTTCGGCACCAAGCTGAAGACCAGCTGCAAGAAGGGCAAGAAGGGCAAGAAGGCCAAGAAGACTCAGCGCTCCAGCGCCCGGGTCAGTGGCTTGGCGCTTACGGGCTGGTGAGGGGGAGGGGGGACCCTGCTCCCTCTCTCCGATAGTTCATCGTCGCTAACGGCCCGCCTACTGCGGGCCGTTCGTCGTTCGCGACTCCTGGGTGCCAGAAAGCCTGGAGTACCAGCCTTGACTTGTCGTGTACCCCTGCTTACAATCTGGCAGCCGTTTTACACGGCGGGAGGCGATGTGCAGGCACATCGCACCGTCGGTGAGGCAGAGCCGCGTACCCTCGCGGCTCTTCACCGGCATTGAAGTGCGGATCGTCCCGTTCCCTACGGTCGAGTCCGTCGCAGGTGGCACCCGGGTGCCAGATGGGGTCTCCCTGGCCCCGGCACCCGGGTTGCCCCTCATTTCACTTCTCGATGCATGATCTGAAGGCCTGAGATGGCGGCGGGGTGAGAGGCTTGAGGCGATGATCCTCGCGATCGACCAGGGGACCACGGGCACGACCTGCCTCGTCTTCGATGCCGCCGCCAGCCTCTGCGGGCGCGCCTACTCGGAGTTCGAGCAACACTTCCCCCGGCCCGGCTGGGTCGAGCACGACGCCGCCGAAATCTGGGAGGTGACGCGGCGGGTCGCCGCCGAGGCGATCGCCGACGCCGGGATCGAGGGCGCCGCGCTGGACGCGATCGGGATCACCAACCAGCGTGAGACCGTGGTCGCCTGGGACCCGGCGACGGGGGAGCCGATCCACCGGGCGCTGGTCTGGCAGGACCGCCGTACCGCCGGGCGCTGCGACGAGCTGATCGCCGCCGGCCACGGGCCGCTGGTGCGCGAGCGCACCGGGCTGACGATCGATCCCTACTTCTCGGCGACCAAGATCGAGTGGCTGGCGGCCAACGCCGAGGGGGCGGAGCGGGCGGTCTTCGGGACGATCGACTCCTGGCTCCTCTTCAAGCTGACCGGGCGCCACGCCACCGATTACTCGAACGCCTCGCGGACGATGCTGTTCGACATCCGCCGGCTCGGCTGGGACTCGGAGCTCTGCGGGCTGCTCGGCATCGACCCGGCGCGGCTGCCCGAGCCGCTGCCCTCGGCCGGCGTCTTCGGCACCACTTCGGAGTTCGGCGGCGAGGTGCCCGTCGCCGGGGTCGCCGGCGACCAGCAGGCGGCGCTCTTCGGCCAGGCCTGCCACTCGCCAGGAATGGCGAAGAACACCTACGGCACCGGCAGCTTCGTCCTCCTCAACACCGGCGCCGAGGCGCCCGAGCCCCCCGAGGGCCTGCTCACCACCGTCGCCTGGGGGCTCGGCGACGAGGTCGCCTACGCGCTCGAGGCCTCGATCTTCGTCACCGGGGCGGCGGTGCAGTGGCTGCGCGACGGGCTCGGGGTCATCGACGAGGCGGGGGAGACCGAGGCGCTCGCGGCATCGCTGGACTCCAACGACGGCGTCTACTTCGTGCCGGCCCTGACCGGGCTCGGCTCGCCGCACTGGGACCCCTACGCGCGCGGGACGATCGTCGGCCTCACCCGCGGCAGCGGCCGCGCCCACCTGGCACGGGCGGCGCTGGAGGCGATCGCCTACGAGACCGTCGACGCCGTGCGCGCCCAGGAGGCAGCCTGTGGCGAGCGCCTCGCGGTCCTCAAGGCCGACGGCGGCGCCGTCGCTAACCGCTGGCTGATGCAGTTCCAGGCCGACGTCCTCGACGCACCGGTGGTGGTGCCGGAGATAACCGAGACGACCGCGCTCGGCGCCGCCTACCTGGCCGGGATCGCGACCGGCCTCTGGGACCGGGAGCAGGTGGGGGAGATGTGGCGCCAAGCGGCGCGCTATGAGCCCCGTATGGGCGCCGACCAGCGCGAGGGGTTGCTCAGCGACTGGCGTCGGGCGCTGGAGCGCTCACGGGGGTGGGCAGCCCCCATTCGGCGGGTTTGACTTCGCGTAACCGGTTCGGGGTGGAAGGGTTGTCCTTGCGATGGCCGACATGAAGCCCCAGGTCTATAAAGACCCGCGCCCGGAGCAGTACTTCACGCAGTTCCACGACTCCGCCCGCCGCGGCTCGGTCTGGATGTACTCGATCGCGCGGGTGATCCTGACCCTGCCGACGATCCTGCTTTACCGGACCCGGGCGATCGGGGTGCGGAACGTCCCCCGCGAGGGCGCCCTGGTCCTCGCCCCCAACCACTTCAGCCAGATGGACCACTTCTTCGCCGGCGTCTACCTGCGGCGGAAGATCCGCTTCATGGCCAAATCCCAGCTCTTCGGTCCGCCCGTCCTCACCTACATCTACAAGCACGGCGGCGTCTTCCCGGTGCGCCGCGGCCACCACGACGAGGAGGCCTTCAAGACCGCCTTCGAGCTGATCGACCAGGGCGAGATGCTGCTCGTCTACGCCGAGGGTGGCCGCTCGCGCACGGGTGAGATGGGCGAGCCGAAAGCGGGGATCGGCCGCCTCGCACTCGAATCGGGCGCCCCGATAGTCCCGGTCGCGATCCACGGCTCGGCCCAGGCCCGGCGCTGGAAGCGACTTCGCTTCCCGAAGGTCACGATCCGGTTCGGGGAGCCGATCAGCTTCCCGGTCGAGGAGCAGGCCAGCCACGAGCGCCAGCTCGAGGTGGCAACGGAGGTCTTCACCGAGGTGAAGCGGATGTACGGCGAACTCGCTACTGGTAGCGCGGGGCGATCGCGGCGTAGAACTCCGGATCGTGTCCAGGCGTGATCACTGCGCCCGGGAACTGAGAGCGGAACAGTTTCAGCTCCTGCAGGGAGCGGCGGAAGTTGTGTGCGTCGTAGGGGCGCGGCGGCATCGCCGCTTTGCCCTCGAGCTGGTCGAGCATGTACATCGCGTCGCCGCCGATCACGAAGTCGTTCTCGGCCAGGCGGGCGATCACCGAGATGTGGCCGGCGCTGTGGCCGGGCGTGAAGACGAGCCGGATCGAGCCGTCGCCGAAGAGGTCGAAGCTGCGGCCGAAGCTGGCGTAGGAGTCGATCTCGCCACGGTTGAAGTCGATCGTGCGGTAATCGAAGGCGTAGTCGAAGTGCTGGCGCCGATAGCCGTTGATGAATGGTTTCGGACCGGTCGCGGCGGCGATCCACTCGGGCTCGGAGACGACGAACGACGACTGCGGGAACTCGGAGATCGCCGAGCTGTGGTCGAGGTGCAGGTGGGTCATCACAACGACCGGGATCTCACCCGGGTCGAGGCCGCGCGAGCGCAGCTGCGCCGGCACGTCTTCGCCCGCTTGCAGCGTCGGCTTGCCGACGCGGTTGGAGAGGCCGCCGAAGTTCTGCTTGCCGTCGGTGGCGATCGAGGGGTGCAGGCCGGTGTCGACGAGGATCGCGCCGGCGCTGGGGTGGCGGATCAGGAAGGCCGGGACCGGGACCTCGTAGGCGGGCTTGCCGCTGAGCAGCGCCTTCAGCAGCTTCATGGTCAGGAAGGGGCCGCCCGGGCTGACCATCATCGCGCGCGGAAACGAGACCCGGCCGGCGATCAGCGGTTCGACCACGACGGAGGCGCCGGGAGTGCCACCGGCCAGCGGCTCGTGCAGGGGATGCGGTTCGATGCTTGCCTTCATGCCGCAACAGTAAGCGGATTCCGGCGCCGATAGGCTTCGCGGCGATGGCTGAAAGCTCGCGTTCGCAGGTGTTCAGGGATGGGTTGCTGGAGGGCCAGGTCGCGGTCGTCTCCGGCGCCGGCAGCGGCTTCGGCCGCGAGACCTCGCTGGAGCTGGCCCGGCTAGGCGCCACCGTGGTCGGCTGCGGCCGCCGCCCGGAGCCCCTCGCCGAGACCGCCGAGCTTGCCGCCGGGCTGCCCGGCGGCTTCGAGCACGAAGCGCTCGACATCCGCGAGGAGGAGCCGGTCGCGCGCCTCTTCGACGGGCTGATGGAGCGTCACGGCCGCCTCGACCTCCTGCTCAACAACGCCGGCGGCCAGTTCCTCGCCCCGGCCGAGTCGATCTCCCCCAAAGGCTTCCGCACCGTGATCGACCTCAACGTCAACGGCACCTGGCTGATGACCCACGCCGCCGCGACCAAGGCCTTCATCCCGCAGAACTGCGGCAAGGTGATCAGCGTCACCCTCTCGCCCCACAACGGGATGCCGGCGATGGTCCACTCCGGCGCCGCCCGCGCCGCGGTCGAGAACATGATGCGCACGCTCGCGGTCGAGTGGTCCCGCTTCAACATCAAGACTTGCTCGCTGGCGGCCGGGCACTTCTCCACCGACGTGATGCAGAGCAAGTATCCGCCTGAGGTCGTCGCCAACATCGAGCGCTCGATCCCGCTCCAGCGGACCGGCCGCGCCGAGGAGATCGCCTGGATGGTCGCCTACCTCGCTTCGCCCGCCGGCGACTACGTCTCCGGCACGACGATCACGATCGACGGCGCCCGCGACAACTGGGCCGGCCCCTGGCCGCCCGAGGCGGTCGCCACCGAGTCCGGCGAGATGCCCGCCGAGCAGCGCCGCTAGCCGCCGACGGGCCGATTTCGGGCCTATATCTCCCGAAATCGGCCCATCGGCGGGCTGTTAGCGCGGCTCGAGCACTACGAGCGGGATCTCGCGCTCGGCGCGGGCCTTGTAGTCGCGGTAACCGCCGTAGGCCTTGACCGCCATCTCCCAGAGGCGCTCGCGCTCCTCGGGGCGGGCGACGCGGGCGTGGACCGGGCGCCGCTCGCTGCCGATCTGGACCGTGGTGTCTGGATTGGCGATGAGGTTGTGGTACCAGGCGGGGTGCTTGGGAAAGCCGCCCTTGGAGGCGACGATGACGACGTCATCACCGTCCTCGACGTAGAGCAGCGGCGCGGTCCGCAGGGTGCCGCTCTTGGCGCCGACGTGGTCGAGCAGCAGCATCTTCCCTTCGACCCCCGGGAAGGACTGGCCGATGCGGCCGCCCGTGTGCCGGTAGAGGAAGGTGTGGCCCCCCGCGAACCGGCGCAGGGCAGGCCAGACCCGATCCGCGACATCGAGGTAGCGGGGGGCTGACCTGCCTGCTGACGCGGTATCGCTCAGGTGTACATCCCGCCGAACATGCCGCCGGTCACGTTGAGCACCTGGCCGTGGACGTAGTTGGCCAGCGGCGAGGAGAGGAAGAGGACCGGGCCGGCGGCCTCCGCGGGAGACGCGGCGCGGCCGAGCGGGATCACGGCCTGGGCCATCGCCCGCATCTGCTCGGGGATGCCGAGCTCGATCTTCTCGCCGCCCGGAGCGGTCATCTCGCCGCCCTCCTCTTTGGCCGCGGTGAGGCGGGTGTCGACGAAGCCGAAGGCGACCGCGTTGACGTTCACCTTGAACTGACCCCACTCCTTGGCGAGGGTTTTGGTCAGGCCGACGACCCCCATCTTGCCGGCCGAGTAGTTGGCCTGGCCGGGGTTGCCCATCGTGCCCGAGGTCGAGGAGATGTTGATCAGCTTGCGGAAGACCTCTTTGTCTTCGCCGCGCTCGGCCTTGGCGGCCTCGCGCCAGTGCGGGGCCAGCGCCCGCGCAACCCGGAAGGGGGCGATCGTGTGGATGTCGATCATCGCCTGGAACTGCTCGTCGCTCATCTTGTGGACGACGCCGTCCCAGGTGTAGCCGGCGTTGTTGACGACGATGTCGACCTTGCCGAAGGCGTCGACGGCGGCGGCGACAAGCTTGTCGGCGCCGTCGGGGGCCGTCAGGTCGCCGGCGTGGACCGCGGTTTCGCCGTCGATCTCGCCAGACGTCTGCTGGGCCACGTCGGCGTCGAGGTCGTTGATCAGCACCTTCGCGCCCTCGGCGACCATCAGCTCCGCCGTGGCGCGGCCGATCCCTCGTGCCGAACCGGTCACGATCGCGGCTTTACCGTCCAGTAGTCCCATCGCTCTTCCCTCTTCCTTTCGCGCGTGAAATTGCCCGGGGAGGCTATTGGATCGGGGATTGTGTCGTCCCGTCCTGGCTGGCCAGCCAGTTGGGCTCCTCCCTTATGCGCTGAGCGCGAGGTGGCCCAGTTGACCGGCATGGCGCCGCCACGAGTGACGTCCCAGTGCGGGTTGCTTCACAGAACTGACGGTTCCAGGGAGAATGCTCGCGTGACCTGGGGAGAAGCGCCGTGAGCGGCGATCTGTCGAGCATCTTCGTGCTCTCGCTGCTGGCGATGTTCACGCCGGCGCTGCTGGCGGCGGTGACCATCATGATGCTGCTGCCGAACCCGAAGAAGCTGATGCTCGGTTACCTGCTTGGCGCCTACCTGACCAGCATCAGCATCGGCCTGCTGATCGTCTTCGAGCTCGACGGGTCGGCCGCGGTCAGCACCTCGAAGAACACGCTCAGCCCGATCGAGGACCTGATCCTCGGGGTGCTGCTGTTGACGATCGCCTTCGTGCTTGGCACCGGTAGGACCGAGCCGCTGCGAGAACGGCGACGGCGCCGCAAGGAACGGAAGGAAGCCGAAGCGGAAGGCAAGGCGAAGGAATCGCTGCCGGAACGGATGATCGGCAGGGGGGACCCGCGACTGACCTTCGTCGCCGGCGTCCTGCTGACGCTGCCCGGCGTCTCCTACCTGACCGCGCTCAGCCGCATCGCCAAACTGGAGGCGAGCTCGGTCGAGATCGTCGTCCTCGTCGTCACCTTCTGCCTGATCCAGCTGCTGCTGATCGAGCTGCCGCTGCTCGGCTACGCCTTCGCCCCGGACTGGACCAAGGGCGCGGTCACCCGCTTCCGCGACTGGCTCTCCCGCAATGGCCGCCAAGCGGCGGTCGTCGGTGCCAATGTGCTCGGCGGGCTGATGATCCTGCGCGGGGTCATCGAGCTGATCGCCTAGTAGGGCGCCGATCCCATACCCAAGGGTCAAGCCTGAGCCGTGCCTGTCGATACAGACGCATGCCGGCTTCCGGAGACCGCAACTGGCCCGATCACGAGGTCAACGAGTTCCTCGACCAGATCGCTGCTCGCGGCGAGGACTACCGTCGCCTGGTCGAGCGCCTGCCGGTCATCGTCTACGCGGCCGAGCTCGGCGAGCTGGGCGCCTGGCGCTACGTCAGCCCCCAGGTCGAGGAGATCCTCGGCTACGCCGCCGAGGAGTTCAAGCGCGACCCCGGCCTCTGGTCGCGGCTGCTGCACCCCGACGACCGCGAGTCGGCGCTGGCGATCGAAAAAGAGGAATACCTCGGCGACCGCAACACCCGTCCGACCGAGTACCGGATGCACACCCGTTCGGGCGCGATCGTCTGGATGCTCGACGAGGCCGTCCTCGAGCGCGACGACGAAGGCGTCCCGGTCTGGCACGGGGTGCTCTACGACATCAGCGAGCGCAAGCAGGCCGAGGCCGAGTTGCAGCGGGCCCTGGCCCAGCAGGCGGTCGTCGCCCGGCTCGGCGAGCGAGCGCTGAAGGACGGCGACCCCGAGCAGCTGATGCAGGCCGCGGTCAGCTTGATCAGCGAAGTCGACGGGATCCACACCGCCTGCATCTGGGAGGTCGGCCGCGACGGCCGCCGCCTGCACCTGCGCGCCGGACTCGACGAGGAGGTGATCGGCGCCGGCCGCCGCGTCTCCGCCGCCCGCGACTCCCACGCCGGCGCCGCGCTCGACTCCGGCTCGCCGGCGATCGTCCGCGACTGGACCGAGGAGGAACGCTTCACGATGCCGCCGGCGCTGCGCGTCTTCGGCGCCACCAGCAGCCTCGCGGTGATGATCGACGGCAAGGACCGGCCCTTCGGCGTGCTCGACGTCCACGCCACCGACCCGGGCCGCTTCAACGCCAAGGACGTCCCCTTCGTGCAGGGCGCCGCCAACGTGCTGGCCGACGCCTTCGAGCGTCACGCCGCCGACCAGGCGCTGCGCCACCGCGTCCTCCACGACTCGCTGACCGGGCTCCCCAACCGCCTCTCCTTCGTCGACGCGCTCGGCGACGCCCTGCGGCGGGCCGAGGGCTCGGGCTCGCCGATCGGCATCCTCTTCCTCGACCTCGACCACTTCAAGCTGATCAACGACAGCCTCGGCCACCACGCGGGCGACGCCCTGCTGCGGGCGGTGGCGCCGCGCCTGCGCGGCCACCTGCGCCCGGGCGACCTCGTCGCCCGCTTCGGCGGCGACGAGTTCGGGATCCTGATCGACCGCCTGGCCGACGAGGGCGAGGCGGTGGCGATCGCCGACCGCGTCGCCTCGGCCTTCACCCAGCCCTTCTCGATCGACGGGGTCGAGCACTTCGTCAGCTCCAGCATCGGCATCGCCGTCGCTCGCAGCTCCGAGCGCCAGGTCAACGCCGAGCTGCTGATCCGCGACGCCGATGCCGCCATGTACCGGGCCAAGGAAGGCGGCCGCGCCCGCTGCGTCCTCTTCGACGCCGAGATGCGAGCGGGGGCGATGCGGCGGCTGCAGGTCGAACGCGAGCTCCGCCACGCCCTCGATCGCGACGAGCTGGCGCTCCACTACCAGCCGGTGATCAGCCTCCGCACCGGCGAGATCAGCGGCCTCGAGGCACTGGTTCGCTGGCAGCACCCCGAGCGCGGCCTGCTCGACCCGGCCGAGTTCGTCTCGATCGCCGAGGACAGCGGCCTGATCGAGCCGCTCGGACGCTGGGTCCAGGAGCGCGCCTGCCGCCAGGCCGTCGAGTGGCACGGAGAGCATCCCGACGCCCGCCCGTTCGACGTCGCCGTCAACCTCTCCGCGCGCCAGGTCGCTCACCGCGACCTGCCCGCCACCGTCGCCGAGATCATCGCCCGCACCGGGATCGACCCCGTGCACCTGCGGCTGGAGATCACCGAGAGCGTCCTGGTCGAGGAGTCGGCCTCGGCGATCGCCTCGCTCGAAGCGCTGAGCGAGATCGGCGTCCGCCTCGTCCTCGACGACTTCGGCACCGGCTACTCCTCGCTCGCCTACCTCAACCGCTACCCCTTCCACGCGCTGAAGATCGACCGCTCCTTCGTCGACGCGCTGGGGATCGAACAGGAGCGCACCGCGATCGTCGAGGCGATCATCGGGATGGCCCGGGCGCTCTCACTCGAGGTGATCGCCGAGGGGGTCGAGAACGAGGTGCAGCTGTCCGAGCTGCGGCGGCTCGGCTGCGACTACGCACAGGGCCACCTCTTCCACGCCGCGATGCCCGATGCCGACGTCACCAGGCTGCTGCGCGAAGGTGCCCTCGGCTATTCCGGGATCGTCCCCGGCAAGTAGTCGTTGCTGAGCAGTTCGGCCGCTCGAGGCAGCGAGTCGATCAGCTCGTTGTCCCGCATCCAGCCGGCAAAGGTGTCCCAGGCGGCGGGGTCCATGTAGCCGTAGGGCTGCCCCGGCGTGCGCGCGCCCAGCAGCGGCAGGGTCGCTTCGACCTCGGCCCTGGTCAGTTTCGGCTCCAGGGCGTCGTTGGCTTCGAGGATCGCCTCGGTGGCCGCGGCCGGGCCGGCGACGGCGGCGTTGGTGCCGCGCTCCAGCGCGGCGATGAAGAGCCGATACTTCTCTGGGTCTTCCTGCAGCGCCTCGCGGTTGGCGACCAGGACCAGCTCGTCGTAGGTGGGGACGCCGAGCTGGTCGACCGGGGTGACGACCGGTTTGAGGCCGCGTTCGCGCAGGTCGATGCCCTCGACGTTCTGGAAGCCGCCGAGCATCGCGTCGGCGCTGCCGCCGACCAGCGCCGGCAGGAGGTTGAAGCCGACGTTGACCGCTTTCACGTCGGCGCTGGTCAGACCGCCGCGGGCGAGGATCGTCGCCAGGAAGGCCTCCTGGTAGGGGATGCCGGCGTAGGCGATCGTTTTGCCTTTGAGGCTGGGAACGCCGTTGATGCCCGATTTTGCCAGCCAGATCATCGAGGTCAGGGGCTGGTTGACGAGGGCGGCGACGGCGACCACGTCGAGCCCCTGCTCGCGGGCCAGCACCACCTCGGGCTCGTAGGAGATCGCCAGGTCGGTACGGCCGGCGGCGACCTGTTTGATCGGCAGCGAGGGGTCGGTCGGCGCTTCGATCCCGACCTCGAGCCCGGCTTCCTCGAAGTAGCCGAGCTTCTGCGCCATGTAGATCCCGGCGTGGTCGGGGTTCGGGTAGAAGTCGAGCGCCAGCGAGAGCGCCTGCGCCTCGCCGCTCTCGTCCTCGGACTTCTCACCGCAGGCGGCAAGCGCGAGCGCCAGCAGCAGGGCGGCGACGGCCGCGGCCAGAAGGCGGATGCGGGGGGACTTCATCCCCTGTGTTCTATCGCCAAGTGACGACGTGGCGCTCTACGAGGGCGAGCAGGCCGAAGAACCCGATCGCGATCACGGTCAGGACGGCGGTCGCGGCGAACATGTCGGCAACCTGGTAGTTGGCGTTGTAGTTGAGGATCAGGTGCCCCAACCCCTCGTTCGAGGCGACCCACTCGGCAAAGACGGCGCCGATCGGCGCCACCGCGGCAGCGATCTTGGCGCCGCTGAAGAACGACGGCAGGGCGGTCGGCGCTTCCACCCGCCAGAAGGTCTGCCAGCGCGAGGCGTAGAGCGTTCGCATCAGCTTCAGCGCGTCCTGGTCAACCGAGCTGAGCCCGTCGAGGGTGGCGACGGTGATCGGGAAGAAGCAGATCAGCGCGATCACCAGGACCTTCGGCGCCATCCCGAAGCCGAGCCAGATGATCAGGATCGGGGCGATGACGAGGATCGGAATCGCCTGCGAGGCGATCACCAGCGGGTAGCTGGCCAGCCGCACCGCCTCGGAGAAGTTCATCGCGACGGCGAAGAGGAGGCCGACGGCGATCGCGAAGGCGAGTCCGAGCGCGATCTCCCGCAGGGTCACCCAGGCGTTCTCGAGCAGGATCGTGCGGTTGTCCCAGAGCGAGCTGGCGATTTCGGCGGGGGAGGGGACGAGGAACTCTTCGACCCCGAGCACGTCGGCGAGGAAGCCGCTGCTGGCGGCGAGCTGCCAGAGCCCGATCAGGGCCGCCAAGAGCAGCGCCGGGTAGAGCCAGCGCCTCACCGCGAGCCGCCCTGCAGCGCCCGCAACGCCGCCTCGCGGGCGGCGACGAAGGCGGGGTGGAGGATTGCCGCGTCGCGGTCGAGCGCGCGGGGGTCGGGCGCCCGCAGCTCGGCGACGATGCGGGCGGGCCGGGCGGAGAGGACGACGACGTGGTCGGCGAGGTAGAGCGCCTCCTCGACGTCGTGGGTGACGAGGACGACCGTGCGCGGGTCGGCCCGCAGCGCCCCCGCCAACCACTCCTGCATCTCACCGCGGGTGATCGCGTCGAGCGCGGCGAAGGGCTCGTCGAGCGCCAGTACCGGCTTGCCCGAAACGAGCGTGCGCAGGAAGGCGACCCGCTGGCGCATCCCTCCCGAGAGGTCCTGCGGGGCGCTGCGCTCGAAGCCGGCGAGCCCGAAGCGCTCGAACAAAGGCGCGGCGCCGGCACGCGCCTCGGATCGGCTGGCGCCGCGGTTGCGCAGGGCGAGGGCGGCGTTGTCGATCGCCGAGTACCAGGGCAGCAGCTGGTCGCGCTGGGGCATGTAGGCGCAGCTGCCGAGCCGTCCGGCGGCCGCGGACTTGCCGCCGACCTCGATCGTGCCGGAGCTGGGGTCCTGCAGACCGCAGATCAGCTCCAGCAAGGTCGACTTGCCGCATCCCGACGGGCCGACCAGTCCGACCACGCCCTGCGGCTCGACCGCGAGGTCGAGGTTCTCGATCGTGCGCAGGTCGCCGTAGGAGTGCGCAACAGCGCCGATCGAGACGTTCATCGTTGATATCCTGCCGCACACCGCACTCCCGACCAAGCAGGTCAGGAAAGTCGATTAGCACCCCGTGCGGTGAACGGCAGCATGGACCCGGCAATAGTCATTTTCGGCTTCGGCATCGGAGCGATGGTCGGCATGACCGGCATGGGCGGCGGCACCCTGATGACGCCGCTGCTGATCCTGCTGTTCGGGATCAAGCCGGTGACCGCGATCGGCACCGACATCTTCTACGCGGCGGTGACGAAGACGGTCGGCGGCTGGCGCCACCTGAGGATGGGCACGGTCAACAAGCCGCTCGCCTACTGGATGGCGGCCGGCAGCGTTCCCGCCGCGGTGCTCGGGGTCTGGGCGATCTCGATCCTGGCGGACCGGATCGGCGAAGAACAGCTGGACTCGATCGTCTACGCGCTGCTCGGCGGCACCCTGTTGATGGTCGGGATCATCACCCTGGCGCGGGCGCTGATCCTCAGCGGCCTGATCGAAGAGCGCGACGGCTTCGTCCTGCGGCGCCGCCACAAGATCGCCGCGGTTACGATCGGCGCCACCACCGGCTTCGTGATCGGCATCACCTCGGCCGGCTCGGGCACCGTGATCGCGATCCTGCTGATCGCCGTCTTCCGCCTCACCCCGGTCAAGGTCGTCGGCACCGACGTCTTCCACGCCGCGATCCTGCTCTGGGCCGCCGGGATCGCCCACTGGGTCGGCGGCAACGTCGACTTCATGCTCGCCGGCAACATCCTGTTGGGCTCGATCCCCGGCGTGATCGTCGGCTCCCACTATGCGAAACGGGCGCCGACCGGGTTCCTCCGCACCGCCCTCGGCGTCGTCCTCGTCGCCTCCGGCATCATCACCGTGCAGAAGGGCGATCCGCTGGTCTGGCCGATCGCCGCCGCCTTCGCCGGCATCGGCCTCGGCCTGCTGATCTGGTTCCCGCGCTGGTGGAACGAGCGCCGGGTGCTCCGCGAAGCGGCCGAAGCCGCCAAGCGCGCGGCCGAGCAAGGAAGCGACCGCAGTGGCGATTTAACGCCTGGCGCTCCAGGCTGATTGCTTTACTAAGCGCATGCGTGTCTCCGCCAAAGCCGACTACGCCGTCCGCGCCGCCGCCGAGTTGGCTGCTGCCGACGAGGGTCCGGTCAAGGGCGAGAAACTGGCTGACGCCCAGGAAATCCCCCTGCAGTTCCTCGAGCACATCCTGCTCGAGCTCAAGCACAGCGGCATCGTCCGCGCCCGTCGCGGCGCCAAAGGCGGCTACTGGCTCGCCCGGCCCGCCGAGGAGGTGACGATCGCCGACGTCGTCCGCGCCGTCGAGGGACCGATCGCCCACGTGCAGTCGACGCCCCCCGAGGCGATCGAGTACCGCGGCAACTCCGAGCACCTGCAGGAGGTCTGGATCGCCGTCCGCGCCAGCATCCGCAACGTGCTCGAGAACACCACCCTCGCCGACCTCGTCGCCGACGACCTCCCCAGCGTCGTCACCGACCTCGCGGCTGCGCCCGATTCCTGGGCTGCCCGCTAGCCGAGCGCGTCTGACCGGCGCATTTCGGCGTCCTCGCTCGCTTGTGTGCAGAGCACACGGCGCTCCCTGCGTCCTTGAACTGCTTGGTCAGCCACGCTCGGCCGGTTGCTCAGATCCGTTCGTACCATCTTTTGTCGCCCTCTGGGCGACAAAAGTCGGAAGCGCTACTCGGTTACCGCCGCCGGCACCAGGTCGAAGCCGCGTCCCAGGCGCAGCTCGGAGTAGCGCCGGGTCCAGTCGTCGTTGACGAGGTCGGACTGGCGCTTCATCCGTGGCTCGAACTCGAAGCCCTCCGGTGGCGCCAGGTCGAGGCGCTCGAGCAGGCGCAGGGTGCTGGTCTCGTACTCGGAGGCGAAGTTCTCGTAGAGAACGAGGATCGGTTTGATCCCGGAGTGCTCGAAGAAGGCGTCCCAGGAGGCCTCCTCCAGCAGCAGCTGCTCCAGCAGGTGGTCGATCGCGCGGTAGTGGAAGCGCAGCTGCGGGCGATGCTCCTCGATGAAGGAGCGGTAGGGAGGGGAGCCGTCGTCCTCGAGCGAGGCGGCGTTGGCGCTGGCCTGGTCCTCGCGCCAGGTCGCGGTCTGCACCGCCTTCCAGAGCGAGACCGCCTGGCGCACCTTGTTGGCGCGGACGACGCGGACGAAGGTGAGGTCGGGGAAGACCTCGGGCAACAGCTCGGCCAGCGGCACGTCGCGGTAGCGGGGGACGTTGCGCAGGAGGCTGACGAAGTCGCCGAAGTAGCCCCACATCAGCTTCGCGCCGAAGATGCCGTTGGGGGTGGTCCCAGCCTCGAAGACCCACTCCAGGTAGCGGTCGTAGGCGGCGCGGCTCCACAGCGGCGAGCGGGGGGTGGGCTCGGAGCCGACCGCGCGCTCGCCGAGGTGGTCGCCGATCGAGGGATCTTCGACGCCGACGAAGTACTCCTCGGGGCGGCGTGGCCTGCCGCTGTGGCGCAGCGCCTCGAAGTACTCCTCGGGGCGCCCGGCGACCCCGGTTTCGCCCAGCGCGTTGCAGACGAGGGTGCTGCCGCTGCGGGGGGTGGCACAGACGATGTATGAGCGCTCGGGTTGCAAGAGGGTCATTGCCGACTAAGTTAATCAACAAACAGCGTAAGGAGTACGATCTCGCTACCCTGAGTCCCTACCCGCAATCCGGGTAATGAGGCCCGAACTTGGATTCCCAGCCGAACATCCTCTACATCCACTCGCACGACACGGGGCGCTTCCTGCAGCCGTACGGGTTCCAGGTCCCGACCCCGAACATCCAGCTGCTGGCCGACCAGGGGGTGCTCTTTCGCGAGGCCTTCTGCGCGGCTCCGACCTGCTCGGGCAGCCGGGCCAGTCTGCTGACCGGCCTCCACTGCCACAACAACGGCATGCTCGGCCTCGCCCACCGTGGCTGGAAGCTGAACGACTACGAGCAGCACTGGGTGCACACGCTGCGCAGGGCCGGCTACGCCTCGACCCTGATCGGCGAGCAGCACATCTCCCTCGACCCGGGAGTGATCGGCTACGACGACGTCGTCGACGTCGACTCCAACCACGCGGAGAAGATTGCGCCGCTGACGATCGAGAAGCTGCGCGATGCGCCAAGGGACGAGCCCTGGTTCATGTCGGTCGGCTTCTTCGAGACGCACCGCGACTTCTTCGCCCCGACCTCGGTCCGCGACTCGATGTACTCGCTGCCGCCGGAGAACCTGCCCGACCTGCCGGTGACCCGGCGCGACATCGCCTCCTTCAAGGCCAGCGCCCGCGCCCTCGACCAGGGGATCGGCGCCGTGCTCCACGCGCTCCACGACTTCGGCCTGGTCGAGAACACCCTGGTCGTCTGCACCACCGATCACGGCATCGCCTTCCCGAACTCGAAGGCGACCCTGTTCGACCGTGGGATCGGGGTGATGATGATCGTCCGCGGCCCCGACGGCTTCAGCGGCGGCAAGGTGATCGACGCGCCGGTCAGCCACCTCGACGTCTTCCCGACCCTCTGCGAGCTGGCCGGGGTGGAGGAGCCCGGGTGGCTGCAGGGCAGCTCGCTGATGCCGCTGGTGCGGGGCGACGTCGAGCGCCTGCACGAGGCGATCTTCGCCGAGACCACCTTCCACGCCGCCTACCAGCCCCACCGCGCCGTCCGCACCGAGCGCTGGAAGTACATCCGCCGCTTCGATGACTACGAGCACCCGGTGCTCGCCAACTGCGACGACAGCGACAGCAAGGACCTCCTGGTCGCCGCCGGCTGGGGCGAGACGATCGTCCCCGAGGAGCAGCTCTACGACCTCGTGCTCGACCCCACCGAGGGTCAGAACCGGGCCGACGACCCCGCCTGCGCCGATGCCCTCGCCGAGATGCGCGGTCGCCTCGACGCCTGGATGCGCGAGACCGATGACCCGCTGCTCGACGGCCCGGTTCTGCCACCGCCGGGGGCGATGCTCAACGAGCAGTGGCAGGTATCGGCGGACGACCCGGTGCGGATCGTTCAGTCGGCTTAGTCCGGTTCGGGGGGCGGTGAGCGGGGCCGGTGGGGGTCTGGGCGAATTGAGTCGCATCCCCTAAAGGGGATAGCTCCCCCAGGTCGAGCCCGCCTATGGCGGGCAAGAATCAGTAAAGGGCCCTTCGGGCGACATTCGCCCAGACCCCCACCGGCCCCGCTCATCACCCGCGCACCGGGACTGCAGGAAAGCATCAAGGGACGCCAGCTTCTCTGAAGTAGGGGCCGTCCCCTTCCTGCTTTTGCAGCCGAGGGACGTTTGTTTCCAACCGCCGAGCCGTCGCTGCTGTTCCTTCAGATCAGCGAGGGACGGTTCGTGGGAGGGGTGGTGGTTGCCTCTTTGGGAATGTGCCCGAAGGGCCCTGTCCTTATCTCTGCCCGCCATAGGCGGGCTCGACATGGGGGAGCCAGCCCCTTTAGGGGATGCGACTCAATTCCCAAAGAGGCAACCACCACCCCTCTCGCCAACCCCTTCCTCGGTCAGTCCGCCTGCGGAACCCCGCCGGCCACCACGTTCACGAAGTTCTCCAAGTGTCTGGTGGTCCAGCACTCGAAGGCCCCGTCGCAGTAGCGCTCGTAGGCGGCCATCACCGAGTCGCCGTAGTTCCAGTAGAGCCTCGGCTCGGGGTTGAGCCAGAAGAGGCGGCCGGCGCGCTCGGAGATCTGGGCGAAGACCTCGGCGTGGGGTTCGCGGCCGTTGGTGCGGGCGTCGCCGAGCACGATCACGGTCGAGCGCGGGTCGAGGTCGTCGGAGATCTCGGTCAGGAACTCGAGCCAGACGCGGCCGTAGTCGGTGTAGCCGGAGATGTCGGCGACGCCGCCTTCACTGGAGATCTTCTGGGCGACGACGGCGAAGTCGCGCTCGTGCTCGAAGACGTCGGTCACCTCGGAGATCCGCTCGATGAAGACGAAGCTGCGCAGTTTTCGGAACGAGTCGTGGAGGGCGTGGAGCACCGAGAGGAAGAAGACGCTGGCCGAGGTGACCGAGGTGGAGACGTCGCAGAGGACGTAGATCTCCGGCCGCCGCGGCCGCTTCGGCTTGTATTTGAGCCGCAGCGGCACGCCGCCGGTCTCCAGCGAGGCCCGCATCGTCCGCCGCACGTCGACCGAGGCAGCCTTGGTGTGGCCGCGCTGCTCCTGCCCCAGCGTCGCCAGTCGCCGCTTCATCTGGCCGACGGCGCGGTGGACGGCGGCTAGGTCCTGGGTCGGGCTGGTCGGCAGGGCGCGGTCGAGCTCGGCCAGTGGCCGCGAGGGCGGCAGGGTCTCGGTGCGCTCGATCAGGTCGCGCTCGAGCTCGCGGCGCAGGTGGCGCTCGAAGCGGTTGAGCTGGGCCCGGTCGATCGGCGGCGGTTGCTCCTCGCCGTCCTCACTCGGGGGCTGAGTACCGGCCGTGAGCCCGAGCGTGCGGCGGATCCGCTGCACGTCGACGCCGACGACGCCGGAGCCCTCGCCGCGGCCGAAGGCGGCGATCGCGAGCCGCGCCAGGTCGCGTAGGCGGTCCTCGTCGCCGGCCAGCATCGCCTCGCGGATCTGCTCGCGCAGCTCGTCCATGTCGAGTCGCTCGCTGCCGGCGCCGCCGTCGTCCTCGCCGCGCTCGCTGACGTCGCGCATCACCGCCTCGGCCTCGGCGGCGCGGAAGAAGTAGCGGTCGAAGAGCAGCTCGAAGACGCGGCGGTCGTCCTGGGACTTGGCGATCGTCGTCGCCAGCGCCTCGCGGAAGTCGGCCTGCGAGGTCCAGGGCACGTGTTCGAGCGCCTCGAAGGCGTCGAGGATCTCCGAGGTCCCGACCGCGACTCCCTCGCCGCGCAGTTCTTCGCAGAAGCCGAGCAGCTTGGCGGCGAGCCCGGGCGGGCCCGGGTCGGCTTTCGGCCCGAAGGGCGAGGCCGCCGTCGGGCTCACCCGCTGCGGCTGGGCGCCTCGGGCAGTTTCATCCCGACCCGCTCGGCGACCAGGTCGATGTCGGTGCGGTGCTTGATCAGGATCGACATCGACTGGGTGAAGGTCTCGCGGTCGATGTCCTCGGCGCCCATCAGCAGCAGCGTCCGCGCCCAGTCGATCGACTCGGCGATCGAGGGTGGCTTCTTGAGGTCGAGCGCGCGGACCATCTCGACCACCTCGACCAGGCGCCGGGTCAGCGTCTCACTCAGCTCGGGGGTGTGCAGGCGGACGATCTCCATCTCCCGCTCCAGGCCCGGGTAGTCGAGCCAGAGGTAGAGGCAGCGTCGCTTCAGCGCCTCGGTCAGCTCGCGCGAGTCGTTCGAGGTGAGGACGACGATCGGCATCGTCGTCGCCGAGATCTGCCCCAGCTCGGGGATCGTGATCTGGAAGTCGGAGAGCAGCTCGAGCAGCATCGCCTCGAACTCCTGGTCGGTCTTGTCGATCTCGTCGATCAGCAGGACCACCGGCTCGGGGCTGGAGATCGCCTGCATCAGCGGCCGCGTCAGCAGGAAGTCGGTGCCGAAGATGTCCTCCTGGACGTCGTCCCACCCCGCCTCGCCGCCGGCCTGGATCCGCAGCAGCTGCTTGCGGTAGTTCCACTCGTACATCGCCTTCGCCTCGTCGAGGCCCTCGTAGCACTGCAGGCGCACCAGCTCGCGGCCGGTGGCGCGGGAGAGCGCCTTCGCCAACTCGGTCTTGCCGACGCCGGCGGGGCCCTCGACGAGGACCGGCTTTCCGAGCTTCTGGGCGAGGAAGGAGACGAGCGCGGCGGGCTCATCGGCCAGGTAACCGGCCTGCGCCAGCGCGTCCTTCACCTCTGCCACGGAGCCGTCGGCCATGGCGGCGATGATAATCAGCCCCCGTGCCCGACCTCGTCCCCCCGCTCGCCGAGCTCCTCTCATCGAGGCCCGGCCCCTACATCGCCCTGATGCTGGCGGGCTTTGCGATCGGAATCCTCGGTCATCTCTTCAAGATCAAGTGGCTGGTCGCCACGGGCGTGATCCTGATCTTCCTCGGCGCCCTGCTGTTCCCGCTCGCGGCCAACCTGACTTCGGACGATCGTCCGGCCCCGATCGAGGAATCGCGCACGGGTGACGCCGGGTAGCCACTCCTGAGGCTACGATCCAGGTCGTCATTCGTTCCCGATTCCGGAGGAGCCGTAATCTCTTGAGCCGTTTCCGCATCTTCACGCTGCTCGCGACCGCCCTCGCCCTGGCAGTGGCGTTTGCCGCCTGTGGTGGCAGCGACAGCAGCAGCGAGGATCCCCAGCAGGTAATCGACACCGCCACCCTCGAAGGAGTGGAAAGCGGCACGATCGACCTCTCGCTCGGCGTCAAAGCCGACGGCGATTCCGGGGGCGACCTCGACGTCAGCCTCTCCGGCCCGTTCCAGAGCCGCGGCCTCGAAACGCTGCCGGAACTCGACATGGACGTCAGCGCCAAAGGCGACATCGACGGTGAATCGGTCGACTTCGACGGCGGCATCGTGCTGCTCTCCGACCGCGCCTTCATCGACTACAAAGGCACTGAGTACGAAGTCGACCCGACCACCTTCGGCTTCGTCAAGTCCGGCTTCGAACAGGGCCTCTCCGAAGCCGGCGTCGAAGGCGAAAGCGTCGACGGCACCGCCTGCCAGGAAGCTTTGAGCGAGATCGACCTGACCACGGTGATCGACAACCTCGAAAGCGACGGCAGCGCCGACGTCGACGGCACCTCGACGACCAAGGTCAGCGGTGACCTCAACCCGGAAGGGGCGGTCGACGCGATCATCGCCCTGACCAAAGACCCAGCCTGCAGCTCGCAGTTGGAAGCGGCCGGACCGCTGCCGCTGGACGAACTGGAAGCGGCCCGCGGCGAAGTCTCCAAAGCCGTCAAAGACGCACACGTCGAGGTCTACGTCGGTGACGACGACATCATCCGCAAAGCCGTCGCGGAGATGACGATCGAACCGAAAGACGCGAGCGCCGGCAAGGTCGAGATCGAATTCGAGCTGACCCTGGGCGGCGTCAACGAGAGCCAGGAGATCGTGGCCCCGGAGAACGCGCAGCCGCTCGAAGGGCTGTTCAACGAGCTCAACGTCGATCCGACCGCGTTGCTCGAAGCCGGCAGCGGCGGCCTCGGCGGTCTGCTCGAAGGCATCGACGGCGCAACCGGTGGCGGCGCAGCCGGCGGCGCCGCAGCCGAAAGCCCCGAACTCGAAGTCGACCCCGAAGACGTGCCCAGCGCGGAAGTGTCGCAGGAATATCTCGAATGTCTGCAGGAAGCCAAGACGGCTAACGATCTGCAGGACTGCGCCAGCCTGCTCGGCTAGGGCGCTTTGAACGCAGGCGACAACCAGGTGGGGCCGCCGAGCTTCGGCGCTGCGTTCTTTCGCAGCGCCAACGGTGCGCCCTACCTGTTGGCGCCGCTGATCCCGATCGCGGTCGCGCTGGAGCTGGTCGGGGCACCGGCGACCGTGATCTTCGCCATCTCGGCGCTGGGGATCATTCCCACCGCGGCGCTGATGGGACGTGCCACCGAGGAGCTCGCGGCCCGCTCGGGGCCCGGCATCGGCGGCCTGCTCAACGTCACCTTCGGCAACGCGCCGGAGCTGATCATCGCCCTCTTCGCGCTCAGCAAGGGCCTGCAGGAGGTCGTCAAGGCGTCGATCGTCGGCTCGATCCTCGGCAACATCCTGCTCGTGCTCGGCGCGGCGATGCTGGCTGGCGGCATCGGCCGCGAAAAACAGACCTTCAGCAAGACCGGCGCCAGCGTCCAGACTTCGATGCTGATGCTGGCCGCGGCGGCCCTGATCATGCCGGCGATCTTCGAGCTGGTCGAGGGTCAGGGGCTGCCGCAGCCCGGCGCCGAGGCGGTCCACTACGGCGGCACCGTCGAGAAGCTCTCGCTGGCGGTGGCGATTGTGCTGATGGCGACCTACGTGATCGGGCTCTTCTTCTCGCTGAAGACCCACCGCGACATCTTCAACCCCGAGTACGAGGACGAGGACACCTGGGGCTGGTCGACGCGCAAGTCGATCATCGCCCTGGCGATCGCCGGCGTCCTCGTCGGCATCATGTCCGAGGTCCTGGTCGGCTCGATCACCGAGGCCTCCGAGTCGGTCGGCCTCTCCGAGTTCTTCATCGGCGTGATCGTGGTCGCGATCGTCGGCAACGCGGCCGAGCACTGGGTCGCGGTGCTGGTCGCGATGAAGGACAAGATGGACCTGGCGGTCAACATCGCCGTCGGCTCCAGCGCGCAGGTGGCGCTGTTCGTCGCCCCGGTGCTGGTCATGGCCTCCTTCTTCATCGGCCCCTATCCGCTGGCGCTGGTCTTCAACGGCTTCGAGCTGGGGGCGATCCTGTTGGCGATCCTGATCGCCAACTACGTGACCCAGGACGGCGAGTCGACCTGGTTCGAGGGCGTGCAGCTGCTCGCCGTCTACTTCGTCTTCGGACTCGCCTTCTACTTCGCCTGAGTGCACCTGGACGCGGCTGGCGGCGTCCTCGGTCGCTCGCGTGCAGGGCACGCCACGCTCCCTGCGTCCTTGCCAGTCGCGCCCAGGTGCACTCAGTAGGCTGCGTGCGTGGAATACGTCCTACTCCTGGTCAGCTTCGCGATCGTCCTTGCGGGGGCGCTCCTGTTTACCAACGCGATCGAGTGGATCGGGCACAAGCTCGAGCTCGGCGAGGGCGCGGTCGGCAGCATCCTCGCCGCGGTCGGGACGGCGACCCCGGAGACGCTGATCGCGATCGTCGCCCTGCTCGGCGCCGCCGAGGGCTCCGAAGACGTCGCGATCGGCGCGATCGTGGGGGCGCCCTTCCTGCTGGCGACGCTGGCGATGGGACTGGTCGGCCTCTTCGCCTACCTCTACCGCGCCAAACGGGAGCAGGGGGTCAAGCTCGACGCCCACGGCCCGACCCTGGAGCGCGACCTGCTCTTCTTCCTCGCCTTCTTCACCCTCGCCGGGATGCTCGCCTGGGGGCCGCCGGATGCGGTTCGCATCCCGCTCGGCATCGTCTTCCTGCTCGCCTACATCTTCTACGTGGCCAAAACGCTGCGTGGCGGCGGCGACGTGCAGGAGCACGGGACGCTCAACCCGCTCCTCTTCGACCGCCGCGAAGAGCGCCGCAGCGACCCGGCCCTCGGCCTCTGCGTCCTGCAGCTGCTGGTCGGGCTGGGGGCGATGGTCGGCGGCGCCCACCTCTTCGTCGAGGAGCTGCTCGGGATCGCCGACTCGATCGGCGTCGACGCCCTCGTCCTCGCCCTGATCCTGGCGCCGCTGGCGACCGAGTTGCCGGAGAAGGTCAACAGCTTCTTCTGGGTGCGCGAAGGCAAGGACGCGCTGGCCCTGGGCAACATCAGCGGCGCGATGGTCTTCCAGTCGACGATCCCGGTCGGGATCGGCCTGATCTTCACCGACTGGGCGCTCGACGGCAACGCGGTCCTCTCGGTCGCCCTCGGCGTCGCCGGCGGCCTGCTCGCCTACTTCAGCCTGCACCGCGCCGGCGTCTTCAGACTCCCCGCCGTAATCGGCTGGTTCGCCCTTTACTCGGCGTTCCTGATCGTCGTCGTACTGAGCGCTTAGCTCGCCGGACGCCTTGTCGTTGTGCTGAGCGCCTAAGCGATGTCCCCCGGTAGGGGTGGAGCGTCTTGCACTTTTTCGCGACTGACCAAGCTCGGACGGCCGGCAGGCGATCCCGAAAAAGTTAAGCGGAACCCCTACCGGGGTCGTCCCTCAACGCCTTCAGCACGAGGTCGTCGTGCTTTTTGGGCTGAACCTTGGGGAAGACCCGGACGATCTTGCCCTTGGCGTCGATGATGAAGGTCGAGCGCAGCATGCCCATGTACTTCTTGCCGTACATCGACTTCTCGCCCCAGGCTCCATAGGCGTCGGCGACCTCGTGGTCGACGTCGCCGAGCAGGGTGAAGCCGAGCCCGTGCTTGTCGTCGAATTTCTTGATCTTCTCCGGCTGGTCGGGGGAGACCCCGATCACCTTGGCCCCGGCTGCCGCGTACTCGTCGGAGCGGTCGCGGATCCCGCAGGCCTGGGTCGTGCAGCCCGGAGTGTCCGCACGCGGGTAGAAGTAGAGAACGACCGTCTGGCCTTTGAAGTCTTTGAGCCGGACCGTCTTGCCGTCCTGGTCGGGCAGGGCGAAGGCAGGGGCTTTGTCGCCCTCGGCGAGCACCGCGGAAACCTCAGTCCTCGCGGCCGGGGTCCTGGCCGGTCTCGTCCTCGTCGAGCTCCTCGTCGCCCTGTTCGAGCGCGGTCTCGGAGATCGAGCCGGTCGAGCCCGGGTGGTAATGCGTCTGGAAGCTCTCGAGCACGCGGTCGCGGCTGTCTTCGTCGATCGGGACCTCGTCGGAGATGCGGACCCAGTCGGCGCCCTCGTAAGCCTCCATGTTGAAGACCTCCTGGTCGATCGAGGCGGAGTCGTCGACGACGACCACGACCTCGGTCTGGGGGTTGAAGTAGGTGCCGGGCTGGACCAGCAGCTGCTCGACCTCGTAGAGGTTCTCGTCAGGGGCGGGAGCCACGCTCGGATCCTACGAGATTCTTCAGTTCGCGCACTTCGGCGTCGACCTGCTCGGGGTCGGAATCCAGCTCCGCCGGCCGCCGCTCCTCCATCGCCAGCGGGCCCTTGCCGATCCGGTCCCAGCCGTTGCCGTTGGTGACGCGCAAGATCACTCCGAGCAGGGGGCCGACGACCAGCGCGAAGAGGAGGACGACAAGCCCTTTGTCGGTCGCCGAGGCGACGAGGAAGGGATCCATGGGTCAAACCCTAGTCGTCCAAACGGCGAGGTCCAATCCGCTAACCTTCTTGGTGGTTGACTGACCAGTCAATCAATGGAAGCTTTCCCCACACGGGCGGCGCTCCATGACGGACTTAAAGCACTGACGAAAAGGAGCTCCGACCGGTGGTTGACTTCACCCTGACCGACGAGCAGAAGGACCTCAAAGAGCTGGCGCACAGCTTTGCCGAGAAAGAGATGCGCCGGGTTGCCTGGGAGTACGACAAAGAGGGCACCTGGCCCCAGGACATCATCGACAAGGCCTGGGAGGTCGGGTTGCTCAACACCCACATCCCCGAGGCCTACGGCGGCCCCGGCCTCGACTATCTCTCCGGCTGCCTGATCGAGGAGGAGTTCGGCTGGGGGTGCTCCGGCATCGGCACCAGCCTCGCGGCGAACGGCCTCGCCTCCGCGCCGGTCTCCCTCGGCGGTTCCGAGGAGACCAAGAAGAAGTACCTCGGGATGCTGACCGAAGAACCGAAACTGGCTTCCTTCTGCCTGACCGAGCCGGATGCCGGCTCCGACGTCTCCGGGATGAAAACGCGCGCCGTCAAGCAGGGCGACAAGTACGTCCTCAACGGCTCCAAGTGCTTCATCACCAACGGCACCTATGCCGATTGGTTCACGGTCTACGCGAAGACCGACCCGGACTCGGGCCACCAGGGAATCAGCGCCTTCGTCGTCGACGCCAAAGCCCCCGGGGTGACCGTCGACAAGAAGGAGGACAAGATGGGTCAGCGGGCCTCCAACACCGCGACCATCTCCTTCAACGACGTCGAGGTCCCGGCCGAGAACCTGATCGGCGAGGAAAACAAGGGTTTCAAACTGGCGATGATGACCCTCGACCGGACCCGTCCCGGCGTCTCGGCGATGGCCGTCGGTATCGGCCGCGCGGCGACCGAGTTCGCTGCCGAGTACTCAAAAGAAAGGGTCCAGTTCGGGGTCCCGATCGCGATGCACCAGGCGATCCAGTTCATGATCGCCGACATGGCGACCAAGGTCGAGGCCGGCCGCCTGCTGACCTGGAACTCGGCTGTCCTGCTCGACCAGGGTCTGCGCAACAGCAAGGTCTCCTCGATGGCCAAGCGCTTCGCCGCCGACTCGGCGATGGAGATCACCGTCGACGCCGTGCAGGTCTACGGCGGCTACGGCTTCATCAAGGAGTACCCGGTGGAGAAACTGATGCGTGACGCGAAGATCATGCAGCTCTACGAGGGGACCAGCCAGATTCAGCGCCTGGTCATCGCCAAAGAAGTGCTGATCCCGCGCCCGGCTGGCGAGCGCACCCCGGAGGCCGAGGCGAAGGCCGCCGACGCCGCCCGCGACAGCCAGACCGAGCAGGCCGGCGCTTCGGTCTAGCCGGCATCGGCGGGTCGATCTCCTCACACCGGGTGAGGTGATCGGCCCGCCGGGGATGTACGGTGGCGGCATGAACGTCCGCGACCGCGAAGCGCAGGGCAAGGCGGCGCGTTCAAATGCGCGCCGCCCCGCTCATGGCGAGTGGCAGCCGGCCGCCGATCGGAGCGACCCGATCGAGATCCTCGAGGCGCAGGCCACCTCCCGCGTTCCCGAGCTGGTCCCGATCCGCTACGGGCGGATGGCGGCCTCGCCCTTCGCCTTCTACCGCGGCGCCGCCGCGGTGATGTCGGCCGACCTGGCCACGACCCCGGACTCTGGTCTGCGGGTGCAGGCCTGCGGCGACGCCCACCTCTCCAACTTCGGATCCTTCGCCGCTCCTGACCGTCGCCTCGTCTTCGATCTCAACGATTTCGACGAGTCGCTGCCGGGGCCGTGGGAGTGGGACGTCAAGCGGCTTGCCGCCAGCTTCGCCGTCGCCACCCGCGAAAGCGGGTTCAAGCGCAAGCAGCGCGAGGGGGTGTTGCTGCGGGTGGTGTCGAGCTATCGGGAGGCGATGCGCTCGTTCGCGGCGATGGGCAACCTCGAGGTCTGGTACGCGCGCTTCGACGTCGAGGAGGCGTTGGAGGAGGTCGAACACGACGATCCCCGCGAGATCGAGCGGGTCCGCAAGGGCGTCGCCAAGGCCCGCAACAAGGACAGCCTGCGGGCGCTGGAGCGGCTGACCGAGACGGTCGACGGCGAACTGCGCTTTCGCAGCGAACCGCCGCTGCTCGTTCCCGGTCGGGAGCTGTTCCCCGCCGTCGACGGCCGCGACATCGAAGGCGTTCTCGTCGACGTCCTCCGTGCCTACCGCGAAACGCTGCCGGCAGACCGCCAGCACCTGCTCGACGGCTACGAGTTCCGCCACATCGCCCGCAAGGTGGTCGGGGTCGGCAGCGTCGGCACCCGCGCCTGGGTGGTGATGCTGATCGGCGCCGACGAGTCCGACCCGCTGTTCCTGCAGGCGAAGGAGGCCGAAGCCTCGGTGCTCGAGCCCTACGCCGGCACCAGCCGCTACCGCAACCACGGCCGGCGCGTGGTCGAGGGGCAGCGCTTGATGCAGGCGGCCAGCGACATCTTCCTCGGCTGGTGCCACGCCACCGGCATCGACGGCCGTGAGCGCGACTTCTATGTGCGCCAGCTCTGGGACTGGAAGCGCTCGGCCGAAGTCGAGCGCCTGAGCCCGTCCGGGTTCGACGTCTACGCGCGGATCTGCGGCTGGACCCTGGCCCGCGCCCACGCCCGCTCGGGCGACCGCGTCGCGATCGGCTCCTATCTCGGCGGCGGCGACTCCTTCGACCGGGCGATCGCGGCCTTCTCGGAGACCTACGCCGAGTGCAACCTGCGCGACCACGAGGCGCTGCTGGCCGCGATCGACGCCGACCGCGTCTCCGGCCAGGAGCTCTGAGCATGGCCCGCAAAGCGAGCACCGGGGCCGCCGGTCTGATCCTGATGACGCTCTGCGCGGGTCAGTTCCTGATGATGCTCGACAGCTCGGTGATGAACGTCTCGATCGCCACCGTCGCCCAGGACGTCGACACGACCGTGACCGGGATCCAGACCGCGATCACGCTCTACACCCTGGTGATGGCCTCGTTCATGATCACCGGCGGCAAGATCGGCCAGATCATCGGCCGCAAACGCGCCTTCGCGATCGGCTGCGTGATCTACGGCTGCGGCTCCTTCGTCACCGCCCTCTCGCCGAACCTGACCGTGCTGCTGATCGGGTGGTCGGGGCTGGAGGGGATCGGGGCGGCGCTGATCCTGCCGGCGATCGTCGCCCTCGTCGCCTCCAACTTCGGTCCCGCCGAACGGCCCCGCGCCTACGGCCTGGTGATCGCGATCGGGGCGATCGCGGTGGCGGTCGGGCCGATCGTCGGCGGTCTCTTCACCACCTACCTCTCCTGGCGCTACGTGTTCGCCGGCGAGGTCCTGATCGTGATCGCGATCCTCGTCCTCGCCAGGCAGATCGAGGCGGGGGAGCCGGAGCGCAAGGTGCGCCTGGACCTGGTCGGAACCGGGCTCTCGGCGCTCGGGCTGGGACTGGTCGTGTTCGGCATCCTCCGCTCCGGGACCTGGGGCTTCGTCGCCGCCAAGCCGGGGGCTCCCGAGTGGATCGGGCTCTCGCCGGTGGTCTGGCTGATCCTCGGCGGCGGCGCCGTGCTCTGGGGCTTCCTCTTCTGGGAGGGCCGCCTGGCCGAGCGGGGCGGAGAGCCGCTGGTCGACCCGGCGATCCTGCGCAACTCGGGCCTGCGCGGCGGTCTCACCTCGTTCTTCTTCCAGTACTTCCTCCAGGGGGGCCTCTTCTTCGCGGTGCCGTTGTTCCTCTCGGTCGCCCTCGGCCTTTCCGCAATCGACACCGGCGTGCGCCTGCTGCCGCTCTCGTTCACGCTGATCCTCGCCGCGGCCGGGATCCCAAAGCTGTTCCCGCAGGCTTCGCCGCGGCGGGTGGTGCGGATCGGCTTCATGCTGATGTTCGCCGGGCTGGCGGTGATGGTCGCGGCGCTGGAGGCCGGGGCCGGGGCGGAGATCGTCACCTGGCCGATGCTCTTGGCCGGCCTCGGGATCGGCTCGCTCGCCTCGCAGCTCGGGAGCATCACCGTGTCCTCGGTTCCGGACGAGCAGAGCGGCGAGGTCGGCGGCCTCCAGAACACGATCACCAACCTCGGCATCTCGGTCGGCACGGCTCTGACCGGCGCGATCGTGATCGCCGCCCTCAGCACCTCCTTCCTCAGTGGCGTCGAGGAAAATCCGGCGGTCCCGGCGCCGGTCAAGTCCCAGGCCTCGACCGAGCTCTCCGGCGGCGTCCCCTTCCTCTCCGACGACGAACTCGAAACCGCGCTCGACGAGGCGCGGGTGCCGCCGCGGGCGACCGCCGCGATCGTCGAGGAAAACGAAACCGCCCGCATCGTCGGCCTGCGGACGGCCCTCGCCGTGCTCGCGATCCTCGCCCTAGTCGGCCTCTTCTTCACCGGGCGAATACCGACCCGCCAGCCGGGGGCGGCGGAGGCGACGCCAGTCTGAGCTCTGTCGAGTTATGCATGCTAGGCATGCATAACTCGACAGACGAGCTACTCGAGGATCGGGACCGGCTCCTGGGGGGAGGGAGCCGCGTCTGACTCGGGCTTCCTGCGGCTGGCCAACGCCATCCACAGCGCCGGGATGAAGGCAAGCGCCAGCAGTGCGATCGCGTAGACGAAGGTGGAGGCGAAGGCTTCGGCGAGCGGGTTGGCGATCACTTCTCGCTGAGCGGTTGAGATTCCGTGCAGCGCCTCGAAGCCGCTGCCGCCCTCGGGACTGGCGCCGCTCGGGAGCTTGCTGACGATCGCCGAGGAGAGCAGGACCGAGATGATCGCGGTGCCGATCGAAGCTCCCGACTGGCGGATGATGTTCATCGCGGTGCTGGTGCGGGCAATGGCCGCCCGCGGCACAGCCTGCATCGCCGCGGTCATCGTCGGCATCATCGAGAGCCCCATGCCGAGGCCGAGTACGAAGCCGAAGCCGCAGAGCAGGACGTAGGAGGTGGTGCCGGTGACGAAGGCGAAGGGCGCCATGCCGATCACCAGCAGCGGGATCCCGCAGGCCGGCAGCTTGCTCGGCCCGTAGCGGTCGGTGAGTTTGCCGGCGAGTGGCATCGTGATCATCGCTCCGAGGCCCTGGGGGGCCAGCAGCAGACCCGCTTCGAGCGCCGAGGCTCCCCGCACCGTCTGGTAGTAGAGCGGGATCAGCAGCAGGGCGCCGAAGAAGGCGATCGAGAACGCCATGAAGACCGCGGCCGAAGCGCCGGCACGGGTATGGGTGAAGGTTTTGATGTCGATCAGCGGCGCCTCGGTGCGCCAGCTGTGCCAGAAGAAGCCGACGATGAGGCCGACTCCGGCAAGGATCGGCAGCCATGACTTGGTCGCCCCGAAGCCGTCGCCGGAGGACTCGGCGAGGCCGAAGATCAGCAGCGTCAGGCCGGGGGAGAGCAGGCCCATGCCGAGCCAGTCGAGCTTGTGGGCGGGCTGCGGCTCGTCGCGCTCGAGCACGAGCGCCGCCAGGGTGACCGCGACGATCCCGATCGGCACGTTGATCAGGAAGATCCAGCGCCAGGAGACGTCGTCGACCAGCCAGCCGCCGAGGATCGGTCCGACCAGCGGCGCGATCAGCATCGGCACGCCGAGGATGCCCATCACCCGACCCATCCGGTGCGGCCCCGCTTTGCGGGTCATGATCGTCATCACGGCGGGCATGATCATGCCGCCGCCGATGCCCTGGAGGACGCGGAAGGCGATCAGCGAGCCGGCGCTCCAGGCGGCGGCGCAGAGGATCGAGCCGAGCACGAAGAGGACCAGCGACCAGATGTAGATGC
Organism: uncultured Thermoleophilia bacterium; assembly: GCA_963718595.1. Lineage (GTDB taxonomy): Bacteria > Actinomycetota > Thermoleophilia > Solirubrobacterales > 70-9 > VAYN01. The sequence goes on from OY970365.1 coordinate 2,060,919, forward strand.
GCTTGGTGCCGAAGCGGTCGGCGGCCCAGCCGCTGAGCGGGATCACCGCGACGAGGGCGAGGGTGTAGCCGGTGACGACCCACTGGATCGTCGTCAGCGAAGCGTTGAAGTCGATCGCGAGGCGGTCGATAGCGACGTTGATCACGGTGGTGTCGAGAATCGACATCACCGCTCCAAGCAGGACCACGGCGGCGACGACCATCGTGCCGCGGTCGAGCGCGTTGGGATCGGCGCCGGCGGGGGAGGCGCCGGAGGAGGAAGCGTTGTTCAAGAGAGGACCTCGAATCAAGTAGTACGGCGTACGAGGCAGGCTAGCAGTACGCTGTACGGGATGCGTTCCGCCACCCCCACCGAGCCCGAGTCAACCCTGATCTGGATGCGCGAGGAGCCCTGCTCCCGCAATCCCGGCCACTCGCGGGCGGGAATAGCCGCCGCGGCGATCGAGATTGCCGACACCGAGGGCTTCGAGGCGGTCTCGATGCGCCGCGTCGCCCAGCAGCTCGGCGCCGGCACGATGACGCTCTACCACTACGTCGCCAACAAGGACGAGCTGGTGACCTTGATGATGGACGCGGTGATGGGGGAGATCCTCGTCCCCGCCGAGGAGCTGCCGAGCGCCTGGCGGCCGGCGATGTCCCGGATCGCGATCTCGACCCTCGCCTCCCTGCGTAACCATCGCTGGACGCTCGATCTGCTCGACGAGCCCCGCCCAAGCCCGAACAAGCTGCGCCACCTCGAGCAGTCGCTGCAGGCGATGGCGGCGGCGAGTGCCGACCCGAAGGCGAGGCTGGAAGCGATCGTGCTGATCGACGAGTACGTGTTCGGCTTCGCGATCCGCGAGGCCCAGGAGCCCGACGCGCAGGGGCCCACCTGGGCGCCCGGCGTGCGCGAGTTCTTCGAGCGCGAACTCGCGAGCGGCCAGTTCCCCTGCGCCCGTGAGCTGCTGGGCACCGATCTCGACGCCGGGGTCGCCGTGGTCCGTGAGCTCTTCCGCGAGGAGGGCCGCTTCGAGCGCGGGCTCGAGCGCCTGCTCGACGGAATCGAAGCGGGCTTCGCGAAGCCCGCTTAGCGGGGGGCGGCGGCGCCGCGCTTGGCGGCCTTGAGGCGCTGCGTTTTGTCGAGGATCAGCTTGCGCAGGCGCACCGACTCGGGCGTGATTTCAACGCACTCGTCGTCGCGCAGGAACTCCAGCGAGCCTTCCAGGGTGAGCCGCGTCGGTGGTGCAAGACGGATCAGGATGTCGGCGCTGGCGGCGCGCACGTTGGTCTGCTGCTTGGCTTTGGTCGGGTTCACGTCGAGGTCGTCGGCGCGGGCGTTCTCGCCGATGATCATCCCTTCGTAGACCTCCTCGCCGGAGCCGATGAAGAGGGTGCCGCGCTCCTGCAGGCTGAACAGCGAGTAGCTGGCGGTGTTACCGCGGCGGTCGGCCACCAGCGAGCCGGTCTGGCGCGTGCGCAGCTCCCCCGCCCAGGGCTCCCAGCGGTCGAAGACGTGGTGGAGGATGCCGGTGCCGCGGGTGTCGGTGAGGAATTCGGTGCGGAACCCGATCAGGCCGCGGGCGGGAACCAGGTAGTCCATCCGCACCCACCCGGTCGAGTGGTTGACCATCTGCTCCATCCGGCCCTTGCGCCCGGCCAGCATCTGGGTGACGCTGCCGACGTGCTCCTCGGGAACGTCGATCGCGAGGCGCTCGACCGGCTCGTGAATTTCGCCTTCGATCTCGCGGGTGACGACGCGCGGCTGGCCGGCGGTCAGCTCGAAGCCCTCGCGGCGCATGATCTCCAGCAGCACGACCAGCTGCAGCTCGCCGCGTCCCTGGACCTCCCAGGCGTCGGGACGCTCGGTGTCGATGACGCGGATCGAGACGTTGCCGATCAGCTCCGCGTCGAGCCGGTCGCGGATCTGGCGCGCCGTAAGTTTTTTGCCCTCTTTGCCGGCGAGCGGCGAAGTGTTGATGCCGACCACGACCGAAAGCGAGGGCTCGTCGACCTCGATCACCGGCAGCGGCACCGGGTTCTCCGGATCGGCCAGGGTCTCGCCGATCGTCACCTCTTCGATCCCGGCGACGGCGATGATTTCGCCGGGGCCAGCCTCCTGCGCGCTGACCCGCTCCAGGCCCTCGGTGATGTAGAGCTCGGAGACGGTGGCACGGGTGATCTCGCCGTTGGCGCGGCACCAGGCGAGCTGCTGGCCGTTGCGGATCGTGCCGTTGTGGACACGGCAGAGCGCCAGGCGCCCGACGTAGGGGGAGGCGTCGAGGTTGGTGACGTGCGCCTGCAGCGGCAGGTCGGGGTCGTACTCGGGAGCCGGGATCCGTTTCAGCATCAGATCCATCAGCGGGTCGAGGTCGGTGCCCTCGACACCCTCCTCGAGCGCGGCCCAGCCGGCTTTGGCGTTGGTGTAGACGATCGGGAAGTCGATCTGCTCGGAGTCGGCGTCGAGGTCGAGGAAGAGCTCGTAGACCTCGTCGACGACCTCGGCGATGCGGGCGTCGGGGCGGTCGACCTTGTTGACGACGAGGATCACCGGGAGCTTCGACTCCAGCGCCTTGCGCAGGACGAAGCGGGTCTGCGGCAGCGGGCCCTCGGATGCGTCGACCAGGAGCAGGACGCCGTCGACCATCGTCAGCGCCCGCTCGACCTCGCCGCCGAAGTCGGCGTGGCCGGGGGTGTCGACGATGTTGAACTTGACGTCGCCGCGCTTGACGGCGGTGTTCTTGGCGAGGATCGTGATCCCCTTCTCGCGCTCGAGGTCCATCGAGTCCATCACCCGCTCGGCGACGTCCTGGCCTTTGCGGAAGGTCCCGGTCTGCCACAGCATCGCGTCGACCAGGGTCGTCTTGCCGTGGTCGACATGCGCGATGATCGCAATATTTCTGAGGTCGGTTCGGAGGCTCATGGCGCTTCGCATTCCTGCGTCCTCGTCGCTCATGTGCAGAGCACAATCGCTCCTGCGTCCTTGGACTGCTCGGCCCTGAACCTCCGAACAGACCTCAGAACGCTGAGAACTCGATAACAAAAAGAGAAAAAACGGGGCCCACCCGGAGGCGGACCCCGTCAATTAAAGCGAGAAGCGGACTACGAAGTCTGCTGAACGCTCGCGGCGGCCGGGCCCTTGGGGCCTTCTTCGGACTCGTAGCTCACTTTGGCGCCCTCGGTCAAGGACTTGAAGCCCTCACCCAGGATGGCGCTGTGATGAACAAAGACGTCCTTCGAGCCATCGTCGGGAGTGATGAACCCGTAGCCCTTGTCGTCGCTGAACCACTTGACAGTTCCAGTCGGCATGCATTGCCTCCACATCATGTGCTGCGAACGCGGAGGGTGCTGTTGAGCAACGACTGCGAGCGCTAGACACGAACTTTGCCGGTCGTATATCCGGCCCTAACACGGGGGACCGTAGCAGGATCGTCCGGCTCCCTTCGATAATGGACGCACGATGTCATCCGCTCCTGGGCGCTTCGCGCACGCCGTCGCCGTCGCCGCTCTCGGGCTGGTCTTGATGGCCGCTGCGGCGGATGCAGCACTCGTGGAACCGCAGGAGGGGCCGGGCACTCCGCTGCGCGACGGCAACCGCGTCCTTGTCGACGTCCGCTTCGATGCCGGTGCCGTCGCCGGGCTCGACGAGCTGCGCGGTGCCGGGGCCGAGATCGTCCACGTCAGCCGCCGCTACCAGACCGTCACGGTCGCGGTGAGGCCGGGCGAGCGGGCGGCGCTCGACGGGCTGGCCCGGGTCGGCGGGATCAGCGAGGTCGCGACCCCACTCGTGCTCGGGGTCGACTGCGGCGGCCGGGTCCGCTCTGAGGGCGATGCCCAGCTGCGCGCCCCGGTCGCCCGCGCCGACATCGGCGTCGACGGCAGCGGCGTCACCGTCGGCATCCTCTCCGACTCCTTCGACCGCGACCCGACCGCGGGTACCCGGGCCGCCGACGATGTCCTCAGCGGCGACCTGCCGGGGCCGGGCAGCCCCTGCGGCACGACCACGCCGGTCGCTCTCTTCGACGACGGCGCGGCGAAGAGCGACGAGGGCAGGGCGATGGCGCAGGTCGTCCGCGACCTCGCGCCCGGCGCCGCGATCGACTTCGCCACCGCCTTCAACGGCGAACTTGCATTCGCAGCCGCGATCAGGGGCCTGGCCGCCGCCGGCGCCCGGGTCATCGCCGACGACGTCCTCTACTTCGAAGAGCCGTTCTTCCAGGACGGCCCGGTCGCGGTCGCGATCGACGAAGTCGCGGCCGCGGGGGTCTCCTACTTCTCCGCCGCCGGCAACAACAACCTGATCTCCGGCGGCAAAGACGTCGGCTCCTGGGAAGCGCCCTTTCGCGACGGGGGATCCTGCCCGGCAGGAGTCCCCGCGGGCCAGGACGAGTGCGCCGACTTCGACCCCGGTGCCGGCGTCGACTCGCTGTTCAACTTCACGATTCCCGCCAAGGGCGAACTGCTGCTCGACCTGCAGTGGGCCGAACCGCGCGGCGGTGTCACCACCGATTTCGACGCCTACCTGCTCGATACCGGCGGCAAAGTCGTCGCCAGCTCGAAACGCCGCAACCTGACCACGACTCAGCGCCCCTACGAGCTGGTCGGGCTCGAGAACACCGGCGCCGCCTCGGCTTCGGTGCGGCTGGCGATCTCCCGCGTCGCCGGGCCAGCGATCCCGCCGGTGCAGGGTCCGACGATCAAGTTCGTCCAGCTCGGCGACGCGGCCCCGACCACCGCCCAGTACGAAACCTCGAGCGCCGACACGATCGGGCCGACGGTTTTCGGCCACGCGGCCGCGGCAGGCGCGATCGCGGTCGGCGCCGTCCGCTACAACGCGACCACGGCTCCGGAGTCCTTCTCATCGCGTGGCCCCGCCAAGCGTCTTTTCGGACCCGTTCTCGACCCCAGCCCGGCGGCGGCGATCCCCGCCCGGACGATCGCCAAGCCGGACCTGGTCGCCAGCGACGGCACCGTCAACACCTTCTTCGGCAGCTCCATCGCCGGCGCCTGGCGCTTTTTCGGGACCTCGGCCGCGGCTCCGCACGCGGCCGCCGTCGCCGCCCTGGCCCTGCAGGCCAACCCCGGCGCGACTCCAACCCAGGTGCGGACCGCGTTGACCGCGACCGCGCGACCGGTCGGCGCCTTCGGCCCGAGCGCGGTCGGCGCTGGCCTGATCGACGCCGGTGCCGCGGTAAACGCGCTGGCCCTGGCGCCCACCGTTACGGTCGTCCGGCCCCCTGCTCGGCTCAGCCGCGTCAGCCACCCGAGCCTCGAGTTCGCCGTCAACCGGCCCGTCACCGCCTCCTGCGCGATCGACGCGGTCAGCCTCCCCTGCAGCTCGCCGTTCACCTGGCCGCGGCGGCTGGCCGACGGTCGCCACACGCTCGTCGTAACCGTCACCGACCGCGGTGGCCGGATCGGCGCCAGCGCCGCGACCAGCTTCAAGGTCGACACCAAGCCACCGCGGACGAAGATCGTCCAGCGCCCGCCGCGGCAGCTGCCGACGCGTTTCCGCGCCAGAGCCAGCTTCCGGTTTAGCTCCAGCGAGGGCGGCAGGAGCTTCCGTTGCAAGGTCGACCGCGGCACCTACCGGCCCTGCGGCAAGCGGTTGGTCCGCCGCTTCGCGCCGGGTAAGCACGTCTTACGGGTTCGGGCCCGCGACGCCGCCGGCAACACCGACCAGACCCCGGCGCTCTTCCGCTTCCGCGTCGTCCTCTCCTAGGCCCTCGTAGGTCAGGCCGCCTGACGCCGCATCGCCCAGTGCCCGCCGGCCAGCAGCGCGAGCAGCGCCGCGGCGCTGCCGAGGATCAACGGGTCGGTCAGCGAAAGGCCCTCGAGCTGCGTCCCGAAATAGGTGGCAAGGGCGGTGATCGGCAGGAACCCGAGGGCGGTGGTCCAGGTAAAGCGCCAGAGCGGCACCTTGGCGGCCCCGGCCGCGTAGGAGACGATGCTGAACGGCAGGATCGGGATCAGTCTGACCGCCAGCAACAGGGTCACGCCGCCGCGCTCGATCCGTCCCTCGATCCGCTCGAAGCGCTCTTCTCCGAGCCAGCGGTCGAGCAGCGGCCGCGCTACCGACCGCCCGATCGCCCAGCAGATCATTCCGGAGAGCGTCCAGCCGACCATCAGCAGCGCCAGCGCTGGGAAGAACCCATAGGCGTAGCCGGCGGCGGCGTCGACGATCTCAGAGGGGTAGAAGACGACGGCGTGGATCAGCGCCAGGGCGACGATCAGCAGCGGGCCCCAGGCTCCCAGCTGGTCGATCTGTCGCTGCAATTCATCGTGGTCGCCGCTGATCGCCGCGCTGGCGGTCTCGCGCAGGGCCGGGATCAGCAGCACCAGGCCAGCGAGCACGGCGACGCCGGCGAGCGTGATTCCGATCTCGGCCAGCGGGATGCGCGGCTTTGTCCCGTGCCCCCGCCCGGCCACGGCCTCCCGCTGCGTCTCCCCGGCGTCCATTTGGCCGCCAGGGTCTCACAAACGTCCGCGCGCTCAGGCCGCCGCTTTGCAGGGGCCGGCGGTTCAGCCAGCCTCCCTGGCCTTGGCGACGGCCGCCTGGGGGAAGACGACCGCCGCACAGGCCAGGAAGACAGGGGGAGGGAGGTGACGAGGTGCTTTGCCATCGTCAATTTCGAGATATGCCCCGCCTGGGAATGGTCAAACCCGGGCACGGACGGACGTTCGGTCAGCCCCTCAGGCGCGCGGCGAGACCGGAGTGGCGGCCGCCGCCGTCGTCGCGCCCGACCGCGGCCTCGAGGGCGCCGCGGTCGCCGACCAGCACGCAGCTGTTGCGGGCGCGGGTGATCGCGGTGTAGAGCAGCGGCCGGGTCAGCATCCGCGAGTGCGAGCGGTGGCAGACCGCGACCACGACCGGGACCTCGCAGCCCTGCGCCTTGTGGACGGAGATCGCGTAGGCGAGCTTCAGCGTCGCGGTCTCGCCGTAGGGGATCGACAGGGAGCCGCCGTCGTCGGTGTCGACCCTGATCGTTTCCTCGTTGGGGTCGTCCTCGCGGAGGAAGACGATCGAGCCGTTCATCAGGCCGAGCTCGTGTGAGTTGCGGGTCTGGATCAGGCGGTCGCCGATCCGGAAGCGCTCGGCCAGCGCCTTCTTGCCATCAGGGTTGAGCCGGGCCTGCAACCGCTCGTTGAGGGCGTCGATCCCGACCGGCCCCTTGTACATCGGCGCCAGCACCTGGACGTCGCGGATCGGGTCGACCCCGAATCCCGAAGGTGCCCGCTCGGCGACGACCTCGACCACGGTCTCCAGCGCCCGCTCCGGGCTCGGGCGCTCGATGAAGAAGAAGTCGTGGTCCTGGTCGGGACCGGGCTCGCGGTGGGGCGGGCGCCCCTCGTTGATCTCATGGGCGGCGGTGGTGATCATCGAGCGCGCCGCCTGGCGGAAGATCTGGGTCAGCCGCACGACCGGCACCGTCGCCGAGTCGATCAGGTCCTCGAACGGCTTGCCAGCCCCGATCGGCGGCAGCTGGTCGGCGTCGCCGACGAGGACGACGTGGGTCGACTCGGCGATCCCGCCCAGCAGCACCTCGGCCAGGCGCAGGTTCAGCATCGAGGACTCGTCGACGATCACCAGGTCGACCGGCAGCGGGTGGCCCGGCCGGTAGGCCGGTTCGCGGCCCGGCATCCACTCCAGCAGCCGGTGGATCGTCATCGCCTCGTGCCCGGTCGCCTCCTCCATCCGTCGCGCCGCCCGCCCGGTCGGCGCGCAGAGCGCGATCTTCGCGTTGGCCGCCTCGGCCTCGGCGACGATCCCCTTGGTGCAGACCGTCTTGCCGACGCCGGGCCCGCCGGTGAGGACGGAGACTCGGGCGCCGAAGGCGCCGCGCACCGCCGCCCACTGCTCCTCGGTTAGCTCTCCCGGTTCCTCGCCGGGATCGTGGTCGAGGTGGGCCGGCTGCCCCGCCCGCGCGCTCAGCGTGGCGGCGACGGCGATCTCGCTGGCCAGGGTCGGTTCACGGTAGACGCGCTCCTCTTCGACCGCGAGCCCGGGTCCCTCGACCAGCACGTCGGGGTCGGGGGGGAGACCGGTGAGCCGGGCGGTGCGCCGGACCAGCTCCTCGAGCGGCAGGAAGCTGTTGCCCTGCTGCTCGGCCTCGGTCAGCGCGTAGGCAGCGGCGGCCTGGGCGCGGCGACCGGACTCCGGCGGCACGTCGGCGGCGAGGGCGATCCGGTCGGCGCGGGCAAACCCCACCCCAGGGACTTCGGTCAGGCGGTAGGGATCCTCGTGCAGCACCGTCATCGAGCGCTCGGCGTAGCGGGCGTGGATCGGCGCCGCCAGGTGGGCGAGGCCGTGCGGGGCGAGCTGCACGTGGAGGTCGCGGACGGCGCGGCTGGCGTGCCACGATTCGGTCGCCGCCGCGGCCTGGTCGGCGCTGACCCCGCGCAGGGCCGAGAAGACCGCCTGCGGGTTGGCGGCGATCGCGGCCAGAACGCCCTCGCCGTGCTGGTCGACCAGTCGTTCGGCCCGCTTCTGGCCGATGTGGCGCAGCGAGGTCAGGTAGGCCACCTGGCCCTCGCGATCGGCCGGGTCGAGCGGCAGCGCTCCCTGGGCGCGCAGCTGGCGGCCGTAGCGGGAGTGGGTCTGCCACTCGCCGCTTACTTCGGCCCGGTCGCCCTCGCCGAGATGGGCGACGGGACCGACCAGGGCGAAGCCTTCGCCCGACTCCGCCTCGCGCACCTCGAGCACCGCGTAGCCGTCGTCGTCGGCGCGGAAGATCACCCCGAGCACCTCGACGGTGCCCGTGTAGGAGGCGGCATCGGCGTCGAAGAGGGTCGCGGTCGGAGTCACCCATCAAAGCTAGCCGGCCGCGAGGCGGGATTCGCCGGTCCCATCGCCGCAGTTTCCGTGAGATGGCGCCCCGTTGGGGGCGCCCAGCCCCCATAGCATCGGCAGATGACCTCCACTCCCTCCGACCTCCCTTATGTAGACGAGCACGCGATCGATATCGCCGCCGGGCGCAAAGCCTCCTGGGAGGCGCTGCTGCGGGTGGCCGAGGGCACGGTCTCGGCCGGGGCCGCACCACGCTTCGCTCGGCTGCTCGGCTGCGCCGACACCGAGGCGTCAGGGCCGCGGCCGCTGGCCTCCGGCTCGGTCATGCCCGGCTTCCACGTCGCCAGCTGCGAGCCCGAGGCCGAGCTCGGCCTCGGCGGCAGTCACCGCTTCTCCGAGTACGCGCTGATCTTCCGCCTCGAGGACGACGGCTCTGGCGGCACCCGTGTGCGGGCGGAGACCCGCGCCGTCTTCCCGCACCTGAAAGGCAGCGTCTACCGCGCCCTGGTGATCGGCACCCGCATGCACGTCCTCGCCACCCGCCGCATCCTCACCGCGACCAAGCGCCGCGCTGAGCGCGCGTGAGCCCCAGGCGCCCCGACGCCGGCCTCTGCGACCGCTGCCTCCACCAGCAACTGGTCCCGAACACGCGGGGCTCCGTCTTCTCGCTTTGCCGACGCTCGCGCGAGGACGCGCGCTTCCGGCGCTATCCGCCGCTGCCGGTGCTCAGCTGTCCGGGCTTTGAAGCGGCTCCGGCGCCCGCGGATCCCGCGCCGCCCCGATAGCGGCACCGATCAGCCCGAGCCCGACCACGACCGCGGCCAGCGCGACCAGGAAGCCGAGGAAGGGGACCAGCGCCGCCAGGCGCAGGATCGCCAGCCCGGCCAGGAAGGCGAGTATGCGCTCGCGTGGCGGCCCCAGCAGACGCCGCCCCAGCGCCCAGGCGCTGACCGCGTAGGCAATTGCCCAGAGCGGCAGCAGGGCCAGCGTCAGGCCAAGCGCCAGCGGCAGGCCGAGGATCGTGATCGCGGCCAGGAGACAGAGCACGGGCAACGCGATCGCGATCGCGATCCCGATCGCGATCGTCGGCCCGATCCGCTCGCGTGAGCGGGCGTGGAGGGCGTCGGCGGCCCGCGGCGCGATCAGGATCAAGAGCACGCCGAGGATCGCCAGCGAGACCGTGATCGCCAGCCAGATCAGGAAGCCGCCGATCCAGGGGACGAGGCCGCCGAGGTCGGGCCACTCCTGCTCCTGGACGTCGCCGCTGACGCGGGCGTCGAGGGAGAGGTTGGGGTGCTTGTCGCCGTAGCTGACGTCGCCGTCGACCACGGCGCCCGGCAGCAGGCGGGCGGTTCCGCTGGCGGTGAAGAGGTCGCCGTCGATGCGACCGCGGACGAGGACGTCGCCGCTGATCACGGCGACGTCGCCGTCCACATGGCCGAGGATCTCGACGTCGCCGCTGCCGACGTAGACGCCGTCCACGGTCTCTCCCCGCGGGACGGTGACGTCGCCGGAGACGACGACGATCGCGTCCTCCTCGTGCTCGTCGGCGAGGCCGGCGCCGAGCGCCCCCGCCGGCACGGTCAGCAGCGCCAGGAGCGCCAGCAGGGTCGCTAGGGACGGGAGCCTTCCGGGCACCCGGCCAGCCTATTGGCTAGCTGGCCGCCATCGGGTCGGGCTCGCCGAGCACGCTGACCGGCGGCGGCTCGTAGACCTTGCCCGGGCAGCCGCCGAGGACGACGAGGCGGACGCCGTCGGGTCCCGGCCAGATCTTCCGCTTGCTGAGCACGCCGACGCTGGCGACGTGGTTGTCGTCGAGCGCAGAGCGCTCGCCGTCGATCTCGATCTCGGCCGAGCCGCGCAGCACGATGAAGACCTCCTCCTGGTCGTCATGGGTGTGGTCGTGCTCGGGGTAGTGCTCGTAGTTCGGCGGCATGTCGATCACCTGCATGCCGAACGACTCGATTCCCAGCTCGGCACGCGCCCGCTTGAATGCGCCGCGGAAGACGGCCTCCATCGCGTCGATTTCCTTGACTCCGTACTCGCTCATCTATTCTCCTTGTTGTACGAACGTTCGTGCTTTTCTATATCCTTTCGAGCGTGAGCGCAACCGCCGAACGGATTTCCAAGGGCGAGCAGACCCGCGCCGCGATCCTCGAACGCGCCGTCGACCTCGCCTCCGTCGAGGGCCTCGAGGGGCTGACGATCGGCCATCTCGCCGCCGATCTGGGTATGAGCAAGAGCGGCCTCTTCGCCCATTTCGGCTCCAAGCAGGAGCTGCAGCTGGCGACGGTCGGGGCCGCCGCCGACCGCTTTCGGCTTGCCGTGATCGCGCCGGCGCTGTCCGCGCCCGAGGGCGGGCAGCGGCTGCGGGCGATGGCGGAGGGGTACCTCAGCCGCCTCGACCTCTACGCCGGCGGCTGCTTCTGGGGCGCCACCTCGGCCGAGTACGACGACCGCCCGGGCCCCGTCCGCGACGCGATCGTCGCCACGCTTGACGCCTGGATGGCGCTGCTGGTCGGCCAGGCGGAGGCGGCCGGGGTCGAGGACCCGCGGCGCTTCGGCTTCGAGCTCTACGCGCTGATCATGGGGGCCAACTCGCGCTTCCGGCTCAGCGCCGACCCGCAGGTCTTCGAGTACGCGCGAGCGGCGCTGGGCCGGCTCTTCGCCGAGCTGCCGGACTAGCCAACCCCACGCTGGGCGTTGGCTAGGGTTGGCGCAGCCTTCCTCCCCCCACTGAAGGAGCAGCAGATGGACGTAGCGATTGGCCTTCCGAACGCGATTCCGGGCACGACCGGCGAGCAGCTGACCGAGTTCGCCCGCCGCGCCGAGGCGCGCGGTTTTTCCAGCCTCGGCACGATCGACCGCATCGCCTACAACAACTACGAGCCGTTGATCGCCCTTGCCGCCGCCGCCGCGGTCACCGAGCGGATCGGCCTCACGACTTCAGTGCTGCTGGCGCCGCTGCGCGAGAGCGCCGCCACGATCGCCAAGCAGACGCTCAGCCTGCAGGCGCTCTCCGGCGGCCGGCTGACGCTCGGCGTCGGGATCGGTGGCCGCGAGGACGACTACGCCACGGCCGAGGTCGAGATGGGCGACCGTGGCGAAACGATCGACGAGATGCTGGGGAAGATCAGGGAGCTGTGGGAGGCCGAGCACATCGGACCCGCGACCGTCGGCAGCCCGACCCTGCTGGTCGGAGGCGGCGTCGACGCCTCCTTCGCCCGCGCCGCCAAGTACGGCGACGGCTGGATCGCCGGCGGGTCGCCGCCGGAAGTCTTCGCCGAAGCAGCCGAGAAGGTCAAAGCCGAGTGGTCCGAGGCCGGCCGCGAGGGCAGGCCGCGGCTCGAGGGGCTCGCCTACTTCTCGCTCGGGGCCGACGCCGAGGCCGACGCCAACGCCTATCTCAAGGACTACTACGCCTGGCTCGGCGAGGAGACCGCGAGCTTCATCGCCAACAGCGCCGCCAAGGACGCGGAGACGGTGCAGGGCTACCTGGCGGCCTTCGAGGCGGTCGGCTGCGATCAGCTGATCCTCTTCCCGAGCTCCAACGACCCGGCCCAGGTCGACCTGCTTGCCGACGCCGCGGGGCTCTAGGCGGACGGCGTCGGCGGCGATGGCCGATGAGCTCCCGATCCTGCTGTTCGCGAGCCCGGCCGAGCTCGAGGCCTGGCTCGAGCGCCACCACGCCGAGTCGGAGGGCATCTGGCTGAAGATCGCCAAGAAGGGCGTGGGGGAGACCAGCGTCACCTACGCGGAGGCGCTGGAGCTGGCGCTCTGCTTCGGCTGGATCGACAGCCAGAAGCGCGGCTTCGACGAGCGCCATTTCCTCCAGCGCTTCACGCCGCGGCGCCCGCGCGGGCGCTGGTCGAAGATCAACCGCGAGAAGGCCGAAGCGCTGCTCGCCACCGGCAGCGTGCGGCCCGCCGGCCTGGCCGAGATCGAAGCGGCTAAGGCCGACGGCCGTTGGGAGGCGGCCTACGAGGGGCAGCGCAGCGCCAAGGTCCCGCCCGATCTGCAGCGCGAGCTCGACGCCAACCCGGCCGCCGCGGAGTTCTTCGCCGACCTCGACGGCGCCAACCGCTACGCGATCCTCTACCGCCTCGACGAGGCGAAAAAGCCGGAGACGCGGGAGCGCCGGCTGCGCAAATTCATCGCCATGCTCGAGCGCGGCGAGAAGATCCACAGCTGAGCGTCCCTACACTCGGCGCATGGACCGCGAGCTGCTCGCAGCGACCCTGGCCGACGCCGGCCAGCCCTCCTACCGCGCCGGCCAGGTGTGGGAGTGGGTCACGCGCGGGGCCACGGGCTACGAGGAGATGAGCAACCTTCCGGGGACCCTGCGCGACCGCCTCGAGCAGGCGGTGCCGCTCTCGACCCTGAAGCTGGAGGCCGAGGCGAAATCCGACGACGGCACGGTGAAGACGCTCTTCCACACCGGCGACGGCCGGCCGCTGGAGGCGGTGCTGATGCGCTACCGCGACGGCCGCCGCTCGGTCTGCGTCTCCTCGCAGTCGGGCTGCCCGCTGACCTGCACCTTCTGCGCCACCGGCCAGATGAAGTTCGGCCGCAACCTCAGCGCCGACGAGATCCTCGACCAGGCCCTGCATTTCCGCCGCACCGAAGCGATCGACCACGTCGTCTTCATGGGGATGGGCGAGCCGACGATGAACATCGACAACGTGCTCGCCGCCTGCGAGCGCCTACCCGACCTCGGCGTCACCCACCGCCGCACCGCGATCTCCACGGTCGGCTGGGTGCCGGGCATCGACCGCCTCGCCGAGTGCGAGATGCCGCTCAACCTGGCGCTCTCCCTGCACGCCCCCAACGACGGGTTGCGCTCGCAGCTGATGCCGGTCAACGACCGCTACCCGCTGGCCGAGGTGCTTGCCGCCTGCGAGCGCTACCGCGCCGCCCGCCGCCGCAAAGTCTTCGTCGAGTACGTGATGCTCGACGGCGTCAACGACCACCCCGAGCACGCGCGTGAACTCGCCGCCCTGCTCGACCGCCGCGTCTACAAGGTCAACCTGATCCCGTACAACCCGACCGGCTCCTACGACGGCTCCTCGCCGGAGCGGATCGAGGCCTTCCGGGCGATCCTCACCGAGCACCGCCTCGGCGCCACCGTTCGCCTCACCCGCGGCCGCGACATCGCCGCCGCCTGCGGTCAGCTCGCCGCCGGCGCAGCAGGGCCAAGCTCCACCCGTTAGCGTTAGGTTGGGTCCGCCACCGAATCATCGTCGTCGGGGCACGTTTATAGGGAATACGTCACCTTGAACAGCAGGGGAGAAGATATGAGCAAGAAGTGGATGAAACCGGGCGCGCTGGCTGCACTCGTCGCGGTCGGGATGCTGTTGGTCGCCCCGATGGCGCTTGCCGCCGAACAGACCCGCGAGGGCTACGTCGATGCGGTCGAACCGATCTGCAAGACCAACACCGAAGCGAACGACCGGATCCTGTCCGGAGTCAAATCCGAAGTCAGGCAGGGCAAGCTGAAAACTGCCGCGGCCAAGTTCACCAAGGCCGCCGCCGCCCTGAAGAAGGCTGTCAAGCAGCTGAAGGCGGTCCCGAAACCGCCGGCCGACGCGGCCAAGCTCGACAAATGGCTCAGCTACATCGACGAAGAGGTCGAACTGTTCGAACGGACCGCCAAAAAGCTGAAGGCGAACGACAAGAACGGTGCCCTCTCGATGGCGACGCGCCTGACCACTGCGGCCCGCAAAGCCAACAACCAGGTCCTCGCTTTCGAATTCAAGTACTGCCAGGTCGACCCCTCGCAGATCAGCTGACGAGGTAGCTGGGATAGGCGGCTCTGGCGGTCCCCGCCCCCGGCGTGGGGGCGGCCGCCGGGGCCGCAGCTACCCGATCGCCACCTGGTAGGCGTCCTCGACCTCGAGGAACGGCGCCAGGGTCACGTAGACGAGCGTCGGCACCAGTTCCGGCAGGGTCTCCGGCCCCTTCTTGCTGACGTGGTCGTAGAGCAGTGAGTAGAGGGCGCCGCCGATCGCCTCGGCCGCGATCGCCGGCGTCTGCGGTTTCAGCTCGTAGCCGGGCGCGAGCAGGCCCTCCATCCCTTCGGTCACGATCTCGCGCTGCTCCAGCGCGCGGTTGCCGGCGGCATACATCTCGACTCCGCCCATCCGCGCGTACTCGGGCTCTTCGGCGCCGAAGGCGAACATCGCCTCCTGGGTGTCGTGGACCGCGTGCTTCCAGTCGGGGGCGCGGCGGAAGGCGGGCAGCGCCGCCGCCAGCATGTGGGCGGAGCCGCTGTCGAGGGCGGCGACGATCGCGTCCTCCTTGTTCTTGAAGTGTTCGTAGAAGGTGCGCTGGGAGGTCGAGGCGCGTTCGACGACCTCCGCCACCGTCGTGTCCGGATAGCCTTTCTCGGCGACGACCGCCGCCAGTGCCCGCAGCACCCGCTCGGCCGGATTGGACTGGGCCTGGCGCTCGGCGAACGGCAGCGCCTTGACGCTGCGCCGGCGCGTCGCCCGCAGCGGACCGGGGGGGAGCGGGTAGCAGAACAGCCAATCCCAGAGTTCTGGCACCAGCCCCAGCAGCTCCCCCTCCTGGCCACGGTAGAGGCGCTTGTGGATCACCTTCTGGATGCCGCCGACCAGTGCCCGGACGATCTCCGGCGGCATCCCCTTGCGCTCGGGAATCTGGTCGAACAGCTGCTGGACCAGGGCCTCGACCTGCTCCAGGGCGCGGTCGACCAGCTTCGCCCCCTCCGGACCCGCCGCGTAGACCTCGACGATGCACATCTTCGCCGCCGCCGGCTGGGCGACGATCGTCTCGATCAGCGACCCGAATGCGCGCTTGGCTCGCTCCACTCCGGGCGCGGCGCTCTCATCGGCGGCGACTTTTTTCAGCGTCGGCCCGACCAGCGCTTCGATCGCCGCCAGGAAGCAGGCCTGCTTGTCGTCGAAGTGGCGGTAGAAGGCACTGCGGGAGACGCCTGAGAGCTCGACCAGGTCGGCCACCGTGGTCGCCTCATAGCCCTTCTCGGCCACCGTCGCGACCATCGCCGCGAACAGCCGCTCGCGCTGGTTGCGCTCGGCCTCGTTCCGGGGAGTCCCGCGCCCCGGTCGCAGCTTTCTGTCACGCAGCTGAGCCGCATCCCCCCACGGAGTTCTCACCATCGCCGGGGGACCATATCCCGGCTCCTGGAGGCGTCTCACCGTCGCCATTCTAATTTTACTAAGTGGTACGGCACCGGCTCGGAAGCAAGGTCTTCATGGTTGGTCCATCTTAGCCGTACACCGCATTGTAGGGCCGAATTCTCAGCCCTCGGCCATCCTGGCCTCCAACCTTCCGCTGCCAATCTCTTGACATTTCGGTCCGCTTCTGTTCCAATTCTTCTCGTCTGCGACAGCCGCTCCCCGGGAAGGGAGCCGGCAACCGTCAAGGGCAGATAGATAAATCGGCCGGCAGCCTCGGTCAGGGGGTCCGCACGAAAGTCGGATCGGGACAGAGGCGATGGCCACGGGACAAGGAGAGGGATAAGTGAGGACACCGTCTGCGCTGGCTACCGCCTCGCCCTCTGCTCCCGCAAGCTTTCCCACCCAACTTGGCTCGTCTTCCGGTCCCTGGCGGACGACGCCGAGCTGCCTCCCGGTTCTTGCCGGAGGCGCCAACGCAGTGAACGCACATGGCAGCGCGGGCGGCCCCCAGCGCCTCGGGCTATTTCCCAGCCCTCTGGCATGGGTCGCCCGCGCCTGCTGTTTGACCGCTTCCCCAACTTCCACCACCACGTCATCGAACAAGGAGCTCAACTAGTGACGCACCACGCGAAGGCTTCGTCCGCGGGATCCACCGAAGGCAGCGGCTCGAGCCGCGGCCTCTTCCGCCGTGCCTTCGCCACCCGTGGTGCCTCTAGCGACGCCAAAGGGAGTGGTGCGCGCTCGAACGGCCGCCTCCGCGCGATGCTCGCCGTCCTCGCCCTGGTGATCGCGGCCTTCGCGGTGACTGCCGCTCCCGCCAGCGCCGACACCGTGAAAATGGGCACGGTCAGCGAAGTCTCCTACGACACCGCCCTCGTCACCGGCAACATCACCGTCACCGGCTTTTTCACCTCCTACACCTTCGAATACTCGACCGACGGAACCAACTGGACCCCAGGTCCCAGCGACTTCCTCCAGACCGGTAACAACCAGGTCGTCAAAAAGACCATCGAGGGCCTCAAAGGCGGCACCAAATACTTCGTCCGGCTCAGCGCCAACAACTTCACCGTCACGACGGTCTCCCCAACAGCGGCGCCCTACCCCGAGTTCACCACCCTCGCCGTCGACCCCCCAGTCGTCACCGCCACCGACAACGCCTCCGCCGTCTTCTCGACCTCGGCCACGGGGACCGGCAAAGTCAAACGACCCGGCAATGAGAACGACGCCTTCGACGTTAGCTGCCGCTTCGAATACGTCACCGACGCTCAGTTCGGCGCCACCGGCTTTGCGGGCGCCACGGTCAGGCCCTGCGCGCAGAACCCGATCGGCAAAGCCGACGCCGACGCCGAAAAAGCCGTCAGCGCTCTGCTCGGCTGCACCAACCCGGCGCTCGAAGCCGCAGAGGGCAAATGCCTTGAGCCCTCCACCACCTACCACCTGCGCCTGGCCGCCGAAAACGCCGCCCCCGGCGTCGTCAGCAAAGACGCCGGCGCCACCTTCACCACCACCGCCAAAGTAGCGCCGCCGACCGTTCTCTCGATCGGGAGCGTAACCGACATAGCGTCCGCCGGCTTCAGCTCCTCGGCCAAAGTGTCCGGGGAAGTCCAGCGCCCCGCTGGCGCCGATCCCGCCCTCGACGCCAACTGCCGCTTCGAGTACATCACCGACGCCCAGTACACCGACAACGTCACCAACACCCAACCCCCCTTCAGCGGCGCCACTCCGGTCGGCTGCAGCATCAACCCGGTCAGATCGGGCGACCCGGCTCCGACCGCGGTCGGAGCCACCCTGTCCGGCCTCGAACCCTCAACCACTTACCACCTGCGCCTCGTCGCCGACAATGGCGGCGGCCTCGACAGCAAAGACGCCGCCGCCACCTTCACCACCCCGGCGCCCAAAATACCGATCGTCACGATCGACAACCCCGTCGTCGGTTACACCACCGCCGAGGTCTCAGGCACGATCCTTCCTGAAGGCTGCGGGACCCAAGGCATCATCCAGTACTACTTCCAGTACAGCACCGAACCGGCCAATCCCGATAGCTGGGTTTACTCGAATCTCTCAGGCGATCAAGGGCAGCCAATCCCGATTCCGTGCCAATCGCCGACTCCCGTGGCTGTCGGCGGAACGATGACGGGTCTGCAGCCAGGAACCGACTACTCCATCCGCCTAAGGCTGGAAATCCTTCCGGGAGAAATTCTCTCCCCCGGACCAAACCCGTCCTTCACCACCAAACCGGTCGCCGCCCCGATTGCCACGCTCGACCCGGCCACCGACATCACCGCCAACAGCGCCCACCTCTCGGGAACGGTCAGCGCCAACGCCCCGGGCCCGCTCGACGCGCTCGGCGAAGCCGCCTATGAAACCATCTGGCACATCGAGTGCGTCCCCGCCTGTCCCAGGCTCCAGCCCGCCGGCTCCGGTGTGGTCAAAGGCCCCGAAGGCGCCAAAGCGATCTCGATCGACGCCACCGACCTGGTCGCCAACACCTACTACGAGGTGAAACTGGTCGCCTCCAACGTAGGCGGCACCACGATTGTTGAACACATCCTTCCCACGCCCTTCATCAAACCCTCGGTCAAATCCCTCGAGGGGGCCTCCGACGGCAAAGGCGGCTACATCCTCCAGGGCATCGTCAATTCCAACAACTCCAAACTCACGTCCTGCGTATTCGAATATGGCACCACCGCCACCTACCCCAACACCTACCAGGCCCCCTGCCTACCGAGTCCCTCCGGCCCTAACGAGGTCCAGAACCTCAACGTCGACGCAACTGAAGGCCAGTTCAAGTTGTCCTTCCGCGAGCAGACCACCGCCGACCTTTCCTACAACGCGAGCAGCGCCGAAGTCCAGACCGCGCTGCGGGCGCTCTCCTCGATCGGTGCCACCGCCGTCAACGTCGCTGGCACCCCCGGGGCCTACGTGCTCACCTTCGTCGGCAAACTCGCCGGCTCCAACATCGAGCTGATTAAGACCTCCGACGGGACTACGCCGCTCGGGGGTGGCGGCGGTGCCAGTGTCTCGACCGCAACCGAGGGCGGCACCGACCGCCCCGTCTCGATCGAAGCCCACGTCGAAAACCTCACGATCGGCTCCCGCTACCACTTCCGCATCTTCGCCACCAACGCCGCCGGCACCGAATCCAGCGCCGATCGTGAATTCGTCCCGACCCTGGATCCGCCCGAAGACTGCCCTAACCACCAACTGCGTAAAGAAACTAGCTCTCTCGCCCTGCCCGACTGCCGCGCCTACGAGCAGGTCACGTCCCCCGAGAAGAGCGGTATAGCCGCGGGTCTGGGTGGCGTCAGTGCCGACGGAAACACGGTTCTATACGGATCGCGCGCCGGGAATATCGCCAACTCCGGCCAAGGCGCTCAGGGTGGCAATTCTTACGTCAGTGTTCGCACCAACTCCGGTTGGAAGACGCTCGCCAACCTCAACGGGCCCTCGAAGTCCGTCTATGGTGCCCCCGATGGTTTTCTCAGCTTGCTAATCGGTGGACTCGGTAGGCAGTACTCCGCAGATTTCCGTTCTTCACTCTGGTCTAGCAATAAAGATCCTCAGCTCGGACAGTACGCCCGACAGGATCTGTATCTCCGCAATCCGGATGGGACCTTTACGAAGATCAACAAATCCGTACCGTCTGCCGGCTCCAACACGGCTGCCTACAACGTGGCCGCAGCCTCTGACGATCTTTCCCATGTGGTTATCAACGGATTAACGCGTTTCGGCAGTTCCAGTAACAATTGGGGTCCCGGGGTCTATGAGTTCGTCGGCACCAACACTGAACCCGATCGTATTGACCTGGACAACTCCGGGACCCCTGTGTCCTCTTGTGAGGGCCAATCGAATCAGGGCTCGCTGGGCAACGCCCAGGTTCATTCGACGTCCGGCGACGGACGCGTGATCGTGTTCGTAGCGTTCGGCGGTTGCGGCGGTGTCAACCCGCCGGCCGACGAATTGTGGGCCCGCGTCAACGGCACCACCAGCTTCAACGTGTCGGCCTCCCACTGCGACCGCGTTGCTGCCGCCTGTAACGCCCCCTCCAACCCCACCTTCGTGGCCGCGACGCCCGACGGCTCCCGGGTTTTCTTCACCACCACCCAGCAGCTGGTCAATGGCGACACCGATCAGACCGAGGACATCTACGCCTGCGACATTCCCTCCGGCAGCCCGGCCCCTGCGCCCGGAAGAGCCAATCCCTGCTCTGCATTTAGGCAGATCTCCGTCGCCGAAACCGGCGCCGCTGGAGTCGAGAACGTCCTTACCACCTCCAAGGACGGCTCGACGGTCCTGTTCATCGCCAAGGGGGTCCTCGCCAGCAACGAAGACGCCCTTGAACAGCAAGCAGTCGCCGGCGACCACAACCTCTATCTCTGGCGCCAGGACTCCGCCCATCCGAATGGGCAGACGTCCTTCGTCGCCAGGCTGTCAGTTCCCGAACTGTCAGGCCCCTTCAACGTAAAGCCTCAGAGCACCCCCGACGGTCGTTACCTGGTCTTCAACACCTTCGACCAGCTTCTCGAAACCGACACCGATAGCGCCAGTGATGTCTATCGCTACGACGTCGACACCGCCACGACGACCCGCCTCTCGGTTGGCACCTCCGGCGGCAGTGGCAGCGGCGCCTTCGATGCCACGATTGGGGGGTACCTCGCCGTCTCCAATGACGGCGAAGCGACCGTCTTCTACACCGCCGAGGCGCTCTCGCCCCTCGACGGCAACGGCGAATCCGACGTCTACCTCTGGAAGGCCGGACGCGTTTTCCTGATCACGACCGGAGCCGTCGGAGGTGGATCGGGTACCGCCGCCATCAGCGGCTCTGGTCGGGACATCTACTTCGAGACCACCGCGCAGCTCACCCCGAGCGATATTGACGTCGTCACGGACGTCTACGACGCCCGAGTCGAAGGCGGTTTCAAAGTCCCCGAGGTCACCCCCTGTTCGGGCGAAACCTGCCAGCCCCCGGCCACGCCTGCGCCGGTCACGATGGCTCCGAGTTCGTCCCAGCCGAACGTTGGAAACCCGCCACCGCCGAAGCGCTGTTCGAAGGGAAAGACCCTGAAGAAGGGCAAGTGCGTTAAGAAGCCCCACAAAAAGCATCACAAGAAGTCGCAGAAGAAGAACAAGCGA
This sequence comes from uncultured Thermoleophilia bacterium, assembly GCA_963718595.1. Lineage (GTDB taxonomy): Bacteria > Actinomycetota > Thermoleophilia > Solirubrobacterales > 70-9 > VAYN01. Next base: position 2,081,975 of record OY970365.1, read on the forward strand.
CCTGCTCAGGCCAACGGTGGAGGTGCCAAGTGATCTCCCGCCTCCGCAACCGACCCAGCTCTTCCTCTAAGCACAAGGAGAACAACCCCATGAGCCTCTTCCGCCGCCTGGACGTCCGCACGCGAGCTCTCGGCGTCATGGTCGGGTTGGCACTTGCCGCGGGGGGAGTGGTTCCCTCAATTGCGACCGCGGCCGACAGACCTCCCTTCGCGCTCGAATTCTTCAAAGCTCGGACGACCAACGACGTCGAAGCTGACGACACCGTCGCCGGTGGTCATCCGTTCCAGAACACGACCGCGTTTCAGTTCACTCACGGCCAGGAAGGGAATGAACTCACCGAAGGGTCGGCAGAGGATCCGAAGGACGCCTACGTCAGAACTCCACTCGGGTTCCTTGGCAATCCCGCCGCGGCCGCCTATGGGTCCCCGCTGGGGGAGGCCAGCATCGGGGTTCTCGGCACGGTTCCCAATTTGGGACCCGGTGGGGCGACCCTGATCAACGTAGCGCCCGATTACGGCTCTCCGGCTCAGTTTTTTATGGACTTCGTAGCAACTCCAATCACCCTGCAGGCGATCCTCCATCCCCGCACCGACTCCTACGCGATCACGGTTGGATCCAGAGACGCGCTCAAAGCCGCCGTCACCGGCGTCAGGGTCCGCTTCTTCGGCGTTCCCGCCCAGCACTTCTCCGGCGGGTCGGAAGTGCCGTTTCTCTCCAACCCGGGCAACTGCTCTGAAGCCGAACCGACCTGGAAGCTCTTCGCCAGCACCTGGACTCATCCGGCCTCCTTCCTGCCCGGCGGCCTTCCCGACCCCAGCAATCCGGAATGGGTGAAGGCCACCGTTACCACCCCGCCGGTGGTCGGCTGCGATGACCCGGCCCTGACCTCCCAGTTCGCCCAGACCGGGCTCGGGGTCAAACCGCTGCAGGGCGCCGGCGCCACCCAGGCCGACTCGCCGACCGGCCTCGCGGTCGACCTCGACTTCCCGCAGTCCAACGACCCGACCGATCCCAACAACACCGATTTCGACCCCTCGATCCCGCAGGCACCGCAGCCCAAGGACATCACCGTCACCCTCCCGGCAGGAGTCAGCATCAACCCGTCCTCGGCCGGTGGCCTCGGCGCCTGCTCTGACCTCGCCTCCAGCCCGGCGGGCGACCAGGTCCACTACGACACGACCCAGCCGGTGAAATGCCCGGACGCCTCGAAGATCGGCTCGGCCACGGCGCTCTCGCCGCTACTCGCCCTCCGCGACCCGGTGACCCAGGTCGCCACCGCTCCGGAACCGATCCCCGGAGACGTCTACCTGCTCGCCCCCCATCCCGGCGACCTGCCGACCAGCGGCGGCAACCAGCAGGGCAAGTTTCGCCTGCTGATCCAGCTCGAAAACGAGCGCTACGGGGTCAACATCAAGCTTCCGGGCATCGCCACCGCCGACCCCAACACGGGCCAGCTGACCACGGTCTTCACCCAGAACCCCCAGCTCCCCGCCAGCCACATCACCGTCAACCTCAAAGAAGGCCCAAGGGCCCCGCTGGCAACGCCAGTGACCTGCGGCCCCTTCGGCTCCACCTCGACGATCGTCCCCTGGAGCACCCCCGGCACCCCCGACGCCCACCCCACGGCGAGCTTCCCGGTTTCCAGCGGCCCGAATGGCACCCCCTGCCCCGCCTCGGCGGCAGCCCGACCCTTCGCCCCGAAAATGAGCGCGGGCACCCAGTCGACGCAGGCCGGTGCCTCATCACCCTTCACCCTCCACCTCGCCCGCGCCGACGGCGAAGGTGAGCTCAGTGCCCTCGAGGTAACCCTGCCCAAAGGCCTCGCCGCCAAGTTCGTCGGCGTCCCCTACTGCTCAGAGGCCGCCCTGGCGGCGGCAGCCGCCAAGAGCGGCTCCGCCGAGAAGTCCAACGCGAGTTGTCCGGCGGCAACCAGGATCGGCGCCGTAACCGTAGGCGCCGGCCCCGGCTCCAGCCCCTTCTACACCGGCGGTAACGCCTACCTCTCCGGCCCCTACAAAGGCGCCCCGATGAGCGTCTCCGTCATCACCCCCGCCGTCGCCGGACCCTTCGACCTCGGCACCGTCGTCAGCCGCAACGCCCTCTTCGTCGACCCCGACACCGCCCAGGGCCGCGTCGTCTCCGATCCCTTGCCGACGATCCTCGACGGCGTCCCGCTCAGGTTGCGCTCGATCGACGTCAACCTCGATCGCCCGGACTTCACCCTCAACCCGACCAACTGCACCCCGATGGCCGTCAACGCCAAGCTGACCTCGGTCAACGGCACCACCTCCAACCCGAGCAGCTACTTCCAGGTCGGCAACTGCAAAGCGCTGAAATTCAAGCCCGGCCTCAGCCTGGCGCTGAAGGGCGGCACCAAACGCTCCGATAACCCGGCCCTGACCGCGACCCTGACCGCACCCCCCGGCCAGGCAAACATCGCCCAGACCACGGTCCTGCTGCCCCCAAGCCAGTACATCGACAGCGCCCACGTCAACAACCCCTGCACCCGGGTCCAGTTCAACGCAAACGCCTGCCCACCGAGCTCGATCCTAGGCACCGCCACCGCCTACACCCCCCTCCTGGAGAAACCGCTCACCGGCCCCGTCTACTTCCGCGCCAATGGAGGGGAGAGAGAACTCCCCGACATGGTCGTCGACCTAAACGGCCAGATCCACGTCACCCTGGTCGGCTTCATCGACGCCGTGACCAAAAAAGGATCAGAAGAAAGCCGGGTCAGGACCCGCTTCCTCAGTGTCCCCGACGCCCCCGTCTCCAAATTCGTGCTCAGCCTCAAAGGCGGCAAAAAGGGCCTGATCGAAAACTCCAAGAACCTCTGCAAAGACAAGATCGGCCCGGCAACGGTCCAGATGATCGCCCAGAACGGCCTCGTCAACAACTTCGGCACCAAACTGAAGACCAGCTGCACGAAGAAGGGCAAGAAGAAGGCCAAGAAGGCCGGGCGCCAGGGCGCCCGGGTCAGTGGCTTGGCGCTTTCGGGCTGGTGAGGGGGAGGGGGCTGGGGCCCCTCTCTCCGACAGCTGTTCGGCGCTCTGTCCTTCTAGCGCCACGGACGCCTGGCGCTACCATTCCGGTACCGGCCAGGTGATCCACGCCTGAGCCCGGGTCAATGGCACCGATGAGCTCACTCCGCCACCTGGACGCCCGCACGCGAGCTCTCGGCGTCATGATCGGACTGGTGCTTGCGGTGGGGGGAGCGGCTCCTTCAATTGCCACCGCGGCCGATAGGCCTCCCTTCGCGCTCGAATTCTTCAAAGCCCGCACCACCGACGACGTCGAAGCGGACTACACGGTCGCCGGCGGCCATCCGTTCCAGAGCACGACCGCGTTTCAGTTCACTCACGGCGATGCAGGGAACGAACTCACGGAAGGGTCGGCGGAGGATCCGAAGGACGCCTATGTCGAGCTTCCGCTCGGGTTCCTCGGCAATCCCGCCGCGGTCCCCTTCGGGTCCTCGCTGGGGGAGGCCAGCATCGGGGTTCTCGGGACGGTTCCCAATCTTGGGCCCGGTGGGGTGCCGGTAATCAACGTGGCGCCCGATTACGGGTCTCCTGCCCAGTTCTTCATCGATTTCATCAACACTCCAACCACCCTGCAGGCGATCCTCCATCCCCGCACCGAGTCCTACGCGATCACGATTGGATCGCGAGACGCGCTCAAAGCGGCGGTCACCGGCGCCAGAGTTCGCTTCTTCGGCGTTCCCGCCCAACATGACACGACCGCCGGGGCGGAAGTGCCGTTTCTCTCCAATCCGGGGAACTGCTCTGAAGCCGAACCGACCTGGAAGCTCTTTGCCAGCACCTGGACTCATCCGGCCTCCTTTCTGCCCGGCGGCCTCCCCGACCCCAGCAATCTGGAATGGGTGAAGGCCTCCGTAACCACCCCGCCGGTGGTGGGCTGCGACGACCCGGCCCTGACCTCCCAGTTCGCGCAGGCCGACCTCGGGGTCAAACCGCTGCAAGGCGGCGCCGCCACCCAGGCCGACTCACCCACCGGCCTCGCGGTCGACCTCGACTTCCCGCAGTCAAACGACCCGACCGATCCCGCCAACACCACCTTCGACCCCTCGATCCCCCAGGCACCGCAGCCCAAGGACATCACCGTCACCCTTCCCGCCGGGCTCAGCATCAACCCGTCCTCGGCCGGGGGACTCGGCGCCTGCTCTGATCTGGCGTCGAACCCGGCAGGAGACCAGGTCCACTACGACAACACCAATCCGGTGAAATGCCCGGACGCCTCGAAGATCGGCTCTGCCACGGCGCTCTCGCCGCTGCTTGCCCTTCGCGACCCGGTCACCCAGCTCGCCACCGCCCCGGATCCGATTGGCGGCGACGTCTACCTCCTGGCTCCCCACCCCGGCGACCTGCCGATCGGCGGCGGCAAACAGGGCGGCAAGTTCCGCCTACTGATCCAGCTCGAAAACGAGCGCCACGGCATCAACATCAAGCTCCCGGGTATCGCCACCGCCGACCCGAACACGGGTCAGCTGACCACGACCTTCACGCAAAACCCCCAGCTCCCTGCTAGCCAGGTCACCCTCAACCTCAAGGAAGGCCCCCGCGCCCCATTGGCGACTCCGGTCACCTGCGGCGGCTTCGGCTCCACCTCGACGATCGTCCCCTGGAGCACCCCCGGTACCCCCGACGCCCACCCGAGCGCTTCCTTCATCGTCAGCTCGGGTGCCAACGGCACCCCCTGCCCGGCTAACGCCGCCGGCCGTCCCTTCGCCCCGGCCATGAGCGCCGGCACGGAATCCAACGGTGCCGGCCAGCCCAGCCCGTTCAATCTGCACCTGACCCGCCAAGACGGCGAAGGGGAACTGGGCTCGCTCGAAGCGACGATGCCCAAGGGGCTGGTCGCTAAGTTCGCCGGCGTTCCCTCCTGCTCAGAGGCGGCGCTTGCCGTCGCCGCCGGCCGCAGTGGTCAGGCCGAGCAGGCCAACCCAACCTGCCCGCCCTCGCGCATCGGCTCGGTCACGGCCGGCCTCGGCCCCGGCGCCACCCCGTTCTACGCCCACGGTGCTGCCTACCTGGCCGGCCCCTACAAAGGCGCCCCGCTGTCGGTGGCCGTGATCACCCCCGCGGTCGCCGGTCCCTTCGATCTCGGCACCGTGGTTGTTCGCACCGCCCTCTTCATCAACCCCGACACCGCCCAGGGTCGCGTCGTCTCCGACCCCTTCCCGACGATCCTCGACGGCATCCCGCTGCGGCTGCGCTCGATCGACGTCAGGCTCGATCGGCCGAACTTCATCCTCAACCCGACCAGCTGCCAACCGCAGGCGGTGCAGGCCACGATCCGCAGCAGCGACGGCGCCACCGTCAGCCCGTCCAACTTCTTCCAAGCTGACAACTGCAAAGCGCTCGGCTTCAAGCCGAGGCTCTCGCTGGCGCTGAAGGGCGGGACCAAGCGCTCCAGCAACCCGGCGCTGACCGCGACCGTCACCTATCCGAAGGGCTCCAGCGCCAACATCGCCTTCACCTCGGTGACGCTGCCCCACTCCGCCTTCCTCGACAACGCCCACATCCGCAACCCCTGCACCCGCGCTGTCTTCGCCGAAGGCTCGACTCCTGGCGAACGCTGCCCAACCTCCTCGGTGATCGGCTTCGCCCGGGCCGAGACGCCACTGTTCGACGAGCCGCTGCAGGGGCCGGTCTATCTGCGCTCCTCGTCCCACAAACTTCCGGACATGGTCGCGGCGCTGGGGGGTCAAGTCTTCGTCGAGCTCGACGGGCGCATCGACTCCGTCAACGAACGCCTGCGCACGACCTTCGAAGACGTTCCCGACGCTCCTGTCTCCAAATTCACCCTCAGCTTGTTCGGCGCCAGGAAGGGGCTCATCGTCAACAGCGAAAACCTCTGCCGGGCACCCCAGGTCGCGAGCGTCAGGATGGTCGCTCAAAACGGCAAGGCCCACAACACCAAGCCGCGGATCGGCAATGACTGCAAGAAGTCGAAGAAGAGCTCCAAACGCCACCAGGGGCATCGCTAGCCGCGACCACAAGCCAAAAAAGGCAACGGACGGAGTTGAAGTCGGTACCCTCTGGATGCGTCATAAACGTCGCGCAATCGGGGAACGGGTTATAGGGATGAGCCAAATCGCACGGCGAGCCGTGGATGGGCTGAGATGAGGTCGCGGGTCTGGCTGCCGATGGCGTTCGCCGCCTTCGTGGCGCTCGTGCTCCTGGCGTCGCCGGCGGGTGCCGAACGGGCCCAGGAGGGTGATCTGATCGTCTCCCTCGATGGCGGCATCACCCCCCGCAAGCTCCCCCGCGATCACACGGTGCCGGTGGCCATCCGCCTGGGAGGCGGGGTCGAAACCGTCAACGCCGCGCCGCTGCCGCGCCTCAAAGAGATCAAGTTCGAACTGGCCTGGCGTGGAACCCTGTTCACGAGGGGGCTGCCGGTCTGCCCGCGCTCGCGCCTGCGCGATGTCGACAGCCGCCAGGCGATCGCGGCCTGCGGCGGCGCCCTGGTCGGCAGCGGCCACCTCAAGGCGAGGGTCTTCCTTCCCTCCCAGTCGCCGTTCGGTATCCACTCACGTCTGCTGGCCTTCAACGGGCGCACCAAACAGGGACGCACCGCGGTCTGGGTCCAGGCCTACACCGGCGACCCACCGACCTCCTTCATCCTGCCCTTCCACGTGCGGCGCCAGCCCGGCCGCTTCCGCACCGTCCTCTATACCGTCGTGCCGCGCTCGGTCGGGCCCTGGCCCCGCTTCACCGACTTTCAGATCACCATCTCCCGCCGCTTCTCCTATCGCGGCAAACGCCGCAGCTACATCAGCGCCTCCTGCCCGATCCCCTCGGTCCTCTCGGCCGGCTTCCTCTCCTTCGCCCGCGGCACCTTCGACTTTGCCGACGGTCGCCAGCTGACGACCGAATCCGTGCGCGGCTGCCGTGCCCGTGAAGGGGCCTTGACGGGCGGGTGAGAGTGAGGACAGCGACGTACCACCGGGAGCTCCCCGCTGACGTAGACTGCCGCTGCAATGGGAGGGATTTGGGGTAGGTGAGGTACCGTCGACCCCTCGCGGGCCTGGCCGTCGTCCTGCTGTCCTGCGTGGTCCTCGGCCTGCTCGGGCTCGGCGTCGAGGGCAAGCTGACGCCGCTGTCGCTGACCGTGCCCGGAACCTCGGCCGCCGAGGGCGAAGAGCTGGCCACGAGCCACTTCGGCAGCTCCTCGCCCGCCGCGGTGCTGCTGCAGGGCCCGGCCGCCGCGGTCGACCGGCAGGGGATCGGGTTGGTCAGGGAGCTGCGGCGCGACCCCGCCGCGACGGTGATCTCGCCCTGGGACCGGGGATCGGTGGCGGCGCTGCGGCCGGCGCCGGGACGGGCGCTGATCTTGGTCGACTTCCACGTACCGCTGGCGACAGCGATGCGCGAGACGGTGCCGGCGCTGGAACGGACCCTGGCGGCCCAGGTCCGGGCGCCGGTCACCGCCACCCAGTCGAGCTTCGCCGCCGTCTCCCGGGGCCTGCAGGAGGAATCGCTGCGCTCGACCGAGCGGGCCGAGCTGCTGGCGGCGCCACTGCTCCTGCTCGTCCTCCTGCTCGTCTTCCGCTCCGTCGTCGCGGCGTTGATCCCGCTCGCCTTCGGCGCCCTCACGGTCTTCGCCGGGCGCGGCGTGCTTGCCCTGCTCAGCTCGGCGATGACGATCGACGCGCTCTCGCTCGTCGTCTGCACGATGATGGGCCTGGCGCTGGGAGTCGACTACTCGCTGCTGATCGTCTCCCGCTTCCGCGAGGAGCTCGCCGCCGGGCGCGGCCCCTGGGAGGCCGCCGCCGCGACCCGGGCCAGCGCCGGCCGCACGACCCTCTTCGCCGGCGTGACGCTGATCGTCGCGGTCGCCGCCTCGGCCTACCTGCAGCCGGGGTCGCTGCTGCTGTCGCTGGCGACGACGCTGGGGGTAGTGACGGTGATCAGCGTCGCCGTCTCGACCCTCGCGGTGCCGCCGTTGCTGGCGCTGCTCGGCGAGCGGATCAACGCCGGCCGGATCCCTCGCCGCTCGGCGTCGCCGCATTTTGGCGTCGCCGCTGCCGCAACGGCGGCGCTTCGCAAACCCGCCCTCGCCGCCTGTCTGGTGGCGGTGCCGCTGGTGGCGCTGGCGCTGCCGGCGCTCGCTTTCACCACCGGCGCCCCTGGCATCGACGAGCTGCCGACCTCCAACCAGGCCCGCAAGAGCGCCGAAGCGATCGACCGCGCCGTCGGCCCCGGCTGGGGGGCGCCGTTCGTCCTCGTCGCCGAGGACGAGAACGGGCCGATCACGGCGCCTCGGCAGCTGGCGCTGTTGGCCCGCTGGCAGCGTCATATCGCAGCCGAGCCGGGGGTGCGGGCGGTTATCGGCCCGGCCCCGATCGCGCGCGGGACGGCGCCGCTGCGGGAGCTCGGAGAAACGCTTCTCCCTGGCGCCGCTGGGATGACAGGCACGGCTCCGGGGGACTCTGCGGACGAGCGGACGGGGGTGGGGGGGCTGGTCAGGCTCGGTCCCGGACTGCGCCGCGCCGCCGGCGCTGTGGGGCAGCTGCGCTCGGGGCTCGCCGCGGGAGCCGATGGCAGCGGGCTGCTCGCGGCAGGTTCTGAGCGGGCCGCGGCCGGCGCCGGGCTGATCGCCGCCGAACTGAGGCGCGCCGCCCTTCGCGGCGAAGAGGCGACCGGCGCGATCAGGCAGCTCGAAGACGGCAGCAAGCGCCTCGCCGACGGCCAGCGCAAGGCCTCGGTCGGCAGCCTCGCCCTGACCCTCGGCCTGCGCTCGCTGTTGCCGCGGCTGCGCGGCGGCGAGCTGGCGCGGGCGCGGGCGCTGGCCCGGCAGTTGGAAAGCGCCGCGGCCGGCGATCCGTCGCTGCGCCCCGCGGCGAGCCAGGCGCGGGTGCTGGCGCGGACGATCGCCTTCAACCGCGACGAAGTCCGGCGTCTGCGAGGCGTCGCCCAGGGCGTCAACGGCGCCCTCAACCGGCTCGTGCCCGGCGGCAAGCGGCTCGAAGAAGGAGTCGGCGAGCTCTCCGAAGCCGCCGGCGGGCTGAGCGGCGGCCTCGAGCGACTCGGCGACGGCGCCGAACGGCTGGCCGGCGGCCTCGACGAACTGCAGGGCGGCGCCGGCGCCCTGCAGGGCGGCCTCGCGGACGGCTTCCAGCGCTCGCAGCCACTGCAGACGCACCTGCGGCGCGCCGGCGTGCGGGTGACCGCGCTGGCGGCGCCGCTCGAGCGCGGCGCCCGCAAGCTCCAGCGCGAGTCACCCCATCTCTTCGAATCCGGTTACTTCGTCCTCTCGGCGCTCGACGGGGCGCCGGCGCAGCGGCGGGCCGAAGCCGGCGAGGCGATCGCCATCGGCACGGGCGGCCAGGCGGCGCGGATGCTGATCGTCTCCACCCATGGCTTCAACACCGCAGGATCGCGCCAGACCGGCGAGCGCCTGCTGGCCGACGCCGAGGCAATCGGCCGCCAGGGCGATCTACGCACCGGCCTCACCGGCGGCGCCGCGACCCTCAATACCTACGGCGAGGCGACCCAGGAACGGCTGCCGCTGGTGATCGGCGCCTTCGTCCTTTTCACCCTGCTGGCGCTGATCGTGATCCTGCGGGCGCCGCTGCTGGCGTTGCTGGCGGTCTGCCTCAACCTGGCCTCGGTGGCGGCGGCGATCGGGGTGATGACGCTGGTCTGCCAGATCCCCGCCGGCTACCCGCTCGGCGGCCACCCTTATGTCGACACCGTCGGCGCCGGGGCAATCTTCGGCGTCACCTTCGGGCTCTCGATCGACTACGCGGTCTTCCTGATCGCCCGGATGCGGGAGCGCTACGACGTCGACGGCGACAACCGGGCGGCAATCGCCTTCGGCCTGGAGAAGACGGCCGGGGTGATCACCGGCGCCGCGGCGATCATGGCCGCGGTCTTCGTCTCCTTCGCCACGGCGCCGATCGCGACCGTCAGCCAGATGGGCGTCGGCCTGACCGTGGCGATCCTGCTCGACGCGACCGTCGTGCGGATCGTCCTGCTGCCGGCGCTGATGCTGCTGATCGGCGATCGCGTCTGGCACGTTCCCGCGATCTTGGACCGCATCCTTCCGCGCCGCAACGTGCTTAGTCCAGGACGGGCGCAGCCAAGGCTCAGACCGGAAACGCAAGGAGGAAAGTGACCCCGATGGACACCAGCTCGACCCTCAGACGCGGCCGCGGCCCGATCGCCGCCGTGATGTTCGCCGCCGCTCTCATCCTCGCCGCCGCCGCCAGCGCCGCCGAAGCACCCACCCGCGCCGAATACGTGAGCCGGCTCGAGAGCGTCTGCAAACCCGACGCGAAAGCGACGCAGCTGGCGATGAAGGGGGCGCGGGCCGACGTCAACGCCGAACACCTCGCCGCCGCGGCCGGCAAATTCGCCAAGGCGACATCGATCTTCGGCTCGACCGTGAAGAGGATGTCGACGGTGCCTCGTCCTCCTAGCGATACCGCCAAGCTGAGCCGTTGGTTCGGCTACCTGAAGGCGCAGGAGTCCTATCTGCAGCAGATCACCGCGGAGCTGAAGGCTGGACGCGCGATCAAGGCCCAACGGCTGACCGCCCGCTTCATCCACAACGGCAACCTGGCCAACAACGTCGTCCTCGCCTTCGGCTTCCGCTACTGCAGCTTCAAGTTCTCCCGCTACGGATAGGTCATCGGGGCGCCGCCGGGCGCTGAGGCCAGGTCCTGGTACGTATCCGCAGCCCCCAGATTCCTTTCTAGAGCGGGTTTACTCCCCTTTAATTGGAGTTCTGGTGCGTGTATGTTCTTAATAGTGACCGGGACCAGGCTCAGCGCCGCGCCAACCCTGGATGCCGGCGCCGGGCGCTTGCTCGAGGCGATCTCCTCCGCCTGCGAGCCCGAGGCGACCTTCGTCGCTCGGCTGCACGCCGGGTTGGCGAGCAGCCTCGCTTTCCTCGCCGCCGAACCCACCCTGGCTCGCCTGCTTGCCTGCCGCCCTTACTCGGACCCTGACGCGCTGCAAGCTCGCCAGGCCTGGCTGCAGCGCTTCGGGGATCTGCTGCGTCGGGCCGCTGCCGAAGACCCGACTGCCGAGGTCAATCCCTCTTACGTCGAGCCGGCGATCCTCGGCGGTGTTGCCTTCTCGATCTCCCGCCGGCTTCAGTCCGGCGCGGCCGGGCAGCTGCCGGAGCTGTTGCCCGAGATCTCCGGCTACCTGCTCAGCTTCTACTACGGACCCGAGCGGGCATGGCGGATCGCCGCGGCGTCAGGGGTCGAGCTGGGGGAGTGAGGCGCCGGGCCGTGAGGTGACTCGGCGACGGACGGGTTGCAAGGTCCACCGGATTTTGCGCCTCCATGGTAGGTTCACGTTCCTAATTTGAAGGAGCGGGTGGGAAAATCAGCCGAGCAGGGCGAGGGTGAATCGACGGGGCGTGGGGATGTCTTCCCGGGAAACGATCTGCCGCCCGTCCTCGACGCCCTGGAGGCCGCGATCCTCGGCGCCTGCGCGCCGCAGGAGCAGTGGCCGGCGCAGATCTCTGCCGGCGTCTACGCGGGGATCGATTTCGTCATCGCGAATCCGGATCGGACCAAAGTTTGGGTCGTCGACGCGGCGGCCGATTCCGACTTCAGGAGCCAATACGAGCGGATCGTCGGTCGTCTTTCGGATTTCCTGCGGCGGCGGGCGCCGGTCGAGCGCCGGGTGCCGGCCTCGACCGATGAGGCGCTGGTTGCCGGGATCGTCGGGTTGGTCGGCGACCACCTGCGAATCGGCCGCCTCGAACGGCTTGCCGAGTTGCGGCCGGAGCTGGTCTTGATGGTGCTGCTCCCGTATCTGGGCTTCGCCGAGGCGCAGGCTTGGGCAAATCGCCCACCCGAGATGCCGGCGCGTCGGAGTTGAGAGTCGGCTCGTGTCTGTTCTTAAGTGCTGACGGGATCCTTCCGTCCTCGCAGCCGTAGGAATGCCGCCAGAGGCCGGACGGGGCCACCCGCCGCGCGCGGCAGCCGTTCCCTGGTCGGACGGGCGAAGGGGCTGCCCATCTCGGGGGCGGCAAGGTAGAAGGCGACGACGCCGCTGAGGATCGCGGCGTGCCGGCGATGAAGTCTGAGCGGCGCGATCGCAGCACGCGAGCGGTCGATGATCGCGGCGAGCCGCTCCGCGGTCATCTCGCCGTCGTCGTAGTAGTCGACGTAGTTGTGCTCGCCGCCGGCGAGGTCGAGGTCGCGATCGACGAGGTCGTCGAGCAGGACGGTCAGCGCTCCGATCGACGGGAAGTAAGCGGCGTCGATCGCCTCGGCTTCCGGTCCGCTCGAGCCGGGAGCGGCTGCCGCGGCGATCAGCGCATGGGCGGAGACAGAGGAGCTGGCGCCCGCGGCCAGCTCCCACCAGCTGAAAGCGGTGGATCCCTCGAGGCCGGTCGCCCAAGCCTCGAGCTGGTCGCGGCCGCCGACCGCGGCGGCATGGGTGTGGCTCTGACCCTCGCCGCAGCGCTCGGCCGCGCGGCGGAGGATCGGCAGAACCTCGCGGTAGGAAGGCAGCTGTTGCAGATGCCTCCGGCACTCGGCGACAAGCCGGTCCAGGTAGCCGCCGTCTTCGCCCTGCGGGTGCAGGGCATACCAATCGGCCGAGCCGGCTTCGGGGTCGACGGCAGCACTCAGCGCCCGATGGAGTCGCAGGCCGTCGCCGAGGGGGTTGGGGCCCGCGCTCTCTCCGAGGCAGTCCAGATAGTCGATCGCGATCTGTAGCGCCGTCATCGCCCTCGTCGCGGCAGGGCGGTTGGCGCCTGGCGCGAGCGTCGCGAACACGGCCGTCGCCTCCGCGTTCGCCGCCTTCGCGGTGAGCGCGCAGAGCGCCTCCTGGCGCAGCACGGGATTCGGGATCGCCTGGGCGAGACGACGGCGGCTCCGCAGCTCTTCCCGCACGATCGGGAGAACTCGACCCTGGTAGATGCACAGGGCCGTGAGCACCGCCATCCCGTCTCTGCCCATGGCCCTCACCGATCGACCAGCCTAGTGCGCCCCGGGCGGGGCCGTGGAGGACTGGCTGTCCAGCCAGTTATGATCGCCGCGATGGCTACGGTCGACACGGCAGCGCCGGTATCCCGGCCGCCCCGGATGTCCGCCAACCCGGTCCGCCGCGTCGTCGACGACGTCTCGGCCGAGTGGCGGGGGAGGGGTGGCTGTCCGCCGGGGCCCGGCAACTTCAGCCTCGCCCGCACCCACAAGATCGCCCATGACCCGCTGCCCCTGCTGCTCGGCGCCTACGAAGAGTTCGGGCCGATCTTCAGCATGCGGCTGCTGCACATCCGCAGCATCTTCATGCTCGGCCCCGAGGCCAACCACTTCGTCACCGTCGGCCACCCGGAGAACTTCCACTGGCGCGAGTCGAGCTTCGGCGACCTGATCCCGCTGCTCGGCGACGGTCTGCTGACCGTCGACGACGAGTTCCACGACCGCGCCCGGGCGATCATGATGCCGGCCTTCCACCGCGAGCAGGTCGCGGCGATGACCGCGGCGATGTCCGCGGAGGCGGAAGTCGCGATCGCGGCGCTGCCTATCGGCGGGGTCGTCGACGTCTACGACTGGATGCGCAACCTGGCGATGCGGATCGCGATGCGGGCCCTGCTCGGGCTCGATCCCGACGAGGCCGGCAAGGGCGCCGCCGCGGCCGAGCACTTCGAGCGTGCCCTCCATTACTACGGGATCGACTATGGCCTGCGCCTGGTTCGCGGCCCCGGTTCGCCCTGGCGCAAGCTGCTCGCCTCGCGCCGGATCCTCGACGAGATCGTCTTCGCCGAGGTCGCCCGCGCCCGCGCCGAACCGGAGTCCGGGCGCCGCGACATCCTCGGCCTGCTCGTCAACGTCCGTGGCGAGGGCGGCGAGGCCTTCAGCGACCGCGAGATCCGCGACCAGGTGATGACCCTGATGTTCGCCGGCCACGACACCTCGACCTCGACCGTCACCTTCATGCTGCACGAGCTCGCGCGCCACCCCGACGTCGTTGCAAACCTCTGCGAGGAGCAGGACCGCGTCCTCGCCGGCAAGGCCCCGACCATCGACCAGCTCGAGCGCGAGATGCCCTACCTCGAGATGGTCCTCGACGAGGTCCTGCGCCTCTACCCGCCGGCCTGGATCGGGCCCCGCCGCGCCGTCCGCGAGTTCGAGTGGGGCGGCTACCGCGTCCCCCGCGGCGCCTACGTCAACTACTGCTCCTGGGCCAGCCACCGCCTGCCCGAGGTCTTCCCCGACCCCGAGGCCTTCATCCCCGAGCGCTTCGCCCGCGAGCGCAAGGCGGCGCTGCCGCGCGGCGCCTACGTCCCCTTCGGTGGTGGCCAGCGGATCTGCATCGGCAAGCGCTTCGGCCAGACCGAGGTGAAGCTGGTGGCGACGATGCTGCTGCAGCAGCTGCGGCTCGACGCCCTCCCGGGCCGGACGATGACGATCCGCCAGATGCCGACGCTCTCGCCCAAGGGCGGGTTGCGGATGCGGGTCATCCCGCGCGCGTCCTTCTAGACTCGCCCCGATGCGAGCCCTCGTCATCTCCGACACCCACTTCGGCGCCTGGACCGGGCGCGACATCCTCCGCGAGGAGTTCGCGCTGGAGCGGCTGGCGCCGCAGCTGGAGGGGATCGACGAGCTGATCTTCCTCGGCGACCTCTTCGACTTCCTCTTCGGCGGGGTCGAGGAGGCGGTCGACGCGGCCGACGGTCTGCTGGAGCTGATCGCCTCGCGGATGGCCGGCAAGCGGCTGGTCTTCCTCGCCGGCAACCACGACCACCACCTCGTCCACCGCGACGAAGAGGACCGGCTGGAGGCGAAGCTGGCGAGTGGCTCGGAGCCGCCGCGCACCGGTGCCGGGCCGAGCTTCTTCCAGGCCTTCCTCGAGCGCAAGCTGCCGGGCGTCGAGGTCGAGATCGCCTACCCGACCTACGTGTTCGGCGACGTGCTCTGCACCCACGGGCACTACCTCGATCCCCATGCCCGGCTCAGCGGCTCGCGCGCCGACCGGCTGCTGACGCGGACGCTGTGGGCGATCGCCGCCGGCGGGCCCGAGCAGCCGACCTGCGTCGAGGACTACGAGTCGGTGACGACCCTGCTGACCGAGTGGCTCTACACCGCCGCGCAGATGCCGCACGGCACCCACGCCCAGCAGAACGTCTTCCGCGCCGCGCAGAAAGCAGGCCGCGTCGCCAACGCGCTCGGAGCACCGACCCGCGCGGTCAAGCGCCTGGAGGCGAAGCTGCGCGACCAGGGTCCCAGTAGCCCCGAGGACCCCGAGCTGCCGAGCGAGGCCCACTTCGACGCCGTCATCCGCGACGAGGCCGCGCGCCAGGCCCGCGAGCAGCCACTGCGCAGCCCCTCCTGGTCGGTGCCGCTCTACCCGGAGCCGACGGTGATCTCGCGCAGCGACGCCTCCGAGCACGCGCTCGAGGCCTTCGCCCAGGTGGTCGCCAACCTCGGCTGGGACGCCGGGACCGACAAGGTCGTCTTCGCCCACACCCACCAGCCGCTCGCCGACGTCCGCTCCGCCGCCGACGGCAGCACCCGCTACTGGAACACCGGCTCCTGGATCTACGAGCCCGAGCTCGGCTCCCGCCAGGCCTACGCCCGCTACCTCCGCTACGCCTGGCCCGGCACGGCAATCCTGATCGACACCGACGCCCCCCAACCCCAACTCCTCGAGTTGCTGGCAGACCTGAACCCGCGCAACGGCGGGGTCGGACTTCCTTCACCGACCTAAACGGAGATCGGCGAAACCTAGCCGGGCCACCCCGCACACCGCCTAGGGCAGGTAGGTGTGCGCGATGGCCCGGCTGGAACGGGCGAACCACGGAAAAGCCAGCGGCTCGGCAATCGCGTGGTTCCTTAACGACCAAATAGGCCGCTAAGGAACCACAACTTGCTTCGGTAACCGATCAAGGACAGCTAACTCATTGCTCGCGGCAGGTAGGGCGACTTCCCCGGCCGGTGGGGAGGGTCCCGGGTAGGGATGAAACGTCTTGCACTTTTTCGGCGCCGCCAGCCTCGGACGGCTGGCGGCGATCCCGAAAAAGTTAAGTGGAATCCCTACCCGGGACCCTCCCGTCTGCCCGACCAAATCAGCCCTACTTGATGAAGAGCATCTCCTCGTACTTGGGCAACGGCCACATGTCGTCGGCAACGACCCGCTCGAGCTTGTCGGCCGCCTCGCGGACGTCGCCCATCGCCGCTAGCTGCTTGTCGCGGGCGTGGATCGCCAGCTCCAGGCCCTCCAGGTCCACCGGGTAGGCGTTCGCCTGCTCCAGCGCCTGCAGCGCCTGGCCCATCGCCTCGAGGTGCTCGCGAATCTCGCTGGCGACGCCGTCGGCGACGCCGGACTCGCTGATCAGCGCCAGGTAGCGCAGCGCCGCCGGCAGGATCATCGTCTTCGCGATCGTGTGCGCGGTCTCGGACTCGATGTTGGCCCGCATCGCGTACTGCTCGACCCAGACCTCGTAGCGGGACTCGAGCTCGCGCTCGCTCAGCACCTTGTACTTCTCGAACGCCGCGATCGTGTCCGGGGCGATCACCTCGGGCAGCGCGTCGGGCGTCGTCTTGAGGTTCTTGAGGCCACGCCGCTCGGCCTCCTGGTGCCACTCCTCGGTGTAATTGTCGCCGCCGAAGCAGATCGCTTTGTTGGCGGTGTAGGACTCTTTGACGATCTCGATCACCGCCGCCGGCATCTCGGAGCCCGCCCCCAGCTTCTCCTCCAGCTTGCCGGCGAGCTCGTCGATCGCCTCGGCCGCGATCGTGTTCAGGACCGTGTTCGGGAAGGCGAGCGACATGCTCGACCCGAGTGCCCGGAACTCGAATTTGTTGCCGGTGAAGGCGAACGGCGAGGTGCGGTTGCGGTCGCCGCCGTCGAGCGGCAGTTTCGGCAGCACGTCGGAGCCGAGGTCGAGGAACGAGGCCGGCGTGTTGGGGTCGCCTTCGCCGGTCGAGATCGCCTCGAACACTTTTTCCAGCTCGCCGCCGAGGAAGATCGAGATGATCGCCGGCGGCGCCTCGTTGGCTCCGAGCCGGTGGTCCTGGCCGATGTTGGCGACCGAGGCCCGCAGCAGGCCCTGGTGCTTGTTGACCGCCTGGATCACCGCGGTGCAGAAGAAGAGGAAGTGGATGTTGTCGGCCGGAGTATCGCCCGGCTTCAGGAGGTTGGTTCCCCCGTCCGTCCCCATCGACCAGTTGTTGTGCTTGCCGGATCCGTTGACCCCGGCGAACGGCTTCTCGTGCAGGAGGCAGACGAGGCCGTAGCGGCGGGCGACGTTTTCCAGCACCTGCATCAGCAGCTGCTGGTGGTCGGAGCCCACGTTCGAGTTCTCGAACATCGGCGCGATCTCGTACTGGGCCGGCGCGACCTCGTTGTGGCGCGTCTTGACCGGGATGCCGAGTTTGCGCATCTCCAGTTCGGAATCCATCATGAAGGCGAGCACCCGCTCCGGGATCGAGCCGAAGTAGTGGTCGTCGAGCTCGTGGCCCTTCGGCGGCTTGGCGCCGAACAGGGTGCGGCCGGAGGAGATCAGGTCGGGCCGCTCATAGAAGTACTGCTCGTCGATCAGGAAGTACTCCTGCTCGGGGCCGACGGTGGTGAAGACGTGCTGGGACTCCTCGTCGCCGAGCAGTCGCAGCGCCTTGATCGCCGAGCGCGAGAGCGCGTCCATCGAGCGCAGCAGCGGGATCTTGCCGTCGAGCGCCTCGCCCGACCAGGAAGCGAAGGCGGTCGGAATGCAGAGCAGGGTCCCGTTCGGGTTCTCGAGCAGGAAGGCGGGGCTGCTCGGGTCCCAGGCGGTGTAGCCGCGGGCCTCGAAGGTGGCGCGCAGGCCACCGGTCGGGAACGAGGAGGCGTCTGGCTCGCCCTGGATCAGCTCTTTGCCGGAGAAGCCGGCGAGGAATTTCCCGTCTCCGGCGGGCTCGAAGAAGGAGTCGTGCTTCTCCGCGGTGGAGCCGGTCAGCGGCTGGAACATGTGGGTGTAGTGGGTGGCGCCGTTCTCCAGCGCCCAGGCCATCATCGCCTCGGCGACCTCGTCGGCGAGGCTGGGGTCGAGCGGTTCGCCGTCCTTGAGCGTCGCCTGCAGCTTGTTGAAGGCGTCGGCGGAGAGGCGCTCCCTCTGCTCGTCGGTGTCGAAGACGTTTTCGCCGAAGGCTTCGTTCTCGGGCAGGGTCAGATCGAGCGCGCCCAGAGACTCCCCGTTGGAGCTCCACTGCGCTGCGGTTACGTTCTGCTGACGGATACGAGTCATCGCTTGGTTATTCCCTCGCTTGGCGGCGCGCCCGGCTGCCCCGGCGCGAACTTTGTGGGTCTCACCCCCTATCTAAGAGCCAAAAAAGGGTAACGGCGCGGGGCGGAAGGTGCCTTTATACGGGCGGATAGGTTTGACCCGGTCCGCTTATCCGCGCTGTCAGGGCTTTCGGCGCAGGATATGAACGTCGCCGACGGCCTCGAAGCCGAGCTTGGCGTACATCAGCTGCGGCCAGTCGGCGGCATCGGCGCTGAGGAAGATCAGCTCGGGCTCGAGTGCCTGGGCGGCGTCCAGGGCCGCCAGCACGACTGCCTGCGCGAGCCCGCGTCCGCGCGCCGCCTCCAGGGTGGCGACGTCCTCGACCTGGACGATTCCGGGCCCGCTCAAGAGGCGGCAGATCGAAGCCGGGGCCTCTGGTGGCGCGGCGAACCAGCGATCGCCGGCGGCGGCGCCGAAGCGGTCCTCCAGCTCCAGCAGCTGGTTCACGGTCTGCTCCAGGTCGTCGGCCCCGGCCGGCATCGACTCGCGGATCAGCTCGCGGCGCAGCGGCCGGATCGCCTCCATGGTCGTCTCGGTCGCCGGCGCCGCTCGCTGTTGGCCCCGTTGCGGGCGCCAGGCCATGAAGCGGTTGCGCTCGACCTCCCAGCCCGGGAGGGAATCGAACTCCGTCGCCAGCCGGACGCCGTCGCCTTCGTCGCAGAGGACGAGGGTGCGGTGCGCGAAGCCGGCGCTGCCGAGAACCTCGTCGCCGAGCCTGACCAGATTCTCGGCCGACAGCCCCGGGCGCTCGATCGCCAGCCAGCTCGCGTCCCAGATCAACGGCAGGCTGGGGCTCAGGAACGCCGTTCCCCAGTCCCGCTCGACGACGCGGTCGCAGGTGCGGCGATCGAGCTCGAGTTCGAACCCGAGCAGGCGGCGGCGCAGCGACGGGTCGGCGGCCATCAGGAGGTGGTGTCCGGGAGGGCGTCGGCGGCGACCAGCGCACCCATCAGGACGCCGAGCAAAAGGTCGCGCAGCTCCTCGCGCTCGATGTCGTCGTGCTCGATCCAGTTGAGGCAGGCCCCGTCCATGAACCAGAGCCAGCCGCTGACCGCGGTCCGTGCCTTCGGCGGAGCGCCGTGGGGAAAAAGGGCCTCGAGGATCCGCTTCGCGGTTGCCCGCCTCACCTCGTCGATCAGATCGCGAATCTCGGGAACCCCGGTGGCGCTGTCCATCAGGTTGCGGTAGGCGACCTCGTTCTCCTCGACCATCGAGAGGAAGGCGCCGAGGCTCTGCTGCAGCTGCTCGGCCGGCGGCAGCCCCGGGTCCGGTTCGGTCCGCTCCCGCAGCTGCTGCGCCCAGACGCTCAGGGTCTCCTCGAAGAAGGCCCTCTTGCTGGGGAAATAGTGGTAGAGCAGCGCCTTCGAGATCCCCACTTCGGCAGCGATCTTGTTCATCGAGAGCTCGTCGTAAGGGTGGCTGGTGAACAGCTCGGCGCCACGCTCCAGAAGCTGCTGGCGGCGCTCGTCGACCCCGAGGCGGCGGTATGAGGATCGGCTCATCGTGTCCATTCTACCGCGCTTACTGACCGATGGTTGACAAGCCTGTTACGGTTATCGACCGACGGTCAACAAGCACGCCATTGGAGGGGACTGATGAGTGACGAGATGCGGCTGGATCAGGACAGGGCAGGGGAGCACGCGGCTCCAAGCGACCGATCGGAGTCGACGGCACCGCCGCCGCTCTGGGACCCGGTCTCGAGAATCGAGTTCGAGCGCTGGTTCGGCCGCGCGATCGCCTGGATCGGCGGGCTCGCGGTCCTCCTCGGCGTCGTCTTCTTCATGCGCAGCGCGGTCGACAGCAGCTGGTTCACGGAGGAGATCCGCACCCTGCTGGCAGCGCTCGGCTCCCTGTCGCTGCTCGTGCTCGGCGTCTGGCTGCACGAAAGGAAGGGGCACCTCGAGGCAGCCCGCGTGGCGGTCGCCGTAGCGATCCCAGGTCTCTACGCGACCACGGTCGTCGCCACCCAGACCTACGACCTGGTCTCCCCGGTCATCGGGCTGGAGGTGGGGGCGCTGATCGGCGTCATCGCCGTGGCGATCGCGGTGCGCTGGTCCTCGATGCTGGTCGGCAGCGTGGGCATACTCGGCGCTCTCGCGGCGCCGATGCTCGTCGGCACCGCAGGCGAAGGGGGCTCGATCGCCTTCGTTGCCCTGGCTCTTGCCGCCAGCGTCGGAGTCCTCCTCTGGCAGCGCTGGAACTGGCTGGCGCTCGCAGCCTTCGCTGTATCCGCGCCCCAGCTGGTCTTCTGGATCTCCGACAGCGGGTTCGTCCTTTTCGAGGGGTCCGCCACTCCCACCGAGCCGGTCCTGCTCGTGCTTGCGGTTCTGGCCGGTTTCTGGGTCCTCTACGCCGCCGCGGCCTTCGGCTACGAGCTGCGGGCCCGGGGCGAAGTGACGCTCCCGGTTTCCTCCTCGCTGCTGCTTCTCTGCAGCAGTGTGTTCGTGGTCGGCGCCGGCTGCATCGTCATCGGCGGCGATTCGGCGCTCGCTCTGAACGGCTGGATCTTCGGCTTCGCCGCCGCCCATCTGCTGCTCGGCGCCGTCGCCATCCGCTTTGGGGTCCACCGCGAAATCGGCTCGCTCCTGATCGCGGGAGGAATCGCGCTCGGCAGCATCGGCTTGGCCAACGCCTTCGACGGGCCCACCCTGGTGGCCGTCTGGTCGGCGATGGCCGCGGCACTGGCGTACATGGCGACGCGCGTGGACCGCGGGTTCTCGCCGACGCTCTCCGATGCGCAGCGGCTGCTGTTGGGGGCATTCGGGTTCCTCGTCCTGGCGATCGTGCACATGCTGGTCGTCGAGGCTCCGCCCAATGCGATTGCCAAGGGGGTCGACGATCTCGGCAGCTCCCTGGTGGCGATCGTCTGCTGTGCCGGCGCGGCGCTCGGCTGCTGGTACTGGGGTCGCGAGATCGAGCCGAGGGCCGCGACCGTGGCGGGGTTCCTCAGCGCCGCCGGGCTCGTCTACCTCGGCTCGATCGCGATCGTCGATGCGATCGGCGCCGACGACAGCGGCGAAGCGCGCGAGATCGGCCAGGCCTGGCTCTCGGCGTTCTGGGCGGCGAGCGGGTTCGGCGCGGTCATCTGGGGCATGGTGCGGAGGTCCCCTAAAGTCCGCCTCGGCGGTCTGGCGCTGCTGATCGTGGCAATCGCCAAGGTCTGGACCTATGACCTCGCCGAGCTCGAAGAGCTGGCGCGGGCCCTCTCCTTCGTCGCTCTGGGCCTGCTGCTGCTGGCGGGCGCCTTCGCCTACCAGCGGTTCAAGCCGCAGGAGGAGGAAAGGGAGTCCGGGGGAGAGGCCGATGGGCGGGAGCCGCAGGCTGTCTAGCCTGCGGCTCGGCCTCGGCAGGGGCGCCCAAACGGATAGCCTCCCGGGCCGCACAGCCAAGCCAATTTCCGGGAGGAATTCACCCGCATGTTCGTATCCAAGGCCGCCGTCGTCGGTGGAGGCACGATGGGGGGCGAGATCGCGCAGGCGATCGCAGCCGCCGACATTCCAGTAGTCGTCAAGGACATCGACCAGAAGTTCGTCGATGCCGCGCTCGAGAAGGCTCGCGCGGTGACCGAGGGACAGCTCGGCAGCCAGGTCAAGAAGGAGCGGATCACCCAGGAGCAGGCCGACGCCCGGCTCGCCGAGGTGATGGGGCAGATCACCGGCACCACCTCCTACGCGGAGTTCGGCGACGTCGACTTCGTGATCGAGGCGGTGCCGGAGAAGATGGCGATCAAGCAGGCCGTCTTCCGCGAGATCGACGCCGCCACCCCTGGCCACGCGATCCTCTCCTCGAACACCTCCTCGCTCTCGATCACCGAGATGGGCGAAACGACGCTGCGCGCCGACAAGGTGGTCGGCTTCCACTTCTTCTACCCGGCGTCGGTGATGCCGCTGGTCGAGGTGATCGTCGGCGAGGACACCTCGCAGGAGACCGCCACCGCCGCCTACAACTTCGCCCAGGCGATCAAGAAGCAGCCGATCGTCTGCGGTGAGGTCCCCGGCTTCGTCGTCAACCGCGTCTTGATGGCGACGATGGGGGAGATCTGGCGCGCCCAGGAGGAGCAGGGCCTCTCCCTGAAGGCGATCGACGAGGCGATCTCCGGCGCCAAATTGGCGCCGATGGGTCCGTTCTTCCTCACCGACCTGCTCGGGCTCGACACCGTCGCCCACGTTGCCGAGCACCTCAACGACTCCTACGGCGAGGACTTCTACGTCCACAAGGGCCTGCAGGGCCTGGTCGCCGAGGGCAAGCTCGGCGCCAAGAGCGGCGGCGAGGGCTTCTTCAAGGACGGCGAGCAGACGATTCCGGGCGATGCGACCCCGGACGCCGACGAGCTGGTGGCGATGTTCACCAGCCGCGCCCTGATCGAGTGCTGCCAGCTGGTCGAGGAGGGGATCGCATCGGTCCGCGACATCGACCTCGGGATGATGGCCGGCGCCGGCCTGGACCCCCGCCGCGGCCTGCTGCCACCGTTCTGGAAAGCCGACGTCGAGGGTCTCGACAAGGCGCTGGAGACGATCGAGCAGCTGCACGAGAAGCACGGTGAGCGCTTCGCGCCGCCGGTGACCCTGCAGCGGCTGGTCGCCCAGGGCCGGTTCGGCCTCGCCAGCGGCCAGGGCTTCTACGCCTACCCGCAGCCCGACGAGGGCGAGCAGGCGGAGACGGTGAAGCTGGAGACCCGCGGCGAGGTCGCCGTGGCCTGGCTCGCCAACCTGCCGATGAACGCGGTCTCGCCCGACGTGATCCGCGACCTCGCGACCGTCTGGGAGCGGGTCAAGGCGGCCGAGGGGGTGCACGCGATGGTGATCGCCTCCTCGATCCCGGTCGTCTTCTCGGCCGGCGCCGACATCAAGGCCTTCACCTCGATGGACGAAGCCAGCGGGGCGGAGCTGATCCAGACCGGGCACGCGCTGATGCGGGACCTCGGCGAGGCGCCGGTGGCGACGATCGCCGCCGTCAACTCGATCGCCTTCGGCGGCGGCTGCGAGCTGGCGATGGCCTGTGACGTGCGGATCGCCGCCGAGGCGGCCGTCTTCGGTCAGCCGGAGATCAAGCTGGGGATCATCCCCGGCTTTGGCGGCACCCAGCGGCTGCCGCGCCTGGTCGGCCCCAACAAGGCGCTGGAGATGAACCTGGTCGGCGACGCCGTGCTCTCCGAGGAGGCACTCGAACTCGGGCTCGTCAACCGCGTCGTCCCCGACCACGAGCTGTTCGAGACGGCGTTGATGTGGGGTCGCAAGCTGGCGGCCCAGGCACCGGTCGCGGTCGGCCTGATCAAGAGCGTCTCTCACCAGGGCGATATCGACGACGGCATCGAGGCCGAGAAGGAGGGCTTCGCCAAAGCCTTCCAGAGCGAGGACGCCAAAGAGGGCATCAGCGCCTTCCTCACCAAGCGCAGCCCCAAGTGGACCGGTAAGTAAGGGGCCGACGGGCCGATTTCGTGCCTATAACTCCCGAAATCGGCCCGTCGGCGGCGGTTTCGCGGCTGGCGGACCTCGTCCGCGGGTCGCGCAGCACCATGGTCCTGACCGGGGCCGGGGTCTCGGTGCCCTCGGGGATCCCCGACTTCCGCACGCCTGGGACCGGGCTCTGGGAGAACGTCGACCCGATGGAGGTCGCTCACATCGACGTCTTCGAGAACGACCCGGCGCGCTTCTGGTCCTACTACCGGCCGCGCTTCCAGGCGCTGGGCGACAAGCTGCCCAACCGCGCCCACGAAGCGCTGGCCGAGCTAGAGCGGCGCGGCCTGGTCGAGGGAGTGGTCACCCAGAACATCGACCGCCTGCACCGGCTCGCGGGCTCTGAGAACGTGGTCGAGGTGCACGGGACGATCGAGACCTCCAGCTGCCGGCGCTGCGCCGCCCGGTTCGAGCTCGAGCAGGTGGAAGATCTCTTTGACGAGGCCGGGGTGGCGATCTGCCCGCGCTGCGGCGGCGCCGTCAAACCCGACGTCGTCCTCTTCGGTGAGCTGCTGCCCGAGAGCGCGATGGCGCGGGCGCAGGAAATGGCCGAGCGGGCCGAGCTGATGCTTTGCGTCGGCTCCTCGCTGGCGGTCTACCCGGTGGCAGGGCTGCCGCAGCTGACGCTCGAGCGCGGCGGGACCGTGGTGATCGTGACCAAGGGTCCGACGCCCTACGACGACGACGCCGAGCTGAAGCTCGAGGGCGAGGTCGACGCGGAGCTGGTGGCGCTGCTCGCGGAGCTCGACCGGTGAGCGCCGGCGCCGGGGCGCTCACGGCACCGGCGGCGGTCGTCTTCGACAACGACGGGCTGCTGCTCGACACCGAGTCGGTCTGGACCCGAGCCGAGCTGGATCTCTTCCGCCGCCGCGAGACCGCCTTCACCGCAGCCGACAAGCTGGAGCTGGTCGGCACCTCGGCCGAGATCGCCGGTGGCATCCTCGAACGCCGCCTCGGCGAGCCGGGCCGCGCCGCCGAGCTGATCGAAGAGCTGAACGAGCTGGTGGTGGCCGAGCTCGAGCACGGGGTGGAGGCGATGATTGGAGCCCGCGACCTGCTCCGGGCGCTGAAGAGGCGCGGCACCCCGATCGGGCTGGTCTCCAATTCGCCGCTGATCTTCGTCCGCCGCTCGCTCGAGATCGTCGGCTTCCACGACCACTTCGACGTCGTCCTCAGCGCCCACGAAGTGGCGCTGCCGAAGCCGGCACCCGATCCCTACCTGGAGGCCTGCCGCCGACTCGGCGTCGAGCCCGGCCCCGACGTCGTCGCCCTGGAGGACTCCCCGACCGGCGTCGCCGCCGCTGTCGCCGCCGGCCTCACCGTGATCGGCATCCCCTCGGTCGAGGGAGTGGCGCTGGACGAAGCCCATCACCTCGCAGCCACGCTCGAGGACGCGATCGTCAGCGAGCGGCTCGTACTCTAACCCTCGATTAAAGGTTTAGATACGCCCATCTCTCGCTGGGCGATAGGCAGGATCCCTAGCCGCGGAGGACGCGGCGTCGGCGCAGAACGCGCTCGCTGATCGCCAGCAGTTCGCCCACCGCGTTGGCACGCTCGGGGTCGAGGTCGCCGCTCAAGGCCTGGTTGGCGGCCTCCCCGGCCTCGTGGCGGCGCTCCTGCAGCGTGCCGAGGTCCTGTTCGTGGCCGGAATCGTCGACCGCGCCGACCATCTCGGCCAGTAGGGCCTCCAGCCCGATCCGCAGCTGTAGAGTCGCCTCGCGGCTGCGGCCAGCATCGAGATCGGCGCGGGCGCGCAGCAGCAGGGTCTCGCAGAGCTCGATCTGCTCGCGTCCACCCAACACCGCCGCCACCCGTTCCTGCGGGCTCAGATCTTCCTGCCGGCGCCGTCGGCGCGAGGCGCCGCTGGCCCAGACATCGACCTCGCGGGCCGAGGTGAAGTTACCGTCGGCGGTCTCCTCACCGCTGCCGAAGCCAATCCGTACCGCCACCGCTCGCTCGGGGGTGAGCTCGTGCGCGTGCGGATCGGCCGCCGCCACCGCCTGCGCATGCAGGGCCCGGTTGAGCAGGGCGATGCCTTCGCTGACGAGGACGTCGGCGGTGTCCTCGGCGTCGGTTGCGGCATCGAGCCAGGCCTCGGCCTCCTCGGCCACTGCGAAGGGGGCGAAGGCCCGGATCGCGGTGGCGCGGGAGAGCGGCAGCGGTCGCGGCTCGGCGCCGGAATCGGCCGAACGCGGTCGTCGGCGCCGCCGTGCGGGCGGGGGCGGGGCGCCGAGCGTCTGTACGACGAGGACGCTCTCGGCGCCCCCCGCGAGCGCGTCCCGGGCCAAGTAGCGGCCATCCGCCAACGGCAGTGGGCCGGCGAAGTCGAACTGCGCGAATCCGAATAGCTTGGCCAGGGGCCGGGATTCTCCCTGCTCGCGCTGAGCTAGTCGGCGCTGGAGCCGGTGCCGCCGTCGCCGCTGCTCTGCGGCTTGTCATCCGGCAGCGAGAAACGGGAGGGCTTGATCGCCACTTCCGGATTTTCGATCTCGCCGAGGCGGTTGATCAGGCGCTGCCACTGCTCGGGCTTCAGCAGCGGTGAGAAGCGGGATTCGAGCGGGTTGTCGCCGATCGCGTGGTAGCCGACGTGGACGTGGTCGGCGTGATCGGAGAGCGGGAAGCTGATCGGACCCGGCAGGTCCTCGAGCGAGATCACCTGGTGCGGCGCCATCGTCCCCTGCAGGCGCAGGAGCTCGTGGATCAAGTCGTCGGTGAGGGTGCCCGGGCCCTGGTTGCCCAGCACCGGTACGCCGTTGATCGCGGCGATGTCGACCGCGTCGCCGGAAGAATGCTCGGAGACGTTGCCGGAGGTGGTGAGGAAGCCGTGACCGCATTTGAGCGAGGTGACCGTCAGCTCATAGCCCTTCGAGCGCAGGTACTCGAGCATCGCCAGGATGCGACGGTCGATCTGGCCGCTGGCGATGTCCTCCTGGCCGCATCCGTAGATCGCGAGGCCGTCGTCGGCGAGAACCCGCTTGATCAACGCCTCCTTGGAGAGCAGCAGAACGCCGGCGCCGCTGAGGCGGGCGGTGAACGGGTTCTTGCCCTTGGCGCGGTAGATCGCGGTCGCCTCGAGCAGCTTCCAGCCGTCGAGGATCGGCTTCGGGTCGATCCGCGGCGCGCCCTTGCCGGCGGGGCGGATCGAGAAGTTGATGTGGGGGTCGATCCCGTCCTCGGACTCACCGACCCTGGCCAGAACCGTCCCGGCGATCACTTTGGCGCCGACCTTGAGGCGGCCGTCGCTTTCACTGGTCTGCGCTGCCTCAGTCGGTGCCTTCGGGTTGGCCTTTGCCTTGCCGTCGTCCTCGACCTTGGCCTTGCCGTCGTCCTCGACCCGCTCCGGCAGCGCGTGCAGCCGCGGTCGCAGGTTCTCGCTTTCGACCGGCAGTCGCTTCTCTTCGCCGCTGGGCATCACGACCAGGCGCTTCTCGCGGACGAGGTCGCCGAGCGTGGCATAGGTGTAGCGATTGCCGTAGTTGTCTTCGAGGACGACGAAGTTGCCGAGCTTCTCGGAGTGACCCATCTTGCGGATGACGCCATCGTTGACGGCGACTACCGGGGCCTCGGCGGCGCTGAAGATGTTGATCCCGCGCGGGGTGGGGGAGGAGGAGATCACTTCGGCGGCATTGCCGTAGGACTCGTACTCGCCCGGCTCGGCGCTCCTCATCGTCGTCCGGGCCGAGATGTCGTCGGCGTAGCGGGCGTCGGCGGCGATCGGGAAGTGGGCGCCCTCGGTGAGACCGGTCAGCGAGCCGACGAGGTCGGAGGGCAGGCGGCCGTAGGCGCGGGCGTAGAGCAGGACCTCCTGCACGTACCAGTCGGCGTGGTTGTAGGCGAAGATCGCGTCGTAGAGGTTCTTCTGGCCGCCGGCGATCTTCAGGTAATTGGCGGCGGCGCAGATCGCGTCGACCGGGTTATAAGGGTCTTTCTTGCCGTCGCCGTTGGCATCGACGCCAAAGGCCTCCCAGCTCGAAGGCAGGAACTGCATCCAGCCCATCGCGCCGGCGGTGGAGAAATTGAGGTTGGTGCCGAACCCGGTCTCGATCTTGTTGATCGACGCGAGGACCTCCCAGGGGATCCCGTATTCGGTTCCGCAGGCCTGGTAGATCGGCAGCAGGAAGGGCGGGATTTCGAAAGAGTCGATGACGAAGTTGGGGACGCCGATCGGGGCCGGGCCAAAGGGCGCGATCGTCGTCGTCGGATTGCCGAGCGTGGGAGCGCCGCCGCTGCCGAAGGGAGCGCCGCCGTCACCTTCGCTCTCCAGCGGCTGGTCGCCGCCACCGGTCGCGCCGGGAGCCTTGACGCCGCCGTCGCTGGCGCTGCCGCCGCTGCTGTCGCCCAGGCCCTCGTTGTGGGTGACGCCGCCGCTGGTGTCTTCGGCTTCAGCCGCGTTGAGGTCGGAGCCCTGCTCGACGTCCTTGCTCTCACCGCCGTTCTTTTCCGGGACGGAGCTGGAGGCGGCAGTCGCCTCGTCGCCGTCACTGGGGTCGGTGCAGTCGGGATCTTCGGCGTCGATCAGCTGGTCGCCGTCGTCGTCGGCGCCGTTGCTGCAGGCGGGAGCGAGCGCCGAGGGCAGCGCCGGAGCGGCGGCCGAGGGCGTCACCGCGGTGCTGTCGGAGAGCGGGTCGGCACCGGCGATCGAAGCGCCCACGACAGTAACCACCAGAAAGCTGGCGAGCGCGACGATCAGTGCAATTTTGTTTCTCATCCCAGTGCGCCTCGTTGCCCAAGCCCGCCGTAGCGGAGCGCCACAGCGGCGATACTCCCCTCCCCGTGCAACAGGCAAGGCCACGCTACCCGCTCGCCCAGAGGCGCGCAACGGCTGTGGCCGCCCCCCAACATGCCCTTAATCAGTTGCCGCTTCATGCCTGCAGGTGCAGGGTTTCAACCGAATCGGATGTGCTCGTTAAGCTGGCATAAATGAGATGCAAACGGGAGGCGGGGAGTTGATGGACGAGTTTCATGAGCAGGATAGTCAACAATATGAGCAGGATGGGCTGCGGGCACGCTCGGAGCAGGCGATCGGCGAGCTCGCGCAGGCACTGATCGACAACCCGACCCTGCACAACGCGATCTCGGCCGCTTTCGGCGCCCGCGAGAAGGCAATCGAGGCGCAGCGAGCGGCAATGAGCGCGCTGGACATCCCCTCCGCCGGCGATCTCGAACGGGTCGAGCGCCGTCTGCGCTCCTTCTCGCAGCGCCTGGAGGAGGTCGAGGAGCAGATTGACGACCTCGGCCGGGAGCTCGGGGCGGTCCGCCGTCAGCTCGCGAAAAAAGACGAGAAAAAAGAGAAAAAAGCGAAAGTCTAACCTTCGAGTTGAGGGTTAGAGTGTGGCCGCGGCGGCTCTACCGGCAAGTTTTGCCGCACCCTCGAGCTCCTCATCGCCGAGGCGTTCGCCGAGTCCCGTCTCGGTGACGATCAGAACCGCTGCCAGCGCGACACCGAGTTGGTTGCCGCGTTCCAACAGCGCCGCCGTCTGCATATCGGCGACGTCAGCCTCGAGTGCTGCCGCCGCGTTCTCGGCGAGGTCGCGGTGCAAGGAGTCGAGGCTGGCCACCGAGCCCGGCCGCGCCTGCGGGCCAAGGCGGTCGCGCAGCGCCCCGGTCAGCATTGGATCGGGCAGGACCGCGGCGCCCCCGCCTCCGCCGAGCCCGCTCCAAGCGTGCGCCTCCTCGACCGCCACCAGGTCCCCGAGCCCGAGCTCGGGGCGCAGCCCGGTGGCGCTTCCGACCCGGACCGCCCGTCGCACCCCCAGCTCGGCCAGGTCGGCGAGCACGAGGGCGGCGCTGGGCCCGCCCATGCCGGTCGCCTGCACGGTCAGCTCGCGCCCGGCCGGGGTCAAGCCGTGGTAGCCCCAGAGGCCGCGCGCGTGGTTGCTCATCTTCGGCTGCTCAAGCAGCTCCTGCGCCAGCAGCAACGAGCGACCGGGGTCGCCGACCAGAATCGCCTCAGCGGCGACTGACGCTACTGGGCGCAGTCGGGACGGCATCGTCAGCCGACTCTACGTCGGCGTGGCCGTTGGAGCCATTGCCGTTCGTCTCCAGCGAAGCCTCGTAGGCCTCGACCGCCTTGCGCAGTTCACGCTTGCGCAACCACTCGGCGGCGAAGTAGGAGCCGATCACGAAGGCGAAGGCGAGCGCCTGCAGGCCGAGCGTCTCGACGGTCGGGTAGATCCCGAGCCAGGTCCCCATCCACAGCGGGAATTCGATTTCGATCGGGTGGATCGAGAGCCAGCCGACCCCCTGCATCGTCCGCGCCGTGTTGCCGACCAGGACGACGAGCACGAGCGCGATCAGGACGCCGGTGACGATCAGCATTTTCTTGTAAGGCAGCTTGCGCTCGAGTGCGAAGGTGACGGCGCCGACGATCGCGGTCAGGACCAGGCCGAGGCTGACGCCGGCGAGGACGACGCCGGTGCCGGAGCTGAGCTGCAGCGCCTGCAGGAAGAGCACGGTCTCGAAGCCCTCGCGGAAGACGCTGGTGAAGCCCAACGTGTAGAGGCCGGCGACGGTGGCGGCGCCGGCGCCGGCCGCAAGGGCGGCGCCGGTCAGCACCTTGCCGCGGTCGCGATGGCCCTTGATCCACTCGGTCCAGTAGACCTTGTGGAAGAACCAGTTCATCACCAGTAAGAGCACCCCGATCGCGACCACGCCGACCACCGCCTCGAGCTTCTCACCGTATTTGGAGAGTGAGTCGAGCAGCAGGATCGCCACCCCGAACATCGCGAAGCTGGCAGGGATCGCGAGCAGGGCACCGCGGAAGATCGGACGCCGCAGCCGTTCCCGCGGCCCGAGCATGCTGGCGGTGATCGCGGCGAGGATCAGGATCGCCTCCAGGCCCTCGCGGAAGACGATCAAGGCCGAGTTGGTGATCGTGGTCAGGGTGCTGGCGCCGTCGCCGGTGATCGCCCGCGCGTCGTTCAGCTTCTGGTCGAGGTCGACCCGGGTTTCGCGGATCTCGCTCAGCGGGGCGTTGTCGGCGATCAGGTTGGCGAGGCCCTTGTCGCCGTTGGCGCCGTACCAGATCAACCCCTCGATCTCGAGCGCCAGCTGGGTGTCGAAGGCCCGCAGCTTCAGCTCCGGGCCGAACTCGAAGAACCCATAGGCGGCCAGCCGCGCCTGCTCGGCCTCCTGGTAGCGACCCGCCCCGACCGCGGCTTCGAGCTGGTCGAGAGAGATCGCGACGAGTTCGTAGTCGGCTTCGTCGCCGCCTTCGCTCCACTGCTCGGGGGAGACCCGCTCGACTTCGGCGCTGGCCTTTTCCTGCGCTGCCTCCAAGCTCTCCTGGGAGGCGACGGATCTGCCCTGTTGGGCATTGTCGACGTCGGCACGCATCTCCGCGTGCGCCGCTTTGATCCGGGCGACCGCGGCTGGGTCGATCGCCAGCAGGAACGGCTCGAGGTCTGAGAAGGCGGCGTCGACGCCGTCCATGAAGGCGACCGCCTCCTGGACCTCGAAGGGGATCGTCACGCGGCCGTCGCTGGTTCCCTTGTCGAACTCTTTCGGGACCAGCTCTTCGAACCGTTCCAGCTGACTGGCCCGGTTGACCTGCTCGTCGGGCGTCAGCGGGGCGGCGGTGAATCCCTCGAGGTCGCTCTCGACCCGCTCGCGCGCGGCTTCGAAGGCGGTCGCGTCGGAGCCGGCGCCGGCGGCGGCGAGGCGGACGAAGTCACGGTCGGTGGCGCGCCGTTCGCCGGCACCGCGCTGCTCGCCGTACTCGGGAGCGATCGCCCGCCAGTAGCCGAGCGCGATCGCCGCCGTTTCGGCGAAGCGTCCGTCGAAGTCGCGTTCGGCTGCCTGCTGCGCTTCGTCGAGGTTGGTCAGAAGGCGTGCCTGGTAGGTGTCGAAGAGATCCTTTTTGACCTGCAGCGCCGCTTCGTGCGGGGTGATCTCCTTTGCCCCGAGTTCTTCGAGCGCGACGGTGGCGTTGACGCCGGGTCGGGTGAAGCGAGTGGTCTTGCGGTAATCGCGGATCTGCATCCAGCTGCGCGCTCCGGCGGCGTCGCCGGCAGCGGCGGCGTCGACCGCTACGGCGAGGGCACCACGGCGCAGGGCGGCGACGATCTGGCCGCGGGAGCTGGCCAGCCCGACTTCGTCGAGCTGGCGCATCGCCGCCCGGGCGTGGTCCAGCGCCGCTTCGATTTCCTCCAGCTCGTCCGCGGCGCCGGCGGCGAGCCCGCGCCGCAGCTCGCCGCTGAGCTGCGCTTCGGCGCGGTCGACCGCGCCGTCGTCGCGTTCGCCGAAGAGCAGCTGGGTCTGCGCCTCGAAGAGCTCGGCGCGGAGCTGGTCGGCGGCCTGCCAGGGCGGGACCGCGGCGGCGCTGGCCGGGGCCGCAGAAAAGGCGAAGGCCACCGCCGCGAAGAAGATCGCGACGGTGGCCCGGCGGCCGGTCCGGCGGTTCAGTTGCGCTGCCGTCTGGACCGCCCCCTCCTAGCCTTCCTGCAGTTCGACGCCGAGTTCGTTCGCCGCCTGCGTCACCTGACCGGCGATCGCCTCGGCCTGTGACTGGGCCTGCGCACCGAGCGCGTCGGCCTGCTTGGCGGTGAATTTCTCGCCATCGACCTCGCGGTCGCGGAGGTCGGAGGCGAAGGCGACCAGGCTTTCCAGCTCTTTCTTGGTCTGGGTCGCCTGCTCTGCGTTGGCGCTCGCGATCTCCGGCTCCATCCCGTCGTAGGTGACGAGGATGCCGCCGAGGATGTCGGCGATGTCGGAGAGGCGCGAGGTGGCGACGAAGCCGAGTTCGTCGGCGCCCTCACCGGCGATGAAGCGCGAGTTTTTCCACGCTTCGAAGTACTCGCTCATGGTCGGGGTCATGATCACGATCGAGGTCAGCGCGTCCGACGGAGTCGGCTCGAACGCTTGCGCGTCCTCATTCAGTTCCTTCGCCTGCTTGTCGAATTCGTCGAGCGTCGCCTTGTAGATGTTGGCGTCGGGCAGGCCCTCGCCGAACTCGACCTTGCCGCTGCCGTCGACATCGCCCTTGACGCCCTTGGCGAGCAGGTCCGGGTTGGTCCCGTAGAGCGCGGTCTCGGTCAGGAAGAAGAGGTTGCCCGGCTGCTTGAGGGTCTCTCCATTCGGCGTTTCGAGATTGAAGGAGACGGCGTCTTCGGGGGTCGAGGCGTCGGAGCCGGCGTCGATGTCGACGTCGTAGTGGGCCAGCCGCGGCACGCCCGCGACGATTCCCTCCATCTGCTCGTAGGCCGGGTTGGCGACGACGAAGATGTCCTTGGAGTCGGCGAGGATTTCGGCTACTTCGTCCCCGTGCTCTTTGAGCAGGCGGTCGTAGTCGAAGTCGACGGACTCGGCGAGCTCGTAGTACTCGTCCGACTTCTCCTTCAGCAGGCCGATCTGCTCTTCGAGGTCGGCGGAGTGGTCGGTGAGGTAGGTCTTCACCGGTGCCAGGTCGGCCTTGCCCGACTCGGCGCTGGTCTCCTCGGTGCTGTCGCTACCGCCACAGCCGGCGATAACCACGGCCGCCAGCGCCAGGGCGAGGACCGCCGCCAGGTTTGCTCTGAGCTTCATCGAGTCGAATGCCTCCTGATTTAGGGGAGCCTACTGAGGGCTCCCTAAGTGCCTTTGGTTAGGCAACCCTAAAGGAATCCGATCTTTCGGGTCGGGATTGCCGCAGGCGCCGGATTCCACTTGGGACAACCCGGCTCGGCGTATTTCCTCCAGCCGTCTAAACACGCCTTCGCGAGCCGAATTTACGGTGGCTGTCGAATCGCCAAACCCGCGACCGGCTCAGCGTGCGCTGCGTCGGGCATAGGAGGAAGTAATGAAAAAGAAAGTAGGCATTGCCGCTGCGTTGACGGCAATAGCCGCGCTGATGGCGCCAAGCATGGCGTCAGCGGCATCGGTTTCCGACACGCTCGCCGAAAAGTCCAGCGAGCTGAACATGACCTGGGTCGGGGTCGCCTGCGTGCTCGTGTTCCTGATGCAGTGCGGCTTCATGTTCCTCGAGGTCGGATTCTCGAGGCAGAAGAACGTCGGCACCGGCGTCGCCAAGATCTTCATCAACTTCGCGGTGGTCACGATCGCCTGGTGGGCGGTCGGCTACGGGATCGCCGAAGGTGGCGGCAACGACTACTTCGGAGACACTGGATTCTTCTTCCACTTCGGCCAGGACGTGGCCGGGGAAGCGGTTAGCGGCGAATCCGCGATGCTGATGCTCTTCGGCCTGGCGTTCTGCGCGGTCTCGTTGGCGATCGTCTGGGGTACGACCCTGGAGCGGATCAAGTTCGGCGCCTACGTCGTCTACGCGGCCGTGTTCGGGGCCGTCATCTACCCGCTGATCGCCCACGGCGTCTGGGGCGGCGGTCTGCTCGGCGACGTCGGCGGCAAGCCGGTGATGGACTTCGCGGGCTCCTCCGTGGTCCATCTAACCGGCGCGACCGGGGCCCTGGCGGCACTGCTGTTGCTCGGCCCGAGAATCGGCAAGTACGACGCGAACGGGAATCCCCGCGCGATCCCGGGTCACTCGATGCCGCTGGTCGGCCTCGGCGTGATCATCCTCTGGATCGGCTGGTTCGGGTTCAACGGCGGTTCGACCTTCGGCACCGAAGGCAACCTGTTCGGCGAGGTCATGCTGAACACCCAGCTGGCGGCAGCGGCCGGCGTGATCGGTGCTTCGATCGCGATCTGGCTGAAGAGCAAAACGCTCGACGTCGGCATGGCCGGCAACGGCGCAATCGCTGGTCTGGTTGCGATCACCGCCCCGTCGGGCTTCGTCGAGTACTGGGCGGCGCCGATCATCGGAATCCTCGCCGGCATGCTCGTCGTGTTCGCGGTGCTGGCGATCGACAAGGTGCTCGACGATCCGGTCGGCGCCCTTTCGGCGCACGGTTTGGCCGGTATCTGGGGCACCGTCTCGGTTGGCATCTTCGCCTCGCCGAGGCTGATCTCAGAAGGAGCCGCCCCAGGTATCTGGTACGGCATCTTCGGTGACGCCGAATTCAGCTCGACCCTGGGTCAGCTCGGGGTCCAGGCCCTGGCCTGTGTGTTCGTCTTCGTCGTGGTGATCGTGCTCTCACTGGCCACGTTCGCCCTGATCAAGGCGACGATCGGCTTGCGCGTCACCCCCGAGGAGGAGGACGCTGGCCTCGACATCAGCTCGCACGGCATGTATGGGTATCCGGAGGTTTTCATTCCGCAGCCGGAGTATTCGACTGGTCTGCCGGGCACCGCGAGCTCCGCTCCGATTCCAACGGCGGCTCCAGCCCAGATGACCGCTACCGAGACCAACTAGGAGGACTGAGCGCATGAAAAAAATAGAGGCGTTCATCCGCCACGAGGCGTTCGAGCCGATCCGGGCTGAGCTGCTCGACAGGGGATTTCCGTCCCTGTCGATCATCGAGGCCAAGGGCTCGGGGCGCCAGAAAGGCATCGTCGAGCGCTACCGCGGCTCGACCCTCACCGTCAATGTCCGGCCGAAGGTCAAGCTGGAGATCGTGGTCGAGGACAAAGACAAAGGGGTTGTCGTCGAAACGATCCTCAAACACGCTCGCACGGGCGAGGTCGGCGACGGCAAGATCTTCGTGCTGCCGGTCGAGGAGGCGATTCGAATCCGCACCGGTGAGGACGGGTTGGAGGTCCTGCAGCTACACGAGGAGTCGGAGACGCCCTCTTGAGGGTGTAGCCCCGACATTTGCGCCTTAAGAGCGGGGCGGCCTTGGCCGCCCCGCTCTTCGTTATCCACCCATCCGGCTAGCCTCGTTCGCGATGGCCGACGAGCGCATATCGCTGAGTGAGGCGGCACGACGGTCGGGGGTTCCCGCGTCGACCCTCAAACGCTGGGCGCAGGAGCGGATCGTGCCGGTCCGCCGCGGCCGCTGGACCGCCACCGCGGCGGCCCAGGCGCGGGTGGTGGCGCGGATGCGTGAGCGCGGCTACTCGCTGGAGGACCTCAAGAGCGCCGGCCGCGAGGGCAAGCTCGCCTTCGCCTTCGCCGAGGAGCTCTTCTCCGACGCCGAAGGGGAGGTCACGGTCGAGATGATCGCCCACGACACCGGCCTGGAGTCAGAGCTGATCGAGCGCATCCTGGCGATCCTCGGCACCCCGAAAGGGCGTCAGACCCACCTCACCCCGGAGGACGCGCTGGCGTTGCGTCACTGCGCCCGGGTGCTCGCCGCCGGCCTGCCGCTGGTCGCCTTCCTACAGCTGGTCCGCGTCTACGCCCAGTCGATGCGGCGGATCGCCGACGCCGAGGTCCGCCTTTTCCACCTCTACGTGCACGAACCGCTGATCCGCGACGGCGTCCCCGAGCTGGAGATGGCGGAGGAGATGGGCGACCTCGCGGCCGACGTCCTGCCGCTGGCGGCGCCGCTGACCGAGTACCTGCACAACCGCTACCTGCGCTTCTTCATCGAGCAGGACGTGGTCGGCCACATGGAGTCCGAACCCGGGGCCGACACGGCCGAAATCGAGCTCGGCCAGGTCAACGTCACCCTCTGCTTCATCGACCTCACCGGCTTCACCCGCTACACCGAGGAGGAGGGGGACATCGAGGCGCTCGACGTGATCGAGAACTTCGTCGCCACGGTCGAGGAGACGCTGCCGCGGGAGGCGACGATCGTGAAGACGATCGGCGACGAGGTCATGGTCGTCTCCCCGGATGCGGCCTCGCTGACCGAGTGGGCGGTCGGGTTCCTGGGGCGCTTCTCGCGGCGGCCGCAGCCGCGGGTCGGCATCCACAGCGGCGACGCCGTCTACCGCGACGGCGACTACTTCGGCAGCCAGGTCAACCTCGCGCACCGGGTCGTCAACCGCGCCCTCGCCGGTGAGGTGCTGGTCACCGACCGGGTCGCCGACGCGATCGCCGAGCGCGACCAGCTGGAGCTGGAGCCGATCGGTCAGGTCAGCCTCAAGGGCTTCCCGACCCCGACCGACCTTTTCGTCGTCCGCGCCGCCAGTAGCTGAGCGCTCCTAGACTCAATCCGTGGACGCCGACGAACTCCTCGGGCGGGTAATCGCGGGCGGGTTGATCGCGCCGCCGGCGCCGGTCGTCGCGATGCTCTCCGGCGGGCGTGACTCGGTCTGCATGCTCGACCTCGCGGTGCAGGCTCGCGCTGCCGACGAGGTCGGCGCCCTCCATGTCAACTACGGGCTGCGCGAGAGCTCGGAGGCCGACGAGCGCCACTGCGTCGAGCTCTGCGACCGACTTGGGGTGGAGCTGGAGGTTGAGCGCCCGCGCCGGCCCGAGGGCCCCGGCAACCTGCAGGCCTGGGCCCGCGACAACCGCTACGCGGCCGCGGCCCGGCTGGCCGAGGCGAGGGGAGCGACGATCGTCACCGGCCACACCGCCGACGACCAGGTCGAGACGATCCTCTACCGCCTTGCTTCCTCGCCAAGCCGGCGCGCTCTGCTCGGGATGAAGCCGCACGACGGACGCCTGGCGCGGCCGCTGCTGGGGACGACCAGGGTTGAGATCACCACCTACTGCGAAGAGCGCGGCCTCGACTGGCGCGAGGACGCCAGCAACGCCGATACGGTTTTTGCCCGCAACCGCATTCGCCACGGCCTGTTGCCCGAGCTGGAGCGGATCCACCCGGCCGCGGCGGCGAACGTTCTGCGCACGGCGGCGTTGCTGCGCGACGAGGCCGAGGTCCTCGACGCCCTCGTCGAGGCGGAGATCGGCGGCTCCGCCGACTCGCCCCGGCGCACGATCACGCTGGAGCGGCTCGGGCAGCTGCCGTCGGCGCTGCGGCGCCTGGTCGTGCAGCGTCTCGCCGACGCCGCCGCCGGCCGGCCGGTCGCCGGTGCCGCCCGCCACGCCGACGAGGTCGCCGCCCTGCGCCGCACCGGGACCGCGATGCTCGACCTCGGAGGCGGCGTCCGCGCGGTGGTCGAGCGTGGGCTGCTGCGCGCCGAGCGCGGCTGAGCGTCCATATATCTAGACTGCCGCCGGTGAGCGAGCGCGGGATCGGCGAGACGCTGGTGGCCAGGGAGGAACTGCAGCGGCGAGTCGTCGAGCTCGGTGCCGAGGTGAGCCGTGACTATGCCGGCCGCGAACTGTTCATGGTCGGTGTTCTCAAGGGCGCGGTGCTCTTCCTCGCCGACCTGATGCGCCACATCGACGTCCCCTGCGAGATCGACTTCATGGCGGTCTCCAGCTATGGCTCGCAGACAGACTCCTCTGGGGTGGTCAGGATCCTCAAGGATCTCGATGCGCCGATCGAGGGCCGGCACGTGCTGATCGTCGAGGACATCATCGACTCCGGGCTGACCCTCCATTACCTGATGCGAAACCTGCGGGCGCGCAACCCGGCCTCGCTCGAGGTCTGCGCGCTGCTGACCAAGCCGGAGCGTCTGCGGGTCGAGCTCTCGCCCCGCTACATCGGCTTCGAGATCCCTAACCGGTTTGCGATCGGCTACGGATTGGACCACGCGCAGCACTACCGCAACCTCGATTACGTCGCCGCGCTGGAGGACTAGGCGGGAAAACCGCCCTGGTACGCTGATTTTTACCCTTGAGGCGGTTTTTCAAAAGCGCGGCATTTCCGATTCTGCTCGTCGTCATCCTGGCGTTCATCGCGCAGCGCGTGATCACGCAGGACAACGGCCCTGAGGCGCCGCCCTACAACGAGCTGATCCAGGCCCAGTCCGGCCTGATCGACGAAGGCAGGATCGCCGAGGTCTCGGTCAACGTCAAGGACAAAACGCTCGACGTCAAGAAAGAGAACGGCGAAAGCTTCTCGACCGGCTACCCGCCCGACGCCGAAGCGGCGCTGGTCGCCCAGCTGGAAAAAAACGACGTCACGACGAAGGTGCACGGGACCGGCGGCTCGGGCCTGCTCTCCCTGCTCACCTACATCCTCCCGTTCATCCTCTTCCTCGGCTTCTGGATCTTCCTGATGAACCAGATGCAGGGCGGCGGCTCGCGGGTGATGAACTTCGGCAAATCGAAAGCGAAGCGGATGTCGGTCGACGCGCCGAAAATCACCTTCCGCGACGTCGCCGGCGTTGACGAGGCGGTGCAGGAGCTCGGGGAGATCAAAGAATTCCTCGAGAACCCGAAGAAATTCCAGGCGCTCGGCGCCCGCATTCCCAAGGGCGTCCTGCTCTACGGACCTCCGGGCACCGGTAAGACCCTGCTCGCCCGCGCCGTCGCCGGCGAGGCGGGGGTCCCCTTCTTCTCGATCTCCGGCTCGGACTTCGTCGAGATGTTCGTCGGCGTCGGCGCCAGCCGTGTCCGCGATCTCTTCGAGCAGGCCAAACAGAACTCGCCCTGCATCATCTTCATGGACGAGATCGACGCTGTCGGCCGCCACCGCGGCGCCGGCATGGGCGGCGGTCACGACGAGCGCGAGCAGACCCTGAACCAGCTGCTGGTGGAGATGGACGGGTTCGAGATGAAGGACAACATCATCTTGATCGCCGCCACCAACCGCCCCGACATCCTCGACCCGGCGCTGCTGCGGCCCGGCCGTTTCGACCGCCAGGTCGTCGTCGATCGACCCGACCGCAAGGGCCGCAAACGGATCCTCGAAGTCCACACCCGTGGCAAGCCGCTGGGCCGCGAGATCGACCTCGACACCCTCGCCGGCCAGACCCCCGGCTTCACCGGCGCCGACCTCGCCAATCTGATCAACGAGGCGGCACTGCTGACCGCCCGTTCCGGCAGTCGCGAGATCACCATGAAGGAGCTCGAGGAGGGGATCATGCGTGTGATCGCCGGCCCCGAGAAGAAAACCCGCGTGATGAGCGAGAAGGAGCGGCTGATCACGGCCTACCACGAGATGGGCCACGCGATCGTCGGCCACCTCCTGGAGAACACCGACCCGGTTCACAAGATCTCGATCATCAGCCGTGGCCAGGCCCTCGGCTACACGATCAGCCTGCCGACCGAGGACAAGTTCCTCACCACCCGCGCCGAGCTGACCGACTCGATGGCGATGACCCTGGGTGGCCGCGCCGCCGAGGAGATCATCTTCGGCGAGATCACCACCGGTGCCTCCAACGACCTCGAAAAGGTGACCGAGACGGCGAAGCAGATGGTGATGCGCTTCGGGATGTCCGAGCGCCTGGGGCCCCGGGTCTTCGGCCACGACCGCGGCCAGCCGTTCCTCGGTCGCGAGTTCTCCTCCGAACCCGACTACTCCGACGAGATCGCCCGTGAGATCGACGACGAGATCCGCCGCATCGTCGAGAGCGCCCACCAGACCGCGCGCAAACTGCTGAACGAAAACCACGACGACCTCGACCGCATCTCGAAATTGCTGCTGACCCGGGAGACGATCGACGCCGACCAGTTCGTGGCTCTGCTCGAAGGCAAATCCGAGGACGAAGTCTTCGTCGACGAGCCGGAGCCGGAGCCGTCCGACCCCGAGCCCGAAGCCGAAGAGCGTCCCCAGCGTGACCCCGCCCGACCGAATCCGAGGCCAAGGCCAGGATTCGCGGGCGGCGACGCTTCCTGACCTGCGCCTGGCGGCGTCCTCGGTCGCTCATGTGCAGAGCACACTTCGCTCCCTGCGTCCTTGCCACGCTTGATCAGGAGAGGCCTTGACGGAACTGATGGGAATCGTGAACGTGACGCCCGATTCGTTTTCGGACGGCGGCCTGTATCTCGATACGGACCGGGCAATCGCCCATGGCCGGGAACTGGCCGAGCAGGGGGCGGCGATCCTTGACGTCGGCGGCGAATCGACGCGGCCGGGGTCGCAGCCGGTATCGGAGGCCGAGGAGCGGGCGCGGGTGCTGCCGGTGATCGAGGCGCTGGCGGGCGACGGGGCGACGGTCTCGGTCGACACCTCCAAGGGCGGAGTCGCCGCGGCGGCCCTCGCTGCAGGCGCCACGATCGTCAACGACGTCACCGCCCTTCGCGACCCGGAGATGGCGGCGCTCTGCGCCGAGCGGGGCGCCACCGTGGTTCTGATGCACATGCGCGGCGATCCGCAGACGATGCAGGATGCTCCCAGCTACGACGATGTCGTCGACGTGGTCAAGGGCTTCCTCCTGGCACGCACTGAGTTCGCACTCGCCGCCGGGATCGCCGCCGAGCGGATCTGGCTCGACCCCGGGATCGGGTTCGGCAAGACCGCCGAGCACAACCTCGAGCTGTTGCGGCGGCTGCCCGAGCTGGCCGAGCTCGGCCAGCCGCTGGTAATCGGGACTTCGCGCAAGAGTTTCCTCGCCGCCTTCGATGGCTCGCCGGCCGGCGAGCGGCTCGGGGGCACGATCGCCACCGCCGTCCTCGCCGCCGCCAGCGGCGCCGACGTGCTCCGCGTCCACGACGTCGCCGAGGTCGGGCAGGCGCTGGCCGTGGCCAGCGCCGTCCACGGACAGGTAGGTTGACCGGGATGGAGGCACACGACCACGAGGGCGGGATCGAGTCGAGCGCCGAAGTCGAGCTGCGCGGCCTCTCGATCTACACCCACCACGGCGTCTCTGAGGCCGAGCAGGAGGTTGGGCAAAGGCTCGAGTTCGACATCTCCTTCGACGTGCCCGACTGCGACGCGGTCCTCACCGACCGCCTCGAGGACACGGTCGACTACGCCCAGGTCTGCGACATCGTCGCCCTGGCCGCAACCGAGCGCAGCTACAAAACCCTGGAGCGGCTCTCGCAGGTGATCGGCGAGCGGTTGATGGAGCGCTACGGCTGCGAATCGGTGCGGGTGCGGGCCTCCAAGCCGGAGCCGCCGCTGCCGTTGGCGATCCAGGAGGTC
The DNA here is from genome assembly GCA_963718595.1 of uncultured Thermoleophilia bacterium. Classification (GTDB taxonomy): domain Bacteria; phylum Actinomycetota; class Thermoleophilia; order Solirubrobacterales; family 70-9; genus VAYN01. The sequence goes on from OY970365.1 coordinate 2,123,349, forward strand.
GCGGTCGAGGTGACCCAGGAACGCGCTGCCGACGAGGACCCCGGGTCGCCCGAGCGCTAGGCGGTTGGTTCCACCGGTGCGCGGTTATCTCGGCCTCGGCTCCAACGTCGGCGACTCCGCCGGCCACCTGCGGGCGGCAACCCGACTGCTCGGCGAGCGTGGGGTGGAGGTGGAGGCAGTCTCCTCGCTTTACGTGACCGCGCCGGTCGGGGAGATCCTCGACCAGCCCGACTTCCTCAACGCCGCCGTTCGCGTTGAGACCGACCTCGCCCCCGAGTCGCTGCTCGACGCCTGCAAGGCGGTCGAGGCAGAGCGCGGTCGCGCCTTTGACCTGCCCCGCCACAGTCCGCGTCCGCTCGACGTCGACCTGCTGCTGCTGGGCGAGATCGAGCTGGAGAGCGAGCGCCTGACCCTGCCGCATCGCGAGGTGACGACGCGCCGCTTCGTGCTGGCACCTCTGCTCGAGCTCGACCCCGAGCTGACCCTGCCCGACGGAACCCGCCTCGCCGAGTCGCTGGCGGCGCTGTCGCCGGACGAGCAGCGAGTCGAGCGCCGCGGCGAACTCTGAAGCTTTTTCGGCGCCCTGAGACCTAAAAAAGCCTCAGGCTTGGGTCGGGGCGCTGTCGCGCAGCGGCTCGAGCCAGGCCGGGGGCAGGATCGCCGGCATCCGTCCGGGGTAGTTGGGGACGACGCGCTGGGCCAGTGCCCCCGCCGGCCGGTTCTCGATCGCCGGACGCAGGTCGTCGAGGGTCATCGCCAGCCCGAGGCTGGTCGCGATCTGGAAGTCGGCCGCGTTCAGCTGCTCGCCGCCGATCGTGCCGGCCGCGATCAGGTCATCGACCTTCGCCAACAGTGCCGGCAGCGCCGCCAGCGACTGGCGGGCGTGCTCGTCGTCGGCTTCGTTGAAGTGGGCGGAGAGGGCGACGATCGGCGCCGCGGTCTTCACGGCGAGCCCGATCGGCACCCCGATCTTGGCGCCCTCGGAGTAGCTGCGCAGCGGCGCGTGGTCGCGCTTCATCCCCCACCAGAGGATCTGGCGGATCGGGTGCTGGAGCTCCTCGTCGCCGAAGCGCTCGGCCTCCTCGACCGCGGCCCGCTGGGCGGGGTCGGCGGGGAACAGCGGAGGCTCGGGCCGCAGGCGCTCGAGCTCGCGGGCGATCTGGCGCGAGCCCTGCACCTTGGCGCCGTCGATCTTCAGGGCCGGCACGGTGACGCCGGGAAAGCCGGCGGCGCGGAGCACGCCCTTGGAGATCACCGGCAGCAGGTCGGTGCGCTTGTAGGCGATCCCCTTGTAATCGAGCATCAGCTCGACGGCGATGCTGGGGTGCGAGGCGGGGATGATGAAGAGGCGAGCGTTCATTGGGCGCGATCTTATGCAGAAGTCAGCCGAGACGCGACCCCTTCGAGGTCGCGTCTCGGCCGCGAGGGTGCGGCGCTTGCCTCCTCAGGCGATAATCACCGCGTGCTGCTCGCGGTCGACATCGGCAACACCCAAACGCATCTCGGCGTCTTCGAAGGTGAGGAGCTGGTCGAGCACTGGCGCTTCCAGACCCGATCGGGAGCGACCGGCGACGAGCTGGCGGAGCGCATCGACGGCCTCTTCTCGCTCTGTGAGATGTCGTTCACGGCGGTCGACGCGGTCTGCGTCTCCTCGGTGGTGCCGCCGCTGGGGGCCCAGTTCGAACAGCTCAGCGAGCGCTATCTGGAAGCCGATTGCCTGACGATCGGTCCCGGGGTGCGGACCGGTATGCCGATTCGGATCGAGAACCCGCTGGAGGTGGGGGCCGACCGGCTGGTCAACGCGATCGCCGCCTATGACCGCTTCGGTGCGGCCTGCGTCTCCGTCGACTTCGGCACCGGGATCAACATCGACGCGGTCTCGGCCGAGGGCGAGTACCTCGGTGGCGCCATCGGTCCCGGCCTCGCGCCCTCGCTCAGCGCCCTGATCGACCGCGCCGCCCGGATCAGCCGGATCGACCTCGAAGAGCCCCGGGAAGCGATCGGCCGCTCGACCCGGGCGGCGATCAACTCCGGGTTCATCTTCGGCTTCGCCGGCCTGATCGACGGCATCGTGCGCCGCTTCGAACGCGAGTTGCCGAACCCGCGCCTGCTCGCCACCGGCGGCTACGCCGCGACCGTGGTTCCCTTTACGGAGACGATCACCGAGGTTGACGATCTCTTGACCCTGAGGGGATTGCGGCTGATCCATGAGCGCAACCAGTGACAGTGGAGCTCCGCAGCCAGACCTGACGGAGCCCTTTGAGATCGGCGGCATCGAGATCGCCAACCGCGTGCTGCTGGCGCCCTTGGCGGGGATCGGCAACTGGTTCGTGCGGCTGCAGGCCAAACGCCACGGGGCAGGACTCGCGGTCTCGGAGATGGTCTCCAGCTTCGCCCTGCACTACCGAAACGAGCGCACCCTGCGCGACCTGATGCGGATCCACCCCGACGAGCATCCGGTCTCGGTCCAGCTCTTCGGCCACGACGCCGAGGTGATGCGCTCGGGGGCGAAGATCGCCGCCGAGGCCGGCGCCGACCTGATCGACATCAACATGGGCTGCCCGGTGCCGAAGGTGCGCCGCACCGGCGCCGGCGCACAGCTGCTGCGCGATCCCGAGCTGGCCCTGGCCCTGGCCCGCGGCGCCGCCGAGGGCAGCGGCCTGCCGGTGACGGTGAAGCTGCGCTCGGGGATCGAGGCGGGGGATCGATCTGGCTTCGAGCTGGCCATGCGGCTGGTCGAGGAGGCCGGGGTGGCGGCGATCGCCTTCCACCCGCGGGCCGCGACCAAGGGGCACAAGGGCCAGCCCGACTACGCGCTGACGCGCGAGCTGGTCGAACGGGTGGAGGTGCCGGTGATCGTCTCCGGCGGGCTCAGCAGCGCCGCCGCTGCCCGCGCCGCCTACGAGGAGTCGGGTGCCGCTGCGGTGATGATGGCTCGCGGCTCGTTTGGCAACCCCTGGGTCTTCGAGGAACTGACCGGCCGCCGCAGCGAGCCGCCGGCGCGGGAGGAGGTCGTCGCCGAGCTGCTCTGGGTCGTCGCTCGTGCCGAGGAACATCTCGGAGCCGAACGGGCCGAGCGCTACCTGCGCAAGTTCTACCCCTGGTACAGCGAGCGTCTGGAGGCGCCGCCAGCGCTGGCCGACGAGCTCCAGCGCAGCGCCGACCTCGACCGCGCAAGAGAATTAATCGGCTCCCTGGGGGAGCCCAGCGAGCCGCTGAGAACGGTTTGATTGCCCGCTTCCGGCCCTCGCTATAATCCCGCGACTCTGAGCCTGGATGCGGCTAGTTAGGCAGCCGCATCGGGGCGTTTTTTTCGGTCCGGGGGTTACCTGTTTCGGGCTCCCACCAACCCAAAAGCGAGGTAGTGCACAGTGAGTCGCCAGGCGGTCATCACCCCCGAGGGTCTCGAGAAACTCAAACAGGAGATCGAGCATCTCTCGACCACGAAACGCCGTGAGGTGGCGGCTCGGATCAAGGAGGCGCGCGAATTCGGCGACATCTCCGAGAACGCCGAATACGACGATGCCAAGAACGAACAGGCGCTGCTCGAGGGCCGGATCGCCCAGCTCGAAGAGCGGCTGCGAAGGGCGATGGTGATCGACGAGAAATCTCTCAGCACCGATGAGGTCGGGTTCGGCTCGGTCGTCCACGTCAAAGACCAGAAAACCGGCGACTCGCAGAAATTCCAGATTGTCGGCTCGACCGAGGCCAACCCGGTCGAGCACAAGCTCTCCAACGAGTCGCCGATCGGCAAAGCCCTGATCGGCAAAAAGCGCAACGACGTGGTCACCGTCGAGGTCCCGCGCGGGCCGAAGAAAAAACTTAAAATCACGAAGATCGAGACCGTTTGAGCGACGAGCTCTCTGACGTTCTTCGCGACCGTCGGGAGAAGCTGGGGCGGATTCGCGAGGCGGGGGTCGAGCCGTTTCCGCATGAGTTCTCCGCACGGGAGGACATTGCCGAGGTGAGGGTTGCCCACGAGGGACTGGCGCCGGGGATCGAGACCGAGTCCCGCCACCGCGTCGCCGGCCGCATCAGCGCCCGCCGCGGCCACGGCAAGGCCTGCTTCATCGACCTCCGCGACGGCAGCGGCGAGATCCAGCTGCACGCGCGCGAGGACCTGCTCGGCCCCGAGGCCTACGCGATGCTGGTCGACCTCGATCTCGGTGACATCGTCGGCGTCGAGGGCACGGCGATGGCGACCCGGCGCGGTGGCGAGCTCTCGCTGGCGATCGACCGCTGGCGCCTGCTGGCCAAGAGCCTGCGCCCGCCGCCGGACAAGTTCCACGGCCTGGAGGACACCGAGACGCGCTTCCGCCGCCGCGAGCTCGACCTGATCGCCAACGAGGAGAGCCGTCGCAGCTTCCGCGTCCGCGCTCGCACGATCACCGAGATCCGCCGCTGGCTCGACGAACACGGCTATGTCGAGGTCGAGACGCCGGTCCTGCAGCCGCTCTACGGCGGCGCCCTGGCGCGACCGTTCGTCACCCATCACAACAGCCTCGATCGCGACCTTTACCTGCGGATCGCCACCGAGCTCTACCTGAAGCGGTTGATCGTCGGCGGCATCGACCGCGTCTACGAGCTCGGCAAGGACTTCCGCAACGAGGGCGTCTCCCACAAGCACAACCCCGAGTTCACGATGCTCGAGTGGTACGAGGCCTACTCCGACTACGAGAAGACGGCCCACGACCTCGAGCTGCTGGTCGCCGAGACCGCGGAGCGGGTGCTGGGGACCACGGTCGTCAAACGCGGCGAGGTCGAGATCGACTTTGCGCCCCCCTGGCGGCGAATCACCCTGCGCGAGGCGATTCTCGAGCGCTCGGGCATCGACATCTCCGAGCACCCGAGCCGCGACGCCCTGGCCACGGCGATCGGCGGCAAGGTCGATCCGAAGCAGGGCTGGGGCAAGCTGGTCGACGGGTTGCTCTCCCGCGACGTCGAGCCCGGCCTGATCGCGCCGACCTTCATCTTCGACTACCCGACCGAGCTCTCGCCGTTCGCCAAGGCGCACCGCTCCGAGCCGGGCCTGGTCGAGCGTTGGGAGGCATTCGCCGGCGGCGTCGAGATCGCCAACTCGTTCAGCGAGCTCAACGACCCGGACGAGCAGAGGCGGCGCTTCGAGCAGCAGCGGGCCGAGATCGCCCGCGGCGACGACGAGGCGCAGCCCTACGACGAGCTTTTCGTCGAAGCGCTCGAACAGGGGATGCCACCGACCGGCGGCGTCGGTCTCGGCATCGATCGCCTGGTGATGATGCTGACCGGGGCCGCCAGCATCCGCGAAGTACTGCTGTTCCCGGCGATGAAAACCTGAGCGAGTCGCTGCCGCTCAGGCCGGTCGCGTCGCCAGGTCTTCGGCGACTTCCTCCGCCAGCCGCTCGCGGTAACCGTCGAGCGTCTGCGCGGAGAGGCCCGGGGCCTCGGCCTGCAGCTCGGCTTCGGCCACCGGCCCGCGCGGCCCGGCGACGACGGCGATCCGATCGGCGCGTCTGCTGCCGTCGCCGGCCACGGCAAGGGCGCCGGCGGAACCACCCGGCAGCTGCCCGCTGAGGACGCGGTCGGGTTTGAAGCGGAGCTTCGCTTCAGCGTGGGTCGCGACGAAGCGCAGCGGTTCTTCCAGGGTCAGTTCGCGCTCGGCCGCGTAGGCGCGGTAGAAGGCCTCCTCGGCGTACTTGGCCGCGCTCTTTTTGATCCGGCTGCGGTAGGAGAAGCTGAAGATCACCAGGACCACCGCCAGCTCGATCGCCGCCAGCGGCAGGTAGGCGCCGGCGCTGAGCAGCACGATCGGCAGCGCGATCCCCGGCACGTTGAGGACCAGCGTCAGGGCGACCGCGAACCTCAGCGACCCGAAGATCGTCGCCGGCGCGGTCCGCGCGTAGCTCCTGAAGGCGCCGAGCGCCGCGGCACGGTTGGCGGGCGGGTCCAGTGGCACCGCCGCCAGCGCCGCCTCCATCGCCGGATCGACCGCGTTGGGATCCCGCGCAGCCGACTCCTCCTCGCCGCCGGTCCCGACCTCCTCCAGGGCCTCTTGGCGGATCGCCCCGGCGAGGTGAGCCGCGTCGGTGCAGAGCGCCCGCAGCTCGTCGGCGTCGCCGATGTAGCCGCCGCGGCCGACGCAGAGAACGCCGCTGGCGAGCTCGAAGCCGAAGTCCTCGGGGCAGCGCTCGAGCCACTGGACCAGGGCCGGCGAGAGCAACTGCGCCAGCCAGTGTTCGTCGGTCCCCCGGTAGGCGTAGGCGCGCGCGTGCTCGAGCAGCTCCGATCGGTCCATGTCGATCGTGACCATGTCCTCGCCGCCTGCCCTGGCGTCGATCTTGCTGGCCGGGCCCGAGAAGCCGAAGAAGGGGATGAAGCCGATGCTCTCCGGGATCTCGGTCACGACCAGCGTGAAGGGGCGCCGTTCTTCGCTGGTGTTGTTGTCGGAATCGGTCGTCCTGAAGACGTAGACGAAGCGCGCCAAGGTCCCCTCGATGCCCCCTGGGAGGACGCCGCTGGCGGCTCCCTCGACCTCGCCGCTGGGCTCCGACAGCGTGCGACCCCGCGCCGGCAACTCCGCCGTGGGCGCGAAGCTGAGGCCGTTGGCAGCGGCGAATGCGGCGAGCGGCGAGGACGGCACGGGCCGATCCTACGGCCCGATTCCGCCCGCATCGGCGAGAAAGCGCTCTCGGTCATCGCTGAAACCCCGCTCTTAGCGCGGAGCCGGCGCACCGAGCCGGACTGACGCTCTCGGTAGAGTTAAGGGACACAAGGGCACCTTCCGATAACGAAGGGTGTCTGTGGTACCGACTCGGGCCAACCGGGTTTCGACCAAGAAGAGGTTTTCATTTTGTTCGAGCGATTCACTGAGCGAGCTCGTCAGGTCGTCGTCCTAGCGCAGGAGGAGGCCCGGACTCTCAAGCACAACTACATCGGCACCGAGCACATCCTGCTCGGCCTGCTCCGCGAGGAGGAGGGCTTGGCTGCGCGTGTTCTCGAGTCGCTCGACATCACCGTCGAAAGGGTTCGCTCGCAGGTCGTCCGCATCGTCGGCTCCGGCGAGGAGGTCACCTCCGGCCAGATCCCGTTCACGCCGCGTGCCAAGAAGGTGCTCGAGCTCGCCCTGCGCGAGGCGCTCTCGCTCGGCCACAACTACATCGGCACCGAGCACATCCTGCTCGGCCTCGTGCGTGAGAACGAGGGCGTCGCCGCCCGCATCCTGCTCGACTTCGACGCCGACTCGGACAAGATCCGCAACGAGGTCATCCGCATGCTCTCCGGCCCCGGCGGCCGTCGTCAGGGCAGCGGTGGCGGCAGCGGTCAGGGCGAGGGCAAAAAGTCTTCGAAACTGCTCGACCAGTTTGGTCGCAACCTCACCCGCCTCGCCGAGGAGGGCAAGCTCGACCCGGTGATCGGTCGCGAGACCGAGATCGAGCGGATCATGCAGATCCTCTCCCGCCGCACCAAGAACAACCCGGTGCTGTTGGGCGAGCCCGGCGTCGGCAAGACCGCCGTCGTCGAGGGGCTGGCCGCCCGCATCAACAAGGGCGAGGTCCCGGAGCTGCTGAAGAACAAACAGATCTACACGCTCGATCTGGCCGCTCTCGTCGCCGGCTCCAAGTACCGCGGCGAGTTCGAGGAGCGCCTCAAGAAGGTGATGAAAGAGATCACCCAGCGTGGCGACATCATCCTCTTCATCGACGAGCTCCACAACCTGGTCGGCGCCGGTGCCGCCGAGGGCGCGATCGACGCGGCCTCGATCTTGAAGCCGGCCCTGGCCCGCGGCGAGCTGCAGACGATTGGCGCCACCACGCTCGACGAGTACCGCAAGTACCTGGAGCGGGACTCGGCGCTGGAGCGCCGTTTCGCTCAGATCAAAGTCGACCAGCCCTCGCCCGAGGACACGGTCCGGATCCTCGAAGGCCTGCGCGAGCGCTACGAACAGCACCACAAAGTCACGATCAACGACGAGGCCCTGGCCGCGGCCGCCGAGCTCGCCGACCGCTACATCTCCGACCGCTTCCTGCCCGACAAGGCGATCGACCTGATCGACGAGGCGGGCTCGCGGATGCGCATCAAGTCGATGAGCACGCCGCCGGTCTACCGCGACCTCGAGGAGGAGATCGAGACGACGCGGCGCGAGAAGGAGGCCGCGATCGAGGCCCAGGAGTTCGAAAAGGCCGCCAATCTGCGCGACACCGAGCGCCAGCTGACGACGAAAAAGCGCCAGCTCGAAGACGAGTGGGCGGAGGGCGAGAATGGCGAGCGCCCGGTCGTCGGCGAAGAGGAGATCGCCGACATCGTCTCGATGTGGACCGGCATCCCCGTCTTCAAACTGACCGAGGCCGAGACCAAAAAACTGATCCGGATGGAGGAGGAACTCCACAAGCGGGTGATCGGCCAGGAGGTCGCGATAACCGCTGTCTCGAAAGCGATCCGCCGCTCGCGGGCCGGGATCAAGGATCCCAAGCGCCCCGCTGGCTCGTTCATCTTCCTCGGGCCCTCCGGGGTCGGCAAGACCGAGCTCGCCCGCACCCTCGCCGACTTCCTGTTCGGCGACGAGGAGGCGATGATCCGGATCGACATGTCCGAGTACATGGAGAAGCACGCCGTCAGTCGTCTGGTCGGCTCGCCTCCCGGATACATCGGCTACGACGAGGGCGGCCAGCTGACCGAGGCCGTGCGGCGCAAGCCCTACTCGGTGCTGCTGCTCGACGAGATCGAGAAGGCGCACCCGGATGTCTTCAACATCCTCCTGCAGATCCTCGAGGACGGGCGGCTCACCGACGCCCAGGGTCGCACCGTCGATTTCCGCAACGCGATCGTGATCATGACCTCGAACATCGGCGCTTCGGAGATCTCGAAGAACACCTCGATCGGCTTCACCGTCTCCGACGAGACCGGCATGTCCTACGGCGACATGAAGAACCGGATCATGAGCGATCTCAAGAAAGTCTTCCGGCCCGAGTTCCTCAACCGGATCGACGAGGTGATCGTCTTCCACAAGCTCGCCAAGGACGAGGTCAAGGAGATCATCGACCTGATGATCGCCCGCGTCCGCGTCCAGGTTGCCGAGCACGAATTGCAGCTGGAGCTGGCCGAGGACGCGAAGGACATCCTCGTCGAGAAAGGCTGGGACCCGTCGATGGGTGCTCGGCCGCTGCGCCGCGCGATTCAGCGCTACATCGAGGACCCGCTGGCCGACGAAGTCCTGCGTCAAGGCGAGATGGAGCCTGGCTCGACGGTGATGGTCAGCCGCGACCCTTCCGGGGACGAGGAAGACCGGCCGCTGAAGTTGGAGATCATCGCCCCGAAGAAGCCGGCGCCGAAGCCGAAGAAGCCCGAGCCCGAGAAGGTCGGGGTGGGCGCCAAGCACGGCGACGACGGCGAGCACGGCGACGAGAGCGTCGCCGCTCCGAGCGGCGACTCGCCCGAGTCCTGACCCGAGCGGCGCGATGAGTACGGGCGAGCCCGGCCGCAGCGCGATCGGCACCTGGAGCGGCGGCCGCTTCCTCCACTTCGGGGAGGCGATCGAAGAGCAGCGCCTGATCTCCCTGCTGCGCCCAGGCGGCGGCATCGAGACGGTCCTGACCGCGGACACCTACGGCCAGGGCGAGGCCGATCGTGTTCTCGCCCAGGCACTTGTCGACCTCCCCCGCGAGGGCTACAGCCTCGTCGGCGCCGTCGGCCACGACTTCTACGACGGCGAGCGCAACGGGCCGAAGGGCTTCCCGCGCTTCACCGATCCGGCTCTGCGCAAGCCCGACCAGTACGCGTCCTACCTGCGGATGGCGACCGAGGCCAGCCTCGAGCGGCTCGGCGTCGATTCATTCGACCTGCTGTTCCTGCACAACCCCGATCGCATCGGCTACAGCTCGGAGGTCGTCTGGGACGGAATGGCGGCGCTGCGCGAGGCGGGGTTGACGGCGCGGATCGGGGTCGCGCCCGGACCGGCAAACGGCTTCACCCTCGACATCCTCTCCTGCCTGGAGCGCTTCGGCGACCGCATCGACTGGGCAATGATCATCCTCAACCCGCTCGAGCCATGGCCCGGAGAGCTCTGTCTCGACGCTGCCGCCCGTCACGAGGTCAAGGTCCTGACCCGGGTCGTCGACTACGGCGGCCTCTTCTGGGGCGACCTCCGACCCGGCATCGAACTTGGCCGCACCGACCACCGCTCGTTCAGGCCGGCCGGCTGGATCGAGGCCGGCCTGAAGAAGCTGGAGCGCCTGCGTCCGTTCGCCGAGCAGGCCGACCTGACCACGATCCAGCTCGCCTGCCAGTGGAACCTCGCCCACCCCGCGGTCGAGTGCGTGGCTCCGACCCTGATCCAGGAGGTCGGCGAGGGCGCCCGCCCGATCGAGGAGAAGCGGGCCGAGCTGGCGGCGCTGCCGACCGAGCAGCGGATCGGCGAGGCCGAGCGCGACGCGATCCGGGCGATCGGCGACAACACCGGTTCGATGGTCCTGAAGGGCGCCAGCGCCGAACACGACGGCGCCGAGCAGCCCGACCGCTGGGGCCTCAGCGCAGACCTCTTAGCCGTCGGTGAGCGCTGGGGCATCGAGCCGCGGCGCGATCTTGTGGTTACTGGCTGACCCGCGGGACTGAGCGGGGCGGGGGAGGGGTCCGGTCGACCTCTGGGCGAATTGATTCGCGTCCCCTAAAGGGGACTTGCTCACTATGTGTGCGCGCGCCTATGGCGCGCAGGAACCGGATTGCATTTCCGCGCCCTTCGGGCGACATTCGCCCAGAGGTCGACCGGACCCCTCCTCCAACACGCACACCTGGGACGGCTCAGGGTGCGAGATCTTTCGCGTTGAAGAGGTCCAGGGTTCGGGCGCCTCGGCTGAATGGCCGTGACCCGAACGTCTATTGATAGCTGTGCGAGAGTGTGGTCTCTCTGCTGTTCGTCTGCCGGGGCTCGCTTCGGGGCGTGGTGTCGGTACCCCGAGGCGGGAATGTCGCCGAAGGCGGCGGAAATGCAATCCGATTCCTGCCCGCCATAGGCGGGCAGCAACATCACGAGCCGCACCGCAGGTGCGCGAGGCAATTCCCGCGGAGGGGTACCGATACCACGCCCTTTGGTGACCTCCGAGCAACGTAGTCTGCCCGCGTGACCCGCCAATGGTGGACCCTTGCCGGCGCCTGCGCCGGGCTCTTCCTGCTGATGCTCGACTCGACCGTGGTGGCGCTGGCGCTGCCGGTCATCCATCGCGACCTCGACGCCTCCTCGGAGGCGCTGCAGTGGATGATGAACGGCTACCTGCTGACGATCGCAATCCTCGTGATCAGCGCCGGCCGGCTTGGCGACATGTTCGGTCGCAAGCGCGCCTTCCTGCTCGGCATGGTCATCTTCGCCGCCGGCTCCGTGCTCTCGGGCGCGGCAAGCGGCCCGGAGATGCTGATCGCCGGCCGCGTCGTCCAGGGCGTCGGTGCGGCGCCGATGTTGACGCTCTCGCTGGCGCTGATCTGCAACGTCTTTCCGGGCCGCGCGGAGCAGGCGAGCGCGCTCGGGATCTGGGCCGCGGTCTCGGCGGTCGCGCTGGCGATCGGCCCGCTTGCGGGTGGGGCTCTGATCGAAATCGACTGGCGCGCGATCTTCTGGGTCAACGTGCCGATCGCCGCCCTCGGGATCGCGATCATGGCCGCGGCGGCGCCCGAGTCGACCGATCCGGGCTCGGGCACGAAGATCGACTGGAGTGGCCTGGCGCTGCTCAGCGCCGGACTCTTCGCGATCGTCGTGGCGCTGGTCGAGAGTCGCGCCTGGGGGGCGGGCCCTTCCCTCGCCGTCGGGCTGGCGGGGACGCTGGCGCTGCTCGCGTTCGCCTTCGTCGAGCGCCGGGCGCGCGAGCCGTTGGTCGAACTCTCCCTCTTTCGCAACGGTCCCTACTTTGGCGCCACCGCCGCCGCCTTTGCCCTGGTCGGCTCCTACTGGGCGGTGATGTTCTTCCAGCCGCAGTACCTGCAGGACGCGCTGGGTCACTCCGCGGTCGAGAGCGGCTTGCTGATCCTGCCGATCACGGCGCCGATGATCGTCATCTCGCCCTTCTCCGGCCGTCTGATCGGCCGATTCGGCGCGCGCCGGTTGATGACCATCGGGATGGTCTTGGGAACCGCCGGAATGCTGGTGCTGACCCAGGTCGACGCCTCCAGTTCCTATGGGACCCTGCTGGGCGGCTACCTGCTGTTCGGGATCGCCCTCGGCTTCGTCTACGCGCCGATGTCGACCGCGGCGATGGCGGCGATGCCGGCTGAGAAGGTGGGGATCGCCGCCGGGGTGCTGGCGATGAACCGGCTCGTGGCCGGCGCCGTCGCCCTGGCGGCGAGCGGGACGGTCTTCCACGCCTTGCTCGGGAGCGGCGACTCCTTCGCCGATGCGGTCGCGGGCTCGACCTGGGTCGTGGTCGGCCTCTGCGCGATCGGCGCCGGCCTCACCTGGGCTTTCGTCCGCGACCCGGATCCTCCCGGTCCCGACCCGGTCGTGGCCGGCGATCCACCGCCCGATCAGCTGCGCCACCACCAGCACCACCGGCGCTTCCACCTCTGAGCTTGACAAAGCGATTTCCGACGTGTCCACTCGGGTATGACCGCACCGCATTCCAGAGCGCTTTTTGCCATCCTTAATGGCGATGGCATCACTGTCCGGGGACGAGCTTCAAGAGCTTTCTGAACGTCAAGATCCCCGCCTACTCCGGGCCCTCGACGTGGTCGCCCCTGGCGGCTCTCTGCGAGAGGGTATTGACAACATCGTCCACGCCCGGACCGGGGGTCTGCTGGTGGTCGGTGACCTCGATGACATCTCCCACCTGCTCTCGGGCGGGATCAAGCTCGACATCGACTACACCCCGGCGATGCTCTACCAGGTGGCGAAGATGGACGGGGCGATCGTGCTCAACCAGGAGGCGACCACGATCGCCTGGGCCAACGTGCAGCTGATGCCCGACCCGACGATCCTCAGCTCGGAGACGGGGACCCGCCACCGCACCGCCGAGCGCGTCTCCAAACAGACCGAGGCGCTGGTGATCGCGATCTCGCAGCGCCGCGACGTCGTCTCCCTCTATGTCGAGGGCACCAAGTACATCCTGCAGGACATCCCCGCGGTGCTGGCCAAGGCAAACCAGGGCCTGGCGACGCTCGAGAAGTACCGCGAGCGCCTCGACCAGGTCTCGGCGCGGCTGACCGTGCTCGAGTTCGAGGGCGGCGGCGTGCTCCACGACGCGCTCGCGGTGCTGCAGCGGGCTGAGCTGGTGACGCGGATGGCGGTCGAGGTCGAGCGCTACATAGTCGAGCTCGGCACCGAGGGTCGGCTGATCGAGATGCAGCTGGAGGAGACCATGGTCGGCGTCGCCGCCGACAAGACCGCGCTGATCCGCGACTACTCGGTCGAGGACTCCGAGCGCAACCTGACCGCGGTGCTGCACGCGCTCAGTCGTATGCCCCACCAAGACGTGCTCGACTTCGGTCGCCTCGCCGAGCTGCTCGGCTACGACCGCAAGCTGAACACGCTCGACTTCCCCGTTGCCCCGCGCGGCTACCGCGTCCTGGGCCGGGTGCCGAGGATCCCCAAACTTGTCGTCCAGAAGATCACCCACGAGCTGGGCGGGTTGGAGGAGGTCATCGCGGCCTCCGATGCCGACCTTGCCGCCGTCGACGGAGTCGGGCCCTCGCGGGCCAAAGACATCCGCGAGGGCCTGCGCAGGCTCCAGGAGGTCGACCTGGCCGACCGGTACTTACAGAGCTGACGGCGACAGGCGCCAAAAGCACACACGAAAGGAGCCACCGATTCCCGAGCTAGACGAGGCCACGATCGAGGAGGTCTTCGAGGAGGACGTCGTGTACGTCTGCGACTTCGAGGAGGGCGACAAGGTCGTGTACCCCCACCACGGCGCTGGCCTGGTGATGACCAAAGAGACTCGCGAGTTGATGGGGGAGGAACGTGAATACCTCACGATCAAGATCCTCCACAACGAGCTGACGGTGATGGTCCCCTGCGAAAACGCCGGCAAAGCGGGCCTGCGCCGGATCATCGACGAGGAAGAAATCAAAAAAGTCACCGACGTCCTCACGGACGAAGTCTCGGAGATGCCGAAGAACTGGAACCGGCGCTTCAAGTACAACCGCGAGAAGATCAAGACCGGTGACGTCTTCGAGCTGGCCGAGGTCGTTCGCAATCTTGCCATCCGCGAGATGGAAAAGGGTCTCTCCACCGGTGAGAAGCAGATGTACACGCGGGCGAAGAAGATCCTCGCCTCGGAGTTCATGTACGCGCTCGACAAGGACGAGGAGGGCGCGGAGGAATACCTCGACGGACTGCTGGAGGAGCGCTTCGCCGCCACGGCGTAGTTCCGCAGCAGATGTGACCGCGGTCATCGCGGCAGCCGGCTCCGGGGAGCGTCTCGGAGCCGGCGGCCCGAAGGCCTTCGTGCCTTTGGCGGGGCGGCCGATGGTTGCGTGGTCGCTCGATGCTTTTGGGGCGTGCGAGTCGGTTAGTTCGATAGTTGTGGCGGCACCGCCGGACTCGTCGAGCCGTCATCCGAACATCCGGCAGGTAGGTCCGGATGACGGCTCGACGACGGTGGTGGCGGGAGGGACGACCAGGGCTCAGTCCGTCGCCAACGCGCTTGCCGTGGTGGATACCGAGTTGGTCGCGATCCACGACGCGGCCCGGCCGTTGATCACGCCTGAATTGATCGAAGCGATCGTGGCGACGCTCGAAGCGAGCCCCGAGGCCGCTGGGGCGATTGCCGCCACTCCGGTCACGGACACCGTCAAGCAGGTCGGCGATCCGTCGAGGTCTGCATTTTCCCCGTATAGCGAGGAAAACGCAGACCTCAGCATCGAGGCGACCCTGGATCGCTCGCGGCTGTGGGGGGCGCAGACGCCTCAGATCTTCAGGACGGAGGCGCTGCGGGCGGCGCTCGAGGTCGGCGAGGCCACTCGCGACGCCGCCACCGACGAGGCGATGCTGGTCGAGGCGGCGGGGGGGACGGTGCTGCTGCACCCCTGCGGGCCGGAGAACCTGAAGGTGACGACGCCGCTGGATCTCAGAGTTGCGGCGATGCTGCTCTGCGAGCGCGGCGGGTAGGCCGCTCCGTCATTCGGTGAGGATCAGGGCGACCACGGTCGCCGCGAAGCAGAGCGCACCGACGCTGAGGGCGACGCCGAAGTTGGCGGCGCCGAGTGCCGCGCTGATCGCCGTCCCGGCGACGAGGGCGAGCAGCAGGAGGGGAAGCTGGTGCCACATTTCGCTGCCGACCCTACTCGGCCAGATGCCGGCGCCGGCGGCGCTTGTAGAGCGAGCGCTGGATCTGCAGGGTGGCGACGCCGGCGAGGACGATCGCGGCCAGGTTGACCGCCAGCTGTGCGATCGCCCCGCGCCACTCGACCCAGTCTCCGAGCGCCAGGGCGATGCCGATGTTGGCGGCGGCGAGGATCGTCGTCACCGAGATCAACACGCCGATCAGTGCCCCCGACTTGGCCGAGGTGAGGGAGAGCACGCCGGCGGCGCCGGCAAGTGCGGCGACGATGAAGGAGAAGGTGTCGGGGTGGGCGATGAAGTCGGTGAGCAGGTGTTCGGAGCTCTCGAAGTCGGAGTCCAGCAGCCCGGTCGCGTCGGCGAAGAGGGTGAAGAGGAAGGCGGCGGTGATCGCCAGCGGGAAGCCGACCGCGAGCGCGGTCAGCGAGCGCCCGGCGACGTCGCGGCGGCGGTCGACGATCGCCACGCATAGTCCCGCCAGCGGGCCGAACTCGGGCCCGACCACCATGCCGCCGATGATCAGGATCGGAGATTCGAGGTAGATCCCGATCGCGGCGATCAGGCAGGAGAGAACCATGAAGATCAGGAAGTGGCCACCGAGCTCGGTGCTCTCGGAGGTGCGGGCCTCGACTTCCTCCCAGACCACCGCGTCGGACGGCGCGCCACGGGCAGCGCTGACGGCGCGCTCGGCCGCCTCGGAGATGTGCGAGTCGATCTGTTCGATCGCGATCGAACCGTGCTCGGGGATCGCCAGATCGCGCAGGTCCTCGATCAGGACGCTGGCGTCCTCGCGGGCGACGTCGCAGAGGATCACGTCGCCGGCGGGCTTGCGGGCGGCGTCCGGCAGGTAAACGAGGTTGCTGGTCGATTCCGAGGCCTCGAGCAGCTCGACCACGCGCTCGGAGCGGTCGACCGGGGCAACGATTCGCAGGTGGATCACGTGGCCAGCGTATCCACGTCACGGCTTGGTTAGGCTCGACTCTGATGCTGACCGACTACCACCTGCACCTGCGCCCCGACGACCCCGACACACCGGGTGGGCGCTACTTCGTCGACGAGAACGTCGAGCGCTACCTGGCTGCCGCGGCGACGGCGGGAATCGAGGAGCTCGGCGTCTCTGAGCACGTGTACCGATTCCGCCAGGCGCTCGAGCTCTGGGACCACCCGCTCTGGGTCGAGAATGCGAACGACGACCTCGACGCCTACTGCGAGTTCGTGCGCGGCACGCCGCTGCGGCTCGGGGTCGAGTGCGATTTCATCCCCGGCGCCGAGGAGAAGACGGCGGCGCTGCTGGAGGGACGCCCCTTCGATTACGTCGTCGGCTCGGTCCACTTCATCGGCGAGGGCGACTCTGCCGTCGACCACGACGGCTTCGACGTCTGGGAGGGCAGCGAGGACCCGGAGGAGATCTGGGGCCGCTACTTCGAGGCGCTCGCCGATTGCGCTCGCTCCGGCCTCTTCGACATCCTCGCCCACCCGGATCTGGTCAAGGTCTGGGGCCGCGACCGGCCGGCCCCCGGGGGCGACCTGCGCCGCTTCTACGAGCCGGCCGTCGAGGCGATCGCCGAGAGCGGGATCGCGGTCGAGATCTCGACCGCGGGGCTGCGCAAGCCGGTCGGTGAGCTCTACCCGGCGCACGGCTTCGCCGAGCTCTGCGTCGAGGCCGGGGCGCCGTTCGCGCTCTCCTCCGACGCCCACCTGCCCGAGCAGGTCGGCTTCGAATACGACCGCGCGGTCGAGTTCCTCGACGCGATCGGGGTGGGGGAGATCTGCGTCTTCGAGCAGCGCCGCCGCAGCCTTGCCCCGCTCGGAAGCAGGGTTGGCTGAGATGGTCGCCGGGCGATGATCGGGATCGGCTACGACAGCCATCGCTTTGCCGCCGGCCGCAAGCTGATCCTCGGCGGCGTCGAGATCGAGCACGAGCTCGGGCTCGAGGGGCACTCCGACGCCGACGTCCTCTCCCACGCGGTGATCGACGCGATTCTCGGCGCCGGCGGTGGCGGCGACATCGGCACGCTTTTCCCGCCGGACGAGGAGCGTTGGCGCGACGCCGACTCGATCGATCTGCTGCGGACCGCGGTCGGGACGATCGCCGGCGCGATCGTCAACGTCGACGCCACCCTGATCTGCGAGCAACCGCGTCTCGGGCCCTACAAGGCCGAGATGGAGCGGACGATCGCCGCCGCGACCTCGGCCCGGGTCAGCGTCAAGGCGACCACCAACGAGGGAATGGGCTGGATCGGTCGCGGCGAGGGAATCGCCTGCATCGCGGTCGCGCTGGTGCAGAGCGAATAGTCTTCACGTTTCGATGTCGAGTTCGAGCAAGAGCGCGGGGCTGCGGGCCTCGGTGTCGGACCTCATCTTCGAGGCCAAGGTCCTGCGCCAATCCGGTGTGCTGGCGCCTCAGCGCCCGGACAAAACCGTGCGCGTCGGCTTGACCTTCGCCCGCTGGGGCGCCTCGCCGGCAACCGGTGCCGCCACCGCGGCGATCAAACACCCGCACGAGATCGCGATCCTCGACGAACGCGGCCCGCTCAGCTGGGAGCGACTGCACCTGCGCTCGAACGCGCTGGCCGACTCCTTCCGGCGCCTCGGGATCGGCAACGGCGACGGGGTCGGGATCATGTGCCGCAACCACCGCGGCTTCATCGAGGCGACCCTGGCGGCGGCCAAGATCGGCGCCAGCGCGCTCTACCTGAACACGATGTTCGCCGGCCCGCAGTTGGTCGAGGTGACCCGCCGCGAGGCCCCGAAAGCGCTCGTTTACGACGAGGAGTTCGCCGAGCTGCTGGACGGAGTCGACGACTCCGTGCACCGGATCGTCGCCTGGACCGACGGCGGCATGGGCGGGGCCGAGGCCAGCCTCGAGCAGCTGATCGCCGCCGGCAGCGACGACGACCACAAGCCGCCGCCGGACAAGCCACGGTTCGTGATCCTCACCTCCGGCACCACCGGCACCCCCAAGGGCGCCCAGCGCTCCAGCCCCGACGGCCTGCTGACGATCGCCGCGCTGCTCGACAAGATTCCGTACCGCAGCGGCGAGACGATGATGATCGCGGCGCCGCTCTTCCACTCTTGGGGTTTCTTCCACTTCGTGATGAGCCTGCCTACCGCCGCGACGATGGTGCTGCGACGGCGCTTCGACCCCGAGCAGACGCTGGCCGCGATCCAGCGCAGCCGCGCCAACGTGCTGGCCGCGGTGCCGGTGATGGTGCAGCGGATCCTCGGCCTGCCGGACGAGGTCCTGCGCTCCTACGACCTCTCTTCGCTGCGGATCACGGCGCTCTCGGGTTCCGCTCTGCCGGGCGAGCTGGCGATTGCCTGGATGGATCGCTTCGGCGACAGCGTCTACAACCTCTACGGCTCGACCGAGGTCGCCTACGCGACGATCGCCACCCCCGAGGACCTGCGCTCCGCCCCCGGCACCGCCGGCAAGCCGCCGCGCGGGACCCGGATCAAGCTCTTCGACGAGACTGGCCAGGAGGTTCCCCAGGGGGCCGTCGGGCGGATCTTCGTCGGCAACGAAATGTCCTTCGAGGGCTACACCGGTGGCGGCAACAAGGAGGCGATCGACGGCCTCCTCTCCAGTGGGGACGTCGGCCACTTCGACGAGGAGGGCCGCCTGTTCATCGACGGCCGCGACGACGAGATGATCGTCTCCGGCGGCGAGAACGTCTTTCCGCGCGAGGTCGAGGACCTGATCGCCGACTACGAGGGCATCGTCGAGGTGGCGGTGATCGGGGTCGAGGACGACGAGTACGGACAGCGCCTGAAGGCCTTCGTGGTGGTCAAGGAGGGGGTCGAGCTGAGCGCCGCCGAGCTCGGTGCCCACGTGAAGAAGAACCTGGCCGGATACAAGGCCCCGCGCGAAGTCGAGTTCCTCGACGAGCTGCCGCGCAACGCCACCGGCAAGGTTCTGAAGCGCGATCTGAGCTGAGAACCCGGGCCGGGGCGGGAATCGATCTCCCCGCCGTAGTAGTTTGCCCAGGCATGAGCGATCCAGCGAGGCAGGTACGGGCAGTCGGTGAGGCCACCGAGACCATGCACGGGGTGGCCCGGCAGGCGCTGGAGTGGGTGCGCGTCTCCGAGCAGCGGGTCGTCGCCGCCGAGGAGCGCACCGAGAAGGTGCGCGCCGAGCTGAAAGAGCGGGCGATGGAGACCCTGCGCGGCATCTCCGCCGAGGCTCGCCAGCGGATTGCTGCCGAGCGCGCCGCCAAAGCCGAAGCCGAGGCCCGTGTGGCTGGTGCCGAGCTGGGCCGAGACCGCGCCGAGAAGGCTTTCGAGGAGCTCCAGCAGCGCTCCCAGTCCGAACGCGAAGCGATCGCCAATCAGGCCGCGAATGCGCGCCAGGAGGCTGAGAGCGAGGCCGCGACGGCGCTGGCCGGGGTCGAGCAGGAGCTCGAACGCCGGGTCGCCGAGGCGCGTGGGCAGATCCAGGCCGAGGCTGACCGCCAGATCGCCGCCGCCGAGCAGCGCGCCGCCGAAGCCGAGGCCGCCGCCGAGGAGTCGAGAGCGGCAGCGGTGCGGATCGAGACCGAGATCGAACAACGGGTGATGGAAGGGACCGAGGAGGTCCGCCGCGAGGCCGAGGACAGCGTCCGCAAGCTCGTCCAGAAGATCGAGGGCGAGGCCGAGGACGCGGCCCGGGCGCGGGCCGAGGAGCAGCTCCGGCAGGAGTCCGACCGGATCAAGCTGCAGGCCCAGCGGCGCGAGGAGCGCGCCCGCGAGGCGACCGAGGACGAGATCATGGCCAGCGCCCGCAAAGCCAAGCGCGAGGCTCAGGCGGCCGCTGACGAAAGCGCGCCGGACTGGCTGCGCAAAAAAGAGAAGGTGGCCGCGACCAGCGGCTACCGCACCTTCTGAGCGCCGCCGGCGGCAAATCGATCATCATCCTCCCGATGCGGGAGGTACGGATCAGGGACACGCTCAGCGGTGAGCCGCGCGTCATCGACCCCGGCGACGAGGTCGGGATCTACGCCTGCGGGCCAACCGTCTACAGCCGAATTCATATCGGCAACGCCCGCCCCTTCGTCGTCTTTTCGCTGTTCTCTCGCTTTCTGCGCTCGGAGGGCTACCGGACGCGGCTGGTCGTCAACGTCACCGACGTCAACGACAAGATCTACGCCGCCGCGGCCGCCGCGGGTGAGCCGTCGGACGAGTTCGCGGGGCGGATGGCCGCCGCCTACTTCGAGGACACCGACCGGCTCGGTCTCGGCCGACCCGACGCCGAGCCGCTGGCGACCGAGACGATCGCCGGCATCGTCGGCCTGATCGCCGACCTGGTCGAGTCCGCGCACGCCTACGAGTCCGGCGGCGACGTCTACTTCCGCGTCCGCAGCTTCGAGGGATACGGCAAGCTCTCCAACCGCAAGTTCGAGGACATGGACCAGGGCGAGGAGGCCGGCTCGGCCTCGCTGAAGGAGGATCCGCTCGATTTCGCGCTCTGGAAGGCGCACAAGGAGGGCGAGGACACGAGCTGGGGCTCTCCCTGGGGGCGTGGCCGGCCGGCCTGGCACATCGAGTGCTCGGTGATGGCCGAGCAGCAGCTCGGGGCCTCCTTCGCGATTCACGGCGGCGGCTCCGACCTCGTCTTTCCCCATCACGAGAACGAGATCGCCCAGTCCGAGGCGGCTGGGCGGCCGTTCGCCCGCGCCTGGATGCACAACGGGATGGTCGAGGCGGGGGCGGAGAAGATGTCGAAATCCGACGGCAACATCTTCCAGCTCGCGGAGGCGCTCGATCGCTTTGGGCGCGACGCGGTCGTCGCCTACCTGATCTCGGGGCATTACCGGCAGCCGATTGCCTTTGGGCCGGAGCAGATGCAGCAGGCGGTGGCTCAGGTGGAGCGGTTGCGGAACTTCTTTCGGGAGCATCCTGCGGAAGGCATGGCGGGAGAGCCGGGGGGACTCCCTCCGTCACAAAGCCGTGGAGGTTCCTCCGGGAGTCCCCCCGGCTCTCGCGTCGAGGCGTTCCGCGCTGCTCTTGCTGATGATTTCAACACGCCAAGAGCGATGGCCGAGGCTTTCGAGCTGGTCGGGGAAGCGAACCGGGGCGAGGTTCCCGGGGCGGCTGAGGCTCTGGCGGAGATGCTGGACCTTGTTGGGTTGGGCTCTCTTGCTTTGGATGAAGATGGGGCGGATGCGGAGGCTCAGGATTTGATGTTGGAGCGGGAGGAGGCGCGGGCGGTGAAGGACTTTGGGCGGGCCGATGAAATTCGGGACCAGCTGGCGGAGCTCGGCTGGGAAGTGCGCGATTCGGCCGCGGGGCCGCGCCTGGTCTCGCGGTCCTAGACTCACCCGATGGCGAGTCAGATCATCTACGGCCGCCAGCCGGTGGCCGAGGCCGAACGGGGACGGCGCCGGGTGCTCCGGGCCTGGCGCGCTCCCGAGACCGACGCCTACGAGCTGGAGCGGCTCTGCGGCTCCCCTGACCACCAGGGCGTGGTCGCCGAAGTCGATCCCTACCCCTACGGCGACGCAAAGGCGCTGCTGCGCCGCGAGGACGCCCTGATCGTCGCCCTCGATCAGGTCCAGGACCCGCGCAACCTCGGCGCCGTTTGTCGCTCGGCCGAGGTCGCCGGCGCCGCCGGGTTGATCGTCCCGGAGCGCCGCGCCGCCGCCATTACCGCCAGCGCCTGCAAGGCTTCGGCGGGGGCGGTCGAGCATCTCGAGATCGCCCACGTGCGCAACCTGTCCGACTGGCTCGCCGCCGCCAAGGAGGCCGGGTTCTGGATCTGGGGCGCCGACGCGGACGCGGACGTGGCGCCCTGGTCGGTCGATCTCAAAGGCCCGACCGTTCTGGTCCTCGGCGGGGAGGGGAAAGGCCTGCGACCGCGGGTCGCGGCCTCGTGCGACGGCCTCGTCGCGCTGCCCCAGCGTGGCCAGATCGACTCGCTGAACGTCTCTGCGGCGGCCACGGCGCTGCTCTTCGAGGCCCTCCGCCAGCGCTCCTGAGGGCCTTCTCCTGTTGCTCCTCAGGCAGGGGGCAAATGCAACGGCGGTTGCATTTCTCTCAATTGGGGGTTGACAGAACTCTGCCGAGCGGTAAACATGCCGCCTCAGCAAGGGTGAAGCTCAGCTTGAGTCTGAGATCGCCTCTCATAGACGGCGCCCCTGGGGAGGTAAGCGGCGTCACGACCCTTCAGCAAGGAGAAGGACCGTGGCTCTCACTGCCCCTACCCAGTACCAGTCTAACCCTCGAGTTGAACTTGATGATCATTATTTGGTCGCGCTCGCGAAGACCGGCCAGACCGATGCCTTCGACATGATCGTCAAGCGGTACAGGGGGTTCGTCCGTCTCAAGGCCTCCTCCTACTTCCTGCTCGGCGGTGAGTCCGACGACCTGATCCAGGAGGGCCTGCTCGGTCTCTACAAGGCGATCCGCGACTACCGGACCGACCGTGAATCGAGCTTCCGCAACTTCGCCGAGCTCTGCATCACCCGCCAGATCATCACCGCGGTCAAGACCGCGACCCGCAACAAGCACACCCCGCTCAACCAGTACGTCTCCTTCAGTCAGACCCCGGCCGCGGCCGGCGACTCGGAAACGACCCTGGACGAGATCCTGCCCGGGCCCAGCGTCCACGACCCGGTCAACCAAGTGATCGCCACCGAAGAGCTCGAGAGCCTCGTCTCTTGCCTCTCCGGCGTCTCCGGGGTGCTCTCCGACCTCGAGAGCCGAGTCCTCTCGCTCTACCTCGACGGCCACTCCTACGAGGCGATCGCCGAGAAGCTGGAGTGCGACACGAAGACGGTCGACAACGCCCTGCAGCGCGTCAAGCGCAAGGTCGGGACTCATCTGGCTTCCCGTGAGGTGGCAGCCTGACCCCGGCCGACCGGCGCATCTCGGCGTCCTCAGTCGCTCGCGTGCGCAGCACGCTTCGCTCCCTGCGTCCTTGATCTGCTTGGTCGGCCGGGGTCAGGGCAGGTCAGACAAGACGTAGTCCAGAAGTTCCCGCCCGTGGTCGGAGGCGACGGCAACGTCGTCGGCCTTGACTCTGACCCGGTGCAGGGACTGCATGCGCAGCACGTCGCCGTCGGTGCGGCGGTTGGGGAAGACCCCGGCGTAGGAGACCCCCAGCCGCTCGAGGTCGTCGGCGACCAGCGCGGTCGCCGGCTGCTCCAGGGGCAGGTCGACGTAGATCGCGTCGAGCCCGAGCCGGTGGAAGAGGTGGCGGCGCTCGGCGCCGATCACCGTCTCCAGGTCGGCACCCGGGGTCAGGATCGTGATCAGGGCGAGGTTGTGGTCTTGGTCGACCTCGACGTCGAGCTTGGTGTTGGCGGCCAGCTCGCAGTCGGGCGCCGGCACCGAGAGGGTGCCGCGCAGCTCGCAGAGTGCCAGCGTCTGGCCGACGATCTCGTGGTGGCGCGGCGGCGCGTAGACGCGGCGCTCGTGGCCGTCGTTGAGCTTGGCGTAGAAGAGCGCCGCCGACTGCCGCTTGGCCGGCGCCGGGTCGGCGGCGTCGTTGGCGACGCTGGCCGGGATCCAGCCGAGCAGGAAGCCGGTCTCATGGGCGCCGAGCTCGATGTTGGCGCGCTGGCTGTAGGGGTGGGCGGCAGTCGCCTCGCTGAACATCCCGGCGAGGCCGCGCCGGCGCGCCCAGTCCATCAGGAAGCTCTTGGTGGCGGTGAAGATGTGCTGCCCGCGGGCGATCGGCATCGTCACCGCCTGGCCGGTGTGGGCGACCGCGTCGTCGGCCGCCTCCATGCTCATCCCCTCGTGGCAGAGCAGCTCGCCCTCGGCGTTCTCGGCCACGCAGGAGACGTAGCGGCCGTCGGCCAGCCGCGCCCGCACCTCGGCCTCGTCGTAGACCCAGCGGACGTCGTAGCTGCGTCCGTAAGCGACTTCGATCGCCGCGGTCAAAACGTGCCCCTCCTCGGGGCTCAGGAACCTGAACGATGCATCCATCTGTCTATATTCGGCAAGGCGCCCCCCTAGCTCAACCTGGGAGAGCACCCGATTTGTAATCGGGAGGTTTCCGGTTCGAACCCGGAGGGGGGCTCTCAGCCGGCGTCGGTGATGTTGCCCTGCGCGTCGAGCGTGAACAGGTCCCAGTCTTTCTGGCGACCGCGCGGGCGTGACATGTACTCGCCGGCCGGCATGCCCCCGGCCGTCTTTTCGGTCAGGGCTTTGAAGGCGGCGGCGCGATCACGGCCCTTTTTGTGACCGCTGGACTCCCATTTGCCGCTGGAGTTGCGAAAGCGAAAGTCGAAGTCCATGTGAGGAGAGGCTAGCCGTTTCGTCGCTTCGAGGAGCGCTCAGGTCCTGTCGTCGCCGAGCACGCGCGCCTTCTCGGCGGCGAACTCCTCGTCGGTGAGGACGCCCTTCTGGTGCAGGTCACCGAGCCGCTCGAGCCGCTGCAGGCGGGCATCCTCGCTGTCGCCGAGAACCGCGGTCGGGGTCTCGGTGGGCGTCTCCGTGGTCGGCGGCCCCGTCTCGTCGGGTCGGCGCTCGGGCAGTCGTTCTTTGGCGCTCTCGCCGAGCTTGGCGGCGCGCTCACCGAGATTGGCGCCCTTGACGGCGCTGACGACCTTGTCGCGAGAGGCCCCGAAGGTGTCGTTGAACTGGGCGTCCGGGAACTCCTCGGCGGTCTGTTTGCGCAGCTCGTGGATCCCGAAGGCGGCCATCGCGGCGACGATCAACGTCGTCAGGAATGAGCGCAGGCTCTGGATCGAGGACGAGAGGAAGTAGAAGCAGACGATGAGGGCGAGGCCGGTGTAGACGTAGGGGGCGTAGTCGCGCAGGGCCGGCGCGATCACCCTGCGGCTGGCGCGGGCCGAGCCGGTCGGCGAGCCGAGCCAGCCGGCGACCGCGAAGAGGACGCCGACGACGATCACGGTCATCGCGATGCTGGTCATCAGCGAGGTCGCGATCGACCAGGTCGCTTCCGCAGCCGGCTTTACGCTCTCGTCGACGACGAGCTGGTCGACGACGATGCCGCCGGCGATCTGACGGGCGACGATCACGGCGAAACCGGCGGCGACCAGGCCGATCCCGGAAAAGAGAATCGCGACCCAGCGGCTGTCCTTGTAGAGGTAGATCGCCAGCGCGAAGACCGCGAAGGTGAGGATCGAGAGGATCAGCGCCAGCCCCTTGATCGCGACCGCGATGTTCTGCGCCGTCTTCAGCTCGTCGGAGTGGAGGATCTTGATCTGACCGGCGTCAGCGGGCAGCTTCTCCGCCAGCTCGGCGCCGATCCCGACCTGGTTGGCGAGGTTGGTGACGAGGCTGCCGAGGTTGAGGCTGACGTCGCCGCCTTCGGTCGACACGGCCTCTTTCTTGTCTTCGAGGACCGCCATCAGCTGTTCGTGCGCGGTTCGGTTGGCGTCTTCCCAGAGCGACTGCGCGGTCGAGGTTTCGAGCACGCGTTCAGCCCCGTCCCCAGCCACCTGGCGCAGGCCGCCGGCCGCGGGGCCGGCCAGGTCCTTGGTGTCGCCGGGGAGGATGTCCTCCAGTTCTTTCTTGATGTCGACGTTTTCGTAGAGCTGGTCGACCAGGTAGTCGCCGACCGCGGCGCGGACCTTCTCGTTCTGCAGCAGGCGGCCGCTGGTGTGGACCCAGTCGTCGCTGTTGAGCGCCTGCCGCTCGATCCAGATCGAGAAGACGCTGAGGAAGGCGAGGAAGGAGCCGAAGAAGATGAGCCCTTTGACCGTCCGTCTGCGTGCGCGGCTCATGGGTGGGGATGGTATACGTGGCCCATGAAGCTAGACGGCATCCACCACATAACGGCGATCACCGAGGACGCTCAGCGCAACGTCGATTTCTACGCTGGCGTGCTGGGCCTGCGGCTGGTCAAGAAAACGGTCAACCAGGACAACCCGACCGTCTACCACCTCTTCTTTGCCGACGAGGATGGCGACCCCGGCTCCGACCTGACCTTTTTCGAGTACCCCGGCGCGGCACCGGGACGGGCCGGGGCCGGAATGGTCCACCGGGTCGTCTGGCGGGTCGCGTCCGCCGAGTCGCTCGACTTCTGGACCGGCCGGCTCGGTGCCAAGGGCGTCGCGACCCGGCGTGAGGGAGACAGCCTCCACTTCGCCGACCCCGAGGGCCTCGACCACGAGCTGGCCGTGGTCAGCGTCGAGGACCCGCCGCTGATCGCCGAGCACCCTGAGATCCCGGCCGAGCTGGCGCTGCAGGGCTTTCACGCGGTGCGCGCCTACAGCGCCGCGCCCGAGGCCAGCAGCGGCCTGCTCGAGGCGCTCGAGTTCGAGCGGGTCGAGGGCGGCACCTGGGAGGCGCGCGGCGAGCGTCGCGGCGGGCTCTATGTATATGACGCGCCGCCGCCCGAGCGCGGGTTGCAGGGCGCCGGCAGCGTCCACCACGTCGCCTGGGCCTCGACTCCGGAGGAGCACATGCAGTGGCGGGCGAAGGCGATCGAGGGCGGCGCCCAGCCGACCCCGGAGATCGACCGCTTCTACTTCAAGTCGATCTACTTCCGCGAGCCCTCCGGTGTCCTCTTCGAGATCGCCACGATCGGACCCGGCTTCACCGTCGATGAGCCGCTCGAGGCGCTCGGCGAGAAGCTCTCGCTGCCGCCCGACTTCGAGCACCTGCGCGACGAGGTCGAACCGAACCTGCGCCCAGTCACGAACCCGCGCTCGGAGTAGTGGGCCGGGATTTCGTCTGGCGTGACGCCGGGCGCACCGTCGTCTTCGGCGCCGGTGGGGTCGATGGCGCCGTGGAGACCCTCGCCGAGCACGGCTTCGCCGAGTTCGAGCTGCTGAGCACCCCGCGGGCCCTGGCCGGGGCCCCGTCCCTGGCCGCCGCCGCGACCCGCGTTCACGAGGTCGCCCCCGGCCAGGTCCCCGACCTCGCCGCTTCTCTGCTCCCGCGGGTGGTCGCCATTCGTTCCGGTATGCGAAACAAATGGCGACCACACCCTGAGGGGGCGGTGTTGGTGGCGCTCGGGGGTGGGCGGGTGATCGACACCGCGAAGGCGGTCGCTGCGGTGACGGGGGCCGCGGTGGCGGCGATCCCGACGACGCTTTCGGGGGCGGAGATGACGGCGATCCACCGGATGCCGGCAGGCGTGGAAGCGGGGGAGAGGGTGCGGCCGCGCTTGGTCATCGCCGACCCGGTGGCGATGACCGGCCAGCCTGATCCGCAGTTGCGAGCGAGCGCGATGAACGCCCTCGCACACGGCGCCGACTCCCTCTACACGCCACGAGCCAACCCGGTCGCGGAGATGGCGGCGCTGCGCGGCGCCGCCCTGATCGCCGCGGCCCTCGACGACAACTCCACGGACCGCGCCTCCGATCTCGCCCTCGGCTCGATCCTCTGCGGCTACGCGATCGACTCCGCCGGCTTCGGCCTCCACCACGTCGTCTGCCAAACCCTTGTCCGCCTCTGCGGCACCCCGCACGCCGAGACCAACGCCGCGATCCTGCCCCCCGCCGCCGCGTTACTGGTACCTCGCGCACCCCTCTCGTTCGAACCCTTCGCCAGCGCCCTCGGCGTCAGCGTGAACGGCCTCGATCAACGCCTCACGGATCTCGGCCAAGCCGCCCCGCTCTCATCCCAGGCCACCAACCCCTCAGCCCTCGACGATGCCCTCGAAGCCATGCTCCAACGCCCGGAGCTAAGCGCCGTTCCGGGCCCACCCCTAACGCGCTCCGACCTGAGCGGTTTGGTTTCTCAGGCTTGGTAGCGGGGCAAAAGGGCATCCGGACGAGACTTTGGGAGCGGTCACGGCTGGTCCCGTAGCCCACTGCCCGTGCGCACGGTCTCGGCCGGAGGCCCTTTTGCCCCGCTCGCGACCCCCCGAGTAACCACCCCGCCCAGCCCGTGTAGCACGCACAGCGTGACCCCCGAGCAACTAGCCCCCTACCACGAGTACTCCCGCAAGCACAGCGTCAACTGGCCCCTCTACATCCTGGCCAGGATCTTCCTGACGCCGTTCTTCCTCGTCTACTTCCGCTACGGCCGCACCGGCCGCGAGTACGCGCGGCTGAAGGACGGGATCATCGTCGCCGCCAACCACCGCAGCTTCCTCGACCCCTTCGTGATCGGCGGCTGCCTGCCCTGGCGACGGCCGATGAACTACGTGGCCAAGGTCGAGCTGTTCGAGCCGCGCTGGCGTGCCTGGATCCTCTCCCGGCTCGGCGCCTTCCCGATCCGCCGCGGCGAGTCCGACCAGGAATCGATGGAGACCGCGCGCCAGATCGTCGAACGGGGGGGCGCCGTCTGCATCTTCCCCGAGGGCACCCGCCACCGCCGCGGCACCCTCGGCAATCCCAAGCGCGGGGTCGGCCGCCTGGCTCTGCAGACCGGCGCCCCGGTCATCCCCGCCGCCGTGCTCGGGACCGAACACGTGCGCCGCGGCTGGCGCATCCGGCCCCGCAAGGTCAGGGTCCGGCTCGGCAAAGCGATGACCTTTCCGCGGGCCGAAGAGCCCTCGCCGGCGCTGGCGGAGACCGTTACCGCGCGGATCTGGCCCAACGTGCAGCTGCAGTGGGAAGACCTCGGCGGGCTGCCGCCGCTGCGTCGCGCCGCGGTGATCGGCGCCGGCAGTTGGGGCACCGCGGTTGCGGTGCTGCTCGCCCGCGGCGGCCTCGAGGTCCAGCTCGGCGCCCGCACCCCCGAGAGCGTCGCCGAACTGATCGAGGCGGGGGAGAACCGTCGCTACCTGCCCGGCATCCCCCTGCCCGAGGCGATCGACGTCCGCCAGGCCTCCGACATCGAGCTCGACGGCCTCGACCTGATCTGCCTCGCGATCCCCTCGAAGTCGATGCCGCAGGCTGTCGGCGCGATCGCCGACCGGGTCGGCGGCCGCTCGTCGATCCTGCTGCTGACCAAGGGCCTGGTCGGCCCCCAGGGTCAGCTCCCGGCCGAGTACGTCGGCGAACGGGTCCGCGCCAGGGCGATCGCTTGCCTCGGCGGCCCGGCGCACGCGCGCGAGTCGGTCTCCGGCTCGGCGGCGCTGGTGCTCGGCTCCGCCGACGCCGACCTCCGCACCCAGCTCGGCGAGGTCTTCGACAAGGCCGGCCTGGTCTGCGAGCGCACCGCCGACGTCACCGGGGTGGAGATGGCCGGGGCCGCCAAGAACGCCGCCGCGCTGGCCGCGGCCGCCGCCGAGTGCCATGGGCTCAACGCGGCCGGGATCGCCGTGGCCGAGATCTGGAGCGAGTGCATCGAGTATGCGATCGCCCGCGGCGCCGAGCTGGAGACCTTCTCCGGGCTCGCCGGCGTCGGCGACCTGACCGCGACGATGATGGCGCCGACCGGCCGCAACCGCCGGGCTGGAGAGCTGCTCGGCTCGGGCACGCCCGCGGCCGAGATCCCGGCCCTGATCGGCCAGGCCTCAGAGGGCCTCGACACGACGCCGCTGCTGGCCCAGACGGTCGCCGCCGCCGGCGTCTCCGCCGACGCTCTCGGTGGGCTCACCGAGCTGATTCGCGGCGAGATCGACGCCGACGAGTGGGTCGCCGGGCTGCGTCGGGTCGAGCGCGCGAGGCGAGCGGCGTGATCCTCCCGGATCGTCATCTAGGCTTGGCCGGTGAGCGGCCCCGAGGAGAACGTCGAGCCGGCGGCGATGGAGCCGGCGGCGAAGGCGGAGCTCGACCGCGCCTTCGAGGAGTTCTACCGAGCCCACCTGCGCGACGTCTACTCCTACGCGTACTACCGGGTCAGCAATCACCACGACGCCGAGGATCTGACCGAGCAGGCCTTCCTGCAGGCCTATCGCCACTTCGACCGGGCTCGGCGCGAGTCCGACGGGCGGCCGCTGCGGCCCTGGCTGATCCGGATCGCTCACAACCTCGCCTCCAACTACTACCGCGATCGCTCGCGGCGGCCGCAGACACCGCTGGAAAACGCCGACCCGATCGCGGCCAAGCACGACACCGAGGCGATCGCCGAGGGGCGCGAGGAGCTGCGCCAGGTGATGGCCAACCTCGAGCATCTCTCCGAGGACCGGCGCGAGGCGCTGATCATGCGCTTCGCCCTGGGCATGGACAACCGCGAGATCGCGCGGGCGCTGGGCCGCTCCGACGGTGCGACCAAGGTCCTGATCCATCGCGCGATCAAGCAACTGCAGGAGGAGATGAGCGATGACTGAGCCCAGCGAGAGCCTCGGCGACAGCTGGGAGGTCGAGCGCCTGCTGGCCGACGCGCTGCGGCCGATCGAGCCGCCGGAGCGGCTCTCCGGGCGGATCGAGGATACCTTCGCGGCAATCACCCAGACCGCGGCCGAGGAGCTCTCGGCCTGGGCCGAAGAGCTCTCCGAGAGCGAGCTGCGGGCGCTGCGCGACCCGCGCAACTGGGTGCGACCGGTGGTCGCGATCGGGGCCGGCAGCGTCGCCACCGGCGCCCTCGTCGTGCTCGAGCTGCGGCGCCGCAGCAAACAGAAGAGCGAGAGCGGCCTACGCGCCCTCTCCAGCGGCGTCCGCTCCCGCCTCTAGCGCCTTTTCGCGATCCCGCGGTTCCTTACCGGTCGCATGGACCGGAAAGGAACCACGCGATGCGGGGGCGGTGCGGGGGGTGCCGGCCGCGGCGGCGAGGCCGAGCAGGCCGATGACGAGGTGCAGCACGTCGTTGCCGCCGCTGGCGGGGAGGAAGCCGAGGATCGCGTCGCCGGCACCCAGGGTGAATCCCCAGATCGCCAGTACGACGTAGAAGAGGCCGAAGGCGAGCGCGAAGGGGCGCGCCGCGTAGCTGGCGGCGAAGAGGCCGACGGCGCCGGTGGCGATGTGCAGCAGGTTGAGCCAGCCGTTGACCTCGAGCACTCCAATCGCATCCTCGACCGAGCCCGGGCTGCCGAAGGAGGCGCTGTAGAAGAAGCCGAAGATCCCGAGCACGAGCAGCAGCGCGCCGACCGCGGCTGCGTAGAGACGGGCGGGACTGGCGGCCTCCATCGGCGCCGATTGTAGGCTCCCTCGACCCGATGGCCACCTGTTACCGCCACCCCGACCGCGAGACCGGCGTTTCCTGCTCCTCCTGCGGCCGCCCGATCTGCCCCGACTGCATGACCCCGACCCCGGTCGGGATGCGCTGCCCGGAGTGCGCCAGCCAGCGAACCAAAGTCGTGCGCAATCCCGGCGGGGCGCCCCAGGATGGCTTCTGGGGGTCGCCGGCGACCTACGTCCTGATCGCGATCAGCGTCGTCGCCTATCTCCTCGAGATCTCGTCTGCGGGCGGGGGCTTCAGCGTCGGCATCAACAGCGTCTCGATCGATTTCGGCCTCTTCGGCCCTTCGGTCGCGCAAGGCGAGTGGTACCGCCTCGTCACCGCCGGCTTCCTCCACGTGAACCTGCTCCACATCGGCTTCAACATGCTGCTGCTGTTCATGCTCGGCCGCATGCTCGAGCCGTCGCTGGGAACGCCGCGCTTCCTGCTCCTCTACTTCGCCTCGCTGTTGGCCGGCTCCTTCGGTGCCCTGATCCTGGACCCCAACGCGCTCACCGTTGGCGCTTCGGGCGCCGTCTTCGGACTTTTCGGGGCGGGGTTCATTCTCGCCCGCGGTCGTGGGATGGACACCCTCGCCAGCGAGCTCGGGATCCTGATCGTGATCAATCTCGTCTTCACCTTCGCCGGCCCCGGGAACATCAGCGCCGGTGGTCACCTCGGTGGCCTCGCCGCCGGACTGATCTGCGCGGCGGCGATCATCGCCGGCGAGCGGGGCAAGCTCGGTCCCAACCATCGCATCGCCGAGTACGTAGTGCTGGTCGCCGTTGGCGCGATCTCGCTCGTCGGCGCGATCGCCGTCGCCTGACGCGGCTACGAACGGCTGACCGGCGCCCGCAGCGCTTCAAACCCAGCGTTTCCAGGCGGGTCGATCAGGTCGGGATGCAGGAGGTGGCAGAGCAGCTCGACGCCGTCGACCAGGCGTGGCCCGGGCTCGGTGAAGGCGGCTGTGGAGTCGACCGCGAAGACGCGGCCGGCGCCGAGCGCGGCGACCTGCTCCCAGTGCTCCATCGCCTGCGCGCGAGCGTCTGCCAGCGAGCCGTCGGGCATC
The DNA here is from genome assembly GCA_963718595.1 of uncultured Thermoleophilia bacterium. GTDB lineage: Bacteria > Actinomycetota > Thermoleophilia > Solirubrobacterales > 70-9 > VAYN01. The sequence continues at coordinate 2,155,535 of OY970365.1, forward strand.
GCCACGACGACGTCGGCGCGCAGGCTCTCGAGCTCGCCCCAGCCGACCTCGGGCGGGTCGAGGCCGGGATCGCCGGCGACGTCCTCGCCGCCGGCGATCGAGATCATCTCCGGGATCCAGTAGCCGGCCACCCGCGGCGGGTCGAAGCGCTCGAGCGCGATCACCCTTGGGCTGGGCGCTCCCGCGACCACGGCTCGCACCGTGGCCAGCCGGCCCTCGAGTTCACCGCGGATCTCGTGGGCATGGTCTTCCATGCCCGTCGCCTCGCCGAGACGGACCACCTCTTCGAGCATCTCACTGAGCGTCGCGACCCTCATAGGAGGCTCAATATCCCATGGATCGAAAGCGCGGCGGCGGCGGCCAGCTATATTGCGTTCGCCGCATGGCCGACGACGTCCCAGCCCGAAGTACCAGGGCCGCATAAGCGATGAGCGTCGTCCTGCTCGTCCTCCTTTTGCTGCTGGTGGCCGTGAACGGTTTCTTCGTCGCGGCCGAGTTCGCGATCGTCCGTGCCCGTCGCAGCCGGCTCGAGCAGCTGCGCGACGAAGGCGTGGTCAAGGCCCAGCACGGCCTCGACCTGATCGACCACGTCGACCAGTACGTCGCCACCTGCCAGGTCGGCATCACCCTTGCTTCGCTGGGCATCGGATTCCTCGGCGAGCCGGCGCTGGCGGAGCTGCTGGAGCCACTGCTCGGCAACTTCCTCGGACACGCCGCCGCCGTGGCGATCGCGATCGCGATCGCCTTCACCCTCGTCACCTTCCTGCACGTGATCCTTGGCGAGCAGGCGCCGAAGATGCTGGCGATCGCCCGCGCCGAGAACGTGCTGCTGCGGATCTCGGGGCCGCTGAAGTTCTTCCGCACCGCCCTGCACCCGCTGATCATCGCCACCAACGTCCCCGCCAACTGGATCGTCCGCGTCTTCTTCCGGGTCGATCCCGACTCGGTCGCCGAGGAGACCTCCCCGGAGGAGCTGCGGCTGCTGATCTCCCGCGGTGCCCAGCGCGGGCGCCTGGACCCGGGCGAGGCCGGGCACCTGGCCGGCGTCTTCCACCTGCACGAGCAGGAGGCGCGCGAGGTGATGACGCCGATCCCGGCCGTCGTCACCGTCGACGCCGCCGAGACGGTCGAGGCGGCGCTGCGCCGCTGCGTCACCTCCGGCCACACCCGGCTGGTCGTGATCGAGGACGACAACCCCGACCGCGTCAAGGGGATCGTCCACAACAACAGCCTCGCCCGGCTCTACATGAGCGATGGTCCCGAGGCCTCGATCGAGGCACTGGTCCGCGAAGCGCTGATCGTCCCGGAGACGCGGCCGCTCGACGACCTCCTGCACGACCTTCAGGTCCAGCGCACCTCGCTGGCCGTGGTCGTCGACGAGTACGGCCGCACGGTCGGGATCGTCACCGTCGAGGACATCCTCGAGGAGGTGGTGGGGGAGATCGAGGACGAGACCGATCCCCGGGCCGCCGCCCTGCGCCAGCTGACCAACGGTGACTGGTTCGTGCGCGGCCACGTCTCGCTCGGCGACCTCGCCGACGCCGGAATCGAGCTGCCGGTCGACACCGACGCCTACAACTCGGTCGGCGGCTACGTCTTCGGCGAGCTCGGGCGGCTGCCCAAACGCGGCGACTCGATCACCGCCGACGGCTTCACGATCCGGGTCGAGGCGGTCCGCGAGAACCGCATCGAGGCGGTCCGCATCAGCGGTTCCGTCCGTCCCGCCTCCTAGCTTTTTCGAGCAACCCGCGACCCTGCCGAAAAGCTGGAGGTACCCGCATGTGGGTTGTACGCCTGACCGACAAGCAGCTCGAGGTGCTGAGGGCGCTGCTCCGCTCCGAGGAACATCTCGGTCCCGCGCTCAGAGGCTCGATCGAGGCCCTCGACCTCGCCCGCTGGGACGAGCTGCCGGAGGCCGCGCTTCCCTGGGACGAGGTCGAATCCGTCGCCCGCCGTCAGAACATCTCCGAGGCCGACGTGATCTGGGACCTGAGCGGAAAACGAAAGACGGCCCAAGCCGACTAGTCAACTATGAAGGCCCGAGGCGAGTCGGATGGGACTCGCCAAGCCTCCCCGCTGTTCGCGCAGGCGAGTCCCATCCGACTCGCCTCCTGTCTCCCTAGTCGTATGTGTAGAAGCCCTCGCCCGACTTCCGTCCGAGCTTGCCTTCGCCGACCTTCTCGACGATCAGGCCCGGGGGCTGACTGGCGGCCTCGCCGTTGTCGGCGAAGAGCGCGTCGCCGATCGCTTTCGAGACGTCGAGCCCGACGAAGTCCAGCAGCGCCAGCGGGCCCATCGGGTGGCCGGCACCGAGCTTCATGCAGGTGTCGACCTCGCCCGGCTCCATGCCGGTGCGCTCGATCAGCCGCACCGCTTCGAACAGGTACGGGAAGAGCAGGCGGTTGACGACGAAGCCGGCCTGGTCGGGCACCTCGACGGCGGTCTTGCCGAGCGCCGCGCACCAGGCCAGTGCCCGCTCGCGCACGCCGGCGTCGCCGTCCGGTACGCAGACCTCGACCAGCGCCATCCGCGGCACCGGGTTGAAGACGTGCAGGCCGTAGAGGCCATCGGTGCCGGCCGCGGCGGCGATCTCGCCAATCCCCAGCGAGGACGTGGTCGTCGCCAGGTCGGCGTCGGGGCAGGCGGCGGCGACCCGCGCCAGCAGCTCCCCCTTGGCCTCTACCTCCTCGACGATCGCCTCGACGACGACGTCGCAGTGGGAGAGGTCGGCGGGGTCGGTGGTCACCCGCAGGCGCGATGGCTCCGCCCCCTCGATCTTTGCGCAGGCGGCGACGATCTTCTCCTCGGCGCGCCAGGCCGAGGCCTCGCTGCGGGCGAGCAGGATCGTGTCTGCAGTCGTGGTCGAGACGGCGGCGAGACCGGTGGCGATTGCCCCGCTCCCCGCGATCCCCGGACTTTCGTACCCCTGGTTCGAGCTCATTGGTCGGGTTCCTATCACGCTGTCATCGAACCGTGTCGTGAGCCGCCTGTACCTTCCACCGCTCGGACAACCTAGGTGTGAAGGAGTGACATTGAGCAAGGCATTCATGGCGATCGCGATCAGCGTGCTCGCGCTCGCAGCGGTGGCCGCGGGTTGCGGCGGCGGCGACGACTCGGGCGATTCTTCGAGCGCGACGCTGACCAAGGCCGAATTCATCAAGCAGGCCGACGCGATCTGCGGCGATGCCAACGACCAGAGCCAGAAGGACGCGGAAGAATTCGCCAAAGAGAACGACTTCACGCTCGAGAAAGCAAGCGAGGAGCAGCTGGAAGATGCCATCGCGGCCGTCTTCGTCCCGAGCCTCAATCAGCAGGCCGAGGAACTGTCGGCGCTCGGCGCACCCGAGGGCGATGAGGAGCAGGTCGAAGCGATCACGAACGCGCTCGAAGACACGGCGGCCGAAATCAAGGACGACCCGGGCACTGTTCTCGACGGAAACGCCCTGACCAAGCCGGCCAAATTGGCCGATGCTTACGGCCTCAAGGTCTGCGGCGGCTAGGGGCGGGCGGTTGTAGCCGGCTCCAGCCGTTCAGAGCGGCTGGAGCTGGCTGCCCAGCCAAGGGCTATATGCTCCGCGATCGATGGACCTGACGCTGTCGCCATCGGAGCAGGAGTTTCGCGACGAGGTTCGCACCTGGATTCAGGAGAACAATCCTGGGCCCGAACCCGAAGGCAGCCTCGACGAGGTGATGGCCTTTCGCGGCGAGTGGCAGCGCAAGCTGCACGCGGCGGGTTGGGCCGGGATCTCGTGGCCGCAGGAGTACGGCGGCCGCGGCGCGACGATGATCGAGCAGGCGATCTTCGTCGGCGAGGCATCCGCCCAGGAAGCGCCCAGCCCCGCCAACGTGCTCGGCCTGGCGATGGGCGGGCCGGTGGTGATCGCCCACGGCACCGACGCCCAGAAGCAGCGCTACCTGGAGCCGATCCTGACCGGCGAGGAGATCTGGTGCCAGGGGTTCTCCGAGCCCGAGTCCGGCTCTGACCTCGCCTCGCTGAAGACCCGGGCGGTCAAGGACGGCGACGAGTGGGTCGTCACCGGGCAGAAGGTCTGGACCACCTTCGCCCAGTACGCGAAGTGGTGCATGCTCGTCGCCCGCACCGACCCCGACGCCCCCAAGCACCAGGGCCTCACCTACTTCCTGATGGACATGGAGCAGGACGGCGTCGAAACCAAGCCGCTGGTCCAGATCACCGGCGAGGGCGAGTTCAACGAGGTGTTCATCAACGAGGCGCGGATCCCGGACGAGAACGTCGTCGGCGAGGTTGGGAGCGGCTGGGGCGTGGCGATCACGACCCTGATGAACGAGCGCGCCGGGCTCGCCTTCGGGGCGATCGCGCAAATTCAGAACAGCCTCGGCCGCCTCGCCCGGCTGGCCAAAGAGGTGCGGATCGGCGGTGGCAGTGCCGCTGACGACGCCTACTACCGCCAGCGGATCGCCCAGCTCTACATCGAGGCGGAGACGATGCGCCTCAACGCGTACCGCGGGCTGACGAAGACGATGCAGTCGGGAATTCCAGGGCCGGAGGGCTCGCTCGGCAAGTGGCAGTGGGCCGACATCAACCAGGACCTGACCGAGCTGGCGCTCGACATCGAGGGCGCCTACGCGCCGCTCGCGCGCGGCTCCGCGAACGCGGTCGCCGGCGGCGCCTGGCAGTACGGATTCCTGCGCTCGCGCGCCAACTCGATCGAGGGCGGCACCACCGACATCCTCAAGAACATCATCGCCGAGCGCGTGCTCGGCCTGCCGAGGCTGCGCTAGGCAACCGATGACAGCGGAAGCGTTTTAACTTGTACTTCGACCTCACCGACGAGCAGCAGGCGATCAAGGCCACCGCTCACGACTTCCTCGCTTCGCGCTTCAAATCGGAGCGGATTCGCGAGATTGCCGCCAGTGACGATGGCGTCGATGCCGACGGTTGGCGCGAGATGGCCGATCTCGGCTGGACCGGGCTGGCGCTGCCGGAGGAGTGGGGCGGACAGGGTCTCGGGATCGTCGAGCTGGCCGTGCTCTTCGAGGAGCTCGGCTATGCGCTGGCGCCCTCTCCGCTGCTCTCCGCCGCCGTGGTCGGCCTCGCGCTCGCCCGCTGCGCCTCCGACGACCAGCGCGAGCGCTACCTGCGGCCGCTCGCCGAGGGCACCCACCGCGGCACGCCGGCGCTGCTCGACGTCGGCTCGACCGCGACCCCCGGCACCTTCGAGCTGGAGGCCAAGGCCGACGGCGACGGCCTCGTTCTCGACGGCGAGAAGACCCTCGTCCTCGACGCCGCAGGTGTCGACTTCTTCCTCGTCTCCAGCGCCGACGGCCGTCGCCACCTGGTAGATGCCGATGCCGCGGGCGTCACCGTCACCCCCGAGGTCACGGTCGACCCGACCCGCCGCCTCTCCTCGGTCCGCCTCGACGGGGTCCGGGTCGCCGCCGCCGACACCTTGCCCGCCGCTGGTCCCGAGTACGAGCCGGTCCTCGACTGCGTCTGCGTTGCGCTGGCGGCGGAGTCGACCGGGATCGCCCAGCGGACGATGGAGATGGCGGTCGAGTACGCGAAAGACCGCCAGCAGTTCGGACGCCCGATCGGCGCCTACCAGGCCGTCTCCCATCGCTGCGCGCAGATGCTGCTGGAGACCGAGAACTCGCGCTCGGCCGTCTACGGCGCCGCTTGGGCCGCCGATGCCGCCCCCGAGGGGCTGCCGCTGGCCGCCTCGATGGCCAAGGCCTACGCCTCCGACGCCGGCTGGCGCGTCCCCGACGCCTCGATCCAGGTCCACGGCGGAATCGGCTTCACCTGGGAGCACGACCTCCACTTCTTCCTCAAGCGCGGTCGCTCCAACGCCGCCCTCTTCGGCGACGCCAAGTGGCACCGTGAACGGGTCGCCGACGCTGTCCTCGCCCAGTGAGCGGTCGGACCGACACGGTGATCTCCGGTGGTTCGAACCCGTGGCGGTCCGAACCCGAACGCGGTGTTCTGTGAGCGCCCTCGACCGCATCTCCGTCGCCGCGATCGGGACTTCGGTCGCCGACCTCGAGGCCGAGACCCTGCGGGCGGAGGCCGCCGGCGTCGAGTGCGTCTGGGCGCCGGAGCTGTTCCGCAGCGCCGTCACCCAGGCTGCCTACTTGGCGGCGAAGACCGAGCGGATCGATGTCGCCACCGGGATCGTATGGGCCTTCACCCGCAGCCCCTTCATCCACGCGATTAGCGCCCTCGACGTCGACGAGATGGCCGGCGGGCGCTTCCGCTTCGGGATGGGGGCGGGGGTCAAACGGCTGAACGAAACCTGGCACAACGCCAACTACGGCAAACCGGCGCCGCACCTGCGCGAGGCGATCGAGGCGACGCGGCTGATCATGCGCCAGGCCAGCGCTGGCGAGCCGATCCGCTACGAGGGCGAGTACTACGACATCGACATCAAGGGCTGGGTGCGGCCGCACCCGCCGGTGCGCGAGGCGGTGCCGATCTACACCGCGGCGGTGCAGGGCGGGATGGCGCGGATGGCCGGCGACGTCGCCGACGGATTGATCGGCCACCCGATCCAGAGCCTGCGCTGGATCGACGAGGTCGTCGTCGACTCCTTCGAAACCGGGCTCTCACGCTCGGGCCGCCAGCGCTCGGACTTCGACTACCTGCCGACGGTCTGCTGTGCGATCGACGACGACGAAGGCCGGGCGATCGAGATGGCCCGCCGCACGATCTCCTTCTACGCGACGGTGAAGACCTACATGCCGCTCTGGGAGCTGCACGGCTTCGCCGACAACGCCGTCGCCGCCGGCGAGGCCTTCCGCCGCGGCGACCTCGCTGCTGTTCCCGCCGCGATCAGCGACGAGATGGTCGAGACCTACTGCGCCGCCGGCCCGCTCGACAAGGTGCGGGCCCGGGTCGAGGCGACCGCCGAGCGCGCCGACGGCCTCTTCCTCACGCCCCCTACCTACTTCATCTCGCCGGAGGAGCTGAGCGAGTTCCAGAACCGGATCATCGACTCGTTCGGTCCCGCGGCAAGCTGACCGCCGCTCCCGGAGACCGCGAACTGGAGGTCCTCGAGCGCGTGCGCGCGATCCCGGCGGGATTCGTCGCCAGCTACGGCGACGTCTCGCCGGGCGCGCCGCGTTTCGCCGGCACCGTCCTCTTCGGCGTCGACGAGCCCGATCTGCCCTGGTGGCGGATCGTGCGCGCCGACGGCTCGCTTGCCAAGGGGGCCCGGCAACGCCGCCTGCTGATCGCCGAGGGTGTCCCCTTCCGCGGGCAGCGGGTCGACATGGCCGTCGCCCGCGTGGTTCCTTAAGGCCCTGGGGGGGTCCTTAAGGAACCACACGATGGGGAGAGTTACGGGCAGATGACGACCACGTGGAAGTCGGCGTCGACGTTGGCGCCTTTCTCGTCTCGCGTGTGAACTTCGATCGCGTTCGGGTTGGCAGCCGAGGTGTTCGTCTGCGCCGTGCCCGGTGCTGGCACGGTGGTGCCGGCGTTGTTGCGGGAGGAGACGTTGGCGCAGCCGGTGATGTTGGTCGGGAGGATGACGTTGACGGCGCCGCCAGCCTCGGTCACGGTGACGCCGGCATCGCTGCTGCGCGCGAGGGTGGCGTTGCTGGCGCCGGCCGGGTTGTTGACGACAGCCCAGTAGGTGTGGGCGGCGCGCTTGGCAGTGGGCACGATGCCGAGCTTGTTGGTGTTGATCTGGTACCCGGTGAGGGTCTTCTGCTTAAGCTTTCCGCCACCAATCGACTGCTTCATGATCGCGCCGCCATTGATCTGCTGGGCGGCGTAAGCGGTGCCACCAAGCGCGGCGATCAGGGCGACGATCGCCACGACCATCGCGGGCGACGGCCGCGTCCTCTTCAGCTTGCTCATCCCGGACTCCCTTCCAGTTGGACATGGGGTGGTGCTACCCAGGCTGCGACCCGATAACCCGCGTCGGCCCCGCTGGGTACTCGATTTCAGGTAACCCGATGCAGGCGACGAAGCTGCGGTTTCGGGCTGGCTGCAAGCCCGCGCCCCGATGCCGCGGGTGGGTCAGTCCGCTGGGAGCGCGGAGACGAAGCGCCCGAAGGCGGCCATGTCGCTGACCGCGGGGCCGTGCCCGGGCAGGATCAGGGTCGGGTCCAGGTCCGCCAGCTTGCGGATCGAGCGGCGGTTCTCGGCCATGTCGTAGGTGAAGAGCGGCGGCGGCTCCTTGATTCCCGGCAGACCGGTGGCGTAGCTCATGTTGCGGATCACGTCGCCGCAGATCGCCACCCGGTCGTGCTCGCGGAAGAAGATCACCTCGCCGCGGGCGTGGCCCGGGGCGTGGACGACGCGGAAGCCGGCGATCTCGTCGCCCTCCTCCAGAACCCGCTCCACCTCGTAGGGCGGGCCCTGCCAGATCTTGCGGATCAGCTGGTTGATCGGGCTGCTCGCCGAGGCTTCCTGCATCGGCCGCTCGCCTTCCATCGCTTCGACGTCGTCGCGGTGGCAGGCGAGCGGGACGTCGCGGGCTTCGCAGACGTCCCTGGCGACGCCCTGGTGGTCGGGATGGGCGTGGGTGAGGGCGACCGCGGAGATCTCGACGCCCTCCAGCTCGGCGAAGATCCGCCGCCGGTCCCAGCGCCGGCCGGCATCGACCAGGACGTCCTCGGCCAGGTAGACGTTGATGCTCGGGGCGGGGACCTCCTTCAGCCTCCAGACGCCCGGGGCGAGGTACTTCATGTCAGTGGCTGATTCCGAGGGTCCCGCGCGGATCGCCGCTGTTGTCGGCGAGCTCTTCGAGTCGGGCGATCTTGCGTTCGCCTTCGAGACGGGCCGGGTGGCCGGCGGGCAGCGGCTCGATCAGGCGGCGGATGCGGTTGCGTACCTGCAGCGCGAAGTGGGGGGTCGAGGCGCCGGCGAGGGCGCGGATGTCCTCGGCGCTGACCTCGCCGCCCTGGGCCAGCAACTGCGGGTTCTCGGCCTCGCTCACGGGGCGCCGCCGATCTTCGCCAGTTCGGCCAGTTCGTTCACTTCTGCTTGCTGGTTCAAGTCGATTGCCTCCTGGTCGCCGATCACCCACACGTGGTTGTAGAAGGCGCGGGTCGGGTTGTCGGTATAGCCGGGCTTCACATCGAGAAAGTAGTCGCGGAGCTCCGCCGGCAGCGTATCGGCGCTGTCGGTGAGCAGCAGCGGGCCCCAGGTGCCGGAGGCCGATAGCGGCGCAGCCGCGGCGGCGTCGAGCGGCGCGCCGGCGCGGGCGAGGACGAAGCCGTGACCGGGATCGTTGATGTCCCAGCCGAAGCCTTCGTCCGAGAAGCGGGCGAGCGCGATCGCGACGGCGACCGGGTTCTCACCGGCGACCCGCTTCACCGGCCCACCGACCTTCTCGGCTTCGCGGACCAGTTCGGAGGAGATCGCCGCGGGCGGGCCGAGCACGTAGATCGGCGCCTTGTTGTGCCGTTCGAGGTACTCGACGGTGGGCTGGGGAAGGTCGTCGCCGCCGGCGAAGAGGACGGGGTCGCCCGAGCGGGCAGCCCAGGCGGCGGCCGGCGCCGCCAGCTCCGGGTCGTCTTCGGGAGCGATGACGATGTGCTGCGGCGGCTTCGGGAAGAGGCGGTCGCGCAGCGCCGCGATCTCGGCCGCGGCCGCAGCACCGCTGGCCTGCAGGCGGTTGGTCTCGCCGGGCTGCAGCGCGGCCAGCGCCGCCTCGGTCGGATCGGGCAGCGAACCGGCGTCGCTGAAGAGGACCGGGGCGCGCACCGGCGGCGCCATCAGCACCGCGGCGGCAATCGCGCCGGCCCAGTCGGCTTCGTCGACCAGGGTCACCGAGTCCGGCCGCTGGGCGGCGGTGGTCGAGGGGAAGACGGCGAGGGCGACCGCGGCCGCAGTAGCGGCCGCGTCGGCGCCGCCGACCCGGGTCGTGTTGCCAGTTGCGGCGGCGGGGAAGCCGAGCTCGGCGCTGGCGCTGGCGGCCCCGGTGTCGCCGCTGCCGGGGTCCGTGGCGAGGCTCGGGGCAGCGGCGGGCGAGACGCCGCCCTCCTCGTCCTTGCCGCCCCCGGTGCCACCGACGATCGCGACGACGACGAAGACGATCGCGATCACGACCAGTCCGGCCAGCAGCTTCGGTGCGAGCGGCCTCGGCCGGCGCCGGGGCTTCGGGGCGGGCTTCGGCTTCGGGGCCTGCTTCTCTGCGGTCTCCGGTCGAGGTGGCGCCTTTTTCTCACTGGCCGGGGCTGAGGGTTTGGCGGGCGCCGCCTCGGGTTTCTGCTTGGCCGGCTCGGGCGGCTTCGGTGGGCTCTCCCCGGGTTTGTGCGGGACCGGCTCGTCGGCGTTGATCGGGCGCTCGGGGCTCACCGCGCCAACGCTACACCGGGACCTGTCGAGGTGACCCCGGCGCCGTCCGCTGGCTAAAGTGTCGGGACTGGCTGACTGACCAGTCAATCGGTCGAGGCCCCCCAAGGAAGGCAAGGAATGAACTTCGAACTCAACGACGAGCAGCTCGAGCACAAGGCGAAGGTCCGCGCCTTTGCCCGCGACGTGATCCGCCCCGCCGCGCGCAAGCACGACGAAGAGGAGAGCACGCCCTGGGAGGTCGTAAGAGAGGCCCGCCGCCAGGGCCTGCAGGGGATCGAGTCGCTGCAGCGCTCGGCCATGGACGGCGACGGCCAGATGAACCTGATCACCGCCGAGGAGCTGCACTGGGGCTGCGCCGGCACGGCGCTGGCGATCAGCGGCTCCGGCCTCGCCGCCGCCGGCATCGCCGCCTCCGGCACGCCCGAGCAGATCGGCCACTGGGTGCCGGAGTGCTTCGGCACCGGCGACGAGATCAAGCTCGGCGCCTACGCCGTCACCGAGCCGCAGGCCGGCTCCGACGTCAAGAGCCTGAAGACCACCGCCAAGCGCGAGGGCGACGAGTTCGTCCTCAACGGGACCAAGGTCTTCATCACCAACGGCGGCATCGCCGACGTGCACGTCGTCGTCGCCACCGTCGACCCCGAGCTCGGCACCCGCGGCCAAGCCTCCTTCGTGGTCGCCAAGGGCACGCCCGGGCTGAGCGAAGGCAAGAAGGAGTCGAAGCTCGGCATCCGCGCCTCGCACACGGCCGAGGTCGTGCTCGACGAATGCCGGATCCCGGTCGAGAACCTGCTCGGAGGCGAGGAGAAGCTCGCCAAGAAGCTGGAGCGCGCCCGCTCGGGGCAGAAATCGCGCTCGGCCGACGCCCTCGCGACCTTCGAGATCACCCGCCCGATCGTCGGCGCCTCCGCGCTCGGGATCGCCCAGGCCGCCTACGAGTGGACCCTCGAGTACCTCGACGGCCGGACTGAAAGCGGTGTGCCGCTGCTGAAAGCACAGCGCATCCAGCAGACGCTGGCCGACGTCGCAACCGAGATCGAAGCGGCGCGGCTGCTCGTCCAGCGGGCCGGTTGGATGGGTCGCAACGGCGTCCCGATGACCGGCGGCCAGGGCTCGATGTCGAAGCTCAAGGCCGGCGACGTGACGATGTGGGCGACCACCACGCTGATGGACCTGGTCGGTCCCTACTCCTGGAACGTCGAGTGCCCGCTGGAGAAGTGGTTCCGCGACGCCAAGATCTACCAGCTGTTCGAGGGCACGGCCGAGATCCAGCGGATGGTCATCTCGCGCATGCAGGCCCGCGAATACGCCGAGCGCTTCGAATATGGCGCCGAAGTCGCCGCCGCCGCGATGGCGGCGCCGGCCAAGGAGCCCGTTCCGGCCTGACTTCCCCACCGACGGGCCGATTTGTCGCCGCAGGCGCGACAAATCGGCCCGTCGGCGGCCTATCCTCGGCTCGTGCACTCGCACTCGCACGATCACGCCGGGCACTCGCACGGCTACGGGGCGCACGCGCTGGAAGCGCGGCGCGAGGACAGCCGGCGCCGACTCTGGATCGCGCTGGCGATCAACGGCGCCCTTTTGGTCGCCGAGGCGGTCGGCGGCGTCCTCACCGGCTCCCTCGCCGTCCTCGCCGACGCCGGCCACCTGCTCTCCGATGTCGGCTCGATCGCGCTGGCGCTGTTCGCGGCGCGGCTGGCGAGCCTGCCGGCGGCCGGCCGGCGCACCTTCGGCTACCAGCGCTCGGAGGTGCTGGCGGCCCTGGTCAACGGAGTCGCCCTTGTCGTGGTCAGCGTCGTGATCGCGATCGCGGCGATCGGCCGCTTCTCCGACCCGCCCGAGATCGACGGCTGGGGCGTGCTCGCGCTCGGCCTCTTCGGCCTCGCCGGCAACCTCGCCGCGACCCTCGTGCTCGCCCGCGGCCAGCGCGAGGACATCAATCTCGAGGGGGCACTGCGCCACTCCGCCGCCGACGCGCTCGGCTCGATCGGGGTCGTGATCGCCGGTGCCTGGGTCCTCTTCGGCGGCTCGCCGGTCGTCGACCCGATCGTCGGTCTGCTGATCGCCATGCTCGTGCTCGCCTCCTCCTGGCGTCTGATCAAGGAGCCGCTCGACGTGCTGATGGAGGCCGCGCCCGCCAACCTCGACGTCGACGCGGTCGGCGCCGCGATCTGCGCCGAGCAGGGCGTGCGCTCGGTCCACGACCTCCACGTCTGGACTGTCACCGCCGGCTTCGGCGCGATCGCCGCCCACGTTGTCGTCGCCGCCGACTCCGACCGTGACCTTATTCGCCGTCGACTCGAGCTCACCCTCGGTCAGCAGTACGGGATCGAGCACACGACCCTGCAGATGGAGGAGGAGGCCGACCAGGCTCTGCTGCGGGTCGAAAACGCCCCAGACGCAGGCTGATCGCAAGCCCAGTTGCAGGGCGGCGCCGGTCGCCGGGGCGGCTCCGGCGCTTGGCTAGCCTCGCAACGATGCCTCCCCGTCCCCGCCCCGCCGCGGTGGCCCTATCGGTCCTCACCGCGGCGCTGATTGCCCTGCTCCTGGCCGCCTCCGCGGCGTTCGCTGCCGATCTCGGCGACGAACTGGAAGCGAAGGAATCGAAGTTGGAGGAGGTGCGCGATCGCGAGGGCGTGCTGACGACGACGATCTCCCGCTACGGGGCCGAAATCGATCGTCTCACCGGCGAAGTCGCGACGATCCGCACCCACGAGGCCGAGGTTGCCGAGCGCCTGGCCGGCAAGCAGGCCGAGCTCGACGCGGCGGCGCAGCGGCTCGGCAGCGCCCACGACCGCCTGCTGGAGATCCGCGGGCGGCTGGCGCGGGCACTGGCGGTCCTGCGGGAGCGGCTGATCGCGATCTACGAGAACGGTACCCCGGACGTGCTCTCGGTGATCGTCAGCTCCGGCGACGTCGACGACCTCGCGGCGCGGACCGAATATATGGACCGGATCCGCGCTGCCGACGAGGCGATCGTCGACCGCGTTCGCGACCTCCGCAACGAAGCCAAGGACCTGGTCACCGAACTGCGCGAGTCGAAGCTGACGATCGAATCCGCTCGCGACGAGATCGCCGCCGAAGAGAGGGAACTGACGAGCACCCGCGCTTCGCTGCAGAGTCGCCAGGCCGAGCTGCACGACGCCCGCGCGACCCGGGTCGCCGCCCTCTCGCGGATCGGCGCCCACGAGGACGAGCTCGAGGGCTCGGTTGCCGCGATCCAGTCCGAACTTGCGGCGCAGCTGGCCGCGACCGGATCGGCCCCGCTGCCCGCGGGGCCGATCCAGGAAGGCAGCGGCGGCCTGATCTGGCCCGTAAACGGCCCGATCACCTCCAGCTTCGGCGGCCGCGACATCGGAGCCGGTTACGAGGACCACCCGGGCGTCGACATCGGCGTGCCGGAAGGGACGCCGATCCGCGCTGCGGCGACGGGGTCGGTCGTCCTCCAGCAGTCGGAGGCCGAAAGCGGAGGCTACGGGAACTTCACCTGCATCGATCACGGCGGCGGTCTCTCGACCTGTTACGCCCACCAGACCTCGTTCGCGGTCTCGGCCGGAGAGTCCGTGGCACAGGGCGACGTGATCGGCTACGTCGGCAGCACCGGTTACTCGACTGGCGCCCACCTCCACTTCGAGGTGCGGATATTCGGCCAGGTAACCGACCCCATGGGCTACCTTTAGTCAAGACTCATGATCCGTCAGGCGCACACCTACCTGGTAGGTGCTTTGGGAGGGGCGACTCTGATCGCCGTGGCCATCGCTGCCTTCGTCATGCTCGTCTCCGCCCAGGTCTTCACCGACTGGCCGCTCCCCGGACTCGGCAGCTCCAGCGACGACGGCGTCTCCGCCGCGAAGGTAGTCGAACCTGCTGATGGTGGAGTGGGCGCCAGCGGCGCCGCTGCGACCGCGTCCGCTGCGAAAGTCAGTCCTGGCGCCGCTGCTCCTGCCAGCGCGGGCGCCAAATCCGACAAGGGCGGTCCCGCCGTGGTCGACGGGAGTCGCGACAGCGTCCAGACCGGTGCCGGGCCAGCGACGGGCGGCGGCGGCTCCGAAGGCGGGCCAGGCGCGGACACCGCCCCCACCAGCCAGACCTCGCCCGCTTCCAGCGGCGGCAGCGCGACCTCGCCCTCCGGGGGCGGCTCCAGCGGCGGCGGTTCGGGCGGCGGATCCAGCACCGCCTCCTCGCCGGCGAAAGCCGTGACCACGACGGTCAACGAAACGGTCACGAAAGTCGATCAGACCGTGACCGGCGGCGCCCTCGAAAAAACCGGAGTCACCGGCGTCACCGAAGGTGCGGTGGAAGGAGTCGTCGGCCCCGAATCGGTGGTCGGACACGTCGTCGACGAAACCGCCGGCGCGGTCGAAGGCATCCTCGGCGGCAAACGCTGAGCGGGCTCAGCCTCCCGGCGAGCTGTTAACCGTCACAATGCCGCCGATGGCGGAGCGAGACAAGGCGGGGTCGTTGGCCAGCGGTGACCCGATCGAGGGTTCGGCGGTCTACCCGGTGGGGAGCCGGGTCAACGAGCTTGGCCACCTCGAGATCGCCGGCTGCGACCTGGTCGAGCTAGCGGAAGAGTTCGGCACCCCGTCCTACGTCTATGCCGAGGAAGACATTCGCGCCCGCGCCCGCGCCTACCGCGAGGCCTTCGAACGGCGCGGCGCCGAGCACGAGGTCCTCTTCGCCAGCAAGTCCTTCCCCTGCACCGCCGCCTACCGGCTCTTCGCCGAGGAGGGGCTCTCGGCCGACGTCGCCTCCGGTGGCGAGCTGCACATGGCGCTGCGCGCCGGCTTCGACCCCGATCGAATCCACATGCACGGCAACAACAAGACCGACGAGGAGATCCTCTTTGCCTCGCGCTCGGGCATCCGCCACCTGATCCTCGACTCCTTCGACGAGATCGAACGCTGCGAACGGCTGCTGGAGCGCCCGCAGCGGGTGCTGATCCGGGTCACGCCCGGGATCAAGCCCTCGACCCACGACTACATCACCACCGGCCAGCTCGACTCGAAGTTCGGGTTCGGGCTCGAGGACGGGCTCGCCGCCCGCGCGATCGAGCGGGTGCTCGCCTCCGACAACCTCGAGCTGGTCGGGCTGCACGCCCACATCGGCTCGCAGATCTTCGAGCTGGAGCCCTACAAGCTGGCGATCCAGGCGCTCGGCGGTCTGGCCGGGGAGTGGTGCCAGGTGGTCAACGTCGGCGGCGGCCTCGGCGTCGCCTACACGGCCGAGGACGAGCCACCCTCGATCGACTCCTACGTCGGCGTCAAGGTCCAAGGCGTCGCCGACGTCTTCGGCGACGGGGTCAAGATCCTGGTCGAGCCGGGCCGTTCGCTGGTTGCCAACGCCGGCCTCACCGCCTACCGCGTCGGCACCGTCAAGGAGATCCCCGGCGTCCGCACCTACGTCGCCGTCGACGGCGGCATGTCCGACAACCTGCGGCCGATGCTCTACGGCTCCCGCTATGAGGCGCTGATCGCCGACCGCGCCGGTGCCGAACCGGACACCCTGGTGACGGTCGCCGGCATGCACTGCGAGTCGGGGGACGTACTCGTCCGCGACGCGATGCTGGCCGAGCCGGCCGTCGGCGACGTCCTCGTCACCCCGGCCACGGGCGCCTACGGACACGCGATGGCCAGCAACTACAACGGCGTCACGCGGCCGCCCGTCATTTTCTGCCGCGAGGGCGAGGCGCGGGTCGTGGTCCGGCGCGAGACCTACGACGACCTCACCGCCCGCGATGTCTGACGGCGGTCCCAAACCCGTCCGCATCGGCCTGCTCGGCCGCGGCAACGTCGGCGCCGCCTTCGCCGAGCTGCTGGCGGAGCGGACCGAGGCGGTCGAGGCGGCGACCGGGCGCCGGCCCGAGCTGGCCGGGGTGCTGACCCGCAGCGAGGGCGATTTCAGCGCGATCCTCGAGCGCTCGGACCTGATCGTCGAGCTGATGGGGGGGACCGACACGGCCCGCGAGTACGTGATCGACGCGCTGCGCGCCGGCCGCCCCGTGGTCACCGCCAACAAGCAGCTGCTCGCCCAGCACGGCGACGAGCTCTTCGGGATCGCCCGCGAGGCCGGCGTGCAGCTGCGCTTCGAGGCGGCGGTGGCGGCGGTGATCCCGATCGTGCGGACGATCCAGGAGAGCTTCGGGGTGACCGAGATCGCCAAGGTCTTCGGAATCGTCAACGGCACCACCAACTTCATCCTCAGCGAGATGGAGGCGAGCGGCGCCGGCTACGACGAGGTCCTGAAGGAAGCGCAGGCGCTCGGTTACGCCGAGGCCGATCCGACCGACGACGTCAGCGGCGCCGACGCCGCGGCGAAGATGGCGATCCTCGCACGCCTCGCCTTCCACACCCCGGTCGACCTCTCCCAGGTCTCCTACGAGGGGATCGAGGCGATCCAGCCCGACGACCTCGCCTACGCCAAGGAGCTTGGGCTCTCGCTGAAGCTGCTCGGCGTCGCCGAGCGCCGCGAGGGTGGGATCAGCGTCCGCGTCTTCCCCTGCTTCCTCTACAGCGGCCATCCGCTGGCGCCGATCGAGGGCCCGTTCAACGCGGTCATGGTCGAGGCGCCGGCGATCAACGAGGTGACGATGTCGGGGCCCGGCGCCGGCGGGCTGCAGACCGCCTCGGCGGTGCTCGGCGACGTCGTCTCGATCCTCGCCGGAGACGCCCCCGTGCACGAGACCCGCGAGGAGTTGCCGATCGTCGCCGACGTCCCCTCCTCCTTCTACCTGCACCTCGAGGTCGCCGACAAACCCGGCGTCCTCGCCCGCGTCGCGACCGTGCTCGGCGACCACGAGGTCTCGGTCAAGAGCGTCGTCCAGCGCGGAATCGGCGCCGACGCGCGCCTGGTGATGGTCGTCCACGAGTGCCTCGAGTCGCGCTTCAGCGCCGCCGTCGAGGCGCTCGGCGCGCTCGGCGACCTGCGCGCCCCGGCCCGCTCGATCCACGTCATCGAGGAGCAGCCCTGATGGCCGCCGGACTGATCGAACGCTACCGCGACCGGCTCTCGCTGGAGCCCGGCGACCCGGTGGTGACGCTGAACGAGGGCTCGACGCCGCTGATCGAGGCGCACCAGCTCTCCGAGCGGATCGGCGCCCGCGCCTACCTCAAGTTCGAGGGCGCCAACCCGACCGGCTCCTTCAAGGACCGCGGCATGACCGTCGCCGTCTCCCGCGCCAAGGGGCGCGGGGCGGAGGCCGTGATCTGCGCCTCGACCGGCAACACCGCCGCCAGCGCCGCCGCCTACGCGGCGCGGGCCGGGCTGACCGGGGCGGTGATCGTGCCCGAGGGCAAGATCGCGATTGGCAAGCTCGCGCAGGCGCTGATGCACGGCGCCCGCGTGGTCGCCCTGCAGGGCAACTTCGACGACGCGCTGACGATCGTCCGTGCGATCGCGCAGAAGCACCCGGTCGAGCTGGTCAACTCAGTCAACCCACACCGGATCGAAGGCCAGAAGACGGGCGCCTTCGAGATCGTCGAGGATCTCGGCGAGGCCCCGGGGGCGCTGGCGATCCCGGTCGGCAATGCCGGCAACGTCACCGCCTACTGGCGCGGCTTCCAGGAGCTCGACACCGCCCCGATCCTCTACGGCTTCCAGGCCGAGGGCGCGGCGCCGCTGGTCGTCGGCGCCCCCGTTGCCAACCCCGAGACCGTCGCTTCGGCGATCCGGATCGGCAACCCGGCGCGCTGGGAGGAGGCGATGTCGGCCTTCACCGCCTCCCGCGGCCGCGTCGCCGCCGTCTCCGACGAACAGATCCTCAACGCCTACCACTGGCTCGCCGACACCGAAGGCGTCTTCTGCGAGCCCGCTTCGGCCTCCTCTGTCGCCGGCCTGCTCGCCAACGGGCTGCCCGTGGTCGAGGGCATGGCCCCGCCCGAGTCCGTTGTCTGCGTGCTCACCGGCCACGGTCTCAAGGACCCCGACACCGCCTTCGGCAAGGCACCAGCGGTGATCAACTGTGAGAACGACCTCAGCGCCGTCGAGCGCGCCGTCTTCGACTGATGCCCCGGTGACCGCCCGCCACCGACTCGTCCGCGTCCCCGCCTCCTCGGCCAACCTCGGCCCGGGCTACGACGCGATGGCGGCGGCGGTGGCGCTGCATCTGGAGCTGGAGGTGGAGGAGACGGGGGAGTTCTCACTCGACCCGGGTGGGCTCGACGTCTCGACCGGGCGCGACAACCTGGTCGTCCGCGCCTTCGAGAGCCTGAAACCGGCCGATGGGATCTCCTTCACGCTGCGCAGCGAGATCCCGCTGGCGCGCGGGCTCGGCTCCAGCGCCGCCGCGATCGTCGCCGGGCTGTTTGCCGCCGACCACCTCTTCGAGCTGGCGCTGACCTACGAGGAGATGCTGGTCCGGGCCAGCGAGATCGAGGGTCATCCGGACAACGTGGCCGCGGCGATCTACGGCGGCTTCGTGATCTGCGGGCCGGGTCCGGACGGCCAGCCGCTGGCCAGCCGCTTCGACCCACCCGGCGGCCTCGAGGGCATCGTCGTGATCCCGGCTGAGGAGGTCTCGACCAAGCGTGCCCGCGAAGCGATCCCCGACCAGGTCCCGCTCGCCGACGCGGTCGCCAACGTCTCCGCCGCGGCGCTGCTGGTGCTGGGCCTGCAGAGCGGCGACCTCGATCTGGTCTCCCGCGGCGTCGCCGACTCGATCCATCAGCCGCGCCGGCGCCAGCTCTACCCGCGCTCGATGGAGATCGTCGACTCGGCGGCCGAGCTGGGGGCGCTGGGAGCGACGATCTCGGGCGCCGGCCCGACCGTGCTGGTCTGGACCACCTGGCAGGAGGCCGGCAAGGTTGCCGCCGAGCTGGTGGATCGTTGTTCCGGCTGGGCGGAGGTGCGACGGCTGCCGTTCACGCCGCAGGGCGCCGACGTCCCGGAGCTGTAGGCGGCGATGGACTGGGTGGTGCAGATCGGGCTGGCCGAGCTCGCCCTCGGCGGTCTGCTGGGCTGGGCGATGGTGGTGCGCCAGGACAAGCCGGAGTGGCTGCAGCGGATCGGCGTCGTCGCCCCGCACCGGATCCGCCAGGTCCACCTCGACTACGTGATGATGGGCCTGATCCTGATCGGGGTCGGGCTCGCGGTGCCCGACCTGCCGGCGGCGATCGCGGTCGCGCTCGTCTTCGGCACCCTCGTCAACCCGTTTCTCTTCGTCCCGCTCGCCTTCTCGCCCGCGGTGGAGAAGCGCGGCTGGTACCGAGTGCTGGCGACCGTCTCCTTCATCGCAGTCAGTGGCGGCCTCGTCGTGGCCGCGATCGTCGGTCCGGGTTAGCGGAGATTCGTCCGGTCCCCCGCGGTCGCGGATACGATCACGCGATGCCAAAGCCCCCGCAGACCAAGACGCTCGTTGCCCTTCTTCTCGCCGCCGCGCTGCTTGCGATTCCCGCCAGCGCCAGCGCGACCCTGACCTTCGTCCGCAATCCGCTCACCCCGACCGTCTTCGTCGCCAACGACAACGGCTCGGGCGCAAAGAAGCTGGCGGCCGGCTCCAACCCGCACGTCGCGCCCGACGGTGAAGCCGTCGCCTACCTGCACGAAGGTCCCGGCCACGCTCAGGAACTGAAGCTGGCGTCGAGCAACGGCGGCAAAGAGCGGACGCTGCTGCAGGGCTTGCGGGAATCCTTCTACCTCGCCTTCTCACCCGACTCGACCCAGATCGCGGCCCTACGGGGACCCGAGCTCGGCAAGCGCAACCTGGTCCTGATCGACGTCGCCAGCGGCGCCCAGGTCGTGGTCGCCAACGGCTATTTCAGCGGCTTCAGCTTCTCGCCCGCCGGCGACGAACTCGTCTACGGCCACGCGGCCAGCGAAGGCTACCCGCAGAAGTCCGATGTCTACCGCTACTCGATCGGCTCCGGCAAAGCGGTTCGCCTGACCAGCGACCACCGCTCCCAGGATCCGCTCTGGGGCCCGACCGGCACGATCGTCTTCGTCAAGCAGATCGGCGCCAAGCAGCGCAAATACGGGCCGAAGAACGAGCTCTACCTGATGAACTCGAACGGCAAGGCGGTCAAGCGCCTGACCAACACCGCCGTCGACCCGCTCCTGGTCGGCCTCTTCCCGACCGACTGGTCCGAAGACGGCAAGCGCATCCTGGCCGAGTTCGAGGGCCAGGACACGAGCTACGCGGTCGGCGTCAACGCCGTCACCGGCGCCCAGAAGCCGGTCGCCGAGGAGGGCGAGAACGGCTTCGTCGGCACCGCCCTCTCCGCCGACGGCAAGACCGTGCTCGGCTACACCGGCGGCTTCGACCCAGGGCTCGCCCACAAGGTGGCCACGGTGCCGCTCGCGGGGGGTAAGAAGAAGGTGCTGGCCAAGAATGCGTTGGAACCGAGTTGGAGCTTTTAGGAGGGGCGGATTTGGTTCGAGGGGGTTTGGTGAGAGGGGTTGGGGGTCTCTCGTGCTCGCTGGATTTTTCGCCCGGACTCTCGGATAGCTCTCAAGTACGGACAAGCGAAAAATTAACGCCGCTGTGCGCGAGAGACCCCCAACCCCTCCCCTCAGAGCACCTCGAAGATTCCGCTAGCTCCCAGGGTTCGATCGTTTGCTCTTGAGATCGGTCCAGGGTTCGCTCGTCTGCCGGGGAGAGATCGAGCCCGCTCCCAGCTGGTGAGTTGCCGGTTAGTTCCGCATAGCGGTAACAACCGGCAACTCGTGAAGGAGGTTTTTGGATGAACCTTGGGCGGTTTGGACCCTCGGCTTTCTCTTGAGAGGAGATTGCGTCCCTTGGGCGTCTATCTAGAGAGATCCGGACCCTTGGTCGTCTCTCTCTAGGGATCATGGGCCCTGGTCGTCCCTCTCTAGAGATGCCGGACCTTGGTCGTCAGCTTCGAGATGGCCCCGGTTCGCGAGGGACGGTGGGGGTGTCCTCCGTACGAGCGGCGTTAATTTTTCGCTTGTCCGTCCTCGAGAGCTTCTTGTTGTTCGGGGCGAAAAATCCAGCGAGGGAGGAGGACACCCCCACCGTCCCTCCCGGCCCGAGGGCCGGGGAGAGCGGCAGCGGCCCGAGGTTGGGGGGGTGCGGCGGCCCGAGGATCGGGCAGTAACCGGCCCAAGGATCACACTCTCTCCCGCGTTATCCCCGCAAACCCCCACAAACCGACAACCCGATTGGGACAAGGCCTTTCTGCGCATATAATTCTGCGACCCGCAAACCCCGTCGCGCGCCCGCTCGAAGAAGGCGTGGAAACCGGGAGGTCATATGTCGAAGTCCCAGTCACGCCGTGGCGCTGACGTCGAGCGTTACTCGCCGGAGCTGCCGTACAAGCCTTTGGTCTCACCGCCGAGCGTCGAAGACAACGACGCCTGCGGGATCTACGCATCGGTGCGCAAAGACGCGACGGCGAGTCACGAGCCGATCGAGCTGGCGCTACCGGCGCTGCAGAAGATGCTGCACCGGGCCGGCAACGTCGACGGCGAGGGTGACGGCTGCGGGCTGATGCTCGACATTCCCCGCAAGATCTGGGCCGAGGAGGTCCGCAGCGGCGGCCACGACCCCTCGCTCACCCTCGACGACCACTTCGCCGTCGCCCACATCTTCATCGAGCGCTCGCAGGATCGCGAGAAGCTCCAGCACGACGCCCGCGAGCTGCTCGCCCAAGGCGGCTTCCGCATCCTCGCCGAGCGCGAGGGCAAGGTGAACTCGCCGGCGCTGGGCCCGACCGCGCGGGAGGAGGAGCCGATCTTCTGGCAGCTCGCCGGCCTCGTCCCCGACGCCGACCGCCGCGACCCGATCCTCTTCGAGCTCCTGCACGGCCTCGAGCAGACGCTCGACGTGCACGTGCCGTCGTTCTCGGCGACGACCTGCGTCTACAAGGTGATGGGCGCCCCGAACGTGCTCGGCGATTACTACCCGGACCTCCGTGACGAGCGCTTCGAGACCGTCGCCTGCCTCGGTCACAACCGCTACTCGACCAACACCTGGCCCTCGTTCAAGCGCGTGCAGCCGTTCTCGGCGATCGGCCACAACGGCGAGATCAACACGATCGAACAGCTGCGCCAGGAGGCGAAGATGCTGGCAGTGCCGATCCGCCCGGGCGCCTCCGACTCACAGGACCTCAACCGCACGATCGAGGCGATGGTCAGCCGCGAGGGGTTCAGCCTGGCGGAGGCGCTGGAGATGCTGGTGCCGCCGATCGTCGAGGAGATCAAGCACCTGCCCGAGGACCTGCACAGCTTCTACATGTACCTGCACCAGGCGATGGGCCCGTTCGCGCAGGGACCGGTCGCACTGATCGCCCGCCACGCCGACGAGTGCGTCTTCTCGGCCGACGCGATGGGTCTGCGCCCGCTTTGGGAAGTCGAGACCGAGAGCGACTACGTCTTCAGCTCCGAGCCCGGCGTGGTCTCGGTGCACGCGATGGTCTCCGAGCCGAAGCCGCTCGCCCCCGGCGAGAAGGTGCTGGTCCTGATCGACCGCGCCGCCCGCGAGTCGACCCTGCACCCGCACGACGAGATGCTGCGGATCGTCCGCGACAAGTGGCTGCGGCGCAACGGCGTCGACGCCGTTGCCGGCTACGACCGCGCTCTGGAGACCGGTGGCCCGCTCGAGGGCGACGACGTCCCCGGGTACTCCGAAGCCGGCCCTGAGGAGCCGGTCAAGGTCGAAGACCGCGTGCTCGCCGGCTTCGGTTGGCAGCGCGACGACGTCAAACTGGTCCAGCAGATGGCCTCCAACGGGGCCGAGCCGGTCGGCTCGCTCGGCTACGACGGGCCGCTGGCGGCGCTCTCGCCCGAGCGCCAGAACCTCGCCGACTACTTCAAGGAGACGGTCGCGGTCGTCACCAACCCGGCGCTCGATCGCGAACGCGAGCTCGAGCACTTCTCGACCCGGACCCTGTTCGGGCGCCGGCCCTCGCTCGACGCCGCCGGGGAGGACACCGGCACGGTCGAAACCGAGTTCCCGGTCCTGCTCGGCGGCCACCATGGCCTGGCGCCGCTTTCGGACAAGACCTACCGCAAGATCGCCCGCGACCACCACACCTACCTGCTCGAGGACCTTTGGGAGGAGTTCCGCGGCCGTGCCGCCGCGGTCGACATCTCGCTGCTGGAGTCGGAGACGAGCGCCGGAGCGATCGAGCGGATCAAGCAGGAAGCGGTGAAGAAGGTCCGCAACGGCTCCGAGCTGCTGATCCTCACCGACCGCACCGTCTACGACGGCGAGCGCCGCTACCTCGACCCGCACCTGGCGACCTCGGCGGTCGACCAGGCGCTGAAGCAGTTCAAGGTCGAGCGCGGCGAAGAGAACCTGCGCCGCCGCTGCGGCCTGGTCCTGCGCTCGGCGGCGATCCGCAACGTCCACGACGTGATGCTCGCCCTCGGCCTCGGCGCCAACGGCGTCTGCCCGTACACGATGGTCGAGGTGATCTGCGTCGAGGACTACGAGAACGACGTCTCCAACCTTTGCGCGGCGCTGCGCAAAGGCATCGAGAAAGTGATCTCGACGATCGGCATCCACGAGGTCCGCGGCTACGCCCGTCAGTTCTCCTCGATCGGGGTCAAGCCGGAGCTGGCTGAGATCTTCCAGACCAAAGCGTTCGCCGCCTCGGCCAAGGCCGGGACCGGGTTCGCCGAGCTCGACGAGGACACGAACGAGCGCGCCCGCGCCCTCAGCGGCGACGACGCGGCGGCCAAACCGGCGAAGACGTTCCGCTTCTACCCGAAGGTCTACAAGGCGGCGATCGCGACCGCCAACGGCACTGGGACCTACGAGGAGTACTCCGAGAAGGTCCGCGACCTGGAGAAGCAGAGCCCGATCTCGATGCGCCACATCATGGCCCTGAAGGGGGACCGCGACCCGGTCGACCCCGCGACGGTCGACGCCGGCGTTGGCCACCACGACTACCCGATCGTGATCTCCTCGATGAGCTTCGGATCGCAGTCGGAGCCGGCCTTCCGCGCCTACGCGGATGCGGCCAAGGCGACCAACATCCTCTGCATGAACGGCGAGGGTGGCGAGATCCGCGACATGTACGGGAAGTACCGCAAGTGGCGCGGCCAGCAGATCGCCTCGGGTCGCTTCGGCGTCTCCGCCGAGATGATCAACTCCTCCTACGTCGCCGAGATCAAGATCGGCCAGGGCGCCAAGCCCGGCGAGGGTGGCCACCTGCCCGGCAAGAAGGTCTCCGAGAAGGTCGCCGCCGCCCGTAACGCGGCCCCCGGCACCGACCTGATCTCGCCCTCGAACAACCACGACCTCTACTCGATCGAGGACCTGGCCGAGCTGATCGACGAGCTCAAGACCGTGAACCCCGACGTGCGGGTCTCGGTCAAGGTCCCGGTGGTGCCGAACATCGGCACGATCGGGCTCGGGATCGCCAAGGCGGGCGCCGACATCATCACCCTCTCCGGCTTCGAGGGCGGCACCGGCGCCGCCCGGCAGCACGCGCTGCGCCACGTCGGCCTGCCCTCGGACATCGGCACCCGCGCCGTACACCGGGCGCTGATGGAGGCGGGGCTGCGAAATCGGGTCGAGATCTGGGCCGACGGCGGCTACCGGACCGGACACGACATCGTCAAATTGCACTGCCTCGGCGCCAACCGGATCGGTTTCGGCACCCTGGCGATGGTCTCGATCGGCTGCACGATCTGCCGCGGCTGCCAGCTCGACACCTGCCACGTCGGCATCGCCACCCAGATCGAGACGACCGAGGAAGCGCAGGAGCACGGCCTCAAGAAGTTCACTCCGCAGGAGGTCGACCGCGCCGCCGAGAGTTGCGCCCGCTTCTTCTCCTCGATGGGCGAGGAGGTCAAGCAGGTGGTTGCCTCGCTCGGCTACGAACGCGCCCAGGACCTGGTCGGCCGCTACGACCTGCTGGAACAGGTCGCGGCCAAGGACACGATCGACCTGGCGCCGCTGATCACGCCGCTGGAGGAGTTCCTCGACCTCGAGCCGATCGACCTCCCGGTCGCTGAGGAGCTGGTCGAGGCACGGGCCGAAGCGGGCCTCGTCGTCGCCCGGCCGATCCGCATGGAGGCGAAGCAGGCCTCGAGCCAGATCGGCGCCCTGGCGCCGGAAATCTGCTCCGGCCACACCGTCCGCAGCGAGTTCCCGCGGGCGACCGACGCCAACGATCGTGTGCTCGGGACCGAGCTGGCGGGCGCGATCGCGCGCTCGCGGATCTTCGGCGACGGTCCGGAGTCCAACGACGAGGTCCTCGCGGACCTGTCCTTCAACGGCGGCTCGGTCGCCGGCCAGGGCCTCGGTGCCTTCAACGCCTACGGCGTCTCGATCCGGATCGAGGGCGGTGCGCAGGACGGCGTCGGCAAGGCGATGCTGGGCGGCTCGATCGCG
Source organism: uncultured Thermoleophilia bacterium (assembly GCA_963718595.1). Classification (GTDB taxonomy): domain Bacteria; phylum Actinomycetota; class Thermoleophilia; order Solirubrobacterales; family 70-9; genus VAYN01. Next base: position 2,181,121 of record OY970365.1, read on the forward strand.
ATCCTCAAGGGCAAGGGCGCACGTGGCAAGCGCCTGAATGGCTCGGTCGGCAAGTCCTTCGCCTACGGCGCCCAGCGCGGCCGCCTCTACGTCCAGGGCTCGGCCGACTCTCGCTTCTGCATCCGCCTCTCCGGCGCCGACGTGATCCTCGGCGGCGAGCCCGAGCAGCCGATCGACGACAACCGGGGCTGCATCGTCGACCGCGCCAACGCCAAGGGCTTCGCCTTCGAGTACATGACCTCGGGCCGCGCCGTCGTCCTCGGCGACATCGGTCCCTGGGCCTGTGCCGGCATGACCGGGGGCCGCGTCTACGTCCGCCACAACGCCTTCGGGATCGACCGCGAGGCGATCCAGCGGCGCCTCGGCGAGGGGGCCAAAGTCGAACTCAAGGATCTCGACTCAGAGGGCCTGATCGATCTCGACGACCTGCTCAACAACTATGCCCGCGAACTGCGCGCGACCGGTCAGGACGGGGAGGCCGAGCGCCTGCTCGACCTCAGTGCTGACGCGACCAGCAACTTCCTGATGGTCATTCCGCAAAAGGTGCAGGCGGATCCGAGTATTTCGACCGAGTGATTGTTTGGCGAGAGGGGCCGGGGGGTCCCTTTCGCTTAACTTTTTTGTGGGACGGGGTGCGGCTTTACGCCTTGGGGCGCTGAAGCAAAAAAGTGCAAGACGCTTCAGGGACCCCCCGGCCCCTCCCACGAAGCGGTCGCGTCCGTCGAGAAGCTCGCTCGCCTGTTAGATGAAAAGCCCCGAGGGTTCACGAGTCTGCTGTAGGCCGTCCATACGACCACCTAGAGCAGATTCGTCGAATGAAGAGGCTCGAGGATCGGCCATCTACAGGCGAGCGGGTTGCTGGCGAGGGCTCTTTCGCGGATCTGTTGACCTGCCCGAAGTCGCGAGGCGGAGGGTGGGTGGTCCCGGAGCGTCTTGCACTTTTTTGGCGGCGCAGAATCTCGGACGGGCGGACAGCGACTCTCAAAAAAGTTAAGCGAAGGGACCACCCCCACCCCGCCTGACGCCTACGAGTCCTTGGTCAACAGATCCGCGATCGCTCGCACCTCGGCCAGCAACCCGTCGAGCATGCGCTCGGTGTCGGAGTGGATGCGGACCTCGGCGGCGGCGCGGTCGGCCTCTACCTGGTCGATCCGGGTCTCGAGGCGGCGGGTGCGCTCGTCGATCTGCTCGACCGTGAGCTCGATCTTGCCGACCGAGCGGGCCATCTTCTTCTCGCTGCGGCGGATTCGCTTCTTGACGTAGAGGCGGGTGTCCTCGCGCAGGTTGGCGAGTTCGCGCTCGAGATCGGCGTCGACGGGGCCGCTCTGTTCGGCCATGACCTCTTCGACACCGATGCGGACGCGCTCGATCTCGGCGTGCAGCTCGGCGCGGGCGCGGTCGGCGGCGGCGCTGATCGAGGGCACTCCCTGCGGCCCCATGGGGGGATCTACCGGACTCGGGGCGGCGTTCACGGAAGTGATCCTAGGGACGGGGGTGGCCGGAACCGGGGGCTCAGGAGCGCAGCAGGTACAGGCGGAAGCGACCGATCGCCAACTCGTCGCCGTCGCGCAGCCCGGCCAGCTCGACCTCGCGGCCGTTGACGAAGACGCCGTTGAGGCTGCGGTCGTCGAGCACCCGCAGCTGCCGGCCCGGTTCGTCGATCAGCAACGCATGGCGGCGCGAAACGGTCGGGTCGTCGAGGCAGACGTCGGCTTGCTCGCTGCGGCCGATCCTGGTCCAGCCGCGTTCGATTCTCTGCACCTGCAGGTCACCGCCGAGGTCGAGGTGGGTGATGTATTCCCCGGGGAGCGGCAGCGAGCGCCGCGCCTGCTCGAGCCAGGGCGGCGGTCCTTCTTCGGCCGGCAGCGAGTGCTCTGCGGTCGAGCCTTCGTGCTCCTGGTGGGCGGTGAAGATCGAGTCGCGGCGGAAGCGGGTGCCGCCGCAGCTGGCGCACCCCGGCATCTCGTCGGTCTCTCGCAGGGCCAGCTTAGCCCCGCAGGAAAGGCAGAAATAGGTTCCGCAGCCGGGGGTGAGACCGGCACTGAAGCGATCATCGAGCGGGCTGCTGCCAACGCTTTCGAAGATGGGGACCCTCCTTTTCCAGGTCGTTCCCGAGCCTACTCCCGGTCGCGTCTGCTGTCACTCAAGAATACTCGTCTGGTGGCGCCGGGGGTGTGACCTCTAGAATCGCGCCGCGATGGGTCCGATCAGTGCCGAAATCGAGGTGGATGTTCCGCGCGAGCGGATCTTCGAGCTGCTCACCGACCTCTCAGCCCGCCCGTCCTTCACCGATCATTTCCTCACCGACTTCCACCTCACCCGGCTCGATCCGTGCGGGATCGGGGCGGGGGCGCGGTTCCGGGTCAAGGCACCGCTGCGCTCGCCGTGGGAGGACACGACGATCGTCGAGACGGACCCGCCGCACCGGATCGTCGAGCGCGGCCTCGGCGGCCGCGTCAACCGCATCCCCAACCGCACGGTCTGGGAGCTGACCGCCGACAGCGGCGGCCTGACCCTGGTCCGGGTCGCCCACTGGACCGAGCCCAAGCACCTCGACCGCGGCCTCGAGCTGCTCTCCGCCGGCTCGGTTTGGCAGGAGCGACGCTGGCGCCAGGCGCTGCGGCGACTGCGCGACAACCTCGAGGCCGAGCGGGTCGAAATGGAGCGGATCTCCGTCGCCGGGGGCAACCGACACGCGACCGGCATCCTTTGAGCCGCACCTCTTAATAGACTCCCGCCCGCCGATGTTCCAGCACCGTAGATTCCTCGCGCCGCTCCTCGCCGCCCTCGCGCTCGGCCTGCTCGCCGTTGGCGTCTCCGCTTGCGGCTACGAGAGCCATGAGAAAGACGTGGTCGAGGGTGAGCCGGTGGAGTTGGGCGAGCTCTCGTTCAACGTCACCTTCTCGCGCTACCTCAACATCGACGACAACGAGGACTCGGCCTACCTGGTCGGCCAGGACCCGCCGCCCGACGGCTCCGCCTACTTCGGCATCTTCTTCGAAGTCCAGAACGAGAGCGAAGAGGAGCAGACCCTGCCCTCGACGCTGTCGATCACCGACGCCGCCGGCGAGACCTACGACGTGCTTCCGAGCGAAAGCCTCTACGCGCTGCCGCTCGGCGGCGAGGTCGAACCGCAGGAACAGATCCCCGTGCTCGACTCGACCCCCGACATGGGTCCGATCGAGGGCTCGGCGGCGATCTTCCTGCTGCCGTCCGAGGTCTCCGAGAACCGGCCGCTGATCCTCCACATACACGGCGCGGACGGTGAGACGGGAGAGGTCACCCTAGACCTCTAGGGAGTCCGCGTTCGTCGTCCGGCTCAGAGGCCGGCCGAGAGAATTTCAGCGGCGATCGGCGCCGCCACTTCGCCCCCCGAGGCTTCGGCTTCGATCAGCATCACCCCGACCGCCAGCTTCGCCTTCTCGGCCGGCGCGAAGGCGGCGAACCAGGCGTCCTTGATCTGGATCGGGTTCTCCTCGTTCTCCTGACCCTCTTTCGGCCCCAGCTCGGCGGTGCCGGTCTTGCCTGCGACCTGCGCCTCGGCGATCGCGCCGGCAATGCCGGTGCCTTCGACGACGACGCCGACCATCAGTTCGGTCAGCTCGGCGGCGATCTTCGCCGACATCACCCGCACCGGCTCCGCCTCGGGGCGCAGTTTCTTGTTGTTGACGATCGAGGTCGGCATGCGGAGGCCGCCGTTGGCGACGGTCTGGGCCACGCTCGCCATCACCAGCGGCGTCGCCTGCACCAGGCCCTGGCCGATCGCCGAGACGCCGAGCTCGATTTCGGTCGGGATCTCGGTCGGCAGCGTCGGCTCGGTCAGTTCGGCTTCGCGCTGGTACTTGGCCGCGTAGAGGCTGGGGGGTTCGTTGAAGCCGAAGCGCTCGGCGGTTGCGACGAGGTCGTCGTTGCCGATCTTCGGTCCGAGCGGGGCGAAGACGGCGTTGCAGGACTCGGCGAAGGCGTGGACGAAGGTGCCGCCGCAGAACTCGCCGTTGGCGTTGTAGATGAAGCGGCCGCCGACGTTGATCCCGTCGCTGATTTCGAATTCGTCGTCGAGCTCGACGATGCCCTTCTGCAGGGCGGCGGTGGTGGTGACGATCTTGAAGGTCGAGCCCGGGGGCTGGAGTGCCGAGAAGGCCTGGCCGGCGAGCGCGCGGACGTCGCCGTTGCGGGCGTCGAGGACGGCGACGCCGCCGAAGCGCCCGGCCAGCGCGTTGACCGCGGCTTCCTGCAGGTCGGGGTCGATCGTCGTCTTCACCGGCGCGCCCTGTTGGGGTTTGGACTGCACGATCACGCGGATCGAGGCGCCGCTCTGGTCGAGCGCCAGCAGCGAGCCGCCCGGCTTGCCGGCGAGGCGGACGTTGAAGGCGCGCTCGAGGCCGCTGACCCCAACCGGGGTTTCCGCCGTGAAGCCCTGCTTGGCGAGCCGCGCCACATCCTCTTCGGACGGTTCGCCGACTTCGCCGGTGACGTCGACCGCGGCGCTGCCGAGCGGGTGTTCGCGTTCGTCGGCCGGGCCCTCGGCCAGCGGCGTGCCGTCGGCCGCGAGGATCGGCGCCCGCGGCGCCAGCTCGATCTGGCTGCCGAGATGCTCGCCCGCGCGCAGGCCCGGGAAGACCAGGCTCGGGTCCCAGGCGACGCCGCCGTCCTCGAAGGGCAGGATCAGCTCGTCCTCGGTTCGGCCGAAGGCGACCGTCGAGATCGCCAGCGGCACCGGCACCACGGTCGTCCCTTCTTGGCTCTGTTCGTCGTGCGGGCTGGCCGGCTCGAGGTCGCGCAAGGTCGAGACCTGCGCGGCTTCCTCGTAGGCGGCGTTGAAGTCCCGGGCGCTGAACTTGGCTTTCGAGGCGTCGTTCAGCTCCTTGTACATGGCTGCGTAGTTCCCGACGGCCCAGTCATCGGCGAAGCGGCTGGCGGCTTCCACATTGGGCGAGCCGGGGGCGCCGACGGCCGCGCCGACGACGAAAGCAACGAAAGCGACGAGGGCCATCGGAGCCGTACGGGTGAGCAGGCGACGGCGCCGCTCCACCTCGGGTGACAACCTACTCACCAACGGAAAGGTATTAGAGCAGTCCCCGGCGTGCTTCTATTCACCTGTGACCGTCCTCGATTGGGCAATCGTCGCCTTCACCATCGCCCTCGGGTTGTGGGGCTACCGGCAGGGGCTGATCGTCGGCGCGCTGACCCTGGTCGGGTTCGCCGCCGGGGCGTTCGCCGGCAGCCGGATGGCTCCGCTGGTGCTGTCGGAGGGCGCGGCGTCGCCCTACGCGCCGCTCTGTGCTGCGCTCGGCGCACTCCTGGTCGGGGCGCTGGCCGCGGTCGCGATCGAGAGCTTTGCACTCGGATTGCGCGAACGGGTGGTGCGCCATCACTCGCTGCACCTCGCCGACGGCGCCGGCGGCGCGGCGCTGATCGTTGCGGTTGCGCTCGGCCTGGTCTGGGTCTTCGGCGCCGTCGCCCTGCACGCGCCGGCGACCGCGAACCTGCGCGCCGACGTCCAGGGCTCGTTCATCCTGCGCAGCCTCAACGAGATGATGCCGCCCTCTGGCCCCGTCCTCAACGCGCTCGATCGCGTCGACCCGGCGCCCGTGATCGCCGGCCCGGCGACGCCGACGCTGCGGCCCGACCGCCGGATCGGCGGCGATCCCGACGTGCTCGGTGTCGGCGACTCGGTCGTACGCGTGCTCAGCACCGCCTGCGGGCTCGGAATCGAGGGCTCGGGCTGGGCGGCGGCCCCGGGTCTGATCGTGACCAACGCGCACGTGCTCGCCGGCGCCGATGACACCACCGTCACCACCCAGCAGGGAGTCGAGCTGGACGCCACCCCGGTCTACTACTCGCCCGCCAACGACCTGGCGCTGCTGCGGGTCGGCTCGGAAATCCCCAGCCTGGAGATCTCCTCGCAGCGGCCGGAGGGCAGCGCGGCGGCAGTGCTCGGCTATCCGGAGAACGGTCCCTACGCGCTGGCTCCGGCGCGCCTCGGGGAGACGCGGAAGACGATCAGCGAGGACTCCTACGGCCGCGGCCCCTTCGAGCGCGAGATCGTCGCCATCGGCGGCGTCGTCCGCAGCGGCAACTCCGGCGGCCCGGTCGTCAACGACCGTGGCGAGGTCGTCGCCACCGTCTTCGCCGCGACCACCAACGGCACTCCCGGTGGCTTCGCGATCCCAGCCGAGCTGGTCAGCGCGGCTCTGCGCCAGACGCGCGCCTGGGTCGGCACGGGTCCCTGCACGCTCTGAATCTCCAGGAGCCGATCACTTACGTTCAGTAAGCTCGTTGAATGGAGCCTGCCGCCTCGACCCAGGTCCAATCCGTCCCGGCGGCCGGGTGCGTCTGTCCCGATTTCCACGCCGCAATCGAGCTGATCGGAAAACGCTGGACGGGCGCCATCGTCAGCGCCCTGACCGAGCGGCCGATGCGCTTCGGCGAGCTGCGCAAGGCGATCCCCGGGCTCTCCGACCGGCTGCTCTCCCAGCGCCTGCGCGAGCTCGAGGAAGAGGGCTTGGTCCAGCGCGAGGTCGAAGCGGGGACCCCGGTCCGGGTCACCTACTCGCTGACCGAGGTTGGCGAGGACCTCGGCCCGACGATCCACGAGCTGAAGGGTTGGGCCAAACGCTGGAAACGCTCTGACACGGCTTGACCGGCGCATCTCTGCGTCCTCGGTCGCTTGTGTGCAGAGCACACGGCGCTCGCTGCGTCCTTGACCTGCTTGGTCAATCCGCGTCAGGGTTGTGAAATAGCCTGAGCTGATGGATCTGCCTGGGCCCTTCCCTGTCGGCCGCTACGCGCGCAAACTCGAGGAAGAGATGAAGCGGCGGGCGCGGGTGCAGCTTCTTGGCGAGGTGACGGGGGTCGGTCGCAGCAAGAAACAGATGTTCTTCGAGCTGCGGGACCGGGAGGGGGCCGTGCCCTGCACGATGTGGCTCGACGATCTCGAGAAGGCGAAGCTGCCCGAGGGCGCCCTCCGCGACGGTGCGGAACTCGTCATCAGCGGCGGCCCCGACTACTACCGCGGCGGCAGCCAGGCGTCGCCCAGCTTCAGCTTTCGCGCCACCCAGGTCCGCCTGGCGGGCGAGGGGGACCTGATGGCGCAGCTGGTGGCGCTGCGCAAGCAGCTGCGCTCGGAGGGCCTTTTCGAGCTGCAGAAGCAGCTGCGGCGGCCGCAGCTGCCGAAGGCGATCGGCGTCGTCACGGCCGAGACCGGCGCGGCGCGGCGCGACTTCGTTGCCGGGCTCCAGCGGCGCGGCTGGGAGGGGACCTTGGTCTGGGCCTTCGCGCCGGTCCAGGACCGGCGCGCAGCGCCGGCGATCACGGCGGCGATCCAGGAGCTGGCGGCGCGGCCGGAGATCGAAGCGATCGTCGTCACCAGGGGCGGTGGCAGCCTCGCCGACCTCTGGGCCTTCTGCGACGAGACGCTCTGCCGCACGGTGGCGATGCTGCGGGTGCCCGTGGTCAGCGCCGTCGGCCACGAGCGCGACACGACCCTGATCGACGACGTCGCCGCGGTCGCCTGCTCGACCCCGACCCACGCGGCGGAGGCGGCGGTGCGGCTCGATTGCATTGCCGCTCGCGTGGGCCTGCAGCGCAGCGGCGGCCGGCTGCGGCGGGCGGGGGAGAACGCAATCGGCGTCCGCGCCCGCCACCTCGGCGCCCTCGCGCGCGGGCCGGCGCGGGCGCTGCAGCGCGAGCGCGGCGCTCTCAACCAGAAGATCCGCGAGATCCGCGCCGCCTCCGAACGTGGGCTCGGCGAACGGCTCGGCTTCCAGCGTCGGATCGCGACCGTGGTGCTGGCGCGCGCCCGCCAGCGCGGACTCGAGGGCACGCGGATCGCGACAGCGACCGAGCGCCAACGCGGCACCGCGATCGAGCGCTCGGCCAGCCGCTCGCTGCAGCGCCACCGCGAGACGCTGCGCAAAGCGACCGTGACCCTGCGTGCGCATGAGCCCGAGCGCACGCTGGAGCGCGGCTACGCCCTGGCCGAGACGGCCGACGGCGAGCCGGTCACGAGCGCCGCGGCCGCAGGCGCCGCTGAGCTGTTTAGGCTGCGTTTCAGCGATGGTCGTGTCGATGTCCGACCTGCCCGCGGCGGACGCGGAAGAGAGTGAGTGAGACTCCGGTGACTATGAGCGCGAACGAGCGAGAGCAGAGCACGCGGGCGGATCCTGATTCCTACGAGGTCGCGGTCGAGCGATTGGAGGAGATCATCGACCGCCTCGACTCCGGCCAGGCGGGGCTGCGCGAGACGCTCGACCTCTGCACCGAGGGCCGCGAGCTGGTCGGCTACTGCGCCGCCGAGCTCGACGCGGTCGGCGAAGGGCTGAAGGAGCTGCGGTTGGACGAGCTGGCGACGAAACTCGAGGCCCCGGGCGAGGCGTAGGCGGCCGGAGGCCCGGGGTGGGTTCCGCTTAACTTTTTTGTGGGTCGAGCGGCGGCCGTCCGAGTTTCGGGGTAGCAAAAAAGTGCAAGACGCTCCACCCACCCCGGGCCTCCGGCCGCCTACGAGTCGGCGGGGCCCGAGCAGAGGCGGCCCAGAGCTGGGCAGCCGCGGCAGAGGTCCCAGGTGCGGGTGGGTTCGGGGGCGGCCGGGAAGTCGCCAGCGCTGATGCGGTCGATGGCGGCTGACAGGCGCTCGCGGCCGCTGGCCATCTCGGCCGGGCCGACCAGCGAGAGGGCGGGCGTGTCGACGCGCTCGAGGAAGACGTAGGCGACCTCGACCTCTTCGACGCCGAGCGCCTGGGCGCTGGCGAGGGCGTAGATCGAGCGCTGGATCTCGTACTTGCCCGCGCGCTCCCGCGGGTCGGCACCCGCGAGCCGGTCGGTCTTGTAATCGACGACCAGCGGTGGCGACCCCTCGCGCTCGACCAAGAGGTCGATCGATCCGCGCAGCACCGTCTCACCGACCCCGAGCAGGATCGGCACCTCGGCCCGGACCCGGCTGGCCCCGGCGATCTCCTCCCGCAGCAGCGGCGATCCGGTCCAGGCCCGCAGTGGCTCCAGCAGGCTCTCGGGATCGACCTCTTCGCCGAGCCCGGCCGCAAGCGCATGTCGCTTGACCAAGTCCGCCGGGGGCACCGCCCAACCGCTGCCCTGACTCCACTCCAGCAGCGCGTGCACCGCCGCCCCCCGCGCGCTGCGCTCCTCCCTGGCGGAGGGCGAAGCCACGTCGTCGCTCCACTCCCTGGCCGAGTGGCCGGTTACTCCCTCTATGCGAGAGGAACCGGCAACTCGCGAGGGGAGGCCGAGCACGCGCTCCATGTAGAAGCGGTAAGGGCATTCCTCGTAGGCGGCGATCGCGGTGTAGGAAAGCGGGCGGCTGGGGACGAGCGGCGGCCTGCGCTCGACCAGCGGCGGCGGTCCGGAGCCGAGCGGGCGGGCGCCGGCGGCGTCGCGGTGGCTGGCGGTCAGCTCGGTGGCGCGCTCCGGCGAGGGCAGGTTGGCGCTGACGGCGATCTCGGCCGGGGAGAAGACCGCCTCCAGGCCCGGCCGTGGCTCGGGCGCCGGCACGGGCAGGATCGCGTCGACGTCGCGCTCGATCGCCAGTGCTTCGACCAGGCGCTCGACCACCGGCGTGCCGGGCTTGGTAGCGCCGCCGCCCTCGGGTTTGACGACGCCGCTGAGGATCAGGTGCTCGCGGGCGCGGGTGGCGGCGACGTGGAAGAGCCGCAGGCCCTCCTCGGAGTCGCGCTCGCGTGCTTGCTCCAGCAGCTCCGTGTAGCCGAAGATGTTGATCGAGCCGCTGCCGAGCCGGCGCAGCTGCATCCCCACCCGCGAATCCGGCTCGCGGCCGAGCAGCAGCAGCGGCGGCCGCGCCCCGGCCAGCAGGCTGCGCGAGAGGTCGGGCACGGCGACGACGCCGAACTCCAGACCCTTGGCATTGTGGACGGTCATGATCCGCACCCCGTCGTGGCCCTCTGCGGCGGTCGCCGCCTGCGCCTCGGCATCGCTCTCGGCGCGGGCGCCGAGGAAGTCGAGCAGGCCGCGTAGGTCGCGGCCCTCCCGCGCTTCGAACTCGGCCGCCAGCCGCGCCAGCTTGCGCACGTTCGCGTAGCGCGCCTCGCCCGCTGGGCGCATCAGCACAGCCAGGTCGTACCCGGTCTCGGTAACCGCGGCCTCGACCAGCGCCGCCAGCGCCAGCCGGGAGCCGCGCTCGCGCAGCGCTTCGATCCGCCCCACGAACTCGCGCAGCAGCACCAGCTCCGACTCGGGGATGCCGGCCAGGCGCTCCGGCTCGGCCAGCTCGTCATCGCGCAGGCCGGCCGCCTGCTGGACCGCGCCCCAGACGTGGCGCCGCTTCCCGGCAGCCGCCCGCAGCAGCCAGAGCGTGTCCGGGGCGAGACCGCAGGCGGGGGAGGCGAGGGCTCCGAACAGGGCTTGGTCGTCGAGCGGGTTGGCGATCGTCGCCATCAGCGCGCAGACGTCGGCGACCTGCTGCTGGGACCAGTAGCCGCGCCCGCCGACCACGTAGGGCCGCAGCCCGGCCCGCTCCAGCGAGTCCTCGTAGGCGTCGAGGTGGGTGAAGGCGCGCAGCAGCACCACCATCTCGCCGCGGTCGATACCGGCGTCGGCGAGCTCGCGCAGGCGGGCGGCGACGGCGCGCGCCTCGGCCAGGCAGTTGAGCGGCGTGCGGCCGTCGATCGCCGGCTCCAGCTCGATCCCGTCGGCGTCCCAGCCGTCGCGCGCGGTCAGCAGCAGCTCGACCGCCGGGGCGGCCTCGAAGGGGAGTTCATCCTGGGTCACCGCCCCGACCCGCAGCGGCCGGTAGGTGGGCCCGAGCAGGGCGGCGCCGAAGGCGTTGACGGCGGCGATCACCGGGGGCCGCGAGCGGAAATTGCCGCTCAGCGCCATCAGCTCGGCGTCGGCCCGCTCGCCGATCCGCCGCCGCTGCTCGCGGAAGACGTCGAGGTCGGCGTGGCGAAAGCCGTAGATCGATTGGAACTCGTCGCCGACCACGACCAACTCGCTGCGCGGTCCCCGTAGCGCCTCGATCAGCCGCAGCTGCAGCCGGTTGGTGTCCTGGAACTCGTCGACCAGCAGGTGGCGGAAGCGGGACCGGTAGGCCTCGCCGATCTCGGCCCGCTCCAGCAGTCGCGCGGCGAGGATCTGCAGATCCTCGAAGTCGATCCCGGCGCGGCGCTCCTTGGCCCGCTCGAAGCGAGCGGAGAAGAGCCGCAGCAGCTCGCCGATATGGCGGTAGGCGACGCCGCCCTCGCCGGCCTCGGCGCTGGCGGAGATCGCCGCTTCGATCGCCTCGCGGTAGGGGAGGATCGCTTTCGCTTTGCTGCCTGGGCGCAGCGCCTGGAGCTCTTCCAGCGCCGGCGGCTCGCCGGGTCGCGAGAGCCGCTCCAGTCCCGCTTCCAGCAGCTCGCGTTTGGGATCGCCCTCCTTCAACTCCTCCAGGGCCGTGCCGGCGGCTTCGATCGCCTGCGCAATCGCCTCGACCGGGTCGCTCGGCCGCGGCTCCGGCAGCCGCGGCTCGGCCTCGCCGCGACTGCGCAGCTCGGCGTGGACGGCGGCGACGATCGCCCGCAGCCCGTCGATCTCGAAGGTGGCGACCGTCTCCTCGCGCCGACGGGCCGATTCCGGGCCAAATGGACCCGGAATCGGCCCGTCGGCGGCAAGGAACTCGCTCAGCGCCTCGTCGAAGGCCTCTCGGGCGGCCCGGGTCGCCTCCGGGGCGTCAAGGACACGGAACCCGGGGTCGATCCCGGCCGCGACCGGATGGGCGGCGAGGACGCGGTTGCAGAAGCCGTGGATCGTCGTCAGCCAGGCGCCGCCGATCGCCCCCAGCAGCTCGGCCGCGCGCTCGGAGCCGGCGTCGGCTCGCCGCGCCAGCTCGGCGCGGATCCGCGCCCGCAGCTCGGCCGCGGCCTTATCGGTGAAGGTGAAGGCGAGGATCGCGTCGGGGGAGACGCCCTCGTCGCAGATCAGGCGGCAGTAGCGGTCGACCATCACCCCGGTCTTGCCGGTGCCGGCGCCGGCCTCGAGCAGGACGTCGCGGCCGCTGGCCCCGATCGCCGCCGCCTGCTCGGGCGTCGGCTCGCGGGCGCTCATCGCTCCTCCACCGCGACGTCCTCCTCGTACTGGGGAGCGCGGTCGCGGCGGCAGATCGGAGCGAAGCTGCAGAAGGTGGGGCAGACGTCGTGGTAGCGACCCTCTTTGGGGCCTGGGTCGCGGCGGATCTCGCCGCTGCGCATGCGCTCGACGATCTCGGCGGCGCGCTCGCGTGAGCCCTCCAGCAGCTCCTCGAAGCCCTCCTCCTCGACGATGTCGCCCTTGTAGAGGTCGTAGCCGTGGAGGTCTGCCGCCGCTACGGCGCTGACGACGCCGCGGGGGCGCCGGCTGGAGGTCCCGCGCAGCGGGTGGTAGAGGCCGCCGACCGGCCGCGCGCCCCAGTGCTCGGCGACCGCGAGCAGGTAGAGCGGCAGTTGCAGCTTTGCCTGCTCCTCGAACTTCTCGCGCGGCGTCACCGAGCCCGAGAGCTTGTAGTCGAGGACGACGGCGCGGCCGTCGGCGGCGCGGTCGACGCGGTCGATCGCGCCGTGCAGGCCCCAGCCACCGAGGTCGAGCGCCGGCCGCTCGCTGTCCTCGCGCTCGCCGAAGGCGGCCTCCAGCAGCCACGGCTCGAAGCCGCCCGGCTCGCGCTCGGCCTCCTCGGCGAGGAACCGTTCCAGCAGCCGCTGCACCCTCCGCACCATCGCCCGCTCCGCCGGGTGGGTACCGAGCTCGCGCTCCGCCGCGACCGCTGCGACCAGTTCACGACCGCGGCCGTTCCAGGCCGCCAGCGAGCCCGGTCGCGGCAGCGGGTCGCCGCCGGGGCGCTCCTTGTAGAGCCGGTCGAGCGCCTCGTGCATCAAGCCGCCCTGGACCAGCGGGTCGGGCGGCGGCGCCAGCGGCTGCGGGTCGAGCTCGTGGCCGACGAACCAGCGGTAGGAGCAGACGTCGAACAGCTCCAGGGTGGTGCCGCCGTAAGCGGAGACGGAGGCGAGCGCTGCGATGGCGGCCGGGTTGGTCAGCGGCCCCGGCGCCCGCGCCGCGACCTCGGCTCGACGCGCTGCGGCGATGCGCTTCCGCAGCCGCCCCGCGATCGCTCCTTCGACTCCCGCTTCTGTGAGTAACGGCCCGGCGTCGGCCGCCGGGCCGTGGGCGGCGAGGGCGCGGGCCAGCTCGTCCTCCGAAGCCGCCTCGGCCAGCGGCGCCACCACCTGGGCAAGGTCGCGCCCCTGGGTCAGCGCCGCCTCGACCGGGTCCGGCAGGGCGCCGTCGGGTGCCGGCGCCAGCAGAGCCCGCACGTCGTCGAGCAGCGGCGAGCGCGCCTCGGCGCCACCGCCCTCGTCGCTGTCGCGATAGGAGAGGACCAGTCGTTTGCGCGGCAGCGCCAGGCAGGCCTGGAAGAGGTAGCGCTCCTCGGCTTCGGTGTCGCGGCGGGGGTCGAGGCCGAGGGTGGTGCGCTGGGCCTCGGAGAGGAAGGGATCGCCGCCACGGTCGCGGCGCGGAAACTCGCCGTCCTGCAGCGAGCCGACGATGACGTGGTCGAAGCGGGCGGCGCGCAGGCGGTAGGGGCTGGCGATCCGCACCCGGCCCTCGACCGGTCCCGACCAGACCCGGAACTCGATCGCCGCCACCGTCGCCGCCAGCTCCTCCGCCCGTGGTGCCATCGCGCCCAGCTCCGAGAGGTCGGCCAGCGCCGCCGCGATCGCCCCCGCGGCCCGCAGCTCGAAGCCGTCGCCCTGGCCGAGCGCCGGCCCGTCGCCGGCCCCGCGCAGCGGCCGCGAGGCCATCGTCGCCGCGATCCGGCCGACCTCCTCGGCCAGGGCCGCCTGCGAGCGGGCGGCCGCCTCGCGCAGCCGCAGCAGGTCGCGCGGCTCCTCGCCGTCTTCGCCGCGCCAGCGCACCAGCGCCGTCTCCGCGTCCTCGACCCGGCCCCGTCGAAGCCCCCGCTCCAGCCAGTCGACCCGGCCCGGGGAGAAGCCCGAGGGGCCGCGCAGGTAGCGCAGCAGGTCGCTGGCGCGGCGCTGCCCGAACTCGGCCTCCAGCAGCGCCACCAGGGCGCCGCCGACGGCGCTGTTGGCGACCGGCAGCTCTGCCTCCAGCGCCGTCGCGATCCCGTTCGCCTCCAGCGCCGCGGCGATCTCGCCGCCGCGGCGTCCGGGGTCGCGCAGGGCGATCGCGATCTCGGCCGGGTCGGTGCCGCCGTGGACCAGGCGCGAGACCTCGAGCGCGATCGCCTCCGCCTCGGCCTGGGTACCGGCCGAGCGCAGCAGGGTCAGCCCCTCGTTGGGCTGCTGCGGCCGCGGCTGCGGAGCGCCGAAGCCGTGGGCGAGATGGAACAGCAGCGCGCTCTCGGTATTGGAGGGGTCGGCCGCGGTGACCGTTTCCTCGCCGACCCCGACCTGCTCGCGCAGCTCTCCAAGCAGCTTCGCGCGCGCCGCCAGCGCCCTGTTGCCGGGCTCGAACGGAACCGCCACGGTCACCTCCGTAACCGCCGCCAGGCTCGCGACCAGCTCCAGCTGGTCGGCGGTGAGGTCGTCGAACCCGTAGAGGAAGATCGGCCGCCCGCCCCAGAAGCCGGGGTCGCGGCGCAGAGCCTCGATCGCGCCGCGGGCGATCCCGTGCGAGTCGACCCGCCCAACGGCCTGCCTGGCCTTGCTGTAGCCGCTGTAGAGGGCGGCGACGTCGCTCAGGTAGGCAGACCCCTCCAGGGTCGCGGCGCTGGCCTCGACGGCCTCCGGCTCGACCCCGGCACCCTGCAGCTCGTCGAGCAGGCGCTCGAAGGCGCGGGAGAAGCCGGGGCGCGAGGCGGAGCGGCGCAGCGGTCCGAGCCGGCCGATCCGCGACTCGACCGCGACCGCGATCGCTCGCAGCCGCTGGGCGGGGGAGAGCTCGGCCCCGGGTGGTGCGCCGGCGGCGGTGGCGACCGTGCGGAAGAGCGCTCCAAAGGTCATCACCACCCCACCCAGAGTTGCGCCCTCCTCGCAGAGCTCTCGCTCGAAGGAGAATTCGTCGTCTTGGGTGGGGACGACCAGGATCGGGTCCCGATCGAGGACCGCAGAAAAGCGCCGCCGCACGACCCCCCGCTTGCCGGAGTTGGGCGGCCCGTGGATGAGATGCGCAGGCACGCTCCCAGACTACGTTCGAGCCCGGCGCATCACCCCGCAAACTGCGGCAGCCCGACCCCCGTTTTCCCGTCTACCGCCCCCTCTAACTTCCTTCTCAGCCGATGTCCCTCTGCTTTGTAGACCCAGCCGACGCGATCCGCGCCATCTCCGACTCGATCGGCCGCGAGGCCCGTCGCCAGCTACTCGGCGAGGCCGTCCGCGCCTGGGTCGACGAGATCCCCGAGGCCGAGCTCGAGGTCCACTACGCGAAGGCGATCTCCGAGCTCGACGAGCATGACCTCTCGATGCTCGCCGCCTGGCACGGCTCCCTCGAAGTCGGCCAGCCGATCCCCAACCGCGACTTCCTCATGGGGGCCTTCGGCTCGCTCGGCGAAAATCGCCGCGAGGCCCTCAAGCTCGCCGCCGGCTTCCGCGGCGAGGAGGCGGTCGACGCCGGGGTCACCGAGGAGGACGCGCTCGAGCTCGTCCTCGGCCTGCTCGCCCCCCCGCGCCTGATGGCGCTCGCGGTCGAGGCCGTCGAGCTGTACGTCTGGGACCGCGCCGGTTCCGATAACTGAGGACCCTGCGGGCGTCACGAGCTGCCGATCGCCTGCCTCACCGCTGGCGCAGCTAGGCCGGCGGCGCCAGCGCGGCGCGGATCTCCCCGATCGCCTGCGCGTTGTCCTCGAAGTGGACGGCGACGAAGCCGAGCTCGCGGGCGGCCTCGATGTTGGGCAGCATGTCGTCGATGAAGACGCACTGCTCGGCCCGCATCCCGATCCGCTCCAGGGTCAGCTCGTAGATCCGTGCTTCCGGCTTGCGGCAGCCGACGAAGGCCGAGTCGACGACCGTCTCGAAGATCTCGTCGACGGGCAGCTTCGCCCGCCACAGCTCCTCCCACTCGCGCACGTTGTTGGTCAGCATCGCCATCCGCAGGCCCTGGTCGCGCAGCTCCGCCATCAGCTCGATCATCTCCGGGTTGGCGTCGAGGCCGCCGATGAAGAGCTCGCGGAAGCGGTGCAGGTGCGGTTCGTGGTCGAGCAGCGGCTCGAGCCCGCGGCCAAGGAGCTCGAGGAATGCGATCTCGGTGATCTCGCCGCGCTCCATCTCGAAGAGGGGGTTCTCGCCACGTTCCTCGGTGATCGCGCGCAGGGCGGTCGCGAAGTGTTCGGGGGAGACGCCGATCTCGTCCTGCAGGGCGAGGAACGACGGCAGCAGCGGCGTCGTCAGGACGCCGCCGAAGTCGGAGACGATGGCGCGGACCTCAGTCACCGGCGTGGACGACCTCGTAGTGGCCAAGGCCCTCGCGTCCCTCCACCGACCAGCGGAAGAAGGCGATCTCGGCCTCAAGGCCGTTGCGCTTGACGCGCACGGAGTTGATCAGGGTGCCGGCGCCGCGCAGGGGGTGGCCGTCGTCGGCGTTCTGCCAGAGCTCAAGGGTGACCCGGCGCTGGATCCCGTCCTCGCCGTACTCGGTCGAGAGCAGCGTCTCCTCGAACTCGATCGGGGCGCCGTCGGAGTCGCAGAGGACCGCGACCACCTCCTCGTCGCCGTGCTCGCGCCCCTTCGGCGGCAGGTTCGAGGTCAGCGCCAGCAGGCCGCCGTCGCTGAAGACGACGCCGATCGACCGGCGCAGGATCTGGCTCGCGTCGCTCATTGCCCCGGCAGCCTATTGTCCCCGCCCTTGAGGAGCCCCGCCACCATCCGCAGCGCCGAAGCCGACCGCGACGCGGCCGCCTGCGCCGCGATCTACGCCCCCTACGTCGAGTCCGGCCCGATCTCCTTCGAGGAGCATCCGCCTGACGCCGCCGCGATGGCGGCCCGGATCGAGAGCACCGACGCCACCCATCCCTGGCTGGTCGCCGAGCGCGGGGGAGAGGTGGTCGGCTACGCCTATGCCTGCCCCCATCGCCAGCGCACGGCCTACCGCTGGTCGGTCGACGTC
Organism: uncultured Thermoleophilia bacterium; assembly: GCA_963718595.1. Taxonomy (GTDB): domain Bacteria; phylum Actinomycetota; class Thermoleophilia; order Solirubrobacterales; family 70-9; genus VAYN01. Next base: position 2,198,164 of record OY970365.1, read on the forward strand.
TCCGTCTACGTCGCGGGCGGCCAGGTCGGCCAGGGGATCGGCCACGACCTCTACACCGAGCTCTGCGCCCGCCTGCGCCGCCAGGGCTTCCGCATGGCCTGCGCCGGCATCACCCTGCCAAACCCGGCCAGCATCGCCCTGCACGAGAGCCTCGGCTTCGCCCAGGTCGGCACGATGCGCCAGATCGGCTTCAAGGCCGGTGCCTGGCGCGACGTCGGCTGGTGGCAGCTGGAGCTGGCGCCGCCCGGCGCCGAGCCGCCCTCTGAGCCGCTTCCACCCGAGCGTGACTAGGGGCGGGGCCCCGCCTGGCGACCCGGCTACCATTGGTGCCATGTCCGACGAACAGCAGGTTGACACCACGCCCGCCGCCCAAAGCGAAACCCTCACCGAGGAAGACGTCTACGAGGCGCTCGAGGAGGTCATCGACCCCGAGCTCGGCCTCGACTTCGTCTCCCTGGGCCTCGTCTACGACGTCAACATCGAGGGCGAGGAAGTCTTCGTCACCTTCACCCTCACCACCCCCGCCTGCCCGATCGGCCCCCAGGTCTCCGAACAGATGAAGGAGTTCGTCGGCGACCTCCCCGGCGTCAGCTCGGTGCACCCGAAGATGGTCTTCGACCCCGCCTGGTCACCGGAAATGATGACCGACGACGCCAAGTTCGCGCTCGGCTTCTAGCGCTGCTCCGGCGGTAGCCGTGGCTGGTCCTTCGGCGGGACCTCCTCGGCGGTGACGTCGTAGTCGTAGTCGCGGCTTGGTCCCTGTTGGCCGTTCCCGTTACCCGACCCTGGGCCGAATGGCCCGCGCCCGAACCCACCCGGTATCCCCATGCCGACCACGGTGAAGCGGCCGATCGTGAAGCGCTTGAGGATCTTGCGGACGATCGCCCGGGTCGGCGGGATCAGGAAGAGCAGGCCGAAGATGTCGGTGATGAAGCCGGGGGCGAGGAGGAGGGTGCCGCCGATCACGATCAGCAGGCCGTCGACGACCTCGGTTCCGGGAAAGCGGCCCTCTGAAAGAGCTTTGTTGAAGCGCTGCCAGGCGCCGCGGCCCTGGTGTTTGAGCAGCATCGAGCCGAGGATGGCGTCGGCGAGCAGGAGGACAAGGGTCGGCCAGAGCCCGATCGCTTCGCCGACCTTGATGATCACGTAGAGCTCCGCGATCGGAACGACGATGAAGAGGGCTATGAGGATGAAGGGCACGGCTCAAGCGTAGATGGTCGGTCGATCCGCCCGACCGACTTTGGTGTCCCTATAGGGGCACCAAAGTCGGAAGCGGCTCAGGTGGTGGGGCTGAGCTCGCTCGCCGCCAGCTCGAGCTCTGCCAGCGAGTCGTCGAGGGCGTTGGAGAGGACTTCGATGTCCTCCATCGAGTCGTAGTCGGCGAGCAGGCCGAAGCCGACTTTGCCGTTGTAGCTCATGATCGCCACCGCGAGGGTGTGGTTCTGGGGCAGGAAGGCGACCGGGAAGACCTCCTCCAGTTCGCGCCCCAATACGTAGAGGGGGATCTGCGGCCCCGGCACGTTGGTGACGATCATGTTGAAGAGGCGGGTGGAGAAGTTGATCCGCGAGGCCTGGGCGAGCAGGGTCGGCGGCGCGAAGTCGTTGAAGCGGGAGATCACTTCGGCGCCGAGTGCCTGTTTGGAGCGCTTCAGCCCCTCCATCGCCTGGCTGATCGTGCGCAGCCGCCGCACCGGGTCCTCGACGTAGACCGGCAGCGGCCCCCGCATCAGCGCAATCCGGTTGCCGAGGTTGCCGCGCTCGTCCTCGTTGCGGATCGAGACCGGCACCAGTGCCCGCAGCTCCAGCCCCTCGGTTCGGATGCTGCGCTCGTGCAGCCAGGTCCGCACGGCGCCGGTGACGACCGCGAGGACGACGTCGTTGACGGTGCCGCCGAGCCCGTCCTTGATCTTCTTGAAGGTCGCCAGCTCCGAGCGCGCCCAGATGTAGCGCCGGTGCGGCCCGATCGGCTGGTTCAGCGGCACGTCCGGCGCCGGGTCGGCGAAGGCGGAGACGATCTCGGTAATCCCCTCCAGCGCCTCGACCGCCTTGCGCGCCGCCTTCTCCGGTTTGCGCACGGCCGCGTAGGCACGCTCGGCCGCCTTGACCGGGATCGCCGCCCCGTCCTTGAGCCCGCGGGTGACCAGCTCGGTCGTGCCCGGTTCGGGCTGCGGCACCCAGTCGTCGCTGACCTCGGCCGGCTCGGGGATCGGCTCGAGGTCGAAGAGCACGGTGCCGATGTCGACGCCGGAGACGCCGTCGACCATCGCGTGGTGGGTCTTGGTCAGGATCGCGAAGCGGTCGCGCTCCAGCCCCTGCGCGAGCCAGAGCTCCCAGAGCGGCTTCGAGCGGTCGAGCTGCTGGGAGAAGACGCGGCCGGCGAGCCGCTTTAGCTGTGCCTCGCCGCCCGGCTCCGGCAGCGCGGTGTGACGTATGTGGTAGGTCAGGTTGAAGTTGACGTCGTCGGCCCAGAGCGGCCGGCCCGCCTCCAGCGGCGGCACCACCAGCTTCTGACGGAAGCGCGGAACCTGCGCGAGGCGCCCGCGCACGTGCTCGACGAGGTCGACGTACTTGGGCGGTGGCCCCTCGAAGATCAGGATCGCGCCGACGTGCATATGACTCGACGAGCTCTCGTTGGTCAGGAACGAGGCGTCGACCGCGGTGAGGCGATCCAGGTGGCGTCCTTCGGTGCTCATCCCGCAAGGCTAGCTTCGCGGGGCCTGCCAGGCCAGCTCGGTACCCTCCGTGGATGGCCCCTACCGCCACTTCCGCGCCCAAGCGCGTCCTGCTGGCCGCCCCGCGCGGCTACTGCGCCGGCGTCGACCGCGCCGTGCAGACGGTCGAGCGCGCGCTCGAGCTGCACGGCGCCCCCGTCTACGTGCGCAAGGAGATCGTCCACAACAAGCACGTGGTCGAGAAACTGGCCGAGCGCGGCGCGATCTTCGTCGAGGAGGAGGCCGAGGTGCCGGAGGGCGCGATCGTCGTCTTCTCCGCCCATGGGGTCTCCCCGGCGGTCCACGAGAACGCCGCCGCCCGCGGTCTGCAGACGATCGACGCCACCTGCCCGCTGGTGACCAAGGTCCACGTCTCCGCCCGCCGCTTCGCCGCCCAGGGCTACACGATCGTGATGATCGGCCACGAGGGCCACGAGGAGGTCGAAGGAACGACCGGTGAGGCGCCCGACAACATCATCCTGATCGAAACCGCCGACGAGGTCGACTCGCTCGAGGTTCCTGATCCCGACAAGGTCGCCTTCATCACCCAAACGACGCTTTCGGTCGACGAAACCGCGGAAGTGATCGCCGCCCTGCGGGCCAAGTTCCCGGCGATCGTCAGCTCCAAGTCCGACGACATCTGTTACGCCACGACCAACCGCCAGATCGCGGTCAAGCAGCTCGCCCGCGAGTGCGACTTGGTTCTGGTGATCGGCTCGACCAACTCCTCCAACTCCAACCGCTTGGTCGAAGTCGCCCGCGAACACGGCGCCGGCTCGCACCTGATCGACAACCACTCGCAGGTCCAGGAGGAGTGGCTGACCGGGGTCGAGACCGTCGGCATCACCTCCGGCGCCAGCGCCCCGGAGGAGTTGGTCGAAAGCCTCGTCAACTTCTTCCGCGAGCGCGGCGCAGAGGACGTCTCCGAGCTCCGCACCGTCCACGAGGACGTCCGCTTCATGCTCCCCAAGGAGATCCGCGAGGAGCTGGCCGCGCGCGCCTAGTCCGCGTAGCGGTTGTGCAGCATCAGGTCGTTGCCGTCAGGGTCCTTGAACAGGGCCATGTGGCAGACGCCGGTATCGAAGGTCTCGCCCAAGAACTCGACGCCCTTGGCCTCGAGCTCGGTGCGGGCGGCGGCGACGTCGTCGACGTGCAGGGCCGGGTGGCCGTTGCGCGACGGGGCGAACTCCATCCCCTGTTTGGCCGGTTCCCAGATGCCGAAGCAGGTCTCGCCGACCCAGAACTCGTAGTCGGACTTGGGGTCCGGCTTCAGTCCCAGCGTCTCGACGTAGAACTTGCGGCTGCGGTCGGCGTCGGTCGAGGGGACGCCGACGAAGTCGAGCTTGGTGATCATCGTTCCTCCTTGCATTCGAGATCCATCTTTCGCTCCATAGTGACCGCTTTCGTCGGTCTCAATCCTCAGGGGATGCCGGCGGCGAAGCTGACCGACCAGATCGCCAGCCCGGGGGAGGGGCGGAGGACGAGGCTGTGGGCCTCGTGGCGGGGGTGCTCGGCGATCGCCAGCAGCCCCGGGGTGGGACCGGCGGGGATCGGGGCGAGCCACTCGCCGTCGAGCTCGGCCTCGATCTGGCCGCTGCCCTCGGCGGTGACGAAGACGCCACCCGCCTGGTAGTCGAGCGCCAGCGCGTCGTCGCCCTCGCTGGGCGTCCAGGCCTGCTCCCAGGAGCCGCCGGGTAAGTACTCGGGGCTGGGTGCGATCACGCGGGCGCCGGGGCCATCGGTGGGGCGCCGCGGCGCCAGCAGCTCCGGCAGCGGCTGCAGCGCATCCATCTCACGCAGCTCCTCCTGGATCGCCGCCTCGGTGCCGAGGTACTCGCCCTCCCCGAAGTGGGCCCAGGAGAGGGCGCCGCCGAGGCTCCAGAGGAAGAGGCTGGGCCAGCCCTCGCAGCCATAGGAGGCCCAGAGCTCGCGCTCGGCGTCGATCGCGACCGGGAACTCGACCCCGAGCGCGGCGAGACCGCTGGCAACCGCCTCGGGGTCGGAGCCGAACGGGAAACGCGGCGACTGCACGCCGATCACGCTGAGGCCGGCGTCGCGGTAGCGGCGCGCCCACTCGCCCACGTAGGGGAGCGTCCGCACGCTGTTGAGCTGCGCGAAGTCGAAGAAGTGGACGAGGGCGGGGCCGCCCGCGGTAAGGCTCGGCATCGACTCCGGTTCCCGGCCGACCCAGGTCATGCCGGCGGGCAGATCGGGGGCGGCGATGTTGTCGCGACCGGGGCGCATTGGCGCTGACGTTATCCTGGCCGGCAGTGATCGCGGTCGCCGCCTTCCTCCTGCCCGTGGTGCCTTTGCTGGCGCTGCTGGCGTTCCTGTTGTTCGGCCGCTATCCGGGCCTGGAGCCGATCGTCCGCCTCTCCGAGCGGATCGCCGCCCGCGGGCGGCGCCACACGAGCTCGCCGACGCCGCGCCAGCCCGGCTGGCCGCCGACGCGTGCCGTCAGCGGCGGGCTGCTGCTCGCCTTTGGCCTCTCCGGCCGCGCGCCGCCCGCCTCTCTTTCGACCTGATCTCAATCCCAGTATCGAGTTATGCCGCTCTATGGGCGCATAAGTCGATACGGCGCGCTGATGCGTGCCGATCGAAAGGAGTTGGACCCTTGAAGCAACGAATCAAGACTCTTGCGCTGCTGCTGGCAACGCTCGCCCTGACCGCTGGACTGACCGCCTGTGGCGGCAGCGACGGCGGGGATGAGACGGTCGCAGGCACCTTTGAGGTGCTGCCCGAAGCCCCTGCCGGCTACGACAACCTGTCCGGGGAAGCCGAGCTGACCCGCAAGGACGGCGAAACGACGACGGCGATCAGCGTCGACGGGCTCGAGCCGGACACCGAGTACATGGCCCACCTGCACACCGGCGGCTGCACCGGATCGGACCCCGGCGGCCCGCACTTCAAGTTCGACGCCGACGGATCCGACGAGCCGCCGAACGAGATCCACCTCTCGTTCACCTCCAACGGCGACGGCAGCGGCAGCGCCGAATTCAGCAGCGACCAGGAAGTCCCGGTCGGCGAAGCCGGCTCGGTCGTCCTTCACCTCGCCGGAGACCACGACGAGTCGGCCTCCGTCGGCAGCGAACAGTTCGCCTCGCTCCTCGTCCACGAAGGCGTGGACCACAGCCAGGAAGGACATGGCGACGATCATGGCTCCGAGGGAGAGCACGGCGACCACCATGGCTCTAGCGATGAGCCCGGTCATGACGGCGGCGGCGTTCAGCAGCTGCCCGACAAGATCGCCTGCGCCGAACTCGAAGGCGGAGACGGGGCTGAGGACGGGGGCGAGGAAACCGCCTCGATCCCGACCATCGTCGTCAAGAACGGCGAGCCCGTCGGCGGTATCCAGGACCTCGAATTCAACTCCGGCGAACAGATTCGTTTCAAGGTCAGCGGTGACGAAGCGGAAGAGATCCACGTCCACGGCTATGACCTGACGGAGGACATCCCCGCCGGCGGCGGCACCGTCGAATTCGACTTCGCCGGCGAGATCGAAGGGATCTTCGAGGGTGAGCTGGAGAGTCAGGGCACGCAGATCCTGGAGCTGCGGGTCAACCCATGAGCTGGCTGCCGCTGGCGCACGCGCTGGCCGCCAGGCAGGACCTCCCGGTTCCCGCCTGGCTCTTCGCCTGGGGGGCGTCGATCGTCCTGATCGTCTCCTTCTTCGCGCTGGCGGCAGCCTGGCGCAAACCCCGCTTCGAGCGCCAGCACTGGCGGGCGCTCGGGGCGGGGTTCTCCCGCGCCTTTGTCTCGATGCCGGTCCAGGTCGCCTGCGGCCTCGTCGGCCTCTCCCTGCTCGGAGTCGCGATCTATGCCGGCCTGCGCGGCACCGAAGCCCCCGACCGCAACTTCGCCCTCACCTTCTTCTTCGTCACCGCCTGGCTCGGCTTCCCCTTCTTCTCGGCCCTCTTCGGAGATATTTTCCGACCCCTCAACCCCTGGCGCGCGGTCGGCCGCGTCGCCGGCTCCGGCTTCCGCCTCGTTGCCGGTCAGCGTCCCGTCCACCTCACCTACCCGGAGCGGCTTGGCCGCTGGCCCGCGGTCGTCGGCCTGCTGGCCGTCGTCTGGCTGGAGATCGTCTACGGCTCCAGCGGCGGCGTCGCCGTCGGCCTCGACCCCCACGCGGCCGGTGTCGCCGCCTGCGTCTACAGCGTCTACACGCTGGCGATGATGGCCCTGTTCGGGGTCGAGAAGTGGTGCGATCGCGGCGAGGTCTTCTCCGTCTACTTCGGGATGTTCTCCCGCCTCGGCGCCTTCGCGGTCGAGGACGGCCGTCTTGGCCGCCGCCGGATGCTCTCGGCCTCGACCAGCTGGGTGACGCTGCCCGGCTCCGCTGCCCTGGTGATCGCTTCGATCGCCACCACCAGCTTCGACGGTGCCTCTGAGGGCGCCTTCAAGGACGCGATCGAAAAGGTCTTCGGATGGCTCGCCGACGCCGGTTTCGGGCTCAACACCGCGCTGCGAATCACCGACACGATCTTCATCCTGCTCTGCTTCGCCGGCGTCGCCCTCGTCTACCTGCTCGGCGTGCGCGGCATGCGCTCCGTCGCCGGCGCCCCCTCGTTCAAGCAGCTGCGCGACGGCTTCGCCCACACCCTGATCCCGATCGCACTCGCCTACCTGGTCGCCCACTACTTCAGCCTCTTCGTCTTCCAGGAGCAGGCCCAGTTCGGCTACCTGCTCTCCGACCCGCTTGGCACCGCCTCCACCGACCTCTTCGGCACCGCCAACTCGGGCATCGATTTCACGATCCTCAGCGCCAACGCGATCTGGTACGTCCAGGTCGGCTCGCTCGTCTTCGGCCACGTCCTCGGCCTCGTGCTCGCCCACGACCGCGCCGTCTCCTACTGGACGGATTACAAACAAGCCGCCCGCTCGCAGTACTGGATGCTGGCGGTGATGGTCTCCTTCACCTGCTTCGGCCTCTACCTGCTGTCAGTCTCCAACGGGTGAGCCTGCCCCTTGCCCACGTCGGCCACTACCTCTGGGTCTTCTACCTGCTCCCGGTCGTGATCGTGATCGGGGGGATCCTGCGCTCGGTGATAGTCGAACGGCGGAAAGGAAAAGATGGAGGCGATTGACCACGTCGACCTCGTCGTCTCCTCACTGGAGCGCAGCCTGCCGATTTACCTGCGGCTGTTGGAGCCGCTCGGTTTCGGCCGCACCCATGAGATCGCCGGCGAGCGCGGCGAGCGCCTCGTCTACATCACCTGGCCGGGCGGCGGTCCCGGCGCGGTCGGGCTGCGAGAGGCGCAGTCGCGTGCGCCGCACGATCGCTACGCCCTCGGCCTCCACCACGTCGCCTTCGCCGCCGCGAGCCGCGCCCAAGTCGATGAGATCGCCACCGCCGCCCGCGAGCTCGGCCTCGAGACGGAGGGCGAGCCGCGTGAATACGAGTACACCCGCGGCTACTACGCCGTCTTCGTTCACGACCCCGACGGGTTGAAGCTGGAGTTCGTCCACGCCCCGCGCGGAGCGACCGAGCCCGATCGCTGACTCGGCGGGGCCAGAGTAGGCCCCAGCGCGCGGCTGTCCGGGCAGCTATCTTCGACCTATGCCGCTGCGCTTGAAGGTGAGCGTGCTTGTTATTGCCATCGTCCTATCGCTGGGCGCCGCGATGCCCGCGGTGGCTGGCGCCCCCACGGCCTACGAGCTCGAGAGGGAGGGGTTCCGCGTCTCCCTCGTCTTCGCGGGAAACCGCTTGGTCCACCTGCGCATCTGGGTTCGAGAGCGCTGCAGCGATGGCACCTCTCCCGTGCGGAGATACAACGAGCGTGACCTTAGCCGGGTCGCTGGTAGGGGCGGCTTCGTCTACGAGGGTGGGTACAGCACGGAATATGGCTATGAAGAAACGCGGCTCAGCGTCCATTTGGTCCCCGGCGGCATCAAGGGCGCGTTCCGCGACATCGACACGGAAGTGGGCTACTACCTTTGCGCCACGGGGCACCGCGGCCAGAGGACGTTGAAATTCACGGCCCGCCGGGTTGGCGGCTAAAGAATCTCCGCCAACCGCTGCTCGAGCGCCGCCGAGATCTCGTCCCGGACCGGCCCCGCGGCCAGCCGTTCGACCAGTGACTCGAGGAAGCCTTCGATGATCAGGCTCTTGGCGCCGGCCGGGTCCAGCCCGCGCGAGGTCAGGTAAAAGAGCTGCTCCTTGTCGATCTGGGCGATCGCCGCCGCGTGGGTGCAGCGGACGTCGTCGGCGAGGATCTCCAGGCCAGGGATCGCGTCGGCGTGGGCCTCGGTCGAGAGCAGCAGGTTGCGGCTCTCTTGGAAGGCGTCGGTCTGCTGGGCGCCTGGGTCGACCTTGATCATTCCCCGCCAGACGGCGGTGGAGCCGGCGGCGAGGACCCCGCGGAAGGCGAGGTCGGAGTTGGTGTTCGGCGCCGCGTGCTCCTGTGTGGTGTCGAAGTCCAGGTGTTGGCCGGGGCCACCGGCGTAGCCGCCGGTGACCCGGGCTTCCGAGCCGGGCCCCGCCAGCTTGGTGTCCATCCGCACCTTGCCGCCGCCGGAGCCGAAGCCGAGCGCGGCCCAGTCGAGGCGTCCGTCGCGCTCCACCTGTGCGCGCTGGGTGGCGAAGATCCACGACTTCTCGGAGATGTCCTGGGTGTTGACGTAGCGCAGGGTCGCGGCCTGGCCAATGCTGAGCTCGACCACCGAGTTCAGCATCGCGTCGACCTCGTCGCCGCTCGAGGACCAGTGCTCCCAGACCTCGGCCTCGGCGCCCTCCTCGAGGACGACCAGCGTGCGCCAGCTGATCGCGGCGCCGTCGGCGTCGACCGGGACCTCGATCCGGATCGGCTCGGCGACGGTGACGCCGCGGGGCACGTGAACGAGCACGCCGTCGCTCCAGCTCGCCTCGTTGCGGGCGACGAACGGGTCCTCGACGGGCACGAGCGAGCCCAGTCGCTCTTCGAGCAACTGGGAATGGGAGTTGAGGGCATCGCTCAGACGCAAAACAGTGGCGCCCTCCGCGCCAGTGATATCGGCCTCGACGTCAGTCGTCTCGTAGGAGCCGATGTCGAGCCCGGAGAGGTCGGTGAATTCCCAGCCCTTCGACTTGTGGTCGGGCAGGGAGAGGCTCTCGGTGAGAGAGGCGCCCCGTTGGCGCCTCTCCGCGAGCCAGGTGGGTGCCGTCGCCAGCTCAGCCAATTGAGCCCTCCATCTGGAGCTCGATCAGCCGGTTGAGCTCGACCGCGTACTCCATCGGCAGCTCCTTGGTGACCGGCTCGATGAAACCGTTGACGATCATCTTCGAGGCCTCCTCCTCGTCGAGCCCACGGCTCTGGAGGTAGAAGAGCTGCTCGTCGCCGATCTTCGAGACGGTCGCCTCGTGGCCGACGTCGGCGTCGTTCTCGTCGATCCGGATCGTCGGGTAGGTGTCCGAGCGCGAGTCTTCATCGAGCAGGAGCGCGTCGCAGACGACCTTGGAGCGCGATTCGCTCGCCCCGTCGGCGACCTCGAGCAGGCCGCGGTAGGTCGAGCGGCCGCCGTCCTTGGAGATCGACTTGGAGAAGATCGAGGACGAGGTCCGCGGTGCCGCGTGGATGATCTTGCCGCCCGCATCCTGGTGCTGGCCCTTGCCGGCGAAGGCGATCGAGAGGATCTCTCCGTGGGCTTCGGGGCCCATCAGGTAGATCGACGGGTACTTCATCGTCAGTTTCGAGCCGAGGTTGCAGTCGACCCACTCCATCGTCGCCTTCTCGTGCGCAACCGCGCGCTTGGTGACGAGGTTGAAGACGTTCTGCGACCAGTTCTGGACCGTCGTGTAGCGGACCCGGGAGCTCTTTTTGGCGACGATCTCCACGACTGCCGAGTGCAACGAGTCGCTGGAGTAGACCGGCGCCGTGCAGCCCTCGATGTAGTGGACGTCAGCGCCCTCCTCGCAGATGATCAGCGTGCGCTCGAACTGGCCCATGTTCTCGGTGTTGATCCGGAAGTAGGCCTGCAGCGGCATCTCGACCTTGACCCCGGCCGGGACGTAGACGAACGAGCCACCCGACCAGACGGCCGAGTTCAGCGCCGCCAGTTTGTTGTCGTTGGCCGGGATGATCGTCGCCCAGTGCTCGCGCACGAGGTCCTCGTGCTCGCGCAGCGCCGTGTCCATGTCGGTGAAGATCACACCCTGGGCCTCGAGCTTCTCGTTGACCTGGTGATAGACGACCTCGGACTCGTACTGGGCGCCGACGCCGGAGAGGAATTTGCGCTCCGCCTCCGGGATGCCGAGGCGGTCGAAGGTGTTTTTGATGTCCTCCGGGACCTCGCTCCAGTCGCGGCTGTTCTTCTCCGAGGCGCGCACGAAGTAGTGGATGTCGTCCCAGTCGATCTGGTCGAGGTTGCCGCCCCATTTCGGGGTCGGGCGCGAGTAGAAGTGTTCGAGCGACTTGAGGCGGAACTCGCGCATCCAGGCCGGCTCGTTCTTGTAGTCGGAGATCGATTCGACGATCTCTTTCGAGAGGCCCTTGGGAGCTTTGTAGGCGTAGCCCGACTCCGAGTCGTGGAAGCCGAACTTCTCCTCGTAGTTGGCATTGATGCCAGCAAGCTCTCGTTTCTCTGCAACTGCCTCGGGCGTTGCCATGTCAGACCTCCAGGGTGATGGTGTCGTCCTCGATGGCTATCGGGAACGTCTGCACCGGCTTAAATGCGGGGAGCGTCTTCGGCCTGCCGGTGGTCAGGTCGAACAGCGAGCCGTGACGGGGGCACTCGACGGTGCACGCGGCAGGGTCGAACTCGCCCTCGGCCAGCGGCCCGTCGTCGTGGGAGCAGCGGTCCTCGATCGCGTAGAGCGTGCCCTCGCAGTTGAAGACGCCGATCTTCCTGTCCTCGTGCTCGACCAGCCGCATCTGCCCGGGCGCAAGCTCGGTGGCGGGGCAGACGGCGATGCGGGTACCTGCGGTATCGGACAAGAGGTGAGTGCTCCCAGTGGGTAGCTAGTGCCGGATGAGACTTAATCCTACTTCTCCGGTCGGATTTTAGCGGGCGGGTAACTCCGGGTTTACCTTGCCTTCGCTCCGAGGTGAGAGGATCGGCGAAACCTGCGATTTCGAGGAGGCAGAGATGAGCGAGAAGACGAGCTACGCCCCCGGCACCCCCTGCTGGGTCGACCTGGCCGTACCTGACATCGAGGCGGCGGAGCAGTTCTACGGCGCCCTGTTCGGCTGGGAGATCCCGGAGCTGCCGAACTCGGCGGAAATGGGCGGCTATCGACGGGCGAAAAAGGGCGCCAAGGACGTCGCCGGCGTCTATCCGCTGATGGAGGAGGGGCAGCCCTCGGCCTGGGCGACCTACGTCGCCGTCGACGACGCCGCGGCAACCGCGGCCACGATCAAAGAGAACGGGGGCGCGGCGATCGTCGAGCCGATGGACATCGGCATGGGCCACATGGCGGTCTTCGCCGACCCGGCCGGAGCGGTCTTCGGGCTCTGGCAGCCGGTCACGTTCAACGGCGCGGAGCTGGTCAATGAGTCGGGGTGCTTTGGCTGGAACGAGCTCAACACCCGCGACACCGCCGGCGCCAAGGAGTTCTACGGCAAGGTGTTCGGCTGGACGTTCGAGGACGAACAGTCGGAGCGCACCGGCACCTACACCGTCTGGAAGGCCGGCGACGCGATGGTCGGCGGCATGATCGACGTCAACGCGATCGAAGCCGCGCACGACGTCGAGCTGCCGCGCGAGATCCCGCCGAACTGGCTCGTCTACTTCATGGTCGATGACACGGACGCGGCGGTCGCGACGATCGAGTCCGGCGGGGGCGACGTCCGCTTCGGCCCGATCGAGATCCCGGTCGGCCGCTTCGCCGTCGTCGCCGACCCGTTCGGAGCCGTCTTCGCGATCATGCAGCCGAGCGAAGAGACGCTGGCCAACAGGCCGTAGCGCCCAAGGGCGAGGCGGCGGCTAGAGCGCTGCCGCTTCGCTCGGGTCGCCGGTCTCGCCCTCGTCCTCCCAATCGGCCGGCTGGCCGAGGCTGGCGCTCTTGACGATCTTGAGGCCGAGCATCGCGCACTTCATCCGCGTCGCGGAGATATCGATGCCGAGCAGCTCCAGCACGTACTCCTTCGGCAGTCGCAGGAGCTCTTCGCGCGATTTGCCGACCAGCTCGTCGGTCAGCAGCGAGGTGGCCGCGGTCGAGATCGCGCAGCCCTTGCCCTCGAAGGCGATCTCGGCGACCTTTTCGTCCTCGTCGAGCCGGATCATCACGTGCTGCTCATCGCCGCAGAACGGGTTGGTGTCCTCGAACTCCAGGTCGGGGCGCTCGAGCGCCCCGAAGTTGTGCGGTCGCTTGTAGTGCTCGAGGATCTGGTCGCGGTAGAGCTCGTCCATGCATCGAGGCTAGCGAAGGCAGCCAACGGGGAACGGCGCCGGCTGCCGCAGGCCCGGCGCGACCAGGGTGGCCGCAATAGGCTGGCGCGACACTCCCCGACCTGGAGGTCCGATGTCCCGTCTTCGCTCCGTCATTCCCGTCGCCGCGGTCAGCCTGCTCGCCGCCCTCGCCATCGCCGCGCCCGCCGGTGCCGGCAGCTACGAGACCTTCAAGACCACGGTCGGGATCAGCGGCAAGTACCCGGCCTTCTCGGGCAAGCTCAGCTCCGGCAACGGTTACTGCAAGGGTCTGCGCAAGGTCAAGCTGTGGAGCGAGAAGAACGGCCCCGACAAGCTGCTCGGCTCGACCGAAAGCGACGCCGCTGGGAAGTGGGCAATCGACGTCAGCGCCAAACTCGGCTCCGGCGCCTACTACGCGACCGTCACGGCGAAGAAAAGCACCGAGGTCGCCGTCGCCTGCCTGGCGGGCAAATCGAAAGTGATCGCGATCGACTAGCTAAAGGCCGAACACGCGCCGGGCGTCTTCGAGCCCGTCGACGAGGCGGTCGAGCTCGCCCGGCGTCGTGTAGACGCCGAAGCTGGCGCGGGCCGTGGCGGCGACGCCGAGGCGGTCCATGAGGATCTGGGCGCAGTGGTGGCCGGCGCGGACGGCGACGCCATGGCGGTCGAGGATCTCGGAGACGTCGTGGGCGTGGATGCCGTCGATCTCGAAGGAGACCGGGCCGAGCCGGTCGGGGCCGCGGGGCGGCCCGAAGACCGTCAGGCCCGGGACCTCCGCCAGCCGCTCCAGCGCGTAGTCGGCGATCTCCAGCTCGTGGGCGCGGACCGGGTCCATCCCGATCGAGTCGAGCCAGCGCAGCGCCGAGGCCATCCCAATCGCCTGTGCGATCGCCGGCGTGCCCGCCTCGAAGCGCGCCGGCGGCTCGGCGTAGGTGGTCCCTTCGCGGCCGACCTTGCGGATCATCGAGCCGCCGCCGAGGAAGGGAGCGGTCGCGCGCAGCAGGTCCAGCCGGCCCCAGAGCACCCCGATCCCGGTCGGCGCGTAGAGCTTGTGGCCGGTGATCGCGTAGAAGTCGGCGCCCAGCGCGGCCATGTCCAGCGCCATCTTCGGCGCCGACTGGGCACCGTCGACGAGGACCAGGGCGCCGGCGTCGTGGGCCAGCCGGGAGATCTGGGCGATCGGGTTCTCGGTCCCGAGCACGTTGGAGACGTGGGTCACCGCGACCAGCTTCGGGCCGCGCTCCAGCAGCTGCGTGAAGGCCCCCATGTCGAGCAGGCCCTCGCCGTCGATCGGCGCCCAATCGATCTCCGCCCCGACCCGCTCGGCCAACTGCTGCCAGGGAACGATGTTGGAGTGGTGCTCCAGCTCGGTCAGCAGGATGCGGTCGCCCGGGCCGACGTTGGCGTCGCCCCAGGCTCGCGCCACCAGATTGATCGCCTCGGTCGCGTTGCGGACGAAGACGACCTCGCGGCGGTCGGCGGCACCGATGTGGTCGGCGACCGTGGCCCGCGCCCCCTCATAGGCTTCGGTCGCCTCGGCGGAGAGCGTGTGCGAGCCGCGGTGGACGTTGGAGTGGTGGCGGCGCTCGTAGCGGTCGACCGCCTGGATCGAGGCCAGCACCCGCTGGGCGCTGGCGCCGCTATCGAGATAGGCGACCGGCTGCCCGTTGACCTCGCGCTCGAGCGCCGGGAAGGAGGCGCGGACCTTCTCGATCGGGAACGGCGCGGCGGTGGGGGAGGCGCTCTCCGTGCTCACCGGCTGGCGCTCCCGTCCGGGGTCAGGCGGATGCGCCTGCCCCGACCTCCTCGGCGATCCAGCCGTAGCCCTTCTCCTCCAGCACGCCGACCAGCTCCGGGCCGCCTTCCTTGACGATCCGGCCCTCGAACATGACGTGGACGAAATCGGGTTTGACCATGTGCAGGATGCGCTGGTAGTGGGTGATGATGAGGACGCCCATGTCCGGGCCGGCGAACTTGTTGACGCCTTCGGCGACGACCCGCAGGGCGTCGATGTCGAGGCCGGAGTCGGTCTCGTCGAGGACGGCGATCTCGGGCTTCAGGAGCGCCAGCTGCAGCAGCTCCATCCGCTTCTTCTCGCCGCCGGAGAAGCCGTCGTTGAGGTAGCGGCTGGAGAAGTCTTTGGGGATGTTCGCCAGCGCCATCGCCTCCTGGGCGGTCTTGGCGAAGTCTTTGATCTTGATCTGGGCTTCGCCGCGCGCCTCGCGCTGGGCGTTGATGATCATCCGCAGGTACTTGCTGACGGAGACGCCGGGGATCGCGACCGGGTACTGGAAGGCCATGAAGAGGCCGGCCTGCGAGCGCACGTCGGGATCGGCCTCGGTGATCTCCTCGCCCTTGAAGGTGATCGAGCCTTCCGTCACCTCGAGCGCGGGGTGACCCATGATCACGTTGGCGAGCGTCGACTTGCCGGAGCCGTTGGGCCCCATCAGCGCGTGGACCTTGCCCTTCTCGACGTCGAGGTCGAGGCCTTTGAGGATCTCCTTGTCCTCGACCTTCACGTGCAGGTTGCGAATCTCCAGCTCAGCCAATGTGACTCCGTTTCTAGATTGCGTAAGAGGGTTGCTTCAGGCGGCTTTGGCGATGTCCGCCTCGGTCAGCCCGCCCGGCCGCGAGAACTCGACCAGCTCGGCCAGCGTCGTCCCGGCCAGCGCCTTGGTGACGCCGCCCTGCACGCGCGTCCACAGCAATTTGGTCGAGCAGGCGCGGTCGCCGTCGAACTCGTGGGAGCAGAGGACTTTGCCTTCCGGGGTCTCGTGAAAGCACTCCATCGGCGCGATCTGTCCTTCCAGCGCCTCCACCACCTGGTCCATGGTGATCTCCGTCGCCGGCTGCGCCAGCTGATAGCCACCGTGGGCGCCACGGGTCGAGGTGACCAGGCCGGCCTTGCGCAGTTTCGCGACCAGGTGCTCCAGATAAGAGAGCGGCAGCCGCTCGGCCTCGGCGACCGTGTTCAGCGAGACCGGCTGCGAGCCGGGCTGGCGGCCCAGCTCCACCATCAGGCGGACTCCGTACTCGGCTTTGGTCGAGAACAACATCGGGATCTAAATCCTATCGGAGAGGTCGGTTATGGCTCGATCAGACCCCGACGGATGGCGTAGCGGACCAGCTCGACCCGGTCGCGCATGCCGAGCTTGCGCATCGCGTTGGCGCGGTGGTTCTCGACCGTCTTCTCGGAGAGGTGGAGGAGCTCGGCGATCTGCTTCGTCGTGTGTGCCTCGGCGACGAGCTTGACGATCTCCTCCTCGCGCGGGGTCAGCTCCTCCTCGCCGCTGGAGCCGCGCTCGAGCACGTCCTTGATCAGCGTCCGCTGTGCCTCCGGGGTCAGGAACGGCTCGCCGCGCTCGACCGCGCGGATCGCCGCCAGCAGGTCCGTGTCCGCCTGCGTCTTCAGCACGTAACCGGAGGCGCCCGCCTTCAGGGCCTCGAACAGGTAGCGCTCGTCGTCGTGCATGGAGAGGATCAGGACCGAGACCTCGGGCGCCTGGCGCTTGATCTCACGGGTCGCCTGCAGGCCCGTCAGCTTCGGCATTTTCACGTCGAGGATCGCCAGGTCGGGCCGCTCGCGCACGGCCAGGTCGCGGGCCTCGGCACCGTCGGCGGCCTCGGCCACGACTTCGATGTCGGGCTGGCGCTCCAGCAGCAGCCGCAGGCCGGAGCGGACGATGCCGTGGTCGTCGGCGATCAGGATCCTCATCGCCGTGATTCTCCTGGGACCGTCAGCCGCACCGTGGTCCCGTGGCCCGGGCGCGACTCGATCGTCAGCTCACCGCCGACCAGCAGCGCCCGCTCGCGCATGCCGGGGATGCCGAGCCCGCGCTCGGACTCATCGAAGGCGAAGCCGCGCCCGTCGTCGCTGACCTCGAGCTCGACGCCGGCGCCCGGGTCGCGGCGCAGCCGCACCGCGACGTGCTCGGCGCCGCTGTGGCGAGCGGCGTTGGAGAGCGCCTCCTGCGCGACCCGATAGACGACGAGCTGCGAGTCGTCGTCGAGGTCGGAGAAGTCTCCCTCGGTCTCGACCACGGCATCGACCTCGCCCCGCGCCAGCTGCTCGACCTGACCGGCGACGGCGGCGGCGAGGCCGAGGTCGTCGAGCGCGGTCGGCCGCAGTTGGCGGGCCAACGAGAGCAGCTCGCGCATCGCCTGGTTCGCCAGTGCCCGGATCTCGGCCAGCTCCGCCTCCAGCTCCGGCGGCGCCGACTCGCGCGCCGCCTCCAGTCGCAGGAGCAATCCGGTCAGGGATTGATTGACCTCGTCGTGGAGGTCGCGGGCGACGCGGGCGCGCTCCTCCTC
Organism: uncultured Thermoleophilia bacterium; assembly: GCA_963718595.1. Classification (GTDB taxonomy): domain Bacteria; phylum Actinomycetota; class Thermoleophilia; order Solirubrobacterales; family 70-9; genus VAYN01. The sequence continues at coordinate 2,215,512 of OY970365.1, forward strand.
CTGCGCCCGCAGCGCCGCCGAGCCGGCCCGCCGCCGCTCGGCTTCCAGGCGCCGCATCATCCGCAGGAAGGCGAGCTCCAGCCGCTCCACCTCCTCGGTCTCCGCGACCCCGTCGATCGAGCTCGGCAGCGCCTGCCCGGGACCGCTGAGGTCGACCTTCTCCATGTCCTCGATCAGTCGCTCCAGAGGCCGCAGCCGCCGCCGCTCGCGCGCCAGCACGCCCACCAGAGCGGCGACTACGAGGCAAAGGGCGAGGACGAGAAAGGTCACCGGCCAAGCCTAGGCGGGTCTGGGGTCTGGGTGGTGGGCTGGGGCGAATGGGGGCTGGCACCTATGGTCAAATCCCCTGCTCCTCGCAATACTCGGGCGACCACTTCCCCGCCCTAACGGGTCTAACCAGGAGCAACACACGCGATGAAGACCACCAAGCAGTCGAGTTTCGGCGCCACGATCAGGACCACGATCCTGCTGGCGTCACTTTCCGGCCTGCTCGTCCTGATCGGCGCCCTGATCGGAGGCCCCAGCACCGCCGCGATCTTCCTCGGCATCGCGCTGCTGATCAACCTCGGTTCCTACTTCTTCAGCGACAAACTGGCGCTGAAAATGAGCGGCGCGAAGCCGATCGAGGAGTCCGAAGCGCCGCGTCTCTACCAGGTCGTGCGTGAACTGACGACCCGCGCCGGACTGCCGATGCCGCGCCTGTACATGATCCCCCAGGATCAGCCGAACGCCTTCGCCACGGGTCGCAACCCGCAGCATTCGGCGGTCGCGGTCACCCGCGGCATCACCAAACTCCTCTCCGAGGACGAGCTGCGCGGGGTGCTCGCACACGAGCTCGCGCACATCCAGCACCGCGACATCTTGATCCAGTCCGTTGCCTCGGCGATCGGCGCCGCGATCACCTACCTGGCCTACATGTTCATGTGGTTCGGCAGTGAGGATGACTCGCCGCTGAGCATCGTCGCCTCGCTGGCGATGGTCCTGCTGGCCCCGATCGCGGCGACGATCATCCAGCTCTCGATCTCGCGCCAGCGCGAGTACGCGGCCGACGCCGGTGGTGCCGAAATCTGCGGCAACCCGGAGTCGCTGGCGAGCGCGCTGCTGCGCCTCGAGCAGGGCGCCGCGGCGATCCCGATGAAGGTCAACCAGGCGGCCGAGCCGCTCTACATCGTCAAGCCCTTCAAGGGCGGCGGCATCGCCGGGCTCTTCTCGACCCACCCGCCGATCGAGGAGCGGGTCAAAAGGCTCCGCCAGATGCGCCCCAGCCTGTAGCTCGGGAGGGACAGCGAGCAGTGCGAGCGGGCCGCCAGGAGCGGCCCGCTCGGCGTTAGTGGGGGCCGTGGCGGGTAGCGGCGAGCCATGCGCGGTGGGCTGAAAGCGACGACGACGGCCTCGGTTCTGGTGGCCATGGCGCTGGCGCTGCCGGCCGGCGCCGCGGCCACCCAGGTCGGTCTCGGGGCCGAAACCCCGAAACCGAGCCGCTGCTTTATGGATCAGCAGAACGCCTACGCCAGCACCTCCTGCCAGCTCTTCTATGGGCCCAGCTTCGGATCATCGGCCTCGCCAGCCGCGACGACGGCTCGGTGCGGCTGCAGGAGCAGCCGTTCACGTTGCTGGCCCTCGGCGCGCGCGGCGGCTCGGCGCCGATCGCCTCCTTCACGCTGTTCGACGAGAACGACGCCGACGACAACCCGCTGGTCGTGCCCGGGCGCAGCACCGACTACCAGCTGCGCTTCGAGGGCAACTCGGTGATCCCCGCGGCGACCTCGGCGACGATGGTGGTCGACGTCGGTGCCCGGCTGACGATCCCAGACGAGAGCGCCAGCGGTGGTGGCTCCAGCCTGCGGGTTCCAGCCCACGTCGTCGTCCCGGACGAGGTCCTGCGCGGGCGGCTCGAGCTGCGCCGCTGCAACCAGACCAAGGCAACCGAGGCCCGCACCTGCGCGCGAGCTCGCGACTACACCGTGCTCGCCAGCCGTGGCGTCCAGCGCACCCGCTCCGTCTCCTTCCGAATCTCGCTGCCGCCCCGCAGCGTCGGCCGCTACGAGGTCGCCTACAAGCCCGCCTCGCAGGGGTTCGCCGTCACCCGTCGGGCATTTCAGGTGATCCGTGGCTTCGATGGCTCGATCGGCTACCGGCCGACCGTCCGCGCAGCCCCATTCGGCAATCGCTGACCCGCTGCGCGCGGCGGCACCTCGTCCAACCGCCTTGACTCTCACCCGGCACGCGAGTACTTATGGCAAACCGTGCGCCGGCGACACGTCCAACTTCTCGCTCTCCTGAGCCTCGCCTTCGCGGCGCTGCCGGCCGCCGGCGCCGTTGCCGCGAACTACGCGGTGACGACGACCGCAGACTCGAACTCCGGCACCTGCGTGCCGGGATCCTGCACGGTGCGCCAAGCGCTCGTCGCGACCAACGGGGGTGCGGGCGGTGACACGATCAAGCTGCCCGCCGGCAACTTCGGGCTCAACTTCGGGCAGTTGCTGGTTCAGAAAAGGGTGACGATCGAAGGCGCCGGGCAGGGCGCCACCGCGATCGACGCGCTCGGGGCATCGCGCGTTCTCGAAGTCACCGCCGCGGCCGACCCCGTCCGCCTCGTCGGCCTCGCGGTCAGGGGCGGCAAAGTCGCCGGCACCAGCGCCGCACAGGCGCAGGGTGGCGGCATCCGCAACGCCGGGGTGCTCAGCCTCACCAACGTCACCGTCAGCGGCAATGTCGTACAGCCGGCGGACGGCACCGGCGTCTTTCCCGAAGGGGGCGGGATCTACAACACCGGCACCTTGACAGTTGCCGCCAGCTCGATTGCCGACAACACTGCGACTTCGTTGGCTCTGTCGGGTGCGATTCCGTCGGGCGGCGGCATCGCGAACAACGGTGGAACGGTGAGGATCGCCGACTCGGCCCTGACCCGAAACGCCGCCAAAGGCGCGATCATCCCCGAGGGCGGTGCGATCTACAGCCTCGCTTCGGCCGCCCATGGGGCCACGGTCGAACTGGACCGGGTCACGTTAGAAGGGAACTCGACCGAAAACCCCGCTACGGGCGGGTTCTCGTCTGGGGCCGGGGTCTGGGCCTTTCGCACCGACTTGAAGATCCGCGACAGCTCGCTCGTCGCCAACCGCTCGCTCGGCGGCGCGATCGCCGGCGGGGCCGGCGTATATGCGGTCCGCGAGGGCGACATCGCGATCGAACGCAGCCTCGTCGCCGGCAACCTCGCCGAAGCAAAAGCAATCGCCGAAGCCGCGATCTCGATCGGCGGCGCAAGCACGGAGGGCCTGCGGATCGTCAACTCGACGATCGCCGACAACCGCGCGACCGCAGGGGAAGGCGTCACCGGCGCCGGCATCTTCCACCGCGGGATACCGCGGCTGGACATCGTCAGTTCGACGATCAGCGCCAACACGGCCTTTGGCCCGGATGTAGACGACAGCGGCGGCAATATCTACGAGGTCGGCAACGAAGGGGGCGTCACGGTCCTGCGCGACTCGATCGTCGCCAGTGGCGTCGCCGACCCGGGTTCGGAGAACTGCTTCGGCGACGGGGTTCGGTCGGCCGGGCACAACATCGACAGCCTCAACCAGTGCCATTTCACCGCCGTCGGCGACAAGGTCAACACGAATCCTCTGCTGGCCCCACTGGCCGCCAACGGCGGTCCGACCGCGACCCTGGCGCTGCTGCCCGGCAGCCCGGCGATCGACGCCGGCAGCGACTGCCCGGCGACCGATCAGCGCGGGGTCGCGCGACCGCAGCTGGCCGCCTGCGACATCGGCGCCTTCGAGTACGCGCCGCCGTCGGTGCCGGCCCCGGTCGTGACCAAGGCCAGGATCCGCTTCCTCGCCAAGAAGGTGAAGGTCGACCCGCGGACGGGCAAGGGCACGCTGCGGGTCGGATGCCTCAACGTCGCTGGCGACCGCTGCAGGGTCTCGCTGAAGATCGAGTCCAAATCGGGCTGGATCAAGGGGTCGATCGGTGGTCAGAAGACCGGGCAGCTACGGGTCAAGCTGAAGCCGGGCGCCCTGCGGCTGCTGGTCGCTGCGGACGGCGGTCCAATCTCCAAGCGCATCCAGGGGACCTCGAGCAACCGGGCCGGCGAAAAGCTGAAAGTCGGCAAGCGGTTGAAGTTCCAGCTGAAGGCTCCTAAGCGCCGCTAACAAGCCGTTCGCGACTCGCTATACTTTTTGAAGTAAAAGCCGATCCGAATTAGGGGATTTATCTTTATGGCCACTGGCGCGGTGCAGCAGATCGAGGAGATCGAACCCTTCGAGGCCCAGGCGGAGATCGAGGGCGGCGGCGTCGTTCTAATCGACACCCGCGAGCCCCACGAGTACCAGGAGGCCCATCTGGAGGGCGGCAAACTGGTCTCGCCCGGCCTGCTCGCCGACGAAATCGAGACCGTCGCGCCCGACAAGTCGGCGCGCACGCTGCTCTACTGCCGCTCCGGCAACCGTTCCGCGATCGCCGCCGCGCAGATGGAACGGCTCGGTTACGAGAACGTCGCCTCCGTCTCCGGCGGGATCCTGCTCTGGCAGGAGCAGGGGCTGCCCGTGGTCTCAGCTTCCGGGATGACCGCCGAGCAGCGCGAGCGTTACTCGCGCCACACCCTGCTCCCCGAGGTCGGGGTCGACGGCCAGGTCAAGCTGCTGAACGCGAAGGTGCTGCTGCTCGGCGCCGGCGGGCTCGGCGCGCCGACGGCGCTCTACCTCGCGGCCGCCGGAGTCGGCACGATCGGTCTCGTCGACGACGACGTGGTCGATGCTTCCAACCTGCAGCGCCAGGTGATCCACAACACCGAACGGATCGGGATGGCGAAGACCGCGTCGGCGCGGATCTTCATCGAAGGCCTCAACCCCGACGTCAAGGTCGTCGAGCACAACGGTCGGCTCGACGCCGGCAACATCCTCGAGATCCTCGGCGACTACGACATCGTCGTCGACGGCGCCGACAACTTCCCCACCCGCTACCTGCTGAACGACGCCTCGGTGCGGCTGCGCATCCCGGTCGTCTCCGCCTCGATCCTTGGCTTCGACGGGCAGATCTCGACCTTCGTGCCCTACGAGGGCCCCTGCTACCGCTGCCTCTACCCGACCCCGCCGCCGGCCGAGCTGGCGCCGAGCTGCTCCGCCAACGGGGTGCTCGGGGTGATGGCAGGAACGATGGGCACCCTGCAGGCCAACGAGGTGATCAAGCTGATCCTCGGAGCCGGCGATCCACTGGTCGGCCGCCTCGTCCTCTACGACGCGCTCGGCACCAGGTTCACGGAGCTGAAGGTTCGGCGCGACCCGGAGTGCCCGATCTGCGGTGAGCGCGCCGAGGAGATTCCGGAGTCGGAGATGGGCCAGTTCCCCGACTACGACCTCTTCTGCGCCGGCGCGGGCGGCGACCGCTAAAACCGGCGCATCTCGGGGTCCCCGGTCGCTCGCGTGCAGAGCACGCCACGCTCCCTGCGTCCCCCGACCTGCTTGGTTTTCGCAGCCTAGATAGGATCTTCGCTCGATGGCCACCGTTCGCATCCCACCGGTCCTGCGCCCGAAAACGGGCGGCGCGTCCGAGGTCGAGGCGGGCGGCGCCGACGTCGGCGAGGTCCTGCGCACGCTGACCAGCGAGCATCCCGACACCTCGGCCCAGCTCTTCGGCGAGGACGGCGAGCTCAACCGCTACGTCAACGTCTACCTCAACGACGAGGACGTGCGCGTGCTGGAGGGCCTGGAGACCGCTGTCAAGGACGGCGACACCGTCGTCATCCTGCCGGCGATGGCCGGCGGTTCGCACTAGGTCCTAGTAGCCGCAGATGGCGAGCTGGGCGGACGTCGAGCGGTTGGCGCTGGCGCTGCCCGAGACGGCCGAGGGGACTTCGCGCGGGTTGCGGCAGTGGCAGGTCAAGGGCAAAGCGTTCGTCTGGGACCGCCCCCTGCGCGCCAAGGAACTCGAGGCGCTTGGAGACCGCGCACCCGACGGGCCGATCCTCGCCTTCTGGGTGGAGGACGTTGGTGCCAAGGAGGCTCTGCTGGCCGACGAGCCCGGCACCTTCTTCACGACGCCTCACTTCGACGGCTACGCGATCGTCCTCGCCCGTCTCGACCTGGTCGGCCTCGAGGAGCTGCGCGAGATCGTCGTCGAAGCCTGGCTCACGCGGGCGCCGAAGCGGCTCGCGAAGGACTACGCCGAGAGCAACAAGCTCGGGGGCTGAGCGCTCAGCGCTCCAGCACCCGCCCGAGGAACTTCCTGGTCCGATCCTGCTGAGGGTTGTCGAGCACCGCGGCGGGCTCGCCCTGCTCGACGATCACACCGCCGTCCATGAACACGACCTGGTCGCCGACCTCCTTGGCGAAGCCCATCTCGTGGGTGACGACGAGCATCGTCATTCCTTCGGAGGCGAGCTCGCGGAGGACGTCGAGAACCTCTTTGACCAGCTCCGGGTCAAGCGCGCTGGTGACCTCGTCGAAGAGCATCACGTGCGGTTCCATCGCCAACGCTCGGGCGATCGCGACACGCTGCTGCTGACCGCCGGAGAGGCGTTCGGGGAACTGATCGAGTTTGTCGGAGAGCCCCACCCGTTCGAGCAGGTCCCTTCCTTTGGTCTCTGCCTCCGAGCGCGACTGGCCGAGCACCTGCCGGGGTGCCATCGTCACGTTGTCCAGGGCCGACTTATGCGGGAAGAGGTTGAACTGTTGGAAGACCATTCCCACCCGCTGGCGGACGAAGTCGAGGTTCCAGCTCTGCTCACCAGTCCCTGAGCCTGGCCCTTTGCAGATGTCTTTGCCCTCGAGGAAGATCTCGCCCTGCTCGGGTGGCTCGAGCAGGTTGACGCAGCGCAGCAACGTGCTCTTGCCGGAGCCGCTGGGACCGAGGATGCAAACGACTTCGCCTTTGGCGACGTCGAGGTCGACGCCTTTGAGGACCTCGAGGTCGCCGAAGCGCTTGTGGATTCCCTGCAGGCTGAGCATCGGCTCGCTCATCGGTCAGACGGCGATATGGGATCCACGCGCCACTTTGCCCTGGTTTCGCTTGATCAGGTAGTCGACCAATCTCGCCAGCGGCAGACAAATGACAAGGAACATGAAGCCGGCGAGGATGTAAGCGGAGGCGTTGAAGCTTTCGGCTTGCACTTCGCGCCCAATCAGAACGGACTCGCCGAGGGCGATGACGCCGACCAGCGTCGTGTCCTTCAAAAGGGAGATCAATTCGTTCAGCATCGGCGCCGGGATCTTCGTCACCGCCTGGGGCACGACGACGTGGCGCATCGCTTGGCCATGACTCATCCCCAGCGATCTCGCCGCTTCGAATTGACCGCGAGGGACCGCTTCGATCCCGGCCCGATAAACCTCCGCCATGTAGGCGCCATAGACGATCGTGAGGGCTAGGACGCCGTACCAGTAGGGGTCCGGCTGGCCTAACCAGTGCGGGATGCGAATCTCTTTGGGAATGAACTCGATGTACGGAATCCCGCCGGAGATCAGGAGGATGATGATCAGGATCGGGATCGCGCGGAAGACGTCGATGTAGGCGATCGTGAGACCGCGGACGGGCATGAACTTTTTGCCGGGGAGCTGGCGGAGAAGGGCCAGGACGAGGCCCCAGGCGAGGGCGAGCAGGCCGGCGAGAACGAAGACCATCAGGTTTTTGAAGAAGCCGTCGAGGACTTCTCCGAAGTGATCTCCCATCACGGTGAAGTCGAAGTACTGGTTGAAGAATTCGCTCATCGCTCTTTCTTGGTCCCGCTGGAGCTAGCGCGAACGGGCGCCCGTCGGCGCCCGTTCGCGAATCTCTTATCTAGCCGACGATCTCTTTCGGCGGTTCGAGCTTGAACCACTTTTCGTAGATCGTCGTGTAGGTGCCGTCTGCGATCACTTCCGCGAGCCCCGAGTTGATTTCGTCGAGGAGCGCGGTGTTGTCTCTGGCGAGGGCGATTCCATACTCTTCTTCGGTCGGGACTTTTTCGGCGATTTCGACGCCGCCGGCTTCTTCAACCGCGTTCTGGGCCACCGGGGCGTCGATGATCACCGCTTCGACCGTTCCGGATTTCAGGGCGTTGACCGCGTCAGGGCCTTCCGGATAGGGCCGGAGTTCGCCGGCGTCGGCTTTTTCCTTGCCGAGTTCGAGGCCGGTCGTCCCCTGTTGTGCGCCGACCGACTTGCCGGCGAGGTCGGCGAGTCCGGTGATGTCGCTGCCCTCCTCGACCAAGATCGCCTGTTCGGAGAGGTAGTAGGGATCTGAGAAGGCAACGGTCTTTTCCCGTTCCTCGGTGATCGTCGCGGCCGAGATCGCGGCGTCGAACTTGCCCTGGGCGACGTCGCGGAAGATCGTTTCGAACGACGTGTCCGTGAACTCGGGCGTGCGGCCGATCTTTTCGCCGATCGCTTCCATCAGTTCGATGTCGAAGCCCGTGTATTCACCCGCTTTTCCCTGCTCGAACGGGGGATAGGGAATGTCGGAGCCGACGGACAACGGCTCGCCGCCGCCTCCTCCGCCTTCGGTGCTGGCGCTGGTGTCGGTGCCGCCGGTGCTGTCGTCATCGGAGCTGCCGCATCCCGCCGCGACCACCGAGACGATGCCTACGAGGAGGACCGCGAAGAGCGCGATCAGCCGGGTCTTTTTCATCAATCCTGCCTTTCCAATCCAAGGGTGTAACGATGATGTAGCCGGATTGGCGCGAAGATACACCCGATCTGGCCAGAAAGGTTTATCCAGCGGGCCAAAGACCCCCGCTACACTTTCTGAAGTAACAGGGACCCGGCGATGGCTCAGGACCAACTTCTAAACAGACCCTGCGGGGGGCGCTTCGGCAATATCGTCGAGTCGATCGGCAATACGCCGCTGGTCGAGCTCCCACGCTTCTCGCCGAAGCCGGACGTCCGCATCTACGCCAAGCTCGAGGGCCATAACCCGACCGGCTCGGTCAAGGACCGCGTCGCCAAGGCGATGATCGAGGCGGCCGAGGCGGAAGGCGCGATCGAACCGGGCCAGACGATCCTCGAACCGACCTCCGGCAACACCGGGATCGCGCTGGCGATGATCTGCCGCCGCAAGGGCTACCCGCTGCAGGTAGTGATGCCCGACAACGTGACCGAGGAGCGGACCCAGCTGCTGAAGATGTACGGGGCCGAGATCGTCTACTCCGAGGGGGCCAAGGGCTCCAACGGGGCGGTCGAGGTCGCATTGGAGCTGGCCGAGCAGCCGAACTTCTACATGCCCTATCAGTACGGCAACGAGAACAACCCGCTCGCTCATTACAACGGCACCGCGGTCGAGATCCTCGACGAGCTCGGGGATGTAACCGCCTTCGTCGGCGGGCTCGGGACCGGCGGCACCCTGATGGGCAACGGCCGCCGCCTCAAGGAGGCCAATCCGGAGACGCTGATCGTCGCCGCCGAGCCGATGCAGGGCGAGCTGGTCCAGGGCCTGCGCTCGCTCGACGACGGCTTCATCCCGCCGATCATCGACCTCTCGATCCTCGACCGCAAGATCATGGTCTCCAACCGCGACGCGATTGTCTGGACCAAGAAGCTGCTCGACGAGGAGGGCGTTTTCGCCGGTGTCTCGGCCGGCGCTATCGCCGCGATCGCGGCCCGCATCGGCGGCGAGCTGGAGAGCGGCAACGTCGTCTTCCTGATTCCCGACGACGGCTGGAAGTACCTCTCCTCCGGCGTCTACACGAAGTCGATCGAGGAACTCGGGGACATCGACTCCACCGTCTGGTGGTAGGACGCACGTGGCACGGCGCATATCTGCGTCCTCGGTCGCTCGCGTGCAGAGCACGCCACGCTCCCTGCGTCCTTGATCTGCTTGGCCACGTCCGCCCTACATGAAATGAAAATCGCCAAGGACCTAATTGACGAGATGGTCGCCCACGCGCGCGAGGATCTGCCGAACGAGTGCTGCGGGATGATCGGTGGCGTCGACGGCGAGGCGACCTCGGTGGTCAGGGTCGAGAACGCCGCCGCGACCCCGCTGCGCTACGAGATGGATCCGCAGGCCCAGTACAACGCGCTGAAGACGATCGAAGACGCCGGCGCCGAGCTGCTCGGGATCTATCACTCGCACACCAAGAGCGCCGCCTATCCTTCGCAGACCGATGTCAATCAGGCGGTCGCCTGGCCCGAACAGGTCTACGTGATCGTCTCGCTCGCAGAGGAAGAGGCAGACGTGAAGGCATTCCTGCTCACCGACTTGAAGATCGCCGATGTCGAGCTCGACGTCGCATAAGCGCGGCTCGCACAGCCGTGGCTCCCACGGGGGCGGCGGTGGCGGCTCCCATGACGGCGGCGGCGGTGGGGGCGGTGGGGGCGGCGGCAAGCTCGTCAAGGTCGCCTTCGCCCGCAACCAGGCGGAAGCCGAAATGCTGCAGGGGCTGCTGACCGAGGCCGGCATCCCGAGCGTGCTGAAGCGCAGCGGCGGCTTCGACAACCCCGATTTCCTCTCCGCCGGCCCGCACGACGTGATGGTCAACTCCGACGTCGCGCAGCAGGCGCGTGAGGTGCTCGCCGACACGATGGTCGAGAGCGAGGGCGAAGAGCGGGCCGAGCTGAACGAACAGATCGGCCTCTCGCGGCCGGGGGCGACGGAAACGACGCCCGGGCGCCTGGCTCTGTGGGTCGTGGTCGCCTTCCTCGCCGCCGCGATCATCGTCTGGATCCTCTACCAGCTGAGCTAGGCAATGAGCAATCTGCGGTTCGTCGAGAATCCCGAGCTCGTTTCTGCCGCCTTCGTCCCCAACGAAATGGAGGCGGAGATGATCCGCGGACTGCTCGAAAGCGCTGGAATCCCGAGCATCATCGAGGCGGCCGGCCTGGCCGAAGGGACCCGGAACGGCTTCAATGGCCTGCCCGTCTACGGTGGCGCCCAAAAAGTGCTGGTACACGCCCACCGGCTCCAGGATGCGCAGGCGGTGATCGCGTTGGCGCAGGGCGACGACGACGATACCGAGCCGGGGCTCAGCTAACGCCAGCCGGCCGCACCACCGTCCGCAGGTAGTCGCGCCAGGCCTCCTCGATGTCGCGGAAGCGGGCGTCGAAGGCGTCTTCCAGCGTCACCTCGGGGCCGCCGGGAAGGAGGCCGTCGACCAGGCGCTCGCAGGCCTCGGGGCCGCGTTCGTTCTCGAGCAGGTCGAAGATCGTGCCGCCGAGGATGACGGCGTCGCGCGGCGAGGGCGGGAAGGAGGGGCGCGAGCTCTCGCGCAGGCGTCTGATCACCGCCGCCCGGTAGAGGCCGACCTGGCGCGAGAAGTACTGGGAGCCGCCCTCGACCAGCCAGGTCCAGCGCAGGTAGCGGACGAATCGCCGCGGGGTCCAGGAGGGGGGAAGGGCGGGATTGTTGGCAGCGACGACGAGCTGGGCGTAGAGGCGCTCGGCGGTGCCGCGCAGGGCCTCGAGCGAGTCGTCGCCGGCGGCCCGCCTTTCCAGGTGGGGATCGTTGAGCACGTGCAGCTCGGTCGCCATCGCCCAGCCGGCCATGTAGCGGCGGCCTGCGGCGGCGGCCGACCAGCGGGCGGCGGGCAGGAAGGGGTGGGCGAGGGTCAGCCAGACCGGGTTGGTGTGGACCACGACCGTGACCTCGCCAGGCACCCGCGGGAAGCGGTCTTCGAGCCGCAGCCGCAGGTTCTCCAGCCGGTCCAGCGTCCGCTCAGCGAAGGCGGAGTCGTCAGAGTCGTGCCGAGCCGCGAAGCTCAGCGACTCGGTTTCTATCCACGCCATCTAGGCCCACCTTACCGGCGCATCTCTGCGTCCTCGGTCTCTCGCGTGCAGAGCACGCCACGCTCCCTGCGTCCTTGACCTGCTTGGTCAGGTGGACCTAGACCAGGACTGGTTCGGAGGCGCTGCAGACCGAGCGAATCTCTTCGCGCGCTCTATCGAACTCGTCGTCGGCCATGACCGGGGTGCCCTCGAAGGGGAGGTCGCGATCGATCTCCACCCAGGAGCGGCAGCCGTGGTACTCGTCGCGGACGCGCACGGTGACCGGGCGCGGGATGCGATGAACCCGCAGCAGCAGGATGTGGAGCGGGTGACGACGCTTCCAGTTGAGCCGCTGTTCGGCGTAGTCCGGGGTCCAGATGTAGTACGGCGAGAGGCTGTCGAGAGTGCGCCGATCGTGGATCGTGACGTGATCGGTGACCTCGGCCCAGGCGCGCAGACGAACGCGGTCGGGCTGGGGGATGCCGCCGTCCTGGAGCAGCGCTTTCGGCGGCGGCTCTTCGTCGGGCCAGACACCCTCCTCGAGCGCGCGGCGCAGCTCCGGGTGGTGGGATTCACGCACCAGGTCATTGCGCTGGTGGTCAAAGGTCGGGTAGAGGAAGAACCGCTCGTGCTCGAGCTCGAAGTGCTTGTTCTCCTCGCGGATTCCGCCCTTGCGGAGCGTGAGGAGCTGCTCGCCCTCGGCGAGAGCGCGAACCGTTACAGCCCATTCCTTGAAAGCGATCGGCATTTTAAATCTGCACCTGAGAAGGTCGTTGATGTGGGGGCGGACGCTGTACTTACGGCCTGGAACCAGACCGTCGGGCCACCCCGGGGTCGCGGATTCTAGACCAGGGTGGCGAAATCGCCAAATAAATAAATCATCAGCTCTGACCCCCGCCGCCGGGCGTTTCGATTCGCAGGCGATCTCCAGGCGCCAGCTCCCCATCCGCCTTGCTCGGCAGCCGCTCGCCGTTGAGGAAATTTGCTCCGGGGGCGCCGTTTTCCCCGCCATTGCGCCCTTTGGGGGCGATCCGGCGGCGCTCGGTGATCAGCGTGAACCGCATCGGCGCCAGCGCTTCCAGCTCCCGCACGACGCCGTCTCCACCCTGCTGGCAACCCCCTCCGCCGCTCCCATCCCGAAGTGAGAGCTTCGTCACACGAAGGGGGAACTCGGTCTCCAACGCCTCGATTGGCGTGTTCAACGTGTTCGACATCGCAACGTGAATTGCACTTGGACCGTCGGCGGTCGGGCAGGCACCCTGGCCGCCGCCGATCGTCTCGTAGTAGGTGAACTCGTCGTTGGCCAGGGTGAGGTTGTTCATCGTCCCCTGGCCCTGGGCGGGCGCGGGCCCGGCGCCGGCCAGAGCCGCGATCACGAGGTCGGCGACGCGGCTGGAGGTCTCGACGTTGCCGGCCGCGACCGCCGCGGGGAACTCGGCGTTGAGCAGGCAGCCGGGCGGGGCGTGAACCTCGATCGGGCGGTGGGCGCCGGCGCAGGGGGGCGCCTCGGGGTCGGTCAAGACGCGAACGGCGAAGAACGCGGCCGACTTGGTCACCGAGAGCGGGCAGTTGAGGTTGCCCTCCACCTGGGCGTCGCTGCCGGAGAAGTCGAGTCGCAGGCTCTCGCCGTCGATCGTCGCCACGAGCCGCAGGCGCACGTCGTGCTCGCCGGCGGCGGTGTCGGCTTCGAGCAGGTCCTCGCCGGCGTAAACGCCATCGGGGAGCGCCGCGAGGGCGGCGCGGGTGCGGCGCTCGCTGTAGGCAAGGACCTCCGCCATCCCCGCCCGCAGGTGCTCGCGGCCGTGGCGCTTGGCCAGCTCGCCGAGTCGCAGTCCGCCGACCCGGTTGGCGGCGGCTTGGGCGCGAAGGTCGGCGAGACGCTGGTGCGGGGAGCGCATCTGGCCTGCCAGCCGCTCGAGCGTCTCAGGAGTGGCGGCGGTCGGTGGGATCACAACTCCCTCCTCCTGTAGCGAGCTGGAGAAGGCCGGCATCCCCCCCGGGGTGGGGCCGCCGACGTCGGCGTGGTGGGCGCGGCTGGCGGCGAACCCGAGCAGCTCGCCGGCGGCGAACACGGGTGTGACGAGGGTGATGTCCGGCAGGTGGGTGCCGCCGCGGTAGGGGTCGTTGAGGATCCAGGCGAGGCCGGGCTCGTGGCGCTCGCCGAGCACGGCGGCGACCGCGTCTGGCATCGAGCCGAGGTGGACGGGGATGTGCTCGGCCTGCATCACCAGCTCACCGGCGGCGTCGAAGAGCGCCGTCGAGCAGTCGTGGCGCTCCTTGATGTTGGCCGAGTAGGCAGATCTGATCAGCACCGCGCCCATCTCGTCACAGGCGGCGCGCAGCCCGCCGATCAGCACCTGCAGAGCGATCGGATCGAGCCCACTCATCGCGTGGTTCCTTTTCGGCCTATTTGGCCGCTAAGGAACCGCGCGATGATGGTGCCGTGCTTGTCCACGGTGGCGGACCAACGCGGCGGCAGCACCAGGGTCGCCTCGGGCAGCTCGAAGACCACCGGGCCCTCGGCTTCGGTGCCGGCACCGGGCTCGCCGCGCAGGATCAAGGCCTCGACCCACTCGTCATCGATCCACAGGGGACGCGAGGTGCGCTCGAGTCTCTCGCCGCCGGCGGCGTGCGGGGTTGCCTCGGGACCGGGGGAGACGAGGGCGAGCCGGATGTCGACGAGGACGACCTCGCCCCCGGGGTCGCGGTGGCCGTAGCGCTCCTCGTGGGCGGCTTCGAAGCGCTCGGTCAGGTCGACGGGGTCGGGTTCCGGTGGCCCCGTGACCGGCAGCTCGAAGGCCTGGCCGGCGTAGCGCATCGCGTAGATCAACTCCGGCTCGGCGCCCTCGAAGCCGGCGCCGGCGCCGGCGACCATCGCGGCCACCGTGGCGGCGATCCGCTCGGCGCTCAGCTCGGCACCGGCCAGCATCACCGTCCGGGTGGTGTCGCGGCGACGCTCGGATGCGCAGAGGCCGAAGGCTGAGAGGACGCCGCCGGCGCGCGGGCAGAGGATCGTCGCGATTCCCAGCTCGGCGGCGATCGCGGCCGCGTGCATCGGGCCGGCGCCGCCGAATGGAAGCAGAGCGAAGCCGCGCGGGTCGACGCCGCGCTCGACGGTGACCACGCGCAGCGCCCGCACCATCTCCTGGTTGGCGACGCGGAGAATTCCGGCCGCGGTCCGCAGCCGGTCGAGGCCGAGCTCGGTGCCGAGCCGCTCGACCGCCGCGGCGGCGGCCCCGGCGTCGAGGGCGACGCCGCCGGCCAGCCGCGAGTCGGCGGCGAGGTGGCCGAGCACGAGGTTGGCGTCGGTCACGGTCGGCTCGCTGCCGCCGCGCCCGTAACAGGCAGGACCCGGTTCGGCGCCGGCCGAGCGCGGCCCGACTCGCAGGGCGCCGCCGGCGTCGCGCCACCCGATCGAGCCGCCGCCGGCGCCGACCGTGTGCACGTCGACCATCGGCAGCTGGATCGGGCGGCCGGCGATCTCGCGGCTGTCGGTGCGGCGGACGGCCCCGTCCTCGACCACGCAGACGTCGCAGGAGGTGCCGCCCATGTCAAAGCCCAGGGCATTGCCGTCGCCGCTGGCGCGGGCCAGCAGGCCGGCGCCGACAGCCCCTCCGGCCGGGCCGGAGAGCACGCTCCAGGCGCCCGCCCGCGCCGCCTCGGCGGCCGGGGCGACGCCGCCGGAGGACTGCATCACCAGCGGCTGCGGCAGCCCCGCCGCCTCGCTGGCCTCGCAAAGGGCGCCGAGGTAGCGGCGCAGCAGCGGGCTCAGGTACGCGTCGATCGCCGTGGTCGAGCAGCGCTCGTACTCGCGGAAGCGCGGCAGCACCTCGTGCGAGGCGGAGACGTGCAGGTCCGGCAGGCGCTCGCGCAGGTGCTCGGCAAGGCGTTGCTCGTGGCTCGGGTCGAGGTAGGAGAAGAGCAGGCAGATCGCCACCGACTCGGCGTCGCAGCGCTCCAGCTCGCGAGCGAGGCGCTCGGGCTCCTTCTCGTCCAGCGGGGCGATCACCCCCTCCGGCCCGATCCGCTCGGCGACCTCGAAGCGCAGCGCCGGCTCGACCAACGGCGGCGGCTTCGGGGCGCAGAGGCGGTAGAGGTGGGGCCGGTTCTGGCGCCCGATCTCGAGCAGGTCCCCGAAACCCTCGGTTGCGATCAGCGCCGTGCAGGCACCGCGTTCCTCCAAGAGGGCGTTGGTGGCGACGGTCATCCCGTGGGCGAAGACCTCGACCGCGCCCGCCGCGGCGCCGGCCCGGCTCAGGACCGCCTCGATCGCTGCCATCACCCCGGTCGACTCGTCGCCGGGGGTGGTCGGGACCTTGGCGCTGTGGACGGCGCCGCCGTCGAGCAGGACGGCGTCGGTGAAGGTCCCGCCGACGTCGACTCCGAGCAGCATCAGCGGAAGCTACTCCCAGCGCTCCTCGCGGACGCCGCCGTCGGCGCCGAGCACGAGGTGGAGGCCGTCGAGGGCGGGGTCCGGCTCGGGGCAGTCGCTGCGCAGGTGGCCGCCGCGGGACTCGCGGCGGGCCAGGGCGGCGGTGGCCAGCGCCTTCGCGAGTGGGTAGGGGTTGGAGATCAGGCGGGCCAGGTCGTCGGGGTTGCGGGTCGGTCCGGCGTAGCGCCAGACCGCGTCGCGGGTCTCCTGGGTCGGCGGCTCGAAGCGCCAGTCCGGGTGGGCGGGACGGCTGGCAGCACGCGTCTCCCGGACCGCCGCAGCGGCAGCGCGGCCACCGAAGACGAAGCACTCGCTAAGCGAGTTGGAGGCAAGGCGGTTGGCGCCGTGCAGGCCCGTGCAGGAGCACTCGCCGACGGCGTAGAGACCCGGCAGCGAAGAGCGGCAGTCGAGATCGACTACGACCCCGCCCATCGTGTAGTGGGCCGCGGGTGCGACGGGGACCGGTTCGGCGCGCGGGTCGAGGCCGGCCTCGGCGAGCGAGGCGAAGACGTTGGGAAAGCGGGCGGGGTCGATCCCGCGCAGATCGAGGCGAACGTCGGCGACGGCGTCGGCGCGCATCCGCTCCAAAATCGCGGCCGTCACCGCGTCGCGCGGGGCGAGCTCGTCGGTGAAGCGCTCGCCGGAGGCGTCGAGCAGCTTCGCGCCCTCGCCACGGATCGCCTCGGTGATGAGGACGCCGTCGAACTTGGTCCCCGGCAGCGAGATCGCGGTCGGGTGGAACTGGCAGAACTCGAGGTCGGCGAGGTCGGCGCCGGCGGCCGCGGCGAAGACGGGGCCGGCACCGATCGCTCCGCGCGGGTTGGTGGTGCGACGCCAGAGCGCGGCGGCACCGCCCGTCGCCAGCACCGTCGCCGCGGCGACGATCGGACCGCTGTCGGCGATCACCCCGTGACAGCGCTCGCCATCGCTCCACAGCGACAGCGCCGACGTCTGCTCGAGCACGTCGATCCGCGCCTCGACGGCCACCATCGCCGCCAGCTTCGAGGTCAGCTCATGGCCGGTCTGGCTGCCGCCCGAGTGGACGATGCGGCGCGCCGCGTGGCCGCCCTCCAGCCCCAAGGCCAGGCGGCCTTCGTGGTCGAGGTCGAAGACGACGCCGCGGCTTTGCAGGTCGCGGACCGCGGCCGGGGCCTCCTCGGTCAGTGCCCGCACCGCCGCGGGTCGGCAGAGGCCGCGACCGGCGGCGATCGTGTCGGCGGCATGGTCAGCTGGGGTGTCGCCCGGTTCCAGCGCCGCCGCCAGACCCCCCTGGGCCCAGAAGCTGGCGCTCAGTGACAGCGGCGTGCGCGAGACGAGGCAGACCTCGCCGCCGAGCTCGGCGGCTCGCAGCGCCGTCCACAGCCCGGCGGCGCCGCCGCCGACGACGGCGACGTCGTACGCCGCCTCAGCGGCTATTGCCGCTCAGCCTCTCGGCGCAACGAGTCGAGCTGTTCGCGCAACCAGGCGGCGGCGCCGTCTCGGGCGCGGGCCCGTTCGTCGGCGACCGCGGCCTCGACCGCGGCGGCGCGCTCCTCGGCCGCCGCGAGGCGTTCTTCGGTGCCGTCGGCCTGGGCCTCGATCTCGTTCAGCCGCTCCTCGGCCGCGGCGATCGCCTTGTCCTTGGCCTGGCGCGCCTGCTGCAGCTCTTCCTCGTGCTTGAGCAGGAGCGCCTCGCGCTCAGCCGCTGCCTCGGCCCGGGTCCGCTCGAGGTCGGCTTCGAGCGCCTCGATCTCGGCCCGGGCGCGCTGCTCGGCTCGGCTCGCCACCTCCGCCGCGGCGACCAGCTTGCGTTCCGCATCTTCGATCCGGGATGCGAGTCCTTCGCCGCCCGGCCCACCTGTTTCAGTGCTCATCCCAGCTCAATCTAATACCGGGCTGCCGATGACGTCGCGGTAGGCCTCGATCAAACGCTCCGCCATGCGTCCGGCGGAGAGGGTTGTGGCGCGTGCGGCGCCGGACACCCGAGGGTCTGCGGCCTCCAGATGCGGACGCGCCGCGGCGGCCCAGACATCGACGTCGAAGGGCGCGCAGATGCAGCCTTCGATGCCGGCCAACGCGTAGGGCGAGATGCCCACCGGCGTCGAGAAGGTCGGTACGTCGCAGGCCAGCGCCTCGACCGCGGCCATCCCGAAGCCCTCGTAGTCGGAGGTGACGAGGACGACGTTGGCGGCGTTGAGCCAGACCGGCATCCGCTCCGGCTCGATCGAGCCGCCGCTGAGCAGCTCGGCGCCGCAGGCGGCGGCCAGCCGGGCGGCGCGGTCGTGGCGCTTCTCCGGCCGGTTCGGGTTGGCGGGGAAGAAGAGGTAGCGGCCGTCGGCATCGAGCCCGAGCGAGCGCCGCGCCTGCGAGCGCGGGATCGGCCCGAACCGTTCGAGGTCGGGCCCGCAGGGCAGGACCGCTGAGCCGGGTACGGGGGGGAGACCGGGTCGCTCGTTCTCCGCTTCGAAGAGCGCCCGCGAGACCGCAGCGACCAGCTCGATCCGCCAGGCCAGCCGCCGCGACATCGCGCCGACGACCTCGTGGCGGACATCGGTGCCATGGAAGGTGACGAGCAGCGGCCGTGCCCCGGCCAGCTTCGCGCACCAGCCGGCGAGCCCGTAGTGGGCGTGGACGAGGTCGAAGCGCTCGCGCTTCAAGAGCGCTCGCAGCCGCCGCGTCGCCGGCAGGTACTCGCCTTTGCCACGCGGGAAGCTGAAGACGTCGATGTCGACGCCGCGCTTGCGCACCTCGTCGACCTGGTCGCGGACCCAGCGCCCGCGCTGGGGCGCCTGCTCGTCGGGGGTGAAGTTGGTGACGACGAGGACGCGCACCGGGGCAGGGTATCCGCGTCGGGCCTTTGCGCGGGCAGCTCAGCTCAGTTCGAGGTAGCGGTTGGCGCGCAGCGCCAGGTGCAGCGAGAGCATCGTGCCGCCGTCGGAGAGCTCGACTCCGAGTACCTCCTCGATCCGGGCGAGGCGGTGGTAGAGGGTCTGGCGCTCGATCTGCAGCGCCCGCGCGGTCTCCGCCTTGCGCCCCCCGTGCTCGCAAAAGGCACCGAGGGTCGGCAAGAGCTGCGAGCGCCCAGTGGCGTCGCGGTCGAGCAGGGCCCGCAGGCGCAGGTCGGTGAAGCGCCGCAGGGCCGGCTGCTCGCGCAGGACCCAGAGCAGCCGGTTGATGTCGCCGAGGGCGATGTCGTGCCAACCGCGCCGATCGCCGTGCGCGGCCGCGGGCAGCGCTTCCACCGCGGCGCCGATCCCAGCCCCCGCCGCCAGCCAACTGTCCGCAAGCGGCCCGACGCAGACCACCGCGGCCTCCGCATCGCCGAGGTGGCGGGCGGTGGCGGTCTCGATCGCCGTCGCGACGAGGTCGGCGATCCGTTCGCGATCGCCGCGGTTGTTAATTCCCAGCACCAGCAGCAGGTCGTCTCCCTCGCCGCGCACCCCCGCCAGCAGCGCCAGGTTCTGCGCTTCCAGCTCGCGCTGGACATCGCGCCGCGCAAGCGCCCAGTCGCTGCCGTCGCCTCCGCCGCCGCGGGTTCCGGGCGCACGCATCGCCGCGATCGGGAGCAGGGCGCCGTCGCGGGCGGTGAAGCCCAGGTCCCGTGCCCGGGCGCGGATCTCGCCCTCGCTCGACTGGGTCCCCGGCAGACTGCTGAGGAAGTCGCCGCGCTCGCGCGAGGCCAGCCCTTCCTCCTCGCGGCGGCGCATCAACGCCAACGCGATCAGCCCGACCGCGCGCTCGACCGCGATCCGGTCGCGCTCGCCGACCGCGGAGTCGACGCCGAGGACGACGAGCCGGCCCCAGCTGCCACCGTCGCCCATCGGCACCTGCTCCTCGATCGCCGGCGGCGCCGCCGGGAGGCCGCGACTGAACGAGGCCCAGGCGCCGAGGACGGTGGCGTCGTCGGCCTCGTGGCGGGCGTGGTAGGCGACCCCCTGGCCGGAGCGCTCCAGCACGACGGGGTTGGCGAGGAAGCGCGAGAGCTCGGTCAGTACGTCCGGCACCGTGGCGCCGCGCAGCATCAGGGCGGTGAAGCGGCGATGCAGCGCGTCTCCTCGCCGCAGCAGCTCGCCGCCCTGGTCGATCAACTCGCGGTGGACCGCTTCGGTGATCTCGACGAAGCGGACCTCGCGGTTGAAGGCGATCAGGCAGAGGCCGTGCTGCTCGGCGGCATCGATCAGGGCTGCCGGGATGCGATCGATGCTGGTGCCGAGCTCGATCGCCAGCGCCGCCACCTTGCGCTCGGACAGCTCGGCGACGAAGCGACGCTGGTCGGCCTGATTGCGACCGATCCCCATCCCGGTGGTCAACAGCAGCTCCTTGCCTTTGAGCAGGGAGGCGATGTTCGGGACCTCGCCCGAGTGCACCCACCTGACCTCCCGCTCGAGGTCGTCGGCAGCGGCCAGGACCTCGGGGACGCCGCGCCTGACCTCGCCCAGCTCGAGCACGCGCCGCACCGTGATCGAAGTCGTCGCCTGCGACACAACGCTCATGCCTGATGTCTACCGAAGCCGTTTCACCGGGTCAAGCGTTTGACACAATGTCACATATCATCCGCACATACGGTCGGTTTCACGCCTTGTCTGCGGCCACACCGACTCGGAGGATTGATTGCAGATGGCTGACGCGCCGACAACGCTCGACTCACGCTCACAGGAGAGTGCCCAAGAGGCCCCGATCCTGCGCAACTTCGCGGGCGGCGGCTGGATCGACGTCGCCGCCGAGACGAATTTGGACGACCTCGATCCCGCCACCGGCAAGCTGCTGGCGCGGGTTCCGCTGAGCGGTCGCGAGGACATCGAGATCGCCGTGGCCGCCGCCGCTGCCGCGCAGCCCGCCTGGCGGGCGGTTTCCCCGCAGGCCAGGGCACGAGCGGTGATGGAGCTGCGCCGGGTTCTCGACGCCCACCGCGACGAGCTCGCCGCCCTCGTCACCGAAGACATGGGCAAGACGATCGGCGACGCTCGCGGCGAGGTCGGTCGCGGCATCGAGTCGGTCGAGGCCGCCACCGCGATCCCGCACCTGCTCAAGGGCGAGAACCTCGAGGGCGTCGCCCGCGGCGTCGACGTCGAGATGGTGCGCCAGCCGGTCGGCGTCGTCGCGGCGATCACCCCGTTCAACTTCCCGGCGATGATCCCGCTCTGGTTCCTGCCCTTCGCGGTCGCCAGCGGCAACACCTTCATCCTCAAGCCCTCCGAGCAGGATCCGCTGACGGCGGTGCGGATGTTCGAGCTGATCGAGGCCGAGGAGATCTTCCCGCCCGGGGTCGTCAACCTCGTCCACGGTGGCCGCGACGCCGTCAACGGGCTGTTGGAGAGCGATGGCGTCGACGCGATCTCCTTCGTCGGCTCGGCGGCGACGGCGCGCTACGTCTGCACCACCGCGGTCGAGCGGGGCAAGCGGGTGCAGGCGCTGGGCGGCGCCAAGAACGCGATGGTCGTGATGCCCGACGCCGACCCCAAGCTGATGACCGACGGGGTCACCTCCTCGGCCTTCGGCGCCGCCGGTCAGCGCTGTCTGGCCGGCTCGTTGCTGGTCCTCGTCGGCGATCCCGCCGAGCAGGAGCGCTCTCTGCAGCGGGTCGTCGAGGCCTCCTCGGCGCTCTCGCTCGGCGCCGGCGCCGATCCCAGCACCGACGTTTGCCCGCTGGTCTCGGTCGGTTCGCGGGAGCGGGTCGAGGGCGAGATCGAGCGCGCCCTGGATGAAGGCGCGACGTTGGCGCTCGACGGCCGCGTCGGCGGTGGTGAGGCTGGCGCCCAGCTCGGCCCGACGATCATCGACGACGCTCGCCCCGGCTCGCCGGCGCTCGCCGAGGAGCTCTTCGGCCCGGTGCTGACGGTCCTGCGGGCGGCCGATCTCGACGCCGCCCTCGAGCTGGTCAACGCCTCGCGCTACGGCAACGCCTCGGTCATCTTCACCTCCTCGGGCTCGGCCGCGCGGGAGTACCGCTATGGGGTCGAGGCCGGGATGATCGGCGTCAACATCGGCGTCCCCGCCCCGGTCGCCTGGTTTCCCTTCTCCGGCTGGAAGGACTCGATCGACGGCGACCTCCATGCCAACGGCAGCGACGCCGTTGAGTTCTACACGCGCAAGAAGGTGGTCACGTCGAGATGGCGGTAGATCCGGGGCCGCTGCTGCTGCACTTCACGCGCAACGGCGACTTCGCCGGCGGCGCCGGCGAGCTCCTGGTCCTCGACCGCGGCCAGGGCCCCTACGTCTTCGACACCGATGGCCGCCGTTATATAGACGGCCTCTCCAGCCTCTTCTGCAGCCAGCTCGGCTACTCCTACGGCGCCGATTTCGCCGAGGTGGCGTCGGCCCAGCTGGAGCGGCTCGCCTTCAACACCAACTGGGCCACCGCCCATCCGCCGGCGATCGAGCTCGCCGAGCGGCTCAGCGAGCTCTCGCCCTCGGGCGACGCCAAGGTCTTCTTCACCTGCGGCGGCTCGGAGTCGGTGGAGACGGCCTGGAAGATCGTCCGCCAGTTCCACATCGCGCACGGGGAACCGCAGCGCACCAAGGCGATCGCCCGGGACGTCGCCTACCACGGGGTCACCCTCGGCGCCCTCTCGCTGACCGGGGTCGAGCGCTTCAAGGAGCCGTTCGGCCCGGCGGCGATCCCGACCACGCACGTCTCCGCCACCAACTCCTTCCGCGACCAGCGCGACGAAGCGCAGCTCTGCGACGACCTGATTGCCGAGTTCGAGCGCGCGATCGCCAGCGCGGGCGCCGAGACGATCGCGGCGATCTTCGCCGAGCCGGTCCAGAACGCCGGTGGCTGCCTGGTGCCGCCGGAGGGCTACTGGCCGCGCCTGTGCGAGCTGGCCGCCCGGCACGGGATCCTCGTCGTCGCCGACGAGGTGATCACCGGCATGGGGCGCCTCGGCGAGTGGTTCGGCTCGACCCGCTATGGCGTCGTTCCGGACATCATCACCAGCGCCAAGGGACTGACCTCCGCCCATGCGCCGCTGGGCGCGGTGCTGGTCACCGGGCGGGTCGCGGCGCCGCTCTACGAGCAGGGCCGCAGCCTTCTGCACGGGATCACCTTCGGCGGCCATCCGGTCTCCGCCGCGATCGCCCTGCGCAACCTCGAACTGTTCGAAAGCGAGCGCGTGCTCGAGAACGTGCGCGAGCTGGAGCCGTACCTGCAGGCGCGGATGGCCGAGCTGCTGGAGCTGCCGATCGTCGGCGACGTCAGAGGTGCCGGCTTCTTCTGGGCGGCGGAGCTGGTCAAGAATCACGAGAACGACCGCTTCGACGCCGAGGAGCGCGAGCGCCTGCTGCGCGGATTCATGCCGGCGAGGTTGCTGGAGGCGGGCCTGATCGCCCGCGCCGACGACCGCGGCGACTCGGTGGTGCAGATCGCGCCGCCGCTGATCTGCGACCGTGCCCAGCTCGACGAGGTGGTCGACGCCCTGGCCGAGGTTCTGACCGACGCCGGTCGCTTCATGGGCGTCGGCGAGCCGGTCGGCTCGGGGGCGAGAGTCTGATGTTGGTCGGCGCCGTCAGGGAGACCAAGGCCTCGGAGGGGCGGGTGGCGCTGACCCCGGCCGGCGTCCGTGAGCTGACCCGGCACGGGCACAGGGTGCTGGTCGAGCGTGGCGCCGGCGTCGGTTCCGGCTTCGCCGACAGCGCCTACCTGGTCGCCGGGGCGACGATGCTCGGCGCGGAGGCCGTCTGGGCCGAGAGCGACCTGCTGCTGAAGGTTAAGGAGCCGCTCGAGCACGAATACCGCTTTCTGCGGCCCGATCTCACGCTCTTCACCTACCTCCACCTCGCCGCCAACCAGCCGTTGGTCGACGCCCTCTGCGAGTCCGGCGTCACCGCGATCGCCTACGAGACGGTCGAGGACGGCGAGGGGACGCTGCCGTTGCTGGCGCCGATGAGCGAGATCGCCGGCCGTCTCGCAACCCAGGCCGGCGCTTACTTCATGCAGGCGCCGGTCGGCGGCTGCGGCCGGCTGATCGGCGGCGCGCCCGGAGTGGCCCCGGCGCGGGTGCTGGTGATCGGCGGCGGCGCGGTCGGGATGAGCGCCGCTCGGGTGGCGGTCGGGATGGGCGCCGAGGTGACGATCCTCGATCGCTCGATGCGACGGATCCGCCAGCTCGAGGAGTACTTCGAGACCCGTGCCAAGGTGCTGATGTCCGACGCGCCGACCCTGGCCGAGGAGCTTGCCGACTCCGACCTGGTGATCGGCGCGGTGCTGATCCCGGGCGAGCGGGCGCCGCACCTGGTCAGCCACGACCTGCTGGCGGAGATGAGCCCCGGCTCGGTCGTCGTCGACGTCGCGATCGACCAGGGCGGCTGCTCGGCGGCCTCGCACCCGACCACGCACGAGGACCCGGTCTTCTCGGTAGAAGGCATCCTCCACTACTGCGTGGCGAATATGCCCGGCGCGGTTCCTGCGACCTCGACCATGGCGCTGACAAACGCGACCCTGCCGCAGGTTCTCAGCCTGGCCGATCGCGGGACCGAGTTCGCGCTCGAATCGAGCCCCGACCTGGCCGCCGGGCTGAACGTCCGCGCCGGCCAGATCACGCACCCCGCCGTGGCGCTGGCCTGCGCACCCCCTGCCGTGGCAACGGCGCCGAGCATCTAGCAGCCGGCGCCGCGATGAGCCGCTCCGACGGGCGCCCGAGCGCCTGGCCTTCGCGGCGTGCTGCCAGTGGTCACCGATTGGCCGCTCGATCGTCCTCGTCCTGAGTTTGATTCATAAAGCCATCTAATGAAGAAACCACGCTTCCTGGTAAAGTGGTCACCAGGTGAACATGAACGAGACAGCTGGCGCCAAAGATCGCCTCGTCCCCCTTGGCGCGACCGGCTTCGAGATAACCCGGGTAGGTCTCGGGGCCTGGGCGATCGGAGGGCCCTGGCAGAAAGGCTGGGGCAGGCAGGACGACCGCGACTCGATCGCGACGATCCTGCACGCGGTCGAGACCGGCATCAACTGGATCGACACCGCCGCCGTTTACGGCCTCGGGCATGCCGAGGAGGTGATCGCCGAGGCGCTGGCCGGGCTCGCCGGCGAGCCGGAGCGGCCGCTCGTCCTAACCAAGTGCGGCCGGCTGGAGGACCAGGGCGGCTCCGGCAAGGTCGGCGCCCCGGCGCTGATCCGGCAGGGCTGCGAGGAATCGCTGCAGCGGCTGCGGGTCGACCGGCTCGACGTCCTGCAACTGCACTGGCCGCCCGAGGATGGGACACCCCTGGAGCGGACCTGGGAAACGATGGCCGAACTGCGCGACGAGGGCAAGGCCGCCTTCCTCGGCGCCTGTAATTGCACGCCGGCGCAGCTCGAGGCGATCGAGCCGATCGCCCACGTCGACGTCGTGCAGCCACCGCTCTCGATGATCAACCGCCTCGCCCTCGAGGGCGTGATCCCCTGGGCGCGGGAGAACCGCAGTGCCGTGCTGGTCTACTCGCCGATGCAGTCGGGCCTGCTGACCGGCGGCTTCCACGGCCGCGTCGGCGAGCTCGACGCCGACGACTGGCGCCTTGCCGATCCCGAGTTCCAGGAGCCGAACCTGAGTCGCAACCTCGACCTGGTCGAGCGCCTGCGACCGATCGCCACTGAGCTGGGGACGAGCGTCTCCGAGCTGGCGATCGCCTGGGCCCTCGCCCAAGATGGCGTCAGCGCCGCGATCGTCGGCGCCCGGCGCCCACAGCAGATCGACGGCTGGCGGGGCGCCTCGCGGGTCGTCCTCGGCGCCGATGCCAGCGCCGCGGTCGCGGCGGCGATCAGCGCCAGCGGCGCCGGTCGCGGGGCGGTCCCGGTGAGCGTAAGCGGCGGAAATGCTGACTAGTCCGAACGATAACCTGTGGAATAGGGCGGTGGTCATGACCGTAATCGAGCGTCGAAGTCTTGGAGGACCGAAGGTTGGCTGGTGAGGCAGAGGGCATCTCGGGGCTGGCTTCAGCCGACCTCAAGGTGCGTAAGGAGAACACCGCGGAGCGTGCTGCCGGCGTCCTGCGCAACCTGATCGTCCGCGGCGATATCGAGCCGGGCCAGCCGTTGCGCGAGGTCGAGCTCGCGCCGGCCCTCGGCGTCTCCCGGAACACGATCCGGGAAGCGCTGCGGACCCTGGCCCGGGAGGCGCTGGTCGCGCCCAGCCACCGCAACGTCTACACGGTGGTCGAGATCTCCGAGGCCGACGTCCCCGATATCTTCAGGGCCCGCGGGATGATCGAGTTCGCCGCCGCCAAGGCGATCGCCGAAGACGATTCCGAGCTCGACCTGACCGAGATGCGGGCCGCCCTCGACTCCCTGCGCAAGCTTCGCTCCGACGTCGAGTGGTGGGAGGTCGTCGACGCCGATCTCGCCTTTCACACGGCCCTGGTTGCGCAGGCGCGGAGCCCCCGACTGGGCTCGATCTACAAGCAGCTGGAGGGTGAGATTCGGCTCTGCCTCTGCGTTTCCTCGCAGTTCCAGGTGAGCGTCGAGCAACTCGTCGACGAGCACACCGAATTCCTCGTGCTGCTGGAAAAGGGCAAATACGAGCGCTTCGAGAAGCTGTTGGCGACCTCGATGGACGAGACCGCGGCAAGGGTCATCTCAATGCTCGGCGTCAGCGCCAGTGCCGAGGGCAACGGCAACTCCGCCGTCGCCTCCTAGCCCTCTCCTCCTCTAGATAGTCGGGCTTGACCCGGGCGGCCACCCGGGCGCTTGTCCCTGCCGCGGGGGAGCGTAACGCGCACTTATTTGTGAATAGTCCAACTGGACGTCACGGGGAGAGCATTTCATGTGGTGACCACATCACGTGGTTGCGATATTCCTGTAGGGTGCGGTTCAACAAGCTCCCGAACCAGGAGAAGCCAGTGCCGATCTCTCCATCGACGACGACAGCGAAGTCCTCACCAGAGGTGCGGACCGGCGAGCGTGAAGAGGCCGCCGCGCTGGAGCTGACGGGCGTCACCAAGACCTACGGCGATGTGCTCGCGGTCGACGATCTCGACGTCCGCATCGCCCAGGGAGAGTTCTTCGCTCTGCTCGGTCCCTCCGGCTGCGGCAAGACCTCGACCCTGAAGATGATGGCCGGGTTCGAGCAGCCCGATCGCGGTGAGATCCGGCTCGAGGGCGACGAGGTGACGGGCACGCCGCCGTTCCATCGCGACGTCAACCTGGTCTTCCAGGACTACGCGCTGTTTCCGCACCTGAACCTGCGCGACAACGTCGCCTTTGGCTTGAAGATCAAAGGAGTCAGTCGTGGCGAGCGCCGCAAGCGCGCCGACGAGATGCTCGAGCGGATGGCGCTGCCGGGCATCGGCGACCGCCGCATCAGCGAGATCTCCGGCGGCCAGCAGCAGCGGGTGGCGCTGGCCCGGGCGCTGATCAACCACCCGAAGGTGCTGCTGCTCGACGAGCCGCTCGGTGCCCTCGACCTGAAGCTGCGGCGGGCGATGCAGCTGGAGCTGAAGGCGATCCAGCGCGACGTCGGGATCAGCTTCGTCTACGTCACCCACGATCAGGAGGAGGCGCTGGCGATGGCCGACCGGATCGCCGTGATGAGCGCCGGCAAGGCGCTGCAGATCGGCGGCCCCCGCGAGATCTACGACCATCCGACCACCCGCTTCGTCGCCGACTTCATCGGCGAGTCGAGCTTTCTCAAGGGCGAGCGCGGCGCCCGCGACGGCGAGCTGATCGGCTTCCGTCTCGCCGACGGCCAGCAGATCGCGGCGACTCCGGGCTTCGCCGCCGACGCCGAGCTCGCGGTGGCGATGATCCGCCCCGAGCACACCGAGCTCTTCGCCGAGGGCTCGCCTGTCCCCGGCTCCGGCTGGAATCAGCTGGGGGGGACCGTCGCCGAGCTCGAGTACGCGGGCTCCGACGTCCACTACTTCCTCGACACCGCCGCCGGCGACCGCGTGCAGTCGCGCATGCCCGCCTCGGCGCAGACCTTCCTCCCGGGGTCGCGGGTGCAGATCCGCTTCCCGGCCGCAAGAACCGTCCTCGTTCAAGCGGAGGCGGACAGTTCAGACCAAAAGCCCGACACAGGAGGCATTTCCGAAGATGAGATCTGAGAAGCGACGTTCCGGGAGGCGCGCCGGCAGGGCGTTGCGCCTGTCATTCCTGGCGGTGTTGATCGCCGCCGCGGCTGCCTTCCTGGCTGCCTGCGGTGGCTCCGACGACAGCAGCAGCTCCGAGGGCACCTCGAGCGGCTCTGGCGACACCACCACCGCCTCCCTCTCCGGCAATGCCGAAGCCTGTCCCGCGCTCAACCTCTACACCTGGGAAGGCGAGGGGGGCCCTGAACTGGTCAAACCATTCGAACAGGAGTTCGGCGTCCCGGTCAAGGTCTCGTACATGACCTCCGCCGCGGAGGCGATCGCCAAGCTCGCCGCCGGCGGCACCAAGCAGTACGACCTGGTCGTCGCCGGCTCGGAAATCTCGGTGCCGATGAAGGAAGCGGGCGTGATCAAGCCGATCGACACCTCGCTGCTCGCCGAATACGACGAGCTCTTCCCCTTCACCACCGAACCGTTCGAATACGAAGACGAGACCTGGGGCATCGCCACCGACTGGGGCGTCAACCCGTTCATCTACTCGACCGAGCTGGTGAAAACCCCGCCGACCAGCTGGGCTGATCTCTGGAAACCGGAAATGAAGGGCCTGGTCTCCCTCTGGGAAGACATCTCGCTGATCTGGGTCGGTGCTTCCGCCCTCGGGATGGACGACAACCCCGACCAGCTGTTCGAACTGAGTCAGGAACAGCTCGACGAAATCCGCGACAAAATGCTCGAACTCAAGGGCAACGTCCGCAAGATGTGGAGCAGCGGCGGCGACCTGATCCAGCTCTACGCCAACGGCGAGGTCGGTGCCTCGATGGGCTGGAGCTACGTGATCAACGAACTCCGCGCCGAGAACGAGCCGGTCGAAGAAGCCAAGCTCGACGACATGGGCGCTCAGGCCTGGTCGGAGGGTCCGCACATGTCGGTCGACATCGATCCGGACTGCGAAGCCGCGGCCTACGAGTGGATCAACTACGAGATCTCGCCGAAAGGCCAGGCGGCTCTCGCGGCCGAAAGCACCTACACCCCGACCAACCCCGGGGCGATCAAATTCATGGACAAAGACCTGATCGAGCTGACCGGTCTCGACGATCCGAAAGGCTTCCTCGGCAGCGCCATCTTCAAGGAGGCGCCGGCCGATCCGGAAGCGTACAACCAGACCCTGCAGGAAATCATCACCGGGCTCTCCTAGCCGGCACCGGACCCGCCCGTGACCCTGATCCGCAGGCATAGATGGCTGCAGGCCCTGATTCTCTTCGGGCCTGCGGCCATCTGGGCGGCCGTCTTCATCATCTTCCCGATGGTCGAGGCCGTGAAAATGAGCCTCTCGAAGATCGAGTACTACCGGCTCGTCCACGACTGGACGCTGGACAACTTCGACACCGTCTTCACCAACCCGCTCTATACGGACGGCCTCCTGCGCTCGGTGGTGCGGGGACTGATCGTCGCCGCGATCAGCGTCGCGATCAGCTTGCCGCTGGCCCACTTCATCTCCTTCCGAATCAAAAAGAACCAGTTCGTCTGGTTCGCCGCGGTGGTCGTCGCCCTCTGGCTCGGCTACCTGCTGCGGATCGTCGGCTGGCGCATCCTGCTCGGCAACGAGGGGGTGCTGAACGGACTGTTGACCGGCGTCGGCATCCTCGACAAGCCGACCAAAGTCCTCGTCTTCAACCCCTTCGCGGTGATCCTCGTCCAGGTCCACCTGGCGATGTCGTTCACCTTCATCCCGATCTTCGTCGTCATGCAGCGGGTGCCGCACCGGCTGATGCAGGCGGCGAGCGACCTCGGCGCCAGGCGCTGGCGCCAGATCATCGAGGTCGAGGCGCCGCTGATCGCGCCCGGCGTGGCGATCGGCTTCACCTTCGCGTTCGTCCTCTCCTTCGGCGACTATTTCGCGCCGACCCTGGTCGGCGACCCGGGCTCGATCGGGATCGCCAACCTCGCCTCCAGTCAGTTCCAGCAGGGCCTCGCCTGGCCGCTCGGCGCGGCGATCGGCGTCGTCATGATCGTCACCGTGCTGGCGGCGCTGGCGCTGCCGGCGATCGTCTTCCGCGTCTACAAGCGAGTGATCCTGATGCGCTCCAGGCGTGGTGAACGCCGCGCCGCTGCGGCACTCGGCCGAGTGCCTGCGCGTGAGGAGGTGACGGCGCCGTGAGGGCGCGGCTCGGAGACATCGGGATCGGGGCCGGGATCCTCGCGATCTTCGCCTTCCTCTACCTGCCCGCGGTCGTCATCGCCGTCTACTCGTTCAACAAGGGCGCGGTGATGACCTGGCCGCCGGAGCCGGGCAGCCTCGAGTGGTACGACGCGGCCTTCAGCAACGAAGCGATGATGGAAGGGCTGAAGAACTCGGTGATCGTCGCGCTCGCCAGCGTCGTGATCGCAGTCGTGCTGGGGATCCCCGCCGGGCTCGGCGTCGACCGCTTCGAATTCCGCGGCAAGGTCGCCTTCCAGCGCCTGTTGATGCTGCCCTTCCTGATGCCGGGGCTGATCAGCGGTCTGACCCTGCTGACGGTGATGCTCGACTTCGAATTCGACCTCTCGCTGACCACGGTGATCATCTCGCACGCGACGATGCTGATCGCGATCGTGGTGATCCAGATGGCGGTCGTGCTCGACCGCTGGGACCGCTCACTCGAGCTCGCCGCCCAGGACCTCGGCGCCAACGAGATCCGCACCTTCTTCTACGTGATCTGGCCCAACATCCGGGCCGCGATCCTCGGTGCCTCGCTGCTGGGCATCGCCGTCTCGCTCGACGAGACCGCGCGGACCGTTTTCGTCTCCGGCGAAGACAACACGCTTCCGATCGTCGTCTTCTCCGGTCTCAAGCAGACGATCACACCGGAAATCAACGCGATTGGAACCGTCGTCCTCGTCTTCTCGCTCGTCGCCGTCGTCATCTGGTCGAAATTCGGCGCCGCCGACCTGGCGCGGGAGTAGCGATGGGCGGCCAACTTCGCAGGACTGCACGCAAGCAAGCGATCGGAAAGGCAGCAAGTGCTACGCATCGGGATTGACATCGGAGGGACGTTCACCGACCTCACCGTGCTCGAGGAGTCCGGCAAGGCCCACCTCTGGAAGGAGCCGACGACCCCTGCTGAACCGATGTCGGCGATCGTCACCGGGCTCGAGGGAATCGCCGGCAGCCTCGACACCACGGTCGACGCCCTGCTCGGCGATGCCCGCCTGCTGGTCCACGGGACCACGATCGCGACCAACACGGTGATCCAGCGCAACGGCCCTCGGATCGGGCTGCTCGCGACCGAGGGCTTCCGCGACGTCCTCTACTTCCGCGACGCCTGGAAGCCGGAACGGTTCAACGTCCGCTTCAGCCCGCCCGAGCCGTTCGTCGACCGCTTCCTGCGCCGCGGCGTTCCCGGCCGGATCGACTCCAAGGGCGCGGTGATCACCCCGCTCGACGAGGGCGCCGTGCGTGCCGCGGTCGAGTACATGGGCGAGCACGGGGTCGAGGCGGTCGCCGTCGCCTTCCTCTGGTCGGTGATGAACGACGAGCACGAGCACCGCGCGGCGGAGATCGTCAAGGAGGTCCTGCCCGACGTGCACGTGATCTGCTCGGCCGACGTGGTGCCGGAGATCCGCGAGTGGGAGCGGACCTCGGCGGCCGTCCTCAGCGCCTACATCCTGCCCGGCATCGATGGCTATTTCCGTCGCCTCAAAGGCGAGCTGACCAGCTCCGGGCTTGCCGACGAACCGCTGATCATGCAGCTGAACGGCGGCTGCGCGCCGATCGACGACGTCCTCAAACGTCCGGTCTACGCGCTGCACTCCGGACCGGCTGCCGCCCCCGCGGCGGCCTCCTACCATGCCGGTCGCCGCGGCCTCGCCGACGTGATCACGATCGACATGGGCGGCACCAGCTTCGACGTCTGTCTGGTCCGCGACGGCGCGCCGGCGCGCTCGCGCAACATCCGCGTCAGCAGCCAGCCGGTCGGGGTCGAGGGAGTCGCGGTCCACTCGGTCGGCGCCGGCGGCGGCAGCATCGCCTATGTCGACGAGGGCGGCGCCCTCAACGTCGGCCCGCGCAGCGCCGGCTCGGTCCCGGGCCCGGCGGCATACGGTGCCGGCGGCACCGAGCCGACCGTCACCGACGCCAACATCGTGCTCGGCTACCTCGACCCGGAGACCTTCCTCGGCGGTCGGCGCGAGCTGCGCGCCGACCTCGCCACGGAGGCGATCGAGGGCAAGGTCGGCCAGCCGCTCGGCCTCGACGGGGTCGATGCCGCGGCCGGCGTGATCCGCGTCGTCAACGCCAGCATGACCGCCGCGGTGCGGGCGGTCTCGGTCGAGCGCGGTCTCGATCCGCGCGGCTTCGCGCTCGTGGTCGGCGGCGGTGCGGGTGGTCTGCACGCGACGGCCCTGGCCCGCGACCTCGGCATCGAGCGGGTCGTGATCCCGCGCGAGGCCGGCACCCTCTGCGCCTTCGGGATGACCGTCACCGACGTCCGCCACGACTACGTCGGCGCCCTCCACTGCAGCAGCGAGGACTTCGACGCGCAGGCCCTCGACGGGCTCTACGGCGGGCTCGAGGAGAAGGGCCGCTCGCGGCTGCTCGAGGACGGCTTCAAGGACGAGGAGATCGTCGTCGAGCGCAGCGTCGACGCCCGCTACCCGGGCCAGGTCTACGAGCTCACCGTGGCGATCCCGACCGTCGACTCCTACGGGCCCGAGAGCCTGGCCGAGATCGTCAGCAGCTTCCACGACGAGCACGAGCGCCAGTTCGGCTACCGGCGCGAGGCGATGGCGGTCGAGTTCCTGCACTGGCGCGCCGCCGCAGTCGGCCGCATCGCGCTGGCGGCGCCGGTCGAGACCGAGGCGGTGGAAGCGCAGGCGGCGACGCCGGTCGGCACCCGCACCGTCTACGTCCCCTCCGAAGGGATGGTCGAGGTGCCGATGTTCAAGGTCGAGAGCCTTGGGCTCGGCGCCCGCATCGTCGGTCCCGCAGTCGTCGCCGGTGACACGACGACGATCCTGCTCGACACCGGCGACGTCCTCAGCTGCGACGAGGAGGACAGCTTCCTGATCGAGGTGACGCCCGCCGGCACCCGCGCCGCGCAGCCTGCCGGCACCGGCGAGGAGGTCGCCAAATGAGCGCCGCCGAGAGCGGGGCCCTGGCCCACGCCGAGATCGACAACGTCACCTTCAGCGTGATGCTGAGGCGGCTGCAGAGCATCTCGCAGGAGATGGCCCAGGCCCTGGAGCGCAGCTCGGTCAGCGCGATCATCGCCCTCTGTCACGACTTCTCCTGCGTGATCTACGACTCCAAAGGGCGCCAGCTCTCGGTCCACGACCCGATCCCGGTCCACGTGACCGCGATGGAGCTGCAGATCGAGGCGATCGAGGATTCTTTCGGCGCCGACATCCACGACGGCGACGTCTTCCTCGCCAACGATCCATACAAGGGCAACACCCACGTCGGCGACATCGTCGTCGCCCGGCCGGTGTTCGTCGAGGGGATGCTCGCCTTCTGGGTGATGATCAAGGCCCACCACGCCGACGTCGGCGCCTTCGAGCCGAGCTCCTGCACGACCGCCTCGCGCGACGTCTACCAGGAGGGGCTGCAGATCCCGCCGGTGCGGATCGTCGCTGCCGGTACGCCCCGCCACGACGTGCTCGAACTGGTCTACGCCAACGTGCGCCTGAGCGACGTCGTCGAGGGCGACCTGCTGGCCCAGATCGGGTCGGCCGAGCGCGGCCACGCGCTGATCCTCGAGTTCTGCGAGGAGTTCGGGCTGCGGCGGGCGGAAGCGTACGCCGACCAGGTCATCGAGTACGCCTCGAAACGGATGGGGGCGCTGATCGAGTCGATTCCCGACGGCAGCTACCACGGCTCCGGCTGGGTCGACACCGACGGCTACGACGCCCGCGACATCCCGGTCTCGGCCGAGATCACGGTGAAGGGCGACCGGGTCGTCGTCGATTTCGAGGCCGGCCCCGAAGCCGAGGGTGGCCTCAACGGCACCCACGCGACCTCGCTGGCCGCGGGCAGGATCCCCTTCCTCTTCCTCGCCGACCCCGACATCCCTCACAACCAGGGTTGTTTCGACCACATCGACGTCAACGTCCCCCGGGGAACGATCGCCGAATCGCTGCATCCGGCCTCGACTTCGTGCGCGACGATGATCCCGACCGGGATGCTGCACGACTCGATCAACAAGGCGCTGGCGCCCGCGATCCCGGACCTGGTCGTCGCCGGCACGGCCCGCAGCAGCACCACGCCGCAGTTCTTCGGCTTCGACGAGGAGACCGGCGAGGAATGGGGGATGATGATCTTCAACTCCACCGGCGGCAGCGGCGCCTGCAAGGAGGCCGACGGCTGGCCGCTGATGGAGACGACCGGCGCGATGGGCGGCCAGAAATGCGTCTCGATCGAGCAGATGGAGCTGCTCTACCCGGTGCGGGTCGAGTACATGGAGATCGAGCCGGAGGCCGCCGGATTCGGCGCCCAGATCGGTGGCCATGGCGTCCGCTTCACGCTGCGACCGCTGAAGGGGCCGATGGAATGCATCACCTTCGGCGACGGCGTCGCCAACCCGCCGCACGGCGTGCTCGGCGGCACCGCCGCGATCGGCGGCGGCCATTTCGTCGAAGAGGCGGAGAGCGGAAAACGGTCCTACATCTCGGCGGCCGGCCGGGTCCGGGTCGCCAGGGGCGACACCTGGACCGCGGTCGCGACCGGCGGCGGCGGCTACGGCAGCCCGCTGGAGCGCGACGCGGAGCGGGTGCGGACGGAGGTGCGCGATCGGGTGATCAGCCGCGAGGCTGCCTTCGAGGCCTTCGGGGTCGTGCTCGACGAGGGCGACGATCCGGGGCTCGACGTGGCGGCCACGGAGGCGCGGCGGGCCGAGCTTGCGTCGATCGAGGTCCCGATCGTCCTGCCGCAGGGCCCGCGCTCGGCCAACTGGGTCGACGCCAACCTGCGCGAGGGCGACGTCTACCTCGAGAACCCGACGGTCGTATGAGCGGCGCAGCTTCGACCACGACGCAGATGGACCAGGTCACCTTCAGCGTCATGCTGCGGCGCCTGGAGAGCATCTCGCTGGAGATGACCCAGGCGCTGGAGCGCAGCGCCTGGAGCTCGATCATCGCCCTCTGTCACGACTTCTCCTGCGTGATCTACGACGCCAAGGGGCGCCAGCTCTCGGTCCATGACCCGATCCCCGCCCTGGTCACCTCCCTGGAGCTGGTGATTGACGCGATCGAGGAGTCCTTCGGAGAGGACATCAACGACGGCGACGCCTTCCTCGCCAACGACCCCTACAAAGGCAACACCCACGTCGGCGACCTGGTGATCGCGCGGCCGGTGTTCGTCGAGGGCCGGCTGCTGTTCTGGATGATGATCAAGGCCCACCACATGGACGTCGGCGCCTTCGAGCCGGCCTCCTGCACGGCCGCCGCCCGCGACGTCTACCAGGAGGGGCTGCAGATCCCGCCGCTGCGACTCGTCTCCAATGAACAGATCCACTCCGATCTGCTGGAGCTGGTCCTCGCCAACGTCCGCCTGCGCAGTCTGGTCGAAGGTGACCTGCTCGCCCAGCTCGGCTCGGCCGAACGCGGCCGCCGGCTGATCCTCGAGTTCTGCGAGGAGTTCGGGGTCGAGATGGTCGAGGCCTACGCGGAGGAGGTGATCGCCTACTCGGATCGCCGCATGGGCACCGTGATCGAATCCTTCCCCGACGGCTCCTACACCGGCTCGGGCTGGGTCGACTCCGACGGCTACTCGGTAAAGGACGTGCCGATCGAGGTGACGGTGACGGTCGACGGCGAGCGCGTGCTGGTCGATTTCGAGGGCACCGGCGTCCAGGCCGAGGGCGGCCTCAACGGCTCGGTGGCGACGACGCTGACCGCGGGTCGCGTCCCCTTCCTCTTCTTCGCCGACGCCGACATCCCCCACAACCAGGGCTGCCTCGACCACATCGAGGTGCGGGCGCCGAAAGGGACGATCGCCAACCCCGAGTTCCCCGCCTCGACCTCCTGCGCCACGATCGTCCCCTCGGGGATGCTGCACGACGCGATCAACAAGGCGCTGGCCGAGGCGATCCCCGACCTCGTCGTCGCCGGCACCGCCCGCTGCAGCAACGTCCCCCAGTTCTTCGGGATCGACACCGCGACCGGCGAGGAATGGGCGATGATGATCTTCAACAACTGCGGCGGCTCCGGCGCCTGCAAGGAGGCCGACGGCTGGGCTCTGCAGGAGAGCACCGCGGCGATGGGCGGCCAGAAGGCGCTGCCGATTGAGCAGATGGAGCTGCTGCACCCGGTGCTGGTCGAGGAGATGGAAGTCGAGACCGACTCGATGGGCTTCGGCACCACGATCGGCGGCTTCGGCTGCCGCTTCACATTGCGCCCGCTGCACGGGTCGATGGACTGCATCACCTTTGGCGACGGCACCGCCAACCCGCCGCACGGGATCCTCGGCGGCACCGCGGCGATCGGCGGCGGCCAGTACGTCGAGGACGCCGGCAGCGGCAAGCGCTCCTACGTCTCCGCCTCGGGCCGGATCCGGATCGAGGAGGGCAACACCTGGACCGGCGTGGTCACCGGTGGCGGCGGCTACGGCAGCCCGCTGGAGCGGCCCGCCGAGCGGGTCCGCGAGGAGGTCCGCGACCTGGTGATCAGCCGCGAGGCGGCGTTCGAGGTCTTCGGGGTGGTGGTCGGCGAGGGCGACGATCCGGAACTCGACGAGGCGGCGACGGCGGCGCGCCGGGGCGAGCTCGGCGAGCGCGAGCTGCCGCTGGTGACCCCGACCGTCGCCGACGCCGCGACCTGGTTCCGCGACGACAGCCGCGACGGCGACGTCTACCTCGAAAACCCGACGGGCGGGTGATGGAGCCGCGATGAGCGCCGAGGTCCCCGACGATCCGGTTGTCTGGGGCTGGCCCGGAGGCGCCGCCGTCGCCGTCAGCTTCTCCTTCGACGTCGACGCCGAGTCCGGCTTGATCGGCGAGGGGGAGGAGTACCGCCGCCGCATCACCGCGCTCTCGGAGGGCGCCTTCGGGGTCCGCCGCGGCATCCCCCGCATCCTCGAGCTGCTCGCCCGCTGCAGCGTCCCCGCCACCTTCTTCGTCCCCGGCGACACCGCCGAGCGCCACTCCGGCCTCTGCGCGCGACTGCTCGAGGCCGGGCACGAGGTCGGCCACCACGGCTACCTGCACCTGCGCAGCGACAAGGTCTCCGCGGCGGCGCAGGTGGAAGAGATCGAGCGCGGCCTGGCGGCGCTGGAGGCGGCCGGGGCGCCGCGCCCGCGCGGCTACCGCTCGACCTCCTGGGAGCTGACCCCCGAGACCTTCGCGCTGCTGCGCGAGCACGGCTTCGGCTACGACTCCAGCTGTATGGGCGACGACCGGCCCTACCTGCAGGAGTGGGAAGGGGAGACGATCCTGGAGCTGCCGGTCCACTGGTCGCTCGACGACTGGCCCCGCTTCGGCTGGATGATCGACGGTGGTGGCAACGTCGCCGACACGGCTGAGCTGCTCTCCGCCTGGCTCGGCGAGTATCGGGCGGCGCGCGCCGAGGGCCGCCACGTCACCTTCACCATGCACCCGGAGGTGATCGGCCGCGCCTACCGCTTCTCCGCCTTCGAAACGCTGGTGGAGACGATCGCCTCCGACCACGGCGTCTGGTTCGCCCGCCTCGACGAGGTCGCCGATCACGTCGGGCCGCTGCTGGCTGCGGCGGAGGCCGCTTGAGCCGCGCGATCCGTACCGAGGCGACCCGCGCCGGCGACCGCGGCCTCGAGTTCGGCCGTGCCCGCGCGGAGCTGATCGCGGCCACCTGGACCGCTTATCTCGAGCACTTCGAATCCGGCGGCCACGCCGGCGAGGCGGAGGTCGAGGGTTGGGGCGAGGAGGCACTGGCCGCGACCGCGGCATGGTCGTCGCCGCTGGCCGAGGAGATCGAGGGGATCGCCCGCGGCGCCGGTCTGCCGGTCGCGGCCCTGGCAGCAGTCAACGCCCGCACCGAGATCCTCGCGATCGTCGCCGCCCGCCGTCGCGCCGAGTGCTCGGTGATCGCCGTGCTCGACCTCGACGGCGGCCGCCCGCTGGCCGCGCAGACCTGGGACTGGCACGAGGAGTTCGCCGCCTGCTGGCTGGTCTGGGGCCTCGAGGACGCGGAGACGGGGATGCGGCTGCAGACCCTGACCGAGGCGGGGATGCTGGCGAAGCTCGGCGTCAACTCCGCTGGCCTCGCGGTCCTGATCAACGTCCTCCACCACGAGAGCGACGGGCTGCTCCCGATCGGGGTCCCGATCCATGTCCTCCTGCGCCGGGTCCTGGCCGAGTCAGAGACGATCTTCGACGCCCAGCGGCTGATCGCCTCGGTGCAGGCATCGGCCTCGACCGCGGTCACCCTGATTGCCGCCGAGGGCGGCGAGGACACCGCCGTCACCGCCGAGCTGCGGCCGGGGGCGCCACCCGGTTACGTGCTCCCCGACGCCGACGGCCTGCTCACCCACACCAACCACTTTCTCGCCCCGGCCGGCGTCGCCGGCGATCTCGAGCCGCTGGTCGGCCCGGACTCGATGTTCCGGCTGGAGATCCTGCGCCGCCGCGCCGCGCGCCTGCGGGCCCCCACCGGGGCAGACCTCGTCGAGGCCCTCTG
The DNA here is from genome assembly GCA_963718595.1 of uncultured Thermoleophilia bacterium. Classification (GTDB taxonomy): domain Bacteria; phylum Actinomycetota; class Thermoleophilia; order Solirubrobacterales; family 70-9; genus VAYN01. The sequence goes on from OY970365.1 coordinate 2,254,215, forward strand.
CAGTCACCTCGGCAGCGGCGGCGCGATCTGCTGCCACCCCGAGCCCGGCTCCGGGCTCGGCGACCGCTACGGAACCCTGGCCACGGTCGTGGTCGACCCGGAGGCGCGCTCGATGCGCGTGCTCGCGGGTGGACCCTGCGAGGCGGGCGACGGCGAGTGGACCGAGGTCAAGGCTCTGAAAACACCGAACCAGGAGGTGCTCGATGTTCGCTCGGATTGACAACGTCGACCTGCTCTGCGCCGACGTGCAGGCGATCGTCGACTTCTACCACGGCATCCTCGGGCTGCCGTTCTTCCTGCCCTACGAGCCGGGCGAGGGCTGGGTGGCGCTGGACGCCGGCAACCTCACCCTCTACGTGTTCGAGACGACCAACGCCGAGCGCGAGCCGCGCCGCACCCCCGTCAACGAGGTCAACCGTCCCGGCTGGGACTCGCTCGCCTTCCAGACCGACGACCTCGACGCCACGATCGCCGAGCTCGACGGCCGCGTCGAGTGGGCCGCCGAGGTGATCAAGTGGGAGCACCCGAGTGGCACCTGGTATCGCTACCGCCCGATCTTCGACCCCGAGGGCAACATGTTCTATGTGACCGAGCCGCACAAGACCTGAGTGCGGATCAGCCGGCCCGCATCGCCTCGATCTTCTCCGCGGCGGCCGCCTCGATCTGCGCGGCGACCGTCTCGGAGAGAGCGAGCACCCGCGAGCCCTCGCTGAGGCCAGGCGCATCGCGCTCGAGCGTCCGGAAGTAGCGTTCGCGCAGCTCGGTATTGACGTTCACCTTGCGGATCCCGAGTCCGATCGAGCGGCGTACGTCGGCGTCGGGGATGCCGGAGGCTCCGTGCAGCGAGAGCGCGCAGGGGACGGCGGCGTCGATCTCTGCCAGCAGGTCGAAGTCGAGCGCCGGCGGGTTCGCGTAGCGGCCGTGGACGTTGCCGATCGAGACGGCCAGGCAGGCGACGCCGGTGGCGGCCACGAACGCGGCCGCCACGGCCGGGTCGGTGAAGCCCACCGGCCGCACCCCGCGGGCGATCTCCTCGTCGCCCTCGATCCGGCCCAGCTCAGCCTCCAACGACGCCCCGTGTTTGGCCGCCAGCGCCCCCGCGGCGCGCACGAAGGCGATGTTCTCCTCGTCGGGGAGCTTCGAGCCGTCGGCCATCACCACGTCGATCCCGGCGACCAGCGCGGCGGCGATCAGGTCGAGGTCGCTGACGTGGTCGAGCTGCAGGCAGACCGGCACCCCGGCCCGCGCCGCGATGTCCTTCAGCGCCGCCACCAGCGGCAGCCCGAGGTCGGAGACGAAGGTCTGCTGGCTGATCAGCAGCATCACCCCGACGCGGCTGCGCTCGGCCGCGGCGACGGCGCCGACGGCGCCGTCGATGCCGTAGACGGTGAAGGCGGCAACCGCGCGCTGCTCGGACTCGGCCTCGGCCAGGAGCTCTCGGAACGTACCCCTCACCCGATCGCCTGCTCGCGATCCTCGCGCCCCGGGGGCGGGTCGGTGGAGATCTCTTCCAACAGGCGCTCGTGGGTTTCCGCCAGCTCCTCGTAGATCGCCGCGTGTTCCGGCCGCGCCCGCGCCCGGCGGGCCTCGTCGGCGTGCACCATCGCCGCCACGGCGGCGCCGTGGTCCGGGTGCAGGCCGGTGGCGACGGCCCCCTGGACGGCGGCGCCGAGCGCTGCCGATTCGGGCTCGAGCACCGGCACCAGGTCGGTCCCGTAGACGTCCGCCTGCAGCTGGTTGAAGCGGTCCGAACGGGCGCCGCCGCCGCCGGCACGGAGCTCGGCGACGGGGTCGTCGAGCAGCGGCCGCAGGGCGCGGAGGTTGCGGCGGACGTCGATCGCGATCCCCTCCAGGTCGGCCCGGATCAGGTCCGCCGGCCCGTGCGCCTCGGTCAGGTTGAGGATCGCGCCGCGGGCGCGGGGGTCCCAGTAGGGGGCGGCGATGCCGTTGAAGTGGGGCAGGACGACGACGTCGCGCGCCCCCGGCGGCGACTCCGACAGCGCCGCCTCGACTTCGGCCTCGGCGTCACCGCGGCCGAGCGTGGCCAGCAACCAGCTGACGGTCGACATCGCCGTCTGCGCGCCCGCCTCGAGGACCCACTGGCCCGGCACCGCGGCCGGGCTGCAGAGGATGCGCCGGAAGCGGTCGCGCCGCGGGCGCCCGACCGGGGCGAGCAGGAAGGAGCCGCTGCTGACGGTGACGCCGGCCGCGCCGGGCGCGGCAACGCCGAGGCCGACCAGGCCGCACTGCTGGTCGCCGCCCGCCCGGACCACCGGAATACCGCTCGGGAGCCCGGTGGCGCCGGCGACCTCGGGCAGCAGCGTGCCGGCGCGGGAGCCCGGTGGTCCGACCGGCGGCAGGCGGCGAGCATCGAGGCCGCTCGCCGCGACCAGGTCGGGGTCCCAGCGGTTCAGCTCGCTGTCGAAGAGCAGGGTCCGCGATGCCTGGGTCCAGTCGCTGCCGACCTCGCCGCTGAGGTGCTGGACGAGATAGTCCTGGACCGAGAGGTACCAGCTGGCGCCGGCGGCGATCTCCGGGTGGCTGCGCGCCAGCCAGATCAGCTTCGGAGCGGTGAAGTAGGAGTCGGCCCGTAGTCCGGTGCGTTCATAGACGCGCTCCTTGCCGACCGCCTCGGCGAAGCGCGCGGCGTCGGCACCGCCGCGGCGGTCGCGCCAGAGCAGCGCCGGGAAGACCGGGTCGCCGGCGGCGTCGGTGGCGACCACGGTCGCCCGCTGGCTGGTGATCGCGATCGCCGCGATTTCGTGCGCCCCGCCCAGCGCCGACGCAACCTCGCGCAACCCGCCCCGCAGCGCCGCCAGCCACAGCCTGGGGTCGGCCTCGGCGGTGCCGTCGACCTCGCGGCGGATCTCGTTCGGGCGGGCGAAGTGGGCGAGGCGGCGGCCGTCGGAGTCGAAGGCCAGCACCCGCAGGGCGCTGGTGCCCGCGTCGACGGCGAGGACCGCGGGGGCGCCTCGGCTCACGTTCCGTTCTCGGGTCCGGCGGCGTCGCCGAGCAGGGCCGGGGCGGCGCTCCGCAGCCAGCGCTCGCAGCGCGGGTCGTCGAGGACCTCCGGGTTGGCGAGGGCGATCTCGCCGGTCTCGCCGCGCAGCAGCGCCGTCAGCGTCGCGACGAGTAGCTGCGGCGAGCGGGTCAGGGCATCGGTCGTGGTCCCGGCGATATGTGAGGTGAGGGTGACGTTGTCGAGCTCCAGCAGCGGGTTGTCGGGCTGCAGCGGCTCGGTGTCGAAGACGTCGAGAGCGGCGCCGGCGATGCGGCGCTCGCGCAGGGCGGCGGTCAGCGCCTCGGCGTCGACGAGCCCGGCGCGGGCGGTGTTGACGAGGTAGGCGGTCGGCTGCATCAGCTCCAGCTCGGGGGCGCCGATCAGGTGGTGGTTGCCGGCGTCCAGGCGCGCGTGCAGGCTGACGAAGTCGGAGCTCTCCAGCAGCTCCGGCAGCGTCACCAGCTCGACGTCCTCGCCGGCGCCCGGTTGCGCGAACGGGTCGTAGGCGATTCGCCGCATCGCGAACCCGGACATCTTGCGGGCCAGCAGGCGGCCGATCAGGCCGTAGCCGACGATGCCGAGCGTCCGGCCCGAGAGCTCCGGCAGGTGGGCGGAGTTGGCGAAGGACTTGGGCCAGCCGCCGGCGAGGATGGCGGCGTGGGCGCGGGCGATGTTGCGGGCCGCCGCCAGGATCAGCCCGGCGGCGAAGTCGGAGACGGCCTCGGCGTTGCGGCCGCGGATGTGGAGCACGGCGATCCCGCGCTCGGTCGCGGCCTCGACGTCGACGTTCTCGAGGCCGGCGCGGGCGACGCCGACCACGCGCAGGTCGGCCAGCGCGTCCATGCCGGCCGCTGAAAGTGGACAGAACAGTCCAAGGACGATCTCGGCGTCGGCGTGCTCGGCGAAGAGGTCGGGAACCCCCTCGACGCCCGGCCCGTCCTGCTCGACCAGCAGCCGCCGGTGCTGCAGGCGCTGGGGGTCGGACTCCCAGTCGCCGCTGATCACCTCGGCGTCGAGGCCCGCGGCGCTGGCGCCAAAGCTCTCGCCGGCGATCATCGCGTCGCCTATGCAGAGGATCTTCACGGCAGGCTCCTAGTGGTCAAGCGGTCACTCCGGGTCAGGGTATTGGCGGCCCGAGCACCTGACTTCGTCGTTTGTCCAAGGACGGAGAGGGCGCTTCGTGGTTGGTCCGGTCGATCATCGTGCAGACCAGCCCTAGGGTCGCCGGCTGTCGGAGCGGTCGATGGAGCAACCACAAAAAATCAGCTGGGACGAGCGCGAGTTCGTCATCGCGCGCCCGGGGATCTCCGGCGCCACCGCGCACACGCCGCAGCTCACAGCCATCCTCTATCGCTACGAGCCGGGCTCGAGTTGGGAGGAGCATCGCCACCCTCAGGACCAGATCACGACCGTGCTGGAGGGGAGCGTCGACTTCGTCGTCGACGGCGCCCCGGTACGGCTCGGCCCGGGCGAGACCGCAGCCCTGCCAGGCGGCGTCCCGCACTCGGCGACCGTCTCCGGCGCCCCAGCCGTGACCATCAACGTCCTGACCCGCCGTGAGGCTCCGCCCGCTGCCGATGCCTGACTGGCTTGGCCTGGTCGGCCGCCGCGCCCTGATCGCCGGCGGCGCCGGCACGATCGGAGCCGCCCTCACCCGCGCCTTCCTCGAGGCCGGCGCCGAGGTCGGCGTCGTCGACCTCGAGGGTGACGGGTTGCGGGCGCTCGAAGCCGAGCTCGGCGGGCGCCTGAGCTCGATCGCTATCGCCGACCTGCGCGACTCCGCCGCCACCCGGGCGGCACTGGAGCGCAGCCGCGAGCAGCTCGGCGGCATCGACGTCGCCGTCCACTGCGTCGGCGTCAATCTCCGCAAGCCGATCGAGAGCTTCGATGACGACGAGTGGGAGGCGATCGTCGACGTCAACCTCTCCAGCGCTTTCCGGCTGACCCGCTCGGTCGCCCCGTGGATGCGCGAGCAGGGTCACGGTCGCCTGATCTTCGTCTCCTCGGTCGCCGGCCGCAGCGGCCACCGCAACCACGGCCCCTACGCCGCCTCGAAGGCAGCGGTCAACCAACTGATGCGGGTCACGGCCCACGAGTACGCGGCCGCCGGGGTGACGGTCAACGCCGTCGCCCCGGGGTACATGGACACCGCTCTCACCGATGCCTATCTCGGCGATGATCCGAGCCGTCGCGAGGCGCTGGTCGAGCTGATCCCGGCTGGCCGCTTCGGGCGCCTGCAGGAGGTTGCCGACCCGGTCCTCTTTCTCGCCTCCGAGCGGGCCGGGTTCATCACCGGCCAGGTGCTCTACGTGGACGGCGGCCGCTCCGTCCTCTGAGTGGAACGCTGCGCCGCGGCCGCACTGTGGAAGGTGAGAACGGCGGCGGGGGCTTCGTCGCCACTCCAGTGGCCGCGCGGCGCCGGCGGATGAGAATTCGTCCCCCAACCGATCGAGGAGAGCAAATGCGCATTTCGGAGGCAGTCGTAGAGCACCTGCAGATCCCGCTGCCGGCCCCCGTCCGCCACCCGGTGCGGACGATCACCTACCGCCCCCACCTGCTGGTCCGCCTGCGCTCCGAGGACGGCGTCTGGGGGACTGGCTTCTGCCTGCAGGACCTCAGCGCCGCGCCGGCGATGGCGGCGGCGACCGAGCTGCTGCTGCCGCTGGTGGTCGGCGCCGACGCCGCCCAGGTGCGGGCGATCAGCGAGAACATGTACCGGCAGTCGGTCCGCAACGGCCGCCGCGGCAACGTGATGCACGCGCTCAGCGCGATCGACATCGCCCTCTGGGACCTGCGTGCGCGCACGCTCGGGTTGCCGCTGCGCCACCTGCTCGGCGGCTACCGCGACGCGGCGCCCGCATACGCCTCCGGCGGCTACTACTACGAGACCGACGGGGAGCGGCGCCTGCGCGAAGAGTTCGAGGGCTATCTGGCGAGCGGCTTCCGCCAGGTGAAGATGAAGACGGGCAGGCTCTCGGTCCCCGAGGAGGCCGCGCGGGTTCGCACCGTGCGCGAGACGATCGGCCCCGACGTCAAGCTGATGATCGACGCCAATCAGGCCTTCACCCGCGTCGACGAGTGCGTCGCCTTCTGTCGGCGGGTCGAGGAGTACGACATCACCTGGTTCGAGGAGCCGTTCTCGGCCGATCAGCCGCAGTCGTTCCTGCGCCTGCGCGAGCGCACCTCGATCCCGCTCGCGACCGGCGAGGTCGAGTCGACCCGTTGGGCCTTCGGCGAGCTGATCCGCCACGGCGTGGTCGACTACGTGCAGCCCGACGTCACCGCCTGCGGTGGCATCACCGAGTTCCTCGAGATCGCCGCTCTGGCCGGCGAGGCGAGCGTCGGCGTCGCCCCTCACTACCACTGGGACATCCACCTCCAGCTCGCCTGCGCCCGCCCCGAGGTCTGCGTCCTCGAGAAGTTCGAGGGGACCGCGGTGAAGAGCTTCGACCTGGTCCTGACCGACCCCTTCGCGGTCAACTCCGAGGGCGAGCTCGAGGCCCCGTCCGGCCCCGGCCACGGGATCGGCTTCGACGAGGATGCGGTTGCCCGCTACCGGGTGGGGACCGCGACGGTGGGTGAGGCTTCGGCCTAGCCACCGTGCCCGTCAGGGGTCGATGTAGACGGTCTTCAGTTCGGTGTAGAAGTCGGCCGCGGCCTTGCCCTGCTCGCGCGAGTGCGAGCTCGAGGCCTTGGCGCCGCCGAATGGCGCCTGCGGCTCGGCGCCGGCGGTCTCGCGGTTGACGTGCACCATCCCGGTCTTGATCGAGCTGGCGAAGCGCAGCGCGGTCGCGAGGTCGCGGGTGAAGATCGAGGCCGAGAGTCCGAACTCGACGCTTTCGGCGATTGTCAGGGCGTGCTCGAGATCCTCGACCTCGAGCAGCGCCAGCACCGGCCCGAAGACCTCCTCCTGAGCCAGTGGCGTCGCCGGGTCGACGTTGAGGTAGACGGAGGGGGCGACGAAGAATCCCGGCAGCTGCTCGACCTCGGGCCGGCTCGCGGTGACCGGCACCTGGCCTTCGTCGGCGGCGCGCTGGAGGTAGCCCTGTACCCGCTCGCGCTGCGGCGCCGAGACCAGCGGCCCGATCTCGGTCTCCGGCGCCAGCGGGTCGCCGACCCGCAGCGAGCCGACCCGCTCCAGCAGGGCCTCGGTGAAGGCCGGGGCGATCGCCGGCATCACCAGCGCCCGGCTGCTGGCGGTGCACTTCTGACCGGTCGACCACATCGCCCCGCGCACGGTCAGCTCGACCGCGCGGTCGAGGTCGGCGTCGTCCATCACGATCGCCGGGTTCTTGCCGCCGGTCTCGAGCTGGACCTTGACCCCGCGCGGCACCGCCCGGGTCTGGATGTGGCGGCCTACCCGCAGCGAGCCGGTGAAGGAGATCGCGTCGATGGCGGCGCTGTCGGTGAGCTCGTCGCCGATCTCGGCCGGGTCGCCGGTGACCATGTTGAGCACGCCCGGCGGCAGCCCGGCCGCCTCCAGCAGCTCGGTCAGCATCACCGCGCAGAGCGGCGTCAGCTCCGAGGGCTTCCAGACGACGGTGTTGCCGAAGGCGAGCGCGGGGGCGATCTTCCAGGCGGGGATCGCGACCGGGAAGTTCCAGGGGGTGATCACGGCGACGACTCCGAGCGGCTCGCGGACCGAGTAGACCAGCGTGTCCTCGCGGGCGCTGGGGTGCATCGCGCCGATCGGCTGCGACGCCTCGCCGGCGAACCAGCGCAGGACCGAGACCGCGCGGGCCATCTCGCCGCGGGCCTCGTCGATCGTCTTGCCCTCCTCCTGGACGATCGTCGCCGCGAACTCCTCGCGCTCCCGGGCCAGGCGCTCGGCGGTCGCGTGGAGGATCTCGCCACGCGCGACCGGGGTGGTCCGGCGCCAGCCCGCGGTCGCCGCCTCGGCAGCCGCCACGGCCTGCCCGACGTCGGCCACGCTCGCCGCCGCGAAGTGACCCAGGACGCGGTCGGGGTGGGTCGGGTCGATGCTCTCGAAGGTGGCACCCGGCTGCTGCCAGGCGCCGTCTATGTATAGACCGTAAGTGCGCTCCCGATCACCCATGCGCCAAGGCTTCCAGCGCCCTGCCCCCGGCGCCGCTGGACGATCTCCGAAACTGCCGCTGCCGTCCGGGGCGGGTCCAAAGAATGCGCGCCTGCGGGCGGATCGGGTGCGCTAGATTCAGCCCCTATGGTCGATCAGGGCTTGAGTCTCGGAGGTCTGCTCGATCAGGAGGAACTGGGCCTGCGCCTGGTCGTCGGCGAGCAGGAGTGCCGTGAGCGCCCGGTTGTCGGGGTCCACTGCACGGAGATCCCGAACCCGAGCCGCTGGCTGGACCCGGGCTGGGTGATGCTGACCAACGGGATGCGGCTGGGCGGCGAGGAGGCCGAGCAGCGCCGACTGGTCGCCGAGCTCGACGAGGCCGGCCTGACAGCGCTCGGCTTCGGCCTCGAGATGATCCACGACGAGATTCCCGCCGGCATCGTCGACGAGGCGCGGCGGCGCGGCTTCCCGCTCTTCGAGGTCCCCTTTCCGACCGCCTTCAGCACGGTCAGCGCCTTCGCCGCCGGCTCGATGCTGAGCCGCGACTTCTACGTGCTGCGGCGAATCGCCTCGATGCGCGATCACCTGATGGACTCCCTCGACGCCGAGCAGCCAGACCGCGAGCTGGTCGGCCGGCTCGCGAAGATGCTCGACAGCACCGTCGTCCTCTATCGCCCGGACGGGCGCGTGGAGATGGCCGCCGGCCCCGGAGAGGCCTCGAAGGACACCGCGCCCGCCTGGAGCCGCGGCGTCTGGGAGCAGGTCTGCGAGCGCCAGCCGGGCCTGCAGTCCTTCGAGCACGACGACCTCAAAGTGGTCTCGGCCCCGGTCGACGCCGACGGGCGCCCGCGCTTCTGGATCGTCGTCGCCACCCGTCAGACCTACACCTTCGAGTACCTGACCCGGCCGATGGTCGAAGCGGCGGTCAGGCTGCAGGCGGTGGTTGCGACCGCAAAGCGGATCACCAGCGCCGAGGAGCGAGCCCAGCAGACCCAGCTGATCGAGCAGGTGGCCGTCGCCGGCCTGGCCGAGGCCGAGGGCCTCAGCCGCCGCGCCGCCGCCCTCGGACTCGACTTCTCCTGCCCGGCGCTGGCCTTCCAGGTGGGCGGCCGCGAGGCGGGGGAGGAGGCCGACCTGCGCGCCGTCGCCGCCGAGGTCGAGCGCCGCTTCGCCAGGGCCCACCTGCCGCTGCTGCTGGCCGAGCGCGGCGAGCGCCTGCTCTGCATGGCGCAGATCGGCGTGGCCGACCTCGACCGCCTGGTCGAAGGCCTCGGCGCCGCCGTCGTCGTCGGTGTCGGCCGCCCGGCCGGCTCGATCCTCGAGCTCGGCTGCTCGGCCGCCGACGCCGCGCTGGCGGTCGAGCAGCTGCGCGGCCAGAGCGGGGGGTCGGTTCTCCACTTCGAAGACCTCGAGCTGACCACGTGGTTGATGACCCACCCCGAGACCACCGCGGTCGCGGCCAAGGTTCAGCAGACCCTGAGCGAGCTCAAGCGCAAGCCCCAGCTCTTCGAGACCCTGTGCTGCTACCTCAGCCTCGACCTCGACGTGATCGCCGCGGCGAAAGCGCTCAACCTGCACCCCAACTCGCTGCGCTACCGGTTGACCAAGATCGAGGAGATCCTCGGAGCCTCGCTGCGCAAACCGGCGACGATCTCGAATCTCTACCTGGCGATCACACTCGACTCGCTGGGCGGCGAGAGCGCCGACTCCGCCGATGCCGAGGGCCAGTCGCGCCGCCTCGCCGGCTGAGCGGCCGCCGGGCCGCGATTGGCGAGACTACGAAGCTGGCGCCACCGTTCGTGCGGGCGCCAGTTGTGGGCGCTTCTGCGGGCCGGGATCTTGTCGGCATGAGCACCGCTCCCACCGTCGCCGAGGTCGCCGCCACGGCCGGCGGCCGGGAGATCGTCGCGGTCACCGCCGATCTCATGGTCGGCCGCCCCGAGCACGGGGTCAGCTTCGCGATCGGCCGCTACGACGAGTTCGCGATGGTCCTCGTCCGCGTCACCACCGCCGACGGCCTCACCGGTTACGGCGAGGCCCTGGCCCGGCGCGGTGGCCAGATGACCGCGAGCGCGGTCGAGTCGCTGCTCGCCCCGGTCCTGACCGGCGCCGACGCCGGCGACATCGGTGGGCTCTGGGTGACCATGTTCGAGCGCCTGCGCCGCTGGGGCCACGCCGGCGGCGTCGTCGTCGAGGCGATCAGCGGCGTCGACACCGCGCTCTGGGATCTCGCCGGCAAGCGGGCCGGCCAGCCCGTCTGGGCGCTGCTGCACGGCGCCGGCCGGACCCAGGTGCCGGTCTACGCGTCCTCCGTCTACATCGACTCCGAGGCGGCGATGGTCGCGCAGGCGCTGGAGCAGCGCGAGCGCGGCTTCGCGGCGATCAAGGTGAAGATCGGCCGCCCGTCCGAGGACGGCGGCGTGCGCGCCGACCTGCGGGCGCTGGCGGCGATCCGGGAGGCGGTCGGCGAGGAGACAGAGCTATACGTCGACGCCAACGGCGCCTACGACGCGGCCACGGCGATCCGCGCCGCGCGGACGATGGAGGAGATCGGGATCGGCTGGTTGGAGGAGCCGGTGCCCGCCGACGACCTCGACGGCTACCGCCGCGTCCACGCGATGACCTCGACGCCGCTGGCCGCGGGCGAGAGCGTGTTCGCCGCCGCCGGCTTTCAGCGCCTGCTGGGGGAGGGGCTGATCGACTACGTTCAGCCCGACCTCGGCCGCTGCGGTGGGATCACGGCGGCGATGCAGGTCTCGACTCTCACCGACGTCGCCGGCAAGGCGTTCGCCCCGCACACCGGCTTCTCCGGCGGCATCTCGCAACTGGCGGCCCTGCACGTCGCCGCCGCGGCGCCGCGCCTCGCGACCCTCGAGTACATGTTCATCGACAACCCCGTGCGCGAGATCTTCGCGCAGGGGTATCCCGAGGCCGAGGCGGGCTTCGTCAGGGCGCCCCACGGTCCCGGGCTGGGCCTCGACCTCGACCTCGAGCGGATCGGGTCGATGGTCGTCGCTCCGTAGCCACGATCGACGTTTTTTTGCCGCCGCTGAGCGGCCGTAGGATCGCGCCGCAATGGAGCGGATCGAGCACTGGGTGGTCCTGATGTTCGAGAACCGCTCGTTCGACTCGCTGCTGGGGCACCTGCCGCACATCGGCGCCGCCGACGGCCTGCGCGACCGGGAGATCACCCTGCCCTATCCGGGCGGCGAGGTGCGGGTAGCGCCGGACGCCGTGCCCCACGACCCGCTGCCCGATCCCGGCGAGGGCTTCGGCAACATCAACGTCCAGCTGTTCGGCGCCTACGAGCCGGAGTCGAACCTCGGCCGCGCCGCCTACCCGCTCTTCCCCGACTTCATGGCTGCCCCCTACAACGCGCCGGCGGCGCCGAGGGTGCCGAGCATGGACGGCTTCGCGCTCGACTTCTATGGCAACTTCATCTGGGAGAAGGAGCGCCAGCCGACGGCAGCGGAGATGGCGACGATCGGCCGCGTCTTCACCCCGCAGACGGCGCCGGTGATCAACACCCTGGCCGAGGAGTACGCGGTCTTCACCCGCTGGTTCTGCGAGGCGCCGACCTGCACCTTTCCAAACCGCTCCTTCTTCCACGGCGCGACCAGTCTCGGCAAGCTCGACAACGAGGCGATCCTCAACTACGCCTGGGACCAGGAGATGCCGAACCTGTTTGGGCTCTGCGAGGACAAGGGCGTCAGCTGGAACGTCTACTTCGATTCCAGCCAGGTGGTTCCGGACTGCGCGATCAACGTTGCCGGCCTGCGTCACCTGCGGATGTGGAAGGAGCGGACGCTGGAGCGCGAGCGCTTCTTCGCCGACGCCGCCGCCGGCACCCTGCCGGCCTATTCCTGGGTCGAGCCGAAGCTGATGTTCGGCGAGCTCGACGACTACCACCCGCCGACCGACATCCGCGCCGCCGAGCGCTTCCTCTCGCAGGTCTACGAGGCGGTCCGCAACTCGCCAGCCTGGGAGCAGACGGCGCTGCTGATCCTCTTCGACGAGCACGGCGGTTGCTATGACCACGTGCCGCCGCCGGCCGCGCCGGTCCCCGACGACGCGCCGGGGGAGCAAGGTTTTGCCTTCGACCGCTTCGGCGTCCGCGTGCCAGCGATCGTCGTCTCCCCTTATACGGAGCGCGGGACCGTCGTCAGCGACGATTTCCACACGACGTCGGTGCTGCGCACCATGCGCGAGCGCTTCGACCTCGGCCCGGCGCTGACCGCGCGCGACGCGGCCGCGCCTTCTCTCGAGGTCGCCTTCAACCGCAGCGAACCGCGCAGCGACCGTCCGGTCGTGACCCCGCCGGCCTACGCCGAGCCGCCGCCGCTGACCCCCGAGCAGGAGAAGGAGGCCTTCGGCGACGCCCCCGATGCGGGCCTGCTGCTCGCCAAGCGCAAGGAGGCCGCGGTCGAGCACGTCTCCCAGATCGGCGAAGCTACCCTCCGCAACGCCGCCCGCCTCGCCGAGCGCGACCTCGACAGTCTGCCGGGCACCGCCAGCGCCGCGCGCGAGTGGCTGCACCGGCACGCCGTGCCGGTTTTCAACGACAAGAGGAGGTAGCAGTGACCACCAGCACCGACTTCGCCCCCGATGAGTGGGAGATCGTCCGCGAGGCGCCGACCAGCGCCGGGATGATCGTCTCCAGCGCCGAGCGCGGCGGCAGCTTCCGCGAGGTCTTCGCGATGGCAAAGGCCTACGCCGAGGCCCGCCAGCAGCACGGCGACTCCGAGCTGCTCGACGCGATCGTCTCTCAGAAGCCCGACATCGACCGCACCAAGTCGCACTCCCCGGAGGAGTTGAAAGCCCACGGCCTGCAGCACATTCGCGACGCTGTCTCCTTGGTGGAGCAGAAGGCGAGCGCTACCGAGCTCGGCGACTACCGCCTCTTCGTGATCTCGCTCAGCGAGCGCGTGGCCGAGGCCAAGGGCGGCGTCGGCGAGGCAGAGAGCGCTGCGATCGAGGAGATCAAGGGGGCGCTGGGCGCCTAGAGCGCTGGTACGACTTCCGCTCGCTTCGCGGGCGTGAATCGGCACTCGGGTGTCTTGTTCGGTCGCTGCGCTCGCCCCAGCATTCCCCTCTCAAACGAGAGAGGGAGGGGAGATGCTCTACACGCTGTTCGGGTACCTGCACGCTGCCGTCGTCAGCCGCATCCGCCGCATCCACCGACTTGCCGGCGGTGAGTCTGGACAGGGGACGGTCGAGTACGTCGGCCTGATCCTGCTGGTCTCGCTGCTGATGGTGGGGATGGTCGCGGCGATGAAAGGCTTCAACGGCAAACAGGGGACGGAGCTGGCTGACGTGATCGTCAACAAGATCAAGGAGGCCGTCGACAAAGTCGCCTTCAAATGAAGCAACGGCGCTTCTGTCCATAGCAATTTTGCTATACATAGCAATCTTGCTATGGCAAAGCGCCGTTCAAAACCGAGCCAGCGACTGGACGACCGAATCGCCTCCCTGCGCGAGGCGGTTCGGACTGGGGCCGATCCGGACGACCGCGAGCTCTTCGGCCTGATCGCGGAGCGCGTCGCCGAGCGGCGGCGCGCCTGGGGGATCTCCCAGCGCGAGCTGGCCGGGCTCTGCGGGACGACGCAGTCCGCGATCGCCCGGGTCGAGCGCGGGGCGAGGCCGCCGCGGATCGACACCCTGGCGCGGATCGCCGCTGCCCTCGATTGCGAGCTGATGATCGAGCTTCGTCCCAGGACCAAGGCCCAAGACGGCGACCAGACAGGAGAGACAGGATGAGCGAGAGCAGGGGAGGGACGCAACCGGCCGCAAGCCGCCGGAGCGACAGGGAGATCGAGACGAGCGGCAGCGAGAAGGTCCTCGCCGTGGTCCTCGCGATCTTCATCGCGATCGGCGCGATCTGGGTCTATTTCAAGCTCGACGAGGTGAGCTGGGGGGAGCCGACCTCCCGCTATGCGCCGATCGAGCGGCTCCTCGACGGCGAGGAACGCGCGGCGATCCAGGATCACAGGCAGGCACAGCGCTCGGTTCAGCGGGCCCGGTCAGAGCGGACCACGGCTGTCCGCAGGCTGGAACTTCGGCGTGAGGCCTACCGAACGGCGTTGGACGCGGGGGGATCGACGGCGCTACTGCAGGCGGGGTACGAAACCGCGCAGGCCGAGCTCGCCGCGGCATCGAAAGACCTGGCCACGGCCGCCGCGGTCGAGGCGGAGACCCGCCCGCCGGCGCAGGAGGCCTCGGACCACCTGATCGGAGAGAGGAATGCCGCCGCGGCGAAGGCGGCCGACGATCGCGCCGAGCATGACCGCATCGTCTTCCTCCTCCGCCTCGGGCTGCTGGTCTTCATGCTCGCGGCCTCCTACCGGCTGCTCAGCCGGCTGCGTTCCCGTCACTCGCGCTACCTGCCCGCGGCCCTTGCCCTGATCGGGGCAACCGCGGTCCTCGCCTGCGTGATGGCGGTCGACTACGCGGACGGCTACCTCGCTTTCGACGAGGTCGGGCCGCTGGCGATCTCGATCGCCGGAGTCGCCCTGACGCTGCTCGCGTTCGTGGCCCTGCAGCGATTCCTCGCGAAGCGCATCCCGATCCGGCGGGTCCGTCGCGGGGAGTGTCCCTTCTGCGGGTTCCCGGTTCGCGACGGCATCCCGCACTGCGAGGGGTGCGGGCGAGCAGTCGTCGCCAGCTGCACGAGTTGTCAGCGGGATCGCCGGGTCGGCACGCCCCGCTGCGGTCACTGCGGCAATCCATAGACTCGCCGCCATGACCGCATCCCGCAGCTACGCTCGCGCCCCCGCCGACATTCGCCCGGTGACGATCGATCCCGGCTTCGTCGAAAGCGCCGACGGTTCGTGTCTGATCTCGATCGGCAAAACCCGCGTCATCTGCACCGCCTCGGTCAACGAGACGGTGCCGCGCTGGATGCAGGGCCGCGGCAAGGGCTGGGTCACCGCCGAGTACGCGATGCTGCCGGCCTCGACCGGGGACCGCAAGCAGCGCGACATCTCCAAGGGCAAGCAGGACGGGCGCGGGGTCGAGATCCAGCGCCTGATCGGCCGCTCGCTGCGGGTCGTGGTCGATTTCAAGGCGCTCGGCGAACGCAGCGTCTACGTCGACTGCGACGTGCTCGAAGCCGACGGCGGCACCCGCTGCGCCTCGATCACCGGCGGCTACATCGCCCTGCGCCAGGCCTTCCAGAAGCTGCTCGACGCGAAGGCGATCGAGACGATGCCGCTGACCGGCTCGATCGCCGCGATCAGCGTCGGCATGGTCGACGGCCGCGCCCTCTGCGACCTCGACTACGCCGAGGACTCGACCGCCGAGGTAGACGCCAACGTCGTCATGACCGGCGAGGGCGGCTTGGTCGAGGTGCAGGCGACGGCGGAGCGGACGCCGCTCTCGCGCGCCTCGCTGGACGAGCTGCTGGCACTCGCGGAGGGCGGCATCGCCCGCCTGCGGGAGGTGCAGGAGCAGTTCGCTTGAGCGGCCTGATCCTCGCCACAGGCAACCGTCACAAGCTGGCGGAGATGCACGAACTGCTGCCGGATCTCGATCTGCAGCCGCTGCCGGCCGGCTTCGTGATGCCGCCGGAGGACGGCGACAGCTTCGAGGCCAACGCCCTGATCAAGGCCCGCGCCGTGCACGCCGCAACTGGCGGCGCCGTGCTCGCCGACGACTCCGGGATCGAAGCCGAGGATCTCGACGGCGCCCCCGGCATCTACTCGGCCCGCTACGCCGGCATCGACGTCGGCGACGAGGTCAACCTCTCGAAGCTGCTGCGCGAAGTCGACGCCGCCGGCGGCGATCGCCGCGTCGCCTACGTCTGCGCGCTGGCCCTGATCGACGGCGACGGCAGCGAGCATGTCTTCGAAGGACGCTGCGAGGGGCGGTTGCTGCGCGAGCGCCGCGGCGACGGCGGCTTCGGCTATGACCCGGCCGTCGTCCCCGACGACACCGGCCCTGACGACGATCGAACCTACGCCGAGCTGAGCGCGGCCGAGAAGAACGCGATCAGCCACCGCGGCCGCGCCGCGCGGCTGCTGGCCGATCATCTCGCCGCCAGCGGGTAGGGGGCAGGGGTGATCCGGACCAAAAGCGGCGCCGCCGGCCTCTCGATCGCCTCCAACTCGGTCCTGATCGCACTGAAGCTGGCCGCCGGGGCGATCACCGGCTCGATCGCGATCCTGACCGAGGCGATCCACTCGCTGATCGACCTGGTCGCCTCGGTGATCGCCTTCATCTCGGTCCGCAAGGCCGACGAGCCGGCCGACGTCGAGCACCCCTACGGCCACGAGAAGGTCGAGAACCTGGCGGCGACGGTCGAGGGGATGCTGATCCTGGTCGGCGCCGGGATCATCGTCTACGAGGCGACCCACCGACTGGTCGACGGGTCGACCGTCGACTCGCTCGGAGTCGGCATCGCGGTGATGGGCTTCTCGGTGCTCGCCAATCTCGGCGTTTCGACGGTCCTCTACCGCCAGGCCAGGGCCCACGACTCCGCCGCGCTGGAGGGCGACGCCGCCCACCTGCGCACCGACGCCCTCACCTCCGCCGGGGTCCTGTTCGGCCTCGGTCTGGTCGAGATCACCGGCAACGCCTCCTTCGACTCGATCACCGCCCTCGTCGTCGCCGGCGCGATCGTCGGCGCCGGGATCCGGATCATCCGCCGCTCTTCCGGGGTGCTCGTCGACGAAGCGTTGCCGCCGGCCGAGATGGACCGGATCGAGAGCGCGATCGCGGCGGCCCGCACCGAGGAGGTCGCCGGCTACCACAAGCTGCGCGCCCGCCGCGCCGGCAGCCGCCGCTACATCGACCTCCACGTCCAGTACGTCGGCGGCACCTCGCTCGAGCGCGCCCACGACCTCGCCCACGCCATGCGTGCCTCGATCGAGGCCGAGATCAGCGGCGCCGAGGTGCTGATCCACGCCGAGCCGGAGACTTCGTTCCGCGAGCCTGACGACAGCGACTCGGGGCCTTACCGCTCGGGGTGAAGGGGCTGCTCTCCCCGCACCTCGGGCCGCTGCCGCTCTCCCCGGCCCTCGGGCCGGGAGGGACGGTGGGGGTGCCCTCCTCCCTCGCTGGATTTTTCGCCCCGAACAACAAGAAGCTCTCGAGAACGGACAAGCGAAAAATTAACGCCGCTCGTACGGAGGACACCCCCACCGTCCCTTGCGAACCGGGACCATCTCGAAGCTGACGACCAGGGTCCGGATCTCTCTAGATAGACGCCCAAGGGACGCAATCTCCTCTCAAGAGAAAGCCGAGGGTCCAAACCGCCCAAGGTTCATCCAAAAACCTCCTTCACGAGTTGCCGGTTGTTACCGCTATGCGGAACTAACCGGCAACTCACCAGCTGGGAGCGGGCTCGATCTCTCCCCGGCAGACGAGCGAACCCTGGACCGATCTCAAGAGCAAACGATCGAACCCTGGGAGCTAGCGGAATCTTCGAGGTGCTCTGAGGGGAGGGGTTGGGGGTCTCTCGCGCACAGCGGCGTTAATTTTTCGCTTGTCCGTACTTGAGAGCTATCCGAGAGTCCGGGCGAAAAATCCAGCGAGCACGAGAGACCCCCAACCCCTCTCGCCAAACCCCCCGAACAGAATCCGTCAGCCGCTAAGGCGGCGGCAGCAAATTGACCGCCGCCGCCAGTCCCACCGCCACCAGGGTGATGGTGTACCCCGTGTAGCCGCTGACCGCGAACAGCACCGCGGCGATCGCGCAGATGGCGACGACGATGGTCCAGGATGCTCGGGCGAGGGTCACGGTCGGTATTTTCACCTACATGCCCGACGCTGCCGCAACCGCACCTGCCCCAGGGGGCTCCGCAGAGGCGGCTTTGGCGTTTCTCAGCGAGATGTCACCGGACCTGCGTGGCGCCGCGATCCTCGATGCCGAGGGGTCCGTGCTGGCCGCCGCCGGCGAGCGGGTGCGCTGGCGTGAGGACGCTGCGGCCCTGTTCGCCGCCGCCGACGCGGCCGAGGACGAAGCGGTCGAGCAAGTCCACGTCGCCACCGAGCAGGGCGAGGTCTTCGCGCTGCGCCACGAGGGGCTGGCCGCGATCGCCGTCACCGAGCGCTTCGCGCTGGCCTCGCTGATGTTCTTCGACATGCGCTCGACCCTGCGCGAGCTGGCGCGCGAGAAGCCGGAAGGACGCGAGTAGATGCCTCCGAAGCCGCACCGGATCCTGCTCGACCGCGTCTCCGGCTACGCCGACGAGGCGGCCGCCTACGTGCGCCGGCGCCGCGTCTCCCGCCGACCCTTTGCCCGTCTCTATTACGCCAACGGTCGCAGCACCGACCAAGCCGGCGACTCCGACATCGGGGTCGAGCTGTTCGCCGCCGCCGGACGCCTGATCGAGGTCGTCGCAAGGCCCCCCAGGTCATGAGCGAGTTGATCGATCCCGAGGTGTGCGAGCGCGTGCTGGCGCGGGCGCTGGCCAACGGTGGCCGCTTCGCCGAGGTCTTCGCCGAACGCCGCCAGGGGCTGACCATGTCGATCGACGAGTCGCGGATCGAGTCGGTCCAGTCGGGCGCCGAGGAGGGGGCGGGGGTGCGGGTGATCGAGGGCGGCACCACCTACTTCGCCCACGTCGACGGGCTCGACCCCGCCGACCTCGAGCGCGCCGCCGACGAAGCCGCCTCGGCCTTGCGCGGCGCCCGCGCCGAGCCGCGGGCGCTGACGGCGCAGGCGACGACGCCGGTCCCGATCATCCACCGCCCCGAAGGGGTGGCGCCCTCGCGCAAGGCCGGTCTGCTGCGCGAGCTCGACCAGCGCGCCCGCGCCGAGGGCCCGGAGATCGCCCAGTTCACCGCCTCCTACGCCGAGGCCCGGCGCGAGGTCACGATCGCCAACTCCGCCGGGCTGCTGACCAGCGACGACCGCACCCGCACCCGGATCGGCGCCCAGGCGGTCGCCCGCCGCGACGGCACCGTCGAGACCGGCGCCGAGACGCTCGGCGCCCACCGCGGCTTCGAGCTGCTCGAAGACGACCCAGGCCTGATCGCCGCACAGGCGGCGCGCAAGGCGCTGACCCTGCTCGACGCCGGTCCCGCTCCCTCGGCCTCGCTGCCTGTGGTCGTCGGCGGCGGTTTCGGCGGCGTCCTCTTCCACGAGATGACCGGCCACGGGCTCGAGGCCGACCACATCCAGAAGGGCGCCAGCGTCTACGTCGGCAAGCTCGGCCAGCAGGTCGCGCAGCCGCTGCTGAACGCCTACGACGACGGTCGCCTGCCGAACGAGTGGGGGAGCGACGCGATCGACGACGAGGGCGTGCCGACCCAGAAGACGCAGGTGATCGAGGACGGACGCCTAACCGCCTACCTCTACGACCACGTAACCGCCGAGCGCGACGGCGTCCCCTCGACCGGCAACGGGCGCCGCGAGAGCTTCCGTCAGCTGCCGATCCCGCGCATGACCAACACCTACATCGCCCCCGGGGACGCCACCCCGGAGGAGATCATCGCCGACGTCGAGCAGGGCTTCTACGCGGTCTCCTTCGGCGGCGGCCAGGTCGATCCCGCGACCGGCGACTTCGTCTTCGGCGTCTCCGAGGGCTATTTGATCGAGGGCGGCAGGGTGACCCGGCCCTGCCGCGGCGCCACCCTGATCGGCAACTGCCTGGATGCCCTGGCCGCGATCGACGCGGTCGGCAACGACTTCTTCATGAAGACGGGGATCTGCGGCAAGGGCGGCCAGCGGGTCCCGGTCGGAACCGGCCAGGGCCATGTCCGGGTCGGGGCGATGACGGTCGGCGGCACCGAGCTCTGATGACCGAGCTGAGCACCACCGCGCAGCGCGCCGTCGAGGCCGCCCTCGGCGCCGGGGCCGGCGCCGCCGAGGCCTACGCCTCCCGCGACAGCGGCCGCGAGGTTCGCGTCCACGGCGGCGAGGTCGAGAGCCTCACCGCGGCGACCCAGAGCGGGATCGGCGTCCGCGCCTGGATCGGCCAGCGGGTCGGCTACGCCTACGGGACCGACCTCTCCGCGGCCGGCGTCGGCGCGATCGCCGCCCGCGCCGCGGCCGCCGCCGCTGTTGCCGACGAGGACGAGTTCGCGGCACCGCCAGATCCGGCCGAGGTCGAGTCGATTGCCGGTCTCAGCGACCCGGGTCTCGACGCCGCCGGTGCCGACGAGGTCGCGGCGCTGGCCCTGACCGTCGAGCGCACGGCGCTTGCCGCCGACCCGCGGATCGCCGGCGTCGAGACCGCCGTCTACGCCGACTCCGCCGAGCAGGTGGCGATCGCCTCCTCCGCCGGGGTCGCCGGCGAGTACGAGATTTCCAGCTGTTTTGCCTACCTGCAGGCGCTCGCCGACGGCGACGGCGCCAAGGAGACCGGGCTCGGTTTCGGCCTCGCCCGCGGCCCCAACGGCCTCGACCCGGTGGCGATCGGGGCCGAAGGGGCGGAGCGGGCGCTGGCGATGATCGGCGCCTCGAAGCCGGCCTCGCGGTCCTGCCCGGTCGTTTTCGACCCGACCGTCGCCGCCAGCTTCGCCGGCTTGATCGGCGGCTCGCTCGGCGCCAACGCCGTCCAGCGTGGCCGCTCGCCCTTCGCCGACCGACTCGGCGAGGAGCTGGCCTCGGAGGTGCTGGAGCTGCACGACGACGGGCGCGACCCCGAGGGGGCAGCCTCGGCCCCGTTCGACGGCGAGGGCGTGCCGCGTCGCCGCACGGCGCTGATCGAGGGCGGTCGCCTGCGCGCCTTCCTCTACGACACCTACACGGGCAACCGCGGCGGCAGCGCCTCGACCGGCTCCGCCGCCCGCAGCGGCTACCGCTCTCTGCCCTCGGTCTCGGCCTCAAATCTCGTGATCACGCCCGGCGCGCTGCCGCTGGCGGGCCTCCTGGACGAGGCCGGCGACGGCGTCTACATCACCGACGTCGCCGGCCTGCACTCGGGCGTCAACCCGGTCACCGGCGTCTTCTCGGTGGGCGCCTCCGGTCGCCTGATCCGCGGTGGCGAGCTGGCCGAGCCGGTGCGCGAGTTCACGATCGCAGGCGACCTCGTCTCGATGCTGAGCGCGGTGCAGGCGGCCGGCTCGGAATCCCGCTGGGTTCCGTTTGGAGGCTCGGTGAAGACGCCGCCGCTGCTGATCGGCGAGATCTCGATCAGCGGCTCGTGACGGTTGCCGCATGGCCGGGCGCTTCTTACGGCCGTGGCCACTGTTAGGGTGCGGCCGCATCTTCAACCCCGAGGAGGATTCTCGACGTGACCAAGGCTGAGTTTCTCGACCAACTTGCCGGCGACGACCGGCTGGGCAGCAAGAAGGCTGCCAGCGACGCTGTCGACGCTGTGCTCGACGCAATCAGCGCTGCCCTCGGCAGCGGCAATGAGGTCAGCTTCACCGGCTTCGGCAAATTCCACGTTGCCGAGCGTGGGCCCCGTCAGGGCGTCAACCCGCGCACCGGCGAGCGGATCACGATTCCGGGCGGCAAAGTTCCGCGATTCTCCGCCGGGTCGGCCCTGAAGACCAAAGTCAAGGGCGGCTGATTCCCGCAGCTTTCGCTGATCGGCTTGCGGCGCTCGTTTCCGAGCGCCGCAGCCAGATCTGCCTCGGCCTCGACCCCGACCCCGCCACGATCGGCGGGGACGGGGCGCGTGCCGGATCCGCTGAGCCGGCCGAGCTCGCCGCCGCTGCGGTCGCCGCGCACTGCCGCGGCCTGATCGAGCGCGCCGGCCCCGCCTGTGTGGCGGTGAAGCCGCAATTGGCCTGCTTCGAGCGCCTCGGAGCCCCCGGCTGGGCCGCTCTCTCCGATGTCATCGCCGCCGCCCGCGAGGCCGGTCTGCTGACGATCGCCGACGGCAAGCGCGGCGACGTTCCCGTCACCGCCGCCGCCTATGCGCAGGCACTGGTCGGCGAGACGCCGACCCCGTGGGGTCCCGTCGCCGGCCTCGGGGCCGACGCCTTTACCGCCAACCCGCTACTGGGACTCGACGCGCTCGAGCCGCTGGTCGCGGCCGCCGCCGAGGCGGGGGCAGGTGTGTTCGCGCTGGTCCGCACCAGCAACCCGGGTGCCGCCGACGTCGAGGACCTGCCGGCCCCGCAGCAGCCGCTGCACGAGCGTCTCGCCGGACTGGTCGACGGGCTCGCCCCGCGCCTGCTTGGCGACGCTGGCCTGAGCGGCATGGGCGCGGTGATCGGGGCCACCGAGCCCGAGCACATCGCCCGCCTGCGCGAGCTGATGCCGCGCTCGATCTTCCTGATCCCCGGCGTCGGCGCCCAGGGCGGGCAGCCGCAGCTGCTCGGGGCCGCCTTCGCGGCCGGACCGGCGGCGGCCATCGTGCCCGCCTCGCGGGCGATCGCCAACGATCCCGACCCGGCCGCGGCCGCGGAGCGCCTGCGCGCGGCCGTCTGGGACGTATCCACCGCCTGACGACGGCCCGCGTCACTACGATCAGCCGCCCCAAAGCAGCAGCACACTTCGCAGACACCCGGACCATGGAAAAACGGACCAGCATCTTCGCGCGCATCTTCGCCATCGTCGCCCTGGCGGCGGCGGTCGTTGCCGTTCTCCTGATCGTCTCCGGAGCTGTCGAGGACTCCGACAAGAAGTCGGGCAACAAGACCCACCAGCAGTCGCAGCACAAACAGCCGCGCACCACGAAGGCCATCTACGTGGTCAAGCCGGGCGACACCCTGACCGCGATCGCCGGCAAGACCGGGATTCCCGTGACCGAATTGAAGGAACTGAATCCCGAAGTCGACCCGCAGATCCTGGTCGAAGGCGAAAAGCTGAAGCTGCGATGAGGACGCAGCGACGCGGCATCGCCCTGCTGGCGATGCTGTGTGCGTCCCTGGTTCTGTCCGCTCCTGCCGGCGCCGCGCCCGGCCAGGCGCAGCAGCGCTCTGGGCAGAATCAAGGGACCAAGCCCAAGCAGCAGCAGAAGGAGAAACCGGAGCCGAAGCCGGAAACGCCGGCCGAAAAGCTAGGGATCGAAGCGAAGGCATGGGCTGTGACCGACGGTCGCAGCGGCGAAGTCCTGCTCTCGCAGGCGGCCTCCGAGCGGCTGCCGATCGCCAGCACGACCAAGCTGATGACGGCCTACGTGGCGATGAAAGACCTGCCGCTCGACAAGATCGTCCACGCCGCCCCCTACGACGCCGAATACGGCGAGTCGCTGCTGGAAATGCGGACCGGGCAGGAGATCAGCGTCCGCGACCTGATCTACGGCCTGATCCTGCGCAGCGGCAACGACGCCGCCCACACGCTGGCGATCGCCGCCGCCGGCAGTCAGGAGAAGTTCGTGGCGCAGATGAATCGCTACGCCGCCGCACTTGGCCTCTCCGACACCCACTACGCGAACCCGATCGGGCTTGACGACAAGCGCAATTACTCCAGCGCCCGCGACCTGCTGACGCTGACCAGACGGCTGCTGCGAATACCTGCCTTCGCCAAGATCTCCGACACCCGCAGCGTCGTCCTGCGCAGCGTGCGGCCGCCGCGGCGGATCAACACGATCAACGAACTGCTGTTGATGGAGCCGTGGGTGACCGGCGTCAAGACCGGTCACACCTGGGGCGCCGCCTACGTCCTCGTCGGCGCCGGGCGCAAGCAGGGGATCGACCTGATCTCGGTCGCGATCGCGGCTCCGACAGACGAAACCCGCTACTCCGACAACCTGGCGCTGCTCGAATACGGCTTCTCCCAGTACAAGCGCCGGGAGCCGATCCACAAGGGCGAGGAACTTGCCGAAGCCTCGATCCGCTACGCGGGCGGCGAGCTGCCGCTGCGGGCCGCCAAGAGCCTCGAGGTCGGCCTGCGCAAGGGTCAGCGGCTGCGGGTCCAGGTAAGCGCTCCGGACGAGGTCGAGGGGCCGATCCGGCGCGGCGCCGTGCTCGGCAAGGCCAGCGTCTACGTGGATGGGATGCGAGCGGGCACGGTGGCGCTGAAGGCGGCGCGGACGGTGCCCGAGGCGAGCGCCTTCGACCGTGTCCGGGACTTCGTCGGCAACAACCTGATCCCTATCGCGATCGCACTGTTCGTGATACTGATGGGTGGGGTCGCGCTTTACCGCCGGCTGTCCCGCTGATCGAACAAGGAGCACTGACCCAGGTGGACGCGAAGTGATCCTCACGGTGACGCTCAACGCAGCGATCGACCGAACCGTCGCCGTTCCGAACTTTCGCCTCGCCCGGCGCCACCGGGCGGTCGAGAGCCGTACCGTCGCTGGCGGCAAGGGCATCAACGTCGCCCGTGCTCTGACCCGCCTGGGGCGGCCGGTGATCGCCGCCGGATTCGTCGGCGGCCCGACCGGCACGCGCGTGCTCGAACAGCTGCGCGAGGAGTCGGTGCTGACGGACTTCACGCGAATCGCGGCCGAGACGCGGATCAACCTGGCCGTGATCGACCCGACCTCGGGCGACCAGACCGAGATCAACGAGCGCGGCCCCGCGGTCAGCCCGGAGGAGGTGAGGGGGCTGTTCGAGCGGATCGGCTACCTCTCCAGCGGCGCCAAGATCTGCGTCCTCGCGGGCTCGCTGCCGCCCGGGGCCGGCGACGACCTCTACGCGCGCCTGATCGCCGACCTCGGGCGCCGCGGCGTCGCCGTCGTCCTCGACGCCGAGGGCGAGGCGATGATGGAGGGCGTCCGCGCCGGCGCCTCGATGGTCACCCCGAACGAGCGCGAGGCCGAGGAGCTGGTCGGCCAGGAGTTCTCCGACGGGAGCGATCTCGCAGCCGGCCTCAACGAGCTGGTCCGTCTCGGTGCTGTCGAGGCGGCGATCACCAGGCCCGAAGGCTGCGTGGCCGCGGTCGGCGAGGGCGCTGAGCGTCGCCTGCTCGAGGTCCACACCGAACCGCTGGAGCCGGTATCCACCGTCGGCTCCGGGGACGCCTTCCTCGCCGGCTACGTCGCCGCCCGCTACGAGGGCCGCTCGGCCGAAGACTGCCTCGCTTACGGCGTGGCCTGCGGCGCCGAGTCGACCCAGCACTTCGGCGCCGGCACCGTCGACCGCAATCAGGTCGAGCGCCTGCTCGGCGAGGTCGCGGTCCACGATTTGGAGGTCCCCGCGGAAGTGTAGGCTGGCTGTTCAACGCCAGCCCTGGAGGACTCACTTGGAAATCGAAATCGGTCGCGGCAAGAAAGGGCGGCGCGCATACGGATTCGACGACATCGCAATCGTCCCGTCGCGTCGCACCCGCGATCCCGACGACATCGACATCACCTGGACCCTCGGTCCATATCGCTTTGACATGCCGCTGCTCGCCTCGGCGATGGACGGGGTGGTAAGCCCCGATACCGCGGTTTTGGTGAATGAGCTCGGTGGACTCGGAGTGCTCAACCTGGAGGGAATCTGGACCCGCTTCGAGGATGCTGAGGAGAAGCTCGAGGCGATCGCCGCCGCGCCCAAGCACGAGGCGACGCGGATGATGCAGCAGATCTACATGGAGCCCGTCAAGCAGGAGCTGATCTCCAAGCGGGTGGCCGAAATCAAGGCTCGCGGCGCTGTCGTCTGCGGGTCCCTGACCCCGCAGAAAGTGCGCGACCACTACGAGGCCGCGGTCGAGGCCGGCCTCGACATCCTGGTCATCCAGGGCACCGTGATCTCCGCTGAACACGTCTCGACCACAGTCGAGCCGCTGAACCTGAAGGAGTTCATCTCCGAAGTGCCGGTGCCGACCGTGGTCGGCGGCTGCGCTTCCTACTCGACCGGGCTGCATCTGATGCGGACCGGGGCGGTCGGAGTTCTGGTCGGCGTCGGTCCCGGCGCCGCCTGCACCACCCGTGGCGTGCTCGGCCTCGGGGTTCCGCAGGCGACCGCGATCGCCGACGTCGCGGCCGCCCGCGCCCAGCACATGCTGGAGACGGGCGAGTACGTGAACGTGATCGGCGACGGCGGCATGCGCACCGGCGGCGACGTCTCCAAGGCGATCGCCTGCGGCGCCGACGCGGTCATGGTCGGCTCGCCACTGGCCCGCTCCAAAGAGGCCCCCGGTCGCGGCTTCCACTGGGGGATGGCGACCTTCCATCCCTCGCTGCCGCGCGGCACCCGCGTCTCGACCAAGCAGGACGGGACGATGGAGGAGATCCTGCTCGGCCCGGCGCAGGAGAACGACGGCACCTTCAACCTGATGGGAGCGCTGAAAACCTCGATGGCAACCTGCGGCTACGAGGACATCCGCTCCTTCCAGCGGGCCGAGGTGATGGTCGCGCCGGCGCTGATGAGCGAGGGCAAGAAGCTCCAGAACGAGCAGTCGGTCGGCATGGGCTCCAACGGCCGTGCCGCGGTTTCCGCGGGAGTCGCCGTAAGCGATGACTGATCCAGTTCTCGCCCGGTCTGACGAGGACCTGCTCGTCGAGCCGGGCGAGGAGCTGCCGGTCGAGGACGTTCGCGCCCTCGAGGAGGTGCTGGTCCTCGACTTCGGCGGCCAGTACTCGCAGCTGATCGCTCGCCGCATTCGCGAATGCGGCGTCTTCGCCGAGCTGCTGCCCTCGACCACCGCGGTCGAGAAGATCCGCGAGCGGGCGCCGAAAGCGCTCGTGCTGTCCGGTGGCCCAGCCTCGGTCTACGAGCCTGGGGCGCCGCCATTCCCGACTCAGCTGCTCGATCTCCAGATTCCAATGCTGGGCATCTGTTACGGAATGCAGGCGCTGGTGCTGGCGCTCGGGGGGCGCGTCGAGTCGGCCGAGTCGGGCGAGTTCGGGCGCACCGACCTCGTCGTCACCAACGGCGGCGGCCGCCTGCTCGGCGGGCTGCCGGAGGAGCAGAGCTGCTGGATGAGCCACCGCGACGCCGTCTTCCAGGCGCCGGAGGGGTTCACGGCGCTGGCTTCGAGCCCGAGCTCCCCGGTGGCTGCCTGCGAGATGCCCGACCGCGGCCTCTACGGGATCCAGTTCCACCCCGAGGTCGTCCACACCCCCTACGGGACCGAGGTCCTGACCCGCTTCCTGCGCGACGTCGCCGGCTGCGAGCAGCAGTGGTCGCCGGAGTCGGTGATCGCCGAACAGATCGAGAAGATCCAGTCCCAGGTCGGCGACGGCCGCGTCATCTGCGGCCTCTCTGGCGGCGTCGACTCCTCCGTCGCGGCGATGCTCGTGCACAAAGCGGTGGGGGAGAAGCTGACCTGCGTCTTCGTCGACCACGGCCTGATGCGGATGAACGAGGCCGAACAGGTGGTCGAGACTTTCGCCCAGTTCGACATTCCGCTGGTCCACGTCGACGCCGAAGAGCGCTTCCTCGCCAAGCTGGCCGGGGTTGTGGATCCCGAGACCAAGCGCAAGATCATCGGCACCGAGTTCATCCGCGTCTTCGAGGACGAGGCGGAGAAGCTCGAGGACGTTTCATTCCTGGTCCAGGGCACGCTCTACTCGGACGTGATCGAGTCCGGCGGCTCTGACCACGCGGCGACGATCAAGTCGCACCACAACGTCGGCGGCCTCCCCGACGACCTCGAGTTCGAGCTGGTCGAGCCGCTGCGGATGCTGTTCAAGGACGAGGTTCGCGCCGTCGGTGCCGAGCTCGGGCTGCCGGAGCGGATGGTCTGGCGCCAGCCGTTCCCCGGGCCCGGCCTCGGGATCCGGATCGTCGGCGGTGAGGTCAACAAAGAGCGCCTCGACATTCTCCGCTCCGCCGACGCGATCCTTCAGGAGGAGATTCGCGCCGCCGAGCTCTACCGCCAGCTCTGGCAGTCTTTCTGCGTGCTGCCGGTGGTCCGTTCGGTCGGCGTCCAGGGCGACGGCCGTACCTACGCCTACCCGATCGTGATCCGCGCCGTCACCTCCGACGACGCGATGACGGCTGACTGGGCGCGGCTGCCGTACGACCTCCTGGAGCGCGTCTCCAACCGGATCATCAACGAGATCCGCGACGTCAACCGCGTCGCCCTCGACATCTCCTCGAAGCCGCCGGCGACGATCGAGTGGGAGTGACCGGGCAGCTTGGCGCCATGAGTACCTAAATACAAACTGGACTCATTCTCATTATGCTCGCGGGCGTGCTCGAGGCCTTCGAACTTCCATTCGTGCAGCGGGGCCTCCTCGAGGTCCTGATCCTGGCCGTCCCAGCCGGGCTGCTCGGGACCTGGATCGTCCTGCGCGGGCTCGCCTTCTTCTCGCACTCGGTCGGCACCGCCACTTTTCCGGGACTGGTGCTCGCCGACGGCCTCGGCTTCGCGGCGCCGCTGGGGGCGCTGGCGGCGGCTCTCGTCTTCACCGCCGGTAACGCCTCGCTGGGGAGGGGGAAAACGCACGGGCGCGACAGCGTCGTCGCCCTCGTCCTGGTCGGCTGCCTGGCCGCCGGGGTGATTCTCGCCAGCGACGTCTTCGGCTCCGGCGCCAACGTCGAGACCCTGCTTTTCGGCAGCCTGCTGCTGATCGACGCCGCCGACATCCGGCTCGCTCTGGTCGCCGCCGCCGCGACCCTGGTTGCCAGCGCCGTAGTCGGCCGACGCTGGCTCGCGCAAGGGTTCGACCCCGAGGGTGGGCCGGTGGGCAGGCGCCAGGGCATCGCCCTCGACGCCACCCTGCTGGGCCTGATCGCGCTCGCAACCACGGCGGCGCTCTCGGTCGTCGGTGCCCTGCTCGTCGCCTCGCTCTTCGTCGTTCCCGCCGCCACGACCCGGCTCTTCACCGGCCGGATGCTGAGCTGGCAGATCGCCAGCGTCCTGCTGGTGGCCGCCGAGGGAGCGGCCGGCCTCTGGATCTCGGTCGAAACCGATGCTCCGCCCGGGGCGACGATCGCCTGCGTGGCGGGTGCCGTCTTCGTCGTCGCGGCCGCTACGCGGGCGCTTCTGGCGCGGGTGCCGCGCGGGGCCGCGGGGGTTGGGGTCGCCACGCTGATGCTGGCGCTGGCGGCCGCGGGCTGCGGCGGCTCGGATTCGGACTCCGGTGGCGAGCTGGCCGTCGTCGCGACCACCACTCAGATCGGAGACTGGGTCGCCGAGGTGGGGGGCGGAGCGGTTGCCGTCGACCAGATCCTCGCCCCGAACACCGACCCGCACGCGTACGAGCCGCGCCCGAGCGACGTCGCCGCCGCGGCCGACGCCACGGTCGTCTTCGCCAGCGGCGACGACCTCGACGCCTGGATCGGTCAGATCGTCGCCGACAGTGGCGGCGACGCTGAGATCGTCGACCTCGGCGCGGGGGTGCCGGACCGGCTGCCGGGAGAGGGGAGCGGCGAGGAGGCGTCGCAATACGACCCGCACTGGTGGCACGATCCGCGCAACGCCGCCGCCGCGGTGCGGGAGATCGCCGCCACGCTCGCGGCCGCCGATCCCGCCCACCGGCGCCTCTACCAGCGCAACGCGCGGGAGTACCTGCGACGGATCGGTCGGCTCGAAGCGGGGATTGTCAACTGCTTCGACCAGATCCCGGTCGCCGACCGCAAGCTGGTCACCGACCATGACGCCTTCAACTACTTCGCCGAGCGCTTCGGGATCGACGTGATCGGCGCCGTGATCCCCGCCCAGACCACGCAGGCCCAGCCATCGGCCAAGGACGTCAGCGAGCTGATCGACCTGATCGAGCGCGAAGGGGTGCGGGCGGTGTTCCCGGAGAGCTCGCTGAGCGCCAGGGTCGCCGAGGCGATTGCCCGCCAGACCGGTGCCGCGGCCGACTACGAGCTCTACGGCGACACGCTGGGCCCGGCGGACTCCGACGGCGCCACCTATCTGCGGATGGAGGCCGCCAACGCCGAGGCGATGGCTCGCGGTTTCAGCGATGGGAGGGTGGGATGCCGGCTCAACCCTTGATCGCGGCCGGCGGGCTCTCGCTCGCCTATGCCAGCGGCCCGCCGGTCGTCACCGGCGTCGAGTTCGAGCTGCGGGCGGGTGAGCGCTTGGCGTTGCTGGGGCCCAACGGCGGCGGCAAGACGACGATCCTGCGCGCCCTGCTCGGGCAGTTGCCGCCGCGCGCCGGATCCCTCCGCGTCGATGCCTCCTGCGGCTCGGTCCCCCAGACCGAGCGCTCGCGTCTCGACTACCCCGTCTCGGCCTTGGAAGTTGTGGCGATGGGCGCGCTCTCGCGGCTGCCCTGGTGGCGGCGCCCCGGGCGCGAGGCGCGCGAGCAGGCGCAGCGGGCGCTGGCCCGGGTCGGCCTCGCCGAGCTCGGCGGGTCGACCTTCGGCGAGCTCTCGGGCGGCCAGCGCCAGCGGGTGCTGATCGCCCGCGCCCTGGTCCAGGACGCGCAGGTGCTGCTGATGGACGAGCCCTTCACCGGCCTCGACCGCCCGGCCGGCGAGCGCCTGGAATCGCTCATCTCCGACCTCGCCGGCGAAGGCCACGCAATCGTCATGGCCACCCACGACCTCGAGCAGGCGCGGCGCTGGGACTCCGTCCTCTGCGTCAACGGCCGCCAGATCACGGTCGGGCCTCCCGCCGAGGCGCTCGACCTGCCGGTGCTCGAGGCCACCTACGGGGGCGCGATCGTCGAGCTGCCCGATGGCGGTCGCGCCGTGCTCCCGGCCCAGCACCACCA
Source organism: uncultured Thermoleophilia bacterium (assembly GCA_963718595.1). Lineage (GTDB taxonomy): Bacteria > Actinomycetota > Thermoleophilia > Solirubrobacterales > 70-9 > VAYN01. The sequence goes on from OY970365.1 coordinate 2,284,636, forward strand.
CCCCCACTGACCATGCTCGAGCCGCTGACCGAACCGTTCATGCAGAGGGCGATCGCGGAGATGACGCTGCTGGCGCTCGCCGGCGGCGCCCTTGGCTGCTGGGTGATCCTCTACGAGCTCTCGTACGCGGCCGAGTCGCTCGCGCATTCGCTGTTCCCGGGGCTGGTGATCGCCGCGATCGCCGGCATCCCGCTGCTGCTCGGGGCGACGCCGGCGATCGTGCTGGCGGCCCTGGCGATCGCCGTCGCCTCGCGCCTGCCCGGGGTCGGCCGCGAAGTCGGGGTCGCCGTCGTGGTCACGACGATGTTCGGGCTCGGCGCCCTGCTGGCGCTTTCGCCGAGCTCGCCGCCGGGGATCGAGGGATTGCTGTTCGGCGACATCCTCGGCCCCAGCGACGCCGACATCGCCGCCGCTGCGCTGCTGCTCTTCGTGATCGCGTTGGCGCTGCCGCTGCTGCACGGCCGCCTGCTGGCGACCGGGTTCGACCGCGACGGCGCCCGTGCGCTTGGTCTCTCGCCGGTTTTCGCCGACACGGCGCTGCTGGTCCTGCTGGCGGCGGCGACCGTGGTCGCGGTCCAGGGCCTCGGCAACCTCCTCGTCGTCGCCGTCTTCGTCGGCCCGGCCGCGACCGCCCGCAACCTGACCGATCGGATCGGGCCGATGATCGCGCTCGCCGCCGCTCTCGCCGTGCTCGCAGGCCTCGCCGGCCTCTACCTCTCCTACTACGCCGGCACCGCCGGCGGTGCCTCGGTCGCCCTGGCAATCGTCGCCCTTTACCTGCTCTCCCTGCCGATGGGCCGAAAAGGGGCCCATACGGGACGTTTTCGGCCCGTCGCGGGCTACGATCACTGAGATGGAGACGGGCACCGATATCGACTGGGCCGGGCATGCGCTCGAGGTCCTGCAGCAGGCCGGCAACCGCCGCGGCGGCGCCCGCACCGCCGTCGTCGAAGCCCTCGCCGGCCACGACTGCGCCGTCACCGCGATCGAACTCGACGACGAGCTGCGCCGCCGCAAGCCGGCGGTCGCCCGCGCCAGCGTCTACCGCGCCCTCGAGCAACTCGAGGAGCTCGGCTTGGTGCGTCGGATCGAGGTCTGCCGCGGCACCGCCGGCTATGAGCGCGTCGACCCCGCCGGCCACCATCACCACCACGCGATCTGCCGCGACTGCGGCCGCATGGTCCCCTTCGAGGACCGCTCGCTGGAGCAGGCGATCGGCGAACTCTCCAAGAGCATCGACTTCGACGTCGCCGAGCATGACGTCGTCCTCCGCGGCCGCTGCGACCGCTGCGTTTAGGCGAGTTGCCAGTTCTTCTCGCTATGCGAGAGAAAACGGCAACTCAGCTGTACGTGTCCCACTTCATGAGTTCCGCCAGGGGATCGAACGGGGAGCCGCCCTCGTACCAGCCGGGGGCGCCCCAGATCTCGAAGTGGAGGTGACAGCCCTGAGCGTCGCCGGTGTCGCCGACGATCCCGATCGGCTGGCCGGTGCGGACGGCTTCGCCCTCTTTCAGCGGCGAGGGTTCAGCCAGGTGCATGTAGGCGAAGTCGTTGGGAGTTCCCTTGCCGTCGATGACGATGTAGTTGCCGGCGTTGCCGTCGTAGCGGTTGTACTGGACCCGACCGCCGCGGGCGGCGACGAGGGGGAGGCCGCAGGCCGCCATCACGTCCTGGCCCTGGTGGGTATGGCCCGAGCGGCCGGCGCCGAAGCGGCCGGCGCTGCCGCCGTAGTCGTGGGCGCCGAGGATCGGGAAGGTGTAGCCGTAGAGGGTGAAGCCGAGGCTGAGCGTGGTCGAGGTGCTCGCCTTGCGAGCGGCGGGCGCCGGGGTCTGCGGGCTGACCCGGAAGGCGTATCTGCCGTTGCGGGCGGGCTTGCCTTCGTTCGTCGTCCCGTCCCAGCGGATCGAGGACGGAAGGTTGGGGGCGACGTCGTCGAGATAGAAGGTGCGGACGACTTCCGCCGCCGAGTTGACCACGTCGACGCGGATGTCGTTCTGCGGCTGCGAGCTGCCGATCGTGAAGTTGAGCTTCGGGTAGCGGAAGCCGAAGTAGAAGGACTTCCGCGGCGACGTTTCCGCTGCGACCAGGGTCAAGGTGCCGGCGCTGGGGGCGCTCGAGGGAGCGCCGGTGATGCTGCCCGGCGGTGGCGGGCTGCCGCTCGGAGTGGGGGCGCCGCCGGTAGCCGCCAGCGCCGAGCCGGCGCTGATCAACAGCGCGACCGCCGTCAGAACCAAGATCCTCCCGGCCAGTCCTGGCCGGATCTTTTCCTTGCGCACCGCTGGCCCTCTCTTTCGATCGCCTGCGGAGTTAGCTGTCGGGCTCGCGCTGAAAGAGATGCGCTACGGACTACTGTTTCGTCCGATTCGCCCCTGGGACCTGCCTCGATCCCTGCGGGTCCTCCGCTCCCTTTTGGACGTCCAAGAGGGATTCGGCATTGCTGGCGCGGCAGTATAGACGCCGAGATGGCTATCATCCGCCGGCCGCGTAGGTTCGTCCGCGCGGTTTTTGCGCGATAAGACCTTCCATGAAGACCTACGTAGCCAACTCCGAGAACCGCCAGCGCGACTGGTACGTCGTCGATGCCGAGGGCAAGACCCTGGGCCGGCTGGCCACCCAGATCGCCGACGCCCTGCGCGGCAAGCGCAAGCCGGAATACACGCCCCACGTCGACACCGGCGATTTCATCGTCGTCGTCAACGCGGAGAAGATCCGGGTCACCGGCAACAAGCTGGAGCAGAAGACCTACTGGCGCCACAGCGGCTACCCGGGTGGGATCAAGTCGCGGACGCTGGCCGAGATGCTCGAGCGCCGTCCCGAGGAAGTGATCCGCAAGGCCGTCAAGGGAATGCTGCCGCGCAACCGGCTCGCCCGCCAGCAGCTGACCAAGCTCAAGGTCTACGCCGGGCCCGAGCATCCGCACGAGGCGCAGCAGCCCAAACCTATGGAGACCAACTGACTTGATGGCAGACGACGAGAAAGCTTTGGACGAGAACAGCGAGCCGGGCGCGGAGGCGCCCGAGGAGCCGAGCGCGGAGGAGACCCCCGCCGCCGAGGCCGCTGAGGAGACGCCGGTTGAGGAGACCCCCGCCGAGGAGACCTCCGAGAGCGCCGATCCCGCCCCCGTCGCCGAGGAGCAGGGCGACAACGACGCTCCCGCCGACGATGCCGCCGCCGAGCAGCTCTCCGAGCCCGCTGAGGACCCCGTCGCCGACGAGCCCGCCCAGGACGAGGCCGCTGAGGAGACCGTCGCTGAGGCTCCAGCCGCTGAGGAGCCGGCTGAGAAGCCCGCGGCCGAGGAGAAGAAAAAAGACGTGATCCCGGGCGCCGACCTGGAGCCGATTCTGGTCGAGGCCGACGGCCCCGCCCTCAGCGCCGAGGAGAAAGCGGCCCTGGAAGCCGAGGAAGAGGAGAAGGCCCGCCGCGAAGCCGCCCTCACCGACGACGCCGACGACGACACCGCCGCCAGCCGCGCCCCGGCCAAGATGGAGAGCGGCTCCCGCTTTCTCGCCACCGGCAAGCGCAAGCGCTCGATCGCCCGCGTCACCCTGCTTCCAGGCGACGGCAAGATCGAGATCAACAAACGCAGCATCGAGGAGTTCTTCCCCCGCCCGCTGCACCAGACGATGGCGCGCCAGCCGTTGACCGTCTCCGGTTATGAGGGCAACGTCGACGTCCGGGTCCGCGTCCACGGCGGTGGCATCAGCGGCCAGGCCGGTGCTGTCCGCCACGGGATCGCCCGGGCGCTGACCGAGATCGACCCCGAGCTGCGCGGCGACCTCAAGCGCCGTGGCTTCCTCACCCGCGACGCCCGCGTCAAGGAGCGTCGTAAGGCTGGATTTAAGAAGGCCCGTAAGAAGCCGCAGTTCAGCAAGCGCTGAGGCGGCTGCAAACCGGCGCCTGGCGGCGTCCTCGGTCGCTTGGCTTGCTCACTTAGTGAACTAAGCTCGCTTCACCAAGCTCTCTGCGTCCTTGCCAGGCTTGGTTTTCGCTCGCCTCACCGCTTCGGGAGAGTGGGGAAATGGGTACGAAGTGCCGAACTTAGGAGGAGCGCATGGCCACCCAGACGACTAGAAAGCTCTTCGGGACCGACGGCGTCCGCGGCGAGGCCGGGACGTTCCTGACCGCCGAGCTGGCGACCGCGCTCGGCCGTGCGGTTACCGCTTCGCTCGCCGCCGAGCGGCCGCAGGTCCTGATCGTCCGCGACACCCGTGAATCGGGGCCGATGCTGGAGGCGGCGCTGGCCGCCGGCGTCGCCGCGGCCGGAGGCGATGCGATGCTCGGTGGCGTCCTGCCGACCCCGGCGGCGGCGATCCTGGTCAAGAAGCTCGGCTTCGACCTCGCCGCGGTCGTCTCCGCCTCCCACAACCCGTTCCACGACAACGGGATCAAGTTCTTCGACGGCAGCGGCACGAAGCTCGACGACGAGGTCGAGGTCCGGATCGAGGCACTGCTGGAGGAGCCGCCCCCGGCGACGGCAGCGGCCGGCGACGTGCGCGAGCTCAACGGTGGACTCGAGGACTATCTGCGCGAGCTCTCCGTCGCCTTCCCGCTCGACCTCTCCGGCCGCCGCATCGTTCTCGACTGCGCCCACGGCGCCACCTTCCGCGCCGCCCCCGCGATCTTCGAGCGCCTCGGCGCCACCGTCGAGACGATCGGGATCGAGCCCGACGGTCGCAACATCAACGCTGGCTGTGGCTCCACCCATATGGAGGCCCTGGCCGAGCGGGTGGTCGCCAGCGGAGCCGAGATCGGCTTCGCCTTCGACGGCGACGGCGACCGCGTGCTCGCCGTCGACGGCTCCGGCCGCGTCCACGACGGTGATGAGCTGATCGCCCTCGGCGCCCGCGGGATGGCCGCGCGTGGCGAGCTCGGCGGCGTCGTCGTCACCGTGATGACCAACTTCGGCTTCCATCGGGCGATGACAGAGGCCGGCATCGAGGTTGCCGTCACCCAGGTCGGCGACCGTTACGTGATCGACGAGATGCAGCGCCGCGGCTGGCAGCTCGGCGGCGAGCAGTCCGGCCACATCATCGCCACCGACTTCGTCGCCACCGGCGACGGCATCGCCGCCGCCCTGATGACTATGCGTGAGCTCGGCGGGCGCGGGCTCGAGAGCGCCGCGCCGATGCAGAAGCTGCCCCAGACCCTGGTCAACGTCGAGGTCGCCGATCGCGAGGCCGTCAACGACGCCGCGGTCGTCTGGGCGGCGGTCGATCGCGAGGGGGAAGCCCTGGAGGGCCGCGGCCGTGTACTCCTGCGCCCCTCCGGCACCGAGCCGCTGGTGCGGGTCATGGTCGAGGCTCCGAGCGCCGAGGAGGCCGACGCCGTGTGTGGTCGCCTGGTCGCCATCGTCCGCGAAGAGCTGGGCTGAGGGCAGCCGCCCTCTACCCTTTCTCGCCTCGTGTGCGGAATCGTCGGATACGTGGGCGGCCGGCCCTGTGAGGAGCTTCTGCTCTCGGGGTTGGAAAAGCTCGAATACCGCGGCTATGACTCCGCCGGCCTCTCCGTGCTCGAGGACGGGGAGGTCGAGAGCGTGCACGCGGTCGGCAACCTCGCCAACCTGCGCGCCGCCGTCGAGGCCCGCGCCGAAAACGACTCCGGGGCCCTGCCGCCTTCGAACACCGGCATCGCTCATACCCGCTGGGCCACCCACGGCCGGGTAACCGAGGAGAACGCCCACCCGCACGACGACAGCTCCGGCAAGGTCCACATCGTCCTCAACGGCATCGTCGAGAATCACACCGAGCTGCGACGCCAGCTGCAGGCCGAAGGCGAGGTCTTCACCTCGGAGACCGACGCCGAGGTGGTCGCCCACCTGATCGCCCGTCACTACGAGGGCGACCTCGCCGCCGCCGTGCGCGAGGCCTACGCCGAGCTGCGCGGCCACTACGCCTTCGTCGCCATGCACGCCGACGAGCCCGAGCGCCTGCTCGGCGCCCGCAAAGAATGCCCGCTGGTCGCCGGCATCGGCGAGGGCGAGACCTTCCTCGCCTCGGCGATCCCGGCCTTCCTCGCCCACACCCGCATCGCGATGCCGATCGAGAACGATGAGATCGTCGAAATCGACGCTTCCGGCATCCGCATCTCCGACCCCGCCGGCGTGCCGATCGCCCGCGATTCCGAAGCGGTCACCTGGGACGCCGATGCCGCCGAGAAGGGCGGCTACGAAACCTTCATGTTGAAGGAGATCCACGAACAGGCGGACGCCGTCGCTGAGACGATTGCCGACCGCCTGCCGGGCAGCGAGGGAGTCGACCTCTCCGACGTCACGCTCGACGACGAGTTCCTGCGCAGCGTCGGCCGGATCGTGATCGTCGCCTGCGGAACCAGCTATCACGCCGGTCTGATCGGTCGTTACGCGATCGAGGAGTGGGCGCGGGTACCGGTCGAAATGGACATCGCCTCCGAGTACCGGTACCGCAACCCGGTCGTCGGGCCCGGGGATCTGGTGATCGGGATGACGCAGTCGGGCGAGACCGCCGACACGCTGGCGGCGATGCGGCTGGCCCGCGACGCCGGCGCCACCGTGCTCGCCGTCACCAACATCATGGGCAGTCAGGTGACGCGCGAAGCCGACGCGGTGCTCTACACCCGGGCAGGGCTCGAGGTCAGCGTCGCCGCGACCAAGACCTTCGTCGCCCAGGTCGCCGCGATGTACCTGCTGGGACTGCGGATCGCCGAGCTGCGCGGCACCCTGGAGCCGGCTCGGATCGCCGAGCTTGTGGCCGAGCTGAAGACTCTGCCGACCAAGATCGACGAAACGCTGGAGCAGACCGAGGAGGCCGTCAAGGCTGTCTCCGTCGCCTACTCCGACCAGAACTTCTTCCTCTATCTCGGCCGCCACATCGGCCTGCCCGTCTGCCTCGAGGGGGCGCTGAAGCTGAAGGAGGTCTCCTACATCCCGACCGACGCCTACGCCGCCGGCGAGATGAAGCACGGCCCGATTGCCCTGCTCGACGAGTCGACGCCGGTCGTCTGCGTGGCCACCGACAGCCCGGTGCTGGAGAAGGTGCTCTCCAACGTTGAGGAGGTGCGCGCCCGTGGTGCCCAGACGATCGCGATCGCGACCAAGGGCTCCGAGCGCGCCGCAGAAGTCGCCGACGAGAGCATTTTCGTCGCTGCCACCGACTGGATCCTGCAGCCGATCGTCGCGATTTTGCCGCTGCAGCTGCTCGCCTACGACATCGCCCGCGCCCGCGGGCTGAACGTCGACCAGCCCCGTAATTTGGCCAAGACCGTCACCGTCGAGTAGTTCACGCCAGTCGCCTTGCTAGCCTGCGCCGTCGCATGAGGGTACGTCTCGTCTCGCTTCTCGCCTTGGCCGCCGCCGCGCTCGCGCTGGTGGTAGTCGGCTGCGGTGGCAGCGACGAGGGCTCCGGCTCCGATCCGGCCGCGGTCGCGCCGGCGAGCTCGCCGGTCTACATCCAGGTCGCGCTGCAACCGGAAGGAACGCTGCAGTCGAACATCGAGTCGTTGGTCTCTAAGGTCGCCGGCATCGACAACCTCGGCGACCTGATCGTCGAAGAACTCGAAGACTCGGCCCTCTCCTCCGGCGAAGAGCTCGACTTCAGCAAGGAAATCGAGCCCTGGCTCGGCGAACAGGCCGGGATCTCGCTGCAGGAGTACGACGGCGAGGATTTCCAGGGTTACGCGGTCGCGATCCAGAGCACCGACACCGACGCGACCCAGGACTTCATCGACAAGCAGTCCGCCGATGAAGAAGTGAAAAAAGGCTCTTATGAGGGCACCGACTTCCTGATCGAAACCGACGACGACAGCGCCGTCGGGATCGTCGGCGACTTCCTCGTCATTGCCGAAGACGAAGACAGCTTCAAAGCCGTGGTCGACGCTGCGGACGGCGACTCGCTGGTTGACCAGGACACCTACACGAGCGCGATCGGCAACGCGCCCGAGGACAGCCTCGCCGACGTTTTTGTCGACATCGGCGGCCTGATCGAAGAATCGGGCGGCACCATCGACCCCGAAGCGCAGCAGTTCCTCGAAACCGCCGGGATCGAAGCCAAAGACGCGACCGCGATCGCCAGCCTCGTGCCCGACGCCGACCAGATCGAAATCAACTTCTCCACCAACGCCGCCGGCGACAACCCGCCCACCGGCGACGCTTCGAAGATGCTCGGCTCGCTGCCCGGGGGATCCTTCGCGGCGCTGGCCACGGCCGACTTCGGCGCGCGCTTCAGCGAAGCGATCGACAGCCTCGATGAAACCGGGATCCCGGGCGAGATCAAACCGAACGAACTGAAGAGCGCCTTGAAAGAGGAAGCCGGCATCGACCTCGACAAGATCGGCGCCTCGATCGGCGACATCGGCGTCTTTGCTCAGGGCAACACCGAGAACAACCTCACCGGCGCCCTGGTCCTCGAATCGACCAGCTCCAAGGAAGCGACCAACACGGTCTCCAACATCGGCCTCCTGTTGCGCGCGACCGGGACCCCCGGCATTACCGCGATCTCCGGCGAGGCCACCGGGTTCTCGATTCGCGACGCCGATCTTGGTCGCCAGCCGATCGTCGTCGCCGCCAAGGGCGACAAGATCGCGGTCTCCTACGGCCTCGCGGCCTCGGCCCAGGCGCTGAGCGCGGGCCAGGGCGCCACCCTGGCCGAGAACCCGGCCTTCAAGGCGGCGGCCGGCGCTCTCGGCGACACGCCGATCAGCGGCTTCGTCTCGGGCCAGGCGGCGCTGGCGCTGGTCGAGAACATGCTGCCCACCGACGAACAGGCCGAACTCGAAGAGCTGCGGCCCTACCTCGACAAGGTCGAATTCGTCGCGATTGGCGCCGGCACCGACGGTGAGCTGGCAACTTCGAAGCTGATCGTCGGCTTCACCGAATAACGCCCTCGCCGTCGAGCTAACCTGAGCGGATGGAGCCGTGGCTCGAGCCGCTGTATGACGCCGAGGGTAGCCGCGCGATCGACAGCTGGGCGATCGAGCTGCAGGGAATCCCCTCTGAGCGGCTGATGGCGGCGGCCGCGAAGGCTCTGGCCGAGGCGGTGGCGGGGCTTGCGCCCGACGGTCCCGTGCGGATCCTCTGCGGCAAAGGCAACAACGGCGGCGACGGCCAGATCGCCGGCCGCCTGCTGGGCGAGCTCGGATTCGAGGTCGAGGTGGCGCTGCTCTGGTCCGAGCAGCTGCCGCAGGACCTCGACGCCTGGCTGGAGGGCTCCGGCGCCGTCGTCGACGCGATCTTCGGCACCGGTTTTTCCGGCGTGCCGCGGGAACCGGCCGCGGCGGCGATCGCGGCGGTCAATCGCTGCCCCGCGCCGGTCGTCTCCTGCGACATCGCCTCCGGTGTCGATGCCTCGAGCGGCGAGGTCGCCGGCGAGGCGGTGCGGGCCGCGCTCACGGTCAGCTTCCACGCCGCCAAGCTCGGCCAGTGGATCGCCCCCGGCAAGGCCCACACGGGGGAGCTGCGGGTGGTGCCGATCGGCATCCCGAAAGGCGCCCCGAGTGAGCCGGCGGCCGGCACGATCGCCTCCGCGGTGCTCGAGATGGCCCCGCGCCGCGGCCCTCACTCGACCAAGTTCAGCTCCGGGCAGGTGACGATCGCGGGCGCTTCGCGGGGGCTCACCGGCGCCGTGCGGATGTCCTCCTCGGCGGCGATCCGGGCTGGGGCCGGCTACGCCACGGTCGCGATCCCGACCGATCTCGAGCCGGTCTTCGAAGCGGGCCAGCCGGAGGTGATGTCGGTCGGCTGTCCGGGCGGCGACGGACGCCTCGTCCCTGCCTCAGCGCAGGCGGTCCTGAGCGCTTTCAAACAGGCCGCGGCCGGGGTGCTGGGCCCGGGACTCGGACGCGATCCCGGTTCGCTGGAGCTCGCCCGCGAGGTCGCGGCCGCGGTCGAGTGCCCGCTGGTGATCGACGCCGATGGCCTCAATGCCTTCGCCGGTCGTGCCTCACGGATCGCCGAGCGCGGTGCGCCGACCGTGCTGACGCCCCACGCCGGTGAGCTCGGCCGTCTGCTCGACCGCGACTCGCGTGAGATCGACGCCGCCCGCCTCAGTGCCGCTCGTGAGGCCGCACGCGCGGCGCGGGCGATCGTCGTCCTCAAGGGCGACGACACGATCGTCACCGACGGCAGCCGGATCGCCGTCAACGCGCTCGCGGCACCCGGCTTGGCCACCGCCGGCAGCGGCGACGTGCTCTCGGGCGTCCTCGCCGCCCTGCTCGCGCGCGGCCTCGATCCATTCGCGGCCGCCTGCGCCGCCGTCCTTGCCCACGCTCGTGCTGGCCGCGATGCGGCCGCGCGGATCGGTGCCGCGGAGTCGGTGATCGCCTCCGACGTGATCGACTCGATCGCCGTTGGCCTGCGCCCTGCTCCGTCGGTCGAATAACCTCCGAGCGATGGAGCGTGCGGTCGCCCGGATCGACTTCGATGCGATTCGTGCCAACTGCGTCAGGCTCAAGGCCGAGCTGGGGGAGACCGAGCTCTGCGCTGTCGTCAAGGCCGACGGCTATGGGCATGGGGCTGACGGCTGCGCCGCTGCGGCCCTGGCCGGCGGCGCCACCTGGCTGGCGGTCGCCACCGCGGTCGAGGCCGAGGCGGTGGGCCGCCGCTTCCGCCACGTGCCGCTGCTGACCCTTGGGGCGCTGACCCAGGAGGAGGTCGACATCGTCCTCGCCGCCAGCTCCGAGATCTCGGTCTGGCGTCCGGGTTTCCTGGAGATGCTCTCGGCGCGGGCCTCGGCGCAGGGCTCGGGCGCCCGCGTCCACGTCAAGTACGACAGCGGCATGGGCCGGCTCGGCAGCCCCGACCCAGAGGAGCTGCTCGCGCTCGCCCGCGCCTGCGACGCCGATCCCAATCTGGAGCTGGCAGGCGTCTGGACCCACTTCGCGACCGCCGACGAACCCGACTCGGCCTTCTTCGACGAGCAGCTCGAGCGCTTCGAGCGGGTCTCCGGGGCGGTCAAGGAGGAGTTTCCATCCGTGCTCGTGCACGCCGCCAACAGCGCCGCCGTCTTCCGCGAGCGGCGCTCCCACTTCGACCTCGCCCGCTGCGGGGTTGCGATCTATGGCCTCGACCCCTTCCAGGGCGACCCGGCCGAGCGCGGCCTTGCCCCGGCGCTCTCGCTGCGCTCCTACGTGGCTGACGTCAAGCGCTTTGCGGCCGGAGCCAGCGCTGGCTACGGCCAACGCTGGTCGGCGTCCACGGACACCTGGGTCGGCGTGATCCCGCTCGGCTACGGCGACGGGGTCCGGCGCGCGCTGACCAATAACGCCGAGGTCCTGGTCGGCGGCCGCAGGTATCCGCTGGTCGGGACGGTCTCGATGGACAACCTAACGATCGACCTCGGACCCGAGTGTGAGGTCGAGGCCGGGGCGGAGGCGGTCCTGATCGGCCGCCAGGGCGAGGACGAGATCCGCGCCGAGGAGGTCGCCGGGCGCCTGGACACGATCAACTACGAGGTCACCTGTGCGCTCTCGGCGCGGGTCCCGCGGCGGCCCTTGCCGAGTTAGTCAACCCGTGGTTGGCAAAGTCGACAACCCCGGCCCGAGACTCGCTGCCGCCCCGCTCGTTGCCGCGGTCCAACGGGCTCTGGGGGCCGCGGAGGGAGTATGGATCGTCGGTGGGGCGGTCCGTGACGCCGCGCTCGGGCGCGAGGTCGCCGACCTCGACCTCGCCGTCGCCGGCGATCCGGGCCCCGTTGCCAGAGCGATCGGCGCCGAGCTCGGCGAGCACGCATTCGAGCTCTCGGCCGAGTTCGGGACCTGGCGCGTCGCGGGGGGGGCGAGCGGTTGGCAGGTCGACGCGACGGTCCTGCGCGGCGACGGCATCGAGGCCGACCTCGGCGAGCGCGACTTCACGGTCGGCGCCGTCGCCGTGCCGCTGAGCAGACCGCTTGAGTTGATCGATCCCTTCGGGGGCCTCGCCGACCTCGAGCGCAAGCTGCTGCGGACCGTCTCCGAGCGCAGCTTCGGGGACGACCCGCTGCGGCTGCTGCGGGCGGCGAGGCTGGCCGCCGTGCTCGGCCTGGAGCTCGATCGCCCGACCGTCGCGCAAGCGCGAGCCGCCGCGGGCCGTGCGGCCGAACCCGCCGGCGAGCGCCAGCTCGCCGAGTTGCGGCTGCTGGTCGGCGGGGAGGACCCGCTGCGCGGCCTGGCGCTGCTGGACGAGCTCGCCCTGACCGCCGTGGTGCTGCCGGAGCTGGAGGGCCTGCGCGGCGTCGAACAGGGGCCGAACCACCACCTCGACGTCTACCACCACACGATCGCGGTACTCGAGCACACGCTGGAGGTCGAGCGCGACCTGCCGCGCTTCGCCGGCGACCGGGCCGTTGAGGTGGGGGCGCTGCTGGCCGAGCCGCTGGCGGACGGAATGACCCGCGGTACTGCCCTGCGCTTCGGCGCCCTCCTGCACGACATCGCCAAGCCGCAGACGCGGGCCGAACGCGATGGCTTCGTCGGTTTCCGCGGCCACGATGTCGCCGGGGCGGAGACGATCGGCGCGATGATGGGCGCTCGCCTGCGCGCCAGCCGCCGTCTGACCCAGCACCTGCAGGGCCTTGCCCTCCATCACCTGCGACTCGGATTCCTGATCCCGGAGGCACCGCTGCCCCCGCGCCGGATCCACGAGTACCTGCGGGCGACCGAGCCGGTCGCCGTCGACGTCACCTTGCTCACCGTCGCCGACCGCCTCTCGGCCCGGGGTGCGGGGCCGCTGGCCAGGCCGGAGATGGTCGAGGCCCATCTCTCGCTGGCGCGGGAAACGATCGCGGCCGCGCTCGACTGGCGCCGCGACGGGCCGCCACCGCCGTTCCTGCGCGGCGACCAGCTCGCCGCCGAGCTCGGGATCGAGCCGGGGCCGGAGCTGGGTCGGGTGATGGCCGAGCTGGAGGCGGCCCAGTACGCGGGCGAGGTGGACGATCGCGACGCCGCCGTCGAGCACGCGCGCAACTGGCTCACCTGGTTCAAAGAGGAGGCCTGACCCGCCGGGTATGCCTGGTCAGGTACGCTGCCCGTGATGGCCAAAGAGGAAAAGATCGAAATGGAGGGGGAGATCACCGAGGCCCTCCCCAACACGATGTTCCGGGTAAAACTGGACAACGATCACGATGTCCTCGGCCACATCTCGGGCAAGATGCGCCGCCACTACATCCGCATTTTGCCGGGGGATAGGGTCAAGATCGAGTTGTCGCCCTACGACCTCGACCGCGGTCGCATCACCTACCGCTACAAATAAGGCCAGGCCGCTGCAAACCGGCGCCTGGCGGCGTCCTCAGTCGCTCGACTTCGGGTCACGCACTGGAGTGCGCTCCCCTCGTCTCGCTCCCTGCGTCCTTGCCAGCCTTGGTTTTCACGACCTGGCACGGGTTTATGGCCTGGGGTTGAACGCCGCTGACTCGTCCGGGTCTGCCATCTCCGCGATTAGCGCTGACCAGGCGAAGTCCTTGGCTCCCTGGCCCTTGCCCGTGCGCGGGTCGTAGTACTCGCGCAGACCTTCGCGCGCGGCGGCGGCGATGACGCCGTCGGCCAAGCGCTCGGCCTCCGCCGTGTAACCGAGTCGGCGCAGGCCGAGCCAGACCATCCAGGCGGAGTTGATCCAGGTCGGCCCGCGCCAGTAGCGGCGGATCGGGCCGCGGCCGCCGGCGGGTTCGTAGCTGGGCTCCGAAGCGGCGACCGAGGGGGGCGCCACCGGGGTCAGGAACTCGCGCTCGTTCAGCAGGTGCTCCTCGACCAGGCGCCGGCCGATCGCCTCCGGCAGGTCGGGCAACGCCAAGGGCGCCAGCGAGGACCAGGTCACCGGACCCGGCCTGATCGTCCCCGGCTGGCCCTCGTCGACGAAGAGGCCGCGGCGCTCGTCCCAGAGCCGTTCGACGAGCGCCGGCGTCGCCGAGGGACGCCCCAGCGCCTGCAGGGAGAGCGACCACATCGTGTTGACGAGCGTTTCGCAGAGCAGCGGCCGCCCACGCTCGCGCAGCCGCCGCGCGTCGAAGCCGAGCCGGCGATTGCGGCGGACCAGCAGCGGGAAGCCGATGCGCCCGTTGGCATGCCAGCCCCAGATGTCTTCGAACTTCGGCGCGGCGTCGAGGCCGGACTCGTCCGGCTGCAAAATCCAGAGCAGGCCGTCGCCCTCGAGGTCGCGGTTCTCCGCCAGCCAGTCCATCTGGGCGCCGATCCGCGGCTCCTCGCTGGGATCGCCGACGGCGATCCGCCAGGCCCAGGCCAGCAGCGGCGGCTGGATCGTCTCGGTTTGCAAGAAGCCGCTGCGGGTGGCGACGTTGTAGAAGGCGAGGCGAGGAAGCTTGACCGGCTGTTGCCAGAAGATCGTGTGACCGATGAACCCGTTCGGGCGCTGGGCTGCCAACAGGCTCTCCAGCTCCGCCCGGGCGCGGCAGGGGTCGAAGCGCCGCCAGACGATCGCCGCGAAGCAGGAGTCCCAGTACCACTGCCACGGGTAGCGCCCCGGGCTCGGTTCGGTGTATGCGTACTGGCGCCCGGCACCCTCGCCCTCGTTCCAGTTCTGCCGCAGCACCCGCTCCGCTTCCCCCAAAACCACCGCCGACGGGCCGATTTCGGGAGATATAGGCCCGGTTTCGGCCCGTCGGCGGGGGGTCATGCGGCGGTGCGGCGCATCTCGCGCAGGGCGAGGGCGCCGAGCAGGGTCAGGAGGCCGGCGGCGGCGAGCAGGCCGGGCCAGGTGTCGGCCCAGGTGACGGCGCCGACGAAGCCCTGACGGGTGGCTTCCAGGACCTGGGTGGCGGGGTTGACCTCGGCGACCGCGTGCAGCCAGCCGGCGAGCAGGGCCAGCGGCGCGTAGGCGGGAGTGAGCAGGGTCAGCGCCATCATTCCCGACTGCATCAGCGGCGCCGCCGACTGGCTCTTCGCGCGCAGGGCGAGGAAGCAGGCCCAGCAGGCGCCGATCGCCGCCATCGCGACCACCATCAGGTAGGCGATCAGGAGGCCGTCGAGGCCGGGCCAGCCGGCGCCGAGCGCGAGCGCGATCGCCAGCACGAACGTGCTTGGGATCAGCGCCCGAACGCTGGCCGAGAGCACGGTGCCGGCGAGCAGGACCCAACGCGGGGCGGGGGAGGCGAGCAGGCGGTCGAGCCAGCCCGCTTCGATGTCGCGGGCGAGGTTGACTCCGGCGGCGGCGCCGGTGAAGCCGGCACCCTGCAGCATGCTGACGGGGACGATGAAGGCCTCGTAGCTGCCGGTGCTGAAGCCGTTGAGCTGGGTCAGGGCGCCGAAGACGCCGTTCAGGCCGAGGAAGAAGATCGTCGGCGCCAGCACCCCGGGGATCGCCGCTCCGGGGACCCGCAGCAGCTCGTTCTTCGAGCGTGCCATCAGCGCGGCGATCGTCGCCAGGTTGATCCGCCAGCTCGGCAGCGCCGCGGTCGCTTCCATCAGCCGACCCGCAGACGGTGGCGAAGGGCCCGGGCGCTGAGCAGCAGGCCGATGACGCTGATCCCGAGGATCGCCGCCACCGCGCCCAGGGTGTCGGCGACGTCGATGCCGGAGATGATCGGCTCGCGCACCCCTTCGACGACGAAGCTGAGCGGGTTGTAGGCGGCGATCGTCTTCGCCGGCTCGATCATCAGTTCCTCGGGGAAGAAGGCGGAGGAGAGGAAGAGCAGGACGAGCACGAGCGGGAAGAGGCCCTGGACGACGCTGGCGCTGCCGGTGCGCAGGGCGATCGCGGCGCCGAGGGCGCCGACCGCCATCGCCGAGGCGGTGACCAGCGCCACCGCCAGCAGCGCCCCGGCGACGCCGCCCTCGATCTCGGCGCCGAAGACGATGCCGATCACGAGGAACCAGATCGAGGCGAAGAGACCGAGCGCTGCGGTGCCCGCGAGCCGGCCGAGGACGATCGCGAAGCGCGGGATCGGGGCCGCGAAGAGGCGGTCGGTGAAGCCCATCTCGATGTCGACGGCGAGGGCGATGCCGCCGCTGTTGCCGGCCAGCATCATCGACTGCATCATCGCTCCGGCGAGCATGAACTGGAGGAAGCTCTGGACTTCGGGGAAGCCGGGCAGTTCGAGCGCGGCGCCGGCGCCACCGGTCTGGATCGCCAGCAACAGGGTGGGGAAGACGATGATCGGCGCGATCAGTTGCGGGCGGCGGAAGGTCTGGCGGATCGAGCGCATGCCCAACGCCCGCACGACCCGCAGGTTCGCCGCCGGCGAGCCGGGCTGCCTCACGGGACCGGCTCCCCCGTCGAACTCCCCTCGCTCTCTTTTTCCAGGTGGTGGCCGGTGCGGGCGACGAAGACGTCGTCGAGGGTCGGCCGCACGAGCTCCAGCGACTCGACCGCGATTCCGGCCTCGTCGAGGATGCGGACGACGCGGGGTATTTCGGCCGACCCGTGCTCGACCTCGACCAGGACCTTCTTGCCGTCCTTTGGCGGCAGCAAACGCCCGACTTCGGCCAGCTTCGCCTCCGCCTCGGCGATCGAGCCCTCGGCCAGCTGCAGTTGGATGTGGGGTCTGCCGACTTCCGCCTTCAGCGCCTCCGGCGTGCCTTCGGCGACGATCCTGCCGCTGTCGATGATCCCGACGTTGTCGGCGAGCTGGTCGGCCTCCTCCAGGTACTGGGTGGTGAGGAAGACGGTGGTGCCGTCGTCGTTGAGCGCCCGCACCTCCTCCCAGATCGTCTTGCGGCTGACCGGGTCGAGGCCGGTGGTCGGCTCGTCGAGGAAGAGCACCCGCGGTTCGTGGACCAGCGCCGCCGCGAGGTCGAGCCGGCGCTTCATCCCGCCCGAGTAGCCGCCGACCCGGCGATCCGCGGCGCCGGCCAGGTCAACCCGTTCCAGCAAGGCATCGGCGCGGCGCCGGCCCTCGGCGGTGGGAATGCCCTGCAGCGTCGCCTGCAGCCGGATCAGCTCGCGGCCGGTCATCAGCGGGTCGAGCGCGGCTTCCTGCAGGGCGACGCCGATCGCGGCCCGCACCGCCCGCGCTTCGGAGCCGACGTCATGACCGGCGACGCTGGCGCGGCCGCCGGTCGGTAGCAGCAGCGTCGTCAGCATCCGCACCGTGGTCGTCTTGCCGGCGCCGTTGGGGCCGAGGAAGCCGAAGATTTCCCCCTCCGCGACCGAGATGTCGATGCCCTGGATCGCGAGCACCTCGCCGAAGGCTCGCTCCAGTCCCTCGGCCACGATCGCGGTGTCCGCCACGCTCAGGCCTCCATCGGCTCGGCCAGCGGCAGTGGGGCGTCAACCTTGCGGCGGCCGATGGCGCTCTCCAGCGCCTCGGCGGCATCGAGCAGAAGGCCGGCCTTCAGCCCGAGGGAGGCGAGACCGGCGGGAATGAAATCGTCTGCGCGGCTCGGGACCTCCATCTGGTCTCCCAACCCTATCTGGCCAGGAGGGATTGGCCGGGATCGTGCAAGCGCGTAGGCAGGTGCGCATTCCCCCGGTGTCGAAGGCAGAATCCCGGCGCAACTGGCCAATCGCGCCCGTGTTGCCTTAACCATGCCCTTCGCAGAGAACAGATTCCGATCGCGCCGCAGCTGGATGCTGCTGGCCGCGGCCGTGTGCGCCTTCGCCGCCCTGGTCGCGATCGCCGTCCCGGGCGCCGACTCGGCGCCGCTGCGGATGATCGTGCTCGGCCAGACGGCCGAAACGCCGCCCGCCTCCTGCCCGGGCAAAATCGTCAACAACGTCGAGATCACCCCCTGCCGGGTCGAGGGTCACGTGACCGGTTTCCAGGCGATCGCCGGCGGGGTCCCGAAACCGTATGAGGCGCCCTTCGAAGGCAAAATCGTCGCCTGGTCGATCACCCTGTCGAACCCCTCGAAGGTCGAATCGGCGACGACCACGAACGAGGTCGGCTTCTTCAACGACTTCCTCGGCGATCCCTCGATGGCCCGGATCGGCGTCCTGCGCCCAGTGGAAGGCTCGGATCCGCCCAAATACACGCTGGTCCGCCAGAGCCCGCTGAAGATCCTCAATCCCTACTTTGGCACCACTCCCATCTTCGCCCTCGACCACCCGCTGACCGTGCTCAAGGGCCAGGTCGTGGCGCTGACGATCCCCACCTGGGCGCCGATGTTTGCCTTCGGCGTCTCCGCCGACAACACCTGGCGCGGCAGTCGCCTGCCCGAACACTGCATGTCCAGGGACGACATACAGGCTGGACATCCTCAGCAGGGCGTCGGCAAAATCAAGACTTACGGCTGCTACTACGCAGAAGCGCGGTTGCTTTACACCGCGACGCTGGTCAAAAAGCCGTAGCGAGGCTGACGGGGGGCGAGCGTCGGGTGATGCTCCTCACTCGCACTTCGGAGATGGAGAGTTCGCCTGCTGTCGCCTCTTTCGAGCGCCCCTCCTCATGCTGATACGTTCGGAACACCACCCGACGCTCGCCCCAAGGGACCCTCGGTCCATCTTTTGAAGAAGTGGGCGTGGTGCTTCGCCACGAAGATGCCGAGGGACGCTGCTCCCTAGAGCGCGGCTTGACGCAACCCGCAGTACGGGCAATCGCTGATGTCCAGCCCGATCAGCTGGTCGCAGCGGCGGCAGGCCCGGAGGTTGGCGGGGCTGCGGGGAAGGGAAGAGGCGGAGGGGGCCAGAGGCAGGACCTTTGCCACCGGCTCCATCTCCTCGCCGGTCTCACGATCGACGTAGATCTGGCCGGGCTCGACCTGCGAGATCGCCTCGCGGCCGGAGGCCGGGGCGCGCAGACGGAAGAGCTGACGGTCGTTCATCGCCGCGAAGACTAATAGCTTGGTCCGATGCGCGTCCTGATCTTCCACGGCTATCTGCTGCGCGGCACCGGCAGCAACATCTACAACGCCAATCTGGCGCCGGCCCTGGCCCGGCTCGGCCATGAGGTCCACCTGCTCTGCCAGGACCGCGAGGTCGAGATCGAGGGGGTGCAGATCCACAACCCCGACATCGGCGGCCTGCTGCCCGTGTACGTGAAGGACCCCTACGCGGGGTTCGAGGTCAAGGCTTTTCCGGAACTGAGCGAGGCCGAGCTCGATTACTACCTGGAGGCCAACGTCGCCGCCGTGCGCGCCGTCGCTGCGGCCGCCGGGGGGATCGACGCCGGGCTCGCCAACCACTTGGTCATGGGGCCGGCGATCCTCGCCCGCGCCGGGGTCGCCATCTACGCCGCCAAGATCCACGGCTCGGCGCTCGAGTACACGGTCAAACCCCATCCCCGCTTCCGGCCCTATGCCGAAGAAGGGATGGACGGCGCCGCCGGCGTCCTCGTCGGCTCCCGCCACACCGGCGAGTCCCTCTGGAACGCCCTCCCGAACCTCCCGAATCTTCGAGGAAAGACCCGCCTCGGTCCCCCGGGAGTCGACACTGACGCATTCCGCCCATCCGGTTCGCGCGAGCGCAATCTCGTCGCCTTCCTCGGCAAGCTGATCGCCTCCAAGGGGGTCGACCTCTTGATCGCGGCCTGGCCCCTGGTCAGGGCCGAGCACCCCGAGGCCCGCCTGGAGATCGCCGGCTTCGGCGAGTTCGAGAGCGGACTGCGGCGTCTGGCGGCGGCGCTGCAGCGCGGCGATCTCGACGACGCCCGCGAGGTCGCCCGCCTCGGCCGCGGGCTCGAGGGCGGCGACGCCGCTCCGCTGCCGATCCTCTCCGCCTTCCTCGCCGACCCGCCACCCGGGTACTCCGACGCCGCCCGCGCCAGCGCCGGCTCGATCGAGTTCGTCGGCCGGCTCGAGCACGACGAGGTCTCCCGCTTTCTCCCGCGCGCCGATGCGCTGGTGATGCCGAGCACCTTCCCGGAGGCCTTCGGGATGGTCGCCGCCGAGGCCGCCGCCTGCGGGACGCTGCCGATCTCGGGCGGGCATTCGGGCATGCTCGAGGTCTCGCGCCAGCTCGCCGTCGGGCTGCCTCCGGAGGTCGGGGCGCTGCTCTCCTTCGCGGTCGGGCCCGGCGCGGTCGAGGCGATCGCCACCCGTCTCTCGGCCTGGTTATCGCTTCCTCCAGAGGTCCGTGAGCAGGGCCGAGAGCAGCTGGTCGCGACCGTCGGTCGGCTCTGGAGCTGGGAGGGAGTGGCCCGCGGGGTGCTCGCAGCAGCGGCCGGGGACCTGGCCGGCCTGCCCGATCCCGCCTAGTCGGTCACGCCCGCGGGGCCGGACCGCAAAGCCTCCCGCCGCCGCTTCAATAGAATGCCCGCCGCTGCATGTACGGACGCCTGCCGATAGTGAAACTCCTCCTCGCGACCGTCGCCATTGGTACGGCGATGTCGGCGGTGATGGTCTCGATAAATTGGGACGGACAGCAGGCATCCACGGCCGCGCCGGAAATCGACGATCTCCTCAACGTGATGATCGTCCTCTCCTCTTACGTCTTCTCGCTGGTCATGGTGATGCTCTTCTACGCGCTCTGGAAATTCAAAGTCAAACCGGGCGATGAATCAGACGGCGAGCCGATTCACGGCAACACCCGGTTGGAGATCGCCTGGACTCTGATCCCGACCGTGATCGTCCTCTTCGCCGGCGGCTACAGCTGGTCGGTGCTCGACTCGATCGAAGAGCCGGCCCAGAATCCGCTCACGGTCGACGTCTTCTCCCAGCAGTACGCCTGGAGCTTCGGCTACCCGGGCAAGGATCTGGCCTGGTCGGAGGGCGAGCTGCACGTCCCGGTCGATCGCCAGGTCCATTTCAAGATGCACGCCCAGGACGTCATCCACTCCTTCTGGGTGCCCGAGTGGCGGATCAAGAAAGACAACGTCCCGGGGATCACCACGACCGCGATCGTCACCCCCGACAAGGTCGGCACCTACCAGCTCGTCTGCACCGAGCTCTGCGGCTTCGGTCACGCGACGATGCGGGCAAAAGTCGTCGTCGAGTCGCCGGCCAAGTTCCGCGAATGGGTCGACGGATTGAAACAGCCGATCCCGGACGCGCTGCTGGAGTCGATCAAGCAGGACACCGAGACCGACCCGATTCCCGTCGGGGCGGGCGGGGCATAATGGAGGCAAGCTGATGGTCGCCGCAATAAAACAGCCCGGCTGGATTCGAGGGGCGCTCGGCGCCCTCGCCGCGGCGGCATTCGGCTTCGGCCTCGTGATCGCCCTCCGCGCGATCTCCGACCTGCCGCTCTACCAGACCGAACAGACCGGCTATCCGCACGTGATCGTGCCGCTGACGCTGGCCCCGCTCGGCTTCCTCGCCGGCTTCGGCTGCTTCGACTACTGGTTGCGCTGGGCCGCCGGCGCACCGACGATCCCCGACGATCACTCCCAGCACGGCGCCAAGAGCTGGAAGGACTACTTCCGCTTCAACACCGATCACAAGGTGATCGGCATCCAGTACATCGTCACCACCTTCTTCTTCTTCTTCATCGGCGGCCTGATGGCGATGCTGATCCGCGCCGAGCTGGCGGCGCCGGGCACCCAGATCGTCGACGCGGCGACCTACAACAGCCTCTTCTCCACCCACGCGGTGCTGATGATCTTCGTCTTCGTGATCCCGGTCTTCGCGGGCATCGCGAACTACGTGCTGCCGCTGATGATCGGCGCCCCGGACATGGCTTTCCCGCGCCTCAACGCGCTCAGCTTCTGGATGCTGCCGCTGGCCGGGTTGCTGTTCATCGGCAGCTTCCTCGCCCCGGGCGGTGCCTTCGACGCCGGCTGGACCGGGTACGCGCCGCTCTCCACCGGCGCTCCGCTGGGCCAATCGTTCTTCAACCTCGGCGTCCAGTTCGCGGGCGCCTCCTCGATCGCCACCGCGCTCAACTTCCTGGTCACGATCATCACCATGCGGGCGCCGGGCATGACCTTCTGGCGGATGCCGCTGCTGGTCTGGGCGAACCTCTCGACCTCGCTGCTGGTCGTCGCCGCGACCCCGTTCATCGCCGGCGCCCAGTTCATGGTCCTCTTCGACCGCATCCTGCACACGAACTTCTTCCAGTTCGCCTCCGGCGGCGACGTCATCAGCTATCAGCACATCTTCTGGTTCTACTCGCACCCAGCCGTCTACATCATGATGTTGCCCGGCTTCGGGATCATCAGCGAGGTCATCTCGATCCACTCGCGCAAGCCGATCTTCGGCTACCGCCTGATGGCGCTGGCGCTAATCGGGATCGTCGTCCTCAGCTACTCGGTCTGGGCGCACCACATGTTCGTCGCCGGCATGTTCTCCTGGCTGCGGGTGCCGATGATGCTGACCACGCTGCTGATCGCGGTGCCGACCGGGATCAAGATCTTCTCCTGGTTGGGCACGCTCTATTTCGGCAAAATCCACACCTATTCGACCGCGATGCTGTTCGCGCTCGCCTTCATCGTCACCTTCACGATCGGCGGCATCAGCGGCGTCATGCTGGGCATGGTCCCGATCGACATTCACGTCTCGGACACCTACTTCATCGTCGCCCACATCCACTTCGTCCTCTTCGGCGGCTCCGTCTTCACGATCTTCGCCGGGATCTACCACTGGTTCCCGAAGATGACCGGGCGCATGTACGACGAGAAACTCGGCCGCGTCCACTTCTGGGGCACCGTGATCGGCACCTGGGGCACCTTCATCCCGATGCACTGGGTCGGCATGGACGGGATGCCGCGACGCGTTGCCGACTACGCGACCCAGTTCGGCGAGTGGAACCTGCTGATCAGCTGCTTCGCCTTCATGCTCGGGGCCGCCCAGCTGGTCTTCCTGTACAACATGGTCGTCAGCTGGAAGTTCGGCCCGAAGGCGCCCGCCAACCCCTGGCGCGCCAACTCGATCGAGTGGCTGGTCTCTTCGCCGCCGCCGATCTTCAACTTCGACGAGATCCCGCGGGTCGTCGGCGGCCCCTACGAGTTCGGGGTCCCAGGTGCCAGGCACGCGATCATGGCCGGCGAAGGCGCCGAGGTGCCCGCCGCTGAGCCGAGCGTGGTGGGCGCCAAATGAGCGATACCGAGAAGCGCCCGCTGCTCGTCTTCGTCAACGAGGTCGCCGGCGGTCGCAAGCTGCTGCAGGCGGTGCGCGAGCGCCAGGACCAGATCTCCGGGGTCGTCGTGGCGGCTCCGCAGAACCAGCCTTCGGTCGGTCAGCTGATCGACGCCGGTGAGCAGCGCGAGGCCGCCCGCGCTCGGGTCGAGGTGACGATGGCCGTGCTCGCCGAGTTCGGGATCGACTCGGTCGGCGAGGTGATGGACCCCGAGCCCTCGCTCGCTGTCGACGACGCCGTTCGCGCCCACCAGCCCGGTGAGGTCCTGCTCTCCTGCCTCGCCGACTCCCGCTTCGGCCTCACCCGCAAGGACCTGGTCGAGTGGGTGCGCGACCGGATCGAACCGGAGACCAAGCTGACCCACATCCCGGTCCGGATCGAAGACGACGCGATCAGGCTCGACCTGATCCACACGCTCGTCGTCGCCACCCAGACCGTCGCCACGCCCGACCTCATCGCCCGCCTCAAGGAGCGCGCCGAGGCCAGCCCTCACCGCTACACGATCATCTGCCCGCGTAGCGAAGACGTCTCCGAGGCCGAGATCGTCTCCGACCTCGCGTCGACCCTGGCCGAGCTCTACCGTGCCGACACCGACGCCACCGGCCAGCCGATGAGCCCCGACCCCTTTCAGGCCGTCAAGAACGCGATCGAGCACTACCGGATCGACGAGGTCCTGATCTCCACCTTCGCCGGTGAGAGTTCGCGCTGGCTCGAGGACGACCTGATCGGCCGCGTTCGCGAGATCACCGATAAGCAGGTCCAGCACGTCGAGGTCGGCCGGCCGCTGGCGGCGGTAGCCGCCGCCGTCGCCTCCGATGGCGGGACTGTCTGATGGAGAGCGCGACGGCAACCCTCGAGCACGGCCACGCCGAGGAGCATCACGGCCCGCCGGAGGCCAACCAGAGTTCGCGGATGGACAAACAGGTCCTCGGGATCTTGCTTTTCATCATCTCCGAGGTGATGCTCTTCGGGGCGTTCTTCGCCGCCTATTTCTTCCTCCGCGTCGTCGTCGACCCGCCGGCCTGGCCGCCGGAGCCCTACGAGCTTCCGGTCGCGGTCGCCGGCATCAACACGGCAATCCTGATCTCCTCCAGCTTCACGATCCACTACGCATTGGAGTCGATCCGCCGCGGCAACCGCGCCGGTCTGAAGATCGGCCTGGTGCTGACCCTGATCCTCGGCGCGACCTTCCTCTTCATTCAGCTCAACGAGTACGCCAGCATCGGCTTCAGCGCCCGCGACCTCGCCTTCGGCTCGATCTTCTACGGCCTCACCGGCCTCCACGGGGCCCACGTCTTCGTCGGTCTGATGCTGCTCAGCTTCGCCACGATCCGCGCCTTCCGCGGCCACTTCGGCCCGAAGGCGGACGACCACCTCGGCGTCGAGGTGCCCGGTATCTATTGGCACTTCGTAGACGTCATGTGGATCGTGGTCTACCTGACCGTCTATATCCTCTGAGGCGGCTGCAAATCTGCGTCTGGGGGTGTCCTCGGTCGCTCGTCTTCGGGTCACGCACTGGAGTGCGCTCCCCTCGTCTCGCTCCCTGCGTCCTACCCAGACTTGATTTTCGCCGCCTCAGTACGAGGATCTGAATATGAACCTCAATGAGGGGGCCGTCTTCAAATGGGTGGTGATCATCGGGGCCGCGGCTGCGTTCGTGATCGCGGTGACGCTGCTGACGAGCCAGTCGGTCGGGGCGCTGCTGGGGCTGGTGCTGGCGATAGCTGGCGGCGTCTACGCGTATCGCTGGGTGGCGCGCAAGCGGCGCGCGAGTTGAATCAGAGCCCGCACGCTGTGCAGACAACACATTGCATCTTTTCGGTTAGCTTGCTTTCATGGACGCCGTGAGAGACAGGTGGACCGATGAGCGCCTCGATGACCTCAACAGGAAGGTCGACGACGGCTTCAACCGAATCGACATCCGCTTCGCCCAGATCGATCAGCGCTTCGCTCAGGTCGATCAGCGCTTTGCCCAGATAGATCAGCGCTTCGCCCAGGTCGACCAGCGATTCGTTCAGGTCGATGCCCGAATCGACTCCGTCCAGCGGACGATGTTGCATGGCTTCATCGCGATGGTGGGGCTCCAGATCACCGGTTTCGTCGGCCTCGCAGGCTTGATCGTCACCCAGACTTAGTGCGGCTGCGCTCGCTCAACTCCAGCGCCGCCAGCGCCAGGGCGATCGGGACGGTGGCGGGCAGGGTGTCGAGGGCGAAGAAGAGGAAGTCGAAGCAGATGCAGAAGGCGGCGGTGAGGGCCGCGCCAGTCAGCTGCAGGCGCCGGTCGTAGGCGAGCAGGGCGCCTAGGGTCGCAGCGACGAAGAGGTCGCCGAAGCCCATCAGGGCGCTGCCGAAGTGGGCGAGCTGGAGCTTTGGCAGGCCGGCGGCCGGGGCCGCCGCGTTGAGGGTCGCGTTCGGCTCCTGCAGGAGGTTGCTGCCGACCAGGTAGGCATCGATTACGGCCAGGGCGTAGATGCCGAGCTTGACCCAGCGGGCGGGGACGACGCAGACGAGCATCCAACCGAGGCTGGTGCAGGCGAGCGCCGAGAGCGCCAGCGCTGCCGTGTGGCCACCGAGGTCGCCTTTCCAGGCCCAGGCGATCGCGAATAGCGGCAGGACGCCCAGGGCGAAGGATGGCCGGGTGCCGCGGACGATCGTCGCCAGCGCCAGTGCCGCCAGCGGCGGCACCGTGACCAGCGCCAGGTAGCTGAGGAAGTCGGCGCTGGCCGAGTCGAGGTAGATGGCGCCGACCACGAGGCCGATCGGCAGCGGCAGCGCCAGGGCCCACCAGCGGCCGCGGGCACGCGCCAGCAGCGGCGCGACCGCAGCCCTCGGCGCGGCGACGAGGGCCGCTTGAACTAGGCCGAGGGCTCCGATCGAGAGCCAAAACGGGAGCATCGTCCCGCCGTGCCCTACCCGGCGCCGCTGACGGCGCCGGCGCTGCGGCCCGGCTCGGGGGGCTCCCGCTGGTGTCGCGGCAGCAACTGGCCCGCGGCGGCGATCGTCCAGAGCATCGCCAGCCAGTTGGCAGTGGCCAGGGAAACGTGCACCCAGACGATCTGGCTGGGCAGCTCCAGGGACCACTGCAGGCCTCCTATGAGGCCCTGGAGGGCTAGGAGGCCCAGGACGACGGTCAGAGGCTTCACGGCCCTCCTGTCGCCTCCTGGCCGCCTCAAGTACAACCAGACACCGATCGCGGCTAAGCCGTAGATCGCGGCCAGCACGGCATGGCGTTGAACGACCCATTCCAGCGTCTCGGCACCCTGGAAGTCGAAGCGCTTGACCAGTTCGCCCTCGTGATCGCCAGGGTGGGGTCCGGAGGCGGTCGCGACCGTGCCGGCGATGATCGTCAGCTGGCCGAGCGGGATCAGCCCCCGCACCGCCCAGACCCCGCGCCGGTCGCTCGACTTGCGTCGCTCACCCGGTTCGTAGCGGGAGCACCAGGCCAGGGCGAAGGCGGCATCGAGCAGCATCATCGAGAGAATGAAGTGGCACATCACCAGGCCCGGGGCGAGGTGGTACTTGACGACGAGGGCGCCGAGGGCGGCCTGGCCGATGACTCCCAGAGGCAGCAGGGCGCCGAAAATCGCCAGGTGGCGTCGGAAGGGCCGGCGGTAGAAGGCGAGGACGCTGGCGGCGATCACGGCGAGCCCGACGAACCCGGTCAGCAGCCGGTTGCCGTACTCGATCACCGCGTTCGCATCGAGCGGAGGCACCGAGCCTCCGTAGCATTTGGGCCAGTCGGGGCAGCCGAGGCCGGAGCCGGTCAGCCGCACGGCGGCGCCGGTGAGGACGATCAGTGCCAGAGAGGCGAGAGCGACCGCGGTCACCTGCGCGTAGCGCGCCGGCGAGATCTCGAACCGGTTTCGGATCAGCCGCTGGATTTGCCGGATTTACCTTCGCCGGCGGGGGTGTTTTCGAACAGGAACTGGACCAGGTCTTCGATTTCTTTTTTCGTCAGTTCTTTCTCGAAGTTCGCGGGCATCACGTCGGGTGGGTAGCCCTTGGCGATCTCGGCGTTGGGGTCGACGACCATCTCTTCGATGTCGGCGAGCGTGTCGCCGGGGACCAGGACTTCGTCCAGATTCGGGCCGGTGACGCCACCCGAGTTGGCGGCGGCGAGCACGTGACAGGCGCCGCAACCCTTGTTGGCGAAGACCTGGGCGCCAGGACCGCCGGGCACCTTCGGCGGGGCGGCGCCGGGCACTCCTGCCCACATGCCGAGGTAGGCGGCGACGTCGTCGAGGTCCTGGCCGGTGACGATGTCGGCGGGCATCGAGACGGCGGGATTGCCGTTGTCGGGGCGCGGGCTCTCGACCTGGGCCTTGACCACGCCTTCGATCGTGTCGCCGTTCTGGCCCGATTCGCGGGCGGCGGCGAAGGCGTCGTCGAGGTCGGGTCCGATCGTGGCCGAGCTTCCGGCCTGCGCAAGGGCGTGGCAGTTGCCGCATTTCTGTTCGAAGAGGACGCGGCCGCGCTCCTCATCCGCGGTCGTGGTGCCGCAACCGGCAGCGACGGCGACGATCGCTCCAAGGGCGATCAGAGCGAGCAGGGGATGGATGATTTTGGCGCGTGCGTTCATACGGCGGAAGCGCGGCGGAGTCTATATGTCGGGGCACCTCGAAAGCATCGTGTAGGCCGCGGCTATTCGGGTAATCTCGATGCGATCCGCACTAACTCCCGACGCCCCAGGAGGACGCCATGCAGGTAAGAGACGGGATGACGGAGGTATCGCTGACCGTCGGTCCGACCCACACGCTGCGCGATGCCGCCCGGATGATGGTCGAAAAAGGGACCGGAGCCGCTCTCGTCTCCGACGGCGAGTCGCCCGAGCCGGGCATCGTCACCGAGCGCGACCTGCTGATCTCGGTCGCCGCCGGCGAGAGCCCCGACATCGAGCTGGTGGGCAAGCACATGAGCGAGCGGGTGATCGCGGCGACGCCGGACTGGAGCCTCGAGCGGGCAGCCGCCGAGATGTCCCGCCGGGGGGTTCGGCATCTAGTCGTCTTCGACGCGGGCGACGCGATCGGCGTGCTCTCGATGCGCGACATTGTGCGCGTGTGGACGTCCGAGGGGGCGACTTCCGGGATGACTCCTGGCTGAGGGACGGCCGTGCTTCGAGGGGGTTGGCGTGAGGGGTTGGGTACCCGTCTACCTTCGCTGGGATTTTTGCTGGGGAGTACGCCTATCGTCCGAGAAATCGCTGCAGCGCAAAAATGAGGACGCCGCTCGTACGACGGGTACCCAACCCCTCCCCTCAAGCCGCTCGAAAATTCCGCCGGGTCCCAGGGGTTCGATCGGCCTCCGCTGCCGAGTTGCCGGTTAGTTACGCATAGCGGGAAGAACCGGCAACTCGCGAGAAGCGCCCACGGGTCGGGTTCTCTAGACAATGGGGCTCTGCTTTCTGTCAGGAGAAGCGGGCGTCTCCTCTGTCCTGAGTTGATGAGGGACGGTGAGCGTGGGAGGGAGGCTGTTTGCCTCTCCCGGGAATGTGCCGCAGGCCCTTTTCTTATTCCTGCCCGCCATAGGCGGGCTCAGCATGGTGGAGCAGTCCCCTTTAGGGGACGCGACTCAATTCACGGGAGAGGCAAACAGCCTCCCTCCGTCCCTCGCTAGTCCCGAAGCAGCCGCTAAGGCTTGGGAGGAGCCGAAATGGTTTCTACCGGCAACGCAGCGCCGCGCACGTGCTGCTTGCGGGGCAACCGGTAGTAGTCGCGGATCGCGCCGCGGACGAGGCTGCGGAAGGCGCTGAGGGCGAAGATGGCGCCGACGACCGCGTAGATGTATGGGGGGAAGATGAAGCCGGCGGCGTAGATGCCGCAGACGAGGCCGATCGCGCCAAGGGCGAGGAAGGCGGGCGCCCAGGAGGGGCGGGGGGTGTAGATCGTCTCGCCGGGCTCTGGGATATGTCGATGCTCGCTCATGTCCTACTGGGCTACGTAGAGGAAGGCGGCGACGAAGGAGAGCGCGAAGACGGCGGTGGCAAAGGCGCCGGCGACCAAGCCAGCGCTCATACTCTTGCGTGCGGTCTCGCGATCCACGCCCGGATTTCTATCAAGGACGGCCGCCGGCGCGCGTGCGCGCAGGGTCTAGACGTTCGCTGCGATGGCGATCGAGAGGAACAGCAGCGCCAGGTAGGCGAGCGAGAAGAGGTAGGTGCGCAGGGCCCAGGTGCGGTCAGCGGCGCGCAACAGGCGGTAGGAGAAGAAGATGAAGACGGCCCCGAGCAGCATCGAGGGCACCAGGTAGGCGACGCCGAGCCCGCCGGCGCAGAAGGGCAGCTGGGTCACTGCGTAGAGCAGGACCGTGTAGAGCATGATCTGGCGCCGCGTCTCGGCCTCTCCGCGGACGACGGGCAGCATCGGGATCCCAGCCTTGGCGTAGTCATCCTTCATCAGCAGCGAGAGCGCCCAGAAGTGGGGCGGGGTCCAGAAGAAGACGATCGCGAAGAGGTAGAAGGCCA
Organism: uncultured Thermoleophilia bacterium; assembly: GCA_963718595.1. Lineage (GTDB taxonomy): Bacteria > Actinomycetota > Thermoleophilia > Solirubrobacterales > 70-9 > VAYN01. The sequence continues at coordinate 2,313,942 of OY970365.1, forward strand.
TGCCGCTGAGCTCGCCGGTCACGGCCGCCCAGGCGACCAGCGGCGGCACCGCGCCGGCGGCGCCGCCCCAGACGATGTTCTGCCAGGTCGTGCGCTTGAGCCAGAGCGTGTAGAGGAAGACGTAGCCGAGGAAGCCCGACAGTGAGAGCGAGGCCGCCAGCGGGTTGATCGTCAGCGACATCAGCACGAAGGAGGCGACCGCGAGCAGCACCCCGAAGGTGGTCGCCGCCCGTGGTGAGATCCGCCCGGAGGCGACCGGACGGTCGGCGGTGCGGGCCATCAGCTGGTCGACGTCGCGGTCGATCGCGTGGTTGACGGCGCCGGCTCCGCCGGCGGAGAGGGCGCCGCCGAGGCAGGTCAGCAAGATCAGCCCCAGCGAGGGATCGCCGGCAACGTACATCGTCGTCACCGTGGTGAACAGCAGCAGCGACTGCACCTTCGGCTTGGTCAGCGTCAGGTAGTCGCGGAAGAGTTGTGAGGCGGCCGAGCGCGGGGCGACCGCGACTGCCGGGTTGGGCGCGGTTCGCGCGCCGGATTCCATGCCGGTCAGGCTACCGGCTGGGACTCGCGAGCCGGGTCCTCGTCGCGGGCGCTGCGGTGGGCGATCGCGAGCCGGATGTCGCGCATCGGGCGGGTGCTGCGGACGTCGGGCAGGACGTCGAAGTTATGCGGGTCCGGGGGCGAGAGCGTGAACCACTCGAGCGTGTCGCCGCCCCAGGGGTCGTGCCCGGCGGTTGGGCCGTTGACGCGGCTGGAGATCGCGTTGGCGAGGGTCAGCACGATCCCGATCCCGAGGATCAGGGTGCCGATCGAGGCGATCAGGTTGTAGGCGGCGACACCTTCGCCGTCGAAGAACTTGTAGGCGTCGATGACCTGGCCGTCGAGTGTTCCGGCGAGGAAGAGCGGCACGAAGGCGAGCAGGATGCCGACGACCATCGTCCAGAAGGAGATCCGGGCGAGGCTCTCGCCCATCGTCCGGCCGGTCATCTTCGGGTACCAGTAGTGGAGCGCCGCAAAGCCGCCGAAGACGGCGCCGCCGACCAGAGCGAAGTGGGTCGCGGCAGTCGCGTCGACGGTGTTCTTCACGTTCCAGGCGGCGCCGACCAGAGAGTGGCCGATCTCGGCCGCGAGGCCGATCGAGATCAGCGAGATCGCGCCGACCGCGAACAGCAGCGGCGCCCGCATCCGCACGGCGCCGCCGATCAAGGTCGCGATCAGGTTGAACATGATCAGGCCGAAGGGCACGATCAGCGCCAGCGACATCAGCATCGCGAAGTACATCCAGCCCTGGCCGATCGGCGCGGTCAGCATGTTCTGCATCCAGGCCAGCGTTCCGACCACGGCGATCGCGGCCAGCGAGCCCATCACGACGCCGCGGTTGAAGAGCGGTTTGCCGGAGAAGGTGGCGACGATTTCGGCGATCGCGCCGAAGGCGAAGATCAGGATCAACATGTACGTGCCCGAGTAGAAGATCCAGCTCAGGTGCTGCCACAGCAGCGGGGCGCCGCCGGAGCCGTCGGCGAAGAAGATGCCGTCGTAATTGCGGTCGATCATCAGCATCGTCAGCGCCGCCAGCAGCACCGGGCCGGTGAAGAGGACGAGCCAGGAGGAGACCGCCGCGGCCCAGGCGAAGAGCGGGACCCGGCGCCAGGCCATGCCGGGAGCGCGCATCGTGCGCAGCGTCGTCAGCAGGTCGATCGCGATGAAGACGAAGCCGAGGGTCGCCAGGCCGGTGGCGGTCGCCCAGACGTCGACGCCGTTGCTGGAGAGGAAGGCGAGCTCGGTCAATGGCGCCATCGGGTTGACGCCGGCCTCCGAGGGGGTGAAGAGGAAGGCTCCGTAGAGGACGGTGCCAGCGGCGGCGTAGAGCGCCAATCCGATCTGCCCGAGCCGCGGCAGGGCCGTGCCCCGGGCGCCGATCTGCAGCGGCGCCACGTAGTAGAAGAGGCCCAGTACCAGCGGAATCGCGAAGAGGAAGACCGCGGTCGCCCCGTAGCTGGAGAGCATCCGGTTGAAGGTGACCGGGGTGAGGAAGGTGTTGTCGGGAACCGAAAGCTGCAGCCGCATCAGCAGCAGCTCCAAGATGGCGAGGAAGAGGAAGCCGAGCGAGCCGCCGATCAGGAGCCGGCCGATGTCCTTGTGGTCGGCGCTGGTTGCGAGCTCGATCCAGCGCGGGCGCTGCCTGGCGGGGTATTCGCCGATCGCGACCTCGGGGCTGGGCTTCTCGCTCATGGAACTTCTCCGTTTTCGATCTGGCTGACGACCCGTTCCTGAGCCGACTCGATATCCGCATTGAGCTGCTCGACGTAGGCCTCGTAGTCGTCGGCGGGAACGACTTCGACCTCGGTGCCCATCGCCGCGTAGGCCTGGCCGGAGAGCGTCGCCGAGCGACCGCTGTACTCGCCCTCGTCATCGCTGCTGAAGACGACGTGTGAGGTCTTGCCGGGGACGGCGTCGCGCTTGCCGGCGAGGTCGGGGACGTTCCAGGTGTGGACGACGTCGGTGCTGAGCAGTTCGAGATCGATCGCGGTGTCGGCCGGGACTACCAGCTTGTAATAGGAGAAGGCGCCGTTGGGGTAGTCGTAGCGCCACAGCCACTGCTGGCCGGTCGCCTTGATCACCAGCGGTCCGTCCTCCTTGGCGGCGGCAAGGCCGCTTTCGCCGGTGGTCGGGGTCTCCCGCGCCTTGTCGGTGAAGACGACACCGGCGATGAAGACGATCGCGGCGAAGGCGGTGAGCACGGCGGCGACCCGGAACTGGATCTTGCGGCCGCCGGAAATCTGGCGCGGCTCGGTGCCCCGCTCGGTCCTGTACTTGCGGATCGCGTAGAACAAAGCGACGTTGATCGCGATCACGACGATGGCCGCGGCAAGGAAGCCGATCCAAAGCAGCGTGTCGATCTGGTCCGTGGCAGGGGAGTGCGGCGCCAAAGCGCGGCCATTCTATTCACGCGCGGCGGCGCCGCGGGTCCTGGTGCTTGCCGACCTATACTCGCCGGCCTGATGAAGCGGCGCTCCCGGCCCTCGAGCCGGCTTCGACTAGTGGTCCGGGCAGGCGCTTTTGCGGCGCTGGGAGCCGCCGTCGCGGTACCCGCGCTGCGGCGCCGGCTGCGCATCCCGGCGCCGGTCACCGTTATCGCCTGCTACTCGGCGCCGCTGGCGCTGGCGGTGCTGAAACCGCGCTCGAAGAAGCGCGACGTCACCATCTTCACGCTTCAGATGCTCGCCTTCATGGTCGTCCACGAGCTGCCGTTCGACGACCCGCAGCGACTTCGCGAACGGCTGCGCAGCCGTTATCCGATCGCGATCGACCGCCTGATCGGCCGCGGCAGCCTGCCCAACGCGCGGGCGCAGCGGCTGCTCTCACGCTTTCCCCGCGGCGGCCCGGTCGACAAATTCCTCGCCTGGACGCACTGGCTCTGGTTCATCGAGCCCTACCTGGCGCTGGCCGTGATCCTCGCCCGCGACGAGCGCAGCTTTCCGCGTGCGGCGCGGCAGATGGCGGCCGTTTTCGACGGTGGCTGCGCCGTCTACTTCGCGGTGCCGACGGCGCCGCCCTGGTGGTCCTCCGAGCAGAAGCTGACCGAGGGCGAGGAGGTGCGCCGGGTGATGGTCGAGGTCGGCGAAAAGACCTGGGGACCGGCCTGGCCGCGAATGTACGAGACGTTCGGCGGCAACCCCTGGGCGGCGATGCCCTCGCTGCACTTCGCGACCTCGGTCAGTGCCGCGCTCTCGCTCTCGGAAGTCGGCAAGGTCGAGGGCGCGCTCGGCTGGACCTACGCGCTGACGCTCGGATTTGGCCTCGTCTACCTCGGCGAGCACTACGTAACCGACCTCCTGGCAGGGGGTTTGCTGGTCGCCGCCGTCCGCGGCGGCGAGCCGCTGGCGGAGCCCCTCGTACAGGGGGTCAACGGCGTGCTGCAGCATTTGGAGAGGATCGCCAGCGGGTAGCGTCTCTCCCGTGTCTGAGAACGACTCGGCGAATCGGAGCGGTTCCGTCGAGATGCCGCTCCTCACCACCCGGCGGCTGATCCAGACGGTCATCGTCGTCCTCCTGCTGCTCGGCGGGATCTACTTCCTGTTCCCGAAGCTGGTCGGCCTCGGCGACGCGATGAGCAAGCTCGGCGAAGCCGACCCGCTCTGGATCGCGATCGCGATCGGCTTCAACGTCCTCGCCTTCTTCACCTACATCGCCCTCTTCAAAGCGGTGGTCGGCGGCCAGGCACTGCGCCTGACCTGGCTGGAGACCTACGAGATCAACATGGCCGGGGTGGCGGCGACGCTGCTGTTCTCGGCCGGCGGCGCCGGCGGCATCGCCCTCACCTACTGGTCGCTGCGCAAAGCCGGGATGCGCCGCCGCGACGTCGCCCGCCGCATGGTCGCCTTCATCTCGCTCCACTATGCCTTCTATCCGATCGCCCTGATCGTCTTCGGCGTCCTGCTGCGGACCGGCGTCCTCGACGGAGCCGATTCGATCGAGTTGACGATCATTCCCGCCGGCGTCGCCGGCGTGCTGCTGCTGATCGGGGTCCTGATCGCACTGATTCCCGAGGACGTCGAGCGGCGCTTGCAGCCGTTCGCCCGCGGCGAGAAAGCGCGGCAGTTCCTCCATAGCGCGGCCAAAGTCCCGGCGACGGTGGGGGAGGGCTTCCGCTTCGCGGTGGGGCTGTTCGCCCATCCCTCCAGCGGCGGCCTCGCCGTGCTCGGGGCCGCCGGCTACTGGGCGGCCAGCATCGGCGTCCTCTGGGCTTCCTTCCACGCCTTCGGAGTCCATGTGCCGCTCGCCGTCGTCGTCCAGGGCTTCTTCCTCGGCATGGTCGCCAACCTGTTTCCGCTGGCTCCGGCCGGGGTCGGTGCGGTCGATGCCGGCATGATCGGCGCCTTCGTCCTCTTCGGGATCCCCGAGGAGACCGTTTTCCCGGCGATCCTGATCTTCCGCCTGGTCGCCTTCTGGATGCCGATCCCGCTTGGGGTCGTCGCCTTCTTCCAACTGCGCAAGACCGTCCACCGCTGGGAGACGGAGGGGCTGCCAATCGAGCGCGGCGGCGAAGCGACCTCCGGGCTCGAGCCGGGGATGAGCGAATTGCCCTCCGCCTCCGAAGGGGCTACTATACAAAGTGAAGTAATAGACTCCAGACGGCAGAAATGACGGACATGACTGACAACAAAGTCGAGAACGTGATCATCATCGGCGGCGGGCCGGCCGGTTACACGGCGGCGCTCTACACCGCCCGTGCCAACCTCGAGCCGCTCGTATTCGAGGGCTTCCAGTGGGGTGGCCAGCTGCAGAACACGACCGACGTCGAGAACTATCCGGGTTACCCCGAGGGGATCATGGGCCCGGAGATGATGAGCCAGTTCCGGGCCCAGGCCGAGCGCTTCGGGACCCGCTTCGTCAGCGACGACGTCGACCGCGTCGAGCTCTCCGACGGCGGCGTCCAGAAGGTCTTCCTCGGCGACGAGGAGTACCGCGCCAAGACCGTGATCCTGGCGATGGGGGCGGAGCCGAAACGACTCGGCGTCCCCGGGGAGATGGAGCTCGCCGGCCGCGGCGTCTCCACCTGCGGCGTCTGCGACGGAGCCTTCTTCAAAGGCCACGACGTGATCGTCGTCGGCGGCGGCGACTCCGCCATGGAGGACTCGATCTTCATCTCCAAGTTCGCCGACCAGCTGACGATCATCGGCCGCCGCAACGAGTTCCGCGCCTCCAAGATCATGTTCGATCGCGCTCGCGAGAAGGAGAACATCTCCCTCAAGACCCCGTTCATCCCGGAGGAGTTCGTCGCCGGCGAGGACGGCAAACTGGAGAAGGTCCGCCTGCGCAACGCCGAGAGCGGCGAGATCGAGGAGATCGAGGCGACCGGCGCCTTCGTCGCGATCGGCCACGTGCCCCGCTCCGAGGTCGTCAAGGGAATCGTCGAGACCGACGAGGACGGCTACATCGTCACCGAGCCGGGCTCGACCCGCACCAACCTCGGCGGTGTCTTCGCCGTCGGCGACGTCGTCGACCACACCTACCGCCAGGCGGTCACCGCCGCCGGCACCGGCTGCATGGGCGCGCTCGATGCCGAGCGCTTCTTGCGCGACAGCCCGCCCCCGGTCGAGGCGCACTGGCTGCCCGGCGGCGAGCCCGTCGAGATGACCCCGTAGTCGTAGCGCCCGGGGCCTTGCCCTAGGCTGCGCAGATGGGCGAGCGCGCCAGCGAATATCTTCCCTACGCCCTTGCGGTGCTGCTGCCGCCGGTGGGCTTGTTCCTCGCCGCGATCGCCTACCGCGACGACCGGGCAGAGGGGACGCGGCTGGCAGTCGTCTCGGTGCTGGCGATCGCGATCTGGGTGCTGCTCTACACCTCCTGACCGAGGCCGGGGCTGTATCTTCGAGGTACGGCCACGGAATGCACCCATCTCGATTCGGTTCAGATCCTCAACCTCCCGGCTGAGGTCGAGGGCTGCGAAGAGTGCCTGGCCACGGGGATGCGCTGGGTCCACCTGCGGATGTGCCAGACCTGCGGCCATATCGGCTGCTGCGACAACTCAGTCGGCAAGCACGCAACCGCTCACCACCAGGGGACCGGGCATCCGATCATCCGCTCGGCCGAGCCGGGCGAGGACTGGAGCTGGTGCTACCCCGACGAACTGATGTTCCGGCTCGCCGACGAGCACAACCACTGAGCGTCGCTCTCGCTAGCGCCCCCTGAAGTCAGGGGCGCGCTTCTCGAGGAAGGCGGTGGTGCCCTCGATGCGGTCCTCGGTCGCCATCGCCTGGTCGAAGAGCTCGCGCTCGACCGCGAGCCCGTCGCGCAGGCCGGTTTCCTCGGCAGCCAGGACCGCGCGCTTGGCGAGCCGGGTCGCGATCGGAGCCCGCGCTGCGATCGTCCGCGCGACCTCGAGTGCCGCCGCGAGCCACGCGCCCTTGCGGACCGCCTGGCTCACCAAGCCCCACTCAGCGGCGGCCTTGGCATCGAAATGGCGACCGGTCAGCACATACTCCATCGCCCGTTGCTTGCCGATCGCCCGGGTCAGGCGCTGGGTTCCACCGCCGCCGGGGATGATCCCGAGGGTTACCTCGGGCAGGCCGAAGCGGGCCTTCTCGTCGGCGACGATCAGGTCACAGGCCATTGCCAGCTCGCAGCCGGCGCCGAGGGCGTAGCCGGAAACGGCCGCGACCAACGGCGTCTGGACCGCGCCCAGCTCGGCCCAGAATGCGGCGCGCTCGGGATCGGGCGGGTCGCCGATCGGCTGCGCGGCGAGGGCGCGGATGTCGGCACCGGCGGCGAAGGTCTTGTCGGAGCCGGTGACCACGATGCAGCGCACCTCGGGGTCGCCGTCGAGCCGTCGCAGCGCCTCGATCAGCTCTGCCTTCAGCCGCGGCGAGAGGGCGTTGCGGGTCGCGGGGTCGTCGAGCGTCACGAGGGCGACGCGCTGGTCGTCGATCGCGACCTCGACCAGGCCCATCAGCCGGTTCCGAGCTCGCGAGCGACCGTGTCGGCGAAGGCCTGCTGGGCGGCGAGCGTGCGCGGGCCGGGGACCGACGGCAGCTCGACGTCGTCGATCGCGGCGACGGCCTGGACCTCACGGGTGGTCGAGGCGAGGAAGGCCTCGGAGGCGGCGAGCAGGTCGTTCAGCGGGTAGGTGCCCTCCTCGACCGCGAGCGCGGCGACCAGCCGGTCGCGGGTGATCGAGTCGAGGATCGGCAGCTCCAGCGAGGGGGTGCGCAGGGTGCCCTCGGCGTCTGCCCAGAAGATCGTCGAGGTCGGCGGCTCCAGCACGGTTCCGTCGGCTTGGACCAGCAGCGCCTCGTCGGCGCCGCCCTGCTTGGCACGGCGGGTGGCGTGCATGTTGGCGGCATAGGAGAGCGACTTGACGCGGTCGAGGATGCCGGTGGTCGAGTATGGGATCGTGGTGACCCGGACCGATTCGGCGTGCGCGGGAACCGGCTCGGTGGCGGCGATGCGGCGGCCTCCGCGGGTGACGATCAGCCGCAGCTGGCAGTCGACCGGGCCGGCCCGGTCGAGCAGTGCCGCGATCTCGGCCTCCAGCGCGGCGCGGTCGAACCCGAGCCCGATCGCCGCGGACGAGCGCCCGAGCCGGTCGACGTGCTCGCCGAGCGCAAACGGCCTGCCGGCATAGAGGCGGATCACCTCGAAGGCGCCGTCGCCGCGGTAGAGCCCGTCGTCCTTGAGGCCGATGGTCGCGTCCGCCGTGGGCGTGATCGTGCCGTCGATGCTGGCCAGCTCGTTGAAATCACTCATCGCTGGACCGTATCCTGAATAAATGCTGTTCGTTCTGGGGACGATCGGGATCGTGCTGTTCATGGTCGGCGTGCTCGTGCTCGTCGGGCGCGCCTATCAGGGCGACTCCGCGCAGCTCGTGCACTGGGAACCGACCCGCTCACCCGAGGTCGAGGCGCAGAACGAGATCGACGACGTGCGCCAGATGCTGGAGGCCCAGAACGAGATGCGCCGACGGCGCGGTGCTCGCGAGATGACCGAGGCCGACCTCGAGCGCGAGGTCGCCAAGGACGAGCGGTTGCGGCTGCAGGGCCGGGGGGAGTTCGGGCAGGACTGGTAGCGGTCTCGAGCGGCGTAGAGTCCCGCCCGTGGCTCGTGCGCTGATCGTCGGTTGTGGCTGTCGCGGGCGCTCGCTGGGGGAGCGGCTGCTGGCCGACGGCTGGGCCGTGCGCGGGACCAGTCGCGGGGAGGCGGGCCTGGCGGCGATCGAGGCGGCGGGGATCGAGCCGGCCCTGGCCGACCCCAACCGTCCCGGGACCCTGCTCGAGCTGGTCGCCGACGTAACCGTCGCTTACTACCTGCTCGGCTCCGCCACCGGCGAGGACGAGCTGCTGGAGGCGATCCACGGACCGCGGTTGGAGCGGCTGCTCGAACACCTGGTCGACACGCCGCTGCGCGGCTTCGTCTACGAGGCAGCGGGCAGCGTCGATCCGGCGCTGCGGGAGGGCGGATCGGAGCTGGTCCGGATCGCCGGCAGCACCTGGCGAATACCGGTTGCGATCACCGATTCGCAGATAGAGGATCCGGCTAAGTGGGCCGCCGTGATGGCCGATTTGGCTCTGCAGCTAATATCTAGAGCCCGCGAACCCAAATAGCTAAAATTCGATGGGGATTAAGGTAAATCTTCTAGAAGGAGCGCTTCGAAATGGGTTTGCAACTTGGTGACGTAGCACCCGACTTCCAGGCCGAGACGACCGAGGGCCCGATCAGCTTCCACGAGTGGATCGGCGACGACTGGGCCGTCCTCTTCTCGCACCCGAAAGACTTCACGCCGGTCTGCACGACCGAGCTCGGATACATGGCCAGCATCGAGCCCGAGTTCGCGAAGCGCAACGTCAAGATCATCGGTCTCTCGGTGGACCCGCTGGACAAACACGAGCAGTGGGCGGCGGACATCGAGGCGACGCAGGGGACGGCTCCCAACTATCCGATCATCAGCGACGCCGACTACGAGGTCTCGAAGGCTTACGGCATGCTGCCGGCGGACGTCTCCGGTGACCCCGGCGACCGCACCCCGGTCGACAACCAGACCGTCCGCAACGTCTTCGTGATCGGTCCCGACAAGAAAGTGAAGTTGATCCTCGTCTACCCGATGACGACGGGGCGCAACTTCGACGAGGTGCTGCGGGTGATCGACTCGCTGCAGCTGACCGCCAACCACAAAGTCGCGACCCCGGCCCAGTGGAAGCAGGGCGACGACGTGATCATCGCCGGCTCGGTCTCCAACGACCAGGCCAAGGAGATCTACCCGGATGGCTGGGAGGAGCCGCGGCCCTACATCCGCATCGTCCCCCAGCCCGAAAAGGACAAGGTCGCCAACTGAGGAGGGCTGCTCAGCCGACCCGCTCCATGAAGTCGCCGAGGATCCGCGCAGTCGCCCCCCAGATCAGCTGCCCCTCCACCTCGTAGGTGGGGGTGTGGATGGGGACGCCGCGGCGGACCAGGCGGCGCATCTCATAGCACTCGCGCAGGCGCGCGAGCGAGACCGTCAGCACCGTCTCCACCTCACTTGGGTTCGGCTCCAAGCCGAGTTCGAGCGGGCTGGGAACGAGGCCGACGAACGGGTGGACCCGGTAGTTGGTGACGAAGGTGGAGACCGCCGGCAGGGCGCCGACCAGCTCGACCGCGGCGGGATCGACGGCGATCTCCTCCTCGGTCTCGCGCAGCGCCGTCGCCGCCAGGTCGGCGTCGCCGGGGTCCTGGCGACCGCCCGGGAACGAGATCTCGCCGGCGTGGCGACGCAGATCGGCGCGGCGCTCGGTGAAGATCAACCCCGGCTCCTCGGGCCACCCGTAGAGCGCCAACAGCACCGCCGCCTTCACCCCCGGCCCCGCCTTGGCCTCCGCCTCGGCCGGGTCGATCAGGCGCGCCGTGAGGTCGGCGGTCAAATGATTACTTGGACGGTGCCGCCGTCCACGGACCAAGCGGCGCCGGCGACGTAGGAGGCGCGCTCGGAGCAGAGGAAGACGATCGCGCCGGCGATCTCCTCGGCGGCGGCGAGGCGGCCGATCGGTCGCTTGGAGCCGGCCTCGGCGAGTGCCTCCTCTCGGGAATCGGCGCCGCCGAGATCGCGGGACTGGTCGAGCAGGCCGCCGGGTGCCATCCACATCTCCGATTCGGTCGGGCCGGGGCAGATCGCGTTGACGAGGACTCCGGTGGCGGCGTAGCGGTCGGCGAACAGGCGCGAGAGCGAGAGCTCGGCCGCCTTCGCCACCGAGTACTCCGGCATCGACGCCGAGGGGCGCTTGCCGGCGGTCGAGCAGACGTTGACGATCCGGCCCCAGCCGCGCTCGGCCATCGCCGGGGCCGCCGCCTTCATCGCTCGCAGCGGCGCCATCACGTTGAGCTCGTACTGGGCGCGCCAGTCCTCGTCGGGGACGTCATCGAGGTCGCGCCAGCTGGCGCTGCCGGCGTTGTTGACCAGCACGTCGAGGCCGCCGAAGTACTCGTCGGCGACCGCGAGCATGCGCTCGCCGGCCTCCGGGGCGGTGACGTCGAGCGGCAGGGTCGCGGCGCGGCCTCCGGCCCGGCGCCCGGCGCCGTCGGCCTCTTCCTGGACGTCGCGGAGGCGGTGCTCGTCGCGGGCGACGAGGAGGACGTTGGCGCCCTCGGCGCAGAGCCCGAGCGCCACCTCGCGGCCGATCCCGCGGCTGGCGCCGGTGACGATGCAGGACTTGCCGGCGAGCCCGAGGTCCATCAGGCCGCCTCGACCCGCTCGGTCACGGTCACGGTCGCCTCGCCGGCGAGGACCTTGTGGACGGGGCATTTGGTCGCGATCACCAGCAGCCTGCGGCGCTGCTCGTCGTCGAGCTCGGCCGGCAGCGCGATCTTGACGTCGAAGGAGTTGGGGACGGTGTCGGCGTAGCCCATCTCGACCTCGACTTCGAGCTTGCCGACGTCCCAGCCCTTGCGGTCGGCGTACATCTCGATCGTGATCGCGGTGCAGCCGGCGAGGCTGGTCGCGAGCAGCTGGGTCGGGCGCGGGCCGGTATCGGTGCCGCCACGGTCGGCGGGCTCGTCGACGATCAGCTCGTGACCGCCCTCGAGGTCGATCTCGTGGGCGAAGCCCTCGATCCGGCGGGCGACGGCCTTCAGGCTCACGCGTCAGGCCTTGCCGCGGCCCTCGAACAGGGCCGGGTCGTCGACGTCGGCCCAGCGGGCCATCGCGTAAACGAGGTCGGAGGCGCGGTTGACGAAGTGGATCACGGTCTCGCTGGCGAGCTGGCCTTCTTCCTCGAGGGCGGAGATGCGCCGCTCGGCGCGTCGGACCACGGTGCGGGCGATGTCGAGCTGGGCCGAGAGTTCGTTGCCGCCGGGGATGACGAACTTCGGCGGCAGTTCGACCTCGGACATGTAGCGGTCGATCAGCCCCTCCAGCTCGACGACCATCGCCTCCGTGGTGCGGCTGACCCCGTCTTCGAGTCGCGCGGCCGCCTCGGGCGCGGTCGCCAGCTCGGCGCCGGCGATGAAGATGTCGTTCTGCAGGCGCAGGATGTCGGCCGCCAGCTCGGTCTGGCCGGCATCGCAGAGAGCGCGGGCGAGGCCGAGGGCGGAGCAGGCCTCGTCGAGAGCGCCGTAGGCCTCGGTGCGGCCGTGGTGCTTGGGGACGCGGCCGCCGTACCAGAGCGAAGTGCTGCCGTCATCGCCCTTCTTCGTGTAGATCTTGACCACGGGTTGATCCTACGCGCCCCGCCGGCTCAGCCAACCCGGCTGAAGACCATGCCCGTCATCACCTTGGGGAAGAAGTAGGTGGACTTGGGCGGCATGTTCTCTTCGGTTTCGGCGACGGCCTTGACCTGCTCGACCGGGACCGGCCGCTGGATCAGGGCGATCTCGAAGTTGCCGGAGTCGACGGCGGCGATCGCGGCGGGGACGCTCTTCGCGTACTCGAGCCCGTTGCGCTCGTCGATGTCGTGGTCGCTCATCCCCGCCAGGCCCTTCAGCACGAGGGTCTCGAGGATCGCCGAGTCGAGCCGGCGGTAGGCCTCCGGTTTGCCCTCGAGCCGGCGGTCGAGCGCCGCCACGTCCTTGAGGCGGAGCCGGTAGGCCTGCTTGTGGAAGGAGTCGTAGAGGCCATAGACGCCGACGCCCTGCTCGCCGCCGGGGTCGATCGCGCCGAGCGCGACCTCCTCGCTGTCGAACAGCTCGCGCATGCCGGCGCCGAAGTCGCGCATCCGCTCCGGGTTGGCGGCGAAGCCGGAGAGCAGGCGGTGGGTGGGGAAGACGGTGAGGCCCGGGTCGTCGAGCCCGGTCAGCGCCATCAGCGTGTAGTTGTGCGGGCCCTCGCCGCCGACCTCGTCGCGGTAGGTGCGGGCGGTCTCATAGCGGTGGTGGCCGTCGGCGATCAGCAGCTGGGCACTGGCCAGGCGCTCGCTGACCGCGGCGCAGATCGCCGGGCCGCCGATCCGCCAGACGCGGTTGACGGTGCCGTCCTCGTCGGTCACCTCACCCCAGGGCTCGCCCTGTACGGCCGGCTCGACCAGGGGCCAGGCGTCCGCGGTACTTAGCGAGAAGATCGGCGAGAGGTTGAGGTGGGTGGCGCGGGTCAGCTCGAGGCGGTCGAGCAGCGGCCCGGGATGGGTGCGCTCGTGCGGGCGCACGGTGCCGCTCTCGTAATCCTCGACCCGGACCTGGGCGAGGATGGCGTGGCGGCTGCGCTTCTTCCCGTCGGGGGCGGTGTAGTCCTGGATCAGCGCCCAGTAGGCCGGCTCGGCGTCGTCGACCAGCACTCCCTCCGCGCGCCACGACTCGATCGCCGCTGCCGCTTTCGCGTAGGGGTCCCCGCCTGGGTTGAAGTCGGGATCGGCCGGGTCGAACGGCTTCGGCAGGTCGACGGCGACCGCGTTGTAGGGCGAGCGCGCCAGCAGCGCCGCCCGCCCGGGGGCGTCGATCACGTCGTACGGTGGTGCCGCCACCGCGCCCAATCCGCCCACCTTGGCGAGGTCGTAGTGCAGGGCTTTGAAGGGGCGGACGTCGGCCATTGGCCCAACGCTAACTACAATCGCTGCGTTCGGGGTGTGGCGCAGCCTGGTAGCGCGCGGCCTTTGGGTGGCCGAGGTCCTCGGTTCGAATCCGGGCACCCCGATTGACGGACGGCAGAGGCGAGCGGCTTCCCGCCCCCAGGGGTCCTGGGCGGCGAGGGCCCTCTTTTAGGGATTCGCCGATCTGGGCGGCGGCTGCCAAAAGAAACATCGGAATTCTCTTGCAAACCCGGAATTCCGCTTCCGCAAGCCGAATAAATGGCACATGGACGTTTGTCCAATGGCGCAATCGGGAACCAAACTCCAGATTCCCCTTTGGCCAACGAGAGGACGTGCCGATATGAACTTGAACGGAACGACCCAGATGAACGGAATCGACGACAGACAGGTGAGCACGCCTCAGGGCGATCAGATCGAGCGTCGGATCGAGCGCGCGGCGTTCGAAACCGACACCCACCTGATCGTCGGCGACGTGACGCTGCCGCCGGCCGGCTATCAGAGCCGCTTCTCGGATTCGCTCAATCGCGGCGACCTCGAGTTCGTGCCGCTGACCAACGTCGAAGTGACCCGGCTGAGCAGCGGCGAGGTCAGCACCCGGGCGTTCATGGTGGTCTCCAAGGCCCACATCCGCGTCGCTTACCCGCTGCAGCCCTGAGCCGGGTCCGAACGGGCTCCGGTCAGGACCGGCGCGCTCGGCTGCGGTTCGCGTAGGCGCCGAGGTCGATGACGAAGGCGAGGACGACGATGAACCACTCGAAGCCCGAGACCTCGTCGCTGCCGACGCTCCACATCGCCGCGTAGGCGAGCGTCGTCCAGGGCAGCAGGAAAAAGCCGAGCAGGGGGATGACCCACTCGTCGTAGGCGCGGCTGAGCAGGTCGGTGAACAGCCACATCGCGAACAGAGCCAAGCGCGGCGAGATGAAGGCGAAAAGGACCAGCAGGCAACCCATGAGCAGAACCTACCGGCCGCGCCCGATAATGCCCTGACCATGGGTGTGGCCGAGAACAAGGAGCTGGTGCGGCGCTTCTACCGGGAGGCGATCGTCGAGCGCGACTCCTCCGCCTGCGAGCGCCTGCTCAGCATCGACTTCGTCCACGACGGCGAGCCCCGCGGCCGCACCGGCCAGCGCCAGGCGGTCGACTACTTCCTCGCCGCCTTCCCCGACCTCGAGCACACGATCGAGCTGATCCTCGGCGAGGAAGACCTCGTCGCCGCCCACCAGCGCTGGGCCGGGACCCACGGCGGCGAGTTCCTCGGCGTCGCCGCCAGCGGGCACCGGGTCGAGTTCACTTCGACGGCGATCCTGCGGGTCCGCGATGGCCTGATCGCCGAGGCCTGGGACGAGATGGACAGCGGCGCGATCCTTGCGCAGCTGCGCTGAGGCGCCAGCCGTTCGTCGTTGCGACGGCTAGCCGAGGGTGACGTTGACCTTCGTCCCCGGCGCCAGCTTCTTGCCGGGCTTCGGTCCCTGCTTGACGACCTTGCCCGATTTGGCGCTGACGCCGGCGGCCCTCGT
Organism: uncultured Thermoleophilia bacterium; assembly: GCA_963718595.1. Taxonomy (GTDB): domain Bacteria; phylum Actinomycetota; class Thermoleophilia; order Solirubrobacterales; family 70-9; genus VAYN01. The sequence continues at coordinate 2,328,949 of OY970365.1, forward strand.
CACCTTGCCGACCTTGCAGCCCGCTTTCTTCAGTTTCTTCTTGGCGGCCTGCAGCGACTTCGCCTTCACGCTCGGGACCAGGCAGGCAGCGAAGCTGTAGAGATCGGTTTTGCCGACGATGCTCGTCCCGGCGACCGTGGTGACCGTGATGTCGACCTGGCGCGGTTTCGGGACGCGCGGGGCGATCGCGACGATCGTGCCTTCCGAGCTGACCGTGAAGCTCTTAGCGGGGAGGTTGCCGAAGCTGACCGCGGTGACGGTCGCAAAGTCGGTGCCGGTGATCTTCACTTTGTTCCCGCCCTTGAAGGTGCCTGACTTGGGAGCGACGGCGGTCACCGTGGGCGCCGGTTGGACTTCGGCGTTGAAGCCGAATTCGACGCCGGGAGTGGAGACGGTGAGCGCCTGGGTCGAGCCTTCGACCAGGATCGGGTCGAAGGCGCCAATCACCGCGGCCGGGTTCGGCAAGGCGCCGAGTTTCAAGCCTTTGACGATGTCGAGGCCGACGGTGTCGCCGGCATTGATCGGCAGTGCGGTCGGGAAGGTCTCCACCCCCGGGCCGAGAGCGGTGACGCCCGCGCTGGTCCCCACCGCCGTGAAGGAGGTGCCCCCGGCAGGGCGCAATACCCGCAGCCGGAATGGACCTCCCTCAGCGCTGAGCAGGTGCCAGCGGATGATCGCGCCGTCGACCGGGGAGGTCGAGCTCGCCCCGGGTGCAGCGATCGCAACGTTGAGCAGGGTGGCCGTGATCCCTGAGCCGCCCGACTGCCCGAAGGGTCCGACAAGGGGGGAGCCGACGATCACCGGAGCCGCGCCGGCGCCGGGCGCCATCGCCAACAGGCCGACCAAGCCGAGAAAAACACCGCAGATGAGCCGTCGCATCGTCTCCCCTTCGTAGCGTGCCGTCGAAAATCCTACCCCCGAACCTGACCTACTCGTCTTAGCCGAGGGTGACGTTGACCTTCGTCCCCGGCGCCAGCTTCTTGCCGGGCTTCGGTCCCTGCTTGACGACCTTGCCCGATTTGGCGCTGACGCCGTCTTTCCTGGTCACTTTGCCGACCTTGCAGCCTGCCGCCTTCAGCTTTTTCTTCGCCGCTTTCAGCTTCTTGGCGTTCAAGTTCGGGACGACGCAGGCCGTGTAGGTGAAGCGGTCGACTGCGCTGACCGGGCTGGTGCCCCCGAGTGCGGTGACCGTGACGTCGACGCTGCCGGGAGTGCCGGGAGGAGCCACCGCGGTGATCTGGCTTTCGGAGCCGACCGCGAAGCTGACCGCGGCGTTGGGTCCAAAGAGGACCGCTTTGACGCCAGTGAATTCGGTGCCGTTGATCGCCACCGCGGCACCGCCCTTGAAGGAACCGGAAGCGGGGCCGAGGCCAGTGATGGTGGGCTGTGGCTGAACCACGGCGTTGAAGCCGAATTCGGCTCCCGAGGCCGGGCCTTCGAAGGGCCGGGTGGAGCCTTCCGCCAGCGGTGGGATCCAGCTGGCGGCTCCGGAGCCGGGTGCGGCCGTCGACGAGAGTTTGTTCCCTTTGATGAGGTCGAGGCCGACTGCGTCTCCGGCTCGGATCGGAATGCTGGTGGGAAAGGTTTGGAGGCCGACTCCCGCCGCGACGACCGGGTTGCTGGAGCCGGCACCGGTGTAGGAGGTTCCCCCGGCCGGGCGCAGCACGCGGAGCGTAAACGGGCCGCCTTCGGCGTCGAGCAGGTGCCAGCTGACGATCATGCCGCTCACCGGAGAGGTGGCAGTGGCACCCGGAGCACCGAGGGCGAAATTAATCGCGGTTCCCTCGTTGAGGGTCGTCCCCGAAGAGAAGGAACCCGTCAACGGGCTGCCGACGGTGACCTGTGCGGCGCTGGCGCTGCTGATGATCGCCACAAACGCAACCAAGCTGGCCACTCCGCACTTGATCCCCTGCATAACTGCTCCTCTCGTTGAGCCGGATCGAGTCCAAGCACGCTTCGGTTCACAGACTCGTTAGCTCGAGAGCGTAACTTCCAGGGAGGAGGTAACACCTATGACGAGACTTGGAAAGCTGATGACGATGCTGAATCCCGAGAAGACCAAGATGCCCGCCCCCGAGGATGCGCTGCCCGGTCGCAGCGAGCCCGGCTTCGACGTTCCCGCCGCCCACGCCGTGCTCGGCACGCCGCTGAAGCCGCCGTTCCCGGAGGGGATCGAGACCGCCTACTTCGCGCTGGGCTGTTTCTGGGGCGCGGAGCGCCTGTTCTGGACCCTTGACGGGGTCTACACGACCGCGGTCGGCTACATGAACGGGGTCACGCCGAACCCCACCTACGAGGAGGTCTGCTCCGCCCGCACCGGTCACGCCGAGGCAGTCCTGGTCGCCTTCGACCCGGCGAAGGTCAGCTACGCCGACCTGCTGAAGGTGTTCTTCGAGGAGCACGATCCGACCCAGGGGATGCGCCAGGGCAACGACGTCGGCACGCAGTACCGCTCCGGGATCTACTTCGTGAACGACGAGCAGAAGGCGACCGCCGAGATGGCCCGCGAGGCCTACAACGAGTCGCTGCGCGCCGCCGGGCACGAGCCGATCACGACCGAGGTCGAGCCCGCCGGCGTCTTCTACTACGCCGAGGACTACCACCAGCAGTACCTGCACAAGGTGCCGAACGGGTACTGCGGCCTGGCCGGGACCGGGGTCTCCTGCCGCATCCCCGCGGCCGCTTCCTAGCCAGGGATCGCGGCGCGGGCGCGGGTGAATAGCATCCCGCGCTCGTGGCGCCCTCCTTCGCTTCCTACATCGGCGGCTGCCTTGCCCTGATCGGCATCGTCAGCGCGCTCGGCCTCGGCGGCTACTGGCTGCGGCGCTGGATCGTGCCGGAATTCTCCGGTGCCCTGGCGCGGCTCGCCGACGCCACGATCGCCGTCGCCCTGCTGATCCTGGCGCTGGAGATCCTCGGCACGATCGGCATCCTCACGCTCGGCTGGATCGTCGCCGGCTGCATCGCCACCGGCCTCGGCGCCGCCTGGCTCGGCCGCTCGAAAGCGCCGGGGGAGCGGCGGGAGGTGAAAGCGCCGAGCGTCAGCACCGTGGCGCTGCTGATCGCGCTCGGGGTCGCCTCCTTCACCGTCGCCGAGTGGACCTTCCCGTCCTTCTCGAGCCTCGACTTCGGGATGTTCGGTGGCGACACCACCTGGTACCACATGCCCTTCTCGGCGGCGATGGCGCAGGACGCCTCGACCTGGCCGCTGCACTTCACCGACCCGCTGCGGCTGGCGGCCTGGTTCTACCCGGCCAGCACCGAGCTGATCAACGCTGCGACGATCGTGCTCTTCAAGAGCGACTGGCTGGCGCCGCTGCAGAACCTGATCTGGCTGGCGATCGCCCTGCTCGCGGCCTGGTGTTGCGGGCGCCCCTACAAGGTCGGCGCCGCCACCCTGGTCGCCGCCGCGATCGTCCTCGATTCCGGGGTGATGATCGAAACCCAGCCGGGCGAGGCACGCAACGACATCATGGGCTTCGCCTTCCTGCTCGCCTTCGCCGCCTTCCTGATCAACGGCCACCAGCGGCGGGCGCCGACGGCGGGAGCGGTCCAGGACACGCCCGAGCAGAACGCGCCGCTGCTCGACAAGGGCCCCTTGGTGATGGCTGGGATCGCCGCCGGGCTCGCCGCCTCGGTCAAGCTCACCTTCCTGATCCCGGTCGCCGTGATCTCGGTCGGGATGGTCCTCTTCAGCGCCAGCGGCCGGCGCTGGACCACGACCTGGGTGATGGGGCTGCCGATGCTGATCGTCGGTGGCTACTGGTATCTGCGGGCGGCGATCCACACCGGCGGCAACCCGATCCCGCAGAGCAAGTTCGGCCCGCTCAACCTGCCGACGCCGGACCAGATGCCGCTCGACCCGCGGCCGCGCTTCTCGGTCGCCCACTACCTGACCGAACCGACGATCTACCGGCGCTGGTTCTTCCCCGAGCTGGAAAACGCGCTCGGGCCGCTGTGGCCGCTGATCCTGATCATGGCCGGCTCCGCCGCGGTCTACATCGTCTGGAGGTCGAACAACAAGGTATTGCGGGTGCTCGCTGCAGCGGCGCTGGCGACCGCGGTCTTCTATCTGTTCACGCCGCTTACCGCGGCCGGGCAGGAGGGCTCGCCGACCGGCTTCTTCACCAACACCCGCTACCTGATCCCGGGGCTGGTGCTGGCAATGGTGCTGCTGCCGATCGCGCGACCGTTGCGGGCGCCCGACGGGCGCGCCTTCAAGACGCTGCTCTTCCTGACCGCGGTCTACGCGATCACGGTGCTGGCGACGCCGCGCTGGTATCCGGGCTATCTCGTCGGCACGATCCTGATCACGGCGGCGCTGGTCTGGCTGCCGGCATCGCTGACCCTGGGCCGCGTGCGCGGCTCGATGAGCCGGGTCGTCGTCGCCGGGGCCTGCGTGGCGATGGTCTTCGTTCTGGTCGTCTTCGGCCGCGCCCAGCAGGTCCAGTACGCGAACGACCACTACGCCAACCCGCTGCCGTTCCTCGGCGAAGGCGGGCCGCGCCAGGCCTACAACTTCGCCCGCAACCTGGAGCACAAGAGGATCGGGATCATCGGCTCCAGCGAGATCATCTTCGGCCAGTACGGGTTCTACGGCGGCAAGCTCAACAACGACGTCGACTTCATCGGCGTCCGCGGCGACCACGGCTCCAACCGCCTGCCACAGAGCTGCGAGACCTTCCGCCGCCTGATCAACGCCGGCGACTACGACTACCTGATCATGAGCGAAGCGACCCAGGACAGCGTTGAAGCCGAATACTGGTACCCGATCTACAGATGGGTCAAAGATGACCCGGCGCTGAAACTGGTGGTGGAGGAGAAGTCGATCGTGCCCCAGCCGGACTACGTCTTCAAGGTCGAAGGCAAGCTCGACCCGGCCGGCTGTCCCTAGGACGGATCTAGCGCGCGAAGTCCCGGATCAGCTCGACCGAGCGCTCGGGCTGCTCCCACCAGAACATGTGGCCGACGTCCGCGAAGATCTCCAGCTGGGAGTCGGGGACGAGCGAGGCGATCAGGCGGCCGTTGACGACCGGCAGCACCCGGTCGACGGTGCCGTGCAGGACCAGGGTCGGCAGCGCCAGCGAGGGCAGGCGCTCGTTGGTGTCGTGGCCGAAGATCGCCTGCATCTGCAGTTCGATGATCTGGCGTGAGGCGGGTGCCGCCGCCGCCATCTCCGCGAAGGCGGCGTAGCGGCCCTCCTCGGCGCGGAAGCCGGGGGAGAGGTTGACCTCCCAGGAGGCGCGAAAGACGCTGTCGCGGTCGCCGGAGGCCATCGCTTCGGCCAACGGCCCGAAGTCGGCCGGGTCCATCAGCCGCGAGCCGGGGCCGCCGCAGTACGTGCAGCCGAGCATCAGGCTGCGGACCCGCTCGGGGTTCGCCAGCGCCAGCTCCTGGGCGATCATCCCGCCCATCGAGATCCCCAGCACGTGGGCGCGCTCGATCCCGAGCGCGTCGAGCAACGCGAGCGCGTCGGCCGCCATCTCCTGGGTGGAGAAGGGGTCGGCGATCGCGCCGGAGAGGCCGATGCCGCGGTTGTCGAAGCTGACGCAGTCGAAGCTCTCGCGCAGCGGAGCCAGGAACGCCTCGCCCCAGGAGAGGTGGGTGCCGCCCATGCCCTGGATCAGCAGCAGCGGCGCACCCGCGCCGGCGCGCTCGAAGTGAAGCTCGACACCTGCGACCCCCGCCGACGGCATGCGCGGGATCGTAGGGCACCGCCGGCGGACCGGCCGCCCCGCCGGGCTCTACGCTTGCGCTTGGCCCCCGTAGCTCAGTGGACAGAGCACCGGCCTTCTAAGCCGATGGTCGTTGGTTCGAATCCAACCGGGGGCGTCGCCGTCGCTCAGGCGTAGGTCTCCTGCAGGATCGACATCGCGGTCGCGGGGTCGACCAGCGGCTTGATCTCGACCTCGGAGTACTGCGTGAACGGATGCTCGGAGATCATTCGGGTCAGGTCCGCGGTGTCGTCCACGTCAATGGTGCCGAAGCCGCCTCCGCCGACGAAGAAATGGACCCCCTCGAGCCGGCTCTGGTGGCTCTCCATCCAAGTGGCCATGCCTTTCAGTAGCTCCGGTATCTGGTCCTGCGGGACCGGATGTTTGGGCGAGTAGATGATCGCGAAGCGCATCTTGGGTGCCTCCTCGGTTCGGTTGCGAACTCTCTGGCGGCGCCTGGTCCTCATCGAAGACCCAGTTGGTACCCAATTTGGTTCAAGTTTCTTGCTCGGCTGGCGCACGCGCTGGAAGAGGCCTGGACCAAACCGCAGGCGCTCGGCGGTCGCGCAGACCCGCCGAGCGCCCTGCCGCTAGCCGCCGATCGTCACGTGGCCGTAGATCGCGCAGGCATCGGTGTCGACGAACGATTCCGAGTCCTCGAATCCGATCACGCCGCTGACGACGGTCCCGTTGAGGAGCGCGGCCGAGAAGTTGGTCTCGCCGCGATCGTTGTCGTTGGTGCCGTCCCGATTGAGCTCGAGCGTCTGCGGTCCGGGGCCCTGTGCGCCTCCGATTACCGGCCCTGGGTTGATCCCCCCGCCGTTGCCCTGGGACTTCATGTCGGCCGCGATGCCGGCAGGGGAGACGAGGTCGATGTCGGGGTTGGTGCCCGAGCAGGTGGAGGTGAGGGTGAAGCCGGCGAACGTGGCGATCGCCCGGGGGGCAGCCGTGCCGTCGGGAACCAGGGCGAAGACCTTCTGGACGGTCTGCCCGTTGACCGTGTTGGCGTTGCCGGCGCTTGCCGCGGTCCCGGCGCTCGTCGCGCTCGGGACGGTGCCGAGGCTGCCGAGATTTACCTTGGCGCCGGTGATCGCGCCGTCCTTGATCTTCGCCGAGGTCACGGCGCCGTTCTTGATCTTGGCCGAGGTGACGGCGTTGCCCTTGAGCTGCTTGGTGCCGACGCTGTTCTTGGCGAGCTGGTCGGCGGCTACGGCGGCACCGCCGCCGAGCAGCAGGAACAGGCACAGAGTCGAGATGATGTTCGCGTAGGTGAGCTTGCTTCGTAGGAGCTTCATTCGGTCCTCCCTGGAGTGGTCGAGAAGGCCCGACATTGACAGGCGCCGATGCGGAACGCCCGTCTCGCATGGACCAGCGCGGGAGCCTGCCTCTAGGGCGGGCTCCCTCGGCGCCACCTCCGCCGACGTAGCCCCCGTTGCCACTGGGGGCTGGCGAGCTGGGCTAGCGGACGCGCTGGAAGAGGTAGATGACGAGCAGGACGAGGATGATCACGATGAGGATTCCGACGATGGTCAATTTGGGCCTCCGGTTCGAATTTTCAGACGGGTTGGAGATGCCCCGATGCCGACGGATCCAAACCCGCGGCTGGGCACGCTGTCCGCCGAGCGGGCGGAAACCCAGACCGGGTGCGGCCTAGAGGCCGGGCGGGTGGCGGACCACGAACTCTTCAGTGGGGCGGGTGTCTATGTGCCAACGGGGTCCGGTGCCGCTTTCGGTGCCGGACGTGTCCCAGCGCAGGCCGGCGATCGTGGCCCAGGTGTGGGAGGCGTTGGCGTAGACGGTGATCCACCTGCCGGGGCCGGGCTCGCCCCAGCCCTCGAGCTCGCCCGAGGTGAGCGGGCGCGGGATCAGGCCGCCGCCGAAGAGGGCGAAGCTGACCGAGCCCGAGCAGTCATAGCCGTTCGAGTACCAGGAGCCGTGACCGCCGCCCCAGACATAGGGGCGACCGACGATCATGTTGGCGTTGTTGATCACTCCCTTGACGACTTCGGGAGCGTTGGGGGGCGGCAGGGCGATCCCGGTCAGCAGGATCGAGGTTGATTCCGGGTCGCCGGAGGCGGGGGTGCTGGCGAAGAGGTTGCCCTTCGACTTGCGTTCGAACTTGGTGCCGTTGCTGCCAGCTGATGCGGGCGGCAGTTCGGAGGGGTCCTTGATGTTGGAGTAATCGGGGACCTCGGGCTCGGGCTTCGGCGCCGGGTTCTCGGCTTCGGCCTTGGCGACGCGTTCCTGCGCGGCCAGCATCGCCAGGCTCTCGCTGATCCGGTTGACCGCGTGGTCGCCGCCGGCCTGGCCGAGCGCGGCGATCGCGGTGCGGCCGATCACGTCGAGCGGGTCCTGCTCGGCGGGCGCGGCGGCGGCGGGAGTCGCGGCCAGCGCCAGCGCCACCAGCGCGAAGGCGTAGGCGAGGGTGCCACGAAGGCTGCGTTTGAACGGGTGCGTCAAGAGATCCCTACCCCCGGAAACTGTAGCTGCGGCTCGGGGCGAGGATTGTTGCCGTTCTGTTTCAGCAGGGGTGAGGGCGGGCGGCGCTCTTGACGACCTCGAAGGCGCTGCCGGGGATCGCCTTCAGCTGATCGAGGTTCTCGTCATCCCAGCGGCGGTCGCTGCTGCCGCTGAAATACCAGTTGGAGCCGTTGTCGGCGACGATCAGCCCGTAGCGCTTCATCGCCAGCGCAATCGTCCTGGCGGCGCCGCTGAAGTGGCCGAGCCCGAAGCCGGCTCGCAGCCGCAGCCGCATCCCCATCGGCGGCGCGCTGGGGTTGGCGGTGTCGCCGGCGCAGTGGACGGCGGGGTGGACATAGGCGTCGCGGGTGCTCTCGAAGGTGACGCGGATCGCGTGGTCGAGCTGGCCGGAGGCAACTTCGTCGTAGCGGACGAGGCCCGGGAAGATCGGCAGGCCGGCGGCGTCGGCGGAGGTCCAGCCCTCGGGGTGGCGGGCGCCCGAGCGCAGGTCCCAGGAGGTGCCTGAGTCGGCATTCCAGTGCGGTTTAGGAGCGGATACATAGAAGGCGCGATAGAGCTCATAGAGCCTGCAGGCGCCGCGGTCCACGGCCAGAACGTGACGGTCGCCGTCGCTGCCGTCGCCGCCCTCGATCCTGGCGCCGGCGGGGATTGGGAACGGGCCGGGGTCGCTCTCGTCGCCGTAGGCGGTGTAGTTGACGGGCAGCTTGCGCTGGCCGGGCCCGACCACAGCGAGGGGGAAGCCGTAGGGGCGGGGGGAGCCGAAGTCCGGGTGCATCTCGTCGCCCCCCTGAGCGTTGACGTAGGAGAGGATCGCGGCACTGCGTGGGTCGCGCGGGGCCTTGGAGATGTCCTGGTTCCAGGCGGCCTGGGTGGGGAGCGAGGGTGCGTTGGCCGCGAGTGAGGTTGGCGGCTCGGGGAAGACCGGGCAGGGGCCGAGGTCTTCGCCGGCAGCGTGGGCGTTGGTGGCGAACGCGAACGAGATAACGGCCACGGCCACCGCCGCCATCGCGTAGTTCCCGATGCGCCTGAGGGGATCTAAAGGAACCACGGGATCGGCCCTACGGGGAGGGAGGGGGGTCGCGGATCGTCAGCTTGCCGATCTCCAGCTGCTCGACCGCGAGCCGTTCGACGCTGAGCTGGTTGAAGCTGGCGCGCCGGACGGCCAGGCGCCCGACCGAGAGCCGGCCGATCGCGAAGGCGCCGACCGCGGTGGCGCCCACGGCGAGCGCTCCGATCGCCAGGGCGGCGCGGGCGTTGGCACCGCTCGCGGTCGCGCCGATTGCCGTCGCCCCCCAGGACTGCGACTCGACGTGGGTCGACTTGCCCTTGCCCTTCGCCCTGCCCTTGCGCTTCGACTTGACCATCACCGCAACCGTAGCGCGGCTAGCCTGGGAGGCCGATGAGCGTGGACGAGCGTCCAACCCTGCTGGTGATCCAACATGTGCCGTGGGAGGGCCCGCACCGGATCCTCGACGCCTGCGGCGAGCTCCATGTCCACACCGTGAAGCCGCTGGCCGGACAGCCGCTGCCGGACCACGAGGAGGTCGCCGGCGCCGTAGTCATGGGCGGGCCGATGAACGTCGACGAAGTCGAGCGCTTTCCGGGGCTTGCGGTCGAGCGCGAGTGGATCGCCGCCGCGGTCGAGTGCGAGCTGCCGCTGCTGGGCATCTGCCTCGGCGCGCAGCTGTTGGCGCGGGCGCTGGGGGCGGAGGTGCGGCCCGGCCCGGGCTGGGAGCTGGGCTTCGCTGCGGTCGAGGTCAGCGACGCCGAGGACCCCGTCCTCGGCGGGCTGGCGCCGGCGGCCGAGGTCCTGCACTGGCACGGCGACGTCTTCGACCTCCCCGACGGCGCGGCCCACCTGGCCTCCTCGGAGCGGACCGAGAACCAGGCCTTCCGGGTCGGCAACGCCTGGGGCGCGCTGTTCCATCCCGAGGCCGACTTCGCCCTGGTCGAGGCCTGGCTGGCGGTGCCGGAGATGATCGACGAGGCGGTGGCGGCGCTCGGCGACGAGGGCGAGTCGGCGCTGGCGGGGCGGGCGGCGGAGCTGGAGGCCGACTTGGTGCGGCGCACGACGCCCGGGTTCGAGGCCTTCGCGAATTTCGTCGTTGCAACAAATGGCGAGGCCAGTTCACGCTGATAGAAGGGATGTCCCCAGGCAGGCGACGTCACCAGAGAAAGGTCGTACCGCATGAATCTGCAGACCAGCGTCAACGGGATCTCCCTCGACGACGATGAGCTGCGCGGCATGCAGCTGCCGGAGCTGAAGCCGCGCGAGGATGCATCCGAGGGCGAACCGCGCGAAGCGGACTTCGACGCCTACGTCGACGGCGACACCTCGGTCGGCGTCTGGGAATGCACTCCCGGCTGCTTCCCCGGCAAGAAGCAGGGCATCAACGAGATGATGCACCTGCTCTGCGGGCGGGCGACGATCACCGACGAGGACGGGACCAAGCATGAGCTCAGCGCCGGCTCGATGTTCATCGCCATGGACGGCTGGCGCGGCCAGTGGGAGGTCCACGAGACCGTGCGCAAGGTCTACGCGATCTGGCCGACCAGGTAGGCAATCCAGGCGACGGGTAGGGGAGGCGGGATGGAAGTCGCGCTGATGATCGAGGGCCAGGAGGACGTGACCTGGGAGGACTGGCTGGCGCTGGCCGCCGCCTGCGAAGAGCACGGAGTGGGGACGATGTTCCGCTCCGACCACTACCTCTCGGTCGCCGACCGCCGCGAGCGCGGCTCGCTCGACGCCTGGGGGACGATTACCGCCCTCGGTGCCGTCACCGAGACGCTGCGGCTGGGGACGATGGTCTCGCCGGCGACCTTCCGCCATCCCGCCGTCCTCGCCAAGGCGGTCGTCACCGCCGACCACGTCTCCGGCGGTCGGGTCGAGCTCGGGATCGGGGCGGGCTGGTGGGAGCGCGAGCACGAGATCTACGGCTTCGACCTGCCGCAGATCGGGCCGCGGATGGAGGCGCTCGAGGAGCAGATGCAGATCGTCCGCGGCCACTGGCGCGACGGCCCCTTCGACTTCGACGGCACCTATTTCAGCGCCAAGGGCCTCGACGCCCTGCCGAAGCCGGTCCAGCGCCCGCATCCGCCAATGATCCTGGGCGGGCGGGGAGGACCCCGCAGCCTCCGCTTCGCGGCGCGCTACGCCGACGAGTACAACGCGGTGATGGCGACCGCGGAGGAACTGGCCGCGATCCGCGAGCGCATGGATGCGGCCTGCGAAGCCGAGGACCGCGACCCCGCGACGCTGCCACTCTCGCTGATGACCGGCTGGGTCGTCGGTGCCGACGAGGCCGACCTCCTCGACCGCGCCGCGAGGCTGGCCGAGTGGCAGGGGGAGACCGCCGATCCACGGGCCTTCCTCGACGCCCAGCAGGACTCGTGGATCGTCGGCACCGCCGCCGCGGCCATCGAGCGGGCGCGCGAGCTGGAGGCCGCCGGCGTCACCCGGATCATGGCTCAGCACCTGCTTCACCGCGACCTCGACGCGATCGCCCTCCTCGGTAGCGAGGTGATCCCCGCTTTAGCCCGCTAGATTGGGGCCTGCGTGGTGGCTGTAGCTCAGTTGGTAGAGCTCCTGGTTGTGGTCCAGGCGGTCGCGGGTTCGAGTCCCGTCAGCCACCTCTAGCGCCGGGACCCGGGCCGGCGGTCCGATCGCGGACCTACGCTGGTCCTCATGGGCTCCTTCAAGGCTATTTCCTGCTGGTCCTTCCCCCGGGCCGGTGAGGAGGAGGAGTTCGAGCGCCACTACTGGGACGTGCACGTGCCTCTGGCGGCGGCGATCCCCGGCACGGTCAGCCTGACGCTGACCCGCACCGCGCACGGGCTCGAAGGCGCCGCACCCTCTTATTACCGGGTCGCCGAGACCGTTTTCGAGAGCAAGGCCGCCCTCGAGCGGGCGATGGGGACGCCCCAGTGGGCGGCTCTGCGCGCGGACGCCGCCGCGATGCACGCGCGCTTCGGAGTCACCCTCGAGAACGGTCTCGGCACGCCCGAGTCGGTCGAGTTGAGGGCGCAAGATTGAGCGCTCTGCTGCTTTCCGCCCGCCGCGGCCTGTAGAAAGCCGGGTGTGGTCGGGCCCGGCCGGGCCTAATCCCCTACTTCAAAGGAGACACATGTCGGTTATCACCAAGGATGAGTTGGCAAAGCTGGTCGCCGAGCGGGCTGGGCTCGAGACGGGGCAGGCAAAGCAGGCGGTGGACGCGACGATCGAGGAGATCACCGCTCAGCTCGCCGCGGGCAACGACGTGAAATTCACCGGTTTCGGGAAATTCTCGACCGTCGACCGCCCGGCCCGCGAGGGGCGCAATCCGCAGACCGGTGAGTCGATGCAGATCGCCGCGAAAACGGCAGCGAAGTTCAGCCCCGGGGCGGAGTTGAAAAAGGCCGTTAACGGCTAGTCCGAGTCACCCCACCGCCGGCATCGAAGCGATGTCGGCGCGGCCTTTTTCGGCCTTGGCCGTGAGGTAGGCGAGCTGGCTGTCGCGCTTGGCGTCGAGCTTGGCTTTCTTCGCGGCCAAGGCCTTTTTCCAGTGCTTGGCGCTTTTTTCGATCTTGGCGTCGGCGTCGGTCTGGAGTTCGTCGCGCTGCTTCTGTTCGGCGGCGTGGAGTTCGGCCTTCTGGTCGCGGAAGCCCTGCTTCAGTTCGGCGCGCTTCTTGCTCTCCTCCTGGCGCTTGGCCTTCAGTTCCTCGATCTTGGCGGTGATGCGTTCCTGGATGGCGGTTTTCTGGGTGACCTCGGGTGCTTGCGCCTTTTCGGCTCGCAGGGCGGCGATCTGCTCGTTGACTTTGGTTTCGAAGGTCCGGTGGCCGGTCTCGACCCGCTGCAGCTTTTCCCGGTAGCTCCCCGCCGCCTTCTCGACCTTGGCGGCGAATTCGGCGTCGAGGGCTTCGGCGTCCTCCGCTTCGGCCCCGCGGATCGACGCCTGCTGTTGCTTGAACTTGGCGTTGGTTTCGGTCTTGGCTTCGTCGCCGCCGCGATTGAAGAGGGCGTTCGCTTTGTGGCTGGCCGCTTCCAGCTTCGCCGTCAGCTCCGACTCGTAGGTCAATTTCTGCGCCGCTGTGGTCGGTTGCCCGATCAGGCCATCCAGCTTCTTGACGTATTCGTTCAACGCCTTGTATTGGGCCGTGGCGGCGAGGCTCGGGCGCTTGCCTGCGGGCGCTGAGGCGGGTAGGAGGAGCGTTGCGCAGAGGACGAAGAAGACGATCCTGCCGGCAAAACGTTGCGGTGCGCGCATAGTGGCCTCCCGAGACGGTTTTCGTGTCGGCCGGCTACCCGGGCGGGGGCGGAAATATCGAGTGAGGCGGCTTCTTCACGGGATCTCCACGTCCCGGACCTCGATCACCTCGGTGCGGCTGGCGACGAAGGCGGGGAGGAGGGCAGCGGCGGCGCTCTCGTCCGCGGCCTCGACGCGCCAGAGCAGGCGGTGGCCGCCGGTCAGGCAGCTGGCTGCGGCCGAGCGGTGGCGCAAAGGGCTGTCGAAGCCGCTCCACGCCGCGAAGGCGGCGGCGCACTCGCCGGGGCGGTGGCGGTGATGGAGGTAGAAGTGCGGCATGAGGCCATCTTCCGGGGCGACGGCGCCGCGAACATCGGGGACGTTCCCTCAACCGGAGCGCTGCTCACGCTCGACCGAACGGGCGACCTCGACTCGGGAGGAGGCGCCGAGCTTGAAGAAGATGTTGCGCAGGTGGGACTCGATCGTCTTCTCGCTGAGGAACAGCCCGGCGGCGATTTCCTTATTGGTTAGGCGGTCGGTGACGAGGTCGGCGATCTCGCGCTCGCGTTTGGTCAGCGAGCCGACCCCGGTCTCGCCGGCGGCGGGGCCACGCGCCTCGCGGCGGGCGCCGAGCTTGCGCAGCTCGCGCCGCACCGCGTCGCGCTCGCGCATCGATCCGCAGCCGTCGAGTTCGCGCTCGGCCTCGCGCAGCTCGGCGATCGCCTGCGCGCGCTCTCCCGAGGCGGCGAGCGCGCGGCCGAGCAGCTGCCGCGCGAAGGCGGCCTGCAGGCCGGCGCCGGCGGCCAGCGCAGCGTCGACTCCGGCTCTGGCCGGCGCCTGCGCCGCCTCGGCCTCGCCCTTGTGAAGCAGGATTGCCGCCTCCGCCCGCGCCGCCAGCGCCGCTGGCATCCGCAGGCCGACGAGACTCTCGGCGAGCTCCGCGGCGCGCTCGGCGTGCGCTTCCGCCGCCTCGACGTCGCCCACCTCCAGCTCCGCCAGGGCGGAGGTTTCCCAGTCGAAGCAGCGCTCGACCGGGACGGCGAACTCTTTCTCGTCGCTGCCCAGCGCCTGCATCGTCTCGAGCGCGCGCTCGGTCTCCCCTGAGATCAGGAGGGCGACCGCCAGGGCCCAGCCGGGACCGCCGCCGGAGGCGGGGATCGTGCCGCCGGTCAGCCGCTCGCCGTAGCCGAGGCTTTCCTCGCAGGCTTCGATCGCCCCCTCCAGGTCGCCGGCGAAATAGCGCGGCCAGGCGAGCTCGGAGAGAGCCCAGAAGATGTAGTGGCGATTGCCGGAGAGCCGGGCCGCCTCGACCGCCGCCTCGCAGATCTCGGCCGCCTCCGCCAGTCTCCCCTGCAGCTCCAGCGGGTACCCCTTGGCCAGCAGCAGTGGGATCAGCAGGCGGCCCTGCCCGGTCTGGCGGGCGATCGCGATGCCGCGATCGACGTGGGCGAGCGCCTCGTCGTAGTGCTCGAGGTAGTTCTCTGACCAGGCCAGGTAGTAGAAGGCGTCGAGGTGGTGGGCGAGCTCGTCGTCGCCGAGCCGGTCGATCAGCGCCACCGCCTCGCGGTAATGCTCCCGCGCCGACTCGATCCGGCCCGCGGTCACCTCGCCGAGGCTGAGCGCCGCCGCCGCGTGCGCGGTCAGCGCCGGCGCGTCCAGCGCCCGGGCGCTCTCCAGCGCGCCGGCGCCCATCTCCAGCGTCTGCGCGAAGTCGAGCGAGTAGAGCCCGTCGATCGCGAGCTCGATCTGCAGCGCCGTGCCCTCGGCGGTGGCATGGTCCTCGAGCCGCTCCCAGGCGCGCAGAAGGCGTTTGTGAGCGTCGCCGTGGCGTCCCAGGCCGTGCTCGACCGCCGCGCACCAGGCGGTCAGCTCGAGCCGCCGCGGCTCGTCGTCCTCGCCGACCAGCTCGATCGTCTCCAGCAGCACCTCGCGGCTGCGCTCCAGCTCGCCGATCGAGCGCAGCGCCGACGCCAGCGCGACCCGGACGGAGACCTGACGGTCGCGATCGCCGTCGCTCAGCAGCCGCAGCGCCCCGTCCAGCCACCGCGCCGCCACCGCCGGAGCCCGGCCGCTCGCCGCCGCGGCCGCCTCGAGCAGGACCTCGATCGCCTCCACGTCGCCCGGGCTCGCCGCCTGCTCGACGTGGTGGGCGCGGTCGGCTGCCGGGGCGCCGCGCGCGCCCAGGCCCGCGGCGGCGCGGGCGTGGGCGGCTAGCCGTGAGCCACCGCCGATCGACTCGTAGACGCTGCGCCGGACCAGCGGGTGGCGGAAGACGAAGCGCCGCGGAACCTCGGTCGGGCGAACGAGGTCCCGATCGAGCAGCTCGTCGAGGGCGCTCAGCGCGACGGCCTCCTCGAGTGAGGCGATCTCGGCCGCGATGCCCGGGTCGAAGGGCTCGCCGGCGACCGAGGCGGCCTCGAGCAGGGCGCTGGCCCGCGGCGAGAGCGAGGCGATCTCGGTGGCGAGCGAGGCGCTCACGCCCGCGGGGACCTCGCCGGGATCGGCGGCCGCGCCGTCGTCGAGCCGCTGCGGCTGCTCGAGCCGGGCCAGCTGCTGCAGGTAGAACGGGTTGCCGCCCCCGTGGCGGTAGATCGCGGCAAGCGCCCCGGCGTCGAGATCGCCGAGCAGGGTGGCCGCCTCCGCTTCGCTGAGTCGATCGAGCTCGAGCCTGGAGACCAGCGGCACCCCCAGGGCCGCCGACAGCGTCAGCGGCGCGCTCCCCGGTCGGTATGCCGGGATCACCAGCACGGCGGCCTCGGGGGGCCGGCGCAGCAGCGCCCCGATCAGCTCGATCGTCGCGTCGTCGGCCCAGTGCATGTCGTCGAGCACGATCACCAGCGGCTTGCGCTCGGCCAGGATCTCGAGCAGCGAGCGGACGGCACGGTGGCTGCGGTAGCGCTCGTCCCCGAGCGCGGCGGGACCCTCGCCGTCGCCGCCGAGGGCGGGGAAGACCTGCCCGAGCTCGCCCCGCAGCCGCTCGGGCGCAGCGGCGAGGCCGTCGTCGAGCTGGGCCTCCAGGTAGGGGTCGAGCGTCTCGATCAGGACGCCGAAGGGACGGTCGCGCTCGAACTCCGCCGCCTGCCCGCGGAGGACGATGTGGCCACGCCGCTCGGCCCGCAGGCGCAGCTCCGCCAGCAGCCGGCTCTTGCCGATCCCGGGTTCGCCCTCGACCGCCAGGCAGCCCGGGGTGCCGCCGTCGAGGGCATCCAGGGCGGCATCGATTCGCTCGAGCTCCGGCGCCCTCCCCACGAGCATCTCCCCAGCAGCGGCCATCCGCGGTCGAGCATAGAACGAAAAACCAGGGTTCCCGGTTGAGGGATGCCCCCTGATGTTCAGGGGCGCCTCCGAGGCGAGGCTGAGTCCAGTCATTCGGTCCAACCGCTTCAAAGGAGGAATCACATGCATGCCAAGCAGAACATCGCTTCCCGGATCGGCCGCTGGAGTGCCGCTCACCGCAAGACCGCCATCCTCGGATGGCTTGTCTTCGTGGTCGCGATCTTCGGCCTGATGGCCAGCGGGACCCTGAAGAAAGAGACCCTCTCCTCGGTCGATCAGATCGCCGGCAACGCCGGCGAGGCCGAGCGGATCCTCGACGACGC
The DNA here is from genome assembly GCA_963718595.1 of uncultured Thermoleophilia bacterium. Lineage (GTDB taxonomy): Bacteria > Actinomycetota > Thermoleophilia > Solirubrobacterales > 70-9 > VAYN01. Next base: position 2,345,968 of record OY970365.1, read on the forward strand.
CGGCTTGCGCCCGACCGAGGAGATCGTCCTGATCCAGAGCAAGACCGAATCCGTCGATGACCCGGCCTTCGCGGCGGTGATCGACGAGACGGCCGCGGCGCTCGCCGCGACCATGCACGTCACCGACGTCGTCTCACCGCTCGGCGGCGAGGGTGGTGGGATCTCCGATGACCGGCGTTCGGCCTTCGTCGAATTCGAGATCGATGGCAGCGAAAAAGTGGCCGAAGAAAATCTCGAAGCGAGCGTCGCGACGGTCGACCGCATCGAGCACGGCAACCCGGAGTACAGCGTCGGCCAGTTCGGCGGCGCCAGCGCCAACAAAGCGATCGAAGACACGCTTCAGGGCGACGTCGGCAAAGCGGGGATGCTCTCGCTGCCGATCACGCTGCTGATCCTCCTCGTCGCCCTCGGTGCCCTGGTCGCCGCCAGCGTGCCGTTCCTGCTCGCCCTCACCTCGGTGCTGGCGACGATGGCGATGGTGACGATCCCCAGTCACCTGTTCGCGCTCAGCGGCAACGTCGACGCGCTGATCCTGCTGATCGGGCTCGCGGTGGGGGTCGACTACTCCCTGTTCTACATGCGTCGCCAGCGCGAGGAGCGGACTGCCGGTCGCAGCAACCGCGATGCGCTGGAGATCGCCGGCAGGACCTCGGGTCGCGCGGTGATGATCTCGGGCCTGACGGTGGCGATCGCGATGTCGGGGATGTTCATCACCGGCGACGCCACCTTCATCTCGTTCGCGGTCGCCACGGTGACCGTGGTCGCGATCGCGATGTTCGCGACGCTGGCGGTGCTGCCGGCGGTGCTCGCCTGGCTCGGCGATCGGACCCAGAAGGGCCGGATCCCGTTCACCCGCCGTGACCGCGGCGAGGCCAAGGAGTCCCGCTTCTGGGGCGCGGTCGTCACCCGTGTGATGCGACGCCCGGTCGTCGCGATCGTCATCGCCGGCGGCCTCCTGGTCGCCCTCGCGATTCCGGCGCTCGGGATGAACGTCGTCCAGAGCGGTTCCGACGACCTGCCCCGGGACATCCCGGTGATGCAGACCTACGATCGCTTCACCGCGGCGTTCCCGGCGGAGACCAACTCGGTCGTGGTCGTCGTCGAGTCGGCTGACGTCCGCGGCGGTGAGGTCGGCGCCGCGATCGACGATCTGGTTCACGAGGCCGCGGCCTCGCAGGTCGTGATCGGCGAGAGCGACGTCGTCTACAGCGACGACGGCACCGTCGCCAGCGTCTCGATCCCGACCCAGGGCAGGGGCACCGACGAGCGGTCGATGACCGCGCTGGACGAGGTCCGCGACGAGCTGGTCCCGGCTACGGTCGGCGCGGTCGACGAGACCACGGTCAGGGTCACCGGTGCAGCCGCTCAGTCGAGCGACTTCAGCGACCTGCTGGCGGAGCGGATGCCCCTGGTGTTCGCCTTCGTCCTCGGGCTGGCGTTCCTGTTGATGCTGGTCACCTTCCGCTCGATCGTGATCCCGCTGAAGGCGATCGTGCTCAACCTGCTCTCCGTGGGCGCCGCCTACGGGGTGCTGGTGCTGGTGTTCCAGAACGGCTGGGGCGAGGGCCTGCTCGGGTTCGAGTCCAACGGCGGCGTCACCAACTGGCTGCCGCTGTTCCTGTTCGTGATCCTGTTCGGGCTCTCGATGGACTACCACGTGTTCATCCTCAGCCGGGTCCGCGAGGCCTACGACCGGGGGATGAGCACCGAGGACGCGGTGCGCAAGGGGATCGCCGGCTCGGCCGGCACCGTCACCAGCGCCGCGATCGTGATGGTGATGGTGTTCGGTGTGTTCGCAACCCTCTCCTTCATCGATTTCAAGGAGATGGGGATCGGGCTCGCGGTGGCGATCCTGATCGACGCCACGATCATCCGCGGCGTCCTGCTGCCGGCGACGATGAAGCTCCTCGGCGACTGGAACTGGTACCTGCCGAGGTGGCTGCAGTGGCTGCCGCGGACGGGGAGTGACTCCGCGCCGGCCCGGGAGTCGACGCCGATCGGCGAGGCCGGTCAGGTGGAGCCCGCCCACGCCTAGCGCGGACGGAAAGCAAGGAGCGCGACGGGCGCCCGCGGGCGCCCGTCGCGCAGTTGGCAGATGACCTTTACGACGAAAGGATGTGAGTTGAGTTGAACCGGAGCACGAACAAAGAGGTAGCTGTGATCGGGGCAGGCATCGGTGGTCTCGCGACCGCGCTGGCGCTGAGCCGCGCCGGCTGGAGCCCGACTGTCTACGAGGCGAGCACGCCGCTGCGGGCGCTCGGCGCCGGCCTCTCGATCTGGCCGAACGGGTCGCGGGCGCTGCGCTCGCTGGGTCTCGGCGACCTGGTAGAGGAGCAGCCTTGGAGCGGCGGGGCCCTGCGCCGGGCCGACGGATCGCCGCTGGCGGAGTTCGACGCGGGCGCGATCGTCCGCCGCTATGCGGCGCCCTTGATCGGCGTGCACCGGGGGGATCTGCAGGAGGCGCTGCTCGGCGCCCTTGGTCCGCAGCGGGTCCGCACGGGGATGCGGCTGCGCGCGATCGACGGCGAGCAGTTGCGCTTCGACGACGGCAGTGTCGCCCGTGCCGAGCTCGTCGTCGGCGCCGACGGCATCAACTCGACCGTCCGCGCGGCGCTGCTCGGGGACGGCGAGCCGCGAGACTCCGGTCTCGTCGCCTACCGCGGCGTCGCCCGCGCCGGCGGCCCGGTCCCGATCGGAGAGTGGTGGGGCCCCGGCAGCGTCGCCGGCCTGCTGGAGCTCGGCGGCGGTCGCGTCTACTGGTATGTCGCCCACCGCGGCGAGCCGGACCGATCGGCGCTACCGGGGCTGGTCGCCGACTACGGCGGGGCGCTGGCGGCGGTCGTCGCCGCCACCCGTGAGGAGGATGTCCTCGCCCACCGGCTGCTCGATCGCGACCCCGTGTCGCGCTGGAGCCGGGGTCGGGTGACGCTGCTCGGCGACGCCGCCCACCCGATGCTGCCGTTCCTCGGCCAGGGGGCGAACTCGGCGCTCGAGGACGCTGTCGCCCTGGCCGCCGCGGTCGCCGAGGAGGAGGATCTCGGGCGGGCGCTGGAGCGCTACGAGGGCGAGCGCCTGGAGGCCACGGCGGCGCTCGTCCGCGGCTCCCGCAAAGCCGCGAAGGCGGTGCTGATGGGCTCGGGCCCGGGTCGCCGCGTGCGCGACGTCCTCGTCGCGCGCCTACCGGAAGCGGCCAGGCTGCGACAGCTCGATCCTTACCTGGGGCCTCGCGCCTAGGCGCCCCCGCGCGCCTGACCGAGCGCGCGGCGCAATGCTGCCGCGAGATCTCCTTTGCGCGCGACCGAGACGCCGCCGAGACCGAGCCAGGCGCTGAGCAGACGCAGCTCGTCGGCCAGCTCGGCGGCGACGTGGCCGGGGTCGGCGTGGGGCTCGGCGAAGGCGGCGCGGACGCGCAGCACGCCGGCCTGGCGGTCGCTCTTGAGGTCGGCGCGGGCGACCAGGCGGTCGCCGAGCAGGAACGGCAGGACGTAGTAACCGTAGACGCGCTTGGGTGCCGGCACGTAGATCTCGATCCGGTAGCGGAAGTCGAAGAGGCGCTCGGTGCGCTCGCGGGCCCAGACAAGGGAGTCAAAAGGGGTCAGCAGGGCGCGGGCCGAGGCGGCGCGGCGCGTGCCGGCGGGGCGCTCGGCCGGGAGGTAGGCGGGCTGGCGCCAGTCCTCGACCTGGACGGGGAGCAGGCTTCCGTCCTCGACCAGCTCGGCGACGCGCGCCTTCGACTCGGAGCGGGGGAGGCGGAAGTAGTCGCCGAGGTCGGGCTCGGTCGCCACCCCCAGCCGCTTCGCCGCGATCAGGATCAGCTGCCGCTGCGCCTTCTCCTGGGACGGCGTCGGCGCGTCGAGGACCTGTGGCGGCAGCACCCGCTCGGGCAGGTCGTAGAGGCGCTCGAAGTTGACCCGGCGCGCCGCGCAGACCCGCCCGGCGAAGAAGAGGTACTCCAGCGCGGTCTTCTCTTCGCTCCAGTTCCACATCTCGCCCGGCTCCCGCCGCCGGCCTTTGGCCGCCAGGTCCGAGGCCCGGATCGGGCCGCGCTCGCGCACCTGCTCGAGCACGAACTCGAGCAGCCGCGGCTGCTCCGCCGCCACCCGCGCCACGCCTTTCCAGGCCAGTGCATCCGCCCGCGCCATCCGCCAGCGCAGCAGCGGCTGCAGCTCGACCGGCAGCAACGATGCCTCGTGGCCCCAGTACTCGATCAGGAACCGCTGGCCCGTCCGCCGGCCCTTGCCGCCCGGGTTCTGGTGCCAGGCAAGGCGGTCCAGAGCTTCGCGCGGGTACGGGCCGAGCCGCGAGAAGACCGGCATGTAGTGGGAGCGGCAGAAGACGTTGACGGAGTCGAGCTGCAGCAGGCCGACGTCGTCGATCGCCCGCCGCAGGTGCCTGGCCTCCACCCGCCCGCTCGGCCGGGGCCGTCCGAAGCCCTGTGCGGCCAGTGCCAGGCGCCGGGCCTCCTTGGCGCTGAGGTCGGGGCTCACTCCGAGCCCGAGGCGGACAGGCAGCTCTTCTTCGCCGCCGCGGCGAGGCCTTCGAGGGCGAAGACGGCGCCGACGGCAGGGTTCTCGCCGATCAGCTCGGGGGCGATGTCGGTGAGGAGGAGCGAGCTTTCGAGTTCGTCGCGGACGCAGCGGATGTAGGCGCGGCTGCGCTCGCCCGACTCGAAGAGGCCGTCGGTGAGCGCTTTGGCGCCGTACTCGGCCAGAGCCGCCGGGCAGTTTTCGGCCAGGGGCAGCAGGTCCGCGACCATCGCCTCCGAGTCGGTGCTGGCGTCGTGGCTGATCTGACGCAGGCGGTCGTCGCTCAGCTCCGCGACCTGCTCGCCCATGCAGGTCTTCATCGCCGCGGTCGCGAGCGCCCCCTCGTCGACCTTGCGGAGCGCGACTTCGAAGCTGGAGCGCAGGAAGTCATCGCTATTGCTGTCGAGTAGCCAGCGCTCGCCCTTGCGGACCATCTCCAAGTGGCCGGCGCTGCCGCCGAGCTGACCGCCGCTGATCGCGACCGCGACCACGGCGCGGGACTCGTCGCCCTCGACCGTGACGGCGGAGACGGTCGGGGTGCCCGGGTTCTCGCCGACCATGGTCGATCTCTCACAGGCGGCGCGACCGCCGTCGCCAAACACTTCCTCGATGTAGCTGTCGGAGACGAGGCGGCGGCAGAACTCGCGCGTGTCTTCGCTGGCGATGACGTGGACGGCGGCGTCGCGGACTTCGTCCTCGGTCGAGGGGCCCGAGGAGCCGCAGGCAGAGATCGCGACCGCGGCGATCGCGATGAGGCCGGCGGCGAAGAGCGACCTCGACATACGCCGCTGCTACCCAAGAACTCGGTGGTCATGCACGGCTGACGAAGCTCGCGATGGCTATGGTCGAGGCGGTGAGCGCGCTTCCCGGTCCACCCGCCGCGATCAGCTTCGATTTCTGGCACACCCTCGTCGCCGAGCCGGGCGGGCTGCTGGGCTCGCTGCGGCGCGAGGCGGTGGTGGCGGCGCTGATCGAACACGAGGTCGGGATCGCCGACGACGTGCTCGACGCCCACCTGGCGGCGGCGCAGGCGCTGCAGGCGGAGGCCTGGGGGCGGGGCGAGCACTTCGAGCCGGCGCGGGCGGCGGCGCACCTGGCCGACGCGATCGAGGGACTGGGGCGAAACGCGCACGCCTGCGTGGTCGACGGCTATCTGGGAGCCGGGGAGACGGCGACGCTGCAGCTGAGCCCGGGGGCCGCGGAGACGGTGGCCGCGCTGTCCGGCGAAGGGGTGCAGCTGGGCATCGTCTGCGACGTCGGCGTGACCACCTCCTCGCACCTGCGGGCGGCACTGGAGCGCGCCGGCGTCCTCCGTCACTTCCGCGGCTGGGCCTTCTCGGACGAGGTCGGCCACTACAAGCCCTCGCCGGCGATCTTCCGCCACATGCTCGACCAGTTCGAGCTGGGGGAGGGGGACGTGGTCTGGCACGTCGGCGACCTGCGCCGGACCGACGTCGCCGGCGCCCGCGCCAGCGGCCTCGTCCCGATCCGCTACCGCGGCCTCAACGACGACAGCTCCGGCGCGCCCGAGGCGGACCTCGTGATCGACGGGCTCGCCGAGCTGATCCCGCTGCGGGCGGCCGCCTAGCGCGGCTTCTCTATCGCCGGAAGGACCCTGAGGCTGCTAGCGTCCGGGGCTCAATTCGGGAGTTTCCCGACCAAAAGCAGTGCCAGCGCCCGTAGATCGTTTGCTTTCAAGGCAGCCTCCGCGTACGCAGCACGCAAAATTGGAGGTATGCAGATGGCAACCGGAACCGTGAAGTGGTTCAACGATGACAAGGGCTACGGATTCGTCACGCCCGACGACGAGGGCAAGGACCTCTTCGTCCACCACAGCGACATCGCCGGCGAGGGCTTCAAGTCCCTGCCCGAAGGCGCCAAGGTCTCCTACGAGTCCGAGGCCGGGGACAAAGGTCCCAAAGCTGTGAACGTGCAGCAGATCTCTTAGCGCCATCGCGCGTGCACCCCGCTCGGGTTCGGAGTCGAACCGAGCGGGGTGCGAGTTCGCCCCGAGTCGCCGGCCGGCTGCCGGCCGGCCTCGGGTCTCATTCGATCAGCAGGTGGGCGATCGCGAAGACGCCGACCACGACGATCAGGCCGCGCAGGGCTGATCCGGGGATCCGCCTTCCAAAGTGCGCTCCCAGCTGCCCGCCGGCGATCGACGAGCCGGCGATGATCGCGGCCGGTCGCCAGGCGACGTCGGCGGAGAAGAGGAAGCAGACGCCGGCGACGCCGTTGACGATCGCGGCGAGCACGTTCTTGAGGGCGTTGGTGCGGTGGATGTCCTGCGCCAGCGCGACCCCGAGGACGGCCAGCAGCATGATCCCCTGGGCGGCGCCGAAGTAGCCGCCGTAGATCCCGGTTCCGTAGACGCCGAGCGCGGCGAGCGGGCCGCCTTCGTGGTCGGGATGGCGTCCGCGCGCGGCCAGCCTGCGGGTCAGCCGGGGCTGGACGACGACGAGGACGAGCGCGGTGGCGATGAAGATCGGGACGATCGCCTGGAAGGCCGAGGAGGGAAGGGTGAGCAGGAGGACGGCGCCGCTCAGCCCACCCAGCGCCGAGGCGGCGCCGAAGCGGACGATCCGCCGGCCCTGACCCGCGAGCTCGCGCCGGTATCCCACCGCGCCCGAGATCGATCCCGGCACGAGACCGATCGTGTTGGAGACGTTGGCGGTGACCGGTGCGTAGCCGCAGGCCAGTAGGACCGGGAAGGTGATCAGAGTGCCGCTGCCGACGACCGTGTTGACCGTTCCCGCGGCGAGTCCGGCGAGGGCGATCACGGCGAATTCGAGCGGGTCCACCTGACTAGCGGTCCCGAAGCGAGTAGACCGCCAGCCCCTTGGGAGCCCCCTTGGCGCTGAAGCGCCGCTTCTTCGCGCTCGCGGCGGCGCTCGGGTCGAGCTGGGCGAGCACGCGGTCGGAGACGAGCAGCTCGCCGGGCTTGCCCGCATCGCAGAGGCGGGCGGCGACGTTGACGTCGACGCCGAAGTAGTCGCCGCCGATCTTGCGCGGGCGGCCGAGGTGGATGCCGGTGCGCAGCCGCGGCCGGTGGCCCTCGACCTCGATCGAGCTGACCCGCTCGGCTGCGGCGAAGGCCGCCTCGACGGCGCTGGGCGCGTCCCAGAAGGCGGCCATGAGGCCGTCCCCGAGTCGCTTCACGACCTCGCCGCGGCGCTCGAGGATCGGCGGCTCGATCGCCTCGGCGACCTCCCGCAGCAGGCGGATAGCCGCCGCGTCGCCCGCCCGCAGCGCCCAGCTGGAGAACTCAACCAGGTCGGTGAAGAGGATCGCCACGTCGACCCTGCCGCGGCCGCGGTCCTGGGACTCGGCCAGGCGCTGCCATGCTTGCAGGGCGGTCAGGCCGACCTCTCCCAGGAGGCCGTGCCTGTCTCCTCTGAGGGTCACGAGCTGACGGGCGGCGAGGTCCGACGGACGCCCCCGCGCGGTCGAGAGCTGGTCGACGAAGCGGTCGTCGCCGAGCGAGCGCTGGCGCGCTTCCCGCATGGTCCCGACGGCGCGCGGGTGGCGGTTGAAGCGACGTAGGGCGGCGATGAATCCCTTCGCCGGGCGTTCCTCGATCTCTTCGCTCATCGCCGCAGCCTAGGGTTTTCGCCCGTTCGTCCTGCCGGGGCGCAACCCGGCGCCCGATCTATTGTTGAGGGGACGTGGGAGCGCTGAAAGGGATCTGCTGCGGCCTGGTCGTGCTCGCGATCGCCGCCGCGCCGGCCTCGGCGTCGACCTGGAGCCAGCGCCAGCTGCCCGGGGAGGCGGCGAAGGTCTCGATGTTCGGCGTCTCCTGCCCGACCAGCTCGCTCTGCGTGGCGGTCGGCGGCAACAACACGGTCGCCTCCTCGACCAACCCCGGCGGCGACGTCTCCAGCTGGAACACCGTCTACGCCGGCGCCGGCGCGCAGCCGACCGGCGGCGGCATCTTCCCCGGCCGGCAGATCCGCGCGGTCTCCTGCCCCTCGTCCCAGCTCTGCGTCGCCGCGACCCTCGAAGGCAACATCTACACCGCCACCGAACCGACCGGAAGCGCCGCCGCCTGGGCGGTCGCCGACGTCGACGGCGAAGGCCCCAACACGCACTTCTACGGGATCTCCTGCCCGACCGCGGCGCTCTGCGTCGCCGTCGCCGGCGGCGGCAGGATCGTCAGCTCGACCAACCCGACCGGCGGTGCGGCGGCCTGGACCACGACCCAGCTCGACCCGGCGCTGACCCTGCGGGCGGTCTCCTGTCCCTCCGCCGGCTTCTGCGTCGCGGTCGGCGATTACGGCCAGGTCCTCGCTTCGGCAAACCCGACCGGCGGCGCCGCGGCCTGGCAGCAGGTCGCGATCGGTGGCGGCAACATCTGGGGCGTCGCCTGCGCGCTGCCCTCGCTGTGCGTCGGCGGCAACGAACTCGGCGGCGTCGTCAGCTCCACCAGCCCGTTGGCCCCGGCGCCGAGCTGGCGCCAGATCCCGGGCGGCGGCACGGTGCAGATCACCGGCGCCTCCTGCGTCTCGGCCCGGGCCTGCGCCCTCGTCGACAGCAACGGCGACGTGTTGACCTCGACCGACCCGGACGGTGGCGCCGGCGCCTGGACCTTCGCCAACATCGTCCCCTTCGCCGGCAGCGAGGAATTCGAAGGCATCGGCAATCACATGTTCGGCCTCTCCTGCCCGACGGTCGGCTTCTGCGCGGTCTCCGGAAACCAGGGGCAGATCTACGCCAGCACGGACCCCTTTGCGCAGCCGGTGGCGCCGGTCAAGAAGGGCGGCAAGAACAGGAACAAGAGGCGTCCGAAGCGGCCGCAGGTCGAATTCACCAGGTTGCCGCCGCCGCTGGTGGCGATCACCGGCAAGACCTACCGCGCCGACCTCCGCTTCTACGCCAAGCACCGCAAAGAGGTCCAGGTCCGCGGCTTCACCTGCCGGATCGATGACGGCGCCGAAAAGCGCTGCCGCTCGCCCAAGCGCTTCCGGGCCGGGGTCGGCGTCCACCGCGTCCGTGTCCGCGCGATCGGCTGGACCGGCCTCAAGGGCCCGGTCGAGAGCTACCGCTTCCGGGTCTGCCGCTCGACCCCCGAGGAGCCGTGCCGCGGCTTCCCGGCGCGGCCCGGCAATCCCGTGGCTCCTTAGCGGCCGTATAGGCCGTTAAGGAACCACGACTTGCCTCAGCGGGGCGAAACGTTCTCGATGATCGTCGCCACGCCCTGGCCGACGCCGACGCAGAGCGCGACGACGCCGTAGCGGCCGCCGGTGCGGCGCAGTTCGTTGGCGAGGGTGCCGGCGAGGCGGGCGCCCGAGCAGCCGAGCGGGTGGCCGATAGCGATCGCCCCGCCATTGACGTTGAAGCGGTCGCGGTCGAAGCCGAGCTCGCGTTCGCAGGCGATCGCCTGCGAGGCGAATGCCTCGTTGATCTCGATCAGGTCGAGGTCGTCGATCGTCAGGCCGGCGCGGCGCAGGGCGTTGCGGATCGCCGGGATCGGGCCCAGACCCATCAGTCGCGGCTCGACCGCGGCGACGCCGATCGAGACGACGCGGGCGATCGGCTCGAGCCCGAACTCGGCGGCGGCGGCCTCGTTGCCGACCAGCAGGCAGGCGGCGCCGTCGTTGAGCGAGGAGGAGTTGCCGGCGGTCACGGTGCCGCCCTCGCGGAAGGCGGGGCGCAGCTTCGCCAGCGCCTCCAGAGTGGTGTCGGCACGCGGGTTCTCGTCGCGCTCGACCAGGGTCGGCTCCGCGCCCCGCTTCGCCGGCGGCACCGGTACCGGGATGACCTGCCCCTCGAAGCGGCCCTGCTCCCAGGCGGCGACCGCGAGCTGGTGGCTGCGGAGCGCGAATTCGTCCTGGGCCTCACGGCTGATCCGATGCTCTTCGGCGACGTTCTCGCCGGTCTCGCCCATCGCCTCGGTGTGGGGCCCGTCGGCGAGCTTCGGGTTGATCATCCGCCAGCCGAGCGTGGTGTCGTGCAGCGTCTGCTCGCCGCGGGGCCAGGCCGTCGGCTGCTTCTGCAGCACCCAGGGCGAGCGGGTCATCGACTCGACCCCGCCGGCCAGGCAGAGGTCGGCGTCACCCGCGCGGATCGCCCGCGAGGCCTGGTTGAAGGCCTCCAGGCCGGAGGCGCAGAGGCGGTTGACCGTGGTCCCGGGAACGGTCACCGGCAGCTCAGCCAGCAGCGTCGCCATGCGGCCGACGTTGCGGTTGTCCTCGCCGGCCTGGTTGGCGCAGCCGAAGAAGACGTCGTCGAGGCGGGCGGGGTCGATGCCGCTGCGCTCGACGATCGAGGCGATCACCAGCGCCGCGAGGTCGTCGGGGCGGACGCCGGAGAGGACTCCGCGGTAGCGGCCTATCGGAGTTCTAAGCGCGTCGAGGATCAGGGCGTCAGCGGACAATGCATGGAGTAGTTTGAAGGACCATGGGTCACGCCGTAGTCATCGGTGCTGGAACGATGGGCGCCGGCATCGCCAGCGTCCTCGCTAGAGCTGGCCTCGAGACCGAGTTGGTCGAGGTCAGCGAGGAGCTGGCGCAGGCAGGGGTGCAGAGCGCCGCCGAGATGATCAACGCCGGGGTCGCCCGCAACCGGATCACCGCCGGCGACGGCGCCGCGGCGAAGGCGCGGCTCAGCGCCCGCACCGGGATCGCCGGCGCGACGCCGCGACCGCGCCTGCTGATCGAGGCGGTGCCGGAGCGGATCGAGCTCAAGTACGAGGTCCTGCGCGAAGCCGAGGTGCTGGAGCCGGAGCTGCTGGCGACCAACACCAGCGGCATCTCGATCACCGATCTCTCCGAGCCGCTGGCCGACCCGGGCCGCTTCCTCGGCCTCCACTTCTTCAACCCGGTGCCGGCGATGGGCCTGGTCGAGGTCGTGCTCGGCGAGCGCACCTCCGAGCAGGCCGCCCAGGCCGCCGCCAAGCTGATCGCCGAGATCGGCAAGGAGTCGGTGGTGATCGGCGACTCGCCCGGCTTCGCCAGCAGCCGCCTCGGCCTCGTGCTCGGCCTGGAGGCGATCCGGATGCTCGAATCCGGCGTCGCCAGCGCCGCCGACATCGACAAGGCGATGGTGCTCGGCTACCGCCACCCGGTCGGGCCGCTGCGGCTGACCGACATCGTCGGCCTCGACGTTCGACTCGACATCGCCCGCAACCTCGAGCACGCCTACGGCGACCGCTTCACGCCGCCGCCGTTGCTGGAGCAGATGGTCGCCGAGGACAAGCTCGGCAAGAAGGTCGGGCGCGGCTTCTTCGATTGGGAGTAGGCGCGCGGCTCAGGCCAGCGCCAGCACGTGCGCCCGGTCCGGGGCGATGCCGCCGTCGAGCACCTCGAGGTAGGCGCTGCGGACCGCCTCAAAGCCCTCGCCGCGGACCGGCTGCAGCCAGCCGCCGGCCCACTCGCAGAAGGGGTGCCAGGCAGCGGCGACCCGCTGCTCGAGCCCGTCGCTGCCCCAGTCCTTGGAGCGCTTGACGATGCGGTCGGGAGCGAAGAAGAAGGCCGGGGTGGGCCCGGGCAGCTCGGCCTCGCCGCCGGCGCCCATCTGCTCCCAGTGGGTGACCCCGACGGTGACGCTGGCGATCAGCTCCGCGCCGTAGTGGGAGTGGACCGCGTGGCGGACCTGGCCGTCGCCGGCGACGTCGACGAAGGTGGCGGGGCCGCGCTCGAGCGAGCCGATCTCCTCGTAGGCGAGGACGCGGTCATAGATCCCCAGCCCCGCGGCGAACTCGCGGTTGCGCGGCGAGGTGAGGCCGACCAGCTCGGCGCCGTCGCGCTGGGCGAGCGGGTGGGCGGCGGCGATCGCGGTCTTGCTGGAGGCGCTGGAGATCAGGATCGGGCCGCGCTCGACGAGGCCGTCGTCGGCGAGCTGGTCGTCGATCAGGAAGGAGGTGAAGAAGAGCGGGCGCAGCAGCATCTGCAGCTCCTCGGTCTCGGCCCGGTAGAAGGGGTCCTCCGCGGTAAATGAGTAGCTCTGGTAGACGCCGGGCAGCAGCGCCCGGTGCGGCGAGGCGTCGACGAAGCCGCCGCCGGTCAGGACCGGGGTGACGACCAGGTGCGAGGAGGGCGGCAGGTAGCCGAAGACCCGGGTCCCGACGTCGACCCCCTCGGCCGCGCTGGCCGCGACCGTGGCGAAGCCCCACATCGGCACCCGCCCCCAACCGTCGGCGGCGGGGAAGAAGTCCCAGTAGCTCATCCCCTCGCCGAAGACGGCGTAGGTGATGTTGTTCGCGGTGAGGCCGAAGCGGTCGACCGCAAGCAGCGCCTGGCCAGGGCCGGGCCGCGGCGTCGCCGAGTCGACGAGTCGGCACTCGTGCAGGTCGTCGCGCTTGACCAGGAAGTCGGTCATCCGCCCAATGTTCTCACGGCCGGGCGGGCGCGCCTAGCCGAGGTCGCTGCGCTCGCGGGCGGGGACCGGGTCCGGCGTCTGCTCGGCGGTGCCGGGGCCGGCGAACCTGCCGACCCGGGAGGTGGAGAGTTCGCGCCGCGCCAGCCGGCGCAGGAAGAAGTTGCAGGCGAGGATGTGGATCCGCGACTGGGTGTTGGCGTAGAACCACCTCCCGAACCCGCTCAGGGCCGGGTAGAAGTTGGCGACCTCGACGTCGACGTGGATGCGGACCCGGCCCCGGGCGGATTCGTCGTGGCGCTCGACGTCGATCTCCAGGTAGCCGTCGCCGCCGCGACCGCGTTGGGAGACGAGGACGCCGCGGTCGATCCGCCAGCGCACGATGCCGCGGTCGCTTTCCATCTCGTACTCGGGGGCGCGAAAGGTCAGCAGCGGCAGCTGCGGGATCAAGAGCACCACCGAGCGCTCGCTCTCGCTGTAGTGAACCCGCGTCAGGCCGAGCGTGAAGCGCCGCATGGTACTCCAGTAAGTGCGGGCCAGTCGCTCCAGGTTTTCGGGCTTCCAGAGCTCGGCCGCAGCGGCCGCGGGGAGGAGGATGTCGGCGCCCTGGCGGGAGGTGACGGCCCCGGTCTCGGGGTCGATCGAGGTCTCGTCGGTCGGCTTGTTGACGATCGCCCCAGCGATCCGCGATCTGGCCATTGAGCCATGCTAGCCCCGTGTCTAGCCTGGTCTCGTGAGCATGATCGAGCAAGCCCTGGAGCGATCGCGGCGATTGGCGATCCCGGAGCTGCTCGCGGCCAGCGCCCGCCGCGTTCCCGACGCCACCGCGCTCGTCTTCGAGCAGCAGCGGATCAGCTTCGCCGCCCTCGATCGCCGAGCCAACCGCGTCGCCGGGGCGCTGCGGGCGCGCGGTGTCGGGCCAGGCGACCACGTCGCGCTGCTGATGTACAACCGGATCGAGTTCGTCGAGGCCTTCCTCGGGATCCAGCGGCTCGGCGCCTGCGCGGTCCCGGTCAACTTTCGCCTCGCCGCCGAGGAGATCGCCTACGTGGTCGCGGACTCGCGAGCGGCCGGGCTGCTGGTCGACGGGGTGCTCGCCGAGCCGGCCCCGGCCATCGACGGCTTCCGGCTGGTGCTCGACGGCGCCGCTGGCGGCGAGTCCTACGAGGAGGCGCTGGCGGCGGCCGGCGAGGAGCCGCCGGACCTCGTCGTCGACGACGAGCAGCTCGCTTTCCTGATGTACACCTCGGGCACCACCGGCCGCCCGAAGGGGGCGATGCTGAGCCACCAGAACCTGGTCGTCAACACGATGAACTGGGTCTACGAGGTCGGCGCCCGCGCCGACGACGTCTGGCTCTCGGGCCTGCCGCTGTTCCACATCGGCGGCCTCAACGGGCTCTTGCCGTTCCTGCAGCTGGGGACGACCGCGGTGATCGAGCCCTCGACCGGGTTCGACCCGGGGCGCTCGTTGCAGCGGCTCGCCGCCGACGACGTCTCGATCTGCTTCTTCGTCCCAACTCAGTGGCAGGGGATCTGTGAGCAGGCGGGGGAGGCGGGAATCGACACCAGGCGCCTGCGGGTGGCGATGTGGGGCGCCTCGCCGGCGCCGCTGCCGACCCTGGAGCTGATGAGCGCGACCTTCCCCGAGGTGCAGATCGTCAGCGCCTTCGGCCAGACCGAGATGTCCTCCAACACCGCCTTCCTCAAGGGCGGGGACTCGGTGCGGAAGATGGGCTCGGTCGGGCGGCCGGCGATCAACGTCGAGGCGAGGATCGTCGACGACGACGGCGCCGACGTCGCCGCGGGCGAGGTGGGGGAGATCGTCTACCGCGGCCCGACCGTGATGCAGGGCTACTTCGGCAACGAGGAAGCGACCGCGGAGGCCTTCGCCGGCGGCTGGTTCCACAGTGGTGACCTCGTGCGCGAAGACGAGGACGGCTTCATCTACGTCGTTGACCGGCTCAAGGACATGCTGATCTCCGGCGGCGAGAACGTCTACCCGGCCGAGGTCGAGCGGACCCTTGTCGCGCACGGGGCGGTCGCCGAGGTGGCGGTGATCGGCGTCCCCCACGAGCGCTGGGTGGAGACGCCGCTGGCCGTCGTCGTCCTCGCCCCCGGCGCCGAGGGCACCCGCGAGGAGGACCTGATCGAGCACTGCCGCGCCCGCCTCGCCGGCTACAAGAAGCCCTCCCGCGTCGTCTTCGTCGGGGAGCTGCCCCGCAACGCCTCCGGCAAGGTCCTGAAGCGGACGCTGCGCGAGCGCCACGGCTGAGAGCTGCATTGACCCCCTATCGCGTGGTCCGGCCGGTTCCGTCCCTGCCGCTTCCGATAATCGGCCCGGATGGAGACCGGGACCCAGTCTGAGCCGGGCAAGCAGCGCAGCGCGTTCGGGTCGGCACTGCTGGCTCTGTTCTCGATCGTGGCGACGGTGGTCGGCGTTGGCCTCTTCGGGCCGCTGGTCGCGATCGTCGGCCTCGGCTGGCTGGTCACCTACACGCTGCGCCGGGTCGGGGTCGACCCGCCGAGCCCGCCGCGCCCGCGCCTGACGCTCGAGTGGCTGCGCGAGTTCTGGGACTACCTCGGACGGCTGATCGCCTGGGGGGCGCCGAGCGTGCCCTTCCTCGCCCCGACGATCACCTTCATCGCCGTCACCTGGCCGTTGGCCGAGAGCTCTTCGGAGTCGTTGCGCTTCCAGGAACAGGCCTCGCAGATCCTCCTCGTGCTGTTGATCGGCTACGTGATCGAGGCCGGTGCCCTGCGCTGGCGCAAGCACTCGGTCGACTGGCTGCTCAGCCTGGTCACGGTCGTGATCCTGCTGGTCGGCGAGATCTACGCCCTGGTCGACCTCGCCACCGACGATCCCGGCCACGCCGACATCATCGCCGGCGCGATGGCAGCCGGCCTGGTCGCGATCCTGACCGCGGCGGTCCAGGGTTCGGCGAAGTCCTCCGATCGCTGACCGCGAAGCGGCCTCGCGCCGGGTCTTAGCCTTGCCAGCGATGGCGGCCTCGAGACATGAGACCCGGGCGGCGGCGGCGATGGTCGTCGCCGCCATCGTCTCGGTCCAGTGCGGGGCGGCGCTGGCGACGACGCTGTTCGACGAGGTCGGATCGGCGGGCGCGGTTTTCGTGCGCTCGCTGTTCGGGGCGCTGCTGTTGCTGGCGGTCGCGGGTCGCGCCGCCGCCGCCCTGCACCGCTCGCAGCGGCGCGACGTGGTCCTGTTCGGCGCGGCGCTGGCGGGGATGAATCTCTGCTTCTACGCCTCCCTGGAGCACCTGGGCCTGGGGATCGCGGTAACGCTGGAGTTCGTCGGACCCCTCGGCGTCGCCGTGTTCGGCTCGCGCCGGCGCCGAGACCTGCTCTGGGCGCTGCTGGCCGCGGCCGGGATCCTGCTGCTCTCCGGCGGCGCGGGCGGGGAGGGGATCGACGCGCTCGGCGCCCTGCTGGCGCTCGCCGCCGGCGGCTTCTGGGCCGCCTACATCCTGCTCAGCGCCCGCGTCGGCAACCACGGGCCGGGCCTCGGCGGCCTCGCCGCGGCGATGGCCGTCTCGGCCGTTCTGGTGGCTCCGTTCGGGATCGCCTCCGGCGGAGGGGACCTGCTCGACCCGGCGGTGCTCGCGGTCGGGCTCGGTGTCGGCATGCTCAGCTCGGCGATTCCCTACGCGCTCGAGTTGGAGGCGCTGCGCCGCCTGCCCAACGCCGTCTTCGGCGTGCTGATGAGCCTGGAGCCGGCGGCCGGCGCGCTGGTCGGGTTCCTCGCCCTCTCGCAGGGCCTGGCGCTGACCGAGGCGGTGGCGATCGCCCTGGTCGTCGCCGCCAGTGCCGGCGCCCTGCGCTCGGCGGCGACGCCGGCCTCGCCCTAGGAGGGCTTGGCGAAACCCCGCCGGGCCATCCCGCACACCGCCAGGGCAGGTAGGTGTGCGGGATGGCCCGGCGGGATCGGCCGGATCCCTCACTCAAACTGGGTCCCGACCAAGTCGTGGTTCCTTAGCGGCCTATACGGCCGAAAAGGAACCACAAGTTGCTTCGGCTTCCTGTGCCGCCCCTAGACAAGACCCCCTGAGCACGATTGCGATATTGACCTCACCAGAGGTGGGTCAATGTCGCGAGGGCGCCAGGGGCGGGCGTTTCGCCGATCGCTCCTAGCTGCGAATCTTGGCGGGTGACCGAGAAGGCGATAGCGGCGGTGCGGGCGAGGGTCCGCGGCAGTGTCCAGGGGGTCGGATTCCGCTACGAGACCGTGCAGCGCGCCGAGGGGCTCGGGGTACTGGGCTGGGTCCGCAACGAAGACGATGGCAGCGTCCGGGTCCACGCCGAGGGCGATGAGGCGGCGGTCGCGGGGCTGCTGGAGTTCCTGCGCGCGGGGCCGCCGGGCGCCGCGGTCGAGGAGGTCGAGGTCGAGCCGCTGAAGAAGCCGGAGGGCCACGAGCAGTTCGCGGTCCGCGGCATCAGCGCCGGCGCCTTCGTCGTCCAGGAGCACCAGGCAAGCGCCCACCACTTCGACCTACGGCTCGAGGTCGGCGGGGTGATGCGCTCCTGGGCGGTCCCGAAAGGGCCGTCGCTGGACCCGTCGGTGAAGCGGATGGCGATCGAGGTCGCCGACCACGAGCTCGCCCATAACGAGTTCGAGGGCGCGCTCGGCGAGGGCGGGGTGATCGTCTGGGACCGCGGCAGCTACGAGCAGGGCGGCCGCGTGCCCTGGCCGGAGGCGCTGGAGCGCGGCCACGCCGTCTTCGTCCTCCACGGCGAGAAGCTGCGCGGCGGCTTCGCCCTGCAGCGCACCCGCGGTAGTGGCGAGAAGACGCAGTGGCTGCTGATCAAGCGCAAGGACGAGGAGGCGCAGCCGGGCTCCGACGTGGTCGCCGAGCAGCCGCGCTCGGTGCTCAGCGGCAAGACGCTGGCAGAGCTCTAACTACTTGCCGGCGACCTGGCCGGGGCCGAGGCCGCTCTTGCCGCGCGGCGGCATCCCCGGGTGGATGCCGGCTCTGGCGTAGGGGAGCGCCTCGCGCAGGAGGCGGGCGAAGCCGTCGGCGCCGGAGAAGGTGAGGTGGAGGTTGTCGGGCTGGAACCAGTCGCCGTGGCCGGAGCTGTAGGCGACCCAGTCGAGCAGGACGCTGCGTTTTGGATGGCGCTTGACGGCAGCGCGAACGACGTCGGCGTCGCTGCTGGTGCCGCCGCCGAGCTCGAGCGGCGTGACCAGGCCGAGCACGCGTTTGGGGCCGACCAGCTTGAAGGCCTTCTCCATCTGGGTCGAGGAGAGGGAGGCGTCGGCGCCGAGCGCGATCACGACCAGGTGGGGGAGGCTGCCGCGGCGCTTGTAGTCGCGGATCACGTCGAGACCCTCGTCGATCTGGCGACAGCCGCGGGCGTTGGCCTGGAAGCCTGCGCGCGAGAGCGAGGGCAGCGCCAGCAGCATCGTCGAGTCGCCGATCGCCAGCGGCGCGTGGCCGCGGGGATTGACGATCCGGGTCGCCTTCGAGGTCTCGGTGCCGCCACAGGCCTGGGCGCCGGCGGCCCCCCACACGAGCGCCATCGCGGCGGCGGCGACGATGGCGGCGATGAGTGGTCTGCGCATCCGCAATAGCATCGCACCAGCTTGCTCTTCCCCACGGTCCCCTTCGCGATCTTCTTCCCGATCGTCCTCACGCTGAGCTGGCTGCTGATGCCACGGCAGCGACTGTGGAAGCCGTACATCCTGCTCGCCAGCTACGTCTTCTACGCCGCCGCCGACGTCCGCTTCTGCCTGCTGCTGGCCGCGATCACCGTCGCCAACCAGATCGCCGCCAAAGCGATCCACGCCAGCGCGGACGAGCGCGCCCGCAAGTGGATCTGCGCCGCCGCGGTCGTGTTCAACCTCGGCACCCTCGGCGTCTTCAAGTACTACGGCTTCTTCACCCAGAACATGGGCGACCTGCTCGACTCCTTCCACCTGGGGATGCCGCTGCCGTTGCTCTCGATCGCGCTCCCGGTCGGGGTCAGCTTCTTCGTCTTCCAGGCGATCAGCTACACGGTCGACGTCAAACGGCGCGAGTTCGAGCCGGCCTCGCTGATCGACGTCGGCATCTACCTCTCCTTCTTCCCGCACCTGGTCGCCGGCCCGATCGTCCGCGCCCGCGAGTTCATCCCGCAGCTGGCCAGCGCCCGTGACCCCAGCCACGTCGCCGTCGGCGCCGGGCTCGGTCTGATCGGGCTCGGACTGGTGAAGAAGGTGATGATCGCCGACTACCTGGGGCGGACCGTGGTCGATCCCGCCTTCGGCGTCCCGCAGGCGTTCGGCGGTCCCGACCTGATCTTCGCCGCCTACGCCTACGCGGCTCAGATCTACTGCGACTTCTCCGGCTACACCGACATCGCAATCGGCCTCGCCCTGCTGATGGGCTTCATCTTCCCGCAGAACTTCCGCAGCCCCTACCGGGCACTCGGCTTCCGCGACTTCTGGCGCCGCTGGCACATGACCCTCTCGCGCTTCCTGCGCGACTTCCTCTACATCCCGCTCGGCGGCAACCGCAAGGGCAAGGTTCGCACCTACGTCAACCTCTTCTTGACGATGCTGCTCGGCGGGCTCTGGCACGGCGCCTCGTGGACCTTCGTGCTCTGGGGCGGCTTCCACGGCGCCGGGCTCTCGGCCGAGCACGCGCTCGGGCGCCGGGTCGAGCGGGTGCCCGCCTGGCTGCGCTGGCTCGATCACCTTCAACCTCGTCGTCTTCGCCTGGATCCTCTTCCGCTCGCCCGACCTCGACCTGTTCTGGACCTACGTCAGCGGCATGGTCGCCGGCGGCTCCTTCGACCTGGTCACGATCCCGGCCCTGCTGGCGCTGCTGGCGGTGATCGGCCTGCAGCTGGTGCCCGAAGGGGCGAGCCAGGAGCTCGAGGTCGGGATCGAGCGGCTCTCGCCGGTGGTCCTCGCGATCGCCCTCGCCGCGCTTATCCTGGTCGTCGGCGCGACCGTTCCCAGCCAGGGCGTGCCGCCCTTCATCTACTTCTCCTTCTGATGCCGCCCGAGCCCCACAGCCGCGACGACAGCCTGATGGAGCGCTTCGACGAAGAGAAGCTGCGCCGCTTCAGCGCCCGCGACGCGATCGTCTCGACCCTGCTGATCGCGCTGCTGCTGCTCGTCTTCTCCGGCGGCTCGGTGCGCCAGGCCGGGGAGGAGATGGACCCCGGCACCTACCGCGACATCGTGCTCGCGGTCGGCGAACCGGCCGGCTGGGTCGCCGATCAGCTCCCCTTCGCCGAAATCGGCCACAGCGTCACCGGCGGGCTCTCGCCCGATACCGAGCTGGTCGGTGCCAGCTTCGAAGAAGGCGCGGCCAGCGCGGGCGGGGGCGCCGCCGCGGGCGGTCCCTCGCCGGTCACCCCGGAATGGTTCGACGCCGCGGCGCTGGGCGAACCGCAGCCGAAGCGCAAGCTGGAAACCCTGCTGGTCACCGGCGACTCGCTCTCGACCCCGCTCGACGTCGAGCTCGGTCAGCGGCTGGCGCCCGACGGCGTCGAAGTCGTCCGCGACCCGCACCTGGCGACCGGGATCTCCCGCGACGACCTCGTCGACTGGGCCCAGCTCTCGGCGACCCAGGTCGAGCAAGACCACCCCGACGCGATCGTGATCTTCATCGGCGCCAACGAGGGTCTGCCGATGCCGGGCCCGGGTGGGGAGGAGGTGGGCTGCTGCGGCCCCGACTGGGCCTCGGTCTGGGCCAACCGCGCCCGCCAGCTGATGGACAACTACCGCCAGGGCGGCGCCGCCAAGGTCTACTGGCTGACCGTGCCGACCGCCCGCGACCCCGACCGGGCGCCGATCACCGACGCGGTCAACGCGGCGGTCCGTGCCGCCGCCGCACCGCTGGCCAGCAGCGTCCGCGTGCTCGACATCGGCGCGATCTTCACCCCCGAGGACCGCTTCCGCAACGCGATCGACGTCGACGGCCGCGAGACGATCGTGCGCGAACCCGACGGCATCCACCTCAACGACACCGGCTCCGCCATCGCCGCCGACGCCGTCGAAGCGGCCCTCGCCGAGGACTTCACCCGCTAGAAGCCCGCCGATGGGCCGAAAACGGGCCTATGGGTCCCGTTTTCGGCCCATCGGCCCTAGGTGTTCTGGGTGTAGGTGCTGAGGACGAGCTTGTCGCCCCATCTGCAGGTGACCTTGGAGCTGTACTGGACGCCGGGCACGGCGTCGTAGCGCTTCTCCGTGCAGGTGTAGCTGCCGACCTTGCGGGTGCAGGTTCCCTGGGGCTTGCCGCCGGCGGTGCGGCAGTTGTTGAAGGCGAGGGTGAGGCCCTTGCCTTTGGCGCAGCTGACGCCGGAGACCTTGAGCGAGGTGACGTAGGAGGCGCCGAGGTTGCGCTGCTCTTTCGAGGTCAAGGAGCAGGTGCTGGCCGAGGCGGTTGCCTGCGGGGCGGACGCCAAGGCGCCAGGGGCGAAGAGGCCGACGCAGAGGGCCGAGGCCAGGGCGATGCCGATCAACTTCCGCATGAATCCTCCTGTTTGTGGTCCGAGCGAAGCGGGATCCGATCCTAGCCTTTGAGCGAACGGCCGCGATCCATCAGACTGGCCGCACCCCCACCCAGGTATTAGGAGAGGAGCACCAGATGCTGCAGCTAGGACAGGAGGCACCCGACTTCGAGGCGGAGACGACCGAGGGACCGATTCACTTCCACGAGTGGATCGGCGACGACTGGGCCGTCCTCTTCTCGCACCCGAAAGACTTCACGCCGGTCTGCACGACCGAGCTCGGCTACATGGCCAACGCCAAGCCCGAGTTCGACAAGCGCGGGGTGAAGATCATCGGCCTCTCGATCGACGCGTTGGAGAACCACGAGCAGTGGGCCGAAGACATCAAGGAGACGCAGGGAGCGGCTCCCAACTACCCGATCATCAGTGACGACGACTACGAGGTCTCGAAGGCTTACGGCATGCTGCCGGCGGACGTCTCCGGTGACCCCGGCGACCGCACCCCGGCCGACAACCAGACCGTCCGCAACGTCTTCGTGATCGGTCCCGACAAGAAAGTGAAGTTGATCCTCGTCTACCCGATGACGACCGGGCGCAACTTCGACGAGGTGCTGCGGGTGATCGACTCGCTGCAGCTGACCGCCAACCACAAAGTCGCGACCCCGGCCAACTGGAAGCAGGGCGAGGACGTGATCATCGCCGGCTCGGTCTCCAACGATCAGGCCAAGGAGATCTACCCGGATGGCTGGGAGGAGCCGCGGCCCTACATCCGCATCGTCCCCCAGCCGGACAAGTAGCGGCGGTCCGACGGCGGCCCGGCAGGGGGGGATTCCCCGCTGCCGGCCCCGCTACGGCCGCGTCAGCAACTCCGCCGCGGCCTCGATCACGGCCTCCTGATGGGGCTGCAGGTCCATGTAGCCCATGCCGCGGAAGGCCTCGATGTAGGGGTCCTCGACGACCTTCTCGATCCCGAGCAGCCCCTCGATCACCGCCGCCCCGCAGAAGGGCACGTAGGAGGACGAGTAGCCGCCCTCGTGGATCAGCGCCAGCTTGCCGTCGCAGACGCGGGCGGCGAGGTCGACGACGACGTCGGTCATCTCGCGGTAGCCCTCGCTGGTCACGACCTGCATCGCCAGCGGGTCCATCATCGAGGCGTCGAGCCCGGAGGCGATCACCAGCAGGTCGGGCTCGAAAGCCTCGACCGCGGGGGCGACGACGCGCTCGATCGCCGCCACATAGGCGCCGTTGCCCGAGCCGGGGGGCAGCGGCACGTTGACGCAGGCGCCCTCGCCGGCGCCCTCGCCGGTGTGCTCGACCAGGCCCGATTCGGCCGGGTAGAGACCGTCCTGGTGCAGTGAGATGGTCAGCACATCGGGGTCCTCGTAGAAGGCGTGCTCGGTGCCGTTGCCGTGGTGGACGTCCCAGTCGACGATCGCGACCCGCCCGACGCCGAGCTCGGCGCGAGCATGCTCGACCGCGATCGCGATGTTGGCGAAGATGCAGAAGCCGCGCCCTTCGTCGCGCTCGGCGTGATGGCCGGGTGGGCGGTTGAGCGAGTAGGCGTTGTCGACGTCGCGGTTCAGGACCGCCTCGAAGGTGGAGATGACGCCGCCTGCCGAGAGCGCGCAGATCTCGATCCCGCCGGGGCCGAAGGGCGCCAGTTCGCCGCCGTCGCCGCCGCCGGACTCGCTTTCGCGCTTGACCCGCTCCAGGTACTCGGCGCTGTGGACGCGGAGGATCTCCTCGTCGCTTGCCTTACGGCCGGGGATCGCCACCGTCTTGTCGAGCAGGCCGGTGACGTCGAGCAGGTTGCGCAGCCGCCGCTTGGTCGCCGGGCTCTCGCCGTGCTGCTCGGGCTCGACCAGGCCGCCGGTGGAGAGGAATCCGGAGCCGGTGCCGGTGTCGTGCCAGGCGTACAGCTCGTTCCAGTGAAAGCCGGTGCTCATCTAGATCAACGCTCCTTGGCTTCGCGATTCGGGGGGTCGATCCGACCCTAAGAGCTGGCCTCGTGCCCGGATCGGGGGGGATTGGACGAGGTTTTCACTTTGTCCAAGCGCACTCGGCTACGCTCGTACGGGTCGCAGGTGCTCGCGGCCAGCTCGCCATGACCTCCCAGGCCTTCCAACTGACAGAGCGTGAGCTCGAGCCGGGCGTCCAAGAGATCGCCGTTTCCGGCGAGCTCGACCTCGCCGTCGCCGATCGCCTCGACGGCGCGCTCGACCGCGCCGAGGGAGCCGACACGCTGGTCTCGCTGGAGGCATGCGACTTCATCGACTCCAGCGGGCTGGCGGTGATCCTCCGCGCCCATCAGCGCGGTCGCGCCAGCGGCCGCCGGGTCGTCGTCCACAGCCCCAGCAAGCCGGTACTGCGCGTGCTCGAGGTCACCGGCCTGACCGGCAACGAGTTCGTCTTCGCCGGCCGCGCCGAGGCTCTCGCCGCGCTCGACACCTGACTCCCGACCATTCGTCGGGATCGCTAAAGGGTTTCGATCGGGGCGGCGAATACAGCTACATGCAGATATCAGCGGCGCCCGGCGCCCTGCGCAAACGCAAGGCCCCGGCACTGATCGCGCTCGCGATCGCCGCTCTTGTCGCGCTCACCGTCCCGTCCACCTCGCTCGCCGCCCCGGCGCCCTCTGTCCTCACTTTTAAGACGGCCAAGGTCGGCGCCCCTGGCAACCCCTCGGTCGGGATCGTGCCCTTCAACGACGCGATCTACCGCAGCTGCGCGGAAGCACCCGAAACCCCGAAAAAACCGTGCCAGCAGGTCGGCGCGGTCAAATACAACTTCGGCGTCGCCCAGCTCGAGGCGACGGTCAGCCAGTACGTCGCCTTCCTCAACACGGTCGACCCCAAAGGGACCAACCGCCACAAGCTCTGGAGCAGCGATGAGAGCGGCACCGCCTGGCCCCGCTTCGGCCAGATCAACTTTTCCGCCAGCGTCGGCACGGGCCGCCACTACTCGCTCGCGGCGCCGCAATGGGCGGACAAGCCCTACGGCTTCGCCAACTTCCTGCGCTCCGCCCGCTTCGCCAACTCGCTCTACAACGGCGACCTGATCTCGAAGAAGGCCAGTAGCGAAAACGGCTTCAGCTACCTCACCTACAAGGTCCGCCTCTCGCGCAACAGCGAGCGGGGCATGTACGACATGAGCGAACGGGCGATGACCCGCTCGAAGAAGTCCGGCTTCGTGGTCACCAGCCAGGACGAGTGGATCAAGTCGGCCTACTACGACCCCAAGGGCGGCGGCACCTTCTCCTACTGGAAGTACCCGACCAACGCCGGCGTCTTCGGCGACAACACCGCGACCGCGCCGGCCCAGGCCACGCTCGATCCGACCAACGGCAACGTCACCAACGCCGCCACGCAGCCGCTGGCGATCTACCACAACACCGAGCTCTCGCCGCCCGCACCGCCGAGCTGGTGCCCGGCCAGCTTCAGCCCCGAAGCCTGCACGACCGTGAACCCGTTCGGGCTCGACTCGACCGCCTACGCCAAAGCCTTCGCCGGCAGCCTCGGGACGGTCGGCCAGGCCGGGACCCTCGGCCCCTGGGGCACGCTCGATCAGGGTGGCAACGTGGTCGAGTGGACCGACACGATCACGCCGCCTCCGTTCGGGATCAAGGGCAAGCGGGTCTGGCGACGGCTGCACGGCGGTATCGCCAACGCGCCCGTCTACCAGCTCTGGCTCTCGGCGATCGGCCTCAACCCACAGGACAACGCCTTCTTCACCGCGACCTACCCCTGGCTGGGGATCAGGATCGGCGTCGTCGGCAACCTCAAGCCGGACCAGGGCTGAGCAGGTGCGGACGGACGGGCGATGGTGCCCGTCCGTCGGCGCCCATAGGTTGCGTCGGTGACCTTCGTCCGTCGACTCGCCCCCGCCCTGATCGCCGTGCTCGCTTTTCTGGCGCTGGCGGCGGTCCCGGCGGCCGCCGCGGCGGCCAAGCCGGGGACGCTGACCCAGCTCCCCGGCAAGCAGGGCTGTTTGGTCGACGCCTCCAAGCCGGCCGGCAGCTGCGGCAAGGCGCGGGGGCTGAAGGGGCCGGGCCCCTTCATGGGCTCGCGGGCGATCGCGGTCAGCCCCGATGGCAGGAACGTCTACGTCGCCTCCTCGACCAGCGACGCGATCGCGATCTTCTCTCGCGACAAGAAGGCCGGGACGCTCGAGCAGGCGAAAGGAGCGGCCGGATGCGTCGCCGCCAAAGGCGCCCAGGGTTGTGCGACGGCCGTCGGCCTGGACGAACCCAACTCGGTCGCGGTCAGCCCAGACGGCCGCAACGTCTACGCGACCTCGCGCGCCGCCAACTCGGTCACCAGCTTTCTCCGCAACCCGAAGAGCGGCGCCCTGCAGCAGCTGCCGCCGACCGCCTCCGGCTGCATCTCCGGCCTGCCGCTGCCGGTCTGCACGCCGGGCCGGGCCCTGCTCGCCCCCGACGTCCTCGTCGTCAGCCCCGACGGCGCCAACGTCTACGTCGGCTCCTTCTTCGGCAACTCCGTCGCGGCCTTCTCGCGTGATTCCGGCAGTGGCGCCCTGACGCAGCTCGCCGGCACCGCCGGCTGTATCGCCGAGGCGCAGGAAGGCTGCGCGACCGGCATCGCCCTCAAATCGGTCGAGGGGCTGGCGATCAGCGGCGACGGCGCCAGCGTCTACGCCGCCACCGCGCTCTCCAACGCCGTGGTCGAGCTCAGCCGCGACAGCTCGACCGGGGCGCTCACCCAGGCCACCGACGGCAGCGGCTGCATCGTCGACGCCGCGCTCACCGGCTGCACGCTCGGGCGCGAGCTCGCCGGCGCCAACGCGGTCGCGATCAGCCCCGACGACGGCAACGTCTACGTCACCTCGCTGTTCTCCAACAGCGTCACCTCCTTCAACCGCACGGCCCCGGCCACCGCGCTGACCCAGAAGGAAGGCACCAGCGCCTGCCTGATCTTCCTCCGCTCGGCCGGTTGCTCCTTCGGCCGCGCCCTGGTCGCCCCCGAGGGGCTGGCGGTCTCGCCGGACGGCAAGAACGTCTACGTCGCCTCCTTCAAGACGGGGGCGATCGACGTCCTCAACCGCGGCTCGGCCGGTGCGGTCGGGCAGAAGCCGGGCGCCGGCGGCTGCCTGGCGACCTCGGTCAACGGCTGCGCCAAGGCGCGGGCGCTGAAGGGCGTCAGCTCGATCGCGCTCAGCCCCGACGGCCGCTATCTCTACTCCACCTCGTTCGAAAGCAACGCGGTGGACGTCTTCAGGAGGAACAAATGAGTGGTTCGGACGGCCGCGAGGGCGGGCTCACCCGCAAGCAGCTGCTGGGGTCCGGCGCCAGCGCCGCGGCCGCGGCGCTGCTGGCCCAGGGCATCGGCGTCGGCAGCGCGCTTGGGGCCGCCAAGGGCGGCCCCAAGGACGTCGCGGGGATGAACATCATCCTCATCCTCACCGACCAGGAGCGGGCGATCCAGCACTTCCCGCAGAACTGGCTGCGCCAGAACCTGCCGGGGATGCGGCGGCTGCGCCAGCACGGGATCAGCTTCGAACGCGCCTTCACCAACGCCTGCATGTGCTCGCCGGCGCGCTCGACCCTGATGAGCGGGTTCTTCCCCGCCCAGCACGGCGTCAAGTACACGCTCGAGGAAGACATGCCGGTGGCCGAATACCCGCTGCAGGCCGAACTGCCGCGGCCGCCGGAGATGGCGAACCTGGCCACGGTGATGCGGGCGGCCGGCTACAACGTCGTCTACAAGGGCAAGTGGCACTGCTCGAAGCCGGCGATCGAAGGCAAGGCCGAACCCTCCGACCTCGAGCGCTACGGCTTCACGCGCTGGAACCCGCCGGACGCCGGCGCCAACCAGAGCGTCCCCGAGGCCGGCGGCGGCTACGTCGACAACGACGGCCGCTTCATGGAATCGACCGGCTCGCCCGAGGCCGGCACCGAGGGCGTGATGCAGTACCTCAGCTCAGGGGCGGCCAAACAGCAGCCGTTCTTCATGGTGATCTCGCTGGTCAACCCGCACGACGTCCTCTTCTACCCGAGCAAGACGTTCGAAGAAGCCGGCTACGACAAGTCGTGGCTGGAAGGCGACATCGGGGTTCCCGAGACCAATGAAGAAGACCTCTCGACCAAGCCCACGGTCCAGGAACAGTTCCTGAAGATCTTCAACCTCACCGGCAAGCCGCGGACCGAAAAGGAAAAGCGCGCCTACCTCAACTACTACGGCAACCTGATGCGCTCCTCCGACAACTACATCGTCAACGTCCTCGACAAACTCGAAGAGACCGGGCTCTACGACGACACCCTGATCGTCCGCACCGCCGACCACGGGGAGATGGGGCTGACCCACGGCGGCATGCGACAGAAGAACTTCAACTTCTACGAGGAGGCGACGCGGGTGCCGCTCGTCTACTCGAACCCGAAGCTCTACCCGAAGCCGCTGAGCACCGACGCGCTGGTCTCCCACGTCGACTTCCTGCCGACCCTGGCCAGCCTCGCGGCGGCGCCGAAGAAAGCCCGCGCCAACTGGCAGGGCGAGGACTACTCGAAGCTGGTCCTGCAGCCGAAGACGGCGAAGCCGGTTCAGGACTACGTCGTCTTCACCTACGACGACGTCCAGTCGGGGCAGAACAACCCGCCGTACCCGAAACCCCCGAACCACATCGTCAGCATCCGCGAAGGCCGCTGGAAGCTCGCGAAGTACTACGCCGTCGAACCTAAAAAACCGGTGCCGCCGCAGTGGGAGATGTACGACCTCAAGACCGACCCCCTGGAGCAACACAACATCGCCCATGACAGCGCCAAACGGACGCCGCGGCAAGAGCAGGAACTGCAGCGGCTCAAAAAGAAGCTGGCGCGGGTCGAGAAGACGCGGCTGAAGCCGCGCAAAGCCGCCTAGACCAGCTTCGCGCTAGTTCTCGAAGGAGAGCGGCTTGCCGAGGCGGTTGCCGTCGCCGTACCACCAGGTGATCCGGTACTGGCCGGCGCCCTTGAAGAAGAAGTGCTCGCGCATGAGGACGTTGCTGACGTAGAGGCCGTTGCCCCTGTCCTTGGGCCACCAGTAGCCGCATTCGCGCGGCTGCTGGCGGACGGGAGCTTCAACGCAGAGCTTGTACTTGTCGGTGAAGGCGAAGCTCCGCAGCGAGAGCACGATCTGGCCCTTGGCGGAGCGCTTGATCGCGGTGCAGTAGTCGCCGCTGGGGCTGCAGTAGGAGTCGAGCACGCGGCTCGAGGCATCGGCCTGGGCGGCGAGGGGCCAGGCCGTGAGGCTGGCCAGGCAGACACCGAGGACGAGTAGCGCGCGCTTCAAGGTCGGGATACTCGGGTTCAGGTCGGACGCTGTCAAGCGGCTTCTGCCGAAGCCGCTCATTCGTCCAGTGCTCGCGGGGCGCCGGCTAGCGCCGGTCGACGTCCTCACAGGCCTGGACCAGGTCGCCGGCGTCGATGAAGACGTCGTCGCGGCGGCCGGCGCCGCAGTTGACACGATCGCCGCCGAGCTCCTGGGAGACGCTGATGCTGTCGTTGCCGGCGCCGCCGAAGATCCGGTCGGGGAGCAGGTCTTCGGCGATGCCGCCGACGTTGCTCATGTTTTCGATGTCGTCGCCGCCCTTGCCGCCCAGCGCCAGGTCGCGCCCGGGGCCGACCAGGAGTTTGTCGCGGCCGCGACCCCCGAACAGCTGGTCGTCGCCGTCGTTGCCGCTGAGCGTGTCGCGGAAGGGCCCGCCGTTGAGGATGTCGTCGCCGGGGCCGCCGCCCATCACCAGCCTCTCGACGGCGATCGGGGCGGTGAAGGCGGGGCCGCCGAGGGCGCTGAGGGTGTCGTCGCCGTCTTTGGCGAGGACCCGCACGTAGGCCTCCGCGGCCACGGGGACCGCCATCGTCACATCGGCGTCCTGGGCGCTGCCATCGGCCTGTGCGTTGAGGTTGACTCCGATCGCTCCGCGGCCGAGCTGACCGGCCTCGATCTTCTCCGCCGCCGCGCTGCCGCCGACGTTCAGCACCTTCGAGTCGTAGCTGAGGTCGAGCGAGACCTCGATCTCGTCGGCCCCGGGCTCGCTGCTGGCGCCGGGCGCGAGCGGGCCGGTGCTGCCGCTGTAGTTGAGGAAGAGCACCCCGTTCGCGCTCGCGTAATCGATCTGGTCGACGTTGAAGACGGTCGGGGCGCCGCCGCCGCAGGCTGCCCGGGCTTCGTCGTCATTGTTGGAGACGATGATCGCATCGCCCTCGCGATAGATGTGGGTGACGCTGCGGGAGAGGTCGACCACCTCGAGCACGTCGCCTTCCGGTCCGGCCGGTCCGGCCGCGACCAGGCTGCAGGTGACGTTCGCGGTGGCCTGGGCGGAGCCGGCGGCGAGCAGCGGGATCGCGAGCGCGGCGAGCACGAGCGCCAGGTACGAGCGGAAAGGGAAGCGGACGAGCATCCCCGCAAGCCTACGCGCCTCTCCGGAGGGTGGTCGCCATTCGTTCCGGTATGCGGATCAAATGGCGACCACACCCAGTCGCGCTGGGGCGGTTACGGTTTGAAGTGGTGTCCGTGACGATTGACGAGCTGGTGGTGGCCGATCCGCCCGCCGCCTGGGAGGCGCTGGGGTTCGCGGTCGAGGACGGCGTCTGTGTGGTTGGGGAGGTGCGGATCCGCCTGGCGGGAGTCGAGGCGGGGAGGGGCTTGGCCGGCTGGTCGCTGCGCGGGCTCGAGGGCGCGGAGCTCGACGGCTTGCCGACGACGCGCTCCGAGCGTCCCGCGCCCGCGGCTGGACGCGCTCACCCCAACGGCGTCACCGACCTCGACCACGTGGTCGCGATCACGCCGGCCCTGGAGCGCACGGTGGCGACGCTGGAGGCGGCCGGGCTCGACCTGCGCCGGATTCGCGAGGAGCCGACGCCGGCCGGGGCGCCGCGCCAGGCCTTCTTCCGGCTCGGCGGCGAGATCCTCGAGGTCGTGCAGGAGCCGGAGGCCGTGGTCGAGCGCGACGGCCCCGAGCGGTCCGCCTTCTTCTGGGGCCTCGCGTTGGTCAGTCCCGATCTCGACGCGACCGCCGCCGCGCTCGGCGAGGCCTGCGGCGCGCCGCGCGCGGCGGTGCAGCCGGGGCGCCGGATCGCGACTCTGAGGCGCTCGGCTGGGCTCTCGCTGCCGATCGCGCTGATGTCGCCGCGGCCCTGACGCGGTCGCCGCACCGTTTCCTACGATTCGCGCATGCTGATCGACGGTAATCCGCTCGAGGCGCCCGCGGCGCCGCTCGACGACCTGCTGCGGCTCGGTCTCGACGCCGGCCCGGACGAGGTCGCGATCGTCTCCGCCGAGCGCGAGATGACCTGGGCCCAGCTGGAGGACGCGAGCGACCGGCTGGCCGGCGGCTATCGCGGCATCGGGCTGCAGGCGGGGGACCGGATCGCCTCGCTGATGCCGAACCGGATCGCGCTCGTCGTCCACTACCTCGCCTGCGCCAAGGCCGGGCTCGTGATGACGCCGCTGAACTACCGCTACACCTTCCGCGAGATCGACCATGCGCTCGCAGTCAGCGGTGCCCGCGCCCTGGTCGCTCACGTCGAGCGGGTCGAGGACGTCGGCACCAGCGAGCTGGCGGGCGGCCTGGAACTGGGCACGGTCGGCTTCGCCGACGCCGGCGCCGTGGCCGACGCCGAGGGCAGTTGGCGGCACGACTTCACGCTGCTGGAGCAGAGCGAGCCGCTGCTGGGCGAGCCGCTCGTCGACCCGGCCGAGCCGGTGGCGATCTTCTTCACCTCGGGCAGCACCGGCCCCGCCAAGGGCGTCACCCACAGCCGCCAGTCGCTGCGCTGGATGATCGCCAGCGCCGCCGCCGCCTTCGAGCTCGACGCCGACGACGTCTTCCTGCCGGGCTCCTCGATGTCCCACATCGGCTCCTTCCTCTGGGCGCTCAGCACGCTCTCGGTCGGCGGCCGGGTCGTCGTCGCCCGCACGATCGACAGCCACGAGCTGCTGCCGCTGCTGCGCGGGCAGCAGCCGACGGTGCTGGCGATGATCCCGGCCGCGCTCTCGGCCCTGATCCACGACCACGACCTGCAGCCACGCGACTTCGAGTCGCTGCGGATCTGCCGTGCCGGTTCCGACAAGGTCTCGACCGAGCTGCTGACCGAGTTCGCCGCCGCCGCCGGCTTCCCGATCGTCGAGGGCTACGGGATGACCGAGGTCGGGCTGGCGACCCTGAACCCGCCCTCGGGGACGATCAAACAGGGCTCGATCGGGCAGCCGATCGGCGGCTTCAGCATCGCCCTGCGGGGCGAAGACGGCGAGCCGGTCGGGGCCGAGGCGGTCGGACGGATCTGGATCCGCACCCGCAGCCGGATGTCCGGCTACTGGGAGGCGCCGGAGGCGACCGCCGAGGTGGTGATCGACGAGTGGCTCGACTCCGGCGACCTCGCCCGCGCCGACGAGGACGGCTACCTCTGGTTCTTCGGCCGCAAGAAGCAGGTGATCGTCCACGACGGCTCCAACATCAGCCCCTACGAGGTCGAGGGGGCGCTGGTCGAACACCCCGGCGTCGACCTGGCCGGCGCGGTCGGCGTCCACGACACCGTCCACGGTGAGAACGTGCGCGCCTACGTGACCCTGGCCGAGGGCGCCGAGAAGCCCTCCAGCGCCGACCTGATCGTCTTCTGTCGCGAGCGGATCGGATACAAGGCGCCCGAGGAGGTCGTCTTCCTCGCGGAGATGCCGCTCAACCCGACCGGCAAGATCGACCGCGTCGGGCTGAAAGCGATGGCCGAGGACCACCTGCACCCGCACGGGCTCAACTGAGCCGGCGCTCGGTCTCCTCGTCCGCTTCGCCTCCGAAGTAGCGCTCGAGGACCCGCTGGAAGAGCGGGTCGGCGCGGGCGAACAGGGTCATCGACGAGCGCAGCTTGACCGCGTCGATGCCGCCGAGGATCTGCGCGGCGGAGCCGGCGTCGGAACCGAGGTCGAGCAGCGCCTGCGCGCACTGGCGCAGGCGCGGGCCGAGGACCGGGTGATCGAGGTAGGCGCTCGCTTCGTCGAGGGAGGCGATCGCGTAGGCCCGCGACATCGGGCTCTGACCCAGCCCTTCGATCTGCGGGAAGACGAACCACATCCAGTGGCTCGTCTTGCGGCCGGCGCGCAGCTCGGCCAGCGCCCGCTCGTAGGTGCCGCCCTCGTCCTGCGCCTCGACGAACCGCTCCAGGCTCATCGCAGGTCCTCGACCGCGAAGCCGTAGTCGCGCCGCAGGCGGGCGGCGATCAGGGAGCGGTGGCAGGCCTCGGGGTCATGCTCGACGCAGAGCAGCGCCGCCTTGCTGGCGCCGATCCAGTTGACGATCGGTTCCAGCTCGACCGGCGCCAGGATCTCCGCCTCGTAGCGCTCGACGTAGTCGGGAGCCAGGACCGAGCGCGAGCGCTTGCCCTCGCCCCTGCGGTCGTCCTCGCGGTACTGGAGCTCGCGGAGCTCCGTGGTCGGCGCCAGCTCCTTCACGTGCGTGTAGCCGATGCCGGCAGCGGCGACGGCGTCCTGCAGGCGCTTGGCGTTGGCCCAGGCGTACTCGCTGCCGCGCACCCCGCGGCGCTGGCGCACGTCGAGCAGGAGGTCGACCTCGGCGGCGGCGAGCGCGGCGAGGAAGGAATCGACGTCGTGGCCATAGACGCCGACGGTCGCGATCGTGGGCATCCGCCCAGTCTGACGGCTAGATTCGCCGCCATGAGTCCCTTCCCCCGCCGAGTTGCCGGTTCTTCTCGCTATTCGATGAAAAGCGGCAACTCGGCCGGGAGGATCGGGCTCGTGAGCTTGTTGGCGCTCGTTTCCGTCGCCTTGCTCGCGGGCTGCGAGGCGAACCGGCGGGACCTGGGCACGACCGCGGCCGAGGCCCGTCCCGAGCCGGCGCCGGAGCGCCAGCGCGAGCGCCCCCGCCCGCAGACCGTGGCTCCCTCGCACTGCCCCGCCGAAGTGCCCGAATGCGCCGTCACCGAAGGGGAGATCTTCTACATCGAGGCGGTCGACCCCGACGGTGACGGCGACGCCCATTTCGTCATCTTCGACGCCCAGAGCATCACCCTGCCGGGGGTCACCGCGATCGACGTCGAAAAGGGCCTGCGGCCGCGTCCACTGCCCAAGCCGGGCACCCTGGTCAGCGCCGCCGGCCCGGTCCAGACCGGCTCCTACGGCCAGAGTCAGATCCACGCCCTCGAGCTCCATGTGGCCGGCGAGTAGCCCCGTTGCGTCGCCGCGGGCCCCGGCGGGTAGAGACCTGGGGTCTTGACCGACTGGCTGACCAACGAGGTATCGGGCAGCGCGATCACCTACCTCGTCGTCTTCGCCGCGGCGGGCCTCGACGTCTTCTTCCCGGTCGTCCCCTCGGAGACGATCGTGATCGCCGCCTCGGTGCTCGCCGCCCAGGGCGAGCTGCTGATCTTCCTGATCGTTCCCGCCGCCGCGCTCGGCGCCTTCGTCGGCGACAACGGCGCCTACTGGCTCGGCCGCTGGATCGGCGACCCGCTCGCCAACCGCCTCTTCCGCGGCGAGAAGGGGCGGGGGCGGCTGGAATGGGCGGAGGCGGCGATCAAGCGGCGCGGGACGATGCTGATCATCCTCGGCCGCTTCATCCCCGGCGGGCGGACCGCGACCACCGTCGCCGCCGGCACCCTGGAGATGGAGTACCGCCGCTTCCTCCCGGCCGACGCGATCGCCGCGATCCTCTGGGCGCTCTATGTATCGATGCTCGGCTTCATCGGCGGCGCCGCTTTCGAAGACAACGTCTGGCTGCCCTTGCTGATCGCGCTCGGGTTCGCGCTCGTGGTCACGCTCTCGATCGAAGCCTGGCGCCGCCACCAGAACCGGCACGGGCGCGACGTGCTCGGCGACGAGCTGGAGGAGGAGGGTTAGGGCAAATGGGCCTCTTCCATCGCTGGCGCAAGGCGCCGCCCTCGGACTGGGTGGAGGGTTCGGCGACGATCCTCGTCTCCAAACCGGTCGGGGAGCCGGGGCCGCGGGAAGCCGCCGGCGAGTCGATCCTCGACCAGCAGCTGAATTATTTCGGCTACCGGACCTACCACCTGACGCTGGCCGTGGAGACGCCCGTCCATGGGGCATACGAGACGACGGGTGCGTTCAAGGTGCCGCGCCGGGCCGAGAACACGGGATGGCTGGCGGCCAAGGTTCAGGTCGGGCTCAAAGCCGGCCTGACGATGCCGATCCACGCCGATCCACGCGATCGTGACAGGGTCCAGATCGACTGGGTCGCGTTCCTCGACGCGCCCGACCGCAAGCGCGAGCAGGAGGCGGCGGCGCAGAAGGCCTACAACCGCAAGCTCAAAGAGCAGACCGAAGCCGACCCGAAGCTGCTGGCAACGATGCGGGCCAACGGCGAGGTCGCCGCCAAGGCCTGGGCCGAGGCGGTCCGCGGTGGGGCGATGGAGCGCGAGCAGTTCGAGCAGGCGCTCGATCTCGAGGTGGAATGCGGGCGCATGGACCCGGCCGATGCCGAGGCGGCACGGGCCGGTCTCGGCTGAGGCTCGGGCGATCGGGCGAAACCGGTAAGCCCGGCGCGCCCTGTCATTCCCCCCGGCGTCGAAGCACCCACCGCTAGCGATAGGTGACCAGGGAGCGGTCGACCTCTTCCAGGTGCGAGTGGTCGTTGATCGAGATCAACGAAGTGCCGGCGGCGCCGATCACGATCTTGGTGACGCCGGTGTTGACCATGCCGCGGTTGAGCGGCGGGAAGGCCGACGCGGGGGAGTCGAGCAGGGCCGCGCAGACGGCGGCGATGGCGCCACCGGAGGTGAAGATCGCCGCGGTCTCGCCGGGCTCGAGCTGCCCGCGCAGCTCCGCCAGGGCGGCGGCGCCGGCGGCGGCGAAGCTGGTCCAGGTGTGGGGGCCACCGTCGTCGTCGCCGGCCTCGATCCAGGCGTGCAGGGCCGGGTCCAGCACCGCCTGGAACTCGCGGCTGCTCATCCCTTCCTGCGGGCCGGGGTGGGGGCCGTCGAGTCGCAGCTCGCTGGCGCTGTGGTGGGCCAGCACGGTGTTGGCGTCGTACTCGTCCCAGCGCGGATCGACCGCCGTCTCGCCGTGCTCGGCGAAGGTAGCGGCGGTTTCGATCTGGCGCCGCATCGAGCCGGCGATCAGCCGGGTCGGGGCGATTCCGCGCCGCGCCAGCGCCGCCGCGAGGACC
This sequence comes from uncultured Thermoleophilia bacterium, assembly GCA_963718595.1. Taxonomy (GTDB): domain Bacteria; phylum Actinomycetota; class Thermoleophilia; order Solirubrobacterales; family 70-9; genus VAYN01. The sequence continues at coordinate 2,381,385 of OY970365.1, forward strand.
TCGGCCTGGCGCACGCCGAGCGCCGAGAGGACGTCGTAGTCCTCGGCGCCGAACGATGCTTGTCCGTGGCGGACGAGGAGGACGGTGGGCACGCCTTTGATTATCGACAATCGCGCCGGAATCCCCTCGCTTGGGGTGCGCGGGCCGGGGCTAGGGTGGCTCGACGTGTCCAACGGGGGGAAGCAGATTGCGCCGCACGCACTTCACTGACGAGCACCGGCTGTTCCGCGAGTCGGTGGCGGAGTTCTGCCGGCGCGAGGTGGCGCCGAACCTGGAACGCTGGCGGACGGAGAAGTGGATCGACCGCGAGCTCTGGCTCGAGGCCGGTCGCCAGGACTTCCTCGGGCTGGCGATGCCGGCCGAGCTCGGCGGCAGTGGCCTCGAAGACTTCCGCTTCAACCAGATCCTCGGCGAGGAGTTGGCGGCGATGTCGGTCGCGCTCAACTCCTCGGTGATGCTCGGCGTCGACATCGTCGCCCCCTACCTGGTGGAGCTGACCACGGAGGCCCAGCGCGAGCGCTACGTCCCCGACTTCTGCGCCGGCAGTCAGGTCACCGCGATCGGGATGACCGAGCCGCAGGCGGGCTCCGACCTGGCGGCGTTGCAGACCCGCGCCGTCCGCGACGGCGAGGACTGGATCCTCAACGGGACCAAGACCTTCATCACCAACGGCACCGGCGCCAACCTCGTGGTGCTGGCCGCGCGCACCGGCGAGGATCGCAAGGACGTCAGCATCTTCCTGCTCGACGGCGACGCCGAGGGCTTCACCCGCGGGCGCCGCCTGGAGAAGATCGGTCAGCACGAAGCCGACACCGCCGAGCTCTTCTTCGAGGACGTGCGGCTGCCGGCGGAGGCGTTGCTGGGGGAGGAGAACCGCGGCTTCGCCTACATGATGGAGCGCCTGCCGCAGGAGCGGCTCAGCGTCGCCGTCTGCAACATCGCCAACGCGGCCAGCGTGCTGGCCGAGACCCTGGAATACGTGAAGGAGCGGCGCGCCTTCGGGCAGGCGATCGGCAGCTTCCAGAACAGCCGCTTCACCTTGGCCGAGCTCGACACCGAGCTCGACGTCGCCCAGGTGTACGTCGACCGCTGCGTCGAGGCCCACGTGCTCGGCGAGCTCTCTGCCGTCGACGCCGCCAAGGCGAAGTGGTGGACGGCCGAGATCCAGAACAAGACGATCGATGCCTGCCTGCAGTTGCACGGCGGCTACGGCTACATGGAGGAGTACCGCGTCGGCCGCGCCTGGGCCGACGCCCGCGTGACCAAGATCTACGCGGGGACCAACGAGATCATGAAAGACCTGATCGGCCGCTCGCTGGGCCTCGGCTGAGCGCCACGAACTTCGGCACGGACCCGTCACTAAAGAGGAGGAACCAGTGCATCTGAACGGGAAGGTAGCGGTGGTCACCGGGGGTGGATCCGGGATCGGCGAGGCGACCTGCGTCCGGCTCGCCGCCGACGGCGCCCGGGTTGCGGTCGTCGACATCGACGAGGGCGCGGCGGAGCTGACCGCGAAGCTGGCCGGCGAAGGGATCGCGGTGGTCGCCGATGTCAGCGACAGCGCCGCGGTCGACGAGGCCCTGGCGACGGTGGAGAAACAGCTCGGACCGGTCGACATCTGGGTCAACAACGCCGGCATCGCCGGCGGCGCCACCTCCGACCGGGTCAATCCCCGGGCCGAACGGCAGCTGGCCGAGGCGGCGGTGGGCGAGATCACCACTGCCCTGGAGTCGCTGGTGCGGATGGACGACGAGGACTGGCGGCGGATGCTCTCGGTCCACCTCGACGGCACCTTCTACGGGACCCGCGCCGCCGCCCGCTCGATGGCCGCTCGCGAAACCGGCTCGATCGTCAACCTCGCCTCGATCTGCGGCATCGAGGGCTGCACCGGCCACCCGCACTACTCGGCGGCGAAGGGCGGCATCCTCGCCTTCACCCGCACCGTTGCCAAAGAGCTGATCCAGCAGAACGTGCGCGTCAACGCGATCGCCCCCGGCTTCGTCGATACCCAGCTGGTCAGCGGCTCGCTCAGCGAGCCGCTGGTGGCGGCGGTGGCGATGCAGACCCCGCAGGGCCGCCTCGGCCGCCCCGAGGAGATCGCCGCCACGGTGGCGTTCCTCGCTGGCGACGACGCCTCCTTCTTCGTCGGCGACACGGTCAGCCCCAACGGCGGGTTCGTCACCAGCTGAGCGACTCCGTGGTGCCTTTTGTTCGCTATGCGGACAAAAGGCACCACGGAGTGCCCGACCGCCGGTTCGTGAGAGGGTGCCGGGCATGAGCGAGCGGGTTGCCCTGATCACCGGTGCCGCCAGCGGCTTTGGCCGGGCGCTGACCGAGACGCTGACCGCGCGCGGCGACCGGGTCGTCGCCTGCGATGTCGACGAGCTCGCGGGTGCCGAGCTCGCCGACACGACCGGGGCGCTCTTCGTCCCCTGTGACGTCAGCGAGATCGAGCAGAACGAAGCGGCGGTGGCGGTGGCGGTCGAGGAGTTTGGCGGCCTCGACTTCGCCTTCCTCAACGCCGGCGTCGCCTTCGGCACCCAGCTCGGCCCGGACTTCGACCCGCTCGCCTACCGCCGCGCGATGGCGATCAACATCGACGGCGTCGTCTACGGCGTCAACTCGGTGCTGCCGGCGCTGAAGGCCCGCGGCGGCGGCTCGATCGTCGCCACCGCCTCGCTCGCCGGCCTCACCCCCGTGCCGATGGACCCCGTCTACGCCGCCAACAAGCACGCCGTCGTCGGCCTCGTCCGCTCCCTCGGCCCGATCCTCGCGATGGACGACATCCGCATCAACGCCCTCTGCCCCGGCTTCGCCGAAACCGCGATCATCGGCCCGATCCGCGAGCTGCTCCAGAGCGAGGGCATGCCGATCATCCCCGTCGAGGACGTGATCTCCACCGTCCTCCAGATCCTCGACGGCGAGGAGACCGGCGAGTGCTGGTTCGTCCAGGCCGGCCGCGAGAGCCAGCCCTTCAGGTTCCGCAACATCCCCGGCCCGCGGGCCGGGGAGCCCAGCGACGCCTAGGGCTCGACGACGACCTTGCCGCGGAGCTCGCCGGCGGCCATCGCGGCGAGGCCGTCGCGGACGTCGGCGAGCGGGATCGTGCGGTCGATCAGGGGACGGACGCCGGTGGCGTCGAGGAAGGCGACGAGGGATTCGAGTTCGCCGCGGGTGCCCATGGTCGAGCCGAGCACCTCGAGTTCTTTGAAGAAGAGGCGGGGGAGGTCGGCCGGGGGGTTGAAGCCGGAGGTGCCGCCGGCGACGACGACGCGGCCGCCCATCTTCAGCGAGCGCAGGGAGTGGCCCCAGGTAGCTTCGCCGACGGTCTCGATCACGGCGTCGACGCGATCGGGCAGGCGGGCGCCGGTCTCGAAGGCTTCGTGGGCGCCGAGCTGGCGGGCGAGCTCCTGCCTGTCCTCGCTGCGGCTGGTCGCCCAGACGCGGGCGCCGGCCGCCCGCGCGAGCAGGATCGCGGCGGTGGCGACACCGCCGCCGGCTCCCTGGATCAGCACCGTCTGGCCGGGCTTCAGCTGGGCCTTGGTGAAGAGCATCCGGTAGGCGGTCAGGTAGGCGGTCGGCAGGCAGGCGGCCTCGCCGAAGCTGAGGCCGGCCGGCTTCGGGATCAGGTTGCGCTTCGGCACCGAGAGGCGCTGGGCGAGAGTCCCGGGGTGGACCTCGGAGAGGATCGAGCGGGCCGGGTCGTGGGTCTCGGGCCCGGAGAAGTCGGGGTTGCCGACGAGGGCGTGGACGATCACCTCGCCGCCGTTCGCGTCCACCCCGGCGGCGTCGCAGCCGAGGACCATCGGCAGCCGTTCGGCCGGCAGTCCGACCCCGCGCAGGGACCAGACGTCGTGATGGTTCAGCGCCGCGGCGCGGACCTCGACCAGCTCCCAGCCCTCCGGCACGTCGGGCTCGTCGACCTCGCCGACGACGAGGCCGGCGAGCGGATCCTCAGGGTCGATCGCGGAGGCGTAGGCGGCCAGCATCGTCCCCGCATGCTTGCGGATCGGGCCGCCGGGGCGCGGGCCGCCGCGGCGGCGCTTGGGGAATCCGACGAAGGCCGCCGCGAACGGCCTCGCTCCGCACCCCGCCGACTGGTTGGCTCGGCATGGGAACCCAACCGAGGAGGAACCGTGTCCTACAAGCTTTTCGCGTACTGGTCCGCCCCCAAGCCGGAGGACGTCGACGCGTTCGAGGAGTACTACGCTTCGACCCACGTGCCGCGGGCGGCCGCCGTGCCGAACCTGGTCGCGATCACCACCACCCGCACCGCCGACGGCTTCGAGGGCAACCCGCCCCCGAACTACCGCGTCGCCGAGATGGAGTTCGAGAGCGCCGAGGCGATGGCCGAGTCGGCCGGCTCCGATGCCTGGGCGACGATGCGCGAATGCTCCGGCGACATCATCGAGCGCTTCGGCGTCAGCCTCACCGTCGAGGCCGGGATCAAGGAAGAGGGGACGCCGACCGCTTAGGTCCGCCGGCGGGGTCGACCCGCCCTACGGCTGTCCGCCATGGTGCGGGACCTCGACGCGGACCGTGTAGAGCGAGGCGCGTGGCTCGTCGTTGCCCATGCCGAGCCGCCAGTCGGGAGCGACGCAGAGCAGCAGGTCGCGGCCGTCGGCGCCGCCGAGCATCGCCGCGTAGATGACCCTGCCCTCCTCGGGGGCTTGGATCCGCTCGAGGATCTCGCCGCCGGGGGCGATGCGGGCGGCGTAGGTGTCGAGCGAGTTACCGGCCCAGACGCAACCCTCGGAGTCCATCGTGCAGCCATCGGGGCCATAGCCGACCTTGGTGTAACCGGCGTCGATCTCCTCCAGCGCCGGGGACGGCGCGATCTGGGCGTAGACGCGGCGGTTGGAGAGGCTGCCATCGGCGCCGATGTCGAAGGCGCTGAGCCGCGCCGCGATCGTCTCGGCGACGATCAGGGTGTCGCCGGGCGGCGGGATCATGATCGAGTTCGGGAAGTGCAGGCCCTCGGCGGCGGCGTGCACGGAGCCGTCGGGGTCGACCCGGATCAGGGTCGCGCCGGTTGCCTGCTCACCGGCGTAGAGGTCGTAGCCGAAGCTGTCGACCCAGGCCCTGCCCTGCGCGTCGACGGTCATGTCGTTGGCCTCGCCGCGCGAGAGCTCGGAGAGGTCGGCGTAGAGCTCCGGCGGGCCGGACTCGCCGATCCGCCAGAGCTCGTGGCCGGTCATCGAGACCGCAAGCAGGTCGCCGTCGGGCAGCCAGCCGAGCCCCGAGGGCTGCTCGAGCGGTATCTCCCGCTCGATCGCGCCCCCTGGGTCGACGGCGAGAATCCTGCCGCCGCCGGTGTAGAAGTCGGATACCCACCAGAGGCCATCGCGCCAGCGCGGCCCCTCGAAGAACGATCCTCCACCCAGCAGCCTGGTCGGCTCTCGCATTGGTTCCAGGCTATGTTCGGGGGGTCGGCCCGCGGGCGCCAGCGATGCCCTTGCTTGGAGGAATCCCAGGCCCGAACGACGAGTCCGCATTTTTGCCGGCCATGGCGGCGCTAACGCAGACTCGTGGATCTACTCGGCGGCGCGGGCGGCGTCGATCTGCGCCTGGAAGCGCTGCATCCCGCCGAGCCAGCGCTCGGGGTCGCCGGCGCGGCGCTGAGCGTAGGTCCCGGTCTCCGGGTGGGTGAGGATCAGGAAGCGGTCCTCGGCGATGCCCGCGACCAGGATCGCCGCCGCCTCGTCGGGGCTGATCGTCTCACCGGAGGCCGCGGCGAGCTTGGAGCTGGGGTCCTCTTCGCGCCAGGTTTCCAGCATCGGCGTCGCCACTCCCTGCGGGCAGAAGCAGGAGAAGCCGACGCCGGAGCCGGGGCCGCCGTAGGTGATCGCCAGCCACTCGGCGACGGCGAGGGCAGCGTGCTTGGTGACCGAGTAGGGCATCAGGCCGGGATTTGCGAGCAGGCCGGCGGCGGAGGCGGTGGCGCTGAGGTGGCCGCGGCCGCGGTCGAGCATCCCGGGGAGGAGGTGGCGGGCTGCCCAGATGTGGGCCATCACATTGATCTCCCAGGTCCGCTGCCACTCGCCGTCGCTGACCTCGGGGCCGCCGTAGGGGCCGGCGATGCCGGCGTTGGAGCAGAAGACGTCGATCGGGCCGGCGGTCGCTTCGGCGGCGGCGATCAGTCCGGCGACTCCGGCCTCGCTGCCGACGTCGGCAGCGATCCCGATCCCGCCGAACTCCGCCGCGGCCGCCTCTGCCGCGCCGGCGTCGAGGTCGGCGACGACCACCTGGCGGGCGCCGGCCGCGGCCAGCCCGCGGGCGATCGCGGCGCCGATCCCCTGGGCGCCGCCGGTCACCACCGCATGGGTGTCGCGCAACTCCACCGCTGGCTCAGCTCACCGCGACGGCGGCCGGCTCGTCGGCCGCGTGGGCCTTCATCGACGCCGCCACCGCCTCTGCCAGTCGCTCGCCGCCCGGCTCGCGTCCGCCCTCGCGCAGCAGCCCGTCGAGCAGGGTGCGGCAGAACTCGGCGCCGATCTGCTCCGCCGACCACTCGCCCTCGGGTTTGAACCAGGTCCAGGACCAGTTGCACATCCCGAACAGCTGCAGGGCGGCCAGTGCGGGGTCGACGTCGGTGAACTCACCGGCGGCGACGCCGCGGCGGATCACGTCGGCGACCAGGGTCGAGTACTCGTGCCGCATCGAGCGCACCTCGGCCATCACCTCCTCGGAGGCGAAGCGGACGATCTCACGTGCGAAGGCCACGGTGGCCGCGCGGTCGTCGCGCTGGGCCAGCATCAGCTGGTAGACGATCAGCTGCAGCTGATCGACCGGGTCGGGGTGGGCGTCGAGCAGTTCGTGCGCCTCGGCCAGGCGGCGGCGCATGTAGTCGCCGTGCAGCTCCTCCAGCAGGCTTTCCTTGTTGCGGAAGTGGTGCAGGATCGTGCCTTTGCTGACGTCGACCGATTCGGCGACGTCGCGCAGGCTGACCTCGTCGTAGCCGCGCTCGGCGACCAGGACGGTGAAGCTGCGGAGGATCTCCGTCCGCTTGCTCTTGCGCGCTGGGCCGGCCATCAGCCCGCCAGGCTACCCCGCCGATGGGCCGATTTGTCGCCATACAGGAGACAAATCGGCCCATCGGCCGTGGTCCTGGTGCTCACGCGAGCAGCTCGCGGGCGATGATGTAGCGCTGGATCTCGGCCGTGCCGCCGCCGATCTGCATCAGCTTCGCGTCACGCATGTAGCGCTCGACCGGGAACTCGTCGATGTAGCCGTAGCCGCCCAGCACCTGGACCGCGTCGGTGGTCACCTTCATCGCCACGTCGCCGCTCAGGAGCTTGGCGGCGGAGGCGAGGGCGCGGGCGCCGGGGTCGCCGGCTTCGGCTCGCGCCGCGGCGCTCCAGGTCAACGCCCGGCATGCCTCGGTCTCGGCGAAAATGTCGGCGAGCTTGCCCTGGATCAGCTGGAACTCGCCGATCGCGCGCCCGAACTGGCGCCGCTCGCGGGCGTAGGCGAGCGCGGCCTCCAGCGCGCCCTGGGCGACGCCGACCGACTCCGCCGCCATCAGCACCCGCTCGGAGTCGAGCCCGGCGAACATGATCGCCCTGCCCTCGTCGGGGCCGCCGACCAGCGCCTCGGCGCCGACCTCGCAGTCGTCGAGCAGCAGCTCGCCGGTGGGCGAGCCGCGCCAGCCCATCTTCGAGAACTTCTTGCCGCGGGCGAAGCCGGGGCTGTCGGTGGGGACGGCGAAGAGTGCGAGGTCGCGCGAGCCCGCGCCGCCGGTCCGCGCGTAGACCAATGCCAGGTCGGCGACGGGGCCGTTGGTGATGAAGGTCTTGGTCCCGTTCAGGACCCAGCCGCCGTCGACGGCCAGCGCGCGGGTGCGCATGCTCATCACGTCGGAGCCGGCCTCGGGCTCGGTCATCGCCAGGCAGCCGATCAGCGAGCCGTCGATCAGCCCCGGCAGCCAGCGTTCCATCTGCGCCTCGCTGCCGTGGCGGGCGATGCGGCCGACGACCATGTCGGCCTGGTGCAGGACCGTGGCTGCGGTCGAGAGGCAGGCGGCGGCCAGCTCTTCGCCGACGATGCAGAGCTCGGCCAGGCCGAGGCCGGCGCCGCCGTGGGCGGCCGGGGCGGTCGCGCCCAGCAGGCCCAGCTCGGCCGCTTCGCGCCAGCTTTCCTCGGGGAAGCTCTGGGCGGCGTCGATTCCGTGGGCGCGGGGGGCGACCTTGGCTCGAGCGAAATCACGCACGGTCCGGCGCAGCAGCACCTGCTCGTCGGAGAGGCCGAAGTCGGCGATGGCGGGGACGGGCACGGGTCAGCTCCCCTTGAAGACGGGGTCGCGGCGCTCGAGGAAGGCGCGGGCGCCCTCGCGGCGGTCGGCGGAGTCGAGCACCACGGCGAGCCGCTCCTCGACCCGGCGGTTGGCCTCGGCGATCGGCAGGCCGGTGTCGTCGCGCAGGCTGGCGACGATCGCGCGGGCCGAGAGCGGGGCGGCCGAGGCGATCCGCGCCGCCAGCGCCAGCGCCTCCGGCAGCACCTGCTCGGTCTCGACCGCGGCGTTGGCGAGGCCCAGCGCGGCCGCCTCTTCGCCGCTGATCAGGTCGCCGGTCAGCAGCAGGCGAGCGGCGAGCGTGGGGGGGATCAGCCGCGGCAGCCGCACCAGGCCTCCGGTCGCGGGGACGATCCCCAGCCGCACCTCCGGCAGTCCCAGCTTCGCCTTGACGGAGACGACCCGCAGCACGCAAGCGCAGGCCAGCTCCAGCCCGCCGCCGATCGCGTGGCCGTTGACGGCGGCGATCGTCGGCACCGGGATCGCCGCGACCGCGTCGACCGCTTCCAGCAGCTGCGCGTTGTAGGCGAGGTTGTCGGCGGCGCTGGCCGCCTCCAGCTCGGCGATGTCGGCGCCGGCGGCGAAGCTGTTGCCGGTCCCGGTGAGGACGACGCAGCGGACGTCGGCGGCGGCCCCGGCGTGTTCGGCGGCACCGCGCAGCGCCCGCGCCATCGGCAGGTCGAGGACGTTGCGACGCTCGGGGTTGGCGAGGGTGATGACGGCGACGTGACCGTCGATCTTCAGCTCCACCAGCGGCGCGCTGCCCGCGGCGGCCACGTCAGCCCCAGACCACCGCGTCGGCGCCGGGCCGGGTCAGCGCGATCTCCGGCAGCACGCAGGTGGGGGAGAGGCGCAGCAGTGCTCGCACCGACTCGGCCACGTCGGCGGGCCGGATCATCTGCTCCGGCGGCACCGCGTTCTGCGAGTAGTCGGCGAGGTCGGTGTCGACGAAGCCGGGGCAGAGCGCGCAGGACTTGATCCCGGCTTCGCTGAGCTCGCGGTTCATCGCTTCGGTGAAGCCGACGACGCCGTGCTTGACCGCGGAGTAGACGGCGATCCCGGGCACGCCGTGCTTGCCAGCGGTCGAGGAGACGTTGACGACGAGGGCGTTGCGGTGCTCGGCGCCGGCCGCGCGCAGGAGGTCGATCGCCTCGCGATAGAAGATCATCGGCGCCCGCAGGTCGAGCGCCAGCTGCAGGTCCATGTACTTGGTCGGGTAGTCGTCGATCGGCCCGTGGATGCCGAGGCCGGCGTTGTTGACGAGCAGGTCGAGGCGCCCGAAGCGCTCGCGGTGGGCGTCGACGACGCGGGTGATCTCGGCCTCCTCGGCGAGGTCGGCGGCGACCGCGTGGATCTCGGTCCTGCGCTCGGCCAGGCCGGCGGCGGCGGCCTCGAGCTTGGCGGCGGTGCGGGAAACGACTGTGAGGTCGTGCCCCTCTTCGGCCAGCATCGTCGCGATCGCCAGGCCGATTCCCCTGGATGCGCCGGTGACTAGAGCGACTTTGGGCCCCATTCGGTATAGACTAACCGTCCGGACGGTCAGTTGCAGCAGGAGGCCACAGGAGGCTTGATGACGGAGCTCGATCTCTACCGCGAAGTTGCCCGCATCCGGGCTCTGGAGCTGCTGCTCAACCGCTACATCAACGAGCACGGCTTCGGCGGCTTCTGGCACCCCGGGCTCGGCCAGGAGGGGATCCAGGCCGGCGCCGTCGCCGCCCTGCGCGAAGACGACTACCTCTTCTACGCCCACCGCGGCCTCGGCTATGCGCTCGCCAAGGGGATGTCGCCGGTGACCCTGCTCGCCGACCTCTTCGGCAAGGTGGGCGGCAGCGTCGGCGGCAAGGGCGGCGGCACGGTCCACTTCGTCGACCCCGGGCGCGGCGTGCTCGGCCAGGGCGGCACGGTCGGCTCCAGCTTCGTGCTCGGCGCCGGCGCCGGCATCTCCGCTCAGATGCTCGGCACCGACAGGGTGGTAGCGATCTTCTTCGGCGACGGCTCCTCGGCCCGCGGCACCTGGCACGAGGCGGCGCTGACGGCCTCGGTCTGGAAACTGCCCCTCGTCTGGGTCTGCGAGAACAACGGCTGGGCGATCTCGGTCCCGATCGGCGAGCAGAGCCCGACCGAGAACATCGCCGACCGCGCCGGTGCCTACGGCGTGCCCGGCGTGATCGTCGACGGCCAGGACACGCTGGCGGTGAAGGCGGCGATGGAGGAGGCGGTCGCCCGCGCCCGCGCGGGGGAGGGGCCGACCCTGATCGAGGCCAAGACGAACCGCGTCCGCGGCCACTTCGAGGGCGACAAACAGGCCTACCGCGAGGGGTTCGTCGAGAGCCTCGAGGTCCCGCGCGACCCGCTGGCGATCCTCCGCGAGCACGTCCCCGACGCCGACGCCGACCGGCTCGAGGCCGAGGCAAGGGCCGAGGCCGAGGCCGCGCTGGCCGAGGTGCTGGCGATGCCCGACGGCGACGAGAGCGTGGTCACGCAGGGGGTCTGGGTATGAGTCCGGTCACGGTCGAGACCGGCGAGCAGCTCGGTTACGCGCGGGCGATCAACGCGGCGCTGATGGAGGAGATGCGCCGCGACGAGAAGGTCTGGATGCTGGGCCAGGACGTCGGCAGGATGGGCGGCGTCTTCGGGGTCACCCGCGGCGCCTACGACGAGTTCGGCCCCGGCCGCGTCCGCGACACCACCCTGAACGAGACCTTCATCGTCGGCGCCGCGGTCGGCGCCGCCCTGACCGGGACTATCCCGGTCGTCGAGCTGCAGTTCGCGGACTTCATGATGATCGCCGGCGACGAGGTCTTCCACAAGATGGCGAAGTGGCGCTACATGCACGGCGGCCAGCTATCGGTGCCGATGGTGTTGCGGCTGCCGACCGGCGTGATCGGCGGCGTCGGCGCCGAACACTCGCAGTCGCTGGAGGCGCTGGGGATGCACTTCCCGGGCCTCAAAGTGGTGCTGCCGGCGACTCCGGCCGACGCCAAGGGCCTGCTGAAGACGGCGATCCGCGATCCCAACCCGGTCCTCTTCTTCGAGCACAAGGGCATGTACCGGACCAAGGGGCCGGTCCCCGACGACCCCGACTTCCTGGTCCCCTTCGGCCAGGCGGCGATCCGCCGCGAGGGCGGCGCGATGACCGTCGTCGCCACCGGCCTGATGGTGCCGCGGGCGCTGGAGGCGGCCGAGCGCCTCGCCGCCGACGGGATCGAGATCGAGGTGATCGACCCCCGCACCCTGGTCCCGCTCGACATGGAGACGATCGTCGCCTCGGTCGAGAAGACCGGCCGCGCCCTTGTCGTCCACGAGGCCGTCCGCACCGCCGGCCCCGGCGCCGAGATCGCCGCCCGCATCCAGGAAGCCGCCTTCTTCGCACTCGACGCCCCGGTCTGGCGCCTCGGCGCCTTCGACACGCCGGTCCCGCAGAGCCCCGTGCTCGAGCAACTGGTCATCCCCGGCGTCGAGCAGATCGAGGCGGCGGCGCGTGAGTTGCTGGCGATCTAGCCGGGTCCGGCGGCGCCCGCGCTGCGCAGGCCCGGGCTGGCGAGCTCGGCGGCGAGGCTGCGGAGCGCGGCGGTCGCGCGGCGGCTGAGGGCGCCGCTGACGTGGCTCGGAAGCTCGACCACGAAGGCGGTCGAGTGGGGGTAGGTGCGGTTCTGCCAGCGGCTGGCGCTGCCGGGGTAGCGCCCGGGCAGGGTGGCCATGGGCAGCCCGGAGAGCCGCGAATAGCGACGGGCGACGAAGGGGTTGCCCGGCGGCCGGTCGACGATCCCGAACGGCTGGTGGAACCAGATCGTCACGTCGGGCTGGATGCGGCGGATCAGCCGCGTGGCGGCGCGCGCCTCGGGCTCGGAGAGTGGTCCGGTCCCCGAGTATTCGCCCCCGCTCAGCGACGCCCAGTCATAGACGAAGTTGCGGTTGAGGTCGACCCCGTGGGCGTTGCCGCGGGTGTTCGCCGCGACCCCGTCGGGGTTGATCGTCGGCACCACCCAGAGCTCGGCCCCGATCGGCGCCCCCTGACGAAGCAGCCTGCGCACGACCGCCATCCCCGCCGTCTCGTTCCCGTGGATGTCTCCGACCACGAGCACCTTCACCGCCGGGTCCGCCGCCCCGCTGTGCACCACCACGATCGGCCGCCCCTGGACGGAGTGCCCGATCACGCTCCGCTCCGCCGCCGACGCCTCCGTGGCGAGCGCCGCCAACACGAGCACGGCCAGCACCATCGTGGCGCGGCATGCCTTTGTCCCGGACACCGACCCAAAGGTCTGCCGCGCTCGCTGGGGTCGCTCGCTCATCGCCGCCATTCTCCCGGGGCGGTTGCCGTTTGTCGCCCAGAGGGCGACAACGAGCGGGACCAGCAGCCGCCATTTGTCGCCCTGAGGGCGACAACCGCCAACCGCGTGCGCGCTAGGCGTAGGCCTCTGGGCCCCAGGCCTCGAGGTGGTCCTTGACGGCGACGGCGAAGCGGGTGGCGCTGGCGCCGTCGACGGCGCGGTGGTCGAAGGTGACGGCGAGGCGGAGGATCGAGCGGATCGCGATCGACTCGCCCCCGCGCTCGTCGGCGACGACCCAGGGGCGGCGTTGGATCGTCGGCACGCCGAGGATCGCCACCTGCGGCTGGTTGATGATCGCCGGCGCGGAGACGGCGCCGACCGAGCCGGGGTTGGAGAGCGTGAAGGTGCCGCCGGCGAGGTCGTCGGGGACGAGCTTGCGGCTGCGGGCGCGCGCGGCGAGGTCGGCGATCGCCTCACCGATCGCCGGAGCGGTCAGTTTCTCGCAGCCTTTGACGATGGGAACCAGCAGCCCCTCGGGCGTGTCGACGGCGACGCCGAGGTTGACCTCCTGCCAGCGGATCATCCGCTCGCCGAGGAAGGTCGCGTTGAGATCCGGATGCTCGCCGAGCGCCGCGCAGGCCGCGCGGGCGATGAAGGGCAGGTAGGAGAGCTTGCTCTCGCCGCCCGCGAGGCGCGCCGCGTTGAGCTCCGTCCGCGCCCGCACCACCGCGTCGAGGTCGACGTCGACCTCCGTGGTCATGTGCGCCGCCGTCTGCCGCGACCGCGCCATGTGCTCCGCAATCGCCCGCCGCACCCGCGTCGTCTTCACCACTTCGTGCGGCACGTCCCCATAGCCCGTCGGCAGCCCGTCCGCCCCAAGATCTGGCTGCCGATGGGCCGATTTGTCGCCTATACGTTGACTTTTCGGCCCGTCGGCGGGGGATCCGGTGGAGGCGAGGGCGCGCTCGACGTCTGCCTTGCGGATGCGGCCGCGGCGGCCCGAGCCCTTGACGGCTCCCAAGTCAACCCCGTGGTTCGCGGCCATCCTCTTGGCGATCGGCGATGCGGGGACCGCGGTACCCGTCGCCCCGCCGCCGTTCGCCACGAAGCTCACCACCGATTCCGCGGCCTTCTTCGGATCGAACCTCCCGAACTCGTCCCGTCCCGCGGCTGCTCTCGCCGTCAAACCCATGTCGGGATCGGCCTCGGCCGTGAGTGTTGCGGTTGGAGCAGGGGGAGCTTCAGGCACTGCCTTCGCTTCGGCCGGCGTCGCCGGCTCGCTTGCCGCGACGGTGACAGCCGCATCCGCCCCAACCGCGAGCTCAGCTAGTGGCGCCCCGACAGCAACGTCTCCGTCCACCTCGACCAGCAGCCGCGCCACGACCCCGTCGGCAGGCGCCACCACCTCGGTGTCGACCTTGTCGGTCGCGATCGAGCAGAGCACGTCCTCCGCCTTCACCTCGTCGCCGACCGCGACCAGCCACTCGAACACCGTTCCCTCCTCGACCGAGACGCCCATGTGGGGCATCGGCACGACCACCGTGGTGGTCGGCTCAGCGCTCACCCAGCACCTCGACCAGGACCTTGACGTCGTCGCCCGGGTCGGTGGCGAGGCGTTCGATCTCGGCCGCGGCCTCGGCCAGCGGCACCCGCCGGGTGATCATCGACTCCGGCTCGAGCAGCCCGGCGGCGATCATCGCCGCCACCCGCGGCAGGTCGTTGGCGTAGCCGAGCGTCGCGTGCATCGAGCGCTCGTAGAGGACCATGCGGCCGGCGTCGACCGGGACCGGCTTCTTGGGGATGCCGGCGACGACGACGCGGCCGCCGCGGGTGGTCATCTCCAGCGCCGCTTCCAGGGCCGGGCCGGCGCCACTGCAGTCGACGACGATCTCGGCGCCGCCGGCGCCGACCAGGCCGCGCACGTTTTTGGCGACCTCGCGGGTCTCGCCGGCGGGGTCGTAGGTGGCGAAGCCCTCGGCCTCGGCGCGGGCGCGGCGCCCGGGGTGGCGCTCCAGGACCAGCGGCTCCAGGCCCAGCGCCCGCGCGACCAGGGCGGTGCAGGCGCCGATCGGGCCGTAGCCGATCACGACCAGGCGCTCGCCGGCCTTGGCGCCGCCGCGGTCGAGCGCGTGCAGACCGACGGCCAGCGGCTCCAGCAGCGCGCCGACCTCGTCGCTGACGCCCGCTGGCAGCGGCACCGCGCAGTAGGAGGGGAAGCGGACCAGGGGGGCGAAGGCGCCGTCGGAGGAGAGGCCGATCGAGCCGGAGAGGCGGCAGAGGTTGTAGCGGCCGGAGACGCAGGCCTCGCAGACCCCGCAGCGCCAGCAGGCGTCGGCGGAGACGCGGTCGCCCGGCGCCACCTCGGTCACGCCCTCGCCGACCGCGGTCACCACGGCGGAGAACTCGTGCCCCAGGGTCACCGGCGGCTGCTGGCCGGTCAGCGGGTGGGCGCGCCCGGGCCGGATCGCGAACGGCGCCCGGAACTCGGCGACGTCGCTGCCGCAGATCCCGGCATAGGCGACCTCGGCCTCGACCATGCCCGGCCCGAGCGCCAGCTCCAGCCCGACGTCGTCGAGCCGCAGGTCACCCGCGGCGTGCCAGCGGACCGCCTCCATCAGTCGGCCTCCATCCAGGGGAAGCTAACACACTGACCGACCGTGCGGTCAGTTTCGGTGTAGGGTGGTTTTGGAGGACCCATAAGGGCGCTCAGCGGACGTCTAGGGGACCTGGGAACACGGGGCTAGTGTGGCTCCACGCGACCGAGGAGGAGAGATCTGTGGCCGGACTTGTTTGTGGAGTCGACATCGGCGGGACGTTCACCGATTGCGTTTTGATCGGGGAGGACGGCCGCGTCGCCTACGGCAAGGCGCTCTCCTCGCCTGCCGATTCCTTCCAGTCGGGTTTCTTCGGCTCGATCGAGTCCGCCGGCGATCAGCTCGGGCTCTCCCCCGAGGACCTCTACACGCGGATGGACCGGCTGATCTCCCACGGCTCCACCGTCGCCACCAACATCGTCGTCGAGCGCAAGGGCGCCGCGATCGGCCTGATCACGACCCGCGGCTTCGAGGACACGGTTCGCACGATGCGCGGGCTCGGCCGCCCGACCGGAGAGCCGCCTGAGAACCTGCTGCGCTTCGCCGAAACCAGTAAGCCGGAGCCGCTGGTCCCGATCGAGCGCACCTTCGGCGTCGCCGAGCGGATCGACTCCGACGGCGAGGTCGTGGTCGAGCTCGACGAGGCCGCGGTCGCCGCCGCCGCCGAGGCGCTGGTCGAGGCCGGCGTCGACACGATCGCGATCGCCTTCCTCTGGTCGGTCCGCAACGGCGCCCACGAGCAGCGCGCCCGCGAGATCGTCAACGAGCGCGCGCCCGGCGTCTTCGTGACCATCTCCAGCGATATCTCGAAGGCGGTCGGCGAGTACGAGCGCTTCGTCGCCACCCTGATCAACTCCTACGTCGGCCCGGTCACCAGCACCTACCTGCACGGCGTCCAGGGCCGCCTCGCCGACGTCGGCTTCGCCGGCGAGCTGCACATCATGCAGTGCCACGGCGGCATGGTCCCGCTCGGGCTCGGCGCCGACCGTCCGATCTTCACGATCGGCTCCGGCCCGGTCGGCGGCCTGATCGGCTGCGCCCGCATCGCCGAGGATCTCGGCCGCAACGACATCGTCGCCTCCGACATGGGCGGGACCTCGTTCGACGTCGGCATCATCAAGGACGGCGAGCCGCTCGCCGCCGACGACACCCTGCTCGGCAAGTGGCGCTACCGCGTCCCCGCCGTCGAGGTGATCTCGATCGGCGCCGGCGGCGGCTCGATCGCCTGGATCGATGAGCTCGGCGGTGGCCTCCGGGTCGGCCCCCAGAGCGCCTCGTCCCTGCCCGGCCCCTGCTGCTATGACCGCGGCGGCGAGGAGCCGACCGTGACCGACGCCGACCTGATCCTCGGCTATATCGCCCCCGAGGCGACCTTCGGCTCCAAGGGCGAGCGCGGCGGCTTCAAGCCGCGCCGCGACCTCGCCGAAAAAGCGATCAAGGAGAAGGTCGCCGATCCGCTCGGGCTCTCGATGACCGACGCCGCCCTCGGCATCGTCGAGGTCGCCAACGCGAAGATGGCGGCGGCGCTGGAGAACGAGATCATCGGCCGCGGCTTCGACCCGCGCGACTTCGTCCTCATGTCCTACGGCGGCGCCGGCCCCTTCCACGCCGCCGGCTACGCCGCCAACCTCGGGGTCGAGACGATCGTCGTCCCCGGCGAGGCGGCCTCGGTCTGGTCGGCCTTCGGGATCTCGCAGGCGGACATCCGCTACCAGTACGAATCCTCGGTGGTGCTAATCGAGCCGTTCGAGATCGGCGACGTCCAGGGCGCCTTCGACGGCCTCTCCGAGCAGGCCCACGAGGCCCTCTCCGAGCGCGAGGACGTCAGCGACTTCGAGTTCCGCCGCTACGCGCGGATGCGCTTCCAGTGGCAGCGCCACGAGCTCGAGATGCGCTTTCCCGACGGCCCGATTACGGAGGAGACGCTGGAGGCGGTCAAACGCCAGTTCGTCGCCCTCTACACCGAACGCTACGGCGAGGTGGCGCTGCTGCCCGGCGCCCGCGTCGAGATCGTCTCGATCCGGCTGGAGCCGGCGATCGTCATGGGCAGCGCCAACCTCGACCGGCTCGACGTCGCCGCCGGCGAGGAGTTCCGCAAGGGCTCGCGCGAGGTCTACTTCGAGCGCCGCCAGGGCGCCGTCGACGCCGCCGTCTACAACGGCGACGCGATGCCGCTCGGCGAGGTGGTCGAGGGGCCGGCGGTGATCGACCTCGCGATCACCGGGATCGTGGTCCCGCCCGGGACCAGCTGCGAGCGCCGCCAGACCGGCGACTTCGTGATGACCTTGAACAACGCGTCCGCTTAAGGGAGACAGAACGATGAACCCCGCCACCGTCACCGCCCCGACCGCCGACAACGGTCGCCCCGTGCGCCCGCCCGAGTTCTGGGACGGGACCGACCACGCCTTCAACCCGACCGGCCCGGTCAAGGTGCCGCCGAACCTGGTGCTGAACACCGAGGCCGAGACCGAGATCGACCCGATCACCTACGAGGTCGTCCGCCACGGCCTCTGGAACGCCAACACCGAGCACGTGCGCGAGATCGAGAACCTCGCGGTCTCCCAGATCACGGTCGAGATCCGCGACTTCCAGCCCTGCATCATGACCGAGGACGCCGAGCTCCTCTACTTCGGGCCCTGCCTGCAGTACATGTCGGGAATGCTCGACATGATGACCCGCTACATCCTCGAAAATCGCGGCGAACGGGTCCTCGACGGGGACATGTGGCTCTGCAACGACCCGATCATCGGCACCGCCCACCAGCCCGACGTCGGGCTGATGTGCCCGGTCTTCGTCGACGGCGAAGTCTTCTGCTGGGTCGCCAACATCGCCCACCAGAACGACATCGGCGGCACCGTCCCCGGCTCCTTCTGTCCCAACGCCGAGGACGCCTTCTGGGACCCGCCCAGCTTCCCGCCCTTCAAGATCGTCGAGGGCAACAAGATCGTCGAGGACATGGAGGCGCTCTACCGGCGCTGCTCGCGCACCCCGGAGAACCTCTCGCTCGACCTGCGGGCGACGATCGCCGGCAACAACGCCGCCCGCTCGCGCATCCTCGGCCTCGTCGACAAGTACGGCAAGGCGGTCGTCAAGGGGGTCATGCGGCGCGCCCTCGACGCCAGCCAGCGCGCCTTCGAACAGGCCCTCGACACGATCCCCGACGGCACCTACTCCGACCGCCTGATCCAGGAGGTCTCCCGCAGCGGCGACCGCGGCACCTACCCGGTCCAGACCACGGTCCGCAAGCAGGGCCGCGAGCTGATCTGGGACAACGTCGGCACCCACGACCAGGTCGGCGCCATCAACGTCGGCTTCGCCGCCTGGCGTGGCGCGATCCTCGGCTCGATCAACGTGCTGATGCTGCCGGGTCAGATGGGCTGCATCGGCGGCGCCGCCCGTCTCTGCAAGTTCGACCCCGAACCGGGCAAGATCACCTCGCCCGACTGGGGCGCCGCGGTCAGCCCGGCCGGGGTCTACGCGACCGAGACCGCCGTCTCGCTCGGCAACGCCCTGGTCTCGAAGATGATGCTCGCCTCCAGCGACCCGCAGATGCGGGCCAACGCGGTGACTCCCGACGGCGCCCAGTGGCCCTGCCACTTCGTCGCCGGCGACAACCAGCGCGGCGATTACTACGTCGGCGGCATGGGCGACAACATGCTCGGCGGCGGCAGCGCCACATACCAGCGCGACGGCGAATTCGCCAACGGCCACTTCTGGATCCCCGAGGGCCGCGGCCCCAACGTCGAGGCCTACGAGGCCGACTGGCCGATTCTCTACCTGTTCCGCCGCGAGCACCCCGACAGCGGTGGCGGCGGTCGCCAGCGCGCCGGCAACGGCGGCGAGATCGCCTACGTCCCCCACAAGGGCGAGTCCTTCCTCGGCCTCTACTGCAACGAGGGGATCCCGAAGACGACCGGCCTCTTCGGCGGCGACCCCGGCTCGATCATGGAGACGCGGGTGATCCAGGGCTCCGACCTGCGGGCGCGCTTCGCCGCCGGTGAGATGCCACAGGACCTCGACGAGCTGAAGGGAACCGAGATGGAGGTCGCCGGCAAGGGCGACGGCTTCCCGGTCACCGACGACGACGTCCTCTACTGGAACTGGCTGGCGCCGGGCGGCTACGGCGACCCGCTGACCCGTGACCCCGAGGCGGTCCTCGCCGACGTCGCCACGGGCGCCGTCAGCCCACAGGCGGCCGACGACCTCTACGCGGTCAAGCTCGACGGCGAGGGTGCGGTCGACGCCGAGGCGACGGCGAAGCTGCGCGAGCGCCGCTTGCTCGAACGACTGCGCGATTGCGGCGCCGAGCGCGACGAGCTGGCGCCTCTGGTCGAGGCCGCCGCGGACGCCGAGGGCTTCGGCGACGCCTACCTGATCGACCGCGGGGCCGGCGTCCTGCGCTGCCACCGCTGCGCCACCGACCTCGGCCCGCTGGCGGAGAACTCGAAGCAGCGGATGGCGGTGCTGGAGCGGCCGCTGCAGTCGCTGCGGCCGTCCCATCCGGACCCGGCCAAGTTCGTCGACGACGAGGTCGTCTGGCGCGACTACTGCTGTCCCGGCTGCGGCGTCCGCCTCGCCACCGAAACGGCCTACCCCGGCGAGGCTCCGTTCCAAGAGCTGCGCCTGGACTGAGGCGGTCGCGATGGCCATCGCCACGCCGGGCCTCTCCCACTGGGTCCCCACCGGCGGGGAAGAGCCGCAGCTGCGCGACCTCACCGTCGGCGGCCTGCTCGACGAGGCGGCCGACCGCTGGCCCGACCAGGAGGCGGTCGTCTTCTCCTCCTACGACGACCTCGGGATCTCCGCTCGCTGGAGCTTCGCCGAGCTGCGCGAGCGGGCGCGGCGGGTCGGCCGGGCGCTGATCGCCTCCGGGATCGAGCCGGGCGAGCGCTTCGGGATCTGGGCGACCAACATCCCCGAGTGGCTGGAGCTGCAGTTCGGCGCCGCCTATACCGGCGCGGTGATCGTCCCGATGAACCCGCTCTACCGCGCCAGCGAGGTCGAGTTCGTACTCGCCAAGGCGAAGGCGAGCGCCTGCTTCGTGCTGCCCGAGAACCGCGGCGCCAGCCTCTGGGAGATGACCGTCGCCGCCAGCGCCGAGCTGGACCACGTGCGGCTGCTGGTCCCGATCGGCGAGGCCGACGGGGCGCCGTCCTGGGAGGAGTGGCTGGCCACGGGTGACGGGGTGGACGAGGGCCGGTTGCAGCGCGCCGCCACCGCGGTCCGCTCCGAGCACACCTCGCAGATCCAGTTCACTTCCGGCACCACCGGCTTCCCCAAGGGCGCCGAGCTGAGCCACGGCGGCATCGTCAACGACGCCCGCCTCTTCGCCCACCGCGCCAGCATGCGCCAGCACGGCCGCCACTCGAACCCGATGCCCTACTTCCACTGCGGCGGCTGCGTGATGTCGACGCTCGGCGCGGTCGCCACCGGCTCCGCGCAGATGCCGGCGGTGACCTTCGACGCGGCGCGGATCACCCGCACGATCGAGGAGGAGGGCTGCACCTCGGTCTCGCTGGTGCCGACGATGATGATCGGGCTCGAAGAGCAGGTCGCCAAGGACGGCCGCGACCTCGGCTCTCTGGAGCTCGTCGTCACCGGCGGCTCTCCGGTCCCGCCGGAGGTGATGCGGCGTTGGATCGAGCGCTACGGGGTCGGGATCAACAACACCTACGGGATGACCGAGGCCTCGCCGGTGATCTGCGCGACCCTGCCCGACGACCCCGAGGACCTGCAGACGACCACGGTCGGCCCGCCGCTGCCGCACGTCGAGGTCGACATCGTCGAGCCGGGCGGCACCGAGGCGGTCGCCCTCGGCGTCGAGGGCGAGCTGCGCTCGCGCAGCGCGATGGTGATGGAGGGCTACTGGGACAACCCGGAGGCGACCGCGGAAGCGATCGGGCCCGACGGCTTCCTGCGCTCCGGCGACCTGGCCCGGATGGACGAGAACGGCTACGTCTCGATCACCGGCCGGGCCAAGGAGATGATCATCCGCGGCGGCGAGAACATCTTCCCGGCCGAGATCGAGAACGCCGTGCGCGAACTCGCCGCGGTTGCCGACGTCGCCGTGATCGGCGTTCCCGACCAGCGCTACGGCGAAGTCTGCGCCGCCTATGTGCGGCTCGCCGACGGGGCGTCGCTGACCCATGAAGAGCTGCGCGAGCAGATGCAAGGCCGGGTTGCTCGCTACAAGGTCCCGGCCCACCTGAGAGTGTTGGACGAGCTGCCCCTGACTCCCTCGGGAAAGGTGCAGAAGTTCAAGCTGAAGGAGCACTTCGATGCCGGATGAGCGCTGGTTCAGTGACGAGGAGCTGCGGCGGATGTCGGTGCCGACGATGGACCGGGCGATCGAGGCGATCGAAGTCGGCGACTCCGAGCTGGCGCTGGAGCTCTGCAAGGGGATGCGGCACGAGTGGCGCTTCCTGCACGACCTGATGGCCGAGTCGATGCTGGGCCTGGTCACCTACATCCAGCAGAAGCTGGGTGACGACGGAGTCGGTGAGGCCTGGGAAGAGTCGCTCGAGCGCGGCTGGAAGCGCGACACCGGCAGCATCCTCGAGCGCGACCGCCGCGACGTCGTCGAAGCCCTGGCGGCGACTTGGCGCGCCCACTCGACCAGCGGCAAAGGCGAGAACCCAGGCGCCTTCACGGTCAGCGAGGACGAGGAGAAATTCACCTTCGAGATGAACCCCTGCGGCTCCGGCCAGCGGCTCTGGCGCAACGGCGCCTACAGCGGCGAGAACCCCTATGGGGTGACCGAAAAAGCTCACGACTGGTCCTACGGGCGCGAGGGATTCCCGCTCTACTGCACCCACTGCGCCTTCATGAACGAGCTGCTGCCGATCCGCTGGTACGGGCTGCCGCTCTACCCCTCGCAGCCGCCTCGCGACTTCGACCACGATCCCTGCACCTGGTACTGGTACAAGGACCCGGAGAAGATCCCGGACGAGTACTGGCGGCGGTACGGGTTGGAGCGGGGCGCGGCGTGAGCGACCAGGGCACACGCACCACCTCTGAATTGCAGGTAGGTGGTGCGTGTGCCCTGGTCACCGGCGCCGCCGGCGGTATCGGCAGGGCGATCTGCATTGCTCTCGCGGCTCAGGGTTGGGCCGTCGCCGCTGCGGATCTTTCCGGCGCTGAAGAAACTGCCGAGTTGATCCGGAAGGGAGGGGGAGAGTCGATCTCCCTCGCCTGGGACGTGAGAGAGGCGGAGGCCGGTCGCCAGGCCCACGCCGAGGCGGAGGATCGGCTCGGCCCGATCGGCGCCGTGGTTGCCAATGCGGCGATCGTCGACCGCATCGCCCTGGCCGAGAAGGTCGCCGAGGAGTCGTGGCGGGGCGAGCTCGACGTGAACCTCACCGGGGCGTTTCTCTCGCTGCAGCCGGCCCTGGCCGGGATGCGGGAGCGGGGTGGGGGCCGGGTCGTCGCGATCTCCTCGACCGCCGCCACCGACGGGCTCGCCGGCCAGGCCGCCTACGCCGCCAGCAAGGCCGGCCTGCTCGGGCTGGTGCGGACGCTGGCGCTGGAGCTGGCGCCCAACGGGGTCACCGTCAACGCCGTCCTGCCGGGCATGGTCGAGACCGAGAAGGTCGCGGCGATGCCGGCCGAAGTTCGCGACCGTGCTCTCGCCGCGATCCCCGCCGGCCGCTTCGCCGCGGTCGAGGAGGTCGCCGCCGTGGTCGCCTTCCTCTGCTCCGACGCCGCCGCCTACGTGACCGGGACCTGGATTCCGGTCGACGGCGGCATCGGCCTCTCCGGCCTCACCCTGGGGCGCGAGCGGTAGCGCCCGGCGGCTCCGCGGTGCCTTTTGGTCGCTATACGGACAAAAGGACCCACGGAGTCAGCAGGGCCTAGAGCGAGACCGGCTCGCGCGGGGGCTTGACCACCATCGAGCCCTCGGCGACGAGGACGCCGTCCTGGTTGGTCCAGGTGATCGCCATCGTCGCCCGGTTGCGCTCCGGGTCGAGGCTGTCGACCTCGACCCGGACGGCGATCGTGTCGCCGAAGAAGACCGGCGCCTTGTACTCGATGTAGTTGGAGACCGCGACCGTGCCGAGGCCGGGCAGCTCCGTTCCGAGCAGCCCCGCGCAGAGCGAGAGCGTCAGCGGACCGTGGGCCACCCGGGCGCCGAACGGCGTCCCCTTGGCGTACTCGTGATCGACGTGCATCGGGTTGAAGTCGCCGGTGATGCCGGCGAAGAGGTAGACGTCGGACTCGGAGATCGTCTTGCGCGATTCCGCGGCGTCACCCACCGTCAGCTGGTCGATCGGCACAGAGCGCATCGGTAGCTCTCAGCCTCCCGGAAACGAGCGCGAGTTGCAGCCACCGTCGGCCAGCAGCGCCGTGCCGGTGCAGTAGCTGGACTCGTCCGAGCCGAGGTAGAGGACCGCGTAGGCCATCTCCTCGGCGGTGCCGGCGCGGCCCATCGGCACCATCAACCAGCGGGTCTCGTCGTCCTTGAAGGCCCCGATCGCAGGCTCGATCAACGGCGTGTCGATGAAGCCGGGGCAGACGCAGTTGGCACGCACGCCCTGTTTCGCGTAGGTGATCCCCATCGAGCGGGTCAGGTTGACGAGCGCGCCCTTGGTCGCGGTGTAGGCGTGGGCGTCGTAGAGGCCGGTCAGGCCCGCCATCGAGGCGACGCTGACGATCGAGCCGCTTTCGCGCTCCAGCATGTGCGGCAGGGTGGCGTGGATCATCGTGAAGTAGCCCTCGAGGTCGACGCCGCCGACGACGTCGCGCCAGTTCTCCAGCGAGGCCTCGTGGATCGCCGCCATCGTGCCCGGGTGTTCTTCGCCGTACTTCCAGCCGACGCCCGCATTGCAGACGAGGATGTCGATCTGGCCGTACTCGTCGATCGCCGCCTTGACGACCTTGTCCGCGGTGTCGTCCTGCTCGAGGTCGGCGGGGACGATGGTGCCCTCGCCACCCTCGGCCTCGACCGCGTCCAGCGCTTCCGCAGCTTCTCCTCACGGCGGGCGGTGCCGACCACTTTGGCCCCCTCGCGGGCGAGCAGTTCGAACGAGGCGCGGCCGATGCCGCTGCTCGCCCCGGTGATTACCGCGACCTTGCCGGCGACTCTGCCGCCGTTGTCAGTGCTCATGGCTCATCTCCATCCCTCCATCTGGTTGCGGACCGTTCGATCCTCGCCTCTGGAGGGGGCCTGCGCCGGTCCTGGAACCGCGCACGTTGGGGTAACCACAGCCATGGCCCGTGGGCCGCTCGGGAACCCGCTCGATCCCGTGTATTTCTATCCACGGGCCGTGATCGCGGCCAACACGGAACCGATGTCAGCCCTTCAGACCATCCCCCTCGACGCCCGCGCCGGAACGGCTGTGAAAGGCGTGGATGTGCTCGGTGTCGTTGAAGGACATCAGGATCCAGCGGCCGTCGGGCATCCGCAGCACCCGGGTCAGCGAGCCGTTGGCGTTGTAGAGGAAGGCGAAGGCCTGGCCACCGGTGATCTGGCGGCAGAACTCGGCGATCACGGCCGCGTGGGTGACCGCGACGGCGACGCTGCCCTCGCCGGCGCCGTCGGCAACCGTCTCGATCCCGCGCCGCACCCGCTCGCCGAAGCCGTCGAGCGGCTCGGCGCCCGGGATCAGGTCCCAGCGCTGCTCGGCGAAGACGCGGGCCAGCTCCGGGTCGCCGCGGCTGCCGCGGTCGTGGATCCCGTGGCCCTCCCACTCGCCGAGGTAGATCTCGCCGAGGTCCTCGACCACGGTCGCGGCCAGCGGGTGGCGCTCGAGGATCGGCGCCGCCGTCTCGGTCGTGCGCCGCAGCTGCGAGACGAACACCGCTCCGACCGGCTCGCGCCCCAGTCGCTCGCCGGCCGCCGCCGCCTCGGCGCGCCCGCGCTCGTTCAGCGAAGGATCGCTACGGCCGCCGATCAACCCGTCCGCCGCCGGCGGGTCGCAGGCGCCGTGGCGGACCAGGATCACCTCATGGGCGCCTTCGGGCGCCGTCAGCGCCCGCTGGAAATCGACCTTCACGCACCTATGATCGAACGTGCTCGCGACGAAAGCGACGGAGGAGAACGCGCGCTATGGAGATGACCCCAGAAACCATCAAGGCGCTTCTTGACGCCTTCGAGCGCAGCGACTGGCGCGAGATGGTCGTCACGGTCGGCGACGATCGGCTGCACGTCTCGCGCGATCCGCTGCCTGATGCGGCCATCGCTCCGGCGCCTGCACCTGGGGCTCCGGCGGCGGCAGCGGCTGCCGCGGGTCCTGTCGCGGCAGGGGACCCACCGCCCCCTGCGGTAGCTAAAGCTTCCTCGGGGGCGGTACCCCCTACCGCGCCACCCCCGGCAGCCGCTGCCGCCGAGGTGCCGGTCGATGGGACGAAGATCGAGTCTCCTAGCGTGGGGTTGTTTTGGCGCGCGCCGTCTCCAGGCGCTCCGCCCTTCGTCGAGATAGGTGGACGTGTTACCGCCGGCGAGACGGTGGCGATCGTCGAGGTGATGAAGCTGATGAACCACGTGTCGTCGCCGGTCGACGGGGTGGTCACCGCGATCCTGGTCGAGAACGGCGCCGCGGTCGAGTTCGGCCAGGCGATCGTGGTCGTCGATCCCGAGGGCTGAGCCAACGCGATGCCAAAGCTTGGGCGAGTACTGGTCGCCAACCGCGGTGAGATCGCCGTGCGGGTGATCAAAGCCTGCTTCGACGAGGGCATCGAGTCGGTGCTCGCCGTCTCCGACGCCGACCGGGGGAGCCTTGGAGCACAGCTGGCGGATGAGGTTGTGGTGATTGGCCCGGCGGCAGCGGCGGAGAGCTACTTGGACATCAACCGGGTGGTCGCGGCCGCCAAGGTGAGCGGCTGCGACGGGCTGCACCCCGGTTACGGCTTCCTCTCCGAGCGGCCAGAGCTCGCGGCCGAGTGCGAGGAGGCGGGGATCGTCTTCATCGGCCCCTCGGCCGAGGCGATGCGCCGCAGCGGCGACAAGGCGACCGCCCGTGCGCTCGCCAAAGAGCTCGAGGTGCCGATCAACGAGGGCTCCGACGTGGTCGAGAGCGAGGGGGCGGCCCGCGCGGTCGCCGCCGAGATCGGCTACCCGGTCCTGCTCAAGGCCTCGGCCGGCGGCGGCGGCCGCGGCATGCGGATGGTCGAGAGCGAGGCCGAGCTGGCCGGCGCCTGGGCCCAGGCCCACGGCGAGGCCGAGGCCGCCTTCGGCGACGGCCGCCTCTTCGTCGAGCGCTATGTCCGCCACGCCCGCCACGTCGAGGTGCAGGTGCTGGGCGACGCCGACGGCAACGTCGTCCACCTCGGCAACCGCGACTGCACCCTGCAGCGCCGCTACCAGAAGCTGGTCGAGGAGGCGCCCGCGCACGACCTCCCGGAGGCGCTGGAGCAGCAGATCGGCGACGCCGCCGTGCGCCTGATCGCCGCCCTCGACTACACCGGCGCCGCCACCTGCGAGTTCCTCGTCGACCCCGACCGGGGGACCGCCGGCTTCCTCGAGATCAACGCCCGCCTGCAGGTCGAGCACCCGGTCAGCGAGATCGTCACCGGCGTCGACGTGGTCCGCGAGATGCTGCGGATCGCCGGCGGCGAAGGGCTCTCGGTGGGCCAGGAGGACATCGAGATCTCCGGCCACGCGATCGAGGTCCGGATCAACGCCGAGTCCCCGGCGTGCGACTTCGCCCCGACCCCGGGCACGCTCGAGCAGTGGGTGGTGCCCGAGGGCTCCGACGTTCGCGTCGACACCGCCTGCTTCCCCGGCTGGAAGATCGCCCCCTACTACGACTCGCTGCTGGCCAAGGTGATCGCCTCCGGCTCCGACCGCACCGCGGCCCTGGCGCGGATGCGCCAGGCGCTCGCCCACCTCAAGGTGAGCGGAGTCGAGACCACCGCCGGCTTCGCCTCCGACCTGCTCGCCCACCCCGACGTGGTCGCCGGCAACGTCCACACGAAGTGGGTCGAGGAGACCTTCCTGCCCGCCTGGAACGCCGACCCGGAGGAGACCGCCTGATGGCCCGAGTGGAGATCATCGACCAGTCGCTTCGCGACGGGCAGCAGAGCTACTGGGGGATGCGGATGCAGGCCGGGCAGATGCTGCCGGTCGCCGACGCGATCGACTCCGCCGGCTACCGCGTCGTCGACCTCACCGGCAGCTCGATCTTCGAGGTGATGGTGCGCTTCCGCGAAGAGAACCCGTGGAAGGGACTGGCGGCGATCCGCGCCTCGCTGCCGACGTCAACGCTGCGCGCGGGGACCCGCACCAACGGGATCGTCGGCATGAACGTCACCCCCGACTCGATCGTTGAGCTCTGGATCCGCACGCTCGCCAAGCACGGGATCGAGAGTCTCTGGATCTTCGACTGCCTGCACGACGCCGAGAACATGATCCGGGTCGCGAAGATCGCCCGCGACGCCGGCATGGCCCCCTCGCCGCAGCTCAACTTCTCCGAGTCCCCGGTCCACACCGACGAGTACTACGCCGACGTGATCTCGCGGATGATCGCCGGCGGCGCCGCCGAGACGATCATCCTCGGCGACGAGGCCGGGGTGCTCGGGCCCGAGCGCGCGCGGCGGTGGATCCGGCTCTGCCAGGAGCGCGCCGTCGCCGGCGAGACGCCGCTGGAGATGCACTTCCACAACCGCACGGCGATGGCCAACCTCAACCACATCATCGGGGTCGAGCAGGGGGTCACGATTTGCCACTCGGCGATCTCGACCCTCGCCAACGGGATCTCGATGCCCTCGACCGAGGTGACCGTCGACAACCTGCGCCGGCTCGGCCACGAGGTGCCGGTCGACGACAGCCGCTTCGCCGAGGTCGCCGAGCACTTCGGCGCCCTCGCCGACGACCAGGGCTTCGCCCGCGGTGCCCCGGTCGAGTACTCGGTGGCTGCGATCCAGCAGCAGTTTCCCGGCGGCATGATGGGGACCCTGCGCGAACAGCTCAAGCAGGTGGGGATGGGCGACCGCCTGCCGGAGGTGCTGGAGGAGGCGATCCGGGTCCGCGCGGAGATGGGCTGGCCGATCATGGCGACGCCGTTCTCGCAGCTGGTCGGGATCCAGGCGCTGCTCAACGTGGTCCAGGGCGGAGAGCGCTACGCGACGATCCCCGACGAGAACCTGATGTACCTGGCCGGTTGGTACGGGACGCCGCCGGGCGAGGTCGACCCGGAGGTGCTCGAGAAAGCGGCGGCCACAGTGCGCGGCAAGCAGATGATGGACGCCGGCCACGCCCCGCAGCCCTCGCTGGCGGAGATCCGCGCCGAGTACGGGGAGAAGCTCAGCGACGAGGAGCTGCTGCTGCGCTACCTGATCCCCGGCGAGGACGTCGACAAGATGTACGCCGCCGACAACCCGATCGAGCCGGTCTACCCGATCGGCGGCACTGCCGGGATGGGGTGGATCAAGGACCTGATCGCCGATGGCGGCAGCCGCGGCGTCCGCATCAGCCGCGGTCCGGTCAGCGTCACCCTGAGGCGCTGACCATGGAGCTTGCCTACGAGTTCACCTTCGACGCGATCCTGGCCCCGAAAGTGCCGGTCGGCGAGGGCCCCTTCGGCAGGCGCCACGTGCGCGAGGTGACCGGCGGCAAAGTGACGGGGGAGAGGATCAACGGCAGCGTCGGCACGGGCGGCGGCGACTGGATCCTGGTCGGCCCCGACGGCTGGGGTCGCCTCGACGTGCGCCTGCAGATCCACACCGACGACGGCGCCGACATCTACGTCCAGTACTTCGGCATCGTCGAGTACAACGAGGCCGCGGTCGGCGCCAACGAAGGCAAGGGCTCCAGCGACTACCCGGACCACTACTTCCGCACGGCTCCCCGACTGGAGACCGGCGACCCGCGCTACGACTGGGTGAACAAGACCCTCTTTGTCGGCGAAGGGCGGCTGCATCCGGGGCCGGTTGTCGAGTATCGGGTTTACCGGGTTCTGTAGAGCGGATTTCGTTCGAGGGGGTTTGGCGAGAGGGGTTGGGGGTCTCTCGTGCTCGCTGGATTTTTCGCCCGGACTCTCGGATAGCTCTCAAGAACTGACAAGCGAAAAATTAACGCCGCTGTGCGCGAGAGACCCCCAACCCCTCCCCTCAGACCTCCCGAAGAGATCCGCTAGCTCCCAGGGTTCGGTCGTTTGCTCTAGAGATCGCTCCAGGGTTCGCTCGTCTGCCGGGAGAGATCGAGCCCGCTCCCAGCTGGTGAGTTGCCGGTTAGTTCCGCATAGCGGTAACAACCGGCAACTCGTGAAGGAGGTTTTTGGATGAACCTTGGGCGGATTGGGCTCTCGGCTTTCTCTTGAGAGAGATCCGGACCCTGGTCGTCTATCTAGAGAGATCCGGACCCTGGTCGTCAGCTTCGAGATGGTCCCGGTTCGCGAGGGACGGTGGGGGTGTCCTCCGTACGAGCGGCGTTAATTTTTCGCTTGTCCGTTCTCGAGAGCTTCTTGTTGTTCGGGGCGAAAAATCCAGCGAGGGAGGAGGACACCCCCACCGTCCCTCCCGGCCCGAGGTCGGTGAGTAAGCGGCCCGAGGACCGGGGAGGAGCGCAGCGCCCCGAGGTAAGCGAGAAACCCGCCCGAGGATCCCCATTGAACGGCTCTGGAAAGGCTCCTGCGCCGCTCTACAGAGCCACTTGGTGAATCTCCAAGCGTGGTAGGCCCTGCCCGCCCGCGCCCTAACCCCCGCTCATACGCTTGCCTCAAGTTGGTTTGCTACCGAGGAGGAGAGTCGATGAAGCAACAGAACCGTCGCGGTGCGACGAGTTCGAAATGGGCCCTTATGCTGGCCCTGCTCGCGCTCGGCATCTGCGCATTTGCGCTGACCGCGTGTGGGGGCAGTGATGACAGCTCGTCGAGCGAGAGCACGGCGGCTGACACGGGTGGTGGTGAAGCTGGCGGAGGCGAAGAAGCCAAAGGCGAGCCGATCGTCACCTGGACCTACACGGATATCAACACCGAAGGCCCGCATTACGAGAACATTGAAGAAACCGCGCGCGTATCCGAAGAATGGATCAACTCGCACGGCGGCATCGGGGGTCGTCCTCTCGACGTCAACTTCTGCGATGCGAAAGGGACCCCGACCGGCGTGTCTGCATGTGGCCGTGAAGCGGTCGCCGGCGGCGCTGTTGCCGTGATCGGAAACTTCACCTTCACCGGTGACGCGATCATCCCGATCCTCGAAAAAGCCAAAACCGCCCAGTGGGGTAACTGCTGCGCGATCGCTCCCTCGGAATTGGTCTCTCCGATCAGCTTCCCGATGGGCAACCAGCCGCTCTACGCGGTCGGCCTCGTCAAAAAAGCGGTCGAAGACGAATGCAAAAGCATCAACGGCGTGATCATCGAAGGCGCTGAAGCCTTCATCCCGCTGATGGAAAACGCGGCCAAAGCCGAAGGCACCAAGATCGGCAAATTCGTAACCCTGCCGGCCACCGCGCAGGACTACAGCCCGCAGGTCGCGGAAGCGACCTCAGGCGACGCCGACTGCCTGGTGATGGTCGTTTCCGAAACGCCGTACATCGCCTGGATGCCGCCGTTCGCCCAGTCGGGCTCAGAAGCCCGCATGTACGGACCGCAGGGCAACTTCAACGAAAACGCCGTCAAGGGGTTCGAGGAAGTTGTCGAAGGCGACGTCAACGCCGGCATGTACCCGGACATCTCCACCCCCGCGTGGGATGACTACCGGGCCGCGCTCGACGAATACGAAGCCGATCCCGCGCAGGACTACAACAGTCTCGGCGGCATGGGCACCTGGGCCGCGTACCAGGGGTTCAAACAGGTCGTCGAATCGATGGGTAGTGAAGAACTCACCAACGAGACGTTCCTGAAAGCGGCTGAAAACGCCGTCATCGACCTCCCGGGCATGGTCCCGCCAGAGGACTTTGCGCTGAACTGGGGCAAAGACGGTGGTCCGGAAGGCTACGACCGCCTGGTCAACCGCTGCGTCGTGTTCAGTGAATTCAAAGACGGCAAGCTCGTTCCGGCGAGTGAAGAATTCACCGACGTGTCTGAAATCGCCGGTGGTACGAAACCGCAGGACTGTGGTCCGCCCTTCGGCTGATCCACAGCAGACTTCCGACCCCGGGCATCGGCCCGGGGTCGGGGGTCGCTTTTCGTAGTCCCAGCCCCCGACCCAGGACCGAAGGAGAGCACTCGTGGAGGAAGTAATTCGTTTCGCGCTGTTGGGCCTCGGCATCGGGGCCACCTACGCGCTCGCTTCACAGGGCCTGATCATCATTTACCGCGGCTCCGGGGTCCTCAACTTCGCCCTCGGCGCGATCGGCATGGCCGGCGCCTACGCCTGGTGGGAGCTGACCGCCAACCAGGGCTGGTCCTTCCTTCCCGCGCTCGTCGCCGGCGTCGCCTTCTCGGCGTTGATCGGGGCTTTAGTGCATCTCCTGATCATGAAACCGCTGCGCCACAGCGCGCCGCTGGTGAGGGTGATCGCAACGCTCGGTGTGTTGATAACGCTGCAGGCGATAGCCGTGCTCCGCTACACGGCAACCTCGAAATTCGTGCCCAGCGACCTGCCCACCGACATCGTCCACATCCACGCTTCGATCGTGATCTCGGCAGATCGCCTGATCCTGCTCGGGATCGCGGCGGCTCTGACCGTCGGCCTCTGGGTCTTCTACCGCTACACCCGCTTCGGCCTCTCCACCTCCGCCGTCTCGGAGTCCGAGCGCTCGGCCTCGGCGCTGGGCCTCTCGCCGGACACGATCGCGACGCTCAACTGGGCCCTCGGCTGCGGCCTCGCCGGCCTCGCCGCGATCCTGATCGTCCCGATCGTCACCCTGCAGCCGGCAGTCCTGACCAACCTCGTGCTGGCCGCCACCGCGGCCGCCCTGGTGGCAGGCTTCCGCTCCTTCCCGATCGCCCTCGTCGCCGGTCTGGTCATCGGCATCGCCCAGACCGAGGTGACCAGATACGTC
This sequence comes from uncultured Thermoleophilia bacterium, assembly GCA_963718595.1. Classification (GTDB taxonomy): domain Bacteria; phylum Actinomycetota; class Thermoleophilia; order Solirubrobacterales; family 70-9; genus VAYN01. The sequence goes on from OY970365.1 coordinate 2,413,422, forward strand.
GACCAGACCGGGGTCGGCACCGCCGTGCCCTTCGTCTTGATCGTGCTCTGGCTGGTGATCCGCGGCCAGGCACTGCCGCTCCGCGACTACCTGTTGCAACGCCTGCCGACGATCGGCACCGGGCAGATACACAAGGTCGGGCTGGCAATCGGCGCGATCGTCGGCGTCGTCCTGCTCTCGATCATGTCGCCGATCTGGATCGACGCCCTGACGGTGACTATTTGCGTGGCCGTGATTCTGCTCTCGATCGTCGTCCTCACCGGCTACACGGGACAGCTCTCGCTGGCGCAGTTCGCCTTCGCCGGCTTCGGCGCCTGGGTCGGCGGGCGATTGCTGGCGACGACCGACATACCGTTCGTGCTCGGCTGCCTCGCCGGGATCGTCGCCACCGTCCCGCTCGGCGTCCTCTTCGGGCTGCCGGCGGTGCGAACGCGCGGGATCAACCTCGCGATCGTCACCTTGGGGCTGGGCAGCGCCGTCGAGCTGGTGCTGTTCAGCAACACCGACTTCACCGGCGGCTTCGGCGGCACCCAGATCGGCGACCCGAGCCTGTTCGGGCTCGACGTCAACGCCGCCTCGCATCCCACCCGGTACGGGCTGATGGCGCTCTTCTGCCTGATCGTCGCGACCCTGATCGTCGGCAACATCCGCCGCGGCCGAACCGGCCGCAGGCTGATCGCGGTGCGGACCAACGAGCGCGCCGCCGCCGCGCTCGGCATCAGCGTCCCCGGCGCCAAGCTCTACGCCTTCGCGGTCGGCGCCGCGATCGCCGGCCTCGGCGGCATCCTCATCGCCTTCCGCACCCCCTCGATCAGCTTCGCGATCTTCGATTCCTTCACCTCGATCACGATGGTCGCCTACGCGATGATCGGCGGCATCGGCTACCTGTTCGGCCCGGTGATCGGCGCCACCCTGGCGCCGGGCGCCTTTTCCGAACGGCTGCTGAACGAGATCGACAGCGGCATCGGCAAATACATCCCGCTGATCGGCGGCGTCTCGCTGATCGTGCTGCTGCTGGTCAACCAGAACGGCGTCGTCAAGGAGCAGATCGCCCAGATCGCCTTCCTGCGCACGAAGCTGGCCGGGGTGATGCCGTTCCTGGCCCTGAAGGAGCCCGAGGCGCGGGTGCTGCCGACGCCGAGCGCCGACCACGACGTCAAGGTCAACGCGAAGACGCTCGAGGTCGAGAACCTGACGGTCAAATACGGCGGCACCGTCGCCGTCGACGACGTCTCGCTCGCGATCAAGCCCGGCCAGGTGCTCGGCCTGATCGGCCCCAACGGCGCCGGCAAGACCTCGCTGATCGATGCCGTCACCGGTTTCACCAAAGCCTCGCCGGACGCGGTCCTGCGTCTCGACGGCCAGGACATCAGCAAATGGTCGGCGACCAAACGGGCGCGCGCCGGGATGGGCCGCTCGTTCCAGTCGCTGGAGCTCTTCGAGGACTCGACGGTGCTGGAAAACCTCCGCGCCGCCTCTGACCCGCGCGACATGTCCTCCTACTTCCGCGACCTCGTCTGGCCGGTCGACGTGCCGCTGCCCGACACGGTGCTGAGCACGATCCGCGAGTTCGACCTCGAGGAGGATCTCGATCGCCTGGTCGAGGACCTGCCCTACGGCCGTCGCCGCCTGCTGGCGATGGCGCGCGCGGTCGCCACCGAGTCGAGCGTGCTGCTGCTCGACGAGCCCGCCGCCGGCCTCGGCGATGCCGAGACCGCCGAGCTCGCCCACCTGGTCAGGCGACTGGCGAAGGAGTGGGGCATCGCCGTGCTCCTGGTCGAGCACGACATGAACTTCGTGATGTCGGTCTGCGACGAGCTGGTCGTGCTCGACTTCGGCCGCAAGATCGCCGCCGGCACGCCGGCCGAGGTCCGCAACGACCCGGCCGTGATCGCCGCCTACCTAGGCGAAGAGGAGGTCGACGATTCGGCCGGCCAAACCACGCTCCCTGCGAGCATTACGGGTCAGGAGGGCTCCTGATGGATCCGGTCATCTCGGTCAAGGGCATGTGCACCGGCTACGCCGGCCAGCCCGTCGTCCACGACCTCAGCTTCGAGGTCAAAGCCGGTGAAGTCCTCTGCCTGCTCGGCCCCAACGGCGCCGGCAAGACGACGACGATGCTGGCGCTGGCGGGTGAACTGCCGCTGATCGAGGGCGAGATCGACTTCGCCGACGTCAAGTCCGGCGCCCCCCTCTACAAGCGCGCCCGCTCCGGCATGTCCTACGTGACCGAGGAGCGCTCCGTCTTCAAGGGCATGAGCCTGCGCGACAACCTCCGCATCGGCGGCGTCGAGACCGAATACGCGGTCACCCTCTTCCCGGAGCTGGGCAAGCGGATGAGCACCCGCGGCGGCCTCCTGTCCGGCGGCGAGCAGCAGATGCTGACCCTGGCCCGAGCGCTCGGGCGCAAGCCGCGGCTGCTGCTGGCCGACGAGCTCTCTCTTGGCTTGGCGCCCTTGGTCGTCGATCGCCTGTTGCAGGCGGTGCGTCGCTCTGCCGACGAGGACGGCACCGCCGTCGTAATGGTCGAGCAGCACGCCCACAAGGCCCTGCGCTACACCGATCACGCGATCGTCATGCGCCGCGGCCGCGTCGGCCTCGACCTCACCGGCGAGGACGCCCGCAAACGGATCGGCGACGTCGAGCAGGCCTACCTGACCAGCGCCGGCGGCGACGCCACCGCCGGCGACGCCGAGCTCGCAGCGCAGCAGAACAACAACCCCAGCTGACCGCGAGTTGCCACTTACTGTCGCTATTCGGCAGTAACCGGCAACCCGGCAGAATGGGAGGGTGAGGCCGAACCCCGAATTCGCGGTGCGCGACCCGGCGGTGGTGGCGGAGCTGATCCGCGCGAACCCGTGGGGGACGATCGTCAGCGCGAGCCGGGGAGCGCTGGTCGCCTCGCATTACCCCCTGATGCTCGATGAGGATGCCGATGCCCTGTCGATCCTCACCCACGTCGGCAAGCCCGACGAGAAGGTGCTCGGGCTGGGTGCCGAGGAGATCCTCGTGATCGTCCAGGGCAACCACGGCTACGTGTCGCCGGGTTGGGGTGAGCCCGCTTCGGAGGTTTGACGAGAGGGGCCGGGAGTCTCTCGTGCTCGCTGGATTTTTCGCCCCCACGATCTGCCGCTCTCGATAACGAACGAGCGAAAAATTAACGCCGCTGTGCGCGAGAGACCCCCGGCCCCTCCCCTCAGGCCGCCGAATTCGCCCAGAGATGGGCGGTGCACGCTTCCTCGAAGGTGGGTCTGCGGCCTGTCTGTATTCAGGGCCTTGCCCATCCCAGGATTGCGCCGGCTGGGAGGGGTCGGTGAAACTCGCGCCTGCGGCTGGCGAGCGCCGGACCAAGCGGGGCAAGGACGCAGGGAGGCCGAATAGCAGCGCTATTTGGCCGACTGAGGACGCCGCCGCGCGCCGCGTCCGCTGCCGCCAGTCGCGGCGGGAGTTTTGCCGGACCCTCCTAGTCGGCGCTGAGGATGTGGACGGCCATGGCGGCGGAGTCGCCCTCGAGCCAGCCGCCGCCGTTCTGGGCGAGGGCGATCTTCGCGCCGTCGACCTGGCGGTGGCCGGCCTGGCCGCGCAGCTGCCAGGTCGACTCGCAGATCTGGGCGATGCCGGTGGCGCCAATCGGGTGGCCCTTGGAGAGCAGGCCGCCGCTGGTGTTGACCGGCAGCGAGCCGTCGAGGGCGGTCTGGCCGGACTCGATCAGGGCCGGGCCGCCGCCGGGCTCGGCGAGGCCGATCTGCTCATAGGCCATCAGCTCGGCCGGGGCGCTGGCGTCGTGGACCTCGGCGCAGTCGAGGTCGTCGGGCCCGACGCCGGCCATCTCGAAGGCGGCCTTGGCGGCGAGGGCGGTGGAGCCGGCCGTTGGGTCGGAGCGGTCGTGGCGGTTGCCCGAGCGCACGACCGAGGCGCGTATCCGCGGCCCGGCGACGCCGGCTCGCTTCGCGGCGGCCTCACTCATCAGGACCACGGCGGCGGCGCCGTCGGAGATCGGCGAGCACATCAGCAGGGTCAGGGGGGAGACCACCTCGCGGCTGGCAAGCACCTGCTCGACGGTCAGCTCGCCGCCGTACTGGGCGCGCGGGTTGAGACCGCCGTTGTGCTGGTTCTTGACCACGACCCGGGCGAAGTCCTCGGCGCTGGCGCCGGAGGCCGTCATGTATTTGCGGGTCATGTCGGCGTAGAGGTCCATGAAGAAGGAGCGCTGGGCCTGCTGGTCGGGGTCGGAGCCGATTTCGAGCGCCAGCTCGGCCCTCCGCTCGACGTCGATCGCGGTCCCGATCGCTTTCATCCCCACCGTCTTGTCCTCGTGGGTGAGCTTCTCGGCCCCGAGGCAGAGCACCACGTCGTGGGCGCCGGCGGCGACCGCCTGCCAGCCCAGGTGCAGGGCGCTGGCGGCCGAGGCGCAGGCGTTCTCGACGTTGAAGATCGGGATCCCTTCGATCCCCAGCGGCCGCAGCACCACCTGACCGCGGATCATCTCCTGGCCGGTGACGAGGCCCGCGGCTCCGTTGCCGACGTAGGCGGCCTCGACGTCGGCCACCTCGACCCCGCCGTCCGCAAGCGCATCGCGGACGGCGGTGGCGGACAGCTCGCGTAGGCTCAGCGGGCTCTTCTCAAAACGGGTCATGCCCGCCCCGGCGATCACCACGGGCGGGCCCGACTCCGGGCTCATGCCACAGGCACCACGCCAGCCGCTTCGGTGTCCAGCGCGCTCCAGTCGTCGTGCCGGCCGTAGTGGAACGGCAGGAAGACGTCCGCGGGCGTCGTCGCCACCGCTTCGCAGGCGCCGATCAGGTCGCACTCCGTGTAGGTCGCTTTCTCGACCGAGCGGATCGGGATCTCGTCGAGCGGGTCGTGCACGGTCCCGCGCAGGACGACGCTGCCGGCGCCTTCCAGCGAGGAGGTGGCGTGCAGGTCGAACTTGGCCTGGGTGAGGATCGCGTCCTCCTCCAAGCCGATCCCGTTCGCAGCCGGGCGCGCCTTGAAGTTGAAGTTGTAGCCCTCGGCGTCGAAGGACCCGGTGTCCTTGTCCAGCTGACCCTGGAGCTCGATGATGCGGACGCCGTTGCGCTCGACCCAGCCGCGGAAGTTGTCGCCGCGGCGCAGCAGGGCGCTGCGGGCGATCTTCTTCGGCTCGCCGAAGAGGTCACGGCCGTAGATCGTCGGCACGTCGCCGTCCATGTACATCGCCAGGACGTACTCGCCGACCACGCCTTCGTGCTGGGCGGAGACGTAGATCGAGCCGCCGGCGAAGTCGGCGACGCAGTTGGACTGCCAGCGGCCGACCATCGCGCGGACGCTGGGGGTCTCGGTCGGTTCCAGCGGCGGCGGCAGCACCGCCTCGATGAAGCTCTCCTCGGTGGTGAACTCCACCGACAGCATCTGCCCGCCTACGAACCTCGGATGGCTGAGGGCGTGCTCGATACGGGTGATCTCCTCGGACTGCTTGACGAAGCCCATCTCTCCTCCTCTGCGTGGGGTGAGACGACCGTATTCGGCTCCGGAGCGCCGGTGTAGGAGAGATCGAGGATCTCTTGGTGGAGATCCAAACCGCGCTTCTCCCAGGCCGTGCGCCAGTCGTTGAGGTGGCGTCGCATCACCGCCGCCGCCGTGTCGGGGTCGCGGACTTCGATCTCGGCGAGGATGCGGCGGTGGTAGTTGGTCGCGTGGTCGGCCATCTCCCGCGTGTCCATGAAGCGGTAGAGCGCCGGCAGCAGCAGCTGGCTGATCGGCTCGCGGGCGACGATCAGCGCCGGGTTGGCGCTCATCTCGGCCATCGCGGCGTGGAACTCGACGTCGAGCCGGCTCCACTCGGCGAGGTGGCCGAGGTGGCGCTCCTGGGCCTCGATCAGTTCGTGCAGCGCCTGCAACTGGCCCCTGTCGGCGCGGATCGCGGCGAAGCGGGTGACCTCCGGGTCGATCGTCATCAACGCCTCGTGCAGGTGGTGGAAGGTGACGTTGTGGCGTCGCAGCTCACGTCGGAGCTCGCGGAACGAGGGGTCGTCGCTGCGGTCGGAGACGACCATGATCCTCGGGCTGGCGCGTTCGACCAGGCCGCCCTGCTCGAGGATTCGCAGCGCCTCGCGCACGGTCGAGCGGCTGACCCCGGCCTGTTTGGCCAGCGCCGTCTCCGAGGGCAGGCGATCGCCCTCGCGCAGATCGCCCGAGGTGATGCGCTCGCGCAGCAGCGCCGCGAGCTGCTCGTAAGCTCGGGCGATTTTGATCGGTTGTACGAGGTGACCGTTGCTCATGGCATTTCCCGCGGCCCTGCTTTTAGCGGCAGCAAGCCTACCCCTCTAGTTTGAGGGCCTCCGCGGCGGTCGAAATTGATATGGAGGTTGGTAACAGGGACTTCTCCAGCTCCGGGCTGAAGGGCATCGGAACGGCTGGGGCGCCGATCCGCTTCACCGGGGTTCTTAATTCATCGAAGAGGAGGTCGCCGACCCGGGCGGCGATCTCGGCGCCGCCGCCGAAGTCCAGGACCGCCTCGTGGACGATCAACAGGCGGCCGGTGCGGCGCACCGACTCGACCACGGTGTCGAGGTCCAGCGGCGCCAGCGAGCGCAGGTCGATCACCTCCAGCGAGGCCTCCGACTCGTCCGCGGCCCGCAGGCACTCGCGCAGCATCTGGCCCCAGGTGACGACGGTGACGTCGTCACCGGGCCGGGCCACCCGCGCCTTGCCGAGGGGCAGGCGCTCGGCCTCGGCGTCACCGCGCATCGCGTAGAGCCGCCGGTTCTCGACGAAGACGACCGGGTTGGGATCGTGGACGGCGTCGAGCATCAGGTCGCGGGCGTCGGCGACGGTGGCGGGGAGGACCACTTTCAGGCCGGGGATGTGGGCGAACCAGGCCTCCAGGCTCTGCGAGTGCTGGGCGCCGGCGGAGCGCCCGGCGCCGGTCTGCATGCGGAAGACGACCGGGATCTCCAGCGCCCCGGCAGTCATGTAGCGCAGCTTCGCGGCCTGGTTGAGGATCGGGTCCATGCAGACGCCGACGAAGTCCATGAACATGATCTCGACGATCGGCTTCAGGCCCGTCATCGCCGCCCCGACGGCGGCGCCGACATAGCCCATCTCGCTGATCGGGGCGTCGATCACGCGCTCGTCGCCGAAACGCTCGTGCAGCCCCTTGGTGACGCGGAAGATGCCACCGCCGGCGCCGACGTCGATCCCGATCACGATCACGCTCTCGTCCTCCTCGAGGGCGATCGCCATCCCTTCGCCGAGCGCGTCGATGTAACGCGTCTCGGGCTTCACCTCACTCGCCGTAGACATCGGCGTAGGCCTCCTCCGGCTCTGGCGGCGGCAGTTGCCGCGCGCGCTCGATCGAGGCGCCGACACGCTCGTCGGCCTCCTGCTCGATCTCGTCGAGGCGGCCGCCGTCGACGCCCTCGCCGAGCAGCCGGTTGCGGGAGACGACCAGCGGGTCGCGCTCGCGCCAGGAGCTCGCCTCATCCTCGGGCTTGTAGGTCTGGGCGTCGCCCTCGTAGTGGCCGTGCCAGCGGTAGGTCTCGGCCTCGATCAGGAACGGGCCGGCGCCTTCGCGGCATTTCGCCGCCGCCGCGCGGGCGAGTTCGTGGACGGCGACGACGTCGTTGCCGTCGACTTTTTCGGACTCGATCCCGTAGGTGGCGGCGCGGGCGGCAACGTCGGGCACCCGGGTCATCTTGCGGCTGTCGCTGAACTCGGCGTAGATGTTGTTCTCGCAGACGAGCAGCGCCGGCAGGTCCCAGATCGCGGCCAGGTTCACGGCCTCGTGGAAGGCTCCCTGGTTGACGGCGCCCTCGCCGAAGAATGCGGTGGAGACGCGGCCCTGGGCGAGCAGCTTGCTCGACAGCGCCGCACCCACTCCGAGCGGCAGGCTGGCGCCGACGATCGCGTTGGCGCCGAGCACGCCCTTGGCGGGGTCGGCGATGTGCATCGAGCCGCCCTTGCCGTGGCAGATGCCCTCGCCGCGGGCGAACAGCTCGGCCATCATTCCCTCGACCTCCATGCCGCGGGCGAGGCAGTGGCCGTGGCCGCGATGGGTGGTGGCGACGTAGTCGCCCTCGGCGAGGGCGGCGCCGACGCCGGCGGCGACCGCCTCCTGGCCGAGCGAGGTGTGGACGAAGCCGGGGATCTCGCTGTCGCGGTAAAGCGTGGCGACGCGGGTCTCGAAGGCGCGAATCAGCGCCATCGTCGCGAACAGGTCCAGCTCCTGCGTGGAGGGGCCCGAGGCGCTCTCCGTAGCGGTCTCGTTTGTGCTCATTGTCTCGCCAGTTTCCCAGGACTGTCCGATTGTCAACTCCAAAAATGGGGATTGACATGGGAATCTTCCAAGGATTAGTATTTATTGTCTGACGATCAGGAAGTCGTCCCGGGAGGATGGAGAGTGTGAGTACCGCTGTCGTACTGCCCCAGATGGGGCTGGAGGTCACCGAGGGGCTGGTCACGGCCCTGACGGTCGCCGTCGGCGACAGCGTTTCGGAGGGCGACGTGATCGCCGAGGTCGAGACCGACAAGGCGATCGCCGAGGTCCCCGCCACGCTCGCCGGCACCGTGATCGGGATCGAGGTCGAGATCGGCGAGACGATCGCGGTCGGCGCCACCATCCTCCGCCTCGGCGCCCCCGGCGAGGACGGCGAGCCGGTGGCCGCCGCGGTCGGCTCTCCCGCCGCGACCGCGGCGGCCCCCGCTCCCGTCCCCGTTGCCAGCGCCCCCGCCGCGACGAGTACCACCGCAGTCCCCGCCAGCAACGGCAGCGGTTCCGGCCGCCGCCGTGCCGCGCCGATCGCCCGCCGTGCCGCCGAGCGTCTGGGGATCCCGCTTGAGCGGGTCACCGGGACCGGGCCCGGTGGCCGCATCACCCTCGGGGACGTCGAGCGCGAGGCGGAGGCCCCCGCGGCCAGCCCGGCGCCGGCGCCCACGCCTGCCGAGGGCGAGCGCTTCGAAGAGCTGACCACGATCCGGGCGGCGATCGCCCGCCGCATGGCCGAGAGCCAGCTCGTGCCCCAGTACAACCTGCAGCGCGACGTCGACGTCACCTGGCTGCTGGCCGAGAAGGCGCGGTTGAGCGCAGCCGGCCCGGCCAAGGTCGGGGTCGTCGACCTGTTGCTGCAGGCGCTGGCCGAGACCCTGGTCCGTCACCCCCTGCTCGCGGCCAGCTTCGTCCCCGCCGCTGACGGCAGCGCCGCCGGCCTGCGCCATCCCGAGGGCATCGACGTCGGCGTCGCCGTCGCCACCGACCGCGGTCTGCTGGTTCCGGTCGTGCGCCAGGCCCAGAAGTCGGGCCTGGCCGAGCTGGCGCTCGAGCGCGCCCGCCTGGTCGCGCTGACCCGGGCCGGGCGGCTGCCGATCGCCGACATGGGCGCCGCCGCCACGACCCTCTCCAGCCTCGGCACCTTCGGCGTCGACAGCTTCACGGCGATGATCAACCCGGGGGAGAGCTCGATCCTCGCGGTCGGCCGCACGGTCGAGCGCGCCGTCCCCCGCGACCGCGGCATCGCCGTCGTCCCGACCCTCTCGCTGACGATGACCTTCGACCACCGGGTCGTCGACGGCGCCACCGGCGCCGCCGCCCTGGTCGAGCTCGCCGACCTCCTGGCCGGCGGCATGGAGTGGCGCCCGTGAGCCGCGAACCAAAGGCTGCGCGATGAGCGACGTCGCCCTGGTCGTCGGCGGTGCCTCCGGCATCGGCCGCGCCTGCGCCGACTCCCTCGCCAAGGCGGGCTGGACCACTCTCGTCGCCGACCTCAAGCCGGCCGCCGAGGAGCCCACCGCGGTCGCCCTCGACGTCCGCGACCCCGCCGCCGTCGCCGCCGCGGTCGCCGGGTTGGTCGCCGAGCACGGCGAGCTCGGCGCCGTCGTCTACGCCGCCGGAACCGCCCGGGTGACGCCGATCCTGGAGATCGAGCCGGGGGAGTGGGAGCTCGTCCTCGGGGTCAACCTCGGCGGCGCCTTCAATGTCCTGCGCGCCAGCGTGCCCCATCTGAGAGAGGGCGGCTCCTTCACCGCGATCTCCTCGATCGACTCCGCCGCGCCGGTCCCCGGCCTCGCCCACTACTGCGCCTCAAAGGCGGGTCTGGAGGCCCTCGTTCGCTCCGCCGCCCTGGAGCTGGGCGAGCGCGGCCTGCGTGCCAACGCGGTCCTGCCCGGCCTCGTGCGGACGCCGCTGATGGAGCCGATGCTGGCCCGTCCCGGCGTCTCCGAGGCGTTCGTCGCCCAGACCCCGCTTGGCGCGATCGCCGCGGGGGCCGAGGTCGCCGACGTCGTCACCTTCCTCGCCTCTCCCGCCGCTCGCTGGATCACCGGTGCCTCGCTGCCGGTCGACGGCGGCATGGCCCTGCGCGAGCACCCCCAACTGCTGCACCAGAACTCCAGCTGAGTCCCACCCCCCGAAAGGAAACCCCCCGCGAAATGACCACTGAGCAACAGTCCCGTCCCACCGGCATCAGCGCCGAGCGCGCCGAGCAGTTGCTGAAGGAGATCGTCGGAATCCGCAGCGTCGTCGGTGAGGAGACCACCGCCCACCTGTGGATGGCCAAGCAGATGAACGAGATCGGGATGACGGTCGAGATGTACCCGGTCGAGGGGCGCAAGACGCCGCTGGTGCTGGGCGTGATCGAGGGCGACGGAGACGGGCCCGGGGTGCTCTTCGACGGCCACTTCGACACCGTCCACGCGGTCGCGTCGGACTGGACCGACGACCCCTGGAACCCGGTGGTCAAGGACGGCGTCCTCTACGGACGCGGCGCGGTCGACAGCAAGGGCTCGATGGTGGCGATGCTGATGGCGGCGAAAGCGGTCGTCGACTCGGGCGCGCCGCGCAGCGGCCCGATCTACTTCATGTCCGACTCCGACGGCGAGGACGGCTTCCGCGGCGCCGCGCTGATGGCGGACGTCGGCGTGATCGACCGGGTGGGGACGATGTGGTCGGCCGAGGCGACCAGCAACGAGGGCGTCGAGATTGCCTACCCCGGCATCTCCACCTGGAAAATCACCGCGATCGGCAAGACCGCGCACCCGACCGAGCCCGAGCAGGGCATCAACGCGGTGACGAAGATGGCGAAGCTGGTCGAGGCTGTCGACAAGGGCCGGCTGCAGCTGCCGCAGGGCGACTCGCAATGGTTCGAGCCGCGGGTCACCACCAACGGCATCCGCACCCGCCCCGGCGGCGGCTGGGCGATCCCGGGTCGCTGCGACGCGGTGCTCTCGATCCTCTCGCCCCCCGGCGCCTCGCTGAACGAAGTTCGCGACGCCGTCGACGTCTTCCTGCGGATGCTCGAGCAGGAGGACGGGGAGGTCAAATACGAACGCAAAATCCTGCCGATGGGCGCCGGCCGCCTCTGGCTTCGACCGGGTGAAGTAGACCCGGCTCACCCCGGCGTGAAGGCGCTGCAGGAGGCGATCAGCGAGCACGGCTCCAAGGACCCGGTCGTCCGCAAGTTCAACGGCGGCTGGGTCGACGCGGTCGAGCTGATGCGGCCCGACGGCAACGGCTTCGACGCTCCGGCGACGATCACCTTCGGCCCCGGCGACTTCGAGCTCGCGCACACGGTCGACGAGCACATCTCGATCGCCGAAGTAGCCGAGGCGGCCGAGATCTACGCGGCCGCGACCCAGACCCTTCTCAGCTAGGCAAAGGAGAGAGTGATGAGCGAGAAATCCACCAGCCGCGCAGTCGCCGCTTTCACCGAGATCGCCGTCGGGCTGAAAGACGTCGAAAAAATCGACGACCTGCTCGTTGACGTCGCGCGCCAGATCAGCAGCCTGATCGGCGTCGACCGCTGCAGCGTCTTCCTCCGCGACGAGCGTGAAGACCTCTTCCGTGGCTGCGTCTCGCGCGGCAAGAACGGGGTCAAGGACGAAGACATCCGCCACTGCCTGGCGGGGATCCCCGCCGACCGGGTAACCCGCGAGGCGCTGCGCACGCACGAACCGGTGGTCGTCGCCAACGCCCGCAGCGACACCCGTATGGTCAAGGCGACGGTGCGGCGCTGGAAAGTGCGCTCGGTGATGTCGGTGCCGATGATCGTCGGCGAGGAGACGATCGGGCTGATGATGCTCGACGACACCGACCGCCAGCACGCCTTCAGCGAGGACGACGTCGAGGCGGCCCGCTGCTTCGCCTCGCTGGCCGCGGTCGCGGTCGAGCAGGCCCAGCGGCAGCTCGAGCTCGGCTCGAAACTGGCCGTCGCCGGTCGCCAGGTGCAGTCGCTGCGCCGGGCCACGGCGGTCGACGAGCGGCTGACCGAGCTGGTGCTGGAGGGCAAGCCCCTCGGTGACCTGCTCGGCACCCTCTCGGAGCTGCTGCTGAAGCCCTGCGCGATCTTCGACGGAGCCGGGAACCGAGTCGTCACAGCGCTGCCCGACGGCGCCGACGAGACCGCGGTGCCGCGCCTGTTGGAGCCCGCCTTCGCGAGCAATCCGGAGATCCGCCGGGCCCTGGCCGAACACGACGGCAGCCGTGTCTTCGTGGTCGGCCCGCTGCCGCGGGCGAACCTGCTGCGCCGCCACGTCGTCGCCCCGGTGATGCTGGGCGACGAAGTCTGGGGCCGCCTGGTCGTGATGGAGCACAAGGCCCGCTTCAACGGCGGCGACATGATCGCGGTGCGCCGCGCCGCGGCCCTGATCGCCCTCCAGGTCAGCGCCGACCGCAGCGCGGTCGAGGCCGACTGGAACGCCGGCTCCTCGCTGGCGGCGGAGCTGCTTGGCGGCGCCTCCGACAGCGAGACCGTGGCCCGGCGCGCCGAGCGCCTCGGCATCGACCTCGAGGCGCCCCGGGTGGTGATGCTGGCCGCGGCACGTTCGGAATGCGAGGACGACGCCCCCGACTTCCGGGCCCTCGCCTCGGCCTTTCACAGCGTCGCCCCGCAGTTGCGGGTGCAGGTGACCGCGGTCAACGGCGCCGTTGCGGCCCTGGTCGAGCTGCCGGCCGACGGCGGCGCGGCGGAGCGAGCGGGCGACTACAAGGACCTGTTCGAGGCGGTCCGCGACCACCTCGATCCGAGCCTGATCGTCGGCGTCTCCTCGGTCTACTCGACCCGCGAGGGCTACCGCACGGCGCACCGCGAGGCGCGCCAGGTGGTCGAGTGCATCCGCCGCTTCTCGCCCGCCGGCGGGCCGGCGTTGTTCACCGCCGACGAGCTCGGGATCGGCGCCCTGCTGCTCTCCAGCTCCGACAGCGAAGCCGTATCCAGCTTCGCCGAGGAAACGGTCGGGGAGCTGGTCCGCGAGCACTCCAAGGCGGACCTGCTGACCACGCTCTGTTCTTTCTTCGAGAACATGGGCAGCATCCGCGGCTCGGCCGCGGCGCTCGACGTCCACGAGAACACGATCCGCTACAGGCTCTCGCGGGTCGAGGAGCTGACCGGACTGGCGATCATGCACGACCCCGACGCCCAGCTCCGCGCCCGGCTCTCGCTGCTGGTCCTGATGCTGAAGGGTCGGCTCCCCGGCGGGCTCGCCTCCCCGGCTCCCGTCGAGTCCCCGGTCGCCCTCGAGGTGATCGACGCCGCCGCCTGACCGCCCGCCGAGTTGCCGCTTTTTCTCGCTAGGCGATCGAAAGTGGCAACTCGGCGCCGCTCTTTGGAGTAATTCACGCGCCACCGAGAACGGGTCGCCCGCGCCGACCCGGCGCGACCTAGTCTCGGGAGGTGCCGAGGGTTCACCTGTTGGGAGTGGGTGCGACTTCCCTCTCCAGGGAGGTTCGCGACGCGCGCTGGTTGGCGCACGATGCCGTCACCGCGGCGCTCGCCGACGCCGGGCTCGAGGGCCGCGAGGTCGACGCCCTCGCGGTCGCCTCTGGCGACGACACAGCCGTGCTCGGCTGCGAGGAGGCAATCGGTCACCCGGTCCAATCGACCGACTGCGAGGGTGCGCACGGCGCCCTCGCCCTGCACGCGGCCTGGACCGCGGTCGCGACGGGGGAGAGCGACGTCGTCGTCTGCGTCGGCTCGGACCCGCCCCCGGTCTTCGGCGGCGAGGCAATTCCGGTCGAGGCACTGGCTGCCTCGGCCCGCCTCTACATGCGCGAATCCGGCGCCACCGAAGAACATCTGGCGCTGGTCGCGGCCAAGAACCGCGGCCACGGCGCCTGCAACCCGCGGGCGCTGGTGCGGAGCGCGGTCGATCCCCTGACCGTGCTCGGCAGCGCCCCGCTGGCCTGGCCGCTGCGGCAGATGATGGTGGCCACCCCGGCGCAGGCGGCGGCGGCGATCGTGCTCGGCAGCCGCGACGATCTCGGCACGCGGGCCGGCCAGCGGGCGCCGCAGCTGCCCGCCTCGGTCCTGCTCAGCGCCGGCGGCGGCCGCCCCCCCGCGGTCGCCCGGGCCGCCGGCCTCGCCTACTACAGCGCCAGCATCGGCCCCGAGGACGTCGACCTGGCCGAGGTCGAGGACGCCACTCCGGCCGCCGAGATCTCCGCCTACGAGGCGCTGGAGCTGGCGCCGGCACTGCGCGGCCCGGAGCTGGTCGAGAGCGGCTTCACCGAACTCGGCGGCGTCGTCCCCGTCAACGCCAGTGGCGGCACCCTCGCCCAGGGCCGCGTTCCCGGCAGCGGCGCGATTCTGCAACTGATCGAGGTCGCCCTGCAGCTGCGCGGCAGCGCCGGTCGCCGCCAGGTCCCCGGCGCCCGCATTGGCCTCGCCCTCTGCGGCGAGACGATCGGACCTCAAGCCTCGACCTCGCTGACGATTGTGGGGGGCTGATTTCGTCCCAAACCCCGGGCCGCTGCGCTCCTCTCCGGTCCTCTCCGGTCCTCGGGCCGCTTACTCACCGACCTCGGGCCGGGAGGGACGGTGGGGGTGTCCTCCTCCTTCGCTGGGATTTTTGCTGGGGAGTGCTCCCACCGTCCGAGAAACCGCTGCAGCGCAAAAATGAGGACGCCGCTCGTACGGAGGACACCCCCACCGTCCCTCGCGAACCGGGACCATCTCGAAGCTGACGACCAAGGTCGGCATCCCTAGAGATAGACGACCAGGGTCCATGTTCTCTAGAGAGAGACGACCAAGGGTCCGGATCTCTCTAGATAGACGACCAAGGGACGCAATCTCCTCTCAAGAGAAAGCCGAGGGTCCAAACCGCCCAAGGTTCATCCAAAACCTCCTTCACGAGTTGCCGGTTGTTACCGCTATGCGGAACTAACCGGCAACTCACCAGCTGGGAGCGGGCTCGATCTCTCCCGGCAGACGAGCGAACCCTGGACCGATCTCAAGAGCAAACGATCGAACCCTGGGAGCGATCCAAACTGCAAACGATCGAACCCTGGGAGCTAGCGGAATCTTCGAGGTGCTCTGAGGGGAGGGGTTGGGGGTCTCTCGCGCACAGCGGCGTTAATTTTTCGCTTGTTCGCTCTCGAGAGCTATCCGAGAGTCCGGGCGAAAAATCCAGCGAGCACGAGAGACCCCCAACCCCTCTCGCCAAACCCCCCCGAGCAAAATCCGCCCGTCCGCTTGGAATCTGCACAAGCCCCCGCGTCCCAACCCCGTGCCCCTGCCCCCTCCCGGTGCGAGAGTGAGTCCTGATGTCCGGGACCCTGTCGACCGACCTCCGCACCCTGCCCGAGCTGCTGGCCTCGCGCGCCGTCGAGATCGGCGACGAGCGCTTCGTCCGCGACGCCCATCAGGAGTGGACCTACGGCGAGTTCGCCGCCCGCGTGGCCGAGGTCGCCGCGGGCCTGCGTGAGCGCGGAGTGGGGGAGGGCGACGTGGTCGGCGTGATCCTGCCCAACAGCCCCCACTATCTCGAGGTCTGGTGGGGGATCCTCTGGCTCGGCGCGATCTTCAACCCGGTCAACCCGGCCCTGACCACGCGCGAGGCGGTCGGCATCCTCTCCGACTCGAAAGCGGCGCTGCGTGATTGCCAGCGCCGACGCCGCCGCCGGCCTCGAGGAACACCGCGACCAGCTGCCGGCGCTGCGCGAGCTGATCGTCGCCGGCGACCCCGATCTGGCGGCGCCGCTGCGTGGCCGCGGCAACGTCGGGCGAGCCGGCCTCGTTTGGCGCCCGACCAGCTCGCCTCCTTCGTCTACACCTCCGGCACCACCGGCCGCCCCAAGGGCGCGATGCTCAGCCACGGCAATCTGCTCGACGAACGCCTGGCAGCTGGGCGAGCCGCTGCCGGTCGGCCGCGGCGACACGCTCGGCATGGTGCTGCCGCTCTTCCACGTCAACGCGCAGCTGGTGACGACGGTGCTGCCGCTCTACCTCGGGGCCCAGGTGGCGATGTGGGAGCGCTTCAGCGCCTCGCGCTTCTGGGAGGAGGTCGATCGCTTCGAACCGGTCACCTTCTCCTCGGTCCCGACGATGCTGGCGGCGCTGCTGCACGCACCCGGCGCCGACGACGCCGAGACCGAACACGCCTGCGCTTCGTGATCTGCGGCGCGGCGCCGCTCTCGCCCGCCCTCTTCCGCCGCTTCGAGGAGAAGTTCGGGCTGAAGATCATGGAGGGCTACGGGCTCACCGAGGGCACCTGCTGCTCGACCATCAACCCCTTCTACGGGCCGCGCAAGGTCGGCTCGATCGGGCTGCCGACCCGCGGCCAGGAGGTCGTGATCTTCGACGAAGAGAGCGGTGAGATCGCCGGCCCCGGCGTCGTCGGCGAGGTCGGGGTGCGCGGCGCCAACATGATGCGCGGCTACTACAAACGCCCCGACGCCAACGCCGAGACGCTGCGCGACGGCTGGCTGCACACCGGCGACGTCGGCTATCCGCGACGAGGACGGCTACTTCTTCCTCGTCGACCGCGTCAAGGACATGATCATCCGCGGCGGCGAGAACATCTACCCGCGGGAGATCGAGGACGCGCTGCTGGAAAACCCGAACGTGAAGGAGGCGGCCGTCGTCGGCCGCCCCGACGAAGTCCGCGGCGAGGAGGTCCACGCCGTTGTGGCGCTGGTCGAGGGCGACGACGTGGTCGTCCTCGAGGAGCACTGCCGCGAGCGCGGCTGGCCGCCTTCAAGGTGCCGTCCAGCTGGGAGGTCGTCGGTCGAGCTGCCGAAGACCTCGACCGGGAAGATCGACAAGAAGCCGCTGCGGGCCAGGCTCGCCGACGCGGCGACTCGATAAGGAGACTGCGATGGGAATGTCTCGACGGGAAGACCGTGCTGATCACCGGCGCCGCCAGCGGGATCGGCGAAGCGACCGCGCGCAAAGCGAGCGCCGAGGGCGCCAATCTGGTGCTGGCCGACGTCAACGCCGAGAAGGGCGAAGCGCTGGCGGCCGAGATCGGCGAGGCGCGATCTTCGTCGGCTGCGACGTCACCGACGAGGCCTCGGTCGAGGCGGCGGTCGCCAAGGCGACGGTCTCCGAGTTCGGCAGCCTCGACGGCGCCTTCAACTGCGCCGGCATCCTCGACGTCGATCGGCAACATCGGCGAAAACTGCCGCTCGACGGACTGGAAGCGGGTGCTCGAGGTCGACCTGGACGGCGTCTTCCTCTGCACCAAGCACGAGCTGCTGCGCGATGGCCGAGCAGGGCTCGGGCTCGATCCTCAACATGGCCTCGGCCGCCGGCCTGATCGGCTGGCCCGGCGCCTCCGGCTACGTCGCCGCCAAGCACGGCGTCGTCGGGCTGACCAAATCGGCGGCGCTCGAGTACGCCGAGTCAGGGCATCCGCGTCAACTCGATCTGCCCCAGCTACGTGCTGACCCCGATGGTCGAGAAGGACCTCTTCGAGGACGCGCTCGGCAACGACGAGGAGCTGATCGCGGCGGCCCGCGCCAACCACCCGATCGGCCGCTTCGCCCAGCCGGAGGAGATCGCCGAGGCGGCCACCTGGCTGCTCTCCGACAAGCGCCTCGTTCGTCACCGGCACGGCGATGAGCGTCGACGGCGGCTACACGGCTCCATAGATCGTCGACCCGCCTGATGGCCGACCGCGACAGCTTCGAGCAGAGTCCCTACGAGCTGCCGCCGGGCTCGACTGAAATCGTCCTCGTCCGCCACGGCGCCTCCGCGCCGCCTGGTCGAGGGCCAAGTAACCCGCTGTTCGACGGCCACTCGGACCCGGCCCTGGCCGAGGCCGGACAGGGCCAGGCGCCGCGGCGGCGGAGAGGCTGAAGGGCGAGGAGATCCCGGCGATCTTCGCCTCGACCCTGCGCCGCACCGAGGAAACGGCGGCGCCGCTTGGCCGCGGCGACCGGGATCGAGCCGGTCGCGCTCCACGAGCTGCGCGAGGTCTACCTCGGCGACTTCGAGGGCGGCGAGTACCGGATCACGCCAGGGCCGCGGCGACCCGATCATCCCCAGGTCTTCAGCCGAGGAACGCTGGAACGCGATCCCGGGCGGCGAGACCTTCGGGACGACTTCGGCGCCCGTCTGCGCGCCGGGGTCGAGAAGATCGTCGCGGCGGATCGGGCCCAACACGTCCGCCGTCGCCGTTCCTCCACGGCGCCGTGATCGGCGAGCTCTGCCGGCAGGCGACCGACAGCCCGGCCCTTCGCCTTCGTCCACTCCGACAACGGCTCGATCTCGCCGGCTGGTCGTCTCAAGCCGACGGCCGCTGGCTGCTGCGCTCCTTCAACGACATCTCGCACCTGACGGAACAAACCGGCCCCGCCGGCTGAGCTCTGACGAGGAGCCGCCCATGCCCGCCTTCCTCGTCCACGGCAACCCCGATTCCTCGCGGCTCTGGTCGCCGCGTGGTCGAGAACCTCGGCGACTACGAGCGGCGAGATCGTCGCCGCCGACCTGCCCGGCTTCGCCGACCCCGCCCCGGAGGGGTTCCCGGCGACCAAGGAGGCCTACGTCGACTGGATCGTCGAGCAGCTCGAGGGGCTCGGCGGCGGCGTCGACCTGGTCGGCCACGACTGGGGCTCGCTGCTGGTCCAGCGGGTCGCCTCGATCCGCCCCGACCTGGTCGCCAGCGTCGCCTGCGGCGGTGCCGCGGTCGACACGCGAGTACCCCTGGCACCCGCTGGCCCAGGTCTGGCAGACCCCCGGCGAGGGCGAGAAGTACATGGAGGAGGAGCTGACCGACGAGTTCGGGATCTCCCACCTGGTCGAAAACGGGGTCCCGAGGGAGGACGCCGAGCGAAACATCTGGACTGACCCGACACGGCAAGGACTCGATCCTCGAAGCTCTACCGCTCGGCCGTCGAGATCGGCGCCGAATGGCAGCCCGACCTGGAGCGGATGGAGGTGCCGGCGATGGTGATCTGGGGCCGCACCGATCCCTACGTGCCGCTCGAATTCGGCGAGCGCTGGCGGAGCGGATGAAGGGCGAGCTCGTGGTCCTCGAGTGCGGCCACTGGTGGCCGTTCGAGCGCCGCGGGAGACGGCCGAGGCGCTGCTGCGCCACTGGTCCCAAAACGCCGCATAAAGCGCCTTGTGACCATCCACAAGCCCGCTCAGGCACGGGTGGCGACGGCGTCCGGCGCGTGAGAGGCTGGGCCGATGCCCGAGGCCAGGAACTGAGCTTTCCCTGCACGCGCTGGCGGTCAAGAAGGCCGGCAGCCCCGACCGCGGTGGCGGCGATGCTCGGCGCTGACGAGGCCGAGGTCGACGGAGCGCTCGAGGCCCCGTCGCCGCCGGCCGCGCCGCCGGCGCCAACAGGCATGTTCATGGTCGCCCCGGCCGGCCGCGAGTGGCTCGACGAGCGCTATCCCGAGGCCTACGCCGAGTTCCGCGCCGACCCCGCCGCGACCGAGGCCTACGAGCGCTTCGAGCGGATCAACCGCAAGCTGCTCGACGCTCTTCACCGACTGGCAGATGATGCCCGCGGCCGGCGGCGAACGGATCCCCAACGACCACTCCGACGCCGAGTACGACGCCGGCATCGTCGACCGCCTCGGCGACCAGCACGAGCGGGCCGAGAAGGTGCTCGACGGCTTCGCCGAGCTCGACCCGCGCCTCGGGCATCTACAAGACCCGCCTCGACGAGGCCTACGACAAGGTCCTCGCCGGCGAGCACGATTGCGTCTGCGCGCGTCCGCATCGACAGCTACCACACGGTCTGGTTCGAGCTGCACGAGGACCTGCTGCGCATGCTTGGCCGCGAGCGCGAGGAGGCGCCTTGAGCGGGCGCGGGGTCTCCGCATGACCGCGGTGGCCGACCGCGTCGTCGTCCTCGACGGCCGCGTCGGTGCCGAGCCGCGAGGTGGTCGGCAACAAGGGCCGCAGCATCGCCTGGATGCTGAGCCTCGGGCCTGCCGGTGCCGCCGGCGCTGTGCCTGCCGATCGAGGAGTGCCGCCGCTTCCACGCCGCCGGCGGCGAGCTCGAAGACGAGGCCTGGCGGTCGGTCCTGGCCGGCATCACCGGCCTCGAGGAAAAGCTCGGCCGCGAGTTCGGCGGCGGCGAGAGTCCGCTGCTGGTCTCGGTCCGCTCCGGCGCCGCGGTGAGCATGCCGGGGATGATGGACACGGTCCTCAACCTCGGGATCACCGACGAGGTCGAGAAGGCGCTGGCGAAGCTCTCCGGCGACGCCGGCTTCGCCCGCCGACCCACTGCCGCTTCGTCCACCAGTTCGGCGAGACGGTGCTCGGCGCCGACCTCGACGAGCCCGGCGCCGACGCGACCCCCGATCGAGGTCCGCGAGGAGGTCCGCGCGGACACCGGCGAGGAGGTCCCGACCGACCCACACGAGCAGCTCCGGGCCGTGATCAAGACCGTCTTCGGCTCCTGGTCCTCGCGCCGCGCCAAGGCCTACCGCGCGCCACTGGGGCATCTCCGAGGACGGCGGCACCGCGGTGATCGTCCAGGCGATGGTCTTCGGCAACCTCGGCGAGGACTCCGGCACCGGCGTCCTCTTCAGCCGCAACCCGCTCAGCGGCGACCCCGAGCCCTACGGCGAGTGGCTGCCGCGCGGCCAGGGCGAGGACGTCGTCAGCGGCACCCACGACCCGCTGCCGCTGGAGCGCGCTCGGCGAGCTCGATGCCGACCGCCCACGAGCGCCTGCTCGCCGCCGCGAAGCTGCTCGAGCGCGAGCACGGCGACGTCCAGGACATCGAGTTCACGGTCGAGCGCGGCGAGCTCTTCCTGCTGCAGACGCGCTCGGCGAAGCGCTCGCCGCTGGCGGCCGTTCGCGCCGCCGTCGACCTCTGCGACGAGGGCGCGATCGACCGCGCCGAGGCGGTCTCGCGGGTCAGCGCCGAGCAGCTGGCGACGGTCCTCGCTCCGCGCCTGAGCCGAGGAGGTGAGCGCCGGTGCCGAGGTCGTCGCCCGCGGCATCGCCGCCTGTCCCGGCGTCGCCTCCGGCAGTCGCCGTCGCCGACTCCGACGCCGCCTGCGACGCCGAGGGCGACACCGTCCTCACCCGCCCGACGACCAGTCCCGAGGACGTCAGCGGCATGATCGCGGCCCGCGCCGTGGTCACCGAGCGCGGCGGCTCGACCTCGCACGCCGCCGTCGTCACCCGCGCCCTCGGCCGGCCCAGCGTGGTCGGCGTCGGCGAGGGCGCGACCGCCGAGCTGGTCGGCCTTGAGCTGACCGTCGACGGCTCCGCCGGCGTCGTCTACGCCGGCATCCTCCCGACCGAGGAGGTCGACCCGGCCGCGGTGCCGGGGCTGGAGGAGCTGATCGGGTGGGCCCGAGAGCTGAGCCCGGTCGAGGTCGTCGACAGCGCCGACGGCGTGGTCGACCTCGACGCCGACGGCGCCGCGCTGGACGAAGGCGCGCCGGACGTCGACGCGCTGGTGCAGGACTTGAAAGGCGCCGCCGCGGCTCGCGGCTCGGCGCTCGCAACTGCGGAGGGGGCGCGGGCAGTGCTGCTCGCCGGCGTCCCGAAAGTGGAGAGGCTCCCGGGCCAGCACGCGGCGGCGCTGCTGCTGCGCCTGGCCCAGGAGCGGATTCATGTCGATGACAAGAGTCTTGACGAGGAGGAGGGTTAGGACGTGAGCGAGACGACGACCGAGGCCGCTGTGAGGCCGTATCCGGATGTTTGGGCGCGCGAGTCGGCGACGCCCGTGGTCGAGCGGTACCACAGCGCGGTTCGCGCCCTGGTCGCCGAGAAGCTCGCCGCCAGCGGCAAGAGCTGGGAGGAGGCGGTTGAAGCCCGCATTCTCGAGCCGACGGGGAGGACCTGCGAGCAGATCGAGACCGATCTGCTCGCCGAGGGCTACAAGTTCGACGTCTCGGCGACGATCTCGCTGAAGGAGGAGCCGGACAAATACAAACCTCTGGCGGGCATCGCCGACACCGGCGCGAACGAGTCCGACGAGCAGGGCCGCCCGATCGTCGGCCACGGCGACAACGTCTTCAAAGCGACTGACGTGACCGGCACGGCGCGCTACATCTCCGACGTCGAGAAGGTGATGGAGATGTTGACCGGCGGCGTGCCGGAGAACACGGTGGCGATCATCGACGACTCTGGCGGCACCCTGACGGCGCCGATCCTCGGTGACTTCAAGGCCGTCGTCTGCATGGGCGGGACGGTGCGCTCGCACCTCGGGATCCTCACCCGCGAGTACAACGTGCCCTGCCTGATGAACGCGACCCTGGACGGGCTCAAGGACGGCGACGAGGTCTCCGTCGAGTACTCCAAGCCCGCCGCCGACGCCTACGCCGATGCCGATGGCGCGAGTGAGCATCGCGCCCGGATCATCAAGATCTCCTAGGGGGAATCAGATGCCGATCAAGAAGAGCTACGTAGACCTGCTGGACGCCAACAACTACATCCAGAAGCTGGCCGACTCCTTCTACTTCATGTGCACCACGCGCACGGTGCAGGAGTCGAAACTGTTCCCGGTCAACCCCTACATCGCCCTCTCCTACTACAACGCCTGGTACCGCTACCCGGAGCTGATCCGCAAGGTCGACGCGGCGATGCCGGCGGAGGAGATCGCCGACCGCGCCCGCAACGTCGGCAGCTACGTGAACACGATCACGATGGACGTCTCGACCCAGTTCTACCTCGGCGGCCGCCAGTGGCTGATCGACATGGGCGTGCTGAAACCGACCGACGCGGTCGAAGACGTGATGGACGTGCTCGACTTCACGCGCCGCGTCAACCTCGCCTTCCACCGCTCGGAGGCGCACATCTTCCCCAGCGACGGCGGCTACAAAGACCAGATCCACACCGCCCGCCAGACCGAGTTCTTCGAAGGCGGCGCGCTCGGGGTCACCGCCGGCGACAAGCTGCACACCGCCTTCACCAAATTCATGGCGGCGGTCTCGGCATACGGGTTCCTCAGCCACTGCGAGTGCCGGTTGAGCTTCTGCAACAACGGCCCATACAAGACCAAGGACGGCAACGAGATGCTGGTCCGTGACGCGCTCGACCTCTCCGAGTGCGACTACCCGTGGATGGACGGCATCGCCTCCGAGATCGAGCACAACAACCTGACCCTGACCGTGATCATGAAGGACACCCACTTCAACATGGTCGACGACTGGGGCAGCTTCGAGGCCGAACCGGCGTACAACAACGACAACCTGGTCGCGGTCGGCCTCTATACCTCGGACTACCTCTCCGACGGCTACATCCCCGTCCACATGGAGAACGCCTCCGAGCTGGCCGACTACCTCGACGACCAGCGCGAGCACATGGAACACGCGACGGCCGAGATGTGGAAGATGATGGCCGGCTGGAGCCGCGAGCAGATGATCGACGCCGGCCTCCTGGTCTACTCCGGCACGCTCAAAGACGTCGCCCACTTCGCCGGCGTCTACGAGCAGGACGACTGGATGCTGATCGACGAGCGCGCCCAGCGGATGAAGCCGTTGATGAACGACGAGTACGGCGGCTCGGCGATCGCCGAGCTGGTCGGGCTGATCACGCTCAGCTCGCAGAACCGCAGCCCGCACCATCAGGCCCGCTACTCGAAAGAGCGCGGCGAGATGTGGTCGCAGATCCCCTACTCGGTGCTCGCCGACGACAGCTTCACCGCTGGCGTCGGGCCGATGGGCCCGGGGGTCACGACCCTGCCGGCGAAAACGGCGAAGTGGCGCACCACCCAGGGGCAGCTGACCCAGGACGAGGCCAACGCCGCCGCGAAAGCGTTCAGCTCGAAGGCGCACGACCTGCGCCACTACGACGACGACTCCTGGTTCAAGAACAACCCGGACGCGCCGCAGTCCGCCGAGCTGGCGGCGAGCTAGGTTTCGAAGAACACCGGCCGGCGGCCCGGCGAGGAGCGCTCCCATCTACGGATCGAGCCTCGCCGGGCTGCTCGACGGTCCCGCCCGCTACGCCGCTGCCGCGCCAGCGCTGCTGGTCGGCGAGCGGGTCGAGCGCACCTGGGCCGGGCTGGCCGAGGCGGTCGCCCGCCGCGCCGGCGGGTTGCGCGAGCGCCACGGGATCGGTCCCGGCGACGCGGTCGCGCTCTACGCCTCCAACCACCCCGCCTACATAGAGACGCTGTTCGCGATCTGGCACGCGGGCGGGGTCGCCGTGCCGATCTCCAGCCGCCTGCACGCGCGCGAGGCGGCCGACATCGTCGACCGCAGCCACGCCCGTCTCTGCTTCGCCACCGACGACGTCGCCGAGGCGATCGGGCATGAGCCGGTCGCGGTGCCGGTGCTGGCCTTCGGCGACGAGGAGGAGCGCTCGCTGGCCGCCTACGAGCCGGCTGCGGCGTCCCCGCGCCTGGCGACCGACGATGCCTGGATCTTCTTCACCTCGGGCACGACCGGGAAGCCGAAGGGGGCGCGGCTCTCGCACGGCAACCTCTGGGCGATGGCGGCCGCCTTCATGGCCGACTCGATGCAGATCGGGCCGGAGGACTCGATCGTCCACGTCGCCGCGCTCAGCCACGCCTCCGGGTTGATGGCGCTGCCCTTCGTCTCCCGCGCCGCCGCCCAGGTGCTGCCCGAGTCCGGCGGCTTCGAGGCCGACGAGCTGTTCGCCCTGATCGGCGCCGGAAAGCGCTCCAGCTTCTTCGTGCCGCCGACCCTCCTGCGCCGGCTCTGCGCCCACCCGCTCGCCGGCTCCGGCGTCGGGGAGGGGATCGGGACGATCCTGGTCGGCGCCGCGCCGGTGCTGGCGGCGGAGTTGCGCGATGGCGTCGCCGCTTTCGGGCCACGCCTGTGGAACGGCTACGGCCAGGGCGAGACGCCCTGCACGATCACCGCCAACGGCTGCCGCGCGATCGGCGACGCGGTCGCCGCCGGCGACGAGGACGGCCTGCGCTCGGTCGGCGTTGCCCGGGTCGGGCTCAGCGTCCGCACCCTCGGCGAGGGCGGGGCGGAGGTGGCGGCGGGCGAGGTCGGCGAGGTCTGCGTCGACGGCCCGACCGTGATGGCCGGCTACCTCGACATGCCGGAGGCGAGTGCGGAGGCCTTGCGCGGCGGCTGGCTGCACACGGGAGACCTCGGCCGCTTCGACGAGCAGGGCCGCCTGACCCTGGTCGACCGGGCCAAGGACGTGATCATCACCGGCGGCTACAACGTCTACCCGCGTGAGGTCGAGGACGTGCTCGCCCTCGACCCGGCGGTCGCGGAGGTCGCCGTCGTCGGCGTCGCCGACCCGGAGTGGGGGGAGCGGATCGTCGCCTTCGTCGTCCCCGCTGCGGAAGCCACGATCGACCGCGAGCGGCTCGACCGCGGCTGCCTCGAGTCGATCGCCCGCCACAAGCGGCCGAAGACCTACCACGAGGTCGACGAGCTACCACGCAACCCGGCCGGCAAGATCCTGAAGAGCAGGCTGCGCGAGCAGGCCGTGAGGGGCGCCGATGGCCTCGGTTGAGATCCTCGACAGCACCCTGCGCGACGGTCAGCAGAGCCTCTGGGGGATGCGGATGCAGGCGGGGATGGCGCTGCCGGTCGCCGACGTCCTCGACCGCACCGGCTTCAGCGTGATCGACTTCGCCGGCAGCTCCCACATGGAGGTGCTGATCAAGTACAGGCAGGAGAACGCCTGGGAAGGGCTCGACCTGCTGCGCGAGAAGATCCACCGCACGCCGATGCGGGGCGGGATGCGGGCCAACGCTTGCATCTCCTTCGGGGTCTCCCCGGACGCGCTGATGGACCTCTGGATCACCCGCCTCTGCGAGCACGGGGTGCGCTCCTTTTGGATCTACGACGTGCTCTACGGGATCGACAACTTCGCGCGGCTGGCGAAGATCGCCAAGGGCTACGACGCGGAGGTCGTCGGCACGGTCTTCTACACGATCTCTCCGGTCCACACCGACGATTACCTGGCCGCGAAAGCGGCAGAGATCGCCGCTGTGCCGGAGATCGACGGCGTCCTCTTCTACGACACCGCCGGCGTGCTGGAAACCGAGCGGCTGCGGACGCTGCTGCCGAAGATCGTCGCGGCGGCGGCGCCGAAGCCGGTCGAGATCCACGCCAACAACCTGATGGGGACCTCCGGGCTGACCTACGTGGAAGCGGTTCGCCATGGCGTTACCGTCCTGCACACGGCGGCGCGCTCGATGGCCAACGGGCCCTCGACCCCCTCGACCGAGAGCGTCGTCCGCAACCTCGAGCTGATGGGCGTCGGGCACGGGCTCGACACCTCGCTGCTGGCGCCGGTCGACGAGCACTTCCGCGCGGTTGGCAAGGCGGCTGGGCACCTGGTCGACCAGGTCAGCGAGTACGACCTCTTCAACGTCACCCACCAGGTGCCGGGCGGGATGGTCGGGACCCTGAAAGCGCAGTTGCGCCAGCACGGGATGAGCCACCGCCTCGACGAGGTCCTGGCCGAGGCCGGGCGCGTGCGCGAGGAGCTGGGCTGGCCGGTGATGGCGACGCCGCTCTCGCAGCTTGTCGGCACCCAGGCGGTCCTCAACGTGGTCGGCGGCGAGCGCTACAGCCTCGTCCCCGACCAGGTCGTCGCCTACGCTGCCGGCTACTACGGCGAGCCGCCGGCGCCGATCGACACCGAGGTGCTGGAGCGGATCATGGCCGCCGAGAACGCCGCCCGGGTCACCGCCAACCCGCCCGAGCAGCCGACTCTGGAGGAGCTGCGCGCCCGCCACGGGACCAAGCCGGGCGAAGACGACCTGCTGATCCTCAAGGCGCTGATCCCCGCGTCGGACATCGAGGCGATGCAGGCCGCCGGCCCGGTCGCCCGCGACTACCCGCTGCTGCCGCCGCAGCTGGCCGAGGTCAAGCAGCTGATCGAGACCGTCAAATCCCCTTACGTCAGGGTCGCCACCGAGCACTGGGCGATCGACTTGAAGCGCTAAACCGAGGAGTAAGAGAGATGTCGAACACCAATCGTGCACTGAGACTTCGCAAGCGCCCCGCTGGAGAGCTCGCCGAGGGCGACCTGGAGCTGGTCAGCGAGGAGGTGCCCGAGCTACGGGACGGGCAGGCGCTGGTCCGCACCCAGCTGCTCTCGCTCGACCCGACCAACCGGATCTGGATGAGCGACATCCGCGGCTACATGCCGCCGGTCCCGATCGACGCCGTCATGCGCGGGCTCGGGGTCGGCGAGGTGATCGAGTCCAAGCGCGAGGACATGCCGGTCGGCGCCACCGTCAGCGGCTTCGTCGGCTGGCAGGAGCTGGTGCTGGCCGACGACAGCCTGCTGGAGGCGCCGCTGACGGTGCTGCCCGATCCGCTGCCGGCGCCGCTCTCTGCCTTCCTCGGCGCCCTCGGCCACACCGGGATCACCGCCTACATCGGGATCGACAACGCCGACCTCCAGGCGGGGGAGACGATCGTCATCTCCGGCGCCTGCGGCGCGGTCGGCTCGATCGCCGGCCAGCTCGCGTCCGAGCGCGGCGCCCGCGTCGTCGGCATCGCCGGCGGCCCGGAGAAGTGCGCCCATGCGGTCGACAAGCTCGGCTACGACGTCTGCGTCGACCACCGCGCCGACGACTGGGCCGACCAGCTCGACGCCGCCACCCCGGACGGGATCGACGTCGACTTCGAGAACGTCGGCGGCCCGATCATGGACCACATCCTCGGCCGCCTCAACATCGGTGCCCGCATCTCCCTCTGCGGGATGATCGCCGAGTACAACACCTACAACCCCGGCGGCGAGCACCAGGGCGGCCTCACCAACATCGGCCAGCTGATCATGCAGCGAGCCACCATCCAGGGCTTCCTCGTGCTCGACTACGCCGACCGCTTCGAAGAGGCGATCGGCCACCTCGCCGGCCTGCTCGGTGCCGGCAAGCTCCACTACGACGAGACGATTGTCGACGGCGGCATCGACGCAGCCCCCGACGCCCTCGGCCAGCTCTTCAGCGGCCAGAACATGGGCAAGCTGCTGGTCCGCGTCAGCGACTGAGCCCCGCCCACCCCCGCGAGTTGCCACTTGTTCTCGCTATGCGGAAACAAGTGGCAACTCGCGGGGGGCTTTTGGGTTAGTTGGAGGGAGTGAGTCGCGCCAGGCGCAGCGCCACGCGCAGCTCCAGCTGGCGCTCCACGACCGGGTGGCCGAGCAGCTCCTCGGCGCGCTTGACGCGGTAGGTGACGGTGTTGGTGTGGACGCCGAGGCGGCGGGCGGCGCGGACGAAGCTGGCGCCCTCCTCGAGGAAGACCGTGAGGGTGGCGGCGACGCGCGTGGTCGCATCGTCTCCCGCGGCCAGCGGACCGAGCTCGCGCTCGGCGAAGCGCCGGGCGGCCTCGGGGTCGTCGATCATCAGCGCCTCCAGGGAGACATCGGGGAAGGTGACGCGGGCTCCGCGGTCGCCGTGCAGCTGGGCGACCTGGCGGGCGAGCAGGGCCTCGCGGTGACTGAGCACGAAGCCCTCGACGCCGTGGGAGGGGGTCCCGGCCGCGACCGAGAGTCCGCGACCGGCGCTGCGGGGAAGGCGCAGGTCCCCGAGGTGCTGGGGCTCGTGGCGCCCCGCCCAGCAGGCGAGGTGGCGGCCCTGGGCCACGGTCAGAGCGGAGCGGGCGCCGAGCGACTCGGCAACGGCCGCCGCCGCCTGCTCCATCTCGCCGAACAGCGCCCCGGCGTGTCCGGGCGAGTCCTCGGCGGTCTCGTTCCAGACCACGAAGCCAACGTGAAAGCGGTCGAGCTCGTAGCCGAGCCGCTGGCTGACCGCGGCGGCATCGACCTGGGCGCCGCCGAGGATCGCCCGCACCTCGGCTGCCCGCATCGCCGCCGCCCCGCGCACCCACTGCTCGCGCTCGTTCATGTAGACATCGGTCAGCTGGCGCTCGATCGTCTCGATCCAGGCGAAGATCCAGGCGTTGAAGAAGGCCATCGCCTCGGCCAGCCGGTCCGGGTCGTCGGTGACCTGGCGCAGGCGCTGCAGGATCATCGTCGAGTAGACGCCCTGGGCGGTTCGGTAGGCGCGCTGCAGGAGCACGAAGTCGAGCCCGCGGACGACGTACTCCTTGGCGTAGCCAAGCGCCTCCGGCGGCGCGATAACCGCGCGCGGGTCGGCACCCTCGCGCATCAGGCTCACCATTACCCCGAGGTTGGCGCGGGTCGACTGCAGGGTCCAGGTCCGCATGTCGTCGTCGAGCTCGTCGAGGTGCTCGTGGATCGTGTCGGCCAGCGCCGCCGCGATCGCGTCGAGCTCGGCGCTGAGCGTGTCGACGATCGCCTCGACCTCCGCCTCGCTCCCGGCCGGCGCCGCGAGCGTTGCCGACGGGCCGATAAGTAGCCCTGGGGTTGACAAATCGTCCCGTCGACCGGTCATCTGTCGAAGGTAGCTCGGTTGTGGTCTGGCCACAAATGGGGGCGGCGCGATCGGTTGGGGGAAACGACGACAGGGCGCGGGGGCCGGCCTATGGTCGATACATGGGACAGAGAGAGCACGATCCGCGCGTGCTGGCGATCGACGCCGGCGGAACCATGACCGACACCTTCATCGTCGACGACGAGGGCAACTTCATCGTCGGCAAGGCGCAGACGACCCCGCAGGACGAGTCCGTGGGTCTGATGTTGTCCGCCGAGGACGCGATGCGCCAGTGGGACTCGACGCCCGAAGAGGCCTTCCCGCGGATCCAGTCCGCCGTCTTCAGCGGCACCGCGATGCTGAACCGGCTGCTGACCCGCAAGGGCCGCCGCGTCGGCGTCCTCGTCACCGCCGGGCAGGAGGACTCGCTGCAGATGGAGCGCGGGATCCAGACCTACCTCGGCTTCTCCTACGCGGACCGCCTGCACATCGCCACCCACCACCACAACGACCCGCTGGTCCCGCGCGATCGCGTCCACGGGGTCCGCGGCCGCGTCGACCTGTTCGGCAACGAGGTCTTGCCGCTGCGCGACGAGGACGCCCGCGAAGGCGTCAACGCGCTGCTCGACGACGGCGTCGAGGGCATCGTCATCTCCCTCATCTTCAGCTACCGCAACCCCGCCCACGAGCAGCGCGTGCGCGAGATCGTCGAAGAGGAGAAGGGCAAACGCAGCCTCAACGGAGAGGTCCCGATCTTCGTCAGCTCCGAGCTCTACCCCTCGCGCCGCGACTTCCCGCGCCTCAACACGACCGTGATCGAGGCCTACGCCGCCGAGCCCTCGCGCGGCACCCTGCGCGCCGTCCGCGACCGCACCAAGGAGCGCGGCGCCGCCTTCGAGCTGCGGGTGATGGCCTCCCATGGCGGCACGATCTCGATCGACGCCGACCAGCTCGCGACGACCCTGGTCAGCGGCCCGATCGGCGGCGTCGTCGGCGCCCGCTGGCTGGCCGACCGGATCGACCTCAACAACGTGCTCTGCACCGACATCGGCGGCACCTCGTTCGACATCGCGCTGCTGACCGGCAAGCGTTACGAGGTGACGACGACGCCGGACATGGCGAAATTCCTGCTCAACATGCCGCTGGTCCAGATCGACTCGGTCGGCTCCGGCTGTGGCTCCTTCGTCCGCATCGACCCCAACGCCCGTCGCCCCGAGATCGGTCCCGACTCGGCCGGGGCGATGATCGGCACCGCCTACCCGGAGGGCGGCGTCGAGACCGCCTCGATCACCGACCTCAACCTCGTCCTCGGCCGGCTCAACCCGGAGTACTTCCTCGGCGGCCAGGTCCAGCTCGACATCGAGCGCGCCCGCCACGAGGTCAAGCGCCAGGTCGCCGACCCGCTCGGGCTCGGCGTCGAGGAGGCCGCCGCCGGCGTCATCGAGCTGTTCGAGACCTCGCTGCGCAACGAGGCCGTCGGCCGCATCCTCGGCAAGGGCTACAGCCCCGCCGACTACACCCTGCTCTGTTACGGCGGCGGCGGCCCGCTGCACGTCGCCGGCTACACCAAGGGCGTCCCCTACCAGCAGGTGCTGGTGCCCGAGTGGGCGGCCGGGTTCTCCGCCTTCGGCTGCGCCTGCGCCGACTTCGAGTACCGCTTCGACCGCCAGGTCGACCTGCCGCTGCTGCCGACCGCCGCCGAGCAGGAAAAGGTCCAGATGGGCGGCCTCCTGACCCAGGCCTGGCGCTCGCTCGAGGACCGCGTCCGCGACGAGTTCGGCAAGTCCGGCTACAAGCCCGAGGAAGTCTCCTTCACCCACATGGTGCGGATGCAGTACTACGGCCAGCTGGTCGACATCGAGGTCGACGCGCCGAAGCCGGCGATCGAGTCGATCGAGGACGTCAACGCCCTCGTCGAGACCTTCGAGACGACCTACACGCGGATGTACGCGCGGGCCGCCTCCTCGCCGGAGCTCGGCTACCTGGTCGCGCAGGCGATCGTCAAGGGCTCGGTTCCGATCGAGCAGCCGACGCTGCCGACGATGCCGCGGGAGTCCGGCGCGCCGCCGGTCAAGGAAACCCGCGACGTCTGGTGGGACGAGGGCTACGCGCAGACCGACGTCTACGAGATGGACGACGTCCGCAACGGCCACACGATCGAGGGCCCGGCGGTCCTCGAGGCCGAGTCAACGACCTTCCCGATCCCTCCCGACCGCCGCGCCTGGCTCGATGAGCACGGCATCTTCCATCTCGAGAACAAGGAGGCCTGAGCACCATGGCCACGATCGACAAGACCCGCGTCCTCGAGCCCGACGAGAAGGCGCCGATCGGCTGGGAAGGCCAGTCCCTGGCCGAGATGCTCACCGCCTCGGAGAGCATGTTCGAGCAGACCGGCCACTACCACGGCCTGCGCGAGCTGGCGATGAAGGACTCCGACCCGCTGCACTTCGAGAAACTCTTCTCGCGGGTGCGCGGCGGCATGGTCACGGCGCGCGAGACCGCGCTCAACATCTCCGCCTCGCCGATCGTGCGCGAGCTGGGGGAGATCTGCTTTGCGCTCTACACGCCGGAGGGCGACAACGTCGCACTCTCGACCGGGATCATCGTCCACGTCCACACGATGTCCGAGGCGATCAAGTTCATGGTCCGCAACGGCTGGGAGGACAACCCGGAGATCCGCCCGGGAGACATCTTCGCCAACAACCAGCCGACGATCGGCGACGTCCACAACGCCGACGTGCAGACCTTCGTGCCGATCTTCAACCCGGCGAACCCGGGCGAGCTGATCGGCTGGGCCGGCGGCGTCATCCATGTGATGGACATCGGCGCCACCACCCCCGGCGGCGTCCCGGTCGGGCCGACCACCCGCTTCGACGACGGCATCGACCTGCACTGCATGAAGATCGGTGAGAAAGACACGATCGCCCAGTGGCACAACAAGCGGGTCTCGATGCAGAGCCGCGCTCCGGGCCTGTACCTGCTCGACGAGCGCACCCGCCTCGCCGGCTGCCACATGATCCGCGACGCGGTCGAGCGGTTGGTGCTGGAAGAAGGCGAGGAGCCGTTCAAGGTCTTCATGCGCGAGGCGATCGAGGACGGCCGCCGCGACTTCAAGTCGCGCGTGCGCGGTCTCCTGGTCCCCGGCCGCTACCGCTCCGCCGGCTTCACCGAGGCCAAATACGCGAACAAGATGAACCTGCCCAAGCGGGCCCAGCGCGACCTGATCATCCACGGCGCCTACGAAGCCGTGGTCGACCGCGACGGCCGCTGGACGACCGACCTGCGCGGCTCCTCGGCCTGGGGCTGGCACTCCTTCAACGCCACCCCCTCGGCCCAGCAGGGCATGCAGTGGATCCTCTTCACGCAGACGCTGATTTGCAACGACAAGATCAACGACGGCGCCTACTACGCGACCGAGCTGAACCTGACCGAGGGCAGCTGGGCCGACCTCGGCGAAGCGCCCTGCTCGTCCTCGTTTCCGTGGATGCCGATGTTCACGACCTCGACCGGCTATCTACGAGCGGTCTCCCGCGCCCTGCAGTCGCGCGGCTACATCGAGGAGATCGTCTCCACCTACACCGTCCCCGGCAACGTCGCCCAGGGCGGCGGCCTCGACCAGTACGGGCAGATCTCCGGCTTCATGAACTTCGAGATCGGGGCCCAGGGCCAGGGCGCCAAGTACGTCCTCGACGGGCTCGACTACGGCGCCGCCGTCTTCAACCCCGAGGGCGACATGGGCGACATCGAGATGTGGGAGCTGGTCAAGCCGATGATCTACCTCGGCCGCCGGATCAAGCCGAACACGGGCGGCCTCGGCCGCCACCGCGGCGGCTCGTCGTTCGAGACGCTGCTGCTCGTCAACGGCACCCAGGACTTCGAGATCGAGAACATCGGCGCTGGCGGCATGCTCACTTCGCCCGGCCTCTTCGGCGGCTACCCGGCGCCGAGCGCCTACGTCCACAACGTCTTCGGCTCCGACATTTTCGAGCAGGCCGCCGACGGCAAGGCGTACCCGGTCGGCGACGTTTCCGGCGAGGAGGCGCTGATGAACCAGTTCGCCGGCGAGCACCAGCTCGAACAGGACCCGTACACGATGATGATCGCGGTCAAGACGGGCGACCTCTACCTCTCCTCCGGGCGCGGTGGCGGCGGCCTCGGCGACCCGCTGCTGCGCAGCGCCGATCGGGTCGAGGAGGACATCGCCGGCGGCCACATCCAGCGCCCCTGGGCCGAGCGCGCCTACGGGATCGAGAACCGCGAAGGCCTGATGCACGGCCGCCTTGACCGCGCCCGCCCCGCATCGGAGTGGTGGACCGAGCAACGGCAGCGCATCTTCAACCAGGAACTGATCGAGACGGTGAAGGTCATGTACGCGGAGTCGATGCGGCTGGAGCCGGCCTGGGCGGCCGAGTTCCGCGGCTTCTGGGACCTGCCGGAGGACTTCGACTTCGACGTCATCACCCCGACGGTGGTCGTCCAGCGCGCCGCTCCCGGCAAGGTCATGCCGGAGGACTCCGTGCGCGAGTTCCTCGCCAACTCCGAGGTCTTCCTGCCCGGCGACCAGGTCGAAGTGCCGGTGACTACGACCGTCACCAAGGAGACCCTGGCCGACCTGCTCGACGAGAAGCTCAGCCGCCGCGCGGTCAAGGACATCCAGTCCGGGATCAAGGACCCCGACCGCTTCGAGAAGTGGCTGGAGCTGCTGCAGGCGCGGGTCGACTACGACGACCCGATCGTGCTCCCCTACGGCGAGGGCATGAACATCGTCCGCCGCCAGTCCGACGGGGAGCTGGTGATCCGCACCGACGCCGGCGCCGACCTCTGCCGCTGGGATCAGAACTGGAAGATGCACGTGCCGATGTTCGTCCGCGACAACGACGAGCTCTTCCGCGAGGTCTACCCGAAGCTCGGGCACCCCGACGGCGACTGGCAGGAGCTGCGCGAGTTCTACTGCCCCGTCTCCGGCCGTCTGCTCGAGACCGAAGCGGTCCCTCCCGGCTACCCGGTCATGCACGAGTACCTGCCGGATATCGAGGGGTTCTACCGCGGGTGGCTCGGGTCCGACGTTCCTGGCTGACCTCGGGCCGCCGCATCCCCCAACCTCGGGCCGCCGCACTCCTCCCCGGCCCTCGGGCCGGGAGGGACGGTGGGGGTGTCCTCCTCCCTCGCTGGATTTTTCGCCCCGAACAATTGGAAACTCTCAAGGACGGACAAGCGAAAAATTAACGCCGCTCGTACGGAGGACACCCCCACCGTCCCTCGCGAACCGGGACCATCTCGAAGCTGACGACCAGGGTCCGGATCTCTCTAGATAGACGACCAAGGGACGCAATCTCCTCTCAAGAGAAGGCCAAGGGCCCTATCCACCCAAGGTTCATCCAAAACCTCCTTCACGAGTTGCCGGTTGTTACCGCTATGCGGAACTAACCGGCAACTCACCAGCTGGGAGCGGGCTCGATCTCTCCCCGGCAGACGAGCGAACCCTGGGAGCGATCCAAACTGCAAACGATCGAACCCTGGGAGCCAGCGGAATCTTCGAGGTGCTCTGAGGGGAGGGGTTGGGGGTCTCTCGCGCACAGCGGCGTTAATTTTTCGCTTGTCAGTCTTGAGAGTTGCCCTTACTCCTGGGCGAAAAATCCAGCGAGCACGAGAGACCCCCAACCCCTCTCGCCAAACCCCCTCGAACAAAGCCCGTCAGCCCCCACCGAGCCCCACGCGGGCCCCCCTGTGGATCTGGACAAAGAGCCCGCACCAAGCTCCCGCTCCGGTCAACCGCGCCGGTTAAGTTCGTCCTGATGAGCGGCGAGCTACAGGGCAACGCACTGGTTACCGGCGGTTCGCGTGGGATCGGGCGATCCTGCGCGTTGGCCGCGGCACGCCGCGGCGCCGACGTGGCGATCACCTACGTCACCAACGAGGAGGCGGCGGAGAAGACCGCGGCGGAGATCCGCGCGCTCGGTCGCCGGGCGATCGTGATTCAGGGCGATGTCGGCAACCCCGACGACAACGCCCGCGCCGTCGAGGAGGCGATCGCAGGGCTCGGCCCGGTGCGCTACCTCGTCGCCAACGCCGCCGCCGGCACCTTCGGCACGACCGGCGAGCTGACGGTCGAGCAGTGGGATTACACGATGGAGGCGCACGTGCGCTCGCTCTTGACCCTCGCGCAGGCCGCCTCGCCATCGATGACAGAGAGCGGCGGCGGCTCGATCCTCGCGATCTCGAGTCTCGGCGCCCACCGCGTCTACGACGCCTATGCCGCCTTCGGCACCGCCAAGGCCGCGATCGAGACCCTGGTCCGCTACCTCGCCGTCGAGGGCGGGCCGAAGGGGATCCGCGCCAACTGCATCTGCGGCGGCGTCGTCCTCACCGACCTCTTCAAAGAAATTCCCGAGTGGGAATCGATTGCAGCCGCCGCCGGGGAACGCTCGCCGCTCGGCCGCGCGCTCGACCCCGACGAGATCGGCGAGCCAGCCGCGTTCTTCCTCTCCGAGGAAGCGCGGATGGTCACCGGCCAGACGCTCTGCGTAGACGCCGGCTTCACGCTTCCCGGCTAAGTCCCGTCCGATACCGACATAAGAGGAGACCCCAAAGTGGACTTCACCGCGCCCAAGACCGCCCAGACCAACGGGATCACGATGGAGTACTACGAGCAGGGCGAGGGCCCGGTGGTGATGCTGCTGCACGGCTTCCCGGAGCTCCCCTACTCCTGGCGCAACCAGGTCGACCCGATCGCCGCGGCCGGCTTCCGCGTGATCGCCCCCAGCCAGCGCGGTTACGCCGGCACCGACGCGCCCGCCGACCCGCAGACCTACAGCGTCAAGAACCTGGTCGCCGACCTGACCGGTCTGCTCGATGCGCTGGAGGTCGACAAAGCCGTCTTCATCGGCCACGACTGGGGCTCGATGCCGGCCTGGTTCTCCGGCGTCTTCGCGCCCGACCGCGTGCTCGGCGTCGGCAGTCTCTGCACCCCCTACTTCACCTGGGAAGCGCCCCAGGACATGCTCGAAATCTACGACGAGCTGCGCGGTCCCAACCACTACATGCGCACCTTCCAGGAGCCGGGCGTGGGGGAGGGAATCCTCGAAAAGGACATCGCCCACACCTTCGACTGCTGGCTGCGCGGTCGTGGCTACACGATGGAGCAGTTCGAGGCGGCTCCGAAGGAGATCCAGGAAGTCCCCGCCGGCGTCTTCGTCGGCGACCCGCAGCTGTTCGGCGAGCCCTTCGTCAGCGACGAGGAGCGCCAGGTCTACATCGACGCCTACTCGAAGTCAGGCTTCACCGGCGGCCTCAACTGGTACCGCGCCCTGCGCAAGGACTTCGAAGAGGCCCAGGGCTCCGACTACGTGATCGACAAGCCGGCGCTGATGATCTCCTCCGCCGACGACTGGTTCTTCATGCGCGGCTCGACCGACGGGCTCGAGGAGCTGCTGCCCCAGATCGAGAAGCACGAGATCCTCGACGCCGCCCACTCGATCCAGCAGGAGAAGCCCGACGAGGTCAACGCGATCATCGTCCCCTGGCTGCAGAAGAACTTCTAGGCGTTGCGGCTGAGCTCGAGGGCTGTGCGGGCCAGTTTCGGCACGCCGGCCTCGAGGCTGGCGTAGTACGGGTCCGGGGCGGTGCCGGCGACAAAGCGCTTGTAGTTGCCCTCGAGAAAGATCGCCGCCTTCCAGCAGGCCAGCACCTGGTACCAGGGGAGGGCGTCGACGTTGCGGCCACTTGCCTCGGCGTAGCGGCGGGTCAGTGCCTCGCGGCCGGGGAAGCCCGAGAGCCGGGTCACCGGGGAGAGGTCGGCGACGGAGTTGGGCGGATCGCTGGCGGCGGCCCAGGTCGCGGTCATGTAGCCGAGGTCGGCGAGCGGGTCGCCGATCGTCGCCATCTCCCAGTCGAGGATCGCCGTCAGGCGCGGCGCTTCGCGCTCGTACATCACGTTGCCGAGCCGGTAGTCGCCATGGACCACGGCCGGGGCCGGGGAGGAGGGGAGGTTGGCGCCGAGCCACCCGCTGACCTGCTCCAGCTCCGGCAGCGGCCGCGTCATGTTGCCCTCCAGCAGGCCGCCGAAGCGCTTGAGCTGGCGCTCGAGGTAGCCCTGCGGACGGCCGAACTCGGCCAGGTCCTCGTGCCCGGGGTCGAGCGCGTGCAGCTCGACCAGCCTGTCGACCAGCTGCTCGGAGATCTGCCGCGGGCCATCGGGGCCGGCGAGCGGCGGTGGCAGATCGTCGCTGAGGACCCAGCCGTCGACATAGGTCATCAGGTAGAAGGGCGCCCCGATCAGGGTCGGGTCCTCGCAGGCGGCCAGCACTGCCGGAACGAGCACCCCCTGCGGCCGCAGGACGGAGAGCAGGCGCGCTTCCCGCACCACGTCGTGGGCCGACGGCGGCAGCGGCCCGCGCGGCGGGCGCCGCAGCACCAGCTGCGTCTCTCCGCGTTCGATCAGGAAGGTGAGGTTCGAGTGTCCGTCGCCGATCGGCGTGATCTCCAGCTCGCCGGCGCCGAGCCCGGCGGCGTCGAGGAATGCCTGCAGCGGCTCGATCACGATCAGCGGCTCCATCGCCGACGCCGCCGCTTCCGCCGGGGTGCGGACGACGTCGCCGCTCCCGACCCCGCTGCCGTTCACGGTCCGGTCGCGGCCTGGGCGGGACGGGCGGCGTGCGCGCGCAGCGTCCGCCGTGCGATCGACCAGAGGTGGGTCTCGGTCGGGCCGTCGTAGATCCGGAACGGCCGCAGCTCGTTCATCATCCGCGCCAGCGGCACGTCGCCGGAGATCCCGGTCGCGCCGCAGACCTGGATCGCCCGGTCGATCACCCGGTTGACCGCCTCGGCGACGTAGGCCTTGGCCACCGAGGACTCGTGCTTGGCCGGTTCGCCGCGGTCGAGCGCCCAGGCGCAGCGCCAGATCAGCGCCCGGCTCGACTCGATGTCGATCACCGAGCGGGCGATCTGCTCCTGGACCATGCCGAGCTCGCCGAGCGGCTGCCCGAAGGCCTCGCGCCCGTTGACGTAGTCGAGCGAGATGTCGAAGGCGCGGCGGGCGGTGCCGAGCCAGCGCTCGCAGTGGGTCAACCGGGCCGGCGCCAGCCGCACCTGCGCGTAGCGGAAGCCCTCGCCGACCTCGCCGAGCACGGCGTCGTCGCCGACCCGGCAGTTCTCGAAGCTGACTTCGGCGTGGCCGCCCGGGAAGGCGCGGTCGGTCGCGTCGATGATGCGGTCGATGCGGAAGCCGGGATTGTCGGCGTCGACCAGGAACATCGTCGCCTTGCCGTCGGTCATCGCCATGCAAACCGTGAAGGCAGCGCCCTCGGCGCCGGTGATGAACCACTTCTGGCCGTTGATCGTCCAGCCGGAGTCGGTCCTGGTCGCCTCGGTCAGCAGCATCGAGGGATCCGAGCCGGCCCCGGGGGCGGGCTCGGTCATCGAGAAGCAGGAGCGGACCTTGCCCGCCGCCAGTGGCACCAGGTACTGCTCGCGCTGGGCGGGGTTGGCGATCACGTCGAGCATGTGGATCGTTCCCTCGTCCGGGGCGGCGCAGTTGAGCGCCTGGGCGCCGAGCAGGCTGTAGCCGGACTCCTCGAGGATCACCGCGGTGCCGCGGTGGTCGAGCCCGAGCCCGCCCAGCTCCTGGCTGATCTGCGGGGCGAAGATGCCCCACTCGCGGGCGCGCTCCTGCAGCTCCGCCCGCAGCCCCTCGTCGGTGCCGTGGGTGCTGACGTCACGATGCTCGTTCGGGATCGCCACCTCGTGGATGAAGGCGCGCACCCGTTCGCGCAGCTCCAGCAGCTCTGGGTCCAGCTCGAAGTCGATCACGCGGGCAGCTCGGCTGTAGTCATCGTCTGAACGTAGACCCGGGCAGGGCATCGGCCGAACGCCGCCGTGCCCGCCTTCGTCGATTCCACAACGGCGCGCCTGGGCGCGGTTGGGCCGGGGAGGGCGATCTGGGACCGTCAGAGGTGGGTAGCGGCGCGCTGCCAGACCCCGACTGGAGGAGCGAGATGGCGATCTGCGTGACCGGAGGGTCCAGTGGGCTCGGCAGGGCGATCGCCGAGCGCTTCGCCCGCGGCAGCACCGACGTCTTCATCAACTACCACGCCAACGACGCGGCGGCGGCGGAGGCGGAGGCGGCAGTCGAGGCGGCCGGCGGCAAGGCGCACCTGGTCAAAGCCGACGTCGGTACCCCCGAGGGCGTGCGCGAAGTGATCGACGCGGTCAAAGCGGCCGGCGTCGAGCGGCTCGACCAGATCGTCCACTGCGCCGCGAAAGCGGTCAACGGCCCGATGGTCGAGACCGACCCGACCGAGCTGCGCGAATCGATCGCCGTCAACGGCCTCGCCCTGGTCGACCTCGCCCGCGAGGCCGGCCCGCTGCTCGGCGAGGGCAGCACGATCTTCTACCTCTCCAGCCGCGGCGCCCGCTTCGTGATCCCGGAATACGGCGCCCTCGGCACCGCCAAAGCGCTCGGCGAGCACATCGTCCGCTACCTCGCCAAAGAGCTGGCGCCGCGCGGGATCAGGGTGATCACGATCGCCCCCGGCGCCGTCGACACCGCCGCCCTGCGGGCGATGTTCCCGGACACCTACCAGGACCGTTTGGCCGCGGCCGCGGCGGCGAACCCAATGGGACGGGGGCTCGAGCTCGAAGACGCGGCGGCGTTCTGCGAGGCGCTCTGCAACGCCGAGCTCTCGATGGTCACCGGCCAGACGATCACGGTCGACGGCGGCATCTCCTTGTGATCCTGCCGTTGGAGGCCGGTACGCAGGACTTCCAGCTGACGCTGTCCCACATCTACGGCCGCATGCGCGGCGTCCACGGGGACGCCGAGATCGTCACCGCGCTGAACGAGGCCGGCGCGACGAAGCGGATCAGCGCCGCCGAGCTGGCGGGCCGGGCCGAACGGCTCGCCGCCGGCCTCGCCTCGCTCGGGCTCGAGCCCGGCGACCGCGTCGGCGTCTTCGCCTGGAACAGCCAGGAGCACCTCGAGGCCTACTACGCGGTGCCCTGCTCGGGGCTGATCCTGCACACGATGAACCCGCGGCTCTCGCCCGAGCAGATCGCCTACACGGTCGAGCACGCGGGCGACAAGGCGATCGTCGTCGACGCGTCCCTGGCGGCGGCGCTGGCGCCGATCGCCGCCGGGCTCAGCGGCGTCGAGCACTACGTCGTGATCGGCGACGATCCGGACGACTCGCTCCCCGGCGCCGTCGACTACGAGACCCTGCTGGCCGCCCAGGACGGCGCCTTCGCCTGGCCCGAGCTCGACGAGCGCAGCGCCTCCGCCCTCTGTTACACGTCGGGCACGACCGGCAACCCGAAGGGCGTCGCCTACTCGCACCGCGGCCTCTGCCTGCACACGCTGACGATGGCCGGCCACGACGCCTACCGGATGTCCGAGCGCGACCGGATCCTCGCCGTGGTGCCGATGTTCCACGCGATGGCCTGGAACCTGCCCTACCTGGCCGGGATGGTCGGCGCCGACCTGGTGATGCCGGGGCGCCACCTGCAGCCCGAGCCGCTGACGCGGCTGATCGAGGCTGAGCGAGTGACCGCGACCTGCGGCGTGCCGACGATCTGGATGGACGTGCTGCGCTACGCCGACGAGCACGGCTCCGACCTCTCCAGCCTGGAGCTGGCGATCTGCGGCGGCACCCAGGTCCCGCCGCAGCTGATGCGCGAGTTCGAGCAGCGCCACGGGGTCGCGATCGTTCAGGGTTGGGGGATGACCGAGACGCTGCCGGGGGCGGCGCTCGCCCACGACCCCCCCGGCGCCGGCGAGGAGGAGCGCTGGGGCCGCCGCGAGCACGCCGGCCGCGTCACCCCCTTCTACGAGCTCCGCGTGGTCGCCGACGACGGCACCGTGCTGCCCAGCGACGGCGCCGCCCAGGGCGAGATCCAGATCCGCGGCCCGGCCGTCGCCGGCTCCTACTACGGCAACGAGGAGGCCAGCGCCGCCTCCTTCGACCGCGGCTGGCTGCGCACCGGCGATGTCGGCACCCTCGACGAGCGCGGCTGGCTGCGGATCACCGACCGGGCCAAGGACGTGATCAAGTCCGGCGGCGAGTGGATCTCCTCGGTCGACCTCGAGTCGGCGCTGATGGCGCACCCGGCGGTCACCGAGGCGGCGGTGATCGGCGTTCCCGACGAGCGCTGGAGCGAGCGCCCCTTCGCCTGCGTCGCCGCCTCCGGCGAGGTCAGCGAGGCGGAGCTGACCGAGTTCCTCTCCGGCCGTTTCGAGAAGTGGTGGCTGCCGGAGGGCTTCGCCTTCCTCGCCGAGATCCCGAAGACGAGCGTCGGCAAGTTCGACAAGAAGGCCTTGCGGGGCCTCTACGCAGGGACAGCGGAAAGGACCGCGGATGGCTGAGGCACGACTCGATGGCAAGGTGGCGCTGGTGACCGGCGCTGGTTCAGGGATCGGACGCGCAACCGCGGAACGGTTCGCGGCCGAAGGCGCAGCGGTCGCGGTCGTCGACGTCAAGGGGGCGGGGGAGACCGCCGCCGCGATCGAGGCGGCCGGCGGCAGCGCCGTGGCGATCGAGACCGACGTCGCCGACGCCGCCGCGGTCGCGGCGATGGCGGCGAAAGCGATCGACTGCTTCGGCCGCGTCGACGTGCTCGTCAACAACGCCGGCATCCTCGACGACTACCTGCCCGCCGCCGACACCCCCGACGAGGTCTGGGACCGCGTGCTCGGGGTCAACCTGCGCGGCGTCTTCAACACCTCGCGGGCGCTGATCCCGCAGATGCTGGAGAACGGCGGCGGCGCGATCGTCAACGTCGCCTCCACCGCGGCCCTGGTCGGCGGCAACGGTGGCGCCGCCTACACGACCTCCAAGCACGCGATCGTCGGCTTCACCCGCCAGCTCTGCTTCGACTACGCCAAGGCGGGCATCCGCGCCAACACCGTCTGCCCCGGCGCGGTGGAGACGGGGATGACGAAGGAGATCTTCGCCGCCGGCGACGCCGCCGTGATGGAAGCGGTGCGCTCGGCCCCGATCGGCCGCTGGGCCCAGCCCGACGAACTGGCCAGCGTGATCGTCTTCCTCGCCTCCGACGACGCCGCCTTCGTGCACGGCGCCACCTACGTCGTCGACGGCGGCTTCTCGGTCAAGTAACGAACTACACGGAGAGATACCAATGGACAAAGCAGCATTCGCCGCCTCTTACTCGCAGCCGATCGGCACCGGCAGCCTCTACGGGCCGCCGCCGTACCTCTATCGCGGAGTCGAAGACTGCTTCATCGTCTACGAGGCCGAGCGCGAGGGCGTCGA
The DNA here is from genome assembly GCA_963718595.1 of uncultured Thermoleophilia bacterium. GTDB lineage: Bacteria > Actinomycetota > Thermoleophilia > Solirubrobacterales > 70-9 > VAYN01. The sequence goes on from OY970365.1 coordinate 2,456,135, forward strand.
AGCCCTGCTCCCTCCCGGGGTCGAGATCGCCGACGAGACACCGACCTGCATCGCCTGGGCCCGCTGGGTCCCGTTCTCGACCTTCGGCCAGTACCACGAGGCCTACATCATGATCCGCGCCAAGGTCGACGGCGAGACCTATCTCTACCAGCCGTTCATCTTCGTCGACAACGAGGTCCCGCTCGGCGCCGGCCGCGAGATCTGGGGCTACGCCAAGAAGATGGCCGTCTTCGAGCGCAACTGGGGCGGCGGCGACACCCCCTACGGCGAGCAGATGGTCTTCACCGTCCAGCGCCCCAAAGGCAACCCGATCATGACCGCCACCATCGTCTGTGACCGCATCGCCGACCCGGCCGAGCTCGAGGACACCCCGGTCCTCTCCACCCGCGTCATCCCCAACTCCGAAGCGGGCAAGCCCCCCTCGGTTGCCGAGCTCGTCCGCCTCGACGTCCCCGCCACCCTCCACACCTCCCAGGACGGATCGCCCAAGCTCTGGGCCGGCCGCGGCTCGCTCTCGATGCCCACCGTCTCCGCGATCGACCCCTGGCACCTGCTGCGCCCGACCAAGGTCGTCGAGGCCTACTTCGGCGTCTACGACTTCGATCTCCCCCACGGCCGCGTGATCAGGAACTACCTAGAGGACGACGAGATCTGGGCTTAGCCGCGCCGCGAGACGCAGCGCCAGGCCGTGCCCGGCAGATTTCGGCTGAGCGCTACTGTCGTCGTGCGCGCGGTCTGCCGCGCGAAAACAATCGAGAGGCGGTCCCTTGGATCCGGTCGGATATGAGCTGTGCACCCCCGAAGGCGACAAGGGCGGTGGAGTTCGGGCCACCCGGGGCTTCGACGTCGGTGAGACCGTGATGATCGGCGAGCTCGAAGGCGAGGTCGCCAGCAACGACTCCCACGCCACCCAGGTGAGCCGCACCAAGTGGGCCCGCCACGCCGGGCTCGGCCCCAAGGTCAACCACTCCTGCAACCCCAACTGCGGTGTCGAGCTCAACCGCACCGGCGCCTGCGACTTCGTCGCCCGCAAGGCGATCTCCAGCGGCGAGGAGATCACCTTCGACTACGCGATGCGCAACTACTCGATCGAGTACTTCCCGGGCGGCTGCCTCTGCGGCGCTGAGAACTGCCGCGGCTCGGTTACCGGCTGGAAGGATCTCCCCGCCGAGCGCAAAGCCGCCTACGAGGGCATGGTCGCCCCCTACCTGCTCGAGATCGACTGCGGGCAGGCACTCACGCCCGCCTGAGCTCCGGAGTCACGATGCGATCGCGTTTCCGAACGTGTCGACGTAGGTGAACTGCTCGACGTCGCGCCGGGTCAGCTTCCTCGGGAAGCCGTTCGCCGGATAGCCGGCGACCACGTGGCAGGCGGTCAGGTAGCCGTCCGGGATCTCCAGCAGCTCCTTTACCTCGGGCTCGGCGCCGCAGAGCAGAGTGGTGACCGTCGTCGCCACGCCGGCCACGCGGAAGGCGAGGCAGAGGTTCTGGACGAGTGGGTAGATCGAGGCGCCGCCGACCACGGACGGCCGGTCCTGCTCGAGGTCGGTCATGTGGAGGTCCTCGAGGCGGGCGCAGACGACGATGATCAGCGGGTGCTGGTCCAGCTTCTCGGCGAAATCGTTGGCCGCGAGCAGGGCCTTGCGGGCGGAGCCGTACTGGCCGAGCTTGCTGGTGCCCGCCTCCGCGCCGGCGATGCCCGCCTCGGCCGCCTCGAAGTAGGCGCGCCAGGGCACCAAGTAGAGCTCTTTCAAGCGGCGTTTCTTCTCCGCGTCACGGACCACCACCAGCCGCACCGGCTGGCGGTTGCCGCCCTGAGGCGCGAACCGCGCCGCCTCGACCGCCTCGTAGACGACCTCGTCGGGAACGTCGTCGGGCAGGTAGGCGCGGTTGGCCCCGATCGTCCTCATCGCGGCCAACGCGTCCACCCGCCTCACCTCACCGGTGTCGACTTATGCCGGCTATAGGGGGCAAAAGTCGCCACGGCCCTAGATCCTTTCGATCAGCGTGCCCGTTCCGAGCCCGCCGCCGCAGCACATGGTCACCAGGCCGACCGACTTGTCGGTCCGCTCCAGCTCGTGCAGCAGGGTGGTGATCAGGCGGGCGCCGGTCGAGCCGAGGGGGTGGCCGAGGGCTATGGCGCCGCCGTTGACGTTGACCCGGTCCATGTCCGGTTCGAGCTCGCGCTGCCAGGCAGCAACGACCGAGGCGAAGGCCTCGTTGACCTCGAAGAGGTCGATGTCGTCGATCTTCATCCCGTTGCGCGCCAGCAGCTTTTCGGTCGCCGGGATCGGGCCGGTCAGCATGATCACCGGGTCAACGCCGACCGTGGTCTGGTCGACGATCCGCGCCCGCGGCACCAGTCCCAGCGCGTCGGCCTTCTCGCGCGCCATCAGCAGCACCGCCGCCGCCCCGTCGGAGACCTGCGAGGAGTTGCCGGCGGTGATCCGCCCGTCCTCCTTGAAGGCCGGCTTCAACCCGGCCAGCGCCTCCAAGGTCGTCTCGCGCAGGCCCTGGTCGGTGACGTGGGTGTCGCCGTTGACCTGCATCGGCAGGATCTCGCGCTCGAAGCGGCCTTGCTCGGTCGCCTGCGCCGCGAGCCGCTGCGAGCGGACGCCGAGCTCGTCGAGCTCGGAGCGGGGGATCTCCCACTGCTCGGCGATCATCTCGGCTGAAAGGCCCTGGTTGACGAGGTCGTAGCGCTCCATCAGCTCCGGGCTGAAGGCGAAGCCGTGCTCCTTCTGCACGTCGATCCCGTCGGCGAAGGAGATCTGGCCCATGTGCTCGACCCCGCCGCCGACGGCGACGTCGTGGACGTCGGCGGCGATCAGCGCCGCCGCGAAGTTGACCGCCTGCTGGGCGGAGCCGCACTGGCGGTCGATCGTCGTCGCCGGCGTCTCGATCGGCAGCCCGGCCTGCAGCCAGGCGTTGCGGCCGATGTTGAAGCCCTGCTCGCCGAACTGCTGGACGCAGCCCGCGACCACGTCCCCGGTCTCGGCCGGGTCGACCCCGGAGCGCTCGTAGAGCGCTCCGTAGACGCTGGCCAGCAGCGTCGAGGGGTGCACGTCCTTGTAGTAGCCCTTCTCGAGATGGCCGCGACCGACGGGGGTGCGCACCGCCTCGACGATCACGACTTCGCGGCCTTGCATCGGCTTCACTCGGTCCTCCTGGTTCGTTTTCTCAGTTGCGAAAGCTCAGTCGTCGCGGCGCAGGTCGAGCGAGACGCCCGGCTGGCGCAGCGAGATATGGCGCACGTCGGCCGACTCTTCGACCAGGCGGGTGACCTGTTCGAGCACGCCGTCGCCGTGCACGTGGGGGGTGGTCCGCAGCGGTGGCCCGGCCAGCATCTCGTCGACCTGCTCGGAGGGGCAGAAGTAGCGCAGCAGCAGCTCCTCGTCGGAGAGGTGCCTGCCCAGCTTCTCGCGGAATTCGTCCTCCGTGGTCTGGTCGCGCTCCCACTTTTCGAGCTCGGGGACGCGCGGCTGGGAGAAGATCCGGTCGTGGATCTCCGCCTCGACCGGGCGCATCAGCGGCCCGTAGTGGCCCATCGCGTAGTGCAGGACCTCGTCGGGAACCACCTGGTAGCGCTCGTCCATGACCACGTTGAGCACCGCCTGGATGCCGACGAACTGCGAGAACGGCGTCGCCATGATCGGCTGTCCGAGCTCCTCGCGCACGCGCACGATCTCATCGACCACCTCGGGGAACCTCTCCGGCATCCCGTACTCGTTGAGCTGGTTCTTCAGCGTCCCCGTCATCCCGCCCGGCAGCTGGTGGCGGTAGGGGAGCATCCGGTACTCGTTGGGGACGCCGGTCTCCCAGCCGAGCCGCTCGGCTTCGAGCCGGAAGTGGTCGGAGACCGGCTGCAGCTGCGTCTTGTCGAGGTGGTGGGTATGGCCGAGCTCCTCGACGATCTCGACCATCGCCTCGGTTGAGGGCAGCGAGGGCCCGTTTGCCATCGAGAGCGAGCAGGTGTGGAGGAGGTCGATCCCGGCCTTGATCCCCTCGACGTAGACCAGCGGCGCCAGCCCGGTCGTGTTGTGCACGTGCAGCTCCAGCCGAACCCCCGGCGTCGCCTCCTGCAGGGCCGGCAGCAGCGTCGACGCCCGCTCCGGGGTCAGTACCCCTGGCGCGTCCTCGACGTAGATCCGCTTGACCCCGTCCCAGCTCGCCATTTCCCGCGCCCGGTCGGCGAAGAACTCGTCGGTGTGGAGGTCGGTCAGCCCGTACATGATCGCCGGCACGACTTCGCCGCCGACGCCCTGGATCGCCTCCGCCTTCGCTTTCATCACCGGCATGTCGTAGAGGCAGTCGAAGAGCCAGTGGCTGTCGACCCCATGCTTGACCAGGGTCGCGACCCAGAGGTCGAGCATCGAGTCGGGGACGAAGCCGAAGCTGCCGGCCGCGACCGGCCGCATCCCGGCCCGGTGGCCGACGTCGGGCAGGCCCCTGATGATCAGGTCGAAGGCCTCCCAGGGGTTCTCACGGAACTCGCGCATCATCACCACGAAGGTGGTGGCGCCGAGCAGGTCGCAGGTGTCGAAGCCGGTCGCGTTCAGGTTCTTCAGGACCGGCGCCGCCTGGTAGGCGCGCATCCGCATTCCCCAGAGGCTCTGGGGGCCGTCGCGCATGGTCTGGTCGATGAACTCGATCTCGGCGATGGGCCAAGCTACCAAGCGGGAAACCCCGGCTTCCAGGCCCTGTTCGCCGCGTGCTGGAGGACCCCCAAGTCCGACGCCCGGAAGCCCCGCGCGCGGACCCCAGCCGGTCTAGCTTCCGTGCTGGGAAAGGTGGCTGGAACCCGACAAGGAGAGAGAGGCTTTATGGCACGACTTCCGCTGGCTGAGGAGACCGAGCTCGAGGGGTTCGTCAAGGAGATGCACGACGGCGCCGAGGAGGGCGACTGGGCGACCCAACACGTGGCCCGCGTTTTCGCCGCTCACCCCGAGTTCGTCGAGCAGTACCTGGCCTTCTACTACCCCTGGCACTCCAACGTCGAAGACGCCGAGGACGCGGCCAAGCTGACGCCGCGGATGAAGGAGCTGGTGCGGCTGCGGATCGCGATCCTCAACGGCTGCGTCACCTGCCAGTCGGCCCGGCTCGCGCCGGAGTCGGTCCCCGAGGACCAGGCGACCGGGATCTGGGCCGAGGACTTCGCCGCCAACCCGGAGTACAGCGCGGCCGAGCGGGCCGCGGTCGAATTCGCCGAACGGATGGCGGTCGACCACCACAACATCGGCGACGACGACATCGCCGCCCTGCGCGAGCACTTCGACGAGGCGGAAACGCTGGAGCTGATGATGATGGCCGGCCAGTACATCGGCTTCGGCCGCACCCTGGCGATCCTCCAGCTCGAGACCGTCGCCTGCCCGATCCCGGCCTCCGGCTAGGAGCGCAAACCGGCGAGCAGGACGCCGGCGATCTGGGCGCCGAGCTCCTCCGGCGAGAGAGGACCCTGCGGCTGATACCACTTGTAGGTCCAGTTGGCGGCGCCGAGCAGGGTGTTGACGAAGATCGCCGGCGTCGTCGTCAGGGTGAACTCGCCCGCCGCCTCGCCGGCCGCGACCACCTCCAGCAGCGTCTCCTCGTATTCGTGGCGGACGCTGATCAGGCGGGCCTGCTGGCGATCGGGCAGCTCGGCCTCCTCCTCGAAGAAGATTCGCAGCAGGTCGCGGTTGCGGCAGGTGTAGGCGACCCGGTCGGCGATCAGGTCGGCGAGCGCGTCGAGCGCCGAGCCCTCGCTGGCGGCGATCCGCCGGGCCGCGATCACGCTCTCGCGCAGGACGTCCTCGTAGAGCTCGATCAACAGCTCCTCCTTGGAGGAGACGTAGTGGTAGAGCGAGGCCTTGCCCATGCCCAGATGGGCGGCGATGTCGGCCATCGAGGCGGCCCGGTAGCCGCGCTCGGAGAAGACCGCGACCGCCGCCTCCATCAGCTCGCGCCGGCGCGCCTCCTGGCGCAGGGCCACCCGCTGGCCGACCATCAGAAGCCCATCCGCTTGGCGAGGATCTCCAGCTGCACCTCGTCGGTGCCGCCGCCGATGCGGAGGATGCGGGCGTCGCGGAAGTGCATTGCCACCGGCGTCTCCTCGATGAAGCCGTAGCCGCCGAAGATCTGCAGCGCCTCGTCAACCACGCGCGAGGCGACCTGCGGGGCCAGCAGCTTCGCCATCGCCGTCGTGCTCGCCGCCTCGGGGTGGCCGGCGTCCCAGCGGGCCGCCGCCTGGTAGGTCAGGGCGCGGGCGCCTTCGAGTTCGGTCAGGGCGCGGGCCAGCCGGTGGCGGATCGTCTGGTGGCCGCTGAGCGTGGTGCCGAAGGCGCGGCGCTCGCGGGCGTGCGCGACCGCGTCGTCGAGCGCCGTCTGCGCCAGCCCCAGCGCCATCCCGGCCAGCGAGAGCCGCTCGACCTGGAAGGCCTCCATGATCTGGTGGAAGCCGCGGCCCTGGGCACCGAGGATCGCCTCCTCGGCGACGAAGCATTCCTCGAGCACCACCTCGCGCGTGTCGGATGCGTGCCAGCCGAGCTTCTCCAGCGGTGCCGAGAGCGTCATCCCCTCGGCGCCGCGCTCGACCAGGAAGGTGGTGATGCCGCTGTGCCCGGCGTCGGGGTCGGTCTTGGCGGCGAAGATGATCACGTCGGCGAGGCCGGCGTTGGTGATGAACATCTTCGTCCCGCGCAGCGAGTAGCCGCCCTCGACCGCCTTCGCGCTGGCGGCCATCGCGGCCACGTCGGAGCCGGCACCGGGCTCGGTCACGGCGATCGCCGCGACCACATCGCCGGCCAGCAGCGGCCGCAGCCAGCGCTCCTTCTGCTCCTCGTTGCCGTAGCGGGCGAGGTGGGGGCCGGCCATGTAGGAGCTGACCAGGGGGGTGACCGCGAGCCCGCCGGAGGAGCGGGCTAGCTCCTCGGAGAGGATCGTCAGCGCCAGCACACCGCCGCCGCTGCCGCCGTACTCCTCCGGGTGCCCGACCCCGAGCAGCCCGGCTTTCGCCATCATCGGCCACAGCTCCGGCGGGAAGGTCCCGGCCTTCTCCGCCGCTTTTACCCGCGGCAGCATCTCGCGGCTGACGAAGGTGCGGCAGACCTCCTGGAAGTCGCGATGGTCGTCGTCGAGGTCGAAGCTCGGCCCCTCGTAGCCGCCGGCGCTCATCGTGCCCGCTCCAGGGTGTCGCGGGCCATTCGCACCGCCGGGCCGTCGACCATCGCGCCCTCGTACTCGACCGCGGCGACGCCCCGGGCCGAGCCCTCGTCCCAGGCGGCGAGCATCCCGCGCGCCCGTTCCAGCTCCTGCTCGGAGGGGGAGAAGACGAGGTTGGCGATCGCCACCTGCGAGGGGTGGATGCAGAGCTTGCCGCGGTAGCCGATCCCGCGCCCGGTCTCGGCGTCGCGTTCGAAGGCGAGGTCGTCGCGGAAGTCGACGACGACCTGGTCGAGCGAGGCGATCGCCGCCACCCGCGCCGCCAGGGCGACCCGGGAGCGCGCGTAGAGGACCTCCTCGCCGCCGGCGCTGCGTCGGCCGCCGAGATCGGCGATGTAGTCCTCGGCGCCGAAGTAGCAGGAGCTGGCGCCGTTGCCGTCGAGCAGCGACTCGACCGCGGCGACGCCCCGTGCCGACTCGATCCCGGCGACCACGGCAGCTTCGTCGAGTCGCCCGGCGACCGTGCTGAGGTCGCCCGGGCGCTCGACCTTCGGGACGACCACTCCGGCGAGGTCGAGCCCGGCGACGGCGTCGAGATCCGCGGCGAACCAGGGTGAGGCCGCGTCGTTGAGGCGAACCAGCACCGGGGTCGCGGTGACACTCGCCACCAGCTCCGGCAGCGCCGCGCGCGCCTCGTCCTTGGCGGCGGCGGGGACGGCGTCCTCGAGGTCGATCACGACGGCATCGGCGCTGGCGCGGTCGAGCTTGGCGACGAGATCTGGTCGGGTTGCACCAGCAAAGAGTAGGCTGCGCAAGATTCCACCTGAAGTTGGACCCGCAGGTCGTTGAAGTTTCTACATATCCCTATTTGAAGGGCCTCATCTTATCCATATGATTCGACCCATCGGTCGAAAAATGGATCAAGATGCCACCTTCTGAAGAGCAGACTGACAGGCCCGACTCGCTCGCGGAGCTGAGCGCGACCGCCCGCGCCGGTGGCGACCGCTCCCGGCTCGGGACCAAGCTGCCGGTCCGCGAGCGGCTCGATCACCTGCTCGACCCCGGCTCCTTCGTCGAGGACGGGCTGCTGGCCGCCTCCCGTGAGGGCCTGCCCGCCGACGCCGTGCTGACCGGCAGCGGCCGCGTCGGCGGCCGCGAGGTGCTGGTCGTCGCCCACGACCCGACCGTCAAAGCCGGCTCCTGGGGCCGGCTCTCGGTCGAGAAGCAGATCCGCGCCCTGGAGCGGGCCGACCGCGACCAGCTGCCGGTCTTCTACCTCGTCGACTCGGCCGGGGGCCGCCTCACCGACGCGCTCGGCTTCCACCCCGGCCACCGCGGCGCCGCCCGCGTCTTCCACCTCCAGGTCCGACTTTCCGGCCGGGTGCCGCAGATCTGCTGCCTGCTCGGCCCCTCCGCCGCCGGGGGCGCCTACATGCCCGCCTTCTGCGACTGGGTCGGGATGGTCGACGGCAACGCCTCTATGTACCTGGCCTCGCCGCGGGTCGCCCAGAAAGCGATCGGCGAGGACGTGACCCTGGAGGAGATGGGCGGCGCCCGCATGCACACCTCGGTCTCCGGCTGCGGCGACCAGCTCTTCGAGTCCGACGCCGAGGCGATCGCCGCCGCCAAGCGCTTCTTCTCCTACCTGCCGAGCACCTGGGACGAGCGCCCCGCGCCGGGCCTGGCGGCGGCGCCGGCCAGCGCCGACTGGGCGGGGGTCCTGCCCGCCAGCGCCCGCACCCCCTATGACGTGCGCGAGGTGGTCGCCCGCATCGCCGACGCCGAGAGCTTCTTCGAGATCAAGGCCGACTGGGCGGGGGAGATGGTCGTCGGCTTTGCCCGTATCGACGGCGCCGCGGTCGGCATCGTCGCCAACCAGCCGCTGGTCCGCTCCGGCGCGATCAACGTCGACTCCGCCGACAAGGCGGCCCGCTTCATCGGCCTCTGCGACTCCTTCAACCTGCCGCTGCTCTTCCTCTGCGACACCCCCGGCTTCATGATCGGTTCCGCGGTCGAGCGCCGCGGCATCATCCGCCACGGGGCGAAGATGGTGGCGGCGATGGCGAGCGCCGAGGTGCCGCGCTTCTGCGTCGTCCTCCGCAAGGCCTTCGCCGCCGGCTACTACGCGATGTCCTGCCCCGGCTTCGAGCCGCGCTCGACGATCGCGCTCGAGGGCGCCAAGATCGGGGCGATGGCCGGCGAGGCCGCCACCAACGCCGTCTGGGCGAACAAGATCGAGGCGATCGAGGATCCCGATGAGCGCCGCGCCTTCGTCGCCGAGCGCGCCGCCGAGCTCGACGAGGAGCTGGAGGCGACCCGGCTCGCCAGCGAGCTGATGATCGAGGCCGTGATCGAACCCGGCGAGCTGCGCGGCGAGCTCGAGCGGCGCCTCGCCGCCGCGGTCGGCTGGTCGCGGCGCCCCGCCGGTCGCCATCATGGGGCCTTCCCGGTATGAGCGAACAAGGCAAAAGCGGCATGTGGTTCGAGGAGCTCACGGAGGGCTTGGTGGTCGAGCACGCGGTCACGCGGACGATCACCGAGGCCGACAACACCCTCTTCTCGGTGATGACGATGAACCCGCAGCCGCTCCACCTCGACGCCGAGTTCGCGGCCGGCTCGGAGTTCGGCGAGCGGCTCGTCAACAGCCTCTTCACGCTCGGCCTGCTGGTCGGCGTCACCGTCTACGAGCTGACCCTCGGCACCACCGTCGCCAACCTCGGCTTCGGCCGGGTCGAGTTCCCGGCACCGCTCTTCCACGGCGACACCCTGCACGCCGAGACGACGGTGTTAGAGGCGCGCGCCTCTAACTCGCGCCCCAGCGCCGGCATCGTCAAGTTCGAGCACCGCGGCTACAACCAGCGCGACGAGCTGGTGGCGCTCTGCGAGCGCTCGGCTCTGATGCATCGACATCCTGCCTGAGAGCTGGTTCGCGGTGGACGGGGTTTGGCGTGAGGGGTTGGGGGTCTCTCGTGCTCGCTGGATTTTTCGCCCGGACCCTCGGATAACTCTCAAGAACTGACAAGCGAAAAATTAACGCCGCTGTGCGCGAGAGACCCCCAACCCCTCCCATCGAATCCCGTTCCCACTCCCAAGGTGAGCGTCAGGCTGCCGTGTACGGGCCCAGCGGCTGGTCGACGGAGATGCCGGCGGGGCTGTGGAGGGTGACGCCGAAGCGCTCTTCCATCTTGCCGACGTCTTCGGCGGCGGCCTGCAGCTCGGGTGAGTCCTCGGCCGCCTTCAGCGCCGCCTCGTCCTCGAACCAGAGCTCGGCGATGCGGTGGAAAGGCGAGGTTCCCTCGCCGAGCACGTCGCTGGTCCGGGTCAGCGCCAGGCGCTGCAGCCCGGGGATCGCGGCGGCCAGCGGCGCGTGGGTCGAGGTGTAGTACTCCTCGAAGGCGTCGACGTCGTTGGGGTGGGTCCAGACGGCGTAGAGCTTGTACACGGGGTCCTTTCGTCGGGGGCACGAAGATCGTCGCTCCTTGCTGCCGCGGCGATCTCCAGCCGTCGCCACCGGCTGGAGGTTCCTCCAACGGCGCTCGTGACACCTACCGCAACCAGGTGTGCTTAGTGTCGCGAGCGCCGCGGGACCTGCTGGGTGATGCAGTGGATGTTGCCGCCGCCGAGCAGGATCTCGCGGGCGGGGACCCCGACCAGCTCCCGCTCGGGGAAGCAGCCGCGCAAAATCGCCGCCGCCTCCCCGTCGTAGCGCTCCTCGAGCAGCGGGAACACGACGCGGTCATCGGCGAGGTAGAAGTTGACGTAGGACGCGGCGAGCCGGTCACCTGCCTGTCGTGGCTTGGTCTCGGCAACGACCTCGACGCCCGCGGCCTCCTCGGCCGTCGTCCGCAGCGGGCCGGGAGAGGGGAGGAGGACGACCTCGAACGGACGCCCGCGGGCGTCGGTGGCGGCTTCCAACCGCGCCCGGGCGTCGCGGGAGATCGCAGCTTGCGGGTCGGACTGGTCCTCGCTCCAGGTCAGGAGCACGACGCCGGGGCGGGCGAAGCAGGCGAGGTTGTCGACGTGGCCGTCGGTCTCGTCCTCGTGGACGCCGGCGCCGAGCCAGACCGCCTTCTCGGTGCCGAGATAGGCGTGTAGCCCGGCCTCCACCTGCTCGCGCGAGAGGTCTGGATTGCGGTTGTGGTTGAGCAGGCACTGTTCGGTGGCCAGCACGGTGCCCTCGCCGTCGACGTGGATCGCCCCGCCCTCGAGCACGAACGGCGCCCGGTAGCGGTCGGCCGCTTCGACCTCGAGCACCTTGTGGGCGACGCGGTCGTCGCGCTCCCACGGCGAGTAGAGCCCGCCCTCGAAGCCACCCCAGGCGTTGAACTGCCAGTCGACCCCGCGCCGCCCGCCCTCACCGTCGACGACGAAGGTCGGGCCGGTATCGCGCATCCAGGCGTCGTCGGTGGCGATCTCGACGATGCGGACGGCGGCCGGCAAGAGCGCCCGCGCGCGCTCGAACTGGGCGTCGGAGACCGCCATCGTCACCGGCTCGGACTCGACGATCGCCGCCGCCACGGCGGCATAGGCGAGCTGTGCCGGCTCCGCTCCGAGCCGCCAGTTGTCGCCGCGCTCGGGCCAGGCCATCCAGCAGCCATCATGGGGCTCGAACTCGCCCGGCATCCGGAAGCCGTCGGCGGCGGGAGTCGAGTTCAGCGTCGCGCACACCCCTCGATTGTGGCGGACGGGCAGGCCGTCGCTTACAGTCGGTTGCGATGGCCGGGTTGCAATTGATCACCTCATACGGGGCGACCGACTCGCCGGCCCGCACCCACCCCTCCGAGCGGCCGCTCTTCCGAATCGCCGCGGTCCAGCAGCGCTGGCACCCCGATCCCGATGAGCATCGTGAGGCGATCGCCGCCGGAGTTCGTGTCGCCGCCGCCGAGGGCGCCCGCCTCGTCTGTCTACAGGAGCTCACCCTCAGCCCCTACTTCGCCGTCGACCCGGCCGGCGCCGGCGCCCTCGGAGTAGAGCCGGAGCCACTGCCGGGTGGCCAGACCCATGAGTTCGCCGCCGCCCTTGCGGCCGAGGCCGGCATCCCCATCCACGCCTCGCTGTTCGAGCGCGCCGAGGAGGGCGACGGGCTCGGCTTCAACACCGCGATCGTCGTCGCCCCCGGCGGCGAGCTGCTCGCCCGCACCCGCAAGCTCCACATCCCGGTCACCGCCGGCTACTACGAGGACCGCTACTTCCGCCCCGGCCCGGCGGGGGAGAGCGCCTACCCGGTGGTCCCGCTCGGCGGCGCCAGCCTCGGCCTGCCGACCTGCTGGGACCAGTGGTTCCCCGAGCTCGCCCGCGCCTACAGCCTCGCCGGCGCCGAGCTGCTCGTCTACCCGACCGCGATCGGCTCCGAGCCCGACCACCCCGAGTTCGACACCCAGCCGCTCTGGGAGCGGGTGATCGTCGCCAACGGGATCGCCAACGGCGTCTTCATGGTCGCCGTCAACCGCACCGGCACCGAGCCGCCGCTCAGCTTCTACGGCTCCTCCTTCGTCTCCGACCCCTACGGCCGGGTGCTCGTGCAGGCCCCACGCGACGAAGCCGCCGTCCTCGTCGCCGACCTCGACCTCGACCAGCGCCGCGACTGGCTCGAGCTCTTCCCCTTCCTCAGCACCCGGCGCCCTGACGCCTACGGTTCTCTGGTCGACCTGGCCTGATCCCGGAGGGGTCTAGCGGGGCAGGCCGCCGTCGTAGCGGGGCAGGCCGTCGTCGGGGATCGGGTACCAGTCGGGCGCGGAGGAGACCCAGGCGTGCCAGCTGGGCTCGATCTCGGGGTCTGCCTCCACCGCCCCGAGCCGCACCGCGATCGTTTCGCCGCCATCGGGGTCGCCGCCGAAGACATGGCCGCCGCACTCACGGCAGAAAGACTTCGCTCGCCCGCCGCCCTCGGGGATCCAGGTGGACACCGAGTCTGCCCCCGCGATCAGCTCGAAGCCATCTGCTGCGACCAACCCGTTAAAGCTCCAGGGCACGCCGCTTCGGTGTTGGCAGCGTTCACAGTGGCAGTAGCCGGCCGAGTCGAACGCCTTGGTCACCCGAAAGCGGACGGCAGCGCAAGCGCAGCGGCCGGTCAGCGGTCGGTCGACAGAGGGCACCCGCCTAGGCTAGTCGAGCGCCTCGCGCCGGGATCGCGATCTCCGCCTGGAGTGTGATCTTGCGCACTCTGTGCGCGCGCTCACAAACAGATGTTCGCTTCGAGTCGATACTTGTATACAAGTTAAAGAGACGCAACTGGATGGAGCACCACATGAGCCACAAAACTTGGACCTTCACCCCTTACCGCGACGGCAAGCCCGCTGGTTCCGTGCACGGCCTCGACAGCAAGCAGGCCCTCGCCGCGATTCGCGCCGCCTCTGTCGGCGACGTCGTCCTCAATGCCGTCGGCAGCGAGGGTGCGGTCGAGCAGCGCCCCGCCGCTGACCTCGTTCGCGCCGCTTAGAGCGCGAGCGACTGAGGGGTAGGAACCTTCTCGCCCTCGCCCATCGCTACGGCCCTTCGAAGTAGTCGGGGTGCTCGGCCCGCATCCGGGGCACCTCGCGCAGGACAGCCCGCAGGTGGCTGCGCAGCAGGTCCTCGGCGAGGTCGGCGTCGTTGGCGGCGACGGCGTCGAGGACGAGGCGGTGCTCGGAGAACATCACCTTCATGTAGTCGGGCATGCCGAGGCTGAGGCGGCGGATCCGGTTCAGGTGCGCCTTCGCCCGCTCGCTGACGATCCAGACCGAGCGGTGGCCGCTGAGGTCGCAGAGGGCGTGGTGGAAAGAGTCGTCGAGCAGGTAGAAGCTGTCGAGGTCGCCGGCCTCGCGGGCGCGCTCCTGCTGGTGCAGGTTCTCCTCGAGTTCGGCGATGTCCTGCTCCTTGGCGACTGTGGCGCTGAGTCGGATCGCCGCGCACTCCAGCGCCTCGCGGATGAACTGGGCGTCGGAGATCGCTGTCGGGTTGACCCGGGCGACGAAGGTGCCGAGCTGGGGGACGGTCTCGACCAGCCGGTCCTCGCGCAGGCGTCCGATCGCCTCGCGGATCGGCGTCCGGCTGACGCCGATCCGCGCCGCCAGTGAGTTCTCCGAGAGCTGTTGTCCGGGCTGCAGCTCTCCGCGCACTATTGCGTCCCGTAGGGCGGCGTAGACCTGGACCCGGGTGGAGCTCCCTCTGTCCCGTTGGTAACGGTCGAGCGCGATCACGTTTCCCGCAGGCATGAACCTAGAATACAAGTATCCAAGCATTCCACCGGGCGGATCCGCCTACGAGCACGGCTTCGATTCCGCCATGCGGAAGACGCGACGGACTCGACTGGCTCGGGCGGGAGCTGGGCGGCTTAGGAGCCGGAGGCCGACTCGACGCGGAAGGAAGACCGCACCGGGTTTTCCGGCTTGAAGAAGGTCCCCGTCTGGTTCATCACGTGCCAGGGGAAGGGAAGGCGGCCGCCGGGCTGGCCGAGGAAGCGAGTGAAGAGGATGGCTGCGCGGCGGCAGGTGATGCCCGAACGGGCCGGGCGGTAGATCACGTATTCGCCCTGTTCGAAGAAGAGCGGGCCGACCAGCATCCCGGCGTTGACGCGAAACGGGGCCGGGCAGAGCTGCCCGATCCGGTTGTTTCCCCCGCCTTCTTCGCCACCGCTGCCGCTGCGGACGATCGTGAAGGCGCGCACGTTGCCGCGCACGAAGGCGGCCTTGCCGGTGCCCTGGGAGACGGCGCGCCAGTTGGCGGGCAGGTTGCCGTCCCAGTCTTGGAGGAAGCGGGCGAGCAGGGTCGAGGACTGGGCGCAAGTGAGGCCCGAGCTCGGCTCGGTCGTGACCGCGTAGTTGCCCGCAGGCAGGTTGACGGCGCCGATGCGATCGTTGTGCAGGACCCGGAAGCTGGGGCAGGTAGCGGCGCTCGCGCTCGGCGCGGTGGCGGCGCTCACGGCCAGGGCGGCGAACAGCGTGGCCAGGGCCAGGGCGATCGTGGCGGCGGCGCGCTTGCCGCCGGGAATCGAGTGGACGAGATTCACGGCCCGGGAACCTACCAGCGTCGGCGGCGCCAGGTGAAGTCGCGCTCATGATTTCTCCAGATGGCCGCTTGAAGAGATCAGCGCCCACATCCCCCGGCGTCCGTACCATTCCCGCAGCCGATGCCCGAACCAGTCAAGCGCAACCAGCGCTACATGCCCGGGCTCGACGGGCTGAGAGCGATTGCCGTCCTGGCCGTCATTGCCTTCCATCTCGAATTCGGGTGG
The DNA here is from genome assembly GCA_963718595.1 of uncultured Thermoleophilia bacterium. Classification (GTDB taxonomy): domain Bacteria; phylum Actinomycetota; class Thermoleophilia; order Solirubrobacterales; family 70-9; genus VAYN01. The sequence goes on from OY970365.1 coordinate 2,471,484, forward strand.
GCTCCTGGCGGCCTGCTCGGGGTCGGGATCTTCTTCACGCTGAGCGGCTACCTGATCACCGACATCCTGCTCGCGCAGCTCTCGAAGATCGGCCGCATCAAGCTCGGCCCCTTCTGGCTTGCCCGCGCCCGGCGCCTGCTGCCGGCGCTGTTCGTGATGCTGGCGATCGTCGTCGCCTGGGTCACCGTCTTCGGCCCGGCGCAGACGCAGTCCTTCCGCGACTCCGTCGTCTCCTCGGTCTTCTACTTCAACAACTGGCAGCAGATCCTCGGCGACGTCTCCTACTTCGCCCGCTTCGAAGCCCCCGGCCCGCTCAACCATCTCTGGTCGCTGGCGGTCGAGGAGCAGTTCTACATCATCTGGCCGTTCCTGCTCCTACTGGGAACCAAGGTCGTCAAGGAGCACCCCCTGCCCTCCGGCGTGCGGCCGAGGTTGGCGGTCCTGACCCTCGCCCTCGCCTTCGTCTCGGTGATCCTGATGGCAGTTCTCTACCACCCCAATGTCGACCCCTCGCGGGTCTACTACGGGACCGACACCCGCGCCTCGGAGCTCCTCTTCGGCGCCGCTCTGGCGATGGTCTGGCCGAGCCGCAAACTGAGCCGCCGGATCGCCCCGCAGGCGCGCAACACGCTCGACATCCTCGGCGGCGTCGGCTTGCTCGCGATCGCGATCATGATCTGGCAGACCAGCGAACTCTCGCCCTTCCTCTACCGCGGCGGCTTCGTCGTCCTCTCGGTTGCGGTGGTGCTGGTCCTGATGGCCGCGACCCATCCGGCCTGCCGGCTCGGGGTGCTGCTCGGCGTCAAGCCGCTGCGCTGGGTCGGCGTGCGCTCCTACGGGATCTACCTCTGGCACGCGCCGATCATCGTCCTCACCAACCCCAGCGACCACCCGGGCCCGAGCGTCACCCGGGCCGCCCTGCAGCTGGCGGCGATCCTCGGCGTCTCGGCGCTCTCCTGGAAATTCATCGAGGAGCCAATCCGCCACGGCGCTTTCGGCCGCTTCTTCGCCCGCCGCCGCGAACGCGGCTGGGCCTGGCACACCTTCTCGCCTGCCGGCCGGGGGGTGATGGTCGGCTCGGCCGTGGTCCTGCTGCTCGCCGTGGTCGGGATGGCCGGCGTCAACTCGGCCCCCGAAGGCGCCGACGCCCGGGTCGCCGAAGCGACCAAGGGCGGGGTCGTGAAGAAGGTGCCGCTGACGCCGCAGCAGGCCGGCGAGTCGGAAAAGACCTCCTGCGAAAAGGTGATCCACATCGGCGACTCGACCTCCGAGGGCCTCGACTCGCCCGAATATCTGCCGATCCCGGGCCAGCGCATCGACGCCCAATACGAAGACGTCGGGACCAAAGAAGAGATCCTCGAGATCTCCGGCGCGCGCTCGATCGAAGAGCAGTTCGAAGGCGAACCGAATGCCCAGGAAGTCGCCGCGGCCTGGAAAGCCGAAGGCTTTCAGGGTTGCTGGGTCCTGGCCATGGGGACCAACGAGGCCGCCAACGTCGCCGCCGGCTCGACCGTCGGCGAGCGCGAACGGATCGACAAAATGATGGCGATCATCGGCGACGAACCGACGATGTGGGTGAACGTGCGCTCGATCGTCGAAGCCGGCGATCCGTACTCGAAGGAAAACATGGAAAAGTGGGACGAAGAACTCGTCCTGGCCTGCGCGGCCTATCCGAACATGCGCATCTACGATTGGGCATCCGACGTCAAAGACGCCTGGTTCATCGAAGACGGCATCCACTTCACCTCACCCGGCTACGCTGCTCGCTCGCAGCTGATCGCGCAGGCGTTAGCCCATGCGTTCCCCGCTAAAGGGGAGACCGAGGGCGGCTCGAAAAGCTGCGTAGTCAGCTGAACGCAACCGTTTAGCCGGGCTGCGCCTTAGGGTAGCCGCCGCCCAAACCATCCAAAGGGAGATAACAACGCAATGAGTGACCCCAACGAGCGCGACGCAAAGCTCGTCCAATACCTGAACGAGGCCTACGGCAACGAGAAGGAGCTGGAGACCGCCCTTCAGGCCGATATCGCGATGACCACGAAGCCGGCCTACGCGAAACGCCTCAAGCAGCACCTCAAAGAGACGAAGTCGCACTCGAAGCAGCTCGAGCGCCGGATCAAGAAACTCGGTGGAGGCCCGAAGGCGCTGCAGAGCGTGCTCGGGAAGGCGACGGCTGTCGCCAAGGCCCCCCTGCACATGGTCCGCGGCAGCGGCGAGCAGGAGAAAATGCTGAAGAACGCCAAGACCCAGTACTCGAAAGAGCACGAGGAGATCTCGACCTACCTGGCGCTAGAGCATTTCGCGACCAAGGTGGGCGACAACGAGACCGCCAGCCTGGTCCGCGGGATCCGCAAAGAGGAGGAGCGGATGGCGCGCTTCCTCGAGGGTCAGATCAAGCAGCTCTCTGCCGCCGTCGCCCAGGAGATCCCGGCTCGGCTGCGTCGCACCCCGAAATCGGCTTCGAGAAAAGGTGCCAAAAAAGCCGCCAAACCGGCCGCGAAAAAATCAGCCGTGAAAAAAGCGCCGGCGAAAAAAGCCAGCAGCAAAAAAGCAGCGAAACCCGCATCGAAAAAAGCCGCCAAAAAATCAGCGGCGAAAAAATCGAGCGCCAAATCCGCCAAAAAAGGCTCGAAAAAAGCTAGCGGGAAAAAATCCCGCTGAGCCGGTCGTAGACGAAGTCGGGCAGCAGGGGGCGGACGCTGACCAGCGTCCTCACCCCGCGCCCGACCGGGTAGCGAGAGCCTGAGCCGCCAAGGGCGTCGGCGATCTTCGCCGCGACCTTGGCGGGCTTCTCGCCTTTGCTCTCGGCCGAGGTCAGCGTTTCTTCGAACTTGCGCAGCCGCTCGTCGTAGAGCTCGCGCATTTCGCCCCGCAGCTCCTCTCGCAGCCCGTGCACCTGCTCGCGCGACTTGGCCCAGATCGGAGTGTCGATCGGGCCGGGCTCGATCAGGCCGACGCTGACCGGCTGGTCCGCGAGTTCGACCCGCAGGCAGTCGGTGATCGCCTCGAGCGCGAACTTGGAGGCGTGGTAAGGGGCCGCCCAGGGGTGGGTGACGCGGCCGCCGACCGAGCCGACGAAGAGGATCCGGCCACCTCCGCGCCGCAACAGCGGTAACAGCGCCTGCATGACCGCGACCTGCCCGACCACGTTGACGTCGAGGATCTGACGCAACCCGTCGGCCGGCAGCGCCTCCAGGGGCCCGGCGACGCCGATGCCGGCGTTGTTGACGAGCCCGTCGAGACTACCGCCGGTGACAGTTGAGATCTGCTCGGCGGCGGCCTCGATCTGGGCGGCGTCGGTGACGTCGAGTTCGACCGGGACGACTTCGCCGGGTTCGCTGGCCAGCGCCTTCGCATCGGCCTGGTTGCGGACGCCGGCAAAGACCTGCCAGCCCTGGCCGGTCAGTTGCTGCACGGTGGCGCGGCCGATCCCCGAAGAGGAACCGGTCACCAGGACGCTTTTCATTCTCGTCTCTCCATTCGATCAAGCGGTCTTCGGCGGGTTGGGCTCGGCCCGCGGCTCGAGCTGGATCTCGCGCTCGGCCCGCGGTCGACCCTCTTCGATCTCGATGCTGCGCTCGCGCTCGGCGTTGAGCTGATGACCGAAGAGGATCGCCAGGTTGCTGATCCAGAACCAGACCAGCAAGGCGATCAGGCCGCCGAGGGTGCCGTACGTCTTGTCGTAGGAGCCGAAGTTGCCGACGTAGAAGGCGAACAGGGCCGAGGCCGCGATCCAGACCGCGATCGCGACCAGGCTGCCGGCGGTGACCCAGCGAAAGCCTCGCAAGCGCACGTTCGGAGACGCGTAGTAGAGGATCGCCACCATGAGCAGGAAGATCGCCGCCATTGCTGGCCACTTGGCGACGCTCCAGACCGTCACCGCGGTGTCGCTGAGCCCGATCGGTCCGGCGATCGCGTCGAGGATCGGCCCGGTCGCGACCAGCCCCAGGGCCAACACCACCATCATCAGGATCATCGCCAGCGTCACCGCCACCTGCAGCGGCCGCAGCTTCCAGAACGGCCGTCCCTCGGGCGTCTCGTAGATCACGTTGGAGGCGCGCATGAAGGCCCCGACGTAGCCGGACGCCGACCACAGCGCGACCGCCAGCCCGAGCACGAAGGCGACCCCGGCGGCGCCGCGGTTTTCGGTGATCGATTCGATTGGACCGGCGAAGGTCTGCGCCGCCGACTCCGGACCGAGTTCGGTGATGATCTCGGTCAGGCTGCGAGTGGTCGTGGTCGGGTCGCCGAAAAGACCGAGCAGCGAGACCACGGCGATCAGCGCCGGAAACAGCGAGAGCAGCCCGTAGTAGGTCAGCGCCGCTGCCCAGTCGGAGAGGTTGTCCTCCTGGAACTCGGTCGCGGTTCGTTTCAGCGTCGCCCAGGTGCCGGGATCGCGCTCGACCCCGGTTGGGGCGTAGTCGTGGCGCTCGGTCATGCCCCCGAGCTACCCCACCTCAGTCAGGCGGCAAACAGTCGATCTCTACCGGCTGCAGATCGTCGGCCGGCTCGAAACCGAGGATGCGGCCGTAGAAGAAGAGCTCGGCTTCGAGGCAGCGGATCTCGGTCTCCGCCCTGCGGAAGCCGTGCTGCTCGCCCTCGAAGGCGAGGTAGGCGTGGGGGACCCCGTTCCTGGTCAGCGCCGCCACCATCGCCTCGGCCTGGTTCGGCGGCACCACCTCGTCCTCGAGCCCCTGGAAGAGGATCACCGGCGAGCGCAGCGCCTCCACGTAGTTGATCGGCGAGCGTTCGCGGTAGAGGTCGGCGCGCTCGGGATAGGGCCCGATCAAACCGTCGAGGTAGCGCGACTCGAACTTGTGGGTGTCGCGGGCGAGCGTCTCGGTGTCGGCAACCCCGTAGTAGCTGGCACCGGCGGCGAACTCGTCGTGGAAGACGAGCGCGCAGAGGGTCGCGTAGCCGCCGGCCGAGCCACCGCGGATCGCCAGCCGGCTGCCGTCGGCCTCGCCGGTCGCCGCCAGGTGCAGGGCGGCGGCGACGCAGTCCTCGGTATCGACGATGCCCCACTGGCCACGCAGACGGTCGCGGTAGGCGCGCCCATAGCCGCTGGAGCCGCGGTAGTTGACGTCGACGACGCCGAAGCCGCGGCTGGTCCAGAAGCTGAACTCGGGGTCGAGGGCGGGGGTGGCGTGGGAAGTCGGGCCGCCGTGGCTCTGCACGATCAACGGCGGCAGTTCGCCCGCGGGCGCCTCGAAACCGGGGTTGGTCGGCGGGTAGAAGAAGCCGTGGGCGACCTCGTCGCCGCTGCCGGTCGGGAACTCGATCGCCCGCGGCACCGAGGCATAGGCAGAGTCGAAGGGCTCCTCGCCGGCGCTGCGGACCGCCTCCGTCTCGCCGCAGGCGGTGTCGTGGACGAGCACGGCGGTCTCGTGCGCGGGGCTGGCGGCCGCGAAGGCGATGCGCCCGCCGGCGGCCGCGAGCGAGGGGAAGCCGAAGGAGGTGTAGGGGAGGCCGAGGTCGCGCACGCGCTTGGCCCCGGCGTCGAGCAGGCCGAGTCGTTCCTCGCCGCTCTCGCAGCGGATACAGGCGATCGCGCCACCCTCGAGAAAGGCGTAGGTGGAGCCGCCGAAGAGCCACTGCGGATGACCGAGGTCGGCCTCCTCGGCGGTCAGCTGCCCGACCTCGCCGTCGGCGAGTCGATAGAGGTTCCACCAGCCGTCGCGGTCGGAGACGAAGTGCAGGTGCCCCTCGGCGTCCCACTCGGGCTGGAAGACCGACTCGGCTTTGCCGCCGGCGATCCGGGTCGCGGCGGCGGGGTCGGCGAGCGGGGCGACCCAGAGCTCGGTGCCGTCCCACGGCATGTTCGGATGGTCCCAGCAGGTCCAGGCGAGCGAGCCTCCGTCCGGGCTGAGCCGGGGAAAGGAGAAGAAGTCGCGGCCGCCGGCGAGCACGAGCGCTTCCGCTCCGCCGTCGAGTGGGATCGAGACGATCTCGTTCACCGGTTCGCCCTCGCCGTGGCGCTCGCGCACGCAGATCACCGCCGCTTCGTCCGGGGTCAGGCGGAAGTCGGCGTAGCGCAGCGCCGCGGGGGTCTCCGGTTCCGGGGTCAGCGCGACCGGTTCCTCGCCGGGGCGCTGGCTGTAGAGGCGCTGGTCGCCGAAGTCGACGAAGAGGACGCGGTCGCCGGCGAGGCTCCAGGCGCCGCCGCCGTACTCATGCACCCGGGTGCGCACGTTGACGCCGGCCGGAGTCACCTCCTCGGGCTCGGCGCCGACGGGACGGCGCATCAGGGCCACCCGGCCGCCTTCGCTGGGCCGGCCCTCGGACCACCAGACGGCTCCGTCCAAGGCGATGGCCGCCGAGCCGAGGCGGCGGCCGCCGCGGGCGACCGCTGCGGCGTCGATCGGAGAAGGCCACGAGCCGTAGGGGGCAGTGGTGCTCACTCCTCGTCCTCGACCTCGATCTCCCGCAGTCGGTGGGTGTCGACGTCGTAGACGAATCCGCGCACGATCTCGCGATGGGGGAGGAAGGTCGAGCGACGGACGCGGCGGATCGACTGGCGGACCGCCTCGTCGACATCGGTGAAGGACTCGATCGCGAATGCGGGCGCGACTCCGGTCGCCTCCTGCAGCTCGGCCCGGAAGCCATCGTCGCTGACCGTTTCCAAGCCGCAGTTGGTGTGGTGGATCAGCATCACCTCGCGGGTGCCGAGGCGCCGCTGGGAGAGCGCCAGCGAGCGGATCACGTCGTCGGTGATGGCGCCGCCGGCGTTGCGGAGGACGTGGGCCTCGCCGTCGCCGAGCCCGAGCGCGGCAAAGACGTCGAGGCGGGAGTCCATGCAGGTGACGATCGCCAGCCGCCTGCTCGGTTCGACGTCGAGGTGTCGGTCCGCCAGGCCCTCGGCGAATGCCTGGTTGTTCGCGAGCAGCCGATCGATCGTGTCCACGGCGGGCAGCCTAGAGGTTCGATCGACTCGATTGCCAACTCTCGAACTGGGTAGGACGGGCTCAGGCACCGATGCGCATCCCCAGCCCCCTCAAACTCCTGCCCCAACCGCATCAGGTCCTCGATCTAACGAAGCGGGTGGCAGGGCTGCTGCCGGGACGACCGGGACACGCGAGCGAGGAGGTCGTGGCCGCTCCGCCCCCGCCGACTCCGATTCCTGCGCCGCCGCCGACCCCACTGAAACCGAAAGCGAAACCGCGACCCAAGGCCAAAGCGGTCGCGAAACCGAAAGCGGCCCCCGCACCCAAGGCGAAGGCGAAACCAAAAGCGAAAGCCGCGGCCAAGGCGAAAACCGCGAAGACGAAGCCGAAACCGAGGAAGCCCGGGCCCCACCACGCCCTCAACGTTCCGGTCGGCGAGCCGGACCCGACGGAGTGGCCCGATCCCTACGACAGGCGCGAGGACCCGCGCGACCCACCCGATCCCGACGGCAAGCCCTTCGGCGAGGATCCGCACCCGGTCACCGGCGGCAGGAGCACCAGCGAACCGCATCCCTCCGAAGACCCCGGGGTCGAAGAGCTGCGCGAGAAGTACGCACGGGACAAGCTCGACCAGTAGGCGGGGCGCAGCGCTGTCTTAGTCTTCGCCCGATGAGCGAACTCAGGATCCGGCCGGCGCAAGAAGAAGACGCCGAGCTGCTGTTCGCGCTGATCGTCGAGCTGGCCACCTACGAGAAAGCGCCCGAGCAGGTTGTCGGTGACGCCGAGACGCTGCGGCGCTCGCTGTTCGAACAGCACGCGGCGGAGGCGCTGATCATCGAGCTCGGCGGCGAGCCGGTCGGCTACGCGATCTTCTACGTCACCTTCTCAACCTGGGAGACCCGCTCCGGTGTCTGGCTCGAGGACGTCTACGTGCGGCCCGAGCACCGTCGCGGTGGGGTTGGGCTGGCGGTGATGGAGCACCTGGCGACGCTGGCGCTCGAGCGAGGGCACGCACGCCTGGAGTGGTGCGCACTGGAGTGGAACGAACCAGCGCTCAACTTCTACGAGAAGATCGGCGCCGAGCGGCTGGAGGAGTGGCGAATGCTGCGCCTGGGCCGGACCGGGATCGAGCGGCTCGCTACTCGTCGCGAGGGGTGATGCGGAAGGTCGAGACGACCTCGGCCTGGTGCGCCTCGGGGTGTGCCACGTAGGCGCTGGGCCCGCCGCCGAACCAGCCGGCGGCCTCGTTGTCGCCGACGAAGATGCCGGGATGGTGGCGCCCGTCGGCGTCCTGCACCCATACCTTGTCGCCCTCCTTGAATCCCTCTTCGATCGCCTCGCTCATGGGCTCAGTCTATTGCCCGGAGCCGATCCCGAGCGCGACCCGGAGGTCGGCGACGACCAGGTCGGGCGAGTCGTCCAACTGTTTGTCGGTATATCGGCGCACCACGAGACCGGCGCGGCGGAGCTCGAGCTCACGGCGATCTTCCTCGAAGGCGATCGAGCCGCGGTGGTAGGCGTAGAAGTCGGTCTCGACCGCGACCCGCTCGGTCCGCCAGAGGAAGTCGACGGTCCAGACCCCGACCTTTACGTTGACTTCCGGGCGAGGGACCCGGTGGCGGGCCCAAAGACGGAGGAACGCCCGCTCCAGGTCTGAGCGGGTGCGCCCGGTGCGGCCCCGGGTGAGGGCGTCGAGTCTGTAGCCGGCCAGCTCCGCCTGGCGGATCGCGCGGCGCTCTTCGTAGGGTGGGAACCCATGCAAGTCGTCGATCGTTCGCTGGGGGGTGGTGACGGGGATATCGTCGCGCTCGGTGGTCTGAGGAAGTCGGGAGGCCGCGAGCGAGCGGCTGCGGTGGAGGACGATGCCGGGCCGGCGGGATCGGCCGTTGAGACTGGGTGTGGTGACGTGGATCGGTCCGCGGACCGGCTTCAAGAATCCCCAGAGCGCGGCAGCGCTCGTGTGGCTGAGGGTGGCCCACTCTCCACAGGCGAAAACGGCCGCCAGCCAATGTCCCTGCTGGCTGGGACGGGGATTGCCGACCGCATAGACGCCCTGGTGGAGGCGATGCAGGCGACCGCTCCGAACCCGCCGCGCCACGGCGCTCTTGTCGATCCCCACCCCCGCGAGCTGGGCCACGGTCACGATCCCGTGCTGCCGGCCCGAGATCCACGCGATCCGCGCATCGGCGTTGGCGATTTCCTCTCGCATAGCGAGAGTAAGTCGCTAGTCCCCTTGAATCCTCCCCCGCGGGCCGGGTGCCCGGCTCAGCAAGCGCCGAGGGTGCGCAGCTGCTGGCGATAGGTGCGCATCGAGGAGTGCGCCATGTCGCCGTGGGTCTGGGTGCGCAGGCTCGGCACCAGCTCGTGGTGGTAGGGCGAGCTGAGGCTCTCGGCGTGGCCGATCACGTTGCGGACGCCGATGTCGAAGCGGCAGCGTAGGTACTGGGTCAGCCGCAGCGAGGCGCGCAGCTGGCGGCGGTCGCCGAGCAGGTCGCCGTCGCCGTAGCCGGCGTGCTCGATCCCGATCGCGGTCCAGTTGAGGCCGACCGTGTGCCGGCAGCGGGTGCGGAGGTTGACGAGGCGGAAGATCTTCCCTGCCGGCGAGATCACGTAATGGGAGCAGACATTGGGCAGCTCGCCGAGCTCGACGTCCGGGCTGTCGGGGGCGAAGGTGTTGAAAACGGCGGCGGCGGTCGGGGTCTGCGCCATGTGCTCGACGATCACCTTTGGGTTGCGCAGCCGCCAGCGGTGCTGGCCGTAGTGCCGCTCGGAGTAGGCGGCCATCTCGCGCTTGCGTTTGGGCCCGAAGGGGATCGGCCACGGGGTCGAGGAGGGGGGAGAGGCGGCGCTGGTCTGTGCCGTCGGCGAGGCTGCGGCGGGGCCGACGGTGGCGACCACGGCGAGACAGATAAGGACGGCGGTCGCGGTGGCGATCCCGACTTTTGCGAGGGCTCTCACTCGGGCGGATGCTACGGGTAGGCTGGGCGCCATGGCGAGGACGAGCGAGCCGATGAGGGCAAAGCTCGGCGCGGCGCCGTTCAACGACCCCGACTGGGTCTTCGAGCGCAAGCTCGACGGCATCCGCGCGATCGTCCGCCGCGAGGGGGACGCGGTCAGCCTCACCTCGCGCACGGGCAAGGACCTCTCGCCGTCCTACCCCGAGCTGGCCGAGGCGCTCGCCGCCGAGGCCGCCGACGATTTCGTCGCCGACGGCGAGATCGTCGCCTTCGACGGGGCCCAGACCAGCTTCGCCAAGCTCCAGGGCCGGATGCAGATCAAGGATCCGCAGCTCGCGCGGCTGACCGAGATCCCGGTCTTCCTCTACCTCTTCGATCTGCTCCGCTTCGACGGCCACGATCTCACCGAGCTGCCGCTGCGCGCCCGCAAGGGCGCCCTGCGCCGTGCCTTCTCATTTCACGGCCCCGTCCGCTATACCGCGCATCGCAACGAGCATGGCGAGCGTTTCTTCCGTGAGGCCTGCGAGAAGGGCTGGGAGGGCCTGATCGCCAAGCGCGCCGCCAGCGCCTACTCGCACACCCGCAGTGGTGACTGGATCAAGCTCAAATGCGGTCGTGAGCAGGAGTTGGTGATCGCCGGCTTCACGCCGCCGCAGGGATCGCGCCGGCACTTCGGGGCGCTGCTCGTCGGCTACTACGAGGGCAGCGAGCTGCGTTTCGCCGGCAAGGTGGGCACCGGCTTCGACCGGCGCGCCCTGGCCGACCTCGGCGCCAAGCTGGAAGCGTTGGAGATTGCCGAGCCACCCTTCGCCGGCGGCGGCCTGCCGCGCTTGGCGCGCTGGGTCGCGCCCGAGCTGGTCGGTCAGTTCGCCTTCTCGGAGTGGACTCGAGATGGCAAGCTGCGCCACCCCAGCTATCTCGGTCTGCGCGACGACAAGCCGGCGCGCGAGGTGGTGCGGGAGCGGCCCGAAGCCTGAGCGCGGCGCTCAGGCGGCGATCAGCTGCAGCGACTCGGGGTCGGCGATCGAGACGAAGTTGGCGACGGAGAGCACGACAATGCAGGCTTCGCACTCGCAGACGGCCTCCTCGACCTCGTTGAGATCGTCGACCAGAACCTCGAAGTCCTCAGCGCACTCCGGGTCCGAGCAGGTCACCTGGATCAGCCACATGCCCCCATAGTGAGGGCCGGATCGGACGCTTAGGCGAGGGCGATCTCCGCCGCCCTGGTCTGCAGCCGCTCGACCTCTGTGCGCTGGCGATCGGCCCGCTCGGCCAGGGCTGCGAAGTCCGTCCCGGGAACTCGCTCGCCGACGCTGACCTCCAGCACCCCCCAGAGCCTCGCCTTGCCGCTGATCCCGACGTAGAGGCCTTCCAGCTCGATCAATCGGCTCAGCGGCGAGTAGCCGCGCAGGTGGCCGTTGGGCTTCAGCCGTCCCAGCTTCTCGGCGACCCAAGCGCCGACGGGCTTGAGCCGATCGCGCCCGATCCCGAGCTCGTCCATGACCGCTTCCAGCGTTCTCTTGTCGGCCTCGATTTCGTCGCGGATCCGCTCCAAGGCAGGGCCGAACTCCTTGTTGTCGCGGTTGCTGGCGGCGGTTCGCTTCGCCAGCTCGAGCCCGATGGTCGAGCCGGCGAGATGGTCGTTCAAATAGATGGGGAGGTAGCGCTCGGGAATCTCGGTCCTCTCGTAGTGGTCCCGCGCGGGTACCCCGGCCGAAGTGGCTGAAAACAAGGCCGGGCCCCGTTTTGCGGCCTCGACCATGGGTACTCACCTGGGCAGGTCCAACGATTGCGAAAGGAGTCGGAAGCGATGATGTTCGAGAAGTTGCAAGGCAAGAAGATCGCCTTTCTGATGGCCAACGAGGGCGTCGAGCAGGTCGAGCTGACCGAGCCGCTGGAAGCGGTCCGCGGGGCCGGCGCCGAGGTCGAGCTGCTGGCGCCTGAGGCCGGCGAGGTCCAGGCCTTCAACCACCTCGATAAGGGTGAGCGCTTTCCGGTAGATGGCGCCGTCGCGGAGGCCGACGCCAGCGAGTACGACGGGCTGGTCCTTCCCGGCGGCGTCGCCAATCCCGATCAGTTGCGCACCGACGAGGGCGCGCTCGAGTTCATCCGCGCGATCTTCGCCGCGGGCAAACCGGTGGGGGCGATTTGCCACGCACCCTGGGTGCTGATCGAGGCCGGCGTGGTCGCGGGCCGCACCGTGACCTCTTGGCCGAGCCTGGAGACGGATCTGCGCAACGCCGGCGCCGAGTGGGTCGACGAGGAGGTCCACGTCGACGCCGGGCTCGTCACCAGCCGCAAGCCCGACGACCTCGAGGCCTTCATCTCGAAGCTGCTCGAGGAGCTCGCCGAGGGCGTTCACGACGGCGGTGTCGCCATGCCCGCAAGCGGGTAGCGGTCGCCCATGTCGATCAAACGGAAGGTCGCCCGCAAGGCGGTCAAGAAGACGGCGAAGCACACCGCTCGCGGGACTGCTTCGAAAGTGATGCGCGACCCGATGCGCTCGACCACGCTCCTCGGCCTCGGTGCCGTCGTCGGTGCTCTGGCTGGCTGGCTGCTTGGTCGCTCGAGCAGTCAAGCCGACCCCTCGCCGGTCTGATGAGCGCCATGGCCGAAGACCCGAAGGACGAGGCGCTGGCTCGCGATGAGGCCGATGCGGCCGCCGCGGAAGCGGCGGAGATCGGCGGCAACGTGCCAGCCGACAGCGACGACCCCGCAGAGCAGCCTCTGATCGAGGCGGGTCAGGGCGAGGCCGAGGGCTTCGAGTTGGCCGAGAAGGATCTCGAGGACATCGCCAGCCACGGCGACGAACACCGTTTTCCCGACAATGTCCCGTCGCCGCCGGAGGAGCCCCAGCGGGCCGAGTACGGCGAGGCGGACGAGTCGTCCCCGTCAGATCAGTGAACTGAGAAGGAGACCCATGTCGCACCGATTGCTGGCAATCGTCACCGGAGGACTCGAGGGGTCCGAGCCGATCGAAGAGATACGCCGCGCCGGCAACGGCGACGGCGTCGAGCTCCGGGTCGTCGTTCCCGCTGTCGAGGCCAACGCCCTGCATCACACGCTTGGAGATATCGACGAGCCCAGGGCCGAAGCCGAAGAGCGACTCGGACGAGTGCTGGCGACTCTGCGTGACAGTGGTATCGAGGCTGCCGGGGAGGTGGGCGACCCCGACCCGGTACAGGCAGCCCAAGACGCGCTCCTGAAAGCGCCGGCCGACGAGGTTCTGATCTTCGAGCACGAAGACGCGCAGGCCCGTTGGTTCGAACAGGGCATGTTCGAGAAGGCGCAGGCAGGGCTCGAGCCGCCGCTGCGGCTAGTCGTCCTCCATGGCGAGGATGACGGCACCGAGCACGTGGTCGAGGTCGAGACCGCGGGCCGCGGCACCGTCGACCCGGTCGAGGCGACCGAATTCGGTGCCGCCTACGGCGCCGGCGTCTCGCGCCCCGACTTCTTCGGGATGGTGATGGGAATCATCGGCACGATCGTCACCGCGATCCTCGCCGCGGCGGTCTTCGGAGGCGACGGCAACGCGACCGGCGCGCAGGCGGCCGCGGTCCTGATCGCAATCGGCATCGCGTTGGTCAACATGGCCCATGTCGTCGGGCTACTGCTCATGGACAGCGTCCGCTACCACGGCGGCTTCGCGAAATTCTTCCGCTCTCTGGCCATCTTCGGCACCCCGGTGGCCGTGTTGGCCAATCTCCTGATCCTTCTCTTCGCCTAGCCGCCGTTCGCGACAGCCCGGTGTTCCCCGGTCTCGAACCGCTGCTGGCTGCGCAATGCCTCCAGGACCTCCTCGGCCAGCTGTGAGCCATCCTCGGGGCGCAGTGGCGTCGCGTTGACGCGGAGGGTGACCCCGTCGGCGTCGAGCTCCTCGAGTGAGACGCTGGGCCGGTAGCGGGTCGGTACGGTGATCTCGCGCAGCAGCCGCTGCTCGACTCGCCGCGGGCTGGCGGCGGTCGGGAAGCGGGCGCGGACGTCGACTTTGTCGGGCTCGCGCAGCGGCACGACGACGAGCTGGAGCAGGACGTTATTGGGGACGAGTAGGCGGTCGGCGCCCTGCGTCAGCGTCGTATAGAAGAGGCCGAGTGAGGTGACGGTGCCCTCCAGCGAACCGGCGAGAGCCCCGCCCACCAGGCGCACCCGTTCGCCGACCCGGAATGGGCGCGTCGTCTGCAGGACGACGCCGGCGAAGATGCCGCCCAACGACTGCTGCGCGGCGAGTCCGAGCAGAACCGCGGTGAAGGCGCCGCCGACCGCGAGCGCTCCGGCGTTGACGCCGGCGATGCGCAGGGCGAGGATCACCACCGCGACGATTGCCACCAGGCGGATCACGAAGCCGGCGGTGCCTGCCGTGGCCGGGTCCAGGCGCCGGTACAGGCGCGGGGTGAGGCCGCTGGCGAGCCAATGCGTCGCGGCCGACCCCGCGATCACGAGGATGATGACGGTGGCGATCCGGACCCAGTCCTCATAGCCCGGAGCGATTCGCGCCCGCTGCCCGTAGACGACTAGGGTCGCGGCGATCACCAGCAGGGCGATGAATAGCCCGCCCAGTGCCCGCTTCGAGAAGCGCGGGGTCAGCTCGTCGCCGAGGCCGAGCGCGTGCCAGGTGTGGCTGCGCGTCTCGAACAGCTCGCGCGGCATTTTCGGTCGACGGGGGGCGGGCATCAAAACCAACTACCCGAGCCGGTAGATGCCTATGCGGTGAAAGCGCGCTCTGTGTGCCTAATCACGCAGTGCCGCCAGTCCGTCCTCACGGGTGGCGTGGACCGGAATCGACTGGTCGAGCCCGCTGACGTCGAGCACGCGCCGGACCTGGTCGCGGTCGGTGCAGATAACGAGCCGAGGATTGGAGCCGGGGTCACCGGTTCCGTCTAGCCGTTGCCAGGCGCGGACGATCAGGGCGATTCCGGTCGAGTCGATGAACTCGCACTCGGAGAGGTCGATCAGCACCGAGGCCTGAGGGTCCTCCAGGGCGCTGTCGAGAGGCGCATGAAGGTCCGGAGCGGTACTGAGGTCGAGCTCGCCGCGAACCGCGACGATGCGGACCCCGTCGGCCTCTGCGAAAGACGTCTCGAAGGGGGCGGGTTGCACGGGCAGGATGGTACAACAGCGAGCGCGAACGGTTCCACTTTCCGAACCTGTTTGCCCGCTATCGGGCAGGGGTAGACGATGGCCCTGGCAGCAGTGCAAGCTATGCTCGGCCCCGAGATTCGAGCGGGTCAGAAGCCCGGGATTGGAATGCGTGAACACGAAGACTGACGACCGACCCGGGCTGCGAATGTCTTTGCCGGCCCGGGCCGAGAACGTAGCGGTCGTCCGCCACGCCCTCGCTGGCCTCGGTGAGCGGCTGGGGATGGACGAAGCGTCCGTCGCCGACCTGAAGACGGTGGTCACCGAGGCGGCAATGAACGTCGTCGTCCACGCCTATCCCGAGGACGAAAAGGGTGCGCTCGAGGTCGAGGCCTTCGGTGAGGACGAGGGCCTCGACGTCGTCGTCCGGGACTTCGGCATGGGCATCCGCCCCCGGCCCGACGTCGAGCGCCCGAGCCTGCGGATCGGACTGACCTTGATCGCGGCACTCTCGGCCAGCTTCGAGATCAGCGGCGGGCTCGACCGCGGCACCGAAATCCGCATGAACGTGCCACTCAAGTCCGCCGCCGCGACTGACTCGTCGGCTGCGCAGCAGGCGGTCGCCCGGCCGGATGCGACCGAGGTCAGGGTCGGCCCGCCGGAGCTGGTCGGACCGGTGTTGGGCCGTGTCCTCGGTGCCCTCGCGGCGCGCCGCGAGATCACGGTCGATCGCCTCGCCGACACGATGCTGCTCAGCGACGCGATCTCCGCCGCCGCTCCGCAGGGCTTTGCCGACGGCCACGTCGAGCTCACCATCACCGACCGCGAAGAGGGTGTCGAGCTGCGGGTCGGGCCGATGAGCGAGGGCGCCGGTGAACGCCTGCGCCAGGGCCTCGACGTCCCTCGGGTCGGCTCGCTGGAGGCTTTGGCCGACGATCTGCGCGTCGAGGAGGGCGAGGGTGGGGATTTCCTCATCGTCGCGATCGACGCCCTCAGCGCCTGAGCAGCGCCCCCGGTCTACCCGGCGTCGTCGGCGCTCTCGGCGACGCGATTCTGTTCGGCGACCTCTTCGCGGATCCGCTCCAGAGTGCGCCGCAGGATGCGCGATACATGCATCTGCGAGTGGCCGATCTTCTCGGCGATCTGGGACTGGGTCATGTCCTCGACGAAGCGCAGCTGCAGGACCAGCCGTTCGCGCTCGTCGAGATGGGGGAGGACCCCCTCCAGGGCCAATTTGTCCTCGATCAGCTCATAGCCGGAGTCCTCGTCTCCCACCCACTCCGAGGCCGGAGATTCGTCCTCCTCGCTACCGACCGGGCGGTCGAGCGAGAGCGGCCGCCGGTTGTGGTTGGCCTCCAGGACCTCCAGGACCTCGGCGGGGTCGACCTCGAGCCGGCTGGCGATCTCGCCTACCGAGGGGGAGCGCTGCAGCTGCACGGTCAGCTCGGTGATTGCCTTCTCGACTTCGGCCATGCGGTCGTGCAGGCCGCGCGGTACCCGCACAGTCCAGACGCGGTCGCGGAAGTGGCGTTTGAGTTCGCCGAGGATGGTCGGCGAGGCGAAGGCGGTGAAGGGCGTGCCGCGGGAGGGGTCGAAGCGGTCGATCGCGTTGACGAGGCCGAGGCTGGCCACCTGCAGGAGATCGTCGAAAGACTCGCTGGCGCCGCGATAGCGCAGCGCCAGGCTTTTCGCGAACGGCAGGTAGCGGCGCACCAGCTCCTCCCGGATCATCGGGTCGCGGCCGTCGCCGAAGCGCCGCCAGAGCTCCTTCTCGCTCACCAGTCCGTCGGTCGCGTGGGCGTCCGCTGGTTGCCGCTCGGTTTGAGTCTGTTCCCTTTTCACTGCCATCGGTTTCTCGTGTGCCGGCTTGCAGTTACCGGCGCCGCCCTGAGGGCGTTCGGATCGAGGCCGTGCAGCGCCCGGGGCCCGAGTCGGCCGCCGTTCCCACACGATAGCGGGGGCCGGCCGTGCGCAATGATCACTGCCTTGCGATCCCTCCTCACCGCATTCGCGATTGCTCTCCTGCTGGCGCTCACCGCGGCCCCGGCGGCGGCCGAGCGCTGGCAGCCGGAGCCGACCACCGCTCCCTGGCAGTGGCAGCTGCAGGGCAAGCTCGATCTCGGTGTCGAGGCTGGTATCTATGACATCGACGGCTTCGAATCGAGCGCCGCTGACGTCAAGGCCCTGCACCGGCGCGGCCGCAAGGCCATCTGCTATCTCGACGTCGGCAGCTGGGAGAGCTACCGGCCCGACGCCGGCGAGTTCCCGCGCTCGGTGATCGGGCGCCGCTACGACGGCTTTCCCGACGAGCGCTGGCTCGACGTCAGCCGCTTCGAGCTGTTCGCGGCGCCGCTGAGGCAGCGGATCGGGATCTGCGCCCGCAAGGGCTTCGACGCGGTCGAGCCCGACAACCTGGCCGGCTGGGAACCCGAAAACGAGACCGGCTTCGAGATCAGCCGCGCCGACCAGCTTCGTTTCAACCGCTGGATCGCCCGTCAGGTCCACCGCCGCGGAATGGCGGTTGCGTTGAAGAACGACGGCCGTCAGGCGGCCCAGCTCGTCGGCCAGTTCGACTTCGCCGTGGTCGAGGAGTGCTTCCAGTACGAGGAATGCGGTTACTACGAGGTCTTCACCGACGCCGGCAAGGCGGTTCTGGTCGCCGAGTACGAGCTGCCCACGGCAGATTTCTGCGCCGCCGCCGCCGCGCTCGGGTTCAGCGCCATCCGCAAGTCGTACGACCTCTTCGCCCGTCCCTGGCAGCCGTGTGGGACGGGCATGAGCGGGTAGGGTCGTGGCATGGGATTCGACCAGTATCACGAGCCGCCCGAGGAGCTCTCCGCCGGGGCCCGAAGCTACGCCCGTATCTGCGTCTCGCTGACCGAGGAGGCGGAGGCGATCGGGTGGTACCAGCAGCGGTTGGCATTGGAGACCGATCCGGAAGCGCGGGCGATCATGGAAGACGCCCAGGGCGAGGAGTTCAAGCACTTCGCGATGGATCTCGAGTTCCTGCTCCGGCGCACTCCACGTTGGCGTGAGATCGCCAAAGGGGTGTTGTTCCGCGACGGCGACATCGTCGAGCACGGCGAGGCCGCCGAGGCGGGCTCTGAGGACACCGACAGTGGCGAGGCGAGTGGTGGCAGCGCCACCTCGACCGACGGCTCGCTCGGAATCGGCAGCTTGAAAGGGGAGTCTCAATGAACCATCTTCTGCGCCGGTTGGCGCCGGTCTCGGACGGCAACTGGCAGCTGCTCGACGATGAGGCCCGCGAGCGCCTTCAAGGGCCGCTGGCGGCCCGTCGCCTGGTCGACTTCTCCGGTCCCCACGGCTGGGAGTACTCGGCGACCAACCTCGGCCGCGCCGAGGAGGTGCCGCCGCCCAACGGCAAAGGCGTCAGCGCCCTGAAGCGCCGCGTTCTGCCCCTGGCCGAGCTGCGGGCTGGCTTCGCGATCTCCCGCGCCGAGTTGCGCGACGACGACCGCGGCGCCGTCGACGCCGACCTCGCCCCGCTCGACGAGGCCGCCCGCCAGATCGCCCTGGCCGAGAACGTGGCCGTCTTCCACGGCTGGGAGCAGGCGGGGATCAGCGGAATCGCCGCCGCCTCGCCGTTCGGTCCGGAGCCGCTGGAGAAGGACGCCGAGGCCTATCCGCGCTGCGTCTCCCGTGCGGTCGAGTCGATTCGCCGGGCGGGCGTCGAGGGCCCCTACGGGCTGGCGCTCGGGCCCGACGAGTACACGCTGGTAATCGAGACTGCTGAGCACGGGGGATACCCGCTCTTCGACCACCTGGCCAAGATCCTCGGTGGCCCGATCGTCTGGGCGCCCGGGCTGAAAGGCGCGGTGGTGATGAGCCTGCGCGGGGGCGACTTCCTCTTCGAGTCGGGCCAGGACCTCTCGATCGGGTACAGCCACCACGACGCCGAGAGCGTCCATCTCTATCTGGAGGAGAGCTTCTCCTTCGTCGTGGCGACGCCGGAGGCGGCGGCGCCGCTCAACAGCTGAGCGACGCCGGCTCCGTCAGTTCGAATCGCCTGCGTCGTCCTCGGGACGCGGCGACTTGAAATGCAGGATCTGGACCTTCGAGAGCACGCCCTCCTCGTTGCTCTCGGCCAGTCGCTTGCCTGATTCGGCCTGGATCTCCAGCGCCCGGTCGAGCGTCTCCGAGAGCAGGCTGGCGACGTCGCTCCACCCCTTGCGATCGACGACCATCGGCGTGCGGCTGAGGTGGCGATCCTCGAGCTCGTCGAAAGTGCCGCTGGTGACCGCCTCGTCGATGTCGTCGAAGAACGATTTCAGCATCGCTCCGGAGAGGCCCGGTCGCAGGCTCTCCGGCATTCGCGACCACTCGCTGTCGGTCAGGAACTGCCGCCTCGTCGCACGGTAGAAGTGCTCGGTGGCGCCGCGGCGCTGCTTGGTGTCGACCAGCTCGATGCAGTCGTATTTCTCCAGCACGCGCACGTGGTAGGCGACCAGGTTGAGGCTCTGATCGAGCTCCTGAGAGAGCAGATTGGGGCTGGCAACCCGCTCGTTGAGAATGATCAGGATCTGTACGCGCATGGGGTGCGCGAACGCTTTGGCGACGAGCTGTTCGACCCCATCTTTTTTCTTCGTCTTCGGCAAGGCGCATTCCTTCAGTCGTTTTGACGGTGGCGGCCGATGAGATGCAATCTAAACGTTTCAACTCAGGAATTCCATAGCAATTGTATTTCTTCCTTTTATTTGCGGCTTTTGTCGCTCGCCCTTGAATGCTAGAATTATTTAGAGTAATCTCAAGCAAGTCGCGATGGCGCGGCAATCAGGGAGAACAGGGAACAGAAGGGGAGGTGGGAAGCGTGAAGATCGTGTCCAGTCACGGCGTGACGCCGGCAGCAATCAGCAAGGGCTCCTGAGCCCAGGAGGCACGGGGCGGCGCTCGCGCCTGGCACCCTGTGGTGGTGGCTCCATGGAAGCTGCCGCTCATCGTGTCCGCGATCGCCGTCCCGGTTGCCGCCGCCTTCCTGCTTGGCGGCCCCGGCCCCGGGGCCGCGATGGGCGCTGTGGTGGCGGTTGCGATCGTTTACATCGCCGTTCGCCTGCGCCCGCGTGGAGCCCTTGGCCGAACCGGAGACCCTTCGGGCCCCACCCGACTGCTGCTGGTGGCCGCCTTTCCAGTCGAGGATCCTGCAACGATCGCGAGGATCGCAGCGCTGGCCGCGCCCCGGAGCACCGCCGCCGCAACGGTGCTGGTGCTGGCGCCGGCACGGATTGGCTTTCTCGACCGCTGGGCCTCCGACGTGGAGGGCGCCCGCCGCGAGGCTCAGCGCAGTTTGGTGATCACGGTCGCCTCGCTGGCGAAGGCCGGGGTCGAGGCGGAAGCCCGGGTCGGGGATGAGGACCTCGTCCAGGCCGTCGAGGACCAGCTGCAGGGCTTCGACGCGACCGACGTGCTGCTGATCAGCGAAGACCCGGAGCGCGACCCAGGCGCGGCCGTCGCCGCAACTGAGCTCGAAGAACGGCTGCGGCCTCGCTTCCGCTGGCTGGCGCTCAGCGGTCCAGCAACTCGCTGAAGTGCAATGCCGCCCGGGTCGGGACGACGAACTGTCCGTGGCTGTGCAGGAGGCCGATGCCAGCGAGGTCGCGCACGGCGCGTTCGATCGCGTCGCGCTCGGCGAAGGCGGTCTCCTCGCCGGCGATTTCGCGGACCAGCTCGGGCACGGTCAGCAACACCGGGTGGACGTCGAGGATCTGGCGCAGAACCGTCGACTCGGTCGCGAGATCCGCGGCCTTGGTGCTCCAGCTGTCGTCGGTCTCGCTCATGCCCTCGCTGGGCCGCTAAGTGGCCGGATCGCCGGGAGTCTCCCCCGAGCCCTGCTCCTGCGAGGACTCGAGGTCGATGATCTGCTGGGCCCAGGCGGGTTTCACCGAGCTGCGGTAGTAATGCTTGATCGCCCCGCGCACCGGCTTCACCCGGACCAGCGTGACTGCGCCGCAGTCCGCTAGGACCCGCACGTGGTAGGCGAGGTTGCTCACCGGCAGCTCGAACTCCCTGGCCAGCCGGCGCGGGCTCATCGTCTCCTCGCCTCGCATCCGGCGCAGAATTCGACGCCGCAAAGGGTGACTCAGGGCCACTAGGAGGCCATTGTCGTCAGCGCGATCGAGCTCCGTCATCCTGCAGCAAATATAGAGCAAACGAAACGTTTTGTCTGCAAACTTCTTGTCTGCACAGGAAACTGTCGCGTCGGTCAGTGGGACTCACCCAGGTTTGCGAACCCCGCCCATCTCGCTGAAGACGGCGGTGAAGCCGTTGCCATCGCGCTGCTCGTCGGCGATCACGTGGGAAACGGCGTTGATCAGCGCCAGGTGGGTGAAGGCCTGCGGGAAGTTGCCGAGATGGCGACCGGAGTCGGCCTCGAGCTCCTCGGCGAAGAGGTCGAGCCAGCCGGCCGACTCCAGCAGGCGCTCGCAGAGCGAGCGAGCGCGCTCGCACTCGCCGATCTCCGAGAGTGCCGAGACCAGCCAAAAAGAGCAGATCAGAAAGGTGCCCTCCTTGCCCTGCAGGCCGTCATCGGTTTCTTCGACCTTGTAGCGAAGGACGAGGCCGTGCTCGGTCAGATCCTCGGCGATCGCGTTGACGGTCGCGCAGATGCGCGGGTCGTCCGGCGGCAGGAAGCGCAGCAGCGGGATCAGCAGCAGCGAGGCGTCGAGCGCATCGGTGTCGTAGTGCTGGCGGAAGACGCCGTCGCGGACGCCGCGCTCGAGGATCTCCGCCTGGAACTCATCGGCCTTGGCCCGCCACTCGTCGGCGACCGCCTCGAAGCCGAGCCCCCGGGCCATCCGCGCGCCGCGGTCGACCGCGACCCAGATCATCAGCTTCGAGGAGACGTAGTGCTGCGGTTCGCCGCGCGACTCCCAGATGCCCTGGTCGGGGTGCGGCCAGGCCTCGATCGCCGCCTCCACCTGGTAGCGGACCAGCTCGCGGTCGGCCGGAGTGCCATGCCCTTTGAGCGCCTTTTCGTGCAGGTAGATCGAATCCAGCAGGGCGCCCCAGACGTCGTTCTGACGCTGGTCGAAGGCGCCGTTGCCGATCCGCACCGGCTTCGCGCCGCCGTACCCGGAGAGGTGGTCGAGGGTGCTCTCGGTCAACTCCTTCTCGCCGCCGATCCCGTACATGATCTGCAGGTCGGGATGGTTGCGGCAGACCTGAACGATGAAGCGCATGTAGTCGCGCGCCTCCTGGTCGAAGCCGAGCGTGTGCAGCGCCCAGAGACTGAAGGTCGAGTCACGGATCCAGCTGAAGCGATAGTCCCAGTTGCGTTCGCCCCCGGGGGTCTCCGGCAGCGAGGTCGTCGGCGCCGCCAGGATCGCCCCGGTCGGGGTGTAGGTGAGGCCCTTGAGCACGAGCGCAGAGCGCTGCAGGTGGATCCGCCAGGGGTGGTCCGGGAAGTTGCCGTCGCGCAGCCACTCGCGCCAGAACTCTTCGGTGGAGTCGAGTCGCTCCAGCGCCTCTGGCGAGCTGCGCGGTCCGCCCAGCTCGCCCACGTTCCAGCTCAGCGCGCAGAAGCCGCTCTCGTCCTCGCGCAGCTTCAGGCTGCCGCTGACCCTGCCGCCGTCGATCTCCAGTTCCATGTCGCTGGTCAGCTGCAGGGTGGTGCCGTCCTCGGCATGGGCCACCGCTTCGCCGAGCTCGCCGCCGGTCCAGGTCGCCTCGTCGAGCCCGTAGGCGAAGCGCGGCAGGCACTCCATGTCCATCTCGACCTCGCCGTCGATGCAGGTCATCGTCCGCAGCAGCGAGCGGTCGGACTCGTGACCGGTGTCCGGGCGCCCGTCGCCATCGCTGTCTTCTCCGGAGCTGGCCCACTCGGCGATCGTCAGCGCATCCTTGACCACGACCCAGCCCGTATCGGTCACCCAGGTCGTCTCGATCACCAGGGTGCCGGGCTCGTAGCGGCGGCTGATCGGGACGATCGTCCCCTTCGGGCGCAGGCTGAAGCGGCCGGCGCCGCGGTCGAGCAGCGCCGCGAAGGTGCTGGGGGAGTCGAAGCGGGGGAGGCAGAGCCACTCGACCGAGCCGGAGAAGGAGACGAGCGCCGCGGTGTGGCAGTCGGAGAGGAAACCGTAGCTGCCGATGGGTGGGAACTGGTCGTCGATCGGGCTGCTCATGGGCCGCGCGAACCTACCAGCGGCGGCGGCAGCGGCGCTGGTGCGCGTCGCTACGCTGAATCGAGATGACTTTGCCCTTCGCCCTCGCGGGCGCCGTCCTCGGCCTGATCGAGCTGATCCCGCTTCTGGTTGCGGCCGCGCTGTATGTAAAGCGCTCGGCGACGCTGGCCGCCAAGGGGCGGCCGGTGCCGCTCTGGCGCCAGCTCTGCTTCGCCGCCGGCCTGCTGACGATCTTCGCCGCGATCGCCTCGCCGATCGACTACATCGCCGAGGAACTGGTGATCGCCCACATGGTCGAGCACCTGCTGATCGGGGACATCGCCAGCCTGCTGCTGGTCCTGGGCCTGACCGGGCCGCTGCTGCAGCCGATCCTCGCGATCCCCGTCTTCGACCGCCTCAGGGTCCTCGCCCACCCGCTGATCGCCTTCCCGCTCTGGGCGGCGAACATGTTCTTCTGGCACGTCCCGGTCATGTACGACGCCGCTTACGGGGGCGCCTTCCTGCACGCGGTCGAGCACACCACCTTCATCGCCTTCGGGGCCCTGATGTGGATGCCGGTGTTCGGGCCGCTGCCAAAGCCGGAGTGGTTCACCGCCGCCTGGAAGGTGGTTTACGTGATCGCGGTCCGCTTCACCGGCGCGATCCTCGGCAACGTCCTCATGTGGTCGGGCACCGTGCTCTACGGCCGCTACTCCTCGGGCGAGCTCGAGTGGGGCCTCTCGCCGGTCCAGGACCAGAGCACGGCCGGCGTGGTGATGATGATCGAGGGGACCTTCCTCGGCCTCGGCCTGCTCGCCTGGGTCTTCTTCGAAGCCGCCCGCGAGGGGATCGAGAAGCAGCGGCTGCTCGACCTCGCCCAGGATCGCGGCATCGAGCTCGACCCCGCCCGCGCCCAGCGTGCCGTCGCGGCCGGGCACGGCGATCGACTCGAGAGGCAGCTGACCGGGAGCGGGGGGGATCCTGAAAACCGCCCGGTCTGAGCGGCTGCTCTTGGCCGCTCTGGTCTTCGTCGTCGGAGCCTGCAGCCTCGGTGCCGAGATCGCCGCGGCGCGTTTGTTGGCGCCCTACTTCGGCGCTTCGACGATCGTCTGGGCGAACACGATCGGGGTCGTCCTCGTCGCCCTCTCGATCGGCTACTGGTTCGGTGGCCGCTACGCCGACCGCCACCCTCACCTGCGCAGCCTCTGCCTGCTCGTGCTCGGCGCCTCGCTGCTGATCGCGGTGATCCCGTTCGCGGCGCGCCCTTTCCTCGACTTCTCGGTCGAGGCCTTCGACAGCGTCTCGATCGGGACCTTCGCCGGCTCGCTGCTCGGGGTCCTGGTCCTGGTCGCGGTGCCGGTGACGATGCTCGGCGCCGCTTCGCCCTGGGCGGTCCGGCTCGCGGTCGGCGAGCGCGACACCGCCGGCGAGGTGGTCGGCCGCCTCTACGCGATCTCGACCGCCGGCTCGCTGCTGGGGACGATGATCTCGGCCCTGCTGCTGATCCCGCTGCTCGGAACCCAGCGCACCTTCATCGCCTTCGCCCTCGCCCTCGCGCTGGTGGCCAGCGTCGGGGTCGGCTGGCGGGCGCTGGTGGTCCCGGCGGCGCTGGCCGTGGTGCTGGTGCTGCCGGTCGGGACGATCAAAGGTTCCGGTGAGGGCACCGTCCTCTACGAGGCGGAGACGACCCACCAGTATGCCCGCGTGGTCGAACGCGACGACGGCACCAGGGTGCTGGAGCTCAACGAGGGTCAGGCCGTGCACTCCCTCTACCGGCCGGGCAGCTACCTGACCGGCGACTACTGGGACGGGCACCTGGTGCTGCCGGCGGCGGCCACGGCACGGCCGCCGCGGCGGATCGCGATCCTCGGCAACGCCGGCGGCACCGTCGCCCGCGCCTTCGGCCACTACTTCCCGCGGACCGCCGTCGACGCGGTCGAGATCGACTCCGAGCTGACCGATCTCGGCGAACGCTTCCTCGGCCTCCACAACTCGCGGATGACCGTCTATGACGAGGATGCGAGGCCCTGGCTGCGCGCCGCCGAGGGCGGCTACGACGCGATCATGGTTGACGCCTACCGCCAGCCATACATCCCCTTTTATCTGACCACCGAGGAGTTCTTCACGCTGACCCGGGAACGGCTGGCGCCGGGCGGGATGACGATCGTCAACGTCGGCCACCCCGAGGGTGGCGACGAGCTCGAGCGGGTGCTGGGGCGGACGATGGCGGCGTCGTTCCCGCGGGTCCTGCGCTACCCGATCGAGGACACCAACACGCTGCTGGTCGGCGGTGGCACCAACCTCTCCGCCGCGCGCCTGCGCGCGGGCGCCGGTCGGCTGCCGGCCGATCTGCGGCCACTCGCCCGCGCAGCGGCGGTCGCGTTGGCGCCACGGCTCTCCGGCGGCGAGGTCTACACCGACGACCACGCGCCGGTCGAGTGGCTGATCGACGAGTCCCTGCTGGAATACGCGAATG
Organism: uncultured Thermoleophilia bacterium; assembly: GCA_963718595.1. GTDB lineage: Bacteria > Actinomycetota > Thermoleophilia > Solirubrobacterales > 70-9 > VAYN01. The sequence goes on from OY970365.1 coordinate 2,496,988, forward strand.
AGTAACGGCGGCGCGGTCGATCGCGGCAAGGCCTGGCTGGTCACCGGGCCGCTGGGAAGGGGCGTCTCCTTCGCGATCGATTTCGGGGCTGCCCTGCGCGAGATGCTGGCGAAGCGCCGGTCTCGCTAGGGTCAGCGGCCGATGGAGACGAAGCTCACCGAGCTGGACAACTCGCGCGTACGGGTCGAGGTCGAGGTTCCGGCCAAGGACGTCGAGCGCGCCGCATCGCGCGCCGCCCGCGCGATGGCCAAGGAGATGCGGATGCCCGGCTTCCGCGCCGGCAAGGCGCCGCCCTCGCTGGTGATCCAGCGGCTCGGCTTCGGTCCGGTTCTGCAGGAGGCGATCCGCGAGGCGCTGCCCGAGTGGTACGAACGGGCGCTGCTGTCCTCCGGGGTCAGCCCGATCGGGGACCCGAGCATCGAGATGACCACGACGCCCGAGGAGGAGGGCCAGCCGCTCGAGTTCAAGTTCGAGGTCGGCGTGCGGCCCCCGGCGCAGCTCGGTGAGTACAAGGGCCTGGAGGTCGGCCGCGAGGAGAAAGACGCGCCCGACGAGGTCGTCGACACCGAGATCGATCGCATCCGCGAGGGCTTTGCCCGGCTGGAGCCGGTCGAGCGCGAGTCCGCCGAGGGCGACTCGCTGCTGATCGACTTCGAGGGGCTGCTCGACGGCACCGCCTTCGAGGGCGGAAAGGCCGAGGACTACCTCTTGGCGCTTGGCTCGGGCCAGCTGATCGAGGGCTTCGAGGAGCAGCTGACCGGCGCCAAGGCCGGCGACGACGTCGAGGTCAAGGTCACCTTCCCGGACGAATACCAGGCCGAGAACCTGGCCGGTGAAGATGCCGTCTTCAACGTCAAGGTCAAGGAGGTGCGGGAGAAAATCCTCCCCGAGCTCGACGACGACTTCGCCTCCGACGCCTCCGAGTTCGACACGCTGGAGGAGCTGCGCGCCGACATCTCCGAGAAAGTCAGCTCGGCGTTGAACAGCCGCGCCGAGGAGGACTTCAGGATCGCCGCGATCGATGCCGCCGTCGCCGCCGCGAAGGTCGACGTTCCCGACGACCTGGTGACGGCGCGGGCGACCGAACGCTGGGAGCGGATGGAACGCCAGCTCGCCGGTCGCGGCATGGACCCCAACGCCTTCCTGCAGATGCAGGGCAAAACGCGCGAGGAGCTGATCGAGGAGTCGAGGCCCGACGCCCTGAAAGACCTCAAGCGCGAGGCGGTGGTGACCGCGATTGCCGATGCCGAGGGGATCGAGGTGACCGACGAGGAGCTGGTCGAGGCTCTCGAGCACTCCGCCGAGCACGAGCGAACCACCCCCGAGAAGCTGCTGGCGCGGCTGCGTGAGAACGGCCGCGACGCGATGATCGCCGAAGACATCAAGGCCCGCAAAGCGGTCGAGCTGGTGGCCGAGGCGGCGGTTCCGATCCCGCTCGAGCAGGCGCAGGCGCGCGAGGCGATCTGGACTCCGGAGAAGGAGCGCGAGGAGAAAGCGGACAAACTCTGGACTCCGGACGATGAGTAGAGTGAGCCACCGATGAGTCCCCTGATCCCGATGGTGGTCGAGCAGACCTCGCGCGGCGAGCGCGCCTTCGACATCTACTCGCGCTTGCTCGGCGAGCGGATCATCTTCCTCGGCACGCCGGTCACCGACGACATCGCCAATCTGATCGTCGCCCAGCTCCTGCACCTGGAGTCCGAGGACCCCGACAAGGACGTCAGCATCTACATCAACTCGCCTGGCGGCTCCGTCTATGCGGGCCTGGCGATCTACGACACGATGCAGTTCATCAAACCCGACGTGCAGACGATCTGCGTCGGTGTGGCGATGAGCATGGGCGCGCTGCTGCTCAGCGGTGGCGCCGCCGGCAAGCGGATGTCGCTGCCGAACTCGAAGATTCTGATCCACCAGGTCTCCGCCGGCTTCCAGGGGCAGGCGACCGACATCGAGATCCACGCCAAAGAGATCATCGACGTCCGCCGTCGCCTCGACGAGATCATCGCCCATCACACCGGGCAGTCCTTCGAGAAGGTCACCCAGGACACCGAACGCGATTACTTCATGAGCGCGGAGGAGGCGAAGGAGTACAACATCGTCGACCGCGTGATCGATCACCACTAGCGCGGTCCGGCGCGCAGGCTAGGGTCGGGAGTCATGCTCCGGCCCGGCAAGACCCTCGTGATGCTCGTGACTCTCTGCGGCTTCCTCGCGGTCCCGCCGGGCGCGATTGCCGCGACGGTGTTCGGCAGCAACCTGGAGAACGAAATCAATTGGGAAGCCTGCGCTGGCGAAACGGAAACCTGGTCGTGCACGTTTTCGAACCGCGATCTGCCGGAGGAGAGCCGGGCAGCGGGGGGAGCGGTCGCGCCCAGCGCCGGTGTGCTCACCTCGTGGCGCGTCAAGGCCGGTGACAGCGGCGCGGGGACGCTGGAGCGCAAGCTGCGCCTGCGCGTGATCCGAGGGAACACCGGTGTCGGAGCCGGCTCGCTCGAGTCGCTGCCGCTGCCGGCGGGCATATACGAGTACGCGACGCGACTGCCGGTGGTCGCGGGAGACCGCCTCGGGCTCGACTTTCCCAACGCCGCGGGAGGCGAACCGATTCCGGTGATCGCCGCCAAGCTCGACCTCCCACTGGACTACTGGAATCCGCCGCTCGGCGAAGGGGTGGACACCCTGCCGAACTCTCCGCAGCCCAGTATGGAACTGCTGGTGCAGGCGACGCTGGAGCCCGATGCGGACGGCGACGGGTTCGGCGACGAGACGCAGGACAAATGTCCCGTCAAGGCGGGCCAGAAAGATGGCTGTCCCGACCCCGATCCGCCAATCCCGTGCTTGGTGAGCGCCGCGGGCTGCGGTCCGCCGACCGCCTTGCCCAGCCCTGACACCAAGCTCGGCAAAGGTGGCCCGAAAGGCAAGACCGACAGAGTCAAGGCGACCTTCCGCTTCACTGCCACCGTCGCGGGCTCGACCTTCCAGTGCAAATTGGATAAAAAGCCCTGGAAAGCGTGCAAATCTCCGAAGACGTTCAGGGGCTTGAAAGAGGGTCGGCACAAGTTCCAGGTCCGCGCCGTCAGGCCGGACGGGGTTACCGACCGCACCCCCGCGAAGCGCTCGTTCAAGGTTGAGCTCTGAGCGCTGCGCCGTTCCACCGGGTCGCGGTCGGCCTGCTCTGCCTTGCTGCCTTCTGTGCCGGTCCCGCTTCCGCGGGCGCCGAAGTCGCCAGCCGCGACGGCGGCACGACCTACTGGGGCCACGTCTTCCCGGTCGCCGGACCGCACGGGGTGCGCGGCGCCGTCGGCGAATTCCACGCTCCGCGCAGCGGCCGCATCCACGAAGGCTTCGACATCACCGCCGCCTGCGGCACGCCGCTGGTCGCGGTCCGCAACGGGCGCGTGCGCCAGGTTGGCTACGACCCCGTTCTCTACGGCAACTTCGCTCTGATCCACGGCGAGGGGGAGAAGCGCAGCTACTTCTACGCGCACATGCCAAGCCCGGCTCGGGTTCGCAAGGGCGATCGGGTCTTCGAGGGCGAGCGGATCGGCTCGGTCGGCGAAACCGGCAACGCGGTCGGCACCGGCTGCCACCTCCACTTCGAGGTCCACGCCAACGGCATCGCCGTCGATCCGACCACGCTGCTGACCCGCTGGGATCGCTGGAGCTAGTCGGTCAGCGAGCGTTCGAACCAGAGGTCGGCTTTGGGATTGTCGTTGTAGGCGGGGACCGCGCGGTAGTCGGCCCCCCGGTAGAGGCGCAGCGCGTCGGTCAGATACGCAGAGGTATCGAGGCGGACGGCGCGGCAGCCGTGCTCGGCGGCGATCGCGTCGAGCTCGGCGAGGATCTTGCGACCGAGGCCAAGGCCGCGGTGGGCGGGAGAGACGAACATGCTCTTGACCTCGGCTACCTCGGTATCGAGGTGGCGGACGCCGCCGATTCCGACCGGCTCGCCGTCGACGCGGGCGAGCAGGAAGATGCCCCCGGGCGGAACCAGATCGGCCGGCGGCCCGGTGGCGATCTCCGCCTCGAGGTCGACCCCGGCCCCGTCGCGGTCGTACTCCAGCGGCCCGTCGGCCTCACGGATGAACGGCGCGTAGAGCGCCATCACCTCCGGCGCGTCACGGGGGACGCTTTCCAAGGCGATTTTCGGTGAGGTCTGCATTTGCCCCGTATTACGTGGTCAATGCAGGTCTCGACGAATCACAGCCCGAGCTCGTACTCGTACCACTCGCTGCGCTCGGCGCCGGTCGAGTCGTAGAGGCGTTGGGCGGAGTGGTTGTCGGGGGCGGTCGCCCACTGCAGATGGGCGGCGCCGCGGGAGCGGGCGACATCGGCGCTGGCTTCGATCAGCGCCCGGCCGACGCCTCGGCCGCGCGCGTCGGCCTCGACGTAGAGGTCGTTCATCAGCACCGTCTCGACCGCCTGGGTCGAGCTGAAGTGCCAGTAGAGGCAGGCGTAGCCGAGGAAGCGGTCCTCGGCGCGGGCACCGAGCAGGATGCCGACTTCGCTCGGGTCGAGGAAGCGACGGAAGAACTCGCGATTGCGGGCCTCGTCGATCGCTTCGACTTCATAGAAGCGTTGGTAGGCCGCGATCAGCGGCTGCAGCTCCTCGTAGTGGGCGGGGCTGACGGGGGCGATCTCGGGCTCGGCAGGCATCTGTCAACCGTAGCGAGCCGGCGCAAGGCCGAGCCCAGGAGCAGGGACGGCCGGGCCAATGCCGTAAACGTCCTCCACATCCCGGCAGGCAGCCCCGACTAAGCTTCCGGGAGCCCGCCGGAGTTCAAGACCAATCCCATTAGGAGGGGATTCCGCTGGCACGTCCCACCGACTCGAACGAGCAGCTCCTCTGCAGCTTCTGCGGCAAGTCGCAGCGCCAGGTCAAAAAGTTGATCGCCGGCCCGGGTGTCTACATCTGCGACGAGTGCATCGACCTCTGCAACGAGATCATCGACGAGGAGTTGACGGCACCGCCCGTCTTCGAGCTGGAGAACCTGCCCAAACCGCAGGAAATCCACGACGTGCTGGAGGAGTACGTGGTCGGCCAGGAGGCCGCCAAGCGCTCGCTCTCGGTTGCGGTCTACAACCACTACAAGCGGGTCCAGATCGCTCAGTCCGAAGAGACCGAGGTCGAGCTTCACAAGTCGAACATCATGATGCTGGGCCCGACCGGCTGCGGCAAGACGCTGCTGGCTCAGACCCTCGCCCGCATCCTCAACGTCCCCTTCGCGATCGCCGACGCGACCGCGCTGACCGAGGCCGGCTACGTCGGCGAGGACGTCGAGAACATCCTCCTGAAGTTGATCCAGGCCGCCGACTTCGACGTCAAGAAGGCCGAAACGGGAATCATCTACATCGACGAGATCGACAAGATCGCGCGCAAGGCCGACAACCCGTCGATCACCCGCGATGTCTCGGGCGAAGGCGTCCAGCAGGCGCTGCTGAAGATTCTCGAGGGGACGACCGCCTCGGTGCCGCCGCAGGGTGGGCGCAAGCATCCCCACCAGGAGTTCCTGACGATTGACACCACCAACATCCTCTTCGTCTGCGGCGGCTCCTTCGCCGAGCTCGACAAGGTGATCGAGCGCCGCGTCGGCGACCGCGGCGTCGGCTTCGGCGCCGCGATCTCTTCGCGCGAAAAGAAGGACGCCGGCGAGTGGTTCGAGCAGGTGCTGCCCGAGGATCTGATCGAGTACGGCCTGATCCCCGAGTTCATCGGCCGGCTGCCGGTGATCACGGCGATCCACCAGCTCAGCCGTGACGACCTGACCACGATCCTGACCGAGCCCAAACACGCGCTGACCCGCCAGTTCCAGCGCTTCTTCGAGTTCGACGACATCGAGCTGGTCTTCTCCGAGGACAGCCTGGAGGCGATTGCCAACAAGGCGCTCGAGCGTGAGACCGGCGCCCGCGGCCTGCGCTCGATCCTCGAGGAAACCCTGCTCGACGTCCAGTTCGAGCTGCCCTCGCGCCGCGACGTCACCAAGTGCGTCGTCACCAAGGAGACGATCACCGAGGGACGTCGCCCGACTCTCGTCACCGAGGCCGTCCACCAGGACATCGGCAGCGCCGAGGACGGGCTCAGCGAGGAATCGGCTTAGCGTCTTTAGACTCGCGGCGGTGAGCGCTGCGAATCGAGAGAAACTGGAGAGCATCACCCGCTACGACCCGGCGGAGGTCGAGGCGCGGATCTTTGCCGAGTGGATCGATGGCGGCTACTTCCATCCGGAGGCGACCGGGACGCCGGAGGAGAACTTCTCGGTCGCGATTCCGCCGCCGAACGTGACCGGCGCCCTGCATATGGGGCACGCCCTGAACGGCTCGATGCAGGACGCGCTGGTGCGGATGAACCGGATGAGGGGGCGCAACGCGCTCTGGATTCTGGGCACCGACCACGCGGGCATCGCTACGCAGTCGGTGGTCGAGAAAGAGCTCAAGGCAGAAGGGATCAGCCGCCAGGAGCTCGGCCGCGAGGAGTTCGTCAAGCGGGTCTGGGCCTGGAAGGAGGAGTACGGCTCGCGGATCGTCGAGCAGTACAAGCGGCTCGGGGCCTCCTGCGACTACGAGCGCGAGCGCTTCACGCTCGACTCCGGCTACGTGCGGGCGGTCTACAAGGTCTTCAATCAGCTCTTCGACAAGGGCTACATCTACCGCGACTACTACATGGTCAACTGGGACCCTGGCTCACGCTCAGCGATCTCCGACCTCGAGGTCGAGAACCGCGAGGTGGTCGACTCGATCTATTCGATCGACTACCCGATCGAGGGCTCCGACCAGGTGCTGACGGTGGCGACGGTGCGCCCGGAGACGATGCTGGCCGACACCGCGGTCGCGGTCGCTCCCGGCGACGAGCGCTACGCCGACCTGGTCGGCGGGTTCTGCGTGCTGCCGCTGGTCGGTCGGCGGCTGCCGATCATCGCCGACGAGCACGTCGACCCCGAGTTCGGCACCGGGGCGCTGAAGATCACCCCCGGCCACGACCCGAACGACTTCGAGATCGGCCGCAAGCACGGCCTCGAGGAGATCGTCGTGATCGGCGAGGACGGCCGCCTCGCCGAGGGGGCCGGTAAGTACGCGGGGATGACCGCGGCCGAGGCCCAGGCGGCGGTGGTCGAGGACCTGCGCGGCGAGGGCCGGCTGCGTGGTGAGGAGCCCTACACCCACTCGGTCCCGTTCTCGCATCGCTCCGGCGAGCGGATCGAGCCGCTGATCAGCCTGCAGTGGTTCTGCCGCATGGACGAGCTGGCGAAGCCGGCGATCGAGGCGGTCGAACGCGACGAGGTGCGGATCGCTCCCGAGCAGTGGAAGCGCGTCTATCTGAACTGGATGCGCGAGATCCGGCCCTGGTGCGTCTCTCGCCAGCTCTGGTGGGGCCATCAGATCCCGGTCTGGTACTGCGATGCCTGCGAGGAGACGATCGTCGCCGAGGCGGCGCCCGAGCGCTGCGGAGCCTGCGGCGGGGAGCTGCGCCAGGACGAAGACGTCCTCGACACCTGGTTCAGCTCTGCACTCTGGCCCTTCGCGACGCTCGGTTGGCCCGACGACACGCCCGAGCTGCGCGCCTTCTACCCGACCAGCTTCCTCACTACCGCCCGCGAGATCCTCTTCCTCTGGGTGGCGCGGATGGTGATGACCGGGATCGAGTTCGCCGGCAACGTCCCCTTCCGCGACGTCTATGTGCACTCGGTGATCCAGGCTCGCGACGGCCGCCGCATGTCGAAGAGCCTCGGAACCGGGATCGATCCGCTGGTGGAGATCGACGTGCATGGCGCCGATGCCCTGCGCTTCGGGCTGCTGGCGATGTCCTCCACTCAGGACGTCCGCTTCTCCGACGCCAAGGTCGAGCAGGGCCGCGACCTCGCCAACAAGCTCTGGAACGCCAGCCGCCTGATCCTGCTCAACGCCGCCGAGGTCGAGCCGGCGCCGCGGCCGCTTCACGTCGAGGACCGCTGGCTCCTCTCGCGGCTGGAGCGCACGATCGCCTCCGTGACCGAGAAGCTCGAGACCTACGACTTCGCCCACGCGGTCCAGGAGAGCTACTCCTTCTTCTGGCGCGACCTCTGCGACTGGTATCTGGAGATCGTCAAGCCGCGGCTCTACGACGGCGAGGAGGAGGTCTCGGCGACGCTGCTCTACGCGCTCGAGCGGTTGCTCGGGCTGCTGCACCCGACGATGCCGTTCGTGACCGAGGAGATCTGGTCCTTCCACCCGGCCCGCCAGGGCCACCTTGCGGTGCACGCCTTTCCGGTCGCCGACGAGTCGCTCTTCGACGACCCCGCCGAGGCCGACGTCGAGGGCGGGATCGGGCTGACGCAGCGGCTGCGCGCCTGGCGCGACCTCGCCGGTGTGCCGGCCGGCGCGGTCCTGGTCGCCCTGATCGACGGCGTCGAGCCACCCGGGTTCGTCGCTCGCCTCTCGCGCTTCGAGTTCGACGGCGTCGGCTCCGAGCCGGTCGCCTCGATTGGCCCTGTGCGCGTACTCGCCTCCGATCAGCTCGACGCCGGCGCGGTCGCCGCCCGCCTCGACAAGCGCCGCGAGGAGCTGCGCTCGGAGGTCGAGCGGGGCGAGCGCAAACTCGGCAACGAGGGCTTCATCGCCAAGGCCCCCTCCGAGGTGGTGGAGGAGGAGCGCGGCAAGCTCGAGCGCTACCGCACCGAACTCGCGGAGCTGGGCTAAGCGTTGACGGAGCGGCCGGAGGGCGGCGGAAGCGCAGCGGCGCAGCCGTCGCCTGATGATTACCTCGACTCGCTGGAACCGATCGGGTGGCGGCTAGGGCTCGAGCGGATGCACAAGCTGAACACGGCCCTGGGTCTGCCGCAGCACCGCTTCGCCTCGATTCACGTCGTCGGCACCAACGGCAAGTCCTCGGTGACGCGGATGACCGCGGCGCTGCTCGAGGCCCACGGCATCAGCTCCGGCGCCTGCCTCTCGCCGCACACCGACCGCTGGTCGGAGCGGACCCTGATCCACGGCGAGGAGATCGGTGCCGAGGCCTGGGCCGACGCCGTGGCGCGGGTGGCGCGGGCGGCCGAGGGGGTGAATCGCACGCTCGAGGAGGGCGAGGCGGTGACCCAGTTCGAGGCGGCCACGGCGGCAACCTTCGCGGCCCTGGCCAGCGCCCGGGTCGAGGTCGCCGCGGTCGAGGCTGGGCTCGGCGGCCGCCTCGACGCCACCAACACGATCCCCTCCCAGGTCACCGTGCTCACCTCGATCGGGCTCGACCACACCAAGTGGCTGGGGGAGACCGAGCTGGCGATCGCGGCCGAGAAGCTGGCGGTCCTGCGCGACCAGACGACGCTGGTCATCGGGCGGGTCTCGGCGCCGGTAGCGGAGCTGGCCGAGCGCACCGCTGGCGAGCGCGGCGCGCGCCTGGTGCGAGCCCCCGACGATCCCGGTCCGGAGCTGACGGTGCTCGCCTCCGGCAGCTTCCAGCGCCGCAACTTCGCCCTCGCGATGGCGGCGGCTGAGGCTTTCCTCGGCGAGCTCGACCCTGACCGGGTCGCCGCGGTCGCGGCCAGCGTCGCCGTCCCCGGCCGGCTGGAGCGGATCGCCGCCGACCCGCCCACCTACGTCGACGCCGCCCACAACCCCGACGGCGCCGCCGCCCTGGCCGAGGCGTTGCCGAGCGTCGTCGGCGGCCGTCGCGTCGTCGCCTGCCTGGCGATCCTCGCCGACAAGGACGCCAGAGCGATGGTCCAGGCCCTGGCCCCGGCCCTGGACCGCGCCGTCTGCACCGAGCTCCCCGCCGATGGGCCGAAAACGGGACGCATGGACCCGAAATCGGCCCGTCGGCGGGCGGTTTCGGCGCAGGAGCTGGCGAGGCTGTGTGCGGAGGCGGGGGTGGAGGCGGAGGCGGTTCCGGGCTTTGAGACGGCGTTGGCGCGGGCGACGGAGCTGGCCTCCGAACCGCCGGCCGGCGCAGTCGTCGTTGCGGGCTCGCACTATGGGATCGCGCCCGCCCGCAGCTATGCGAGGATTCGCGCATGAACAAACGCAGCGCCGGGTCCGAACTGCTCTCGATGATGGGCCTGGTTGCCGCCGTGGTGGCGGTCGTGATCCTCGTTTTCTTTGGCGTCGGCTACCTGTTCGGAAGGCTCTTCCTCTGATAGACCTGTTGCGCCCGAGCCGCGGCAAGGGTTCACGGAGAGGGCGGCGAAGTAAACTGCCCGTCCCCTGAAACGGGCAGGCGAACTCCCATGGCACTAGCGATCTTCGGCATCACGAACGACGGCCTCAACCTGGCCGCAACCCTCTTCCTGCTCGTGCTGGTTGTGGTTTGGCTTGCGCTGATCGTCTACACCTACCTCGACGCGCGCCGCCGCATCTCCGATCCGTTCCTGATCGCCTGCGCGACCGTCGCTTCCTTCTTTCCCTTCATCGGCACCGCCATCTACGCGATCGTGCGGCCCCCGGAGTACCTGGAGGATGCGCACGAGCGCGAGCTGGAGATCAAAGCCGCGGAGCTGCGGGTACGCCAGCTGAAGGACCAGAGCTGCCCCAACTGCGAGTACCCGGTCGAGAAGAACTACCTGCGCTGCCCCAACTGCCAGCGCCGCCTCAAGGACCCGTGTCCGACCTGCAGCAAGCCGGTCGACCCGCGCTGGGGCCTCTGCCCCTTCTGCGAGACCGCGCTCGGCGGCGGCAGCGGTGGCAGCGGCGAGCGCGGCCGGCGCCCACGTCCGCGGCGCCCCGAGGGCGAGAAACCCCGGCGCGAGCGCCTCAGCGAGGGCGAGCGCACCGATGCCGCCAAACGACCCCCGCGTCGCAAAAAAGCGCCTGCAGCAGCCGCCAAACCGGCGCGCAAAGACCCTTCCGCGAGTTCCGCCACGAATGAGCCGGCTCGCAGTGCCTCCAAAGAGGCATCTGAATCCAACCCTGAGCAAAGGAGCCCCAGTCGTGAGCCGGACCCTGATCCTCGTCAAGCCTGACGCCTTCGAGCGTGCCCTCACCGGTGAGGTAATCGCCCGCTTCGAGCGCAAGGGGCTGCGGATCGTCGCCCTGAAGACGCTCCAGGCCGACGAGGCGATCGCGAATGAGCACTATGCCGAGCACACCGAGCGACCCTTCTTTGGCGAGCTGGTCGAGTTCATCACCGGCGGGCCGCTGGTCGCCGCAGTCTTCGAGGGCAACGAGGCCGTGCCGGCCGCGCGCCAGATGATCGGCGCAACCAACCCGATCGAGGCCGCGCCCGGCTCGATCCGGGGCGACTTTGCGCTCGAGGTGACCTTCAACATGGTCCACGGGTCCGACTCGGATGAGTCGGCTGAGCGCGAGATCGGCATCTGGTTCCCAGAGCTGGCGTAGTCGGGGCGTCCTGAAGGTAGTCCTCGCATCGAGCTCGCCACAGCGGCGGGAGATCCTCGAGAAGCTCGGGATCGAGTTCGACGTGGCCGTCCCCGGAGTCGAGGAGTTGAGTGGGGGGGACCCGGAGGTCGAGGTGATCGAGAACGCGCGGATGAAGGCTCGGGCGGTCCGGGCTCCCGCCGATGCCCTGGTGATCGCCTGCGACACCGATGTCGCCCTCGACGGGCGCGCGCTGGGAAAGCCCGGCGATGCGGCGGCGGCGCGGCAATATCTCGACCGCATGTCGGGACGCGCGCACCAGGTGCTCAGCGGCCTGGTTGTGCTGCGGGGTGGGCAGGAGCGGAGTGGATTGGAGCGGACCGAGGTGGTCTTCAGGCAGCTCGGCGAAGCTGAGAAGGCTCGTTATGTCAACTTCGGCGAGTGGGAAGGCCGCTCCGGTGGCTACGCGATCCAAACCCTCGGCTCGACCCTGGTCGAGCGGCTCGAGGGCAGCGTCTCCAACGTCGTCGGGTTGCCGGTCGGGCTGCTTGTGGAGCTGGCGCCGAGCTTGTTTGAGTAGGCGCTAACACGCCGGCTGCCATCATGGGCTGCAAGTCCGGGAGCAGCACCACGCGGTTCGGGTGTCTCGACCCAGCGCTCCGGCAAGATGAACTCGCAGGCGTCGCGGCCTCAGCGGCCGCCGCAAACCAAGCAACGAACCTAGGTCTCTTACGTGTATCGAAAGCAAGTTCGCCGCCGCCGGGCGGTGCTCGCCCTGTTGGTCATCAGCTCCTTCGTGTTGCTGACGATCACTTATGGGCGCGGCTCCGACGGGCTCCAGAGCGGGGTCAGCGCCGTTTTCAGCCCGGTCGAGTCGGTCTTCGACCGCGCCTTGAAGCCCGCCCGCGACCTGATCAACTGGTTCGACGAGACCTTCGACGCGCGCGGCGAGAACAGCAAGCTGAAGACCGACCTCGAGCACGCCCGCGAACAGGGCGTCGGCGCGCAGACGGCGCTGGCTGAAAACCGCGAAATGCGCAAGCTGCTGGAGCTCGACGGAAGCGGGGCGATTCCCTCCGGCTACGAGAAGGTCACCGGGCATGTGCTCGTCCGTTCGCCGGTCGTCTGGTTCTCCGATGTCGTGATCGACATCGGCAGCGGCGATGGGGTCGCGGTCGAGGATCCGGTGGTCAACGGTGACGGCCTCGTCGGCACGGTCACCGCGGTCACCGGTAGCTCGGCCAAGGTGACCCTGATCGCCGACCACTCCAGTGCCGTCTCCGCCAAGGTCGTGCCGTCGGGCGCCCAGGGCATCGTCAAGCCCACGGTCGGCGATCCCAGCGACCTCATCCTCGACTTCATCGACAGCAGCAAGAGCATCGGCCGCGGCCAGCCGGTGGTCACCGCCGGCTGGCACGCGGACACCATCTCCTCCGGCTTCCCACCGAACCTGCCGATCGGGGAAGTGACCAAGGCCTCGCCCACCGAGCAGGAGGCCGAGCAGCAGGTCCACCTCGAGCCCTACGCCGATCTCCGCAACCTCGACCTCGTCCAGGTTCTGACCGGGGGCTCCCGCGGATGATCCTCACCCCGAAAATCCTCGCCCGCCTGGTCGCGATCGTGATCCTCGGCGTGTTGCTCCAGGTGACCTTCTTCTCCCGCGTCGCTCTCTTCCACGTCAGTCCCGACGTGCTCCCGGCCCTGATCGCCTCGCTCGGGCTGCTCGGCGGCTCGATGACCGGCGCGGTCTGTGGCTTCTCGGCCGGGATCCTGATCGACTGCCTGCTGATCGCCCCGCTCGGTGGCGGCTCGTTGGTGCTGATGGGCGTGGGCTACCTCGCCGGCCTCTTTCGCGAGCGCTTCGAAGTCACCAGCTCGTTGCTGCCGCCGCTGCTCTGCGCGCTGGCGACGCTGTTCGCCGAGCTCGGGTTCGGCGCGGTCGAGCTCGCGCTCGGCCTCGACTCGACGATCAGCGCCCTGGTAGTCCGCGACATGCTGATCAAGAGCGTCTTCGCCTTCTTCCTCGGCTGGCCCATCTATGCGGGCCTCAAGCGGGCGCTGCGGCCGGCGATCGTCGAGGAGCTGGAGCGACGTCAGCGCAGGCGGCCGACGGTGCTGGGAGCCTAAGGACGATGTCCCCGCCCCCTGGCGACAGGATCAGGTCCGGCAACGGGCTGGCGCTGCGGATCGCGGTGCTCGGCGGCTTCGCCGTCGCGCTCTTCGCGATCCTCTTCTTCAGGCTCTGGAACCTGCAGGTGATCGACGGCGACAGCTACCTCGCCGAGGCGCAGAACAACCGCACCCGCGAGTACAAAGTGATCGCGCCACGCGGCGACATCCTCTACAGCGATGGCAGCGCCCTCGTCGACAACCGCACCAGCCTGGCCCTCGTCGTCGACACCTCGAAGCTGTCCGACGACGAAGCCGAGGCCAACGCGGAGCTGAAGGAGCTGGGCGGGCTGGTGAACATGTCGCTGAAGAAGGTCAAGCGGACGATCCGCGAAGAGGAAGAAATCGCCGCGGGGGCGCCGGTGACGATTCGCCGCGACGTCGGCTACGACGTCGTCTACTACCTGGAAGAGAACCAGCGCCGCTTCCCCGGCGTGCAGGTGCAGCGGATCTTCGTCCGCGCCTACCCCGGCGGTAGCGCCGCCGCCCACCTGCTCGGCAGCGTCGGCGAGGTCTCCGAAGAAGAGCTGAAAGAAGACCGCTATACGGGCCTGGAGGCCGGCGACGAGGTCGGCAAGGGCGGGATCGAGTACAGCTACGACAAGTATCTGCGCGGCGAACCCGGGGTCACCCGCGTTCAGGTCAACGCCTTCGGCCAGCCGACCCCCGGCGGCCAGCTCGTCTCCCAGCCGCCGGCCCCCGGCGACAACCTGAAGCTGACGATCGACCCCAGGGTGCAGGAGGCCGGCGAAGCGGCGCTTTCCGAAAAAGTGCTTCCGGGCGCCTTCGTGACGATGGACGTCCACAGCGGCGAAGTCCTGGCGATGGGGTCGAGCCCGACCTTCGACCCGGCCGTCTTCACCAAGACGACGTTGACCCAGGCGCAGGCGGACGCCTTCTACAAGAACGAATCCGCGCCGCTGACCAACCGCGTTACCGAAGCCGCGTACCCGGTTGGCTCCACGTTCAAGATGATCACCGCCCTGGCGGCGCTTGAAGGCGGGGTAGTCACCCCCGCGACCACGATCGTCGACAACGGCTCGATCGAAATCGCCGGCCAGCCCTTCCAGAACGCCGGCGCCCAGGCCTACGGCCCGGTCGACCTGAGGCGGGCGATGCAGGTCTCCTCCGACATCTACTTCTACGAACTCGGGCGCGAGATGAATCAGACCGACCTGCTGCAGAATTGGGCCAACCGGCTCGGGATCTCGCAGCCGACCGGGATCGACCTGCCGGGCGAGGCCGAAGGGCTGGTCCCGAGCAAAGAGTGGCGCGACCAGCTTTACGAGGAAGGCGAAACCGACCGGCCCTGGGCGGTCGGCGACAACATCCAGCTGGCGACCGGGCAGGGCGACCTGCAGACCGACCCGCTGCAGCTCGCGGTCGCCTACGCGGCCTTCGCCAACGGCGGCCGCCTCGTGGTCCCGCGCCTGGGCAAGGAACTGGAGGACGCGGCCGGCCGGGTGCTGAAGGAATTCGAGCCGCAGGTGCGCCGCAAGGTCAAAATCGACCCGACCTGGCGCGACGACATCATGGCCGGCCTGCACGCCTCCGCGCAGGAGCCCGAAGGCACCTCCTACCCCGTTTTCGGCGGCTTTCCGATCCCGGTCGCGGGCAAGACCGGGACGGCGCAGCGCCCGCCGCACGAAGACCAGTCCTGGTACGTCGTGCTTGCGCCGTATCCCAATCCGCGTATCGTCACCGTGGTGACCGTCGAGGAAGGCGGATTCGGCGCCACCAGCGCGGCGCCGATCGCGCTGAACATGCTGGAAGCGTATTTCGACAAGCAGGCAGCCTCGGTGGGCGGCGAAGTGGCCGCCGAATAGATGTACCAAGCACGCACCCGACAGACCAGAGCAGAGCCCTTCGCGGTCCATACCGGCATCGGCGAACGGCTCGGCCTCGCCCACATGGACTGGCCGCTGACCCTGGCCGCAGTCGGCTTGATCGCCTTCAGCGTCTTCACGCTCGGGCAGGCAACCGCGAACGACGTCCCCGGCAGCCCCGGCTACTACGTCGACCGCCAGATGATCTACGCGGTGCTCGGCGTGCTCGGGATGCTGGCGCTGAGCCGGATCGACTACTCGCGCTTCCGCGAGCTGCGGGTCGGGATCTACACCTTCCTCTGCGTCTCGATCTCGCTGATCTTCGTCTTCGGGTTCGCGGCCAAAGGCTCGCGCCGCGCCTTCGACCTTCCCTTCTTCTCCTTCCAGCCGTCTGAGCTCGGCAAGGTGCTGCTCATCGTGGCCCTCGCCGGGTTCGTCATCGACGGCGCCCGCCGTGGCTCCGAGGTGCAGCGCACGCTGCGTTATCTCTGCCTCGGGCTCGCCCCGGCGGTACTCGTTTTCCTCCAACCGGACCTGGGAACTTCCCTGGTCTACGTGGCCGCGACTCTCGCCGTGATGTACTTCGGTGGAGTTCCATGGACCCACTTTGCAGTTATAGGCGGGGGCTTAGTCGCCCTCATTGCGGTTGTCCTAGTTGCGGCACCCGCTCTCGGCACGCCGGTTCTCAAGGGCTATCAGGAGGAACGCTTGACGTCCTTCCTGAATTCCGACGAGCACGCGGACGGCGCCGCCTATCAGCAGAACCAATCGAAGATCGCCATCGGTTCCGGTCAGTTCGCCGGCCGTGGCGACAAAGCCACCCAAACGCGGCTGGACTTCGTACCCGAGCGGCACACCGACTTCATCTTTGCGGTGATCGGCGAGCGCTACGGGTTCATGGGCGCCGCGTTAGTCCTGTCCTTGTACGCCCTGCTCTTCTGGCGGGCGCTGAAGATAACGACGCTCTCAAAGAACTCCTACGGGACCCTGGTGGCCGGCGGCATCGCCGTCGCGCTGCTCTTCCAGGTGTTCGTCAACGTGGGGATGAACCTCGGGATCATGCCGATCACGGGGATTCCCTTACCGCTGATGAGCTACGGAGGGTCCTCCGTGATCGCTACCTTCCTCGCGGTAGGGATTCTTCAGAGCATCAACATCCAAGCGCGACTCAGCCAGAAGGGGAGGTTCGCCTGGTGATGCCTCGAGAGAGGGATCCGGCGTTGGCGTACCTATCCTGAACTGAGCTGAATCAATTGAAAAAAACCATCCTGGTTTCCGCCGAGCGCGGCGAGACCCGTGTTGCCGTCCTCGAGTCGAAGACCAAAGGCGGCAAGGCCGACGTGGCCGAGCTCTATATGGAGCGTCGCGGGCGCCGTTCGATCGTCGGCAACATCTACAAGGGGAAGGTCGACAATGTCCTTCCCGGCATGGAGGCCGCATTCGTCGACATCGGCCTCGAGCGCAACGGCTTTCTGCACGTCGACGAGATCGTCCTACCTGGCGGTGAGCAGGCGCCCAAGCGCGGGCGCGGCTCCGGTCGCCGCATCAACGAGCTGATCAAGCCCGGCCAGGAGATCCTGGTGCAGGTCGTCAAGGATCCGCTGAAGTCGAAGGGCGCGCGGCTCTCGATGAATGTCTCGATCGCCGGCCGCTACCTCGTCTTCGCCCCGCAGGGATCCGGCGTCGGCGTCAGTCGCCGCCTCGCCGACAAAGAGCGCGACCGTCTGCGCAAAATGGTCGACCGCACCTACAGCGGCCCCGGCGGGCTGATCGTCCGCACCGCCGCCCACGGCGCCAAGAAATCCGACTTCGTTCGCGAGATCAGCTACCTGCAGCGGCTCAACGAGGTGCTCGATCGGCGCAGCGAGGACACCAAGGCGCCGTCCCTGGTCTTCCAGGAGGCGGACCTCTCGGTCCGCGTCCTCCGCGATGTTTTCCTCAATGAGTTCGAGACCGCGATCATCGACTCCGAGAAGCAGTTCGACCGCGTCACCAGCTTCTTCCAGCGCACGGCGCCGGAGCTGGTCGGCGGCGTCGAGCTCTACAAGGACCCGAAGCCGCTGTTCGAGAAATGGAAGATCGACGAGGAGATCGAGTCGACGCTCAACCGCCGCGTCGACCTGCCTTCGGGTGGATACCTGATCATCGACTACACCGAGGCGCTGACCGTGATCGACGTCAACAGCGGCAGCTTCACCGGCCGCGGCAAAGGCGGGCTCGAGGAGACGATCACCAAGGTCAACACCGAGGCCGCCGAGGAGGCCGTGCGGCAGCTGCGCCTGCGCGACATCGGCGGCATCATCGTCATCGACTTCATCGACATGGCGCGGGCCTCCAATCGCGACAAAGTGCTCAAGGTGATGCGCAAAGCGCTCGACGCCGACAAGTCGAAGAGCTACGTGGTCGAGGTCTCGCCGCTGGGCCTGGTCGAGATGACGCGCCAGAACGTCACCGATGGCGTGCGCGAGATCCTCACCGTCAACTGCCCCACCTGTCACGGCGAGGGCGTCGTGCTCTCGGCCGAGACGGTGGCCTTGGAGGGGCTGCGGAAGATGCGCGAAATCGTCGCCGACAACAGCGATGTCGAGGCCTTCCTGATCCGCGTCAACCCGAAGGTCGCGGCGGAGCTGACCGATTCCGACAGCGGTCTGGCCGAGTTCGAGGCTGAGACGGGCAAGCAGTTCCACTTCGAGGGCGGTGAAGCGCTGGCGATCGACACCTTCGAGGTGGTCGAGAAGGGCGAGCGGGCCGAGATCGAGGAGCGGGCGCTGCCGTTCAAGGTCGGCGAGGAGGTCCTGGTCAAGATCGACGAGCCCCACATGTACAACGCCGACGACGCGGTCGCCCGGATCGACTCCTACATCGTCAGCGTCACCGGCGCCGGCCGCTATGTCGGCGAGCGCCGGCTGGTCCGGATCGAGGAGGTCCAGCGCTCGGCCGCGGTGGCCACGCTGCTGGGCGGCGAGTCTCCCAACGGGTCCGCAGGGAGCAGCGAAAACGGCGCCGAGCTAGACTCGTCCGCTGCTTCGCGCAAACGCAGTCGTGGCCGCAGAGGCGGTCGTGGGCGTTCGCGCGCCAAACAAGGTGGCGAGAAGGACGGCGATTGAGCATGTACGCAGTAGTTGAAAGCGGTGGAAAGCAGTACAAGGTCGAGGAGGGCACGTCCCTCTTCGTAGATCGCCTCGACGTCAAAGAGGGCGACAAGGTCAGCCTGCGTCCGGTGATGTTCCGCGACACCGAGATCGTCGCCTCGCCGAAAGAGCTCGAGAAGGTCAAGATCGAGGCGACCGTGGCCGGCCACCTTCGCGGCAAGAAGATCAAGGTCTTCAAATACAAGGCGAAGAAGGGCTACCGCAAACGCGCCGGCCACCGCTCCGAGCTGACCAGGCTCGAGGTGACCAGCCTGAAAATGGGCAAAGCGGCCGCCAAATCTGCGGACAAAAAAGAGCCGGCTAAAAAAGCTGCAGAGAAAGAGGAGGCTTAGGCCATGGCACATAAGAAAGGTCTCGGCTCCAGCCGCAACGGACGGGAATCCAACCCGAAGATGCTCGGCGTCAAGGTCTTCGCCGGCCAGCAGGTCACCGGCGGCGAGATCATCGTGCGCCAGCGCGGCACCAAGTTCTGGCCGGGTGAGGGCACCGGCCTCGGGCGCGATCACACGATCTTCGCCACCCGCGAAGGCAAGGTCGACTTCTTCACGGCCCGCAAGGGCCGGACCATCCGCGTTCTCGCAGACGGCTAGGGAAAGGAACCCTCTTGCACGCTGCCTCAACGCGTCGGCGCTCGCCGCGCAACTTCGTTCTGTCCGTTTCCGTGCTCGCTCTGCTCGCGCTCTGCGCCCTCGCGGGCCGCGCTCAGGCCGCGGAACTCTTCTACTGGGACAACTACGGAGCGGAACCGCCCTCGATCTCCTTCGCGAACAGCGACGGCAGCGGCGGCGGTCCCCTCAATCTGACCGGGGCCGTGCTCAAATCCCCCGAAGGCATGGCAATCGACCCTGTCACCGGCAGGCTGTTCGTGGCGGACAGCAGCGGTGGCCCCGCCGGTAACGGCGCGATTCTCTTCGCCAACCTGAATGGCAGCGGCGCCGGGGTCTTCAGCGCTCCCGGGGCTCCCGTCGACGAGCCGTACGGCGTGGTCACCGACCCTGTGACCCGGATGATCTATTGGGTCAACTTCGGAGAAGACACCATTCCTTCGATCGCCTGGGCGAAGCTCGACGGCAGCGCCGGCGGCACGCTCAACACCACCGGAGCGACGCTGGATGAGCCTTACAAGATCGGGCTCGATTCCGTGAACGGTCGGGTGTACTGGGGAAATACCGGTGGCCCCAACGTCGTGATCTCCTATGCGAACGTCAACAACACGGGGGGCGCCGACCTCCCTGTGACCCCAGCTCCCGAAAGCGTCTACGCGTTCGCGCTGGACCCGGCGGCAGGCAGGCTTTACCTGTCTGACGGCCAAGCCGAAAAATTTGCCTACACCGGCCTGCTCGGCGGCGCTCTCAACATCCTCGACACCACCGGCGCGGGGCCCCCGTCCTCATATGGCTTCGCAGTCGACCCGACGATGAACAAAATCATCTGGCCCAATTACGACAACGACGTGAATCGCATCAACGGCCTCGGTTTCGCAAATCTCACCGGTGGTGGTGGAGGCAACATCACCCCGGCGACGGCGCCGTTTGACAGGGCGCAGGATCTTCTCGTGCTCAAGAGCCCGACCGCGGCCGGGGCGCCGGTGATCGCCCGCGACGCGAAAGTACGCTCGCAGCTGACCTGCTCCACCGGCAGCTGGGCCGCCGACTTCGCCAGTTCCCTCGTCTATCGGGCGCCGACCACGTACGCCTACCAGTGGACCCTCGGGGGCGCCGCCGTGGCGGGGGCGACCGGGGCCGCTTTGACGGCGACCAAGCCCGGCAAGTACGCCTGCACCGTGACTGCCGCCAACCAGGCCGGCCCGGCCGCCCAGACCAGCGCCACCATCACGGTCAAGGCGGCGAAAGCGAAGCTGACGGTGAAGAAGAGGGTCACCGTCAAAGCGGGCAAGCCCGCCGCCTTCAAGCTGAAGATCGCCAACCAGGGCGACCTCAAATCGAAGAACGCGAAGGTCTGCGCGCAGCTTCCCAAGCGCGCCAAGGGCGCACTCAAGGCGCCCAAGTGCAAGTCGCTGGGAAAGCTGAAAACCGGCAGCCGCACGACGACGCTGAAGATCAAGACGTTCCCGTCGGCCGCTGGCATCTACGAGGTGACTTTCAAGGTCAAGGGCAGCGCTGGCAAGCCGGCCAAGGCCAAGGTTCAGGTTCTGAGCGCCAGGTAGCCGCTGCGTGGTGACCTTGCTCCACCCGGAGGAGCAAGGTCACCACTAGCCTCCGTCGGGTATGTACGACAAGGCGAAAATCTGGGTCGAGGGTGGGGCCGGCGGCAACGGCTGCATCAGCTTCCGCCGCGAGGCGCACGTGCCGCGCGGCGGGCCCGATGGTGGCGACGGCGGGCACGGGGGGGACGTGGTGCTCGTCTGCGACCCGTCCAAGCGCGACCTGGGTGCGCTGAAGGGGTCGAAGCACTTCCGGGCGCAGCGGGGCAAGCACGGCGAAGGCTCGAACCGCCACGGGGCGCGGGGGGAGGAGCTGGCGATCCCGGTGCCGCCGGGCACGCAGGCGGTCACCGTCGATGGCAGCGCGGTCGACCTGGTCGAGGCCGGGCAGCGTGCCGTGGTTGCCCACGCCGGTCGCGGTGGACACGGCAACAAGCGCTTCACCACCTCGGTCCGGCAGGCACCGCGCTTCGCCGAGAACGGGACCAAGGGCGAGTCCGACTGGATCGAGCTGCAGCTGAAATTGCTGGCCGACGTCGGTCTGGTCGGGCTCCCGAACGCGGGTAAGTCATCGCTGCTCGGTCGCCTCACCCGCGCCCAGCCGAAAGTCGCCGACTACCCCTTCACGACGCTCGCGCCGGCCCTGGGCACGATCGAGGGCGATGATCGCCAGGCGATCCTCGCCGACATTCCGGGGCTGATCGAGGGGGCCGCCGACGGCGCCGGTCTCGGCCACGAGTTCCTCGCCCACATCGAGCGCTGCGCGATGCTCGTCCACCTCGTCGACCTGGCTCCGCTCGAGGGCGACCCGGCCGGCGACTACGAGACCGTGGGCGGCGAGCTCGCCGCCCACGGCGCCGGGCTCGAGCTGCTGCCGGAGCTTGTCGTGCTCTCCAAGCGCGACCTGCTGCCCAAGGAGGAGGTCGAGGCCGCAGTCAGCGAGTGGAGCGAGCGCCTCGGCGACAGCGTGATCGGTGTGCTCGCCGTCTCCTCCGCCACCGGCGAGGGGCTTGACGAGTTGCGTGACCGCATCCTCGATGAGCTGCCGAACCTGCAGGAGCCGCTGCCGGCGGCGA
Organism: uncultured Thermoleophilia bacterium; assembly: GCA_963718595.1. Taxonomy (GTDB): domain Bacteria; phylum Actinomycetota; class Thermoleophilia; order Solirubrobacterales; family 70-9; genus VAYN01. Next base: position 2,518,652 of record OY970365.1, read on the forward strand.
TCGAGGCCGGCGGCGAATTCGAGGCCGAGCACAAGGTCTACCGGCCCGCCGGCGAGGGCGGCTACTGGGTCGAGCGCGAGGACGACGGCGCCTTCCGCATCTTCGGCCGCGGTGTCGAGCTGCTGTTCGAGCGCCACGACACCAAAAACGAGGAAGCGCTCGCCTACCTCGAGCAGCGCCTGGTCGAGATCGGCGTGGTCTCGGCCCTGACCAAGGCCGGCTTCGAGGCCGGCGACGACGTCCGCGTCGGCGAGCACGAGTTCGAGCTGCACATCTGAACAGCAAGAGGGGGATCGTGAGGCACGGTCTGCCGTTCTTCCTAGACTGCCCACTTCATGACCCTTGTAGTCAAGCTGGGCTCCTCAGTCGTCGCCACTGACCGGGGCGCGCTCAGACGTGAGGTGATCGCATCTATCTGCGACCAGATCAGTGGCTTGGTGGTGCGCGATGAGTCGGTAGTCCTCGTCACTTCTGGGGCGATCGCACGGGGAAGATGGCTACTCGAGAAAAGCTCGCGCCCCAAGGCGATGGATGAACTTCAGGCAATCTCTGCGATAGGACAAGGAGATCTGTTCAGGGTCTATGAGAATCGCCTCAAGCGAAGAGGAGTGAGAGCTGCACAGATCCTCCTGACGAGCTCAGACATCACGACTCGGGAGAATCACCGCAACGCGCGACAAACGATCTTGCGTCTCCTGCAATGGGGGGTTGTGCCCGTTGTGAATGAGAACGATACGACGGCGACGGAGGAAATCAGCTTCGGAGATAACGACTTTCTCGCGGCGCAGGTGGCGATTCTTCTCAAGGCCCGATTGCTCGTGTTGCTGACGAACACGGATGGCCTGTACCGATCTGATCCGCGCACTGATCCCGAAGCGAAGCTCATCAAGCGTGTCAGGAGTCTTGAGGAAATTCGAGAGATCGATATCGGCCAGACCCCGTCGCGAATTGGCCGGGGAGGGATGGCGAGTAAGGTCGCGGCCGCCGAGATGGCTAGTCAATCTGGGGTGGGGGTAGTGATCTGCAACGGTCGAGTGGAGGGCGTCCTAACCGACGCTGTCGAAGGTAACTCGGTTGGCACTCGCTTCTCGCCTTCAAAACGCAAGCAAAAGACCTCCCTATTCAAGCTGTGGCTCAAATACGGGATCGAACCAAAAGCGAAGCTCGTTGTTGATCACGGTGCGGCCAAGAGGCTGAGAGGTAGCGGCGCAAGTCTCCTAGCCGTAGGAATCGTCAAGGCCGTAGGGCGATTTGAAGCGGGAGATGTTGTAGCCGTTGTGGAGAATGACACCGAACTTGTGGTCGGCCATGGCATAACGGAGTTTTCAAATCTTGATTTGAAGCGAATCCGTGGCCGTCAAAGCACTTATGTCCGAGAGCGATTTCCCGACTCGCCCGATGAGGTGATCCACCGCGATCGCTTCGTCCTCGTCTAAACCCGTGGTTCCTTAACGGTCTATAGGGCCGTTAAGGAACCACGCGATGGCGATGGCGTCGGATCGGGTGGTTTGCGCCAGCTACCCTTGACGTTCATGGCAGTGACCACGACCACGACCGCCGAGACCTGCGCCGCCGCCAAGCGCGCCGCGCGGGCGCTGGCGGGCGCCTCAACGGAGGCCAAGAACGCCGCCCTGGAGGCCACCGCGCGCCTGCTCGGCGAGCACAGCGAGCAGATCCTCGAAGCCAACGCGGCCGACCTCGTCGACGAGCGCGCGGCCGGACTCAGCGAGGCGCTGCGCGACCGCCTGGCGCTGACGCCGGAGCGGGTAGCGGCGATGGCCGAGGGGGTGCGGGTCGTCGCCGCGCTCGCCGACCCGGTTGGTGAGGAGCTGGAACGGAAAACTCTGGAGAGCGGGCTCGACCTGCGCAAGGTGCGGGTGCCGCTGGGCGTCGTCGCCGTCGTCTACGAGGCGCGCCCGAACGTGACGATCGACTGCGCGGCCCTGACGATCAAGAGCGGCAACGCGATCGTGCTCCGCGGCAGCTCCTATGCCGAGCGCTCCAACGGGGCGCTGGCGGCGATCGTCCGCGAAGCGCTGGCCGAGGCCGGATTGCCTGCGGACGCGGTCGTGATGCTGGCCGGCGGCGGCCACGGAGAGCTGGCCGAGCTGGCGACCCAGGAGGGGCTGGTCGACCTCCTGATCCCGCGCGGTGGCGAAGGCTTGAAGGAAACGATCAAGGCGGTGGCAACGGTGCCGGTGATGTACGCGGCCGCCGGCAACTGCCACGTCTACGTACACGCCGAGGCCGACCTGGAGATGGCGCGGCGGATCGCCGTCAACGCCAAGGTGCAGCGCCCCGGGGTCTGCAACTCCGCCGAGACGTTGCTGATCGACGCCGCGATCGCCGACCGCTTTGCGCCCGCCGTGCTGGGTGACCTCGCAGAGGCGGGGGTCGAGCTGGTCGGCGACGATCGCGCTCGCGCGGCCGCCGGATCGGTCGAGGTGGGCGTTGCCGCGCCCGCGGACTGGGACACCGAGTTCCTCGGTCTGAAGATGACGGTTGCGATCGTCGACTCGGTCGAGGACGCGATCGAGCACGTCAACGCGCATGGCACCGGCCACTCGGAGGCGATTGTGACCTCTTCCGAGCAGGCGGCGGACGAGTTCGTTGCCGGGGTCGACGCGGCCGCCGTCTACGTCAACGCCTCGACTCGCTTCACCGACGGGTTCGTGTACGGGATGGGGGCCGAGATCGGCATCTCGACCCAGAAGCTGCACGCGCGCGGCCCGATCGGGATGCGCGAGCTGACGACTTTCAAGTACGTCGCCCGCGGTGACGGCCAAGTGCGTGGGTAGCTCGGAAGGAGGCATAGGGGTCCTCGGATCGGCGTTCAACCCGCCGCACCTGGGACATCTGGCTCTGGCCCAGGAGGCGCTCTGGCAGCTCGGGCTCGACGAGGTGATCCTGGTCCCGACCGGAGAAGCGCCGCACAAGCGGATCGCCGACGACCCTGGTCGCGAGCTGCGGATGACGATGACCCGGCTGGCCGCCGCCGACGACCCCCGCTTCTCGGTCTCCTCGCTCGAGGTGGACCGCGAGGGGCCGTCCTACACGTATGAGACCTTGCAGATGCTTGCCGAGCAGAGACCAGAAACCGAGCTCGTGTTCGTGATGGGGGCGGACGCCGCTGTCGGTTTGGAGAGCTGGCGCGAGCCCGAGCAGGTGGTTCGTTTGGCGCGGCTGGCGGTGGCGAGGCGCGCGGGCGTCTCCGACACCGAGGTGGCCGCGGTGATGCGCAGCCTCGGCGCCGACGGCAGGGCGACGATGTTGGAGATGCCCCAGTTCGGCGTCTCCTCCTCGGCGGTTCGTGAGCGGGCCGCCGCGGGGCGTCCCCTGCGTTATTTGGTCCCGGAGCCGGTGGCGCGGTTCATCGAAGAAAAGGGGGTGTACCGATGAGCGCGATCTCCTCGGAATCGCTGGCCCGCCGCTTGGCAGAGCTGGCCGACTCGAAAAAGGCAGAGGACTTGGTCGCGCTCGACATGCGCGAGCTCGTCGCCTACACCGACTTCCTGGTCATCTGCACCGCCCGCAACGAGCGCCAGGCCGGGGCGATCGTCGACGAGGTGCGGGTGCAGCTGAAGCGTGACTCGGGCCAGCTGCCGAGTGGGGTGGATGCCGGTGGTGACGCCGGTTGGGTCATCTGCGACTACCTCGACTGCGTTCTACATGTCTTCACCGAAGAGGCGCGCGACCGCTATCAGCTCGAGGATCTGTGGCGGGATGCGCCGCGCCTGGAGCTCGAGCTCGACGCACCCGAAGCACCCTCCGCCGCCAGCGCCTGACGGCTGCCGTCCGCCGCGTTTGGGGGCTGCGCCGGTTATGTGACGAAATACCGTCCGAAGGCGCCCTTACGGTGCCGCGCATGAGCAGTTTCAAGCGGTCGCTGTTCGGCTATAGCCGGCCTCAGGTCGAGGCGACCATCAAGACCAAGGATGTGCAGATCAACGGTCTCGAATGGGACCTTGAGCGCGTGCGCGCTCTCAGCGCCGAGCTAGAGGCCGAGAGCGCATCGCTTTCCGGCATGGTGATCGACCGCGAGCGCGAGATTCGCGAGCTGAACCTGCGTCTGCACGAGGCCAACGAGTGCCACGCCCGCAGCATTGCCTCGCTGGACGCGGTCACCGAGCGGCTCGAGGAGCTGCAGGCTCAGGCGCGCGGTCAGGCGACCCGGATCCGGATGAAGGCGCTGCGCGAGGCGGTCGAGGTGAGCCAGCGCGTGCAGGCGCTGACCGACGCGGCCGACGGGGAGGCGCCCGCGGCCAGCCCGAACCGCGATGGCGAGGCAAACGGCAACGGGATCGTGGTTCCCCGCGAGGACTTCGACGGCCTCTACGAGGGCCAGGTGAAGCTGGAGATCGGTCCGCTCGGCGATTTCTCGCAGCTGGTTGGATTCGAGGACGCGGTCGGTCAGCTCGGGGCCTCCGAGATCTCGGTCGAGCGTTTCTCCGAGGGTCGCGCGACCCTCTCCATGCACCTCGAGGAGCCGGTCGACCTCCTGCGTGAGCTCGAGGATCTCTCCAAGCTCGACTTCAAGGTTCGCCACACCGCTCCCGACAACCTGATCCTCGACGTCGACGAGGACCAGGGTCCCGAGCAGCGCGCCGCATAAGTCAGTGGTATCGGCTCACCGTCGCTAAACTGCGGGCCGAGTACGAAGTTCTCTCTGGGGCTGTAGCTCAGCTGGAAGAGCGTCGCGCTGGCAGCGCGAAGGTCAGGGGTTCGAGCCCCCTCAGCTCCACTGGACGGAAGGCGCCGGATCGGCGCCTTCTTTCGTGGGTCTACGGGTCGAGGTCGTCGAGCGGTTCGGTGGCGCCGACGGCGGCGATCTGGGGGTTGCCGGCGACGTTGGAGGCGTATCGGCGGGCCAGGCTCTGGCCGCTGGGCTCGTCCTCCGCGCCGAGCGTGTTCAACTCAGCGGCGAGGCCCTGAGGCCGGCGCGGGTGATGATCACGCAGTTCCCGATCGGGCGCGGCGACACCGGCTCGATGACGACGCCTAACCCAATCCCGACTCGCGCAGCGCCGCCTTCACCAGCTTCGCCTTGCGGGCGATCTGCGGGGTTGCGACGGCGCTGAAGCGGAGCTTGCCCTTGCGGTAGCCCCAGACGCGGTCGCCGCCGAGGCCCTTGCGCTTGACGAAGAGGCCTGGGCCGAGCCTCTTCGCGCCTTTCGGCTTGCCGTTGCCGGCGACGGTGCTGGCGATGAACTCGATCTCGCCGGTGGGGCTGAAGACCGCGGCGGCGCCGGCGCGCCGCGCGCCCTCGGCCTTGCTCCGCCCGCTCGTGCACCAGCGGAAGGATTCGGCGATGCGGTTGGTTGGCTGGCCGGCCGCCATCAACGTCCGCTCGGGATCGCGGCCCAGGCGCAGGGGCCCGAAGCCGGAGCGCCGCAGCTTCTTCGGCGGCGCCAGGCAGCGGGGGCCGGGGATCCCAATGGAGCGCTCCCAGGTCTGTAGGTAGGCCTCGGCGCCGTTCATCAGGTCGTCGGCGATCGGCTCTCCCGCCAGCAGGCGCAGCTGCTCCATCCAGTCGGGATGCAGCCCGTACTGGGCGACCCCGTCGACGTTGACGTCCCATATCCGCTGGCCGGAGACCTGCTTGCCGAAGGTGACGCGGCCGTCAAGCGACCTGAACGGGTAGGCGACCGGGCTCGGCTTGTCGGCGCCGCGCGCCTCGGGCTGGGCGTGGAAGCCGTTGGCGTCGGCGCCGAAGCCGATTCCGAACTTGAAGCGGGGATCGGCGGCGGCGCGCAGCTTCTGCCATTCGGAGATGAAGCTCTCGGCCCCGGTGGTGATCGGCTCGACGAAGCCGCCGAGCTTGTAGATCCGCGGCCAGAAGTGTTCGTCGGTCCAGGTGTGGGAGGCGATCAGCCCCGAGTAGCCACGCTGCTCGGCGATCTCCAGCACCCGCCGGGTCACCTTCTGGTCCTCGTGGTCGACCTCGATCATCAGGCCGCGGTCGATCATCTGGTTGATCAGGAATTCGCCCAGCGGCGTCAGTCCGCGCGCGTTGCAGTGGGGCGGAGGACCGTAGACCGGGGTCGCACCCGGCGGCAGCAGCCCGACCAAGCCGGCGCCGATGATCCCGGCCGAGGCCGGCACCGCGGTCGCCTGCTCGTTGTCGTGCTCGAGGCCCGGGCACGGCTCCATCGCCCAGAACTGCCCGGTCTGCTTGACGTTGGCTGCGTTGATCGCGGCCCCGAAGGCGCCGCCGTCGAAGCGGACGCCGCCGAAGGCATTGTCGAACTTGTGGATCGGGAAGAGGGAGGCGACGCCCATCGCCTGGATTTCGTCAAGGCCACGGACGATCTGGGCGCGGTCGCATCGCGGCTGCGCCGCGGAGCCGCCGCAGCCGAAGATCTCCGAGGTCTCGATCCCCAGCACCACTGCGAGCTTGCCTTCGTTGACCACCTTGCGCGCCTCGAACGGGGTGCGGACGATGCGGAACCAGCCGAGCCCGGGCCCGCCGGCCTGGGCGTCGACGTATTCCTCGAGCTCGTGGATGCGCCGCGCCTGCAGGCGGATGCTGTCCATGTCCTGGCAGCTGTTGTGTTTGATCGGGTAGATGTCGCAGAGGGCGACGTTCTCGACCAGGTCGTTGACCATGATCCGCGCGCCGCCGAGGTAGGCGCGCTCGATCCAGCGGTAGTAGGTCTGCTCGTGGGTCATCGAGGACGGCGCCGGCCAGTCTTTGAAGGTCGGCCAGCCGATCGGGTCGTGGGTGCGGACCGGGTTGCCGTAGAGGACGTTCTCCAGCACGGCGCCGGCGCCGTTGGGGTGATGGTCGGGGCAGTCGACCAGCGCCGCCTCGACGCCGTAGCGGCTCCACGGTTCGCCGCAATGGGCGTCGCCGCCGAGGAACTCATAGGCGGTGACGTGATTGTGGCCGTCGATCGTGCCCTCGACTTCGCCGTAGCGAGTGGAGCCGGTCCACGGCGTCCCGCTCGCTTCGAGACCGATCTCCGGGAAGCTGGCGCAGCCGCCGGCCGCCCGTGGCACGAAGACCGCGCCCTGGCCGCTGGATTGGATCAGGCGGCCGTCGCCTGCGACCGCCAGCGCGCGCCCGTTCGCGACGTTGGTGATGGTGAGGCCGTCGCCGGACTCGCGCAGCGCCCAGTCGGTCGTCGGGCCCGCTCGCGAGGCCGCCAGCGTCCCGTTCCCAAGCGGCCCGATCGATCCGGTCGCGATGAATTTCCCGTCGCTGCCCTTCACCAGGTAGGTGCCGAGCCCCGAAGCCTTCATGAAGAACGGTTGGCCGCTGGAGCCGACTGCGTAGCCAAGGCCCAAGCGGGAAACGGCGCCACCACCTACCTGGAGCGTCTGACAGGAGTCTGCGTAGGCGTAGCGGGAGGGGGCCGCGGCGGCGAGAGAGCCGGAAAGCAGCAGCACGCAAGCGATTGCCAAGCCCGCCAATCCCCCAGATCGCCAGCGCATGGACCATTACTACCAAAAATCGATGACTTGAAACAGGCGGTCGTCTGCCGATAGATGAGGATGAGCGCCGTCGATGAGCATGTCTTCTCCCATGGCATGCAGGACACCCGGGAGACCCTCGATACCTGGAATGAGCGCCCCTGGCGCGTCCTGCGCGGCTGGGTCGCGCTCAGCGTCGCGATCGCCTGCGCGCTGCTCGCCGCCACCTGGGTCGTCGCCGGCCTGCTCGTCCCGGACCTGACTCCGATCCACCTGGCCGGCTTCACCTACCCCTCCGAGCCGGACGCTCTGCTGCCGATCCTCTGGCGCAACTCGCTCGTCCTCGCCCTGCATGGGACCGCCTGTATTGCCGGCTTCATCGCCGGCGCCTCGATGCCGATCGCGGCCGCGCAGCGGACCGGCTTCTCGCGCTGGGTCCACGTCAAGGCGGGCGAGTTCGCGATCCTCTTCGTCGCCGCCGTCACCCTCTTCTCGCTCTGCACGCAGGCGCTCTACCTCGGCTTCCAGGGCTCGACGATCGCCTACCAGTTGCAGATCACCCGCTTCGAGCTGATTCTCAGCGTGCTCCCACACGCCCTGCCGGAGCTGACCGCCCTGTTTTTGCCCCTGGCTGCCTGGCTGATCGCCAGTCGCCGCGGCGAGTGGAACCAGCTGCTGGCCGCGACCCTGGTCACGGTCCTGAGCGCGATCCCGGTGCTGCTGGCGGCGGCGACGATCGAGGTCTATGTCTGGCCCCACATCCTGGAGCTGCTCTCGCCGGTCTCCGATCCGGTCTCGCTCCCGGAATGGGAACGCTGACGGGCCGATAAGTCGCCTCGGGGTTGACATTTCGGCCCGTCGGTGACGAAAACATAAGATCGCCTGCTGATGAGCGAGGAGCGAGCCACCTACGAGCCGCGGACGATCGAGTCCAAGTGGCAGGCCGTCTGGGCCGAGGAGAAGACCTGGGAGGTAGCCAACCCGGGCCAGCCCGGCTTCGACCCGAGCAAGCCGAAGGCCTACGTGCTGGAGATGCTGCCCTACCCGTCCGGTGAGCCCCACGTCGGCCATCTCAAGTGCTACGCGGTCGGCGACGCGATCGCCCACTTCCGTCGCCGCCACGGCTTCGAGGTGATCCACCCGATGGGTTACGACTCCTTCGGTCTGCCGGCCGAGAACAACGCGATCAAAACCGGCGAGCCGCCGCGGGTCGCGACCGAGCGCTCTATCGCTTCCTTCCAGCGCCAGTTCCGTGAGTGGGGGATCTCGATCGACTGGTCCCGCGAGCTCGCCACCCACACCCCCGAGTACTACCGTTGGACCCAGTGGATCTTCCTGCAGCTGCTCGAGCAGGGGCTCGCCTACCGGACCGAGGCGGCGGTCCAGTGGTGCCCCAAAGACGCCACCGTTCTGGCCAACGAGCAGGTCGTCGACGGCCGCTGCGAGCGCTGCGGGACCGAGGTGATCCAGCGCAAGCTCTGGCAGTGGTTCTTCAAGATCACCGAGTACGCCGACCGCCTGCTGGCGGACTTCGAGTCACTCGAGTCCTGGCCGGAGAACGTGATCACGATGCAGCGCAACTGGATCGGCCGCTCCGAGGGCGCCCAGGTCGTCTTCCGTTGCGAGGAAGCCGACCTCGACTTCCCGGTCTTCACGACCCGCCCCGACACCCTTTTCGGCGCCACCTTCTTCGTGCTGGCGCCCGAGCACCCGGAGCTGATGCGCCTGGTCGAGGGGACGCCGGCCGAGACCGAGGTGCGCGAGTACGTCAACCGGATCGGTCGCGAGTCGGCGCAGGAGCGCGGGGCGGAGGACCGCGAGAAGACTGGCGTCGCACTCGGGCGCAGCGTCGTCAATCCCGTCAACGGCGAGTCGATCCCGATGTACGTGGCCGACTACGTGCTGATGGAGTACGGGACCGGGGCGATCATGGCGGTCCCCGGCCACGACTCGCGCGACTACGAATTCGCCCAGAAGTTCGGGTTGCCGGTCGTGCGGGTGATCGAGGGCGAGGACCCCGAGACGGCCCGCGACGACGAGGGCCTGCCCTACCCGGGCGACGGGCCGATGACCGGCTCCGGCCGCTTCGACGGCAAGGGCAACCGCGATGCCTACGCGGAGATGGTCGCCTGGCTGGCCGCGGAGGGGCGCGGCTCGACCGCGGTCAATTACCGCCTGCGCGACTGGCTGGTCTCGCGCCAGCGCTACTGGGGAGCACCGATCCCGGTCGTCTACTGCGCCCAGTGTGGCGGCGAGGAGGGCGCTGCGGCGATCGTCCCCGTCCCCGACGAGCAGCTGCCGGTCGAGCTGCCCGAGGTCGAGGACTACGCGCCGCAGGGCAAGAGCCCGCTGGCCGCGGCCGAGGACTGGGTCGCAACCGAGTGCCCGCGCTGCGGGGGGCCGGCACGGCGGGAGACCGACACGATGGACACCTTCGTCGACTCCTCCTGGTACTTCCTGCGCTACCTCGACTCGAAGAACTCCGAGGCCGCCTGGGATCGCTCGGCGGTCGCCAACTGGTTCCCGGTCGATCAGTACATCGGCGGCGTCGAGCACGCGATCCTGCACCTGATGTACGCGCGCTTCCTGACCAAGGCGCTGGCGGACCTCGGGCACGTCGACGCCAAGGAGCCGTTCGCCAACCTCTTCGCGCAAGGGATGATCACCCGCGACGGGGCAAAGATGTCGAAGTCGAAGGGCAACACGGTCAGCCCCGGCGACTACGTCGAGCGCTACGGCGCCGACAGCGCCCGCACCTACGTCTGCTTCATGGGGCCGCCCGAGCGCGGCGGCGACTGGACCGACGAGGGCGTGGAGGGGGTCAACCGCTTCCTGGCACGCCTCTGGCGGCTCTGCGACGAGGTCGTCGGGCGGACGGCGCCAAGCGAGGCTCCGGGCGCTGAGACGGCCGGTGAGGCGCGCGAGCTGCTGGCAAAGGCGCACTGGGCGATCGAGAAGTCGACCCGGGACTTTCAGCGCGGCTTCCAGTTCAACACCGCGATCTCCGCCGTGATGGAGCTCGTCAACGACTGCTACCGGCTCAAGGACGGCCTCTACGGCGACCCTGCGGGCGAGGCGGCGCTGCGCTTCGCGACCGCCACCGCCGGCTCGCTGATCTTCCCCTTCGCCCCGCATCTCGGCAGCGAGGTCTGCGAGCGGCTGGGCGGCGGGCGGGTCTGGGAGCAGCCCTGGCCGGTCGCCGACGGGGCGCTGCTGAGCAGCGATACGGTGACCTTGGTGATCCAGGTCAACGGTAAGCTGCGCGACCGCATCGAGGCCGGGTCGGAGGCGCCGAAAGAGGAGCTCCTGGCATTGGCCCGGGCCAGCGAGAAGGTCGCCAAACACCTCGACGGCAAAGAGGTAGTGAAGGAGATCGTCGTGCCCGGCAAGCTCGTCAACCTGGTGGTCCGGTGAGGCGCGGCGCCCTCGTGGCCGACCGAGTCTGGTAGAAAGCGCGCCGATGCTCGTAAGGCGGCTCGACGAAGCGGCGGTCCAGGAGTGGCACCGTCTCAGCGCTCACGTCCTCATGGACGCGGGCGAACTCGGCTCCCGTAATTTGTCGGTCACCTGGCTGACCCTGCCGGCCGGCGCGAGCCAGACGCTGCGCTCCCAGGAGGAAGCCGAGCAGGCCTACGTGGTGGTCCGCGGCAGCGGCTCGATGTCGGTCGCCGGTGACACCCAGGAGGTCGGCGAGGGCGACCTGATCCTGGTCCCGCCCGCGACCGAGCACTCGCTGAGCAACGTCGGCGACCTGGAGCTGGCCTGCGTCTCGATCCAATCGCCGCCGGTGGCCGCCAGCGAGCTCTACAGCGATCAGCTGGCCGAGGTAGCCGGTTACGACGACGAGGACGAGTTCTAAGTTCCTCTCGCGTCGCTGCTTCGTCTGAGAGTTCTTTGATCTAGCGCGCCACCCGTGCGCGCCGGCCCGGCAGCCTCGGGGCATGCCCGAGCTGAGCCGCGCCCAGGTTGTCGTTTACGCCGCGATCGCGGTGGCGCTGCTGCTGGTCGGGGCGCGAGCGATCCGGGCCGAGCAGGGGACGGAGACGAGCTTCGCCGCGGGCGCCGGCTCGGGTGAGGCAAGCGGCGGTGAGGGTGGGGGTGGGGGCTTCAGCCTCAGCGGCGAGGGCTCCGACGTCGTCGTCGACGTCACCGGGTCGGTTCGCAATCCCGGCGTCTACCGGCTGCCGGCCGGGAGCCGCGTCGAGGACGCGATCGCCCGCGCCGGAGGCGCCAAGCCGGTCGCTGCCCTGGAAGTGGTGAACCGGGCGGCGCGCCTGGCTGATGGCCAGCAAGTCGTAGTGCCGGCGCGCGGGCCGGGCGGGAGCGTCGCGGTCGCCGGCGTCGATACCGAGGATGGCCCGATCAGCCTTGGAACGGCGACGCTGGAGCAACTCGACACGATCGACGGCATCGGGCCGGTCACCGCCGAAGACATCATCGAGTTTCGCGACGAACACGGCGGCCTCGGCTCGGTCGACCAGCTCGACCAGGTCTCTGGGATCGGCCCGGCGACGATGGAGGCGCTGCGGTCCCGGCTGCAGCCGTAGGCGGCCGAGGGGCGGTGCGGCCGACGCTGGCGGTCCTGGTCGCGATCACGGTCGTCGTCGCGCTGGCGCTGCCGCGGGCCGGCGAGATCCGCGAGCGTGCCGAGGCCGGGCTGGGGCGGGGGACGCCGGCCCGCGAGGCGGAGCTGGCCCGCGGCTTCGTGCTCGGCCAGGACGAGGGAATCGACGCGGCGACCAAGGAGGACTTCCGGCGCTCAGGCCTCTCACACCTGCTCGCGGTCAGCGGCCAGAACGTGACCCTGCTGGCCTTGCTGGCGCTGCCGCTGCTGGCGGCGCTGGGGATCCCACTGCGAGAGCGCCTGCTCTGGGTCCTGGCGCTGATTGCCGTCTATGTGCCGTTGACCGGCTCCGGGCCCTCGATCCAGCGGGCGGCGGTGATGGGCGCCGCCGGGATCATCGCCACGCTCGCCGGGCGGCGGGCGTCGCGCTTCTACGCGCTGGCGCTGGCGGCGGGGGTGACGCTGACCATCGACCCTGGGATCGGTGCCGACGTCGGCTGGCAGCTCAGCTTCGCGGCGGTGCTGGGGATCTTGGTCTGGGCCGGGCCGCTGCGAGCGCTTGTGGGGCATTGGCTGGGTGGAGGAGGGGACCGGCCAGGGGCGAGTGGCGCCGGCGGTCTCCGCGGGGCGCTTGCCGAGGGGGTGGCCGTGACCGTGGCGGCGACGGTCGCGACGGCGCCGCTTATCGCCTTCCACTTCGAATCGTTCTCGATCACGACCCTGGTGGCGAACGTGCTGGCGTTGCCGGCGGTGGCGCCGGCGATGTGGCTGGGGATGGCCGGTGCCGCCGCCTCGCAGATCCCTGGCATCCCGGTCGAGATCCTCAACGCCCCCAACTCCGTCCTCCTCGCCTACATCGCCCAGATTGCCGCCTGGTGCGCCGCCCCCGATTGGGCCGAGGTCGAGGTCCATCTCGGCGTCACCGGCCTGGCCGTCGCTTATGCCGTGCTTGCCCTGGGCACGATCGCCTGGCGCGTCGCCAGCGCCCTGCGCCGGCGCCGACCACCACGAGTCCGCACTTTTGCCGCGATAGCCGGCAAAAGTGCGGACTCGCGAATCGTCGCTGCGGTCCTGGGTGGGTCGGCGCTGGTCGTATGCGGGGCGCTGGCGTGGCCAGGAGGTGGGGAGGGGCCTGGGGCGCCGGTCAGGGGTCTGCGGATCACGGTGCTCGACGTCGGGCAGGGCGACGCGATCCTGCTGCAGCCGGCCGGCGCGCCGGCGATCCTTGTCGACGGCGGCCCGCCCGGGGACGACCTCGCCGCGAAGCTCGCCGACGCGGGGGTCCAGCGTCTCGGCGCCGCGGTCGTCAGCCACGACCAGTCCGACCACCTGGGCGGCATCGAGGAGCTGCTCGGAACCGTCCCCGTCGCCCGTCTGCTCTACGGGCGACTTGGCCACGACACGCGTGCCGCCGCCCGCTCGGCCGGCACCGCCTCCGTCCGGGTCGCCAGCGGCACCACGATCCGCTCCGGCCGCCTGCGCCTCGAATTCATCTGGCCGCCCCCGGTGCTGCTCGCCGACTCGCAGCCCGGCGCCGACCCGAACCAGCTCGCTCTGGTCGCGGTCGCCCGCTGGCGCGGCTTCTCGATGCTGCTCAGCGCCGACGCCGAGGCGGAGGCCGTACCACTCGACCCCGGGCCGGTCGACGTGCTCAAGGTCGCCCACCACGGCAGCGACGATGCCGGCCTGGCAGCGCTGTTGGAGCGGACCCGCCCCGAGCTGGCGGTGATCTCGGTCGGCGCCGACAACTCCTACGGCCATCCGACGCCGGCGACCCTGGCGACGCTTGCCGCCCACGAGGTGCGCGCGCTGCGCACCGACGGCGAGGGCAGCATCGTGATTGACGTCGGCCGAGACGCCGTCACGGTTGACGGTGACGGCTGAGCGGCCGCCCGGCCCCTCACTAGACTCGAACCGTGGCCGCCGAGATGAAGCCGCTGTATTTGATCGCCGGCACCGACATGGCGAAAATCGACGCGACCCGCGCCCGCCTGCGGGCGCGGGCCGAACGCGAGGGGGGCAGCGCCTCCCTGGAGGTCTTCGAGCCCGGCGACGGGCGCGGGATGCCCGACTACGAGGCGCTGCTGAACTCGATCCCGGCGATGTCGTTGATGGACTCGCGTCGCTATCTGCTCGCCGACGGGGTGGAGAAATGGCGCGACAAGCAGTTGGCGGCGGTCGCCGCCGCGGTCGGCGAGGTCCCTCCCGACCTGACCCTGGTCCTGATCGCCCGCGCGAAAGCCCCGCCAAAGCTGCTGAAAGCGGTCAAGGCCGCGAAGGGCGAGATTCACGAGTTCGAGGCGCCAGCAGCACGCGACATGCCGAGGGTTCTGGTCGCCGACGCGCAGCGTCTCGGTTTCAGGCTGGAGCCGGCCGCCGCGCGGGTGCTCGTCGATCGCATGGGGGCCAGTCCGGTCCGACTTCAGAACGAGCTCGAGCGCTTGGCACTGTGGGCCGGCGAAGGGGGAGAGGTGAGCGCTGCCGTCCTCGACGAGATGATCGCCGACACTTCCGAGGCCGTCGTCTGGTCGCTCTCCGATGCCCTGATCGAAGCCAATGCGCCGCTCGCGCTGCAGATCGGCGAGCAGCTGATCGGGCAGGGCGACAACGTCACCGGCCTGATTTACGGCCTTGCCTCGCGCCTGCGGGGCGCCTCTGCCGCCGCCGCAATGCTGGAAGAGGGGATGGCGCCGTCCGAGGTCGAGTCGAGGCTGAAGATGCACCCATACGCCGCCAAGCAACTGGTCCGTCGCCTGCGCGACGCCGATCTCGCCGGCCTACGGATGGCCACCGAGGCGCTCGCCGACCTCGAGCTGTGGTGCCGCGGCGAGGCCGACTACGGCGACGAGCTCGCCTTGACCCTCGCGCTGAGGCGCGCGGCCGGCGTGACGGCCCCTATTCAGGCGTCCAGAGCCGCCTCGTAGGGCCGCGAAAATCAAGCAGCGCAAGGAGGAGGACCGAGGGAGTGTGCTCCGCACATGACCGAGCGACGACGCCGCGATGCGCAGATTTGCAGCGCCCTACGCGGCGGCGATGCGGGAGGCTTTGGACTTCTTGCGAGCGCCGGTGTTCTTGTGCATGGCGCCCTTCTGCACGGCCTTGTCGATCTTCGAGACGAGGGTGCGCTCCTCATCGGCGATCGTGGCGGCCTCGCCGCCCTCGACCGCAGCCTCGAGGCGGCGGAAGTGAGTCTTCACCGTGCTCGTGAGCAGGCGATTCTCAGCGCGCTCGCGCTCGCTGCGTAAGATCCGCTTTTTCTGTGAGGCTATGTTGGCCATGTCAGGTGCCCGGGCAAGCGTCGTGCCAGCTGCGGACGGCCGCCGACTATAGCGACTGAGATCACAGCTTGGAGATACCCGACACCCCTGCCGGCAACGAGCGGCCCATCAACGCCGACGAGGATCCGGTTGTAGCCGACGTCGCTCTGCGCTCGGCGGAGGCCTTCAATCCGGGCGAGGAATTCGAGGGGGAGCCGGCGCCGGGCCGCCAGGCGGGCCGGATCGCCCGCTCCACGGCGTTCTTCTCGGTCGCCACCGCGGCCTCGCGTGTGGTCGGCCTTCTGCGTGAGGTGATCGCCGCCAGCCTCTACGGGGTCACGGGGGTGATGTCGGCCTTCACCGTCGCCTTCCTCGTGCCCAACCTGATCCGCGCCCTGTTCGCCGACGCGGCCCTGCAGCCGGCCTTCGTCCCGGTCTTCACCGAACAGCTGGAGAAGAAGAACTACCGCGAGGCCTTCCGTCTCGCCTCGACCCTGCTGCTGCTCGTGACCATGGTCCTCGGCGCGATCGCCGCGCTCTTCATCCTGCTCGCACCGGTGGTGATGCCGCTGTTCGTTCCCGGGCTCACGGAGCCGTTGCAGGACCTCACGGTCAGCCTCTCGCGGGTGCTGTTCCCGATCCTGGTCCTGCTCGGGATCAGCGGCGTCGTCGTCGGCATCCTCAACAGCTATGACCGCTTCGGCGCCTTCGCGATCTCGCCGCTGTTCTGGAACCTGACGATCATCCTCGTCCTCCTCCTGGTCGAGCCGATGCTGAGCGAGGACGACCGCATCTACGCCTACGCGATCGGCATCCTTGCCGGCACCGCGGTGCAGCTGGCGATCCCGGCCTGGGACCTGCGCAATACGCCGTTCAAGTTCAACTTGAGCTTCAACTGGCGGGATCCGGGCGTGCGGCGGGTGCTGCTGCTGATGCTGCCGGTGACGATCAGTCTCGGCCTGATCAACTTCAACTTCCTGATCAGCGCGATGATCGGCTCGCTGGTCAGCGCCGAGGCGCCGGCGGCGATCGAAAAGGCGTTTCGCATCTACCAGCTGCCGCAGGGGATCTTCTCGGTCGCGGTGGCGACGGTGCTCTTCCCGACCCTGGCCCGCTTCGCCAGCCGCGGCGCGATCGACGAGCTGCGCGGGACGCTGGCCAATGGCATGCGCCTGATCCTCTTCGTGCTGGTGCCGGCGGCGGTGGCGATCCTGGCGCTCTCGGAGCCGATCATCCGACTCGTCTACCAGCGCGGGGAGTTCGGCCCCGAGGCGACGACGCTGGTCGCCACCGCGCTCTTCTGGTTCGCCTTCTCGCTGCCGACCAACGGCCTCTACCTGCTCCAGACCCGGACCTTCTTCGGTTTGCAGCGGCCCTGGATGGCGACCAAGCTGGCGGGGCTCGACCTGATCGTCTCGACCGTGGCGTCGCTGGCGCTCTACAAGCCCTTCGGGATCGGCGGGATCGTTGCCGGGACGGGGATCGGGACGACCGTGGCGATGGCCGCCCAGGTGGTGATCCTGCGCCGCGAGCTCGGTGGGCTCGAGCTGAATCGGCTGCTAACCGCGTTCGTGCGCATCCTGATCGCCTCGGCGGCCCTGGCCGGGGTCAGCTACCTGATCTGGGACCTGCTCGACGCGGAGCTGGGCAGTGACCTGCTCGGCCAGATCATCTCCCTGGGCGTCGGTCTCACGGTCGGGGGCGCCGCCTACCTTCTCGCCGCGCGGCTCCTGCGGATGCCCGAGATCGAGCAGATCATGCGCCTGGTGCGGCGCCGAGCCGCCTAGATGCTCGGCCCCGGCCGCTACCTGCTCGGCGTCGCCGAGATCGCGATCCTCGTCGGCTGCGCCTGGCTCGGGGCGGCGCGGGTGCGCGCCTGGCTGCTGCCGCGGTTCGAGGGGGCGCCGGCATTTCTCGCGAGCGCGGTGCTGGCGCTGGCGCTGTTGGTTTGGGTGGCGGAGTTGCTCGGGACCGTTTCGATATTCAAGCCGATTCTGTATTTGCTGCTGGTCGCCGTCGCTGGCCTTGGCCTCTGGAAGTTCTTGCCGCGTCGGCAGGGGGAGGGAGGTCGTCCGCACGCTCCTCTGCGGGTAAGAGTGCCGACGACCCCCCTCCCGACGTTGGCGGCGCTTCTGGTGGCGGTTGTGGCGCTGGTGGGCTTCGGGTGGGAAGCGAAGCCGCAGCTGTCGGCGGGGATGACCGGGTTCGACAGCACCTGGTACCACGGGCCGTTCGCCGCCGGCTTCTTTCAGAGCGGCAACACGATCGACCTCCACTTCATCGCGCCGCAATTCTTGGCCTGGTTCTACCCCGCCAACGGAGAAATCTTCCACGCGGTGGGGATGCTGGCGTTCGGGCGGGATCTGCTCTCTCCGCTGCTCAATATTGGCTGGTTCGCGGGCTGCCTGCTGGCGTCGTGGTGCATCGGGCGGCCCTACCGGGTGGCGCCTTGGTCGCTGGCCCTCGGCGCGGTCGCGCTCAGCGTCCCGGCCCTCTCCGATCAGGCTGGCGAGGCGCGCAACGACATCGTCGGGATCTTCTTCCTGGTGGCAGCGGTGGCGATCGCGGTCAACGCCTGGGCGGCGCGGGATAGAGGCGAGAGCGGATCCGGTGAGAAGGACGGGCCGGGAAGGGGAGGTCTGCCCGGCGGGGCACTGGCCGTCACGGGCCTTGCGGTCGGCCTCGCCGCCGGAACCAAGCTCAACTTCCTACTCCCGGCCGCAGTGTTCGTCGTCGGCCTCGCCGCGATCGCCCCCCGGGGCGCTCGCTGGCGTTCCCTCGCCGTCTCGGGACTGGGAGCCCTGGCCGGCGGCGGTTACTGGTACCTGCGCAACCTGGTCCATACCGGCAACCCGCTGCCCTGGGTCGACAGTCTCGGTCCGATCTCGCTGCCCGCCCCCGAGCAGGCCCTCGGCGGCCGCGAGGCCCACAGCGTCCTTGGCTACCTCAGCGACGGGACCGTCTGGTCCGACTGGTTCCTCCCCGGCCTTCATGCCGGCCTCTGGTTCCTCTGGCCGCTGCTCGGGGCAGGCGCCCTCGCGGGCCTCGCCCTCTGCGTGTTCCAGGCCGCCCCCCGAAGTCGTGGTTCCTTAGCGGCCACGGAGGCCGGAAAGGAACCACGCGATGGGGGGGAGGGGTCGCGGGACCGGGTTCTAGCGCTTGCCGGCCTGGTCGGCCTCGCCACGGCCCTCGCCTGGCTCGTCGCGCCGACCTCGGCCTCCGGTCCAGACGGGATGCCGCGCGGGTTCGAGTCCGGCCTGCGCTACCTCGCCCCGGCCCTCGTCCTCGGCCTCGTTCTGCTCCCAACCGCCCCGCCCCTCCGCGAGCGTCTCGCGGACCTCGCCAGCGCCGCCCGCCGGTTGCCGGATGTCGCCCAGGGTGATACAAGCGCCATCCGCCAGCGGGTCGGTGCGGGGCGGGCCCAGGTGGTGATGATGGGCCTCGTCGCTCTCGTTGTCGTCGTCGCGCTCGGCTTCCCGGTCCAGCGCCACTACCTCGAGGGGCGCTACGCCGACCCCTCGTTCACCACCCCGGGCCTCAACGCCGCCTTCGCCTGGGCCCGCGACGTCTCCGACTCGCGCATCGCCACCACCAGCACCCGCCAGTACCCCCTCTTCGGCACCGACCTCTCCAACCGCGTCGCCTTCGTCGGCGAAGAGCGCCCCCACGGCGGCTTCGAAGCCGCCAAGACCTGCCCCGCCTACCGCGAACTCCTCAACGCCGGCGCCTACGACTACGTAGTCGCCTCCAAGGACCGCGAGGAACCCGGCAAGCCCGCCTATCCGCCCCAAGCTCGTTGGACCGAGAGCCCCACGTCCCAGGTCATCCTGCGCAAGCCCCCCACCGTCGTCTTCAAGCTGAACGGCCCCTTGGACCCTTCGTCCTGCTGACAAGCTGAGGAAAGTCGGACCCGGTCCGTCGGCTCTGCGTCTGACGGGAGCGGGTCTCGGGCGGGTGGCGTGGGGGTGAGGGTGTCGCGCAGCCCGGAGCCTTCTGAGCTGGAGAAAACGAGCCCTGACACCGCTTTCGTCCCGGTCAGCGAAGAAGGACGCAGGGCAAGCGAGGCCCTCACCCCCACGACAGGCCCCGCCCGCCGCCCGCTTCTCGCCATACTCCCGACTCGCCCATGGACCGCATCCGCAACTTCTCGATCATCGCTCACATCGACCACGGCAAGTCGACCCTGGCCGACCGCATCCTCGAGGTCACCGGGGCCGTCGACCCGACCAAAATGCAGGCGCAGATGCTCGACTCGATGGACCTCGAGCGCGAGCGCGGGATCACGATCAAGGCGCAGGCGGTGCGGGTCGAGTACACGGCCGCCGACGGCCAGACCTACCACCTGCACCTGATCGACACGCCCGGCCACGTCGACTTCTCGTACGAGGTCTCGCGCAGCCTCGCCGCCTGCGAGGGTGCGCTGTTGGTAGTCGACGCCGCCCAGGGCGTCGAGGCGCAGACCGTGGCCAACACCCACCTCGCGATCGATGCCGGGCTGGAGCTGATCCCGGTGATCAACAAGGTCGACCTGCCCGGCGCCGAACCGGACCGGGTCGCGGCCGAAATCGCCGACCTCACCGGCGGCGACGCCGACGAAGCGCTTTGGATCTCCGCCAAGACCGGCGAGGGCGTGCCGGAGGTGCTGGAGGCGATCGTCGAGCGAATCCCGGGCCCCAAGGGTGAACCGAGCGCGCCGCCACGGGCGCTGATCTTCGACTCCGAGTTCGATCAGTACCGCGGCGTGATCGCCTACGTGCGGATGGTCGACGGCGGCTTCCGCAAGCACGAGACGGTGCTGGCGATGCAGAACGACACCGACGCAGAAATCGACGACCTTGGCTTTTTCCGGCCGGCGATGACTGCCGTGGAGCGGATGGAGGCGGGGGACGTTGGCTATCTGATCACGGGCATCAAGGACGTCAACAAGCTCAGCGTCGGCGACACCCTCACCGCCCGCGCCAACCCGGCGGCGGAGGCCTTGGAGGGCTACCGCGAGGTCCGTCCGATGGTCTTCTGCGGCGTCTTCCCGATCGACACCGACCGCTACGAAGACCTCCGCGACGCGCTCGAGAAGCTGGCGCTCAACGACGCTGCCCTCTCCTGGGAGCCGGAGACCTCGGAGGCGCTCGGGTTCGGCTTCCGCACCGGTTTCCTCGGTCTCCTGCACATGGAGATCGTGCGCGAGCGGCTCGAACGGGAGTACGGGCTGGAGCTGCTCTCGACCACCCCGAACGTGCGCTACGTCGTTCACAAGACCAACAGCGAGGCGATCGAGGTCCGCAGCCCCACCGACCTTCCGGACCCGGGCTTCATCGAGACGATCGAAGAGCCCTACATCCGCGCCACGATCATCGCCCCCTCCGAGCAGGTGGGTGCCGTGATGGAGCTCTGTCAGGGCCGCCGCGGCGAACACGTCGACATGCACTACCTGAGCCCGGTGCGGGTGCAGATCCGCTACGACATGCCGCTGGCCGAGATCGTGCTCGACTTCTTCGACCTCCTCAAGTCCTCGACCCGCGGTTACGCCTCGCTCGACTACGAGCCGATCGGCAACCGCGTCTCCGACCTGGTCAAGGTTGACATCCTGCTTGCCGGCGAGCAGGTTGACGCGCTCTCGATCATCGTCCACCGCGACTTCTCCTACGAGCAGGGCAAACGCCTCGCCGAGCGGCTTAAAAAAACGATCCCGCGCCAGCTCTTCGACGTCCCGGTTCAGGCCGCGATCGGTTCCAACATCCTCGCCCGCGAGACGGTCAAGGCGCTGCGCAAGGACGTCACCGCGAAGCTCTACGGCGGCGACGTCACCCGCAAGCAGAAGCTCTTGAAGAAGCAGAAAAAAGGCAAGAAGCGGATGAAGTCGGTCGGTCGGGTGGAAGTGCCGCAGGAGGCCTTCCTGGCGGTCCTGCAGATCGACGAGTGATCGCGGCTCGCTCCTGGCTGCCCAGCCAGTTATTGTGCCGGCCATGGCACTCAAAACTGATGCGGTAGGCAAGGAATGGCCCGCCTCCACCTACCAGGTGGGTCGGGAGAAGATCAAGGAGTACGCGAACGCACTGGGCATCGACAACCCGGTCCACTTCGACATCGAGGCGGCCCGCACGGCCGGCTTCCGCGATGTGGTCGCGCCGCCGATGTTCTGCGTCGTCTACGCGCTGCCGGCGATGGCGCCGGCGATCCTCGACCCCGAGGTCGGGATCAACTTCGCGACCATGGTCCACGGCGGCCAGGACTTCGAGTGGGGGGAGGTCGCCTGTTCGGGCGACGAGATCTCGACGACGCCGAAGTGCATCTCGATCGAGGAGAAGGCCGGCAAGGGCTTCTACGTCTTCGAGTCGACTTCAGTCAACCAGGACGGCGAGCAGGTTTTGCACGCGGTCTGGACCAACATCGTCCGAGGAGTCTGAGATGAGCGAGCTGAACGTCGGCGACGCGGTGCCCGAGCTGCGGGTCACCCCCGACAAGTATCTGCCGCACCGCTACGCCGGTGCCTCCGGGGACTTCAACCCGATCCACATCGATCCCGAGTTCGCGAAAATGGTCGGGTTGCCGAACAACATCCTCCACGGCCTCTACTCGATGGGCCTCGTCGCCCGCGCCAACGCGGCGCTGGCCGCTGGCGACCCCCGGGCGCTGAAGCGGCTCTCGGTCCAGTTCCGCGGGATGGGCGCGCCGGAGACCGAGATCGTCGTCACCGGCACCGTCAAGTCGGTCGGGGACGGCCGCGCCGTGGTCGACACCGTCGCCGCGCAGGGTGAGACCCAGATCATCAAGAACGCGGAAGCAGAGCTCGAGATCTAGTGGGAGACCGGGCGGGCCTGCCCGGAAGACCGTCCGGCCCACAGTGGTCGTAGTGCGTAGCGCCCTCCGCTCCCAAAGTCTCCCGGGCAGGCCCGCCCGGTCTCCGGCCTAGAATTCGAGTTCATGCTCAGTCCCAGGCAGGAATTGATCTTGAGGTTGGTCGTCGACGCGTACCTCGCGTCGGCCAAGCCCGTGCCCTCGAAGGAGATCGCGGAAGCGGCCGAGGTGGAGTGGGGCCCGTCGACGGTGCGGGCCGAGCTGGCGGCGTTGGAGGCGGCTGGGTACCTGACGCACCCACACACGTCGGCCGGCCGCGTGCCCACCGATTCCGGCTACCGCTGCTACGTCGACCTGTTGATGGAATCGGAGGTTCTGACGGCGCAGACGCCGGTCGAGCTCGAGCTCTCGCGCCTGCAGCGCGAGGTCGACGCGGCGATGCGGGAGACGACCGCGGCCTTGGCCGAAGTCACCGACCTGGTGGCGATGGCAACCGCGCCGCAGCAGAGCCTGGCCGCGACCATCCACCGGGTCGAGGTTCTCCAGCTGACGCCGACCAAGGTGGTGGTGATCGCGATCGCCTCGACCGGCGACGTCGCCCGCCGCGTCTTCGAGTTCGACCGCGCCCTCGACCCCGGGCTGGTCGCCTGGGCCTCCAGCTACCTGAACGAGTCCTTGAGCGGACTCGGTGTCGGCGCGCGGATGATCTCCACCCGCCTTGCCGATCCGGCGCTAGACCGCGTCGAGGCCGAGTTCGTCGCCACCCTCGGGCCGGCCTTCACCGAGCTGGAATCGGGCTCGGTCTCCGATCTCTACCTCGATGGAACCTCGCGCCTGCTCTCCGACGCCCACCTGTCCGACCTGCCTCGCGCCGACCAGCTGATGACCGCGCTGGAGCGCCGCGCCGATGTCCTGCAGATGCTGCGATCCTCGCTCGCCGAGCGCTCGGTCTTTCTCTGGATCGGGACCGAGAATCCGCAGCCGGACCTGCGTTCGGTCAGCGTCGTCGGAGCCAACTACGGACTTGGCCACCGCAATCTCGGTGCCGTCGGTGTGGTCGGGCCGCTGCGGATGGACTATGCCACCGCGATTGCCTCGGTGCGGATCGCCGCCCGTGAGCTCTCCCGCTACTTCGAGACCGTCTACGACAACTGATGCCGCGCGATTACTACGAGGTCCTCGGCGTCGGCCGCGACGCCGGTGAGGCCGAGATCAAGAAGGCGTTCCGCGGGCTGGCGCGGGAACTGCACCCGGACGTCAACGACCACGATCCCGAGGCCGAAACGAAGTTCAAAGAGGCGGCCGAGGCCTACGAGGTCCTGTCCGATCCGGAGCGTCGCCGCACCTACGACTCCTACGGTCACGAGGGGGTGCGTTCGGGTGGCTTCGACCCGCGCGCCAGCTCCTTCGGCTCGATCGACGACCTTTTCCAGGCCTTCTTCGGCGCCGAAGCCGGCTTCGGCGGCGGCCGCGGTGGTCCGATGGGGGGCGCCGACATCGGTCTGGCGGTCGAGATCGAGCTCGCCGACGTCGCCATCGGGGTTAGCCGCCAGGTCAACTACGACGCCGTCGGCGCCTGCGAGCACTGTCACGGCAACGGCGCCGAGCCCGGCACCCCGATCAGCACCTGCGAGCGCTGCGGCGGCGCCGGCCAGCTGCGCCAGGTCTCCCGCACCCCCTTCGGCCAGATGGTCCGCGCCGTCGCCTGCGACAGCTGCCACGGCGCCGGCAAAGTCGCCGAGACCCCTTGCGAGCAGTGCGACGGCAGCGGCCGCACCCCCGGCGAGCGCACGCGCGAGATTGAAATCCCGGCCGGGATCGAAGCCGGTCAGCGGCTGCGGGTAACCGGAGCCGGACACGCCGGCGAAGCCGGTGCCCCCGCCGGAGATCTCTATGTGGAGGTCGAAGTCGCCGCCGATGAGCGTTTCGAGCGCGACGGCACCGACCTGATCAGCGTCGTCTCGATCCCCGCCACCGAGGCGATGCTGGGCACCACCGTCACCGTTCCCACGCTGGAGGGGGAGCACGAGATCGAGGTCGCCGCCGGCACCCAGCCCGGCCACGAAGAGGTGCTGCGCGGGGGTGGCCTGCCGCGGCTCGGTGCGCGCCGCCGCGGCAACCAGCGGGTTGTCTTCGAGGTCGTCGTCCCGGCCAATCTCAGCGAGGACCAGCGTGAGCTGGCCGAGCGCCTCGACGAGACGATCGAGCCCGACAACCTCGCTCCGCAGCGGGGCGACGGGCTCTTCGGCCGCGTCCGCCGCGCCTTCGGGTGATCCGCCTAGCGGTCCGCTGCTCGCCGGAGCTGGCCGACCTCGTCCTCGCCGAGCTGACCGTGCTCGCCCCGAACGGGGTCGAGGAGGAGCGCGGCCCCGGCTACGTCGAGTACGCGATCTACGGCGGCGAGGGGGAGCTGCCGGACCTGGGTGAGCTCGACGCGACCGTCGGCGAAGGCCGGATCGAGGTCAGCTCGACCGAGATCCCCGATGACTGGGCCGACCGCTGGCGCGACTTCCACAAGCCGCTGCTGATCGGCGATCGCCTCTGGCTGCGGCCCTCCTGGGAGCCGCCGCGCCACGGCGCCGTCGACGTCGTCGTCGACCCCGGCCAGGCCTTCGGCACCGGCGCCCACCCGACCACCCGGCTCTGCCTCGAGCTCCTGCTGGAGCTGGCGGCGGAGGGCGAGGGCGCGTCCGGCCCGCTGACTGACCTCGGAACGGGCTCGGGCGTCCTGGCGATCGCCGCCGCCAAGCTCGGCTGGGACCCGGTCAGCGGCTACGACCACGAGCAAGCGGCGATCGAAGCATCTGCCGCGAACGCCGAGGCAAACGGCGCATCTCTCCACTTGGAGCGCATGAACCTGCGCGAAGGACTCCCACCCCTCGCTCCGACCGTCGTCGCCAACATGACGTCCCCGATCCTCAAGGCAGTGGCCGAGCAATTGAGCGCTGAAGAGGGACGGGGGGTGACCCGGAGGAACCTCCACAATTTCGTGACGGAGGGTCACCCCCCGTCCCTCCGCACCCTCGTCTGCTCCGGAATCCTGCCCGGCGAGCTCGATGACGTTGCCGCTGCCTTCACCGCGGTCGGACTGTCGGAGTCGGAGCGCCGAATCCAGGGGGACTGGGCCGCCCTTCTTTTTCGTCAGGACTGAGATATAGGGTTTTCGCGTGCTCTTCGCCTCAATAGTCAGCGCCGACTACAAGCTCGCTCTGTTTCTGCACGTGGTGGCCGTAGTGCTCGCCTTCGGGCCGACCTTCGGCTACGGGATCGCCTTCTCGGTGCTGCCGCAGTACCCGCGGGCCGCACCGGCGATCCTGGCGGCGATCCAGAAGACCGATCGCTACCTGGTCAACCCGGGGATGATCGTCGTCCTGCTCGCCGGGATCTATCTGATGATCGCCAGCGACGACGTCTGGAAGGGCGACGAGGCCTTCATCATCGTCGGCTTCCTCGCGATCATCGCCCTCTTCGGCCTCCAGCATGCCTATTTCCAGCCGCGGGTTCGCAAGGCGCTGGAGATGGCCGAGCGCGACCTCAAAGCCGGGGACACCCTCAGTGATGAGTTCGCGGCCTTCGGGCAGCAAACCGGCCAGGTCGGCGGGCTGGCCGGGCTGATCGTCGTGTTGACGATCTTCTTCATGACGTACAAGCCGTTTTTGTGAGCGACGCATCGCCCCCGGTGGCGATGTTCGATTCGGGCGTCGGCGGCCTCACGGTCCTTCACGAGTGCCTGGTCTCGCTGCCGCAGGAGGACTACCTCTACCTCGGTGACACCACCTGGTTCCCCTACGGGAGCCGTGACACCGGCTTACTGCGCGAGCGCATCGGACGCATCGCCGAGCTGCTGCTCGACCGTGGCGCCAAGCTTCTGGTGATCGCCTGCAACACCGCCACCGCGGTCGGCGAGGACGTCGCCCGCGAAGTCGCCGCGGCACGTGGGGTGGAGGTGGTGCCGGTGGTCGCGCCGCAGGCGGAGATCGCCGCCGCGATCACCGACAGCGGCCGGGTCGGGGTGCTGGCGACCCCGAACACGGTCGAGAGCGGCGCCTATCGGCGGGCGCTGGAAGCGCAGGGCCGGGCGCTGGAGGTGACCGAGGTCGAGGCGCCGCGGCTGGCGCCGTTCATCCAGGACGGCTCCTTGTTCGACGAGGAGACGATGGCGATGGCGCGCTCCTATTGCGAGCCGCTGAAGCGGGCCGAAGTCGACACCCTGATCCTCGGCTGCACCCACTACCCCTTGGTCGCGCCGATGCTGCAGCGAATCCTCGGTCGCGACGTCCGCCTCGTCGCCGGCGGTCACGCGGTCGCTGCCGCCGTCCAGCGCAGACTCGAGCGCGGCGGGATCGCCCGCTCGCCGAGCGCGGGGGAGGGCTCCTACGACTTCCTCTGTACCGGCGACACCGCCTCCTTCCAGGAGCACGGCACCCGCTTCCTGCAGATGCCCCTGGGCGCGGTCGAGCGGGTCGATATCGGCGCCGGCTGCTGATTCGCCGCAAGCTGGGCACGGAGTTGGCGCAGACTGCGCGCCATGCGTGCGCCCGCCTCTGGGAGCCTCGTCCCGTGTCCGTTTTAGTCGACAGCAATACCGTATATACTCGGCCGGTGGCGAAGGTAATGATCTCCATCCCCGACGCGCTCCTCGAGCAGGTCGATGCGCGCGCCAGTGCCAGCGGCGAGACCCGCAGCGGGTTCCTCCAGCGGCTTGCCGAGCGTGAGCTCGCCGTAGAGGATGAGCGCCGCCACCGGGAAGTGGTCGAGTTGCTCGACTCGATCGAGATCGACCTCGGCGGGCGGAGCGCGGCGGAACTCATCCGCGAAGACAGAGAATCGCATTAGTGCTGCTGCTCGATGCAGGGGTTTGGATCGCCACCGTGGCCCCGGAGGAACCGCACCATGAGGATGCCGTCGCTCTTGTGCTGACCCGCGACCTCGTACTCGGCGCCCTCGACCTCAGCTACTACGAGGTCGCCAACGTAGTCGCCGGCAAGCGCCAGCAGCCACGCGAGGCAGAAATACTGGCTCGCCTGATCGAGCGGCGCTGTGAGGGGCGATTGATGTCCGTCGACCCCGATCTGATCGCCGCGACGGTTGCGGTCGCCGGCCAGTACGCCATCAGTGCCTATGACGCGGCCTATGTAACCGTCGCTCGACGCAACCAATGGACCCTGGTCAGCACCGACGTTCGCGACCTCGTCTCCAAGGGGCTCGCGGTCACCCCCGACGCTGCCGTCTAACCTTGAGGCCATGAGCGTTCTGGAGCGGGTTCAAGACGATGTGCGCAGGGCGATGAAAGCGCGCGACCGCGAGCGCGCCTCGGCCCTGCGCCTGGTCGTCGACGTCCTTCAGCAGGACGTCAAGTTCGGCACGGGCGACGAGGTCGCCGTGCTCCAGCGCGAGCGCAAGAAGCGGATCGAGGCGGCCGAGGCATACGAGGGCGCCGGGCGCACCGAGCAGGCTGCCGCCGAGCGCTTCGAGGCCGACCTGATCGAGGGCTACCTGCCGCAGCAGCTCTCCGAGGAGGAGTTGGCGGCGCTGGTGGAGGAGGCGCTGGCGGAGACCGGCGCCACCGAGCAGAAGCAGATGGGCCAAGTGATGTCGGCGCTGATGCCGAAGCTCGGCGGCCGTGCCGACGGCAAGCGGGTCAGCACCGCGGTGCGCCAGAAGCTGAGCGGCTGAACTTTGGCCCGCCGGCAACTGACCCTGGACAACACCGTCGCGGCCGAGCTGGCCGGCTCCGAGGACGCGGTTCTGCGCTCGCTGCGCGAACGCCTCGACGCCGAGCTGCACCTGCGCGGCAACGTGCTGACGCTGGAGGGCGCGGCCGAGGACGTCGCCGAGGCGGCGACCGTGGTCGACGAGATGGTCGAGCTGATCGAGCAGGGCCATGAGGTCGCACCCGGGACGATCGAAGCGGTCACGGGCGCCCTCGAGGCAGAAGAGAGCCCGGCGGCGATCCTCGACGATGTCGTTTGGAGTCACCGCAACACCAAAGTGGCGCCGAAGACGGTCAACCAGAAACGCTACGTCGACTCGATCCGCCGCAGCACGATCACCTTCGGGATCGGCCCGGCCGGCACCGGCAAGACCTTCCTCGCGGTGGCGATGGCGGCGGCGGCGCTGACCGAACGCAAAGTGCAGCGGATCATCCTCACCCGGCCCGCGGTCGAGGCGGGTGAGCGGCTCGGCTTCCTGCCAGGAGACATCCAGGCCAAGGTCGACCCCTACCTGCGACCGCTCTTCGATGCCCTCTACGACATGATCGACCCCGATCGCGTCAACGGCTACTTCGAGCGCGACGTGATCGAGGTGGCGCCGCTGGCCTTCATGCGCGGCCGCACCCTCAACGACTCCTTCGTGATCCTCGACGAGGCCCAGAACACCAGCCCCGAGCAGATGAAGATGTTCCTCACCCGGCTCGGCTTCAACTCGCGGATGGTGGTCACCGGCGACGTCACCCAGATCGACCTTCCGACCGACCAGCGTTCGGGCCTGATCGCGGTCCGCGACATCCTCGATCAGGTCCAGGACATCTCCTTCGTCGAGTTCGGCGGCGAAGACGTGGTCCGCCACAAATTGGTGCAGCGCATCGTCGCCGCCTACGACTCGCACGACAACAGCGGTGAGGGCGCCGCCCGCGCCGAACACGGGCCGACGCCGAAACGCCCTTGAGCCTCGATCTCGCCGACGTCCCCGCCGACCTGCGCGACGCGGTCGCGGTGGCGCTCGTGGCAGCCGGAGTCGAGGACGGCCATCTCGCGGTCGAGATCGTCGACGCCGAGCGGATCCGCACGCTGAACCGCGAGCATCGCGGCAAGGACGAAGCGACCGACGTGCTCTCCTTCCCGATCGACGAAGTTGGCCCCGTCGCCGGCCCGCGTGAGCTCGGCGACGTCGCGATCTACCCGCCGCGGTGTGCTGACGTCACCGAAGCGGCGGTCCACGGCGTCCTCCACCTCTGCGGTCACGACCACGAGACCGACGAAGGCGAGATGCTCGCGCTCCAGGCCCGAGTGCTGGCGGGTCTGCGATGAGCACCCGATCCGGTTTCGTCGGCCTCGCCGGCCGACCCAATGTCGGCAAGTCAACCCTGGTCAACGCCCTGGTCGGCTCCCACGTCGTGATCGTCTCGGTCCGACCGCAGACGACTCGCCGCGCGATCCGAGGTGTCGCCACCGATCTCGAGGCCGAGCGCCAGCTGGTGCTCGTCGACCTGCCCGGCGTGCAGCGCCCACGCGACGAGATGACCGAGCGCATGCAGCACCGGGTCGAGCGCGAGCTGGCCGACTCCGACGTTGCCCTGTTGGTCGTCAACGGCGAGGAGGGCGTCGGCGCCGGCGACCGCTTCATCGCTCGCAGCCTGCTTTCCGCCGGTCCACAGATCCCGATCATCTGCGCCGTCAACAAGGCCGACCGGCTCGGTCCCAACGAGATGGTCCCGGCGCTCGCCGACGCCGCCAACCTGCAGGGAGTCGAGGAGGTCTTCCCGATCAGCGCCCGCAGCGGCGAGGGTCTGCCACCGCTCCTGGAACGGCTCGGCGAGCTGATCCCCGAGGGGCCGTACATGTATCCGCCGGAGGACACCAGCGACCAGTCGAGCGAGCTGCTGTTGGCCGAGCTGATCCGCGAGCAGGTGCTGAACCGGACCCGCCAGGAGATTCCGCACTCGGTCGAGGTCTCGGTGCTCGAGGTGACCCCGCGCGAGGATGGCCTGGTCACCGTGCGGGCCGACATCTGGGCTGAGACCGAGTCCCAGAAGGGGATCCTGATCGGCAAGCGCGGCGCCAAGATCAGTGAGATCGGCAGCGGCGCCCGCCGCTCGCTGGAGCGCGAGCTCGGAGCCCAGGTCCACCTCGACCTGAAGATCCGCGTGCGCCGCCACTGGCGCCGCGACGAGGACCTGCTGGACCGGCTCGGCATCGAGTAGGCGCTGGCGCCGACTACGATGGGGCGGGTGTTCGCCGAAATCGAATTCGATCAGCGGGGCCTGGCCCCCTGCGTGGTCCAGGACTTCGCCACCGGCGAGGTCCTGATGCTCGCCTACGTCAGCCCCAAATCGCTGGAAATGACGCTCGACAGCGGCGAACTGCACTTCCACAGCCGCTCCCGCGACTCGATCTGGAAGAAAGGCGAAACCTCCGGCAACTTCCTGCGTCTGCGGCAGCTGCGCTACGACTGCGACGGCGACGCCCTGGTGGCGCTGGTCGACCCCGCCGGGCCGGCCTGCCACACCGGCGAGCGCTCCTGCTTCTACCGCGAGGTGCTGGGCTCGGCCTCGCCGAAAAAAGACGCCCCGCCGGCCCCGGGCGAGCCCGGACCGGTCACCTTCGAAGCCCTGGCGGCCCTGGAGCGGACCCTGCGCAGTCGCGCCGTCGAGCGGCCCGACGGCAGCTACACCGTGAAGCTGCTCGACGACCCGGCTCTGATCGCCGAGAAGGTCGAGGAGGAGGCCGAGGAGGTGGTGCGGGCGGCGCGCGAAGAGAGCGAGACCCGGGTCGCCGAAGAGGCGGCCGACGTCCTCTACCACCTCGGCGTGCTGCTGGTCTCGCGCGGGGTTTCCCAGGCCGCCGTGATGGAAGAGCTGAATGCCCGTAGCGGCTGATTCTGAGCTGCGGCTCGAGCCCAGCCTCGAGGACGCCCGCGCTCTCGCCCGCGAGGGCAACGTGGTGCCGGTCCGTGCCCGCTTCGTCGACGACTGCGAGACGCCGGTCTCTGCCTTCCTCAAGCTGCGCGCCGGCGAGCCCGAGGGGGCGCCGTGCTTCCTCCTGGAGTCGGCCGAGCAGGGGCAGGTCGGCCGCTACTCGTTCGTCGGCCTGCGCCCGCGCGCGGTCCTGCGCTGGAGCGAGGGAACGCTCTCTGAGTGGGGCGGCGACTCCGACCTCGCGGTCACCTCGCCGCCAAGCCTGAGCGAACCCGCGCCCGATCCCTACGCTGCCGCGGCCGCCCGCCTCGCCGCCTACTCGCCGGCCCCGGTCGAGGGGCTGCCACCGTTCGTCGGCGGCGCAGTCGGCTTCTTTGGCTACGACCTCGTACGCACGGTCGAGCCACTCGGCGATCCGAACCCGGACCCGCTCGGGCTGCCGGACATGGCGCTGATGATCACCGACGCGATGCTGGTCTTCGACCACCTGCGCCACGAGCTGACGATCCTCGCCTGCGCCTTCGCCGACGACGAGGGCGGGATCGACGCCGCCTACGCCCGCGCCGCGGCGACAATCGCGGAGATGAAAGAGCGCCTGCGCGGCGCCGTGCCGACGCCAGCGAGCCCGACCGTCTGCGAGCCGCCGGAGTTCGTCTCCAACATGGAGCGCGAGGAGTTCGAAGCGGCGGTGGCGCGGATCGTCGAGTACGTGCACGCCGGCGACGCCTTTCAGGTAGTTCCATCGCAGCGCTTCTCGGCGCCGGCCCCGGTCGAGGCCTTCTCCGTCTACCGCGGGCTGCGCGCGGTCAACCCCTCGCCCTACATGTACTTCCTCGAGTTCGGCGACTTCCAGATCGCCGGCGCCTCGCCGGAGCCGCTGGTCAAGGTCCACGGCAACCGGGTCGAGACGCGGCCGATCGCCGGCACCTCCCCGCGCGGGCGCAGCGAGGACGAGGACCGCCGCCTCGCCGAGCGGTTGATGAACGACCCCAAGGAGCGGGCCGAGCACGTGATGCTGGTCGACCTCGGTCGCAACGACCTCGGCCGCGTCTGCGAGTACGGCAGCGTCAAGGTCGACGAGCTGATGGTGGTCGAGACCTACTCGCACGTGCTGCACATCGTCAGCCAGGTCTCCGGGACCCTGCGCGAGGGGGTCAGCTCGATGGACGTGCTGCGCTCGGCGCTGCCGGCGGGGACGCTCTCGGGGGCGCCAAAGGTGCGGGCGATGCAGATCATCGACGAGCTCGAGAAGGTCAAGCGCTGCGGCTATGGCGGCGCGATCGGCTACCTCTCCTGGAACGGAGACCTCGACACGGCGATCCACATCCGCACCGTCGTCGTCAAGGACGGGCAGCTGCACGTCCAGGCCGGCGGCGGCACCGTGGCCGACGCCAAGCCGAGCTACGAGTACGTCGAGTCGGTGAACAAGGCCCGCGCCGTCTTCCGCGCCGTCGAGGTCGCCTGCGAACAGCCGGACTGGGCGTGAGCGAGATGACCGCGGCGAAGACAAAGGTGCTGGTGATCGACAACTACGACTCCTTCACCTACAACCTCGTCCAGTACCTGGGCGAGCTGGGGGCGGAGATGGAGGTCGTGCGCAACGACAAGGCGGGCGTCGCCGAGCTGCTGCAGCGCCGGCCCGACCGCCTCGTCGTCTCGCCCGGGCCCTGCACGCCGGCCGAGGCGGGGATCTCCGGCGAGGCGATCCGCGCCTTCGCCGAGGCGGGAACCCCGGTCCTCGGTGTCTGCCTCGGCCATCAGGCGATGGTCGAGGTCTTCGGCGGCAGGGTGGTCCAGGGCGAGCCCGTCCACGGCAAGGACGCCGAGGTCGAGCACGACGGCAAAGCGATCTACGCCGGCCTGCCGACACCGATGGTCGCCGGCCGGTACCACTCGCTGATCGCCGACCCCGACCTCCCCGACGAGCTCGAGCTGACCGCCAGCCTCGGCGGGATCGTGATGGGCGCCCGCCACCGCGAGCTGCCGGCAGAGGGCGTCCAGTTCCACCCCGAGAGCGTGCTCACCCCGCAGGGTAAATCGCTGCTGGCCAACTTCCTCGAGGGCTCCGATGCCTAACGACGTCGTCAGCCGGGCGATCGACGCGGTCTGCGCCGGCGATCACCTCACCGCCGACCACGCTGGCGCCGTCTTAGCCGAGATCATGGAGGGGCGGACCGACCCCGTCCAGACCGGCGCCTTCCTGATCGCCCTGCGGGCAAAGGGGGAGACCGTTCCCGAGCTGGTCGGGCTGGCGCGGACGATGCGATCGCTCGCCGCGCCCGTCTCCAGCAGCCGCCCCGACCTCGTCGACACCGCCGG
Source organism: uncultured Thermoleophilia bacterium (assembly GCA_963718595.1). Classification (GTDB taxonomy): domain Bacteria; phylum Actinomycetota; class Thermoleophilia; order Solirubrobacterales; family 70-9; genus VAYN01. The sequence continues at coordinate 2,551,638 of OY970365.1, forward strand.
CACCGGCGGCGGTCCTTCGACCTTCAACGTCTCGACCACGGCGGCGCTGGTCGCCGCCGGCGCCGGCTGCGCGGTCGCCAAGCACGGGAATCGCTCGAACACGAGCAAGAGCGGCTCCGCCGACCTGCTGGAGGCGTTGGGGGTCAACGTCGACCTCGAGCCCGAGCAGGTCGGCCGCTGCATCGACGAGATCGGCTTCGGCTTCATGTTCGCTCCCAAACACCACGCGGCGATGGCGCACGTGATCCCGGCTCGCAAAGCGCTCGGAGTGCGGACGATCTTCAACTTCCTCGGCCCACTGACGAATCCCGCCGGCGCCAGCCGGCAGTTGCTCGGGGTCGCCGATCGCCATTATCAGGAGACGATCGCCGAGGCGCTGGTCAGTCTCGGCAGCGTACGGGCACTGGTCGTTGCCGCCGAGGACGGCCTCGACGAGCTCTCGCTCTCGGCCCGTACGCGGGTGATCGAGGTCGCCGACGGCGGTACCGCCGAGTGGTTCGTGCAGCCCGGCCAGTTCGGGCTGGCGCCCGCTGAGCTCGACTCGGTCGCCGGCGGCGAGCCGGCCGAGAATGCGACCGCGACCCGGGACGTGCTGGCCGGCGAGCCCGGACCCGGGCGCGACCTCGTCGTGCTGAATGCGGCCGCGGCGATCTACGTCGGCGGGCTCGTCCCCGACCTCGAGGCGGGAGTCTTCAGGGCGGCCGAGGCGATCGACTCCGGGGCGGCGGCGACCGTGCTGGAGCGGTTGGTCGCAGCAACCACCTCGGCGGCCCTCTAGGCTCCCGTAGGCAAGTGGGAATGATCGAGCAGCTGATCGACGGCGCCCGGCGGGGAGTCGAGGCACGTCGCCAAGTGGTCCCGCAGGAGGATCTCGAATCGCGCCTGTCCGGGCGCGGCGAGGATCGCCCGTTCAACGAGGCGCTGGTCCGGCCTGGGCTCTCGCTGATCGCCGAGTTCAAGCGGCGCTCGCCGAGCGCGGGGGAGATCTCGACCGCGGCCGATGTCGCCACCCAGGTCGCGGCCTACGAGCGCGGCGGCGCCGCCGCGCTCTCGGTGCTCACCGACGAGGCCCATTTCGGCGGCTCGCTGGAAGACCTGCAAGCGGCGCGTGCGGCCTGCGGATTGCCGATCATCCGCAAGGACTTCATCGTCGACCCGTACCAGCTCTACGAGGCGGCGGTCCACGGGGCCGACGCGGTGCTGCTGATCGTCCGCGCCCTCGACGAGAGGGACCTCCGACACCTGTACGAGGAAGCCCGCGCCCTCGACCTAGACTGCGTCGTCGAGGTCCACGACGAGGAGGAGCTGGAGCGGGCGCTGGAGGAGGTCGACGCCGAGGTGATCGGGATCAACAACCGCAACCTCGACGAGCAGCGGGTCGACATCGCCACGACCTTCGAGCTGATGCCCGATGTCCCCGCCGGCAAGACCGTGGTCGCCGAGAGCGGCATCTCCGGCCGCGATGAGCTGGAAGAGCTCGACCGCGTCGGCGTCGACGCCGTGCTCATCGGCGGCGCCCTGATGTCCGCTCCCGATCCCGAGGCGAAGACGCGGGAGCTGACGGGGATGGACGAGACGCGCGAACACCATCTGCCTTAGCGGCGGGTTTCGTTCGAGGGGGTTTGGCGAGAGGGGTTGGGGGTCTCTCGTGCTCGCTGGATTTTTCGCCCGGACTCTCGGATAGCTCTCGAGAGCGGACAAGCGAAAAATTAACGCCGCTGTGCGCGAGAGACCCCCAACCCCTCCCCTCAGAGCACCTCGAAGATTCCGCTAGCTCCCAGGGTTCGATCGTTTGCAGTTGAGATCGCTCCCAGGGTTCGATCGTCTGCTCTTGGGATCGCTCCAGGGTTCGCTCGTCTGCCGGGAGAGATCGAGCCCGCTCCCAGCTGGTGAGTTGCCGGTTAGTTCCGCATAGCGGTAACAACCGGCAACTCGTGGAGGAGGTTTTTGGATGAACCTTGGGTGGATTGGGCGCTCGGCCTTCCTCTTGAGAGGAGATTGCGTCCCTTGGTCGTCTATCTCTAGGGATGATGGACCCTGGTCGTCCCTGTCTAGAGATCCGGACCCTGGTCGTCAGCTTCGAGATGGCCCCGGTTCGCGAGGGACGGTGGGGGTGTCCTCCGTACGAGCGGCGTCCTCATTTTTGCGCTGCAGCGGTATCTCGGACGGTGGGAGCACTCCCCAGCAAAAATCCCAGCGAAGGTAGGAGGACACCCCCACCGTCCCTCACGGCCCGAGGGCCGGGGAGGAGTGCGGCGCCCGAAGGTCCGGCGAATCTCCCCCTCTTTAGAAAACATTGATTGACGATTTATAAATGGCTCACCGCCGACGGCAATCCTCCCGGCATGAACGAAACCCCTGAGCCCAAGCCCCGCACTGCCTCGACCCGCGCCTTCTTCGCCGCCGCCCTGTTGGGCGGCGCTGTCGTTGCTGTGTTCGGAGTGATCGCGATTGCCGCCGGTCTCGTCAAGTCCGATGGGGGGACCACGACGACCGTGTCGGCGCCGATGACCGCGCCTGTCTCCTCCGACTCCGGCGACGCCGACAGCGCTACCAACACGGTCAACCAGATCTATCGCCAAGACGGCGATGGCGTTGCCTTCATCTCCTCCGAGATGCCCGTAGCCGAATCGCAGAGCTTCTCGCCCTTCGGCGAACCCGAATCCGATGGCGGCGGAACCGCCACCGGCTCCGGCTTCGTGATCGACGACGAAGGCCACGTGTTGACCAACAACCACGTGGTCGAAGGCGCCGACAAAGTCAGCGTCAAACTCGGTGACTCGGAAACCCCGCGCTCGGCGGAAGTGATCGGTGCCGACCCGGCTACCGACGTCGCCTTGCTCAAGGTGGACGCGCCCGCCTCCGAACTGCATCCGCTGACGCTCGGCAAGTCCGCACAGATGGAAGTCGGCGACCCCGTGGTCGCGATCGGCAACCCGTTCGGACTCGACCGCACCGTCACCAGCGGCATCGTCTCGGCGCTGCAACGGGAAATCCAGGCCCCGAACGGGTTCTCGATCGACAACGTGATCCAGACCGACGCGGCGATCAACCCCGGCAACTCCGGCGGGCCGCTGATCAACGGCGCCGGCGAAGTGATCGGGATCAACTCGCAGATCCAGACCGGCGGCAGTAGCGGCAACGTCGGCATCGGCTTCGCGATCCCGATCGACACCGTCAAGTCGGAGATCGACCAGCTGATCGAGACCGGCGAAGTCGAACACGCCTTCCTCGGCATCAGCGGCGTCTCGATCACCCCTGAATTGGCGGAGGCGGTCAACCTGCCGGTCAAGGACGGTGTCCTGGTCCAGGAAGTCGTCGAGGGCGGCCCCTCCGACAAGGCCGGCGTCGAGGGCGGCGACACGACCGCGACGATCGGCGGCGCCGAAATCAACCTCGGCGGCGACATCGTCACCGAAGTCGACGGCGAGAAGGTGACGGACATGGAGGAAATCGTCGAACTCGTCGGCGAATCCGAGCCCGGCGACTCACTCCAGCTCACCCTGCTTCGCGGCGGATCGGAGAAAAAGGCGACGGTCACCCTTGAAGACCGTCCCGACTCCGTCGAAGAAGGCTCCCAGAGCGAATAAACGGGAGTCGGCAGCCAGGCCCGGTCCGGCGGGCCTGGCTGCCGTTGTATTGCTGTCGTAACCTGGGTCCATGCGGGTAAAGATCTGCGGGATCACGAATCTGGACGACGCGGCCGAGGCCGTGCGGCTCGGGGCCTGGGCGATCGGGCTAATCCATTACGACCGCAGCCCGCGCTGTGTCGAGTCCGGTGAGGCGGCTGCGATCGGGGCAGCCTTCCGGCGCAAGGCCGAGATCGTCGGCGTCTTCGTCAATCCGACCCTCGAGGAGGTCACCAAGGCGGTCGAGAATGCCGGGATGACGATGGTGCAGCTAAACGGCTCCGAGGGCGAGTCCTTCTGTTCCGAGGTGGCGCGCCGGACCGGCGTCAAGGTGATCAAGGCGATCCACGTATCGAGCGCCGCCGACATCCACGCGGCCGAGACCTACCGTACCGACTACCACCTCTTCGACAAGCGTGGCAAGGGCCTCTGGGGTGGTACCGGCGAGAGCTTCGACTGGGAGCTGTTGCGCGGCCACCGCTCCGATGTCCCCGACATCCTCGCCGGCGGCCTGCGGCCCGACAACGTCGCCGAGGCGATCGCCGTCGCCCAGCCCTACGCGGTCGATGTCGCCAGCGGAGTCGAGGCCGAGGCTGGCCGCAAGGACCACGCGGCGCTGATTGCCTTCTTCGCCGCCGCCGGCGTGATCGCTCCCGAGGACCGCACCCCCGAGCATAAAAGCGCCGCCGCGTGAGCGCGATCGAGGAGCGCTTTGGCCCTTACGGGGGGCGCTACGTGCCGGAGACGCTGATCGCGGCGCTCGACGAGCTGACCGCCGCCTGGACGCAGGCCCGGGAGGACGCCGGGTTTCGCGCCCGCCTGGAGCTGTTGCGCCGTGACTTCATCGGCCGCCCGACGCCGCTCTATCTGGCCGAGCGCCTCTCTGAGCGGGTCGGATCGAAGGTGTACCTGAAGCGCGAGGATCTCGCCCATACCGGCTCACACAAGATCAACAACGCGATCGGGCAGACGCTGTTGGCGCAGCGCATGGGCAAGCCGCGGGTGATCGCCGAGACCGGTGCCGGCCAGCACGGCGTCGCCACCGCCACCGCCTGTGCCCTGCTCGGGCTCGAGTGCGTCGTCTACATGGGCACCGAGGACATCCGCCGCCAGGCGCCGAACGTCGAGCGGATGAAGCTGCTGGGCGCCGAGGTGGCACCGGTCGAGGCCGGCGCCCGCACGCTCAAGGAGGCGGTCTCGGCGGCGATCCGCGACTGGGTCGCCAACGTCGAGACCACCCACTACGTGATCGGCTCCGCGGTCGGCCCGGCCCCCTACCCGGCGCTGGTCCGCGATCTGCAGCGGGTGATCGGCGAAGAGGCCCGCGAGCAGGCACTGGCCGCCGAGGGCGGCTTGCCAGCGCGGGTGATCGCCTGTGTCGGCGGCGGCTCCAACGCGATCGGCATCTTCACTCCCTTCGTCGCTGACGCCGAGGTGGCGCTGGTCGGGGTCGAGGCGGCGGGGGAGGGGCTCGAGAGCGGCCGCCATGGGGCCTCGCTCGGCGCGGGCGCCACCGGCGTCCTGCACGGCTCCCTCTCCTCGGTCCTGGCCGACGAGGAGGGCCAGATTCTCGAGGCGCACTCGATCTCCGCTGGCCTCGACTACCCCGGGGTCGGCCCCGAGCACGCCTACCTGCGCGACACCGGCCGCGCTCAGTACGTCGGCATCCGCGACGACCAGGCGCTGGCGGCCCTGACCGCGCTGGCGCGACTGGAGGGGATCATCCCGGCGCTGGAGTCCTCGCACGCGGTCGCCTGGCTGTTGGAGAACCCGGGAAGCGCCGGTTTCGACGTCCTCTGCCTTTCCGGAAGGGGAGACAAGGACATGGCTGAGGTCACCGAGCTGACCGCGGGGGAGGCTGGGGGGTGACTCTGCCGAGCAACAGCGGGGAGGCTCGTCAGAGCCACCCCCCAGCCTCCAGCACGGGGGCGGGGACCGAGGCCGTGTCGGCGCACGAGACCGGGGAGGAGCGGATCCTCCGTGCGTTTGAGATGGCGAGGGACGATGGCCGGGCGGCGCTGATGCCGTACATGATGGCCGGCTTCCCCGATCGCGAGACCGCGCTCGCGGTTGCGGCTTCCTACGCCGATTCCGGGGCGGACCTGATCGAGCTGGGGGTGCCGTTCTCCGACCCGCTTGCCGACGGGCCGACGATCCACGCGGCCGCGACGGCGGCGCTGGAGGGCGGCGCGACGCTGGCCGACACGCTGGCGATCTGCAGCTCGGTCGCCGACCGGGTCCCGGTCGTGCTGATGGTCTACTCGAACATGGTCCTCGCGCACGGCGGCGCCGCCGAGTTCGCCCGGCTGGCCAGGGCTGCCGGCGCCTGCGGCGTGATCGTCCCCGACCTGCCGCTGGGCGAGGCCGAGGATGTGCGTGAGGCGTTCGCCGCCGCGGGGCTGGCGATGGTGCCGCTGGTAGCGCCGACGACGCCGCCGCAGCGGCTGAGCCAGATTTGCGCCGCCGCCCACGGCTTCGTCTACGTCGTCTCCACCGTTGGTACCACCGGCGAGCGGGCCGAGGTGCCGGCCGCGCTGGCAGAGCTGGTCGCCGCAACCAAGGCCGAGGCGAGCACGCCGGTCGCGGTCGGGTTCGGGATCGGGACCGCTGCGCAGGCGGCCGAGGTGGGTGAGATCGCTGACGGCGTCATCGTCGGCAGCCGCCTTGTTCGCGCCGTCGCGGAGGCGGGATCAGCCCCGGCGGCCGCCGAAGCCGTCGCCGAGTTCCTCAGCGAGGCGCGCGTCGCCCTCGCCGGGTAAAGTGCGGGCCGTATGGGAATGGTCATCACCTTCTTCCTGGCCCTCGCCGGCATGACGATCTCCTACGCCCTCGGCCAGGGCGGTCCGATCGCCGGCATGGTCTTCTTCGTGATCCTGCTGGTCGGCTCCGGCATCCGGGTCTTCACGCCCGCGAAGTCCTAGCCTGCGCATCTCGACGTCCTCGGTCGCTCGCGTGCAGAGCACGCCACGCTCCCTGCGTCCTTGACCTGCTTGGCTAGGACTCCGCGCGGGTGGCCACTACCTCTAAGTAATCGCCCTCCAGCACCATCGCGCGGTCGCCCGCGGTGTTCACCGCTTCGAGGAAGTCGCGGAGGTCGTCGGTCAGCGCCTGTTCGCCCTCGGGGCCGACCCGTTCGTAGGCCATCTGAGTCGGGCCGAAGTACTTGCGAAAGAACTCGATGTAGTGGTCGGCGGAGCGGAAGGGCTGGCGCGAGACCCGGCGCTCGGCCCGGAGGTCGGTGACGCTGTCGCCGAACAGCTCGCGCACGTGCTCCTCACTGCCCCAGAGTAGGGGCGAGGGGATGCCGGGCGGCGGCGGTGCGTGCTTGGAGATCGTCTTGAACATCGTCCCGACGCTGCCGTCGGGGCACCAATTGCCCATCCCGATCCGTCCGCCGGGCTTGACCACTCGCAGCAGCTCGGCGGCGGTCTGCTGCTGGTCGGGCGCGAACATCGCTCCATAGACGGAGGTGACGACGTCGAAGCTGGCGTCCTCGAAGGGGAGGTTCTGGGCGTCGGCCTCGACGAACTCGATCTCCAGGCGCTCGGCGGCGGCGCGCTCGCGGCCGCGCTCGAGCAGGGCGGGGACGTAGTCGGAGCTGACCACGTTTCCCCAGGAGCGCCGCGCCGCGGCGATCGCGGCGTTGCCGCTACCGCTGGCGACGTCGAGGACGCGCTCGTCGGGAACGATCTCCAGCGCTTCGATCAGGTGCTCGCTGGGGAAGTAGACGAGGTTGGCGACCATCGCGAAGTCGCCCTTGGACCAGATCTGCTGCTGGACCTGCGTTACCACTTCGAGATCGGGTGAATCGTTCATCGCTCTCCTCCTCGGGTTCGGAGTCGAACCTACCTGCTCTTGGCCCGATCGCAACAGGGAAACGCCGCGCCTTGTCTAATCTGAGCCGATGCGGATCGGCGTACTCACCGGCGGTGGAGACTGCCCTGGCCTGAACGCGGTGATCAGGGCGGTCGTGCGCAAAGGCGCGGGAGTGCACGGGCACGAGTTCGTCGGCTACCGCGACGGCTGGCGCGGCCCTCTGGAGGCGGACTCGATGCGGCTCGGCGTGCCCGAGGTTCGTGGCATCCTGCCCCGCGGCGGCACCATTCTCGGCTCTTCGCGGACCAACCCGTTCGCGGTCGACGGCGGGCCCGAGCGGATCGCCGCGAACCTCGCCGCGGCGGGCGTCGACGGGCTGATCGCGATCGGCGGCGAGGACACGCTCGGCGCCGCCTCGAAGCTGCACAGCGTGCACGGCATCAACGTGGTCGGCGTCCCGAAGACGATTGACAACGACCTCGGCGCCACCGACTACACCTTCGGCTTCGACACCGCGATCAACATCGCGATGGAGGCGATCGACCGCCTGCACACGACCGCCGACAGCCACCACCGGGTGCTGATCGTCGAGGTGATGGGCCGCCACGCCGGCTGGATCGCCTTTCACGCCGGTCTCGCCGGCGGCGCCAACGTGATCCTGATCCCCGAGCGCAAGTTCGACGTCAACCAGGTCTGCGATCTGGTCGGCCGCCGCTTCGCCAGCCATTTCGCGCCGATCATCGTCGTTTCCGAGGGCGCCGAGCCGATTGGCGGTATGCCGATCACCAAGGACGCACCGCTCGACGCCTTCGGCCACGTCCGCCTCGGGGGCATCGGCCACTGGCTGGAGGGGGAGATCGAGCGGATCACCGGCAAAGAGACGCGCGCGACCGTGCTCGGGCACGTCCAGCGCGGTGGCACCCCGACCGCCTTCGACCGCGTGCTCGCAACCCGCTTCGGGCTGCACGCGGTCGATGCCGTCGAGGCCGGTCGCTGGGGCACGATGGCGGCTCTGCGCGGGACCGACATCGAGCTGGTCGAGCTGACCGAAGCGACGGCCGAGCTGAAGACCGTGCCCGAGTCGCTCTACGCCGAGGCCGAGGTCTTCTTTGGCTAGCCCTCCCAGGTCGGCCGGGCTGGCGCTACTGGCGCTCGCAATCGCGGTTGGAGTCGCGGGATGTGGGGAGGACGAAGGTGTGGCGGATGGCGCCACCGTCACCGCCTACGTGGAAAATCCGCTGTGCAAGCGACCTGCGGTCGCGATGGTGCCGACCGGGGGGAGCGGCGCGTTGGCTGTGAGATTTGTCTGCCTCCCCGCGGCCCGAGGCCCGGGGCTGAGCCAGGGTGTCGGCGGTGGTCGTCAGATCGACCTCGCCGTAGCTGGCGCCAACGCCCGTCGTGCGACCGAGGACTCGACGACGGTCGCCTACATCGACTCGCCCGATCCCGCGGTCAACCGCTTCACCCACCCGATCCTCGAAGCGGCCGGAATCGGGTGGATCACGGCCGAGCAGCAGGAGGAAGCCGAGCGGCGGCTCGGCCGGCTCCTCGTCGATGCCGACACGAGCTCGCTCCGCGCCGACGTGCGCGAGGCGCTTGGCCAGCCGTGAGCCGTTAGAGCAGGTCGCGCAGCGCCTGGTCGAGGTTCGGGAACCTGAACTCGTAGCCGAGCTCTTCGGTCCGCTTGGGCAGCACCCGCTGGCCGCCGCGCAGGACCTGACCGAACTCGGAGCCGAATTTGAGGTCGAGGACGAAGCCGGGCACGGGGACGACGGCCGGCCGGCCGATCGCCCGTCCGAGCGCCTTCGAGAAGGCCCTGTTGGTTGCGGGGTTGGGCGAGCTGGCGTTGACGGCGCCGCGCACGCTCTCCTCGTCTAGCGCCCAGACGAGGATGCCGACCTCGTCGTCGATGTGAACCCAGGAGAGGTACTGGGAGCCGCCGGCGAGCGGGCCGCCGACGCCGAGCCTGAACGGCGGCAGCATCTCGCCCAGCATGCCGCCCTTGGCGGCGAGCACCTGGCCGGTGCGGACGATGACGAGGCGCACGCCGGTGGCCTCGACCTCGCGCGCCGCCTGCTCCCACTCGCGGGTGACCTCGGTGTCAAAGCTCTCGCCGCTGGAGCCACTCTCCTCGTCGACCGGCGTCTCGCCGCGGTCGCCGTAGTAGCCGACCCCGGACTGGCTGACCATCACCTTCGGCTTCTCGGTCAGGCCGGAGATCGCGCCGACCAGGTTGTGCGTTCCCTTCCTGCGGCTGTCCATGATCTTCGCCTTTGCCTCGTCGCTCCAGCGCTGGTCGATCCGCTCGCCGAGCAGGTGGACGACGCCGTCGACGCCCTCGAAGGCCTGCGCGGGCGGCCGTTCCAGGGTCGGCTCCCATTTGAACCAGACGATGCCGGGGCGGGCGCCGCGAGCGCGCTCGGGGTCGCGGCTGAGTCCGACCACCTCGTCGCCCCGATCCAGCAGGGCGTCGCACAGCGCTGAACCGATCAGCCCGCTGGCTCCGGTGACGAGGACCTTCACGAGATTAGGTCGCCTCCACCGTCTTGAAGGTGCCGGTCTCCTCGTTGAGGCGGGCGATGCCGTCGCGCTTTGCCTCCTCGACCACGGCGGCAGCCACCTTCGGCGCGACTTCGCGGTTGAAGACGCTAGGGATGATGTAGTCCTCGGCGAGGTCGTCGTCGGAGACGGTTTCGGCGATGCCCTTGGCGGCCGCGAGCTTCATCTCCTCGGTAATCGAGGGGGCGCCGGCGTCGAGGGCGCCGCGGAAGATGCCCGGGAAGGCGAGCACGTTGTTGATCTGGTTCGGGTAGTCGGAGCGGCCGGTGGCCATGATCCGCACGTGCGGGGCGGCGTCCTCGGGCATCACCTCGGGGGTGGGGTTTGCCATCGCGAAGACGATCGCGTCGTCGTTCATCTTCGCGAGGTCGTCGCCGCTGATCAGGCCGGGGCCGGAGAGGCCGACAAAGAGATCCATGCCCTCGATTACGTCGGCTGGCGCGCCTTGGATGTGTTCGGGGTTGGAAACCTCGGCGTACCAGCGCTTCATCGAGTTCATCTCGCCAGAGGCGTAGTCGGGTCGCTCGGTCGTCAGCGCGCCCTGGCGGTCGCAGCCGATGATGTGAGTGACGCCGGAGGCGAGCATCATCTTCGTCACCGCGACGCCGGCGGCGCCCAGGCCCACCATCAGCACCCGCAGCTCCTCGATCGGCTTGTCGACGATCTTCAGCGCGTTGAACAGCGCCGCCATCGTCACCACCGCGGTTCCGTGCTGGTCGTCGTGGAAGACGGGGATGTCGAGGGTTTCCTTCAGCCGGTCCTCGATCTCGAAGCAGCGTGGGGCGGAGATGTCCTCGAGGTTGATGCCACCGAAGGTCGGCGCCATCAGTTCGACCGCCTTGATGATCTCCTCGGCATCCTGGGTGTCGAGACAGATCGGGAAGGCGTCGACCTCGGCGAACTCTTTGAAGAGCATGCACTTGCCCTCCATCACCGGCATCGCCGCCTCCGGGCCGATGTTGCCGAGCCCGAGCACGGCGCTGCCGTCGGAGACGACCGCGACCGTGTTTTTCTTGATCGTGTACTCGAAGGCCTTGGTGCGATCGTGGTGGATGTCCATGCAGACGCGGGCGACGCCCGGGGTGTAAGCCATCGACAGGTCGTCGCGCGTTTTCACCGGGTACTTGTTGTGCATGTCGATCTTGCCCCCGCGGTGCATCTGCATCGTGCGGTCGACGTAGTCGAGGACTCGCGCGCCCCTGGTCGAGCCGATCGCGCGCAGGATCTTCTCCCAGTGGTCGCGGTCGGTGGCGTCGATCGTGAACTCGCGCACGCGCTTGCCCTCGGGGCCGGCGCCGGGGACGAGATCGACGCTCTGAAGCTGGCCGCCCGCCTCGGCGATCGCTGCGGTCAGCTTGCCCAGCGGCTCCTGCCGGGCGTCGAGCTCGACCCGGATCGTGACGCTGTATTGGGCGCTGACTGCCATCGCGCGAGCTATCGAATCAGATTCGGCTCGCCGGCCAGGGGGCGCCCACTCCGGGTGCTTGCCCGATCCTCATAAACGGGCTAGTGTCTTGAGTGATGGGGGGGAGACGGCCCGGGAGGGTTGCCTACGTAGCTGTGCTTGCGCTTGCGCTCGCGTGTCTGGGCGCCCCCGCCGCCCCGGCCAGCACCGACGACCCCGCCGCGCGCCTGTACCGGCCGGAAACGGTCAACGTGATCAAGCTCGAGTTGCCGCAGTCGTCGATCGATGCGCTGAAAGCGAACCCGGAGGCCGACTACCAGCCAGGCACTTTCTCGATGGCCGAGACCGATGGCACCCCGGACGGGATCGGCGCCTTCTCGCCGCCGCTGGCCGTGACCGTCCGGCTCAAGGGCAGCGGGTCCTTCCGGCCGCTCGGTCAGAAGGCGGGCTTCAAAATCAAATTCGGCAAAAAAGCCACCTTCCTCGGCCTCCGCAAGATGACCTTGAACAACATGGTCCAGGACACGTCGATGACCCACGAGGCGCTCAGCTACCGAGCCTTCCGGGCGATGGGAGTGCGGGCTTCGCGGACCAGCTTCGCCGACCTGATCGTCAACGGTCAGGACTATGGGATCCACCTCAACGTCGAGAACCTCGACAAGGTCGCGCTGGAAAAGCGGTTCGGGATCTTCCAGGAACCTCCCCAGCACCTCTACGAGGGGGAGTACAACGCCGACGCGACCGCCGGGGCGTCGGGCCTGCTGGAAGTGGACGAGGGCGAGGCCGACGATCGCTCCGACCTCGCTGCGCTGGTCGCCGCCAACGGCAAACCGAACCCGGCGTGGTTTGACTCGGTGTCCCAGCGCGCCGACCTGAACCAGATGACCCGCATGTGGATGGTCGAGAAGTACATCGGCCACATCGACGGCTACTCCGGCGAGGACGGGGTCAACCGGCCGAACAACTTCTTCCTCTACAGCGATGCCGCCAAGGTCTTCCAGATGCTCCCTTGGGGGACCGACCAGACCTGGGTCTTTCGTCCTACCTTCATGGGCTCGGCGGGCAGCCTCTTCGACGGCTGCCTGGCCAGCGTCAACTGCAAAGCGCTCTACCGCGGGGCAGCCGAGAAAGCGCTGGCGACGATCCCGGCGCTCGACCTCGGCACGATGGCGAGCTGCATCGCCAACCGGCTGCGGCCCTGGCAGGAACGCGAACCACCGGCGATGCGACAGGGGAGTGCCGCGGACATCCGGGGGGCAGTCGCGGCGACCGGCAGCTACGTCAGCTCACGACCCGCGGAACTGGCGACGGCGTTCGGCCTGCCGGCGCCGAAATCGGTTCCGGCCGGGGCCCCGTGCCCGGCCTATGGCGCCGGCGAAGAAGCCGCCACCGGCCCCGACACCGATCCCGCCGCCTCGATGTACCGGCCCGACACGGTCAACGTCATCAACCTCACCCTGCCCCAGGAGTCGATCGAAAAACTGGACGCCCAGCCGGACGAATATGTCGAGGGGACGTTCTCGCTGGCGGAAACGAACGGCACGCCACAGTCGGTCGGCCCGGAATCGGCGCCGCTGACGATCGGCATCCGCCTCAAGGGCCAGCTCGGCTCACAGCGGTCCCTCGCCCAGAAGGCGGCCTTCAAGCTCAAGCTCAACTGGGTCAAAGGCCAGCAGTTCCGCGGCCTCAAGAAGATGACTCTGAACAACATGGTCCAGGACCCGTCGGGGATCCACGAGGCGCTCGCCTACGACCTCTTCAGGTCCAGCGGCGTTCCCGCCCCTCGCACCGGCTACGCCTATGTCTACGTGAACGGCGTCGATTACGGGCTGCACTTGAACCTGGAGACGCTCGACGACATCGCCCTGGAGAAACGCCTCGGTCCCTTCGAGCATCTCTACGAGGGGGCCTACGGCTCCGATGTGGAGTCGGCCCCTGGGGCAACGCCCCAGGAAGTCGCCGACGCGGCCGCCGGATTCGAGGTCGACGAGGGGGACGAAGACGACCGCTCCGACCTCGAAGCCCTGATCGCGAAGGTCGACCCCTCCGTCGCCGGCGACTGGTCGCAGCGGGTCGGATCGGTCGCCGACCTGAAGGAGATGACCCGCATGTGGGCGGTCGAGAAATACGTCGGCCACTGGGACGGGTACGCGGGCCAGGAGGGCTCCTACTGGCCGAACAACTACTACCTCCACAGCGACGACTCCAGCTGGTTCCGGTTGCTGCCCTGGGGGGTCGACCAGACCTGGTCCAGCCACCTGGGCTTCGACGGCGACGCCGGCGCTCTGTTCGACGGCTGCCTGGCCGACTCGAGCTGCGCCGAGATGTATCGCAGATCCGCGCGGGACCTCCAGGAGGTGGTGGCGGGCGAGGATCTCGACTCGCTCGCGACCGAGACTGCCGCCCGGCTCAACTCCTGGATCGCAAAAGAACAGGGCAACGGACCTCGCCATGAATTCACCGTCGGCGAATTCGAAAGTGCCGTGCAGGCGACCCGGGACTTCGTCGCCTCCCGCCCCGGCGAGCTCGCTGCCTGGCTGGCCGGTCAGCCACCGGTCGCCCCGGCCACCCAGGTCGGGCTCGCGCTGCAGCCCGACTCGATCATCGCCGACGGCGCCTCCAGCTCGATCGTCACCGCGACGGTGGCAGACGCTGCGGGCAACCCGATTCCCGGCGAGCAGATCGTCTTTTCCTCGAGCGACCCCAATCAGCAGATCGGTGCCACCACCGACAATGACGACGGGACCTATTCGGCGCGGGTCACCTCCTCCCGCCTCGCCGGCGTCGCGACGATCGCGGCGGTCGATTCCGACCAGCCGGGGCTCGGCGGCAGCGCACAGCTCACCCAGCGCCCCGGACCGGCCACCAAAATCGCGCTCAGCTTGCTGCCGAGTTCGATCGTCGCCGACGGAGCCGCCACCACCACCGCCACTGCGACCGTCACGGACGCGAATGGAAACAGGATCACGGGCGACGCGGTCGCCTTCTCCTCGACCGATCCGGCGCAGGTGATCGGCTCGGTCACGGACAACGGCGACGGCACCTACTCAGCGCAGATAACCGCCTCGATCAGCGTCGGGGCAAGCGCTATTGCCGCGAGTGACGCCTCCGTTGCCCCCAGCCCCAAAGCGACCGCGACCCTGACCCAGCGAGCCGGGCCGCCGGCCCACTTGACGCTGGTCCTGGGGGCCAGCGCGATCCCGGCCGACGGCCACTCGACCACGACCGCCATCGCGACCGTCACCGACGCCGTCGGCAATGCCCTTTCGGCGGATACCGTCACGTTCTCGTCCAGCGACCCTGCGGTTCGGTTCGGCTCGGTTCAGAAACTGGGCAACGGCGCATACGCGACCCAGGTGGTGTCTTCGACGGTCGCCGCGCCGGTAACGATCACCGCCACCGACAGCTCTGCGACCCCCGTCATCAGTGACCGTGCCTTGCTGACGCTGCTGCCTGGGCCGGCGGCCAGCCTGGTGCTTGCGGTGGCGCCCAGCTCCATCCCAGCCGACGGAAAATCCACCGCCAGCGCCACCGCAACGATCACTGACCTCGCGGGCAACCGGGTGCCCGGCGAGGCGATCTCTTTCTCCTCCACCGACGCGGGCCAGCGCTTCGGTGCGGTCAGCGACCGCGGCGACGGCACCTACACCGTGGCAATCACCTCCTCGGCCCGCGCGGGAGAGGTGACGATCACCGCCCTCGACGCGACCGCGGCGCCCGCGCTCTCCGGCAGCGCGGCGCTCGAGCAGTCCGTGGTGCCGATCCCGGCGGTGCGAATCCTCTCCAAGCCCGCCCGGAAGACCCGCGACCGCACGCCCACCTTCCGCTTCACCGCCGATCGGGCCGTCGCCGGTTTTCGCTGCAAGGTCGACAGCCGGCCGTTCCGCCGCTGCGACTCCCCCTTCACAACCACCAAACTGGCACCCGGAACCCACCGCTTCGCCGTTCGCGCGGTCGGCGCGGAGGGATCTGGCGGCGACGTGACCTCCTTCGGGTTCACGGTCCGACCGCGCCAGCACCGGGCCGGCTAGCGAGGACGCCATCGCGCCCGCCCGGCCTTAGCGCCCCGGGTCGCCGACGATGCAGGGCCGGGTGGACGCAATCCCTCTGGACGGATAACGTACTTGGACGTGGGGGCAGGGTTTCTATTGACACGGGCCATCTCGCTGGCGGCGGCTGCGCTGGCGGCCGTGGCCATGCTTGCGGCCCCTGCTCGCGCCGACGAAGCTTCGGTCCTCTACGACCCCGCCACCGTCGCGGTGGTCGATCTGACCCTGTCGGCCGCAGCGAAAGGCCAACTCGAATCGGCCCCGGAGACCTACGTCGCCGGGACCTTCTCCTTTGCCACCAGTGACGGGACGCCCGGGGGCATCGGCGCCTTCACGACCCCCCGCAACGTCGAAGTTCGGCTGAAGGGCCACGGGTCGTTCCGCCCACTCAGCGGTAAGGCCGCCTTCAAGCTCAAATTCAAAAAAGCGGACGCCCTGCTCGGCCTCCGCAAGCTGACCTTCAACAACATGGTCGAGGACCCCTCGATGGTGCACGAGCGCCTCGCCTACCCGGCCTTTCGCGCCGCCGGAGTGCCGGCGCCGCGCAGCGGCTATGTCTACCTGCGGGTCAACGGCGACGACTACGGCCTCTACGCGAACGTCGAGACGGTCGATGACATCGCCTTGGCGAAGCTGTTCGGCAGCTTCGACGCGGCGACCCAGCACCTCTACGAGGGTGAAGACGGAACCGATGTGCTGCCCGGCGACGCCGCCGACTTCGAGCTGCAGGAGGGTGACGATGGCAACCGCGCCGACCTCGAGGCGCTGATCGCCGCCGCGAACTCGGCGCCCGCGTCGGGCTGGGCGGCGCGGGTTGGCGCGCACATCGACCTGGCCGAGATGACGCGGATGTGGGCGGTGGAGAAGTACCTCGGCCAGTGGGACGGCTACGCGGGTCAGACCAGCCAGTTCCAGCCCAACAACTACTTCCTCCTCAGCGACCCGCAGGGTCGCTTCCAGATGCTGCCCTGGGGCACCGACTCGACCTGGGGTGAGGGGAAAGGGCACCTCGACTTCAGCGGTCGCGCCGGCCTGCTCTTCAATCGCTGCCTCGAAGACGGCGAGTGCGCCGCGACCTACTGGTCGGCGCTGGGCGCGGCTCGCGGTGCGATCGCGGGGCTCGGCCTCGATGGCCTCGCGGCGAGTACGGCCTCGCTGCTGAAACCGTGGCAGCAGCTCGAAATCGCCGAGTCCAGCCGCGAGGAGCACAGCCTGGCCGGGATCGCAGCGGGGGTGGAGGAGACTCGCTCGTTCATCGCCTCGCGACCGGCCGAGGCTGACCGCTGGCTCACTGCCCACACGCCGCCCGCGCCCCCGCCCTCGCCGCCCGCGACTTCTCCCCCCACGGTCGAGCCGCCCAGCTCCCCGAGCATGCGCGTCGGACTTTCGACCGTGCGCAGCGCGGTGCTCAGGACCAGGCTCGATTTGGCGGTTCCGGGAACCCTGACCCAATCCGCGCGGATCGTCGTCGACGGCGAGCTCCGCGGGGTCTGCCGTCGCCAGATCGAGATCGGACAGCCGCGAAGCTTCACGCTCCGCTGCGGGCTCTCCCCGCTTGCCCGCGAACATCTGCGCGGGCGCTGGCTCAAGATCGTCGTGGTGACCAGCTTCCGCAGCGCCGGCGGTCAGGTCGAAACCCAGCGCCGGACCCTCGACGCCCCACCGCTTCCCACCGCTCGCCGCGACTGACCACGCCGCTCGTCGGCGCGGGGGAGAAACGTGGTCGTATCGACTTCCGACCCCCTGGGATCGAGACTCGACCCACTCGACTCATAAAGTGCCCCCCACATGGCCTCAGACGCACCGCAGCTCTTCCTGATCGACGGCAACTCGCTCGCCTACCGTGCCTTCTTCGCGCTGCCGGAGTCGATTGGCACCTCCGACGGCCGTCCGACCAACGCGATCTACGGACTCGCCTCGATGCTGGTCAAAATCATCGACGAGCATCACCCGCAGGGCGTCGTCGTCGCCTGGGACGCGGGCATGTCCGGGCGCGAGGTCACCTACGACCTCTACAAGGCGCAGCGCAAATCCCGCCCTGACCTCCTGCGCGAGCAGTGGCCGCACCTGATGCCGCTGGTCGACGCCTTCGGCTACACCAACGTCAAGGTCGAGGGCTTCGAGGCCGATGACGTGATCGCCTCGCTGGTCCGCCAGGCGCGCGAGCAGGGGATCGAGGTGATGGTCGTCACCGGCGACCGCGACGCCTACCAGCTGGTGGGCGAGGGGGTGCGGGTGATGAGCACCTCGCGCGGGATCACCGAGACCAAGATCTACGACCGCGAGGCGGTGATCGAGCGCTACGGAGTGCCGCCGGAGCAGGTCACTGACCTGATGGGCCTGCGCGGCGACACCTCCGACAACATCCCCGGCGTCCCCGGGATCGGCGAGAAAACGGCCTCGCAGCTGCTGCAGAAATTCGGCTCGCTGGAGAAGGTGCTGGAAAGCGTCGACGAGATCTCCGGCGCCAAACGCAAGCAGAACCTGGTTGACCACGCCGACGACGCCCGCATGTCGAAGGACCTGGCGACGCTCCAGTACGACCTCGATACCGGCGTCGACCTGGCGGCGGCGATGGAAAGCGAGCCCGACCGCGGCGCCCTGCGCGAGTTCATGCGGGAGTTCGAGCTGCGGGCGGTGCTGGAGCGGCTGGAAGAAGCGCTGCCCGAAGGTGACGCGGTGCCTGGCCGCAAGGTCGAGACCGAGATCGCGTTCGAGGCGGTCGAGGGCGGGGTGGAGGAGATCGGGGACGGACCGGTGGCGCTGGCACTCGCCGAGGGCACCTGGGCCGCCGCCGACGCCGAGCGCACCCTCACCGGCTCCGGGACCCAGGACGAGCTCGCGGTCGGTCTCGGTGCGACCCCGATCGCCGGCCACGACCTGAAGTCGCTCGGGGGCGGCCGCCATGGATTGCTCGCCGCCGCCGCCCGCGAGGGCGTGGAGCTGAACCTCGGCCACGACACGATGGTCGCCGCCTATCTGCTGGAGCCCCAGCGCCGCACCTACGACCTGGTCGAGCTCGCCGCCGACGCCGGCATCGGGCTCGCCGAGGGCGCCGCCGCGGCGCCCGGTGACGACGACGGCCAGCTGGCCCTCGGCGAGGAGGTCGAGGCGGGGCTCGACCCGGCGGAGGAAGCGCGCCTGGTCGCCGCACTCGCCGAGTTCCAGCGCCCGCGGATCGAGGAGTTCGGGCTGGAGTCGCTGCTGCACGAGGTCGAGCTGCCGCTGATTCACGTGCTGGCGGCGATGGAGCGCGTGGGGTTGAAGCTCGACGCCGGGCGCCTGGCTGAGGTCGGCGCCGGCTTCGGCGAGCGGATCGAGCAGCTGCAGAAGGAGATCTACGAGCTGGCGGAAGAGGAGTTCACGATCGGCTCCCCGCAGCAGGTCGGCCGCATTCTCTTCGAGAAGCTGGAGCTGAGCCGCAAGCGGCGCGGAAAAACGGGCTTCTCGACAGATGCGCGCGTGCTCGCGCAGATCCGCGAAGAGCATCCGATCGTCGAGAAGATCGAGTCCTGGCGCGAGCTGAGCAAGCTCAAGAACACGTACCTCGACTCGCTGCCGGATCTGATCGACCCGCGGACGGGGCGCATCCACACCACCTTCAACCAGGCGGCGACGACCACCGGCCGCCTCTCCAGCACCAACCCGAACCTGCAGAACATCCCGATCCGCACCGAGATCGGCCGCCCCGTCCGCGCCTGCTTCGTCGCCGCAGCGGGCCTCCAGCTGCTCTCTGCCGACTACAGCCAGGTCGAGCTGCGGGTGCTCGCCCACGTCGCCGACGAGGGCGTGCTCAAAGACGTCTTCCACAAAGGCGAAGACGTTCACGCCGCGACCGCCGCCGAGGTCTTCGAGATCTCCCGCGAGGAGGTCGACGTCGGCCAGCGCTCGAAGGCGAAGATGGTCAACTTCGGGATCGTCTACGGCCTCACCGGCTTTGGGCTCGCCGACCGCCTCAACATCCCCCGTAAGGAGGGCGAGGAATTCGTCGCCCGCTACCTGGAGCGCTTCCCTGCCGTACGCGCTTTCCGCGAGCAGATCGTCGAGAAAGCGCAGGAGGAGGGCTACGTGACGACGTTGATGGGGCGCCGCCGGGCGATCCCGGAGCTGCGCTCGGGCAACGCGAACACGCGCCGGCTCGGCGAGCGGCTCGCTGTCAACACCGTGATCCAGGGCACCGCCGCCGACATCATCAAGGTGGCGATGGTGCGCTGCCAGGCGGCGCTGCGCGAGGCCGGGGGGGAGACGCGGCTGGTCCTGCAGATCCACGACGAGCTCCTCTTCGAGGGCCCGCCGGAGGAGATGGAGGGCGCGACCGAGCTGGTGCGGCGCGAGATGTGCGCCGCCTACCCGCTCGACCCGCCCCTGGAGGTCGACGTCGGCGTCGGCGCCGACTGGCTAACCGCCAAGTAGACCCCCGGCCGACGGGCCGATTTCGGGACGCATAGGCCCGAAATCGGCCCGTCGGCATCGAGGTTTGGGTCTAGTGCGCCAGCTCGACCTCGTCGAAGGCGGCTTTGCCGTCCTCGATCTCGAGGTCGGCCTCCTCGACCACTGCGCCTACGAGCAGGTCGGCGGTGGTGCAGTTGGCGCCGCTCCCGTTGTCGTCGTTGCGGCTCTGGCCCGAGTGCTCGGAGCCGCGGCCCGAGTTGTCCGACCTGGGGCCGGAGTTGTCGCCGCCGCCGTCGTCGCCGGACCCGTCGTCGTCACTACCGCGGTCGTCGCTCGGCTCGGACTCGCCATGGCTGCGTCGCGGGTGGATGCCGCTGCTGTCGTGGGAGTGCTCGTCCTCGCACTTGATCTTGGTCCGGTCGGTGACCAGGCCGGCGATCTCGTCGCCGCCGAAGAGGCTGATTGCGAGGCGGCTCGTCTCGGCGTCGAAGGAGGCGATCGTGCCGGCGCCCTCGTCGCCGTCCCCGGTCCCGTCGCCGTCGCTGTCGCGGCTGCGCGGGTCGTTGCCGGAGCGGAACTCGGCCCGGTTTCGAAGACCGTCGCGATCCTGATCGCGTTGCGACTGGTCGACCTGCAGTGAGAGGTCGTGGTGCTTCTCCCACCCGTCGGGGATGCTGTCGTCGTTGGCGTCCTTGGCGACCGCGATGCCGGTCAGCGCCAGCACGGCGACGGCGCCGAGCGCAAGCGCCAGCAGCGCTCGCAGGCGCGCCGGTTTCTTCGTGATCCGATTCATCGTTCTCCTCCTGGTGGGTTGGGGTCGCTTCACCCCTGCAACCCGGGGGCGCGGCGAAGATCACGCGCCGGGGGAAGGTTTCTCAGTCGTCGTCGGAGTCCGAGCCGCCGGAGCTGCCCGAACCGCCACTGCCACTGCTGTCGTCGTCAGGTTCTGCCGCGACCGGGGGTGGGGGCGGGGCAGCCGAGCCGGAGCCAGAACCCGAGTTGTCGTCAGGCGCATCTCCACCGCCTGAGCCGCTGCTTCCCGAGCCCCCGTGATGGCCGCCATCGTCGCCATCGGCATCGTCGAGGCCCGAGTGCTTCGAGCCCGAGCCTCCGGTTCCGGAGCCTCCGGATCCGGAACCGCTTGAGCCGGAGTGGCCGGAGCCGGAGTCGCCTGGGCCGGAGTGAGGGCCGCGGCCGGAGCCATCGTCGCGGTTGGAGCCGGGGTCGCGACCGGAGTGATGGCCAGAGCCCTCGTCGTCGTCGCGCTCGCCGGAGCCACGGCCGGAGGAGCGATCGTCAACGGAGCCGCTCCCGGGGCCGGACCTGTCCTCGCCGCGGTCGTCGGAGTCGCGTCCTCGATCATCGCCACGGTCGTCTCCCGACTCCCCCTCGCCACGGCCGCCACGGTCGTCGCCGGGCTCGAACTCGCCGCCGCCGGAAGTAGATGAACCGTTCGGGCTCGCGTCCTCGGTGCTCGTCTGCGCGCCGCTCGCGGCCGCGGCCTCGGCCGTGTCGGGGCCGCTGCGGCCGCCGCGCTCGTGCTCGATCGCGACCCCGGCGGCGCCGACCGAGCCGGCGATCAGCGCCGTCGCCAGCCCTGCCTTGACGGCACCGCCGGCACCGATCCCTCCCAGGCCCGCGCCCGCGGCACCCGCGGCGCTCGTCGCCATCCCGGCCGCGGCGGCGCCACCGGCCGCTTCCGCGGCGGCGCCGTGGTCGATCAGCGCCCGCAGCAGCGGCAGTGGCACCAGCAGCCCGAGGCCGTTTCGCAGGCTCGCCCGTGCCCGGTAGATCGCCTGCCTCGCGGCGCCGCCGCTGACCCCCAGCGAGGCGGCGATCTCGTCGTGGCTCAGTCCTTCCAGCTCGCGCATCACGATCGCCGCCCGCTGCGGCTCGGGCAGCGCCCGCAGCCGCGCCATCAGCTCGGTCATCTCCTCGCGGCGCTCGGCCTCGACGGCGGCACTCTCGCCGCCGGCCAGCGTCTCCTCCAGCTGCTCGACCGTCGGTGGTCGGTCGCGAATGTCGTTCAGCGCCGTGTTGCGGACGATCCGGTAGAGCCACGGCTTCAGCTCGATCTCGGTCGTCGTTCCGCGCAGCGCCGGCAGCGCCTTCGAGAAGGCGTCCTGGGTCACGTCCTCCGAGCGCGAGCCGACGAAGGAGGCGGCGAAGCGGTCGAGCGGCTTGCGGTAGCGGCGGACGATCTCCTCGAAGGCCGTCTCGTAGCCTTCGCGGACCAGTCGTACGAGGCGCCCGTCGGGCTGGGCGCGCAGCGCCGGGCCGAGAAAGATGCGGCTGGCGAAAGGCTCTGCAGGGGGTGGCGGCGGCATGGCTCTAGCTTGACAACACGGTTACCTCACGAAGATCACGCCAAAACCAGATCGCAGTAGTGATCGGCGATCTCGGTGGCGCTCATGCGGCCCCCGGAGCGCAGCCACTGGGGCGTGTAGTTGACCATCCCCAGCAGCGCCAGCAGGGTCATCCCGCGGTCCTCGAACGACATCGTCCCCTCGGCCTCGCCGCGAGCCAGCAGCCCGTCGAGGATCCGCTCGAACTCCTTGCGGCGGCGGCGCAGATGAGCCCACTGCGGATCGCGCTCGAGCACGTGGCGCTCCTGGGCGAAGACCAGCAGGTGGTCGAGGTGGGCCTCGATGTGGACGAGCCAGGCGTGCATCAGCTCGCGCAGCCGGTCCTCGGCGGGCCCGGAGGCGGCGGCGATCTCGCGGGCGCGCGGCAGCAGCGGCTCCAACAGCTCATCGCAGATGCTCAGCAGCAACGCCTCCTTGCTCCCGATGTAGTGATAGAGACCGCCGGCGGCGAGCCCGGTCGCCTCGGTCAGGTCGCCCATCGAGGTCTCGCTGTAGCCGCGCTCGGCGAAGAGACGGGCGGCGGTGGAGACGACCTCCCGGCGGCGGCGCTCGAAGCGCGCCCGCAGGGCCGGCCGGGTCGGCGGGGAGACGGATGGCATCTGGCAAAAATACAGAAAAACCGAACGATCGCTCGAAATTAGAGGCCTGATTCGGTATAACGACCAGATCGCGATCGAGGAGACAAGCGGAGGCAGCCTGCCGGCTCGGGCGCGGATCCGCGAGGTCGGCCCCCGCGACGGGTTCCAGAACGAGCCGGAGACGATCGCCACCGAGGACAAGGTGCGCCTGGTCGAGCTCCTGGCCGCGACCGGGCTGAAGCGGCTCGAGGTGACGAGCTTCGTCCGCGCCGACGTGATCCCGCAGCTCGCCGACTGCCGCGAGGTGCTGGAACGGGCCGAGGTCCCCGACGACGTCTCGGTCTCGATCCTGATCCCGAACGAACGCGGGCTCGACGGGGCGCTGGAGCTGCGCGAGCGCATCGACGAGGTCAACGTCTTCCTCTCCGCCAGCGAGAGCCACAACCGCCACAACGTCAACCGCTCGGTCGACGAGTCGCTGAGCGCGCTGGAGGGCGTGCTAGGCCGCGCCCGCGGCGAGGGCCTGCGCTGCGAGGCCGTGATCAGCACCAGCTTCGGCTGTCCCTATGAGGGCGCCGTCGCCCCTGAGCGCGTCTTCGAGATCGCCGCCCGACTCGCCGCCGCCGGCGCCGAGGAGGTCGGCTTCGGCGACACGACCGGGATGGCCAATCCGGCCCAGGTCCGCGATTTCTTCGAGCGCGCCGCGACCGAGCTGTCGGGGACCGAACTTACCGCGCACTTCCACAACACCCGCGGCCAGGGCTTGGCCAACGCGCTGGCGGCGCTGGAGGCCGGCTGCGAATCCTTCGAGTCGAGCTTCGGCGAGCTCGGCGGCTGCCCGGTCCCGCCAGGGGCCACCGGCAACGTCGCCAGCGAGGACCTGGTCTCGATGTTCGAGGAGATGGGGGTCGCCACCGGCGTCGACCTCGGCAAGCTGCTCGCCGCCGCCGCGGAGGCTCAGCGCGTGCTCGGCCGTCCGCTCGGCTCCCACACCCTCGTCGCCGGCCCAGTCGACTGGCAGCGCTGATGTTCGAGCGCGTGCTGATCGCCAACCGCGGCGAGGTCGCCGTCCGCGTCGCCCACACCCTGCGCCGGCTCGGGATCGAGTCGGTCGCCGTCTACAGCGACGCCGACGCCGGCGCCGAGCACGTCCGCGTCGCCGATCGCGCCGTCCACATCGGCCCGACCGCGCCGGCCGAGTCCTACCTCGACGCCGCCAAGATCATCGCCGCCGCGCTCGACAGTGGCGCCGAGGCGATCCACCCCGGCTACGGCTTCCTCTCCGAGCGCGCCGCCTTCGCCGCGGCCTGCGCCGAGGCGGGCGTCGTCTTCGTCGGCCCCGGTGCCGAGGCGATCGCTCTGCTCGGCGACAAGGTCGCCGCCAAGGACGCCGCCACCGCGGCCGGTGTTCCGGTCCTGCCGGGACTTCAGGCCGAGCAGCTCAGCGACGACGAGATCGTCGCCTGGGCCGGAGAGAACGAGCTGCCGATCATGCTCAAGGCCGCCGCCGGTGGCGGTGGCAAGGGGATGCGGGTCGTCCGCGAGCTCGGCGCCCTGCCGGAAGCGATCGCCGCTGCCCGCCGCGAGGCCAAGGGCGCCTTCGGCGACGACCGGCTCCTGGTCGAGCGCTTCGTCGAGCGCTCGCGCCACATCGAGGTGCAGGTGATCGCCGACGCCGACGGCAATGCGATCCACCTCGGCGAGCGCGAGTGCAGCCTCCAGCGTCGCCACCAGAAGGTGGTCGAGGAGGCGCCCTCGCCGGTCGTATCCCCCGAGCTGCGCGAGCGTATGGGCGCCGCTGCGGTCGCCCTCGCCAGCTCCTGCGGCTACGTAAACGCCGGCACGGTTGAGCTGATCGCAGAGCGCGACGATCCCGGCAGGTTCTTCTTCCTGGAGATGAACACCCGCCTGCAGGTCGAGCACCCGGTAACCGAGGCGGTGACCGGCCTCGACCTGGTCGAGTTGCAGCTTCGCGTCGCCGCCGGCGAGCCGCTGCCGCTGACCCAGGCCGAGGTCCGCCTCGACGGCCACGCGGTCGAGGCACGCGTCTACGCCGAGGAACCCTCGCGCGGCTTCCTGCCCGCGACCGGCCGCGTCGTCGCCTACGAGGAGCCCGGCGGGGTGCGCGTCGACAGCGGTGTCGCCGCCGGCACCGAGGTCGGCTCCGACTACGACCCGATGCTGGCCAAGGTGATCGCCCACGGCGAGGATCGCCAGCAGGCTCTGGGCCGGCTCGGCCGCGCCCTCTCCGAGCTTGTCCTGCTTGGTCCCGGCACCAACGTCGCCTATATCCGCGCTCTGATCAATCGCCCTGAGGTCCGCGCCGGGGAGATGGACACCGGCCTGATCGAGCGGCTCGGCGACGAGGTCGCGCCGCCGCCGCACGATCCCACATGGCCCGAGATCGCCCTCGTCGAGCTGCTCGGCGCGCCCGCCTCCGACGACCCCTGGGACGCACTCGACGCCTGGCGCCCGACCGGCCTGGGCCAAGTTCGCGCCGAGCTCGACGCCAACGGCGAGAGCGTCGCGGTCGAGGTCGACGTGTCGACCTTTGATCCCATCGGAGGGCAAAACTCGCCACGCCTCCGGACTATCCGCGAGGGCGACGCGGTCTGGCTGCTCGACGGCGCCGCCGAGCCGGTCCGCTACGCGATCCGCGACGAGGACGAGATCGCCGCCGCGGCCGGGGCCGCCTCCGGCTCGGCGGAGGCGCCGATGCCGGGCACCGTGATCGCCGTCCGCTGCGAGCCCGGCGAGCGCGTCGAGGAGGGTCAGGTGCTGGTCGTGGTCGAGTCGATGAAGATGGAGATGGCGGTCCAGAGCGCGGTCGACGGCGTCGTCGGCGAGGTCCTCGTGGCCGCCGGCGAGCGCGTCGCTCGCGGCCAGCTGCTGGTCGCGATGGAGGAGAAGGAGGACGCATGACCGTCTTGAGGACCCACGTCAGCCCCGACGGACCGGAGTTCGAGCGCAACGAGGCCGCCCACCGCGAGCTGCTCGCCGACCTTCACACCCGCCTCGCCCGCGCTGTCGCGGGCGGGGGGAGAAGTCCCGCGAACGCCACATCGGCCGCGGCAAGCTGTTGCCGCGCGAGCGCGTCGACCGCCTCGCCGACCCCGGCAGCCCCTTCCTCGAGCTCTCGCCGCTGGCCGCCGAGGAGCTCTACGGCGGCGGCGCCCCCGCGGCCGGGATCATCACCGGGATCGTCCGCGTGCACGGCCGCGAGGTCGTCGTCGTCGCCAACGACGCCACCGTCAAAGGCGGCACCTACTACCCGATGACCGTGAAGAAGCACTTGCGGGCGCAGGAGGTGGCGCTGGCGAACCGCCTGCCCTGCGTCTACCTGGTCGACTCCGGCGGCGCCTTCCTGCCGATGCAGGACGAGGTCTTCCCCGACCGCGAGCACTTCGGCCGCATCTTCTTCAACCAGGCCACCATGTCGGCGCAGGCGATTCCGCAGATCGCCGCGGTGCTCGGCTCCTGCACGGCCGGCGGCGCCTACGTGCCGGCGATGAGCGACGAGACCGTGATCGTGCGCGAACAGGGGACGATCTTCCTCGGCGGCCCGCCGCTGGTCAAAGCCGCGACCGGGCAGGACGTGACCGCGGAGGAGCTCGGCGGCGGCGACCTGCACGCCCGCACCTCAGGCGTCGTCGACCACCTCGCCGCCGACGACGCCGACGCCCTGCGCACGGTGCGCTCGATCGTCGCGACGCTGCCGGGAAAGTCGCCGGTGCCTTGGACCAAGGCGCCGGCCGAGGAGCCCGCGGTCGACCCCGCGACCCTCTACGGCGCCATCCCCACCGACAGCCGCACTCCGTACGACCCGCGCGAGATCCTCGTCCGCCTGCTCGACGGCAGTCGCCTGCACGAGTTCAAGCCCGAGTACGGGACCACCGTGGTCACCGGCTTCGGCCACGTCCACGGGCACCCGGTCGGGGTGATCGCCAACCACGGCATCCTCTTCAGCCAGAGCGCCCTCAAGGTCGCCCACTTCATCGAGCTCTGCGACCAGCGCGGGGTGCCGCTGCTGTTCCTGCAGAACATCAGCGGCTTCATGGTCGGCCCCGAGTACGAGGCCGGCGGTATCGCCAAGGACGGCGCCAAGATGGTCGCCGCGGTCGCCACTGCGCGGGTCCCGAAGCTGACCGTCGTCGTCGGTGGCTCCTTCGGCGCCGGCAACTACGGGATGTGCGGGCGCGCCTACTCGCCGCGCTTCCTCTGGATGTGGCCTAACGCGCGGATCTCGGTGATGGGCGGCGAGCAGGCGGCGATGGTGATGAACGAGGTCGGCCAGCCCGAGACCGGGGCCGAACTGAAGGAGCAGTACGAGCGCCAGGGTCAGCCGTACTACTCGACCGCGCGGCTCTGGGACGACGGCGTGATCGACCCGCTGGATACTCGGCGCTACGTCGGGCTGGCGCTTGGCGCCTGCGCCAACTCGCCGCTGGCGCCGCCGACGGCGCCCGTCTTCCGGATGTAGTCGCCGGCGAAGTCGGGCGGGGCGATGTTGAGGTAGTGGCTGAAGGACCAGTCGACGAAGCGCTTGCTCCCCATCAACCGGATCGCCGGCCCGAGGATCCGCGGCGGGATCTTCGGGATCAGCTTCTGCACCCGCAGCATCCACCTGAACTTCCACTCGTGCGAGTCGTTGAACTCGGCGTATGCGGCGGCCGCCTGTTCGCGGCTCTGGCGTCCCTCGACCACGCCCCGCAGCTCTCGCCCGAGCGCGATCCCGAAGTAGAGCGCGGTCCTGATGCCCTCGGCGCTGAGCGGCAGGCAGTGGCCGGCCGAGTCGCCGGCGAAGAAGACGCCGCCCTCGGTTCCCTTGCGCAGTTTGTGCGGGATCCAGTTGCCCTGGTACTCGTTCGGCTCCTTGCCGAGGTCCTGGGTCAGCTCGACAGTCGTGTCCTTGACGTGGAAGCGGGGGTCGAAGGAGCCGATCCCGATCCGCAGCTCGTCGCGGGCCGGGAACGACCAGCCGTAGCCGGCGGGGACGTACTTGCGGTCGATCCAGATCTCGAGATCCTCGCCGACCCCGGCCGGATGCACCTCGAGGCCACGGCTGAGCGGCGCGTCGGGCGGTTGGTAGCCGTCGCCGCAGGCAAGCATCCGCCGCCAGCCGAGCGCATCGACGACCAGCGGGGCGGAGATCACGCCGCGGTCGGTGTCGACGGCGATTTCGGTTGGCGACTTCCTCTCGCTATTCGAGAGTAAGTCGCCAGCGGCGCGCCCGTTCACCTTGGCGGTCTCGAAGGTCGCGTCGCAGTCGGCCCACAGCAGCTGGCACATCTCCCGGTAGTCGAAGGTCGAGAAGGTCCAGGGGAGCTTGTAGCGGCCGGTCCCGTGGGGGGTGTGCATGACCAGCTCGTCGAAGCGCTGGCGCTCGCAGTCCATCAACCCGAGCTGCCGCATCCACTCGGTGGGAATCCCGCAGGCCGAAGTTTGTCGCTCGCCGATCTCGTAGCGATCGACGATCAGAACGTCGGCGCCGGAGCCCGCGAGCTCACGTGCAATCACCAGTCCCGCGAAGCTGGCTCCGCATATCAGGACATCGTGGCTGGCGTCCAGCGGCGTACGCTCGTCGCCGCGCTTGGTGGCTCGGACTGGCATCGGCGCCGATTCTGCCATTATTCGCCGCCGTGTCCGCGACCGAGACCCTGACCCCTGCCCCGAGCGCCATCCCCGTAGACGGCTCAAACGGCTTGCTGCTTGAGATTGACGGCAAGATCGTCCCCAACTACGCGGCGACGATGGTGTCTTTCGACGAGGGCGACGTCGTCAACGGCAAGGTCGTTCGCATCGACAAAGACGAGGTCCTCGTCGACATTGGCTACAAGGCCGAGGGCGTCATTCCCTCCAACGAGCTCTCGATCCGCAAGTCGGTCGATCCGGCCGAAGAGGTCGAGCTCGGCGAGGAGGTCGACGCGCTGGTCCTCACCAAGGAGGACGCCGAGGGCCGCCTGATCCTTTCCAAGAAGCGCGCCCGCTTCGAGAAGGCCTGGCGCCGCATCGAGGTCGCCGCCGACTCGGGCGAACCGGTCGAAGGCAGTGTCATCGAGGTCGTCAAGGGCGGCCTCATCCTCGACCTCGGAGTGCGCGGCTTCCTACCCGCCTCGCTGGTCGACATCCGCCGCGTCCACAACCTCGACGAGTTCATGGGCCAGACGCTCGAGTGCAAAGTGATCGAGCTCAACCGCTCCCGCAACAACGTCGTGCTCTCGCGCCGCGCCGTCCTCGAGGAGGAGCGCAAGGAGGTTCGCGAGCAGATCCTGGGCAAGCTCGAGCCGGGCCTGATCGTGGAAGGCAAGATCTCCAACATCGTCGACTTCGGCGCCTTCGTCGACCTCGACGGGATCGACGGCCTGATCCACATCTCCGAGCTTTCCTGGAGCCATGTCAACCATCCTTCTGAAGTCGTCGCGATCGGCGACACGGTGCGGATCAAAGTGCTCGACATCGACCGCGACCGCCAGCGCATCTCCCTCGGTCTGAAGCAGACCCAGGAGGACCCCTGGCAGCGGGTGATCAGCACCCACCGCCCGGGCGATGTCCTGGAGGGTCAGGTCACCAAGGTCGTCGCCTTTGGCGCCTTCGTGGAAATCCTGCCCGGGGTAGAGGGTCTGGTTCACATCTCCGAGCTTGCCGACCACCACGTCGAGAACCCCTCCGAAGTGGTCGAGCCGGGCACCGCGCTCAACGTCAAGATCCTCGAGATCGATGAAGAGCGGCGCCGACTTTCGCTCTCGATCAAGCGGGTCGAGGGCCAGAACATGCCGATGCAGGACCTGGCCCAGCAGCTGCAGGCCGCCGCTGGCGAGGGCTCCGAGGTCGCCGAGGGCGACGAGGTACCGGCGGAGCCGAGCGTCGAGGTCGTCGACGAGGTTGTCGCCGACGAGGCGAGCGCCGAGGTCGCCGCCGAGGAGGCTCCGGTTGAGGAGCCCGCCGTCGAGGAAGCAACTGAGGAGCCCGCCGCGGAGGAGCCTGCCGCCGACGCGCCCACGGCCGAGGCAACTGAGGAGTCGGCAGCGGAGGTAGTCGAGGAGCCCGCAGCGGAGGCCGCTGAGGAGCCCGCGGCCGACACGAATGGCGCCGCCAGCGAGGGTGGCGAGCAAGAGCAGGAGGGCGAAACGGTCGCCGATCGACCGGATTCCCCCGACGACGTCGACGAGGCGTCCGGCGAGGACTCTGAGTCTGAGTCCGAGGCTCCGGCCGACTCCTAGTCGGCACGATGCCGCTGAAGATCGGACTCACCGGCGGTATTGCGGCCGGTAAGTCCGAGGCCCTGGACGCTTTTGGCCGCCTGGGTGCGGCTACCCTCTCCAGCGATGCCGTCGTCCACGAACTGCTCGAGAGCGAACCGCTGCGGGGTCGCTTGGCCGAGCGCTGGGGCCCCGAGGTGGCGCCGTCCGAGGGCGTCAACCGCGGCCGCATCGGCGAGATCGTCTTTGCCGACCCGGCCGAGCTGAGCTGGCTCGAGGGTCAGATCCACCCGCTGGTCGCCGAGCGCATGGTCGAGTGGCTGACCGATCTGCCCGCGGCGACCGAGCTCGCGGTGGTCGAGGTGCCGCTGCTGTTCGAGGGCGGCCGCGAGGCGGTCTTCGACACCACGATCGCGATCGTCACCGGCGACGCGGTCCGCCGCCAGCGCGCCGAGGCCCGCGGCCACACCCTCGTCGACGAGCGCGAGGCGCGCCAGCTGACGCAGGCGGAGAAGGCGGCGCGGGCCGACCACGTCGTCGCCAACGACGGCAGCACCGAGGAACTCGAGACGGCACTGTCCGCGCTGATCGACAGGCTGCGCCGATGAAGAAGTCCAACCGGCGGCGGCTGGCCCTCGGCGTCGGGGTCGTCGTGGCCGGGGTCACGGTCGGCGCTGCCCTGGGTCTCTTCAACCGTGTCGACGACGCGATCCAGGAGCTCACCCTGCCGCTGCGCCACGAGGACATCATTCGCCAGCAGGCCAACGAAAAGAACGTCGACGCCTCCTTGATCGCCGCCGTCATCTACTCGGAGTCGAAGTTCGTCGACCAGACCTCGCATGCGGAAGCCCGTGGCCTGATGCAGATCACTCCCGATGCGGCCGACTACATCGCCCGCCAGAGCGACGCGACCTCGTTCGAGCTCGAGGACCTCGGCGACCCAGAAATCAACATCCGCTACGGCACCTTCCTGCTGCGAGAACTGCTCGACCGCTACGACGGTGACGAGGCGGCGGCACTGGCTGCCTATAACGCCGGCCCCGGCAACGCCGACGAGTGGGGCGGCGCCAACCTCACCGTCGATGACATCGATTTCCCGGAAACCCGCGCCTACGTCGAAGAGGTGCTGGTGAAGCGCAAGGAGTACCGCCGCAAGTACGGGAGGGAGCTCGGCTATGGCAACTGAGGCACCGAGGCCACGCGTCGCCGCGCTGGCTCTCGCCGTCGCGCTGGTCCTCGCCGACTCCTCGATCGTCGTCCTGGCGCTGCCGGAGATCTACCGCGAACTCGACACCAGCGTCGCCGGCGTCACCTGGGTGCTGATCTCGTTCAACCTGGTGATGGCGCTGGCGGCGGTGCCCGCCGCGCACCTTGCCCGCCGGGTCGGCCCCGGTCGCGCCGCCGCGGTCGGGCTGGCGGTCTTTGCCGGCGCCGGTCTCGCCTGTGGGCTCGCCGACAACCTCTCGACCCTGATCGTCGCCCGCTGCGTCCAGGCGCTCGGCGGCGCCCTCGCGGTCACCGCGGCGCTGGAGCTGCTGCCGGCCACGGTCGGCTCCGAGCGCGAGGCGACCCGGGTCTGGGCCAGCGCCGGCGCTACCGGGGCCGCGCTCGGCCCGGCAGTCGGCGGCGTCCTCACCGAGCTGGTCTCCTGGCAGTCGATCTTCCTGATCCAGGTCCCAGTCGCGTTGGCCGCGGCGGTGCCGATCCTCGCCGTCGCCAAGCATGAGATGGCAACCAAGGTGATCGAGCGCGAGGTGCGCGAGACCGGCCGCCCGCACCTGGCCGCGAACATCGCCCTGGCGATGGTCTCGGCGGCGATCGCGGCGGCCCTGTTCCTGCTCGTGCTGCTGCTGATCGAGGGCTGGCGCCTGACCCCGATCGGCGCCGCGATCGTGGTCTCGGTGATGCCGCTGGCGGCGTTGCTGGGCAGCCGCCTCGGGCCGCTGGTGCCCTCGGCCAAGGCCCGCGCTGCCGCCGGCGCAATCCTCGTCTCCGGGGGCCTCGCCGGGCTGGCGCTGCTGCCGAAGGCGGAGGTGGCGCTGACCGTGCCGCCGCAGATCCTGATTGGGATCGGGCTCTCGCTGGTGCTCTCGGCGCTGACCGAGACCGCGCTCGGTGGCCGCGCTCCGCAGGCGATCCACGGCGGCTGGACGATCTCCGCCCGCCACGCGGGAGTCGTGATCGGCCTGCTGGCGCTGACCCCGATCTTCACCCACGACATCGCCCAGCAGCGCGAGGACGCGATCGACGCCGGTACCGCGGTGATTCTCGACGCCCGCGTCTCGCCGCTGCTGAAGCTCGACATCGCCGCCAAGATCTCCGACCGGCTCGACGGCGAGGCGGGCAAAGTGCCGACGATCGGCCCCGTCTTCAAGCCGCTGCCGGAGGACCCGCAGGAGCGGGCAGAAGTCGAACTGCTGCGCGACGAACTGCAGGATCAGCTCGATCGCGGCGCCACCCATGCCTTCAGCCCCTCCTTCGGCCTGGCGGCGCTGCTGGGCCTGCTGGCGCTGGTCCCGATCGGGCTCTCGCGGCGGGTCGACCTGTGAACGCGAGCTTCCGCGCCCAGCTCCTGATCGGCGGCTCGATCGCCGCCGCCCTGGTGCTGGTCGGCGTCTACCTGATTGCCGGCGGTTCCTCCTACACGCCGGAGAAGATCCAGGATCCATGCCAGCCGCGGGAATGGCACGACCCCGGCAGCCTGCAGGAGATCGCCGATCAGTTCTCGCGCTCGGCCCTCGACGGCGCCGCCTGCGAACTCGGGGTGAGTCGCGAGACGCTGGCGCGGGCGCTGGCCACCGAAGAGGCGCGCGACAGCTTCCGCGAGCGCTACGACATCAGTGATGTCGAGCTGGCGAAGGCGGTGCGGGCCGGACTGCTGCGCGCGGTCGACGACGCCGAAGAGGCCGGCGCCCTCAGTCCGCTGCTGGCCGGGCCGCTGCGGGGGACGGTTGAAAACATCCCGCTCGACCAAGCGATCGAACTGATCAACGACGCCAGCTCCGCCTTCTCCACCTTCCAGGATTTCCTCGGGCCGGCCGGCGGCCTGCTCGAAGAACTGCTGCCCTGAGCGCCCCGCAAGGCGCCGCTGCGCCCGCTGCGGCGGAATCTCTCTCTCAAGTAGGCGGCGCCAGACACCGATAGGGCCTGTACGCGATGTACGACTCGATCAACAGTCCGCCCGAGAACAAGCTGGTGGTGCCGATCGTGGTCGGGACCCGGCCCGAGGCGATCAAGCTGGTGCCGATCATCGTCGCCCTGCGCAAGAGCCCGCACTACGAACCGATGGTGATCTCGACCGGCCAGCACAACCGGCTCGTCGAGTACATCTTCGAGCTCGCCGACATCAAGCCCGACGTCACCCTCTGGGCCGGCTCCCGCCGCGCCAACCTGAACGAGCGAGTCGCCTCGGTGATGCAGCGCTTCGAAGACTTCTGCGTCGAGCAGTTCGACATCGATCCCGACGCGCCCCCTTCTCAGGCGGACGTGATGGCGGGTCGCCATCCCGCCGCGGTGCTCGTCCACGGCGACACCAGCTCGGCGATGGCCGCGGCCCTCTCCGCCTTTCACCTGCGAATCCCGGTGATGCACGTCGAGGCCGGTCTGCGCACCGGCGGCAGCAACCTCACCCCGTTCCCGGAGGAGCTGAACCGGCAAGTGATCTCGACGATCGCGGCGATGCACTTCGCCCCGACCTCGGCCAACCTTCAGAACCTGGTTCGCGAGAACATCCCCGTCGGCCAGGTCTTCGTCACCGGCAACACCGGCATCGACGCCCTCCACTGGTCGTCGCAGTTGGAGGGAATCAAATTCGCCAACCCCGAGCTGCAGGCGCTGCATGACGGCGAGTCGCGGATCGTTGTCGTCACCGCTCACCGGCGCGAGAACTGGGGTGACGGCCTGCGCGGCATCGCCGAGGGCGTCGCCCGCCTGGCCCGCGCGCAGGCCGATGTCCACTTCGTACTCCCGGTCCACCCGAACCCGCGCGTGCGCGAGGTCTTGACCGAGCGGCTGACCGGGTTCGACAACGTGCTGCTGACCGAGCCGCTCGGCTATGCCACCTTCGCCCGCCTGCTCGGCCGCTGCGACATGGTGATCACCGACTCCGGCGGCATCCAGGAAGAGGCGCCGTCACTCGGCAAGCCCGTCCTCGTCACCCGCGAGACCACCGAGCGCACCGAGGGCCTCGCCGCTGGCACCCTGCGCCTGGTCGGGACCGATCCCGATGTGATCTTCTCCGAGGGCTCGCGCCTGCTCGAAAGTGACACCGCCTACGCCGAGATGGCGGAGGCCGAAAACCCTTACGGGGACGGCCATGCTGCGGAGCGAGTCGTCGGCGCGCTCGAACACCTGCTCTTCGGAACCGAGCCGCCGAGCCAGTTCGGCCCCGGCTACAGCCGCGCCACGATCGCAACGGCGGCCGGGTTCAAGCTCAGCCCCGGGGTCGAGCTCGAGCAGCTGAAGGCGGCGCTGGGCGAACCCGATGTGCGCTCGGCTGAGCTCGAGCAGATCGTTGTCAGCGAGCCGGACGGGAGCATCGAACCGGCGGAGCCGAGCTACTTGATGGAGACGTAGCGTGGCGACGCCGACCTGGCCGTTCGAGGGCCTGCCACTGGCCTGGGCCGTCCTCTTCACGATCTGCCTGGTCGTCGTGGTCGCGATGTTCTTGTGGACCCTGCTGCTGTTCGTGCGCGGCCACAAGGCGATCGCGCGCCCGCCCCAGCCGCCCCCCGAGGGTGCCGATGCCTTCTCCTGGGTCTTCCTGGTGCCCGCCCTGAACGAGGAGGTGACGATCGCCGACTCGGTCCAGCGGCTGATCGAACTGCCCGTGGCGCGCCGGCGGGTGATCGTGATCGACGACGGCTCCGACGACCGCACCGCCGAGATCCTCGACGGGATCGACCATCCCGACCTCTTCGTCCTCCAGCGTCGCGCCCCGGCCGCCCGCCAGGGCAAGGCGGCGGCGCTCAACTACGCCTATCGCTCACTGCGCGGCCACAGCGACCGCGAGCGCACGATCATCGTCATCGTCGACGCCGACGGCCGCCTGCGCGCCGCGGCCCCGCACTTCGCCGCTGCCCACTTCGCCGACCCGAAGGTGGGTGGGATGCAGTCACTGGTTCGGATCTACAACCGCCAGCACCCGCTGACCTGGCTGCAGGACGTCGAGTTCTCCGTCTACGGCCACCTCTTCCAGGCCGGCCGCGACCACTGGGGGACCGCCGGGATGGGAGGCAACGGCCAGTTCAACCGGCTCAGCGCCCTGGACACCGTCACCAACGAGGAGGGCCCCTGGCGGGACAAGCTGACCGAGGACCAGGATCTCGGCCTGCGGCTGATCGCCGCCGGTTGGGAGGGCCGCCAGGACCTGCGCGCGGCGGTCGACCAGCAGGGGCTCTCGAAGTGGCGGCCGCTGTTTCGCCAGCGCACTCGCTGGTCGCAGGGCAACCTGCAGGCGATGGCGCTGCGCAAAGCGGTCATCCATGCGCCGGTCCCGCTCTCGGCTCGAATCGAGCAGTTGGCCTATCTGCTGATGCCGTTCTGGCAGGGAATCGTCGGCCTCGGTCTGCTTGGGGCGCTGTTCCTGGCGATCACCGGCACGGCGCCGTTCTGGGGCGCCGGCCCGACCTGGCAGCTCGCCTTCTTCTACCTGCTCGCCTTCGGCGGCACCGCCTTGGGCTGCATCGCCGCCCGCTCGGAGCAGGGGCCGCTGGGCTGGCTCAAGGGTTTCCTGATCGCCCAGGTCTACACGCCGTATACGTGGTTCCTGTGGCCGGTGCTGGTGCGCTCGACCGGGCGCCAGCTGTTCGGCAGCGGCAGCTGGGCGAAGACCGAGCGCGAGCCGATCAGCGAGGGCGGGTCGCCCGCCACGTCCACAGCATCGCCAGCGGCTGCAGCGGCAGCCGCGCCCAGAGCGCCCAGCGAGGGATCTTCCGCAGGTCGAGCCCCGGAACCTGCTCGGGGTTGACCGCCATGTGGACGTTGGCCGGGAAGACCGCGACCAACAGCGCCAGCAGCCACCAGCGGCCGGCCCTGCGCGTGGCCGGGTGCAAGACCGCTAACCCGCCGGCGATCTCGGCGGCACCGCTGATCACATTGATCTCCTTCTTGCGCGAGGCCAGCGAGGGCGGCACGATCGCTTCATAGGCGCGCGGATTGACGAAGTGGTTGGCGCCGGCGGCGGTGAAGAAGGCGGCGAGTGCGATGCGGGAGCGGTCCATGGCCCCCAGTTTCCCATCGCGTGCTTCCTTTTGGTCCCCTGGGGTCCTCGAGGAACCACGCGATGAAGAGGCCGGGGTGGCCGCCCGCTATTTTCATCTGGTGCCCGACTTCAACCTCAACCCGGCCTACACGCCGACCGCCGACCAGCCGAAGGCGATCGCGGGGCTGGCCGAGGGACTCGGCGCCGGAGAACGCTTCCAGACCCTGCTGGGGGCGACCGGGACCGGCAAGACCTTCACGATGGCGGCGACGATCGCGGAGGTGCAGCGGCCGGCGCTGGTGATCGCCCATAACAAGACCCTGGCGGCGCAGCTCTGCAACGAGTTCCGCGAGTTCTTCCCCGACAACTCGGTCGAGTACTTCGTCTCCTACTACGACTATTACCAGCCGGAGGCCTATGTCCCGGCCCAGGACCTCTACATCGAGAAGGACTCCTCGATCAACGATGAGATCGACCGCCTGCGGCACGCGGCGACGGCCTCTCTGTTCGCCCGGCGCGACGTGATCATCGTCGCCTCTGTCTCCTGCATCTACGGGATCGGCTCGCCCCAGGTCTACAACGAAAAAATGCAGCTGTTCAAAGTTGGCGCCTCGATCGAACGCGATGTGGTCCTGCGCAAGCTGGTGAAAATGCAATATCAGCGCAACGACTCGGTGCTCGGGCGCGGCAACTTCCGGGTCCGGGGCGAGGTGCTGGAGATCATGCCCGCCTACGCCGAGTCGGCCTACCGGATCTCGCTCTTCGGCGACGAGATCGAGGGCATCCAGCACTTCGATCCGCTGACCGGGGAGATCCTCGACACGATCGACCACGTCTCGGTCTGGCCCGCTTCCCACTACGTGACCAAAGACGAGACGGTCGAGCGCGCGGTCGAGGAGATCCGTTTCGAACTGCAGAACCGGGTCGGCGAACTCGAGGCGGAGGGGAAGATGCTCGAGGCGCACCGCCTCCAGCAGCGCACCGCCTACGACATCGAGATGATCAAGGAGCTCGGCTTCACCTCGGGGATCGAGAACTACTCGCGGATCCTCGACGGCCGCGACCCCGGTACCCCGCCGCACACCCTGATCGACTACTTTCCCAAGGATTTCGTCGTCTTCGTCGACGAGAGCCATCAGACGATCCCGCAGATCGGCGGCATGTACGAGGGGGACCGCTCGCGCAAGACGACCCTGATCGACTTCGGCTTCCGGCTGCCCTCGGCGATCGACAACCGGCCGTTGAAGTTCGACGAGTTCCTCGAGCGGGTGCCGCAGCTGGTGATGGTCTCGGCGACGCCGGGGCTGTTCGAGAAAGCCGAGGCGACCCGCACCGTCGAGCAGATCGTGCGCCCGACCGGGATCGTCGACCCCTACATCGAGCTGCGCGCGACCCGCAACCAGATCGACGACCTGATGAACGAGGCGCGCAAGGTGGCGGAGGCGGGGGAGAGGGTGCTGGTCACGACCCTGACCAAGAAGATGGCCGAGGATCTGACCGCCTACCTGCTCGAGTACGGGATCAAGGTTCGCTATCTGCACTCGGAGGTCGACACCCTCGAACGGATCCAGATCATCCGCGACCTGCGGCTCGGCGAGTACGACGTGCTGGTCGGGGTCAACCTGCTGCGCGAGGGGCTCGACCTGCCCGAGGTCTCGCTGGTGGCGATTCTCGACGCCGACAAGGAGGGCTTCCTGCGCGGGGAGACCAGCCTCGTGCAGACGATCGG
The DNA here is from genome assembly GCA_963718595.1 of uncultured Thermoleophilia bacterium. Lineage (GTDB taxonomy): Bacteria > Actinomycetota > Thermoleophilia > Solirubrobacterales > 70-9 > VAYN01. The sequence continues at coordinate 2,589,562 of OY970365.1, forward strand.
GCGCGCTGCCCGAAACGTCAACGGGCGGGTCGTGATGTACGCCGATCGGGAAACCGACGCGATGCGGGCGGCGATGAGTGAGACCGATCGCCGCCGCGCGATCCAGGTCGCCTACAACGAGGAGCATGGGATCACTCCAGAGACGGTTCGCAAAGGGATCTCCGAGATGTCTTCGTTCTTGGCGATGGAGGACCGAGCGCCGGCGAAGCGGCGGCGTCGGCGCGGAGACGACTTCGAGACTCCGGAGGAGCTGGAGCGCACGATCGTGACCCTGGAGGAGGAGATGCTGGCCGCTGCCGACGACCTCCGCTTCGAGGAGGCGGGTCGCCTGCGCGACGAGCTGCGCGAGCTGCGCCGCGACCTCGACGGGATGACCGCGGGTACCTGAGCGATGGCCCTCGCCGTGACCGAAGCGACCTTCGACCGCGACGTCGTCGAGCTCTCCGGGAAGACCCCCGTGGTGGTCGACTTCTGGGCCGAGTGGTGCGGGCCCTGCCGGACCCTGGGGCCGGCGCTGGAAGCGGCCGAGGCGAGCCGCGGCGGCAAGGTCCTGCTGGCCAAGGTCGACGTCGACTCCAATCAGGGGCTCTCGCAGCGCTTCGGTGTCCAGGGCATCCCCGCGGTCAAGGCCTTCCGCGACGGCAAGGTCGTCGACGAGTTCGTCGGCGCCGTACCCAAGGCCCAGGTCGAGTCTTTCTTCGACGGTCTGCTGCCCTCCAAGGTCGACGACCTGCTGGCCGCAGGCGACGAGCTCTCGCTGCGCGAGGCCGCCGAACTGGAGCCGCGCCGCGCCGACGTCGCCATCGCTCTCGGCCGGGCGCGCCTGCGGCGCGGCGCCGAGGATGAGGCCCTGGCCGCCGTCGAGGCCCACGCGGAGGACTTCACCGCCGCCGGGATCGCCGCCCGCATCCGCCTCGCCAAAGAGGGCCTTGGCATCGACGCCTTTGCCGCTCTCGACCGCGGCGACCGCAACGCCGCCCTCGATCGTCTGCTCGCCGAGTTCACCAACGCCTCGACGCCGGAGCAGCGCGACTTGCTCCGCCGCGCCTTCATCGGCATCCTCAACGAGTCCGACCCCGCCTCCCCCGAGGCCCGCGCCTACCGCCGCAAGCTCTCCGCCGCGCTCTAGGCAGCCCACCCTCACGGCCGAGTTGCCAGTTGTTGTCGCTATGGAGAAATAAGAGGCAACTCGACGCCGAACTCTCGCTGGCGGCGGCATAGGTTCTGGCGCAGCCTTGCGATCACCGCGGCGGGCTCGCGGTCTATGCGGCGGCCGGTCAACCGGATCATCTCGATCCCAGCCAGCTTCAGGTCTTCGTGGCGGACGCGGTCGTCCTCGAAACTGATCTCATCGCCGTGATGTTCGTAGGTGTCCAATTCGACCGCGAACCTCAACTGCCCCAGTACGCGTCGATCTCGTAGCCGGCGATGAAGAGATTCATGGAAGGGGCTGGGAGCCCCGCCTCCCGAACCAGATGCAGGAAGCGAAGCTCGAGGTCCGAGCGCGTGAAGGCTGACAAGCGGAAACGGTCGAGTTCGTGACGGAGGCGTGCCACGCCGCGCAGGCCCACGCTACGCGCCAGTAACGAGTCGACCGCGCTCAGATCGAGCAGCCCGAGGCGCTTGGCGCGGGGAAGCGCCCAGCGCAGGTTCCACGCCTCCGCTCCCGCCAGGTCGAGGAGCATCCGCGGAACCGCGGTGACCGGGATGCCCTCGGATTCGGATTCGTCAGCAGGGTGGATCGTCGTCGCGCTGTGCACCCGGACCTCGTTCCTGCTGTGACGGACCGTGCGGGTCGTGACCACTTCAGGGACAGGAGGGAACTGGGTCGACACGCCCCAGAGCCACGCCGCGGATTCATGGCTCAGCAGGGCGCTCGGGCCGCAGGACAGCACCGCACCGAGAGCGCGGCCTTCCAGGCTCGGTGCCGCATGGCCGACTGCGTACACGCCCCGGTGCAGGCGATGAAGGCGGCCCATGCGCGCTTCACGCGACGCGCGCTGCGCCGAGATTCCGATGCCCCTCAGCTGGGCCGCCTCGACAACCCCATGCTGCGCCGCGGCCAGCTCGGCCAAGCGCTGACTTGCCGCTTTCTCCTGCATAGAGGCATTAAGGGGCAACTCGGCCGATTTCTCCCCGGGGGAACATCTGTTCGCCTGGGTAGACTGAATCGCAGTGCCTGCTTCCGACCGAATTGTCATCAGCGGCGCCCGCGAGCACAACCTCAAGGACGTCGACATCGAGCTGCCTCGCGATGCGCTGATCGTGATCACCGGCCTTTCGGGGTCCGGCAAGTCGAGCCTCGCCTTCGACACGATCTACGCCGAGGGGCAGCGTCGCTATGTCGAGTCACTCTCCGCCTACGCGCGCCAGTTCCTCGGGCTGATGGAGAAGCCGGATGTGGACTCGATCGAGGGCCTCTCCCCGGCGATCTCGATCGACCAGAAGACGACCTCGCGCAACCCGCGCTCAACCGTGGGGACCGTCACCGAGATTTATGACTACCTGCGCCTGCTCTGGGCCCGGATCGGGGTCCCGCACTGTCCCGAGTGCGGCGAGGAGATCACCGGCCAGACCCAGGAGCAGATCGTCGACCGGCTGATGACGCTGGAGGACGGAACCAAATTCATGGTCATGGCCCCAGTCGTCCGCGGCCGCAAAGGCGAGTACGGGAAATTGATGGAGCAGATGCGGCTCGAGGGTTATTCGCGGGTCAAGGTCAACGGCGAGCTGCGCCGGCTCGACGAGGAGATCGTCCTCGACAAAAAGTACAAACACGACCTCGCCGTAGTCGTCGACCGTCTGGTGATGAAAAACGACCTCCGCCGCCGCCTCTCGGAGTCGGTCGAGGCCGCCGGAGCGCTGGCCGCCGGGCTGATCGAAGTCGAGATCGTCGACGGCCCGCAGGAGGGCGAGACGATGCTCTTCAGCGAGCAGTTCGCTTGTCTCAACTGCGGCACCTCGATCCCCGAGCTGGAGCCGCGGATCTTCTCCTTCAACTCGCCCCACGGCGCCTGCGAGCGCTGTCACGGGCTCGGCTTCCAGCGCGTGATCGACCCCGAGCTGGTCGTTCCCGACCCGACCCTGGCGCTGGCGGAGGGCGCCCTGCAGCCCTGGAACCGCGGCATCACCGCCTACTGGCGGCGGCTGATCGCCACCGTCGCCGAGGAGTACGGGGTCGACGCCGACAAACCCTGGTCGAAATTGAAGCAATCCGAGAAGGAGATCTTCCTCTACGGCACCGGCGAGGACCGCCACCAGGTCACCTACACGAACCGCTTCGGCCGGCGCCGCTCCTACAAGGTCCGCTTCGAGGGCATCGTCAACAACCTCCAGCGCCGCTACGAGGAGACCGACTCCGAGACCAGTCGCGAGCGGATCGAGAGCTACATGGCGGAGCAGCCCTGCCCGCAGTGTGAGGGTGCCCGCCTGCGCCCCGAGAGCCTCGCGGTCAAGGTCGGCGGGATCAGCATCTCCGACTACAGCGCCCTTTCCGCCGCGGCGGCCTCGAAGTGGATCGACGAGCTGGAGATGAACAAGACCGAGCGCGCGATCGCCCGTTTGATCGTGCGCGAGATCACCGAGCGGCTCTCCTTCCTCGAGAACGTCGGGATCGGCTATCTCTCGCTGAGTCGCAGTGCCCGCTCGCTCTCGGGCGGCGAGGCCCAGCGGATCCGGCTCGCGACCCAGATCGGCTCCCACCTGGTCGGCGTCATGTACGTGCTCGACGAGCCCTCGATCGGCCTCCACCAGCGCGACAACGAGAAGCTGATCGCGACCCTCAACCGCCTGCGCGACCTCGGCAACACCGTGATCGTGGTTGAGCACGACGAGGGCACGATGATGGCGGCCGACCACTTGGTCGACCTCGGCCCGGGCGCCGGCGAACACGGCGGCCACATCATCGCCGCCGGCACGCCCAAGGAAGTGGCGAAGAACCCCGCCTCGCTGACCGGCCAGTACCTCTCCGGCAAGCGCAAGATCGAGCTCCCGGAGGAGCGCCGTAAGCCGGTCGGCGCCCTGGCGATCCGCGGCGCCCGCGAACACAACCTCAAGAACGTCGACGTGGCGATCCCGCTCGGCGTCTTCTGCTGCGTCACCGGCGTCTCCGGCTCCGGCAAGTCGACCCTGATCAACGAGACGCTCCACCACGCGGTCGCCAACCGTCTGCACCAAGCGAAACTGCGCCCCGGCGCCCACGACGGCATCGACGGTCTCTCGCAGATCGACAAAATCATCAACATCGACCAGTCGCCGATCGGCCGCACGCCGCGCTCCAACCCGGCCACCTACACCGGCGTCTTCGACCACATCCGCCAGCTCTTCACCCAGACGCAGGAGGCGCGGGCGCGCGGCTACAAGCCAGGTCGCTTCAGCTTCAACGTCAAGGGCGGCCGCTGCGAGGTCTGTAAAGGCGACGGCCAGATCAAGATCGAGATGCACTTCCTGCCTGACGTCTACGTGCCCTGCGAGCAGTGCCACGGAAAACGCTACAACCGGGAGACGCTCGAGGTCCGCTTCAAGGGCAAGAACATCGCCGACGTGCTGGAGATGTCGGTCGAGGAGGGGGTCGAGTTCTTCGAGAACGTGCCGAAGATTTACCGCCGCCTGCGCACCCTGCACGACGTCGGCCTCGACTACATCCGCCTTGGCCAGCCGGCGACTACGCTCTCCGGCGGCGAGGCGCAGCGGATCAAGCTCGCGACCGAGCTCTCCAAAGTCGCCACCGGCGACACCCTCTACATCCTCGACGAGCCGACCACCGGCCTCCATTTCGCCGATGTCGCCCGCCTGCTCGAGGTTCTCGGACGGCTGGTCGATGCCGGCAACTCCGTGGTCGTGATCGAGCACAACCTCGATGTGATCAAGACCGCCGACTGGCTCGTCGATCTCGGTCCCGAGGGGGGAGAAGGCGGCGGCGAGATCGTCGCCACCGGCACCCCCGAGGAGGTCGCCGCGGCCGCCGGTTCCTATACCGGCACGTTTCTAGCCGAGCTGGTCGAGCCGGCGAAGCGCAAGCGCGGCGCCAAGCGCCAGCTCTCCGCCGCGGCATAAGCGCCCGCCCTCAGTACGCCAGGGTGTCATTTTCTCCCGACCGCGCGAATGTTTTCCGCTTCAGTGGGTAGCGGCAGAGCGGGAACAACGGGTGCTTCTGTCAGAGACCCGCGCGACGAAAGGGAGAAGATGTCGAAACTTGCTCTGTCGAAGCTCGCCGTGGTGATGGGAATGCTGGCGATAGCCGCGTTCGTCGTCACCGGATGCGGTAGCAGCGATGACGACTCCAGCGGCGGTGGCGATAGTGGCGAAACCACCAGCGCGGAAGGCGGCGGAGGCGGCGGCGATTTCACGATCGCGCTGATGCTTCCCGAAAACGAAACCCCCCGCTACGAAACCAACGACAAGCCGGACTTCGAATCGTCGGTCGAAGAAAAGTGTCCGGAATGCGAAGTCATCTATTTCAACGCCGGGGGCGACGCTGAAAAACAGCAGTCGCAGGGCGAAGCGGCGCTGACCAAAGGCGCCGACGTGATCGTGCTGGATCCGATGGACTCCAAATCGGCGGCGACGATCGCCGAACGGGCGAACGCCCAGGACGTGCCGGTGGTCAGCTACGACCGCTTGATCGAAAACGCCGAAGTCGACGCCTACGTCTCCTTCGACAACGAACGGGTCGGCGAACTGCAGGCCGAAACGCTGTCGGAAAAACTGAAAGAAGACGGCAAAGCCGAGGGTCCGATCATCAAGATCAACGGCGACCCCGCCGACCCCAACGCCGCACTCTTCAAGAAAGGCTCGACCAAAGCATTTGAAGCGGCCGGGGTCACCATCGCCAAGGAATACGACACCCCGGGCTGGACGGCGGAAAACGCACAGCGCGAGGCCCAGCAGGCGATCACCGCCCTCGGCAACGATGGCTTCTGGGGCATCTACGCTGCCAACGACGACACCGGCGGTGGCGCGATCGCGGCGCTCAAAGGGGCTGGGATCGACCCCGAAGAACGGCCGGTTACCGGCCAGGACTCGACCGTCGCGGGCCTACAGCGGATCCTCGCCGGCCAGCAGTACATGACGATCTACAAGGCGATCCCGCCGCAGGCTGAGATCGCCGCCGAATTCGCGATCGCCCTTGCCGGCGGCGAAGAACTGCCGGCGGCCAAGGTCACCGAAGACATCAACAACGGCAAGGCCGATGTTCCGTCAGCGATCCTGGAACCGGTCGCGGTGGTCAAGGACAACATCAAAGACACGGTGGTCAAAGACGGGTTCGTCGAAGCTTCCGAACTCTGCACCGGCCCCTATGCGGCGGCCTGCAAAGAAGTGGGAATCTCGGGCTGAGATGAGCGACGCTCGCCCGCCTCTCCTCGAGCTCGAGGGAGTCAGCAAGCGATTCGGCCCGGTCCAAGCCCTGGACCGGGTCGACTTCTTCGTCAGCGCGGGCGAGGTCGTGGGCCTCGTCGGCGACAACGGCGCCGGAAAGTCGACGCTGGTCAAGGCGATCGCCGGCATCCACGCCGCTGACGAGGGCACGATCCGCTTCGAGGGCGACGAGGTCTCGATCTCGCGCCCTCAGGACGCGACCGACCTTGGGATCGCGACCGTCTACCAGGACCTCGCGCTCTGCGACAACCTCGATGTCGTCAACAACCTCTTCCTCGGCCGCGAGGAGGTCTCGCCGGGCCCCGGGGTGATCTCGCGCCAGCTCGACGAGGTGAAGATGGAGCACGAGACCGCCGACCTGCTTTCCAACCTGGCGGTGACGATCCCCAGCCTGCGCAGCGAGGTCGGCACGCTCTCCGGCGGCCAGCGCCAGCAGGTCGCCGTCGCCCGCTCGCTGCTCGGCGAGCCGAAGGTCGTGCTTCTGGATGAGCCGACGGCCGCGCTCGGCGTCCCGCAGACCAAACAGGTACTGGCCCTGATCCGGCGCCTGCGCGAGCGTGATCTCGGGGTCGTCGTGATCAGTCACAACCTGGTCGACGTCTTCGAGATCGCCGACCGCATCTTCGTGCTCCGGCTCGGTCGCGCGGCGGGCAACTTCGCGGCCAGCGAAACGACCGAGGAGCAGGTGGTCGGCGCGATCACCGGCCTCGACGGCAGGAAAGATGAGCAGGCGTGAGCACCCGGGAGAACTTGCGCCGTTTGATCCAGGGAGACCTCTCCTCGGTCCGGGTCATCTTCGGCCTGGTCCTGATCGCGGTCATCTTCCAGGTCCAGGAAGACCGCTTCCTTTCGGCCCAGAACCTGACCAACCTGATGCTCCAGATCACCACGATCGGGCTGATCTCGGTCGGCATCGTCTACGTCCTCCTGCTCGGGGAGATCGACCTCTCGGTCGGCGCGGTCAGCGGGCTCTCAGCGGCAGTGATGGCGGTCCTGAGCGTCAATCATGGCTGGAACGCCTACCTGGCGATCGCTGCTGCGGTCGCGGTCGGCTGCGCGATCGGCTTTCTCCAAGGCTCGCTGTTCAGCCGCTTCGTAGTCCCCTCATTCGTCGTCACCCTGGCCGGTCTCTTAGCCTGGGAAGGGGCGTTGCTGCAGGTGCTGGGGAAGACCGGGTCGCTCAACATCAACGATCCGAAGATCACCGGCCTCGCCAACACCTTCTACTCCGACACCGTCGGTTGGATCTTCGCGGCGGTGATCATCGCCGTCTACGGCGCTGTGCTCGCAGCCGGTTACCGGAAACGGATGGCCGCCGGCCTCGCGGACGGCGGCCCGCTGTCGCTGATCGTCCGCTTCGTCTTCCTCTCTGCCCTGGTCATCGGCGCTGTCGCGATCCTCAACTCCGACCGCGGCGTGCCGCTGGCGGTGATGATCCTGCTCGGCTTCGTGGTCGGGATGGAGTACGTCGCCAAGCGCACCGGCTTCGGTCGCCACGTGTTCGCGGTCGGCGGCAATGCCGAGGCGGCGCGCCGGGCCGGCATCCGCGTCAACCGGGTGCGGATCGCGGTCTTCATGATCTCCGGCTCGATGGCGGCGGTCGGCGGCGTGATGGCAGCCTCGCGCCTGTTCGCCGTCAACCAGAACTCCGGCGGCAACGAACTCCTGCTGCTGGCGATCGCCGGCCCGGTGATCGCAGGCACGAGTCTCTTCGGCGGCCGCGGCTCGGTCTGGACGGCGCTGCTGGGAGCCCTGGTGATCGGCTCGATCGCCAACGGCATGGACCTGCTCTCGCTCTCCTCCGCGGTCAAACTGATGGTCACCGGCGGCGTCCTCCTGCTCGCCGTCCTGGTCGACGCCGTCGCCCGCAACCAACGCCAGACCTCGGGCCGGGTCTAACGCCGAGACCCACCAAAGCCGTCGCTATCGAACAAAAGATGGATCTCGACTAGCGAGCGAACAACAAAGACGCCCCGACGGCGCCGCCGAGGTCGCCGAGGGAGGCGACGCGCACGGCCGGCGGCTTCTGGTCGAGGAAGAGGTGCTTGCCCATCTCGTGCATCAGCGGCTCCATGTAGCGGTCGCCGAAGCGGATGCCGAGGCCGCCGCCGATGATCACCGCCTCCGGGTCGATCAGGTTGACGGCCGAGGCGACGCCGGTCCCCAGGGCCTCGATCGCACGGTCGATCAGGCTCACCGCGAGCTGATCGTTGTGGTCGATCGCGCGCTCCCAGATGCCGCTGGTGAGGCGGGGTTTGCCGTGCTTCTCCATCAGCTTGAAGAGGTCCGTCTTGTGGCCCTCTTCGTGCTGGCGTCGGGCCTCGGCTTCCATCGCCGAGCGGCCCGCGTAGGCCTCCATGCAGCCCTTGCGCCCGCATGGGCACTTGGCGCCGCCACGCTTGACGACCATGTGGCCGATCTCGCCGGCGGCGCCGCGGCCGAGCCACGGCTTGCCGTCGAGCACGAGCCCGCCGCCGACGCCGGTGCCCCAGAAGACGCCGATCAGGCTCTGGAACTCACGGCCGGCGCCGAGGTGGAACTCGGCCTCGGTTGCGACCTGGACGTCGTTGCCCACCCGGACCTCGGTCCCCAGCGCCTGCGCCAGTGTCTCTCCGAGCGGGAAGCTGCCTTCCCAGCCGGGCAGGTTCTTGGCCGTGGAGACGACGCCGGTCTTCTCGTCGGCGTCACCGGGGGAGCCGACCCCGACACCCTCCAGCGCCGCCGGCTCCACGCCTGCGGCCGTGGCCGCCTCGCGCAGCGCCTCGGCCATCTGCTCGGCGACGCCGGCCGGTCCGCCGTCAGTCGGCGTCGGCCGTCTCGCCTCGCCCAGTACCTTGCCGCCGGCGTCGACGATCGCCGTCTGAATCTTCGTCCCGCCCAAGTCGATACCGCCACGTAGCTCGCTCATCCGCCGCATCCTACGCACCACCCCCACCGACGGGCCGATTTCGGGACGTATAGGCCACTTATCGGCCCGCCGGCCTCGGGTAACGTGGGCGGATGGCGCGATCGGGGCAGACGGGGTGGAGGCTTTGGTGGCGCAAGCGCCGCTGGTACGAGCGCAATCACCGCCGCCTGCGCCGCTGGCGGATCGATCGCCACGCCGCCCGGGGTGGTTTCTTCATCCGCCATCCGGTCGAGGGCGAGGTGCTGGAGGCGCTCGAGGAGGGCCGGCTGCGGATCGGCGAGGGAGCTCTGCTCGAGCCCGGCTGCTGGCTGACCCTGGGGCCCGAGGCGGAGATCGAGATCGGCGCCGGCTGCTTCCTCAACCGCAACACGATGATCGCCGCCCACGGCCGGGTCACGATCGGCGAGCACACGATGTTCGCCAATGGCTGCTTCGTCGGCGACGCAGAGCATCGCTACGACGACCCGACCATGCCGATCACCTGGCAGGGATTCACCACCAAGGGGCCGGTCGCAATCGGCGCCAACTGCTGGTTCGGCGTCAACTGCGTGGTAACCAGCGGCATCACCGTCGGCGAGCGCTGCGTGATCGGTGCCAACTCCGTGATCACCGTCGACGTCGAGTCGGGGACGATCGCCGCCGGCGCTCCGGCGAAGCCGATCCGGAAGATCGACTTCGCCGAGCCGGGAGACAGCGCCTGAACCGCTAGGCGCTGTTCTCGACGCTTTTCTCGGTGACGGGTGCGACAGGCGCGACCGCGATGGGCGTGACGGGCGGCTTCTCGTCCTTCTCGTCGTCACCGCCTCCGATGCTGCCTTTGAACTCCCGGATGCTGTCTCCGAGCGAGCGACCCAGGTCGGGCAGCTTTTTCGGCCCGAAGACGATCAGGGCGATCACCAAGACGATGCCGATCTCCAGTGGTCCGATATTGGGCATGGTGTCCTTTCTTAGAAGCTCTCGGCGACCTTACTTGAGGAAGCCGGTCGCTTCGACGGCCTTGAGCACCTGGGCAGCCGTTTTCGGCTTGTCGAAGGCACCGTCGGGCGAGATGTTGGCGGGGGTCGGCTTCAGCAACAGGCCGGCCACCGAGGCGTGACGAGCCTCGACCGACCAGATCGAGAGCGCCGCCGAGATGTAGGCGGGGCTGGCGATGTTGAGCGCCTGGCCCGAGTAGGCGCCGACGCCGGTGTTCTCCAGCGCGACCGCGGTCTTGATGAACGAGTCGTGGTCCGACGTGGTGGCGCCGAAGTCGACTTTCGGGGCGGCGATCGCTTTTTTGCCCAGCGCCTTCTTGAGGAAGGCGACGTGGGCGTTCTCGTCGGTCGTCGTCTGCTTCAGGAAGGCTTTCTCCTGGGCGGTCGTGAGGAACGATTTTTTGTTGTTGTTGGCGGTCGCCTCGTTGTAGAAGGCGGCCTCCAGGTACTCCAGCGTGAGGGCGTAGTTGAGGATGCCGATGTCGCCCTTGCCGAAGCTTGCCGGGGGACGTCCTTTGCCGGCGGCCATCGCCCCGGCGGGGGTGAGGGCGCTGAGCAGGGCACCGCCCGCGACCATCGATCCACCTGCCAGGCCGGCCTTCTTGAGGAAGCCGCGGCGGTTGTCGCCTGCGTCGAGGCCTTCGACCGCTTCGTGGGCCGCTTCGGCAACGGCGTCGCCGCTGTCGATCTGTGCGAGCTCGTGCTTGGTGCTCATTGGAATTACAACCTCCTGGGTGGGGTGGGGGAGTTGCTGCTCTTCCTCCGATTGCGGTCCCGAGCCCCGGGTAGATCACTTTTTGCAGATGTTTTAGCTTCGCTTCGAAGCGGACCGTGAGGCTGCCTATAATCTGAATGGACGGCCGTGACCCGAAGGGCATGGACCAGATGCACTTGAACCTCCTCACCGGCGACACCCCCCACCAGGATGCGGCCGTGCGCGTGATCCGCGCCAAGGCTGAGCTTCGCGCTGCGCTCGCACCGGGCCGCCGCGAAGGCGCGACGATCGGCCTGGTGCCGACGATGGGCTATCTGCACGAGGGCCACCTCTCGCTGCTGCGCGCGGCCCGTGCGCAGTGCGATCTGGTGGTGATGAGCCTGTTCGTCAACCCGACCCAGTTCGGGCCGGGTGAGGACCTCGAGCGCTACCCGCGCGACGAGCAGCGCGACCTGCGGCTGGCCGACGCGGCCGGCGTCGATTTCGTCTTCGCTCCCACCGTCGCCGAGGTCTACCCCGAAGGCTTCGCCGCTCGCGTCGAGGTGGGAGGGAGCCTGACCGCGGTCCTCGAGGGCGACCCCGAGCGTCGCGGCGCCGAGCACTTTCGCGGCGTAACCACGGTCGTCGCCAAGCTCTTCAACGTCGTCGGCCCCGACGTCGCCTACTTCGGCCAGAAGGACGCCCAACAGGCGATCGTGATCCGCAGGATGGTGCGCGACCTCGACTTCCCGCTGCGGGTCGAGGTGATGCCGACCGTGCGCGAGCCGGACGGGCTCGCGATGAGCTCCCGCAACGCCTACCTGGAGCCGGCCGATCGCGAGCGCGCCGCGGCGATCTCCCGGGCGCTGGCGGCGGCTGAGCGCGGGGCCCGCGCCGGCTCGCTTTCCGCCGGCCTCGACGCCGCCCGCCGCGAGCTGGCTGCCGCCGGGATTGAGCCCGAGTACATGGAGGCTCGCGACGCCGAGAGCCTGCAGCCGGTCGCCGAGCTGGGCGACCATCCGGTACTGGTCGCCGTCGCCGCGCGGGTCGGCGCCGCTCGCCTGATCGACAACGTCTTGATATCGCCCTGAAGCACTGATGAGAGAGGGAGCAACGTGCAGAGACAGATGCTGAAGTCGAAGATCCACCGCGCCACGGTCACCGACTGTGACGTCGACTACATCGGCAGCATCACGATCGACACCGAGCTGATGGCGGCAGCCGATCTGATCACCAACGAGCAGGTTCATGTCTGGGACATCGACAACGGGCAGCGATTCGTCACCTACGTGATCGACGGGGAGCCCGGTTCGGGAACGATGCAGGTCAACGGCGCTGCCGCTCACCTGACCGAGCCCGGTCACAAGATCATCGTCGCCTCCTTCGGCGCCTACGACGAGGTCGACCTCGGGCGCTACTCGCCAGTGGTCGTCCACGTCGACGAGCGCAACCGCGCCGTCGCCGTGGACGATCGCCCCGAGGTGCTGGTCTCATGAGCGCCGGGGGCCGCTCCCACACCGTTCCCGCCGCCGACCGCGTGGCGATGAGCCTGCCGCAGCTCTACGAGATGAAGGCAAAGGGCGAACCGATCGTGATGGTGACCGCCTACGACTACCCCTCGGCCACCGTCGCCGAGGCGGCCGGCGTCGACCTCGTTCTGGTCGGCGATTCGGCTGCCAACGTGGTGCTCGGCTATACCGGCACCGAGCTGGTCTCGATGGAGGAGATGATCGTGCTCGGCAAGGCTGTCCGCCGCGGCCTGCGCACGCCGCTGATGATCGGCGACATGCCGATGGGCAGCTACGAGTCGAGCAACGAGCTGGCGATCCAGAACGCCCAGCGGCTGGTCAAGGAGACCGGTTGCCAGGTGGTCAAGATCGAGGCCGGTGGGGTCTCGGTCGAGCGCGCCCGGGCGATCGTCCGTGCTGGCATCCCGGTGATGGGCCACATCGGCCTCACTCCCCAGACGGCGACCGCGCTGGGTGGGTACAAAGCGCAGGGCAAGACCGCCAAGGACGCGATCCAGCTCTGCGAGGACGCTCAGGCGCTGCAGGCGGTCGGCTGCTTTGCGATCGTCTTCGAGGCGGTCCCAGCGGAGATCACCGAGGCGATCGTCGCCAAGCTCGACATTCCCTCGATCGGGATCGGCGCCGGCCCGGCTACCTCAGGCCAGGTGCTGGTCTTCCACGACCTGCTGGGGATCACGACCGGCCACATGGCGAAGTTCGTCAAGCGCTACGCCGAGATCCACGAGGAGATGGTCGAGGCGGTCGGTCGCTACGGCGACGAGGTGCGGGCACGCTCGTTCCCGGCCCCCGAGCACGGCTACTCCGTGAAGCCGGAGGAGCTGGCCGAGTTTCGCCAGTACCTCGAGCAGGAGAGCCTGACCTCGGCCAAGGCCTGGGAGTGGGAGCCGCTCTCCTAAAGCGCGAGCAGCCGGCCCTCCTGCGGCTTCGGGAAGGCGACAACGGGGGAGGACGGTAGAGGTGACGCCGGCCCCTCGAGTTCGCGGGGCCGGCGCCTGGTCAGGCGATCAGGACGACTTGGAAACTGAGATCGCGGGGATCGTGTTCACCCTGGCGGCAATCCGCATGCGGCTCACCCCCTCCCATTGATAGTGCGTGGGCCTACGGCGCCCCGACCAGGAGAGATACTTGAATCGATTCCACCAATTGATTCCGCTGTCGCATAAAGCCGCTTTAACGGTCAGAAATCCGACTACGATGGATCGAAATGGACTATTCGACCGGGAGGGACTGATGGGAACGGCAGCTAAGAAAAAGTCCGGGGAGACGACCCTGGGAGCGATCATCGCCCACCCGCTGCGCAGCCAGTGTCTGACTCTCCTGGCAGACCGGACCGCAAGCCCGGCGGAACTCTCGCTCGAGCTCGAGGAGAATCTCGGAAACGTCAGCTACCACGTTAGAAAGCTCTGGAAAGCGGGCGTGGTGGAGATCGTGGAAGAAAAACCGGTCCGCGGGGCAATGGAGCACTTCTATCGCGCGGTGGTCCGCCCACATCTCTCGGATGACGAAATCGCCGCAGCTCCCGTCGCGGACCGGCAGGCCCATGCTCGCGAGATCCTGGCGCTGACCACGGCCAACGCGACGTCGGCAATTGAGGCCGACACGTTCGGGGCGCGATCCGACTACTACATCTACCGCCTGCCGATGCGTGTCGACGAGAAGGCCTGGAAGGAGCTCAATGCGATCCACACGGAGTTGGCCGAGCGGACGCAGAAGGTCCAGGAAGCAGCTGCTGAGCGCATGAGCGGTTCGGACGAAACCGGGTTCCCGATCGTCGCCTTCAACACCTTCTTCGAGATGCCGGAGCGCAAAAAGGCCGAGTAGCCGCTGGCATCGCCTCGATGCACGAAGATAGGCCCACGGTGCCGATCTACGAGTTCGAGTGCGAGGAGTGCGGGGCTCGCTTCGAGGAGCTGGTCGCTGCCGACGCGGCTGCCATGGCATGCGCGTCCTGCGGCTCGACGCGGACGCGCCGGCTGCTCTCCAATGTCTCGCCTCCGGGTCGCCAGCCCCGCGGCGCCGGCGTCCGCTCCGGCGAATCGCGCCGGGTCGAGCGCGAAGCCGCGCGCCAGGACCGGATCACTGAGTCGCGCAAGCGGCGTGGGCTGGGGGAGGCCCCGAAGTGAGCGCCACCGCCGAGCAGCGCCGCGAGCAGCTGGTCGCGCTCTATCGCGAGGTCTCCGCCTGCACCAGGTGCGGGCTGCACGAGACTCGGACCAGAACGGTCTTCGGGGCCGGCAACGCCGACGCCGAGCTGATGTTCGTCGGCGAGGCGCCGGGGGCCGAAGAGGACCGCCAGGGACTGCCGTTCGTCGGCCGCGCCGGCCAGCTGCTGAACCAGCTCCTGGGGGAGATCGGGATGGCCCGCGAGGACGTCTTCATCGCCAACGTCCTCAAGTCGCGCCCGCCCGGCAACCGCGACCCGCAGCCGCAGGAGATCGCCGCCTGCGAGCCCTACCTGTTCGAGCAGGTGCGGCTGATCGAGCCGAAGGTCGTCTGCACGCTCGGCAACTTCGCCACCAAGCTGCTCAGCGGCAGCCAGGTTGGGATCACCAAGGTCCGTGGCACCCCGCAGGTCCACCGGCTCGGCGGTCGCACCGTCTTCCTGCTGCCGCTGCTGCACCCGGCGGCGGCGCTGCGCACGCCCGCGATGAAGGAGGCCCTGCGCGGGGACTTCGCGACAATCCCGGCAATGCTGGCGGGGCCGCCGGCGGTCCCGGAGCCGAGCGCCGAGGAGATCGCCGCGGCCGCGGCCGCGACCGAGGCCGCGGGCGGCTCGACCCCGCCGCCGCCCGCCGACCAGCTCGACATGCTGGGTTGAGCGTGGAGCGCGTGCGCAGCGGTTCCGCCGAGGAGACCGAAGCGCTGGGGAGACGGGTCGCCGGCCGGCTCGTTCCAGGCGACGTCGTCGTCGTCTCCGGCGAGGTCGGGGCGGGAAAGACGACGCTGATCCGAGGTGCCTGCCGGGCGCTGGGAGTCGAGGGACCGGTCACCTCGCCGACCTTCACGATCGGCCAGCGTTACGCGGGTGGCCGCCTGCCCGTATCCCACCTCGACCTCTACCGGCTGCAGAGCCTCGAGGGCGAGGACCCAGGGCTGATCGACGATTACCTCGGCGGCGACGGTGTCGCCTTCGTCGAGTGGCCCGCGGCCGGGGCCGGCAAGCTCGGCCGGCCGGCGCTGGAGATCCGGCTCAGCCACGACGACGAGCGCCACCGTCTGGTCGAGATCGACTGGTAAACGCGTCGGCGCGGCCGCTCCGACCGGCCCGGCGTCGTGTTCTGACAGCGAACACAACTTGTAGCATCGGCGTTGCCCGAACTCGATCCACGAAGGGAAGGACTCAATGAAGGGACTGAAAGCGCTCGCAGCGATGTTCGTAGTCGCAGGACTGCTGGCGAGTGCCGTGCCCGCATCCGCCGATGCGGCGGCGTACAAGCATTACGTCGGCTGCGGAATCTCCCGCAACGCAACTCCCTCGCACTCGTGCCCGGCCGGAAGCAAAAAGGGCGCCTTCTTCAAAAGCACGCAGGCCGACGTCATGTACACGGTCTGCGTCAAGTTCCCGAGCGGGAAAAACCTCTGCGCCCAGGCTCAGGAAGCCAAAACGGGGACCCTCTATGTGAATAAGATCACCTCGACGATCCCGGGTGTGCACTCGGTCAGCTGGTTCGTCAAAGGCAAGAAGGTCGGAACCTTCACCTTCCGCGTCACCACCTAGGGCGGCGGCATCCTGGTCGTAGTCGGCTTCGACACCGCGACCGCCGACACCGCTGCCTGCGCCTGGCGCGATGGCGACGTCGTCCACGAGTCGCTGTTGGGCCTCTCCGCCGAGGGGAGGCCGCGGCATGCGACCGGCCTGCTGGCCGAGGTCGAGGCGGCGGCCGAAGCCGTCGGCGGCTGGGAGGCGGTCGACCTGATCGCGGTCGGGGCCGGCCCCGGTTCCTTCACGGGGGTCCGTGTCGGCATCGCCACGGCCCAGGGCCTGCGGGCGGCGCTGGGGCTCCCGGCCGGCGCCGTCTGCACCCTCGACGCGCTCGGGCGCGGGATCGGCGAGGCCGGGGCCGAGGGCCAGCGCATGGCCGTGCTCGACGGCTTTCGCGGCGAGGTCTTCGCGGCGCTCTACTCGGCACAGGGCGAGCGGATCTGGGAGCCGGCCGTCTACGGACCGGGGCAGCTCGCGGAGCTCGTCGGCAATTTGGAAACCAGGCCGTCGGTGGCCGGCTCGGGGGCGGTACGATTTCGTCGAGAGCTGACCGAGAACGGCGTCCGCATCGCGGACGACACCGACCCCGTCCATCGGGTCGCCGCGCGCCACGTTTGCGCGCTTGCGGCGGCGGCGGTGGGGGGCGAGGCGGACCAGCTCGCACCGATCTACCTCAGACCCCCCGACGCGGAGCGGTGGCGTGAGCGAGACCCTTTCCCAAAAGCCGAGTGACCTGACCCAAGAGGTACGGGTGCGGCGGCTCGCCTACAGCGACCTGCCGGCGGTGATCGCGATCGAGCGCCGTTCCTTCCCGACCCCGTGGTCGCTGGCGATGTTCGTGCTGGAGCTCTCGAAGCCGTCCGGGATCTGCCTCGCCGCCCACGCCGGCGACGAGTTGCTCGGCTACGTGGTCTGCTCGCGCTACGACCAGGTCTGGCACCTGATGAACATCGCCGTCTCCCCGGATCGCCGCCGCTCCGGCATCGCCGGCCGGCTGCTGCGGCGGCTCTTCGAGGAGGCGCGCGGGGTGCTCCCGTTCACACTCGAGGTTCGCGTCTCCAACCAGGGAGCGATCGGGATGTACGAAAGGTTCGGCTTCCGCTCCGCCGGCGTCCGCCCCCGCTACTACCACGACAACGGCGAGGACGCGCTGATCATGTGGCTGGATTAGTGCCCGCTCCGCCCGCCCCGCCCGCTCCGCCCGCCCCGCCCGCCCCGCCCGCGGCGGACGCGGAAGAGAGTGAGCGAGACTTCCGGTGACGATGAGCGCGAACGAGCGAGAGCAGAGCACACGGGCGGAATTGATCCTCGCGATCGAGACCTCCTGCGACGACACCTGCGCCGCCGTCCTCGACGGTCCGCGCATCCTCAGCAACGTGATCTCCTCGCAGGCGGCGGCCCACGCCGGCTTCGGCGGCGTTGTCCCCGAGGTCGCCTCGCGCCATCACCTCGAGCTGGCGCCGCCGGTGGTGGCTGCCGCGCTGGCCGAAGCGGGGACGAGCCTGGACGAGATCGAGGCGGTCGCGGTCACCGCCGGCCCCGGCCTGATCGGCGCCCTTCTGGTCGGGGTCAGCACCGCCAAGGCGATCGCCGCGGCGCGGCGGCTGCCGCTGATCCCGGTCGACCACCTCAAGGGCCACGTCGCCGCCAACTTCCTCGAGCCCGAGCCGCTGGCACCGCCCTTCCTCTGCCTGGTCGCCAGCGGCGGCCACACGCTGCTGGCGGCGGTCCGCGACCACGCCGGCTACGAGTTGCTTGGCCAGACGCTCGACGACGCCGCCGGCGAGGCCTTCGACAAGTCGGCGCGGCTGCTCGGGCTCGGCTACCCCGGCGGCCCGGCCCTGGAAAAGGAGGCCGAGGGCGGCAACCCGGAGGCATTCGAGATGCCGGTTGCGATGGCCCGCGACCCTGGCCTCGACTTCAGCTTCAGCGGCCTGAAGACCGCGCTCGTCTACCGCTGTCGCGAGCTCGGCCCCGAGGACGTGGCCGCGCATCGCGCCGACCTCGCCGCATCCTTTCAGGCGGCTGTCGTCGGCCAGCTCGTCTCGAAGCTGCGGCGGGCGCTGCGCCGCGGCGACTGGGAGGCGGTCGCGCTCGGTGGCGGCGTCGCCGCCAACGGGCCCCTGCGGGAGGCGGTCGGCCAGCTCTGCGAGGAGCACGGCGTGCGCCTGAAGCTGGTCCCGATCGCGCTCTGCACCGACAACGCGGCGATGATCGGATCAGCCGCCCAGCACGCGACCCCGATCGCCTATCCCGACTACCTCGGCTACGACGCCTTCGCCACCGGCGAACGCCCCGCCGACGGGCCGAAAAGTGAAGATATAGGCGACAAATCGGCCCGTCGGCCCCTGGTTTGACCGACGTCGTCGTTTATTCGCGGCCGGGATGCCACCTCTGCGAGGAGGCGATCGAGGCGCTGGTTCGGCTGCACGGGGAGGGGTATCGCTTCGAACTGCACGAGATCGACATCGAGAGCGACGATCTGCTGCTGCGGCGATACCTCGAGCGCATCCCCGTTGTCGAGATCGACGGAATCGTCGCCTCCGACCTGGTGCTCGACGAGGCGGGCGTGCGGGCCAGGCTCGATACTGTGGGGGCATGGTCGACGTAATCGAGGAGTTCGATGCCGCCGAGTCCTCGCCGGTCGGTGGCGAGCGGCTTTCCCTTGGCGTTGCCGCGCGGCTCTCGCGCTATCTCCAGGTCCTGACCCAGGCGCGGAAGATGGGCCGCGAGACGATCTCCTCGCAGGAACTCTCCGAGTACACCCACATCAACCCGACTCAGATTCGCCGCGACCTCTCCGGCTTCGGCAAGTTCGGCAAGCGTGGCGTCGGCTACAACATCGAGTCGCTGCTGGCGGAGATCCGCAAGATCCTCCGCACCTCCGGCCAGCACAACATCGCTCTCTTCGGCGCCGGCAACCTCGGTCAGGCGATCGCCAACTCGCCGATCTTCGCCGACCACGGCTTCGAGGTCGTCGCCATCTTCGACTCCGACCCGGCCGTCGTCGGCACGGACATCGGCGAGTTGGCGGTGCGGGCGCTGGAGGATCTCGACGCGGTCGTCGGCGACGAGGAGATCGTCGTCGGAGTGCTCGCGGTACCGGCGGAGGCGGCTCAGGACGTCGCCGACCGGCTCGTCAAAGCCGGCGTCAAAATCATCTTCAACTACTCCGAGCAGCTGCTCCAGGTGCCGCCGGAGGTGACGGTCCACACCTCCAGCCCGGCCGTCGACCTCCTGTTCGCGCTCTACTTCTACCTGGCTTAACCCCTTGTCCCTGGACCTCGACCTCGCCCGCGAGAGATTCGAGTCCTCGACCGACTTCACGATCGGGCTCGAGGAGGAGTTCGCGATCCTCGACCCGGCGACGCTGGAGCTCGCGCACCGCTACGAGGACGTCCACGCGGCCTGCGAGAAGGACGAGATCCTGGCCGAGTCGGCCGCCGGCGAGCTGATCGCCTCCGAGGTCGAGATCCGCTCCGGCCGCGCCGGGTCGATGTCCGAGGCGATCGCGCTGCAGAGCGAGCGCCGGGCGCGCCTGTTCGGCCTGATCGCGGAGATGGGCCTGGCGCTGGGCTCGATGGGCACCCATCCCTGGGCCAACTACCTCGACCAGCGGATCATCGACACGCCGCACTACAACCGCCTGCGCGAGGAACTCGGCTACGTCGCCCAGCGCAACAACACCTGGAGCCTGCACGTGCACATGGGCGTGCGCGGGGCCGACCGCGCGATCGCCGTCTGCGACTGGCTGCGCGAGCTGCTGCCACTGCTGCTGGCGGTCTCCGCCAACTCGCCTTTCCTCGACCGCCGCGACACCGGCCTGCACACGGTCCGAACCGAGACCTTCACCCGCACCTTCCCTCGCTGCGGGGTCCCCTCGCCGTTCGGCGACTGGCAGAGCTACGCGGACTTCACCGGCGCACTGGAGCGGACCGGCACCGTCGTCGAGTCGACCCAGCTGTGGTGGAGCGTGCGCCCGCATCACAGCTTCGGCACGGTTGAGGTGAGGATCTGTGACGCCCAGACCAGGGGCGAGGAGTCCTTCGCGCTGGCTGGGCTGATCGCCGCCTGCATTGCCCAGACCGCGCTCGACTACGACGAGTTCGGATACGACGGACGGGGGAGGCCGCTGGCCGACCGCGAGATCGAGGAGAACCTCTGGCGGGCGATCCGGCACGGCGCCGACGGCCGCATGATCGATTTCCGGGCCGGGGCCCTGGTCGAGACCCGGGCGCTGCTCGAGTCGATCCTCGAGTGGACCGCTCCGGCCCGCTCCCAGCTTGGGATCGCGGTCGATCTGCCCGACCGCAACGGCGCCCAACGGGCCCGCGAGGCGCTCGCTGCGGGCGCGTCGATCGAGTCGATCTATCGCGACGCCGTGGCCGAGACGCAGCGCACCTACGGCGGAGTCGGCCAGCCATCGAGGCCCGGCTGAGCGCCGGCGTGGTTGTAAATTTCACCATCTGGGGCAGGCGTAGTGCGGAAATGCCGGCGGCGTCTATAGACTCCCGCGCCGCTAAATCCACCGGAGGAATCGAACTTGACTAGCTTTTTGACCGACTACGGGGTGGTCGTCGCACTTGTCTGTGCGGCCGCCGCTGTGGCATACGGACTTATCATCACCCAGCGACTTCTCGCGAAGTCGCCCGGAAACGACCGGATGCAGGAAATTTCAGGGGCCGTGCAGGAGGGTGCACAGGCCTATCTGAACCGCCAGTACACGATCATCGCCGCGGTTGCGATACCGCTCGCGATCGTGCTGTTGCTCCTGCAGAACTGGGAGACGGCCGTCGGATTCGTGATCGGCGCGGTCCTGTCCGGCGCTACGGGCTTTATCGGGATGAACGTCTCGGTGCGGGCCAACTCGCGCGTCGCCGAGGCCGCCCGTGGCGGCGTACCGCCGGCGCTCGACGCCGCTTTCAAGGGCGGCTCGGTCACCGGTCTGCTCGTCGTCGGCCTGGCGCTGCTCGGGGTGGCCGGTTACTACGGCTTCCTGGTCCTCATCGACCTGACCGACAAGGAGGCCGTCGACGCACTAATCGGTCTTGGCTTCGGTGGCTCGCTGATCTCCGTCTTCGCCCGGCTGGGCGGCGGCATCTTCACCAAGGCCGCCGACGTCGGTGCCGACCTGGTCGGCAAGGTCGAGGCGGGGATCCCCGAGGACGATCCTCGCAACCCCGCGGTAATCGCCGACAACGTCGGCGACAACGTCGGCGACTGCGCCGGCATGGCCGCCGACCTGTTCGAGACCTACGCGGTCACCACGGTCGCCGTGATGCTGCTCGGCGTCCTCACCTTCCCCGACTTCGCCCGCGAGGTCGCGATCTACCCGCTGGTCATCGGCGGCGTCGCGATCATCGCCTCGATCGTCGGCGCGCTGGTCGTACGCACGAAGACGGACAAAGTGGAGGGTGCTCTCTACCGCGGTGTGATCCTCGCCGGGGTCATCTCGATCGCGGCGTTCTACCCGATCACCGACTGGCTGATGAGCGACGCACTGCGACTCGGCTTTGGTGAAGCGGGCGCGGCGGCGGTCAGCGTCGGCGACCTCTGGCTCTGCGCGGTAATCGGCATCGCGGTCACCGCGCTGCTGTTCGTGATTACCGAATTTTATACCTCGACTCGCTTCCGCCCGGTCAAGTCGATCGCCGCGGCTTCGGAGACCGGTCACGCGACCAACATCATCCAGGGCCTCGCCCAGGGCTTCCAGTCGACGGCCGCGCCGGCGCTGGTCATCGCCCTGGCGATCCTTGGCGCCAACGAGCTGGCGGGCATCTACGGCATCGGCATCGCCGTCATGGCTCAGCTCTCTCTCTGCGGCCTGATCGTCGCCCTCGACGCCTTCGGGCCGATTACCGACAACGCCGGCGGCATCGCCGAGATGGCGGAGCTGCCGGAGTCGGTGCGCAACGTCACCGACCCGCTCGACGCGGTCGGCAACACGACCAAGGCGGTGACCAAGGGTTACGCGATCGGCTCCGCAGCACTGGCGGCGCTGGTGCTGTTCGCGGCCTTCAAGAGCGAGCTCGCGGACGAGGCTCCGGTGGGCTTCGACCTCAATGGGCTGTTCAACCTGACCAGCCCCGACGTGCTGATCGGGCTGATCATCGGCGGCATGATGGTCTACCTGTTCTCGGCCCTCGCGATCGAGGCGGTCGGCCGAGCCGGCGGCCAGGTCGTCGAGCAGGTCCGCAAACAGTTCAAAGAACACCCCGGGATCATGGACGGGACCGAAAAACCGGAGTACGGGGAAACGGTCAGCATCGTCACCCTGGCGGCGCAGAAGGAGATGATCGCGCCAGCCCTGATCCCGATCGTGGTGCCGGTGATCGTCGGCCTTCTCAGCGTCAACGCGCTCGGCGGCCTGCTGATCGGCGTCATCGTCGTCGGCCTCTTCGCCGCGATCTCGATGACCGCCGGCGGCGGTGCCTGGGACAACGCGAAGAAGCTGATCGAGGACGGGGCACACGGGGGCAAAGGCTCCCCTGCCCACGAAGCCTCGGTCACCGGTGACACCGTCGGCGATCCCTACAAGGACACGGCCGGCCCGGCGATCAACCCGATGATCAAGGTCGCGAACATCGTCGCGATTCTGATCATCCCGATCGTTCACTTCTAAGGGTTGGGCGGGAGGGGCTGGGTGCCCCTCTTCGCTTAACTTTTTTGTGGAGGCGTCTCGCGGCTGATGCCGCGGGCGCTGAAGCAAAAAAGTGCAAGACGCTTCGAGGGGCACCCAGTCCCTCCCCGAGCAGCCGCTAGGTGGGACGGGCGGGATGATCGGGTCGCGTCGTTCGCGGAGTTGTTGCTTCACCTGGTGGCGTGAGGGCCGTCCGAAAGGGTTTGCCGGCCTCTCTTCCAAGTCGTGGTTCCTTTTCGGTCATATAGGCCGTTAAAGAACCACGGGATGGGGGAGTCGGTAGCGTTTCTGAGTATGCGGGGGATTTGGAGCACGGTGACTTACCCGCTGCGGCGCTGGCCGCGGCTCTCCAGGGCTGCGCTTGGCGGTGTGGCGGCTCTGGCGCTGGTCGTGGTGGCCGCGAACGTCTACGTGCTGCTGAGCGCGGGCGGCGATTACACCGATGAGTTGGCGGCGGTGCCGGCGGCGGAAGTCGCGATCGTGCCGGGCGCGCTGGTCGAGCCGGACGGGGATATGAGCGCGATGCTGGCGGACCGGGTCGAGCAGGCTTCGCGCTTGTGGCACGCGGGCAAGGTCGAGAAGATCCTCGTCTCCGGCGACCACGGCAGCTGGATCTACGACGAGCCGGACACGATGCGCAAGGCGCTGGTGGCCGACGGTGTGGCGCCCGAGGACATCTTCGAGGACCACGCTGGCTTTGAAACCTGGGCGACGATGGTGCGGGCGCGCTCGATCTTCGGCGTCGGCGACGCCGTCGTCGTCACTCAGGGCTTTCACATGCCGCGGGCGCTCTTCCTTGCCGACGAAGCCGGGATCGACGCCACCGGACTCACCGCCGACCTCCATCAGTGGGGCTACCAGGGCCGCAAGAGCACCGCTCGCGAGGTCCTCTCCCGGGTCAAGGCGGTCGTCGACGTCAGTCTCGACACCCCCGCCATGGCTGGCCCGAAGATCCCGATCGCGACCAGCGACGGCCGTGAGAGCTGGGGCCCACCCCCGCCGAGCGGCACCCCGCCCGCCGGCTCCCCGGGCGGCTGACGGTTGCTGCTTGTCGCCCAGAGGGCGACAAGTGCAGGCCATTGTCAGCAGTGGGCCAGGGAGTTGGCGTAAAAGCGCAGGTAGGCGGGGAAGTGGGCGTTCCAGTAGGAGCCCTCGTGGCCACCGGGCCAGGTGTGGGCGCTGAGGTCGGCTTCGCCGGCCCCGAGGTAGTCGACGAAGCCTTCGTTGTAGCCGCGGAACGGATCTTCGCTGCCGTAGTCGTTCCAGATCCGCATATCGCCGAAGGCGTCGGGGTTGGCGCGGACCGTTCCGACGACGTCGTTGCGCTCGAAGTCGGCGGCATCGTCGAAGGCCCCGGGCGCGGTTTCGCCGCCCTCGAACCAGAGTGCCGCCGAGTGGCCGCCGACCGCGCAGAAGCGGTCCGGGTGGGCCAATGCCAAGTCGTAGGCGCCGAAGCCGCCCATCGAGATGCCGCCGATCGCGACTCGACGTGGGTCGGTGCCGAACTCACGGGTCACGGTCGGAATCACCTCGCGCATCACGTAGCGGCCCCAGTCGCCGCTGTCGCGGTCGTGCCAGTAGCTGTGGTCGCCGCCGTCGGGGAAGGCGATCACCGGCGCCCGGCGGCCCAGCTTCTCCAGCCCCGCATAGATCGCCTCGTTGTGGGTGCCGCTGGCGTCTGAGCCGCCGCGGCCGTGCAGGAAGACGAGCAGCGCTCGCTTGCGCTTGGGCTCCGGCCCGCCCGGCTCGATCACGCCGACCCCGAGGCCCTCGCCGACCGCGCGGCTCTCGATCGTCAGCTGGCTCAGCTTCGCGCCGTGGTGGTCGACCGGTCCGAGCAAGGTCGCGGCGAGCACGATCGCCGTCGCCGCCAGAGCGCTCACGGCGAGGAAGAGCAGCGCCGTTCGCCGCCGTCGCCTGATCTGGCTCTGCCGTTGCCGTGCTGCAGTCGTTTCCGGGGTTCTCCGCTCATGCACCGACCGTGAGCGTATATTCGCGCCAGTGATCGTCCTCCGCAGGATCTAATGGCTCAGCGCATTCCCAGAGACGAGTCGCTGAGCCGTGTGCACGGCGTCGGGGCGCTGTTCTCGGCCGCCTACGGCAACGTCGGCTCCTCGATCTACTACGCCCTTGGCGTCACCGCCGCCTTCGCGCTCGGCCTGACCCCGATCGCCTTCGTCATCTCCGGCCTGATCTTCGCCGCCACCGCCGCCACCTACGCCGAGGCGACGGTGATGTACCCGGAGGCCGGCGGCTCCTCCAGCTTCGCCCGCCACGCCTTCAACGAGTTCGTCAGCTTCGTCGCCGCCTGGGGGCAGATGCTGAACTACACGATCACGGTCGCGATCTCGGCCTTCTTCGTGCCGCACTACCTGGCCGTCTTCTGGCCCTGGCTCGGCAGCTCGCCGGGCGACATCATCGGTGGCGCGGCGCTGATCGTCGGCCTCGCGGTGATCAACATCCGCGGCACCGAGGAGTCGGCGAAGCTGAACCTGATCCTCGCCGTCGCCGACCTCGCGACCCAGGTGGTGCTGGTGCTGATCGGCCTCGTCCTCGTCTTCAGCCCGGAGATCCTGGTCGACAACGTCCACCTCGGCGTCGCCCCGACCTGGAGCGACTTCGCGCTCGGGATCGCGGTCGGGATGATCGCCTACACCGGGATCGAGACGATCTCCAACATGGCCGAGGAGGCCAAGGACGCGGCACGGACGATTCCCAAGAGCGTCGGCTACACGGTCGTCGCCGTGCTCGGCCTCTACCTGTTGATCCCGATCGTCGCGCTCTCGGCGATGCCGGTCACCCAGGACGCCGCCGGCAACTTCACGACCGAACTCGGCACCACCTTCGCCGACGACCCGATCCTCGGCATCGTCGAGAACCTCGGCCTCACCCACCTGCCGACCGAAATCCTCCGTTACTACGTCGGCGTGCTGGCGGCGGTGATCCTGCTGATCGCGACCAACGCCGGCCTGATCGGGGTCTCCCGCCTGACTTACTCGATGGGCCAGCACCGGCAGCTGCCCGAGGGCCTGCGCCAGGTCCATCCCAAGTACCGCACCCCCTACATCGCGATCCTGATCTTCGCCGCGATCGCGATCGTCACCCTGTTGCCGGGCCAGACCGATTTCCTGGCGACGATGTACTCGTTCGGGGCGATGCTCTCGTTCACGATCGCCCACGTGGCGGTGATCCAGCTACGACGCAAAGACGCCGATCGCGAGCGCACCTGGAAGCCGCCGCTGAACTTTCGCGCCTTCGGCACCGAGGTGCCGCTTACCGCCGTGCTCGGCGGCCTCGGCACCTTCGGCGCCTGGGTCGTGGTGATGGCCCTCAATCCCCGCACGCTGTTCGTCGGGATCGGCTGGATGTTGTTCGGGATCGTCATCTACGTTCTCTACCGCCGCAACCAGGGCCTGCCGCTGACCCAGACCGTGAAGGTGGTGACGCCGGAACCGCTCGGGGTCGAGGAGGTCGAGTACAAGAGCGTCCTGGTTGGCTTCGAGGACGACGACCCGTTCTCAGCCGAGATGGTCGCGACCGCGGTCAAGCTCGCCTCCAATCGCCGCCGCGGCATCCACATTCACGCGATGATGACCGTGCCTACCAACCTGCCCTTGAACGCCGACATGCCCGAGCAGGAAGCGGAGGCGCAGGCCAAGGTCGAGGAGGCGCGGCTGATCGGCGGCCAGCGCGTGACCGGTCACGTCGCCCGCGTGCGGCCCGGCCAGGCCGGTTACTCGGTCTCCGGTGAGGCGCGTGAGATCCACGCGGCGGCGATCGTCGTCGGCCTGCGCTACCGCAACGGCGTGCCGCTCTACGACAAGACGCTGCAGACGGTGCTCGGCGAGCGGCCCTGCCGGGTGATCGTCGTCTCCAACCCCTCCGAACAGAGCGTCCCGGTCGTCGCGGGGTCGCTCTCGTGAGCGGCGACGGCGGCGAGCGCCTCTACCGCGGCGCCGTCCGCGGCTTCTCCATCGTCTTCGTCGCGGTCGGGATCGTCGTCCTGGCGGTCACCCTCGCCAACGGCGGCGGCCCACTCTCGACCGGCTTCTTCATGGGTCTCGCCTTCCTCGCTGTCGGGATCGGCAGGCTCTGGCTCGGCTACAGGATGGAACGGTGAGCGCCCCCGAGGAGCCGCGCGGGGGCCGCCGCCAGCAGCTGGCGCGGCGCAGCCAGCGCCGGATCGAGCGTGGAACCGGCGTCCCCTGGCTGTTCGCGGCCGCCTACTCGGCGGTCGGGTTCTCGATCTACTTCGCGCTCGGCGTCGTCGCCGACCGCGGTCTCGGGCTGACGCCGCTGATCTTTCTCGCCTCGGGCCTGCTGTTCGGGCTGACCACGCTCACCTACGTCGAGGGCGGGGCGATGTTCCGCGAGCGCGGCGGCTCCTCGACCTTCGCCCGCCACGCCTTCAACGAGCTGATCGCCTTCATCGCCGGCTGGGCGATCCTGATCGACTACCTGATCGTGCTGGCCTTGGCGGCGGTCTCGGTCCCGCACTACATGGCGCCGATCTCCGCCGACTTCGCCAAGCCGGGGCTGGAGATCCCGATCGCGGGCCTGGTGATCGCCGCCGTCTGCGTGCTCAACATCCTCAACGTCACCGGCCGCGCCAGACAGCGCTCGCTGGGGCTGCTCGCGCTCGCCGACCTCTTCCTGCAGCTGGCGGTGATCGTGGTCGGCCTGATGGTCGTCATGCACCCCGACCGGCTGACCGAACAGCTCGACCTCTTCACCGACCCCAGCTTCAAGGACATCGTCTACGCCGGCGTCGTCGCGATGCTCGCCTACGCCGGGATCGAGGCCGCCTCCGACCTGGCGCCGGACATCGAGGTCAGCCGCGCCGACCTCAAGCGGGTCGCCTCGCTGGGGGCGATCGCGGTGCCGCTCGTCTATGCCGGGATGGCGGCGATCGCGCTGATGGCGGTGCCGGTGGTCAGCGGCGTCAACGGCCCGGAGACGGCCCTGGGCAGCACCTACGTCGAGGAGCCGGTTCTGGGGGTGGTCTCAGCCTTCCACCCCGACTGGGTCGCCGACTCGATGCGCTGGATGGTGATGCTGATCGCCGTCCCCGTTCTCTTCTGGGCCGCCAACACCTCGATGCTGGGCGTCTCCCGCCACATCTACACGCTGGCGATCAACCGCCAGATCCCGAGCTGGCTCGGCAAGCTCGAGCGGCGCAAGGCGACCCCCTACGTGGCGATCGTGATCTGCGGCGTGATCGCGTTCGGGCTGGTGGTCCCTACCAACGTCAAGCTGCTGGCCGGGATCTACGCCTTCGGCGCCACCCTGGCGATCACGATCGCCCACCTCTCGATCATCCGCCTGCGGATCGGCAAGCCCGCTAAGGAGCGTCCGTTCAAGATCCCCGGCAACGTTCGTTGGGGCAAGGCCGAGCTGCCGCTGCCGGCTGTCTTCGCGGCCCTGGTCAGCGGCCTCGCCTTCCTCAGCGTGCTCGCCTATCACTCGACCGCGCGCTGGGTCGGGCTCGGCTGGATGGCCTTCGGCCTGACCTTCTACGTCGTCTACCGCAAGGTCTTCGAGGGGACGACGCTGACCAGGCGCGTCTCGGTGCCGGAGCGGGCGCTGACCAAGCAGGTTCCCGAGGTCGAGTTCCGCAACATCCTCGTACCGGTCTTCGGGACCAAGTTCGACGACGACATCGTCGCCACCGCTGGCCGCCTGGCCGCCGCCGAGCACGCCGAGCACGACGGTGCCGATCCGCGCCTGGAGGTGATCTTCGTGATCGAAGTTCCGCTGACCCTGCCGCTTGACGCGAAGCTGCCTCCGGAAAAGGAGGAGGAGGCCGAGCGCGCACTCGCCCGTGCCCGAGACGTAGCCGAGGAGTACGGCGGGGTGGAGGTCTCGACCGAGGCGATCCGCGCCCGCAAGGTCGGCGCCGGGATCGTCGAAGCGGCGCGCGCCAGCGGCTCGGAGGCGATTGTGATCGGCGGTGAGGCGCCGACGAAGATCCGCGGCGGCGCCAAGATCGGCGGCATCGGCGCTGCCAAGCCGGCTGAGATCGGCGCCGCGACCGAGTACGTGCTCAAGAAAGCCCCCTGTCGGGTGCTGCTGACGGCACCCCCGGAACCAGAGTCCGAGCCCGAACCCGGCTAGCGGCCCGTAGTTCTAGTATCTCGCCCGTGTTCATTCTGATCGTCGGATGCGGGCGAGTCGGCTCCTCGGTGGCCCGGGGCATGCTCCACGAGGGGCACGAGGTCTCCTGTCTGGACGAGGATCCGGAGTCGCACGCCCGGCTCGAGGTGGGCCTGGAGAAAAGCTGGGAGGACCTCGGGGGTCAGTTCACCGTCGGCGCCGGGCTGGAGACCGAGGCCCTGGAGGCCGCCGGGATCGAGCGAGCCGACGTCTTCATCGCCTCCACCGACGGCGACAACACGAACATCATCATCGCCCAGATCGCCCAGCGCCGTTACGAGGTTCCGAACGTGATCGCGCGGGTGCTCGATCCGCTGCGCGCCGAGTGGTACCAGCGCCAGGGGCTGCGCACGATCTGCCCGACGCGGGTCGCGATCGACATGCTCGAGGACACGGTGCGTACGGCCGGCGGCCGCGGCAGCACCCCCGGCGGGTCCACGGAAGCCGCGTAGGGGAGGGAGGCGCGCATGTACATCATCGTCGTCGGAGCGGGCAAGGTCGGTTGGAACCTGGCGCGAGAGCTGCTGGAGAAAGACCATGAGGTGACGCTGGTCGAGGCAGACCGCCGCCGCTACCTGACCGTCGAGCAGGAGCTCGAGCACAACATCTCCTACGGCGATGCCTCCGAGCTCTGGGTGCTCGAGCGGGCCGGGATCCAGCGCGCCGACATGGTGATCGCGGTGACCGGCGACGACGAGGACAACATGCTGATCTGCCAGGTGGCGAAGGAGAAGTACCTTGTCCAGCAGATCATCGCCCGCGTCAACAATCCCCGCAACCGCCAGCACTTCGACCTGCTCGGGGTCAAACCGAGCGTCTCCGCGACCGACCTGATCCTGCGCCTACTCGAGCACGAGGTGCCCGAGTACGGCCTCGTCCACCTGCTCGACCTGCAGGAGGAGCAGCTGGAGATCATCGAGATGCTGCTCGGCAAGGACTCCGGCGTGACCGGCCGCCGCGTCGGCGACCTGAAGATGCCCGACGGCAGCCTGCTGATCTCCGTCCTGCGCGCCGGCAAGGGGTTCGTCCCCAGCGCCGACACCGTGCTGGAGGAAGGCGACGAGATCCTGGCCGTGCTCGACCCAGGCAAGGAGGAGGACCTGAAGGTCCTCTTCGGACCCAAGGGCAACGGCGGCGCCGCCGCCCCCTGATGCCTGATCGCGCGGTCGACTTCCTCCTGATCGGCGGGGGCATGGCGTCGGCCAACTGTGCGGCCGAGCTGCGCAAGCGCGGTGCCGAGGGCTCGATCCTGCTGATCGGTCGCGAGCCCGAGCCGCCCTACGAACGCCCGCCCGTCTCCAAGGAGTACCTGCGCGGGGAGGCCGAGCGCGCCGACGCTTACGTCAACCCGCCCTCCTGGTACGGGGAGAACGGAGTCGAGCTGCTCACCGGCAGGAACGTGATGTCGATGGATACCGAGGCGCGGACGGTAAAGATCCAGGGTGGCGAAGAGGTCGCTTTCGACAAGGCTTTGATCGCCACTGGGGCGATGGTCAACATCCTCCGCGTCGAGGGGGCCGAGAACGAGGGCATCCACTATCTGCGCGCTTTCGGCAACTCGGACGCGATCCGCGCCGACGCCGAGGCGGCCGAGCACGTGGTCCTGATCGGCGGCAGCTACATCGGCACCGAGGTCGCGGCCTCGCTGACCGCGCGGGGCACCAGGTGTTCGATCGTGGCGATGGAGGAGGTGGCACTCTCGCGCACCTTCGGCGCCGACGCCGGTCGCTGGTTTCAGGACCTGATCGAATCGAAGGGGGTCGAGTTCCACGGTGGCGAGGAGCTGGAGGCCTTCGAGGGCGACGGCCGCATCGGGGCGGTCGTGACCAAGAGCGGTCTCAGCATCGAGTGCGACGCCGTCGTCGTCGGCGCCGGGGTCCGTCCCGACGCGATGCTGGCGCAGCGGTCCGGGATCGAGGTCGACGGGGCGATCGTCTGCGACTTCGAAGCTCGGCACCTCGGTGCCCGGGATCTACGCCGCCGGCGACTGCTGCTCCTACGACAGCGTCGTCCACCGCCGCCGCATCCACGTCGAGCACTGGGACGTGGCGATGCAGCAGGGCATGCACGCGGCGCGCAACATGCTCGGCGCCGGCGCCGACTACGACGTGGTCCCGTACTTCTTCAGCGATCTCGCCGACTGGGCCAGCCTCGAGTACGTCGGGCCCGCCCAGGACTGGGACGAGGAGGTCTGGCGCGGCGACCGTGAGAGCGGCGAGTTCTCGGTCTGGTATCTCAAGGAAGGAAAGGTCGCGGGCTGTCTCAGCGTCGAGCGCTCCGAAGAACTGGCGCGGGCGCGGCAGATGATCGCCGAGGGCACGGAATTCTCCGAAGCGGATCTGTAGGTATCCTGCGGAAGCTCTTTGCGCCCTGGTGTAATGGCAGCACGCCTCGCTCTGGACGAGGAAGTCGGGGTTCGAGCCCCTGGGGCGCAGTTCGAATTGCCTGCAAAGCCGTCGATTCGCTCTGCTAGCGTCGCCACCTGATGAGATTCCGAAAGTTCCCCATCGCCGCCCTTTCCCTGCTCGCCCTGGCGCTGCTGGTCGCCGGCTGCGGTGGCGGTGGTGGCGATGACACGACCGCGCCGGTCGCAACGACCGCTGAAGAACCGACGAGCCTGACCCGGGCTGAGCTGCTCTCGCAGGGCGACGCGATCTGCGGCGAGGTCAACGCCGCGATCGGCGCGATCGGCTCCAGCGAAGGGGAAGCCGACGAACAGACGACCGAAGCCGCCGACCTCTATGTGGGCATGGTCGAGAGCATCCAGGCGCTCGGCGTGCCGAGCGAAAAAGATGGCTATTCCGACTTCTCCGAAGCGGCGGAAGAGCTGGCCAAGGTCGAGGGCGAAGTGAGAACGGCCGCCGAAGACGAAGACCTGACGGCGCTCGGCGAAGCCGCCACCGCGGCCACGCCGGCGCTCGAAGAATTCCGGGCCCAAGCCGCGATCTATGGCTTCGAAGAGTGCAGCGAGGGTCCCAGCGCCCCGACCGCGGCGCCTGAATCCGGCGGCGAAAGCGGCGAAGTCGAAGAAGGTGGCGTCGAAGTGGCGCCCGAAGCCGAAGAAGAAGTGATCCCGGAAGCAGTCGCGCCGGAAGAAATCACGCCCGAAACGGGTGGTGCTGGTGGGGGAATTGAAGAAGGTGCTCCGGAAGAAGCGGCGCCGGAAACTGGTGGTAGCTCTGGGGGCGTGGGACCGGGGTGATCCGGGGGCGGGGATGTGATTCCCCTCTCCGTGAATTGAGTCGCATCCCCTAAAGGGGCTGGCTCCACCGAGTCGAGCCCGCCTATGGCGGGCAGGAATAAGGACAGGGCCTTCGGCACATTCCCGGAGAGGGGAATCACATCCCCGCCCACGAAGCGTCCCGCTCAGACTCCGGAAGCGGACCGAGGTTCAGATGCTTAGGAGCCAAGCGCATTGGACTCTTCTGCTCCAGCACCAAGACGAGCCTTAGCTGCTGTCTTCCTTGCTCCAAGCACCCGTCCCTCGGTCGATCCCGGGGACGCGGTCAGAGGGAGCCGGATGTGCTCTCGGGCGAATGTCGCCCGAAGGGCGCGATATGCAATCTGATTCCTGCCCGCCATAGGCGGGCTCCATCTGCGCGGAGCAAGCCCCCTTCAGGGGGCGCGACTCAATTCGCCCGAGAGCACATCCGGCTCCCTCTAGCTCACGCCGCAGAGGACTCGGACCAGGCTCCGTACAACTTGGCGTAAGCCCCGCCGGCCGCGATCAGCTCCTCGTGCGTGCCCTGCTCGGCAATCCCCCCATCCGCGAGGACGACGATCTTGCCGGCGCGGCGGATCGTCGAGAGGCGGTGGGCGATGACGATTGCGGTGCGGCCTTGCAGCAGTCTCTCCAACCCTTTCTCGATCGTTTTCTCGGTGCGGACGTCGACGTTGGAGGTGGCCTCGTCGAGAATCAGGATGCGCGGTTCGGCGAGCAGCGCACGGGCGAAGGCGACGAGCTGGCGCTGCCCGGCCGAGAGCTGGATGCCGCGCTCGCCGACCTCGGTCTCGATTCCGTCGGGCAGGGCCGCGACGAAGGCGGTGGCGCCGACGGTGGCGATCGCTTCCTCGATCTCCTCCGAGCTGGCCTCGGGCCGCCCGAAGGCGACGTTTTCGCGGATGCTGCCGGAGAAGAGGAAGCCCTCCTGGGGGACGATCCCGAGCTGGCGCCGCAGCGCCCGCTGCTGGACCCCGCGCAGGTCGTGGCCGTCGACCAGCACCCGTCCCTGCTGGGGGTCGTAGAAGCGGGCGACCAGCTTCGCGAAGGTCGACTTGCCGGCACCGGTGGCGCCGACCAGGGCCAGGGTCTGGCCAGGCGGCACGTGCAGGTCGACGTCTTTCAGCGCCCAGACGTCCTCGCCCGGCTCGGCAGCTTCCTTGTAGGAGAACCAGACGCCGTCGAGCTCGATCTCGCCGCGCAGGGTGCCGGGGTCGATCGCGCCGGGGGCGTCGACCATGTCGGGCGCGGTGTCGAGCAGGTCGAAGATCTTGTCCAGCGCCGCCATCCCCTGCTGGTAGGTGGTGTAGAGCTGGGAGAGCTGCTGGATCGGTTCGAAGAAGGTGGTCAGGTAGCCGACGAAGGCGACGATGACGCCGATCTGGATCGTTTCGTCGATCGCCATCCCGCCGCCGTAGACGAGGATCACCGCGGTTGCCACCGCCGCCAGCAGTTCGACCGCGGGGAAGTAGGAGGCGTTGAGGTAGACCGTCTTCATGTTGACCTCGCGGTTGGCCTCGTTGAGCGCGGTCATCTCGTCGACGTGACGCGGCTCCTGGCCGAAGCTGCGGACGACGCGGACGCCGCTGAGGCTCTCCTGCAGGTAGGCGGTGATCGCGGCGATCCGCTCGCGGGTCGCCCGGTAGGCGCCGTGGGAGAC
The DNA here is from genome assembly GCA_963718595.1 of uncultured Thermoleophilia bacterium. GTDB lineage: Bacteria > Actinomycetota > Thermoleophilia > Solirubrobacterales > 70-9 > VAYN01. The sequence goes on from OY970365.1 coordinate 2,623,421, forward strand.
GATGCGGAAGATCACGCTGGCGATCAGCAGCAGCGGGAAGGTGAGGAAGACGACCAGCGCCAGCTGCACGTTGAGGAAGAGCAGGATGACAACCACGCCGAGCAGGGTCAGGGTGCTGGAGAAGATCGTCACGACGCCACTGGTGACGAGCTGGTTGAGCGCCTCGATGTCGTTGGTCATGCGGGAGATCAGGACCCCCGGGCTGCGCCGGGTGAAGAACCCGATCGACATCGACTGCAAGTGCGTGAAGACGCGCGTGCGCAGGTCCTGCAGCACCCGGGTGCCGACCCAGCCGACCATGTAGGTCTGCAGGTAGGTGGCCGCGGCGTAGAGAATCGCGACGACGACGAAGGCGGCGACGATCCAGTCGAGGGCGGCGACGTCGCCGGTCTGGATCCCGGAGTCGATCGCGCGGCCGGCCAGGTAGGGAGGAGCGAGCCCGGCCGCGGTCGCGGTCAGCAGCCCGAGGAACATCAGCGCCACACGGCCGCGGTAGGGCCGCAGTTGCGAGAGCAGCCACTTGACCTTGCGGCCGCGCTGGTCCTCACCGCGGATCAGTCGCCACAGCGCGACGAAAAGCCGCCAGATGTTCATCGCGTGGTTCCTTTCGGACCCCTGAGGGCTCAAAGGAACCACGGGTTTGCGGAGACGCCTCATAGCCGCGCCATCTCCTCGCGTGCCTCGAGGTCACGCTGCAGGAAGACCGAGTCGGCGAGGCCGTGCTCGGCGATCTCGCGGTAGAAGCCGCAGCCCGCCATCAGCTCCTCGTGGGTGCCGTGGTCGACGATCTTGCCGCCGTCGACGACGACGATCTCGTCAGCGAGTGAGACGGTCGAGAGGCGGTGGGCGATGATGAACGTGGTTCGGCCCGCCATCGCCTCCTCGAGGCCCTGCTTGATCGCCACCTCGGTGGTCGCGTCGACCGAGGAGGTGGCGTCGTCGAGAATCAGGACGCGGGGGTCGGCGAGTAAGGCGCGGGCGATCGCGACCCGCTGGCGCTGGCCGCCGGAGAGGGTGAGGCCGCGCTCGCCGACCCGGGTCTCGTAGCCGTCGGGCAGAGCCCGGATGAAGGCATCGGCCTGGGCCCGGCGCGCCGCCGCTTCGATCTCCTCCATGGTCGCGTCGGCGCGTGCGTAGGCGATGTTCTCGGCGACGCTGGCGGTGAAGAGGAAGCTGTCGTCGGCGACGAAGGCGATCTCCGAGCGCAGCGAGGGCACGTCGATCTCGCGCACGTCGACGCCGTCGACCAGGACCTCACCCTCGGTCGGGTCGTAGAGGCGGGCGATCAGCGCCACCAGGCTGGTCTTGCCCGAGCCCGAGGGCCCGACCAGCGCCACCGTCTTCCCGGCCTCGACCTCGAACGAGACGTCGCTCAGCGCTGGCAGGGCCGCCTCGCGCTCGTCCGGCTCGCCATCGGCGCCGGCGTAGTTGAGGGTGACCCCGCGGAGCTGCACCCGGCCGCCCCCGGGCGGCAGCGCCGGCGCTCCCGGCTGACTCTCGATTCGCGGCTCGCGGTCGAGGATCTCGAATAGGCGGTTGCCCGACGCGATCGCCCGCTGCGCCATCCCCATCGTCACCCCGAGCATCCGCAGCGGCCCGGCCAGCATCACCAGGTAGGTGTAGAAGGCGGTGAAGTCGCCGAGGCTGAGGTCGTCGTTGATCACCTGGCGACCGCCGACCAGCAGCACCAGGGCGATCCCGAGCTGCGGCAGCAGCCCGATCAGCGGCGAGAAGAACGCCTGCAGCTTGGTCGCGTAGATGCTCTGGTCGAAGACCCGCGAGACCGCCTTCTGGAAGCGGTGCAGTTGGTATTCCTCGCGGGCGAAGGCCTTGACGATGCGGATCCCGGAGACGTTCTCCTCGGCCTCCGCGGTCAGTTCGGCGATCCGCTGCTGGACCTCCTGCTGGGCGGGCCGGGAGACGCGGTTGTAGCGCGAGGCGGCGTAGACGATCAGCGGCGCCGGCGCCAGCGCCAGCAGTGCCAGGACCGGGTCGATGAAGAACATCACGGCGCTGGCGAGCGTGATCGTCAGCAGGTTCTGGGTGATGAAGATCAGCCCGTAGCCGAGGAAGAAGCGGATCGCGCCGAGGTCGACGGTCGCTCGCGACATCAGTTGGCCCGTCTGCTGGCCGTCGAAGAAGCCGAGCTCGAGCCGCTGCAGATGCGCGTAGAAGACCTGGCGCAGGTCGAATTCGACCGCCAGCGAGACCTTGCCGGCGACCAGCCTGCGGACCACGGTCAAGCCCAGGCGCAGGATCCCGGCGCCGAGGATCGCCAGCGCCAGCGGCAGCAGGTCGGGCTTGTCGTGGTCGACGATCGCGTTGACGGCGCGGCCGATCAGCCAGGGGATCGCCACGGTCATCCCCATCGCCGCCCAGGCGAACACCAGCGAGCCCCAGAGCTGGAGCCGGTACGGGCGCAGGAAACCCATCAGGCGGCGGTAAGTGCGCATACGCACCCACTATACAAAGTGAAGTATTGGTGCTTGCGAGGCGCTAGCGCAGCTGCGCGGCGGCCTTGGCGCTCGGGACCTTGCCTTTGTCGCACGGTTTCGGGCCGTGGCCGGGCTTGGGCAGGATCTGAAAGTTGGTGACCGCGTGGAACTGGGTCGTGGCGCCGTTGTTCTGGGCCAGGGCGACGATCAGGCGGTAGAAGCCGGGCGGAAGTTCGTGGTAATAGATCTCCGCGCGGGTCCCCGGGGAGTAGCTGCCGGCGGTGCCGATCTCTTCGGCGAGGACGCCGTTGGGCCCGGCGAACTGGGCGTAGTCCATCGAACGCCCGGTCAGGCGGCCCTTGCCGATCGGGCTGTTCTCGGCGTCAAGCAGTTTCTTCGGGTCGACGCAGTCGGGGACACGGTTGAGGCTGTAGCGGACGTGGCCCTGGTTGAGCTGCGGTTCGGCGCCGAACTGGCGCGGGGCCAGTTCGAAGTTCTCGATCGCGACCTTGACCACGACCGCATGGCTGGTCTGGCGGGCGCCGTTGCGTGGGGAGATGATTTCCACACTGGGCGTGCCGGGGATCGCTTCCGCCTTCGCCTGCGCCTGCTTGGACTCGCCGGCGCCGAAGACGAGCGCCAGCGCGACGGCGAGAACGGTCGCAGCGAGTGCGGCGATGGTTGCGGTCCTCAGCCTCATCGGCCCAAGATTACGGGTCCGGCTGCTCGCCGCGCCGCCCGTTAACCTGCCGAAAGTGACCGCCGCCTTCGAACTTGCCTCCCGCATCGGTGCGGCCGCGAGACATCCCGCGAACTGGCTGCAGCTGTTCAAATTCGGGCTTGTCGGGGGCTCCGGCTACCTGATCAACCTCGCCGTCTTCGCGCTGCTGACCGGGATCTTCGACGTTCACCACATGCTTGCGGCGGTCGGCGCCTTCGCCGTCGCCGTCACCAACAACTTCCTCTGGAACCGGCACTGGACCTTCGCCGCCGGCGACGGCGCCGCTCGTTTCCAGGCGCCGCGCTTCTTCGCCGTCAGCGTCGCCTCGCTCGGCCTCAACCTGGCCGTGCTGGAGGTTCTCGTCGGCTCCGGTTCGGTCGGCGACCTGACCGCGCAGGCGATCGCGGTGGCGGTGGCGATGCCGTTTAACTTTGTCGGCAATCGCCTCTGGACCTTCGCCTGAGCGGGCGTCTGTTGCGGCTTTGGTCGCTCAGTAGCCTTGAAATTGAGATGAGCAGCGGTAAGCCGAACTACGACGCGGCGCGGATCGAGCCCGCGCGTCAGGCCGCCTGGGCCGAGCGCGGGGACTTCGACGCGCCGCCGCGGCCCAAGCCGGGGCAGAAGCCGGTCTACGTCAAGGCATCGAGCCCGTTTACCTCCGGCAACCTGCACATGGGGCACGTCCGCGACTACACGATCGGCGACGCCTACGCCCGTTTCCACCGCGCCCGCGGCGACGCGGTCCTGCTCGGCTTCGGCTTCGACGCCTTCGGACTGCCGGCCGAGCTGGCGGCGATCGAGCGCCAGATCCTGCCCGCCGACTGGGTGCGCCAGTGCGGCGAGCGGATGCTGGTGCAGATGAAGCGGCTCGGCTACAGCTTCGACTACGACCGCGTCTTCTACAGCTCCGACGAGGGCCAGTACCGCTGGACCCAGTGGCTGTTCCTGACCCTGCTGGAGATGGGGATGATCTACCGCGAGGACGCCACCGTCGACTGGTGCGACACCTGCCAGACGACCCTGGCCTCGATCCAGGTCGAGGACGGGACCTGCTGGCGCTGCCACAACGAGGTGCGGCTGCTGCGGCGCCCGTCCTGGTTCCTGAAGATCACCGGCTACCTCGAGGAGAACGACGCCAACACCGAGAAGTTGGAGAACTGGGACGAGCTGGCGCTCGCCACTCAGCGCTACATCCTCGGCCGCAGCGATGGCGCCGAGCTCGACCTGCAGGGCAGCGGCGGCACCCTCACCGTCTTCAGCCCCCATCGCCAGGCGCTTGCGGCTGCCCGCTTCGTCCTGCTCTCGCCGCGCCATCCCGAGATCGACGCCTGGGTGGCGGCGGAGGCTGCCCGCGAGCAGCTCGAGCAGATGCGCTCGGGTGGCTGGGAGCGCAGCGCCCGCGATGCCCGCTCGGTGCCGGTGGTCGACACCGGGTCCTCGCTGACCGGTCTCGACGGCAGCGAGCTGCCGCTCCTGGTCTCGCCGCTTGTCGACGCCCGCTTCGGACCAACCGCGGCGCTCGGCATCCCCGCCGTCGACGAGGCCGACCGTGAGATCGCCGCCCGGATCGAGCGCGTCGTCTGGGAGCAGCCGGAGGAGGATGGGGAGGAGGACGGCGCCGGGCTGGTCGAGGCGGCCCCGGTTGATGGTGCGCGCGAGGCCAAGCGCTACCGCGCCAACGATTTTTCGATCTCCCGCCAGCGCGCCTGGGGGACGCCGATTCCCATCATTCACTGCGAGGACTGCGGCGCCGTGCCGGTGCCCGAGGCCGCCTTGCCGGTGGTGCTGCCGCGCGATCTGATGCCGCGCGCCGAGGGTAACCCGCTGGCCGAGCGCCCCGACTTCGTCGATGTCGCCTGCCCCAAGTGCGGCATCGCCGCCAAACGCGAGACCGACACCCTCGACTGCCACTTCGACGCGCTCTTCCTCTGGGTCCCGGCGGCGGTCCCGCCCGCGGATCGGGCCGAGCAGATGTTCACCCACCCGGAGCTGCAGGACTGGCTGCCGGCCGAGCGCCTGGTCGCCGGCGGCGACTCCGGCGGATTCGTCTTCGACCAGCGGATCGTCACCAAGGCCCTGCGCGACCACGGTGAGTTCGCCTTCATGGAGAACGGCGAGCCGTTCGCGGGCTGCCTCTTCCACGAGATGGTGATCGCCGACGGGCGCAAGATGAGCAAGCACCTCGGCAACGTCGTCAACCCCGACGAGCTGGTCGACAAGTACGGGGCCGACACGGTGCGGCTTGCCGTCCTCTATGCGGCCGGGCCGGGGAAGACGCTGAACTGGTCCGACGGCGCCGTCAAGTTCGCCAACCGCTTCCTGCGCAGCCTCTGGACCTACTCGCACGACCGCTTCGCGGCTTTACCGGAGATTCCGCACGACGCCGCGGCCGCGGCCGACACCGAGCACATGCGCGACCGCCTGCGCAAATGGTGCGAGAACGGCCTCGAGCGGATCACCGCGGACACCGCCGAGCTGCAGCTGCACAAGTCGATCCGCAACATCACCCGCCTCTTCGAGCGCATTCAGGACTTCGAGAAGCGTGTCGTCAAGCGCCGCGGTCAGCTCGACCGCGCCGACGCCGAGGCCCAGGTCGCGGCGCTGGTCCTGCTGGCGCAGGCGCTGGCGCCGTTCGCGCCGCACGCGGCCGAGGAGATCCTGTTTGCCTCCGGGCGGCCCGACGTCGCCGATCTCCTCGTCGCCTGGCCCGAGGCGGCGGCGATCCCGGTCAGCGCCGAGAGTGCCATGCCGGCCTCCTGAGAGCTCATACGAAAGTCTGTCTGATTGAAACAAGAACCTTGATTGATACACGGTTCTGTGTTATGAATTTCCCGCCGGGCAATAGCACCGGTGGAGTGAGCGGGACGACGGATCGGGAAACCGCCTCGGGGTGGCTGAGGAGGACCGAGCCGGGCCCGGGGTCAGGATGAATTCGTCATGACGGGCCCCGGATGCGCCGGACATCGGCGCCCCCGCTTCGCTCCATCGTTGCTTGGTCCGGTGGGCGGGGGCGGCAAGCGGGGCCGGCAGGCCTCCTGGGCGAATTGAGTCGCATCCCCTAAAGGGGCTGGCTCCGCAATATTGAGCCCGCCTATGGCGGGCAGGAATCAGCAAAGGCCCTTCGGGCGACATTCGCCCAGGAGGCCTGCCGGCCCCGCTCGTCACCCGCGCACCGGGACTGTCGGAAAGCATCAAGGGACGCTTGCTTGTCCCAGAAAAAGGGGCCGACCTCTTCCTGCTTGAGCAGCCAAGGGACGCCTGCTTTCAGCTAGCGAACCGTGCTGTTGCTGTTCGATCAGCGAGGGACGGTTCGTGGGAGGGGCGGTGGTTGCCTCTTTGGGAATGTGCCCGAAGGGCCCTTTCCTTAAATCTGCCCGCCATAGGCGGGCTCGACATGAGGGAGCCAGCCCCTTCAGGGGACGCGACTCAATTCCCAAAGAGGCAACCACCGCCCCTCCGACCAACCCGTCCCCCGCTATCGCGGCCGCTTGACGTCGAAGCGATGCGTGGCCGCAACCCAGGCGATCCCGGTGCAGAGCTCGCCCGGGGTGGTCTCCAGCGCCCCGGCCAGCTTCACGATCGTGCTCAGTCGCGGCTCCCGCCCGGCGCGCTCGAGCAGCGAGATCTCGGTGCGGTGGAGGTTGCAGCGATCGCCGAGCTCTTCCTGAGAGATTCCAGCGGCGACGCGGGCACGGCGGAGGTTCGCGGCAAAGCGCTCTTGAGGGCTCAAGTGGCCAATTCTTCGAAACTGAAGACAAGGACTCTACAGACAGAAAGTTGCACTGCTGTAGGCATGCCCGTCACTTTCGCTACCTTCTTGTCAGCAACCAGATACAGCGCGGCGTCGATTTGCGCAGAAACCATTGAGCGCTGACGAGCCATGTGTTATACCGAGACGGTGAAAAAGGAGGAGTCATGAGCGACATGGTCGATTCGCGGCGAACCAGTTCTTGCGCGACCGAACTTGTCTGCCCTGCCTGTGACTCCCGCGCGGAGCTCGCCGATACGGCCTTCCGCTGTCCCAAGTGCGATACCGGATTCGACGTCGAGTACGACTACGAGATGGCGAAGGCCCGCATCGACGCGCGGCCGCTCGGGGACCGTCCCTGGAACATCTGGCGCTTCGAGGAGCTGCTGCCGATCGTCGGCCGCAGCGCCGCCGATCGGGTCGGCCGCTTCGCCGGTCAGACGCCGCTGATCCGGGCCGAGCGCCTCGGTGCCGAGCTCGGCCTGCGCAACCTCTACGTCAAGGACGACTCGACCAACCGTCCCTCGCTCTCCTACAAGGATCGCGTCGTCAGTATGGCCGTCGCTCGCGCGCTCGAGCTCGGGTCCAGCGAGATCGGCTGCGTCTCGACCGGCAACGTCGGCACCGCCACCGCGGCGCTGGCCGCAGCCGCCGGGCTGAAGCCGTACGTCTTCTACCCCGCCAACCTGGAGCGGGCGAAGGCGCGCGGTGTGCGCGCTCTCGGCGCCCAGGTCTGCCAGGTCGACGGCAACTACGACGAAGCCAACCGAGCCTGTCGCGAGCTGACCGAAAACACCGGCATCCCCTTCGCCAACATCAGCCTGCGGCCGTTCTACGCCGAGGGCGCGAAGACGCTCGCCTACGAGGTCGTCGAGGCGCTGGACTGGGCCTCGCCGGACCACATCGTGATGCCGGCCGCCGGCGGCACGCTGTCCTCGCGGGTGCACAAGGGGCTGCTCGAGTTCGAGACTCTCGGCCTCGCCGAGACCGCGGCGACCAAGCTCCACATCGGCCAGCCCACGGGCTGCTCGCCGATCGCGAAGACGATCGTCGATGGCACCGACGAGATCGTCCACGTGCAGCCGGAGACGCTGGCGCAGTCGCTGGCGATCGGCGCTCCCGGCGACGGGCCGCTGGTGGTCGAGGCGGTGCGCAGCCGCGGGGGCTCCGCCGCCGACGTTCCCGACGGCGAGATCCTCGAAGCGATGGAGCTGCTGGCGAGGACCGAGGGCGTGCTCACCGAGCCGGCCGGAGGCACCACCGTGGCGGCGGCGATGAAGCTCGCCCAGCGCGGTGCGATCGGCCCCGACGACGTGACCGTGATCGTGATCAGCGGCAACGGCCTGAAGACGTTGAACGAGCAGCCGGTCAAACCGTGGCCGGAAGGGGTCCCCTGTAACGCGGCGACGATGGAGGAAGTGGTCGTCGAGTTCCGCGAGGGCGGCGTCACCAGCAACGTTTGAGCGCTCGGTCCGCGGTACCAGGAGTAAGGCACCACCGGGTCAGGGCCCGCGGGGTCGAGTTCCACGTGGCCGAAGCCGGCGCCGGCGAGGACGTCGTCCTCTGCCTGCACGGCTGGCCGCAGCACTGGTACGAGTGGCGCCACCTGATGCCGGCGCTGGCCGATCGCCACCGGGTGCTGGCGCTCGATCTGCGCGGCTTCGGCGAGTCGGAGGCCCCGCGCGGCGGCTACCAGAAGGAGGAGATGGCCGACGACGTGCTCGCCGTCCTCGACGCGCTCGGGATTGAGCGGGTGAAGCTGGTCGGCCACGACTGGGGCGGCTGGATCGGTTTCCTGCTCTGTCTGCGCGAGCCGCAGCGCTTCGAGCGCTTCCTGGCGCTGAACATCGTTCCCCCCTGGGTCAACCTGCGCAACATGGCCGGCCACGCCTGGCGCTTCGGGTACCAGCAGCTGATCTTGGCGCCGGGGCTCGGTTACGGGTTGCACCGCCGCGGTGGCTTCGTGCGCCGGGTCCTGGTCGGCGCCTCGACCGACAAAAGCGTCTGGAGCGACGAGGAGCTGGACGCCTTCGCCTCCAGCTTCAAGGAGCCGGCCCGGGCGCGGGCCGCGGTCCAGGTCTACCGCACCTTCAACCTGCGCGAGGCGCTGCCGATCGCCCGCGGCCGCTACGCCGAGGCACGCTTGACGGTGCCGACGCTGCTGCTGTTCGGCGAAGACGACTTCGTCCTGCGCCCCTCGATGCTCGGCGGCTACCAGCGCCACGCCGACCAGATGCAGGTCGAGCTGGTCTCCGGCTGCGGCCACTTCATCGCCGACGAGCGTCCCGACCTGGTCGCCACCCGCGCCCGCGAGTTCTTCACCGCCGCCGAGTTGCCACTTACTCACCCATAGCGAGAACAACCGGCAACTCGGCGCCTCAGGCGCGGATCCGCGCCTCCTCGAGGTCGAGGTCGCGCTCGATCTGGCGCATCGTCGTGTTGCGCAGGCGGCCGGCGCCGCGGAGGTTGAGCAGCTCCTCGCGCTCGATCCCGATCAGCTCGCGGCGCAGCTCGCCGTAGTCGGAGATGCGCTCGTCGCGGGCGGCGCGCTCGGGATCCTCGCCGTCGAGCACCGCCGCGCACATGCGGAAGCGCGAGCGGTAGAGGTCGCGCAGTCGCTTCAGCTGCATCTCGTCGGCGCGATCCTCGGCCTCCATCTGGTCGAGCCGGTCGAGCGCCGACTGCGCCGCCTCCATCCGCGCCACTGCCTCCTCGTCGCTCCAGCGCCGCGGCTCTTCCAGGCCCAGGCGTTTGACGATGAACGGCAGCGAGAGGCCTTGGCCGACCAGGGTGATCAGGATCAGGGCGAAGGTGAGGAAGATGATCTGGGGACGACCCCCGACGCTGAGCGGGACCGCGAGCGCGGCGGCAAGCGAGACGGCGCCGCGCATCCCGCTCCAGCCGACCGCGAAGCGCTGCCCGAAGGTCTCGCCGGCATCGCCGCGCATCGCGAAGACGAAGGCGAGCCGGAGCGCCAGCGAGGCGAGGGCGATCGCCAGCGCCGGCCAGAGCAGCTCGCTGACCCCGGAGGAGCTCTCGTTGAGGGTGTCGACGACTCCTGGCAGCTGCAACCCCAGCAGGACGAAGAGGGTGATCTCCAGCCCGAACACCAGCACGCTCCAGAACGAGACCGCGCCGAGGCGGGTGTCGGCGTCGAGCGAGCGCGGCGACTGGTAGCCGGCATAGACGCCGGCGACGACGGCGGCGAGGATGCCGGAGACCTCGAGCTCCTCGGCGCCGATGTAGGCGCCGTAGGCGGTAAGGACGGTGAGGAAGATGACCAGGCCGGGATCGGTCTGGCGGCGGACGACGAGGTTCGAGACGACGCCGACCGCCAGCCCGGCGGCGATGCCGCCGAGGGCGACGACGACGAACTCCAAGGTCGCGTCGCCGAGACTGAAGGCGGTCCCGGTCGCGACCCCGACCGCGATCCGGTAGATGACGAGGGCGGTGCCGTCGTTGATCATCGACTCGCCCTCGACCAGCAGCCGCACCCGCTCCGGGGTGCGCAGGCGGCGGAAGATCGAGGTTGCGGAGACGGCGTCGGTGGGGGCGAGGACGGCGCCGAGGATCGCCGCTTCGGCCCAGCCCAACGCCGGCACCAGCGCATGGGCGACGACGGCGACGACGGCGGCGGTGAGGAAGACGAGCCCGATGGAGAGCAGACCCAGCGGCCGCATCAATGCCCGCAGCTCCTGCGGCGAGGTCTGCCAGCCGGCCGCGTAGACCAGCGGCGGCAGGAAGATCAGGAAGATCGTGTCCGGATCGAGCTCGACCTCGGGCAGCCCCGGAATCAGCGCGATCGCCAAGCCGCCGACGACGAGGACGATCGGAGCCGGGATCTTTCCGAACTCGGCGATTCGGACCAGCAGCGCCGCGGCCAGCAGCAAGAGCAGGATCGACTCGATGTCGTGCACGACCACATAACATCGGACTCCGTGGACGAACGGCTCTCACCCCCGCTGGAGGATGTCGATCACGTCCGCGGCGAGCGCGGTGCGCCGCTGGAGCTGGTCATGTTCGGCGACTTCCAGTGCCCCTTCTGTCTCGGCGCCCAATCGGTCATCCGCCGCGTCCGCGAGCGCCTCGGCGATCGTCTCCTCTTCTCCTTCCGCCACCTGCCGATCCCCGAGCGTCACCCGTTGGCGCCGATGGCGGCGCAGGCGAGCGAGGCCGCCTCCGCCCAGGGCAGGTTCTGGGACTACCACGATGCCCTCTTCGCGGCGCAGCCGAAACTCTCGCTGAAGACCGCGATCGCGGTCGGCAAGGACCTCGGCCTAGACAGCGACCGGCTGGAGGCGGAGGTTGAGGGTGAGGTCCACCTGGAGCGAATCGCCCGCGACGTCGCCTCGGCCGAGCTCAGCGGCGCCACCGGCACCCCCACCTTCTTCGTCAACGGCGTCCACCTCTTCGGCGCCTACGACGCCTCCTCGCTGGTCGACGCGCTCGAGGGCTGAACGTCGAGGTTGGTTGCCGCGCCCTTTTTGACGCGGGTGCAGCCGCTAGCTTGAGGCGATGCGTGCGCTCGTCCAGCGGGTCAGTCAAGCCGCCGTCGACGTCGAGGGCGAGCGTGTCGCTCAGATCGGTCCCGGGATGCTGATCCTGCTCGGGGTCGGTGTCGGCGACAGCGAGGTGCAGGCCGACCGGCTGGCCGAGAAGGTCAGGAAGCTGCGCATCTTCGATGACGCCGAGGGCAGGATGAACGAGCCGCTGGGTCAGCGCGAGGTTCTCTGCGTCAGCCAGTTCACGCTCTACGGCGACGCCCGCAAGGGCAACCGGCCGAGCTACACGGGCGCCGCCCGGCCGGAGGTCGCCGAGCCGCTCTACGACCGCTTCTGCGAGCGGCTGGGCGCCAGGAAGGGCGTCTTCGGCGCCTGCATGGGGGTGGCGCTGGTGAATGATGGACCCGTCACGCTGATGGTCGAAGCGTGACCCGCGCAGCCCTGCTCGCGAGTGCGGGGCTGCTGGCGGGGATCGCCTTCTGCGGCTGTCTCGACGGGACCGTGCGCAACGCGCCGGGGGAGGGCAAGGCGAAGCAGCAGGGCGGCGAGCACGGCCAGGGAGGCGGCGGTGCAGGTGACGGCAAGGAAGGCGGGGGAGGGGGCGGTGAGCCCGGAATCTCGTTCACGGCGGTCGGCGACACGGCGATGGGGATCACGCCCGAGCTCCCGCCCGAACCGGCCACCTACTTCGACCCGATCGCCGCCGAGCTGAGCGGCGACGTCGTCTTCGGCAACCTCGAGGGCACGCTCACCGACGTCTCTGAAGACGTCAAGTGCGAGGGCGCCAAGCCGGGGACCTGTTACGCCTTCCGGACGCCGCCGGAGTACGCCGAGTACCTGCACGAGGCGGGCTTCAACGTGATGTCCCTCGCCAACAACCACTCCCTCGACTTCGGCGAAGCCGGTCAGGAGGAGAGCGTGGAAGCGCTGTACCAGGCCGGGATCGAACCGGTCGGGATTCCCGGGCGGACGATCTTCGTCGCAGTCGGCGCGATCAAAATCGCCTTCCTCGGCTTCGCCTCCTACGACTACACCAACTCACTCACCGACCTCGATGCGGCGCGGGCGCTGATCCGCAAGGCGCGCAAGCGGGCGGACCTAGTCGTCGTCGCCAACCACGCCGGGGCCGAGGGTGCCGACGCCACGCACGTCGATGGCGAAACCGAGGTCTACCTCGGCGAGGATCGCGGCAACGCCGAAGCCTTCGCCCACGCGGCGGTCGAGGCGGGCGCCGACCTGATCCTCGGCTCCGGCCCGCACGTGCTGCGCGGGATGGAGATCTACCGCGGCCGCCTGATCGCCTACAGCCTCGGCAACTTCGCCGGCTTCCACAACTTCGGGCTCGAAGGAGTGCTGAGCCAGACCGTCGTCCTGCACGCGACCCTGGCGCCCAGCGGCGCCTTCCGTTCCGGCCGGCTGGCTTCGGTGCAGATGGTCGAAGCGGGGCAGCCGGTCCCCGACCCCGAAGGCGCTGGCGCGGCTCTGGTCGGCGAGCTCTCGCGGGAAGACTTCGGGACGCGGGCGGTGAGGGTCAGCGCTGACGGGCGGTTGAGTCGCTGACCGCGCAGGCCGGGGTGCCGCCGGGCAGCCGGTAGCGGTTGGCGGCGATCAACCGGTAGGCCCGGGCGGCGATCCAGGTGACCCCCGGCGCCAGCAGCAGCTGGCCGAGCCGGCGCCAGGGCCCGCCGGCGCTGACCAGCGCGGCGGCGATCGCCTCGTGTCCGCCGCGGACGCTGCCGTCGATGCCAACCCACTGCACCGCCGCGGCGGCCTGCTCCTCGGTCAGGCCGAGCGCCGGGAGATCGGTGAGCTGCCAGGCGACGATTCGCGCTCGCGGGCCGATCCGCTCCAGCCCTCGCACGCAGTTCGTGCAGAAGGCGCAGTCGCCGTCGAAGACGAGCACCGGGCGGGCGTCGGCCTCGCTGAACATCTCAGTCCCAGGGCTCGTCGAGCAGGCGGTCGAGGGCCAGGCCCTGCAGCTCGGCGCGGGAGCGATCGCCGTGCTCGACGGCGATGAAGTAGCTGCCGACCAGCAGCGAGTAGGCGAGCATGCTGCGGGCCTCGGCGTCACTCTCGTCGGTGCAGAACTGTGTGAAGAGGGATCGCAGGAAATCCATCCGGCGGCTGTCGATCCGGCGCAGCCGTCTGGCGACGGCGCGGTCGCGGCGGGCCCAGTCGCGCAGGGCCAGCTCGACCTCGAAGTCTGCCGTCGGCGCCATCTCGAAGAGCCGGCGCAGCTGCGCGCGCGGGTCGCTCCGCTCGCTCTCGATGCGGGCGATGACTTCCTCGGTCCCGGCCCGCTCCCAGCTGGAGAGCATCTCGTCCAGCAGCGCCTGGCGATCTTTGAAGTGCCAGTAGAAGCCGCCCTTGGAGACGCCGAGACCGGCCGCCAGCGCCTCGACCCTGATCCCGTCGGGCCCAGCTGAGGAGAGCGCCTGCAGGGCCGCGTCGATCCAGGCGCTGCGCGGGGTCCGGACCTTGGCCATGGCCGTATCTATACGGCACCGTATTGACAGATGCAAGCGGGTCGCATAGGGTCCGTACGGTGACGTATGGATCTCGCATCCCCAACGCCGAGCACGAATCCGCGCCCTGGCGCGTGCGCGAGCTGGTGTCGGATTTCGAGCTCGAGGATGCCTGGGCACTCCCCGTCCGCGGTGACGGCGCCGACTTCCCGTTGCTGGTCGATCTGCTGACCACCTCCGACCCGGCCCAGGCCGAATCGGCGGCAACCCGCTTCCTCTGGCAGCTGCGCGATCGGCTTGGCCAGTGGTTCAGTCTCGGTCGCATCTCGACACCGGCGGACGGCAGCGGCGGTTTGAAGATTCCCGGCACCGCTGAAGCCTCGGTGGCCGGTCGTCTGCCGGACGACCTGCGCGGCAGCGCCAGCGGCGTCCACTTCGCCTCGCTGCCGTTCCAGCCGCTCTATCTGACCGAGAACGAGTTCGCGGCGGAGATCTCCAACCAGACGGTCCACGGCGTCATGCACCTTGCCTGGGCCGAGGGCGCGGACGGTGAGTACGGCGGCCAGATGGCCGTGTACGTGAAGCCGCGGGGGCTCTTTGGCAAGGGCTACATGGAGCTGATCAAGCCGTTCCGACACTGGATCGTCTACCCGGCCCTGATGCGGCAGACGGCGCGAACCTGGGAAGCCGCCGCCGGGCGCTGAGTCGAATAGGTTCGCGCCGTGGCGACGGGCGAATCGACGGGTGCGATCGAGATCGACGGCCGCCGGCTGGCCTGGCGCGCGCTCGGTATGGGCCCGCCGCTGCTCCTGGTCAACGGCTACGCCGCCACCGGCCTCGACTGGGACCCGGCCTTCCTCGCGGCCCTGGCGGCGACCCATGAGGTGATCTGCCCCGACAACCGCGGCCTCGGTGGCTCCGGGCTCGGCGACGGTGAGCTGACGGTCGACGGCATGGCGGCCGACCTCGAGACGCTGCTCGACGCTCGTGGCGTCGCCAGCGCTGCGGTCGTCGGCTGGTCGATGGGTGGCTTCGTCGTGCAGCGGCTGGCGCGGCGCGCGCCCGGAAGGGTCGCGGCGCTGGCCCTGATCTCCACCGACCCCGGCGGACCCGGGACCGTCCTTGCCGAGCCCGAGGTCTGGGCCCGCCTGACCGACCGCTCGGGGAGTGCCCGCGAGCAGGCCTCGCGGCTGATCGCTCTGCTCTTCCCGCCGGCTCTGGCGCCGGCGATCGACCGCGACTTCGGCGAGCTCGTCGCCGCCGGCCGGGCGGCACTCTCGGCGGCGGCGCTGGACGCGCAGGAGGGGGCGATGACAGCCTGGCACCGCGACGAGCAGGCGCGGGCGGCAACGGCGCCGCCGACCCTCGTGGTCCACGGTAGCGAGGACGAGGTGATCCCCGCCGCCAACGCGGAGCTGCTCGCCGAGCGCTGGCCTGGGGCCGAGGTCGCGATCGTCGCCGGCGCCGCCCATGCGGTGATGGCGCAGGAGCCCGAGCGGGTCGCGGCAGTGATCGGCACGCTGCTGGCAGGGCGCCGTTAAGGTCGGCCGGTGCCGGCTCCCGAAGGCTTCAGCTACAAGCGTCGTGGCAGCGAGGTCGCGATCTTCCACCACGGCCGCCCCGCCGCCACCCTGCGCGGCGACGCCGCCGCCAAGTTCCTGCGCAAGCTCGAGTCCGGCGACCCGCAGCAGCTGATGGCCCGCCTCACCGGCAACTACAAGCGCGGCAACGAGCGGCGCTAGGCCTCGGGCGCCAGCGGGAAGCGCATCGTCACCGAGGTTCCCTGCGGTGACTGGGCGATCTCGAGGTCGCCGCTCATCTGCGCGACCAGGGTCAGGCCGATGCCGAGGCCGTCGGACTCGCCCGGCAGGAACCCACAGCCTCTGTCCGCGACCCGGATCTCCAGCCACTTCTCGGTCGCGGTCGCCGTCAGCTCGATCCGGCCGTCGCCGCCGGGCTCGTAGGCGTACTTGACCGCGTTGGTGACCGCCTCGGACACCGCCAGTCTGACTTTTTCGATCAGCTCAGACCCGGCTCCGTGGCTGGCGGCGAAATCGCTGGCGCGCCGGCGCAACAGCGGGATCGCGTTCGGCTCGGCGCGCTCGTGGGCTTCGATCGAGCGCGCCGACTCGCGGCCGGGCCGCGCCTTGCTCCTGCGGTTGTCGGCGGCGCCCATCACGCTTTCCGCGGGTCGGCCTCGCGGACCATCCGCTTCGGCTCACCCTCGCGCTTGACTACGACCAGGTGGCCGCCGCGGTCCTCGACCACCTCGTCGACGGCGTCGATCACGTGGCCGGGGATGACCAGGAAACGGTCGAAAGCGGTCCTCACCGCCTCGTATTCGGCGATCGAGAGCTCGACCGTGGCATTGCAGCCGAGGTGGCCGCACTCGCAGACGAAGACACCGCTGGAGCCGTGCCCGCCACGCTCGATCGCCTCGTTTACCCGGCGCCCGTTGATCTCAGCCGCGACCGCGCGGTGCTCCAAAGACTCGCTCACGCGAACGCCCGCGCCGGGTGTGTCTGCAGACGCTCGGAGGTCATCGTCGGAACCACCAGATCGTATTCCCGCATCAAAGCCGAGCTAAACGCGACTGAGCAGACCGAGCGTCAGCTCGCCTCGACGAACGTCTTCAGCTTGTCGGGCATGCTCTCGACCAGCTTGCCTCGGAGGACGCCGACGACCGGGCCCCGCAGCGCCATCCCGAGCATCCGCCCGGGGTCGACCGCGAGCTCGTAGGTGGCGGTGGTGAGCCCGCCGGAATCCTCGAACGTCCAGCTGCCGACGACCGACTTGAGGTCGCCCTCTTCCTGCTCCCAGGAGATTCGGCCAGGCGAGTCGTAGCTGTAGCGCAGGGTGGAGACCAATCGCTTGATCGGCGTTTCGGTCTCGATTCGGACCAGCACCTGGTTGCCGTCCGCGTCGCGCTCGAGGCATTCGGCGAGCTGGATCTCCGGCTGCCAGCGCGGGGCGCCCTCGGCGTCGGCGGCGACCGCGTAGACGGCGTCGATGGCGGCCTTGATCTCGGTGGCGGCGGATCCGCTGATCGTTCCCATCGGCCAAGCCTAGGCGACGCCAGCGCCTGGATGCACGCATCCTTGCGGGGGGCTTTAGGGGTGCGCTCTGCTTCCGATAGCGAACTATGCGTTCGATACGTGGGATCGGCGCGCTCGCGCTGATCCTGGCAGCCATTGCGGTTCCCGCCCAAGCGCAGGCCTCGCCCGCCGACGTGGCGGCGCTGCAGTCTGCGCTGGACGGCCTCAGCCTCTACGACGGCTATGTCGACGGCATCAGCGGCCCGCTGACCAGGCGTGGGGTGGTCGTCTTCCAGCACCGCCGGGGGCTGCCGGCCGACGGGATCGCCGGGCCGCGGACGCGGCGGGCCCTTGGTTGGCGGGGCAGGCCCGGACTGGGCAGCCGCACGATGCGGCTGGGAAATCGGGGCTGGGACGTCGCGGCCCTGCAGTTCCTGCTCCAGCGCGCCGGGCACGGGGCCGGCAGGGCGGACGGCCTCTACGGCCCGCTGACCCGGGCGGCGGTCGTCCGCGCCCAGAGCGCGGCCGGCCTCGGCACCGACGGTCTCGCCGGCCCGGCGACGATCCGCGCGCTGCGCGGATCGGGCGGCGGTGGGCCCAGGAGTACGCCCGTGAGCAATCCCGGCAGCCCGGTGAGGTTCCTGCGCCCCGTTCCGGGTCCGATCGGCGACGGCTTCGGCGCCCCCCGCAGCGGCTACCAGCACGAGGGCCTCGACTTCCCGGTGCCATCCGGGACCCGCGTCGGCGCCGCCGGCGTCGGAACGACGATCTTCGCCGGCTACAACAACGGCGGCTTCGGCAATCTGGTCGTGATCCAGCACCGCCTCGGATACACCACCTGGTACGCCCACCTCTCCTCGATCACGAGCTACGTCGGCGAGCAGGTCGAGGGCGGCACCCGGATCGGCTTCGTCGGCTCGACCGGCCACTCGACCGGCCCGCACCTGCACTTCGAGGTGCGCCGCTACGACACGCCGATCGACCCGCTGCCGCTGCTGCTCTCGACCGTCGCCGCTCGAGCGGCCGGCAAGCCGCCGGTTCTGCGAGGTGGCGGCTGCGACGAGGCGCCGCGAGTGGGGAGCGGCGCTCCCCACAAATCCAACTGGATCGCCGTCGAGCGGCTCTGCATTGGCTCCGCGGGCGACTAGTCAAACACCGATCAGCTGCATCTGCCCCCGGGTCCCTGCTACCACCACCACTCCCTCACGCGGCGAGACACGAAGGGCACTGCGAAGCCTACGGCGCAAGTCAGCGCGATCGCAGCGAATGCCAGTGCCGCCAGATACTCGCCGTTCCCGATCGCTTCAACACAGGCGAGACCGCCAGCAATGACAGCGAAGAACAAGAGCATCGATGCTGCCCAAAGGGACGGCATGGAGGTCAGGGTAGCGGCGCTATGCCCTCCCGTCGGGCTGGGTCCCATCCTCGCTCATGGGTGGATTGCGGACGCCGAGGACCGGGTTCGCTTTGAACCACCCTTAGTTGGGAGGAGTCGACGGCCTACTCGACCATCTAGGGTCCCGATATGGCCGGGGAGCGGGATGAAATTGCGGATGAGTTCGTCCAATTCCAAGACAACCCGGAGTCTCCGTTCTACTGCGCCAACGGCATTTCGGCTATCGAGACGTGGGGCAGGTCTGTCGAAGCAATGACGGACGTTCTCATCGAGCTTCCACGGCTGACGAGGGACAACTTCCGGTTGACGCCACAGCTTCTATCGGATTGGCACCGACAAATCTTCGGGGCGCTTTTCCCGGAGGAAGCGGGGCGGCTTCGCTGGCGAAAAGAAGGGGAGTGGGAGGAGGTCTTTTTCGGTGGCGACGTCGGTACGGCGAGGAGCCGCCGGACCAAGCAGTACAAGGGCACCCATCCCAAAAAGCTGCCGGATCGCGTCTCAGAGATTTGCGACGAGTTCAACGAGGCTAGGCAGGTTCTTGTCGAAGCAGAGCCCGGATCGGTCCCCCTAGATGACGCGGCCTATATCGCCGCTCGGCTCTATTGCAAGACCCTGCGAGTCCATCCCTGGGTTGACGGCAATCTGCGCGTAGCTTTTGTCGCGCTCCACGCGGCGCTTCTGTCGCTGGACCTTCCGCGCGTGAAGTTTCGTGACCTACAGGAACACGATGATCTGATTGGCATCGCGTTTCGTGGGGATAATGAGCCGTATCGCCCACTTGCCGGATATATCGCTGAATATATCCGTGACGAACTTCAAAATTGACGTGAGCGCTACGATTTACTCGTGATGATTCGCTACAGCGACTACAACGGCCGGCAAGACGATGTTGTCATTCGTGATGGCGCGATAGTTCCATTTGATCGTGATGCTGCTCGTGACATGGCGCGTCACGCTCATCTGCTGGCGATGGATACCCCGGAGCGCTCAGCTTCCGAGCCGGTGGCGGCTACGGACAGCGCTTCGGTTCATGAAGCTCCGCTCTACGCGTAGGGCCGTCGTCACTCTCGAAGTTCTCTGGTCTTGCCTCTCGGCGGGATCTTGACAAGGTGGGTACGCTCTCCAGTGCGCGAGCGCACCCCGCAGGGACCGGAGGCTGGAGAGCGTACCCACCTCCCTCAGATCTGGAAAGGCCTGCAAATGCGGGCTTTTTTTTGGTTGCGTCCGCCCAGCCAGCTACGCTCGCGCGCAGCATCAGCGCAGCGTTGTTAGAAGGCGCGCGAGCGTAGCTGGCTGGGCGGGAACGATGGCCTTTTTGCGCCTGCGAACAACTAGCTCAGCGAGGACCAGGGAGGGCGCCGTCGGGAGAACGACGAGGAAGCGGAGGTCCTCTCTGGCTGAATCCGCCGACCGCCCGAAACGAATAGTCGCCCCCGACCTGGCGTCAACCCGTGCGGCGTCGGACGCTGCGCCTTGACCACCGGCTGCGGTGGGAGAACCCCTGGATCGTCGGGATTGGCGTCACCGAAGTCGGCGACATCGTCGCCCTGAGCGTGGCCTTGTTGGCGGCTGGTGATCGACCCTTTCATGGGAGCCGGTGTCTCAGCCCTTGCCACTTCCCTTGCCACCCCTGTGCCAAATCAGACTCTCTTGACCTCGGGAAGCGGCGCATTTCCCATTGCGCAGCGATGCCGGAGGAGGGACTCGAACCCCCGACACGCGGATTATGATTCCGCTGCTCTAACCAGCTGAGCTACTCCGGCGGGGAGGGGGATCGTAGCGATGGCGCGAGGACCGGGATGGGCGGGGATGCGGCCGGTGCTGGTGGCCTTTCTGCTCGTCGCCGACGCGGTCGTGGTCGGGGCGTTGGCGATCGCGCATCCGCAGGGGTGGTTGCCGCCGTTCATCGCCTTCGGCTCGATCCTGATCGGGCTGATCTGGTTCCAGGTCTGGGCGATTCAACGCCGGCACGACGACGATTGAGCCGAGGCGGTGGGGGCGGATAGGGTGGGGCGGGTGAGCACCGAGCTGGACAGCGCGATTCGGACTGTGGTTCGCCATTGCATGGGCGTGAACCCGGGCGAGGAGGTGCTTGTCATCTGCAATCCCGTCACCGAAGAGATCGGGGCGTTGATGCGGATCGAGGCCCAGGGCGACGGCGCCGATGCGACCTTGGCGGTGATGAGCGAGCGCGACTCGGCGGCGGCGGAGCCGCCGGCCGCGGTCGCGGCGGCGATGGCGGCGGCCGACGTGGTGCTGGCGCCGACGATCCAGTCGCTCTCGCACACGAACGCCCGCAAGGTGGCCAGCGAATCCGGGGTCCGGGTCGGCAGCCTGCCCGGCGTCACCGAGGAGATGCTGATCCGGCTGATGACCGGCGACCTGGAGGAGATCCGCCGCCGTGGCTGGGCGATCGTCTCGGCGATGAACGGCGCTTCGGAGGCGCGCATCACCTGCCGCCACGGCAGCGACCTGCGGATCGGCCTCGAGGGACGACTCGGGATCGTCGACGCGGGCGAACTCAGCAACCGCGGCGCCTTCGGCAATCTGCCCTGTGGCGAGGGTTTCATCGCGCCGCTGGAGGGGACCGGCGAGGGCACGCTGGTCGTCGACGGCTCGATCGCCGGAGTCGGCCTGCTCGACACCCCGACCTCGCTGACCGTCCGCGGCGGCCATGTAACCGACGCTACCGCCCCCGACGGCACCCAGCTGATGGAGCTGCTGACCGCGCACGGCCCGGAGGCGACCAACATCGCCGAGCTCGGGATCGGCACCAACGAAGAGGCGATCCTGACCGGCAACATCCTCGAGGACGAGAAGATCCTCGGCACCGCCCACGTCGCCTTCGGTGCCTCGGCGGCGATCGGCGGCACGATCCAGGTCCCCGTCCACCTCGACTGCGTGCTGCTCGAACCGACGGTCGAAATCGACGGCGAGACGATCTGCAGCGGCGGCGAGCTGCTGCTCTGAGGGTCGGCAAGGTGGCGACACTCCTCGCTGTGCCGAACGTCTCCGAGGGAGGCGAGCAGGGACAGCTCGACCGGCTCGGGGCAGCATTCGGCCGACCCGCCGGCGTCACCCTGCTCGACCGCCACTCCGACGCCGACCACGATCGCACCGTCTTCACCCTCGCCGGGGCGAGCGGGCCGCTGGAGGAGGCGCTTGCGCTCGGCGCCGAGGAGGCGCTGGAGACGATCGACATGAACTCCTACCGGGGCGTGCATCCGGCGATCGGCGCCCTCGACGTCTGCCCGCTGGTCTGGCTCGACGTCGCCGACCGCGAGGCTGCCCGGACCGCGGCGGTGGCGACCGCGACCCAGATCGGCGCGCTCGGGATCCCCGTCTTCCTCTACGGCGAGCTGGCCCGCGGCCCCGGCCGTGCCGAGCGGGCCTACTTCCGCAATGGCGGCCTTGCCGAGCTCTGGCTGCGGATGGAGAGCGGTGAGCTGCAGCCCGACTTCGGGCCGGCGGAGCCGCACCGGCGCGCCGGTGCCACCCTGGTCACCGCGCGGGCGCCGCTGGCCGCCTTCAACGTCGAGCTCGACACCGGCGACATCGAGATCGCCCGCGTCGTCGCCGCCGAGCTGCGCGAGGCGGGCGGTGGCCTGCCGGGCGTGCGGGCGCTGGGGTTGCTGCTCGGCAGCGGCCGCGCCCAGATCTCCACCAACGTCCACGACCCGCTGGCGGTGCCGCTCGCGACGGTGATCGAGCGGGTGCGCGAGCTGGCGGCGCGGCTCGGCGCGCGGCCGCTTGAGGCGGAGCTGGTCGGGTTGATTCCGGCCGCGGCACTGGCCGGATATCCGGACGATGTGCCGATGCGCGGCTTCGACCCAACCCTCCACGTGATCGAGCGGCGACTCGCCGCCGCCGCCGATTAGATTCAATTCAGTCATGGCGCAGACGAAGAAACGACGCAAGGGCAAGAAACGCGGCACCCAGGGCGGCCGCATCGACACCAAAGCGCGCGGCGGGCGCCCGCGCAGCCGCGAGGAGGCGAAAGCCCGCGCGCGTTCGAAAAAGACCAAAGCGCCGGTGCACAAACACGACAAGATCCCGACCTGGCGCAGCTCGATCATCCGCGGCGTCTTCGCCGCCGTGATCTTCTTCGTGCTGCTGATCCTGCTCTTCAAACGGCCGGTCGGCACCGCCCTCGCCTTCGGCGGCTTCATGCTCGCCTTCTACATCCCCGCCGGGTACTACATCGACATGGCGATGTGGCGGCGGCGCGAGCGGGCCCGGATCCGTGCCCGGGAGCAGCAGTGAGCCTCGATGTCGAGATGCTCACCGTCGGCCAGGTGGCCGAGAACTGCTTCCTGCTGCGCAAAGAGGGCTCCGAGAAGCTGCTGATCGTCGATCCCGGCGAGGAGGCCGACCGCATCCTCGCCGCCGTCGCCGCGACCGGGGCGGAGGTCGAGGCAATCCTGATCACCCACTGCCATTTCGATCACATCGGCGCGGTGGCGCCGGTGGCGGCGGCGACCGGGGCGCCGGTCTACTGCCCGGAGATCGAGGTGCCGGTGCTGGCCGACATCATGAGCTACGTCCCCTGGCCCGGCTTCGGGCCGTTCGAGAGCTACGACGCCGACGAGACCGTCGCCGGCGGCGAGGCCCTGGAGCTGGCCGGGATGGAGCTCGACGTGATCCACACCCCGGGCCACAGCCCCGGCCACGTCACCTATGCGGTCCGTGGCGAGGACGCGCTCTTCTCCGGCGACGTGCTTTTCCAGGGCTCGGTCGGCCGCGTCGATCTGCCGGGCGGCGACGGGCCGACCCTGATCGCATCGATCGGCAACCTCCTCGACAACCTCCCCGACGGGGCCGTCGTCTATCCCGGGCACATGGGGACGACGACGCTCGGTGACGAGCGCGCCTCGAACCCCTTTCTCACCTCGCTGGCGCGGTAGGCGGTCTGCCGCCTCCGTGATCTAGGCTCGCTCGCACCATGGCAAGCAAGTTCCAGGCACCGCGCGGGACCTTCGACGTGCTGCCCCAGCAGGGGCGGGCGCGGGCGCTGGTCGAGTCCACGGCGGCGGCGATCTTCGCCCGCGCCGGATACGAGCCGATCGCCACCCCGATCTTCGAGCACACCGACCTCTTCGAGCGCGGGGTCGGCCGCTCCACCGACATCGTCCGCAAGGAGATGTTCAGCTTCGAGGACAAGGGCGAGCGCAGCCTCACCCTCCGCCCCGAGGGGACGGCGCCGATCTGCCGCGCCTACCTCGAGCACGGGATGCACAAACTGGCGCAGCCGGTGAAGCTCTCCTACGTCGGCCCCTTCTTCCGCCACGAGCGCCCGCAGGCCGGCCGCTACCGCCAGTTCCACCAGCTCGGGCTGGAGTGCATCGGCACCGACTCGCCGCTGGCCGACGCCGAGGCGATCATGCTGCTCTCCGACCTGCTCGGCGAGCTCGGCGTGCCGGGGGTCGAGCTGCGACTCGGCAGCCTCGGCTCCTTCGCCGCCCGGCAGGAGTACCTGGAGCAGCTGAAGGCGCACCTGCGCGCGCACGAGGGCGAGCTCTCCGGCGACGTCCGCGAGCGCATCGACCTCAACCCGCTGCGCGCCTTCGACTCCGACCATGAGGGGACGCAGGCGGTGATGGCGAGCGCGCCGACGATCGTCGACAGCCTCTCCGGCGCCGACGCCGAGCACTTCGCCGAGGTGCGCGAGCTGCTGGAGGCGGCCGGGATCGACTACGTCGTCGACAAGACCCTGGTCCGCGGCCTCGACTACTACACGCGGACGATCTTCTCGTTCGCCTGCGACGCGCTCGGGGCGCAGTCGGAGATCGGCGGGGGCGGTCGCTACGACGGCTTGATCGAGCAGCTCGGCGGGCCGGCGACGCCGGCGGTCGGCTGGGCGGCCGGGATCGAGCGGATCCTGCTGGCGCTCGACGAAGAGGTGGAGGCGGAGGGGCGCGACGCCTTCGTCGCGGTTGCCGATCCGAGTCAACGCCGGCGCGCGATGGCGCTGGCGGTCGAGCTGCGCCACGCCGGGCTCGCGGCCGAGGTCGATCTGGCCGGGCGCGGGCTCAAGGGTCAGCTCAAACACGCCAACCGGATCGGCGCCCGCCGGGTGCTGATCCTCGAGGCCGACGGTTCGGCGGAACTGCGCGACATGGACACCGGCGAGCAGCGCCCGGCCGATACCGCCAATCTTGTCGACGAGATGACCGGGGGAGAGGCATGAGCGACGGGACTGCGGACGGGTTCTCGCCGCTGCGCGGCAACGGCTACCGGGACACCTGGTGCGGGGCGGTGCTGCCCGACCGGGTCGAGTCCGAGGTGCGGGTCGCCGGCTGGGTCAACCGCCGCCGCGACCACGGCGGCCTGATCTTCATCGACCTGCGCGACCGCACCGGGATCGTCCAGCTCGTCTTCCATCCCGACAGCTCCGGCGAGGCGTTTGAGCTGGCCCACAAGCTGCGGGCCGAGGACGTGCTCAGCGCCAGTGGGCCGGTGGTGCGGCGCGACCCCGAGACCGTCAACGCGGAGCTGCCGACCGGCGAGGTCGAGCTGAAGGTGACCGGGGCGGAGCTGCTGGCCGACTCGGAGACGCCGCCGTTCCAGATCGAGGGCTACTCGGGCGAGGCCAGCGAGGACGTGCGGATGCGCTACCGCTACCTCGACCTGCGCCGCGAGCAGATGCGCGAGGCGCTGGAACTGCGCCACCGGGTGGTCGCGGCGATGCGCGAGTTCCTCGACGCCGAGGGCTTCATCGACGTCGAGACGCCGGTGCTGACCCGCTCGACGCCGGAGGGCGCGCGCGATTTCCTCGTCCCCTCCAGCCAGCAGCACGGCTCCTTCTACGCGCTGCCGCAGTCGCCGCAGCTGTTCAAGCAGTTGCTGATGATGTCCGGGTTCGAGCGCTACTACCAAGTGGCGCGCTGCTTCCGCGACGAGGCGACCCGAGCGGACCGCCAGGCCGAGTTCACCCAGCTCGACGTCGAGATGTCGTTCGTCGACGGCGAGGACATCATCGAGGTCAACGAGCGTCTGCTGGCCCATGTTTTCGAGCGGGCCGGCGGTCCCAAAGTGGAGCTGCCGATGCGGCGCATGTGTTACGACGAGGCGATGGGGCGGTTCGGGACCGACCGGCCCGATCTGCGCTTCGGGCTGGAGCTGGTCGACCTCGGCGAGGCGTTGAGCGGGACCGAGTTCAAGGTCTTTCGCTCGGTCCTGGAGGGCGGCGGCGCGATCCGCGGCATCAACGCCGGCAAACGGGAGATGCCGCGCTCCGAGCTCGATGGCCTGATCTCGCGGGCTCAGGAGCTGGGGGCGAAAGGGCTGGTCTGGGCCTTCCGCGAGGGCGACGGCTGGCGCTCGCCGACTGCCAAGTTCCTCAGCGAGGCGGAGCTGGCCGACCTCAACGCGCGGCTCGGGGCCGAGGAGGGCGACCTGCTGCTGCTGGTCGCCGACCAGCGCCCCGTCACCGATGCGGTCCTGGGGCAGATGCGGATCGACCTCGCCGAGCGCTTCGAGCTGATCGACCCGGAGGCGAACGAGCTGGTCTGGGTCGTCGACTGGCCATTGATGGAGTGGAACGAGGGCGAGCAGCGCTGGGATTCGCTGCACCATCCGTTCACGGCACCGGCGGGTGAGTTCGATCCGGAGAACCCGGGCGCGGCGCGGGCGGTTGCCTACGACTGCGTCTGGAACGGGCAGGAGCTCGGCGGCGGCTCGATCAGGATCAACCGCGCCGACGTCCAGGAGCAGGTCTTCGCCGCGCTCGGGATCGACGCCGAGACCGCGCAGGCGCGCTTCGGCTTCCTGCTCGAGGCGCTGCGCTACGGGGCGCCGCCGCACGGCGGCATCGCCTACGGCGTCGACCGCATCGTTCAGCGCCTCAGCGGCGCCGACACGATCCGCGACGTGATCGCCTTCCCGAAGACGGCCTCGGGCTTCGACCTGCTCACCGGCGCCCCGGCCCCGGTCGAAGAGACGCAGCTGCGCGACCTCGGCGTCGCGATCCACAAACGCAAGCTCGCGGGGCACTGAGATGGGGCTCGGGGACTGGCTTCCACGCAAGTGGCGCTCGGGACCCGGCCCCGGCCAGACGCCGATCCACATCGACGACGCCAGCTTCGACAGCTGGGAGGTCGTCCGCGATTTCGGCGAAGTGCGGACGGCGCGGGCCTGGCACCAGTCGCTGGAAGAGGCCGGGATCGAGGCAGTGCTCACCTCCGACTGGCCGCTCGACCGCTACGGCCGCGGCGATATCTCCCTGCGCGTCCCGGGTGACCGCTGGAGCGAGGCCGAGTGGCACCTCTCCAACCTCGACGACTGACCGGCGGCGCGCCCCCGCCAGGGGCGAGGCCGCGGTGGTAACTTTGAGCCAAGGCTCGAGCCCGTACGAGAGCCGTCTCACCGTTTGACCCAACACAAACGGCGCGGGAGCCATCGTGTCCTTGCCTCTTGGGGTCGGGACCAGGCACCCACCTTCATTTGAAGGGATCAAAGCCAGAGGCGGCAACGGCGGGCTGGGGCCCTTTTTTTTTGTGCCTCCGTTGCGGAGTCGGCACGAAACGCGCGCCAAGGGCGCGCGGCCTCTTGTCAACCTCAGGGCGTGCCCGCCGAGGAGTGCATTGACCGCGTTATTGATGGCGAATGCACTCCTCGATCCGAGGCGAAGGGCGTGGACTGGGCGATCGGGGAGATTGCGGAGCGGCAGCATGGAGTGGTGGGTCGCTGGCAGCTCGAGGAGCTAGGGATCAGTCGAGGGCAGATCGAGGCGAGGCAGCGGCGCGGGTCGCTCCATCGGCTCCATCGCGGCGTGTACGCGGTCGGACATCGCAATCTCAAACAGAAGGGCCGGTGGATGGCGGCGGTACTCGCCTTCGGACCTGGCGCAGTGCTGAGCCACCGCTCGGCAGGCCAGCTTTGGCGGATCGTGCCGATGAGGGCGATCGAGCCCGAAGTGATCCGGGCAGGGTTTGTACGGGGCCGATCGGGCCTCGTGGTCCACCGGGTCTCACTGCCGGCGGATGAGATGACGGAGGTCGATGGGATTCCGGTGACGACGGCGGCGCGGACCGTGTTTGACCTCGCCGCCATGTCGACGCCGCGGGAGGTGGAGCGGGCGTTTCATGAGCTGGAAGTGCGGCGGCTGTGGGGGCCGGTTTCGGTCAAGGCTCTGGTGGATCGCTATCCGGGGCATCGAGGTGTGGCGAGTTTGCGCGCGGTGCTGGCGTCCAAGCGGCCGGTCGGGGTCACTCGCAACGAATTCGAGGAGGCGTTTGTGGTGCTGCTCGACGCCAACAGGCTTCCACGGCCGCGGTTCAACGCGACGCTTCACGTCCGCGGCCGCTTCTTCGAGCCCGACGCCCTCTGGGACGACCAGCGCCTGATTGCGGAGCTCGACGGCGGTGGCGTCCATAACACCGACAGCGCCTTCCACTCCGACCGCAAGCGCGACCGCACCCTCCTCGCCGAGGGCTGGCGCACCACTCGTGTGACCTGGGACCAGTTGCGCGACGAACCCGCCGCGGTGGCCGCGGACCTGCGCCAGATGCTCTTTTCCACCTGAGGCCTCCGTCCCGTCCATCCAATCCCACACCTACCTGGCATGTGGGTGTGGGATTGGATGGACGGAACTGCGCGGCGCCCCTCTACCCTTGACCCATGGACCGAGAGCTCTTCGAGAGCTACTTGCGCGATGTGAGCCGCCGGGGACCCGCGGCGGACGGCGCCTTCACGGGCGCGGCCGGGGGCGCGGCCTGCGGCGACCTGGCGCGGATCTCGTTCCTGGTCGAGGACGGGCGTCTGACCTCGATCTCTTGCGATGCGGAGGGCTGTGGGGCAACCATTGCGGCCACGGCAGCGGTCGCTGAGGCGATTGACGGCACCGAAGTCCTCGACGCCGCCCGCCTCAGCATCGACGACGTCGAATCCCTCCTCGGCGGCCTCACTCCGGCCAAGCGCCACGCCGCCCAGCTCGCCGCTGACGCCCTCCACCGCGGCCTCTCCGCCGCCGCCTCCTCGACCCTTCCTTTAATGCCCGCTGCGACCCGGGGGGACATGCCGACCACACCTGCCCCAGTGGGCCGTCATGTCCCCCCGGGTCCTGTTTCCAACCCCCCCGAGCGCGTCGCCGTCGCCATGTCCGGCGGCGTCGACAGCGCGGTCGCCGCCCTGCTCGAGCGCGAGCGTGGCAACGAGGTCGTCGCCGTCACCGTCAAGCTCTGGGCCGATCCCGAGACCGACGGGACCAAGGCCTGCTGCTCGCCGGAGGCGGTGCTCGGTGCCCGTGAGCTCGCGCACCAGCTGGGGATGCCGCATTTCACGCTCGACCTCGAGCAGGACTTCCGTCGCCGCGTCGTCGGTCGCTTCGTCTCCGGCTACGCCGAGGGCAAGACGCCCAACCCCTGCATCCTCTGCAACGGCGAAGTGCGGCTGGCTGCGATGATCGACCTCGGCGACAGGCTCGGCGCCTCGCGGCTGCTGACCGGCCACTACGCCCGCATCGTCGAGGACGCGGACGGGCCGCTGCTCGCCGCCGGCGCCGATCCGGCCAAGGACCAGAGCTACATGCTGGCGGCGCTGCCGCCGGAGCTGCTCGGCCGCCTCGGGTTCCCGTTGACCGAGCTGACCAAGCCGGAAGTGCGGGCGATCGCCGAGCGCCACCAGCTCGCCGTCGCCAAGAAGGCCGAGAGCCAGGACCTGTGCTTCCTGGCCGGCCAGGGCAAGCGCGGCTTCCTGCGCCGCCACGGCGGCCTCGAGGACCGCGAGGGCGCGGTGCTCGACAGCTCCGGACGCACGCTCGGCCACCACCCCGGCCACCACAACTTCACCGTCGGCCAGCGCCGCGGCACCGGCGTCTCCCTCAACGAGCCCGCCTACGTGATCGCCACCGACGCGGTGGCCAATACGGTCACGGTCGGCACCCGCTCGGAGCTCGTCACCCAGCACGTCCACGTTCGCGACGCGGTCCTGCACCGCGAGGGCGCCCGCGTTGACGCCGTCCGCCTGCGCTACCGCTCGAAGCCGCTCCCGGCCAGCATCGGCAGCGCCGGCCCGGGCCGCCACGACGCGCTCGAGGTGGAGCTCGGTGAGGAGTTCGCCGGCGCCTCGCCGGGTCAGACCGCGGTGCTCCTGGAAGGCGAGACGATCGTCGGCCACGGCACCATTGCCAGCGCCGTCTGAGCAAAATACTTAGGCTCCCTCACATGAAGGCCCAGGAGATCCGCGACACGTACCTCTCGTTCTTCGAGGAGCGCGGCCACAAAGTTGTCCCCTCGGCCTCTCTGGTGCCCTCCGTCCACGACCCCACGGTGCTGCTGACGACCGCCGGGATGCAGCCGTTCAAGCCCTACTTCCTGGGTCGCGAACAGCCGCCCGCGCCGCGCCTCGCCGACGTCCAGAAATGCTTCCGCACGACCGACATCGAGGAGGTCGGCAACACCGCCCGTCACCTCACCTTCTTCGAGATGCTCGGCAACTGGAGCTTCGGGGACTACTTCAAGGCGGAGTCGATCCCCTGGGGCTGGGAGCTCTCGACGCAGGGGTTCGGGATCGACCCCGAGCGGATCTGGGTGACCGTCTTCGGCGGTGACGAGGAACTCGGGCTCGGGCCCGACGAGGAGGCGATCGCGATCTGGCGCGAGGTCGGCGTGCCCGAGGAGCGGATCGTCCGGCTCGGCCGCGCGGACAACTTCTGGCAGGGCGGCCCGACCGGCCCCTGCGGCCCCTGCTCGGAGCTCTACCTCGATCGCGGCCTCGACTACGGCGCCGAGGACGATCGTCCCGGCGACGACTCCGACCGCTTCCTCGAGTTCTGGAACCACGTCTTCATGAGCTACGACCTGCACGAGGACGGCAGCCTGACCGAGCTGCCGAGCAAGAACATCGACACCGGGATGGGACTCGACCGGATGGCGGCGATTCTCCAGGACGTCCCCTCCGTCTACGAGACCGACCACGTGCGGCCGCTGATCGACCTCGCCGAGGAGCTCTCGGGCAAGGGCTACGAGGAGGGCGAAAGGGTGACCCGGGCGATGCGGATCGTCGCCGACCACGCCCGCGGCGCCAGCTTCCTGCTCGCCGACGGCGTCGTCCCCTCCAACGAGGACCGCGGCTACATCCTGCGGCGGATCATGCGGCGGGCGATCCAGCAGGGCAACTCCCTCGGGCTCGAGTCGCCGTGGCTGGGCAAGTTCGCCGAGCGCACGATCGAGCTGATGGGCGAGGCCTACCCCGAGCTGGTCGCCCAGCGCGACGTGATCGCCCGCTGGGTCAACGACGAGGAGGAGAGCTTCGGCCGCACGCTGGAGCGCGGTACCGAGCTGCTGCACCGCCTCGTCGCCGATGCCAGGGAGTCGGAGACCTCGTGGATCGACGCGGCCGATGCCTTCAAGCTGCACGACACCTACGGCTTTCCCTACGACCTGACCAAGGAGCTGCTGGCCGAGGAGGGCCTCGCGGTCGACGACTCCGGCTTCCAGGAGCTGATGGAGGAGCAGCGCCAGCGCGCCCGCAGCGGCGGCTCCGCCACCGCGCACGGCTCCGAGGACAGCCACGACGAGGTGATCGCCTTCGCCGACGGTGCTCCGCCGGCCCGCTTCGTCGGCTACGAGACCCTGCGCGTCTCGACCGGCCTCGCCGCGGTCCAGGCCGACAACGGCCGCGCCCTGGTCAAGCTCGAGGAGAGCCCCTTCTACGCTGAGGGCGGCGGCCAGGTGGCCGACTCCGGGGTGCTGCGCTGGGCGACCGGGGAGGAAGGGAAAGTGGTCGACGTGTTCAGGGTCGGAGACGACCAGGTGCTGGAAATCGAGCCGAGCGGAGCCGCGATCGAGCCGGGGATCACGATCGACGCCGAAGTGGATCGCCAGACCCGCCACGCGACGATGCGCAACCACACCGCCACCCACCTCCTTCACGCGGCCCTGCGCGAGCGCCTCGGCACCCACGTGCGCCAGGCCGGCTCCGCGGTTCGGCCCGACAAGCTGCGCTTCGACTTCACCCACGGCCAGGCGCTCGGGCCAAAGGACCTGCGCGCGGTCGAGGATCGGGTCAACGAGTGGGTGAAGGCGAGCCGTCCGGTGCGCTGGCTGGAAATGGAGCGGGCCGAGGCCGAGAAGCTGGGCGCGATGGCCCTGTTCGGCGAGAAATACGGCGAGTGGGTGCGGGTGGTCGAGGTCGACGATGTCTCCCGCGAGCTCTGCGGCGGCACCCACGTCGCCAACACGGCCGAGGTCGGGATCTTCAAGATCGCCTCCGAGGGATCCAGCGCCGCCAACGTGCGCCGGATCGAGGCGATCAGCGGACCGGCCGCGATCGATTTCTTCCGCGAGCGCGAGGACGACCTGCGCGAGGCCGGCGAGCTGCTCGGCAACGCCCAGGACCCCGTTGCCGCGGCCAAGCGCGCCGCCGAGAAACTGAAGGACGCCGGAGTCGGCGCCGAGCAGGCGCAGCGCCAGCGGATCGGCGAGGAAGCGCAACGCCTGCTCGGGTCGGCGAGCGAGGTCGGCGGCGTCAGCGTCGTCGTCGCGGCGACCGAGCTCGGCGACCAGAAGCAGCTGCTCGAGGTCGGCAACCGGATCCAGTCATCGCTGGGCGGCGCCTCGGCGCTGGTCCTGGGCGGGGGCAGCGGCGAGAAGGTGGCGCTGGTCTCCCTGGTCAGTCAGGCGGGAGTCGCCAAGGGCATTTCCGCCGGGTCGTTGATTCGCGAGATCGCGCCAGTCGTCGGTGGCGGCGGCGGCGGTCGCGACGACATGGCCCAGGCCGGCGGCAAGGACCCGTCCAAGATCGACGAGGCGCTGGCGGCGGCGCGCTCGGCGATCGAGCGGGAGCTCGGCTGAGGCGATGAGAGTGCTGGCGCTCGATCACGGCACGGTGCGGGTCGGCGTCGCCATCTCGGATCCGAGCGGCACCCTGGTGCGGCCGCTGCCGGTGATCGAACCGCCGGAGCCGCGCTCGGTCGCCGATATCGTCGACGAGCTCGAGGTCGAGCGCGTCGTCGTCGGCCTGCCGCTGCACCTGAGCGGCGAGGAGGGCAGCCAGGCGGGACTGGCGCGCAGCTTCTGCGGCGAACTGGAAGCGATCCTCAGCATCCCCGTGGACACGTATGACGAGCGTCTGACCACCCGTATGGCCGACGCCAGCGCTCGCGCCGGCGCCAGCGCCGCCCGCGACTCGCTGGCGGCGGCCCACCTACTCGAGGCATATCTCGCCGGCCTGGCGGGGAAGGAAGGAAGCTAGGCATGAGCGACGACTGGAAAAGCGACGATCCGTTCGTGAATCCCGACGACCCTGCTGCGCGCGAGCGCGAGCAGCGCCGGCTCGAACGTGAGGAGAAGCGCAACAAGCGCGAGGCCAAGCGCAGCGAGAAGAAGGCGGCGAAGAAGCCGCCGCCGGATCCGGTGCCGCCGGTCGAGCCACCGCGCCCACCGCGCACCCCCGAGCAGGAGTTCTGGGACGAGGATCCGGAGCCGGTCGAGGCGGCCGGCGAAGCGAGAGAGCCGGCGGAGAAGCCCGCCGAGCCCGCGGCCTCCGCCACGCCGGCCAAGCCGGCGGTTTCGTCCAAGTCGGCGGGGCCGGCCGAATCAGCGGATGGGGTCAAGCCAGGCGAGTCGAGCAAGGCGGCTGAGTTCGCTGCGGCAGCGCCGAAGGCGAAGGCCCCCGAGCCGGAGCCCGAGCAGCCGACCAAGCCGCAGAAGCTGGCACCGGCTGAAGCCGCGGCGGCCGCCGCGGCCGCTGGTGCCGCGGCCGACCCAGCTCCGACCCCCGCCCCCGAAGCGCCGATCGAGCAGAGCTGGGAGGGCGAGCCGCCCTCTTCGCCAGATCCCGACGTCTGGGGCGACGAGGGCGACCCGAGCAAGGCGCGCACGGCCAGCCGTCGTCGCGGCGGCGATGACAAGGAGGGCGGCGGCAGCGCCGCCGCCCTGCGTAAGTACCACCCGTTCCGGATCGCCGCCGTGATCGTCGTCTTCTTGGTGATCTGGTTCCTCTACGCGCTCTTCCAGCCCTTCCACAGCGACGGCTCGGACCCGGTTCAGCTCAAGATCCCGAAGGGGGCGAGCGTCAGCGAAGTCGGTGACCTGCTGATCGACAAGGGCGTGATCGAGGACCCGATCCTGCCGATCGGGGGCTCGACCCTGTTCCAGATGCGCGTCACCTTGGCCGGCAAGCGCTCCGACCTGTATGCCGGCAGGTTCACGTTGACCAAGGACATGAGCTACGGCTCGGCGATCGACGCTCTCTCGACGCCACCGGTGAAGCGGACCACGACGGTGACGATCCCCGAGGGCTACACGCGCGCCCAGGCTGCGGAACTGGTCTCCGAAGACGGCGTGCCCGGCAGCTACACGAAGAAGACTGTCAAATCGAAGTACCTCGACCCGGCCGAATACGGCGGCAGGAACGCCAGGGACCTGGAGGGCTTTCTCTTCCCGAACACCTTCGAACTGAAGCCGAAGGCGCCGGTCGCCGACCTCGTCGAGCTGCAGCTGAAGGACTTCAAGAAGCAGATCAAGAAGGTCGACATGAAGTACGCGAAGTCGAAAAACCTGACCGTCTTCGACGTGCTGATCATCGCCTCGATGATCGAGCGCGAGGCGGGGATCGCGAAGCAGCGCAAGCTGGTCGCCGCGGTGATCTACAACCGGCTCAAAGAAGGGATGCCGCTCGGGATCGACGCGACGATCCGCTTCGCCACCGGCAACTACACGAAGCCGCTGACCGAATCGGAGCTGGCGATCGACTCGCCCTACAACACGCGGACCAACCAGGGCCTGCCGCCGGGGCCGATCAACAGCCCCGGTCTCGATGCGATCCAGGCCGCCGCCCACCCCGCCAAGAGCGACTTCATCTTCTACGTCAACAAGCCGAACACGTGCGGCGAGCTTGCCTTCTCGGCCAGCGAAGAGGAGTTCGAAGAAGACGTCGCCGCCTACAACGAGGCGCGCGACGCAAACGGCGGCAACGAGCCGACCAGCTGCGGGGAATAGGGTGCCGAAGCTGGCCGTGCTTGGCTGCCCAGTCGCGCACTCGCGCTCGCCGACGATGCAGAACGCGGCCCTGGCGGCGCTGGGGCTGGGCAACGAGTGGAGCTACGAGGCGATCGAGGTCGCGCCCGAGGATTTCGCCGCCAAGGTGGGGGAGATGGCGGCGGCAGGCTTCGCCGGCGCCAACGTGACGATTCCGCACAAGGAGGCGGCGCTGGTGTTGGCGACGGTTCCGAGCGAGGCGGCGCGCCAGATCGGTGCCGCGAACACGCTGATCTTCGGCCCGGACGTCGAGGGCGGGATCGCTGCTGACAACACCGACGCCGGGGGGCTGCTGGCGGCGCTGGGGACGACGCCGCTGGATGCTCGCGCACTTGTGCTCGGAGCCGGCGGCGCTGCCCGGGCCGCGGTCTGGGCGCTGGTCGGCGAGGGCGCCCGGGTCGAGGTTTGGAACCGCACCGCTGCTCGCGCCGAGGGACTCTGTGCCGATCTCGGTGGCAAGCCGGTGCTCGGTCCCGACCAGGCCTCCTACGACCTGATCCTCAACACCAGCGCGGTCGGGCTCGGCGGCGAGAACCCGTTCGAGGAGCTGCCGCTCGACGCGGCCGGCTTCGTCCCCGGCCAGATCGTCGTCGACATGGTCTATGGCGAGGGCTCGCGTCCGCTGTTGGGCGCTGCCGAGGCTGCCGGCGCCACCGTGATCGACGGCCTCGAGATCCTCGTCCGCCAGGGTGCCCTCTCGCTCGAAATCTGGACCGGCCGCGAGGCGCCGCTGGACGTAATGCGTGCCGCCGCCGAAGTCTGAAGGATTGTGTGGTCCATGGCCTCAAAATCCTTCAGGCTTCGCGCCGATAGCCTAGGCAGCTCATGAGCACCTTCCGATTCACCACCGCGGGGGAGTCGCACGGGCCAGGCCTGGTCGCGATCGTCGAGGGCCTGCCCGCCGGGCTCGAGCTCGACCGCGAAGCGCTCGACCGCGACATGGCGCGCCGCCAGCTCGGCCACGGCCGCGGCGGCCGCATGCGGATCGAGACGGACACGGTCGAGGTCCGCTCCGGCGTCCGCCACGGCCGCACCCTCGGCAGCCCCGTTGCCGTTCTGGTCGCCAACCGCGACTACAAGAATTGGGAGGAGCGGATGAACCCGTGGCCGGTGGAGGGCTTCGAGCCCGACGAGGTGCATCTGCCGCGCCCGGGCCACGCCGACCTCGTCGGCGCCCAGAAATACGGCCACTCGGACGTCCGCAACGTGCTCGAGCGGGCCAGCGCCCGCGAGACCGCCGCCCGCGTCGCCGCCGGCACCCTCGCCCGCGGCTTCCTCGGAGCACTCGGCGTCGAGGTCCACAGCCACGTCCTGCAGATCGCCTCGATCGTGGCCCCCGAGCGCGGGGGCCTCACTCCGATCGACTTCGAGGGCATCGACGACGACCCGGTTCGCTGCCTCGACCCGGAGACCAGCAAAGCGATGGTGGCCGAGATCAACCGCCTGCGCAAGGCCAACGAGAGCCTCGGCGGCAGCTTCGAGGTGCTCACCTTCGGGCTCGTGCCCGGGCTCGGCTCGCACATCTCCTGGGAAGACCGCCTCGACGGCCGCCTCGCCGGCGCCGTCGCCTCGATCCAGTCGGTCAAGGGGGTGGCGATCGGCGAAGCCTGGGACGTCGCCGGCCGGCCCGGCTCCGAGGCCCACGACGAGATCTTCTGGTCGCAGGAGCGCGGCTACCACCGCGAGACCAACCACGCAGGCGGCCTCGAGGGCGGGATGACCAACGGGTTGCCGCTGTCGGTCCGGGCCGCGATCAAGCCGATCTCGACCCTGACCAAGCCGCTGCGCTCCGTCGACACCGAGACCAAGGAGCCGGCGCAGGCCCTGCGCGAGCGGACCGACTCGACCGTCGTCCCCGCGGCCGCCGTGGTCGCCGAGGCGATGGTCTGCCTGACCCTGGCCCGCTGCTACCGCGAGAAGTTCGGCGGCGACCACATCGACGACGTGCTCGCCGCCGTCGACGCCTACAAGCAGCGCATCGACTTCCGCGGTTAGATGGGCTCGCGATGAAGCCCGCGATCGTCTTCATCGGCTTCATGGGGGCAGGGAAGAGCACGGCCCTGTCGGCGGCGCGGCGCGCCGGTCTGGAGACGACCGAGATCGACTCGCTGATGGAAGAAGCGTTCGGCGTGCCGCTGCGCGAGGCCTTCGAGAGCCACGGCGAGGAGGGCTTCCGCGCCCGCGAGGCCGAGGTCGTCGGCGGCCTGCTCGAGCGGGCCGACGGTGGCGCGATCGCGCTCGGCGGCGGCAGCGTCCTCTCCGAGCGCATCCGCAACGCTCTGGAGCGCCACGCAGTCGTCTGGCTGCAGGTCGACCCGCGCGAGTCATGGCGCCGGATCGCACACTCCGACCGGCCGCTGGCGACCAGCGCCGAGGACGTCGAGCGGCTGCTAGCCGAGCGGTTGCCGCTTTATGAGGAGCTGGCCGACGCGGTGATTCCGATGGGCGACAGGGCGATGATCGAGCGGGCGATGCCGGCGCTGCAGGCGCTGGCCGAGCTGCCGCAGGGGACCAAGCTGCTGTGGGCCGCGACCGCCGCCGGCGAGTACCCGATTGTGGTCGGGCGAGGGCTGCTGGAGAGTAATTGGTGGCCGCTGGAGGGCCGGCGCTTCTGCGTCTCGGACTCGGTCGTCGGCGACCTCTACGCCGGCCACGTGGGGCCGCTGGCGATCGAGCCGGTGCTGATTCCGGCCGGCGAGGAGTCGAAGACGCTCGCCCAGGTCGGGGCGGTGCTGGAAACCCTGGCGAGCGCTGGAATGACCCGCGAGGACCACGTCGTCGCCCTCGGCGGCGGCGTCGTCGGCGACCTCGCTGGCTTCTGCGCCGCCAGCTACCAGCGCGGGGTGGCGGTGGTGCAGGTGCCGACCACGCTGGTCGCCCAGGTCGACTCGTCAATTGGCGGCAAGACCGGCGTCGACCTGCCGCAGGGCAAGAACTACGCCGGCGCCTACCACCAGCCGGCCGCCGTGATCGCCGATATCGCCACCCTCGAGTCGCTGCCGCGCGAGGAGCTCGCGGCCGGCTTCGTCGAGGTGCTGAAGACCGGGCTGCTGGCCGGCGGCGCGCTCTGGGAGCGGGTGCGGCTGATCGAAGAGCTGAACCCGTTCGAACTGAGCGAGACCGTCTTTGCCTGTGCCCGCTACAAGTGCGAGGTGGTCGCGGCCGACGAACGCGATGCCGGCCTGCGCAACGCGCTCAATCTCGGCCACACGGTCGGGCACGCGATCGAGGTCGCCAGCGACTACGGCATCTACCGCCACGGGGAAGCGGTGGGGATCGGCCTGCTGGCGGCGCTCCGGCTCTCCGGGGCCGACGATCTGCGCGACGAGGCCGAGGCCTCGCTGTCCCGCTTCGGCTTGCCGACCCAGGTCGAGCCCTCGCGCTGGCCCGGAGCCTCGGTCGGCGCCACGCTCGACGCCCTGCAGCGCGACAAGAAGCGCACCAGCGCCGGCGTCGGCTTCGTCCTGCTCTCCGAGCCGGGCCATCCGCGGGTTGGCCAGCTGGTCGAGCCGGACGCCGTCCGCGCTGCCGTGGAAGAGTTGTACGCGTGAGCCCGACCGCCAACCGCGTCGCCGTTCTCCACGGCGTCAACTTCAACATCCTCGAGCGCCGCGACCCCGCCTTCTACGGCGGCAAATCGCTGAGCGAGCTCGAACACCAGGTCTCCGACTGGGCCCGCGAGCTGGGGCTGGAACCGATCTTCTTCCAGACCAACGACGAGGGTGAGTTCTGCGAATACCTGCACCGGCTGCCCGACCTCGCCGACGCCTCGATCGTCAACGCCGGCGCCTGGACCCACTACAGCCGCGCGATCGCCGACGCGCTCGACGTCGCTCGCCTGCCTGCGGTCGAGGTCCACCTCTCGGACGTCGAGGCGCGCGACGACTGGCGCAAGGTCTCGGTCTTCGACGGCCTGGTGCTGGCGAAGATCTCCGGCAAAGGCGCCGACGGCTACCGCGAGGCGCTGGAGCTGCTGGCCCGCGAGCTGGCCGACTGATGCGCGGCCGCGGCGAGCGTCTGGAGCGGGCCCTGGCCGAGCGCGAGCTCGACCGGATCCTGGTCACCGACCTCACCAACGTCCGCTACCTGACCGGTTTCACCGGCACCAACGGGGCCTGCGTCTGCGGGCCCGGCATCCGCCTCTTCCTCACCGACTTCCGCTACACCGAGCGCGCTGCCGCCGAGGTCGAGGGTTGGGAAGCGCTTACGGTCGCCGGCGACTGGCTCGGCGCGATCGCCGAGAAATTGGAGGGGCGCTTCGGCTTCGAGGACGACCATCTGGCGGTGCGCGTGCTGGAGAAACTGAAGGGCAAACTCGCCGAGGGGGTCGAGCCGGTGCCCGCCGGCGGGGCCGTCGAGGAGCTGCGCCGGGTCAAGGACGAGCAGGAGCTGGCGGCGATCACGGAGGCTTCGAAGCTGGCCGACGAGGTCTGGCTCTGGAGCGTCGAGCGCGGCTTCGCCGGCCGCAGCGAGCGCGAGGTGGCCCGCGCCGCCGAAGCGCGGATCCGCGAGCTCGGCGGCGACCCCTCGTTCCCGGCGATCGTCGCCGCCGGGCCCAACGGCGCCCTGCCGCACGCCGAGCCCGGCTCGCGGGAGATCGGCCGGGGCGAGCTGATCGTCTTCGACATGGGCGCCCAGCTCGACGGCTACTGCTCCGACGGCACCCGCACCTACGCCACCGGCGACCCCGGCGAGCAGGGGCGCGAGGTCTACGAGGTCACGCTCAAGGCCCAGCTCGCCTCGCTGGAGGCGGTCACCGCCGGCGCCAAGGGCGAAGACGTAGACGCCGTCGCCCGCAAGATCATCGATGAGGCCGGCTACGGTGAGAACTTCGGCCACGGTCTCGGCCATGGCGTCGGCCTCGAGGTCCACGAGATGCCGCGCCTCTCGCCCAAAGCCGACGATGTCCTCGCTGCCAACGAAGTCGTCACCGTCGAGCCCGGGATCTACCTGCCCGGAAAGCTCGGCGTCCGTATCGAGGACTTCGTCGTCGTCACCGAGGACGGCTACCGCAACCTCAGCTCGCTCCCGAAGGAACTGACGATCGTCGAGTAGGAGCTAGCGCGAAAAATCGTCGTCCGCGGAGAGGCGAGAGCCGAACGCGGCGAGAAGATTGACGGTCGCCTCGACATCGCGCAGGTCGACCATCTCGACCGGCGAGTGCATGTAGCGCAGGGGGATCGAGACGACGCCGGTGGGGATCCCCGAACGGGAGATCTGGAGCACGTCGGCGTCGGTGCTGGTGCCGCGGCCGCTGGCGGAGATCGAGTACTCGATGCCCTCCGCCTCGGCGGTCTCGACCAGCAGCTCGAAGACCTTGGGGGAGAGGGTGGAGCCGCGGCCGATCACCGGGCCGGAGCCGAGCGGGTGGCTGCCGACCTCCTTCTCATCGACGCCGGGGGCGTCGGTGGCGTGGGTGACGTCGACGGCCACGGCGACGTCGGGGCGCAGCTCGAAGGCGGCGGTGCGGGCGCCGAAGAGGCCGATCTCCTCCTGCACGGCGGCGACGGCGGCGTAGGAGCCGCCGGGCCCATCGCCGTCGACGCAGCGGCGCAGGCTCTCGAGGGCCACATAGGCACCGAGGCGGTTGTCCATCGACTTGGAGACGAGGCGCTCGCCGGCCACCTGCAGCGGCTCGGCTGCGATCACGACCGGGTCGCCGACCCGGATCAGCTCGGCGGCCTCGTCACGGTCCTCGGCGCCGACGTCGATGTGCATGCCCTTCAGCTCGACGACCTTCTTGCGCTGGTCGGGCTCGAGCAGGTGGATCGGCTTGCGGCCGACGACGCCGGGGACGAGGCCGCTCTTGCCGCGGATCTCGACCCGCTGGCCGACCAGGATCTGGGGGTCCCAGCCGCCGATCGGGGCGAACCAGAGGAAGCCCTTCTCGTCGATGTGGGTAACGATCAAACCGATCTCGTCGATGTGGCCGACCACCGCGAACAGCGGCGAGGCGTCGCCGACGCGGGCAATCGAGGAGCCGAGGCCGTCGCTGGAGAGCTCCGCGAAGCCGGCGGCATCGCGCCAGATCTCGGCCGCCGGCGCCTCGTAGCCCGAGGGCGCGCCGATGCGGAGGAGCTTGTCGAGAAGGTCAGGGGTGGCCATTGCGGCGGTGAAGTATGCCGAACTGACGAATGGATCGCATTACTTAAGCGTTCTCCGCGCTGACCGAGGCTTCCTGGCGCAGTTGCTCGCGGGTCGGGCCGTAGCCCTGATGCTCGAAGGCGATCATCGCCCAAACCAGGGCGACGAGGACCGCGAGGCTGAGCCAGGCCGGGATCGAGATCGCCACCGGAACCAGGATCAGCAGCACGATCGCGAGGCCGAGGCGGTGGCGGTTGAGCGTCTGCACATGGCGCCAGCGGAAGGCGACGAGGCCGATCAGGTAGATCGCGACGCCGCCGAGCAAAGCGAAGGCGGGGACGTCGTGGAGGTGCTCGTCGGCGTGGCCGATCGTCGTCTTCAGGCCCAGGGCGACCAGCACGATCCCGGCGACCAGGATCAGGTGGATGTAGGAGTAGGAGTCGCGGGCGAGCGCGTTCTGCGCGCGGCCGACTGGCGCTTCGCTAAGTCTTCGCGCCGAGATCAGGGCGACGACGTCGAAGTAGGTCCACCACAGCGCCGCCGCCAGGCTCACGCCCAGGACCGCAACCACGCCCATTTCGAAGTCGAGGATGCCGGCGGCGCCGATCCCAATCGCGACGATCGACTCGCCGAGGGCGATGATCAGGATCAGCCCGTGGCGCTCGGCGAAGTGGCCGGGCACGAGTTTCCAACCGTCGGTGCCGAAGAAGTAGGGCCCGCCCATGTCGAGCAGTAGCGCCAGGGCCCACAGCGCCCCCTGGGCAAGGCCGTCGAAGAGGGAGGCGAGGGCGAGCAGCGCCACGGCGACGGCGGTGCTGACCGCGAGTCCGAGCACCGAGTGGCGGAGGGCGTCGTCGTCCGGGCTGGCGAGCATGAAGAGGGCGATGTGGGCGATGCGGAAGAAGCCGATCGCCAGCGCGAATGCGAGGCCGAGGCTGTCGAACGCCTCGGGCACGCAAAGCGCGGCGACCAGCAGCGCTGCCATCGCCGCGAAGATGACCAGCCGCACCGCACCCTCCTCGGGATCGATGACGCTGGTCAGCCAGGCGTAGCCGACCCAGGCCCACCAGAGCACGCCGAGCACGAGCAGTCCCTGCAGCAGTCCCGACCAGGTCGGGCGGTCGGCCATCAGCGCCGTGCACTGGGTGATCGCGAGGACGAAGACAAGGTCGAAGAAGAGCTCGAGCGGCGTTACCCGCTCGCCCTCGCGGCGGGCGGCGCCGAGCCGGCCGTGTCCTTGGGCTGAGCTCTCCACGCCGGCAATCCTTGCAACTCCCCCCGATCGCCCTCACCTGCCGAGCTCGTTCGGGGGGTCGGCAAACGCGACACGCCAGTGAATATCTTTGGTCGATGGCAACGGAGGGGAGAGTGGCGCTGGTCACCGGAGCTTCGACCGGGATCGGTGAGGCGACCGCGATCCGGCTCGCCCGCGAGCCGGGCACCGAGCTGATTCTGGTCGCTCGCCGCGAGGAGCTGCTGCGCCGGCTCGCCGACTCGCTGCCCTGCCGGGCGACCTTCCTTGCGGTCGACCTCACCGACCCCGATGCCCCGCAAAAGGTCCGTGCCCACCTCGAGGCCGAGCACGGCGGCCACCTGCACCTGCTCGTCAACAACGCCGGCGCCGCCTGGCGCGGCAGCTTCGCCGACACCGGTCACGCGCACGTGCAGCGCCACATGGAGCTCAACTTCGACGCCGTCGTTCGCCTCACCGAGGAGCTGTTGCCGCTGCTCCGTGCCAGCGCCCCGAGCGCGATCGTCAACGTCGCCAGCACGGCCGGCCGCGTCTCGCGGGCCGGCTCCGGCGCCTACTCGGCCAGCAAGTTCGCGCTGATCGGCTGGACCGACTCGCTCTACGCCGAGGAGCTCCGGCACGGCGTCCATGTCGGCATGGTCCTGCCGGGTTTCGTCGCCACCGATGGCTTCCCGGCCACCGAGCTGCGCGAGAAGGCCCTGACCCGCTGGATCGTCTCCAAGCCGACCACCGTGGCGGAGGCGATCTATGAGGTCGGCCCCGGCGGCAAGGCGGAGCGCTACGTCCCGCGCCCCTACGCGCTCGCCGCCTACGCCCGCATCCTCGCCCCGCGCCTGGTCCGCCGCGTGCTCAGCGGCGGCGCTGCCGCACCGCTGACGACCAGCACCGCCGGCGACGCCGCCGAGCCGAGCCAACCGCCTGCGTAGGCTGCCGGGGTGAGGCACGCCCCGTCGCCGAGGATCGCCCGCCCGCTCGCCTTCGCGATCGCCGCCTACGCGTTCGCGGCGACGATGCTGGGGACGACGCTGCCGACCCCGCTCTATGTCTTCTACCAGGCGGAGTTCGGCTTCTCGACCTTGATGATCACGGTGATCTTCGCTACCTACGCGGTCGGCGTGATCGCGGCGCTGCTGCTGTTCGGCCGCCTCTCGGACGAGGTCGGCCGGCGCCGGGTCCTGCTCGCCGGCCTGGCGCTCTCCGCCCTCAGCGCGGTCGCCTTCCTGCTCGCCCAGGGCTTGGCGCCGCTGCTCGTCGGCCGCTTGCTCTCCGGGCTCTCGGCGGGGATCTTCACCGGCACCGCGACCGCCACCCTCGTCGACCTCGCAAACCCGGAGGACCGCACTCGCGCGACCCTGATCGCGACCATCGCCAACATGGGTGGCCTCGGCTGCGGGCCGTTGCTGGCCGGTGCGATCGCCGAGTGGTCGAGCTCGCCGCTGCACCTGCCCTTCTGGGTCGACCTGGCGCTGCTGGTGCCGGCCGTGGTCGGCATCTGGGCGATCTCCGAGCCGACCCCCCCAAAGCCACGGCCACGCCTGCGCCCGCAGGGCCTGCGGGTCCCGGCCGAGATTCGCGCCGTCTTCGTCCGCGCCAGCATGGCCGCCTTCGCCGGCTTCGCCGTGCTCGGCCTCTTCACCGCGGTCGGACCCGCTTTCGCCGGGCAGGTCCTCGGCGTCACCAACCACGCCGCGATCGGCCTGATCGTCTTCTCCGTCTTCGCTGCCTCCGCGCTGGGCCAGCTCGCGCTCGGGCCGCTGGTCCCGGCGCAGCGAGCGCTGCCCTTCGGCTGCTCCACCCTGGTCGCCGGCATGGTCGCCCTGGGCGCCGGCCTCGCCGACGCCTCCCTGCCGCTGCTCCTGCTCGGCGGCATGGTCGCCGGCTTCGGCCAGGGCCTCAGCTTCCGCGCCGGCCTCGGCGCCGTCAACGCCGCAGCGCCTGAGGCCCAGCGCGGTGAGGTCGCCTCCAGCTTCTTCGTGGTTGCCTACGTGGCGATCTCGATCCCGGTGGTGGGAGAGGGGCTGCTGGCGCAGGCGATCGGCCTCCGTGACGCCGGCCTCGTCTTCGTCGGCGCGGTCGCCGCCCTCTCGGCCCTGGTCCTCGTCCTGCTGGCGCGCGAACGCGCGACCAGCGCCACCCACTGAGAATCGAGACCTGCATTTTCCCCCTATGACGGGGGAAATGCAGTTCTCGATCAGATCTGAGCGCCGAGATGGCGCCGCAGGAACTCCAGCTGGTCGGCGAGGACCGCCTCGTGCTCGGGGCCGTCGTAGATGTCGAAGTGGTCGACGCCGGGATAGGTGCGCAGCTCGCCCAGTGGCGCTCGCCTCGCCGCCGCAATCGCCGGCCCCGGCCGGGCGACCCGGTCGGCCTCGCCGACGCAGACCAGCCAGGGACAGTGCAGCCCGGCGGCGTGGCGGCCGGGGCGGAAGGGACGGCCGATCAGCCAGCGGGCGGAGACGCGGTCACGCCAGCGCGAGTCCTCGCCGCCGGCGACGACGCGGCGCCAGCCCTCGGCGGCTCCCGGCGCGTTGATGAAGGCCGCCTCGTGCGGCTCGCCGATCGCCGGCACGTGCCCGCCGCGGACCGCCGCCGCCAGCAGCCGCGCACTCACTCGCGGCGAGGAGCGGTGCGACTGGGTGACGATGTCGAGGAAGGGAACCTGGCTGATCGCCGCCGCGATCCGCTCGTCCGCCGCCGCGGCGGCGAGCGCGTTGCCGCCGCCCATCGAGGAGCCGAAGGTGGCGACGCGCTCAGGATCCACGCCTGGCAGAGAGCGCGCGCAGGCGATCGCCGCCCGCCAGTCCTCCAACTGTCGCCC
The DNA here is from genome assembly GCA_963718595.1 of uncultured Thermoleophilia bacterium. GTDB lineage: Bacteria > Actinomycetota > Thermoleophilia > Solirubrobacterales > 70-9 > VAYN01. Next base: position 2,667,857 of record OY970365.1, read on the forward strand.
CGGCTCGAAACGGTCCGGCTCGCCGCCGCTGTCGCCGAAGCCGCGGTGATCGAACACGATCGCCGTCACCCCGGCCGCCGCGAAGCGCTCCGCGAACGGCCCCAGCCGGTCGCGCCGGGTCCCGGAGAGCCCATGCGCCATCACGATCGCCGGCCCGCGCTGCGCCGCACCCGCGGCCGGATACACCCAGGCCGCGCAGCGGTCCCCGCCGACCTCAAACTCGATCTCCTCGCGCCTCACCCGAATTCAACGCCCGTGCCAGCAGGAACGTGAGATTGGCCCCGCCGGGCCGCGCGCTCTAGGATTGCCGCCGTGATTTCAACTAACCAGTTCAAGAACGGCACCCATATCGAGATCGACGGCAAGATCTGGAAGATCATCGAATTCCAGCATGTCAAGCCGGGCAAGGGCGGCGCCTTCGTGCGCTCGAAGCTGCGGCGGATCGAGGATGGCTCGGTGATCGACAAAACCTTCCGCGCCGGTGAGAAGTTCCGCCCGGTGAGAACCGAATCGCGCAAGATGCAGTTCCTCTACGACTCCGGCGATTCGGCCGTCTTCATGGACAGCCGCGACTACGAACAGATCGAAATCCCCACCGCCTCGCTGGGCGACTCGATGCAGTGGGTACTGCCGAACTCCGACGTCGAGATCCTCTTCGTCGACGAGCAGGCGAGCGACGTGCAGGTGCCGAGCGCGATCGAGATGAAGGTGACCCAGACCGACCCTGGTCTCAAGGGCGACACCGCCTCGGGCGGCGGCACCAAGCCGGCGACCCTGGAGTCGGGGGTGACGATCCAGGTCCCGCTCTTCATCGAGGAGGGCGAATCGATCCGGGTCGACACGCGCAAGGGCGAGTACATGTCCCGCGCCTGAGCGAGACCCGTGTACGCCTACGATCCCAGCCGGTGGACCGACCTCTTCGTCGCGTCGGCCGGGGCCACGGCGGCGCTGGCCGGGCTGCTCTTCGTCGCCGTCTCGATCAACCTCGAGCGCATCCTCGGCGAAGCCGGCCTGCCCGAACGCGCCCTGGAAACGGTGCTGATGCTGGTCGGCGTGCTGGTCGTCTCGATCGCCTCGCTGATCCCGGGGCAGAGCGCGGGTGTCCTCGGCCTGGAGATCCTGGTGGGCGCGATCGCCCTCACCTTCACCGTGATCCGTCTGCCGCTGGTCCGCGAGGACGGGGCGCCGCAGCTGCGCGCCTGGCTGCTCTCGCGCTGGGGAATCCGGATCCTGGGCCTGGTGCCGCTGATCATCGGCGGCGCCAGTCTGATGACCAGCGACGGCGGTGGCCTCTACTGGGTTGCCGCCGGGATCGTCTTCGCGATCGTCGGTGCGGTCGCCAACGCCTGGGTCCTGCTGGTCGAGATCCTGCGCTAGAGCGGGCTCCGGGCGCGCCCCGCGCGCGGTCCGCCGAAAGCGCGAGAATAGGTCGATGCGCCGATCCGACCAACGCCGCGACGCCGTCTTCGCCAGCTACCAGCGCGACGTCACCGGCCGCCCGCTCGACGAGCTGATCGCCGAGGCCCGCCCGCTGACTCGCGAACTGGCCGAGGGCGTCGACGAGCACCGTGAAGACCTCGACGAGACGATCGCCGCCCACGCCAAAGGTTGGACAGTCGACCGCATCGCGCCGCTCGACCTCAACGTGATGAGGGTGGCGCTGTATGAGATCGAGGAGGACCTGGCCCCGACGGAGGTCGCGATCAACGAGGCGATCGAGATCGCCAAGGAGTACTGCGGCGCCGATGCGCCGAAATTCATCAACGGCATCCTCGGTGCGATCGTGCGTGAGCGGGAGCCGGCGAAATGAACGACGGCGCCGACAACCGGCTGCGGCAGATCGCCGCCCGCCTGCGCGAGATCGCGACCGAGCTCGACGGCAACGTCCAGCTCGCCGACGAGCGCGCCGCCGAGCTGGCCGCCGAGGCGGCCGATCTATCCGCCGAGGCGGTCGAGGAGGCCAACCGCCAAGCTCGCGAGCAGTCCCAGTCTTGAGCTACCCGGACGACCTGCGCCAAACGGTGGATGCGGCGCTGGAGCAGCTGCGCTTCTCGGTGGCCGCCCCGACCGCCGGACTCGAGGAGGCGATGCGCTACTCGCTGCTCGCCGGCGGCAAGCGGGTGCGGCCGGTGTTGGCGCTGGCCACCGCGAAGGCGCTCGGGGTCGACCCCGAGCGCTTCCTCCCGGTCGCCTGCGCGATCGAGTTGATCCACACCTACTCGTTGATCCACGACGACCTGCCGGCGATGGACGACGACGTGCTGCGCCGCGGCCAGCCGACCGCCCACGTCAAGTACGGCGAGGACGTCGCGATCCTCGCCGGCGACGGCCTCTTCGCCGAGGCTGTGCGGCTCTTCTGCGGCCAGTCCGGCGAGCCGGCGCGGGTGCTGGCGGCGCTGCGCGAGCTGGCCGCCGCGACCGGCGTCGACGGCATGGTCGGGGGCCAATACGTCGACGTGATCGGCGACGAGGCCGATGCCGAGGGGCTGCGGGCGCTGCACGCGCTCAAGACGGGCCGGCTGATCGCCGCCAGCGTCGGTGTCGTACTGATCCTCGAGGGAGTCGGCGAACATGAGACAATGCCCTATCGCCGCTTTGCGGACGAGCTCGGCGTCCTTTTTCAGATCGTCGACGACATCCTCGATGTCACCGAGAGCGACGAGCAGCTCGGCAAGCCACATGGAAGCGACGAGCGACATGGAAAACTCACCTACGTCAGCCTTTTCGGGCTGGAGCGGGCGCGTGAGCTGGCGGCCGAATCGCACGCCAAAGCGCGCGCGGCGCTGGCCGGGGCCGACGGCGCGACCGAGGATCTGAGCCGCGTGGCCGACTACATCTTCACGAGGAACGAATGAGCGAAACGCCCCCCACCCAGGGCAGTCAGGACGACGAGAGCAGAGAGCCGCTGCTGCCGGGAATCGATGGCCCGTCCGACCTGCACGGCCTCGACGACGCCGAGCTGGCGCAGGTCGCGGAGGAGATGCGGACGTACATCATCGACACGATCGGTGAGATTGGCGGTCACTTCGGCGCCAACCTCGGTACCTGCGAGCTCGCCGTCGCCCTGCACAGCCTGCTCGACTCGCCGCGCGACAAGATCCTCTGGGACGTCGGCCACCAGTCCTACCCGCACAAGATCCTCACCGGCCGCCGCGAGGAACTGCCGACGATCCGCCAGTACGAGGGCCTGGCCCCGTTCTGCTCGATTCCCGAGTCCGAGCACGACATCATGGGCGCCGGCCACGCCTCGACCTCGATCGGCTACGCGGTCGGTCTCAAGGAGGCGATGCGCCACGGGATCGGCACCGACGGCCGGGTCGCCGCGGTGATCGGCGACGGAGCCCTCACCGGCGGCGTTGCCTACGAGGCACTGCACGCAGCCGGCGGCCTGCAGACCCCGGTCGTGATCGTCCTCAACGACAACGGGATGTCGATCTCACCTAACGTCGGCGCGCTCTCGCGCTACTTCAACCGGATCCGGCTCAACCCGCGCCTCTACCATGCCCGCGAGGGGGTCGAGGACCGGCTGACCAAGCTGCCGCTCGGCCTCGGTCGGCGGATCGAGCGGCTGGGACCGGAGATCAAGTCGGCGATCAAGGCCTATTGGGCGCCGGGGCTCTTCTTCGAGGAGCTCGACCTCGCCTACATGGGCGTGATCGACGGTCACGACGTGCATGCCCTGCGCGAGGCGCTGACCGAGGCCTTCGAGTCCGAGCGCCCGGTCGTCGTCCACATCCACACCGTCAAGGGCAAGGGCTTCGCGCCGGCCGAAGCCGGCGGCCTGGAGACGATGGAGGAGTGGCACGCGGCGAAGCCGAACTCGATCGTCAACGGCAAACCCGCCGCCGACGGGCCGATTTCGGGAGATATAGACACGAAATCGGCCCATCGGCCCCCGGTCGTGCCCGTGGTGGAAACGGATTCGCCGGAGGGGATCGAGCGGTTGGAGAAACCTCCCGCGGCGGGTTCTCCGCCCCAGTACACGCAGGTCTTCGCCGAGGCGATGGTGGCCGAGGCCGAGCGCGACGAGCGGGTGATCGGGATCACCGCGGCGATGGCGGGGGGGACCGGCCTGCAGAAGCTCGCCGACGAGGTCCCCGACCAGTACTACGACGTCGGCATCGCCGAGCAGAACGCGGTGCTAATGGCCTGTGGCCTGGCGCTGCAGGGGGCGAAGCCGGTCTGCGCGATCTACTCGACCTTCCTCCAGCGCGCCTTCGACCAGATCGTCCACGACGTCTGCCTGCAGAACCTCGACGTCACCTTCGCGATGGACCGCGCCGGACTGGTCGGCGATGACGGTCCCACGCACCATGGCGTCTTCGACGTCTCCTACTTCCGGCCGATCCCGAACGTGGTCGTAATGGCCCCGCGCGACGAGGCGATGCTGGTTCACATGCTGCACACCGCAATCGCCTATGACGGCCCCACCGCGTTGCGCTACCCGCGTGGGGCGGGGGAGGGCGTCGAGCCGCCGGCGAGCCCGGAGCCGATCCCGATCGGCCAGGGCGAGATTCTCGCCGAGGGTGAACGCGTGGCACTACTTGGCTACGGGTACGGGGTCACGGTCGCCCGCGAGGCAGCGGCGATCCTCGCCGGCCATGGCCTCAACGCGACCGTCGCCGATGGGCGCTTCGCGAAGCCGATCGACGGCGAGCTGGCGACGCGGTTGGCGCGCGGGCACGAGCTGTTGGTGACGATCGAGGAGAACGTGCTGCCGGGCGGCTTCGGCTCGGCCGTGCTGGAGCACCTCGAGGACGCCTTCGCCGAGGGTCCGGGAGAGCGCGCGCGGGTGCTGCGGGTAGGTCTTCCAGACCGCTACGTCACCCACGGCAAGCCGGCCTTGCTGCGCGGCGAGGTGGGCCTCACTGGCGAGTCAGTGGCGGAGCGAGTACTTGCCTCCGCTCTGTCCAAGCAGCCAATCCTGGGCTAATGAATTTTGACGATTGCGTCGATTGACGCAATCGCATAGTCTGCGACCGTCTTCCCGGTGGAGGTGGATGAAGCGACTCTTCGAGACCTGCTTCTGGGGATTCACCACAGGGAGGGGAGACGCGCATCTCTGTATGTGTGGGTCCGCTAGGGGAGCGGACTTCTCGCGGCCCGTCGCTAACGCGACCGGGGCCGCGAGGCGCGTCCGCAAGCGGATCGCGCCTCGCCGATCCTGATCAGTCCTGCTCGGCGAGGATCGCGTAGATCTTGCGCCTGCTCTCGTCGAGAACCTCTCGGACGCGCTGCTGCTGATCGGCGTCGCCGGCCACGAAGGCCTGCCGGATCGCGTGGTGGAGTTTCTTCATCGAGCCGGCCAGCTGGGCCTCCTCGGGCTCCGTGTCGGCCTTGACAGCGTCCCAGGGAGTCTGCTCGTCGCCCTTCTCGGCCTGGGTGGCTGAGCCCTCCTCGGTCAGCGTGAAGCGACGCTTGCCCTCGCTCTCCTCACCGCGGATCAGCCCCTCGTCCTCGAGCATCTGCAGGGTCGGGTAGATCGAGCCGGCGCTCGGAGTCCAGGCACCGTCGGTGCGCTCCTCGAGCTCCTTGATCATCTCGTAGCCGTGCATCGACCGCTCGGCCAGCAGAGCCAGGATCGCGGCCCGCACGTCGCCGCGCCGCGCCCGTCCGCCGCCGCGTCCGCGGGGCCCGCGTCCATAGCGGGGCCCGCGGCTGCGGGCGAACTCGCGCAGGTGCGCCTCATGTCTCGATTCGTGTCTGTGGTGCATCGAAGGCCTTTCTATCGGTTACTAACACGATATATCGTAACAAGTCGCCCAGGCGGGCTCCGCTTACCGCGGCCCCCGGCCGGGTAGCCTGCGCGCATGAAGTTTCTCTTTGCTCCGATCGGGATCGGCGCCGGCCTGGTCGCCGGAATGCTCGGCAAGAAGGCCTTCGAAAGGCTTTGGGCCGTGATCGACGACGAGGAGCCGCCGGAGCCCGATCAGCGCGGCGTCCCGACCGTGAAGCTGGTCACCGCGCTGGCGATCGAGGGTGCGATTTTCCGCGTCGCCAAAGGTCTCACCGATTACGGCGCCCGCCGTGGCTTTGCTGCCTTCACCGGCCGCTGGCCCGGCGAGGACCCGGCCGGTAAGAACTAAGAGGCCCCGAACGCAGAAACGCCCCTCGCAGGAGGGGCGTTTCCAGGGTTCACTGCGGGGGGAGAAATTCTCGTTTACCCAGGGCCGGGGCAGTGAAACCCCATCCCGTCAGCGCTCCTTCTTCTTGCGCCCTTCGGAGATCGTCCAGACCTCACGGGTGTTGACGAGCAGTCGTGCGCCGTCGATCCGCGTCACCTCGAACGTCGGCACCTTGGTCGCTTCGCCGGCGGCGATCAGCAGTTTGATCTCCTCGTAGTCCTCCTGCACGGCGACCGAGTGGTCGTCTCCGAAGCGAATGTAGGTGGTCATCGGCCGAGCCTAACGGGAGGGGAGGCGCTTCGAGCCGGGATCGCCCACCGTGACGGAGCGCTGCGCGTTCAGCTTGCCGCCGTCGCTGTTGGTGACGGTCAGCTTGACCAGGTACTGGCCTGGCGCCAGGGCTTTGGGCACGCTCAGGCTCAGCTTCTTTCCGGGCTTGGCCGTGGCGTTGGAGAGCACCGCTTTCTTACCCTTGCGCCGCAGCGTCGCCTGCAGCGATTTGGCGGCGTCGCGGTCGCTGAGGCTCACCGTGCACTCGACCTTGCGGACCACGCCTTTCTTGGCTTTCGCGGCGCAGGTCAGGCTCGCCGTACGCCGTTTGGCGTCTGCGGGCGCCTGGGCTGCGGGCGCGGGCGCCGGCGGACCGAGGTTGGTCAGCACGGTGATGCCGGTGGTGGCGTCATTGGCGGCGATCACGTCTGGCCGCGCGTCGCCGGTGACGTTGGCGATCGTCAGTGCGGACGGCGCGGGACCGGCGGGGAACGACTTGGTGGCGCCGCCGAGTTCGCTCACGCTGACGGTGTCGGAGCCGGCGTTGGCGGTGACGATCTCGCGGCGGCCGTCACCGTCGAGGTCGGTGGCGAGCACGTCGACTGGCGCGACCCCGGTCGCGATCCGCTGGATCGGGCCGAGGTAGGTATTCATGTTGGCGGTCGAGATCACGGCGACGGTGCCGCGGTCGGGCTCGGCGACGATCAGCTCCGGTCGCGCGTCGCCACCGACGTCGGCGACCTCGATCGCCCCCGGTCGGGTGAAGAGCCCGACCCCGGGAGTCGTGAAGAAGGTGCCCACCTCGCTGCGCATGACGGTGGCCCTCTGAGTCGAGGTGACGGTGGTGGCGAGGTCGCGGTCGCCATCTCCGTCGAAGTCGCCGACGCCGACGCCGACGGTGCCGCTGGTGCCGTTTTCGATCAGGTACGAAGTTTTGGTCGCGTAGGGAGCGGTCGGGGAGCCGGTGTTGAGGTAGACGTCGATCGAGGAGACGGTCGAGACGACCATGTCGGGGAGGGTGTTGGCGTCCATATTCGCCAGGACGACGCCTGTGCTGGCGGTGACCGGGGACCCGGTGGGCGCGATAAAGGAGCTGTAGGAGCCGTTCGGGGCGCCTCGCATGATGCCGACTCCACCGTCGGTCGCGACCATGATGTCGAGGTTGCCGTCGGAGGTGACGTCGGCCACCTGCAACTCGTTGGGCCGGCCGGGGACGGAGATGCCCTGGATCGATTCGTGCTGGCCGAATTTCCAGCGCCCCGAGTTTTTGGTGATCGTGATCTGAACTTGGTTGTTGCCGCTGCCGGAGAAGCCGCCGAAGAGGTCGAGCGGGCTGCTGCCGGCGCCTGCGTTTGCCTGCGCGACCGCAATCGTGCGGGCCGGGCCGAAGTAGACCTGCGTCTCCGATGGTTCCGCCGCGAGGTCGACGATCGCCGCCGAGGCGCCGGGTGCCGCCACGCAGGCGGCGGCCAGAGTTGCGAACAGGGCCAAGGTGCTGCGTCGTCTCGTCATCGCGGCATCTTCCCATCCGCGCGAGAAGCAGACAAGCCAGAGGACGGCGAAGGCGAGGAGGGTGAGCCGGTTTCGCTTCAGCCTCACCCAGGCGGAGCCGCCATCGGCTTGGCCGCTAGCGCTCGGGCCACCGCCAGCAGGTTGGCTGCCGCGGCCCGCCCGGTTTCATGCGACCAATCGTGACCCTCGTCGGTTTCCGAGTAATCCTTGCCCGGCCCTGGTCCCCTGTTCCAGTAGGTCCAGGACTGCCCGGGGATCGTGAAGCCGATGTCGCCGAGGCCGCCGGCGAGCTCGGAGATCACGTGGTGGGCACCGTCCTCGTTGCCGGTGACGACGACACCGGCAACGCGGTTGTAGGCGACCGGTCGTTCCTCCTCGTCGGTCTCGGAGATCATCGCGTCCATCCGCTCCAGTACGCGCTGGGCGACGCTGGAGGGGCGGCCGACCCAGGTCGGCGTCGCGATGATCAGGATCTCGGAGTCGAGGATCTGGTCGTGGATGGCGGGCCACTCGTCGCCCTCGCCCATGTCCGTTTCGACCCCCGGCAGAACTGAGTGGTCGACCGCGCGCACTTCTGCGACGTCTACCTCCTGCTTGCGCAGGGCCTCGGCGACCACGCTGGTCAGCGCCTCGGTATTCGAGGGCTCGGCGCCCGCTTTGAGCGTGCAGTTGATGATCAGCGCTTTCATAGCCTCGGCAGCACCTCCCGCCCGTAGGTTTCGATCGCCGCGTGCGGGTCGGCGCCGGAGTTGTTCATCAGCGCGACCGTGGTGGCGCCAAGCTCTTCGACCTCGCGGATCCGCTCGACGTGCTCGACCGGGTCGGCGGAAATGATCATCGCTTCCCGCAGCTCTGCGTCGCTGACCTGGCGCTCGCCGTGCTCGTACATCGCCTTCGGGTCGTGCCAGTCGTCCTTGAAGAACTCCTTTGGCTGGGCTCCCTTCCAGACGCGGGCGCCCTCGAGCGCCGCCTCGTCGTCGACGGCCCAGGAGAACGCGGCCTGGAGCACGATCTCGCCCGGCTCGCGGCCGGCGTCCTCGGCGGCCCCGCGGTAGGCGTCGAGGATCTCCGGCACCGATTCCGGGTCGCCCAGGGTCCAGAGCCCGTCGCCGAGCCGGCCGGCGACCGCGGCCGCCTGGGGGCCGAAGGCGGAGACGTAGATCGGCGGTCGCCGATCCTCGGGAAGGGTGTGGATGAAGGCGCCGTCGGCGCCGAAATGCTCGCCCTGACCATCGAGCTTCTTGCCGTCCCAGAGCGCCCGGATCATTTCCAGTGCCTCGGCCATGCGCTCGATCTGGTCGGCGGTCGAGGGCCAACCTTCGCCCAGCGGCGCCTCGTTCAACGCCTCGCCGGAGCCGAAGCCAAGGTACGGCCGCCCGGGATACATCACCTCCAGCGTCGCCCAGGCCTGCGCGATTAGCACCGGGTGGTAGCGCGGCCCGGGCGGCGTCACCCCGGTCCCGAGCGCCACCTTCCGCGTCGCCTGGGCGGCGGCACCCAGCCAGATCCAGGCGTTGCCGGAGTGTCCGCCCTCCCACCAGGGCTGCAGATGGTCGCTGCAGCCGATTCCGTCGAACCCCGCCTGCTCGGCCTCGACCGCTTGGCGCAGGAGATCGTCGGGCGGGAACTGCTCGTGGGCACAGAAGTGGAGATAGCGCACGTCCTGGCATTACCCGTTTGCCCGGGGGCGAACCGCGGGTAGCCGTCGGCGATGACGCCCGAGCCCGAGAACCCGCTGACCGTCGTTCTCGATATCGACGGCACCCTGGTCGACACCAACTACCAGCACGCGATCGCCTGGTACCGGGCCCTCCGCGCCCACGGGCAGGTGGTCCCGCTCTGGCAGATCCACCGCCACATCGGCATGGGAGGCGATCAGATCGTCGCCGCCTTGATCGGCGAGCAGGGCGAGCGCCAGCTGGGGGAGAAGGTCCGCGCCGCCGAGGGCGACGCCTACGCCGAGCTGATCGGGGAAGTCGAGCCGATGGCGGGCGCCCGCGGGCTGCTCGTGGACCTGCAGAAGGACGGAGCCGCCACGATCCTCGCCAGCTCGGCGAAGGCCGAGGAGGTCGAGCACTGTCTCGACCTGCTCGACGCCCGCGAGCTGGTCGCCGGCTGGACCACCGCCGCCGACGTCGAGCAGACCAAGCCGGATCCCGACCTCGTACACGCGGCCCTCGGCAAGGTGGAGGGGGACGGCGGCGCGGTGATGGTCGGCGATTCCACCTGGGACGCGAAGGCGGCGCTGGCCGCGGGCATTCCAACCCTCGCGGTCCTCACCGGCGGCTTCTCGGAGTCAGAGCTGCGCGACGCGGGCGCGGCCCGCGTCTTCACCTCGGTCGCCGAGCTGGGCGAGAACCGGGCGGCGCTCGGGGATCTGGCCCGAAGGTGACCCGGGCTGCGCCACGCGGCCGGCTGCGCCGCTCCGACTGCCAAGGGGAGGGGATCGTGCGGCGCCGCGCGGGCCGCGGATTCAGCTTCTACGACGCCGATGGCGAGCACGTCGCCGACGAAGAGACCCTGGAGCGGATCCGCGAGCTGGCGATTCCGCCCGCATGGAAAGAAGTCTGGGTCTGTCCCGACCCACTCGGCCACCTGCAGGCGACCGGGGTCGACGCCGCCGGCCGCAAGCAGTACCTCTACCACGAGCGCTGGCAGCAGCGGCAGGCACAGCGCAAGTTCGAGACGGCCCGCGAGTTCGCCGCCGCGCTGCCGCGCCTGCGCCGCGCCGTCACCGCGGACCTGCGCCGCCAGGGGATGCCGCGCGAGCGGGCCCTGGCCTGCGCCGTACGACTGCTCGACCTTGGTTTCTTCCGGGTTGGCGGCGAGGTCTACGCGGAGGAAAACGAGAGCTTCGGGCTCGCGACCGTGCGCCGCGAGCACGTCACCGTCAGCAGCGGGGAGGTCGTCTTCGACTTCCCGGCGAAGAGCGGCCAGCGCCGGGTGCAGTCGATCCGCGACCCCGCCGCGGTGCGGGCGATCGAGACGATGCGCAGGCGACGGGGCGGCCCGGAGGACCTGCTCGCCTGGCGCCAGGGACGTGAGTGGCGCGACGTCCGCTCCAGCGACGTCAACGACTACCTCAAGGAACAGATCGGCGCCGAGTTCTCGGCCAAGGACTTCCGCACCTGGCACGGCACGGTCCTGGCCGCGGTCGAGCTCGCGGGAGAGCCGGAGCCGAGCTCGGAGGCGGCGAGCAAGCGGTCGGTGAAAGCGGCGATCGCTCGGGTTTCCGAGGCGCTCGGCAACACGCCGGCCGTCTGCCGACGCTCCTACGTCGACCCGCGGGTGATCGAGCGCTTCCGCAACGGCGAGACGATCAGCCCTGAGGCGTCGGTCAACGGCCGCATGAGCGGGAGGGCGCGGACAAGGCTCGAGCGCGAAGTGAGGCAGCTGATCGCCTGACTGCAGCGGTCGGTCAGCTCGCCCCGGCCACCGCGTGCTGCAGTTCGCTCTTGCTCATGCTCGAGCGGCCCTCGATGCCGAGCTTCTTGGCGTCGTTGTAGAGCTGGTCGCGGGTGCGGCCACCGGGGCCTTTGCCCGACTGTTTGCCGCCCCGGCTCGAGGCCGAGGGCCCGCTCGTCGAGCTTCGCGATGCGGTTTTCGACTCGCCCGAGCGCGCCTTTTCCTTGTTGACGGCGCGGGCGGCGATCTCCTCGGCCCGCTTGGTCGAGCGGCCAGCGTCCTTCTCGCTCTGCTTGATCTGTTTGTACTGCCGATCTCGCTTGCTGCCTTTTTTCACTCCACGCGGCGGCATGATTTCTCCTCTCGACCGGGATCCGGTGCGCTTTTGCTCTCCGCCGCTTCTACCCCCGCGCCCGCCGGTTATGCCCCTGTCGTCCGGGTAGGGAGAGGCGATGGCAGCTGGATACTCAGTCGTGGCCGCCGATCGGGCCGCGGACGCATATGCCGATTCGGAGGTCCCCGGCGAGTTCCGCCGGCTGACCGAGGCATTGGGGTCCGAGCAGCTCGCGGTGACGCTGATTCGAGTGCCGCCGCACTCCGATTTCGAGCAGGGCACCGGTCACTTCCACGACGAGGCCGAGGAGATCTACCTGGTCACGCGCGGTACCGCGACCTGGCGCTTCGGGGACGATGTAGTCGAGGTCGAGGCGGGCTCGGCGGTCAGGGTCGCTCCCGGCACCACGCGCTCCCATCGCAACCTCGGCTCCGAGCCGGTGGAGATCTGGGCGCTCTCACGCCGGCTCGACCACGGCGACTCGACCAAGGTCGACGACTTCTGGGACCCCTCGCCGCAGGCCCGCCAGACACGCTGATTCGCCGGGCCCCGCTCGTCTACTCGGCCGGTCGACAACGGTGTAGCTCCCAATCTGTCAGGCGACCGCGGCCACTTTAAGTCCACTTCCAGCCGAATAGTTAGGCGTGGTCGGGGCAAACTCCGATGACTTCGCAGCGAGGGCAACTGCTCGCGCCGAGGTACCGCTCCAGCAAAGCGGCTAGCTAAAGGAGCGGTATTCATGATCAAGCGCGCCCGCAGTACTGGAAGGCGACAGCGGCAATGGTGGCCGACCCCCTCGATCGTCCTCTCGGGTCTGGCCCTGTTCGTAGTCCTCGGCGGATCAGCGGTGGCCGCGACGGGTTTGATTCAGGCCGGCGACATCGCCGCAGGCGCGGTCACCGGCAAGGCGATCAGGAGCGGTGCGGTCGAGCCGAGAGATCTGAGCACGAGCACGCGAGCGTTGCTGGCGGGCACCCAAGGTGTGAATGGCGCCAGGGGCGACACCGGCGCGCCCGGAACCCCGGGGAGCAATGGCGCTGACGGCGCCAAGGGGACCACCGGAGCCGAAGGAGCGAAAGGGACCAACGGCGTGAACGGCGCCAACGGTCCGAACGGCGCCAACGGTGCGAATGGCGCCGAAGGAGCGAAAGGGGCCAACGGGACCGATGGCACCAACGGCACGAATGGGGCGAATGGCGCGAACGGGCCCAATGGGGCCGCTGGCGCCAACGGTGCGAACGGCGCCGAAGGAGCGAAAGGGGCCAACGGGACCGATGGCACCAACGGGGCGAATGGCGCGAATGGCGCAAACGGGCCCAACGGAGCCAACGGGACGGATGGCGCCGACGGGAAAAATGGAACCGATGGCGTCAACGGCACGAATGGCAGCAACGGGACGGACGGCGCCGACGGGACGATCACGCCGCTCTCGGCCAAACAGGGCCTGACCGCGCTGCCGACCGCCAGCCCGCCGACCACGGTGGTCGCACTGATGGTTCCTGCCGGCAACTACGTCGTCCTCGCCAAGACCCAGCTCTCCCATACCGGCGCCGGCGACAGCATCGTCTGCGAGCTGAAGGCGGGCGCGACCACCCTCGACCAGGTGGCGATGAAGACCATGCCCGCTCTCGCCGCAGTCCCGGCCTCGCTGCAGGCCGTGACCACGATTACGACGTCCCCGACCCAGCTCAGCCTCCAGTGCGACGTCTCCGTGGCGAATGGCTCGGCGGACTTCAACAGCCTGATCGCGATTCCCACCGCCTGATCCTGAGAGCGCCCGGACGGCAAACGCCGCCCGGGCGCCGACGGTCTCCTGCCGTTACTGGCGAGCCAGCGCGACCCGCAACCGCTCCTCAGGGGAGATCAGGTGGTCGGCGTCCTCGGCCGCCTCGTCGACGTCGATCTGCACCCACTCGATCGTGCCGGTGAAGGCGCAGTCGGCGGAGGCGTAGTCATCGCTGACGGGCGTCCCGGTGTCGGTGCCTAGGTCAGTCGTCTCGTCGCCGGAGAAGATCAGCGGCATCGTCCCCCCGACCCGGCCCTCGCCGACCTTGGCGCCGTCGACGTAGAGCGCGACGTCGCCGCCTTTGCCGAGGCCGCCGCCGTCGTAGGCGAACTCCATGCGCACCTGGTGCTCACCGGACGCCAGTGGCTCGCCGCCCGCGACCTTGAAGCGGGCGATTCCGAGCAGGTTGTAGCAGTAGGTCAGGCGCCCCTGGTCGAGGTAGATGCTCCAGCCTCCGAAGGCGCCGCCCTGGGCGATGACCACGCCTTCCGCGCCGCCTTCGGGGACGACCAGCTGAGCGGTCACCGAGTGCGAGCGGTTCTTGATCACGATGATCGAGTTTTCGCTGATCCGCTTCATGCCGCCGTAGAAGATCTGCGAGTTGCCCTCGACCAGCGTCGGGCGACCGGCGATGTGGGGTTCGAAGCGCTCGACCCGGCGATCGTCGAGAGGCAGCGCCCCGTAGCGGACCGCCTCGATCAGGAACAGGCGCTGCAGCTCGTGCAGCTTCTCGGGGTTCGCGGCGGAGACGTCGTTGGACTGGGTCCAGTCGCCCGGTTCGTAGAGCTCCCAGACGTCGTCGTCGAGCGCCGGCAGCTCGGTGCCGACCAGCCAGGGGACGCTATGGCGGGTCGCCGCGGTCCAGCCCTGGTGGTAGACGCCGCGGTTGACGAACATCTCGAAGTACTGCGTCTCGCGGTGCTCGGCCGCCCCGGCGTCGGCGAAGCTCGGCAGCATGCTCCTACCGTGCAGCGGCATCTGCTGGACGCCGTGGACGAAGGTGGGGTGGGGGAGCCCCGCCGCGTCGAGGACCGTGGCGGCGATGTCGATCACGTGGCTGAACTGGTTGCGGATCTCGCCTCTGGACTCGATCCCCGCCGGCCAGTGCACGACGGTCCCGTTGCGGGTCCCGCCCCAGTGGGAGCCGACCTGCTTGGTCCATTTGTAGGGGGTGTCCATCGCGTGCGCCCAGCCGACGGCATAGTGGTTGTTGGCCGACGGAGTGCCCAGCTCGTCGATCCTCGCCGCCAGCATCTCGGGCGTCTCCAGCGCGTTGGCCGCGTTGAAGGTGAACGACTCGTTGAACGTGCCGTTGACGGTGCCCTCGGCGGAGGCGCCGTTGTCGCCGATCACGTAGTAGACGAGCGTGTCCTCGAGCACTCCGAGATCGCGGATCGAGTCGATCAGGCGACCGACGTGGTGGTCGGTGTGCTCCATGAAGCCGGCGTATACCTCCATCTGCCGCGCCAGCACCGGCCGCAGCTCCTCGGGCATCTCCTCCCAAGCGGGGATCTCGGCCGGGCGCTCGGTCAGGACCGCGTCCTCGGGAACGACGCCGAGCTCCTTCTGCCGCGCCAGCGTCTCCTCCCGCAGCTCGTCCCAGCCGGCGTCGAAGCGGCCCTTGTACTTGTCCGACCACTCGACCGGGGCGTGGTGGGGGGCGTGGGTCGCGCCGGGCGCGAAGTACATGAAGAAGGGCTTGTCGGGGGTCAGCGACTTCTGCTCGCGCACCCACCCGATCGCCCGGTCGGCCAGGTCCTCGGTCAGGTGGTAGCCCTGCTCCGGCGTGCGGTCGGGCTCGACCGGCGTCGTCCCCTCGTACAGCGCCGGGTAGTACTGGTTCGTCTCGCCGGCGACGAAGCCGTAGAAGTGCTCGAAGCCGCCGCCACCGGAGGGCCAGCTGTCGAACGGGCCCATCGAGCTGGTCTCCCAGACCGGCACCTCGTGGCACTTGCCGAACTGGGAAGTCGAGAATCCGTTCAGCTTCAGCGTCTCCGCCAGGGGCGCCGCGGTGTTGGGGCGGACCGAGGTGTAGCCGGGTGCCGCGGTGGCGATCTCGGTGATCCCGCCCATCCCCACCGAGTGGTGGTTGCGGCCGCTGAGCAGGGCGGCGCGGGTCGGCGAGCAGAGGGCGGTGGTGTGGAAGCGGGTGTACTTGAGCCCGTCCGCGGCGAGCGCCTCGACGGTCGGGGTCTGGCAGGGGCCGCCGAAGGCGCTGGAGGCGGCGAAGCCGACGTCGTCGAGCAGGACGACGAGGACGTTGGGGGCATCGGCCGGTGGGCGCAGCGGCTCGATCGGCGGGAAGGCGGTGTCGGGATCCTTGGCGTCGTAGGTGATCAGGCCCTCGTAGGGCTGATCGGGGATCGGCAGGACGTCGCGCTTGACCCGGTCGTTCTCGCTGCTCAATTTGATCCCCTCGTGTTCGTGGCTTCCCGCGGTCGCCGCACTCTATTCAGCAGGAGACTTCGTCTAACGCGCGCAGCGGAAGCCGGTGTTGCCGGTCGAGGTGTCGGCGGTGTTGGAGCTGCGCGCCGCGACCCGGTAGCGGTTGCAGTACGAGTGGTGGCAGAGGTAGGAGCCGCCCCGAGTCGCTCGCGTCTGCGCTCCGACCGAGTCCGCGCACCATTCCCAGACGTTGCCGCTGGTGTTGTGGAGGCCGTAGCCGTTGGCGGGGAAGGCGTCGACCGGGCAGGTCCCGAGGTATCCGTCCGCGAGCGTGTTCTGCGAGGGGAAGGTTCCCTGCCAGACGTTCATCCGGTGCTCTCCGCCCGGCTCCAACTCGTCGCCCCACGGAAGGCGCATCTGGACCAGGCCGCCGCGGGCGGCGTACTCCCACTCGGCCTCGGTTGGCAGCCGGGCTCCGCTCCAATCGCAGAATGCGCTGGCGTCGCGCCAGGAGACGTGGACGACGGGATGGTCCTGGCGGTCACCGACGGAGGAGTGCGGCCCCTCCGGCCGGTTCCAGCAGGCGCCGAGGACCTGGCGCCACCACGGAGCCTGGACAACCCCGCGGGTGTCCGGGAACTCGTCCGGGAGCAGTCCGCCGAAGACGAACGACCAGCCGCAGCGCTCCGCGTCCGTCACGTGGCCGGTCGCCTCCACGAAGGCGGCGAAGCGGCGATTGGAGACGGCGCAGGTGTCGATCGAGAAGGGTGCGACCTCGATCTCCCGCACCGGCCCCTCACCGTCGCCAGGGATCGAGTCGGGGCCGTCGGCGCCCATCAGGAAGCTGCCGCCGACCAGCGACACCATCTCCTGAGGGTGGGGCGTGGTCGGGGCTTCTTCATGCATGGAGAGGTCTTCCGGGGTCCGGCGCGAAGGTGGCAAGGCTATTGCTTGGTCGATTCATTCTCCGGTAGCCCCGGAAGGGCACCGACTAGGAAAGGGATACATATGAGGGGTCAGGGCCGTGCCGCCTTCGTCGCCATCCTCCTGCTGATCGCGGGGTCGCTCAACGTCATCTATGGCATTGCCGCGATCGGCGACGCCACGTTCTTCGTCGACAGCTCCCGCTACGTGTTCTCCGGGCTCCATACCTGGGGCTGGATCACCGTCATTCTCGGAGTCGTCCAGCTCTGCGGTGGCTTCTCGCTGCTCGCCGGCCACACCTTCGGCCGGGTGATCGGATTGGTCGCCGCGTCCCTGGGCGCGATCGGCTCGCTGCTCGCCGTCGGCGGTGCCTATCCGTTCTGGTCGCTGGGCATCTTCGCCCTCTGCGTGATCTGCATCCACGGCCTCGTCGTCTACGGCGAGGAAGAGTCGCCGCGCCGCGCCTAGCGCGCTCAGTCTCGTTCCTCAAGCAGCAGCGCCTCGCCGGGAAGGCGGGGCGCTGCTGGGGGCTTCGTTCGCTGCATCGGTCCCTCATCGTGTAGCCCCACGGCCCTAGCCACGACGTTTCGATACCTCCGAAGGGCCGGCCCCTGCCTAGAACGGGCTTTTCTGGGTAGCGAGGTGTTTGAGTGGTTGGGTCTTTAGACGGGGGAGGATGAGATGGCTGTATCGGTCAAAGGGAAGCGCCGTCAAGCGGCAAAGAGGGCTGTGGCGGTTGCGCTTGCGGCCTTCATCGTGATCTCGGCGCTCGGCGTGGGTACCAGCGCGGCAGCTACCTGGAAGTCGAGGCAGCTCACCGGCGGAGCCGCGGAGACGATGTTCTTCGGCGTCTCATGTCCGAGTGCCGATCTCTGCGTTGCCGTCGGCCGCAACAACACCGTGGCAACCTCGACCGACCCGACGGGCGACGCCTCGAGCTGGAATGCGGCCTTCGTCGGCTCGGGCTCCTTCGACACCGGCCCCGGAGGCGGATTCTTCAACGGCCATCAGATCAGGGGCGTCTCCTGCCCCACTACCCAGCTCTGTGTCGCGGTCGCCTACGAAGGCCTGATCTACACCACCACCAACCCAACCGGCGGTGCCTCCGCCTGGGCGTTGACCGACCTCACTCCCACCGGACCGAACACCCATTTCCGCGGTATCTCCTGCCCGTCGACGACCTTCTGTGTGGCCGTAGCGGGTAACGGGAAAATCGTCACCACGACCAACCCGACCGGCGGTGCCTCCGCTTGGCAGACGACTCAGCTCGAGAGCTCATTGGAAGTGCGCGGCGTCTCCTGCATCTCGGCCGCGTTCTGCGTGGCCGTTGGCGACAACGGGAGCGGGATCGTCGCCCAGCCGATCGACGTCGGCGAGATCCTCAGCTCCACCAACCCGCTCGGAGGCATCTGGCAGCGGGCCGAGATGACCAACGGACAGGGGTCCCTGTTCGGAGTTGCCTGCCCCTCATCGACGCTTTGCGTCACCGGCAACCTCTACGGGAACCTGCTTGCGGCGGCCAATCCGACCGGCTCCGCAGAGGCTTGGAGATTGTCACCGGGGGGAGGCCCGGTCCAGATCACCGACGTCGACTGCGCCACGGTCACTAAATGCGTCGCGATCAACAACAACTCAGACGTGATGACCTCGGCAACTCCGCTTGCCGGCGGTTGGACCTTCGCCAACCTCCGGCCCTATTTCGGGGTCGAGGAAACGGGGATCCCGAACGGCACCTTCGGCGTCTCCTGCCCAACCGCCTCCCTCTGCGCGATAGTCGGCGCCGGCGGCACCATCTACACCAGCGAGGACCCGTTTGCCGCCACGCCGCCCACCCCCGCCAAGGGTGGGAGCAAGAAACGCAGGAAGCGTCCGAAACGGCCCCGCGTGGCGATCGCCCGAGCGCCCCTCGGCGTCGAAATCGAGGGCAAGAGGACCAAGGTCCGCCTGCGGACGTTCTTCTTCGCCCCCCAGCACGTCCAGGTCCGGGGGTTCTCCTGCAAGATCGACAATCGCCCCGCCAACCGCTGCCGCTCGCCCAAGGTCTTCACCGTCGGCTTGGGCAAGCACATCTTTCGCGTCTGGGCGATCGGCTGGACCGGCCTCAAAGGCAAATTGGCCTACTCGAGGTTCGAGGTCTGCCACCCGAGGAGCAGGGGAATCGACTGCCGCGGCAAGCCGCTTGACCCTGCGAATCCCTGAGGTCAAAAGGCACCTGACCGTTAGCGCCGGCGATTACGCCAGGTTCGCCGGCTCGACCTGGTTTTCGGTCTCTTTGCGGACCCTCTCCAAGGCCCGACGCAAGAGGCGAGATATGTGCATCTGAGAGACGCCGAACTCGGAGGCGATTTCGCTTTGGGTTTTTTCCTCCACGAAGCGCAGTCGCAGGAGCTTGCGGTCGTGTTCATCGAGGTTGTCGATGGCTTCTTCGATCGCGAAGCGGTCCTCGCTCAACTCAAAGCCGCCGTCGTCCTCTCCGACAACCTCGCTCAGCCCATGGCCCTCCTCCTCGCCACTTCCAGCGTCGAAGGAGACCGGCTTACGGTTGTGATCGGCCTCGAAGGCCTCCAAGACTTCGATCGGCTCAACCCCAAGCTCCCCGGCGATCTCAGGCACCGAAGGCGAGCGTTGCAGCTCGACCGACAGCTTCTCGGCCGCCTTCTCGACCTTCATCAGCAGGTCGTGGGCGCTGCAAGGAAGCCTGATGGCGCTTGCCCGATCGCGGAAGTGGCGTTTGAGCTCACCGAGGATGGTGGGGGTCGCGTAGCCGCCGAAGGGAATCCCTCGCGCGGGGTCGTAGCGGTCGACCGCTTTGATCAGCGCGAGGTGGGCGATCTGCGTCAGATCCTCGAAAGACTCGCTTCCGTGGCTGTAGCGATAGGCGAGGTTGCGCGCGTAGTCCAGATTGCGGCGGATCAGCTCCTCGCGGGCGATCGGGCTGCTGTCGCGGCGCGGCCATAGCTCCTTGTCGCAAGCCACGCGGATCGCCTCCCGGTGCAGTAGCGGCGCCGGCTCGGGCCCAGGGAGCTTCGCGACCCCTGAAATCATGAGGCCTCCTGAAGAGGATCCCCCACCCGGAACGGGCGGCTGACCACGTGCCCGAAGCGCTCTGCCAGTGCGGCGTCGGTGCTGTCGAAGACGATCCCCTCCTTGGTTAGCCCGGTCAATGCAAGGACGCGGTGCACCTCGGGCGAGGGATGGAGACCATCAGGCGTCGGCCCCGGTCGTCCATCAGCTTGTGAGCCAGGACGATGACGGCGATGCCGGTTGAGTCGACGAAGTCGCAGTCGTCCAAGCAGACCAGGACTTCGACATCGTCGAACGCGGCCGCGGCGAGCCGCGCTTGGAAGCGCTCGGCGACGGAGAGATCCAACTCTCCTTCCAAGCGGATTTCACGGCACCCCGCATCGAGATCGCGCTCGCTGATCCTAAATGCGCGCATCGGGTTGCTCCGCAGGGTAGGACGCCGGCTTAAGAAACGAGACTGGGATCGGAGCGGCCACGAGTTCGAAACGGCCGCGACGACGAGCGATGCAGCGTGGACAGGTATGGGCCACCTGGCGGCTGTAGATACGGAGACCACAGCTTGGGCACTGGAGCGCAGACAAAAAAACCTCCCGGATCGACTTGCTTTCCGATGAGGCCCGCGAGCCCGACCGTCTCAGGCCAGAATCACTTGTCTCGATATCTCAAGACGCCTCGGCCCCAGTCCGCTGCGTCTCCGTAGAAAATACCAAGGGTGTCAACTTCCCAAAACGGCACGCCGGCGATCAAGGGTCGTCGAGGTTCCCCATCGGACTCCACAACAGAAAACGCCCCGCCGGGGAGGCGGGGCGCTTCTGGGGTTACTACAGGGAGGAGAGGAGGCCAACCGCCCTGACACAGAGCCAAATCAAGCTTGCTAGAGCGGATCTTTTCCGGCTGGCTCCGGCTGAAGCCGGTGTCTTCGGTGCCTGACTGGCGCACGACTGGCGCACGAGATTCCCGAGCGGGACACTGCCGGGGTGGCGGTAGCAGGCGCAGGTGCTCGCGGGAGGGGGTGAGGATATGAAGACGATCCGCGCCGCTGACCGAGGTCGCGGCTCAGCGCCGGACCGTGGCCGAGAACGCTTGCCGCCAGGTTTGGCCGCCGGTGCCTGTGACGCTCACCGTGACCCGAACCCGTGCCGTGTCCGGCCCCTTTAGGGCTCGCAGCGCCGGGCGTGGGAGGGTGACGCGGATCGGGGCGGTCGCGCCTGCGGCAAGAGCGCCGTTGGGGGTCGCCGTCCCCCGGTAGGAACGATCAGCGATGGCGATCCGTACCCGGCCCGGCCTGATCCGGCAGGCGTCCGCGCAGAAGATCGAGCCGACCGAGGCCCGGTTGCCCGCCAGTTGGGTGCGCTTGCGAGCGGCGGTGAAGACGGGAGCCCGCGCCGGCTTCACCGGGGCCGCGAGCGGGCCGCCGCCCGCCGCACCGCGGATCGTCACCGGCACCAGAGTTCTCTGGTTGTCCATCGAGAGGACGATCGAGCCCGTGCCCGGAGTCGGCCCCGCGGTGAAGTTGCTGAACGTGTAGCCGTTTTGGAGGCTGCTGCTAGCTGAGGACATGGTCCCCATGGATGATGAGAAGCCGACTGGCGTCGCTCCGGTGGGGACTCCCAGGTGGGGGTCGGTGCCGTCGGCGCTCAGCACAGCGGCAACTTCGGCCTTGCCTCCCGGGTCGAGGGCGATCGAGGTTCCGGTCGGCAGTTCGATGAAGCCGTCTTCCTCCGTAAGCGGGCCGATCAGCCCGAGTAGCTTGACGGGGTCGCCCGAGTCGACCCCGGGGCCGACCGAGTCGCAGCCAGGTCCACCCGGCCCCGCGTTGCATCCCCACCAGTTCTCCCTCGCCCAAAGAGTTCCCGAGGCGTGGTTGACGACGGCGAGGTGGGTCGTCCCGACCATCCGGTTGCCTTCGATCACAGCTCGGCCGCTGACGTGCCAGGGAGAGACGCCGCTGGCGACGACGCCGTCGTAGGTGCCGGGGAACAGGTTTCCGAAGACCGAGACGTCGTCGACGCCGGGGCCAAGCTCGATCCCGAACGGGTTGCACTGGGAAAACTCGTTTTCCAGCGACACCAAGATGTTGCTCGACGGGGTCAGGCCATCCTGGCTCCCGAGTATCTGCAGGCAGCCGACGGCTCCGTTCCCTTCGAAGCTGTTGTGCATGAGACGCGCCTCGAGACCGTTGATGGCCAGCTGCGGCCCCTGAGCGGATTCGAACGTATTCTCGGAGATGTCGTTTTCTTTACTAGGTTTGTTCAACAGCCCGGCTATCCGCACCGGCGCCGGCAACTCGTTGCCCTCCAGCTGCAGGCCCGCGATCGTCGAGCTGGCGTCGGTCCGCACTGCGTAATCGTCGATCGACGTCGAGAAATGGTTCCACTGGATGGTGAGGCCCTCGAAGTCGGCGGCGCTCACCCGGATCCCGTCCCCGGCGTTTTCGATCTGGTTGTAGCCGACCGAGACATCCTCGCCTTCGGCTTCGAGGAGAACGCCGGACGTACCCCCGGAGATGATGTTCTCCTGGGCTCTGAGCCCCCCGATGTCGCCACTGGGGGCACGGATCGGGGTGCCGGCAGCCCCCGCGACGACCTTCAGCTGGCGCAAGGAGACCGCCGTTGCCTGGAGCAGGATCGCGGCGCCGGAGCCGCCGTCAATCACGGCGTGTGGACTTCCTGGGTTGGTCGTGCCCGCCGGACCGATCAGGGTGACTCCAGGCTGGTCGACGACGACTTCTTCGCTGTAGACGCCCGGGTCGATGTCGACCCAGTCGCCGTATTTCGCCAGGTCCACGGCGCGCTGAATCGTCGCGCAAGGCATGACTTCGGGCGGGTGGAAGCGGCAGTCGTTGCTGTCTGAGCCGGTGGGGGAGACGTGGAGGAAATCCGCCGACGCCGACGTCGCCGAGGCCCAGAAGATCGCGAGCGACACCAGGAGTGAGGCAACAAAACGCGCCCTCCGAACCTCTCTCAGGTCAATCCGCGACACGACTCCCTTTCGGCGTCGCCCGGCCAGGTGGCGCGTCGGGTGCGCTTCCGCCGGGCAATTTCTTGAGCGCTCAGCCTACCCAACCCTGGTTTCTGGAAAGGGCCACCACCCGCACAACAGAAAACGCCCCGCCGGGGAGGCGGGGCGCTTCTGGGGTTACTACAGGGAGGAGAGAACGGCGACCACCCAAGCGTAGAGCCATATTTTGCTTTCTAGAGCGGAATCTTTCCGGTTGTCTCCGGTTGAAACCGGCTGTTTCTGTGTTCCACTGGCGCACCACTGGCGCACCAACCATTGGAGGGCCAGAGGGTCGAACACGGGGTTGCGGCCCGTTGTTAATCCGCTTCGTCCTCCCGCCGCCGTTCATCTAACCAGCGGGTCCATATCGCCATGACCAAGTCCGGCGCCGGGGGGTCTTCGATCCCTGGCAGGCCTTCCGTGGCCTTCCGGCCAAAGTCCAGAAAGAACTCACGCTCTTGGTCAATGGTCAGCACCGTCATGTCGATTTCGGGCCGGGGGTCGGAGTTGGCGATCAGCGTGCCGGCCGCATCGGCGACCGCCACGATGAACTGAGCAACTTCGTCAGGCGTGTACACGAGGCCGTCGCTCCCGACTGGCGCCAACTTGGGGTGAACGAGGTTGGTTCTCTGGTCAAGCAGCCTCTTCAAAGTCTGCGCCGGCTCGCGGTCCCTCTCCAGCAGACTCTGACCTCGAACAAGGCGTGGGCCCAGGATGAACTTCTCGAAGGTGGACAGGCGATCAGCAGCCTTGAACTCAGCGCCGCTCAAGTGGATCTGGAGGTACTGGTTCGCGTAGGCCTCCGCGGCGAGCATGGAGAAAAGCACCGCTGAGCGCGTCGCCTCGCGCCGTCGCCCTTCTGCAATACGTCTGCCGATCGCGCCCTGAACCGGGGGGTTTACGCGCACACCGTCGGGGCTCGGCGGATAGAGCGCGTCAGAGGAGCCGCTATCCCGCAGCTCTCCGACGGCCCGTTCGAGGTACGACCCGGCAAGCGTTTGTCGTTTGTGGCGCTCGAGTTCGCCTTTCGTGGGGTCGTCGTTCGCCCGTCGGCCTTCGCCATGTGTGGCCACCGGGGCAGGATTTCAGACAGCGCTCGGTCGCACTCTGTTTCTTCGTGCGATGGCAGTGCGACCGGCGGACCTCTCCAACGCGGACCCAGCAATCAGCGTCTTCACGCGGCTAGTTCAACGCCCTTCCAGGGCGAACCCTGAGAGCCAGCGGAACCGGCGGATCGCGCCGCGCTCCTCTGGGCTCCAAGGAACCGGGTCCACGGGTGCTCCGCAGTCATCGGCCAGCGCCTTCGCGAGCCGGCGAACAGCCGAAATGCTGGCTGACGCAACATGTTGGGCGAAGACCCAGGGGTCGAGGCTTGGATCGAGGCCCTCAACACTTCGGTCACCGATCCCCCAGCCGTCCGAAGCTTCAGCGCGGTGAGCGAGGAGTTTGTCCAGAAGGTCAAGCTGCTCGCGGCTAAGCGTTATTTGAGAGCGATTGGGTTCGCGACCGATGAAATGCACCGTTCGGCCGGGTAGGCCCTGCCGGTGGAAGATTGGATTTCGCAACGCCCACATAAAACGCATAAACGGCGATAGCGAAGAAGCCGTTTCCGCGACCTCCACACCTCCGTTTGCCTTGAGGCATTTTCTGAACTCCGCAAACCGGAGGCTGATTCGAGTCACGGAGTCAATCTCAAACGGAAACGCCTGGTGGGCGAGAACAGCGAGCGAGTCGATCGCCCCCGTGGAGCTGGCAATCATGCTTCTCAAGTCGTAGCGAATGTCGTCGAGGGCTTCCGCGTCTTGCTCACGGAGATTCGCCAATGCAATGCGGTCGCGCGATCGCAGAATGTCAATGACGCGGTCAAAGAGCCCCGCGATCAGCGCTGCACGTTCGGACCCGTAGAGATCCTTTGGCTCCTCCCCGTCCTTGCTGAGCGCTTCAAGTAGGCGCTTCTCGGGCTCGATGATGTCTCGGGCAAGAAAGTCGTAAAGCGACTGCTTGGATGCGTAGATCGTGTGTCCGGGTTGTGGCGCTTCGTAGAAGACCTGGCCGTGGGATTTCATGGCTAGTCCAGCGAAAAAGAGGGCGCTGGACACCGACCTGATTCGCGTGTCCGGCTGTCCCCGCCGGAACCACCCTTTTTCCGCTTCGCTCTCTGCGAGTAAGCGAGGGTCGGCAGTGACTAGGTAGTGCCGCCCGCTATGGGCGTGGAAGTGGTTGAGCGACGCGTAGTAGGTGAACCAGTCTCGCTCCGACCCGGAGTATCCGAAGCGATCCGCCCATTCCGCAAACTGACTCCAGCATGCGACGCCCCCGATAAACCCAGGCTCGGGTTCTCCAATCCGTCGAACCGCGCGGTTGTCGTTTTGAATGGGTCCAAGTTCCGTCTGGCGAATGCCCTCCGTGATTGGGGTTCCCTCCCAGCCCCAGATCCCATCAATCGCCTCGGTCCAGCAAAGTTGGCAGAGGTATTCAGCCTGTTCTCGGTCCACTCCCTTAAGAGCCTCGAAGGAGCGGGCATCGAGGGTTAGCTGGAGTGGGACGCGCTCAATCGGCGGGGAAAATGGATTCTTCTCGGTCGGCATCACTTGACTTTCTCAGACCACGCAAGACTCGCAGCCCCCTACATAGTCCTACGCCTGCCTCAGCAGTCCGCACACCTGCCTCCTTGGCCTTTCGCCAGTGGTGCCAGCAGCTTTCTGGTCCCGCTTTCGCCAGGCAGGCGGAGCAGCAGTTCTCAGCCTCCCTACCTACACCTACACCCACAGCACCACCCCTCACGCAGGATCACGATCCGGCAGGCAGCAGCTCCAGTGCATCGACGTGTCGGGGGCGCATCGTGCCGAAGTGGCGATGGTCGAGGGTCGCGAGCTTCGGCTCGCCCAGCCGCTCGACGGCGGCCAGCACGCTGGCGTCAACGACCCCCACGCGCAGATCGGCGTAGGTGCGCTGCAACTCGACACAGCGCTCCAAGTCGGCAGTGGTCGGATGCTCAATCCGATACGCGCCGTTGAGCACGTCTCGCAGAAAGCCAAGCCAGACATCGCCCGTCAAGCGTTCATGGCACCAGTAGTCAAGCTCGCTCAGCACCAGTGCAGGGACGACGAGTTCTTCATCGGACTTCGCGAGCAACTGCGTGCAGGATCGGTGATCGGGGTCCGCTGCATCGAGCGCCGCCAGTAGCGGGCTCGTATCGAGGACCAGCGGCACCTACGCGGTCGGCCGAGCGATCGGCTCGGTGGCGGTCTCGGCCGCGCTCAGGCCGTCGGTCGAGCGTCCCAGGCCGAGACGAGGACGAGCACGCGAGGCCGCGCCCTCGTCTTTCTTGCGCCGAGAGACGATGAACTTAAGGACCGGCTCCACCTCGGAATCCGGCAGCTCATCCAGCAAACGATGGATTTTCTCCCGCGTCGTCATGCCCCAAGGGTACCGAGCAGCACCGCCGGTTTGGTGATGCCGCGCCATGTCGCTAGTCACCCCCCGACCTACCGGCGATTGAAGCACCGTGGCGCCGGCCGTCAACCCCCTGCGGGGGTCGGGCGCTGCGCGCCCTTGACTGCCGGCGCCACGGCGCTGTTTCTGCAGGTAGGTCGGGGGCGCTCCTGCCCCTACCTCGGGGTGGATTGACCTATGGATCGGGGGTCCACCGCCGTGCCGCTTGCCAGAGCGGTGTAGGCGGGATCTCAGCAGCCGACCCCACCCACCATAGGTGTCTGACCGGGGTCGGCTGCTGAGATCCCGGTGGAGAAGGACAAGGACGGGCGCCAGCCTTTCCTGCGCCCGGCGACCGGTTTCGAGCTCTTGACGTCGAGCACCCGCGGCTTGATCCCGAACGTCCTCAACGTTCTCTTTGGGCATGGGAAAGAGAATCGCGTCTGAGTCGGATGCGGACTCCCCAATGGGTCCGACGACGAACGGCGAGGGGCTGAAGCTTGCCGGCTTAGGCTCCGACTCCTTTAGGAGTCTTGCGGCGACGATCCAGGGTGGACTTCTAAGAGCGGCGGCCGCGAGGTCCGCCGTTGCCGGCATTCGTCGGCATCCCCGGGTCTTTCGGCGGTGGGGGCGTCGGCGGCGAAGAATCAAGGCGTCCCCTGGTGTCGATCACACCGGGATCGGATGGCGGGGGAGGCGGCGGCGCCGGTTTGTTGTCGCTTTGGTTGGCCAAGGTTCAGTGATCCATTGCTAGCTGGACGCTTCCAAGTATGACCGAGGCGCCGACGGAAATAGCTGCAACCTGGAACCAGAGATACAGGCGGTCCAGTCGCGTTTTGTTCTTCTTGAAGTGACCCTCCATTTTTTCCGCGAGGAAAAGCTGCATCGACTGCTCAGGTCGCGGGACCGTGATCCAATCCGCGATGAGTTGACTGGGACTGTTCACAAACGTCCATCCAGCGGTCTTAGGCCACAAAACCCGGATGCAGGAGCCGACGCCTAAAGCGAAGAAAATGATGGCAACGCCGCCGAAGAACTCAAGCCTCGCTCCGCTGTCGGCAGCGGCAGCACCGAGAAACGAGCCGGACAGAGATGCGGCTGCCAGAAGGAGGCCGGTTCGATCGCGAAGCTCGTCCAGGGCGGCGACCTGAACTCCAATCGCTCGTCGTGCCTCCGCGAGTATGTCGTCTTCCCTCCGTCGTGAGTCGATTCAGCCAAGCTAGACATGGCGCAAGTCGGAACAGTCGTGCAGAAAGTTGGTTCCACTGGCGCACCCACTGGCGCACCAGCCATTTTCGGCCCGCCGCTCAAAGACCTTCGAGGGACCGCATTTGGCTCTACAACAGAAAACGCCCCGCCGGGGAGGCGGGGCGCTTCTGGGGTTACTACAGGGAGGAGAGATATGTATCTCTATATATGTGGATCCGTGGGAGGTAGGTCGAGCACCTTTTGAGCCGGCGGCGCCAATCGTGGGAAGCGATTGGGGCATATGTCGGCGGGGGGCTCAGCCAAAAAGTCTTGGTTGCTTCTCCTGTATCGGTTTCTCCATCCGAATCCTTGACGAGCGTACGAACATACGTGCGGTTCGTGTGTGAGTGGGCTCACATAGACCCCCTGCTCGGGGGGCGGGGGGTGCGGTTGTGGCACCAAGTGCCGCGAAAAGGGCTCTCAAGCCGGCCGCGCAAACAAAGCTCGCAGATCCCCCTAAGGCCGGTGTAATCGGCCGGTAAAGATCCCTCGCGCTAGCGTTGCGGCATGAAGAAGGCCCGGATAGACGCGGTTCTGGCCGAGCAAGGCCTGTTTCCCTCGCGCACGGCCGCCGCCGGCGCCGTCCGCGCGGGCGAAGTCCGGGTCGGCAGGGACGGGCCGGTGGCGCTTCGTCCCAGCCAGCTGGTCGAACCCGAGGCCAACCTGGTCGTCGACGCGGGCCCGCGATTCGTTTCCCGCGGCGGCACCAAGCTCGAGAACGCGCTCGACGCGCTCGCGATCGACGTCGCCGGGCGCGACTGCCTCGACGTCGGCGCCTCCACCGGCGGCTTCACCGACTGCCTGCTGCAGCGCGGCGCCCCGCGGGTCGCCGCCGTCGACGTCGCCTACGGCCAGATCGACCTGCGCCTGCGCGAAGACCCGCGGGTGGCGGTGATCGAGCGGCTCAACGCCCGCGCGATGGAGCCCGCCGACCTGCCCTTCGCGCCCGGCTTCGCCACCGTCGACGTCTCCTTCATCTCGCTGACAAAGGTCATGCCCGCGGTCGCCCGCTGCCTGGCGCCCGGGGGCGAGGCGCTGGCGATGGTCAAGCCGCAGTTCGAGCTCGGCCGCGAGCGGGTCGGCCGCGGCGTCGTCCGCGACGACGGCGACCGCCACGAGGCGATCCTCGAGGTCGCCGAGGACGCGCGCGATCTCGGCCTCGCCGTGCGCGGCTTCGCCTCCTCCGGCCTGCCCGGCCCCAAGGGCAACCGCGAGACCTTCGTCTGGTGCGGCGGCGACGGTCCCGAAGTGGTCGACTTCCAAGCCGCCCTGCGCGCCGCAGAGGAGGGCGAATGAGCAGCGCCGTCCTGATCACCCACTCGCATCCGCCGGCCGCGACGGAGGCGGTGCCGCTCGCGGTCGCCGTCGCGGCTGAGGTCGGCGCCCGGCTCTACGCCAGCGAGGAGGAGCTCGCCAAGCACGGCGGCAGGGCGGAGGGGATCGCGGTCACGCCCGCCGACCTCGAGCCCGACCTCTGCCTCGTCTTTGGCGGCGACGGCTCGATCCTGCACGCGCTGCGGCGCTTCGCCGGCACCGGCGTTCCGGTCTTCGGCGTCAACTACGGCACCGTCGGCTTCCTCGCCGCGGTCGAGCGCGACGACGCCTCCGCCGGCATCCGCCGCGCCCTCACCGGCGAGATCGAGACGATCGAGCTGCCCGGGCTGGAGGTTCGGGTCGGCGACCTCACCGGCCTCGGCGTCAACGACGTCACCCTCTCGCGCCGCCCGCACGACCGCGTCGCCGAGCTCAGCTACGGCATCTCCGGCCAGGAGGTCGGCCACGTCCGCTGCGACGGCCTCGTCGCTGCCACCCCGGCCGGCTCGACCGGGTACAACCTCGCCAACCAGGGCCCGATCCTGGCCTGGGGGGTGAAGGGCTACGTCGTCTCCTATATCGCCCCGCACTCGCTCACCGCCCGCGCCCTCGTCGTCGCCCCCGGCGACACCCTGCACGTCGGCAATGCGCCCCGCCGGGAGCCGGTCGAAGTCGCGATCGACGGCGAACCCCTGGCCGAGCTCGAGGCCGGGGCCAAGCTCGAGATCCGCTTCGCCGACGCCGTCACCCGCCTCGCCCAGTTGCCGGGGGCGAGCTTCTACGGCCGCATCCGCGAGAAGTTCGGGCACCTCGCCGTCTGATCCTGGTCAGCCGACGAGGTCGGTTCTTTAGGGTTGCGCGATGGAGCGCAAGTGGTGGACTCTCGTCCTCGTTTCGATCGCCACGTTCATGCTGCTGCTGGACGTCACCGTCGTCAACGTCGCGCTGCCGGACATCCAGCGTGAACTGAACGCCAGCCTCTCCAGCCTGCAGTGGGTCGTCGACGCCTACTCGTTGATGCTCGCCGCCTTCCTGCTGACCGCCGGCTCGCTCGGCGACCGGCTCGGCCGCCGCCGCGTCTTCACGATCGGGTTCGGCGTCTTCACCATCGCCTCGTTCCTCTGCGGCATCGCCGAGGACCCGACGCTGCTCAATCTCGCCCGCGGCCTGCAGGGGATCGGCGCCGCCGGCATGTTCGCCACCTCGCTGGCGCTGATCGGCCAGGAGTTCCACGGCAAAGACCGCGCCACCGCCTTCGGCGTCTGGGGCGCGGTCGTCGGCGGCGCCGTCGCGATCGGGCCCCTGATCGGCGGCGTCGTCACCGAGAGCCTCGGCTGGGAGTGGATCTTCTTCATCAACGTGCCGATCGGGATCGGCGCGATGGTCCTGACCGAGCGCAAGATCGTCAACGTCTCCGCCCAGGTCCCCGAGCCGGTCGACGTCCCCGGCCTCATCACCTTCTCCAGCGCCCTCTTCCTCCTGATCTTCGGGCTGATCCGCGGCAACCCCGAGGGCTGGGGCAGCCCGCAGATCCTCGCCTGCCTGATCGGCTCGGCGCTGCTGCTGGCGGCCTTCGTCGCGATCCAGGTCCGCAGCGCCCACCCGATGCTCGACCTCTCCCTCTTCCGCCGTCCCGCCTTCAACGGCGTCTCCGCGGTTGCCTTCGCGCTCTCCGCCGGGATGTTCGCGATGTTCCTCTACCTGACGATCTACATGCAGGGGGTGCTCGACTTCTCGCCGCTGGAGGCGGGCCTGCGCTTCCTGCCGCTGACGATCCTCGGCTTCATCGTCGCCCCGATCTCCGGCGCCCTCTCTAACCGGGTGCCGATCCGGATCCTGCTCGGCGTCGGGTTGACCCTGGTCGGGGTCGGGCTGCTGCTGATGAACGGGATCTCGCCCGACTCGAGCTGGACGACGCTGCTGGCCGGCTTCGTCGTCGCCGGCATCGGCATCGGCACCACCAACCCGGGCATCGGCCAGGCCGCGATCGCGGTCGTGCCGGTGGAGAAATCGGGGATGGGGTCGGGGATCAACACGACCTTCCGCCAGGTCGGGATCGCCACCGGCGTCGCCGGCCTCGGCGCCGTCTTCCAGGCCCGGGTCGACTCGAAACTCCACCAGCTGGTCCCCAACGCCCCCGACGGGCTCGGCGAAGCGGTTGCCTCCGGCGGCTCGCGCGTGGCCGCCGAGCTGCCGCTGTCGCCGGCCCTGCACGCAAAGGTGGTGCACGCCGCCGACATCGCCTTCGTCAGCGGCCTCAACTCGATCCTCCTGATCGCCGCGATCGTCTCCTTCGCCGGCGCCGCGCTGGGCTTCGCCCTCACACGATCCAAGGATTTCGTGCAGCCGACGGGAGGCTGAACGGAGGAGTGGGATGGGGTGAAGCGTCTTGCACTTTTTCGGCGCTTTCCTTCTCGGACGGCCCGCAATCTCCGTCGAAAAAGTTAAGCGGAACCCCGTCCCACTCCTCCGTTTGTCCGCCCCCGTTGCTACACAGACCCAATGCTTCGCGAGCTCAGGATCGAGAACTTGCTCCTCATCGAGAGAGCGGAACTGCGGCTGGGCGAGGGGCTGAACGCGATCACGGGGGAGACCGGGGCGGGTAAGACGGTGCTCGCGCACTCGCTCGACCTGTTGATGGGCGGCAAGGCCAAAGGCAACATCGTCCGTCCCGGGGCGGCCGAGGCCTGGGTCGAGGGAGTATTCGATCTGCCGCCGGAGCTGTTGGACGAGCCGGAGCTGGCCGAGCTGGCCGAGCGCCTGCCCGAGGGAGCCGACGAAGTCGTGCTGGGACGGCGCGTCTCCGCCGGCGGGCGGACCAGCGCCTTTGTCGCCGGCCGCGCCGCGACGGCGGCCGACCTGAAGCTGCTGGGCGGGCGCCTGCTCGCCTTCTTCGGCCAGCACGAGCATCGCAAGCTGACGATCGCCTCCGCCCAGTTGGAGATCCTCGACGGCTTCGCCGGGGGCGAGCACCTGGCACTGCGCCAGGGCTACCGCGAGGCGCACCGCGACTGCGTCCGGCTCGCGGCCGAGCTGGCCGAGTTGCGCGAGCGCGAGGGGTCGCGCGAGCGCGACCTTGACCTCTACCGCTACGAGCTGGCCGAGATCGAGGAGGTCGCCCCCGATCCCGACGAGCGCGAGGCGATGGCCTCCGAGCGCGAGCGGCTACGCCACGCCGAGGGTCTGCGCGAGGCGGCCGCCGGCGCCCACGGCACCCTGATCGGGGCCGAGGAAGACGGCGGCGGCGCCGCGGCCGCGCTGGCGCAGGCGGAATCGCTGCTGAGCGGCGCCGGCGGCCTCGATCCCAGGCTCGATGCGTTGACCGAGCGGGTTGCGGCGCTGACCCTGGAGCTGGGTGACGCCGGGGCCGAGCTGCGCGACTACGCCGAGGGGCTGGAGTCCGACCCGGCGGCGCTGCAGGCGCTCGAGGAGCGGCTGGAGCTGATCGATCGGCTCGAGCGCAAGCACGGCGGCAGCGTCGAGTCGGTGCTGGCGCACGCCGAGCGCTGCCGCGAGGAGATCGCCCGGCTGGAGGGAGCCGAGGTCCGGGGAGCCGAGGCGGGGGCGGCGCTGGCGGCGGCCGAGAAGCTGCGCGAGGAACTGGGCGGTCAGCTCAGCGCCGGCCGGGCCGACGCCGCTGCGCCGCTGGAAGCGCGGGTCGCGGCCGAGCTCGACAAGCTCTCGATGGCGGGGGCGACGCTGGAGGTTGTGCTGGAGCCGCACCCCGACGGCTTCGGGCCCAACGGCCGCGAGACGGTCGAGCTGCGGGTCGCGCCCAACCCCGGGATCGAGGCGGCGCCGTTGCGCGATGCCGCCTCAGGCGGCGAGCTCTCGCGGGTGATGCTGGCGCTCAGTGGGCTCGGCAGGGCGGCTTCGGCGGGCACCCTCGTCTTCGACGAGATCGACGCCGGGATCGGCGGCAACACGGCGCGGGTCGTGGGCGAGCGATTGCGGGCGCTGGGAGCCGAGCACCAGGTCCTCTGCATCACCCACCTGCCCCAGGTCGCCTCGCTGGCCGACGTCCATTTCCGGCTCGAGAAGGACGTCTCCGGCGGCCAGGCCGAGGCCAGCGTGCAGCGGCTCGACGGCGAGGGCGTGGTCGAGGAGATCCGCCGCATGCTCGGCGGCGAGAAGTCGGACGAGGCGGCAACCCGCCACGCCCGAGAGCTTTTGGCCGCCGCATAGGGCCACCCGTCCAAGCAGAGCAAGGACGCAGGGAGCGTGGCGTGCTCTGCACGCGAGCGGCTGAGGACGCCGCGATGCGCCGGAGGGGTGGTCATACGCCAATGGTTGGCTTAACCTGAACGGGTGGCCACCACCAGTCGCCGACGCCTTCCCGCCTTGCTGGGTCGGCGTAACGGCGCCCGACCCGATGCACCGATCGAAGGAACCGCCCGCCTCGGCGCGCGCACCAAGCACCTGGTCAAGCGCCTGCATCCCGGTGACGTCGCCGTCATCGATCACGTCAACATCGACCGGATCGCGGCCGAGGAGCTGATCGAAGCCGGCGTCGCCGCCGTCCTCAACGCCGCGATCTCCTCGGACGGCGCCTATCCCAACGCGGGTCCGCTGATGCTCGCCCACGCCGGCATCCGCGTCGTCGACGCTCCCGGCGCCGGTCTCTTCGACCTGCTCAAAGACGGCGACCGCGTCGTCGTCGACGGCGGCACCGTGCGGGTCGGCGACCAGGAAGTGCTGCGCGGCCGCGTCCTCGACGCGCCCGAGCTGGAGCGCCAGCTGCAGGAGCAGCGCCTGCGGATCGACGAGGCGCTGGCCGAGTTCGCCGAGAACACGGTCGCCCACGTGCGCGGCGAGACCGACCTGCTGACCGGCAGCATCGACTTCCCGCCGACCAGGGAGTCCTTCCGCGACCGCCACGTGCTGATCGTCGTCCGCGGTGACCGCCACCGTCGCGACCTGAAGGCGCTGCGCGCCTACATCCGCGACATGCGACCGCTGATCGTCGCCGTCGACGGCGGCGCCGACGGCGTCATCGAAGCGGGGTTGAAGCCCGACGTGATCCTCGGCGACATGGACTCGGCCTCCGACCAGGCGCTCGCCTGCGGCGCCGAACTGATCGTCCACGCCTATCCCGACGGGCGCGCTCCCGGCGGTCAGCGCCTGGTCGATGCCGGGCTCCCGCACAAGGTCGTCCCCGCTGCCGGCACGAGCGAGGACGTGGCGATGTTGATGGCCTACGAGAAGGGCGCGGACCTGATCGTCAGCGTCGGCGCCCACTTCAACCTGATCGAGTTCCTCGATCGCAAGCGCGGTGGCATGTCCTCGACCTTCCTCACCCGGCTGCGAATCGGCGAGCGGCTGGTCGACGCCAAGGGCGTCAGCCGGCTCTACAACCCGAGCTCGACCCTGGCCCCGCTCGCCCTCTTCGGAGTCGCCTTCCTGGTCTTGCTGACGATCCTGATCATCACCTCGCCGGCGCTCAACGACGTCTTCGAGCTGTTCTGGCTGAAGGTGCGGATCTGGCTGGGGATCTAGGAATCGGCAGCGACCGTCTAGCCTCCCGCTGCTGATGGGATACAGCGCCCGCTACCACGCCACCTCGCTTATCGCCGTCTTCCTCTCGCTGGCGATCGGGATCCTGATCGGCGCCGAGTTCGGCGGCGACGCCCTGACCGAGACCCGCAAGGACCTCGAGAGCAGCCTCGTCGGCAACCTCGAGGACGCGCGCTCGCAGGCCGATCAGCTGAGCGGCGAACTCGGCAACGCCAACGAGTTCTCCGAGCGCGTCTACCCGGTGCTGACCCGCGACCGTCTCGAGGGCAAACGGATCGCGATCCTCGCCCTCGGCGGCCTGCCGAGCGACATCACCGCCTCGGTCGAGCAGGCGCTGGCGCCGACCGGAGCGCAGCTGGTCGGGGTCGGGGTGGTGCGCGAGCCGGTCGACGTCAGCGGGCTCGCCGACGACCTCTCGAAAACCCGCTTCTCCGACCTCGAGACCAACTCCGACCAGCTCACCGCCCTCGGCAAGGGACTGGGGCGGCAGATGGTGATCGGCGGCACCCTGCCGGAAGTCGTCCGCGGCCAGCTCTTCTCGCGCACCAGCGGCAGCTTCGGCGCCCTCGACGGCGTCATCGTCGTCCGCGACCAGCCCCAGGACATGGGCCCGGTGCAGCGGACCAAAGCGGCCCAGTTCGAGTCGGCGCTGATGAGCGGCGTCACCGGCACCCGCACGCCGGCGGTCGGGATCGAGACCACCAACGAGGAGCCGTCGTCGATCGGCTTCTTCCAGGGCAGCGACCTCTCCAGCGTCGACGACGTCGAGGCCAGCGCCGGTCAGCTGGCGCTGGTCTTCGCGATGCTCGGGGCTGAGGGCAGCTTCGGCGTCAAGGGCAGCGCTGACCGGCTGCTGCCCGAGCTCCTGGCGCCGGAGGGTTAGGCGTGTACTGGATCGGTTTCCCGCTTGCGATCGCGCTGGCGGTTCCGCTGCTGCCGGCGGGGGCTCGCGGCCTGCGCGACGCCGGGCTGGTGCGGGAGAACTACCGCGGCGCCCTGCTTGCCTTTCCGCTGGGGGCGATCCTGATGACGGTGGCGCTGGTGGCGCTGGCGCCGCTCGCCTTCCTCAACGATCGCGCCGACCTCGACCTGCTGGAGCCCGGCCTGCGGCAGTGGCTCCCCTATCTGGTCGGGGTCGCCTTCCTCGGCTTCCTCGACGACTCGCTCGGGCAGGGCGCCGCCGCCGCGACCCCGCGCGGCTGGCGCGGTCACTGGGGGGCGCTGCGGGCAGGGCGGCTCTCGACCGGGGCGATCAAGGCGATCGGGGCGCTGGCGCTGGCCGCCTATGTGGTTTCCGGGCGCGGGCTGGAGGACTGGCGCTACGTCGCCGACGTGGCGCTGCTGATCCTGGCGACGAATCTGGGCAACCTGCTCGACCTGCGGCCGGGCCGGGCCGAGAAGGGGCTGGCGCTGCTCGGCATCGGGCTTTGCCTCGGCGCTTGGACCCTGGCCCCGATCGAGCTGCTGGGGATCTTCGCGGGGCCCGTCCTGGTCGGCGCCTGGCTGACTTTGCGCGAGCAGGCGATGCTGGGGGACACCGGCTCGAACCTGATCGGGGCGGTCGCCGGGGTCTGGCTGTTGGCGGTTTTGGGGGCCGACGCGCGTCTGATCGCGCTGGCGGTGGTCGTCGCAGTCACCATTTACGGGGAGTTGCGGTCTATTTCGGCGACGATCGAATCGGTTCCGCCACTGCGCTGGCTAGACTCGCTCGGTAGAGCATGAGTCGAACTAACAAAGGCGACACGAGGTTCATCTTCGTCACGGGCGGAGTGGTCTCGGCCCTCGGCAAGGGCATCACGGCCGCCTCGATCGGTCGACTCCTCGTCTCCCGCGGCTACCGGGTCCAGTTGCAGAAGTTCGATCCGTACATCAACGTCGACCCGGGGACGATGAGCCCGTTCCAGCACGGCGAGGTCTTCGTCACCGAGGACGGCGCCGAGACCGACCTCGACCTCGGCCACTACGAGCGCTTCACCGACGAGAACACCTCGCGGGCCTCGAACGTGACCGCGGGCGCCATCTACAACTCGGTGATCCGGCGCGAGCGCCGCGGCGATTACCTCGGCGCCACCGTGCAGGTGATCCCGCACATCACCAACGAGATCAAGCAAAAAATCCTCATCGTCGCCGAGTCGCAGGCGGTCGATTTCGTGATCACCGAGATCGGCGGCACGGTCGGCGACATCGAGTCCCTGCCGTTCCTCGAGTCGATCCGCCAGCTGTACACGGATCTGACCCCGAAACGGGCGATGTTCGTGCACCTGACCCTGGTGCCCTACGTCGGCCACGCCGGCGAGCTGAAGACGAAGCCGACCCAGCACTCGGTCAACGAGCTGCGCCGGATCGGGATCCAGCCGCACGCGCTGGTCTGCCGCTCCGAAGGCCGCCTCGACCGCGAGATCCGCGAGAAGATCGCGCTGTTCGCGAGCCTCCCGGTCGAAGCCGTGATCTCCGCCCACGACGTCGACAACATCTACAAGGTGCCGCTGGTCTTCCGCGCCGAGGGCGTCGACGACCTCGTCCTCGATCACTTCGGCCTGGAAGCGCCCTCGCCGGACCTGGCCGAGTGGGAGGCGATGGTGCGCCGCGCCGACAGCGCCACCGGCAAGGTGCGGATCGCGATCGTCGGCAAGTACGTCCAGCTCGCAGATGCCTACAAGTCGGTGATCGAGTCGATCGAGCACGGCGGCATTCATCACGGCGTCGAAACCGAGATCGAGCTGGTCGACTCCGAGAACCTCGACCCGGAGCAGCTCGAGGGTATGGACGGGATCCTGATCCCCGGCGGATTCGGCGAGCGCGGGATCGAGGGCAAGGTGCAGGCTGCCCGGATCGCCCGCGAGCGCTCGATTCCCTATCTGGGCATCTGCCTCGGGATGCAGATCGCCGTCGTCGATTTCGCCCGCCACGTCGCCGGCATGGACGGGGCCAACTCGGCCGAGTTCGACCCGGAGACGCCGTTCCCGGTAGTCGACCTGCTGCCGGAGCAGAAGGAGGTCTCCGACATGGGCGGGACGATGCGCCTCGGTGCCGACCCGGTGAAACTGCACGAGGGCACGAAAGCGCGGGAGATCTTCGGCGAGGCCGTCATCTACAAGCGCCACCGCCACCGCTACGAGGTCAACAACCAGCTGCGGCGCCGGCTCGAAGACGAGGGCCTGGTCTGCGGCGGCACCTCGCCCGACGAGCGCCTGGTCGAGATGATCGAGCTGCCCGACCACCCCTTCTTCGTCGCCTCCCAGTACCACCCCGAGTTCAACTCGCGCCCCAACCGCCCCGAGCCGCTGTTCCGCGAGTTCGTCGGCGCCGCCGCGACCCACGCCGGCGAACGCCCTGCCGACGGCGGCGAGCTGGATAGTTCCGAGGAGGAGTCGGATCAGCAAGTGACGAGTCCCAGGCGTCGCTAGACAAGGACGCAGGGAGCCCGAATAGCAGCGCTATTTGGGCGACTGAGGACGCCGCATAGCGGCGATCTGGGACCGTCACGCTCAGGGTAGCCTTTCAGCGATGGAGCGCCTTTTCGAAACCTTTATCCGGTTGTGTGAGATTCGCAGCCCTACCGGCGAGGAGCGTGAGATCGCGGACACCGTCGCCGCCGAGCTGCGGGCGCTGGGGTTGGAGGTCTCCGAGGACGAGGCTGCGGGTCCGGCCGAAGCGGGCGCTGGCAACCTGCTGGCGCGGCTGCCGGGTCAGCGCGACGAGTGGGTGATGTTCTGCGCCCACCTCGACACGGTCCCGCATAAGGGGCAGGTCGAGGTCCTCAACGACGAAGGGGTCTTCCGCAGTCGCGGCGAGACGATCCTCGGCGCCGACAACAAGGCCGCCGTCGCCGTCTTCATGGAGCTCGCCGCCCGCGCCGCCGAAAACCCGCCGCCGATCGGGATCGAGCTGATGATGTCGGTCGCCGAGGAGCAGGGGTTGCGGGGCGCCAAGGCCTTCGACGTCTCGACCCTGCGCGCCCCGGTCGGGTTCGTGCTCGACCACGCCGGCCCGGTCGGCGAGGTGATCGTGCAGACGCCGACCCAGCAGAAGATCCGCGCCGATTTTGCCGGGGTGGAGGCCCATGCCGGCATTCGTCCCGAGGACGGAGCCAGCGCTATTGCCGCCGCTGCGGCCGCGATCTCTCGCATGGAGCTGGGCCGGCTCGACGAGGACACGACCGCCAACGTCGGCCTGATTACCGGTGGCACCTCGGGCAACGTCGTCCCCGGCCACTGCGGCATCCACGCCGAGACCCGCAGTCTCGACGCCGAGCGGGCCGCTGAGGTGGCAGGCAGGATGGCCGACGCCTGCACCTGGGGCGCCAGCGAGCACGACTGTGACGTCGACGTGCGGATCGAAGAGCTGTTCCGCGGCTATGAGCTGCCGAAGGACTCGCTCGCCCTGGGCCTCGCCGAAGCCGGCCTGCGCGGCGCCGGCCTGGAGCCGGCCCGGGTCGCGATCGGCGGCGGCAGCGACGCCAACGCCTTCCGCCGCGACGGCTACGACTGCGTGCTGCTCTCCAACGGGACCGACAACGTCCACACCTATGACGAGCACGTCCCCGCCGCCCACCTGGTGACGATGCTCGAGGTCTGCGAAGGCATCGTCACCGCCGCCGCGGCCGGCGTGGGCACGAGCGAGGCGTGAGCGGCCGCCTCGATCTGCGCCGCGGCATCGTCGTCTCCGCCGAGCCGCTGCTGGTCGATCTCGCGGGTGAGCACCGGCCCGCCTGGGCCGACACGGTGCTCCTGGGGGAGATGCGACCCGGCGACGAGGTGGTCGTCAACGTCGCCGCGATCGAGCTCGGCCTCGGCTCCGGTGGCTTCGACGTCGTCCACGTCAACCTCACCCGTGGCCTGGAGGGCGCCGAGCGCGGGGGGGAGCACGTGATCAAGCTCAACTACACCTCGCTCCAGCACCCGGTCGAGCCGGTCGAGGCCGACCTCACCGAGTCGCGGTTCCTTAGCGGCCATATAGGCCGGAAAGGAACCACGGGATCGGAGAGCGGCGGTCTACGAAACCGACGATCACAGATTCCGGTCCTGGTGTTGCCGCTGCACGGGCATCTGGCGCCGGCCGCCTGGGCGGCGGCGCAGGCGGCGCCGGGGCTGCGGGTCGGGTTCGTGCAGACCGGGGGAGGGGCGCTGCCGGGATCCTTCTCGCGCGACGTCGCGACGCTGCGCGAGCGCGACCTCCTCTGTGGCCACATCACCGCCGCGCCCGCCTACGGCGGCGAGCATGACGCGCTCAGCACCGTCGGTGCCCTCGACGCTGGCGCCAAGCTCGGCTGGGAGGCGATCCTGGTTGGGCCGGGTCCGGGGATCATCGGCTCCGACACGGAGTTCGGGCACGGTGGCATGGTCGCTCTCGAGAGCGCCCACGCGGCGCTTTCGCTGGGGATGCCGACGACGGTCTCCCCGCGCCTGTCCGGATCCGACCCGCGCGAGCGCCACCGCGGCCTCAGCCACCACACTTACACCGTGCTCGAACTGTTGCTGGCCCCCGTCGACGTCGCCGTCCCAACCGAGTTCCCCGATACCGCCGCCGAACTGGAGTCCGCCCGCGAAGAGCGCCACCACCTGCACCTCGCCTCCGCCGACCTCGACGGCTACGCCGCCTCAGGTCTGCCGACCACGACCATGGGCCGCTCCCTCGCCGAGGACCCGATGTTCTTCGCGGCGCCGCTTGCCGCGGGCCATCTGCTCGGCGCCTGACCGCACGGTCGCTTGCGACTGAAGGGCTAGTTGCGATCGACGCGAACCTGCGTCCATGGCCATTGCCGTCAAACCCGAGATCCCCACGAGGCCCGCTGCCGCCGGCGCCGACGCCCGCTTCGAGTCGCTGGTGCTCGACTTCCTCTCCTATCTGGAGCTGGAGCGCGGACTCTCCCGCAACACCCTCAACGCCTACCGCACCGACCTCTTCCAGTACGGGGAATATCTCTCCGCCCACAACCTCGACGCGCTGACCGCGCGCCCGGCCGACGTCGCCGACTTCCTCGCCGAGCTGGCGACGGGGGAAGGGGAGCGGCCAGCCTGCTCCTCGTCGACGATCCACCGCAAGGCCGCCTGCCTGCGCTCCTTCTACAAGCACCTGCGCCGCGACGAGCTGATCGGCGACGACCCGACGGCGGCGCTGAGCGCGCCGCGGCGCTCGAAGAAGCTGCCGCACGTCCTCAACTACGCGGAGGTGCAGAAGCTGCTTGCCTCGCCGCAGGGCTCGGAGCCGACGGCGCTGCGCGACCGGGCGTTGCTGGAGGTGCTGTACGCGTGCGGGCTGCGGGCCTCGGAGACGATCGGGCTCGAGCTCGCCGACATCGACACCCACGAGGGTTTTCTACGCGCCCGTGGCAAGGGGTCGAAGGAACGGCTGGTGCCGCTCGGGCGCCAGGCGATCGCGGCGATCAACGGCTACCTGCGCGGCGGCCGCCCGAAGCTGATCGGCGAGCGCCACGAGGTCAAGCTCTTCGTCAACTTCCGCGGCGGGCCGCTGACCCGCCAGGGCCTCTACAAGATCGTCCAGCGCCACGCCCGCGACGCCGGCCTCTCGGGAAAGATGAGCCCGCACACCCTGCGCCACAGCTTCGCCACCCACCTGCTGGCCGGCGGCTGCGACCTCCGCGCCGTGCAGGAGATGCTCGGCCACGCCGACATCTCCACCACCCAGATGTACACCCACCTCTCCGGCGAGCGCCTGAAGGAGGTCTACTTCGAGGCGCACCCCCGCGCCAAGGCCGACTGAGCATCGGCGGTCCCTGCACTTGTCGCCCACAGGGCGACAAGTGCAGGCCCTCGTTGATGTAGAACTCGGGGATGCCCGAGCTGCCCGAGGTAGAGACCGTTGCCAGGCAGCTGGAGCCTGAGTTGGAAGGGCGGAGGATCGCGGAGCTGGAGGTGCTGGACGGGCGCTGGTCGCGGCCGGTCGCGCCGGAGCAGCTCGGCGCGGAAGTCTCCGGGTCGACGATCGAAGCCCTGGGCCGGCGCGGCAAGTATCTGCTGCTCGCGCTCGACGGCGAGCGGACGCTGGTCATGCACCTGCGGATGACC
The DNA here is from genome assembly GCA_963718595.1 of uncultured Thermoleophilia bacterium. Classification (GTDB taxonomy): domain Bacteria; phylum Actinomycetota; class Thermoleophilia; order Solirubrobacterales; family 70-9; genus VAYN01. The sequence goes on from OY970365.1 coordinate 2,709,161, forward strand.
GGCAACCTGGTCCTGGTCGAGGGCGACGACGTGCTCGACCCCTCCGAGGGGCGCCTGCTCTACCAGGGCGAGCGCACCAGCTCGGCCAAGCACCTGCGGGCGCTCTTCCTCCTCGATGACGGCCGCGAGGTCTGGTTCACCGACCCGCGGCGCTTCGGCGAGGCCTTTCTGATCGACAACGCCGGTCTGGAGGCGCGCTTCGCGGGCCGGGTAGGGATCGAGCCGCTCTCGCCCGGTTTCACTCCCGAGGCGTTGGGCGCGATAGCCGCCGGTCGCACGGCGCCGTTGAAGTCGTTCCTGCTCGACCAGGCCGGAGTCGCCGGGGTCGGCAACATCTACGCCGACGAGGCGCTCTACCGGGCCCGCCTGCACCCGCTCTCGCCGGCGGGGTCGATGAAGCCCGAGCATCACTTGGCGCTGCGCGACGCGGTCGTCGGCGCCCTGCAGGCCGGGATCGACGCCGGCGGCTCCTCGATCGACGACTACCGCGACGGCCGCGGCGAGAAGGGCACGATGCAGGAGCGGTTCCTCGTCCATACCCGCGAGGGCGAGCCATGCCTCTCCTGCGGCGGCGAGATCGTCCGCATCGTCGTCGGCGGTCGCTCCACCTACTTCTGCCCGAGTTGCCAGGTCCGGCTGCGCCGCAAACCGCGCCGTCGCAAACGGTGATTGGCGACTTAGTCTCGGTATGGGCGACTAAGTCGCATACGTCCGGTCCGTCCCTCACCCTTGATCCCGTGGCCGGAACCACCGTCAAGACCGAGGCGATCGTCCTCCGCAGCATCCGCTTCGGCGAGGCCGACCGCATCCTCCACCTCTACTCGAAGACGCGGGGACGGCTGGGGGCGATCGCGAAGGGCGCGCGTAAGCCGAGATCCCGCTTCGGAGGCCGCCTGGAGCCGTTCTTCCGCCTCGACCTGGTTCTCCACGAAGGTCGCGGCGACCTGCTCACCGTGACCAACGTCGCCACGGTCGAGGGCTACCCGCGGCTGCGCTCCTCCGGGCCGGCGTTGACCGCCGGCGCCCGCGCCTGCGACGCGGTCCTGCGCCTGCTCGACTCGGCCGAGCCCAACCCGCACGCCTACAACCTGCTCTGCCGCTATCTCTCGATGCTCGACGACCCCGCACAGTCGCGCGCGGCCGAGCTCGAGGTGGCGCTCGCCTTCCGCCTAAAGCTGGCCCTGGCGGCCGGTTTCGTTCCCGAGTTGGCCTCCTGCACCAGCTGCGGGGAGGCCGATCACCTGGTCGGCTTCTCGGGCGCCGGCGGCGGCGTCGTCTGCGCCAGCTGCGAGGCCGGCTCCTTCGAGCTCTCCGAGGGTGCGCACACCTTCATGGTCGAGGCGCTGGCGAAGCCGCTGAGCGAGGCTCCGGGCGCGGAGCCGTTGGCGCTGCGCCAGGTCGAGCGCGCCGTCGGCGAGACGCTCGAGCACCATGCGCATGTGCAATTGAGAGCAGCGGCCTAGCGCGACGGCCCGGGGCCAGGCTCGCCTTATGATCGACGAGTGCCTGCCACCGCCATCTTCGAGGACAGGATCCGCGCCTGGGAGGATGAGTTCCTCTCCGAGCACGCGACCCGCTCCTACCCGTCCCGGCGCCAGCGGGAGGAGCCCAACAGCCCGCTGCGGACGCCGTTCCAGCGCGATCGCGATCGCATCGTCCACTCCAAGTCGTTCCGCCGGCTCAAGCACAAGACCCAGGTCTTCGTCGCCCCTGAGGGCGATCATTACCGGACCCGGCTCACGCACACGCTGGAGGCCTGCGGGATCGCCCGCACGGTGGCCCGGGCGCTCGGCCTCAACGAGGACCTGACCGAGGCGATCGGGCTCGGCCACGATCTCGGCCACCCACCCTTCGGCCACGCCGGCGAGCAGACCCTCGACGCCGCCCTCTCCGAGCGTTGTGGGATGGGTTTCAAGCACAACGAGCACTCGCTGCGGGTGGTCGACGTGCTCGAGCGCGACGGGCAGGGGCTCAACCTCAGCGACCAGGTCCGCGACGGCATCCTCAACCACACCGGTCCGACCAAGCCCGCCACCCTGGAGGGCCGGATCGTCAAGCTGGTCGACCGCGTCGCCTACATCAACCACGACATCGACGATGCCCTGCGCGCCGGCATCCTCCGGCCTGACGACCTTCCCAACGCCGAGATCGAGCTGCTCGGGCCGACCGGCTCGACCCGCATCGACACCCTCGTCGCCGACATCGTCGAGCGCTCCGCCGCGGCCGGCGACATCGTTCAGAGCGAGGAGATCGGGATGGCGATGCTGCGGCTGCGCAAGTTCATGTTCGAGCGCGTCTACCTCGGCCCCGACGCCCAGAGCGAGCACAGCCGGGTCGAAGCGGCGATGCGCGGCCTCTTCGCCCACTACCTGGAGCACCCCGGCGAGGTCCCGAGCTGGGATCCCGCGGCCAGCGACTGCCAGCGCGTCGCCGACTACATCGCCGGCATGACCGACCGCTACTGCATCGCCAAGTTCACCGAACTGACCGTGCCCGAGGAGTCCCGGTTTTAGTGGCGCTGATCTCTCCCGAGAGCCTCGAACGCGTCAAGCAGGCGGCCGACATCGTCGAGGTGATCTCCCAGCACACCGACCTGCGTCGCCAGGGCGCCCGCTGGACCGGGCTCTGCCCGTTCCACGAGGAGCGCACGCCCTCGTTCTCGGTCGAGCCGCAGGAGAAGCTCTACCACTGCTTCGGCTGCGGGGTCGGCGGCGACGTGATCAAGTTCGTCGAGGAGAAGGAGGGGACCGGCTTCGCCGAGGCTGTCGAGCTGTTGGCCGACCGCTACGGGGTCGAGATCGAGCGCGAGCAGGAGGATCCGCGGGCGGAGGCCAAACGCCAGCAGCGGCGCCGTCTGGAGCAGCTCCTGGACCGCACCGCCGCCTACTACGCCAACTCCCTCTGGGAGTCCAAGGAGGCCGCCAAGGCTCGCGATTACCTGGCCGAGCGCGGTCTCGGCGAGGAGGTGCTGCGCGCCTTCGGGGTGGGCTACGCGCCCAGCGCCTGGGACAAGATCCTGGTCCGCGGCCAGCAGGCCGGCTTCAACGTCAACGAGCTGCACGGCGTCGGGCTCGCCCAGCGCAACCAGCAGGGCCGCGAGTACGACCGCTTCCGCTCGCGCATCATGTTCCCGATCCGCGACCGTCGCGGCCGCACCCTCGGTTTCGGCGGCCGGGCGATGCGCGACGACCAGGGCGCCAAGTACGTGAACACGGCCGAGACCGAGTTCTTCCACAAGAGCCAGATGCTCTACGGCGTCGACCTGGCGAAAGCGGCGATCCCGAAAAGCGGCCGCGCCGTCGTCGTCGAGGGCTACACGGACGTGCTGGCCCTGCACCAGGCCGGGATCGCGGAGGCGGTTGGGGTGATGGGGACGGCGATCACCGGCGAGCAGGTCGCGACCCTCTCGGGAATGGTCGACGAGGTGGTGCTGGCTCTCGACGCCGACTCGGCCGGCCAGGAGGCGATGCTGCGCGCCCAGCGGGTCGCCGCCGGGCGGCGGATGCGGCTGCGGGTGGCGGCGATGCCGGCCGGGGTCGACCCGGCCGAGATGCTGGCCAGCGACGGCGGCGCCGAGCGCTTCGCGACGCTGATCGAGGAGGCCGAGGAGCTGACCTCCTTCCAGGTCGGGCTGGTGCTCGACCGCACCGACGTCGCCTCGCCGGTCGAGCGCGACCGCGCCCTGGCCGAGGTGGCGCCGGTCCTGGCCGGGATGGGGGAGTCGGCCAGCCGCGACGACCTCGTGCGGCGGGTGGCGGAGCGGCTGGACCTGGAGCCGGCGATGGTGATGGGCCGCGTCGTCGCCGCCGAGCCGGCGACCGGCGGCGAGCAGCCGCAGCAGAGCCGCCAGGCGTCCCCGCGCTCACAGGCGCCGCCGCCGCGGGCGGTCGAGCTGACCTCGCGCGAGCGCCGCGAGCGGGCGCTGCTGGCGATGTGCATCGCCCAGCCGGAGGAGGGGCGCGAGTTCCTCGCCCGCCTCACCGACGCCCACCTCTCGGCGACCGGCATCCGCGCCGCGACCTGGCTGCGCGAGAACCCCGGCGACCCCGCCTCCAACCTTCCCCACGACGGCGAGATGGCGGGGCTGATCTCCGAACTGGTGATGCTCTCCCACGATCAGCCCGCCTCACGCGAGGCGATGGAGCTCAATTTCCTGCTGCTCGAGCAGCGCCGCCTCGAGGGCGAGATCGCCGCCGCCGGCGAGCGCGGCGACTACGAGCACCGGGCCGCGCTCAGCCGCGAGCGGGCCGCCCTGGTGGAGAAGATCGCCCACACCCAGCGGGTCGAGTCCTGAGCGCCTGAACGGGCCGGGCTCCAAGTCGCTAAATTCCGAGCGGTCCGGGATCGCGCCGGGCCAGCGTTCCGGGGTAGCTCAATCGGCAGAGCATTCGACTGTTAATCGAAGGGTTGTGGGTTCGAGTCCCACCCCCGGAGCTCGTACTGGTCGCGGGCCTAGCGCGCGAGCTCGGCGTGTGCGAGCCCCTCGACCAGTTCGGCGCCGCGCACGGAGCCGTCGTTCGCGCGGCCCCAGGCGGCGATCTCACCCGCCCGTGCCGCGAATGAGGGCTCGCCGAGCATTCGCCGCACCGCCCAGCGCAGCGGCGCCGGCCGGCACAGGCGCCAGGGCAGCGAGAGGCCGGCGCCGGACCAGTCGAGCCGCATCGCGGTCTCGCTCATGTCGCCGGCGATCGGCAGGACCAGGATCGGGGTCCCGGCGCCGAGGGCGCGGGCGACGGTGCCATGGCCGCCGTGGGAGACGACCAGCGAGGCAGCCGGCATCAGCTGGCTGTAGCTGAGCCAGTCGACCAGGGTCGCGTTGGCGGGGACCTCGATCGGGCTCTGCGGCATGACCATGTTGGTGGTCGCCACGATGCGCACCCGCTCGCCGGCCAGCGCCTGCAGGGCGGTTCGCACCAGGCGGTTGGCGGAGTCGTGGGCGGTGCTGGGGGCGACCAGGACCAGCGGATCCTCGCCTGGCGGCAACTCGATCTCCGGATGTGGGACCTCGAAGGTCATCGGCCCGGTCACCTTCACCGAGTCCGGCCACTGGCGCGGGTACTCGAGCTGCGGGTAGGTGGCGACCAGGGCGAGGTCGGCGCTGATGCCGCCGTGGAAGCGCGCGATGGGGGGGAGGTCGAGCCGCTGGCGCTGCTGATTGAGATCGCGGCGGCCTTGCGCGAGACCGACGTCGATTGCTCGCTGGCCAGCCTTCCAGATGGACCGCCCAACCGGCGTCCGCGGCTTGCCCAGCCCGATCGCGAAGAACGGCAGGCCGGGCTCGAGCACCGGGTAGATGTGGGGGATCAGGGTCGCCAGCGGCACCCCGGCGCGCTCGGCCGCCAGCGCCGGCGCCAGGGTGAGGATGTCGCTGACGGCGACGTGGGGCTGCATCTCGTCGAACAGCGGCAGCAGCGCCCGCGCGGCATCGGCCGCGGTCTGGCCGTCGGCCGAGTCCGGCTCGGGGGGCGGGAACATCCGGTATTCCTCGGCCGCCGTAAAGCCGAGCCCGGCGCCCTCGACCGCGGCGCGGCGTTCCTCCCAGGTCTCTACCACCACCTCGTGTCCGCGGTCCGCCAGCGCCCGGGCCAGCGCGATCGCCGGGAAGGCGTGGCCGGCGTCGCCAAAGGCGGCGACCAGGACCCGCAAGGGCGCGCTCGTGCCGCCCGCCTGCACCGCGGGGTCAGCCAGTGCTGACGATCTCCTCACCCGGGCGGGTGAAGACGATCTCCGGGACGTGGCAGCTGCGCGAGGTGCGCAGCAGGAAGCGGACCGCCTCGCCGAGGTCGGAGGGCTGGATCAGCTCCTCGCCAATCTGCTCCTTGACGAAGTCGGCCATCGCGGTGTCGACGAAGCCGGGGGCGAGGGCGGAGCACTGGATACCGTCGCGGGCGACCTCGCGCTGGGTCGATTCGGTGAAGCTGATCACCGCCGACTTGGTCGCGCCGTAGACCGAGAGCCAGGCGGGGCCCGCTTTGCCGGCCAGCGAGGCGGTGTTGATGATCAGCGCCTTGCCGTGCTCGGCGCCGGCCTCGCGCAACAGCGGCAGCCCCTCGCGGGTGCCGATGATCAGCGCCCGCAGGTTGACGTCGAGCTGCATGTCGAGGAACTTGGTCTGGATCTCCGCCATCGCCGCGCCGACTCCCATGCCGGCGTTGTTGACGAGGGCGTCGAGGCGGCCGAAGCGCTCGCGATGGGCGGCGAAGAGGGCGATGATGTCGTCCTCCTCGGCCATGTTGGCGGGGACGGTGAGGATGTCGAAGCCGTCGTCGCGAAGCGCCTGGACCGACTCCTCCAGTTTCTCCGCCCGCCGCGCCGAGAGGGTCAGCCCGTAGCCCTCTTCACCCAGGGTTCGGGCGATCGCGAGGCCGATGCCACCGGACCCTCCCGTGATCAGAGCCGCTCTCTCCGCCATCCGCTTTCCTCCCGTTTCGACGACGTCGCCACCCTACCGGGCTGCCAGCCGGCTCCGTTGCCGGGGCGCGGCGGCTGTTGTCGCTCCGAATAACATGGCGCCGATGCGCGCTCGTCTGGCCCTCGTCACCGCCGCCCTGCTCGTGGTCGGCGCCCTGCTCGGGGGTTGCGGCGACGGTTCGGACACCTCCGGTTCGCAGGGCGGCTCCGGCCCCAGCGCGGAAAGCCGCCCGGCGCCGCCGAAGAGTGAGTTCCCGAGCTCCGAGGGACTCAGCCTCGGCGAGGTTCTGAAGCTTGGCGACAAGCCGGCCGCGCTGAAGATCGAGCCGAGCGCGATGGTCTTCCACCAGGGCGAGAACCGCTACCCGTTCGGGGTCTACGAGGGGGATCGCACCCCGATCGACGACGCCGAAGTCGCCCTCTATTTCGCCCGCGTGCCGAGCGTCGAGCCGGGGGCGAAGTCGAAAGCCGGCAACAAGGGGCCGGTCGCGAAGGCGGAAAGCAAAGCGCTCGATCAGCCGGCGGCCGGGCCGCTCCCGGCGCGGATCGAAACGCTCGCGACCGAGCCGGAGTTCGCCGGCCGAACGACGACCGAGGACGCCGGCGCGCCAGGCGTCGTCTACGCGACTCAGATCGACTTCCCGAGCGATGGCAAATGGCTGATCGCGGCACTTGTCAAGGAAGGCGACGAGCTCGGCGGGGCGGTGCTTGGAGCGGTTGAAGTCGGCGCCTTCAAATCGATCCCGCGGGCAGGAGAGCGGCCGCCGCTGATTCACACCCCGACCGCGGCCGACGTGGACGGGGACCTCTCGAAGCTCAGTACCCGGGTGCCGCCGGAGCGCCAGAACAAGGTGGATTACGCGGACGCGCTCGGAAGAGAACCGATCGTGCTCTTGTTTGCAACCCCCCGGTTCTGCCAAAGTCGGGTCTGCGGCCCGGTGGTCGACGTGACCGAGCAGGCCAGGCAGGAATACGGAGACAAGGCCGCCTTCATCCACATGGAGATCTTCAACAACAACGACCCAGGCGACGATGTGCGCCCGCAAGTGAGAGCCTTCCGGCTTCCAAGCGAGCCGTGGTTGTTCACGATCGACCGCCGAGGCGTCATCAGCGACGCGGTCGAGGGTGCCTTCGGACTCGAACTTCTCGACGGAGCGATAGAAAAAGCAATCAGATGAGCGACAAAGCAGCCCCCGACACCGAGCTACTTGAATCTTTCGCCGAGGAGGCGCGCCGCCGCTGCGACGTGATCGCCGCCGGCCTCGCCACCGCGACCACCGATTTCGAGACGATGCGGGCCGAAGCCCACGCCCTGCGCGGGACCGCCGGCGTCGTCGGCCTGCGCCGCCTCGCCGAGCTCGCGGGGCTGATGGAGTCCGACCTCGCCGAAGCGAAGAAGACCGGCGTCATCCGCGGCGGTCGCGACCACCAGATCGCCGACGCCGCGAAGGCCCTCGCCGAGGGTGCCGTGGCAGCGGCCAAGGGCGAAGAAGAGCCGCCCGACGTCGGCCGCTCGCTGGCCCAGCTGTTCAGCGCCTAGGGCGCGGCAGCAGCGTCGGCTGCGAGGTGAAGGCCGGGCACTCGTTGCGCCCGTAGGGGGTCGCGGGGACCCGCGCTTCGAAGGCCACGTAGTAGCGGCCGAACGGCGGGTTCGGCCGCTCGGCCTTCCAGAAGAGTCGGCCTGTATTCGGCTGGGCTTCAGCCTTGCCCTTGAATTCGGCCAGCAACCGTTTGTCCCCCTGCGGCGTGACCTTGAAGATGTCGACCTTGCGTGGCGCGTCGGGAAAGCGCCGGTTGCCGAACATGCAGCGGAACCCGGGGCCGCCGCTGCGCCGCGGCATCGTCGCCACACCGTAGAAGAACTGCTTCTCGCGGTTGTAGCCGATCGTCGCGTAGCCCTTGTAGGGCGCTCGCAGCCCCTCGCAGGCAACGCCGTCGCGATCGGGGTCGAGCTTTCCCACGGGGTGCCGCGGCTTGCCTCCGAGCTCGATGAATGCGTCCTGCGCATCCGCCTGGGCCGGGAAGGATCCACAGCCGGGAACGGCCGCCGCGCCGCTGCTGGCGAACCCCAGCAGGCAGAGCGCGCAGGCGATCCCCGCCAGCGCCAGCGCCCCCGCCTTGATTCTGGTCGGGCCAAACATTGGTCCGGGAGGGTAGCTATTCAGAACGGCGGGCTCGCGGCTGCGATCGCCCCGTCTTGTCGATCACCGCGTATCGTCCGGATCTCCGGGGCGGTAGCTCAGTTGGTTAGAGCACGGGACTCATAATCCCTTGGTCGCTGGTTCGAGTCCAGCCCGCCCCATCATCGTCGGCGGCTCGTCGGTCGCTGAAACGATCACGGGTCTCTCCGCTCGCGATGACTCCCGCGCCTCGGAAGTTCGAAGCGCGATGAATTCCCTGAGTAGCTAGCCTCTGCTCGATCGGATCGCGCATGGCGGTCCGGTGTCTCGGCAAACTTCTCAGCAGGGGGATTCGGATGCAATTACAACGCCTGGCTGCATTCGGGTCCGTCGTCCTGTTCGCACTGGTCGCGCTTGTCGTCGCGGCTCCGCAGAAGGCCGATGCCGGGTCCGGCGCGCAGGCCTCGATCATCGGCGGCCACTCGGCCTCGATCGCCGAATTCCCCTCGCTCGCCTACCTGATCGGCGAAGACGCGACCGGCGCCTTCAGCTGCACCGGGACCGTGGTTGCGCCGCGGGTGATCCTGACCGCCGGGCACTGCGTCGAGAACCTCGAAGCGACGGCGCTGTACCCGGCTGGCGGCTTCGCCGTCGCCACCGGCGTCGCCAATCTGAAGCGGATCCAGACCTCGCAGGTCTCCGAGGTCGTGCAGGCGGTGGTCTTCCCGGGCTTCACCCCCAAGAAACTGCACGGCGACGCCGGCCTGTTGATCCTCGCCGAGCCGGTGGCGGCGCCGCCGCTGGCGCTGGCGAGCACCGCCGACGCGGCCCTCTACGCGGGCGGGGCGCCGATCGACATCGCCGGCTGGGGCCAGACCAACCCACGCGTTCCCGGCGGCCCGGCGCAGCTGCAGGCCGGCTCCTCGGTCGTGCTTTCACCTGGCGAGTGCAAGGCCAAGACCAAGGGCTTCGAACCCGACTACGCACCGGCGCAACAGGTGTGCGCGGTCGACATCCCGAGCAAGAAGAGCGGCGCCTGTCACGGCGACAGCGGCGGCCCCGCAATTGCCCACCGGGCCGACGGCACGTCGGTGGAGATCGGGATCGTCAGCACCGGCGGGCCGAACTGCAACCTGGCCCTGCCGAACATCTTCACCCGGGTCGACACCGTGCTCCCCTGGGTGGCGGGCTGGGTCGCGGCGGTCGAAACGGGGACGCCGCCGCCGGCTCTCGCCAAGCCACGCCCGCACCTGCCGGTGCTGAGCTTCTCGCACGCACGCGAACTGAGCGCGGCTGCCTTCGAGGAGGAGTTCAAGCGCCGCTTCCTGCGCTCGACCGATCGCGAGATCCGCTGCTCACGGCTTGCCAAGGCCAAGGTCAAGTGCGGCGTCGCCTGGTACCAGGGTGGCAACGACTATTACGGAGCGATCACGACCAGGTACGTGCTCGCCGAGGGGTCGGTCGCCTGGGACTACGACTACAAGATCCAGTGGGTCAACGACCGCTGCTACCTCCACAGCGGCCGCCCCAGCAGCTGCCCGGTCCGCACGCAGAGGGGCTAGGCGGACTCGTCTGCCTGGCGCTTGCTCTTGCGCTTGCCTTTCAGCTCTTTGCTTTTGACCTTGGCGTCGGCGTAGGAGGTCTCGACCAGGGTTCGGCCGCCGCTCCAACCGAAGACCCAGGAGACGAGGACGACGGCAAGGAGGACGTTCCAGGCAGAGGTCACGACCTGCTGGCTGATCGAGTAGGCGGTCGCGGTGGCGGCGTCGGTCGAGCCGGAGAGGGCGGCGCTGTTCATCGCCTGGGTGACGCCGACGCCGCCGGGGGTGGCGGAGACGGAGTTGGAGATCGAGTTGGAGGCGGTGACGGTGGCGACGTTGTGGAACGTGACCGGGATCCCGTAGGCGCCGAGGAAGACGGCGACGATCGCGAGCCGGGCCGCGTAGCTGCCGAGCTCGGGCAGCGCGACGTCGACGAGAAAGCGGCGAGGGGTGCGCAGGATCGCGCTTCCTTCGGCAGCCTGCGCCCGCAGGCCCGCCAGCTTCTCCCAGAAGATCCGCCCCAGCAGCACCAGCAGGACGATCGCTCCGGCGACGATCATCACGACCAGTCCGGTGTGGTCGGAGAGGACGCCGAGCTTGATCGAGAATGAGCCGGCGACCGAGAGGAAGAGGTACAGGTACAGCGAGACGTTGAAGATCGAGAACGGGATCTTCTGCACGACGATGCCGGAGAGCATCATCGTGAAGGTCGCACCGACGAACAGGGTGGTGAACATCAGCAGCATCACCCAGGTGCCGATGTTGGCCGGCAGGAAGCTGTTGAGGGCGACCGCGGTCGCGTAGGAAGCGAGCACGACCCGGTAGGTGACGCCGCCTTCGGGCAGGGCGGCGCGGAGGATCCCGAACCAGGCCAGGGCCGCCAACGCGGTCTGGATGCTCTGCAGGACGATGCCGCCGGCGATCGCCCAGCCGGGGATCTCACCGAGCTTGTCGAAGAGGGCGTCGATCCAGTCGTCGACCGGGATGCCGACGAGGTCGAGCAGGAAGATCGCGAGGGCGACGCCGCCGATCCAGATCGTGATCCGCGCGATTCGTCCTCCCACGGCGCTCACCCTATTGTTGGCGGCCGATGAGAGTGCGTCGCTTGCTGCTGCTGGTCGTCGTAACCGCTCTGGCCTCGCTGGCGTTGCTGGTCCCCGCCGCGGGAACCGCCGGTGCCGAGTGGCTGGCGGGCGCCGCGTAGCTTCCCGACCCTGGTCCTCGCCGGCGAGGTCGACGACATCACCTCGGTCGCCGAGGCGCGCCAGGTGGTGCGCCGCTTCCCTCGCTCGCACCTCGACGTGGTGCCGGACCGCGGCCATGCCTCGAGCTTGTACTTCCCCTTCCGCTCGCCGGCAGTGGGCGCGATCCGGCGCTTCATCACCGCTAACTAGCGGCGATTACGGCAGATACTTTTCGGCCTGTTCCTTCGCTTCTTCGATGCCCTTTTCGGCCTGGGCCTTGCCTTCTTCGATGCCCTTTTCGGCTTCCTTGGTCGCCTTGTCGACGCTGTCGGCGGCCGTGCCCTTGGCGTTTTCGGCCTGCTTACGGGCTTCTTCGAGCCCCTTCTGCGCTTCGTCGGTGCCTTCTTCGAGCCCCTTCTTGGCCTTGTCAGCGCCTTCTTCGATTTCTTCCTTGGCAGTGGAGATGTCGCCCGAGACGTCACCTGAGACGTCGCCCGAGACGTCGCTGGCGCTGCTGTCGCTGTCGCTGCCGCAGCCCGACCAGACGACGCCGCCGGCGACGATCGCCATGATGGCGAGCAGGGCGCCGGTGGCGCGCAGTCTCGTTGGTCTTGCCGGCTGGTCCTCAGTCATGTATCGCCTCCGCAAACATTGATTAAGAAATCCGGCACTTGCGCCGGCTGACCCGAACGTATTGCATTTCCCGGATGCCCGAGCAATCCCCAGAGAGCGATTTCGAGACCCTGGTCGTCGACGCGATCGACGCGCTGCCCGAGCAGTTCCAGCGGATGTTGGAGCGGGTCGCTGTCGTCGTCTCCGATCTCGGTGAGGAGCACGATGCCTACGGCCACTATTTCGGGGACGGCGTCGCCTTCGAGGGGATCGAGGACCGGATCGTGATCTACCGCGACACGCTCGAGCGCGATTTCGGCCACGACCGCGAGCTGCTGGCGCGCCAGGTCGAGCAGACCCTGCGACACGAGCTGGCGCACCACCTTGGCTGGGACGAGAACGGGGTCGGCGGCCTCGGCCTCTGAGCGCTAGTTGCGGACGCTGCAGTTGCGGGTCAGGGTGGTGGTCAGCGCGCGGTCGTCGGCGAAGCGGAAGTTGGCGCGGGCGAAGACGAACGGCCCGCCCGGGAAGCCGACCGGAGCGGCGCAGCTGGCGCTGACGTAGCCGAGGCGTTGCCCGCGGTAGTTGTAGGTCCGGCCGATCTCGAGCGAGAGCTCGGTGATTGCGGCGATTCCGCCGGCCAGTTTCGGCACGGGCGTCACCATTCGGGTTCCGAACCTGCCTTGGGTCGGCCGCTGAATTGCCAGCGGCAGGACGATGGTGACGCGGATCGGGACGGTGCCGTAGAGGTGCAGCAGCAGCGCTGGCTTACCGTTCCGGGTGCTGTTGAAGATGAGGATGCGGCCGCTGGCCGGGATCGGGTTGGAGGACGCGGTGACGTCGGCGGCAAAGTTCCCGTCGCCGACCACAGCCGATCCGCAAGCGCTCAGGGCCTCGTCGCTCGTCGTCGACTGAAGCTGCGGTGCGGTGCAGACCGGCAGACCGCGGGTCGAGAGCTTGCCGGCGCGGCTGAACTCGAGCTCGAGCTGGCGCAGCGAGGGCGGATGGCTGCCGTCGGTGGTGGAGATCCGGCCCTCGAGCGAGAGCGTCACCGGGACGGCACGGTCGCGCGGAAGCGCTTGCGGGGCGAAGCCGCCGTTGAAGGTGACTCGCAGGTTGCCGGTCTGGCGCACCTCGCCGTGGGCGAGCGCCGCCGCGATCAGGGCGATCGCGGCCATCGTCGCGGCTATGCCAGCTCGTCTGCGCATCCCCACGGCCAGTGTAGGCCGGGGGGTTCTGCGCTTAGATTGAGCGATGGTTGAGCCCGAGGGCTGGAGCGATCTCTCCGCCGGCGATGATTTCGCCGGCTACCGGATCGAGCGCCGGCTCGGCCGCGGCGGCATGGGCATCCTCTACCTGGCGATCGAGCCCGGCCTAGACCGCCGGGTGGCGCTGAAGCTGATCGCGCCCGAGGCGGCCGCCGAGGAGGTCTTCGCCAAACGCTTCGCCGAAGAGTCGCGGATCGCCGCCTCGATCGAGCACCCGAACGTGGTCCCGATCTATGCCGCCGGGGCAGAGCGGGGCATCCCCTACATCGCGATGCGCTACGTCGCCGGCTCCGATCTCGGTCGCCGCATCAACCGCGAGGGCCGGCTGGAGCCCGAGCAGTCGGTGGCGTTGATCGCGCAGGTCGCCAACGGCCTCGACGCGATCCACGCTGCCGGCCTCGTCCACCGCGACGTAAAGCCGGCCAACGTCCTGCTCAGCGGCGAGGAGGGCGAAGAGCACGCCTACATCACGGATTTCGGCGTTGCTCGCAACGTCGCCACCAACTCCGGCCTGACCCAGACCGGTCGCTTCGTCGGCACCCTCGACTACGTCGCACCCGAGCAGATCTCCGGCGGCACGGTCGACGCCCGCGTCGACGTCTACGCGCTCGGCTGCCTGCTGTTCAAGCTGTTGACCGGCGAGGTCCCGTTCCCGCGCGACGGCGAGGCGGCGCGCCTCTACGCGCACCTCAACGACCCACCGCCGGCGCCCTCGCTCTACGTCCCGGCGGTCTCGATGGCGCTCGACGACGTCGTCGTCCGGGCGATGTCCAAGGACCCCGGCGACCGCTACCCGTCGGCGGGCGACCTCGGCCGGGCCGCCGTGGCCGCGCTCAGCAACACGACCCCGATCGTCCCCGAGCGCACCGTCGCCACCGGCGCCGCCGCGACCGTCGAACCGGAGACGATGGCGCCCGAGCCCAGATCCGAGCCCAAGGTGCCGGAGCCAGACCCGGCGCCGACCGAGCCGACGCGCCAGCCGACGGTCGAGACCGGCCGCCTGCATCCCGGCCCGTCAGAGCCGCTGACCGAGCCTGACGTGGATGGCCCGAAGCGGAACCCGCTGCTGATCGGCGGCGCCCTCGCCGCAATCGCCGCGATCGTGATCGTCGGTTTCATCCTGACTTCGAGTGGGGGAGGGGGCGACGGGACCGCGGCAGACGCCACGACGACGACGCCGGGCGATTCGACGCAGAAAGAACAGGCGACGAACGAAGAACCGAAAGAGACGCCGGAACCCATGCGGCTGACCGCGACGCAGCTGATCAAGCAGGGCGACAAGAGCTGCGAAACCGCCAAGACGGCCTACACCCAGACTTTCAAGCAGTTCAAGCAAGAACTCGGGGTGGATCCAGAATCGGAAGCCGGGATGAACGCCGAATTTGCCGCGGCTCTGGTCGACATCTCGGGTCAGCAGGTCTCGGAGATGAAACAACTGAAGCCCCCGAAGAAGGATGCCGATTCCTACGGGCGATACCTGGAGCTGAGGAAGAAAATCAACGGCCTCGACCGGCAGGCCCTTGCTGCCGCCGAAGAACTCGATCCGACTGGCTACGTCACGGCATTCGGTACCCGGGACGCGCTCACTCCGGAGCTTGAAGAAGTCTCCGACGAAATCGGGTTCGAGGTCTGCAGTCAGAACAGCTGACTTGTCTTGGTTCAAGATGGCCGGGTGGAGAACCTGACGATCAGGCTGGGAGGCGAGCGGGTGGCGCTGGAGCCGTTGGAGCCCGCGCACGCCGACGAGCTCTGGGCGGCGGCGCAGGCGCCCGAGATCTGGCAGTGGCTGGCCCACCTGGACAAGAGCCGCGAGTACTTCGACGAGTGGTTTGAGCTGACGCTGGCAGCGAGCGCGGCGGGGACCGAGGGCGCCTTCGCCGTCCGCCGCCGCGCCGACGACACGGTCGTCGGCTCAAGCCGCTACCTCGGCGTGCGCCCGGCCGACCGCGTAGTCGAGATCGGCTGGACCTGGTTCAACCCGACCGCCTGGCGCAGCGGGATCAGCCTGGAGACGAAACTGCTGATGTTGGGCCACGCCTTCGACGACCTCGGGTGCGTGCGGGTCGAGCTCAAGACCGATGCCCGCAACGAGCGCTCGCGCAACGCGATCGCGGCGCTGCCGGCCCAGTTCGAGGGCATCCTGCGCAGGCACATGATCGTCCCCGACGTCGGCCAGCGCGACACCGCCTACTTCAGCGTCCTCGACGACGAGTGGCCCGCGGTCCGGGCCAACCTCGAACGTCGCTTACGACGTTGAGCCGCCCCTGACCGGCTCAACGTCGTAAGCGCTCAGTCGTCGTCGCGGCGATCCTCGGGGTGGGTCAGTTTTTCGGCTTTCTGACGGACTTCTTCGCCGGCTTCGCGGGTCGCGTCGGCCGCTTCTTTCGTGGCCGCCACTGCCTCGTCTTTGACCGCTTCCAGCCCCTCGCTCGGCTTGCCGCCGATGATGTCCCGCAAGGCTTCCTTGAAGCGCTCGGTACGCCGGTCGGGCGGGAACCGGTCCTCCGACTTCAGCTGTTTCTTCGGATTGCGGTCGCCGTAGCGCCGGCGCGCCCAGCCCGATTTCGGTTTGCCGATCCGGCAGGCGCCGTAGACGGCGAACGGGAAGATGAAGAAGCCGACGATGCCGTGCAGGCGCCGCCCCTTGAAGAAGCAGATCGCGACCACCGTGAACAGCAGCAGGACGGAGACGATCGTCGCCGGGATGCCTTCCGATTCGTCGCCGAGGGCGAACGGATTGAGGCCGATCACGAACAGGCCCATCGCTCCCGCGGCGATCACGGTGGCGTCGATCGAGCTGCGGCCCTCCTCCGCCCAGTAGACGTCGTCGAGGTAGACCCAAAGCGCGAACTCGTCGATCGTCAGGCCGATCCCGACGCCGAAGGCGAAGGCGCAGATTCCCGCCCAGGGATCGTGGCCGTAGGCGGCGAAGCCGAGCGTGCCGGCGATCATCATCGTCACGATCCCGAAGACCAGGTGATGCAGGTGGACGCCGCTCTCGCTGACCACGCTGCCCGGCCACCAGGGGACCTTCGGGCTGCGCATCAGTCGGGTGCTCATGCGGATGAAGGCGAAGGAGAGGATGAAGCCGACGAGGACCAGGAAGACGCCCTGGCGGTCGTGGTCCACCAGCTGGTTGTTCCAGAAGTCGGTGAAGATCGAGGCGACGGTGAAGGTCACGCCGGCACCGGGGCGATCGGGGCGGGCCTGCGCTTGAGGGTCGGGGCGCTGCCGTCCTTGCGCTCGATCAGGTCGAGCGTGAGCAGGACCACGGCGACGGCGAAGAGCGGCGAGAGCACGCTGCTGGCAACCGTCTCGGCCAGCCAGGTGCCGACGAAGGAGTCACCGAGCAGCTGGTGGATCCCGTGGCCGAGGTACTCGCCGACCGCGTCGCCGAGAATCTCGATCGGGGCGAGCACGAAGAAAACGAACCAGAACCGCCCGCGCACGAGCTCGAAGCTGCGGCGGAAGGCGCTGCGGATGCTCCGCTCCTCGATCTCGACCACCGGGCCGGCGAGCCCGAGGTAGACGAAAACCAGGACTCCCGGGATGAGGAGCGCGGCCATCCCGAGCAGGACGAGGACGACGTAGAGCAGGTCGATCACGATCAGGCGCCGGTAGTTGATCCGGCGGGCCATCTCCCGCAGGCTCGGCGGGTGCTCGTGCTCGGGGTGGGTGAGGCCGATCGCGATCGCGCCGCTGTAGAAGACCTCACCCAACAGGCTGGTCGCGGTGACCGCGGCGATCGCGCCGACCAGGGCGGCGACCTCGATGACGTTGTCGATGTTGCTCGAATCGATCTCGATTTCGGTGGCGATCGCACCGATCAGGCCGAGCGGCAGGAAGACGATCGCGGCTAGGAGCAGCAGGGTCGGCGCCCAGGACCAGTAGACGCGGACGATCCTCACGTAGAACGAGCCGAGTTCGCGCAGAAACGTCACCTCAGCGACGCCTGCGCCCGGAGGGGACGCGCCCGCGGCGCTCCAGCTTCGACTGGCTCGACTCGCCGGCGGGGACTCGCTTCAGGTTGCCGAGCTCGGGGATCAAGATCTCTTCGGCGCAGCGCCGATGCCAGTGGTGGTGGTCGGTGCCGCCGAGCCGGCGCACGTACTGGACCACCGTGTGCTCGTCGCCGACGTCGATGTCGTTGTGGCAGCCGGGGCAGTGGTAGAGCTTGCGGGCGATCCCGCGGATCAGCCAGGCCTCGTCGCCCTCTTCGGTCAGGCCGCGCAGACTCCATCGGATGCTCGGCTGGCCGTCGAACTGGCTCACGTCAGCGCCTCTTCGACATCCAGGCGAAGCCGGCGGTCATGGCCACGTTCGCGATCCCGGCCAGCCCGAGGCCCAGCTTTGCGCCGGGGCGGGAGACCGCCGGCGACCGGGCCCAGAGCGCGTCGGTGGCGATCTCGGTCGCGCGCAGCCAGGCCAGCGACTGCCAGTCGGCAGCGCTGCCGCGGCGGTCGGCGACCGCGTGGGCCGCGGCGAAGGTCAACCAGATCGGTCCGCAGCGGCGGAACAGATGCTTCGCGTCCGGCGAGGGCTCGTCGTGGCCGAGAGCCTTGAGAGTCGCGGCGGGAGCGGCGATCGCGGCGGCGCCAAGCAGCAAATCGAACGCGATCATGTTGCGATTGGTCAGGCGAAGAACCTGTT
The DNA here is from genome assembly GCA_963718595.1 of uncultured Thermoleophilia bacterium. GTDB lineage: Bacteria > Actinomycetota > Thermoleophilia > Solirubrobacterales > 70-9 > VAYN01. Next base: position 2,726,947 of record OY970365.1, read on the forward strand.
CGAGCGTCATTGCGGCAGTTTCTCAGAAGGGAAAGGGTGAGGTTCGGCGAAATGGATCGCCGTGACCAAGACCGCGACGAAGTCCCCACAACTTAAAAGCCTTTCCGACTACATCCAGGAGCGTTTCGACGAGTTCTCTCGCTCCCAGAAAGATGTAGCTCGCTACATCGTCGATCATCTCGACGAGGCAGCGTTCCTCACCGCCGAGGAGCTGGCCAGGAGAGCGAGCACCTCGTCCTCGACGGTGGTGCGCTTCTCCCAGGCCCTCGGCTTCGAGGGCTACCCGGAGCTCCAGCAGGCGGCGATCGAGGAGTACCGCAGCACGATCGCGGCTGCCGGCAGCAACGGCGGCGCCCTCTTCTCGTTCGATCACTCCGAGCTGGAGGGCTCACTCAGCGCCGACTACGCCAACCTCGAGGAAACTGCCCGCAAGCTGACTCCCGAGCAGGTTGATGCCTCGGTCTCCGCGCTGGCAACCTCACAGCGCATCGTCATCGTCGGCGTCGACCAGATGGCCTTCTTTGCGAGCTACCTGCGTCATACCCTGAGCTTGCTCGACATTCGGGCCGAGATCGTTGCCAGTACCGGCGGCGAGTCCCTGCAGCGGCTCGGGCGAATCGACGAAAACACCCTTGTCATCACGCTCTCGGCCGGGCGCGCTCACCCGCTTCTGTTGCGGGCGATGAAGCTGGCTCTGCACCGGGGTGCGCGCACCCTGGCGATCTCCGACGCGACGATGTCGGAGGTGGGCGAGCACGCCGAGCTGACCCTCTACTTCTCCTCGAACAGCCCTTCCTTCACGCGCTCCAACACCGCCCTGATGGCGCTTGTTCAAGCGCTGGCGCACGGTCTGTACGCCCGGGACGAAGCCGCTCACAAAGATCGCATCCGCGCTTACAAATTGAAGTAGCCGGATTTCGCGCACTGCTTGCGAGCGCCCCGATGAGGGTGTCCTGCGGGCGAGGTGTTCGTTCTCGGACACCCTCATCGGACCGCCAACGGGCGAGCGGCGCTCTCCCCGTAAGATGCTGATGAATGGCTGCTGAGAGAGCTACGTTTCGACTGAAGACCGGCCTGGCCGAGATGCTGAAGGGCGGCGTGATCATGGACGTGGTCACGCCGGAGGAGGCGAAGATCGCCGAGGACGCGGGCGCTTGCGCGGTGATGGCGCTGGAGCGCGTTCCCGCCGATATCCGCCGCGACGGCGGCGTCGCCCGCATGTCCGACCCGGCGATGATCAAGGGAATCCAGGAGGCGGTGACGATCCCGGTTATGGCCAAGGCCCGGATCGGCCACTTCGCCGAGGCTCAGGTCCTGCAGGCGCTGGAAGTCGACTACATCGACGAGTCCGAGGTGCTGACCCCGGCCGACGAGCGAAACCACATCGAGAAGCTCGCCTTCGAGGTCCCGTTCGTGTGTGGCGCCACCAACCTCGGCGAGGCGCTGCGGCGACTTGGCGAGGGGGCGGCGATGATCCGCTCCAAGGGCGAGGCCGGGACCGGCAACGTGGTCGAGGCGGTGCGCCACATGCGGGAGATCACCACCGGGATCAGGCAGCTGGCGCTGTTGCGCCCGGAGGAGCTCGCCGCCGCCGCCAAAGAACTGCCGGCGCCGCTGGAAGTCGTGCAGGAGGTCGCCGCCGCCGGCAAGCTGCCGGTGCCGCTCTTCTGCGCCGGCGGCATCGCCACCCCGGCCGATGCGGCGCTGATGATGCAACTGGGCGCCGAAGGCAACTTCGTCGGCTCGGGGATCTTCAAGAGCTCCGATCCCGCCCGGCGAGCCAAGGCGATCGTCGAGGCGACCACCCACTTCAACGACCCCGAGCGCGTCGCCGCCGCCTCGATCGGCCTCGGCGAGGCGATGTCCGGGTTGGAGATCGGGCCGCTGGAAGCTGAGGACTCGCTCCTGCAGAACCGCGGAGCCTGAGCTGCGCCTCGGCGTTCTAGCCCTGCAGGGCGACTTCGAAGCCCACGCCCGCACCCTGCGCCAGCTCGGCGCCGAAGTAGTCGAGGTCCGTGCGCCGGCCGACGCCGCCGGTCTGGACGGGCTGGTGATCCCCGGCGGTGAGAGCACGACGATCGGCAAGCTGATCGAGTCGGCCGGGCTGGAGACGCCGATCCGTGCCCTGCACGCCGCCGGCGTGCCGATTCTCGGGACCTGCGCCGGCCTGATCGTCTGCGACGCCGATCACCTCGGGTTGATCGACGCGAGCGCCCGCCGCAACGCTTTCGGCCGTCAGCTGCAGAGCTTCGAGGCCGACCTGGAGGTCGAGGGGATCGGCGACGAGCCGCTGCGCGCGGTCTTCATCCGGGCGCCCTGGGTCGAGCGCAGCGGCCCCGGGGTGGAGGTCCTGGCCCGCTACGAGGGCCACCCGGTGGCGATTCGGGAAGGGACCGTGCTTGCTTCCTCCTTCCATCCGGAGTTGACCGACGATTCCCGGTTCCACGCGATCTTCATGGCGATGGCCACCAGCGCGAGCGCCCGCGACGGCGCAAAGGAGAAGGCGAGATGAGCGACTCGAGGGTGACGAACCTGGCGAAGATCCTGGTCGGGTACTCGACCAAGGTGAAGCAGGGCGAGGTGGTGGCGATCGACGGTGAGACGGCGGCGGCGCCGCTGCTGCTGGCCGTCTACGAGGAGGTTCTGCGGGCGGGGGCGCACCCGGTCATGAACGTGGCTCTCGACGGCCAGATCGCCGCCTACTTCAAGCATGCCTCCGACGCCCAGCTGGAATGGATCTCGCCCTTCGCTGAGTGGATGGTCGACAACGTCGACGTCCGCATCGCCGTCGGCGCCAGCACCAACACCCGCGAGCTCTCCGGAGTGGCACCGGAGCGGCAGATGCTGCGCCAGTCGGTCACCGGCGACCTGATGACGCGGGCGATGAGACGCAGCGCCGAGGGCGACTTCCGCTGGGTCTACACGCTGTTCCCGACCAGCGCCTACGCCTCCGAGGCTGAGATGAGCCTGGCCGACTACGAGGACTTCTACTACGGAGCCTGTCTCGCCAATGACGGCGACCCGCTCAACGCCTGGAAACGCGCCTCGGCCGAGACCGACCGCCTGGCGCAGTGGATCCAGGGCAAAGAGGAGGTGCGCGTGACCGCGCCCGGCACCGACATCACGCTCGGGATCGCCGGCCGCACCTTCATTCCCTGCGATGGCGACAACAACATGCCCGACGGCGAGTTCTTCACCGGCCCGGTCGAGGACTCGGTCGAGGGCGAGGTCAGCTTCCACCTGCCGGCGGTGATCGGCGGCCGCGAGGTATCCGGCGTGCGTCTACGTTTTGAGGCGGGGGTGATCGTCGATGCGAGCGCCGACCGCGGTGAGGAATACCTGCTGAAACTGCTCGACACCGATGCCGGCGCCCGCCGCCTCGGCGAGCTCGGCATCGGCACCAATTACGGGATCGACCGCGGCACCCGCGAGGTCCTGCTCGACGAGAAGATCGGCGGCACCGTCCACATGGCGGTCGGCGCCAGCTACCCCGAGTCCGGCGGCGTCAACGAGTCATCGGTCCACACCGACCTCGTCTGCGATCTCCGCCTCGGCGGCAAGCTCGAGGTCGACGGTGTCGTGATGCAGGAAAACGGCAAGTTCATCATCTGAGGGCACAGGGCCGGCGCGCTGCGGCGTCCTCGGTCGCTCGCGTGCAGAGCACGCCACGCTCCCTGCGTCCTTGCATCGCTTGGCCCTGCACCCTCAGACGGGTTCTGGGACTGCTACTGGTTCGGTAGCGGGGAGCCGGCGAGGAGGAAGAACCAGACGGTGAGGGCGAGTGCGGCGAGCATCACCGAGCCCATCAGGACCGCCTCGACGACCGTGACCGAGCTCTGGACCGGGGTGGCGTCGCGCATGCTGCGCATCCAGGCGGGCCGGATCGGCTGCAAGCGGTTGCTGCCGGTGATCTGGATGTAGAGGTTGTTGAGGCGGCCGATCAGCCAGGCGACGAAGCAGACCGAGGTGAGGATGCCGACGATCACGACCGCGTAGGGGCCGCTGCTCGGGAACTGGGTGTCGGAGACCTTGGAGGCGAGGTAGAGCCAGCTCAGCGGGATCGCCGTCCACAGCGCCAGCGCCGCGAGCAGCATCGCCGTGAAAACCAGGCCGGCGGCCAGGCCCCGAGCGGCTCCGCGGGTATGTGGGTTCGAGTCCATCTCCCTTGTTCATAGAATGACAGCCATGTCCGGTCATTCGAAGTGGTCTTCGATTAAGCACAAGAAGGGCGCCGCCGATGCGAAACGCGGCAAGCTCTTCAGCAAGCTCGCGCGGGCGATCACCGTAGCCGCCCGCGACGGCGGTGGAGACATCGAAGGCAACCCGGCCCTGGGCACCGCGGTGCAGAAGGCGCGCGAGGCGTCGATGCCCAAGGACAAGATTCAGAAAGCGATCGATACCGGCACCGGGGCGGGTGCCGACAGCGCCGCGATCGAACGGATCCTCTACGAGGGATACGGCCCCAACGGCGTCGCCGTTCTGGTCGAAGCGCTGACCGACAACCGCAACCGCGCCAGCGCCGAGATCCGCTTCGCCTTCTCCAGTCACGGTGGCAGCCTCGGCGAGCCGGGCTCGGTCGCCTGGATCTTCGAGAAAAAGGGCGCCGTGGCGGTCGACGCCGAGCGCTACAGCGAGGACGACCTGATGCCGGCCATCGATGCGGGCGCCGAGGACGTGCGCGAAGACGGCGAGAAGCTGACCGTCCTCTGCGATCCCCACGACCTCACCGCGGTGCGCGAGGCACTGGAGGCGACCGGGGTGGAGATCGCCTCGGCGACGATCGCGACCGAGCCGAAAAGCACGGTTGAGCTCAAGGGCCACGACGCCGAGCGCATCCTCGAGCTGCTCGACGCGCTCGATGACCAGGACGACGTGGACGAAGTGTTTGCGAACTTCGACATTCCTGACGAGGAGATGGAGAAGCTGGCGGCCTAGGCTCGGGCCGCCGCATTCCCCCAACCTCGGGCCGCTGCACTCCTCCCCGGACCTCGGGCCGCTTACTCCCCGGACCTCAGGCCGGGAGGGACGGTGGGGGTGTCCTCCTCCCTCGCTGGATTTTTCGCCCCGAACAACTGGAAACTCTCGAGGACGGACAAGCGAAAAATTAACGCCGCTCGTACGGAGGACACCCCCACCGTCCCTCGCGAACCGGGACCAATTCGAAGCTGACGACCAAGGTCCGGCATCTCTAGAGAGGGACGACCAGGGTTCGGATCTCTAGAGAGGGACGACCAAGGTTCGGATCTCTTCTCACGAGGTCGCAGTTGACCCCGCTATACGGGGCAAACTGCGACCTCACGGTTCCAGGAGGACGAGCGAACCCTGGGAGCTAACGGAATATTCGAGCGGCTGAGGGGAGGGGTTGGGTACCCGTCGTACGAGCGGCGTCCTCATTTTTGCGCTGCAGCCGTATCTCGGATGGCCAGGGCTCTCCCCAGCAAAAATCCCAGCGAAGGTAGACGGGTACCCAACCCCTCACGCCCAACCCCCCTCGAAGCACGCCGGTCCTTCCGGAAGGCATCCGAGCTGGCGCCCAGAATCAGTCCTTGATGCAGGTCGTAATGGGCGTCGACCCCGGCGCCGCCAATCTTGGTTTCGGAATCGTCCGTGTCGAGGGCAACCACATGGTGGCCCTCGACGGTGGCGTGGTCGAAACCACGCCCGATCAGCCGATGGAGCGCCGGCTTGACCGCATCCACCGCGCGCTTTCGGAGCTGATCGCCTGGCACGAGCCGAAGGCGATGGCAATCGAGTCGGTCTATTTCGGCAAGAACGCGCACTCGGCGATGGCGGTCGGACAGGCCAGCGGCGTCGCGATGCTGGCGGCGGCGCAGGGGGAAATCGGCTGCTTCGCCTACACGCCGCAGGCGATCAAGATGGCCGTCTGCGGTTCCGGCGGCGCCGGCAAGCGCCAGGTGCAGCGGATGGTCGGCACCCTGCTTGGCCTTCCCGAGCCGCCCAGCCCCGACCATGCCGCGGATGCGCTCGCGGTCGCGATCTGCCACGGCGGTGGTGCCGGCCACCGGCAGGCGGTCGCCACGGCTCAGTCTCCGCCGGCGGCGAGCGAACGGCTGGCCGGATGATCGCGGCGGTCCGCGGTGAGGTGATGGTGCGGCGCGTCGACCACGTGGTGATCGACGCCGCCGGCGTCGGCTACAAGCTCGCGATCTCCTCCGAGACTTTGAAGTCGGTCCCTGCGGCCGGCAGCGGAACCTTCCTGCACGCCGAGCTGATCGCCCGCGAGGACTCGCTCGCCCTCTACGGCTTCGCCTCCGAGGAGGAGCGCGACCTCTTCCGCCTCTTGATAACGGTCGGCGGCATCGGTCCCAAGGTGGCGATCGCGACCCTCTCCGGTGGCAGCCCGCGGGACCTGCTCAGCGCGATCGCCGCCGGCGACGCCAAACGCTTCCAAGCGGTTCCCGGAATCGGCAAACGCACCGCCGAGCGGATCATCGTCGAGCTGCGCGAGAAAGTCGCCGGCACGCTCGAGGAGAGTGTCGCGTTGGCGGCCGTGGAGGGCGGCGACGCTCGCTCGCTCGCTCGCGATGGCCTGGTAAACCTCGGCTACGCGCCGCTGGAGGCCGAGCAGCTGCTCGACGGCCTTCCCGGCGAGGATCCGGAGACGCTGCTTGCGAGCGCCCTGCGCAAGGCCGGCAGCGGCCGGGCCGCATGAGCGACCCGCCCGACATCGGCGCCAACCGCATCCGCACGCCGAGGATCGGCGAGGAGCCGATCCCGGTGGACGCCGAGGTGCGGATCCACGACGCGCGAGCCGACGTCCCCGACGAGGACCTCGACCGCTCGCTGCGGCCGCCGACGCTGAGCGACTTCGTCAACCAGACCCAGGTCACCGACCAGCTGGCGATCTTCATCGAGGCCGCCCGCCGCCGCGGCGAGCCGCTCGACCACGTGCTGCTGGCCGGCCCGCCCGGTCTCGGCAAGACCTCGCTGGCCCACATCGTCGCCGCCGAGCTCGGCGTGCCGATGGTGCAGACCGCGGGCCCTGCGCTGGAGCGCAAGGCCGACGTCGCCTCATTCCTCACCGCCCTGGAGCCGGGCAGCGTCTTCTTCATCGACGAGATCCACCGGCTGGGCCGCGCCGTCGAGGAGACGCTCTACCCGGCGATGGAGGATGGCGAGCTGCCGGTCGTGCTCGGCCAGGGGGCGGGGGCGAGAACCGTGACGCTGCCGCTACCGCCGTTCACGCTGGTCGGCGCCACCACCCGCGCCGGGTTGCTGACGACGCCTCTGCGCGATCGCTTCGGCGTCTCCCACCGGCTCGAGCACTACACGCCCGAGCACTTGGCGCTGATCATCGAGCGCTCGGCGAAGATCCTCGAAGTGGAGATCGATGCCGAGGGCGCCTTGACGATCGCCTCTCGCTCCCGCGGTACCCCTCGCGTCGCCAATCGCCTGCTGAAGCGGGTCCGCGACTTCTCGCAGGTGAAGGGGACGGGGGAGGTCGATGCGGCGGTCGCGACCGATGCTCTGGAGATGCTGGAGGTCGACGCCGCCGGCCTCGACCGCTCCGACCGCGCCCTGCTCGACGTCGTCGCGAGCAAGTTCGGCGGCGGCCCGGTCGGGCTCTCGACGCTGGCGATCGCGATCGGGGAGGAGCAGGACACGATCGAGGACGTGCTCGAGCCCTATCTGCTGCAGCAAGGACTGCTCAAGCGCACGCCGCGCGGTCGGGTTCTCACCCAACGCGCTTACGACCACCTCGGCCTGCCCGCGCCCGAAGGCGCGGCGAGCCTCTTCTAGGCGCGCTCCTCTAGCCTGTCGCCCATGCCGTACTTCATCTGTCCCAACTGCGGGCACCGGGAGGCCAGCAGCAACCGCACCGCCGGCTTCAGCACGCGCCCGAAGGGGTGCGCCAAATGCGGCTTCGGGTTCGTCTTCGAATTACTCGACGATTATTATCCGGCTCCGAACGCGGCATTTTTCGTATGCGACAGGCAGGAACGGGTGATCGACGCAGGGAAAGGAAGCTTCGAGTTGACCGGCCTCACGGACGAGGACGTGATCGGCAGGCCCGTTCGCGAGGTTCTCGGCCTCGACTGGGTCGACGCCGGCGATGGCGGCGAGAGCGCCGACACCGACGGCGACGGCGTCACCGACCCGATCGAGACCTCGCTCGAGTGGGGCGTGCGTTCACTCGGCAAGCGGGTTTCCGTCAACGCCGAGGGCGACCTCCCCGCCAAAGCGGTAGCCGACGTGTTCCCCGCCTATGACGACGACGGCGGGCTCCTGCTCGTCCTCACCCCCGAGGGATAGCTTCGATGGGAAACCGGCGCCGACATCTCTTCGTCCTGCTCTTCGTCCTCGGGCTGCTGATCGTCTCCGCCCTGGTCATCGCCAATAACTCGACCAAGCTCGGTCTCGATCTCAAGGGCGGCCTGGAGCTGGTCTATGAAGGTCAGCCGACCGGTCAGGTCAAAGAGGTCACCGGCGAGGACATCGACCGCGCGATCGAGATCATCCGCGAGCGGATCGACGCCCTCGGGGTCTCCGAGCCCGAAGTCTCACGCCTCGGCACCAACCAGATCTCAGTCAGCCTGCCCGACGTCACCGACGCCGCCCAGGCGGTGGAGCAGGTCGGGACGACGGCGCAGCTCTACTTCTTCGACTGGGAGCCGAGCCTGATCGGGCCCGAGTTCGTGATCGGCGGCCACCCGGGCCAGCAGCCGCCGGAAGAAGCTGTCAAAGAATCCGAAAAACGCTGGAAAGCGGCCGGCCGTGACCCGACCAGCTTCGGGAACAACCAGCTGATCCTGGCCGGTGCATACCCGACGGCCTACGAAGCGGCGCTGCTCGCCGCCGAACAGGAGCCGGTCGAGAACTGCGAAAACTGCTCGGCGAGCAAACCGCGCTTCTACCTGTTCGAGAAAGAGGCGCCGCACAAGCTGATCGCCGGTCCGGAGATCAGGGAAAAGGACCTCTACCTCAGTCCGACCGGGGAAAAACGGTCCAAAGACGGGATCGTCGTCGAAGTCCCGGTGGGCACGATCCTCGTCTCCGAACTCCCGACTGACGCGGAGGGCAAAGTCGACGACACCGCTCTGCCCGGCTGGTACGCGCTGAAGGACGATCCCGCCCTGAGCGGCACCGACATCACCGACCCCGAACAGACCTACGGTGAATTCAACAACGAACCGCAGGTCTCGTTCAAATTCACCGACCAGGGGCGCGACTCGTTCCAGGAAATCACCCGCCGCATCGCCCAGCGTGGTCAGGCGCAGGCAATCGGGCCGGTCGCCGGCGAACAGGCGGCGGCGCTCTCGGGCCACTTCGCCGTCATTCTCGACAACGAAGTCAAAACCCGGCCGATCATCAACTTCTCCGAAAACCCGGACGGCATCGACGGCCGCACCGGCGCCCAGATCTCCGGGGGGTTCAAAGACATCGGCGAGGCCCAGGACCTGGCGAAGACGCTGCAGATCGGCGCTCTGCCGATCAACCTGAAGCTGATCAGCCAGACCCAGGTCTCGGCGACGCTCGGGACCCAGGCGCTCAACGAAGGCATCAAAGCCGGGGTCATCGGCGTCGTTCTCACGATCCTCTTCCTACTCCTGTATTACCGCTTCCTCGGCTTCATCGCCGCCATCGCCCTGGGCGCTTACGGGCTGATCTTCTTCGCCCTGATCGACCTGATCCCGATCACCCTGACGCTGCCGGGGATCGCGGGCCTGGTGCTGACGATTGGGGTCGCAGCCGACTCGAACATCGTCATCTTCGAGCGAATAAAGGAGGAGGTGCGGGCCGGACGCTCGATGTCGAGCGCAATCGCGACTGGCTACAAACGCGGGATCAGCACGATCATCGACGCCAACGTCATCACCCTGCTGACCGCGTTCATCCTCTTCGTGCTGGCCACGGCGGGCGTCAAAGGATTCGCCTTCACCCTCGGCGTCGGCACGATCGTCTCGCTGCTGACCGCGGTCGTCTTCACCCAGGCGCTGCTCGGCAGCATGAGCCGCTCCTCGCTGCTGAACTCGCCGAAGGCGCTCGGCGCCGGCGGCGACGGGATGCGCTGGCACTTCGACTTCATGGGCGCCAGCCGCTGGTTCTTCTCGATCTCAGGAGTGATCCTGGTCATCGGCGGACTCGCCCTGGCGACCAAGCAGCTCAACTTCGGAATCGACTTCGAGTCGGGCACCAGGGTCAAGGTGGCGCTGGTCGAGACGACCGACGAGGAAGGCGTGCGCGAAGCCCTCGATGCCGTCGGCATCTCCGGCGAGGAGATCCAGCAGGTCTCCGACCCCGTCCTCGGCGACAACGTCTTCCAGGTTCAGACCAACGAGCTCGGTCCCGGCGAGGTGAAAGAGGTCGAACGAGCGCTCGAGGACGAGTACGGCATCGCTGCAGACGGCTTCGACAGCACCAGCGTCGGGCCGACCTTCGGCGAACAGGTTGCCAACAGCGCCCTCAAGGCCCTGATCTTCTCGATGCTGGTGATCGCCGGCTACGTGGCCCTGCGCTTCGAGCCGAAGTTCGCCGTCCCGGTGCTGATCGCGATCCTCCACGACATCCTGATCACCGCCGGCATCTACTCGTTGACCGGAAAAGAGGTGAGCAGCGGGACGGTCGCCGCCTTCCTGACGATCTTGGGTTACTCGATCTACGACACGATCATCGTCTTCGACCGAATAAGAGAGAACGTCCCGCGGATGCCGCGGGCGGCGTTCTCCCAGATCGTCAACCGCTCGATGAGCGAGGTCCTGACGCGCTCGCTCGCGACCAGCTTCTGCACCCTGCTGGCGGTGACCTCGCTGCTGATCTTCGGCGGCGCGACCCTGCAGGACTTCGCCTTCGCGATGCTGATCGGAATCCTCTCGGGTACCTACTCGTCGATCTTCATCGCCTCGCCGGTCCTGACCGCTTGGAAAGAACGCGAGCCCGGATTTATCCGCCGCCGTCTGCGGATCGCCGAGGACTCGGGTGGGGTCGTGCCGGCCTTCGCGGACGACGTCACGGTCGCGAAGCTGGGAACCGATGACGAGATCGAAGCCGCATCGACTGCCGGGACGAAGCCCCGGAGCCCCGCGGCGGAGCCGGCCGCGGAGCCCGCATCTGCTGCGGATTCCGGGGGCGTCGCCACCGCCGCACGCAGCAGCGAGCCGGAAGCTGACGGCGGCGGTCCCGCAGCTGAGGGCGGCGAGGACCAGGAGTCAGCCGAGCGCCGCCAGCGCGACGCCGAACGCAAGGCGCGCCGTCAGGCGCGTCGCAAACACGGGAGGAAGCGCTGATGGCATTGGTCGTCTGGTTCACGATGGGCATTGCCCTCTGGCACTTCACCGTTTTCCTGCCGGACCACTTCTGGCAGGGAATCATCGGTGCCTTCGTCGGCGCGGTCCTCGGCTCCGTGATCTTTGGATTGATCGTCTGGTCGATCGCCGGCCGAGGGCTGGGCGAGACCGACCTCGGGACCGCGTTGCTGGCGATTCCGGGCACGGCGATCGGCCTCGCGGTCATCTGGGCGATCGGTCGCCGTCAAGAGACGCAGCTGATCGAGTAGCCCGCCCGCCCGGCGGCACGCGCATTGCCTGCAATTTAGGTGCGGCCTATGGCCGAAGATCCGCCGCGATGCTTCCTAGTCTGGAGGTGTGCCGGAATCCGCCCACGCATTTGCCGTTGAGCCCTACTCATATGCCGACGTCCGCGCCGTCGCCGGCGATCTCGGACTCAGCGAGCCGGTGGCGGTGACGCTGGTCCGTCGCGGTTACAGCACCCCGGACCTGGCCCGCGCCTTCCTGGCCGCCGACGAGTCGCACCCGCCGGCGGCATTCGAGGGCATGGACGGAGTCGTGGCGCAGGTGCGGGCGGCGATCGAGACAGGGACCCGCATCACCGTCCACGGAGACTTCGACGTCGACGGCGTCTGCGCCACTTCAGTGATGGTCTCGACCCTGCGCGGCCTCGGCGCCGACTGCGACTGGCTGATCCCCGATCGGATCGCGGACGGGTACGGGCTGAGTGCGGAGAACGTCGAGCGGCTCGCAGCGCGGGGGACCAAGCTCCTGATCACGGTCGATTGCGGCATCACCGCGGTCGACCAGGTTCGGCGGGCTCGGGAGCTGGGGATCGACGTGATCGTCACCGACCATCACCAGCCGGGGGCCGAGCTGCCCGACTGTCCGCTTCTCCATCCCGAAATCAGCAGTTACCCGTTTGCCTCGCTGTGCGGAACCGCGGTTGCCTGGAAGCTGGCTTTGGCATTGGGGGCCGATGCGGAGGCGGATCTCGATCTGGTCGCCCTGGCAACCGTGGCCGACGTGGTGCCCCTGGTCGGCGAGAACCGATCGCTGGTGAAGCGCGGCTTGGCCGAGATCCGGCGCGCCCAGCGGCCCGGCATACGGGCGTTGATCGCTGCTTCGAAATGTGAGCCGACGACGCTTGACGAGGGTGACCTGGCGTTCAAGCTGGCGCCGCGGATCAACGCGGCCGGCCGCCTGTACAGGGCCGACGCTGGTGTCGAGCTGATGCTGACCGACGATGAGGATCGGGCCGAGCAGATCGCAATCGAGTTGAGCCGGGCCAACTCCGAGCGACGGGCGACGGAGCGCGAGGTCGACGCCGGGGCCGAGGCGGCCGTGCGCGAGCTCTCCGCCGAGCTGCGCGAGGCACCCGGATTCGTCCTCGCCGGCGAGGGTTGGCACCCCGGCGTGGTCGGAATCGTCGCTTCGCGCCTGGTCGAGCGCCATCACAGGCCCGTCGTCGTGATCTCCCTGGACGAAGACGGGATGGGGCGGGGGAGCGGGCGCAGCATCCCGGGGTTCGACCTCCTGGCGGCCCTGGAGTCGTGCGCCGAGCATCTGCAGAGCTTTGGTGGGCACCGGGCGGCCGCCGGTCTCTCGGTTCGCGCCGAGAACGTGGAGGCGCTCCAAGCCGCCTTCGCCGCCCATGCGAGCGAGGTGCTTGGTCCAGAGGACCTGCGACGGACTGAGCGGATCGACGCCATGGTCGGTGGCGTCGGCCTCGGGCTCGGCCTGGCCGAGGAACTGGGCCAGTTGGGCCCGTTCGGGATGGGCAACCCGGGAGTGCGGCTGATGGTCCCCTCGGCGAAGGTCGGCGATGTGCGGACGATGGGCCAAGAGGGCAAGCACTCGCGCTTCAGCCTCCACAGCGGTGGCCACCGGGCGCTCGGCGTCGCTTTCGGCCGCTCCGCTCTAGGCGTCGAGGAAGACGAGGCGGTCGATGCCGCGGTCCGGCTCGAGGTCAACCACTGGAACGGCTCGGTCGAGCCCCGGGTGGTGCTGCGCGAGCTCTACCCGGTCGAGGGCAGAGCCGATGCGCCGGTCGCTCCGCATGCCTGTTCCTGCGAGGGCGCCGAGTGGTGGACCCGCTTCGAGCTGGAGCTGCGCCGCGAACTCCCATGCCCCCCCGAACTCGTGGTTCCTCTCTCGCCTGCAGGGACCGAAAGGAACCACGCGACGGCGGGGCGTACGGTCGTGGCGGGGGGCGGTGCCGTCAACGCGGCGATCGCGGAGCTGGTCTCCAGCGGGGCGGGGGTGCTGGCAGTGTGTGTCGACGCCTCGCGACGGGCGGCGCTGGCGGGGGGCGCCTCGGGGTTGGCGCGCTTCAACGGCGGTAGCGGGCGCGTCGCCTGTGCCCGCTGCGGCCGTGGCGCGATCGCCGGGGTCATCGCCAAGGCAAGCGGCGGCCTGGCTCTGATCGATTACGCGACGCTGGCGCTGGCACCGGTCGACATCGTTTCCTGCTTCGAGCATGTCGTCCTCGTCGACCCGCCGCCAAGCGCGATCGACGAGGCCCGCACGTTCGTACCGCTGGAGAGCGGGATCGAAGCCGCGGAGCCCTCGGAATCGCCTGTCTTGGAGGCCGGCGCCTCGGGCCGGGGCTTCCTCCATCGACTCTGGACCGGGGCAGAGGCGGAATTTGCGCTCGGGGTTCTGGAGGCCGCCGCGCCCTCGCGCAAGACGATCGCCGGCGCCTTCCGCCGCCTCCGCGACGTCGGCGAGGCGAGCGGGGGGGAGCTCCGCGCCGCGCTCGCCGGTCCGGATCCCTATCGGCTCGGACCGGAGGTGGCCGCGCGTTGCCTGCGGGTCCTCCGCGAGCTCGATCTCGTGCGCGGAGAGCCCGGCTCTGGCGACGGCGTCGTGGGGGTCGTATCCTCAGAGGGGACCGATTTGGAGCGCTCAGCCGCGTTCCGCGCCTACAGCGGCGAATTCACGGAGACAAGGCAATTCCTCGAAAGACCCAAACTGCCGTAGAGCACTCTGAGCTCCTCGCCGATCTCTTCGCGGTGATCGAGGAGTTCGATTCCGCGCCGAGCCCGGAGGCCAACGGAAACGGAAACGGCAACGGCAGCGCCGACGGCGTCGCTGCGGTTGCGGTGGCGACGGTCGACCGCGCCAAGATCGAGCGCGCCTTCGACTTCGCCTGCGAGCGCCACGCCGATCAGGTCCGCTACTCGGGCGACGAGTTCATCACCCACCCGGTCGGGGTCGCCCAGGTCTGCGCCGGCCTGCGTCTGGATACCGAGACCCTCTGCGCGGCGCTCCTCCACGACACGGTTGAGGACACCAGCGCCAGTCTCGACGAGATCCGCGCCGAGTTCGGCGACGAGATCGCCGCCCTGGTCGACGGCGTCACCAAGTTGACCGGCATGACCTTCGAGAGCCGCGACGAGCGTCAGGCGGAGAACTACCGGAAAATGATGGTGGCGATGGCCACCGACGTCAGGGTGATCCTGATCAAGCTGGCCGACCGTCTGCACAACATGCGCACGCTCGGCGCGCTGCCAAAGCAGAAACAGACGGTGAAGTCGCACGAGACGCTGGAGATCTACGCGCCGCTCGCCCACCGGCTCGGCATCCACGCGATCAAGTGGGAGCTGGAGGACCTCTCCTTCGCGACCCTGCACCCGCGCAAGTACGCCGAAATCAAGCAGCTCGTCGCCCAGCAGCGCGATGAGCGCGAGAGCTACGTCTCCGCCGCCGGCGAGTTCCTCGGCGAGGAGCTGGAGCAGGTCGGGATCGAGGCCGAGATCTCCGGCCGCGCCAAGCACTTCTACTCGATCTACACGAAGATGGCCAAGAAGGGCCGCGAGTTCAACGAGATCTTCGACCTCACGGCGATGCGGGTGATCGTCGGCTCGGTCAAGGACTGCTATGGCGCGATCGGCGTCATCCACTCGCTCTGGAAGCCCCTGCCCGGTCGCTTCAAGGACTTCGTCGCGATGCCGAAGGCCAACATGTACCAGGCGCTGCACACGACGGTGATCGGGCCCGAGGGCAAGCCCCTGGAGATCCAGATCCGGACCGCGGAGATGCACAAGCTCGCCGAGTACGGGATCGCCGCCCACGTCGCCTACAAAGAGGGCGGGGCCGACGACCCGCAGCGCGAGAAGATGACCTGGCTACGGCAGCTGGTCGAGACGGAGGGCGAACAGGACCCAGGAGAGTTCCTCGAGTCGCTCAAGGTCGACCTCTTCGAGGACGAGGTCTTCGTCTTCACCCCGAAGGGGGAAGTGAAGAACCTCTCGGCCGGCTCGACCCCGCTCGACTTCGCCTACGCGATCCACACCGACGTCGGCCACCGCACCGTCGGCGCCAAGGTCAACGGCAGCATCGTGCCGCTCCACTACCAGCTGAAGTCGGGCGACATCGTCGAGGTGCTGACCGCGAAGCAGAACCGCGGCCCCTCGCGCGACTGGCTGAAACTGGTACGGACCAGCCGCGCTCGCAACAAGATCCGCGCCTTCTTCAAAGAGGAAAGTCGCGAGGGAGCCGAGCGCAAGGGGCGCGAGAGCCTCGACGAAGCGTTGCGCACCCGCGGCATCCCGATGCAGAAGGTCGCCGGCTCGGCATTGCTCGCCGACGTCTTCCGCGAGATGGGCTACAAACGGGGCACCGACTTCTACATCGCGCTCGGCCAGGGCAAGATCTCGACCAAGACCGCCGCCAACAAGCTGATGCAGCGCCTGAAGGAGGGCGAGGCGGTCGAGGACCGGCCCAGCAGCGGCCCCCAGGTCGGTCGCGAGGACGACCGCGCCCGCCGCACCAAGGACGCCTCCAACTACGGGATCGCCGTCAAGGGCGTCGAGAACGTAGCCGTGCGGCTGGCCAAGTGCTGCCGGCCGGTGCCGGGTGACGACATCGCCGGCTATGTCTCGCTGGGGCGTGGGATCACGATCCACCGCGCCGACTGCAAGAACGTCAAGGCTCTGAAGCGAGCGCCGGAGAGGTTCGTGGAGGTCGGCTGGGCCGGCGAAAACGAGGCCTCCTACCGGGTCGAGCTGCAGATCGATGCCTACGACCGCACGCGCCTGCTGGAGGATCTCTCGCGCACCTTCTCGGAGGCCGGGTTGAACATCATCGGCGCCACCTGCACGACCAACCCGCCGATGGTGAAAAACCGCTTCGTCGTCGAGGTCGGCGACACCGAGCAGCTGAAGAGCTGCATCAGTCGCCTGCGCAACATCGAGTCTGTTTTCGACGCGTACCGGGTGACGCCCTCGGCGTGATCGCCGCTGGCGCCGAGTAGCTAGGCGACGATCGTCAGGCCGCCGGGTTCGATCCCGAGCTCGACCTGGGTGCGGTCGCCGATGTAGTCGCCGTCGACCTGGACCGGGAAGGGTCGGGGCTGGCCCGTCTTGTCGGTCGACAGCGAGCTGACCTTGGCGGCGACCACGTCCGCGAAATGAACCACCTGCTTGTGGCCGGCGGCGGTCCGGGTCTCGCTGAACAGGCGTGGGATCAGGGTCGGCATGTCCCGCTGGGCGGCCCGTTTAAGGACCCCCAACGAGAGCGTGCCGTCGTCGATCGCGATCTTCTCGCAGACGCGGATCGGCCGGTTGGAGAAGTAGGTCAGCGGGTCGGAGTTCTGGGCGATCGCGGTGACGCCGTCGACCGGCTCGGCGCCGGCCACCTCGACCCGCATCCGCACCGCATTCATCAGGTAGCGACGATAGAAGCCCGAGACGCCGGCCCAGCTGTAGTAGTAGGGACCGGCTCTGGCCTTCAGCTTCGGGTTTTCGTCGACCCGCCTGACCACGGTGGCGTCGATCCCGACCCCGCAGGCGAAGACGAAGCGACGCTGGTCGACCTTGCCGAGGTCGATCCTGCGCGGTGCCCAGTCGTCGGCCAGGGCCAACAGATGCTCGGTCGCGTCGACGACGTCGTTGGGGATGCCGAGCGTGCGGCAGACGACGTTGGTCGATCCGCCAGGCAGCATCGCCACCGGCAGGTCGGTGCCGGCAAGCCCGTTGGCAACCTCGTTGAGGGTGCCGTCGCCGCCGAAGGCGACGACCACGTCATAGCCGCCGTCGATCGCCTGGCGGCCGATCTCGGTCGCGTGGTTCTGCGCCTCCGTCGCCACCGCCTCGACGTCGAAGCGCCCCTGCAGCGCGTAGACAACGAGGTTGCGCAGGCGATCGGAGACCGTCGTCGCGTAAGGATTGACGATGATCAGCATCCGCTTCTTGGCGGGCTTGCGGTGGCGGCGGTGGGGGAGTTTGGGATTCACCAGGCGGGGTCGGCGCCCGTGCAGAGTAATGGCCGGCCTTCAGTACCGCCATGTAGGGTCCTGCGATCACACGTCTCGGCCGCATCCCGCTGATCGCCCTCCTCGCCGTCGGCGCCTGCCTGCTCTTCGCGCCGGCCGCGCTCGGGGCTCAGTACCTGCAGGGAGGCGATTTCGAGGGCGGGGCCGAAATCCCCGCGCTTCCGGGATTCGAAGGGTCGATCGACCACCCCGACTGGCAGGAGGAAGACGACCTTTTCGCGAGCCCGATCTGCAGCACCAAATGCGGCGACCAAGGGGCCGGCCCACGCAGCGGCTCGCACTGGGCTTGGTTTGGCGCCGGCACCGAAGCCGAACAGAACCAGAACCTTCACCAAGACGTGGCCTTTCCCGCCGAGCCCGCCACCTTTGCGCTCAGCTTCTACGTCTGGGTCGGCGCCTTCGAAAACGAAAGCGCTGTCCTGAAAGCGAAGGTCGACGGGGAATCGCTGTTCATCCTCGACGCGACGAATCAGGCCGACTTCGAGAGCGGGTACAGGCGCGTCGTCGTTCCGCTCGAAGACCCGATGCAGGGCGGCTCCTACCGGATCTCCTTCGAATACGACAGCGAAGCGGGGGTCGGCCAAGACCGCACCAGCATCAGCGTCGACGACATCAGCGTCGAAACCACCTACCTGCGCGACGGCGACTTCGAGGCGGCCATAGCGCCGAACCCATTCGAACCGACGTACTACGACAGTCCCGGCTGGGTCGAGACCGCGGACGACGGCTTCAAATCGCCGATCTGCGAGGTCACGGCCTGTGGCAGCGGGCTTCCGGGGGACATTCGGGAACCGCACGGCGGGCTGAAGTGGTTCTACTTCGGCTTCGCCCGCAACGCCTCGGTCTCCCAGGTGAGGAATACGCCGGCACTTGCGGAGGCGACGCTCTCTTTCCATGTCGTCACCGTCGAGTTCGTCAATCCCGGTGCGAGGCTGACCTTCAAAGTCGACGGGGCGACCAGGTTCACGATCGACCCTTCCAACGATCAGGCCTTCGCCGATCGCTACCGCCAGGTGACGGTGCCGCTCGGTCCGCTGGCTGCTGGAAATCACACCATGGAGATTGCGTACACCCTTCCCAACTCACCCGGTGGATCCGCCGCCGCCAACGTCGACGACGTGGCTCTCACCGGGACCATCGCGGTGCCACAGCCGGGCCCGCCGCCCGCAGGCGCGATCGCCACGATCCTGCCTCCGCAGACGCGGATCACCAGGTTGAAGCTGCTGACCTCGAAAAGCAAAAAAGGGACTCCGAAGCTCGGCGCCAAGCTGAGCTTCGCCGGCTCCGGCGGCAGCGGCAAGCTGCGCTTCCAGTGCAAGCTCGACAAAGGCAACTTCAAGCCCTGCGCCTCGCCGAAGACCTATGGCAGCCTGCCGCCGGGCAAACACAGCTTCCAGGTCCGCGCCTTCGACGTGACCGGTGCCGCCGACGCGACCCCGGCCAAGCGCAGCTTCCAGATCGCCTCGCCGAAACCGCGCCGCGCCCGCTAGACCACCGTCGCCTGCAGCAGCGCCCCGACCAGGCCGCAGCCCAGAACCACGTAGAGCACGGTCAGTTTGCCGTGCCAGCGCATCAGCGCCAGAAATGCGGTGACCGCCAGGAGCGCGGTCCAGACGTCGACGACGCCGGTCTCGACGATGTCGACGGTGACCGCGGCGATCAGCCCGATCACGCCGGCGGCGACACCGAGCAGGAAGGCGTGGATCCGCTCGTTCTCCGCCACCCTGACGAAGAAGCGGTGGAAGAAGATCGGCATCACGAAGGCGGGGAGGAAGATGCCGACCGTTATCGCCAGGGCGCCGGCGAGGCCGCCGGCCAGGTAGCCGACGAAGGTCGAGAAGATGATCAGCGGGGCGGGGAGGATGCCGCCGAGGGCGAGGCCGTCGACGAACTGGCTTTCGGTCAGCCAGTGGTGATTCTCGACCGCTCCCTGCTGCAGGAAGGGGATCACCGTGAAGGCGCCGCCGAAGGTCAGCAGGCCCGCCTTCAGCCCTTCGAAGAAGATCTCCGCGGTCAGCGAGAGCGTCACCGCGCCGGCGACGATCACCAGTCCGACCGGAGCGAAGGAGCCGGCGCGACCGCTCCAGCGGCCGGCGTTGCTGCGCAACTCGTAGGCGACGCCGGCTCCGAGCAGGACCAGCACGAAGTTGGCGGAGGCG
The DNA here is from genome assembly GCA_963718595.1 of uncultured Thermoleophilia bacterium. GTDB lineage: Bacteria > Actinomycetota > Thermoleophilia > Solirubrobacterales > 70-9 > VAYN01. The sequence goes on from OY970365.1 coordinate 2,746,629, forward strand.
AAGGCGGTCAGCGCGAAGGCAGCGACCGCGATCGCCGCCAACCACCAGTCGGTTACGAAGGTGGCGCTGAGCCGCACGACGGCGCGCAACACGACCGCCCCGACCGCGGCGCTGAGCCCATAGAAGACCGCGTCGAGATGCCCGGCCAGGTTCGCCTCGACATAGAGGATCGAGAGCCCCAGCATCAGCAGGAAGCCGGGCAGCATGAACCCGAGCCCGGCGAGGAAGCCGCCAAGCTTGCCGCCGCGGATGCGGCCGAAGTAGACGCAGAGCTCGTGCGCCTCGGGACCGGGGAGGATCTGGTAGACGGCCAGCGTCTTCTTGAACGTCGCCTCGGAGATCCAGCCCTCTTCGTCGACGCACTCGCGCTTGATCATCGCGATCTGGGCCGCCGGCCCGCCCCAGGCGAGGGCGCCGAACTTGAGGAAGCGGGTGAAGATCGCGAGCCGGGTTTCCCCGCGGCTCAAGGCGTCGCTGTCTCGTATCTGATCACGGCACCGTCGTCGACCTCGCGCACGCGACCTTCGTTGACGAGGATGTCGGTGTGGCCGATCACCTCGGAGAGGGTGAGGAAGGCCTGGGTGACGGCGACGTTGCCCCAGATCGCCTGGGCGATCTCGTAGCCGCTGCGGGGACGCTCCTCGATCAGGCCGTAGATCTTGTTCTTGCGCCGCTCGTGGGAGGCAAGCCGGGCGTCGATCAGGGTGACGTGGTCGGTGATCGGCTCGCCGTGGCCGCCGAAGACGAGCTCGGCCGGCATCTCCCGCGTCTTCTGCATCGACTCGATGTAGGTGACGAGCGACTGCGTGCGGGTCTTCGAGCCGTCGAGTGGGCGGCTGATCAGCGGGTTTGAGGAGATGTTCGAGAGCAGGTGGTCGCCGGCGAAGAGAATCTTGCGCTGCTCGTCCCAGAACAGAGTGTCTGACGGGCTGTGCCCGGGCCGGTGCAGGGTTTGCAGGCGGCGGTCGCGGAGGACCAGCTCCTCGCCATCGGCAAGCGGTTTGGTGACGATCACGTGCGAGCCCCAATCGCGAAAGCTGCGCGAGACCCCCTGCAGCGCCACCGTCACGTCCTCGGGGATGCCGTTCCGCAGCATCACCTCGACCGCGAACTGATCCTCCAGCTCGGCGTCCTCCTCGAAGGCGGCGAGGCGATCGGCGGCGGCGCCGATCGCGGCCACCTCGGCGCCCGAGTGCTCGACCAGGATCTCGACCAGGCCGAGGTGATCGATGTGCTGGTGGGTGATAACGATCAGCTCGAGGTCGTCGATCGTGTGCCCGCGCTCGCCCATCATCCGCACCAGCTCGTCGAGCGATTTGCCCGAGTTCGGGCCGGTGTCGATCAGGGTCAGCGGTTCGTCCTCGATCAGGTAGCAGTTGATCCGCCCGACCGCGAAGGGCGTGGGGACGGGAAGGCAGTGAACGCCAGCCAGGGCCGCTTGCTCGAGCGCCTGCTCCGGCGTCAGCGTCACGAGCGGATCAGCTCCAGGATCTCGTCGCGGCGGCGCTCCATGTCCTCCCGAGAGGACAGCGACTCGAGGTTCAGCCGCAGCAGCGGCTCGGTGTTCGAGGGCCGCACGTTGAAGTGCCAATCCGGGTAATCGATCGAGACCCCGTCGAGGTGGGTGATCTCGGCGTCGGCGAAGCGCCTCTCCAGCTCGGCCATCTTCGCGGGGCCGTCGCTGACCTCGGAGTTGATCTCACCGGAGATGAAGTACTCGGAGCGGAACTCGGCCATCAGCTCGCCGAGCCCGCGGCCGTCGATCGAGAGCAGCTCCAGCATCAACAGCGCCGGGATCGTGCCCGAGTCGGCGTTCCAGAAGTCGCGGAAGTAGTAGTGACCGGAGACCTCGCCGCCGAACACCGCCTGCTCCTCGCGCATCCGCGCCTTGAAGAACGCGTGGCCGACCCGGGAGAGATCGGAGCGGCCGCCCTCGGCGGCGACCAGGTCCGGCACGGCGCGGCTGGAGCGCGGGTCGTAGAGGATCGTCGCGCCCGGGTTCTTGCGCAGAGCCGCCCGCGCCAGCAGGGCGCAGATGAAGTCGCCGTCGCAGAACTCGCCGCTGGCGTCAATGAAGAAGCAGCGGTCGGCGTCGCCGTCCCAAGCGATTCCGAGGTCGGCGCCGCTGGCCCGCACCCGATCCATGATCATCTGGCGGTTCTCGGGCAGCAGCGGGTTCGGCTCGTGGTCGGGGAACTCGCCGTCGGGCGTGAAGTACATCTCCTCCAGCTCCAGCGGCAGCTGTTCGAGGATCGGGCCGACCATCGGCCCGCCCATCCCGTTGCCGCCGTCGACCACGACCACCATCGGCTTAACAGCCGATGCATCGATGAACGAGAGCGCGTGGGCGCGGAACTCCTCCCAGATATCGACCTCCTCCAGCGAGCCGCCGCCGGGCGCGGCGCCGAGCCCGGCCTCGATCTCGGCCTGGACTTCGCCGATGCCGGCGTCGCCCGAGAGCGGCAGAGCGCCCTCGCGGACCAACTTGACGCCGGTGTAGGCCTTGGGATTGTGCGAGGCGGTGACCATGGCGCCGCCGTCGAGCTGGCGCGAGCCGACCAGGTGGTAGAGCATCTCGGTCGCGACCATGCCGGCGTCGAGCACGGTCGCGCCCTCGAAGATCAGCCCGTCGCGCAACTCCGCCGCCATCGCCGGCGCGGTCAGCCGCATGTCGCGGCCGAGCCCGATCCGCAGCGCCGACGTCGGTTTGCCCCGCAGGCGTCCGAGCACGCGGGCGAAGGCGCGGCCGATCGCGTGGGCGGTGCCCTCGTCCATCTCCGTGCCGTGGAGGCCGCGGATGTCGTAGGCCTTGAAGATCCCCGCTGGCGCCAGTGGCTGCTGCTCGCTCAAAACGCTCCTTCCAGAGCTTCGTAGCTCTGCTCGATCGACTGCGGCATCACTTTGGTGTCGGCGATCACCGGCATGAAGTTGTTGTCGCCGGCCCAGCGCGGCACCACGTGCATGTGGATGTGATGCTCGACCCCGGCCCCGGCGACCCGGCCCTGATTGAACCCGACGTTGTAGCCGTGCGGGTCATAGGCGCTCTCGAGCCGGTCCATCGCCTTCTGGGCGAGGCCCATCATCTCCGTCAGCGTCGCCGGCGGCAGATCCTGCAGGCGGCCGATGTGGTCGTAAGGGGAGACCATCAGGTGGCCGTTGGTGTAGGGGAAGAGGTTGAGGATCACGAAGCAGGCATCGCCCCGGTGGACGATCAGGTTCGCCTTGTCATCGCCCGCCGCCGGCTTGGCGCAGAAGATGCACTGCTCCTCGTTGTCCTTGGCTGCGTCCTTCACGTAGGCGAGGCGCCAGGGCGCCCAGATCCGAAAGTTGGCCACAGGCTCCATCCTATTCAGGCGTGCGGGGGTCGCCGCCTACGTCAGCTGCCGTATTGACCTCCGCTCGGGCGCTTTGTAGGTTCGGCTTCGCCGTGTCAACGAGTCGGGGGAGTGGAGATGCCTAAGCGGATGGCAGTCGTGTTCGTAGTTGCGGTCGCGGTGATGGCGATGAGCGCGGCCTTGGCGCCGGCTCGGGTCACCAACGTCGGGTCAACCCTGACGATCGGATCGCGGGTCAACCCAACCGGCGTCGAATTCAAGGGCGGCGTCGAAACCCGCAACAACTCCTACTGCGCGCAGCGCCGCATCGTCGAGCTCCTCCGCGACGGCAAGAAGGTCGACCAGGCGGAAACCGACCGCTACGGGGGCTGGACGATGGGGATCCAAGGGGACGGGACGGGCACCTACATCGTCAAGGCGAAGAAGCGCCAGCTGCCGGCCTCGATGCAGCGGCAACCGGGCAAAGCGAACCGGATCATCTGCAAGGCGGCGCAGTCGAAGCCGCACAAGGTGCCGGAGGAATCGTACGTCGGCTGAGTGACCCGGCGGCTAGAGCCAGCCGCGTTTGCGGAAGTAGCCGACCATCCCGAGCAGGATCACCAACATCGACCCGAGCACGACCCAAAAGGCGGTGGTGCCGCCCTCGCCGGGGACGCGAGAGTTCATGCCCCAGATGCTGGCGATCAGGGTCAGCGGCAGGACGATGACGCTGATCGAGGTGAGCACACGGAGGATGTCGTTGACGCGGTGGGAGATCACCGACTCGTTGGTCTCGGCCAGGGCCTCGGCGACCTCCTTGTAGTTCTCGAGCATGTCCCAGATCCGCTCGTGGGCGTCGACGATGTCGTCGAAGTAGATCTCGAGGTCGAGGTCGGTCGCCAGGTAGCGCTGCTTGACTTTCTCGAGGTCGCGCAGGACCGGTCGCTGCGGGCGGATCACCTTGCGGAAGTTGATGATCTCCTGCTTGACGTTGGAGATGTCGCGGACGACCTCCTCGGAGCGACCGTCGAAGATGTCGTCCTCGAGCGCGTCGAGCTTGTTGCCGATCTTGCGCAGCATCGGGAAGCAGTAGTCGAAGCTGTCGTCGACGAGGCGGTAGAGCAGATAGCCGGAGCCGCGCGAGAACAGTTTCTCGCGCAGGCCCTCGTCGCTGCGACAGCGCTCGAACAGGTACTCGACCGGCTGCAGCGGCTGGTTCGGGATCGTGACCATGTAGTTGGGGCCGACGAAGACGTCGAGCTCGCCGGCGCCGAGGCGCTTGGCGGCGCGGTCGAAGACCGGGAGGTGGAGGACGATGAACAGGTACTCGTCGTAGACGTCGATCTTCGGCCGCTGGTTGCGCGAGAGCACGTCCTCGAGGTCGAGGGCGTGGAACTCGAAATGCTCCTCCAACCAGGCGCGCTCGAGGCCGCCGGGCCGCTCGATGTTGATCCAGCGCAGGCCGGCGGCGTCGATCTGCTCGACCCGCGGGGCCTGGGGCTCAGACGGTGAGCTGGGGTCGACGAGCTCGCCACGCCGGCCGGGCCGCCGTAGCCTTGGTTTCGGAAGGTTCGGCATCTGGCTGGCTCGTCGTCTCGTCCTGCAGCAAGGTCATCGTGTGCCTAGGTTAGCCGGCCAGCGGTCCTGCAAACGCCCGTGGAACGCCTGGTAGTCTTCTCCCAACATAAGCGCCACATCTAGAGGGGTGGAGGGACTGGCCCAGTGAAGCCCCGGCAACCATCTTCGAATCCATCGGATTCGAAGGGAGGTGCCAACTCCAGCAGACCGTTGTTCCGGTTGTGATCCGGGGGTCTGGAAGATGTGGGGGATGTCCGATCGGACCTCTGCCCCACAAACGGCGGAGGTTTTTTGATGGAAAAGAGGATCGGATGTCAATCGAGAATTTGAAGTGCAAGGAGTGCGGCACGGCTTACGAGCTCGGCGCCAGTTACTTCTGCGAACTGTGCTTCGGGCCGCTGGAAGTCAACTACGACTTCTCCGCGCTCGACCCCCAGGAGGTGAAGCGGCAGATCCAGGCGGGTTCGCAGGGAATCTGGCGCTACAGCGACTTTCTTCCCTTCGAGGGACGCCCCGGTGACCCGCTGGAGCCTGGGATGACGCCGCTGCTGCGCGCCGACCGGCTGGCCGAGCGGCTCGGCACCGACGCGGAGCTGTGGATCAAGAACGACGCCGCCAACCCGACCCACTCCTTCAAGGATCGGGTCGTCGCGGTTGCGGTCGCGAAAGCGCAGGAGCTCGGCTTCGACACCGTCGCCTGCGCGTCGACCGGCAACCTTGCCAACGCCGTCGCCGCCCACGCGGCCGCGGCCGGACTCGCTTCCTACGTGTTCGTCCCTGCCAATCTCGAGGAGCAGAAGCTGCTCGCGACCGGCGTCTACGGGACCAACCTGGTCGGCGTCCGCGGCAACTACGACGACGTCAACCGCCTCTGCACGCAGCTGGCGGAGACCCGCCCCTGGGCCTTCGTCAACGTCAACCTGCGCCCCTACTACGCGGAGGGCTCGAAGACGCTCGCCTACGAGGTCGTCGAGCAGCTCGGCTGGGAGCTGCCTGACCGGGTCGTCTGCCCGATCGCCTCCGGCTCGCTGTTCACGAAACTGGGCCGCGGTTTCCAGGAGTGGATCGACCTCGGCCTCGTTGCCGGCGAGCAGCCGACCTTCAACGGTGCTCAGGCCGAAGGCTGCAGCCCGGTCGCCACCGCCTTCTCCGAAGGCTGGGACGTCTGTAAGCCGCAGAAGCCGGACACGATCGCCAAGAGCCTTGCGATCGGCGATCCCGCCGACGGCCCCTACGCGGTCGAGCACGCCCGCCAGACCGGCGGCGGCATCGACTCGGTCACCGACCAGGAGATCCGCGAGGGCATCAAGCTGCTGGCGGAGACGACCGGCATCTTCACCGAGACCGCCGGCGGCGTCACCGTCGGCGTGCTGAAGAAGCTGGCTGAACGCGGCGAGCTGGCGCCCGGCGAGCGGGTTGTCATCTACTTGACGGGCGAGGGCCTGAAGACGCTCGACGCCACCCGCGACACCTTCCAGATGCACGAGATCGACCCCAACCTCGAAAGCTTCGAGGCCGAGTTCCGCCAGGAGGTAGGCGTCTAGATGGCAATCACGGTGAAGATCCCGACCCAGCTGCGCGCCGCCACCGGCGGCGAAGCGGAGCTCGAGGTGAGCGGCGGCACGGTTGGCGAGGTGTTGGACGCCGTCTTCGATGCCCACACCGAGCTGCGCGAGCGGATCACGCAGGACGGCGATCTGCGCCGCTTCGTCAACGTCTACGTGTCCGGTGAGGACATCCGCTTCCAGCAGGGCCTCGACACGGCGATCAACGACGGCGACGAGGTCACGATCCTGCCCGCGGTCGCCGGCGGCTGAGCGCGGCCCCGCCCGGGGTGGGGTAGAACTCCCGCGATGAGACGGGCGCTTCTTACCGGAGCCAACGGCTTCGTCGGCCCTCACCTGGCGCGGGCCCTGCTCGAGCGTGGCGACGCGGTGACGGCGCTGGAGCAGGCGCCCCGCCCGGCCGGGGGTCTGGCTCTGCACGGGATCCGCGACCAGGTCGAGCTGGTCGCGGCCGACCTGCGCGACCCCGAGCGGGTCGGTGCGGCGCTCGCCGGCCGTGACTTCGACGCCGTCTTCCACCTCGCCGGGCAGACGGTCGCCGGGCCGGCGCTGATCGACCCGGTGGCCACCTTTGAAGCCAACGTGGCGGGCACCTGGAACCTGCTCGAGGCATGTCGTCAGGTCGAGGTTGCCGCCGTAGTCGTCGCCTCTTCGGTCAAGGCCTACGGGCCGAGCGCGGGCCTACCCCTTCACGAGAGCATGCAGCTGCGGCCAAACTCTCCGCACGGGGCCAGCAAGGCGGCCAAGGACGAGATCGCGCTCAGCTATTTTCCGGCCTATGACCTGTCGGTCGGGGTGATTCGCTTCTCCAATATCTACGGGGGCGGCGATCCCAACTTCTCGCGGTTGGTTCCGGAGGCGATTGCCGCCGTGCTCGACGGGCGCCGGCCCGTGATCCGCTCCGACGGCAGCCCCGAGCGCGACTTCCTCTACGTCACCGACGCGGTCTCCGCCTATCTCGCCCTCGAGAAGGCGGTGGAGGCCGGCGGTCCCGCCGCCGGAAAGGTCTTCAACGCCGGCGGCAGGCGACTGCACAGCGTCGCCGAGGTGCTGGAGACGATCGCCGAGGTCTCCGGGTCGGGACTGGAGGTCGAGTACCTCGATGCCGGTGGCCCGGCGGAGGAGGTGGACCGTCAGTTCGTCGACTCGACCAGGCTGCGCGAGCTGACCGCCTGGGCGCCGCGGGAGCCGTTGCGCAGCGGCATCGCCCACTCGCTCGAGTGGTACCGCAGCCATCCTGGGCTGCGCCCGGTCCTGCCGGCCTCCGGCGCCCCGACCTGAGCCCGGAGCACTGCCGGCTAGTCTGCTCCTCATGTGCGGGCGCTTCACGGTCACGACCAAGGACACGAAGAAGATCGCCGACCGCTTTCAGGTCGAGCTCGAGAAGGCACTCGAACGCGGCGGCGATGGCGACGGTGCCCCGGTCGCCAAAGAGGCGGCCAAGGACGGCAGGAAGGCCAACTCGCCGCCCGGAATGGGCCGCTTCAACGTCGCCCCGAGCCAGGAGATCCTCGTCGTCCGCTCCTCGCCGCAGCCCGAGCAGGCGGCTGCCGGCGAGCGCGAGGCGCGGCTGATGCGCTGGGGCCTGGTGCCGCGCTGGGCCAAGGACCTCAAGGTCGGCTACAAGATGATCAACGCCAAAGCCGAGAACCTCGACTCCAGCCGCGCCTACTCTCCGCTGGTCGGCAAGTACCGCCACCGCTGCCTGATCGTCGCCGACGGCTTCTACGAGTGGATGAAGGCCGAGGATCCCAAGCAGCCGCGCCAGCCCTGGCGCTTCACCGTCGACGGGGGCGAGCCCTTCGCCTTCGCCGGGCTCTGCACCCGCAAGGAGTGGGGGGAGGCGGAGGACCGCGGCTGCGACGACGGCTGGCTCTACAGCGCCACGATCGTGACCACGACGCCGAACGAGGTGGTGGCTCCGGTCCACGATCGGATGCCGGCGATCCTGCCCAGCGCCGAGGCCGAGGCCGCCTGGCTCGACCCGGAGTTGAGCGCCGAGGACGCGATCGCGATGTGCGGGCCGCTTGACGGCTCCCGGATGAAGGGCGCGCCGGCGAACCCGAAGCTGAACAAAGTCGGGAAAGGCAGTGAGGAAGGGCCGGAGCTGCTGGTCGCGCCCGATTCCTAGGCGCGGCGGATCAGCCTTCGTCGCCGCTGTCTTCGGTCTCTTCTTCTTCCTCTGCCTGCGCTTCGGCTTCTTCTTCTTTGCGCTCTTCGGCTTCTTCGTCGATCGGCGGCGTCTTCGAGTCGAGCGCGCCCGCCGAGGTGACGGTGGCCTCGCCGGCGCTGGTGCTGAGGGTGCAAGCGATCTTCGCGGCGGCGATCGCGGTCGTTTTCCAGACGGTGTAGAAGGGCAGCACCAGGTCGCGTTTGGGCTTGCCGCCGGCGATGAAGTATTTGAGCCGCTCGTTCCCTTCCTGGTATTCAGGCCATTCGAGCTTGATGCCCTGTTCGGTGGTGAAGCGGCGAATTCCGAGGTCTTCGGCGTCGACGATCGCGAGTTCGTTGCCGCGCGCGCTGAAGTCGATCAGCAGAACTTCCGGCACCGCCTGGCTGTAGATCCCCGATTCCGAAGAGCGGGGATAGGTCCCCCGCAGGCCGCCCGAGGTCTGGGCGATTTCGCTGCGTGGCCCACCCTTCACTTCGCAGAGGATGCGCCCGTCCCCGACCGGCGAGCCGGCGTCGATCCGCAGGTTGGTGGAGACCCGGTAGAGGGCATAGCCGCTGACGTTGGTGCCGGTGGCGCGGATCTCGCCGCCGAACAGCTCCATCGTTCCGACGCCGCCGGGGACATCGACCGGCTTCGAGTCGGCGAGCGGTCCGCTCTTGACCCATTCGAGGTTGGCGGCATCGCCGGAGCCCTTGCCGGTAGCGAGCACCGCTGCCGCCAGGCAGGCGATAAGCCCCACCGCGACCACGATCAGCGCCCCGCGCGGGATCCCGTTGTCCGGTGGCGGCGCCTCGCTCGTCACACCCCGACAGTATTCGAATCCATCAGGAGTCCTCCGCGACGGGTTCGAGTCGGTCGGCGAGATTGCTGAAGGTGCCGTGCCATTTTGAAGTGCTCGGGAGGCGCTCGGCGTGGTAGCGAGCGGTTGCGGCTATGTCTTCCAGGGCCATCTCCTCACGGCGCTTGACCTCGTTTTTCAGCATCGGCCTCGGTGCGGTCATCGGTTCCTTTCGTGCCGTGACGGTTCACGATCCTTCCGCCATCAGATCAGACGGCCCCCGTCGGACCTGCCATAGTGGTCTCCGTTGGATGCTTTACGAGCGAGATCGCTCATGCTGAAGACAAGGGACTGCGCAGCCGCGTGGTCCCATTCGCGTTCTGGGCGCATTCGCGTACTTGCATCCGTCACAGATGCGCCGCGGCGGCGATTACAGCGTTCCGTGCAGCTACGGTTTGGGTATGGCACGAAAAGTGGTTTCCATCGCCCCCGCCAAGGCGCAGATCCGGACCGCGACCGTGCACGGTCGCTCGGTCGGCTTTGTCGAGGCGGGCAGCGGCGACTTGCTGTTGTTGATCCACGGCATGGCCGGTACCGCCGAGAACTGGGGCTCGGTGATCGAACCGCTGGCCCTGCGCCACACCGCGATCGCCCCCGACTTTCCTGGCCATGGCACCTCTGAGCCCGGCGGCGGCGACTACTCGCTGGGCAGTCTCGCCAGTGGCCTGCGCGATCTGATGCTGACTCTCGGCCACGAGCGGGCGACGCTGGTCGGCCACTCACTCGGCGGCGGCGTCGCGCTGCAGTTCACCTACCAGTTTCCCGAGATGGTCGAGCGCCTGGTCCTGGTCTCCAGCGGAGGCCTCGGGCCCGACGTCAGCCCGATCCTGCGGGCTGCGGCGCTGCCGGGCGCCGACCTCTTCATCTCCGCCACCGCCGGCATCGGCGCCCGCGCCGGCTCCCTGCTCGGCAGCGGCCTCGGCAAGCTCGGGCTGCGGCCGAGTGCCGACGTCGCCGAGGTGGCCCGCGCCTACGCGACGCTCTCGGACCCCGCCCGCCGCAAGGCCTTCCTCGCCACTTTGCGCGCCGTCGTCGGCACCGACGGTCAGACGGTTGCCGCCCACGACCGCCTCTACCTCGCCGAAGCGCTGCCGTTGCTGATCGTCTGGGGCGACCGCGACCCGATCATCCCCGTCGCCCACGCCGAGGAAGCTCACGCGGCGATCCCCGGCAGTCGCCTGGAGATCTTCGAGGGCGCCGGCCACGTGCCCCAGCTCGAGTGTCCCGGCCGCTTCGTCGCCGTGCTCCAGCGCTTCCTCGACGAGACCGAGCCGGCCCGGTTCGACCGCGACGAGTGGGTCGCCCGCTTCAAGAGCGCCTGAGCCCACGAGGTCACGCGCCCGGCAGGATTCGAACCTGCGGCCTCTTCCTCCGGAGGGAAGCGCTCTATCCAGCTGAGCTACGGGCGCTCGGTGCAGGAGCTTAGTGATCCACGTAGGCTCGCCGCCGATGGATCTTGCGGCGATATTCCTTGGCACCGGCGGCTCCGTGCCCTCGGCGCGGCGCTCGACGGCAAGCGTGTTGATCGCGCGTGGGGGGGAGCGGCTGCTGTTCGACTGCGGCGAAGGGACGCAGCGGCAGCTGCAGCGCTCGCTGGGCCTGGTCCAAGTCGACGAGATCTACCTCACGCACTTCCACGCCGATCACATCCTTGGACTGCCCGGGCTGCTGAAGACCTATGACCTGACCGACCGCGAGGTGCCGCTGGTCATCTACGGGCCGAGCGGTCTGCGGGATCTGTTCAAGGTGCTGGGACCGATCGTCGGCCGACTCGGCTTCGGCCTCGAGCTAATCGAACTGGCGCCCGGCGACTTCGTGTCCCACGAGGGTTACGAGGTCCAGTCCTTCGAGGCGGCCCACAGCGCCAGCGCCAGCGGCTATGCACTGGTCGAGGAGGATCGACCCGGCCGCTTCGATCCCGAGGCGGCCAAGGTCGCGGGGGTGTCGGAAGGGCCCGCTTTTGCAGCATTGCAGCGCGGGGAGGAGGTCCCGGGTTCTGACGGGCCCGTCTCGCCGCGGCAGGTGATGGGCCCGAGCCGCGCCGGCCGCACGGTCGTTCTCACCGGCGACACCGCGCCGAGCCCGGCTACCGTCGTCGCCGCGGCTGACGCCGAGCTGCTGATCCACGACGCCAGCTTCGCCGAGGAGGAGGCCCAGCGAGCGGCGGAAACCGGCCACTCGACCGTCGGCCAAGCCGCCGCCGTCGCCGCCGAGGCCCACGTGAAACTCCTCGCCCTGGTCCACATCTCTTCCCGCTACCACGTCGGCAAAGTGCTCGACGAGGCGCGCGAAACCTTCGAACCCACGATCGCCCCGAGGGATTTCGACGTGATCGAAATCCCCTTCCCCGAGCGAGGTGAGCCCCATCTCGTGCCGAACGGAGCCCGCGAACCGAACGGGACGGAGTAGGCCCGCTCGGCAAGCCTCCCCAATCTGTTGCACAGCCGAGGGGTCCTACCCTGACCCGCCGCCCCCGCTGCTACGCTGAGGCCGTCCTTTAACCCGGTCCCGTGAGGCCAGGAAGGAAGCAAAGAGTGAGTGAGAAGATCGTGCTCGGGCACGATGACTTGAGGCGAACGCTGCGGCGAATCGCCCACGAGATCGCCGAGAAGAACCCCAGCTCCGAAGCTCTCGCGGTCGTCGGCATCCACACTCGTGGCGCCACCCTCGCCCGTCGCCTGCACGCCATCCTCGGCGAGCTGACAGAGGCCGAGCTGCCGATCGGCGACCTCGACATCTCCTTCTACCGCGATGACGTCGGCGCCCAGTCGCGCAACTTGGCGCAGCCGGTCGTCCACGCCTCCCACATCGACTTCGACATCTCCGAGCGCACCGTCGTGCTCGTCGACGACGTCCTCTTTACCGGCCGCACCGTGCGGGCCGGGATCGACGCCCTCTTCGACTACGGTCGCCCGCAGCGGGTTCAGCTCGCCGTGCTCTGCGACCGCGGCCACCGCGAGCTGCCGATTCGCCCCGATTACGTCGGCAAGAACCTGCCGACCGCCCGCGAGGAGCGGGTCAACGTCCGGCTCGAGGAGATCGACGGGGTCGACGAAGTGACGATCTCCGAGCCCCAAACCGCGGAGGCACTGGCATGAGGCACCTGCTTGCGATCGAGGACATCAACCGCGACGAGATCGAGGCGATCCTCGACCGCGCCGAGAGCTTCGCCGAGGTCGGCCGCCGCGACATCAAGAAAGTGCCGACCCTGCGCGGCCGCACCGTCGTCACCCTCTTCTACGAGTCGAGCACCCGCACCTCCAGCTCCTTCGAACTGGCGGCGAAGCGGCTCTCCGCCGACCTCGTCTCGGTCAAGGCGGCCGGCTCCTCGGTCGACAAGGGCGAGTCGCTGAAGGACACCGTGGCGACGCTCTCCGCCTACGATCCAGCCGCGATCGTGATCCGCCACCCCCATGCCGGCGCCGCCCAGATGGTCGCCAAATGGACCGGCGCCGCGGTGATCAACGCCGGCGACGGCAAGCACGAGCACCCGAGTCAGGCGCTGCTCGATGTCTACACCCTGCGCCGCCGCCTCGGCTCGCTCGACGGCAGGCGGATCTGGATCGTCGGCGACGTGCTCCACAGCCGCGTCGCTCGCTCCAACCTGATCGCCTTTCAGCGGATGGGGGCCGAGGTCACCGTCTGCGGTCCACCGACCCTGATCCCGCGCGGGATCGAGGAGCTCGGCTGCGAGGTCACGCACTCACTCGACCGACTGGGAGAGGCCGAGGTCGTCTACGCGCTGCGCATGCAGCAGGAGCGGATGAACGAGAGCTTCGTGCCCTCGCTGCGCGAGTACGCCGCGACCTTTCAGATCGACACCCGTCGCCTCAACCCGCGTCAGCTGCTGATGCACCCCGGTCCCGTCAACCGCGGCGTCGAGCTCTCCGGCGAGGCGATCGACTCGCCGCAGTCGCTGATCACCGAGCAGGTCGCCGCCGGCCTGGTCGTGCGAATGGCGATCCTCTACGAGCTGCTCGCCGGCTCCGAGCGCCCGGCTCCGGCCAGCGGAGACGGCGAGGGCGCCGAGAGCCCGACCCCGATCGGACAGCCCGCATGAGCCTCACCGACAGCCTCGACGTCCGCCCCGGCGAGCAGGCGCACCTGGTTCTGCGCCGCGTCACCGTTCTAGACCCCGTGGCCGGCATCGAGGGCGTCCACGACATCGTCGTCCGCGACGGCACGATCGCCGCCTTGGCGGCACCGGGCGAAGCCGAGACCGACCGTGCGGAGGTGATCGAGGCAGAGGGCCTGCACGCCTTTCCCGCCTTCTTCGACCCGCACGTGCACCTGCGCACCCCCGGCCACGAGCACAAAGAGGACGTCGAGACGGGAACCCGCTCGGCCGCGGCCGGCGGTTACTGCGGGATCCTGGCGATGGCCAACACCGAACCTCCGGTCTCGACCGCGGCCGACATCAGCGCCTTGCGCGAGCAGGCGCGGGCCGGCGCCTCCGTCCCGGTCGGCTTCCTCGCCACCGTGACCAAAGGGATGCGCGGCGAGGAGCTGACCGAGATGGTCGAACTACGCGAAGCCGGCGCGATCGGCTTCTCCGACGACGGGCTGCCGATCACCAGCGCCCGGGTGATGCGGCGGGCGCTGCAGTACCAGCGCCTCTGCGGCGGCAACATCGCCCTGCACGAGGAGGACCCCGAGCTCTCCGGCGACGGCGTCATGCATGAGGGCCCGGTCTCGGCTGCGGTCGGCCTGGCCGGCATCCCCTCGGTCTCGGAGTCGACGATGGTCGCTCGCGACGCCGCCCTCGCCTCCTACGAGCAGGCCCGCATCCACGTCCAGCACCTCTCCGCGGCAGAGTCGGTCGAAGTCGTCCGCCTCGCCAAGGCGGCGGGGGTGAAGATCAGCGCCGAGGCCAGCCCGCATCACCTCTGTCTCACCGACGAGGAGGTCCGCAGCCTCGACCCGCACCGCTTCAAGATGAACCCGCCGCTGCGCCGCGAGTCCGACCGCCAGGCGCTGATCGAGGGCCTGCGCGACGGCACGATCGAGTGCATCGCAACCGACCACGCCCCGCACCACGCCGAGGAAAAGGAGGTCCCCTACGAGCAGGCGGCGATGGGCGTGACCGGGCTGGAGACCGCTTTCGCGGCACTCCACACCGAGCTCGTCATCCCCGGGGTGATCGATCTCGGCCTGCTGGTCGAGCGGATGGGCGGCGGTGCCGCCCCCTTCGAGGTCGAGCGACCGACGCTGGCCCCCGGCTCCGAGGCCAACGTCGTCCTCTGCGACCTCGGCGCCGAGTGGACGGTCGGCGAGGACGGCTACGAGAGCCGCTCCCAGAACTCCTGGTGCGGCGGCCGCACCCTGACCGGCCGCGTGCTCGTCACCGTAGCCGCCGGTCAGGTCGCTTTCCGCCTGCGCAGCTTCAGCCTCGAGGTTGCCTCATGAGGGGCGCCTATCTGCTCTTGGAGGACGGGACCCGCTTCGACGGCGACGGTTGCGGGCACGTCGGCGAGGTCACCGGCGAGGTCGTCTTCAACACCGCGATGACCGGCTACCAGGAGTCGGTCACCGACCCCTCCTACGCCGGCCAGATCATCGTTTTCACGTACCCCTTGATCGGCAACTACGGGGTCAGCGGCGCGGCGATGGAGTCCGACCGCGTCCACGCCCGCGGGGTGGTCATGCGCGACGCCAAGAACAGCGAGGACGCCGCCAGCTCCGAGGGCGGCTGGCTCGACTGGCTCGACGACTGCGGCGTGCCCGGGGTCAGCGGCATCGACACGCGGGCGCTGGTTCGCCACATCCGCGACCGCGGGGCCATGCGCGGCGGCCTCTTCCCATCAACGGTGCCCGAGGCGGAAGCGCGCGAAAAGATCGCCGGAGAGCCCTCGATGGGGGGGGCCGACCTCGCCCGCACCGTCACCCCGCCGGAAGCCGTCCGCTTTGACGGCGGCGGCCCGCACGTGGTCGGGATCGACACCGGGATCAAGCTCAGCATCGTCCGCCAGCTGCGCGAGCGCGACTGCAAGCTAACCCTGCTGCCCTGCACCGCCAGCCCCGAGGAAGTGCTGGCCGAGGATCCCGACGTCGTCTTCCTCGCCAACGGCCCGGGTGACCCCGCCGCGCTCGACTACGTGGTCGAGACCGTCCGCGGCGTGATCGGCAAACGCCCCGTGTTCGGCATCTGCCTCGGCCACCAGCTGCTCTGCCGCGCCGTCGGCCTGCAGACCTACAAGCTGCCGTTCGGCCACCGCGGTGCCAATCACCCGGTCAAGGACCTGGAGACGGGGCGGATCGACATCACCTCGCAGAACCACGGCTTCGCGGTCGAGGGCCCAGGTGGAGAGCCGCGGATAGACGGCGACGAGCCGGTCCGCTGGGAGACCGACTTCGGCGTCGCCGAGCTCTCGCAGCTGAACCTCTACGACCGCACGGTCGAGGGGCTGATCCTGCGCGACGTCGCCGGCGCCACCGTCCAGTACCACCCGGAGGCCGGCCCCGGCCCCCACGACGCCCGCCACCTATTCGAGAGGTTCCTCGCCCTTGCCGCGTAGAGATGACATCAACAAGATCCTGCTGATCGGCTCCGGCCCGATTGTGATCGGTCAGGCGGCGGAGTTCGACTACTCCGGCGTGCAGGCCTGCAAGGTGCTGCTGGAGGAGGGCTTCGAAGTCGTGCTCGTCAACTCGAACCCGGCGACGATCATGACCGACCCCGAGTTCGCCACCGCCACCTACATCGAGCCGCTGCTGCCCGGCCCGGTGACGAAGATCATCGAAAAGGAGCGCCCCGACGCGCTGCTGCCGACGCTCGGCGGACAGACGGCGTTGAACCTGGCGATGAACCTGCACGAGGACGGCACCCTGGAGCGGCTCGGGGTCGAGCTGATCGGCGCCAACGCCGAGTCGATCAGCCGCGCCGAGGACCGCGAGAAGTTCCGCACGACGATGAACGAGGCCGGGATCCGGATCCCCTGGTCGATCACGGTGGAGACGCTGGGCGAGGTCGAGGAGGCGCTGGCCGACGGCCGCGTCACCCTGCCGGCGATCATCCGGCCCGCTTTCACGATGGGCGGCCAGGGCGGCGGCATCGCGCGCACCGACACCGAGCTGCGCCAGGTCGTCTCCGAGGGCCTGGCCGCGAGTCCGATCAACCAGGTCTTGGTCGAGGAGTCGGTGATCGGTTGGGGCGAGTTCGAGCTCGAGGTGATGCGCGATCGCAACGACAACGTCGTGATCATCTGCTCGATCGAGAACGTCGACCCGATGGGCGTCCACACCGGCGATTCGGTCACGGTGGCGCCGGCGCAGACGCTGACCGACCCGCTCTACCAGGACCTGCGCGACCAGGCGATCAAGGTGATCCGGGCGATCGGGGTCGAAACCGGCGGCTCCAACGTGCAGTTCGCGGTCAACCCCGAGGACGGCGAGATCGTCGTCATCGAGATGAACCCGCGCGTCTCCCGCTCCTCGGCCCTGGCCTCGAAGGCGACCGGGTTCCCGATCGCGAAGATGGCGGCGAAACTGGCAGTCGGCTACGCGCTGGAGGAGATCCCCAACGACATCACCCGCGCCACGCCCGCCTCCTTCGAGCCGACGATCGACTACGTCGTCACCAAGATCCCGCGCTTCGCCTTCGAGAAGTTCCCCGGCTCCGACGGCCGTCTCTCGACCTACATGCAGTCGGTCGGCGAGGCGATGGCGATCGGCCGCACCTTCCGCGAGTCCTTCGCCAAGGCGATGCGCTCGCGCGAGCTCGACTCGCCGGCCGAGCCGCCGGCCGACGACGCCGAGCTGCTGGAGGCCCTGGAGAAGCCCTGCGCCGAGCGCTTCGACCTGATCCTCGAGGCCTTCCGCCGCGGGCTCGGGGTCGAGGCCGTGCATGAGAAGTCGCTGGTCGACCGCTGGTTCCTGCGCGAGCTCGAGGCGCTGGCCCGCGAGGGCGACGGCACCGAGGGCCTGGTCCGCACCTACAAGGCGGTCGACACCTGCGCCGCCGAGTTCGAGGCGGCGACGCCCTACTACTACTCGGCCCACGAGCGCCCGAAAGCGGATGGCTCGCCGCCCGCCTCCGAGGTCCGCCGCGGCGACAACAACTCGGTGGTGATCCTCGGCGCCGGGCCGAACCGGATCGGCCAGGGGATCGAGTTCGACTACTGCTGCGTTCACGCCGCGATGACCGCGCGGGAGCTCGGCCGCGACGCGGTGATGGTCAACTGCAACCCGGAGACGGTCTCGACCGACTACGACACCTCCGACCGCCTCTACTTCGAGCCGCTGACGGCCGCGGACGTGCTCGCCGTCTGCGCTCAGGAGCAGCCGGAGGGAGTAATCGTCCAGTTCGGCGGCCAGACGCCGCTGAAGTTGGCGCGGACGCTGGAAGAAGCGGGCGTGCCGCTGCTCGGCACCCCCGTCGACGCGATCGACCTGGCCGAGGATCGCGGCCAGTTCGGTGCGATGCTACGCCGGCTCGGTATCAAGCATCCGCCTTACGGCACCGCGCTTTCGGCCGAGGAGGCGGTCACCGTCGCCGAAGAGGTCGGCTTCCCGCTGCTGGTTCGCCCCTCCTTCGTGCTCGGGGGCCGGGCGATGGAGATCTGTTACTCGACCGACGACCTCGCGGCCTACCTCGAGGCTCACGTGAAGGCCGACCAGGAGCACCCACTACTGCTCGATCGCTTCCTCGAGAACGCGATCGAGGTCGACGTCGATGCGCTGTGCGACGGCGAGGAGGTCTACGTCGCCGGGATCATGCAGCACGTCGAGGAGGCCGGAGTCCATTCCGGCGATTCCGCCTGCGTGATCCCGACCCTCAGCCTCGGCGACGAGATGCTGGAGGAGATCCGGGCCACCAGCGAGCAGATCGCCCTGGAGCTTGGCGTAATCGGGCTGATCAACATCCAGTACGGGGTCGCCGGCGGCGAGCTCTACGTGATCGAGGCCAACCCGCGCGCCTCGCGAACCGTTCCCTTCGTCTCGAAGGCGATCGGGGTGCCGCTGGCGAAGCTGGCGGCGCGGCTGATGCTGGGCGAGCGGCTCGCCGACCACGACCTGCCCGACGGACCGCCCGAGCATGTCAGCGTCAAGGAGGCGGTGCTGCCGTTCGCCCGCTTCGCCGGCGCCGACTCGGTCCTCGGGCCGGAGATGAAGAGCACCGGCGAGGTGATGGGCATCGCCGCCGACTTTCCGACCGCCTTCGGCAAAGCGCAGGCGGCGGCGGGGGCGCTGTTGCCCGAATCGGGCTCGGTCTTCATCACCGTCACCGACACCGACAAGCCCGCCGCGACCCAGCTCGCGGCCCGCTTCCACGACCTCGGCTTCGAGGTGATCGCGACCGGCGGCACCGCGATGGCGATCGAGCGGATGGGGGTTCCGGTGACCCGGATCAACAAGCTGGGGGAGGGCTCGCCGCACGTCGTCGACCTGATCCGCAAGCGTCAGTGCGACCTCGTGATCAACACCCCGACCGGCTCGGGCGCCCGAGCCGACGGCTATGAGATCCGCAGCGCCGCGGTCCGCCAGGGGATCCCCTGCATCACGACGATGACCGGAGCCACCGCCGCCGCGCGGGCGATCGCCGCCGGCACAGCCGAGGAGCACGAGGTGCGCTCGATCCAGGAGATCCACAGAAGCGCCGAGACCTCTGCTCTTGCGGGGCCGAAGAGGAGTCGATGACCGACTCGGCGCCGCTTCCGCGTCCGGGGGCGGCTCAGTCGAGTCCCTTTGGGCGGCGGCTCTGCGAGGTGGCCAAGAACGTCTCCTCCGGCGGCTACCGCGTCTTCTCGTTGATCGACGAGGAGGGCCCGGACCCGATCGCGGGCCAGTTCTACATGCTGGCCGGCGAGCAGCGCTGGGAGCGCGGGGGAGGGCGGCCCTTCCTGCCGCGGGCGATCTCGGTCGCCGAGACCGGTCCCTCCGCCCGAGGTGTGCGGCTCGATTTCCTCGTCGAGGGCGTCGGTCCCGGCACCGAGGCCCTTTGCGAGCTGGCCCCCGGCGATCGCGTCTGGATCAACGGCCCGCTCGGCAACGGCTTCCGCGAGCCGCGCCAGGTCAGTTCCGGGGCCGCCGGCGCGATCCTCGTCGGCGGCGGCATCGGCGTCGCCCCGCTGGCGCTGCTGCGGCGTCGCTTCAGCGAGCGCGGCATCCCCCTGCGGGCCCTGCTCGGCTTCCGCGAACAGGCCCACTCGGGCGGCCTCGACCTCTTCTGCGGCAACGGCAGCGAGCTCTGCCCCGAGGTGCGACTGGCCAGCGAGGACGGACACGCCGGCCATCGCGGCTACGTCACCGACCTGCTGGCGACGATGCTGGCCGGCGACGATGCCGGCTCGGCCGTCGTCTACGCCTGCGGCCCGCCGGCGATGCTGGAGGCGGTGCGGGCACTCTGTGCCGCCCACGACGTCCCCTCCGAGCTGGCGCTGGAGTCGCCGATGGCCTGCGGCTTCGGGGCCTGCTTCGGTTGCGCGATACCGAAGCCCGGGGGCGGGTACCTGCGGCTCTGCGTCGACGGTCCGGTCCTCGCCGGTGACTCTTTGGAGGAGGTGCCCGCGTATGCCTGAGTTCTGCGGGATCGAGCTGGAGCATCGGGTGATCAACGCCTCCGGGACCTACGACGCGATCGCCGCGCGCCGCGTCTACGGCGACGCCCTGCTGGCGGACTTCCCCTTCGCCGCCTTCGTCTCGAAGACGATCACGCCGGAGCCGCGGGCCGGCAACGAGCCGCGCCGGATCTGGGAGACCCCGGCCGGGATGATCAACTCGATCGGACTGCCCAACAAGGGGCTGGAGGGTTTCATCGCCGACGATCTGCCGCAGCTGGCCGAGCTGCCCGTGCCGCTGATCGTCTCGGTGATGGCGACCGGAAGGCCGGAGTTCGCACGGCTGATCGAGGCGCTCGGAGGCAGGGAGGAGGTCGCCGCGATCGAGCTCAACGTCTCCTGCCCCAACGTCCACTCCGGTCTCATCGTCGGCGAGCAGCCGGCCGAAACGGAGGCGCTGCTGGCGCACCTGCGCCCGCTGACCGCGAAGCCCCTGATCGTGAAGCTGACTCCGAACGTCGCCGACCCGGCGGCGGTCGCGGCGGCGGCCGAGGCCGGCGGCGCCGACGCCGTCTCCCTGATCAACACCCTCAAGGCGAGCGCCTTCGACCCGCGCAGCGGCGAGCCGTCGCTGGCGGCGGGTCACGGCGGCCTCTCCGGGCCGGCCGTGCGCCCTGTGGCGCTCCAGCAGGTGCGGGCGGTGACCGCCGCGGTCTCGGTGCCGGCGATCGGGATGGGTGGAGTCAGCGACGGTGCCGACGCCGCCGAATTCATCGCCGCGGGAGCGGCGCTGGTCGCTGTCGGGACCGAGAACTTTCGTGACCCACGGGCCGGTTCGCGGGTCGCCGCGGAGCTTGATCTGGCCGCACCGGAGGCGCTGTCGTCCAGCCAGCGCTAGACCTCGAGTAGAGGTCGAGGTGAATTTGTGGGGAAATCGCCGTACTTCGCTCGCACGCCCCTCACCCGCGGCTATACTCGCCGCCGACATGCCGGCCCCTTCTCTCAAAACCTCGCTCGCGGCTCCCGAAAGGTCCCTCGATCAGAGGATGGAGGCGCTGAAGCGGGCCAATGACATCCGCACCGCCCGCGCCAAACTGAAGAAGGACCTCAAGGCGGGCCGCACGAGTATTCACACGATCTTGCTCGATCCGCCCGAGTACACGCTGACCGCAAAGGTCTTCGACATGCTGCTGGCGGTGCCGAAGTACGGCCGGGTGAAGACCAATCGAATACTCAATCAGTGTCGGATCTCGCCCTCGAAGACCATCGGCGGTCTCTCCGAGCGGCAACGCGCTGAGCTGATTAGCTTGCTCCGCCGTTAGCGCGGTCCCTGCAAACCGGCGCATCTCGGAGTCCTCGGTCGAGCGTCTTGCTCAGGTACTAGCGTACGCTCGCGGCGCCGCTCTCCCTGCGTCCTCCGACCTGCTCGGTTTTCGGGGCCGTCCGAAGTTCCAATGTCCAAAGTCTTCGTAATCACTGGCCCGTCCGGCGTCGGCAAGGGAACCCTGATCAGGGAGCTGCTCGAGCGCGTGCCGAACCTCGAGCTCTCCATTTCCGCGACCACGCGGCAACCGCGCGAGGGCGAGGTCGACGGCCGCGATTATCACTTCCTCACACCCGATCAGTTCGACGAGCGGGTCGAGCAGGGCGACTTCCTCGAGTTCGCCACCTACAGCGGCAACCTCTACGGGACGCTTCGCACCGAGGTCGAGCGCCGGCTCGCCGAAGGCCACTCGGTGGTGCTGGAGATCGAGGTGCAGGGTGCGCGGCAGGTGCGGGCGGCGATGCGTGAGTCGGTGCAGGTCTTCATTGCTCCGCCGGCCCCCGCGGTTCTGCGCCAGCGGCTCAACGCCCGCGGCACCGACGCTCCGCACGCGATCGACTCCCGCCTCGAGGTTGCGGCGCAGGAGATGGCCGCCCAGGACGAGTTCGCCTACCGCGTCGTCAACGACGACCTCGCAGATGCGGCCGACGACCTGGAGCGGATCGTGCGCACCGAGCTCGGCCTATCGCTAGACTCGCCTGAAGAATGATCAAACCACGCGTAGACAAGCTTCTGGAGCATGCTGATTCGAACTACGCCGCGGTCGTCGTCTCGGCCAAGCGCGCACGTCAGATCAACAGCTACTTCCACAACCTCGGAGAGGGCGGCTTCGGTGAGTACCCGCCGCCGATGGTTGAGACGAACGCCGAGAGGAACTATCTCTCGATGGCGCTCGAAGAGCTCGCCGAGGGCAAGCTCAAATACGAGTACCGCTCCTAGCGCCTCAGCTGGGGGCGCCGTCCCAAGGAGTCGGCTCAGATGGCACGGATCCTGCTTGGTGTCAGTGGTGGGATAGCCGCCTACAAGGCGCTTGAGTTCGCGCGCCTGGCGACGCTCGCTGGGCACGGAGTTCGGGTGCTGATGAGCGAGACGGCGGGCCGTTTCGTCGGCGCCGCCTCCTTTGAGGGGATCGTCGGTGCTGCGGTTCTCGTCTCCGAGTTCGAGCGCGACCCGATGCGCGGCTCCTTCCCCGGCGACGACGCCCCGGGGCACGACCCGATTGGCCATCTGGAGCTCGCCGCCAACTGCGACGCGATGGTGGTCGCGCCGGCGACCGCCAACACGATCGCCAAGCTCGCCGCCGGCAGCGCCGACTCGATGCTGACCACGTCCTTCCTCGCCTGTACGGCGCCGCGCCTGGTCGCGCCGGCGATGAACAACCGCATGTACGCCGATGCCGCGACGCAGGCGAACCTGGAAACGCTGCGCGAACGCGGGGTGGAGGTGCTTGAGCCCGACGAGGGCAAGCTCGCCTCACGCGGTGAGTATGGCCGTGGTCGACTACCCGACCCCGAACGGTTGCTGGCCCGGGTCGAAGCGGCGCTGCCGACCGGCCAGCGCCCGTGGGACGGCCTGCGAGTCCTGGTCACCGCGGGCGGGACCCGCGAGCCGATCGACCCGGTCCGCTTCATCGGCAACCGCTCCAGCGGCCGCATGGGCATCGCGCTGGCCGCTGCCGCCGCCCGGCGCGGGGCGGAGGTGACCCTGATCGCCGCCAACGTCGCCCTGCCCGAGCCAGCCGGCGTCCGTCGCGTCGACGTCGAGACCGCGGCCGAGCTGGCGGCCGCGGCCGAGGCCGAGTTCTCGCGCACCCACCTGCTGCTGATGGCCGCCGCCCCGGCCGACTTCCGCGCCGCCAGCGTCAGCGACGAGAAGATGGCGCGCCAGGGCGAGCTGGAGCTGCGCCTGGAGCCGACCGAGGACATCCTCGCCGCGCTCGCCGCGTCCCGCGGCGAGGGACAGACGATCGTCGGATTCGCCGCCGAGCACGGCGGCGACGCGCTCGGCCGCGCCCGTGCCAAGCGCGAGCGTAAGGCTGTCGACATGATCGTTCTCAACGACGTCTCCAACCCGGCGATCGGGTTCGAGAGCGCCGACAACGCCGTCACCCTGATCGACGCCGGCGGCGAGACCGAGGTCCAAATCGCCTCCAAGGATGCGATCGCGGACGCGATCCTCGACCGCGCCCAGCAGCTCCGCGCCACCGCCACCGAAGTCTGAAGCCTTTTATGCCCAGGAAGCCCAAAAGGCTTCTAAGTTCGGCCGTCGGTCCACCACCAAGTCGAACTGGGGCCAGAAGAAGTCGACGCGAAAGCCGTTGACCTCGATCTGGGACCGTGGTGCAGGCAGGCCGGCTTCCCTGACGATCGCCAGGAACCACCGCTCCAGCTCGGAGTCGGTGCGGGTAAAGGTGTGGCGGTCGAGTAGCGCCAGCAGGCGAGGTCGACCGGGCCGATCCGGACGGGCGTCAAGCTCGCGTCGCAGCGCCTCCGGGTCGATGAGTTCAAGGCGGTCAGCTCCATCGACATGTCAAGCTCGAGAAGCTGGGCTCTCGTCACGACTCCATGCTGGCGGTCGGCGAGCGCCCAAGCCGTGGCTGACCTGCGCTGAAGCTTTCTGTGGTCCATAGCCCACAAAGGCTTCTGGGTTCAGGCTTCACCCCCGCATATCGCCCCGGCTATACTCGCTTCAAGCTTTTCAATCCCAGTAGTACGGAGAAGTGGGCCTGGCCCACTTTTTTTACGGCCCGAATCAGGTATGAGCGATCTTCAGCAGAACATCCAACAGCAGCTTTCCGAGCTCGATTCCGAGCTCGACGTGGTCGCCTTGGAGCGTCCCGGCAACGATGCGCTGCGGATCTTCATCGACCACCCCGACGGGGTCGACCTGGCGTTATGTGAACGGGTGACCAGGCAACTCGACCACCTGCTCGCCGACTACACCCTCGAGGTTTCCTCGCCGGGCCCCAAGCACCGTCGTTCCAGCACCTCTTCCCGAGACCAAGGAGACGTTCAGTGAGTAAGGAAATCGTCGAAGCGATCAAAGCGCTCGAGGCAGAGAAGGGAATTTCTGCCGACAAGCTGATGGACGCCCTCGAGGACGCCCTGCTCTCGGCCTACAAGAAGACGCCGGAAGCCGCGAAATATGCCCGCGTCGATCTTGACCATGAGACCGGTGACTACCTCGTCTTCGAACTGATCCTCCCCCCGGAGCTGGAGGAGAAGCTGCTGGCCGAGGCCGCCGAGCTGCAGGAGGAGCCCGAGGTTGACCCGGAGACGGGCGAAATGCGCGAGCCCGAGGACCCCGAGCTGGACCCGGAGATGATCGCTCCTTACGAGGATCAGATCACGACCCGCGACGTCACTCCCGAAAATTTTGGCCGGATCGCCGCCCAGACCGCCAAGCAGGTCATTCTGCAGCGGATCCGCGAGGCCGAGCGGCAGATGATGTACGACGAGTACCAGGACCGCGTCGGCGAGCTGATCACCGGGATCATCCAGCAGTCGGACAAGCGCTACACGCTGGTACAGCTGCGCGAGCGGGTCGAGGCACTGCTGCCGAAGTCCGAGCAGGTCTACAACGAGCGCTACGACCACGGGATGCGGGTCAAGGCCGTGATCACCGACGTCTCCGACTCGACCAAAGGCCCCGCAATCGTCGTCTCCCGCCGCAGTCCAGAGCTGATCAAAAGCCTGTTCGAGCTCGAGGTGCCCGAGATTGCCGACAAGCTGGTCGAGATCGTCGGCGTTGCCCGCGAGCCCGGTTACCGCTCGAAGATCGCCGTCGTCTCCCACGCCGACGGCGTCGATCCGGTCGGCGCCTGCGTCGGCCCGCGTGGTTCGCGGGTGCGAATGGTCGTCTCCGAGTTGCGCGGCGAGAAGATCGACATCATTCCCCACAACGACGAGCCCGCCCGCTTCGTCGCCAAAGCTCTCTCGCCCGCCCGCGTGCGGGAGGTCATCGTCGACGATGACGAGCGCCAGGCGACCGTGATCGTGCCCGACGACCAGCTCTCGCTGGCGATCGGCCGCGACGGCCAGAACGCTCGTCTCGCCGCCCGCCTGACCGGCTGGCGCGTGGACATCAAATCCGAGACGGACTTTGCCTCCGAGGAAACTGAGATCGAGTACGAGGGCGAGGAGCAGTCCGACGGGCGCTGCCTTGCGGTGCTCTCCAACGGTCGCCGCTGCCCGAACGCCGCCGTCCCCGCCTCGACCTATTGCGGTCTGCCCTCGCACCAGTCCCTGACCCGGTTCGAAACCAGTCAGGTGGCTGTCCTCGCCGGCGTCTCCGAGGCCGAGATCGCGATCCTCGCCGATCCCGACGCCGATCAGGGCCAGGTCGACGAGATCGTCACCCGCGCCGAAGCGGACTTCGTCGAGGAGGCTGAGGCGGAGACGGTTTCCGAGGAGGCCGAGGAGGCGCTCGACGAGGTCGTCGACGAGACGATCGCCGAGGTCGAGACCGAGATTGCCGCTGAGGATCCGGTCGAGGCTGAGATCGAGGAGGAGATTGCCGACGAGGCAGCCGTTGAGGCCGAGGCCGAAGCGGGCGCCGAGGTTCCCGAGGAGGCTGAGCAGGCTTAGTGGCTAAGAAGCGGGTTCACGAGATCGCGAAAGCGCAAGGCGTCAGCTCGAAGGAGCTGTTGGCTGCCCTGAAAGCCGCTGGCGTCGAGGCCAAAGCGGCTGCCTCCAGCGTCGAGGAGGGCGAGGCCGTGAAAGCGATCAAAGCCGCCAAGGGCAACGGCGGTTCGACGCCGGCGAAAAAAGCGCCGGTGAAGAAGGAGAAACACGTCCCGAAGAACCCGTCGCCGGTGCAGAAGGCCGCGGCCGCCGCAGCCGCTCCGCCCGCCCCGCCGGCAGCCCCGGCCGCGGCTGCAAAAGCGGCCCCCGCCGCTTCGACAAAACCGGTCCGTCCCGCGGGCCCCGCCCAGGGTACGGGCGGCGGCGCGGGTGGCGCGAAAAAACGCCGCGTCGTGATCGACTCGCAGGCCGCCCGCCGCGATCAGATGGGCGGCCCGCCGCCGCAGCGCCCGCCGCGCCGCCGTGGCGGTCGCCGGCGGCGGCCGCTGCTCGAGGAGCCGCCGATGGGCCCGGCGACCCCGATCGAGCCCGAGGCGACCCGGGTCAACTCCGGCGCCACCGTACGTGAGGTCGCCGAGACGCTTGGCTTGGCCCCGGCCGAGGTGATCAAAAAACTGATGATGATGGGCGAGATGGCGACCCTCACCCAGACTCTGACCGACGACTCGGTCAGGGCGATCGCCGACGAGTACGACCGCAAGCTGGAGATCGTCAGCGCAGCCGAAGAAGAGCCCGAGGAGCCCGAGTTCGACGACGCCGCCGAGGATCTCGTCGACCGCCCGCCGGTGGTCACGATCATGGGTCACGTCGACCACGGCAAGACTTCGCTGCTGGACGCGATCCGGGAGACCGAGGTCGCTGCCGGCGAGGCCGGTGGCATCACCCAGCACATCGGCGCCTACCAGGTCCACAAAGACGACAAGACCATCACCTTCCTCGACACGCCCGGCCATGCCGCCTTCACGGCGATGCGCGCCCGCGGTGCCAAGGTCACCGACGTCGCCGTGATCGTCGTCGCCGCCGACGACGGGGTGATGCCCCAGACCAAAGAGGCGATCGACCACGCTCGCGCCGCCGACGTGCCGATGCTGATAGCTGTCAACAAGATCGACAAAGAGGGTGCCAATCCCGAACGGGTTCGCACCGAGCTCGCCCAGGAGGGCATCTCGCCCGAGGAGTGGGGTGGTGACACCGTCTTCTGCGAGGTTTCGGCGAAGACGCACGACGGCCTCGACAACCTGCTCGACATGATCCTGCTGGTGACCGAGCTCGAGGAGCTCGGCGCCAACCCCGAGGCGCCGGCCTCCGGTCACGTGATCGAGTCCCAGCTCGACCCCGGTCGCGGCCCGGTCGTCACGGTCCTCGTTCAGCGCGGAACGCTGAAGGTCGGTGACTCGTTGGTGGCCGGGCCGCAGTGGGGGCGCGTACGGGCGATGCACGACTTCACCGGCGCCCGGGTGGAGGCCGCCGGGCCGGGAATGCCGGTGGAGGTGCTCGGCTTCGACGGCGTCAGCGATGCCGGCGAATTCGCCCAGGTGGTCGAGAACGACCGTCGCGCCCGCCAGCTCGCGCAGGAGCGCGCCAATCGGCTCAAGACTGAGGCGCTGGCTCGCCGCCAGGCGCGCAAGATCAGCCTCGACGAGGTCTTCGCGCGGGTCCAGGAGGGCGAGATCAAGGAACTCAACATCGTCCTCAAAGCCGATGTCGCCGGCTCCCTGGAGGCGCTCCAGGACGAGATTGCCAAAGTCCCGCAGGAGCAGGTCGCGATCAACATCATCCACTCGCAGACCGGTGGCATCAACGAGTCCGACGTGATGTTGGCCTCGGCCTCAGAAGCGATCATCATCGGCTTCAACGTGCGGCCGCTGGCCGATGCGCGCCGCGCCGCCGAGCGCGAGGGCGTCGACGTCCGCACCTACTCGGTCATCTACAAAATCACCGAGGACCTGCGCAACGCGATGGAGGGCCTGCTGGAGGCGGTCGAGGTCGAGGAGACGGTCGGCGAGGCAGAGGTCAAACAGACCTTCAAAGCCTCCAAGGTCGGCAAAATCGCCGGCTGTATCGTCACCGAGGGCAAAGCCATCCGCAGCGCCCAGGTCCGCCTCATTCGTGAGGGCACGGTCATCTGGACCGGCAAGCTCGGCTCCCTGCGCCGCTTCAAAGACAACGTGCAGGAGGTCGAGGAGGGCCAGGAGTGCGGCATCGTGCTGGACGGCTACGCGGACGTCAAGGAGGAAGACGTCATCGAGTTCTTCCAGACGAAACAGGTCGAGCAGACTCTCGAGTAGGTGGATGGCCGGCGCTCGCATGCGGCGCATCAACGAGGTGCTCCGCGAGGTAGTGGGCGCCGCGATCTCGGGCGACCTGATTGATCCCCGGATCGGCTTCGTGACCGTGACCGCCGTCGAGACCAGCCCCGACCTGCGCACCGCCAAGGTGTACATCAGCGTGCTCGGCAGCGAGGAGGAGCGCGAGGAGACGTTCGAGGGCCTACGCTCCTCCCGCGGTGTGATCCAATCCCGAATCGCGGCAGAGACGCGGATGAAGCGAACCCCGACATTGACCTTCCACTACGACGATACGGTTGCCAAAGGGGCCCGGATCTCGGCCCTGCTGGACGCCGAGCCCGAGCCCGAAGGCGAGGACGAGCGATGAGCGAAGTCACCGGCCTGGTGAGCGCCGACATCGAGCGGGTGGGGGAGGAGCTGCGCTCGCGCGAGCGCTTCCTGCTGACCGCCCACGAGGGGCCCGACGGCGACGCCCTCGGCTCGCTGCTGGGCATGCATCAGCTGCTGACCCAGCTCGGCAAGGACTCGGTGATGTTCCTCGCGGCGAAAGAGTTCCCGTTGCCGATCGAGTACCGCTTCCTGCCGCTGGAGGAGGTCTTCCACGAGGCGCCCGCCGACATGGCCGATCGCACGATCGTCTTCCTCGACTGCGGCAACATCGACCGCATGCCGGTCGACTTCCTCACCGACGGCGACAACTTCACGATCAACATCGATCACCACCACGACAACACCCGCTTCGGTGACGCCAATCTGGTCGACGTCAACGCCTCCTGCACCGCCGAGATCGTTTACGACCTCTCGCTGCTGCTCGGGGCGACGATCACAAGGGAGATGGCCGCGGCGCTCTACGTCGGGCTGATCACCGACACCGGCAAGTTCATGTACGAGAACACCAATGCGCACACCCACCGGGTCGCGGCCGAGCTGATCGACGCCGGCGTCGACGTCGACGACACCTACCGTCGCCTCTACGAGCACGTGCCGCTGGAGAAGCTGCGTCTGGTCGCCCGCGCCCTCGAATCGATCCAGATGCACTGTGAGGGCCGTCTCGTCGTCAGCAACATCACCGCCGCCGACTATGCGGCGACCGGGGCCGGCGAGGAGATGACCGAGGGCGTGATCGACCACCTGCGCTCGATCGACGGGACCAAGGTTGCCGCGGTGGTGCGCGACCTCGGTAACCGCGGCCGCGCCGCCCGCAAGGTCAGCCTGCGCTCCAGCGAGGGAGACATCGACGTCTCCGCGATCGCCCGCAAGCACGGGGGCGGCGGTCACAAACGCGCCGCGGGGTTCTCGACCGACCTCGAATTCGACGACCTCGTGGAGTTCCTCGCGGCCGAGGTCGTCGCCCAGCTCGGCATCTGAGTCATGGGCCACGGCGACTTTCCGGGGGCGGTGCTGCTCTACGACAAGCCCGCCGGGATCACGTCTCACGACGCCGTCGCGATGGTCAAGCGCGAGCGCCGCGTCAAGACCGGCCACGCCGGCACCCTCGACCCGTTCGCCACCGGCCTGCTGCTGATGCTGCTGGGCCCGGCGACGCGGCTGCAGCGCTTCCTCGTCGGGTTGCCGAAGATCTACCTGGCGACGGCTCGGCTCGGCTGGCGCTCCAGCACCGGCGACTCCGACGGTGAGCTGACCGAGACCGGAGCGGTCCCGGCGGACCTGGAGCTGCCCACCGGAACGGTGCGCCAGCGGGTGCCGATGACGTCGGCGGTCCGGATCGGCGGGGAGCGCCTCTACAAGAAGGCTCACCGCGGCGAGGTGGTGGAGACGCCCGAGCGCGACGTCGAGGTGCACCGTGCCGAACTGCTCTCGAGCGACGGCGAGTACGCTCGCTACGAGATCGAATGCTCGGCCGGGACCTACGTCCGCACGCTGGTCGAGACCCTCGGGGACGCCTACTGCTCGGATCTGCGGCGGACCGCGATCGGCCCCTTCCGGATCGAGGGCGCCGGCACCGAGGTGGCGCCCGAGCGGGTGGCAGAGCTGGTCCCCGCCGTGGCGGAGGCACTGCGATGAAGGTGACCATGCTCGGCGACGTCGAGCAGCGTCCGCGGCGCGTGGCGATCGGAACCTTCGACGGCGTCCACCACGGCCACCGGGCGGTGATCGAGGGCGCCGACACCGTGCTCACCTTCGAGCCGCACCCCCTGGAGGTTCTGCACCCGGCGGCGCTGCCGAAGCTGATCATGCCGTTCGCGATCAAGCGCGACGTGATCGCCGGGCTCGGGGTCGAGGAGCTGGTCGTGATCCCCTTCGACGACGAGTTCGCCCACCGCAGCGCCGAGCAGTTCATCGAAGAGGTGCTGATCGAGGCGCTCGGCGCCGAGTGGGTCTCGGTCGGTGAGAACTTCCGCTTCGGCGCCAAGGCCAAAGGTGACCCGACGCTGCTGGGCTCGCGGGCGGAGTTCGAGACCCGGGTGGTGCCGCTGATCGAGGTCGACGGCGAGACCGTCTCCTCGACCCGCATCCGCGCCCTGGTCGCGGCAGGGGAGATGGAGGCCGTCCGTCACTGCCTCGGCGCTCCCTTCATGTACGAAGGCGAAGTCGTCGCCGGCGACCAGCGGGGCCGAGAGCTTGGCTTCCCGACCGCAAACCAGGTCCCGGACGACCGTCTGGTAGTTCCCGGCTACGGCGTTTACGCGGCCTTCGCCAACGGACACCCCGCTGCCGTCAACGTCGGCGTCCGCCCAACCTTCGAGAGCGGCCGCGGCGTCCTCATCGAGACCTTCCTGATCGACCACACAGAGGACCTCTACGGCAAGATGCTGCGGGTCGCCTTCCTCGAACGCCTGCGCGGGGAGAAGCGCTTCACCGAGATCGAGGCGCTGGTCGAGCAGATGCACCGCGACGTCGACGACGCCCGGCGGGTCTGCGCGGGCTTCGTCCGGGCCTCCGGCGGTTAGCCGCGATTGCCGCTCGAAACTTCGCAGCCTGCCGCGGGTTGAAGCCGGCGATGCGCCCTGCGGGCACTCAGCTGCGTTCACGGTGGCCTTTCGTGGCTGCCGTGCTGGCCCTAGGGGCCTTCTTCCTGGCGCCCGTCGCCGACGCCGCGACCCAGGGCCAGACGACCAAGTTCCCGCTCGGCGCGGGAACGCGAGCGTTGAGTCTGGCCGCTGGAGCCGATGGCCGGGTCTGGTTCGTCGGCCACGATTACGCGCTCTCCAGCGACGTCGTCGGCAGTGTCAGCCCGAGCGGCGAAGTACGGGAAATCGACCTGCCCGAACGGGCCTTCGACAGCGACGCGGAGATTGCCGTCGGCGTCGACGACAGCCTTTGGTTCAGCGATCCCTATGCGAACGCGATCGGCCGCGTCACCAGCAAAGGCGAGATCTCCGAGTTCACGCTGCCGAGCGCCGCGGCGACGCCGACCGCGCTCGCCACCGGGCCCGGTGGCATCTGGTTCACCGAGGAAGCCACGGACAAGATTGGGCGGATCGCGTACAACGGCGCGATCACGGAGTTCCCGCTGCCAGCCGGGGCACGCCCCACCGGGATCGCGGTCGGCCCCGAAAACGCTCTCTGGGTGGTCGAGAAGGATCGCGGGAAGATCGCCAGGGTCACCCCGGCCGGCAACGTCATCGAGTACCCGCTGCCCGATCCCGACAGTCGCCCGCACGCGATCGTCGTCGGGCCCGACGGCAACCTCTGGTTCAGCGAGGAAGCGGCGCCGCGAATCGGCCGCATCACGCCGGCGGGCGTGATCGATGAGTTCCGCGTCGCGGCTGCCGTCGGTACCTATGAGCTCGCCGTCGGCGCTGACGAGAACGTCTGGTTCACCGCCGGCAACAGGATCGGCTCGATCTCGACCGACGGAGAGACGGGCGAACCCGCCTGCGTCTACAGCTCGTGCCGGTATCCGGTCACGGCCATCGCCAGGGGGCCCGATGATGCCCTCTGGTTCGCCAGCGGCCTGCAGGAAGTCGAAGCCGGCAGCCCCGAACTTGCCGAGGCGGCGGCAGCCGGCGTCGTCGGCACCTACCTGCCGCCGCCGCTCTCGATGCGGATCGGCCCCCAGGCCGGGCGTGCTTCCGGCGGTCTGGCAACGGTCGGTTTCAACTGCTCCGGTGGTGCGGCTGGCGATGCGTGCTTGGGGTTCCTGCGAGTGGTGGCAACCCAGGGCTCGCGCCGGATCGGACTCTCGAGCCAGCGCTACAAGATGCAGCCGCTGAGCGGCCGGCGACTGCCGTTGCGACTGGGCAAACGCGGCACCCAAATGCTGAAACGCCACGGCAAGCTGGCAGTCCGGGTCACGGCGACGCTCTCCGGAGGGGTCGCTGCCAACCGTCGCTTCCTGCTGCGCTCGCGCCCGGGGCGCTAGGCGCGCTCAAGCTGCTGGCGGAGGCACTGTCTGTGCTAGTTTCCAGCGGCCGTGGCCCCCAGGGGTGCACGGCTTTTTTAAGACTGAGACGAGACATGACCCTGACCAAAGACAAAAAGAGCGAGCTGATCGGCAAGTACGGTCGCGCCGACGGCGACACCGGCTCCGCCGAGGTCCAGATCGCGCTCGCGACCGAGCGGATCAACGAACTTACCGAGCACCTGCGCACGCACACCAAAGATCACCACTCGCGTCGTGGCCTGCTGATGTTGGTCGGCAAGCGCCGTCGCATGCTGCGCTACCTCGAGAAGACCGACCTCGAGCGCTATCGCGCCCTGGTCGCGGATCTCGGCCTGCGCCGATGATCGCGGTCGGCGAGCAGGCGCCCGGCTTCACCCTCCGCAATCAGGAGGGCGAGGACGTCTCTCTCGCCGACTACAAGGGCCGCAAGGTCCTGCTGGTCTTCTACCCGATGGACTTCAGCCCGGTCTGCTCTGACCAGCTCTCCATCTACCAGGAGGTCAAGCCGGAGCTGAGCGAGAAGGGCGTCGAGCTGGTCGGCATCAGCATCGACCACGCCTACGCCCACAAGGCCTTCCAGGAGAAGCTCGGCATCGACACCACCCTGCTGGCCGACTTCGAGCCCAAGGGCGAGGTCTCCCGGGCCTACGGCTCCTACCTCGTCGGTCCGGGCATCGCCAATCGCACCCTCGTCCTCGTCGACGAGGAGGGCAAGGTCGCCTGGACCTACGAGTCGCCCTCGCCCGGTGAGTTCCCCGGCGCGAACGTCATCTTCGACGGCCTCGCCTGAGCCACGAGTCCGCTCCCCGGTCCGCATAGCGGCCCTGAGCGCGGACTCGTGAACCTGAGCAGCGCCCCGATCCCGCCGATCGGGCCCGACGACCACGTCCGCGACGGGGACGGGGCCCTGGTCGTCGTCTATGCCGACCTCGGCTGTCCGCACTGTGCTGGCGCCTGGCGGCAACTGGTCGCCGTGCCCGGCCGACGTATCGCCTTCCGCCACTTCCCGGTCTCGAGCAAGCATCCGCGCGCCCCGGCGCTGCACATGGCCGCCGAGGCCGCTGGCGCCCAGGGCTGCTTCTTCAAGATGGTCGACTCGCTCTACGCCGATCGCGGCCACGTCGACGATCCGCATCTGTGGGCGCGTGCCGAGCGCTTCGGGCTCGACCTGCGGCGCTTCGAGCAGGAGCGCCGGGCGGAGGCGGCGCGGCTGCGGGTGCGGCGCGACTTCGAGTCGGGGATTCGAGCGGGGGTGACCACGACTCCCGCGCTCTACGAGGTCTCCGGTACTGTTCCCGAGGAACGAGAACGAGAGTTCTGAAAGCAGATGGCCACCAACCGGGTGGCCGGAGGTAGGACAACTAAATGAGCATGTTTGACGTAACCCGCGTCTCGGCGGATATCGGCGACAGCCAGATTTCCTTCGAGACGGGCAAACTCGCAAAGCAGGCGGGTGGCGCGGTCGTGGTTCAGGCCGGCGACACGATGGTCCTTTGCACCGCGACCATCGGCGGCCTGCGCGATGTGGACTTCCTTCCCCTCACCGTCGACGTCGAGGAGCGGATGTATGCCGCGGGCAAGATCCCCGGCTCCTTCTTCCGTCGCGAGGGCAAATCCGGCGAGAAGGCGACGCTGACCGCGCGCATGATCGACCGGCCGATCCGCCCGCTGTTCCCCAAGGGCTGGCACTACGAGACCCAGCTGGTCGCGATGCCGCTCTCGGTTGACCACATCAACCCCTACGACATCCTCGCCATGAACGGTGCCTCCGCGGCGCTGGCGATCTCGCCGGTCCCGGTCGCCAAGCACGTCGGTGCTGTCCGCGTCGGCAAACTCGAGGGTGACTTCGTCGTCAACCCGCCCGAGGAGCGCCATGAGGAGCTGGAGCTCGACTTGATCGTCGCCGGCACCGACGAGGCGATCCTGATGGTCGAGGCCGGCGCCGACGGCGTCTCCGAGGCCGAGATCCTCGACGCCCTCGACATCGCCCACGGCGAGATCAAGAAGCTCGTCGCCGCGATGGAGGAGCTGCAGCAGAAGGCCGGCAAGGAGAAGGTCCAGCACACCGAGCCGGAGCTCGACGCTTCCCTGCTCGACCAGATCCGCTCCGAGTACGGCCAGTCTCTGGTCGACGCGATCGCGACCGAGGGCAAGCTCGAGCGCTACGAGGCGATCGACAAGGTCAAGGACGAGGTAGTCGCCAAGTACGCCCCGGAGGGCGACGAGGACAACTCTGATCGCAAGGCCGAGGTCAAGGCCATCTTCGGCGCGATCGAGAAGGACACGATCCGCAAGGCGATCGCCGTCGACAAGAAGCGCCCCGACGGCCGTGCCCAGGACGAGATCCGTCCGATCGAGTGCGAGGTCGACATCTCCCCGCGCGTGCACGGCTCCGCTCTGTTCACCCGCGGTGAGACCCAGATCCTCTCCAACGTGGCCCTGGGCACGACGCGGATGGACATGCGACTCGACACGCTCGGGCTGCAGACGACCAAACGCTTCTTCCACCACTACAACTTCCCGCCCTTCTCGGTCGGGGAGGCCGGCTTCATGCGCGGCCCGAAGCGGCGTGACATCGGCCACGGCGCCCTCGCCGAGCGCGCCCTGGTTGCGACGATCCCCGACGAAGAGTCATTCCCGTACGTGATCCGCGCGGTCTCCGAGACGCTCGAGTCCAACGGCTCCTCCTCGATGGGGTCGGTCTGCGCCTCCTCGATGGCGCTGCAGGCCGCGGGCGTCCCGGTCACCGCACCGGTCGCCGGCGTCGCCATGGGCCTGATCAAGGAGGGCGACGACTACATCGTCCTCACCGACATTGCCGGCGTCGAGGACCACCTCGGCGACATGGACTTCAAGGTCGCCGGCACCAAGGACGGGATCACCGCCCTGCAGATGGACATCAAGATCACCGGTGTCACCTTCGAGATCCTCGAGGACGCGCTGGAGCAGGCCCTCAAGGGCCGTCAGTTCATCCTCGGCAAGATGGCCGAGGCGATCGACGGGCCGCGGGAGAAGCTCTCCAAGCACGCCCCGGCGATCGAGTCGATCAAGATCGACCCCGAGAAGATCGGTGCCGTGATCGGCAAAGGCGGCGAAACGATCCGCGCCCTGTGCGAGGAGTTCGAGGCCGAGATCGACGTCGAGGACGACGGCACGATTCGGATCTACGCCCCGACCGGCGAACTGGTCGAGGCCTGCGTCGCCCGCATCAACTCGATGACCAAAGAGGCCGAGATCGGCGACCGCTACAACGCCGCCAAAGTCGTCAAGACGACGACCTTCGGCGCCTTCGTCGAGCTGGTCAAGGGCACCGACGGCCTGCTGCACATCTCCAACGTCAAACCGGGAGAGCGGGTCGACTCCGTCGACGACGTCCTCACCGCCGGCGAGGTGATCGACGTCACCGTGGTCGAGGTCGACAAGGAGCGTGGCCGCATCGGCCTGCGTCTCTCCGACGATCCCTCGGTCGCCGGTAAATCGCCGGAGGAGCTGGCTTCGATCGGTTCCGGCGGCGGTGGCGGCGGTGGACGCAACGGCGGCGATCGTGGCCGCGGAGGCCGTGACCGCGGCCCCCGTCGCGAGCGCGAGTCCCGCAGCTAAGTTGAACGCACCGCAAGTAACCGCGCTGGGCTCGGGGGTCCGGGTCGTGACCGAGGAGGTTCCCTCGGTCCGGTCCGTCGCCCTCGGGCTCTGGGTGCGGACCGGGTCGCGCAACGAGACCCCGGCGCAGGCCGGGGTCTCGCACTTCCTCGAGCACCTGCTGTTCAAGGGGACCGCGCGCTACTCGGCGATCGAGATCTCCGAGGTCTTCGACGGCCTCGGAGCCTCGATCAACGCCGCGACCGGCAAGGAGACCACCCACCTGCACGCCCGCTTCCTGGACGAGCACACGGATGCGGTCTTCGATCTGCTGGCGGAGATGCTGCTGGCGCCGACCTACCCTGACATCGACTCCGAGCGCCAG
Source organism: uncultured Thermoleophilia bacterium (assembly GCA_963718595.1). Classification (GTDB taxonomy): domain Bacteria; phylum Actinomycetota; class Thermoleophilia; order Solirubrobacterales; family 70-9; genus VAYN01. Next base: position 2,783,100 of record OY970365.1, read on the forward strand.
GTGGTGCTGGAGGAGATCGCGATGTACGAGGACGAGCCGCAGGACCGCGTCCATGACGTTCTCGCCGAGGCAGTATTCGGATCGCATCCCTTGGGCAGCCGGGTGCTGGGGGAGGCCGAGGTGATCGCCTCGATCCCGATCCCGGACATCGAGAGCTACCACCACGCCCGCTACTCCGGCTCCGAGATCGTCGTCGGCGCCGCCGGGCACCTCGATCACGGCCGCATCGTCGAGCTCGCCGAACGGCTGGTGAATCCACCCTCGGACGCCGGGGGAGTGGCTCCCGATACCGCGCTCGACGGCGTCGCCCGCTTCTGCTTCCACGAGAAGGAGACCGAGCAGTACCACATCTGCTTCGGCGCTCCCGGCCTGCGCCGCGACGACGAGCGTCGCTACCCGCTGGCCGTGCTCGACTCGATCTTCGGCGGCTCGACCTCCTCGCGGCTCTTCCGCGAGGTGCGCGAGAAGCGCGGGCTGGCCTACTCGGTCGGCTCCTACAACGAGCAGTTCACCGACCAGGGGCTGGTCGCCACCTACGTCGGCACTCGCGAGGACAACGTCGAGGAGGCTTGCTCGATCATCGGTGCCGAGCTGGCGCGACTGCGTTCGGAGCCCGTTTCCGAGGAGGAGCTCTCGCGGGCCAAGGAGAGCGTCAAGGGTCGCCTCGTGCTCTCCTCGGAGTCGACCGCGGCGCGGATGACGCGGATCTCCCGCGCGACCCTGTTCGGGCTGCCGATCGAAAGCCTCGACGAGATGCTGGCCCGGGTCGACGCGATCGAGGTCGACGAGCTGACCGAGCTGGCGGCCGATCTCTACGCCGAGGAGCGCCTCTCGGCGGCCTGCGTGGGCGCCGACGAGGACCGCTTCCGAGCGGCGCTGGCGCCGGTCAGCGAGTCCCTGGTAGCGGCTTGAATCAAGTGCCGATCAAGGTCGGGATCTCCGGCGCTGCCGGCAAAATGGGCGAGGCCGTCTGCGAGGCCGTCGAAGCCGCCGCCGACACCGAGCTCGCCGGCAGGGCCGATCCGTCTTTTGGGACCGAGCTGAGTGAGATCCTCGGCGACTGCGACGTCGTCGTCGACTTCACGATCCCCGACACCGCCCTTGTCAACGTCGAAGCCTGCCTCGCGGCCGGCGTCCATGTCGTCGTCGGCACCACCGGCTTCGACCTCGACGCCGCCAGGCGGGCCGCCGAAGCCTCGCGGGCCAACTGCTTCGTCGCCCCCAACTTCGCGATCGGGGCGGTGCTGATGATGATGGTCGCGCAGACGATCGCCCCACACATGCCCGAGTGCGAGGTGATCGAGCTCCATCACGACAAGAAGCTCGACGCCCCCTCGGGAACGGCGAAACGCACCCAGGAGCTGATCGACGCGGCCGGCGGCAACGTCCACCAGCCGATCCACTCCGTGCGCCTGCCCGGCCTGGTCGCCCACCAGGAAGTGATCTTCGGCGGCGAGGGCCAGACGCTCTCGATCCGCCACGACTCGATCGACCGCCGCTCCTTCATGCCCGGCGTGATCCTCGCCGTGCGCAAGGTCGGAGCGCTGCCCGAGCCCTTCACCGTCGGGCTCGAGAAGTTGCTCTAGGGCAAAGAAAAGGCGCGGCGGAAGCCGCGCCTTCCCGACTTCGGTTTCGTCGAACTCAGCTGTTGTTCGTGACGTCGCCCCAGAATGCGCAGGGCGAGCCGAAGTAGTTGACCCCGCTGAACAGATGGCCGGCGACTCGGACGCTGCCATCCGCAGAGGCAGCGTAGAAATCGCCGTAGTACGTGTAGTACTGGTTGGTCTCCGACGCGTTGTCGGAAACTTCGTAGTTGATTTCAGACTCGATGCCAGGATTGAAATCGGCTTCGTAATAGCTGTCTTCGTAGGCCGCGATCGAGGAGCCGGGCTGACTGGTCGTGGCGAACGTGTAAGCACCGGTGTTGCCGCCGCCGTTATCGACGCATTTGCCGTAGAAGGTGAACGGGCCGACGCTGTGCAAGACCACGGTCTGGCCGGGAGCTGCCTTGGTCAGGGCCAGCGCCGTGTAGCGGGTCCAGTTCGCCGCATTGGTTGCGTTCGTCGCGTTGACCGCGTTGGTCGCGCTCGGGACGGCGCCGAGCGAGGACTCCTTGATTTTCGCTCCCGTCACGGCCTCCTTCTTGATCTTGTTGGTCGTCACCGCGTCCTTCTTGATCTTGCCGGCGGTGATCGCGTTGGCCTTGATGTCCTTGGTGCCGATCTTGGTGGCCGCGTACGCGGACCCGCCGAGGGCGACGAACAGCGCCAGGATGGAGATCACCAGCGCGGGTGACGGCCTCCTGACAGAGAACTTCGACATGTGTTTCTCCTCTCGCAGTTGGCCGCACAGGGACAGCCAAACAGTTTTTCCAAAGTGACCCTATGGCTCCAGCAGGCGGTTCCGGACGCATATCCCAGGAGAACTTGCGTCCGGACGCGCCTGGGTTCCCGCTAGGCTCCTTGCATGCTTGCCATTGAAGGCGTCATCACCGCGATGGCCACGCCCTTCGCCGAGGACGGCACCGTCGACCTCGACGGCGGTCGCCGGCTCGCCGCCCACCTGCTCGAGCACGGCTCGCATGGGCTGGTCATCGGGGGCACGACGGGCGAGTGCCCGACGTTGACCGACGGTGAGACGATCGAGCTGCTGGAAGCCGTGCGGTCCGAGGTGGGGGAGGAGCCACTGCTGATCTGCGGCACCGGCACCAACGACACCCGCCACTCCTGCGAGCTGACGAAGATGGCCGCCGATGCCGGCGCCGATGCCTCGCTGGTCGTCGTCCCGTACTACAACAAACCCAACCGGGCCGGGATGAGGGCGCACTTCGAGAACGTCGCCGCGGCTGTCCCGGAGCTGCCGATGGTCGTTTACAACATCCCGGCGCGGGTGATCGTGAACATGGATCCCGAGCTGCTGGCCGAGCTGGGGCGGATCGACAACATCGTCGCCGTCAAGCAGGCCAACGACGACGAGCTGGGCCCGATCGAGGGTCTCACCGTCCTCGCCGGCAACGACAACACCTTCTTGCGCGTCCTCGAGTTCGGCGGCGGGGGCGGCATCCTCGTCGCCTCACACGTCGTTGGCGACCAGATGCGCGAAATGTGGGACGCCGCACAAAGCGGCGACCTGGAGCGGGCACGGCAGATCGACGCCGAGCTGGCGCCGGTCTTCGAGGGGCTGTCGGTGACCACCAACCCGATTCCGCTCAAGGCCGCGCTGGAGATGTTGGGGCTCGCCCCCAACCGGCTGCGTCTGCCGATGGTGCCCGTCGATACCGAACAACGGGCTGCTGTGAAGGCCGCGCTGGAGGGCTATGGCCTTCCCGTCGCCCGGTAGCCCTTCTTAGAGAGAGTGAGCCACAACTAGTGCCTAGTAAGAAACTTCGCGTGCTGCCCCTGGGCGGCCTTGGCGAGATCGGCAAGAACATGACCGTGATCGAATACGACGGCCGCATCGTCGTCGTCGATACCGGCCTGATGTTCCCGACCGCCGAGATGCACGGGATCGACCTCGTCCTGCCCGACTTCTCCTATTTGCGCGGGCGCTCCGCCGACATCGAGGCGATCGTGCTCACGCACGGCCACGAGGACCACGTCGGCGCTCTGCCCTACGTGCTGCGGGAGATCGGCTCGCCACCGGTCATCTACGGCGGCATGCTGACGATCGGCATGGTCCGCTCCAAGCTCGACGAGCACAAGCTCGCCGACTCGGTGAACCTGCAGGAGCTGCCGCCCGGTCAGAAGGTCAAAAAAGGGCCCTTCGAGATCGAGCTGGTCCACCTCGCGCACTCGATCCCCGACATGCGCGGCGTGCTGCTGAAGACCGCCGCCGCCTCGGTGCTGATGACCGGCGACTACAAGTTCGACCAGACCCCGGTCGACGGTCGCCCGGCCGACGTCTCGCGCTTGGCCGAGATCGGCAAGGAAGGGCTGACGCTGCTCTGCGGCGACTCGACCAATGCCGATCGCCCCGGCATCGCGCCTTCGGAGTCGAGCGTGGGACCGGCGCTGTTGCGGGCCTTCTCGGCCTGCGAGGGGCGAATCATCGTCACCTCGTTCGCCTCCAACATCCACCGCGTCCAGCAGGTGATCGACGCCGCGGTCGAGCTCGATCGCAAGGTCGCCCTGGTCGGGCGCTCGATGCGCAAGAACTTCAACATCGCCTCGAACCTGGGGATGGCAAACGCGCCGCAGGGCCTATTCATCCAGCCGCGAGAGATCGAGAACTTCCCCGATGAGAAGGTCGTCGTGATCTCGACCGGCAGCCAGGGCGAGCCGCTTTCCGCGCTGCGGCGGATGGCCAACAACGACCACCGCGACGTGCAGCTGCACTCCGGCGACACGGTCGTCTTCTCGGCCACGCCGGTGCCCGGCAACGAGCGCGCCGTGAACGAGACGATCGACCGCATCTATGAGATCGGCGCCACCGTGATCACCGCCAAGGACGCACCGATCCACGCCTCCGGCCACGGCTGGCAGGAGGAGTTGAAGCTGATGTTGAACCTGACCAAACCGAAGTACGTGATGCCGGTTCACGGTGACTTCAAGCGCCTGCGCCTGCACTCGGAGCTGGCCGCCGCGGTCGGGATCGAGAAGGCCAACATCTTCCAGGGTCGCAACGGCCTGCCGCTGGAGGTCGACGCCAACGGCGCCGGCTTCGGCGAGGACATCCACGCCGGCGTCATGTACGTCGACGGCGTCAACATCGGCGAGCCCGACGATGCCGCTCTGCGCGACCGCCGCGACATCTCCGCCGACGGCATCTTCATCGTCGTCGCGACGATCTCCTCCGATGACGGCTCGGTCGTCGCCGACCCCGAGGTGATCTTCCGCGGTGTCGCCTTCCTGGAGGAGGCCAACGAGCTGGTCGAAGACGTCAGTGACCTCGTCGAAGACTCTCTCGAGGAGGCCGCCAAGGCCGGCAACCGCGAGGTCCACCTGATCCAAGAGGACCTCCACGACGCGATCGGCAAGTTCGTCTTCCAGAAACTGCGGCGCAAGCCGATGGTTTTGCCGGTCGTCGTAGAGGTCTAGGGCCGGAACGCGGGTCAGTGGGGAGCCCGGTGGGTCTCTGGGCGAATTGAGTCGCGCCCCCTGAAGGGGGCTTGCTCCGCGCAGATGGAGCCCGCCTATGGCGGGCAGGAACCGGATTGCATTTCCGCGCCCTGCGGGCGACATTCGCCCAGAGACCCACCGGGCTCCCCAGCCACACCGGCTCCGGCTACGACAAAAGCATCAAGGACCGGCCGCTGAAAGCTCTATAGGCCGTCCGAGGTGCGGGTGCTTCCTGCGGGAGGCGGCGCTTCTCGCTTCTCTGAAGAGAGACGGCGGCTTGATGGAGGGACAGGGATGCCCTCTCCGGGAATGTCGCCCGTAAGGGCCCTTTACTGATTCTTGCCCGCCATAGGCGGGCTCCACATGAGGGAGTAGTCCCCTTCAGGGGACACGACAAATTCACGGAGAGGGCATCCCTGTCCCTCCGCCACCCCCATCGTCCCGAGTTAGAGCAAGAAAAAGCCCGCCGGGGCAGTGTCTGGGGAGAGCCCCGGCGGGCAGGTGTCTCGTCCACGTAGGACTGTAGGTGTCGGGCCTAAAGCGCCTTTAAAACCTTGGTGGCGACTTGATCGGCGCCGGCCAGGGGGATGCGGGCGCGGAAGAGGGCGCCGCCTTTGCGCGAGTCGGTGACCTCGACGCTGCCGCCGTGTGAGTCGGCGACGGCGCTGACGATCGCGAGGCCGAGGCCGGTTCCCGTTCCGGTGGCAGTGTCGGCAGGGCCGCTACCGCGGACGAAGCGGCTGAAGATCTGCTCGCGCATCTCGGCGGGGATGCCGGGCCCGTCGTCGCCGATCTCGACTACCGCCTCGTCGTCCTCGGCGCGGAGGCTGAGCTCAACCCTGGAGTGGGGAGGGGTGTGGTGGGCGGCATTGTCGAGCAGGTTCAGCACCATCCGGTGCAGGTCGTCGGGGCTGCCGTCGACCAGCAGCGGCTTGTCGTTGTCGACGACCAGCTCGCGCGCGCCCATCAGGGGCGCCGCCTCGGCTGCCGCTTCGCCGGCGATTTCCGCCAGGTCGCATTCACGGTGAACGTCGAGGCGGCCGGCGTCGGCGCGGGCCAGCAGCAGCAGGTCGCCGATCAGCCGGTTCATCCGGCGTGAGGAGCGCAGCGCCGAGTCGACCATCTCGCCGTCTTCGCTCTGATCGGCGCGCTGCAGCGACTCCTGCAGCAGCTCGAGGTTGGCGAGGACGCTGGTCAGGGGCGTGCGCAGCTCGTGCGAGGCGTCGGCGACGAACTCGCGCTGGCGCTGCAGCGCCGCCTCACGCTCGCCCCGCGCCTCGTCCAGAGAGCGCAGCATCTGGTCCAGGGTCTCGGCCAGTTCGCCGACCTCGTCGTCGACCGGCGGCTCAGGCATCCGCTGCGATGGGTCGCGGGTCATCGAGATCTCTCGCGCGGTGGCGGTCAGCGCCGCGACCGGGCGCATCGCACGGCTGGCGATCGCAACCCCGGCGAGGCTGGCGAGCAGGGTGCCGGCGAAGATTCCAGCGCCGATCAGGAACCAGACCCGGCCGACCGTCGAGTCGACGTGCTCGATGCTGCGGCCGTACTGGACGTAGCCGGTGATCTGCTGGCCTTCTGCGTCGTAGATCGGCTCGGTCGCTACCCGGTAGCCGTTGTGGTTGGAGATCCCCTCCTTCAGCGAGCCGAGGTTGGCCTCGCCGGCGCCGCCCTGCAGGTTGCCTTCGATGTCGTAGATGCGCGCGGATGCGTCGTCGGAGAGAACGTAGGCCTGCAGCTGGGGACTTTCCTGGAGTTCCGGCTGGCCGAACAGCGGAGTGATGATCCGCGCTTTGCTGGCGAGGATCTGCGCCGCCCCCTCGACCTCTTCGTTGAAGTCGCTGCGGATCCGCTGGGTCGTGATCTGGCCGATCGCGCCGCCGACGATCAGCAGGATCAGCAACGTCAGACCGGAGGAAACGGCGGCCAAACGCCAGCGCACCGGCCAGGAACGGGGATGAATGGTGCGGCGAAGCAGCGCGCCGCTGCGCTTTCCAGCGCTCTTCATCGGCTAGTCCTTCAGCACGTAGCCGGCGCCACGTTTGGTGTGCAGCAGGCGCGGCTCGTTGCCGGCCTCGAGCTTGCGGCGTAGGTTGGAGACGAAGACGTCGATCGTGTTCGTCGCCGCCATCGGGTCATATCCCCAGACTTCGTCGAGCAGGCGCTCGCGGGAGACGACCAGGCGCTCGTTGCGCATCAGGAACTCGAGCAGCTCGAACTCGCGATTGGTCAGCTCGATCTCCCGCTCGCCGCGCCGCACCTCGCGGGTGTCGGGGTTGAGGGTGAGGTCGCCGACCTCGAGTGAGGCGGCGCCTCGGGGCGGGCGCCGACGCAAGAGAGCACGGATGCGGGCCAGCAGCTCCTGGCGCTCGAAGGGCTTGACCAGGTAGTCGTCGGCGCCACTATCGAGCCCCACGACTCGATCCTCGGTCTCTGCCCGCGCGGTCAGCATCAGGATCGGCACGTCACCATCGCTGCGCAGGCGCTTGCAGACCTCGACTCCGTCCATGCCGGGCAGGCCGAGGTCGAGCACGACCAAGTCGGGCATGAAGCCGGTGGCAAGATCGAGCGCCTCGACTCCGTCGGCCGATGTACGCACCTCATAACCCTCGTTGCGGAGCGAGCGGCGAAGGACGTCGGCGATGTCGGCGTCGTCCTCGACGATGAGGACGCGGCCGCCGGCCTGTTCGGTGTCAGTCAGCACTAACAGCGATGTTAGCCCGCAAAACAGCGGTTCTTACGGGGATTTACTGCGAATTTAGTCCGTTGCATCGCTCCCGCCTCGTGCCGGCGCAGGGGACCGTGCCTCAACGTCGAACCCGCAGAGCAATGTTCGTACGCCAAAAGCGGAGTCCCCCTGCCCGCAAAGCCAAAAAAGGGGCCGCCAAAAAACGCAAAGCCGCAAAGCCGCAAAAGGTCGGTCTCCTGGACCGATTCGAGCAACGCCACCTGGACTTGGTCGCGCTGGCGATGCTGGCCGTCGGCCTCTTCCTGCTCTTCGTGCTCTTCTTCGGCTGGGAGGGGGGCAAGGTGGGCTACGGCCTCGAGACCGGCCTCACCTACCTCGGCGGCGACGTCGGCGCCAAGATCCTCACCCTGCTTCTGCTGCTGGCCGGCGGCATGCTGCTCAGTGGCACCTCGGTTTCGATGCTCCTGACCGGGATCGGGCGCGGCCTGCACACCGCCTTCCGGACGATCTTCTTCAGCGGCACCGAGGCGGCGCAGACGGTCGCCCGCCAGCACGCCGACTGGCGCGAGCAGCGCGAGGCCAAGGCCGAGGACCGCGCCTCCGCCGCCGAGACCGACGTGATGAGCTCCTATCCGGAGGATGACGAGGACTTCGAGCCGACCGTGGCGCTGGCCGAGGAGGACGATTTCGACAGCTCGATCTTCGACGTCCAGGCCCAGCTGGAGGACGAGGAAGAGGAGGCCGAGACGGTCGTCGAACCGGTGGTCGAGCACGACCCCGACCTCCGCACCCACAATCCCGAGGACGCAGTCGCCGTGACCGACGCGGGCGAGCGCGCCCAGGCCGGCCTGACCCCGATGGGCAGCAAGCGCGGGGTGACGATGTCGGAAGAGATCGCCTACCGGACACCTCCGGCGAACGCGCTGGAGCGCGGAAAAGGCGACAAGGGACCGGACCCGCGGGACCAGGAAGCGATCGGCCGCAAACTGGTCGAGACGCTCGGCCACTTCGGGGTCGAGGCGAAGATCGTCGGCGTCATCAGTGGTCCCCACGTCTCCCGTTTCGAACTGCGCCTGGCGCCCGGGATCAAGGTCAAGAAGGTGACCGAGCTCGCCAACGACCTCGCCTACGCACTGGCCTCCACCGATATCCGCATCCTCGCTCCGATCCCCGGCAAACAGGCCGTCGGCGTCGAGGTCCCGAACAGCCGGCGGCGCATGGTCCGCCTCGGCGATATCTACGCGGGTCGACCGGAGAAGACTTCACCACTGGTCGCCTGGCTCGGCAAGGGGATCGACGGCAACGCGGTCTGGACCGACCTGGCGAAGATGCCGCACGTGCTGGTCGCCGGCACCACCGGCTCGGGCAAGAGCGCCTGCGTCAACGGAATTCTCTCCTCGATCCTGATGTCGGCCTCGCCGAACGAAGTGCGACTGGTGCTGGTCGACCCCAAGCAGGTCGAGCTCAACCACTACGAGAACGTCCCGCACCTGCTGACGCCGGTGGTCACCTCGCCACGCCTGGCAGCAAACGTCCTCTCCAACCTGATCGTCGAGATGGAGAGCCGCTACGGGATCATGAGCGCGGCCCGCTGTCGTAATCTGGTCGAGCTCAACCGACACCGCAAGAAGAACGGCGAGGCACCGCTGCCTCACATCCTCTGCGTGATCGACGAGCTCGCGGACCTGATGATGGTCGCCCCGGCCGAAGTCGAGGACTCGATCATCCGCCTGGCGCAGAAGTCGCGCGCCACCGGCATCCATCTGGTCCTGGCGACCCAGCGCCCCTCCACCGACATCATCACCGGCACGATCAAGGTCAACATCCCCTCTCGGATCGCCTTCGCCGTCTCCTCACAGACCGACTCGCGGGTGATCCTCGACCAGGGTGGGGCGGAGTCGCTGCTCGGCCAGGGAGACATGCTCTTCCGCGGCGCCGGCAGCTCGAAGCTGCAACGGGTTCAGGGAGCTTTCATCACCGAGGACGAGATCGCCAAGATCACCAACCACTGGGCCAAGCAGGGCGAACCCGAATTCGAGGACGAGCTGCTGGAGAGCCCGGAGGAGGTCGAGGAGGAGGGTCGCGACGGCGATTTCGACCCCGACAGCGACGACCTGCTGGACGAGGCGATCCGACTCGTCGTCCAGACCGAAACCGCCTCCGTCTCGATGGTCCAGCGGCGCCTGCGGGTCGGCTACACCCGCGCCGGCCGGTTGATCGACATGCTGGAGCGCCGTGGCGTCATCTCCGGCTATGAGGGATCGAAACCGCGTCAGGTCCTGATCACCACCGCTGATCTCAACCGCGTGCTCTCGCCGCAGTCCCAGAGCGGTCCGCCGGTGTCGGTTCTCGACGACTCCGACCCCGACGACTGAGCCGCTGCGGTAGCTTCCCGGCGTGATCCGCGCCGGGATACTCGTCACTGGAACCGAGGTAATCACCGGTCGGATCTCCGACTCAAACGGTCCTTGGGTCTCCGAGCAGCTGGCCGGGCTCGGGGTCGAGGTCGCCCACATCATCGTCGTCGCCGACCGCCCCGACGACCTCGAGGCGGCGCTGCGCTTCCTTGCTGCCGAGGGGATGGACCTGATCGTCACCACCGGTGGCCTCGGGCCGACCGCCGACGACCTCACCGGCGAGGTGGTGGCGCGGTTTGCCGGCCGCGAGCTTGTCCTCGACGAGGAGATGCTGGAGAAGATCGCCGAGATCCTCCGCGTCTTCGCCAGTCGGCGCGGCTTCGACTTCGACGAAGCGGCCCTGATCGACGCCAACCGCAAGCAGGCGATGGTTCCCGCGGGCGCCGAGGCACTCGATCCGGTTGGCACCGCTCCCGGGCTGGTCGTTCCCGCCGGCGAGCGGGTCGTGATCGTGTTGCCGGGCCCGCCACGCGAGCTGCAGCCGATGTGGCCGGTGGCGCTGGATACGGCGCCGGTGCGGGAGATCCTCGACCGCTCGACACCCCTGCACGGCTACACGATGCGGATGTTCGGAGTGCCGGAGTCCGAAATCGCCAAGAGCCTGCGGGAGATCGAGGACGACGACGGCGTTGACCTGGGCGCAGTCGAGATCACCACCTGCCTGCGCCGCGGCGAGATCGAGATCGACATCCGCTACCGCGACGAGGCGGTGGCGGTCGCCGACCGGGTTCGCGACGGCCTGGCCGGGCGTCACCCCAAAGAGACCTTCAGCCTCGACGGCAAGACGATCGACGAGCAGGTGGCGACGTTGCTGGCGGGGCGCAAGCTGGGCCTGGCGGAGTCGTGCAGCGGCGGCCTGATGGCAGCCCGCATCACCAACCTGCCCGGCGCGTCGGCCTATATGGCCGGCAGCGTTGTCTCCTACTCGAATCAGGCCAAGGCAGACCTGCTCGGGGTCGACCCAGCCCTGATCGAGGCCAGGGGCGCGGTCTCGCCCGAGGTGGCGGAGGCGATGGCGATCGGGGCGATGGATCGCTTCGACGCCGACGTCGCCGTCTCGATCACCGGCATCGCCGGCCCTGGGGGCGGCAGCGAGGAGAAGCCGGTCGGCTACGTCTGCTTCAACGCGCGCCTCGCCGACGGGACCGCGATCGCCCGCGACCCGGTCATCCCCGGCGGCCGCGCCGACATCCGCGAACGCTCGGCCCTGGTCGGAATGCACCTGCTGCGGTCGCTGCTCAGCGGTTCCAAGCCGGCGCTCTAGGGAGATCCTCGAAGTCGCGCGTAAGCCGGCTCGAAGTTCTTGCGAACTCCGCTTAACGCGTGCGCGCTGACGGCGTAGCGTGGCGGGAATGAAGAAGGCGACGACCGACAAGAGCGAGCGGGCCCGGATGTTCGTGGCGCTCGACCTGCCCGAGCCGGTTCTCGACTACATCGATAGATGGGGGGAGCGGGAGCTGACCGACCCGGCGCTGCGAAGGATCCCTCGCGAGTCGCTCCACATAACCCTCGCGTTTCTCGGGGACAGGCCGCTGGAGGAGGTCGAGCGGATCGAGTACGCGATGGAGACGATCGCCGAGTATCCGATCAAGCTGGAGCTGGAAGGGCCGGTGGGGCGTCCGCAGCGGCACCTGCCGCGGTTGGTGGCGCTGCCGGTGAGCTCCAATCCCGTGATCGTCCGGCAGGGCGAGCTGTCCGAGTTCCTCGTCCGTTTTGGCCTCTATGAACCCGAGAGGCGGCCGTTCTGGCCGCATGTGACGGTCGCTAGGCTCCGCGGCGAGGGACGCGGATCAAGGCGGCCACAGGCGGTGAGGATCCCCTCCGGGCCGCCGCCCACCGCCCCCTACGGCTGGTTCGATGCCGTCCGGTTGTCCCTCTACCGTTCTCAACCCCAGTCGTCGGGAACGCGCTACACCCCGTTGGCCCAAGTCGAGCTGCCCGTGCCAGGGTGGCAGTGAGGTGAAGAGATGGCAGACAAGAGAGTTTTGAACGACGTCTCCGCGAAGGAGGCCAAAGCCAAAGATGCGGCTCTGGAGAGCGCGGTCAGCGGCATTAAAAAGGAGTTCGGCGAGGGCTCGCTGATGCGGCTCGGCGACAAGGGCACGGTCAAGGTCGAAGCGATCCCGACCGGCTCGCTGGCACTCGATCTCGCGCTTGGAATCGGCGGCGTCCCGCGCGGTCGGATCGTCGAGATCTTCGGTCCGGAGTCCTCTGGAAAGACGACGCTCGTCAACCACATCATCGCTCAGGCCCAGGCGATGGGCGGCGTCTGCGCCTTCATCGACACCGAGCACGCGATCGACCCTGTCTACTCGCGGGCGATCGGCGTCGACACCGACGAGCTGCTGGTCTCTCAGCCGGACTACGGCGAGCAGGCGCTGCAGATTGCCGACCGCCTGATCGCCTCCGGTGCCGTCGATGTCGTCGCGATCGACTCGGTCGCGGCGCTGACCCCGAAAGCGGAGCTCGACGGCCAGATCGGCGACACCACGGTCGGCCTTCAGGCCCGCCTGATGTCGCAGGCGATGCGCAAACTGGCCGGCAACCTCAGTCGGACCAACACCGTTTGCCTCTTCACCAACCAGATCCGCGAAAAGATCGGCGTCCAGTTCGGCTCGCCGGAGACTCAGCCGGGCGGCCGGGCGCTGAAGTTCTACGCGTCCCAGCGCCTCGACATCCGCCGTATCGAGACCCTGAAGGAAGGGACCGAGGCGGTCGGCAACCGGGTCCGCGTCAAAGTCGTCAAGAACAAGGTGGCATCGCCCTTCCGCCAAGCCGAATTCGACATCGAGTACGGGGTCGGCATCTCCCGCGAGGGCGGTCTGCTCGACTTCGGGATGGAGCAGGACCTGGTTCAGAAATCGGGTTCGTTCTTCTCCTGTGGCGAGACCAGGCTTGGTCAGGGCCGCAACAACGCCAAGCAGTTCCTGGTCGACAATCCCGAGCTGGCGCTCGAGATCGAAACCAAAGTGCGGGCGGCACTCGGCATCGACGGCGAGGTGGCGACCGAGTCAGAGTCGGCGACCGAGTCAGAGGTGCCGACGCCGGAGGCGCAAGCGGCTTAGAGCCTTCTGGTCTTGCCGGACGGCGGCGGGACGGTCCCTACGGATAGGATTCCCGCCGCTTAGCTATGAAAGAAACTCTCTTCTACGTATTCGGGATCGCGCTCGCCGTCTCCGCGGTGGTCTTCAGCTTCATCGGGCTGAAATCGCAGAAATTTCCCGGCAAAGCCTTCCCGCTGGTCGTCCTCTGGTTCTTGGTCCTGGCCGGCGGCGCGGCCACCTTCGCCGTGCTCCACGCCCAGGAGGAGCAGGAGCACAAGGCGGCGGAGTTCGAGCACGCCGGCGAGGAGATCGAAAAGGAGCAAACCAGCGAGCCCTTCGAAGAAGAGGAAGCCGAACAGGAAGAAGAGCAGGCCGAGGGCGGTGGCCACGAAAACGAGGCCGGGGACGAAGAGGGCAAAGCGGAAGCCGGCGCCGAAGCTGCTGGCCCCGGTGGCACGATCAAAGTCGCCGCCGACGAAAGCGCCCTCGCCTACGACACCGACAGCCTCGAGGTCGACTCCGGCAAGGTGGAGATCGACTTCGACAACCCGTCCTCGATCGGCCATGACGTCGACGTCGAAAAAGACGGCGAAGAGCTCGGCGGCACGGAAGTCATCGCTCAAAGCGAAGAATCCGTCGAGGTCGACCTCGAGCCGGGCACCTACACCTTCTTCTGCTCCGTGCCGGGGCACCGCGAGGCCGGCATGGAAGGAACGCTCACCGTCAAGTAGTTCCGCTGTTCGGGTGGGCGGGGGGAAGGTCCGGTAACCCTCCCCCTGAAGCCGTCGCGCAGCTTGGCGCGCGCCCAGGGTGCGAAGCGTCTGTCCGTGAGCTTCATGGAGAGGGTCACCGGACCTTCCATCAACACGCCGCGAACTACGGATCTGCTTGCCGTTCGCGAAAGCTGATTCACCTTGCGGCCTAAGTAGTCCACGGAAGCTGCCCACCTTGGAAGCTGGGCCGGGATTCGATGGGAGGGGTTGGGGGTCTCTCGCGCACAGCGGCGTTAATTTTTCGCTTGTCAGTTCTCGAGAGTTGCCCTTCCTTCCGGGCGAACAATCCAGCGAGCACGAGAGACCCCCAACCCCTCACGTCAAACCCGTCCCGAAGCCCCCAAGCGCGCACTAGCCGGGTACCCTGCCGTCAATGCCCAAGAGCTTCCACGTCACCACCTTCGGCTGCCAGATGAACGTGCACGACTCCGAGCGGATGCGCGGGATGCTCGCCTCGCTCGGCTACGAGGAGGCCGAGAGCAGGGACGCGGCCGACGTCATCCTCTTCAACACCTGTTCGATCCGCGAGTCGGCCGACAGCCGCTTCATCGCCCACCTCGGCGAGGCCAAGCGGCTGAAGGGCGAAGACCCCGAGCGGGTGGTCGGGGTCGGCGGTTGCTGGGCGCAGTCGGTCAAGGACGAGGTGTTCCAGCGCTTCCCGTTCGTTGACGTCGCCTTCGGGCCGGGCCAGATCCACAAGCTGGCCGAGTTCCTCAACTCCGACTCGCTGAGCGCCCAGGGGTACTTCGAGTTCGAGGACTTCTCCGGCCACCTGCCGGCCCGCCGCGAGCGTGAGTTTCAGGGCTGGCTGCAGATCTCCCAGGGATGCAACTGCAAGTGCTCCTACTGCATCGTCCCCTCGACCAGGGGGCGTGAGGTCAGCCGCGACCCGGCCGAGCTGATCTCCGAGGTCCGGGGTCTCGCCGCCGATGGCGTTCGGGAGGTGACGCTGCTCGGCCAGAACGTCAACAGCTACGGCCGTGACCTTCCGAAAGAGAGTCGGATCGGCTTCGCCGAGCTGCTGGGGCGAGTCGACGCGGTCGACGGGATGGAGCGGATCCGCTACACGAGCCCGCATCCGAAGGACATGAAGGAGGACGTGATCCGTGCGCACGCCGAGCTGCCGGCGCTCTGCGAGCAGATCCACCTGCCGCTACAGTCGGGATCGAGCGCGATCCTCAAGCGGATGCGCCGCACCTACGACCGTCAGCGCTACATGGACCGGGTGGCGCTGATCCGCGAGCACGTTCCCGACTGTGCGATCACCACCGACATCATCGTCGGCTTCCCGGGCGAGACCGACACCGACTTCGAGCAGACGATGGAAGTGGTCGAAGAGGTCCGCTATGACGGCGCCTTCACCTTCGTCTTCTCGCCGCGGCGGCAGACCGAGGCGGCGACGATGGACGAGCAGGTTCCGCACCCGGTCAAGGTCGAGCGGATGCAGCGGCTGGTCGAGGCGGTGCAGCGGTGCGCGACCGAGCGAGCCCAGCGCTTCGTCGGCCGCACCCTCGATGTCCTCGTCGAAGGGACCAGCCGCACCGACGAAACGCGCCTGCGCGGCCGCACCCGCCACAACAAGGCGGTCAACTTCGACGGCGTCGCCGAGCCGGGGGAGTTCGTGGCGGTCGAGATCGACTCGGCGACCTCGCAGACGCTCAGCGGAGTGGCCGCGCGGCCGCTCTCGCGCCTTCTTTGACGGTTCTGGCGATCTTCGGGCCGACCGGGGTCGGGAAGACCGGGGTGGCGGTCGCACTCGCCGAGCGCCTGCGGGAGGCCGGCCAGGACCCGGTCGCGATCAACTGCGACGCATTGCAGGTCTACGAGGGGCTGGAGGTGCTTACCGGCACGGCCAGTGCCGAGCAGCAGCGGCGGCTCGAGCACCGCCTGCTCGGCTTCGTCCCGGTCACGGGCGACTTCTCGATTGGCGACTTCATGCCGCTGGCGCACGCGGAGATCGACGCGGCGTTGGCGGCGGGGCGTGTGCCGATCGTGGTCGGCGGCACCGGTCTCTATCTGCGCGCGGCGTTGGCCGATCTCTCGCTGCAGAAGGTTCCGGCGGAATCGGACGAGTCGGAGCTGTGGTCGGCCGAGACCCGCCACCCGACCCAGATCTTCGGCCTCGACATGGACCGCGCCCAGCTCTACGAGCGAATCGACGCCCGGGTCGAGGCGATCGTCGCCGCCGGCGGAGCCGAGGAGGCACAGCGGGCTGACGCTCTCGGCCCCGGTCGCAGCGCCCGCAAAGCGCTCGGCTTCGACGAGCTGCTCGCCGGCGACCTGGAGACGATGAAGAAGCGCTCGCGCAACTACGCCCGCCGCCAGCTCACCTGGATGCGCAAAATTCCCGGGATCCACACGATCGACCGCACCGATCTCACAGACGCAGAAGCTGCATTTCAAATTGCGCGGGGGTGCGGGTGACCGAGCAGATCAAGGACGCAGGGAGCGTGGCGTGCTCTGCACGCGAGCGACTGAGGACGCCGAGATGCGAAGCGTCAGCCGTGCCCCAATAGGGTGCCGCGGACATGAGATTCGAGAAGTGGCAGGCGCTGGGCAATGACTACCTGATCCTCGAGGATCAGAACCTTCCCTGGGATCTCAACGAGAAGCGGGTCGAGTGGCTCTGCGATCCCCATTTCGGGGTCGGCTCCGACGGCGTCCTGTTGCTCTCGCGCAGCGAGGATCCCGAGTTCGTCGCTTCGCTGCGGATCTTCAACCCCGACGGCTCCGAGGCCGAGCTATCCGGCAACGGGGCACGGGAGGCGATCCTCTACCTGCGCCGCCACGGCTGGACCGATGCCGACGAGTTCGCGATCAGCACCGTCGCCGGGCCGATCGTGCCGACGATCACCGGCGAGCTGACCTGCTCGGTCGACATGGGCAAGGCCTCGACCACCTCCAAGGACTTTCCCTCCGGGGGTGAGGACGGCCAGGGCAAGCTCAGCGCCGGGGGCCGCGAGTGGGAGTTCCAGCACGTCTCGATCGGCAACCCGCAGTGCGCGATCGTCGTCGGCGATGAGCTCGACGACCTCGACCTTGATGAGATCGGGCCGGAGATCGAAGGCCACGAACTCTTCCCCAACCGCACCAACGTCTCCTTCCTCGCGATCGAGGGCAGCACGGTGCGGGCGCGGATCTTCGAGCGTGGGGTGGGGGAGACGCTCTCCTCTGGCACCGGGGCCAGCGGCGCCGCGGTCACCGCCTTCCTGAACGGCGCCTCCAGCCCGCTCCTCGTCGAGCTCGAAGGCGGTGAGCTCGAGGTCGAGATCGGCGCGGAGCTGGCAGTTCGTCTGGCCGGATGGGCCGAGCCCGTCTACGCCGGCGAGCTCTCACAGGAGCTGCTCAGCGCGCTGTCCGAGCTGTCCTAGGCGGCTACTCGTTAGGGTTCCGCGCCGTGCCTATCTCTGATCCGTCAAAGCGCCTGGAGGCTATGCCTCCGTACAAGTTCCAGGAACTGGAGCAACAGATCACTGAGAAGCGGGCCTCGGGCATCGACGTGATCAGCCTCGGCATCGGTGATCCGGACGAGCCCACCTACGACTACATCGTCAAGGCTATGCAGGCGGCGGTGGCCGACCCCGCCAACCACCAGTACCCGTCGAACCGCGGACGGGAGGAGTTCCGGCAGGCCTTCGCCGACTTCTACGACCGCCGCTTCGGGGTCGAGATCGACCCGGCCACCGAGGTGATCCCGGCGATCGGCGCCAAGGAGTGCATCTACAACCTCTGCTTCGCCTTCCTCGACCCCGGTGGAGTCGCGCTCGCCTCGGATCCCGGCTACCCGGTCTACACCGGTGGGCCGATCCTCGCCAACGCGACGCCGCACGTGATGGCGCTCGAGCCCGACCTTGGCTTCGCCCCCGACCTCGCGGCGATCCCGCCCGAAGTCGCCGAGAAGGCGCGTCTGATGTTCATCAACTACCCGAACAACCCGACCGGGGCGGTCGTTCCCGAGGGTTTCTTCGACCGCGTGGTCAGCTTCGCCAAGGAGTACGAGATCCTCGTCGTCCACGACAACGCCTACTCGGAGACGACCTACGACGGCTACATCGCCCCGAGCTTCCTCGCCACGCCCGGCGCCAAGGATGTCGGAGTCGAGGTCTTCTCACTCTCCAAGGGCTACAACATGACCGGCTGGCGCTGCGCGGCGATCCTCGGCAACGCCGACGCGATCCAGACCTACTGGCGGCTCAAGACCAACGTCGACTCCGGTCTCTTCGAGGCTGTTCAGATGGCCGGCGTGGCCGCCCTGGAAGGCCCGACCGGGCCGCTGGAGCGGATGAACCAGACCTACCTGCGCCGCCGCGACCTCGTCGTCTCCGCCCTGCGCGAGATCGGCGTCGAGGTCAACGCCCCCAAGGGCACGATCTACGTCTGGGCGCCGGTACCCAGCGGCCACACCTCGACCTCCTTCTGCGAGACCGTTCTGGAGGAGGCCGCCGTGGTGGTCTCGCCGGGCTCGATGTACGGGCCCAGCGGCGAGGGCTTCTTCCGGATCTCGCTGACGACGCCCGACGAGCGGATCGAAGAGGCCGTCGAGCGCATGCGCGCGCACCTCAGCTAATCGCACCGCTTTCGCGCTCGGCGCGCTTGCGCCAGTAGCGATCGAGGCCGCTCCACTGGTAGGCGGTGGGAACGGCTTGCAGGATCTCGGCGATCGTCTCCTCGCCCTCGATGCCTTCGGCGCCCAGCGATTCCCTGATCCGGCGCTGCAGGTCGGCCTCGTACTCGTGCTCGGGCAGCTCGCGGGCCAGCTCGGCCTCCCGGCTGAGGATCTCGCGCACGGCTTCGATGTGGCCGAGCACCCCATCGCCCTCGATTGCGCCGAAGTGGGTGAGGGCGAGTCGTTCGGGCGACCAGGCGGCGACCGTGTCCAGGGACTCATGCCAGAGCTCGATGTTGATGTCCGGCGGCGGGGTGGGGGGCACGAGCAGGCTCGAGGGAGGGATCCGGCAGGCGGCGACGTCGCCGACCAAGGCGGTGCCGCTGTCCTCGTGCAGGTAGCAGACGTGGTGGGAGGCGTGCCCGGGGGTGTAGGCGACGCGCATGCCGTGGACGCGCTCGCCGCCGCCGAGGACGTGGACGTTGGCCTCGGGTACCGGCAGGATCCTTCCCCAGAGGTATTGGAGCCGGTCGCCGTAGAGCTGGCCGGCGCTGTTTAGCAGTCGCGAGGGATCGATCAGGTGGGGGGCGCCGCGCTCGTGGACGAAGACCTGGAGATCGGGCCAGCGCTCGACCATCGCCCCGGTTGCGGCGGCGTGGTCGAGGTGGATGTGGGTCAGCAGGACCGCCCGCGGCTGCTCGTCGCCGAGCGCCTTCAGCAGCGTCGGCAGCGAGGACTCCGGACCCGGGTCGACGAGGACCCCGTCGACCTCCCAGCAGCCGATCACGTGGGGCCGGCCGAGGTGCATAACGTCGATCACGCGCATGGCGCGGGAGGTTATGCGAGCAGGCTATGCGGCGGTGGCGGCCGGAACCCGGCCTTCGGCCTCGAGCATCGCCCGCAGGCCGTCCTGGAGGCCGCGCGGTTCGTAGCCGAGCTCGTTCCTGGCCTTGTCATAGCTGGCCCAGAAGGTGACGCCGTCGGCGGAGGCGATCAGCTCGCGCAGGTTGGGTGGCTGGCCCATCAGCTTGCCCACCACGGGGCCGACCGGGGTCAGCGCCTTCATCAGACCGGTGGGGAGGGTGCGCTTGGGGGCCTTCTTGCCGGACACCTCCGCAACCACGCCGATCGCCTCGCGCACGGTCGTGGCGGGGCCGCTGATCACGTAAGCCTCGCCGGGCTGGCCCTTGTCGAGCCCGAGCAGAATGCCGGCGGCGATGTCCTCGACGTGGGTCAGGCAGATGCCGAGGTCCGGAAACGGGATCGCGATCATCCTGCCCTTGAGGAATTCGTTCAGCATCACCGCGATCGAAGAGGTATCCCCGGGACCGTAGACGCCACCCGGCTGCATGATCACGCAGGGCAGCCCCTCGCTGATCAGTCGTTTGGCGACCTGGTGGGCTTCCCACTTGGTCTGCTCGTAACAGGAGGTGAAATCCTTGGCGGGGTGCTCGTAGCTCTCGTCGACGATTTTGCCGTCGGTGTTGCCAAAGACGCCGACGGTGGAGACGTAGACGACCTTCGGGATCTTCGCCTCGAGGGCGGCGCCGAGCACCCGTTCGGTGCCGCCGACGTTGGCCTCGCGCATCGCCGCCTGCGCGCTCTTGGGGATCCCGACCTCATAGACGGCGGCGGCATGGATGACCGCGTCGCAGCCGGCCATGCCCTCGCGGATCGCCCGTTCGTCGCCGAGGTCGCCAGCGACCATCTCACAGCCGAGGTCAGCCGCCTCCTTGCCCTTCTCGGGGTTGCGGACCAGGCAGACCACCTCGTCGCCGCGAGCGCGCAGCTGCCGCACGACGGCGCCGCCGATGAATCCCGTCCCCCCGGTTACGAAAACCTTCACGGTTCCCAGAGCCTAAAGGAAGGGAGGGCCCCCGAAGCGGGCCTTACTATTAAGGAGGTGCAACGTTCTCGAAACGGTCGTAAGACTGAAACCCGCTACAGCGCCGAGCACGGCAACGGCGCCGGCGTCACCAACCCGCGCGCCCGCCAGCGGGCGCTGGCGATCGGGATCGTCGACGGCGACCACGGCGAGGAGCCGCTGGCCGAGCTGAAGGAGCTGCTGCGCACGGCCGGCGTGGCGACCGCCGGCGAGGCGACCCAGCAGCGGCCGAAGCCGGACCCCGACCGCTACTTCGGCAGCGGCCGGCTCGACGAACTGAAAGCGCAGATCAAAGCCTGCGACGCCAACCTGGTCGCCTGCGATGACGAGCTCGCGCCCCGTCAGGAGCGCAACCTCGAGAGCGCGCTGGGGGTGCCGGTGATCGACCGCACCGCCGTGATCCTCGACATCTTCGCCGACCACGCCCACTCGGCCGAGGGCAAGCTGCAGGTCGAGCTGGCCCAGCTCGAATACAACATGGCCCGCATGCGGGGTCTCTGGACCCACCTCGAGCGCCTCGGTGCCGGCCGCATGGACGGCGGCATCGGCACCAGGGGCCCGGGTGAGACCCAGATCGAGACCGACCGCCGGCTCGCCCGCAACCGGATCGCGGCGCTGCGCCGCCGGCTGAAGCGGCTGGAGCAGAACCGCGGCGTGATGCGCGCCCGCCGCGACGGCTCGGCGCTGCCGCGGGTCGCCCTGGCCGGCTACACCAACGCCGGCAAGTCGACGCTGTTGAACGCGCTGACCGGGGCCGAGGTGGGAGTGGGGGATCGCCTCTTCCACACCCTCGACCCGACCACCCGCACGCTGGAGCTCTCGGGCCGCGACTTCCTGCTCACCGACACGGTCGGGTTCATCGAGAAGCTTCCCCATCAGCTCGTCGAGGCCTTCAAGGCGACGCTGGAGGAGACCGTGCTGGCCGAGCTGATCGTCCACGTGGTCGACGCCTCCGAGCCGGAGGAGCGCCGGCTGCTCGCCATGGCCGCGGTCGACGAGGTGCTGGAGGAGATCGGCGCCGGCGAGAAGCAGCGGCTCCTGGTCCTCAACAAGGCCGACCTGCTGAGCGAGGACGAACGACACGAGGTGACGATCAGCCACCCCGGCGCGACCCTGATCTCGGCGGTGGACGGCGAGGGCCTCGACGAGCTGCGTGAGCGGATCGAGGTGGCCTTCGCGGAGACGCTGACCGAGGTCGAGCTGCTGATCCCCTATTCGCAGGGCGCCCGCCTGCACGAGCTGCACGAAGTTGCCGGCGACCTGGAGCGGACCGAGGGCCCCGACGGGGTTCTTGTCCACGCCCGCGTCCCGGCAACCGAGATGCACCGCTTCGACGACCTCGCGGTCGTCTGACCATTCCCCGTAGGCTGGCGGCCGTGCAGCTTCCAGTGCTAAAGCTCAAGGACGAGGCGATCGTTCCGACGCGAGCCCACGAGGGCGATGCCGGCCTCGACCTCTACGCCTGCGAGTCCGCCCACATCGGTCCCGGCGAGCGCTGGGGGGTGGGAACGGGGGTCGCCGTCGAGATCCCGGCCGGGCACGCCGGCCTGGTTCTGCCGCGCTCGGGCCTCGCCCGCGAACACGGGATCACGCTGGCCAACAGCCCCGGCCTGATCGACGCCGGCTACCGCGGCGAACTGCGGGTGCTGCTGCTCAACGCCGACCCCGCCGAGACCTTCCGGGTCGAGCCCGGCGATCGCATCGCCCAGCTCGTGATCGCCCCGGTCGCCCTGGCCGAGCCGGTCGAGGCGAGCGCCCTCGGCGACTCCGCCCGCGGCGCGGGCGGCTTCGGCTCCAGTGGCCGCTAGCTGACGCCAGCTGCGGCGCGGGCGCTGGCGTGGGCGGCGTCCTCGAAGGCGTCGTCCAACGGCTCCAGCTCGGGACGGGTGCCGTAGCGGCGCTCCAGCGCCAGGGCGATCAGGTGGTCGGCGAGCCAGGCGTTCTTCGGCAGCAGCGGACCGTGCAGATAGGTGCCGATCAGGTTGTCGCGATGGACTCCCTCGCGCCCGTCCTTGCCGTTGTTGCCGTGACCCTCGACGACACGGCCCAGCGGGGTCGCGGCGTCGCCGAGGTAGGTGCGGCCGCCGTGGTTCTCGAAGCCGGCGAGCAGGCGGGTTCCGGCGCCCAGATCGACCTCGATCGCGACGTTGCCGATCAGCCGTGGACCGGGCTCGCGGATCGTCCGCAGGTCGGCCAGCTCGAGGCCCGGCAAGGTCTCCGACTCCATCTCATAGCTCTCGCCGAGCAGCTGGTAGCCGCCGCAGACGGCGAGCAGGGCGGCCCCGTCGCCGACCGCCGCCGCCAGCGCCTCGCGCTTGCTCGCGACCATGTCCACCGCGACCATGCGCTGGTCGCGATCCTGACCGCCGCCGATGTAGAAGAGGTCGTGGGCGGCCGGATCGACCGCATCGCCGGGCCCGGCGCCGCTGTGGCTGAAGCCGATCCCGCGCCACTCGCAGCGCCGCTGCAGGAAGACGATGTTGCCGCGGTCGGCGTAGATGTTCATCTGCTCGGGATAGAGGCTGAGGACGCGGAGCTCCATCAGGCCGCCTTCTCGAGCACGACCACGATCGAGCCGACGTGGATGTCCGTGGGTGGGATCTCACGTCGTTCCACGGGCCGCAGGCCGGCCTCGGCGGCCTCTTGCTCCAACTGGTCCGCGGGGAAGGTCGTGATCCGGATCTGGTTCGGTTCTTCGTTCAGCTCGCCGAGCGGAGAGACGGTCTGGCGCAACCGGTGGACGACGATCTCCCCTGGTGCGACCGCGGCCTCGACCGCCAGGCTGGAATAGACCCAACCGTCGACCTCGCGCACGTCGGGCAAGGGTGGGGGGGCACCGTCGGGCTCGGGCATGCCCTCGAGTATCGCTGCCGCAAATCGGCCGCCGGGACGCAGCGCTGCGGTGACGCAGCGCAGACAGGCGATGCGGGCCTCGGCATCGGGCAGCAGCTGCAGCATCTGGGTCGGGGCGAGGACCAGCGCGACCTCGTGGTCGAGCGCGAAGTCGCGGGCGTCGGCGAGCACGGTTGTGAGCGGTAGACCCGCGGTCCGACCGCGCAGCGCCCCGATCAGCTCGGGGTCGCGGTCGAGGCCGACGGTGGGGTGGTCCCGGCGGGCGAGGTGGACGACGACGCGTCCGGTTCCGCAGCCGAGCTCCAGGACCGGGCCGCCGCCGGCCGCCGCCAGCTCCTCCCAAAGCACGAGGTCGGCCCCGTAGGAGCCGCACTCGACGTCGTGCCAGATCGCACCCGGGCTCTCGCTCATCGCCAGAACTCCTTCGCCAGGCCCCGATCGGCGAGCACCTTTCGCAGTTCCAGCAGCGCCGTGTAGGTCGGGAGGGCGAAGACGCGGCGCCCTACCGAGTTTGGCGTCCCCCCGAGGGCCTCAAACTCGGAAGCGCCGGCGAGCGCCGCATCGAGCGAGGGCTCGACGCCGGGAATCACCTCGATCCGGTCCGTTGGCCAGCCGGCGTACTTGAGGCGCAGGGCCATCTCGGGGGCGCGAGTCCCGGAGCAGACGACGCGACGCACGGCGCCGGTGAGCAGCTCGAAGTCGGCGTCCCAGACCCAGGAGACGTCGCGGCCGTCGGCGATGCGGTCGTTGAGGGCGATCCAGAGGTCGATGCCGTCCTCGCCGTCCTCGGCCTCCAGCCTCAGGGTCCGCAGAACCTCGTTGGCGCCGGCCGGGTTCTTGATCAACAGGATCGAGACCGCGGCCTCGCCGACCGCGATCGTCTCGACCCGCCCGAAGGCCGCCTTCATCTCGCCCAGCGCCGCCGCGATCCGCTCCGGCGCCACACCGAGCCTGATCCCGGCGCTGACCGCCGCGAGCGCGTTGTAGACGTTGTAGAGGCCCGGAACCGGCAGCTCCAGTCGGATCTCCCCCGCCGGCGTGCGCACGGTCGAGGTCGAGCCCTCCATGCCGTGCAGCTCGATCGCGGTGGCGGCAACCTCGGGGTGCGGCCGCTTCGCCCCGCAGTTGGGGCACGAGTAGTGCCCGAGGTGACCGACGAAGGCGCACTCGTACTCGTAGGGGTGCCCGCAGCGGCGACAGTGCTTGGCGTCGAAGGCGTGCTGGAGCTCGGGCAGCGCCTGCGACGGATCGTCGATGCCGAAGTAGAGGACGCCCTGGCGCTGGTCGCCCGCGGGATCGCGGCCGAGGTCGGCGATCAGCGGATCGTCGGCGTTGAGCGCGAACGCGGAGTGTCCCTCGCAGGCGGCGACGGTGCGCGCCCACTCGTCGGCCAGCGACTCCATCTCGCCGTAGCGATCGAGCTGGTCGCGGAAGAGGTTGCCGAGCACGATCAGCCCCGGGTGAAGCTGTTCGCAGACCCGCGGCAGCCAGGCCTCGTCGACCTCGAACAGCCCTTCGGAGCCGCGCTGCTCCAGCAGCGCCGTCGCCACACCCCAGGTCATGTTCGAGCCGGCCCGGTTGTGGACGGGGTCGCGCCCGTCGGCGGCGAGGATGGCGGCGATCATCCCCGCCGTGGTCGTCTTCCCGTTGGTGGCCGAGACGACCGTGGTGCCGTCGTGCAGGCGCTCCCCGAGCCGGGCGATCGCGTCCGGTGCGAGGCGCAGCAGCACCCGCCCCGGCAAGGTCGTGCCGCCGCCGCGACCGCTGGCGCGACTGGCCGCGCCGATCCCCCGGGCGAGGGCGACCTTGGTGGCGAAGCCGGCGCTCAAGTGGTGGCCGGGACGAGGACGCTGAGCGCCCGCGGCAGCACCCGCAGCGACGCCGGCAGGTCGGTCAGGTGCTCGCCGTCGGCATACACCGGGAAGGGGCGGCTGGCGCTCAGTTCGAGGTGCTTGGCGCGGAAGACGCGGACCTCGTCCTTCTCGACGTGGGTGCCCTTGAACACCTTCGGCAGGTTACCCACGTACTGGAGCTTGCCGACCTCGCCGATCGAGACCACGTCGAATTCGCCGTCGTCGAGCTCGGCGTCGGGCGCGACGTACATGCCGCCGCCAAAGCAGCTGCTGTTGGCGACCGAGATCGAGTAGCCGCTGAGGCGGATCCGCTCGTCGTCGACCCGGATCGTGAAGCGCGCCGGCTTCCAGCGCAGCAGGGTACGGAGGGCGGCGTAGGCGTAGACGAGGCTGCCGCGCAGCAGCTTCGTTTCGTTGGCGAGGCGATTCGCCTCGGAGTCGAAGCCGATGCTGACGATGCCGAGGAAGCGCTCGCCATTGGCCTCGCCGACGTCGATCCGGCGGCTGTGGCCGCTGAGGATCACCTCGACCGCCCGCTCGGGCTCGTCGGGGATGCCGAGCACGCGGGCGAGGTCGTTGCCGCGGCCGCCGGGGATGATCCCCAACGGCGTCTCCGAGCCGGCCATGGCTCCGCCGATGGCACCGAGCAGGCCGTCGCCGCTGACCACGACCGGGATCTCCCCGGCTTCGACCGCCAGCAGCGCCTGCTCGACGCCGTGCCCGAGATCCTTGGTGCGCTGCACGCGGAACTCGACCCGGCGTTCGTCCAGGGCCTGCTCGACCCGGGGCAGCAGCTTCAGCGTCTTTCCCCCGGCCGAGTGGGGGTTGACGATCAGCGCCAGCGGCAAACCATCGGTGGCCATGTGCGCAGCCTAGTCAGGCCGATCCGGTTCAGCGCAGAAGGGCGACAGAGAAACTGCCGGCCCCGGCGTTGTCGCCGGCGACCAGCTCGAATCCGTGCCGGCGCAGCCGCCGACGCCCGAGCCGGGCCGCGAGACCGCTGGCTGATCGCAATGGTTCCGAACGGGCGATGATCAGATGGCCGCCCGAACGCAGCACCCGCGCCGTCTCAGACACCGCTGGGACGGCGTCGATCGCGGCGACGAGGTCGAAGAGGTCGTCGGGGAACGGCAGCGCCCGCGGCTTGCCCACCTTGAACACCACCCTGCCCTCCGGGTCGAGACCGACGCGGGCGGTGGCGGCTCGGATCAACTGCTCGGAGGCGTCGACGCCGCGAACCCGGGCGCGCGGGAACTCACGGGCGAGGAAGAGGGTGCCGTCGCCGTCCCCGCACTGGATCTGCAGCACGCTCTCGGGCGAGCCGACCGCGAGAACGGCAGCCGCCAGGGGCGTCAACGGAGGCATCGACATCACCTCGATCGTATTGCCGTTTGCATTAACCTCCCGTCCGTGGAGGCGCAGCAACCCGATCGACGCTGGATCATCCTCGCCGTTTTCGCGGCGCTGGCGGTCATCGTGGTTGGCGCGATCCTGATCTCCCGCGGAGGCGGCGACGACGACAAGGGCAGCGACGACACCACCAGCGCCAGCAGCGACGGCGAGTCGGGCGGTTGCAAGAAGGTCGAAGCGCCTGAACCGAAGGACGCGAGCTTCGACAAACCCGATCAGGTCGTCGAGCAGGGCGAAAAAGTGAACGTGGTGATGGCGACCAGCTGCGGCACCTTCACGATCGCGCTCGACACCGAGCGGGCGCCGAAAACCGCCAACTCCTTCGCCTTCCTCGCCGAAGAAGGCTTCTACGATGACCTCAGCTTCCATCGCGTGGTCCCCGGCTTCGTGATCCAGGGCGGCGACCCGACCGGCACCGGCTCGGGCGGGCCTGGCTACAGCGTCGACGAGAAACCGCCGGCCGACATCGAATACACCAAAGGCCTGGTCGCGATGGCAAAGAGCGAAGCCGAGCCTCCCGGGCGCTCCGGCAGTCAGTTCTACGTGGTCACCGCCCCCGACGCGGGCCTGCCGGCCGAATACGCGCTGGTCGGCGAAGTCACCGAGGGTTATGACGCGGTCGAACGGATCGAAGAACAGGGTGAAGGCGACGGACCGCCGAAACAGACCATCCTGATCGAAAGCGCCACCGTCGAACGTGAATAGCTCGCGGGTTAAGCTGCCCTGGTGGCCAAGCTCAACGTAGGCGACCCGGCTCCCGACTTCGAGCTGCCCGGCACGGGCGGTCAGACCTATCGCCTCGCCGACTATCGCGGTCGTAAGCTGGTCCTCGCCTTCTACCCGGGCGACTTCACCGCCGTCTGCACCAAGCAGTTCTGCTCCTACCGCGACCAGAGCGAGCGGCTTGACGGCCTCGGCGCCGAGGTGCTGGGCATCTCACCGCAATCGGTCGAGTCGCACGAGCGCTTCACCGAGGAGAAGCGCCTCAGCGTGCCGCTGCTCGCCGACGAGGACGAGGAGGTCGCCCGCGCCTACGGCGTGCTTGCCGGCCCGATCGTGCGGCGCGCGATATTCATCGTCGACGAGGAGGGGATCATCCGCCATCGCAAGGTCACGATCGCCGGCCTCACCTACGAGTCGGTCGACGACATCGAGCAGGCGCTGGCGGCCGTCGGCTGATGGCCGCTGCTGCGACACCCTTCGAGGTCGGGCCGGCGCCGACGATTCGCGGGGAGGTTGCGGGAGAGGGGCCGGCGATCGTGCTCTGCCACGGAGTCACGGCGACCCGGCGCTACGTCGTCCACGGCTCCCACTCGCTGGAGCGCGCCGGCCACGAGGTCATCAGCTACGACGCTCGCGGCCACGGCGAGTCGGACCCCGCTCCGGACGGCGAGGATTATGGATACCCACGGCTGGTAGACGACCTCGAGCGGGTCGTCGCCACCGCGGTGGGGGAGGACCGGTTCGTGCTGGCGGGGCACTCGATGGGCGCCCACACGGCGGTCGCCTACGCGCTGCGCCATCCCGAGCGCCTCGCGGGGCTGGTGGTGATCGGACCGGCGTATGACGGGGAGATCGCCGATCAGTCCCTGCGCTACTGGGATGGCCTGGCGGCGGCCTTCGAGCAGGGCGGCGTCGATGGCTTCGTCGAGTACATCGATCGCGAACAGGGAATCGATCCGGCCTGGCGCGACTCGGTGCTGCGCTTCACCCGCGAGCGGATCTCCCTGCACCGCCACCCGGAGGCGGTCGTGCGGGCCCTGCGCGAGCTGCCGCGCTCGCACCCGTTCGGGTCGCTGGACGAGCTCGCGGACCTCGAGCTGCCGGCGCTGGTCGTCGCCAGCAACGACGAAGCCGACCCGGGGCACCCCCACGCAACCGCGGTCGCCTACGCGGAGGCGTTGCCGCAGGCGCGGCTGATCAGCGAGGGGGAGGGGGAGTCGCCGCTGGCCTGGCAGGGCGGCAGGCTCTCGCGCGAGCTGGCCGCATTCTGCGCCGAAGCGGCGGTAGTCGACCTCCAGAAGTCTTCAAGCGCCCCTTAGCAGCAGGCTTTATCTTCCACCGCTATGAATTTTCCGACCGAAGCCAATCTGCGCCGGGCGATCGCCTTCGTGGCGGCCCTCGGGATCGGCGTCGCCACCTACATCACGATCGCCGAGTCGGGTGGTGGCTCACCGGCCTGCGTCGCCGGAGGCCACGGGTGCGCGACGGTCGCCGAAAGCTCCTACTCGGAGGTCGCCGGCATCAACGTCTCGATCTTCGGCATCGTCGGCTATGTGCTGATTCTGGCGACGGCTTTCCTTGCCAGCGACCTGGGCCGCTTTGGCGGCTTCGTTCTCGCCCTCGGGGGCTTTGGGTACAGCATCTACCTGACCTACCTCGAGATCTACGAGATCGAAGCGATCTGCCAGTGGTGTGTGGCGAGCGCGGTCCTGATGACGATCCTCTTCCTGCTCAACGCGACCCGCTTGATCGGGTACGCCGGGACCGATGCCCCGGCCGGCGCCGAGCAACGACTTCAAAACTGAAACACGACCGGGAGGGCACGTGAGCAACAAGAAGGAGCGGGAGAAGCGCCGCGAAGAGCGCGAAGTGGCGGAAACGCAGGTCAACACCGTCGATCGGCGCAAGAAACTGCTCCAGATGGGGGCCGGCGCGGTCTTCCTGGTCGTGGTCGCGATTGCCGTCCTGATCGTGGTCAGCAGCGCCGGCGATGACGGCGGCGACGCCAGCAACATCAAGGACGTGGCCAAGGTCGAACAGGAGCTAAAGGGGATCGAGCAGGCCGGGATGGTGCTCGGCGATCCGAACGCCCCGGTCGAACTGGTCGAGTTCGGGGACCTCCAGTGCCCGGTCTGCAAAGCCAACGCCGAAGAAGCGCTGCCGGGCATCGTCGAAGGTCAGATCGCCGACGGCGAAGCGAAGTTCAACTTTCGCAACTTCATCATCATCAGCGAAGAATCGGAACCGGCGGGAGCAGCCATGCTGGCCGCCGGGGAACAGGGCCGCGGCTTCAACTTCCTCAACCTCTTCTACCGCAACCAGGGCAAAGAGGCCTCGGGTTATGTGACCGACGAGTTCCTGACGGCGATCGCCGAAGCCGCAAAGGTCCCGGACATGGCCAGGTGGAACACGGACCGGGAAGGTTCGAAAATCAAGGGCGAAGTCAAAGCGACGACCGAAGAAGCGCGCCGACTCGGCTTCGAAGGCACGCCTTCGTTCGCGATCAAAGGCCCCAAGACCGACGGGCTCGAACTGCTCGGCAACCTCGGCTCGACCGAGGAAATCGAAGCTGCGATCGACGCCGCCCGCTAGACGGGGCATGCCCCACGCATGCCTAGGTTTACATAACCACCATTATCGTGCGTTGTATCGGCGCCGGGGGGGTCTCAACCCCCGGCGGCGATCCGCAGCAGCGCCCTGAAGCCAGCGAGAAGGCCTCTCGGTACCTCTGACGAGGGCGAAGCGCCGGGATGGTCGTGGGCGATCCGGACCCGCAGGGCTTGCGAGCGGATGCGGAATCGCAGCGGCGCCTCCAGGGTCATCGACTCGCCGTCGACGCCGACCGGGATCGGCTCGTCGCTCTCGATCTCCAGCTCCGGGGCTTTGAGCTCGCGCCAGCGGGCCGTCTGCGAGGTTTCTCCCGCGATCGGCGGGTGAAAGTCGACGATTCCCAGCACCCCCTCGTCGAGGCGTGGCCTGGTGCCGGACCCGAGGGTCGGTCCCAGCCTGTAGACGTTATTGGAGATCAGGATCAACGCCGTGCTGGTCTGCGGCTCGCCGCTGTCGTCGACCCAGCGCATCGGATTGGGCTCACCTTCGGGCCCGAGCGTGTCGGTCAGAGTGTCCAGCAGCGTCCGCATCTTCGCCTCGCGGTAACCGTCCTGGCTGACCGCGGCCGCGTAGACGCCGAGCGAGACGTTGTTGACGAAGACGTGCCCGTTGACCTCCCCCAGGTCTACATAACGCTCGCCCCCATCGACGAAAGCCTCGAGCGCGCCGACGACGTCTTCGCGGTCGACCCCGAGGTCGAGGGCGAAGTGGTTGCGGGTTCCCGAGGGGATGCAGGCGTAGGGCAGGTCGTGCTCGGCGGCGATCGCCGCGACCAGGGCCTGCGAGCCGTCTCCCCCGGCCATCGCCAGCCCGTCGGCGCCGCGCTCGACCGCGGCGCGCACCAGCACGCCGAGGTCCTGCCCCCGTTCGAGGACGACCGTCTCCAGACCGCGCTCGCGTGCCGCCTCGACCAAGCCCTCGCGCTCGGCCCGCCCGTCACCCGACCAGGGATTGACGAAGAGAACCGGGTGGCGTGGCCGCGGCGCCGAGGGCAGCGAGCGGTCGGGCTTGAAGGCGGCGCGAGCGGCGAAGACGCCGATCGCCAAGGCGACTGCAACCAGCGGCAGGACACCGTGGTTGTCGCCGGCCGCCAGGGTCACCCCGGCGCCGGCGACTAGGGCGCCGGCGACCAGCGCCGCGGCGATCCGCAGCGCGCCGCGCCTCAGCAAGGCCATCCAGGCGGCGCCAAGCGCACCGAGGACGCAGACGAGCGCGACCAGTCCGAGCGGGAATTCGTCGACGAAGACGAAAATCCCGGCAGCGACCACGACGGCGCCGGCAAGGATCGCGAGCAGGGCCGCGGGGCGCCGGCTCATATCATCGCCCGATGCGCGAGTGGACGACCGAGGCCAAGATCGTCGACACGGCGCTCTACGCGGCGGTGGCCGGGACCGAGACGCCGCGGCTGGATGTGGCGATGCGCAACCTCTCCCGCGCCGCCGACCAGAGCAAGCTCTGGATCGGGTCCGCAGCGGTGCTCGCCGCGCTCGGCGGCGCCGGCGGGCGCCGGGCGGCCAAGCGCGGCCTGATTTCGCTCGGGGTCGCCTCCGCCTTCGCGAATCTCGTTGCCAAGCCGCTGACGACGCGGCGCCGCCCCGAGCGTGAGGAGCTCGAGGTGCTGGCGCGCCGCCACGTGCCGATGCCGGCGTCGAGCTCGTTCCCCTCCGGGCACGCGGCCTCCGCCTTCGCCTTCGCCACCGGGGTCGGACAGGCTCAGCCGGCGCTCTCGGCGCCACTGCGGGCGCTGGCGACGCTGGTCGGCTACTCGCGCGTGCATACCGGCGTCCACTATCCCGCAGATGTGCTCGCCGGGGCCTTCATCGGCGTCAGCGCCGTCGAGCTGGTGAACCGGCTGCTCGAGCGGCGCTAGGCGGCCAGCACCGCGCTGCCGCGGACCAGGGGTTCGACGATCGGCAGCGCCTTCGGCGTGCGGTCGCGCTCGATCTCGCCGAGCTCGAAGCGGGAGGCGGCGAGCAGCGCAACGGTGTCGCGGTTGCAGTGACAGCCGTCGGCGAAGAACCGCCAGGGGCGCTCCAGCTGGTCCTGCCGGCGAGCGAGGCCGGGGTCTTCGGCGCGCACGTGCTCGAGGAAGAGCAGGCGGCCCCCGGGCTTCAGGACCCGCGCGATCTCGGCGACCGTGGCTACCGGGTCGGGCACGGTGCAGAGCACCAGGGTGACCACGGCGGTGTCGAAGCTCGCCGGTTCAAATGGCATTCGTTCTGCCGGCGCCTCGACGATGGTCGCCGTCCGCCCGGAAGCCGCCAGCCGCCCCCGCAGGCGCTTGGTCATGTGCGGATCGGGCTCGACCAAAACCAACTCCTCGACCTCGGGGTAGTGCTCGAGGTTGGCCCCGGTGCCGGCGCCCAGCTCCACCACCCTCCCCCCGGCCTCGGCCAGGAGCTCGGCGCGCATCCGCGCCAGCCCTGCCGCTTCGGTCGCCCTCAGCCCGCGGTCGTAGAGGGCCGAGAAGGCCCTCCCCCACGTCGCGTCATAGATCCGACCCATCGCTCGATGTATTTCCGCCCCTATAGGGGCTGCAACCGATCGAGGGCGATCAGGAGGCGTCGCGCTGCGAGGCCTTCGCCGGGACCTCGTCGCCCTCGGCATTCGGCTCGCTCGCCGCGGCGCGCTCCTCGTAGGCGCGACGGGCGTTGTGGTCGACCTCGGACATCAGCCGGTCGACCTTCATCAGTCTGCCGAGGCCCTCGCGGGCACCGCGCGGCAGCAGGGTGAGGAATTTGTAGAGGACGCCGTTGGCCTTGGGCACGAAGACGTCGAAGCGCGGCACTTCCAGGGCGTCGACGATCTCGTTGGCGACGTCCTCGGCCTCGACCGGTTTCACCCATTTCTGGCCGACGCCACTGGTCAGCTCGGTGTTGACCACGGTCGGCATCACGCAGGCGACCTCGATGCCACTGTCGTGCAGCTCGCCCCGCACCGACTCGCTAAGCCCGACCACGGCGTGCTTGGTCGCCGAGTAGGTGGCAATGCCCGGGATCCCGGCTTTGCCGGCCTGCGAGGCGATGTTGACGATGTGGCCGCTGCCCCGCGGGGTCATCCGCTCGATCGCCAGCTGAGTGCCGTTGATGACTCCGTGCAGGTTGATGTCGATCTGGCGGCGGACCGAGTCCTGGCTCTCGTCGACGAACGGGGTCACGGGCATGATCCCGGCGTTGTTGACGACCACGTCGATCGGGCCGAGCTGGCGCTCGGCCTCGTCGAGGAAGGCGGAGAAGGAGGCGCGGTCGGTGACGTCGAGCGCCACCGCCACGGTGCCGCCGCCGAGGCCGGCGGCGGTCTCTTCGGCCAGCTTCAGGTCGAGATCGCCGATCGCGACCCGGCAGCCCTTGCGCACCAGTGCCGTCGCCGTCGCCTTGCCGATCCCCCGGGCACCGCCGGTGATCGCCACGACCTTGCCGTTCAGTGAGCGTCGCTGCTTGGCCATCTCGCTACCTCCTCGTTGCGGCGGGGTTCAGCCCGCCGGCTTGTAGACGGTGACCACGGCGGCGCCGCCGAGGCCGATGTTGTGCTGGAGCGCCACCTTGGCACCGTCGACCTGACGCTTGTCCGCGTCCCCGCGTAGCTGCCAGGCCAGCTCCGAGCACTGCGCCAGCCCGGTCGCGCCCAGCGGGTGCCCCTTCGAGATCAGACCGCCGGATGGGTTGACGACCGGGCCGGCGCCGCCGAAGGTGGTCGCTTCTTCCTCGACCAGCTTGTGAGCCTCACCCTCGGCCGCGAAGCCGAGCGCTTCGTAGGTGATGAGCTCGTTGGCGCTGAAGCAGTCGTGCAGCTCGCAGACGTCGACCTCGGCGGCCGTGAGGCCGGCTTCGGCGTAGGCGCGGTCGGCCGCGGTCCGCGACATCTCCGAGCCGACGATCGTCATGCAGTCGGCGGCCTCGTCGAAGGTCGAGCTGAGGTCGGTGACCATCGACTGGCCGACGATCTCGATCGCCTGGTCGCCGAGCCCATGCTCTTCGACGTAGCGCTCGGAGGCGACGATCGCGCAGGCGGAGCCATCGGAGGTCGGCGAGCACTGCAGCTTGGTCAGCGGCTCGTGGATCATCTTTGCCGCCTTGATGTCCTCCAGCGAGTACTCGTCCTGGAACTGGGCGTAAGGGTTGTTGACCGAGTGCTTGTGGTTCTTCCACCCGATCCAGGCGTAGTGGTCGGCGGTCGAGCCGTACTTGGCCATGTGGTCGCGGCCGGCGTTGCCGAACATCTGCGGCGCCGGGGGCGACTGCTCGGGGTCGCGGATCTCGAACATGCGCATCGCGTGCTTGTCGAGCGCGTTGGTGCGGTCGGTGTACTTGACGCCGAGGCTGCCGGGCTCCATCTTCTCGAAGCCGAGCGCCAGCGCGCAGTCGGCGAGGCCCCCTTTGACCGCCTGGCGCGCAAGGAACAGCGCCGAGGAGCCGGTCGAGCAGTTGTTGTTGACGTTGACGACCGGGATCCCGGTCAGCCCGAGCTGGTAGAGCGCCCGCTGGCCGTAGGTCGAGTCGCCGTAGCAGTAGCCGGCGAAGGCCTGCTCGACGTCCGTGTAGGGAATGCCGGCGTCGGCGAGCGCCTTCTCCCCCGCCTCCTTGGCCCAGTCGGGGTAGTCGCCCTCCTTGGTGCCGGGCTTCTCGAACTTGGTCATCCCGACCCCGATCACATACGTCCTGTTGCTCAAGTCGTGCTCCCCTCTTGCGCCGCGCCCCCGCGCGACCATTTGGCTGGCTGGCCAGGAATTTACCGTGCCGCGGCTTCCGGCGGGTCGGGGGGCGGCCGCAGGGCTCCGAATCCGAGGTCCCTCCCCTGCCTTGGGTTCGGCCAGACGGCCCAGGCGAGAAAGGCGATTCCGATTCCGATCGCGGTGCCGATCGCGCGCAGGTCGGCGGCGTGCCAAGCGTTCTCGCCGAGCGTGTCGGTGAGCAGGACCACGTAGGTGGTGATCGCGGCGGTGAACAGCGCGTACTGGACCGTGAGTAGGCCGAAACAGAGACCCGCGGCAACGAAGAGCATGGCGACCGTGATCGCGTTCTCGCCCCCGATCGTCACCGCGAACGCGGTGGCGACGACAAGGCCGAGCGCGGTGCCGCCCGCCCGCAGCACCAGGCGCTGGTACGTAGAGCCGCGGTCGGGCCGCATTACGAAGAGGATCGTCAGCGGGATCCAGAACCCGTGGTCGTCCATGTCGAAGATGCGGTAAACGGCGACGCCGGTCGCGAGCGCGACCCCGAAGCGGATCCCGTGCCGGCAGGCTTCGGATCTGAGCGTCAGGTTGGAGCGCAAGGCCGCGGCGACGGCGTGGGATTCCCAACCGCTGGGCTCACCGCGGGCGCGGCGCTCGGCCACTACCCAGACGAGCAGCGACCAGGCGGTCTGCGTAAGGCCGCCGACCGTGACCCAGAACAGCGCCAGGAGGACGTCGTCGACCGGCAAAAAGAAGCCCTGGGCGATCATCAGCGCCAGTGAGACCGTGAGGCCGTAGATGGCAAGCCGCAGCGAGTAGGCGAACAGGTAGCCGGCGAGGCCGCCGACCAGGCCCATCGCCAGCACCGCCGCCGGCGCCGACTGACTGCTGAGGATCCCGACCGCGGCGGCGATCCCGATCGCGGGCGCGGCCGCCGCCTGCCAGGCCGCGCGCGGCAGCGCCGACGCGTCCAAACCGGCGAAGCCGGCGAGCAGCGCGCCGGTGCCGATCGCCCCCTGGGTCGGCGAGTCGAGGCCGAACTCCATCGCCAGGCAGATCCCGATCGGAACCGCGACCAGGAAGCCGCGGCGGATCGCCGGGCCGGGCTCGGCCGGGCCGATCGCGAACAGCGGCGAGTCCCGCAATCGACGCGCCGTACCGGCGGGGTTGTAGAGACCTGGGCTCGGGCCGGACGACACGGGCCTGAGGGTAACCTGAAGGTCAGTGGTAATCGCGGCTCTCAGCTCCGATCCCGCCGCCGGAGTGGGCCTGTTCGCCGCCCTCGCGGCCGGAATCGTCTCCTTCCTCTCGCCCTGCGTGCTGCCGCTCGTCCCTGGTTACCTCTCGGCGGTGACGGGGGTCTCGGCGGCCGACCTCGACGACGCCGGCTGGCGCAAGGTGCTGGGGCCGAGCCTGATCTTCGTCGCCAGCTTCTCGGCGATCTTCATCGCCCTCGGCCTCTCGGCGACCGCCCTCGGCTCCTTCCTCAATGATCATCTGGACCTGCTGACGAAGATCTCGGGGGCACTGATCATCCTCATGGGCCTGCTCTTCGTCGGCTCCCTCTTCATCACCCGCCTCAACCAGGAGTGGCACGTCGACGCCCTGCTCGAGCGCGCCGGCAAGGGCGGCCCGATCGTTGCCGGCGCCGCCTTCGCGATCGCCTGGACGCCCTGCATCGGCCCCACCCTCGGCGCCATCCTCACCGCCGCTTCGCTCTCGGGCTCAGCCGCCCACGGCGCCCTCCTGCTCGCGGTCTACTCGGCTGGCCTGGCGATCCCCTTCGTCGCCACCGCCCTCGCCTTCTCTCGCATGACCACTGCCTTCGCCGTCGTCAAGCGCCACTACTCGCTGATCGTCGCGATCGGCGGCGTCATCCTGATCATGATGGGCATCCTGATCCTCACCGGCGAAATCCGTCAGCTCAACATCACCCTCCGCAACTGGGCCGAAGAAATTGGCCTAGACGTCTGGAACTGGGTCTGAGAGGGCCCCGGGCCGGCGCATCTCGGCGTCCTCGCTCGCTCATGTGCAGAGCACACTCGCTCCCTCGTCCTTGACCTGCTTGGCCCGGTGCCCTCTCAGTTTTGGACTGGGGCGACGGTCTCCAGCTCTTTGCCAACCGCCTCGGTGATCTCCAGGCCGGAGTCTTCGAGGTCGCGCGAGCAGACGATGCGGAAGCGGCCGGTGCCGATCTCCCCGTCGGGGATCACCGGCAGGCCGCGAATCGTGTCCCAGCCGAGCCGTTCGACCTCGAACGGGTTCATCCGCACCTCGGCCGCCGGGAACGGGCAGTTCGCGTTGTGCTGGTCGATCGCCTGGGAAATCGCCTCCAGGTTCTTCGCCTCGGGAGAAGCCATCGCGACCAGGGTATCGCTGTGCGCCCGATCTGCCGGCAGCCGATCTACCCTGGACAGGTGAACGACTGGCTTCGATGCATCGCCCACTTGGACATGGACGCCTTCTACGCGTCGGTCGAGCTGCGGCGGCGGCCGGAGCTGAAAGGGAAGCCGGTAGTCGTTTGCGGCTCGGGGCCGCGGGCGGTGGTGACGACGGCGAGCTACGAGGCGCGCAAGCTGGCCGGAATCCACTCGGCGATGCCGGCGGCGGTGGCGCGGCGGCGACTGCCGAACGCGGTCTATCTGCCACCGGACTTTCCCGCCTACCGCGAGGCCTCGGCGCGGGTGATGGAAGTGCTGCGTCGCAACGTGGAGACCGTCGAGGTGGTCGGGCTCGACGAGGCGTATCTGGACCTGACCGGGATCTTCTCGCCGAAGGCGACGATGCGGCGGATCGCGGTGCAGATTCGCGAGGACACCGGACTGACCTGCTCGGTCGGGATCTCCGAGAGCCGGATGCTGGCGAAGATCACCAGCGAGCTCGGCAAGCCCGCCGGCCTCGTCGTGCTCTCGCGGGAGGCGGCGCTGGAGCGCTTCGCCGGCGACTCCCCCGGCCTGATCCCCGGGATCGGGCCGAAGACGCTGGCGCGGCTGGAAGCGATCGGGGTCGAGACGCTGGCCGCGCTCGCCGGACGTCAGCGCGAGGAGCTGGAATCCAGCTTCGGTCCCCGCTCGGGAGCCTGGCTGCACGCCCGCGGCCGGCTCTGGGACGAGACTCCGGTCGTCACCTCGCACGAGACCAAATCGGTCTCCTGTGAGACCACCTACGACACCGACCTCAACAAGCGCGGTGAGATCGAGGCGAAGCTGGTCGGGCTCGGCGAGGAGCTCTGCCGGCGGCTGCAGAAGAAGGAGCTGGCGGGACGCACGATCGGGATCAAGGTCCGCCTCGACGACTGGACCAACGTCAGCCGCTCGCACACGGTCGAGACCGCGACCAACGACGCCGCGGTGGTCGTTCCCGCGGCGCTGGAGCTGCTGCGGGCCTACGACCCGCAGCGGCCGGTGCGCCTGCTCGGCGTTCGCGTCGCCGGCTTCGAGGGCGAGACGGCGGAGGCGGAGGCGGAAGCGACCACGGGTCAGCTCCGACTAGGTCTGGCGTCCTAAGCCCTTGGCTGCAAAGATGGGCTGAGTGGCCGCTGACCGACTGACCGGGCTCGACGCCTCCTTCCTCCACATGGAGCGAGCGGGGGCGCACATGCACGTCGCCAGCACGATCATCTTCGAGGGCTCGGCGCCCACTCACGAAGAGTTCCGCGACCACATCGCCTCGCGCCTGCACCTGGTCCCGCGCTTCCGCCAGAAGCTGCGCTCGGTGCCGCTCGACCAGGGCCGTCCGGTCTGGGTCGACGACCCTCACCTCAACCTCGACTACCACGTGCGCCAGACCGCGCTGCCAGCGCCGGGCTCCGACGAGCAGCTGCGCAACCTGGCGGCGCGGATCTTCTCCCAGCAGCTCGACCGCAGCAAGCCGCTCTGGGAGCTGTGGCTGGTCGAGGGCTTGGACGACGACCGCTTCGCGATCGTCGGCAAGAGCCACCACGCCCTCGTCGACGGCGTCTCCGGCGTCGACATCACCACCGTCCTCTTCGACCTCGACCGTGAACCGCAGGGCGCCTCCCGCAAGCCGCCGGCCTGGCTCGCCCGGCCCGAACCGAGCGACCTGCAACTGATCGGCGACGCAATGCGGGAGCGCCTGACCAGCCCGGCGGAGATCGCCCGCGGCGTGCGCCGGGCGCTGCGCGGGCCGCGCCAGGTCCTGCGCGGCGTCGGCGCCACCACCAAGGTGCTCGGCGCCGGCATGTCGGCACCCCCCACGCCCTTCAACGTGGAGATCGGCCCGCACCGGCGCTTCGCGATCACCCAGGCCGACCTGGCCGAGCTCAAGGCCGTGAAGGATGCCTACGGGGGCACCGTCAACGACGTCATCCTCTCGATCGTCACCGGCGCGATCGGCAACTACCTGCGGGCCCGCGGCCACGAAACCGAGGACCTGGAGATGCGGGCGATGGTGCCGGTCAGCGTCCGCGCCGACGAAGAGCACGGGGCGCTCGGCAACCGCATCTCGGCGATGATGGCGCCGCTGCCGGTCTGGGCCGAGGACCCGGTCGAGCGGCTGCGCATCGTGACCGAGCAGATGGGCGACCTGAAGTCCTCCGGGCAAGCGGTCGGGGCCGAGATCCTGACCAAAATCACCGACTTCGCGCCGACCACGATCGCCTCGCAGGCGGCCCGCCTGCAGCCGGCCCAGCGCTTCTTCAACCTCGTCATCACCAACGTTCCCGGGCCGCAGTTCCCCCTCTACGTGCTGGGGCGCCAGATGGAGTCGATCTTCCCGATGGTGCCGCTGGCCCGGAGACAGGCGCTCTGCGTCGGGATCATGTCCTACAACGGCCAGGTCAACTTCGGCCTCGTCGGGGACTACGACGCGCTGGCCGACCTCGACAGCTTCGCCCTCGACCTCGAGGCGGCGACGCGCGAGATCGTCGAGACCCTGCCGCCCCGCCCGAAGCGGGCGAAGGCGAAGAAGAGCGTCAAGGCCAAGGCGAAGTCCGGGTCCTCGCGCAACGGCGCCGGCCCGGTCGCCGTCGAACCCAGCGCCTAATCGCCGACGGGCCGATTTGTCAACTCATGGGCCACAAATCGGCCCATCGGCCGGGTGTTTCTAGCGGATCAGGTTGGCGCGGACCGCGAACGGGACCCGGTCCGTGAGGTAGCGCCAGTCGAGCCGGCGGGCGCTGAATCCGGACACCTCGGCGTCGGCGTTGATCAGGACGGCGGTGATGCGGCTGAAACGGCTCGGGTCGCCGAGTTGGACCCGCAGTTTGCCGCCGCTGCGCTGGTAGTCGACGTTGCTGACCACCGTGCCGCCGCGTTCGGTCCCGATCCGGCCCACCAGCGCCACCCCCGCCGCGGCCCCCAGCGGCGCGGTCATATGGACGACGACGGCGCGGCCGCCACGGGCGATCACCCGCAGCGGCTCGAAGGTGGTGTGGTTGAGTTCATGGATCGTCGCCGGCGCCCCGAGCGCGAGCTTGCCCTGGCGCGGCATGTCCGGGAAGAGCTCTCCCTCGCGGAAGCCCGCCCCGGTCCGCCACTCGGGCACGGCGGCGGCGAAGCGGGCGAAGTCGCGACTGAAGTCGGAGCCCCCGGCGGCGCGGATCGCCGCCTCGTAGACGGCAACCGAGAAGCCGCCCGGCCTCGTCTTCAGGGCCCGCGCCCAGGCCTTGCGGATCAGCTGCGGCCCGTAGCGCCGCGCCAGCCACTGGTTCCAGACGGCGGAGCCGTACTCCTTGATCGAGTTGGTGGTCAAGGGCGTGTCGAAGCGGTGCACCCAGCGGCCGACGTATCGCAGGTAGTCGTTGATCCCGTTGTAGACCTGGTCCTCCATCCAGGTCGCGGTCGACTCGGCCAACCAGGGATCCTGGAAGGCGTCGTAGCCGAACTGGAGGATGTGGTTGTACTCGTGGGCAATCGTCACCTGCAGGTCCTGGATCGGCTTCGTCCCGGGGAACTCGAACGAGCTGTAGTCGTTGTCGAGCACGAGGTAGCCGTGCAAACTGCGCGGCAGGCGGTGGTTCTTGCTGAACTGACCGCGGTCGGGGGCGGCATAGCCGAAGAGGTTGCCGCCGATCTGGGAGAGGTAGACGTCGGTCTTGCCGAGGCCGCCGCCTTTGCGCCCGTCGCTCTTTGGCTCGCGCCAGCCGAGCTTCTCGTTCTCGACCTGGTGCGCGTGTTCTGCGGTCTCCAGGACCTTGGCGACGTAGTCGGGAATGCCGTCGGAGTCGGAGTCGGCGAGACTCGGCGCGTCCAGGCCCTCGGCGACCCAGTGCACGCAGAAGAACTCCGAGCAGGCCGGTGAGCGCGGCGCCTCGGGGACCGTGTAGGCGTTGCGGTTGGGGTCGGGATCGTCGGTCGGGCGCTGGCGCACTTCGGTCGGCCGCGGCCTCGGCGCTTTGAACGGCTTCTGCGATGGCGAGGCGAGGCTGGGGACGGCATCGGCCAGCCCCGTGGCAGCCGAGGCAGCACCAGGCAGGGCGGCGAGCACCAACAGCGCCGCCACCGAGAAACCGGCCAGATGGCGACGGCGATCCCGCATCCGGATCAGCCTACCGGGGGGCGCGGCCCGCTCCGGGGCCTGCGAAAGCGATACTTCGGGAATGAGTCCAGCGTGGCCGGCATGCGCGTAGCCCTCGCCCAGATCAACCCCACGGTCGGCGACATCGACGCCAACGCGGCGAAGGTGGCGGAGTGGATCGCCCACGCCCGCGAGGGCGGCGCCGAGCTGGTGATCTTCCCCGAGCTCTGCATCCCCGGCTATCCCGCCGAGGATCTCTATCTGAAGCGCCACTTCCTCGAGGCCAACCGGCGCGCGGTCGAGGATCTGGCGGCCGCGGTCGAGGGCATCATCGCGCTGGTTGGCTACGCCGAGCCGATCCCTGACGGCGGCGACTTCCGCCACGCCCACAACTCGCTGGCGGTGCTCGGTGAAGGCCGAGTGAGGGCCGTCTACCGCAAGAACCGGCTGCCGAACTACTCGGTCTTCGACGAGCAGCGCTACTTCGTCCCCGGCGCCGAGCCGCTCACGGTCGAGGTCGCCGGCGAACGGGTCGGGCTGACGATCTGCGAGGACTGCTGGGTCCCGGGTCCCCCGGCCGAAGCCGAGGCGCAGGCGGGCGCGAAGATGATCGCCAACCCGTCGGGCTCGCCCTACCACCGCGGCAAGGGGCGCGAGCGCGAGCAGCTGTTCTCCGGCCTGGCCCGGGCTTACGGCACCCACTTCGCCTTCTGCAACCTGGTCGGCGGCCAGGACGAGCTCGTCTTCGACGGCCAGAGCCTGCTGCTCTCCCCCGAGGGCGAGCTGATCGGCCGCGCCGCCCAGTTCGAAGAGGAGCTGCTGATCTGCGACCTCGCCGGTGACGAGCCGGGATCGGTGGCGGCGCCGCTCGACGACGTCGACGAGGTCTACGAGGCGCTCACCCTCGGGCTCCGCGACTACGTCGGCAAGAACGGCTTCGAGCACGTCGG
Source organism: uncultured Thermoleophilia bacterium (assembly GCA_963718595.1). Classification (GTDB taxonomy): domain Bacteria; phylum Actinomycetota; class Thermoleophilia; order Solirubrobacterales; family 70-9; genus VAYN01. Next base: position 2,825,116 of record OY970365.1, read on the forward strand.
TGTTGCCCTCTCCGGCGGGATCGACTCCGCCCTGGTGGCGGAGCTCGCGGCCGACGCCGTCGGGGCCGAGCGTCTCAGCTGCGTGGTCATGCCGTCGCCGCATTCCAGCTCCGAAACCCAGGGGGACGCCAGAACTATCGCTGCGAACCTGGGCTGCGAGCTGCTCGAGATCGAGATCGAGCCGATGATGGACAGCTACGAGCGCGCGCTGGCCGACCTGTTGCATCCGGGGGCGGCGCCGGCGATCGGCGAGGAGCAGCCGCCGCGCGACCCGGCGCGACCCTCCGAGCCCGACCTCGCGGCCGAGAACATCCAGGCGCGGATCCGCGGCAACGTGATGATGGCGCTCTCCAACCGCCACGGCTGGCTGGTCCTGACCACCGGCAACAAGAGCGAGATGTCGGTCGGCTACGCAACCCTCTACGGCGACATGGCGGGTGGCTTCGCGGTGATCAAGGACGTTCCCAAGGAACTCGTCTACGAACTCGTGCGGCGTCGCAACGAGCGGGCGGGCAGCGAGCTGGTGCCGAGCAGCGTGCTCGACCGTGCGCCCTCGGCCGAGCTGCGACCCGATCAGCGCGACAGCGACTCGCTGCCGCCCTACGAGCTGCTCGACCGTATCCTCGAGGCCTACGTCGAGCGCGACCAGGGCCGCGAGGAGATGATCGCCGCCGGGATGCCCGGCGAGACCGTCGACGAGGTGATCCGGCTGGTCGACCGCTCCGAGTACAAGCGCCGCCAGGCGGCTCCCGGCATCCGCATCACGCCGCGGGCCTTCGGCAAGGACCGGCGGCTACCGATCACCAACCGCTTCGGCGGTTAGGCCGCGACCAGACCTTCGCCTAACGGCGTCCTCGGTCGCTCGGTGCAGGGCACACTTCGCTCCCTGCGTCCTGGTCAGGCTTTGTCTGGTCGCGGCCTAACGGCGATGGTCATCTGCGCCAGTGCGCAGAGACGGACCTCGTCGTCGCGGACCTCGACGTCCCAGACCCAGGTGGTGCGGCCGCGGTGGCGGGCCCGGGCTTCGACCTCGATCGCGCCCTCGGTGATCGGCCGGATGAAGTTGACGCTGATCGCCTGACCCATCGCGATCATGCCGCGGTCGGCGACGGCGAGCGCGGTGGCGCGCGAGCAGATGCTCTCGACCAGACTCGACATGACGCCGCCGTGCAGGAGTCCGAAGGGCTGGCGCAGCTCGTCGCGCAACGGCAGCCGCACGCGGGCGCGGTCGGGATCGTCCCCCAGCCATTCGGTCCCGATCAGGTCGTCGAAGTGCGAGCGCAGGTTGCTTTGGTCGTCGGCCATCGGCGGCACCCTATCTATCGGGCGGCGAAATTAAGCTTTTGCGACCCCGGCCCGCCCGAGCGTCGATCCGCCTCCCGTGCGTCGTAGAGTTGGACCCGATGGCGCTCAGCGACGACCAGAGGGCGATGCTGCGACTGCTCGCGCAGCGGGAGCAGGGATACGAGGACATCGCCGCGTTGATGGGGCTCAGCGTCGACGACGTGCGCGCCAAGGTGAAGGACGCGCTGACGCAGTTGGAGGACGAAGGTGTGGCGCCGCCACCACTGCCGCCGGAGCCACCTGCCGCGCCGGACCCCACGCCGCCGCCAGAGCCGACTCCCGTGCCGCCTGCCCCAACTCCAGCGTCCCCGGCGGCCGCGGCGCCGCCCGCACCGCAACCCGCCCCAGCCACCCCTCCCCCCGCCTCGCCGCCGCGGCCTGCCGCGGCGAAGAAGCCGCGCGACCGCAACCTGCTGCTGGCAATCGGGGGCGGCGCGCTTGCCGCCGTCGTAATCGTCGTGTTGGCGGTCTTACTGATCTCCAACAGCGGTGGCGACTCCGACTCCGGCGACGCCGCCACGACCGCCAACGACTCGACCGAACAGACCACCGCCAACGGCGGCGAAAACCTCGACCCGACGATGGCGGTGCTGAAACCGGTCGCCGGCCAGAGCGGCTCCGGGACCGCCGTCTTCGGCAACTTCGAAGAATCGCTGGTCCTGGCAGTCGAAGCGAAAGAGCTGGAGCCGACCGCCGCCGGCACCCAGTATGCAATCGGGATCGCCGCCTCGCCGACCAAAATCCTGCCGATCGCGACCACCGCCGTGGGCGCCAAAGGGACGATCGAAGCGAGCATCAAACTGCCGGCCGAACTGCTGCTCTTCCTCGCCAACGAAACGTATTCGGAAATCGTCATCACCCGAGCCGACACGGCCCGGCTCAAGGCCGAAATCAAAAAGGAGTCGAAAGAACCCGCTTACGTCGGCACCCCGGTCCTGCGCGGCGAAATCACCGGCTCGTTGGTCGGCAACGACGAAATCCTGCAGCAAGTCGAAGAAGAAAAAGCGGCCGAAGCCGGCGGTTGACGAGGCTGCGCATCTCTGCGTCCTCGGTCGCTTGTGTGCAGAGCACACGGCGCTCCCTGCGTCCTTGACCTACTTTGCCTCGTCAACCGCCGATTAGCTTGCCCGGATTCATGATCCCGGCGGGATCGAGCTCCTGCTTGACCGCGCGCAGCACGTCGAGACCCGTCTTGCCGACCTCGGCCTCCATGTAGGGAACGTGGTCGCGGCCGACCGCGTGATGGTGGGTGATCGTGCCGCCAGCGGCGACGATCGCCTCGCTGGCGGCGTCTTTGACCTGCGCCCACTGCTCCAGCTCCGCCCCCTCGCGGCGGCGTGAGATGAAGGTGAAGTAGAGCGAGGCGCCGTCGGCGTAGGCATGCGAGAGGTGGCACCAGACCAGGCCCGGCGTGCCCTGACCGGCAAGCGAGCCGCGGATCGCGCCCGCGACCGCCGCGTGCAGCTCACCCAACCGGGTCCAGGTGTGCGAGGTCTCGAGCGTCTCGACCATCGCCCCCATCCCCATCAGCGTGTCGCGCAGGTAGGGGCCGTTGTAGCGGCCGTGCTCCCAGGAGCGGCCGGCCGACTGGCCCAAGTAGGCGGCACCGCCGGCGCGCAGGCCGCGGACAGTGAGCGCGCGGCGGCGCGAGGACGACTCCTCCTCGCCCTCGAAGCCGACGATCAATAGGGCGCCGCCGCGGCGCTTGCGGACGCCGAGATAACGGTCGAAGGCCTTGCCGGCAAAACCACGTGGGCCGGAGACCGCCAGCGACCCCTCGGTCTCCTCCTCGTCGGAGACGCGGATGATCTCCGGCAGCCCCGGCCCCTGGGCGAGCCCTCGGACGATCTCCGCCCCCGCCTCGAAGCTCTCCGCCATCCACGCCTCGTAGCGCTTCTGCGGCGGCGCCGGGCGCACCCGCACGGTCACGTCCGGGATCACGCCAAGCACGCCCTCGGAGCCGACGATCAGCTCGCGCAGGGCCGGCCCTGCGGCCGTGTGCGGCGATTCCAGGGTCTCCATGTCACCCGCGGGGGCGACCAGGCGCACCGAGCTGACGGCGGCGTCAAAACGCCCGTAGCCGCTGGAGGCCTGGCCGGCCGAGCGGGTCGCGGCAAAGCCGCCGATCGTCGCGTACTCGAAGGACTGCGGGAAGTGGCCGAGGGTGACGCCCTCCCGGCCCAGCGCCTGCTCCGCCTCGGGACCGCGCAGGCCGGCGCCGAGGCGGGCGGTCAGCGAGCGCCGGTCGACCTCGACCGTGCGCAGGCCGGCGAGATCGAGGCTGATCAGCCGCGCGTGCTCCCCCCGCAGCGGCTCGACCCCGCCGACGACGCTGGTGCCGCCGCCGAAGGGGACGACGGCGATGGCCTCGGCCGCGCAGACGTCGAGCACGGCCCGCAGCTGCGCTACATCGGCGGGAAGCACCACCGCATCGGGCCCGCCCTTCAGGTGACCCCCGCGCATCCGCGCCAAGTCGACGTAGCCGCGACCGCTGGCATGGCGCAGCCGGTCCTCGACCGAAGTAAAGATCCGCTCCGCCCCGACCGCCTCGGCCAGCTTCGGCGGCAGCGGCTGCGGGTTTGGCATCACGAACTCGCCCGGCTCGGCGACCGCCAGCGGCCAGGGGCTCAGCTCGCCGATGCGTTCGCGCAAGACCCCCAAGGCCTCCTCGTCGAGCTCCGGCAGCGTTCCCGGGTCCCCCCACCCCCACCACTTGGTATCGCGTCGCGGCTCGTTCACGTCAGCGCCCTCTCGATCCCGTCCAACGCCTCGTCGAGGATCTCGCCCTGGCCGCGGCGCAGCATCGGCGAGCCCAGGCGCGACATCCCTTTCATCGTCTGTACGGAACTCAGCTCGATCTTCGTCCCCTCACCGTCCGCCCGCATCTCGACCGCGACCTCGCTGCGGCGCAGGTGCCGCGCGAAGGGCGTTCCCTGCAGCTGCTGCTCCCAGACGAAGCGCTCGTTCTGGGCGGAGCTGAGACAGCGGTAATCGGCCCGCACGCCGCGCCCCTCGGCGGTCGAGAGGACCTTGGTCCACTGACTGCGGCGACCGCCGCTCTTGCGCTCGACGTTCTCCACGCGGGCGGTCCGCGGCCACCAGCGCGGCAGGTTGTAGGGATCGGAAACCAGCTTCCAGACCTCCCCTACCGGCGCCTCGATCGAGCGCCGTCGCGTCACCCGGGGCATCTTGCTCAGTCGCCGGCGAGGCGCCGGAGATCCCGCACGAGCAAGAGGTGCTTGAGGTGAGAGACGGTGGCGGCGAGGCTTTCCAGGCTCTGCAGCGCCTCCTTGCGGCGCTCGGGGTTGCGCGAGCGCAGGGACGGGCCCAGCAGCGCTTCCAACAGCTGTGCCTCGCGGTCGGCAGAGGAGCGGAAGACGCGCAGGTTGCGGGCGCCGACGCCGACCCGCGAGAGTTCGTTGGCCGCACGGACGATCTCGCGGTCGGTCTCGTCGTAGACCGTCCTGCCCTCGCGTTTCTCGGGCTGGACGATGCCGAAGTTCTCGAGCTCGCGGATCAGCTCCTCGCGGGCGCCGGTCTCCTCGACGATCTCCTCCATGGTCAGGTAGGTGCGCGAGGTGTCGACCAGGATCGCCCGCCGCACGGCGGCGCCGCCCGCCTGCTTGCGGTCGCCGTCGCCGAGCACCAGGTCGCCGCCGGAGGCGAGCTCCTGGCGGATCACCCGCAGCGGCAGGAACTCGTCGCGCTGCAGGCGCAGGATCGTGCGCAACCGTTCGACGTCTGACTGACTGTAGAGGCGGTAGCCGCCGGAGGTGCGGCGCGGGTTCAGCAGCTTCTGGTCCTCGAGGTAGCGGATCTTCGAGATCGAGACGTCGTCGAACTCGCTCTGGAGGATCTTGCAGACGGCGCCGATCGTCAGCGCCTTGCGCGGGCGGCTCGGAGAATCCGGTGAGCGCGTCGTCGTCTCGGAGACGGGCATCCTCAACGCTCCAGGTAGCTCAGCTTGTACTTGCCGACCTGGATCTCGTCGCCGTCGGCGAGCCGGTGGGACTCGATCCGGCGCCGGTTCACGTAGGTGCCGTTGAGCGAGCCGAGGTCGTCGATGTAGAGGCCGTCGCGGCGGCGCACCAGCAAGGCGTGGTTGCGGGAAACGGTGACGTCGTCGAGGAAGACGCCGGCGTCGGGGCTGCGGCCGATGCTGACCCTGTCGTCGGCGATGCTGAAGCTCTCGCCGGCGCGGCCGCCGCCGGCGCGGATCACCAGCGCCGCTCCCGACTCCTCGACCACCTCGTCGATGTCGACCGGCTGCATGTCGCCGGTCTCGTCGACCCGGTAGGTCATCGTCGTCGGGTCCTCGCCCTCCTCTTTGGGGCCGCCCAGGAATGCACCGCACTTCTGGCAGTAGTTGGCTCCCTCAGGGTTGGCGAACCCGCACTCGGGGCAGTGGACGGCCATCGGGCTCCCTCTAAGCGGCGTCGTCCGCCGGCGGCTGCTGGTTGTGCTTGCCGGCGAGGATTTCGGTCAACTGCTCGACGTCGTCGCCGGAGATCATCGTGTCGCCGTGCTCGCGCTTGGAGCGCAGGCGGTTGACCAGCTCGGCGCGGAGGATGTCGATGCGGCCGTGCAGCACCCGGCGCTTGTAGGAGATCTCGTTCTCCTCCTCGGTCAGGCTGGCGATCAGGGCTTTCAGCTCCTTGTCGTCAAGGGACCCAAGATCGGGGAAGGTCGTGTCCTCCATGGTGCTCCTAACTCGAGGGGGCGATGGCGCCACCGTTTGCGCGAGGGGAGATTATAGGTCGAGACCCTCGAAGGTTCAACTCCAGGTTGAAGGTTAAGCCCCGCTGGCCCGGACCTTGCAGAGTCAGACGGCGCCGCGCCTAGCCCTGGCGGCCCGCATTCCCGTTCTCGCGTAGAGCACGGTGGCGAGGATCGCCATCGCGGTCCCCCAGATCACCAACGCGGTCGCCACCCACCCCGGCGCGAAGAGGGCGAGCCAGATCCCGCCCATAGTCGGGAAGACGGCGATCCGGCCGGGCCAGTTGACCTCGATGTCGACGCCGTGGCGAAGCCCGTACTGGGCGAGGTAGAGCATCGCCACCTCGCGCAGGGCAAGCAACAGCAGCAGCCAGCGCGGCAGCAGCTCGAAGCTCCAGCAGACGACGGCCCCGGAGAGCACCGTAAGCCGGTCCACCAACGGGTCGAGCAGAGCACCGAGCCGGCTGTACTGGCCGGTGGCGCGGGCGAGGAACCCGTCCAGATAGTCGCCGGCGGCGATCGCCCAGAAGACCATCGCCGCGGCGAACGAGGTGCCGTCCTCGGTGTTGTAGGCCATCAGCAGGAATACCGGGATCGCCGCCAGACGGACGTAGCCGACCAGATTGGGAATCGTCCACGGGTTGAACGGCTCTCCCTTGCGCGTCTGCTTCGGCGGCGGGGCCGACCTGTCGAGCCCGAACCGGCGGCGCAGCTCCCCGCGCCCGAATGGATTCTTCTCAGACATCGAGGAGCGACAGCGCCCGCGCGGCGGCGTCCTCCAGGGGTAGCTCGTGCTCGGTTCCGCTGACCCGCTCGGTGGCCTCGACGATGCCGTTGGCGAGGCCGCGGCGACCGGCGACGATCCGCAGCGGGCAGCCGATCAGCTCGGCGTCGGTCAGCTTCTGCCCCGGTCCGGCGTCGCGATCGTCGTAGAGGACTTCGAGGCCCGCCGCCTGCAGCTCCGCGTAGAGCTTGTCGGCGGTCTCGCGCTCGGGCTCGCCGGCCTTCGCCAGCGAGACGAGGTGGACCTGCCAGGGGGCCAGCGCCGGCGGCCAGACGATCCCGCGCTCGTCGGCGTTCTGCTCGATCGCGGCGGCCACGATCCGCGCCGGCCCGATCCCGTAGCTGCCCATCACGATCGCCTGCTCCTTGCCGTCCTGGTCGAGGTAGCTGGCCCCCAGCGGAACCGAGTAGCGGCTGCCGAGCTTGAAGATGTTGCCGATCTCGATCGCCGGCTCGATCTCGATCGTGCCGCCGTCGGGGGCGGTGTCGCCGGCCTCGACCGTGCGCACGTCGAGCTCCTCGAACTCGAAGTCGCGCCCGGGCTCGACTCCGCGCAGGTGGGCATCGGGCTCGTTGGCGCCACAGACCAGCCCGGCGCCTGAGATCGCCGCATCCTTGATCACCGGCACCTTGGCGCCGACCGGGCCGATGTAGCCGGTCGGGCCGATTTCGGCGTCGATCTCCTCGGGCTTGGCCTGGCGGAAGTCGGCGCCGAGCGCGTTTCGCAGCTTGATCTCGTTGAGGCGGTGGTCGCCGCGCAAGAGCACCATGACTAGGCCCCTGCCCTCGACGACCACCGGCAGCGCCTTGATCAGCGCTCCCCGTGGGACCCCAAGCTCAGCCGAAACCTTGTCGACGGTCGTCATCCCGGGAGTCGAGACACGCTCCGGCGCGTCAAGCGGCGGCGGCAGCTCGACCGGCTGCGCGGTCGCTGAGGCGACCTCGACGTTGGCGGCGTAGCCGGGCGCCAGCGCCACCTCGTTCTCGCCGGCAGCGCAGGGAGCCATGAACTCGTCGGCGCCGGAGCCGCCCATCATCCCGACGTCGGACTCGACCTTGTACCAGCGCAGCCCGCAGCGGTCGAAGATCTTGGCGTAGGCACCGGCTTGCGCCTCATATGAGCGCGCCAGCCCCTCCTCGTCGCGGTCGAAGGAGTAGGCATCCTTCATCGTGAACTCGCGGGTGCGGAGGACGCCGGCGCGCGGGCGCGGCTCGTCGCGCTCCTTCGTCTGCAGGTGGAACAGCATCAGCGGCAGGTTGCGGTAGGAGCGGACCTCGCGGGCGACGTGGCTGGTGACCGCCTCCTCGTGGGTCATCGCCAGCACCATCGGCGAGCCCTTGCGGTCCTCGAGCTTGAACAGCTCGTCGATCGCGTAGCGCCCCGTCTTCTCCCAGGCCTCGGCCGGCTGCAGCACCGGCATCAGCATCTCCTGGCAGCCGATCGCCTCCATCTCCTCGCGCAGGATCGCTTCGACCTTGCGGTGGACCCGCCAGCCCGCCGGCAGGTACGTCCACAACCCTGCCCCCAGCTGCCGGATCAGCCCGGCCCGGACCATCAGCTTGTGCGAGATCGCCTCCGCGTCGGCGGGAGCGTCCTTGAGGGTCGGGAGAAAGGTCTGCGACTGCCGGCTCACGCCTGAAACCTACGCGAAGACCGGCGCGATTACCGCTACGGGGCCTTGATCGTCAGCTTCTTGGTCTTCAGGACCTTCGTCGATTTCTTGCCACCCTTGGTGACCTTCTGGGTGGCGTGAAAGGTGAGGTGGAGAAGGCCGTCGCGCTTGAGGATCGCTTTGCCTTTGGCGTTGAGGTTGATCGTCACCTGTGCCGTCTGGCCGCCGGCGAGGTTGACCGTCTTGCTTCCGACCACGACCTTCCTGGTCTTGCGCTTGGCGCTGGCGCTGGCCAGTCTCGGTTTCGTGCCTGGGAACCCGGTCACGTATTCGTGCGAGTCGAGTAGGTAGACCAGGCTGCACTTGTCCTCCGGCGGGCCGACGCAGATCTGGGTCAGGCGCAGCGACTTGGCGCGCAGCTCGGGGTCGTTGACCTTGGCGACCCCGGTGCCGGTTGCTTTGGCCACGACTTTCCCGGCGGGCGGCGTCGCCGTGCCGCCGCCGGCGGGCGGTGGCGGCGGGCCTTCGCCGACGACAGCAGCGAGGCGGCCGACGTAACCGGTCGTGTCGCCGTTGACGGCGAACCAGACGTTGCCTTTGCTGTCCGGCGCGACCGAGAGCGGCGATTTGCCGGTGCCCAGTTTGTAGACGGTCACGGTCGGCGGGTCGGTCGGCACGATTCGGACGATCGCGTTCGCTTTCGGGTAGGAGATGAAGCCGAACTGGGCGAGCCAGAGCGTGCCGTCGGGCGCAACCCGGATCGATCTCGGTTCCCCTCCGGTCAGATCCGGGTCGATCGCCGGCAGGCTGTACTGGGTGAAGGTCGAGGTCAGGGGGTCGAATTTGCCGAAGCTGTTCTTGAGCACGTTGGTGAACCAGATATTCCCGTCGAGGTCGCTGGCGACGCTGAGCGGGCCGGTGCCGGTGTTGGAGCCCGAACAGGTCATCGGTTCCGGCACGCAGGGCTTCACCTGGTACTCCTCGTAGAGCCCGCCGGTCGCCCGCGCCAATCGATAGCCGGGGAAGCCGGCGTTCGACTCGGCGAACCACGGGAGCCCGTCTTTCTTGCCGATCGTCACTCCCGCCGGCCCGGCGTCGTAGCGGGCCGAGTCGGCCGGGGCGCCGGTCTGGTGCCAGAGGTCAGGGTACTCGCCGATCACCAGCGACCCGTCGGCGTGGGCGATTCGGTTGCCGGCGTAGGCGGGGCCGACGTTGCTCGAGCTTTTCTCCGTGAACCAGGCGGTTCCGGAGGAGTCGACCGCGATGTCACCGAGGTTGGGGGCGCCGGGAGTTTTCGCCACCTGGACGCCGCTCGCGGTCCCGGGTGACATCGAGGCGACGGTGCCGTAGCCGACCGCACCGACGCTGCGGGTGAACCAGATTCGCCCTTTGGCCGGGTCGAAGGCGAGGTCGCGCATCAAGCTCGTGCAGCACCCTTCTTCCGGATAGGCCGGCGTCTTGAAGTAGGAGATGCCGGCGGAGGTCCCCGGGGCTGCCAGGGATGGCGTCAGGCGAGCGAGTTCGGAGACCGCGCCGAAGCTCGGGCCGTTGACGGCGAACCAAACGTTCCCGTCGGGATCGGCGACGATCCCGGTGTTGACCCCGCGCGATTCCGGCGCCGGGAAATATTCGGGCGTCGCCGCGGTGGCAGCGGCCGGTCCGAGCGCGAGCGCGACGGAAGCCGCGGCTGCGGCGAGGGCGAGGGCGAGGGCGAGCTTCCCGGACACGGGCGCAAGCCTAAACGGAAGAGGAACCTTTCGGTCAGGGCCTGGCGCCGGGCGGGTAATTCTTACCCGTATGGCCGCTGGACGGCTCAGGCGCGGGTGAAGCGGCGAGATGCGGTGGGCGAGGCTGCCTCGTCGAGCAGGACCTTGTCGGACTCGCCTTTTTCGACCGCTTCCTTCTCCATCAGGGCGATCTTCTCGGGGGTGAGTTCGTCGGCGTTTTCCTCCTCGATCTTCGCCAGCCACTCCGCCCCCTCGCGCGACTCGTGCTCGTCGAACTCGACCTGGCCCTCGCGGCCCAGGCTCTTGTCGATCTCTTCGAAGAGGGTGTCGACCAGGGTCTCCTGCGGCACCTTGCGCAGCGGTTTGCCGCCGGCGAAGATCAGACCCTCGTTCTTGGCGCCGGCGATCCCGAAGTCGGCGGCGCTGGCCTCGCCGATCCCGTTGACAGCGCAGCCGAGCACGGCCACCTCGACCGGCTCCTCGTAGCTTTCGAGGCGCTGCTCGATTTCGGCCACGACCGAGTCCATGTCGAACTGCAGCCGCCCGCAGGTCGGGCAGGCGATCAGGACCGGGCCTTTCTCGCGCAGCTGCAGCGCCTTGAGGATCTCCCAGGCGACTTTGACCTCCTCCTCGGCGTGGAAGGTCGAGAGGCTGATCCTTATCGTGTCCCCCACCCCATCGGCCAGCAGCGTGCCGAGGCCGACCGCCGATTTCAGCGAGCCGGACCATTTGGTTCCGGCCTCGGTGATCCCCAGGTGCAGCGGGTAGGGCACCTTCTGGGCGAGCAGTCGGTTGGCGGCGATCGTGTAGGGCACGTTCGTCGACTTGATCGAGATCTTGAAGTTTTCGAAGTCGAGGCTCTCCATCAGTTCGGTGAACTCGATCGCGGCGGCGACCAGCGCCTCGACCGGGGCTTCGCGCTCGAGCGCATGCAGGTGCTTGGGCAGCGAGCCGGAGTTGACCCCGATCCGCATCGGCACGCCCTTGGCATTCGCCTTCTCGGCGACCTCAGCGACTTTGTCGCGACCGCCGATGTTGCCCGGGTTGAGGCGGATGCAGTCGGCACCGGCGTCGATCGCTTTCAACGCCAGGGTGTGGTTGAAGTGGATGTCGGCGATGATCGGGATCGGCGAGCGCTTGACGATCGTCTTCAGCGCTTCCACGTCCTTCTCTCGTGGGACCGCGCAGCGGACGATGTCGGCGCCGGCCTCGGCGACTTTGTGGATCTGCTCCATCGTCGCCTCGAGGTTGGCGGTCTCGGTCTTGGTCATCGTCTGCACGGCGACCGGGGCGCCGCCGCCGATCGGCACCTTTCCCACGAAGATCTGGCGTTTGGAGGCCATATGCAGAGGTTATCTGGGTGGCGCGGCACGCCCGCTCAGCGGGTCGTCACGCTGTCGCCGAGCCGGCCGAGGTCGTTGGAGAGTCCCAACACGAACAGCATCAGCACCAGCGCGAAGCCGATCATGCTGGCTTTTTCCATCACCCGCAGGGAGACCGGGCGGCCGCGCAGTTTCTCGACCAGGCTCCAGAAGATGTGGCCGCCGTCCAGCGGCAGGATCGGCAAGAGGTTGATCAGCCCCAGCGAGAGGCTGACCAGGGCCAGCAGCAGCAGCGAGCGGGTGGCGCTTTCGTCGATCGTCTGGTTGGCGACGTCGCTGACGCCGACGATCCCGGAGACCTGCTTGCGCTTTTCCTCTTCGAAGAGGCGGGCGAAGACCGTGACCGTGCCGGAGGCGACTTTCCAGACCGCGTCGCCGGCTTCGCTCGCGGCGATTCCGGGGCCGACGTCGATCGATCGCTCGGCATAGCCGAAGCCGAGCAGGGCGCGTTTTTCGGTCCCGTTGTATTCAGGCTTGATCAGCAGCGTCTGCGGCCGGCCGTCGCGCTCGATCCGCAGCGCCACCGGGGTGGCGGCGAGGCAGCCGTCCACCTGCTCGCCCGCGCATTTGTGCGCGCTGATGTCGCCTCGGAAGCGTTCGAGCCGATCGACGACGCTCAGATTCGGATAGGACTCGCCGTCGACGGCAAGGATCCGGTCGCCGGGCTGCAGCGTCTTCGCCGCCGGGGTCCCCGATCGCAGTTCGCCGACCGACTGCACCGGCTCCTGCTTGCCGTTGGCGAGGACGACGAAGAAGATGATCGCGAAGGCGAGCACGATGTTGACCGCGGGCCCGGCGCCGATCACGACGATCCGCTTCCAGACCGGCTGGCGGTAATAGGCGCGATCGGCAGCCTCCGGAGGAATCTCCTCCTCCGGATTCATGCCGGTGATTTTCACGTAGCCGCCGAGGGGAATCGCGGCGACCCCGTACTCGGTCTCGCCGCGTTTGACCGACCACAGCTTCGGCCCGAAGAAGAGGAAGAACTTCTCGACCCGCATCCCGGTCGCCTTGGCGGCGAAGAAGTGCCCCGCCTCGTGCAGGATGATCAGCAGCGCGAAGCCGAGGAAGATCAGCAGCCAGTTCATGCTGGCGTCAACCCCCGAACCTGGTCTTCGCTGCGGCGGCGGGCCTCGGCGTCGGCCTCGAAGAGGTCGTCGAAGTGGCTCACCGGCGCCGCCGGCATCTCCGCCAGCACCCGCTCGATCACGGCGGCGATTCCGGTGAAGGGGATCTCGCCGGCGAGGAAGGCGGCGACCGCGACCTCGTCGGCGGCGTTCAGTACGCAGGGCGCCGTCCCCCCCGCCGCGCCGGCCTCCAGCGCCAGGCGCAGGCAGGCGAAGGTCTCGAGGTCGGGCTCCTCGAAGGTCAGCGAGCCGACCTCGGCGAGGTCGAGCTGGGGCAGGTCGACGTCCATCCGTTCGGGGTGGTGCAGCGCGTATGAGATCGGCACCCGCATGTCCGGGTAGCCGAGGTGGGCCAGCGAGGAGCCGTCGTTGAGGTGGATCAGCGAGTGGATCAGCGACTGCGGGTGGACGACGACGCCGATCCGCTCGTAGGGGACGGCGAACAGGTGGTGGGCCTCGATCGCCTCGAAGCCCTTGTTCATCAGCGTCGCGCAGTCGATCGTGATGCGGCCGCCCATCTCCCAGGTGGGGTGCGCGAGCGCATCGGCGACGCTGACCCCGTCGAGGTGCTCACGGCCGCGGAAGGGGCCGCCGGAGGCGGTGAGGACCAACTTGGTGACGGTCCCCGGCGCCTCGGCGCCGATCAGCTGGTGCAGCGCCGAGTGCTCGGAGTCGACTGGTAGCAGCTGGGCTCCGGTGGCCTCGGAGAGCGCCATCACCAGCTCGCCGCCGACGACCAGGCTCTCCTTGTTGGCGAGGGCGACGTCGATCCCCTCGGTCAGCGCGACCACGGTCGAGCCGAGGCCGGCGGCGCCGACGATCGCGTTGAGGACCAGATCGGGCGCGGTCGCGGTGATCAGCTCGCGCACGCCCTCCTCGCCGCTGAGCACGCGCCCGCTCCAGGCCTCGCGAGCGCTGGCGGCGGCGTCGGGGTCGACGAGGGCGATCGTCGGCACGCCGTGCTCGCGCGCCTGCTCCACAGTCGTCTCCCAGCCGCGCCCGGCGGCGAGACCGACGACCTGGAGTTCTTCGGAGCGCGCGACGACTTCCAGCGCCTGCGTCCCGATCGACCCGGTCGAACCGAGGATCAGCAGCTTCTTCATGCCCTCCAGAGGATACGGAGCCCGCTCACGGGACCCTCAACCGGCCGGGCCGTGGGCCTCAGAAGCCGTTGGCGTTCTGCTTGCCGTCGAGGCTGAAGCCGACGCTGCGCGGCTTCGAGGCATTCCCGGCTTTGTCGGTCGCGACCACCACGAACTGGTACAGCGCCCCCGGTTTCACCTTGGTTCCGCCCCAGTCGCCCAGGTAGGTGAACTTGTTAGAGCCGGCTTTGCCGCTGATCCGCAGCCGCTGCACGTCCTCGTCGCGCTGCATGCACTGGCCCGTGATCTGCCGCGTCGGGTTCCCCGGTTTGGCTTTGAGGCAGCCGACCTTGTTGACCCGGATCGTCAGGCTCGCCGGCTCGTCGAGGTCGACGAGCAGCCGGGTGCCGACCTTGACCGGCGTCCGCACCGCTTTCCACACGTAGGAGGGATCGCCATCTTTGATCGCCACCTGGTTCAGCTTCGCGCCCGGCGCGAACACGTTGCGCGAGAGCCCGACCTTCAGCTTCGGCGGCGTTGTGTCGCCGGGCGGAGAAGGAGGTTGGGGCTGCGGCGCGGCGCTCGGGTCTTTTTTCGGCGCCAACGGGCCCGGCTGATAGATCGCGGTCCCGGCCCGGAAGTAGAGCTGGTCGTTTTCATCGAAGATGTGGTCGATGCCGACGATCGCGCGCCCGTCAGCCGCGACGACGAGGTCAGTCACGTAGGCGTCGCCGCCGGAGATCTGATCGGCGACAGCGGGGAAGCTCCCGCCCGCTGGACGCACCGAAGCTTCCGGGATGAAGAAGCCGCCGTCGAAACGGGTCCAGGCCGCGTACGCGGTCCCTTCCGGGCCGATCGCCGCCTGCACGGCGGCAGCCTGCGTGGCGGGACTGTCCTTGATGCTCTCGTTCTCGTCGGAGAGCTCGATCGGCGCGCTCATCGTCGCGCCATTGCCCACCGCGGCCCGCGCCTGATCGCAGCAGGCCCCTGCCAGCGCCTCGGGGTCCTGGACGAAATGGCTCCAAGTGACCAAGACCATGCCGTTCGGGAACTCGTCGGTTTTCGGCCCAACCACGAGGTCGAGCTCCGAAGGCTTGCTCAGGGTGGCGATACTCACCGGTTCGCTGCTGCCGCGCTTTACCCTCAGCACGCCCGACTCCAGCCAGGCGGTGGCCGGTTCGCCGTTCGGTGCCACCGCGACCTGCATTCGTGAGGTCGGGTTGGCGATGAAGGTCCCGGTGTCCCAGCTGGAGCCTTCGTAGGTGAAGAGGTTGAGGCGGGTGTTGCCGAGGTCCTTCTTGTGAGCGGCGAGAAAGCGGCGGCCGGCGTCCGGAGCGATCGCGACGTCGGCTTCGTTATTACTGGTCGGCGAGGTTTCGAAGGTTTTTGCGACGCCCCCTTGGAAGTTGCCCCCCTGGATCAGGCGCACTTTGTCCTTTTCGTTGCCCCCGAGTCGCCAGACGAGGAGACCTTCGCCGTTCGGCAGCATGTCCATGACCGGGTAGTCGGCGGTTTCGTCGCCCGGGTCGGTGAGTTCGGTGACCCCACTCCAGACCCCGAACGCGCGGGTCGCGCCCTCGATGATGTCCTTGCTCGGAGCGCCGCCGTTGTTGCGCTCCCAGGCCACCACCGCGTTCCCGTTGGCGAGCACGCCGATCCGCGGGTTGCCGGAGCCGGCCGTCGAGTTGATCGGCAGCGGTTTCGCGTATTCGCCCGCCCCGAACGGCAGCACTGCCGAGGAGATCGTCAACGCGCCGAAGACGTTGGTGATGTTCGGATCGTTGCGCCAGGCCGCGGTCACGTTGCCGGCCTGGTCGACGCCGACCTGGGTCTGGGTCGCCTCGACTTTCTCTGGCGAGGCGAATTTGAAGGGCTGCCAACCCTCGGCCGCGGCGCTCGCGGGCAGGCAGAGTGAGGCCGCCAGCACGAAGGCGACGACAAGCGAGCATGTGCGCGCACCAACCCCTGCAGACATCGCCGCAATGCTATAGGCGCGGACGCTGTCTGTGAATACGGCAAATACCGTAAATCGGTCCCCTGGTTCGGCTTACAATCCGGCTCCATGAGCGGAACCACCGCCGCCGACCTGCGGGCAGCCCTCGACTTCGTCGCCGAGGCGCACTCGTTCGAGAACCTCGACGCCTTCCGCCACGGCATCCTCCCCGGGCTGCAGAAGCTGCTCCCCTGCGATCTGGTCGGCTACAACGAGGTCGATCCCGGCGGTGAGGCGCTCGTGCTCACCTACCCGTACGAAGTCCCGGACTCGGTCAACTTCGAACTCCCCCGGCTCGCCCACCAGCACCCGCTGATCTGCGTGCAGATGAACGGCGACTTCAGCACCTACAAGATCTCCGACTTCCTCAGCGCCCGTCAGTTCCACGCGCTCGAGCTCTACGAATCCCTTTACAAGCAGATCGGGGCCGAGGATCAGATCGCCTGCGGGCTCACCGGCCCGGTCGTGATCGGGATCGCGATGAACCGCGGCCGCCGCAGCTTCAGCGAGCGCGACCGGGCGATGCTCGACCTCCTGCGCCCCCACCTCGCCCAGGCCCACGCCCGGGTACAGGAGCGCGAACGCGCGGCGGAGCTGCTCGCCGCCCTGGAGCACGGCTTGGCCGAGCGCGGCAGCTCGGTGGTCCTGGTCGATGGCGACGGGACGATCGCTCACCTCGGCGGCTCCTCCCTGGCGCTGCTCGACAGCTACTTCCCGGAGCGCAGCGGAGCCGCCCTGCCCGCTCCGATCGTCGAGTGGCTGGCCGCGGGTGCCGCCGCACCGCTGGTTGCCGAAACGGTCGCGGGAAGCCTGACGATCCGCGCCCAGCCCGGCAGCAGCGCCACCGTGCTGATCCTCGACGAGTCACCGGCGATCACCGCCGAGCGCCTGCTTCCGCTCGGCCTCAGCCGCCGCCAAGCCGAAGTCCTGGCGCTGCTCGTCGCCGACGCCGGTGTCGAGCAGATCGCCCGCGACCTCTTCATCTCCCCCGCCACCGTCCGCAAGCACCTCGAGCACGTCTACATCCGCCTCGGCGTCCACAGCCGCGCCGAGGCGATCGAGCGCGCCCGCGCCGCCTGAGCCCTATTTCCCGCTTTTCTTCGGCGCCTTGAAGACGATCGTCTTGGTCGTCGTCGCGGCGCTGCCGCCATCGGGAGTGAAGGTGATCGCCAGCGTCGCGCTCAACTTGCCCCGCTTCTTGACCACCTTCGTCGCCTTCGAGCTCGGCGCCAGCTTGAAGGTCAGCTTGCCGGCCTTGGTCACCTTGGCGCTCTTCTGGGTGACGACGATCGTCTTCTTCGCCGAGACCCGGGCCAGGTCGGCGGAGTCGACCTTGGCGGTGCCCTTGAGGACGATCGAGCCGGGTCCGGGAACGGTGATGGTGACTTCGACCTTGCCGTCGGGCAGGGACTTCGGCGCCCCGCTCGTCACCTTGTTGCTCGGTGGCGCGGGTGGCCCGACCGGCGGGTTCGCTCCCCCTCCGCCACCTCCGTTGTCGCCGCCGGTCCCACCACCCCCGGTCCCGCAGGGGGTTCCGTCCTCGACGTATTCGGAGTAGTAGAGGCCGGTGCCGTCTCCGGCGACCGCGATGCCGTTGCCGGAAGGGTCGCCGGCCACCGCCGTCGCTTCGCCGGCAGGGCTGAGCAGCACGTGCGTCAAGCAGGCCGACTGGCCGGCAGCCTGCGTCCAAAACAGCGCCCGATCGGTCCCGCTGACGTCGGTCAGGCCGGCGAAGGCCCGCCCGTTCGCCGCCACCGCCGCACTCGGCGGACGCTGCGGGCTGGGCTGGCTGATCCCGCTAAGAGCCGCGAGGCCGAAGGGGCTGCCCGAGCCGCCGCTTCCGGCGTAGGACGCGTATTTGGTCTCGAAGGCCCCATCGTCGGCCCAGCTCGTGACCGAGCCGAAGTTCCCGGCTGCCGCAACAGCGGTCTGGCCGATTCCGCCTATCGTCGGCGTTTCCAGTGCCGAAACGGGACCGGCCGCGACGCCCCCGCCGTAGACGGCCTGACTCCAGCCCTGGTCGTTGATGAAGGCATCTTTCCCGTCGTCCCAGGAGTCGGCGCTGAAGCGAAAGCTGAGCGTCAGCTTGCCGCTGGCGCTGTCGGCCTCGGCACTCGGCTTGCCGGCAAATGGCGCGACCCCGCCGCCGCCCACCGAGGGCCGACTGGTCAGGGCGGCCGGCGAGCTCCAGACGCCACCGCTCAAGCGGGAGGTCATCACGCCGCAGAAGCCGGAGCCCGCGCCGGGGCCGGCGCCGATTTTTCCGTAGGGGTTCGACCAGGCGAGCAACGCGGTACCGGTGTCGTCGATTGCCGCGGTCGGACCCCCGCATTCGGTGATGAAGACGTTGGCTCCGACGTTGTCTTCTTCGGCGACGACCTCGTAGCCGTTGGTCGCCGGCCAGGCGCCGGCCTTGGTTTTGCGCACAGCTCGGATTTCTTCCTGGGCGGGCGAGCCGGCGTGGCCGCCGTTCCAGGCGACAACCACGTCGCCGGCGGCGTTGATCGCAACGTCGACTTCGTCGGCTACCTGGGCGTTGTCGAGATATTTCGGTGGCGATTCCCAGGCGCCGCCCGCCGGCTTGTAGGTGGCGAGCACAATCCCGCTCGAAGTCCAGGCGGCAATCGCGTCGCCAACCGCGTTGACGTCCAGCGTCGGGCCGTCGGTGCCGCTGCTGAAGCCGAAATCGGTGAAGGATTTGCGCACCCAGGCGTCGCCGCGGCTGGCCCGGGCGTAGGCGACCATGTCGCTGCCGCTGACGTAGAGAACGGCACCGCCGCCGTCGGCGTCGAGCTCCGCGGCGGGAATCTGCGGGAAGGAGATCCCTTCGGAACCTGGGAATTTGACTTTCTCGCCCCAGCCGGCGGCACCGGCCGAGCCGGCAGCGCCAAGGCAGGCAAGAGCCGCGGCGAAAACGGTTATAACGGTGCGAGCCCTTCTCCCCAGCCGCATCAGAGGGCGGACGCTAGCAGCGAATCCCACCAATGTGGATACGGCAACTGCCGTAGCTGCGGCACGAGTCTGCATTTGACCCCGCTATACGGGGTCTAGAGCAGACTCGTCAGTAGACGAGCCAGACCGAGAGGTAGTAGCCGACGACGATCGTGAACAGGACCGCGTCGAGGCGGTCGAGGATGCCGCCGTGGGGACCGAACAGGGTGCCGGTGTCCTTGGTCCCGAGGTCACGCTTGAGCATCGACTCGAAGAGGTCGCCGATCGGGGCCACCGCGGCCACGGCGGCGCCGATGATTAGGGCGTCTGTGCCGGAGAGCCAGTCCTGGTAGAGGCCGGCGAACCAGAAGCCCATGGTGCCGATCAGGAAGCCGCCGACCAAGCCCTCGATCGTCTTGTTCGGGGAGATGCTGGGGGCGATTTTGTGGCTGCCGAACATGCGCCCGGTCGCGTAGGCGGCGGTGTCGGCGACGAAGGTGCCGACGAGGACGTCGACCAGGAGCGCCGCGCCGTGGTCGGGAAGGTCGCGGAGGAAGACCGCATGGACCAGCGGGATGCCGATCCAGACGATCCCGAGGAGGGTGATGCTGATCGAGTTCGTGACCCCGCGCTGGGGGACTTTGGTGGCGAAGAAGAAGAGCAGCAGGAACGAGGCGGCAAGGGCCATCAGCACGTTGAATGAGGTGCCGAAGTGAGCGGCGACGACCACCCCGGCGACGGCGACGTAGGCGGGGATCGCCAGCGGCCGCGCTTCCTCGGTCATCGCCAGGTACTCACGCAGGCAGGCGGCGCCGATCGCGATCATCGCCAGTGCGAAGACGGGGCCACCGACGACGGTGATCGCGATCGCGAAGACGATCCACGGCAGCGCCACCAGGACCCGCTTCGCGGTCTCCCCGTTGAGCCCCCGTTTGCGCGGCTGGCGCGGCGGTTTCGGCGCCGGCGGCGGGTCCGGCTCGAACATCTCGTCGTCGAACAGTTCGACCGTCACGAGCGGGATCCAAACCGTCGCTGCCGCGTCTCGTACTCGCCCAGGGCGGCCTCGAACGCGGCGCGGTCGAAGTCGGGCCAGAGCTGCTCGCTGAAGACCAGCTCCGAGTAGGCGCACTGCCAGAGCAGGTAGTTGGAGATCCGCTGCTCGCCGCTGGTTCGTATCAGGAGGTCGGGGTCGTGCATCTCGGGGGCGTAGAGCTGGCTGCGGAACTCCTCCTCGGAGCTCCCCTGGAAGCTTCGCGCCGCATCGACGATCTCCGCCCGGCCGCCATAGTTGAAGGCGACGAAGAGGGTGATCCGGTCTCCGTCGGCGGTCACCCCTTCGGCCCACTCCATGCGCTCGACCAAAGCGTCGGGCACGCCCTCGCGGCGGCCGATGAAGCGCATCCGCACGCCTTCGGCGGCGAGCTCGGGGGTTTCCGAGGCGATCCGCTCGTCGAGCATTCTCAGCAGCGCTCCGACCTCCTCGGGCGAGCGGCTCCAGTTCTCGGTCGAGAACGAGAACACGGTCAGCTCCTCGACCCCGAGCTGGGCGGCGTCGCGGAGCCGGGCCTTGACGACGTCGGCCCCCGCCCGGTGCCCCTCGATGACCGGCAGGCCGCGCTGCTGCGCCCAGCGGCCGTTGCCATCGGTGATGATCGCGACGTATTTGGGTGCGCTCACGGGTAGACCCGCCAGTCCGCGAGGCCCCTCAAACCTCGAGGATCTCGGCTTCCTTGTTCTTGAGGAGGGAGTCGATCTCGGCGATCGCGTCATCGGTCTGCTTCTGCAGCGCCGCCTCGGCCCGGCGCTCGTCGTCCTCGCCGGCTTCGCCCTCTTTCTTGAGGTCGCGCAGGTCCGACATCACGTCGCGGCGGACGTTGCGGATCGCCACCCGGCCCTCCTCGGCGACGCCATGGACGACCTTGACCATCTCCCGCCGCCGCTCCTCGGTCAACTCCGGGATCGAGAGCCGGATCACGTTGCCGTCGTTGCTCGGGGTGAGGCCGACGTCGGACTCCTGGATCGCTTTCTCGATGCCCTGTAGGGCGCCCTTGTCGAACGGGGTCACGGTCAGCAGACGGGCGTCGGAGGTGGCCACGTTGGCCAGCTGCTTGAGCGACGTCGGCGTGCCGTAGTAGTCGACGACGATGCGGTCGAGCAGGTGCGGCGAGGCACGACCGGTGCGCACGGTCGCCAGCTCGCCACGGGTCGAATCGACCGACTTGGTCATTCGCCCCTTGGCGTCCTCGAGAAGTTCGTCGATCAGCTCCACGGTCCCCATTTCCTCGCTATGCGGCCGGTCCGTTGGAGACCAGGGTCCCCACCTTCTCGCCGCTGACGATCCTATCTATGTTGCTCTCGTCGGCCATGTTGAAGACGTAGATCGGCAGGTCGTTGTCCATGCAGAGCGAGAGCGCGGTCGAATCCATCACCTTGAGCCCGCGCTCGATCGCTTCCCGATGCGTGATCGCGGGGATGAAGGCGGCGTCGGGGTTCTTGGCGGGATCGGAGTCGTAGACGCCTTCGACGCCGTTCTTGGCCATCAGGATCGCCTCGGCATGAATCTCCAGCGCTCGTAGCGCCGCCGCCGTGTCGGTGGTGAAGAACGGGTTGCCGGTACCGGCCGCGAAGATAACCACCCTGCCCTTCTCCAGGTGGCGCATGGCGCGGCGACGGATGTATGGCTCGGCGACCTCCTTGACGTCGATCGCCGACATCACCCGCGTGTACTGACCCTGCGTCTCGAGCGCGTCCTGCAGGGTGAGGGCATTGAGCACCGTCGCCAGCATCCCCATGTAGTCGCCGGTCGCCCGGTCCATCCCTTTGGCGGCGCCCTCAAGGCCGCGGTAGATGTTGCCCGCCCCGACCACGATCGCGACCTCCACCCCGCGTTCGCGGACCGCCGCCACCTGGCGCGCGATCCGCTCGACCTCGGCACCGTCGGTGCCGTAATCCAGCTTGCCCATCAGGGCCTCGCCGGAAAGCTTCAGCAGGATTCGCCCGAATCGTGATTCGGCAGAGTCGCTCACGTCGCTGGGAGCCTATTCCTCGCCGATGCGGAAGTAGGCGAAGCGGGCGATGCGGATGTTCTCGCCGGTCTTCGCGGCGAGCTCCTGGCGCAACTCCTCGATCGTCTTCGAGTCGTGTTTCTCGGCATTGACGTGCGTCTGGTCCAGCAGCGCTACCTCGCTGGCCCATTTCGAGAGCTGACCCTCGACGATTTTCTCGACGATGTTGTCCGGTTTGCCTTCTTCACGGGCCTTCTCGGCGAAAACCTTCTTTTCCGCCTCGCGCTCGTCCTCCGGGATCTCGTCCGTCGAGACGAACTGCGGCGCCGTCGCGGCCACGTGCAGGGCCACCTGGTAGGCGAAGACCTTGAAGTCCTCGTTGCGTGAGACGAAGTCGGTCTCGCACTGAACTTCGACCATCGCCCCGACCCGGTCGTTGGCGTGGATGTAGGAGGAGACGACCCCCTCGTTGGTGCCGCGGCCTTCGCGCTTGGCGGCCGACGCCTGGCCCTTGACCCGCAGCAGCTCGATCGCGCGATCGGTGTCGCCGTCGGCCTCGGTGAGGGCGGCCTTGACGTCCATCATCGCGGCTCCGGTGCGATCCCGGAGCGCCTTTACGTCAGCGGCGCTGATACTCATTTGTCCTCCTCTTTCGCAGCCTCGGCCGGGGCTGGCGCCTCCGCTTTGGCCTCAGCCGGGGCTGGAGCCTCGGCTTTCACGGGAGCCGCAGGAGCCGCCGGCGCTTTCGGGGCAGGAGCGGACTCGGGTCCTTTGGGCACCTGCCGGCCCGGAGTCTGGCCACCCGCGGGCACGTCCGGGCTTTTCGGCGGCTGCGAGGGCGTCGCGGCGGCTTTGGCCTGCGCCTCAGCCTGCGCTTTTGCGGTTTTCTCCGCGTCTTCAGCCGCTTTTTTTGCTTCCTCGGCTTCGACCCGGACCTTCTCTTCTTCCTCGCGTTTCTTGCGCTCTTCCTCGTCGCGTTTGCGCCGTTCCATTTCTTCGGCGATCCGCTTCTCCTCCTGGACGCGCCAGGCCGAGGAG
This sequence comes from uncultured Thermoleophilia bacterium, assembly GCA_963718595.1. Taxonomy (GTDB): domain Bacteria; phylum Actinomycetota; class Thermoleophilia; order Solirubrobacterales; family 70-9; genus VAYN01. Next base: position 2,847,857 of record OY970365.1, read on the forward strand.
CCCTCGTCGATCGCGGTCCCGATCGTGCCGATCACGAGCTCGCAGGAGCGGATCGCGTCGTCGTTGCCGGGGATCACGTAGTCGACCGGGGTCGGGTCGCAGTTGGTGTCGACCAGGCCGATGATCGGGATCCGCAGGCGAGCCGCCTCGTGGACCGCGATCTCCTCGGTTTTGAGGTCGGTGACGAAGACCGCGTCGGGCAGGCGGTCCATGTCGCGCACGCCGCCGAGGTTGAACTCGAGCTTGGCGAGTTCGGCCTCCATCTTCATCCGCTCCTTGGTCGGCAGCAGTTGAAGTTTGCCCTCCTCTTTCCAGCCGTTGAGCTCGTGCAGACGGGCGATCCGCTGCGACATCGTGTTGAAGTTGGTCAGCAGCCCGCCCAGCCAGCGTTTGTTGACGTAGGGCATCTTGCAGCGTTCGGCCCATTCCTGAACCGTGTCGCGGGCCTGCTTCTTGGTGCCGACGAAGAGCACGGTGCCGCCGCCACTGGCGAGCTCACCGGCGAAGCGGCGGGCGTTCTCCAGCAGCGCCTCGGTCTGCAGCAGGTCGATGATGTGGATCCCGTCGAGCTCGCCGAAGATGAAGCGGCGCATGTTCGGGTTCCACCGGCGGGTCTGGTGGCCGAAGTGGACTCCGGCCTCGAGCAGCTCTTTCAAGCCTGCCTCGGGCATTCGATTCTCCTTGGTTTGTGGTGAGGCTCCCGTCCCGCTTGCCGGGACCCGGCGCGTCGCGCTGGGCAGGATCCGGTTCGCCTTGAACGGGGATTGAGTTTCTGAAGGCGGGATTGTAGACGGCGGCGCTATGGGGCGCGGGCGGCCTCCAGGGCGGTCTCGAGGTCCGCCGGCAAAGGCGAGGTGAAGCTGAGCGCCGCGCCGCTGACCGGATGGTTGAAAGCGAGCCGGTGGGCGTGCAGGAACTGACGCTCGAGGTCGTAGCGCTCGGCCCCGCCGTAGGTCGGGTCGCCGGTCAGGGGATGGCCGATGGCGGCGAAGTGGGCGCGGATCTGGTGCGTGCGCCCGGTCTCCAACTTGACCTCCACGTAGCTCTCACGCGGCAACAGCTCCAAGACCTCGAAATGCGTGCGGGCTTGGCGCGACGCCGCCCCGGAGACGGCCATGCGGTGGCGCCGGCGCGAGGCGCGCCCGATCGGGGCGTCGATCGTCCCCGTCCGCGAGCCGAGCTTGCCGCCGGCCAGAGCGAGGTAGATCCGTTCGACCTCGCGATCGCGCACCTCCTGCTGCAGGGCGGCGTGGGCGGCGTCGTCGCGGGCGACGACCAACAGCCCGCTGGTCCCCTTGTCGAGCCGGTGGACGATCCCGGGCCGCTCCGGGTCACCACCGCCGCCGAGGATCTCAGCCAGCTCGTCGACCAGAGTCGGGCCGGTGTGGGACGGTGCCGGGTGCACGACCAAGCCCGCCGGCTTGTCGACCACGGCCAGCGACTCGTCGAGATGAACGACGCGCAGCTGCGGCTTAGTCACCCTCTCTCGCCCCTTGGTCTCTGGCCTCGGCCCCCGCGTCGAAGAGGTAGAGCACGACCAGGAGGATGACACCGGCGGTGATCGAGACGTCGGCCAGATTGAAGGGCGGCCAGGGCGGCAGGTCGATGAAATCGGTGACGTGGCCGAGCCGGACGCGGTCGACCAGGTTGCCGATCGCGCCGCCGGCCAGCAGCCCGACCGCCACCCACATCCAGGGCCGGGTCGGGCTGCGAGAGAACAGGTAGCCGACGACCCCGAGCGCGATCAGGGTGACGAGGACGAGCGGTGCCCCCGCCCCACCGGCAAGCCCGAAGGCGACGCCGCGGTTGTGGGTGAGGGTGAATCCGAGCGGTCCCAGCACCTCGATCTGCTCGCCGAGCGTGATCTGGTCCTCGACGATCGCCTTCGCGACCTGATCTGCCACGAGGACGCCGAAAGCCAGCAGACCGGCCAGCAGCCAGGCCCGCTTGGCGGCGGCGCTCACCCTTCGATCAGGCCGACGGCTATGGCCCGGCCCACGAAGAGCAGGATGATCCCGACCATCGGCGCCAGGTCGATCGCGAGGCCGCCACCGCCGATCGGTTTCATGAAGCGGCGGAAGAAGTTGAGATACGGGTTGGTCGTCTCGGTGATGAAGTCGAGCAGCGAGCGCAGCCAGGGCCGATAGGGCATCCGCGGCACGTAGGAGATCAGGATGTTGGCGAAGACGAGGATGATGTAGACGACGAACAGCGCGCCGACGTAGTCGGCGGCATCGGCGCGGCTGAGGGCGAAGGGGATCACCGGCGCATCCTCTCCAGCGAGGCGGCCACGGCAGCGGCGAAGGCCTCGCGGACGCCTTCGCGATCGAGCGCTTCCAACCCGGCTTCGGTGCTGCCGCCGGGGGAGGTGACCGCTTTACGGACATCGGCGGGAGCGTGGCTGCGAAGCAGCTCGGCGGTGCCGACGGCGGTCTCGACGACCAGCTCCCGCGCCAGCGCCCCGTCGAGGCCGGCGGCAGTGCCGGCGTCGGCCAGAGCCTCGACGGCCAAGGCCAGATACGCGGGCGCGCAGCCCATGATCGCCGTCGCCTCGTCGAACTCGCCGTCGCCGATCTCGACAACGTGCCCGAGCAGCTGCAGCTTCTCGCGCACCCCCGGCCCGGCGTCACCCGCGATGCAGAGCACGCCCTGGCGGACCTCGACGCCGACGTTCGGCATCACCCGCAGTACCTCGGCCCCCGGAAGCGCCGTGCGCAGGCGCTCGAGCGGGGTCGCGGCGAGGATCGAGACGACGCGCTTCGCGGTCGCCAGCTCCGGCGCCACTCCCTCCAAGCCGGCAGGCTTGACCGCCAGCACGACGAAATCGGCGCGCTCGGCCAGCTCGGCGTTGCCGACAGCCTCTCCTCCCAGCTCAGAGGCCAGCGCCTGGGCCTTGCCGGAGCCGTTGTCGGAGAACAGCATCGACTCGAACTCCCCGGCCCAGCCACGGGCCATGGCCGCAGCCATGTTCCCGGAACCACAAAAAGCAACGATCATTGCCCGGAGACTATCCCCGGGCCGCAATTGCGAACGCCCGGTGCGGCTAGGACTGGTTGAAGAAGCCCTTGTCGATCAGCCTCGCTTTTTCCTCAGCGGAGACCTCGACGTTGCGCGGCGTCAGCAGGAACATCTTCTCGGCGATCCGCTGCATGCCGCCGTCCAGGGCGTAGGTGAGCCCGGAGCAGAAGTCGATCATCCGCTTCGAGAGCTCGTGATCGGCGGTCTGCAGGTTGAGGATCACCGGCACCGACCGTTTGAACTGGTCGGCGACCTGCTGGGCGTCGTTGAAGTTGCGGGGGATGACCAGGTGGACCTGGATGTCGCCGCCGCCACCGCCGCCGCCGCCGTTGTCGACCGGGCGCAGCGTGCGGGTGCGACTGGCCGCGATCGGCTCGTCGTCGGCGAAGATGTCGTCGATCTCGTCGCGACGGGCGCGACGAGAGGTCGGCAGGCGCCGGACCGAGCCCTGGTCGCGCTCGCGGCGCGCCTCGAAGACCTCCTCGGAGCCGGTCTCCGGCTCGAAGTCGTCTTCGTATTCGGGACCGTAGTCGTGGTGGTCCTCGGCGAGGCCGAAGTAGACCAGAGCTCTATGCCAGGTATCTCTCAGTGCCATCTCACGCGTGTTTCGGGCTGAGTCGTCTGACTCCTTTACCCAATAGCAGGGAGATTAGCGGCGATTCACACGAACAGGGTGGTGCCCAAACGGATGATCGTCGCCCCCTCCTCGACCGCGACCCGCCAGTCCTGCGAGGTCCCCATCGAGAGTCGGGCCAGTCCGTTGGCCGCCGCCAGCTCCGCCAGCCGGGCAAAGTGCGGCCGCGAAGCCTCCGGATCGAGACTGAACGGCGGCATCGTCATCAGCCCACCGACCCGGACCGGACAGCGCTCGATGAAGCCGGCAAGCTCGTCGACGACGACGCCGCCCTTACCCTCCTCGCCGGCGACGTTGACCTCGATCAGGACCTCGGTCTCCGCGTTGCCGTGCTTGCCCAGCTGGTCGAGGACGGACTCAGTCGCGACCGAGTGGATCAGCCGTACCAGCGGCAGCACCTGCTTGACCTTGCGGCTCTGCAGATTGCCGATGAAGTCCCAGGTGAACGAGTCCGCCCAGCGCTCCTGCTTCGCGACGAGGTCCTGCTGGCGGTTCTCGCCGACCAGGGTCACGCCGGCCTCGGCCAGCGCGCTCATCTCCTCGCTCGGCACGTACTTGCCGGCGACGAGGATCTCCACCCCCTCCCCCGCGAGCGCCCGCACCTCGTCGAGGTGGGCGGCGACACGGGCGGGATCGATCCCGCGGAAGGGCTCAACCACGATCGGTGCCCTCCGGGTCGAGCCAGGCGAGGCTGCCCTGGCGGCCGGTGGTGCCGGCGTCACGGCGGTGACTGAAGAAGAGCTCGGCCTCGCAGCTGGTGCAGAGTCCGGCTGTCTCGACCCGGCCGACTCCAGCCTCGGTCAGAAGCCGCCGCGCCACCTCCACCAGATCCAGGTGCCGATGGGCCGATTTCGGGTCCATATCTCCCGAAATCGGCCCATCGGCGGCGATGCCGCCGTCGAGGTGGGCGAAGGCGGCGAGGACCTCGGGGCCGACCTCATAGCAGCAGGGGCCGATTCCGGGTCCGATCGCGGCGCTGGTGGCGCCGACGGCCGCGGCGCCCTTGCCAAGGATGCCGGCGGCGAGACCGCGCCAGCCGCAGTGCACCATCGCGACGCCGCCCGATCCCCGCAGGGCGACAGGAAGGCAGTCGGCCGTGAAGACGAGCCCCGCCACCCCGGACTCACCGACGACCTGCCCGTCGACTCGCGCCAGCGCATCCCGCGGTTCCTTTTGGTCCCCTGGAGTGCAAAAGGAACCACGGGATGAGGCGGAGGCGGTCGCAAGCTCGGCCCCGTGGACCTGGAGGCCGTGAGCGACTTTCTCCGGGGCGAACCCGAGAGCGACGGCCAGGCGGCGCCGGTTCTCGATCGCATTCTCGTCTGAGTCCTCGGTGAGCAGCCCGATGTTGAGGCTGTTGAAGGGTGGCGGACTGACGCCTCCCAGACGGGTGCCGAAAGCCGCCCGGGCGCCGCCCAGGTCCGCCTCGAGCCAGCGCACGCCGTTGCTCTCACGCCACTCCATTGCCCAACCCAAGCAGAACCCGTGCCGACGGGCCGATTTGTCGCCTATGTCTCCACAAATCGGCCCGTCGGCGGGCGGTTAGGGGTTTTGGGCGGCGGCGAGGGCGGCGGCGAGCTCGGCATCGCGGCCCTCGATCTCGCCGTCGAGCTTGCGCCGCAGGGCAGCGGCGAGGGCGCGACCGAGGGCCGGGCCCTCCTTGATTCCGGCCTCGATCAGGTCGGCGCCGTCGATCTCCAGCTCGACGTTGCGCCAGACGCCCATGTAGTCGTCGAGCCACTCGGCGCCAAGGGCGCGGGCGATCAGCAGCTCGGTCGGGTCGTGGCCGCGGGCGAGGGCCGTGGCATCGGAGGGCCTGGCCGGCTGGGCGCGGGCGAGATCGGCGCCGAGGTCGTCGGGACCGAGGGCGGCCGCGATCCACGCGTACATCGGAGCGACCTCGCCGGCCCAAGGCGAGTCGGCCAGCAACTCAGGCAGCGCCGCGGCCAACACCCCCCAGCGCGATCCCAGCCGCAGCAGGCCCCACCCGGCCAGCAGTTCCAGTCCCTCGGGCGCACTCGGTTCCGCCGTCAGCCGCAGCAGCTCGGCCTGACGGCGCGCGGCGGAGACCGCGTCCAGGTCGGCGGCCCGCAGCAGCCACTCCGTCCGTTCCTCCAGGCCGAGCCCGAGCCGGGCTGCGTAGCGGGCTGCGCGGATCGCCCGCGTCGGGTCGTCCCTGAACGAGCCCGGGTGCAGAACCCGCAGGAGTCCGCTTTCGAGGTCGGCGAGCCCGCCGTGAGGGTCGATCAACTCCGCCTCCCCCCGCAGCGGAACCGCCATCGCGTTGATCGTGAAGTCGCGGCGGTTTAGGTCGGCTTCGATCCCCACTCCCGGCTCGACCACCGGCAGCGCCCCGGGCGCGGGGTAGCTCTCCGAGCGCGACGTGGCGATGTCGACCGCATGACCGTCGAGCTCGATCTTCAGCGTGCCGAAGCGATCGTGGTTGGCGTGCGGGACGACCCCGAGCGCGCTTGCCAGCGCTTCGGCGTCCCCCTCCACCACCAAGTCGATGTCGGCGCGCCCGCTTCCCAGCAGCAGGTCGCGGACGGCGCCGCCGACCAGGTACACCGGATCCGCAGCAGCAGCGGCGACCGAGCTCAGCTCGGGGTAGGTTCGCCCCATCGCCCCGCTGAGACCCTCTTTCGGGATCAACTCAGGCATCCGCGAGGCGGACCGGGATGCCATCGGCCGCCATCCGCTCCTTCGCCTCGCGCACGCGGTAGGTGCCGTAATGGAAGATCGAGGCGCAGAGGACCGCGTCGGCGCCGCCCTCGGCGATCGCCTCGCTCAGGTGGGCCAGCTCACCAGCTCCCCCCGAGGCGATGACCGGGACCGAGACGGCCTCCGCCACGGCCCGGGTCAGCGCGATGTCGTAGCCGTCGTTCGTGCCGTCGCGATCCATGCTGGTCAGCAGCACCTCCCCCGCCCCGCGCTCGACCGCCTCTACGGCCCAGGCGACAGCGTCGCGGTCCTCGACCCGCTCGCGGCCACCGTTGACGTAGACGCCCCAGCCGTCGTCCTCGCCCTTGGCGTCGATCGCGATCACCACGCACTGGGCGCCGAAGTGGTCGGCCAGCTCGGTCAACAGCTGCGGCCGCGCCAGTGCCGCCGAGTTGACCGAGACCTTGTCGGCGCCGGCGTCGAGGACCGCCTGCGCGTCCTCGACCGAGCGGATCCCGCCGCCGATCGTGAACGGGATGAAGACGTTGTCGGCGGTGCGCCGAGCGAGCTCGACGATCGTCTCGCGCTTTTCGTGCGAGGCGGTGATGTCGAGGAAGACGAGCTCGTCGGCGCCCTCGGCGTCGTAGCGCTCGGCCAGCTCGACCGGGTCGCCGGCATCGCGCAGCCCGACGAAGTTCGTCCCCTTGACGACCCGCCCCGCGTCGACGTCGAGGCACGGTATGACCCGCTTGAGCACCATCACCAGAGCCTAGAGCCCCGCTGAGTTGCCGGTTAATCGCCCATCGCGAGAGAAAGCGGCAACTCAGCGAGAGCGCAGCGCAGCGATGCCCTCGGCGACGGTGAACTTGCGCTCGTAGAGGGCGCGCCCGACGATCGCGCCCTCGAGGCTCGGCGCTTCGGCGCCGAGCTTGGCGAGGGCTTCGAGGTGCGAGAGGTCGCCGACGCCGCCCGACGCGATCACCTGCGCATCCGTCGCCGCCGCGATCTCGCGCAGCTCCCCGATCGCTGGCCCCTCCATCGTCCCGTCGACCTCGATTGCGGTGCAGAGGAACCTGGCCACGCCGCGGGCACCCAGCGCCGCGACGGCCTCGACCACGCCCTCCTCCCCGGCTTCCGTCCATCCCTGCAGGGCGATTCTTCCCTCCTTCGCATCCGCTGATACGACGAGGCGCTCCCCGTGCTCGCGCACGACGGCGTCGAGGAACTTCAGGTCGCGAAAGGCCGCGGTGCCAACCACGACCCGCGCCGCGCCGGCGTCCAGCAGCGCCGCCACCGAGGCCTGGTCGCGAATCCCGCCGCCGACCTGGATCGGGCAGCCGACCGCGGCGGCGATCCGCCGAACCGTCTCCAGATTCTGCGGCGAACCCGCCTTTGCCCCGTCGAGGTCGACCACATGCAGGTACTCGGCTCCTTCGCCCACCCAGCGCAGCGCCGCGTCGACGGGATCGGCGTCGTAGGTGGTCTCGCGCGCGTAATCTCCCTGCAGCAACCGCACGGCCTGGCCGCCGCGAATGTCGATCGCCGGGTAGAGGATCACCGCCAGCGCGCCTAGGCGGGCACAGCGGCGCAGACGCCGGCGAAGTTCGAGAGCAGCCGCAGTCCGGCGGTGCTCGACTTCTCCGGGTGGAACTGGACGCCGAAGACGTTGTCGCGCTCGGCCGCACAGGCGAAGCGTTTGCCGTAGGCGGCGCTGCCGAGCAGCGCCTCGGCCTCGGGCCGCGGCGCGAAGGAGTGGACGAAGTAGAACGGGGTCTCCGTCTCGATCCCGTCGGTCAGCCGCGACTCGTGCTCCCAGCGAACCGGCGACCAGCCGATGTGCGGGACCTTGAGGCCACCCGCCTCGACCCCCGACACCGCACCGGGGAGCAGCCCGAGGCCCGCGGCGCCGCCGAGCTCTGTGGTCGAGTCGAAGAGCAGTTGCAGGCCGAGGCAGATGCCGAGGATCGGTACGCCGGCATCGCGGCGCTCGGTGATCAGCTGGTCGAAGCCGCGCTCGGCGATCCGCTCCATCGCCCGCGGAAAGGCGCCGACCCCGGGCAGGATCACCCCGTCGGCGGCGCGCACCGCCCCGGCGTCACTGGTGATCGTGGCGACGGCGCCGACGTGCTCCAGCGCCTTCTCGACCGAGCGCAGGTTGCCCATCCCGTAGTCGAGGATCGCGATCCGGGCGCTACTCACTGAGCGTGCCCTTGGTCGACGGCACGCCGCTCTCCTCCGGATCGATCGAGACGGCGACCCGCAGGGCGCGCGCGAAAGCCTTGAAGCTGGCCTCGATCATGTGGTGGGCGTTGGTGCCGTAGCGGACGTTGATGTGCAGGGTCAATTTGGCGCTGTTGGCGACGGCGCGGAAGAACTCCTCGGCCAGCTCGGTGTCGAAGCCGGCGATCGAGGTCGTCGGCAGGTCGGCGTCGAAGTGGGTGTAAGGGCGGCCGGAGATGTCGATCGCGCACTCGGCCAGCGACTCGTCCATCGGCACCACGGCCGAACCGTAGCGGCGGATCCCGGCGCGGTCGCCGAGGGCCTCGTCGAGGGCCTGCCCGAGCACGATGCCGACGTCCTCCACCGTGTGGTGAGCACCGGTCTCGAGGTCTCCGTTGGCCTCGACCACGAGGCCGAGGCGGCCGTGGCGGGCGAGCAGGTCGAGCATGTGGTCGAGGAAGCCGACCCCCGTCTGCGAGCTCGAATCACCGGCCCCGTCGAGATCGAGGGACAGCTTGATCTGGGTCTCCGCCGTCTGGCGATCTCTGTTCGCGGATCTGCTCATCGCCTAATCATCGCCGACTCGCCGTGAACGGGGAAGCCCTCGACCCTGGCGAGGGCGTCGACGTGCGGCGCCAGCGCCGCCGCGGCAGCGGCGTCGAGCTCCACGTTGGCAATCGGACGACGAAAAGCGGCGGGCCCGAGCGGGCCCGAAAAGCGACCGGCGCCGCCGGTCGGAAGCACGTGATTGGAGCCGGCGGCGTAGTCGCCGAAGGCGGTGGCCCCGTAGCGGCCGCTGAACACGCAGCCGGCGGTGGTGACCCGCTCGACCAGCAGCGCCGCGTCGGTCTCGTCGAGCTCGAGGTGCTCGGGCGCGAAGGCGTTGGCGAGCGCGATCGCCTGCTCGGTCTCGCTGACCTGGACCAGCGCCAGCGGCGCGTCGGCGACGCTCGGGCGCTCGGCGGCGGCGGCGACGGTCGCGGCGGCGATCGCGTCGAGCACCTGCTCCTCGACCGCGACCACGACCAGCGGGCTGTCGGGACCGTGCTCGGCCTGGGCGCAGAGGTCGCGCGCGGCCCACTCGGGATCGGCGTCGTGGCCGGCGACCAGCATCAGCTCCGAGGGGCCGGCCAGCGAGTCGATCCCGACCGATCCGTAGACGGTCCGCTTGGCCTCGCGAACCCAGGCGTTGCCCGGGCCGGCGATCACGTCGACCGCGGCGATCGTCTCAGTCCCGTAGGCGAGCGCAAAGATCGCCTGGGCGCCGCCCATCGCGTAGATCTCCTCGACCCCGCAGAGCGCGGCCGCGGCCAGCACCAGCGGGTGCAGGTTGCCGTCAGGCCCAGGTGGGGAGGCGAGCGCGATCCGACCCACTCCCGCGGCCCGCGCCGGTATCGCGCACATCAGCACGCTGGATGGGTAGGCAGCGCGACCGCCGGGCGCGTAGATGCCGGCGGCACCCACCGGCACCTCGCGCAGGCCGACCCTGTGCCCCTGGGGAAGGTCGACCGTCTTCGGCTCGATCAGCTGCACCTCGGCCACCGTCCGGATGTTGGCGGCGGCGACGTCAAGCGCCTCGCGCAACGGCGCCTCCAGGTCCGCAAGCGCTGCGCTCGCACAGTCAGGGTCCACCCGTGAGGCCTGCAATGGCGCGTCGACGGCATCGAAGCGGTTGGTCAGCTCCAGCACGGCGGCGTCGCCGCCCTCGAGCACGGCTTTCCCGATCGGGGCGACGTCAACCGCCTCGCTCAACTCCGATGCCCAGAGCCGGATCTGATCGGCGACGACCTGCGCCTCGCTCCACTCGAACCGGCGCGTCCTCATCCCCCGCTCGCCTTCCGCAACCGCGCGGTGAGGTCGTCGACCTCGGCGGCGCGGAGCTTGTGGGCGACGCGGTTGGCGACGAAGCGGGCGCTGCACTCGAGGATCTCCTCGCGCACCTCGAGGTTGTTCTCTTCCAGGGTGCGGCCGGTCGCGACCAGGTCGACGATGCCGTCGCCGAGACCGATCAGCGGCGCCAGCTCGACCGAGCCCTTGACCTCGATCAGGTCGACCTGGCGCCCGGTCGACTCGAAGTGGCGTTCGGCGGTGCGCGGGTACTTGGTCGCGATCCGCATCATCCCCAGCCGTCGCTGCGCCTCGCCCAGGCGGCTGTCGCCGACGACTCCGGCCAGGACCATGCGACAGCGGCCGTAGCCGAGGTCGAGCAGCTCGTAGACGGCGCGATCCGGATTCTCCAACAGCACGTCCTTGCCGGTGATGCCGACGTCGGCGGCGCCGGCCTCGACGTAGGTGGGGACGTCGGAGGGCCGCATCGTCACCACGGTCAAACCCTCGGTCTCGAAGATCAGCGAGCGCGACGGGCCGCGCAGCTCGGTGGTGTCGATGCCGGCGCCGTCGAGCACGTCGAGCGTTTCGCCGAACAGGGCTCCGCGCGGGATCGCCAACTTCAGCGGCCCGTCGGCCTTGGCGCGGCTGCTCGCGACCGAGCTCACGAGGCGCTCTCCCGGCGCGACTCCTCCATCATCTGGGCGACATGGACGCGCTCCAGATAGAGCGCGAAGCCGGCCGCCGGCAGGTCCATCCCGAAGCGCTTCATCAGCCCGTCGTAGCGGCCGCCGCCACCGAGCACATGACCCAGCGCCGGGTCGTAGACCTCGAGGATCGCGCCGCTGTAGTAGCCGAGATCGCGCAGCAAGCCGAAGTCGATCTGGACCCGCTCGGCGGCGCCGCGCTCGGCCAGCGTCTCGTAGGTCGCCTGCAGTTGCGAGATCGCGCGCTCGACCGCTTCGCCACCGAGCTTGCGCGCCTCCTCCAGCACCTCGCTGCCGCCGCGCAGCTGCGAGAGCGCGATGCAGGTCGCGGTCTGCCGGTCGCTGATCCCCGGCACCTCCGCCAGCTCGGTCTCGAGGCCGACGATGTCGTGGGCGGCGAGGCGGTCCAGCAGCGAATCGCGAGTCTCGCCCTCGATTCCGAACTCGGTCAGCAGCTGGCGATAGAGGTCGGCGTCGCCGAGGCCGATCACGGCACGGTCGAGGCCGGCGGCGTCGAGCGCCGCCTCCAGCACCTCGATGATCTCGACCGTGCCCTCCGGTGCCGGCGCCCCGATCAGCTCGACCCCGGCCTGCACGAACTCGCGCATCTGGCCGCGCTGGGGGCGCACGGCCCGGTAGGCGCTGGCCAGGTAACAGAGCCGCAGCGGCGGCTCCGCGTCGGCGAAACGACTGGCGGCCAGCCGCGCGATCGGCACGGTCATGTCCGAGCGCAGGGCCAGCAACTGCCCGTTCTCGTCGAAGAAGCGGTAGGCGCTCTCGGTGTCGCGGCCACCGCCGCGGGAGAGGACCTCGTCGTACTCGATCGTCGGCGTCGCCACCTCGCCGTAGCCGCGGGCCTCGAAGACCTCGATCAGGGCGCGGTTGAGCTTGCGCAGCTCGCGCATCTCGTCGGGCAGGACGTCGCGGCTTCCGGGCGGAATCGGGTGGATCATCGGGGTGACCTTACGAGGTAGCGCAGCGAAGCCCTGCTACGCGGGAACCTCGGCAGAGACCCGTTCAATTTGGGCGCCGAGCGCGCGCAGGCGCCCGTCGATCTGCTCGTAGCCGCGGTCGATCTGGCGGATGTTGCCGATCTCCGAGGTCCCGTCGGCCGCCAGGGCCGCGATGAGCATCGCCATCCCAGCCCGGATGTCGGGGCTCTCGACGCGCTCGCCGTGAAGCCGGCTCGGACCGCTGACGATCGCCCGGTGGGGATCGCACAGCGTGATCCGAGCGCCCATTGCGACCAGCTTGTCGACGAAGAACAGGCGGTTCTCGAACATCTTCTCGAAGATCAGGATCTCGCCGTGCGCCTGGGTCGCCAGCGCCAGCGCGATCGAGGTGAGGTCGGCCGGGAAGGCCGGCCAGGGCCCGTCCTCGATCTTCGGGATCGCGTCGCCGAGGTCGTCCTGGACCTCGAGTTTCTGGTCCGGCGGCACGATCACGTCGTTGCCCTCGATCTCCGAGCGCAGGCCGAGGCGGCGGAACTGGCGCCTGGTGTTCTTCAGGTCCAGCGGCTCGACGTCGCGGATCCGCAGCTCCCCCCCGGTCGCCGCGGCCAGGGCCATGAAGCTGCCGACCTCGATGTGGTCGGGGGTGATCGTGTGCTCGGCGCCGGCCAGTTTGTCGGCGCCGTTGACGGTCATCACGTTGGAACCGATGCCATCGACGGTCGCGCCCATCTTGGTCAGCAGCCGCGCGAGGTCCTGCACGTGCGGCTCGGAGGCGGCGTTGGCGATCGTCGTCGCGCCGGGCGTCAGCGCCGCAGCCATCAGCGCGTTCTCGGTGCCCATCACCGAGGGCTCGTCCATGAAGATCTCGCAGGCGCAGAGCCCGCCCGGCGCGGTCAGCTCGATCCAGCGATCGCCGTCGACGACGGCACCGAGGTCGCGGAAGGCGTCGAGGTGGGCGTCGAGGCGGCGGCGGCCGATGAAGTCGCCCCCGGGCGGCGGCAGGCGCGCCTCGCCGAAGCGGGCCAGCAACGGGCCGGCGACCAGAAAGGAGGCGCGGATCTTGGCCGAGAGCTCCTCGTCCACGTCGGCCCCGGTGACGTCGGCGGCGCAGAGCCGGACGCTGTTGTCGCCGACCCAGGCGACGTCGACGCCGAGCTGCTCCAGCAGCGCGATCTGCGCCTCGGTGTCGCGGATTCGCGGCACCCGGTGCAGCAGCAGCTCCTCTTCCGTCAGCAGGCAGGCGGCCAGGATCGGCAGGGCCGCATTCTTGTTGCCGGCGACGGTGAGCTCACCGGAGAGCGGCGCGCCGCCTTGGATCACGAACTTCTCCATAGCTGGGCTAGGGTAACGACCGGCATGGGGAGAGGCCGGAAGATCGTCTGTGGAGTGGTGCTGGTGGCGTTCGCACTGGTCGTCGTCAACACGCTCGTGGTCGACGCCGACACCGACGGGGCCACCCTTACCGCGCCCGCCGGCAGGATCCTCGTGCTCCCTGGCGGTGAGATCCAGGTCGTCGATCGCGGGCCGCGAAGCGGCGAGCCGATCGTGCTCATCCACTGCTTCAGCTGCGCCATGGACTACTGGGACGGGATGCTGCCCGCGCTCGCGGCCAAGCACCGAGTGGTCGCAGTCGATCTGCGTGGCCATGGTGGCTCCGAGAAGCCGGACTCCGGGTACAGCGTCCCAGAGCAGGCGCAATTCGTCGCAGAAGCGCTGCGGGAGCTCCAGGTGAGCGATGCTGAGCTCGTCGGCCACTCGCTCGGCGGCTCGGTGGCGGTGGCCCTGGCCGAGAGGGCGCCCGCGCTGGTGGACCGGGTCGCGATCGTCGACATGCCGCCCGACACCAGCTACGGAGACCTCGGCTTCCTCGCCGGCCTGGCCTTTCAGCCGGTGCTCGGCGAGGCTCTGTGGACGATCAAGCCGGACTTCTCCGTGCGCCAGGGGCTCGAGGTCGCCTTCGCCCCAGGGTTCGACGTCCCCGACGCCTTCGTAGACGACGTCAACCGGCTGACCTACACCGCCTACGACGAATCCCCGACCAGGGTCGACGAGTTCCTCGACGACCAGTCGCTGGACCAACGCATGCGAGGCACTGGAAAGCCGCTGATGGTGCTGATGGGCGCCGAGGAGCAGATCGTGAGCGACCCCGAACGGGCCCTGGCCCAGTACGGCGCGGTCCCGGGCGCCGAGACGCACCTGATCGCCGGCGCCGGCCACTCGCCCAATGTCGAGAAACCCGCGCAGACTGCCAATCTCGTCCTCGGATTTGCAAATTCCCGCTGAAGCTGCGTAAGATCCATCACACAAGGCGATTTAGGGGCTCAGCTCGCAGCTGGAATGTCGAAGCCCTTAAGGGGACGCCTTAAGAAACGCGCTTCTGGGGTTCGCAACGCTACTGATCATCAGTAGCGTTGCGGCGTGCCCGCGGGTAGCTGGGCTCGATATCGCTTGCTGAAGCCGTTTGGAGCGCTATCATGCAAGTCAGGTTGCAGGACCGATAAGCCGTCCGAGGGCCTCCGTACCTTACGAACTCATGTTCGATTCTAAGCAAACGCTAACTGAACGCTTGTCCGACGCGTTCGACCTGATGATCGACTTCGCCACGCTCGGCGAGTACGGGCTGGAGCCCGTTGGGAGAACATCGCCGAGCTGTGAGACCCGACGCCGCGGTGCCGCCTCCTCCGGGACGCGCCCGAGGAGTCGGGCCGGCGGTCGAGCTCCGGGTCGTCGGATCCGCGCGTAAGGCCCGTTAACGACGACGAGCCGCCCCCGGAGGGGCGGCTCAAGTCATACGAAGAACCGGCGGCGACCTACTCTCCCAGGAGGTTGCCCCCCAAGTACCATCGGCGCTGAAAGGCTTAACTGCTCTGTTCGGAATGGGAAGAGGTGTTTCCCTTTCGCCATGCGCCACCGGAATTTTGCGAGACAATCGCCCCGGTGGAGCTTGAAAACCGCACAAGGCCGCAAAGTACTTAATAAATCCGTCAAGCCCTCGACCCATTAGTACCAGTCAGCTGAGCACATTACTGCGCTTACACCGCTGGCCTATCAACCTGGTGGTCTACCAGGGGTCTTACTCCCTCAAGGGGATGGGAGAGCTCATCTCGAGGACGGCTTCCCGCTTAGATGCTTTCAGCGGTTATCCGTTCCGTGCGTAGCTAATCTGCGATGCCCTTGGCAGGACAACAGATACACCAGAGGCACGTTCATCCCGGTCCTCTCGTACTAGGGATGACTCCTCTCAACTCTCCAACGCCCACAGCAGATAGGGACCGAACTGTCTCACGACGTTCTGAACCCAGCTCGCGTACCGCTTTAATGGGCGAACAGCCCAACCCTTGGGACCTACTCCAGCCCCAGGATGCGACGAGCCGACATCGAGGTGCCAAACCGGTTCGTCGATGTGGACTCTTGGAACCGATAAGCCTGTTATCCCCGGAGTACCTTTTATCCGTTGAGCGACGGCGCTTCCACTTGCTACCGCCGGATCACTAAGCCCAACTTTCGTTCCTGCTCGACCCGTCGGTCTCGCAGTCAAGCTCCCTTATTGCCTTTACACTCTACGCACGATTTCCAACCGTGCTGAGGGAACCTTTGGGCGCCTCCGTTACACTTTAGGAGGCGACCGCCCCAGTCAAACTGCCCACCTGACACTGTTCACCGCCCGGATCACGGCACGGTGTTAGAAGCCCAGAC